>JAFKER010000026.1 GCA_017308595.1 Afipia sp.
TCCCGAGTGGCAAAGGGAGCTGACTGTAAATCAGCCGCCGTATGGCTTCGAAGGTTCGAGTCCTTCTTCCCCCACCATCTTTGAAAATCGCCCGGAAGCATTTCCGGGCGATTTTTTATTGGATGTGACTGTGCCAAGGTATTCGCGCAGGTCTTTCACGCAGGAGCATCGATGCGATCATTGGTCCTTGGCCTGAAACGGCTTTGTCTCGGCTTCTGGCACGGGATGCACGACCCAGAATTTCAGGCGATCATCTTCCTGCTGGCCATGGCGGTGCTGGGCGGTTCGATTTTCTATCACTGGGTCGAGGGCTGGTCTTGGCTCGATTCGGCCTATTTCAGCGTGGTCGCGCTAACCACGGTGGGCGACGCCACGCTGGGACCGACCAGCGGCTTGTCCAAGATTTTCACCATGGGCTTTTCACTTGTCGGGATCGGTCTGGTGCTGGCCTTCTTGTCCCGGCTCGGTTCGTACCGTGATCTGGAGGGGCGGGACTGACAAAAAAAAGCCCCCCTGGAGGGCGGCTTTTTCGAACGGCGAGGCGCGGCCGGAGACCGCACTCAATGATGATGCCGGTGATGACGGCGAATCTTGCGCGGCTTCACCACACGATAGCCGGGGTCCGCATACCGGCCCTGTTCGGCGAAGGCGAAAACCGGATTGAGCTGACAATAGGCCCTGCGGCCCGAAGCGCTCGCCTGGCACTGGGCGTAGGTATTGTAATAGCAGGTCCCGGGACCGCTGCCGAAGCCGCCTTCGACCAGGCAATAACGATAATCCCGGGCTTCCGCGGAGCCGGTGCCGAGGGCGGCCGCACCCGCCAGAGCCAGAGCGGCGATCAGTGCATTGCGCATGAGACGTTCTCCCGGTTGGACGATGGCTTGAAGCAAAAACATTCTGGCCTGAATATGGTTCCGCCGGGCCAATGTGCAACTCAATCATGGTTGAGGCGGCGGAGCGGCCATGCTAGTGCTCGCCGCGCCGCGGGTGTAGCTCAATGGTAGAGCAGCAGCCTTCCAAGCTGAATACGAGGGTTCGATTCCCTTCACCCGCTCCAATCCTTCAGCTTTTCCGATTAACCGGCCCATTATCCGCAAGACGCGCGGATAATCTTTCGCGTGCGTGGATCGGTTTCGATGGTGATGCGCTCGCTCCGGTAATCCATGGTGACGCCCTGACCGGGTTTGATCTGGCGAACAAGTGTGGCGCCCGTCAATCGCTTCGCCCTGCGGTCCGAGATTCTGTGTTTGCCCGTCAAAGCCTCGGCGGCTGCCGGATTGCAAACGCCGCGGGTAGGGGCAGCCTGCGCCTGCGAACAACAGCCGGTGATGACGAACACGGCAACCGTCAGACCGGCGAAGAGATGAGCATGGGTCATGAATTGGTTTCCTTCCAGGCGATGTCGGATTTTCTGTCACGGACCTAAATCACGAGTCATCGCATTTATTGAGATCGCGAGCCGACCGCATGAGCGGCTCGAAGTTCGCGCGGGCATCCAGCGCAGTTGCGCGGCGTGACGTTCAGCTCTGTCATACTAGGACGGAAATGGCCGCGTGCAATGCTCCGCGGCGAGTTCTCCCGCAAGGCAATAAAAATGTGTGATGCAGGGCAGGCCGGAACGGAAAGCCGATTGCGCAATTGTTCATCCTCGGAACGGAGGAGACCATCGCATGCCGGGCATCAACGTGGATGACAACGATATATCGATCCTCTGCGACATCGGCAGCAAGTTCGACACACCGCTGGAATCGTCGAAGCTGGCGCGTGTGACTGACTTGATCGCGGAGGGCTATGTCAGGCGCGAGCCCAAGGGCCTTCAATTGACCCGGAAGGGACAGGACTTGCTGGCCCGACGTGGTGTCGGCATCAATGAAGCATGATGGCAGCGCTTACGCCGCCTTCATGTTGGACATGACCATGGTCGCCACGTCGGTATAGACATTCACCAGCGGCCCGACGACCTTGTGCATCGCGTTCTTCGACACCAGCATGTCGTGCATGACCAGATGATCGATGCCCGTGGTCAGGAAACAGATCACCGCATCGCGGGGCGTTTCGATGATCGGCTCGCCCTTGACGTTGAAAGACGTGTTGATGAGGACAGGGACGCCGGTGAGAGCGTCGAATTCCTTCAATAGCCGATAGAGCGTCGGGTTGGTGGCTTCTCGCACGGTCTGTACCCGTGCGGTGCCGTCGACATGGACGATCGCCGGAATTTTGTCGCGCCATTCGGGGCGCACATTCTTGGCGATCAGCATGAAGGGTGAATCTTCTTCGCCTTCGAAAATTTCTTGCGCGCGCTCGTAAAGCACGATCGGCGCGAATGGCCGGAACGGCTGACGATGCTTCACGCGGCTGTTCAGGATGTCCTTCATTTCCGGCTTGCGCGGGTCGGCGATCAGGCTGCGATTGCCCAGCGCCCGTGGGCCGAACTCCGAACGGTCCTGAAACCAGCCAATCACCTTTTGGTCGGCGAGCAGCTTCGCAGTATCGCGCGCGATGTTGTCGCTTTGGGTTTGCGTGGTCTGGACCCGCACGAGAGGCTTGCTGATCGCATTTGCGACCTCCTGATCGGTGTAGCGTTTGCCGACATAGGAATGATCCATCACGAAAGAGCGCGGCTGCTTGAGAATCTCGAGCCAGCCGTAATAGGCGCAGCCGATCGCGATGCCGTCGTCGCCGGCGGCGGGCTGAATCCAGACGTCGTCGAATTCGGATTCGCGCGCGACGCGACCATTGGCGACGCAGTTCAAGGCGACGCCGCCTGCAATGCAGAGGTTTTTCGCACCTGTCGTTTCATGCAGCCATGCCGCGCGGGCGAGCAGCACCTTCTCGGTGTCGTCCTGAACGCGCCAGGCGAGATCTTCCCAGTGTTTCATCAGCGGGCTGGTTTCCCACTTCTGGCCGGTATCCATGATGTAGGGCTTGTTCAGTTCGGAGGTCCAGCGCGGAACGGTGAGCGTGTTGTCCTTGATGGACATCAGCGACCTGACATTGCCGTGACGCCCATACGGCGCGAGGCCCATCAGTTCGCCGCACTTGTTCCAGTCGCCGAAAATATAGGTCGAGGCACGGCTGTAGAGCGCGCCGAGACCGGGCATGTTGTAGAACTCATCGCTGAGGAAGCCGCGATCCGGCTCCATCCAGACTTTCTTGATGCATTCGAGCTTCGAGCCGGAAAACCGGTAGTAGCTCTCCGACTCGCGAGCGAGCGGCGTGGCCGCATCGCTCTCGGGAAACGGTTCGCTGACGTCGGCACGATAGCTGCCGACACCGTCGACGATCATGATGGCGCCGTCCTGAAAGGGGGAGACCGCGAAGGCGCTGTAGGCATGGGCGAGGTGGTGCGAGATCGACACCACCTTCTCGGATTGCGAATGGAAATAGGGATGGCTCTTGGCGTCCGCCCGCTCGTATTCCGGCAGGAAGCCCGGCATGTCCTGATACAGCAGCCGGTCTTCCATCTCGGAAACGGGCAAGATGTAACAGTTGCGGACCACGAGATCGATATCGTCCAGCGTGATGCCTTCTGCATCGAGGCAGTAGTCGATCACGTCTTTATAAAAGCCGCTGGCATGTTTCTCGCGGGTGATCCGTTCTTTGGCGATCGCATAGGCGATCTCGCCATCACGCAACAGACAGGCACTTACGTCGTGGTCATAGGTGTTCAGGCCAAGGACGTACGTATGTTTTTTGGGCATGGATCAACTTTCGCGGCGGCGAGCTTAAACGTTTAGTGTCGGAAATAGTTCGGAAGGTTCAACTTCAATCATGTCTCGCAATTGCGAAGATGTTTTGTTCAGCATGATGAACAGCCATTCAGCGAGAGACATCGAAGCGTCAGGAATAGCACGAAGACATCGCGAATGCTTAAGGGTGTTAACCTGATGGCATGCAACCCTGCGCTACCTTGACCCCCAAGGCAGATTGACCCTAATCTGCTACCGGATGATTTGCAGGGTCGTCTTGTTTTTGACGATCTATTTTCCGAACGTGCCTGAACGGGACGCAGGCTCGCGAGTTTAATCCGCGGAAGTGCTCCACAGCGTTTCCGGAAATGGAGGTGCCCTTTATGACTCAAAACAAGACACGTTCGAACTTTTTGAAGCGCGGTCTGGCAGCACTGTCTTTGGTGGTGCTTTATTCGGTGACCCTCATCGGTTCATCGCTGCTGGTTTCGACGGCGACATCGACGACGGCTGAAGCCCGCGGTCGTGGTCGCGGTGGTGGCGGTCGTGGCGGCGGCTGGGGCCGTGGTCGCGGTGGCGGTTGGGCTCGTGGTCGTGGTCGTGGATACTATCGCGGCCGTGGTTACGGTTATGGCTTCATTGCACCGGGCTGCTATTGGAGCCCGCGCTGGGGCCGGACCATCTGCCCATACTAAGACTTGCGCGCCCGCTTAAGCGGGTAGCAAAAAATACGAGGTGCGCCGGTTCTCCGTCGCACCTCGTTTTCGTTTGAGCAGATTGAAGTGATCAGCGGGATCAGGATTTGCGCGATCCCGATGCTCGCGCGGGCAGTGGCGTCGGAACACCCGTGGCGCCAACAAGCGCATCATGCGCCGTCGACACGATCCGCCGAATAATGTCATCGACATCGTTGAGATCGCACAGCCCGCCCGACAGTTTCTTCAGCCGCTCGCTGTCCGTCACGGTCTGGCGGATCATCGCCAGCGCGAAATGCAGTCCCCAGTAAATGTCGACTTCGTCGCGATGGGGCAGGGCGAGACGCAAAGCTGTCGCAAATCTCTGCAAGTGTCGGAATTCACGATCGACAATCTTTTTGATCGGCGGAACGGTTTCGACCGAAGCGCGTGTCATGAAACGCGCAGCGGCGGAGCGTTGCTGATCCGGGCTGAGACACCAGCGCAGCGGCGGGCTCACCAGCGCGCGCAGAATCGCTTCGACGCTGGGGCGGCCGTTACCTTCGAGTTCGGCAGCTTTCAGCTCGGCAAACCGCTCGCGGTTCAGAACGGTGGTGCGGCTGACGAACAGATCGGCGAGCAATTCGTCCTTGGAGCCGAAATGATAATTCACTGCGGCGAGATTCACCCCGGCAGCAGCCACGATATCGCGCATCGTCACTTCGCCGAAGCTGCGCTCAGCCCAAAGCGTTTCTGCGGCAGTGAGAATGGCGGTTTTGGTCTGATCGCTCGACATCGAAGCCAACTCTAAAGGGTGAGAAGAGGTGCCATGCAAAAGCGCGAGTGCAATTTCGCGCTGCGGAACAAAATAATACATTTGTTTGATCGGTCGCTTGCCATTCAAACAAATGTATGAAATCAACCTAGCAGCAAGATTGCAGCGCGGCAAGACATCCACGCAACGATCGGAGAATGTCAGTACTGCTGACATTGATTGCCGTGTGGACAGCGGGTCGCGCGTGTTGCAAGACCGTCGTTAACAGCAAGAGAGGACCGTCCTATGGATTTCACAATGTCCGCGCGCCAGACCGAATGGCGCAATCGCGTTATTTCGTTCATGGACAAGCACGTTCGCCCTGCCGCTCCTATCTACAAGGAGCAGGATGCCAAAGGCGATCGCTGGAAAGTGATTCCGATCCTCGAAGATCTGAAGAAGAAGGCGAGGGCCGAAGGTCTCTGGAACATGTTCATGCCGCCGAACGAGCATGAAGATGATGAATTCCGCGGCGCCGGTCTGACCAATCTCGAATACGCACTGCTCGCGGAGCAGATGGGACACTTCTACTGGGCGTCCGAAGTGTTCAACTGCTCGGCTCCCGATACCGGCAACATGGAAGTGTTCATGCGGTACGGCACCAAGGAGCAGAAGCGCCAGTGGCTGAAGCCGCTGATGAACGGCGAAATCCGTTCCGCGTTCCTGATGACCGAACCGGCAGTGGCGTCGTCCGACGCGACCAACATCGAAACCAGCATCAAGCGCGATGGCGATCACTACGTCATCAACGGCCGCAAGTGGTGGTCGTCCGGCGCTGGCGATCCGCGCTGCAAGATCACGATTCTGATGGGCAAGACCGATCCGAATGCGCCGCGCCATCAGCAACAGTCGCAAATCCTCGTACCGCTCGACACTCCGGGCATCACCATTGAAAAGATGCTGCCGGTGTTCGGCTTCGATGACGCGCCGCACGGCCATGCGCAGATCCTGCTCGAGAACGTTCGGGTGCCTGCCAGCAACATCCTGCTCGGCGAAGGCCGCGGCTTCGAAATCGCACAGGGCCGTCTCGGACCGGGCCGCATCCATCATTGCATGCGCACCATCGGCGCTGCCGAGGAAGCGCTCGAGAAGATGGTCAAGCGCCTCTCGTCGCGCACCGCCTTCGGCAAGAAGATCATCGAGCAGTCGGTGTGGGAGCAGCGTATCGGCGAAGCGCGCACCAACATTGAGATGACGCGTCTGCTCTGCCTCAAGGCAGCGGATATGATGGACAAGGTCGGCAACAAGGCGGCGCAAACCGAAATCGCGATGATCAAGGTCGCGGCTCCGAATGTCGCGCTCAAGATCATCGACGATGCGATCCAGGCCTTCGGTGCGGCTGGCGTGTCCGATGAAGCCGGTCTTGCGAAGTCCTATGCCGGCATCCGCACGCTGCGCCTGGCAGACGGTCCCGACGAGGTTCACAACCGGGCCATTGCACGGCTTGAGCTTCGGAAGTATTCCAATCACTAAAGTGTCCTGTGACGAGGCGGAACTGCTTCGTCATGAAAGACACGGTTAAACTTCAAAATCTGGGGCGCGATCTGTTCCACGCGAGCGGATCGCGCTTCATCAAGTAAGTTTAGAAAAGATTGGAGATCGCATGGGTCTGGGTGTGAGAGACGACGCCGATTTTTCCGGCACCAAACCGGTTGAAGAGCGTCATCGCATCAACGAAGCGAATCTCGCCGAATGGATGAGTTCGCATGTTGAAGGATTCGCAGGGCCGCTGACGGTCTCCCAGTTCAAGGGCGGACAGTCGAATCCAACTTACCGCCTCGATACACCCAAGACGTCTTATGTGATGCGGCGCAAGCCGTTCGGCAAACTTCTGCCGTCGGCTCATGCCGTTGATCGCGAATTCAAGGTGATCGCAGCCCTGCATGCGCAAGGCTTTCCGGTCGCACGCGCCTATGCGCTGTGCATGGATGATGCGGTGATCGGCGCGGCCTTCTACATCATGTCGATGGAAGAGGGGCGCGTGTTCTGGAATCCCACACTGCCGACCTTGGAGCCCAAGGAACGTCACGCGGTCTTCACGTCGAAGATCGAGACGCTGGCGAAGCTGCACAGCTACGATCCGGAGAAGATCGGGCTGGGCGACTTCGGCAAGCCGGGAAATTATTTCGCACGTCAGGTTGATCGCTGGACCAAGCAGTATCGTGCGTCCGAGACGGATCTCATTCCGGAAATGAACAAGCTGATCGAATGGCTGCCTAAGACAGTGCCGCATCAGGCGCGTGTGTCGGTTGTTCATGGCGACTACCGTCTCGACAACATGATTTTCTACGCCGACAAGCCGCAGGTGAAAGCCGTGCTGGATTGGGAATTGTCCACGCTAGGCGATCCGATGGCCGACTTCGCCTATCTCTTGATGCAATGGACGATGCCCGGCCTCGACGGCGCCGATTTCCGCGGGCTGAACATTCCCAACATGAAAGAAGCCGAAGAGATTTACTGCAAGGCGGCAGGCGTTCCGCCGATTGCCGATCTCAACTGGTATTTCTCCTACAATCTGTTTCGTCTCGCCGGCATCGTGCAGGGCATCGCCAAGCGCATTGTCGATGGCACCGCTGCCAATGCGAAGGCGCAGGAATCCGCCTCCCGCCGCATCCCGCTGGCGCAGGCCGCATGGGCCTACGCGCAGAAGGCTGGCGCGAGCTGAGGCGCATAGCCGTCCCGATGTAACGCGCGGTCCCGCGCGTTATTCAACTCTTTAAGAAAATCCGGAGAACGTCATGGGTCGCCTCGAGGGCAAGTCCGTCATCATCACCGGCGCGGGCAGCGGCATTGGCCGCGCGGCATCGCTTTTGTTCACGAAGGAAGGCGCAAAGCTGATCGCGGTCGACAAGACCGAAGGCGTCAAGGAAACTGTCGAGCAGGTGCGCAAGGCCGGTGGCACTGCGGAAGCTGTGGTGGCCGACGCGGGTCTTGAAAACGATGTGAAGGGGTTCATCGCCAAGGCGATCTCGGCTTACGGCAAGCTCGACGTGATCTGGGCCAATGCCGGCATCGGCGGCGGTCTCGTGCCGCTCGCGGATCAGACGCCGGAGCATTGGCAGGAAGTTCTGCGCGTCAACCTGATCGGACCGTTCCTTGCGGTGAAGCACTCGATCCCGCACATGGTGAAGCAGGGACATGGTTCGATTGTCTGCACCGCGTCGGTTGCGGGCCTGAAGGCAAACGCGAGCGGTCATCCTTACGCTGCGAGCAAGGCGGGCGTCATCAGCCTGGTTCAGACGACGGCTTACTCGCTGTCGGGCACCAACGTCCGCATCAACGCGGTGTGCCCCGGCCTGATCGAAACCGGCATGACCAAGCCGATTTTCGATAATGCGAAGGAGCGCGGCACTGAAGGCAAGATCGGCCAGCTCAATCCGCTGAAGCGTCCGGGCCAGCCGCATGAACTCGCGGCGATGGGTCTGTTCCTCGCCAGCGACGAAGCATCTTATGTCAACGGGCAGGCGTTTCCGGTCGATGGTGGTCTCACCGCGTCGATGCCTTACGCCGGCAAGCCGATCTGAGACGCGCGATGTCCAGTGCTCCCACCAAACCGTTCGTCGCGCAGCATTCCATCCCCGCAGGAGTGACATCGACGCGCTGGTGGTGGGTGCGGCATGCCCCGGTGCGCGAGGACGGGGGAAATATTTACGGCCAGTACGATATCGGCTGCGATTGCAGCGACACCGTTGTCTTCGACGGTGTCGCGAAATTCCTGCCGCGCAGCGCGCTGTGGTTTTCCAGCAATCTCAAACGCACGCATCAGACGGCGGCGGCGATCTGGGAGGCGGGGTTTCCGAAGCCCGACCAGATGTTTCAGGACAAGGCCTTCGCCGAACAGGATCTCGGGGAATGGCAGGGCATGAACCGCGCGGCATTCTTCGCTGCGCGTCCAGCGTCCATCGCCAGCTACTGGTTCGCGCCCGCGCATGAACGTGCGCCGGGTGGCGAGAGCTTCAACGATCTGTCGAACCGCACCGTGGCTGCGATTCAGCGCATCAGCATCGAGCATTCCGGCAGGGATATTGTCTGCGTGTCGCATGGCGGGCCGATCAAGGCGGCGATTGCCCATGCGCTCGGGCTTGAGGCGGGTGCAGGCTTTGCCTTCACCATCGACAACTGCTCGGTGACGCGGCTCGATTTCCTCACCAGCGACAGCCACAGCGGCTGGCGCGTGCCGATGATCAACCAGCAGCCGTGGATCGCCAGCCACGCGCACGATGCCATGCATCAGCCCGCGGGCCCGGAAGTCACCAACAAGCTCGGATAATAACAGGCATCTCAGGAGAGAAACGCATGACCCTGTTCGATATGACTGGAAAGAACGCCGTCATCACCGGCTCCACCAAGGGCATCGGCCGTGCCATCGCCGAACGCATGGTCGAGCATGGCGCGCGGGTCGTGATTTCGTCGCGCAAGCAGGATCAGTGCGACGAGGTGGCGAAGGAAATCAACGATAAGTACGGCAAAGGCAAAGCGATTGCCGTTGCGGCGAACATTTCCAGCAAGGAAAACCTGCAGAACCTTGTCGATGAAGCCAACAAGGCGTTCGGCAAGATCGACGTGCTGGTCTGCAACGCGGCGTCGAACCCTTATTACGGACCGCTCGCCGGCATCTCCGACGATCAGTTCAACAAGATCCTCGGCAACAACATCGTCGCCAACAACTGGCTGATCAGCATGGTGGTGCCGCAGATGATCGAGCGCAAGGATGGTTCGATCATCATCGTCTCATCCATCGGCGGCCTGAAGGGCTCGACCATCCTCGGCGCCTACGCGATCTCGAAGGCTGCCGACATGCAGCTCGCACGCAACCTTGCGTGTGAATACGGCAAGCACAATGTGCGCGTGAATTGCATCGCGCCGGGCCTGATCAAGACCGATTTCGCCAAGGCGCTGTGGGACAATCCGGACAACCTGAAGGCTTCGACCGCGCGCTCGCCGCTGTTGCGCATCGGCATTCCGGATGAAATCGCGGGTGCAGCGGTGTTCATGGGGTCGGCGGCCGGCAACTTCATGACCGGTCAGACCGTCGTGATCGACGGCGGCGCGACCATCAGCTGATCGTCAACTCGTCATTCCGGGGCGCGCGATAGCGCGAACCCGGAATCTCTTTTCCCGAGGTCCGGATTCCGGGTTCAGCCCTGCGGGCTGCCCCGGAATGACACCCGGTTACTCCACCGTCGCATAGACAAGACTGCGCACCAGCGTGCGGAAGTATTCGCGCTGGCCGGGGCCCTGGCTCAGGAAGATCGCAAACAGGTCTTCCTTCGGGTCGATCCAGAAGAACGTACCCGCGACGCCGCTCCAGAAGAATTGCCCGACCGAACCGGCGTAAGGCGCCATGCCTTCATCCGTGCGCACCGCGAAACCGAGGCCGAATCCATGCCCCGGAGGGAGCAGGTGTGACTCCACCTTGACGTTGGAGGCGAGGTGGTTCGATGCCATGAAGGCCAGCGTGGTTCGCCCGATCACGCGGTTGCCGTCGAGCGTGCCGCCGTTCAGCAGCATCTGGCAGAAGCGCGCATAGTCCATCGCGGTCGAAACCAGACCGCCGCCGCCGGATTCCATCTTCGCGATTTCCAGCGGATCATACAGAGCAACCTTGTCGCCGGTCCACGGATCGGCGGCGAAAGGCTGCGCGATACGCGACTTGTTATCCTGACCGGTGTGAAAACCGGTTTCATTCATCTGCAGCGGGTTCAGAATGTTCTCGCGCAAGAACACGCCCAGAGTCTTGCCGGATACAACCTCGATGACGCGGCCCAGAATGTCGGTGGAGCGGCTGTAATTCCACTCCGCACCCGGCTGACACATCAGCGGCATGCTGGCGATCAGTTTGGCATGCTCTTCATTGGTGATGTCGCGGCGGAAGGTTTTCGCCTTGGCGTACATCCGCTGAACCATGCCTGCGCCGGTGATCTCGTAGGAAATGCCGGACGTGTGGCGCAGCAGATCCTGAATCGTGATCGGGCGGATCGGCAGCGCGAATTCCAGCGCGCCGTTGCGTTCGACGCCGACTTTCTGGCTGGCGAACTCCGGAATGTATTTGGACAGTGGATCGTTCAGCAGCAGATGGCCGTCCTCGACCAGCTGCATGATGCCGAGCGACACCAGCGGCTTGGTCATGGAGAAAATTCGGAAGATGCTGTCCGTCGCCATCGGCGCGCTGCCGGTGGGGTCTTGCTTGCCCTGCGCCTCAAACCAGCCGATCTGTCCGCGCCGCGCCACCAGCGAGACGACGCCAGGGGTCGTGCCCTTGTCGATCTCGCGCTGGAAGGCGTCGCGCATCCGTTGCAGGCGAAGCGGCGAAAGGCCGATGGTTTCGGGTTTCGCGGACGGAAGAGCAGGGGTTGCCTTGGCGGCGCTGGGCGTGGTGTGGACGTTCATGTTGCCTCCGGCTTTTTCTTGTTTCGCATAAGCGCCGGACATGGTTGAACCGGCAGCGTCGCGGACGAGATTGATACAAAAATCCGCGGTTGAACAGGGCGGTAAATGCAAAACCGCCCGGCGAGTCCTGAGGGGCTGGAACAGCCTCGTATTGATGTCGAGGCAAGCGACTTTATGACCGATGCAGGTGCCAAAAAGCTGGCGAAAGACGGCTGGACGATTGTCGAGGACGACGGGTTTCTCAATCTGGTCGGGCCGCTCTGGCATCGCCGGAACGATGCGACGGGCGAATATGCCATCGTCGCGCAGCCCAAGCACAAGAACCGGCGCGGGTTTGTTCAGGGTGGACTGTTGATGACGCTGGCGGATCGTTCGCTTGGAATGGCGGCACGGCAGGGCAGCGGCGCAAGTGCCGTGGTGACGATCCAGATGGATACGCATTTTATCGACGCCGCGAAGATAGGCGAAATCCTGATCTCGACGCCGCGGGTGGTGCGCAGCACGCGCACGCTGATTTTTCTCAACACCGAACTGACGGCGGATGGCCGCTGCGTCGTCATGGCGAGCGGGGTGTTCAAGATCATGAAGGGCGCGGGCTAGCGTGCCGCGAGGCTAGATGAGCTGTCATTCCGGGGCGCGCGAAGCGCGAGCCCGGAATCTCGCAGACCTCATCGGGATTCCGCATCAACGCACCAGCGCGTTGTCCGGAATGACGGTGGCGCTCTCAATCCAAACAGAAAGCCGCCCGGTGGGACGGCTTTTGCGTTCTTGATTTGAAAATGGGCTTACGCCGCGCGCACCTCGCGCAGGAAGGCATCGACCTGCGACTTGAGGGTTTCGCCATTCAGCGACAGTTCGGCAGCTGATGCGACGACCTGATCCGCTGCAACGCCGGTTTCGCGGGCTGCGTCGCGGACTCCGACAATAGTGGCGGAAACCTCGCCGGTGCCCTTGGCTGCCTGTGACACATTATGAGCGATCTCGCGGGTCGCCGCGCCTTGTTCCTCGACGGCCGACGCGATGGCGCTTGCGATCTCGTTGACCTTGCTGATGGTGCGGGTGATGCCGTCGATGGCTTCGACCGAGGTGCGGGTCGCGGACTGGATCGAGCCGACCTGCGCCGAAATCTCGTCGGTCGCCTTCGATGTCTGGCTCGCCAGCGCCTTCACTTCCGACGCCACGACCGCAAAGCCGCGTCCGGCTTCCCCGGCGCGTGCGGCCTCGATGGTCGCGTTGAGTGCGAGCAGATTGGTCTGCTCGGCGATTTCGCTAATCAGCTTCACCACGTCGCCGATCTTCTGGGCCGCGAGCGCAAGGCCCTGAACTTCATTATTGGTGTCGTTGGCCTGCTTGGCGGCCTGACCGGCGACCTGCGCCGATTCATTGACCTGCTGGGCGATCTCGTTGATCGAGGCGTTCAGCTCCTCGATCGCGGCAGCGACAGCCTGCGCGTTAGCCGATGCTTCTTCAGAGGCTTCGGCGACCGTCGCGGTCTGCTGCGTGGCTTCTTCGGCCGTGCGCGCCATGTTCTCCGCAGTGCTGCGCAGTTCCGTCGATGCCGAACCCACCGCATTCACGATGCCGCCGACACCGGACTCGAAGCGCTCGGCAAGGGCGAGCACGGCATTGCGGCGTTCGGTCTCCGAGGCGATGCGCTGATCTTCCTGCGCGGCGCGCAGGCGGCCGGTTTCGATCAGGTTGTCCTTGAACACTTCTACCGCGCGCGCCATTGATCCGATCTCGTCGCGGCGATCTGCGCCCGGCACCACAACATCATGTTGACCCGAGGTGATCGCGCGCATCGCGCCCTGCAGGGCGACAATCGGACGGGCAAGGCTACGGCCCACCCATGCGGCAATCAGGATCGCGATCAGCACGGCGGCAGCAGCGCCCGCTGCGAGCCACTTTGCGGAATTCGAGGCGAGTTCTTCGTATTCCTTCGTGTTGCGGATGATCTCGACCACGGCGACGGGCTGACCGGAAAAGTTCTTGAGGGGGCCGAAGGTCGTCGCGGTTGGCTGGCCATTCATCGAATTGGTGAGGACGATCGATTCACCGGCGAGCGCGCGCTTGAGGATGGCGGGCGATGCGGTCGCGCCCTTGATGGTGGTGGCCAGGGTCTGGACCTTGTCGTCGTTGATTTGATGGATGGCGATATCGACGCCGAAGCGTGACTTCATGGAATTGACGAATGTTTCACCGAAAGGAGCACCGACGTCGACAGTCCCCAGCAACGTCTCGCCGTCCATCACAGGGGTCGCGCCGAAGATGTTGAGAACGTCGCGGCCAGCTTCGACGCCGCCGATCGGCTTCTTCATTGCGAACGACTGGACGATCATCTTGCGCCTGGCGGTTACATTGTCGCCGAAAGCCTTCGGATTGTGGACACGGGCGAGGGCGACACCCGGCGGAATCTGAATGGTGATCAGCTCGATGCCGAGCGGCTTGATGTCCGCGAGGGTCTTGTCGAGCAACGCAATGATGCCCGCGCGATCCTGTGCGCGGATCAGCGGCTTGAGCTCCGGCATGTTCGCGACCGCATTGGCGACAGCCTGTACCGCGCGGGTATCGGAATCCATTGCGCCGATCATGTTGGCGTAATCGGACTGCAGCTCCCGGTGCAGCGCCAGTTCGACCGCTGTGTTCTGCCGCCAGAGGCCGAAGGCAGCCAGGCCCGCGCAGGAGGCGGCAGCCACCAGCGAAATTGCGATCATAATCCGGGCAGAAACCGACCAAAGCTTGCGCATCATGTCTCCAAAGAATCTGAAAGAATCTATTCGCGGCAAGCTAGGAACTTTGAATCAATATCGGGTTAAGGCTTGCGCCTGGTCGACGGGGCGCAAGCCTGCGGTGTTCGCCAGGCAAACAGCTTTTAGAGGGAGTTGGATGGACCGCGGCGGCTCGCTAGCCCCTCGGCTCCGTGGCTGGTGCGATCATGCTGAGGTGAAAGACCAGTCCGGATGGAGGATAGCGGAATGTGCAGTCACCACCGAGCTGGCGGCTGAGATTCGAAATCAGCCGGGTGCCGAAGCCATCTTCTTCGGGCGGCGTAACCACCGGGCCACCGCTCTCGCTCCAGATCAGGCTGACATTGGTGTTCGTACCGTCGGGCTGCGCCGTCCAGCCGATGCTGACGCGGCCGCTGTCATTCGACAGCGCGCCGTACTTCATCGCGTTGGTGCAAAGCTCGTGCAGGATCATCGCCATCGGAACGGCCGTTGTCGGCGGCAGGTCGACCGGCGGGCCGGAGATTGCAAAGCGATGTCCGCGCTCTTCCTGCAACGGTGCCATGGCCGCTTCTGCAATTTCCGATAGCTGCGCATGTTGCCAGTTCTTGCGAGTCAGAAGATCGTGGCCGCGCACCAGCGCCTGCAGGCGTTCATGAAATTGGCGCAGTGCCTCCGGTCCCTGACTGTGGCGAAAGCTGAGGGACGCGATCGATTGTACGGTGGCGAGGGTATTCTTCACGCGATGTGCAAGCTCGTGGACGAGAATCTCGCGGCGCTCCTCGGCGGTGGCGCGCTGTTCTTCGCGCATCGCGTTCTCGTCCATCAGCCGGTCGAAGGTCTGGCCGAGGACGCCGATTTCATCATTACGCCCGACAATGCCGGTGCGGGCGGCATCATGCCCCCGCCGCCAGGCCTCCGCGGTCGCAACCATCCGCATCAGCGGACGGCGGATAATGCTTTCGCCGACCAGCCACGCCAGAAGAAACGCGATAGCACTTCCCAGCGCGAACAGCGCGATGCTGTTACGCACGGCGCGGTCGATGGGCGCGAGCGCTTCGGTGCGTGAGATGCCGCTGCTGACATAGAGTCCGAACGGCGTGAGGGAGGCAGGGACGTAGCCGATAATGCGATGAACGCCGTCGACACCAACGATCTCCGCGCTTCCGGGTTGCGATCCGCCGATCCTGCCAAGGCTGTCGTCGAGTTTTCTGCCGACGAACTTTTCGCGGTCCGGTTCGCGGGATACCACGATGCCGTTACGGTCGGCGATCAGGATGGCGCCGCCACTCTGAACGCCGCGTTGCTGCAATTGCTGGCCGAGCCACTCCACGTTCAGGCCCGCGGCAATGACGCCTTCGACCTTTCCGTCGCGGATGATAGGCATCGCCATCGGAATGATATTGCGATCCGAGACCTTGCTGGCCGTAAAGGTTCCGATCGCGAATTTTCGGTGGTCGACCGCTTCGCGGAAATAGTCGCGGGCCGCCAGGTTGGGTGAGGCGAGACTCGGCTCGCTGAAGCAGCGAATATTGCCGTCAAGGCCGATGACCAGAAGCGAGGTCAGCGGTGCGATGCTGGGACGCACCCGAACGACGTAATCGGTGCATGCGGTGCTGTTGAGCCGGCTGACTTCATCCGTCTCGGCCACGGCGCGCATCGCGCTCTGGATACCGTCAAAGATCTGATCGACCTCGGAGACGACGACTTCCGCGTTGCGCAGCGCTTGAGTCCGCGCCTCCGCATAGCGGGTATTGCGCAGGTCGAATGCGCCATAACTCACCGCCGCAAGGCCGGGCAGGGACGCAACTAGGGTAAGCGCCAGCAGCCGGTGGGTGAGCGACATGCGGCGTATGGCATTGCGAAGCGGCAAACCGTCTGTTTCCCCACCGGTTGAGCTTTTCGTGAATGTACGCGGCACACCTCGGCCCGGCAATCGCGAGGGCCGGGTTCCATCACAGGTTCAGCGCCGGCGAGCCGGTAAAGTCGTCCGGCAGGAAATTGGCGATAAATCGTCCGCAGGGACGTGACGGCGCGAAAATGGTTCGCTATAGAGGCGCCATACAGGGGTGTAGCTCAGTTGGTAGAGCATCGGTCTCCAAAACCGAGGGCCGTAGGTTCGAGTCCTACCGCCCCTGCCAGTTTCTGGCACATAATTCCCCGCCTTGACCTGAGGCCCGTCCCACAGTAGATAACGGCACCTGCTGTCGGCCCGTTTTACGGATATCCGGCGCGGCATTGAAATCCCCGGACAATCGAGCCCGCCTGGCGGCTCATCCTTCAAAAAGAGGGTTGGGCGCAACAAACTTTGGCGTGCGAGGGCTGTCCGGACTCCCGATATATTTCACGCCTGGACGCGACGTTCCCGGCACTATGGATGCGGACCCGACGATGGCTTTCAGCCCGTTCAAATTCCTGCAGGAAGTGCGTTCGGAGACCGCCAAGGTCACCTGGCCGACCCGCCGCGAGACCATGATCACCACGATCATGGTGTTCATCATGGTTGCGGTGTCCTCGGTGTTTTTCTTCGTCGCGGACCAGATCATTCGCCTCCTGATTACGTTTATTCTTGGCATTCAGGCCTGAGCGGAACTGAAACATGAGCATGCGCTGGTACATCGTTCACGCCTATTCGAACTTCGAGAAGAAGGTCTCCGAATCCATTCGCGAGCAGGCCAAGCAGCGCGGACTGGAAGATCTGTTCGAGCAGGTGCTGGTTCCGACCGAAAAGGTCACGGAAGTGCGTCGCGGCCGCAAGATCGACGCCGAGCGCAAGTTCTTCCCCGGCTACGTGCTGGTGAAGATGAACCTGACCGACGAGGCGTTTCACCTCATCAAGAACACGCCCAAGGTGACGGGCTTCCTCGGCGCGGAAAACAAGCCGATGCCGATTTCGGAAGCCGAAGCCATGCGCATCCTGCATCAGGTGCAGGAAGGCGTGGAGCGGCCGAAGGCGTCGGTGTCGTTCGAGATCGGCGAGAACGTGCGCGTGGCCGATGGCCCGTTTGCCTCGTTCTCCGGCGTGGTCGAGGAAATCGACGAGGCGCGTTCGCGCGTGAAGGTCGCAGTGTCGATCTTCGGTCGTGCAACGCCGGTCGAACTGGAATTCGGTCAGGTCGAGAAAGTCGCCTGATCGTTTCCGTTCCTGCTCGACAGGGACGGTGAGAATGCCGTGGGAGGAGACAGCCGGTCGCCAGCCGCCTGTCGAACCGAACCACGGTCCCTAAGAAGGTCCGGAATGGTCCGGATCGTTTGAAGGAGTAGAGCATGGCAAAGAAAGTGACCGGATACCTGAAGCTTCAGGTGCCGGCCGGTGCGGCGAACCCGTCGCCACCGATCGGTCCCGCGCTTGGTCAGCGCGGCCTCAACATCATGGAATTCTGCAAGGCGTTCAACGCGCAGACGCAGAAGGAAGAAAAGAACACTCCGATCCCGGTGGTCATCACCATTTATGCGGACCGGTCGTTCACCTTCGAAATGAAGACCCCGCCGATGTCCTTCTTCCTCAAGCAGGCGGCGAAGATCCAGTCCGGTTCGAAAGCGCCGGGCCGCGACGTCGCAGGCAAGGTGACCAAAGCGCAGGTGCGCGAGATCGCCGAGAAGAAGATGAAGGATCTCAACTGTGACACCGTCGAAGCGGCCATGAAGATGGTCGAGGGCTCTGCCCGTTCGATGGGCCTTCAGGTGGCGGGGTAACGATCATGGCAATTGGCAAGAAGCTTGCGAAGGCCCGTGAGGGTATCGACCGCGAACATCTCTACTCGATCGACGAAGCCATCAAGATGGTGAAGTCGCGCGCTTCGGCGAAGTTCGACGAAACCATCGAGATCGCCATCAACCTCGGCGTCGATCCGCGTCACGCTGACCAGATGGTCCGCGGCGTCGTCACGTTGCCGAACGGCACCGGCCGCACGCTGCGCGTCGGCGTGTTCGCCCGCGGCGCCAAGGCTGAAGAAGCCAAGGCTGCGGGCGCTGACGTTGTCGGCGCTGAAGATCTCGTTGAGAAGGTGCAGGGCGGCAACATCGATTTCGATCGTTGTATCGCCACCCCTGACATGATGCCGCTGGTCGGCCGTCTCGGTAAGGTGCTCGGCCCGCGCGGCATGATGCCGAACCCGAAGATCGGCACCGTCACTATGGACGTTGCTTCCGCTGTGAAGGGCGCGAAGGGCGGCTCGGTCGAGTTCCGCGTCGAGAAGGCCGGCATCGTGCAGGCTGGCATCGGCAAGGCCTCGTTCTCGGAAGAGAAGCTGGTCCAGAACGTCAAGGCGCTCGCCGACGCTGTCGTGAAGGCGAAGCCTGCTGGCTCCAAGGGCACCTACGTCCAGCGCGTTGCGGTCTCGTCGACGATGGGTCCGGGCGTCAAGGTCGAGCCGGGTAGCCTGACCTCCTGATCGGCAATTACCTGAAATGATTGAAAAGGCGGAGCGGGATAACACCTGCTCCGCCTTTTCTTTTTATCCAGTGGAAATGCAGCCATGTCCCATCAGGTTCTCATCTACTCACGGTTTCCCAAGGCGCAGATGGTGCGCATCGGCGAGCGCTATGACCTGCTCGATGGCAAAGGCAAACCACCGCTTGAGACCTTCAGCGCTGAACAACTCAAGCCGATCCGCGCCATGATCACGGCGGGCGGGCAGGTGATTCCGCCGGCGGTGCTGGACTCGCTCCCGTCGTTAGGGGCGATCATTTGCTACGGCACGGGTTATGACGGAGTGGATTTCGCCGAGACGAAGAAGCGTGGCATCGCGGTGGGTCATTCACCTGCCGCGAATGCGGCTTCGGTCGCCGACATCGCAATGACACTGATGCTGGCAACGGCGCGGCGTCTTCTACCTGCAGATAACTATGTGCGCAGCGGCGGGTGGTCTGGCTCGCAGCCGTCACCGTCGATGCGGCCGGGGCCGGGGATGACCGGGCGGAAGATCGGCGTGTACGGCATGGGGGAGATCGGCCGCAAGATCGCGGCGCGCTGCGCGGCGTTTGAAACCGAAGTCGCGTACTACAGCCGCAGCAAACATGACGTGCCCTATGCCTACCACGCGAGTCTGGCCTCACTCGCGGAGTGGGCCGACATCCTCATGGTGGCGGTACGCGCAGGCGCTGATACGCAACACATCGTCAATGCGGACATTTTGAAGAAACTCGGCCCGCACGGGACCATCGTGAATATCTCGCGCGGATCGGTCATCGATCAGAAGGCACTCGTTGCGGCGCTCGAAGGCAACGTGATCGCTGGTGCCGGTCTCGATGTTTACGAAAAAGAGCCGCACGCGCCGGATGCACTGACGAAACTGCCGAACGTCGTGCTGACGCCGCATATTGGCGGCCATACCATCGAGTCGCATGTCGCCATGCAGGACTGCGTGATGGCTAATCTCGATGCCTTTTTTGCAGGCAAACCACTTCGTTTTCCGGTTGGATAAAACCGGAAAATAAAACTGTCATCATTCGTATCGTGAATGCTGACATATGTAGGAGCGCGCAACGCGGGTTGCGAGACTTCGTTCCCCGCAAACAGACAAAATATTTAGCGCTGCGGCGCACATTAGTTTGATTGCTGATTAGAACGAGTCGAATGTAGGCTCCCGGCCTTCTGACGTAATCAGAAGGAATGCGGCCATGGCGGCCTTTACGCTGAAGATCAACGGCGGCGAACATCGTGTGGATGTCGACCCGCAGACTCCTCTCCTCTGGGCGATCCGCGACGGCGCGGGACTAATGGGCACGAAGTACGGCTGCGGTGTCGCGCAATGCGGCGCGTGTACTGTGCATGTCGATGGCCAGCCGACGCGCTCGTGTTCACTGCCGGTGTCGGCTGTCGGCGCAAGCGAGATCACCACCATCGAAGGCATTAAGGGCCGCGAGGCTCAGGCGGTGCAGAAGGCATGGGTGGCGCTCGACGTGCCACAGTGCGGTTACTGCCAGTCCGGCCAGATCATGAGTGCGGCCTCGTTGCTCTCGCTCAATCCGAAACCGACCGATGAAGACATCGATCTTGCGATGAACGGCAACATCTGCCGTTGCGCGACCTATGTCCGCATCCGCGCAGCGATCCACGACGCTGCCAAGTCGCTGGAGGGGTAAGCCATGAATATTCATGTCAAAGACAACGTCACACATGCGTCCGCGCTTTCGCGCCGTTCGCTTCTCAAGGCAGGAGCGGGGCTTGCGATCGGCGTCTATATCGCAAAGAGCGGCAGGGTCTTCGCGCAGGCACCTGCCGCGACGCCACCCAATATCGCTCCGAACACCTTCCTGATTATCAAGCCCGACAACACGGTTACGGTGCTTTGCAAGCACATCGAGTTCGGCCAGGGACCGTTCACCGGCATGGCGACATTGGTCGCCGAGGAGCTCGATGCTGACTGGTCGCAGATGCGCGCCGATCACGCGCCGTCGAATCCGGTGCTCTACAAGAATCTCCTGTTCGGAGTGCAGGGCACCGGCGGTTCGAGCGCGATCGCGAACTCCTTTATTCAGATGCGGCAGGTCGGCGCGGCTGCGCGTGAAATGCTGGTGGCCGCTGCGGCGAAAGAATGGAACGTACCTGCGACGGAGGTCACTGTTGAAAACGGCGTGATCAGGCATCCGTCAGGCAAGCAGGGCCGCTTCGGCGAGTTTGCCGAGAAGGCGAACCAGATGCCGGTCCCGGCGAATCCCAAGCTGAAAGATCCGTCGCAGTTCAAGTTCATCGGCAAGGAAGGCGTCGTGAGGCGTCTCGACAGTGCCGAGAAGTCGAACGGCACGGCGGAGTACACGCTCGACATCAACGAGCCTGACATGCTGACGGTGGTGATCGCGCGTCCCCCGCAATTCGGTGCAACGGTTACTTCGTTCGATGCGACTGCGGCGAAGGCGGTGGCCGGTGTTGTCGATGTCAAGCAGGTGCCGACCGGTGTGGCGGTCTATGCCAGGGGTTTCTGGCCCGCAAAGACCGCGCGCGATCTGCTGAAGATCACGTGGGATGACAGCAAGGCCGAGAAGCGCGGCACGCAGGAACTGCTGACCGAATTCCGCGCTTTGTCGAAGTCGCCGGGCAAGACGGTGAAGATGGAAGGTGACGTCGATGCCGAGGTATCCAAGCCCGGCAGCCGCCTAATCGAAGCTGAATTCGCGTTTCCTTATCTGGCTCATGCGGCCATGGAGCCGCTGAACGCGTTCATCCACTGGAAAGGCGATACGGTCACGTCGCGTTACGGCAGCCAGTTTCCGACACCGGATCACGCGACCATCTCCAAGATTCTCGGCGTGCCGATGGAGAAGGTCTCGCTCAAGACCATTCTGGCTGGTGGCAGCTTTGGGCGGCGTGCGCAGCAGACGGTGCATGTCGCCGCCGAACTTGCGGAAGTCGCAAAAGCCATCGGTCCCGGCAAACCGCTCAAGCTGGTCTGGACCCGCGAAGACGACATGCGTGGGGGATACTATCGTCCGTTCAGCATTCACCGCATGCGCGGAGTGGTGCGCGACGGCAAGATTCAGGCCTGGAGCGACACCATTGTCGGTCAGTCCATCATGAAGGGTTCGCCTTTTGAGGCGATGGCCATGAAGGACGGCCTCGACTCGACAGCCTATGAAGGCTCGAACGAAATTCCCTACGATGTCGCGAACTTCAAATGCGACCTGCATCAGGTCGATGTCGGTGTGCCGGTCTTGTGGTGGCGTTCGGTGGGGCATACCCACACCGGTTATGCCGTCGAAGCGTTCGTCGATGAGTTGCTCGAAGCGGCAGGCAAAGACCCTGTCGAGGGCCGCCTTGAACTGATGAGCAAGAAGCCGCGCCATGCCGGTGTGTTGCGCGCTGTCGCGGAGCTTGCCGACTGGAAGAACTCAAAGCTGGAGCCGGGCCGTGCGCGCGGCGTTGCGGTGGTCGAGAGCTTCAACACCTTCGTCGCGCAGATTGTCGAACTGTCGATGGGCGACGAAGGCCCGAAGGTGCACAAGGTCTGGTGTGCGGTGGACTGCGGTGTCGCGGTCAATCCGGACATCATCCGTGCGCAGATGGAAGGCGGCATCGGCTTCGGCCTTGGTCACATCCTCTATGCGGATGTGCCGATGGAAGGCGGACGTGTGGTGCCGGGCAATTTCGATGCCTATCGCTCGCTGCGCATCAACGAGATGCCCGCGATTGAGGTCACCATCGTCAAGTCGAGCGAGAAGCCGACCGGCGTCGGCGAACCGGGCGTGCCGCCGATCGGTCCAGCGGTTGCCAATGCGATGGCGAAGCTCGGTCAGACTCGTCCGCGGCAGTTGCCGATCGTGCCGGGAGCATCCGCATGAAGATGCTCAGGCAGGGAGTGATGGCGCTCGGCGCGGGCGCCTTCGCCGCGGCGTTGCTTGCATTCGCAGGCCCCGCATTTCGCGGCGAGGCCGATGCGGCGATGGAGCCGCCGGTTAATCCGGTCAAGCTGAAGCCGGTCTCGGCTTTTGGCGACATCAAGAATCCGAGTGAGCGCGCGGTTGCGCTGTTCGAGGAGGCTGGCAAGGTGATCATGTCGCCGCGCTGTCTGAACTGTCACCCGGCGACGGAGCGTCCGACCCAGACAGATAAAATGAGACCGCATCAGCCGCTGGTGGTGCGCGGCGAGGGTGGCATGGGCGCCGCCGCTGGTCTCACCTGCAACACCTGTCATCACGAGGCGAACTTCGATCCCGCCAATGTGCCGGGTCATCCGCAGTGGCATCTCGCGCCGCTGGAGATGGCATGGCAGGGCAAATCGCTCGGCCAGATCTGCGAGCAGATCAAGGACCCGAAGCGCAACGACGGCAAGGACATGGACGCGCTGGTGAAACATATGGCTGAAGACACGCTGGTCGGCTGGGCCTGGTCTCCGGGCGGCAACCGGACCCCGGCGCCGGGGACCCAGAAGGAGTTTGGCGACCTGATCAGGGCGTGGGCCAGCGCCGGCGGCGCTTGTCCAAAAATTCCAGCGAGCAGCGGGAGAGGATAAACGTCTCTTGCGCTCGCTCTTAAGTTGCGGGATCGTCTCCCTGGGTCTGGGGAGATCACTAAGTGCGTATTTTTGGACGTGTTTGGCAGCTTTGCGCGGCGTTGATCTGCTGTGTTCTGTTGTCGGGTTGCATGACTCCGTGGCTGAAAGCGAGATATGAAACTGCCGACGCTGCTCAGGGCCTTGTCACTCCCGTTATCATCGCGGATTGCTCCGCGAAGGTTCAAAAGGCTTTTCCCAATCTGACGATAGCGGGGCCGTTTGCGTTAAATGGTTACGCGGCAGCAAGGGTTGCCAGTTCGAAGCTGAGCCTTGAAGCTGTCCCTGAGAAAAATCTGGTTGCCCTGGTCGCACGCACAACCAACAAGAATCTTTTCGGCCAGGAAAATAGGGGGCATGCGGGCTGTTCGTATTATGTTGAGAATGGGCGCCTTGTGTTTCAGGATGTGCACGGGATCGCCACATTCATGCCTCCAACAGTCTACGTTCCGGTGCGGTAGGCGGCTTCTGGCCCGAAAAATGCTTATGGAACTCAGAATCCCCTTGGCAACGCGTTCCTGACCCGTTAAACATTCCTTTCCGGGCGTGCTGGCTGTCGCTGGCGCGTCCGTGCTCGTTTTCCGAAAATCGAACCAATAGGAGACCATTCCTCGTCGATCATTCCGTATGGATTGTTCAGGGGAACGGAAACCTTTGATTTGAGTGACGAAAATGGGCCGGGGCAATCCGAGGCCGAAAGCCAAAGGTGCTCCATCCTGTCCAAGACTGCAGGTGCCTTGCCGCTCTTAATGAACGGCTTCGCTTAATCTCCTGCACAGACGGGTGAAAACCGGATTTCGTGACCCACCCCGATTCGGCGGTGGCTGCGGATTTGGTTCGAACCTCGACACCTCGTTCCGGCGAGCCGCAAGGCAGGTCAGGGCGAGAGGGCAGGCTTCCGAAATGTCGTCGTGCCCGACGTGTTGAGAGATGAATGTCTCGAGGCTAGCGGGCAGGACGATCGGTGCAACCCGGCGGTTCTGTCTTAAGCGGACCGCCAACCGGAAAGAGCTTGCTGTGGAACGAGCGGCAAAAAAAGAGGCGGTCGAGTCGCTGAACGAGGTCTTCAAGACCACGGGCGTCGCGGTCGTTGCTCATTATTCCGGCCTGACCGTTGCCCAGATGTCGACTCTGCGTACGCAGATGAAGGCCGCTGGCGCCTCGGTAAAGGTCTCGAAGAACCGTCTCGCCAAAATTGCTCTTGAAGGCACGGATGTTGTTTCCATCGGCTCACTGTTGAAGGGGCCGACCGTGATCGCGACTTCTAACGATCCGGTAGCAGCACCGAAGGTCGCCATCGAGTTCGCCAAGACGAACGAGAAGTTCGTCATTCTTGGCGGCGCGATGGGAACGACTGTCCTGAATCCCGACGCTGTGAAGGCGCTTGCCTCGCTGCCGTCGCTCGATGAACTGCGCGCGAAGATCCTCGGCCTCCTTGTGGCGCCGGCGACCAAGATCGCTCAGCTCTCCACCGCGCCTGCTGCGAAGCTGGCCCGCGTGGTTCAGGCCTATGCCTCTAAGGGTGAAGCGGCGTGACGCCATTCTCCATCTCAACTGGTTCGAACTGATACGCTAAGGAAAGTTAAAATGGCTGATTTGCAAAAGATCGTGGACGACCTCTCGAGCCTCACGGTTCTCGAGGCTGCTGAACTGGCGAAGCTTCTCGAAGAGAAGTGGGGCGTTTCGGCTGCTGCCGCTGTTGCGGTTGCTGCTGCTCCGGGCGCTGGTGGCGGCGCTGCTGCCGCTGCTGAAGAAAAGACCGACTTCACCGTCGTTCTCGCTTCGGCTGGCGACAAGAAGATCGAAGTCATCAAGGAAGTCCGCGCCATCACCGGCCTGGGCCTCAAGGAAGCCAAGGACCTCGTCGAAGGCGCGCCGAAGCCCCTCAAGGA
>JAFKER010000006.1 GCA_017308595.1 Afipia sp.
TCGAGGACTGGAGGATCGACTACAACACCAACCGACCCCACACGAGCCTCAAAGGGCTTACACCGACCGAGTTCGCCAACCGCTCCAGCAGGGGCGAAAACCAGAACAGAGTCTACTTATAAACGAGGGCAATCAGGGGGGCAGGTCACTTCACTTAAGGTTTTCCGCCGCTCCGTGTCTAAACGCTCGCTCTTTATGCGATCTTGAATGCTCATATCTTGCTCCATGTTACGATTAGGCTGAAGCGATTGCTGCAGCCTGTTACTTTACAAGATCGCTTTGGTCGGCTGTGATGCAACTAAGCGGCTGCGGAATCCGCGAACAATCTCTGCCCCGGACTTGTTAAGAAAACAGACAAACCTATCCAGTTGTTTCAGGCCAGCATGCGGGAAATTGAATACTCTGCACACCGGGTCGATTGGTTATCGACCCGGCGTCACATTACAGACAATGGCGATACTCAGAATCCGAGTATGCCACCGAGATATTCGTCATCATCGTAGATACTACTGTCGGTCGATTATCTCCGAGAGCAAGTCCTTAAATTCCTCCAGTTGCCCCGTGTCTTCAATAATTCCGATCACCGACAGGGGGTGCTTAGTGCTCTTCATCGACGCGCTATATCTATTCATCTTTCTGAGTGCCGACGTAATTCGCTGCAGTTCCCTCCCATCAGACCTGTCGGAATGTTTCATCCGCTTTCGCAAGGTCTCTAGCTGCTTCACCACATCACATACCGTGTCTGGAAATTGGTCGATACCCTCCGCTAAGCTGCATGCCCAATTACAGCTGTCTTGAAGTCGCTCGCTCGCTTTACTAATCTTGCGCGAGAGATCCAACCGCAGCTTCGTTGAGTTATCGAGTTCGGCGTTTGATTTGTCTTTCATAACAGCGTCCTTTTAAAATGCGCGCGAACTATTTCGCGAACTACTTTACAAGGTCGATTTCATGAAATTCGGGACGGGATTTTATACGTTGCACTATTAGATGGAGCGATTCGAGGTTCTCACAGGACGAGCATGTCGTCGTAATGAACTTTCCCGGCTTTGAACGCCTTGAAAGCATAGTCGCAAACATCTTCGTCCTTGAGCCGAACGAGATGAATGCTTCCGAGCGATCTCGAACGATACGATGACTCTAGATCCTTGAAATGCTTGATAAGGCCCGTCGTGAGCCTAGAGCGCCTACCGTCAGCACCTTGCACGCACTTTCCACCTAGCTCACGACGTTTCGGCGGCACGAACCAGATGCCATTGAAGTGAAGACCGTCGTTCACGATATCCAACGGCAGATTCCTCCGCCGATTCTTCCACACCGGCAAATCCGGACATCCGATGAACCGCGGCCTTAACGGCTGCCATTCTTTGGAATTCGGCTTCCGAACCACTCTTAATGTCAGCTTGCCATGAACAGCAGCGACCTCTTTCTTCATGATCTCAACGTGAACCCTTCTTCCGCCCGGCAACTGGTTGAACATGAAATTCGCGTAGTAACCGATATATCCATCATCCAGTTGTTGACGAACCCACTGAGAATAACCGTCAACGATCTCAGTTCTCTTGCTGTACGGCAAATAACTGCATGACTGACTGATCATCTCACAACCTTAAATTTCACCATTTTTCGATTGAAGACACACTTCTCCCATATGAGAAGCTGTTTCCGGATAAGGCAGACTGCATTCGCGTTGGACTACCAACGGCTTTCCGTTGGATTGCCAACGGTAATGGCTCGCTGCATTCTAGAATTAGTATTTACAAGATTGGGAATTTGAACCGTCCAGATCTAGAACGCCGCGTTTCCCGATCTATTACCTCGCCACCACGCAAATCGTCCCGTGAAGTCGCGACACGTAACAGCATTCGAATTCGATCAAAGAAAAAATAGCCGCTCTAATCGTCTCCTGAGCGGACATTCTGAGCAATGTGTTCCAGCAATTTTTTGGGTACCACGTCCCGTTCAAATGCCTCATTCAACTGCTGTGACCAACGGCTCACTGTACGGTTGTCGCGCTCTGTTACTGCAGCAATGAGGGCGTTGAACGGATTAGCTCCCTTTCGATGTAAACGGCCCGATAGCTTCGCCACGGCATTTACGCGCTTTTCGAATTTATCTTCACGCGCCCACTTCCAAGCAAGCTCGTAAACTTCAAGCAGGGAATCGCGATATCCGTACCTGCCTTTGGCGAGATTTCCCAGCAAGCCTGAACGTATAGCGGCAAGCTTTTCAGCAAGAACGGGGAACTTCTCTTCTGCCTGTTCGCGCTCAATTCGACGTCTATCTGCCGCGAGCACTCGCGGTTTTTTTGGACGCAAATTTTCTCCTGGCGACCTGAATTGCGCTCCCGGTGAAAGACGGCGCTTCTTTGACCTTTTCATTTTTCTTCTCCTTCGATCATCCGCTCACGAGACGAAATGGAAATATTGAAACTATTGGAACAATTATCTTTTAAATTTGTTATATAAAGCAGTATACATTGACAATATAGCATATTTGAGTTATTGATTGAAAATGGTCACCAAGTCGCCGCAAGCCGCCGCCGCATTACCAAGTCCGCAAGAGGCGGCGATCATTTTGCTTCGACTAATTGAATTGCGAGAAAAGGAGTCGCTGCCAGCAACGCGCGTCCGAATTTCGGAACTAACTCTGCGCCGCCTGTGGGGTCGCAGCAAAATCAGAACTGAATTTTTTGAGGAGGTACAGGAGTGGTTAGCACGTGGTGGGTGGACTCTGTTTTTTGCCCACGACACATATGCCGCGATCCGAACCAACGCAGTAAGAAGCTGGGCGCGCCTTTCATCGAAGAGGCTCGCAAACGACCTTGAGCTCATAAGGAAAGGAAAGTTCGACTTCCAAGCATACGCCTATCTACTCGACGATATGGACGACACCTCCGACGACTAATGATCGGAAGGTGAGACCTTTAGTCAGGTCTTGGCATGTTCCCTCGCATGGGAATTGCAATGGCAAAACTTCTAGACGTTTCCAGCGTGGCGCGTAACGCGCCGTTACGGCTATCAATCGCAGCAAAGCTAGCTTTCCCCGATGGGTCAATGACAGCATCCGGCCTCCGTAAGGAAGCCGCAAGGGGCCGGCTCGACATTGAACGTGTTGCGCGAAAAGACTTCACCACACTCGAAAACATTGATCGAATGAGAGAGCTATGCCGCGTAAAGCGAAGAGAGCAAGACTCTGGCTGCGCCCAGACGTCAAAGACTGCGATGGGAAGATCGAGCGGCAATCTGCCTGGGTCGTCCTCGACAGAGGTAAGTACATCGTCACAGGTTGCCTTGCGCACGAAACTGACGCAGCAGAAAAATTCCTTGCGAACTACATCGCGCAAAAACATCAGCCCATCCGGCAACGACTAGATATTGAGGAGATCATCATAGCTGACGTGCTCTCAATCTACGTCGATGACAAAAAGCTCCATGAGAGCGAACGAGCATTGCAGGCGTTTGCACGTTTGGAGCGGCTAAACGAATACTGGGGCGCGCGTAAGCTAGTGGAGGTGAATGGTGAGACATGCCGCGAATACGTCAAATTGCGTGGCAATGAAGGTTCTGCTCGGCGGGATCTGGAGGATCTGAGAGCAGCGATCAACCATCACTCCCGCGAGGGATATCACCGAGGCATTGTGCGCGTGGTCCTGCCACCAAAAGGCAAGCCGCGTGATCGCTGGCTTACGCGGTCAGAGGCAGCGGTGCTCCTACTGGTATGTTGGCGCACGCGAGAAACCCAGGTCATTCACCGCGGCCCAAATAAGGGTCAGCGCATACAAACGGATCGACGGCCGCTCCGCCACTTGGCCCGCTTCATTTTACTTGGTTTGTACACCGGCACACGGGCCGCGGCCATCGCCAGCGCATCGATCGAGCGCGGCGAAGGCAGGTCTTACGTCGATCTCGATAATGGTATCTTTTATCGACTCGCAGAAGGCAAACGAGAGACCAAGAAGCGGCAACCGCCAGTTCCCATCCCGCCTCGCCTGCTGGCACATCTGCAACGTTGGAAAGCCAAGGGTCTGGTTCGGCGCCACGTGATAGAGTGGAATGGCGAACCGATTAAATCGGTCAAGACGGCTTTCAAAAGCGCGGCGAACCTCGCTGGTCTCGGCACCGATGTGACACCTCATACGTTGCGGCACACCGCCGCAACGTGGCTGATGCAGGCTGGTGTCGGCAAATGGGAGGCGGCTGGCTTTCTCGGCATGTCGGTTGAGATGCTCGACCGCGTCTATGGCCACCATCATCCGCTGCATTTGCGGCAAGCCGCTAATGCGATCGGTTATCGCCGCCAAAAGGAAACATTGTCAGTATCATTGTCAAAGCCGAAACCGGCTAATTCCAACGCAACTCAAGTCGTTGATATCGTTGGTGGGCCCGGCAGGACTCGAACCTGCAACCAGACCGTTATGAGCGGTCGGCTCTAACCATTGAGCTACAGGCCCCGCCGGTCCGGCGAGCGCGGATTGCGGTGCAAGCACCCCATACAATGACCAGCTTCGCCGGGCAATCCGGCGCGAGCATATTGCTTAAACATATGCTGACCCAACTGGCCTGCGGGCCGCATTTCTGGCAGCTTCCAACGCCAAACAATACGGAAATTCAGCAGCTCAGGCGATTTCTGCCGCAAGTTCATCGATCGCGTCGTAAACCAGATCAAGGTCGCTTGCGGTGCTGCAATAGGGTGGCATGACATAAATCGTGCTGCCAAGGGGACGAACCAGCAGCCCGCGTTCAAGAAACCCGCGATAAAGACGCGGGCCGATGTCAGCGAGATAACCTGCATCCTTTACCACGATATCGAGCGCCGCGATGGTTCCAATCTGGCGTACATCCGTAAACCGCGGATCATCGCGGAAGCGCGCAAGCCTGGTGACATGCAATGCCGCAAGTGTCGTAATACGTTCCATCACAGGTTCACGTTGCCAGATTTCCAGATTGGCCAATGCCGCCGCACAGGCAACGGGGTTGGCCGTATAAGAACTGGAATGAAAGAACGTCTTGCTGCGATCCTGTGAATAGTGTGCATCGAAAATGTCGGCACGGCACATGGTGACCGCGAGCGGCACCGATCCACCGGTCAATCCTTTCGAGTAGCATGCAATGTCAGGCGCGACGCCGGCCTGCTCGCAGGCGAACAGCGTTCCGGTTCGCCCCCACCCTGTCATCACCTCGTCAGCGATAAAGAGCACATCGTATGCCTCGCAGATGCATTTCATTTGCGACAAAACAGACGGCGGATAGATCAACATTCCGCCTGCGCCCAGAACGAGCGGTTCAACGATCAGCGCAGCCACATCGCCGCGCTTGCAGGCTGTCTTAAGGGTATCCAGCGTCGCTTCTTCGCGATTCACGGCAGGGAACGGGATTCGCTCGACGTCAAACAGCAGAGGAGCATACGGTGCGTTGAACACCCCGCGCTCGCCGACCGACATGCCTCCGATGGTGTCACCGTGATACGCGCCTTCCAGCGCCAGAATGCGGGTGCGTCTGATTCCCTTGTTTTGCCAGAAGCCCAGCGCCATCTTCAGCGCAACTTCGACCGAGGTCGATCCGCTGTCAGAGAAGAACACATACTCAAGTTCGGGCGGAGTGATCGCGACCAGGTGCCGTGCAAGTTTCTCCGCCGGCTCGTGCGTGAACCCCGCGAAGATCACCTGATCCAGGCGGTCGATCTGATCCTTGATAGCTTGCACAATATGCGGATGACGATGGCCATGGGTGATCACCCACCAGGAAGAAATCGCATCGAAGATACGGCGGCCGTCAGCGGCTTCAAGCCAGGCCCCCTCGCCTCTTGAGATCACCGTCGGATCGGGTTGAACAGCGTGCTGCGTGAATGGGTGCCAGACGGGAGATTTGGTCATCAGCTCCCATCCTTTAGAAAATCATCGAGATTGAAATGCTGCGCAAACGCAGCGCGTAAATTTTCACCCGTGAGCGATGCAAGATGAGGCAACCGGCCAAGCCGCCGCGCCTCACCCATTTTGCAGATCACCCGCTCGGACTCTTCATTCTCATCGCCGACAAACGCCACGCCGAGCAACGGGATACGTCGCATGCGCAGCGCTTCGATCGACAGCAGGCTGTGATTGATGGTGCCGAGTGTGGTGCGCGCACAAAGCACGACCGGCACATTCCAGCGTGCCATTACATCGACATAGGTCAGGCTTTCTGTTAGCGGCACCATCAGACCGCCCGCCCCTTCGATCACCAGCGGCCGATCGGTCTCCGGCAATGCAAGTTTCCGCGGATCGATGCTCACGCCGTCAATCCTTGCCGCCAGATGCGGCGATGCCGGTGTTTTCAGGCGGTAAACTTCTCTGACCAGGCGTTGCTCGGGAAGGCCCGACAACCGCATCACAGTCTCGCGGTCGGTTTCATCATCCAAACCGGCCTGAACCGGCTTCCAGTAGAACGCGTTGAGTGCGCCCGCAAGCGCTGCGGAAAAAACCGTCTTGCCGATGCCGGTGTCAGTCCCGGTGACAACAATACGCAAGTTCATGCAGCTTTTCGCATATCTTCGGCAAGCGCCCCGAACAACTCGGCGACGGCAGCCTCATCGACGTTCAGAGTCAGCGCAATGCGCAGCCGCGCTGTACCCTCGGGAACAGTTGGTGGACGAATCGCACGAATATCAAAGCCTCGCTCCTGAAGAGAAGCTGCGACGGAAACAGCGGCTCGGTCGGATCCGATGACAATGGGGAGAATGTGCGAGCCGGACGGCACGATGCCGCAGCGACGGCGCAGTTCGCCGCTAGCGAAACGAACCAGTCTTGCCAGCCGTTCGCGTCGCTCGGGCTTGGTTCCGGAAATCTCGATCGCAGCCCGCGTGATTGCCGCCGTCAACGGCGATGGCGCAGTCGCAAAAATGAAGGGGCGCGCGCGGTTGACCAGAAAATCGCGGATCGCGCGCGGCGCGAGGATAAATCCTCCGACAGAACCGAGCGCCTTGCCGCATGTATGCAAAGTAACAACATTCTCGCGCCCCTCGCACGCAGCAGCCAGTCCCCGCCCTTGCGGGCCGAGCACGCCAGTCGCATGCGCCTCATCGATCACGATCATCGCCTCATGACGATCGGCAACGGCAAGCAGCCCGGCGAGGTCGGGACTATCTCCGTCCATGCTGTAAAGGCTCTCGACCGAAATCCACGGGCGGCCCTTACCACCGCTTGCACGCCAGCGAACAATCGAAGCGTCGAATGCGTCAATATCGTTATGCGCGACCGCAACATGGTCGGCACGGCCGCTGCGTAAACCCTCATGAACGCTGGCGTGAATCAGTTCGTCGTGAACGACAAGATCGCCACGTTGCGGCAATGTTGAGAAGATCGCAAAATTCGCCACATAACCGCCGCCGAAATAGAGCGCCGTTTCAGCACCGAAGTAAGCTGCGGCCTCACTCTCCAGCGCCTCGTGCTCGTCGTGATTTCCGCGCAAAAGACGAGATCCGCCAGCTCCGACGGGAACACCGCGCGCAATCGCATCAAACGCCGCCCGCCTTAGCTCTTCGGATTCTGCGAGCCCCAGATAGTCATTCGACGTGAAATCGTTTCCGGACCGTCCGCGAAGAGATCGCAGACGGCCGCGTCCTGCAAGATCATTCAGGTCGGCTTGGAATTTCTCATGCATGCGGCGCTCCAGACTTGAAAGACAACAGGATGCGATCATCGCTGAAGGCGCCGCACCGACTTAACCTGGTTAGAGCTTCTGATTTCTCTCGTTGACGAGCACCACGCGCGGCTGAAACGTCCGCGCCTCGGCTTCATCGAAGTTCGCATAAGCAACGATAATCACCTTGTCGCCCATCATCGCAAGCCGCGCAGCAGCTCCATTCAGGCCGATGGTGCCCGAACCTGGCGGCGCCTCGATCACATAGGTGGAAAATCTCGCACCCGTATCAATGTTATAAATATCGACGCGCTCGTTGATGAGGAATCCCGCCGCATCGATCAGCGTGCGGTCGATCGAGATCGACCCCTCATAATGCAAATCCGCTTCCGTCACACGTGCGCGGTGGATCTTGCCCTTCATTAGCGTGACGTGCATCGGCCTGTCCTGCTTCAGCGCGGATGTTCGCGCGGAAATCCGTTAGGACGACGCCTTTCCGAGGTCAAGACTGCAGGCAGGTCTACCTGTTAGGCAAAAGCCACGCCCCGGCGGCGGCGTGCACGCATCAGAAGCATCACGACAATAGCGATATTCAAAGCATTCCAGCCGACGCCGTTCAAAAAGGCGGCCGCATAGGAACCGGTCGCATCGAAGATCACTCCGGAAATCCAGCCTCCGAACGACATGCCGATCACCGATGCGAAGATTACAATGCCTACGCGCGTCGCAGCGACACTGGCCGGCATCGCTTCCCGCACGATGATCGCATAGCTTGGAACAATGCCGCCCTGAAACAAGCCGAACATTGCGGAAATAATATAGAGCGACGTCAGTCCATCGAAGAACAGATAGAACATCAGCGCGACGCCTTGCGCGATTGAGCCGACAAGCAGTGTGCGCAGTCCGCCGATACGGTCTGCAAGAAAGCCGGACCCGATCCTGCTGATAATGCCAAACGCCAGCATCAGCGACAACATTTCGGCGCCGCGCGCAACTCCGTAGCCGAGATCGCCGCAATAGGCGACGATGTGAACCTGCGGCATCGACATCGCCACGCAGCAGGCGATCGCGGCGATGCCCAGCATGACGGTCAGCGCATTGGTACCGATCTGCAAATCGACGCGTGGCGGCGGAGCGTCCGCATGCGAACGGGTTGTTTCGCCGCCCATCTGCCAGCGCAGGATCGCGACCACGATCGCCATGACAATGGTGCAGCCGATTCCAATCGCAATATGAGTGGCACGCCAGCCCGCATAAGCGGTGCCGCGTTCGACAACGGTCGGCCAGAAAGTGCCTGCAATGTAATTGCCGCTGGCGGCGATTGTCACCGCAAGACCGCGGTGACGTTCAAACCAGTGCGATGCTTCGGTCATCAGCGGGCCGAAGGTTGCGGCGGCGCCAAGGCCGATCAGAAGATGCATCAAATTGAATTGCCACAGCGCGGCGGAATAGCCGGCGCCAAGGTAACCGATCAGCATAAGGACGATGCCGACCGCAATCGCTGTCACGATACCGTAGCGGTCCGTGAGCTTGCCCATCACGACCCCGCCGGATCCGAAACCAAGCATGGCGCAGGTGAAGGCCAGGGAGGCCGCTCCGCGCGTGGCGCCGAAATCAGCCTGCACGGTGGGCATTACCACGACCACAGACCACATCCCGACGCTGCCGATGGACCCAATGATCAGGGCAACAGCCAGCCTCACCCACGCAGCGCGTGAGTCCGGCGTAAAGACCGCTGGATGAGAGTGAGAATCGATTGAACCCGGCACGGACGAAACTTCGTCGGCCTTGCTCTCCGGGTCAAGTCATTCTCCGAATGGCCGTTATGCGAGAATACAATTCTCCTATGGATGAGTATTTCTCACCGCATTTTCCCCGTTAACCCTTTGCTAACCATAAACTGGGCAAATTTTGCCTGGTGAAGTCGAGTGTCGTCGGTCGCAAAACGGGGAATGCCCGTGGATGCCAGTGCGGTGCCTCACTTTAGGAACGGTGGCCCTTCGGCCGCCGCCCAGACCTTTGGGGCTCGCGAGCGGCATTCGCGGGGGGAAGCGGCGACGATGGTTGATGTAACAGCAGGTCAAGGCAACGCGTCGACCCGTTCGGGACTTCCCAGTTTCAGCGATATCGGCACGATGCTCAGGCGCGGCGACCTTGCGCTGGCATTCGGCGTTCTGACCATTCTGGTCGTGCTGATCCTGCCGCTGCCGGCGGTGGTACTCGATCTGTTTCTGGCGATTTCCATCACGCTTTCGATTCTGATCCTGATGACGGCGCTGTTTATTCAGACGCCGCTCGAATTCTCCGCGTTTCCAACGGTGCTGCTGATTTCCACCATGTTGCGCTTGTCGCTCAACCTGGCATCGACCCGCCTGATCCTGTCGCACGGACACGAAGGCACAGCCGCCGCCGGCCACGTGATCGAGGCGTTCGGCAACTTCGTGATGAGCGGAAACTTCGTCATCGGCATCATCGTCTTCACCATTCTGGTGATCGTGAACTTTGTCGTCATCACCAAGGGTTCAGGCCGCATCGCCGAAGTCGCGGCGCGCTTCCACCTCGACTCGATGCCCGGCAAGCAGATGGCTATCGACGCCGACCTCTCCGCGGGCCTGATCGACGAAAAGACCGCCAAACAGCGCCGCAAGGAACTTGAAGATGAAAGCGGCTTCTTCGGCGCGATGGATGGTGCCTCGAAGTTCGTCCGCGGCGACGCTATCGCTGGCCTGCTGGTGGTGTTCATCAACGTGATCGGCGGCATCATCATCGGCGTTGCTCAGCAGGGCATGGGTTTTGCGGATGCCGCACGCACTTATACATTGTTGACAGTTGGCGACGGTCTGGTGACGCAGGTGCCTGCGCTGATCGTGTCGACCGCCGCCGGCCTTCTGGTGTCCAAGGCGGGCGTCACCGGTGCCGCCGACAAGGCGATGATGAAGCAATTGTCCGGCTACCCGCAGGCACTCGGCATGTCGTCCGGCGTCATGCTGGTGCTGGGCATGCTGCCCGGAATTCCGATGCTTCCCTTTCTTCTGCTTGGCGGCGGGGCGGGCTGGCTTGCGTGGACCGCGCGCAACCGCAACCACGCCACCAAGGTCGAGGAAGCACGCGAAGCCGCGGCACCTGCCGCAGCAGCCGCTGCCGCTGCAGCAGCCGAGGAGCCGATTTCCAGCGCACTCAAGATCGACGACCTCAAGATCGAGCTGGGTTACGCGCTCCTGCCACTGGTCAACGGGCCGGATGGTACAGACCGCCTTACCGACCAGATCAAGGCGCTGCGCCGCTCGCTCGCCACCGAGATGGGTTTTGTGATGCCCGCCGTTCGTATTCTCGACAACGTGCAGCTCGAAGCGAACACTTACGTCATCAAGATCAAGGAAGTCGATGCAGGCACAGGCCGCATCTGGGCAAACCAGTTCATGGTGATGGACCCATCCGGAAATCAGGTTACGATTCCGGGCACCCATACCATCGAACCAACATTTGGCTTGCCTGCCACATGGGTCGACGCATCGCTCAAGGAGGAAGCTTCGCTCAAGGGGTACACGGTGGTGGATTCCGCGACCGTCCTTTCCACGCACCTCACTGAGCTGCTCAAGGCCAACATGTCGGATCTCTTGTCCTACGGCGAGGTCCAAAAACTGATCAAGGATCTGCCGAAGGAACAGGGCGAATTGGTCAAGGACATCGTGCCGAACCAGATCACCATCTCCGGCATCCAGCGTGTCCTGCAACTGCTGCTGGCCGAACGCATCTCGATCCGCGACCTCTCGACAATCCTCGAAGGCATCGCGGATGGCCTTGCCTTCTCACGCAATCCATCAACCCTCGCCGAACATGTCCGCGCCCGGCTGGCGCGGCAGATTTGCGCACAGAATACGTCGATGAACGGGTATCTCCCGCTGATCGCTCTCAGCGCGAAGTGGGAGCAGGCTTTTGCAGAATCGCTGATCGGCACGGGCGACGAACGCAGCCTCGCGATGCAGCCGTCACGGCTGTCGGAATTCATGAGCCTCGTGCGCGACCGTTTCGAACAGGCCGCACGCGAAGGCGAAGCTCCGGTCCTAGTGACATCGGCGGCAATCCGCCCGTTTGTGCGCTCGCTGGTGGAACGTTTCCGCGCCCAGACGACTGTCCTGTCACAGGCCGAAATCCACCCCCGCGCCCGTCTGAAAACAGTCGGAAGCATCTAGGGAAGCACCGTTTCAAGAGCGAAGCACCTGCGGCATTCTGGCCACAGACAAGCTTTTCATTACAAACCGGAAATAATTGCGCTGCGCTGCAGCGAGGCGATTCTCTATATTTATATGATTTTATTGAAGAATTTTGAGTGGTTTACAGACCTCTCGTCTGTTCAAGACATTTCACTCGTTTGTGAAGGATGCTTGGAAACGAATCCCTGCCAATTACGTTCTTAGGACGTGAGGTTTTGAACTCGCGAGCGGTCTGACGAGACAAACGTCTGACTGCATCAAAAAGGCGGCGGGAGGTTTGTATGAACCATTCGTTTTATAGTGCGGATCGCATGACACATCTGAAGATTGTCGTGGTGGCGCTTGTCGCCGCGATCGGCGTCGCCGGTTTTGGAATTTCTGCGCGTCTCTCGGACACCGGCTTTACGCAAACCGCTCGCGTGACCGGTCCTGCCGTCAAGGCGAATAAAGCTGTCGTTCTTACCAGCTCGGATCAATCGGCGATCCGCTAGGAGGAATTACGAATTCACGAGGCTCTCTTCCCCGCCCCCCGAAGTCGCCTTGTGATTGCTCAGAAGACCCCAAGTCTGAGAACGAAAAACCCCCGCTCCCCACGGGGGTTTTTTGTTGCTTGATATCAGCGCGGCAGGGCGGAGGCCGGGAGTGTCGGCACGCTCTCGATCAACTTGCCGGTATAGACAATCGGTCCTGTGGCGACGCCGGTGGGCGACCCGCCTTCCGGTTCAATCGTCACAGCATAGGTCGCCTTGTTGATCGTCTCAGTGTCATAAGCCGACAGCGCCGGCCGAATCGTAAAATCGCTACCGCCGATCACGCCAAGTGACCGAGGTCGCGGCAGCTTGTCAGAGACAAGCCACAACTCATAACTTTTTCCAGGCTCGGGTGCGGCACCGACCTTGCGAACCGTGAAGTTCTTCGTCGCGGTATCGACGGTGAGAATAAAGGCAGGCGCGGCGGGATTTTGCTGGAGGACCGCCACGAACTGAGCAGGAAGCGTGCTGGGGGGCGGCGCAGGAGTCTTGACCTCAACCACCTGGATCTGCGGCTTGACCCGCAATTTCTCCGGCAGCAGTTCGGGCCGATAGGCCTGCAGCGCGATGACCGCCGCCAGCGATGCCGCGACAGCCGTCATGAACCAGCCGAACGTTTGCGGGCCGCTCTTGCGCCCAGCCAACGGAACGACGTTCGATGGAGCTTCGGTAGCTGGCTCCGGAATGATTTCGGGAACTGGTGCCGAAACAGGCGGCTCGGCCGAACTATCGATGGAAGCCACGGCTGCGACAGGCCGATCCTGCGGAAGTTCAGGCGCTGCGGGTGCCTGCTCGATCTGCTGAGCAATCGCTGGCTCCTGCGGCTCGAGCAACTTCGCCATCATGACATCATCCGGCTCTGTCGGCTCGAGCGGCCTGGATTCTTCAATGACAGGCTCAGGCTCTGCAGCAGCGACCGGCTGAGGTCCCACCAGACCGAGTTCGGCACTGATCTTGTCCCAGAGATGCGGCGGCGGCTCAACCGGAGCGACCATCTGGTGCAGCGGACTAAGCTTGCGATCCCACGCGTCAACCACTTCCATGAAGCCGTGATCCACGATCATCATGGTTTCGACGAGCGCACGCTCTTCAGCGCTCAGAGTGCCGAGCGCGTATTCCGCCGCAAGCGCGATATGGTCTTCACTGTAGTTCATCTCAGTCCAAACTCTTTAATGCCGAACCCGGTTATCCCAAACCCAGGCAGCCGCGAATTTCGATCATGCTCCGCCGCAACCATGTCTTGACCGTGTTCAGAGGCGTATTGAATTTCTCGGATAGCTGTTCGCGGCTCCATCCGTTGTAATATGCCAGCAGCACCATTCTCTGCCGCTCCGGATCGAGCAATCCGACACATTCGAGAATTCGCTTCAATTCCTCCGTCATCTCCTTGCGCGCGAGCGGATCGGGGGTATCGGATGCCACCTCCATGGCCGTCGGCTCGTCCTCAAGGGAAGCCTCACTACGCTTACGCACGACATCAATCGCCCGATTACGGACAATGGACACCATCCAGGTAATCGGAGACGCCAATGAGGCATTGAACTGCCCGGCGCTATTCCAGATCTTTACATAAGCTTCCTGGACGACTTCCTCCGCCAAATCCTGACGTCTCAAGATACGCAGAGCCACGCCATAGAGTTTCGCGCGGGTGGCCGCATAAAGGCGCTCGAAAGCAGCCTCGTCCCCCTTCGCAACCGATGCGAGCAGCCAGATCAACTCAGCCGGCGTCAGCATTTAATCCCCTCAAGAATACGTCGCACTACCGTCCCCGGCAGGGTTGAAAATCGAAGTCGCGGTTTTTCGTATCACATCTTGCCGAGATCGGGGCCAGTTCCGTCCTAGAACCGGTGCAATCGCCAGACGTGAAACCAAGTCCCTAATTCAAGGCCCGAAAAAGCAAAACCCGGGCTTATGGCCCGGGCTTCATATCACCGAAACATATTGCGAAAACCAGTGCCCTGAGGTCACACAGCCGACCAATGACAATGGGCACAGCCGTTCGACCAGCCGACGATGGGCGGCAATCGCCTCAGGCCATCGCTCCGATGCGCGAGCGCATCAAGCCGATGCTATCGAGATCCGCCTGTTCGCGCGCACTCTCTTCGGCGCGCTCGCGTGCCTGATCGCGCTCATCGAGCAGTTCGACCTTTTTGAGTTCTTCGAAGGCCTCACCGAGTACAGCCTTGGCGTCTTCAAGCTGCACGCGCAGTTCGTCCGCCGACCGGGTCAGATTCTCGCGGCGCTGGATCGCTGCCTTGGCATAGGTCGGATAGGCGAAGTGCGTGGGATCGTTAATACCGGCGCGCTCCTGCTCATGCTGGATCTCGCGCTCCAGATCGACCGACATGCGCTGGAAGTCAGCAATCATGCCCTCGATCTGCGCGACCCTCCGGCGCTTCTCGTCGACCTGAAACTTCTTCAGGCGGATCAGCGTTTCACGTGACTTCATCGACTCGTACTCCCCAGAAGTCCCAATTTGAAACCGGGACAGAACCGGTACCCCCCCAAGGGCCCCTCCGGTCAAACACAGATGGCGGGATCATGGCGCGACAAAGTTAGCGTTCCGTTTCCAAGACTTATTGAATTTGATCTTGCAGGATTTGCTCCAACTGCCGATATCCCTCCCCAATTCCGGTGGATTCATCCTTGGCCTGCCGCAGAAAGGCCTCCAGCGGCTCATGAAGACGGATGGCCTCATCCACTTCCGGGCTGGATCCCGCGCGATAGGCTCCAAGGCGGATCAGTTCCTCCATATCGGCGTAAGTGGCCATCACCTGCCGGGCACGAGTGACGCTTGGATAGAAGGCTGGGTCGGCCGAGCGCGGCATGGTCCGCGAAACAGACTTCAAAATGTTAATGGCGGGGTAGCGGCCGCGCTCCGCAATCGAGCGCTGCATCACGATATGCCCATCGAGAATGCCGCGGACCGCGTCGGCGACCGGCTCGTTGTGATCGTCACCATCCACCAGCACTGTGAAAATACCTGTGATGGTGCCCTCACCCATTCCCGGCCCAGCCCGTTCCAGCAACTTGGGCAGCTCCGTAAAAACGGTTGGCGTATAGCCCTTGGCGGTTGGCGGCTCGCCGGCGGACAGGCCGATTTCACGCTGCGCCATCGCAAAGCGCGTCACCGAGTCCATCATGCACATGACGTCCTTGTCTTCATCGCGGAAATACTCCGCGATCGCCAAGGTCAGATAGGCCGCCTGCCGCCGCATCAGTGCCGGCTCATCCGAGGTCGCCACCACAACCACCGAGCGCGCCAACCCCTCCTCGCCAAGATCGTCCTGCAGAAATTCCTGCACTTCGCGGCCGCGCTCGCCGATCAGACCTATCACCGACACGTCCGCATCCACATTGCGCGCGAGCATCGACAGCAGCACGGACTTGCCGACGCCGGAACCGGCGAAGATGCCCATGCGCTGGCCCCGGCAGCATGTGAGGAATGTGTTGAGCGAGCGCACACCGAGATCGAGCGGCGCACCTACGCGCTTACGCGAATGCGCTGGCGGCGGAGCGTTTCGGTAAGACATCGGTGACGGCCCTTGCACCAACGGCCCCTTGCCATCGATCGGCTCCCCCATCGCGTTAATCACACGCCCGAGCCACGATGCCGACGGGCGCACCTGACTGGCCGCATTGGCAATTACTGCACGGCAGCCGCGGCGCACACCTTCAAGTCCGGCGAACGGCATCACCACCGCATTGTTGCCGGTGAAGCCGATCACCTCGCAGGGAATGAAACGATTGGTGCCGGTCTCAACCACGATGCGTGCGCCGACCGACATCGCGTGGATCGGCCCCGCAATCTCGACCATGAGACCGCGCACGCCGACAACGCGGCCATAAATATTGACGCCGTCGATGTCGGAAATCTGTTCCGCGAGCGCCTTCATTGCGAAAACCTTAAGTTTCCGCGATTTCGCGGCGTCCCCTTAACCCTGTGTTTACCCGCATCGTTAATCATTGCGTCACTGTCTTTGATGACTGAGAGCGCTTGACCTTCAGAACGAAGGTGCGAGTCGCAGGAATCGGTTAGGCCCGGCTCTTAATGTGGAACTTGAACGGCAACGGTACGAAAAGCTGCTTACCGGCAATATCTTAGTGCGATTCGACAAAAATTGCACGATTGAGCTTGCAGAGACGAATCAGCATTTGTTAACCATATGTCGTCAGGATCCGAATCAGTTGTTCAAAGGCGTTTCCAGTGCCGCGAGTAGGCGGCCGGCCTGACGCCCGGAGCGGCGACTATAGGGGACTGGCATGCGCGTATTGCTGATAGAAGATGACAGCGCCACTGCGCAGTCGATCGAGCTGATGCTCAAATCCGAGAGCTTCAACGTCTACACGACGGATCTCGGAGAAGAAGGCATCGATCTCGGAAAGCTTTATGATTACGACATCATTCTGCTCGACCTGAACCTGCCGGACATGTCCGGTTATGATGTTCTCAAGCAGTTGCGTGTCTCCAAGATCAAGACACCCATTCTGATCCTCTCCGGCCTCGCCGGCATCGAGGACAAGGTCAAGGGTCTCGGCGTCGGCGCCGACGACTACATGACCAAGCCCTTCCACAAGGACGAACTGGTCGCCCGCATCCACGCGATCGTCCGCCGTTCCAAGGGTCACGCCCAGTCGGTCATCCAGACCGGCGATCTCGTCGTCAATCTCGACACCAAGACTGTCGAAGTCGGTGGCCAGCGCGTCCACCTGACGGGCAAGGAATATCAGATGCTGGAGCTGCTCTCGCTCCGCAAGGGCACCACCCTCACCAAGGAGATGTTCCTCAATCATCTCTACGGCGGCATGGACGAGCCCGAACTCAAGATCATCGACGTCTTCATCTGCAAGCTGCGCAAGAAGCTTGCGAATGCCTCGGAAGGCCGTAACTTCATCGAGACCGTCTGGGGCCGCGGCTATGTGCTGCGCGAACCGCACGACGACGAAGTACGCATTCCAGCCTGATACGGGTTGTACCGGGGCCTGTATGGCCCCTCCTCCCAGACTGAACCCCGCCGCAAATGGCGGGGTTTTTGTTTGGAAAAGGCGCAGTCCAGACAAACCACCGCCAGTTTCCCGCCATTTGCACAAAAGGCAAAATCGCGGCGGACTGCGGCCGATAAGGCAACGCTATGGTGAGAGGCAAGCTTCGAGCCGCGCGTTGTCCACGCGCGCTCCGGAGATCGCAGCAAGCCGCCGGACCCGCCAGCGATGCAGCCGTCAGCTCGCGGCGAACACCTTCTGGCTGCGCATTCCCAATCCCGGCGCCAACGAGGGTGAGGACGTCCGCACAGGGTTCGGCGCGTACACACCGCGAAGATCAGGACACGCACGGTAAGCGTCGGTGAGGCCGATGACGGTTTCCGCCGCTCCCAGGAACAGATAGCCGTCCGGCTCGCTGACCCTCTGCATCCGTCCGAACACATCGATCTTGGTCGGCTGATCGAAATAGATCAGCACGTTGCGGCAGAAGATGATGTCGAAAATTCCGAGATGGGAGAAATCCTGCAGCAGATTAGCCTGCTGATAGCGGACCATGGCCCGGATGTCGGGATTGAGCTGCCAGACGTCGCCGACCTGCTTGAAGTGCTTCACCAGAAGCTGAATCGGCAGACCGCGCTGAACCTCAAACTGGGTGTAGATTCCGGCCTTCGCCTTCTCGAGGACTTCCAGCGACAGATCGGTTGCAACGATTTCGGCCCGCCAGCCAGCCGGCAGCATGTCCTTCAAGAGCATCGCCAGTGAATAGGGCTCCTGGCCCGTGGACGACGCCGCGCACCAGATGCGCAGGCTTTTCCGGTTGGCACGCGCCTTCAACAACTGAGGAAGAACCGTGTCGCGGACATGATCGAACGGCACTTTGTCGCGAAAGAAGAACGTCTCGTTCGTGGTCATCGCCTCGACCACATCAACAGTCAGCCGCTCGGCGCCGTTCTTGATCTTCTGGACCAGTTCGCCAATGCCCGACATGCCACCCTTGCGGGCCAGCGGCAAAAGCCTGCTTTCGATCAGATACTGCTTGTCGGACGACAGCAGCAGCCCGGAGCGGTCCTTGAGAAGCTTGCGCAGATATTCGTAATCCAGTGGCGTCACGCACGAACTCCTGAAAACACCCGAACAACCTTCGACGCGATCTGGTCGAGCGGCAGAACCGCCGCGCAGATACCGGCATTGGCCACAGCGCCGGGCATACCCCACACGACGCTGGTCGCCTCGTCCTGCGCAATGACATTGCCGCCGGCCGCGACAATGGCTTTGCCGCCTTGCGCGCCATCGGATCCCATACCCGTCAGCACCACGGCGAGAATTCCGGCCTGCCAAATCTCCGCAGCCGATAAAAACAGCGGATCGACCGCGGGTTTACAGAAATTGACCTGCGGCCCGTCATCAAGGGCGATCACCGGACCCGCGGCGGAGCGCGCCACACGCATGTGACGGCCACCTGGAGCCAGATAGATTGTTCCAGCCTTGATCGGCTCACCGTCAATCGCCTCGTGCGCAGGGCGCCCACTCGCACGCGTCAGATGCTCGGCGAGAATCGTCGTGAATGTCGGCGGCATATGCTGCGTAATCAGAACGGGATTCTGATCGATCACAGGGCCAATGCCCGCAACGAGATTCATCAATGCCTGTGGGCCGCCGGTGGATGATCCGATCAACAGCACACGCGGCACAACCGCCGTCAACGGCCGAACCATCAGCTTGGGCTGGGCACTCGGCGGCATGTTACCCGACGATGTGCGAGGCAATGGTGCACGCACGGCCGGCGTGGCCGGCGACAATGGAGGACTCGCAACGACAGCCGGACGGCGAAGCCGCGCGCCCAGATGGCGGATCTTTTCAATCAGATCGCGCTTGAAGATGTCGGCCGCCGACATCTCGCGCGTACTCTCCGGCTTCGGAATGTAGTCAGATGCACCGAGGGACAGCGCCTTGAAGCTGATCTCCGCGTTCCGGCGCGTCAACGTCGACGCCATGATGATGATGAGATTCGGCTTTTTCTCAAGCAGCAGAGGAAGAGCGGAAATGCCGTCCATATCCGGCATTTCAATATCGAGCACCACAACATCGGGATCGACCCGCACGACCTGATTGACCGCATCCAGCCCGGTCCGGATGGAAGCCGCGACGGTCAGATCGGATTCCGCTTCGATCCAGCGGGAGATCATCCCGCGAATAACCGCGGAATCATCAACCACCATCACGCGCAACGGCTCGTGCCGCTGTGCGGACGAGCCGGGTGGGGTCAGGACTGCAACACTCATAAGACCAACTCTACGCAACCGAACACGAACAACTTACTCAACTCAGTCCGGATGCGGTCCCGCGAGGGCCGTTCCAGCGCAGAAGCTAGATCAGACCGACCTCATGAAATTTTGCCGTCACGATTTCCTTGTCGAACGGCTTCATGATGTACTCATTCGCGCCGGCGTGAAGTGCACGGGCAATATGCGCGACATCGTTCTCGGTGGTGCAGAACACCACCTTGGGCCGATCGCCGCCCGGCGTCATACGCAGATTGCGCAGGAACTCATAGCCATCCATGACAGGCATATTCCAGTCGAGCAGGACAGCGTCCGGCATACCGCGCTTGCAGACTTCCATGGCCTTTTCGCCGTCTTCAGCCTCGACGATCTGGAAATCCAGTCCTTCAAGAATGCGCCGCGCAACTTTCCGAATGACGCTCGAGTCGTCAACGATCAGACATGTTTTCATGTTAGCCTCGTTTTTCTCTGTTCCCGCGTGGGCCGCTGTTGCGGGACTTGTGCGTTACTTCCCAAATTTGTTCAGGCCGCCAGCATGGCCGGACTGATTTCCAGAACACGATCAACATCGAGAACGACCATCAACTGGCCGTCGAGCCGATGCACACCGCCTGCCATCGTTGCCATGCGCGGATCGAGATTGACCGGGTTCACCTCGCGGCTGTCATCCGCCAGCTTGAGAACCTCTCCGATGCTGTCGATCAGCAGGCCATAGGACTCACCGCGAAGATCGACACCGACCGCCATTGGAGGCTTGCCGTCTTCGTTCTTCGGCAATCCGAGACGCGCACGCATATCGATTGCAGTCACGATCCGGCCGCGAAGGTTCAGAACGCCCGCGACATCGGCGGATGCCAGCGGCACCCGTGTCAGCCGCTCAGGCATGAACACGTCCTGAACGCGGGAAATCGGCAGGCCGAACAGCTGCCCGCCGATCATAGCGGTCACATACTCCGTGACCCCGCGGTCGGCGCTTTCAACATTTGCATCCATTTTCATGTTCCTTAAGCCGCCTGCTTGACGTCGGCGGTCTGCTCTTTCAACGCGGCGATCAGTCCGGGCCTGTCGAACTTCGCCACATAGTCGTGGAAGCCGGCCTGGCGGCCACGCTCGATGGCTGCGGCTGAGACAACCGACGAGAGCGCGATGATCGGCATCGATTCCATTTTACGGTCTGCGCGGATGGCTTCGGCGAACTCGAAGCCGTTCATTTCCGGCATTTCGATATCCGTCAGCACCACGTCGAACGAGTTACCGGACCGCAGGACGGCGAGACCTTCCTGACCGTTCTGAGCCACCGTGACACGATAACCGGCAGCCTTGAGAACAGGAGCCAGCATGTTGCGGAAGAAGGCGGAATCATCGACCAGCAAAACGGTCTGCGCTGTCGAAGACAACCGCATTTCCTTGCGGCTGAACCAGTCCGCGAACGCCATCGGGAGGAAATGCCCGACGTCGATCACTTCGGTCGCCTGTCCCTTGACCACGGCCGAACCCAGAACGCCTTCACGCGTGCTGGCCACTTCGATGCTCAACTGCTCTTCGACGATGTCGATGATCTCGTCGACCACGAGGCCCATCGAGCGGCCGTCGTCGGCGAACACCAGGATCGGCTGAACACCGCTTTCACGTATCGTCACACCTTCCATCTCGACCAGCGGCATAAGCTGCTCGCGGTACTGGACCATGTGACGGCCATTCGAGAGTTCGATCTTCTCGACAGCAATTTCTTCCAGTCGCGTGACCAGCGCCAGCGGCACGGCCTTGGGCTCCGAGGAGCCGGAACGGAACACCAGAAGCGAAGTGAGCTGGGCATCGGAGCTGGAGCGTGTCGCGACACTCTCATCCGCGATCTCGCTCTGGGACGCGGCTGCAGTGCCAAGCGACTGCGCAATGCCGTTCGGATCGATGATCATGATGACAGCACCGTCACCGAGGATGGTGTTGCCCGAGAACATGCCGATGTGACGCAGCTTGGTCGACATCGGCTTGACCACGATTTCCTCGGTGTGGAAAACGCCATCAACGACAATTCCGAACGTCTGGCTGCCAACCTGGGTAACCACGATGAAGCCGTTCTCCGGATCGATCGCCGCGCCGTCGTCGATCTTGAGCAGCTTCTTCAGGTGCATCAGCGGCAACAGCTTGTTACGCAGACGCAGAACCGGAGTGTCCTTGATCCGCTCGATGCGATGATCGGAATTGGAGCGCGCGCGCACCAGTTCGACCACCGACAGTTGCGGGATCGCGAAGCGATCGCCGGCGGCTTCCACGATCAGCGCGGACACGATCGCCAGCGTCAGAGGAATCTTGATGGTGAAGCTCGAACCTTCGCCCGGCACCGACTTGACGTCGATGGTGCCGCCGATCTGGTCGATGTTGGTGCGGACCACATCCATACCTACGCCGCGGCCCGACACGCTCGTGACAGCGGCGGCAGTGGAGAAGCCCGGTGCAAAGATGAACTTGTGGATCTGAGCCTCGGTCATCTTTTCGACGTCGGCTTCGGTGACCAGGCCGTTCTGTACGGCCTTCTGCTTGATACGCTCGGTATTTAGGCCACGGCCGTTATCGGCGATGCGGATAATGATATGGCCGCCCTCGTGATAGGCGGAAACGCGGATCGTACCTTGCTCCGGCTTGCCGGCGGCAACACGATCAGCCGTCGACTCCAGACCATGGTCGGCCGAGTTGCGGACCATGTGGGTGAGCGGATCCTTGATCAGATCGAGCACCTGACGGTCGAGTTCGGTGTCGGCGCCATGCATTTCAAGTTCGATCTGCTTGCCAAGTTCGCTCGACAGGTCGCGAACAATACGCGGCAGCTTCTGCCAGGCATTGCCGATAGGCTGCATGCGCGTCTTCATGACGCCTTCCTGCAGCTCCGCAGTGACGTTGGAGAGGCGCTGCAGCGGCACCTTGAATTCGGAGTCCTCGTTGCGGCGGCTGATCTCCAGCAACTGATTGCGGGTCAGCACCAGTTCGGACACCATCGTCATCAGGTGTTCGAGGGTATCAACGTTCACGCGAATCGACTGGTTCGCGATCTTGTCGCTTTCGGTGGTTTCGTTTTCGATCACCGGCTTCTTGGCGCTCGGCTTCGCTGCGGACTTCGGAGCCTCTGCCTTCGGTGCAGGCTGTTCGGCAGGTACGATCGACGGCGAAGCAACTTCGGTCTCGGTTTCACGGAAGGCACGCTCAAGCTCATCAAGCGAAACTTCGCCCGGGCGCAGTTCGCGTTCGAGCGTCTGCGCAATCAGAGTGCCCGTGGTCTGCGGAGCTTCAACGGCAGGCGCCGGAACGGACGCGGAAGCCTCCATCGCGGCGATACCTTGCTCGACCATCTGCTCGAGCGCACCGATCAGATCGCCGTCGGAGCCTTCCGGCTCGGCTTCGGTCGCTTCAAGCTCGCCGAGAATTTCCTTGATGCGGTCGATGGTGCTCAGGATCAGCGTGACGGCGCCGCCGGTCACCGGCATGCCGTCGCGAAATTTACCCATCAGCGTCTCGGCTGCATGGGCCAGCGCTTCCAGCCGCGGCAGTCCGAGAAAGCCGCACGTTCCCTTGATGGTATGGACCAGCCGGAAAATGTTATCGAGAATTTTCGCGTTGTTCGGATCCTGCTCGAACCGCACCAACTGGTTATCGACCGTGTCGAGACTCTCGTTGGTTTCGGTCAAAAATTCCCGCAGCAAATCGTCCATGTAACCGGCCTTCTGGCAATGGAAGCGTCATGATCGCGCCCCCCAGATTCCGGCTAGTGTCGGTGCAAAGCGTTTAATAATGGTTGCGCAACCAGAAAAGAACGCGCTGAACAAACGGATAACGCGGCCGCGCGGCGTCCGCAGCCATCTCATTAAGAGTTTATGAAGATGCGATCAGGATGCGGTGACGGTGACCGCGTCCGGTTCTGCGGTAAGCGAAACCGTCAGCCCGCAAGCCTGCGCCAGCAGCGCCGTGTAATACGGCTGAACCGCATGTGCGGAGACCGATCCCGCATTGTCGAGATTCAACTGCGCTGCAACATTCTGCGGCTCGCGTGCGTTGGTGCCCGCGGCGCGCAGACGGAATCCCATCGTGTCACCCTCACCGATCGGATCAACGGTCAGTTCGCCGCCGCGCGGAATGGCCTGCTGTGCGATCACGAACATATTCAGCAACAGTTTGACGCGGTTCTTCGCCATCAGGACGTGCGGCAGATTCCACGTGATTTTCGTCTTCTCGTCCTCGAGATGATTGCGGGTCATCTTCTGGGCTTCGCCGAGATCGATCTGCGAGCCTGCGGACCCCGCGGCCCCATAGGCGATGCGGCAGAACTGCAGGCGCGCCGAGGTCGATTTCGCGCTCTTGCGGATCAGGTCGAGTGCGAACTCCTTGTCATCTTCCTTGTTGCTGCTGTCGAACACTTCAAGGCCGTTGACGATCGCGCCCACCGGGTTGATGAGATCGTGGCAGACACGCGAGCACATCAGCGCCGCGAGTTCGAGCGCATCGGGTGTAGGACCGGAAGTAGGCGTGTCAGACATAGAATTCCTCGGATTTCAGTGGTTTTTCCGCGATTTCCTGTGATCATGCGCTGACGACGAGCCGCATCGTGCTGACGCGGCGAATCACGCATGCTTTATGGTTTGATACACTGCGGTCGGGCTCACGGCCACCGAAGCGAGACCACCGACCACAGCGGATTGAAGGCTGACCGATGACCACGACTGCACTCGACCGCGATGCCGCGGCCCGCCTGATGGAGCCGCTGACAGACATCGTCGTGCAGGCGGGTGCTGCAATTCTCGCGGTGACCCGTTCCACCATGCAGGTCACCGGCAAATCCGACGGCTCTCCCGTCACCGAAGCGGATATGGCGGCCCACCACATCATCTCAGAGGGGTTGGCGAAACTCGTGCCGGAGATTCCGGCACTGTCCGAGGAGCGCACCGATCTGGCCGCGCGGCCCTATAAGGACAGCTTTTTCCTGGTCGATCCGCTGGACGGCACCAAGGAATTCGTCGCGGGCCGTGACGAATATACCGTCAACGTCGCGCTCATCACCCATGGCCAGCCATTGCTCGGCATCATCGCGGCACCCGCGCTGGGCGTGGTCTGGCGCGGGCTTGTGGGGAAGGGTTCGGAACGGCTGATTGTGACCAAGGACGGCAAAGCCCGCTCCGGCCAGCCCATCCACACCCGCCGCCACCCCGGTCCCGGCGGGGCGTGGATTGTGGCCGTGAGCCGTTCTCATGGCGACGAGCGAACCGAGGCCTTTATCGCAGACCGGCCCGGAGCGATCAGGCAAGCCCTTGGTTCGGCAGTCAAATTCGGCCGCATCGCTGAGGGGGGCGCCGATATCTATCCCCGGCTGTCCCCGACGTCAGAATGGGATGTCGCCGCCGGTCATGCGGTCGTGACGGCAGCGGGCGGGAAAATTACCGACAGCAAGGGCGCCGACCTTTGTTTCGGGGAAGCCCGCGAGGACTTTCTGGTCCCTGAATTCATCGCCTGGGGTGACCCGGCGGTCGCCGGTCAATAGTTCGACAGCGTTTCGACAAGAGCCGGCCACTGGCCGTCAGCGCGCCTGGCGATGCCCTCGGCATCGGCCGCGAAAGCCGAGCGGTTCTCTTCACGGCTGAAAAGATACAGGCGTTCGCCCGAAATCAGCCACAACTGCGCGCGTCCGGCGATGACTTTGCCATTTGATACATCGACCGGATCGTACCCGCCGAACCGGGGTCCGTAGATATCCGGATGTGCCAGGAACACCGCCCGGTTGGCCTCGTTGCGGAAGCGCCAGACCGCACCGCCTGCCGAGGCTTCAATCCCGGCTTCCCCCTTGGCGGGCTCGGCATCGGTGAAATAGGCCACGGGGTCGAAGCCGTCGATGGCAAGACCGCTATAGCGGTTTACGACGACGCGCTCGGTCACCGCCGCCCACGCCGAAACAGCCGGCCCGGCCATGCCGATAGCCACCGCCAAGACCGTAACAGGGGCGATTCTAAGGTAGCGCCCTTTATTTTCCTGCCGCCGTGCCGTCATAGTTGGTGCTGATAAACAATCGAGTCGGGGACGTGGGACCGCAGCCTATGCCATTGCTTGTCAGCAAGGCGTTAAGCGATGGCCATGAAACTCGGCCAATCGGTGGTCCAAGGGGTTCTTTCATGACCTTTGCTTTGCGCATCGCGGCGCTGGTGTTTGCAGCGACGATTTCCCTGGCCATGCCGGCCTCGGCTCAGCAGCGAGCTTCCGGCAACAGCTATGGTCCGGACGAGCTGGTCGGCGCTGGTCACCGGTTCTTCGGCAGCGTGTCGCGCGGACTGGCATCGGTCATCGAGCGCGCGGTCAGCCAGTGGGGTCTCCCGAATGGCTATGTCCTCGGTGAGGAAGGCAGCGGCGCATTCGTGGCCGGGCTGCGCTACGGCGAAGGCACGCTCTACACCAAGAATGCCGGCGACCTGCGGGTTTACTGGCAAGGTCCGTCAGTCGGCTTCGACTGGGGCGGCGACGGCGCGCGCACCATGGTGCTGGTCTATAACCTGCCTGCCACTGATGCGATCTATCAGCGCTTCGCCGGCATCGACGGATCGGCCTACATCATCGGCGGCTTCGGCATGACCGCGTTGACCGCCAACGGCATCGTGCTGGTCCCGATCCGCTCCGGCGTCGGCCTCCGCCTCGGCGCCAATATCGGCTACCTGAAGTTCACACCCCGGGCGACCTGGAACCCGTTCTGACGGTTTCATGACGGCCTGAGGAGCTTTTCCCCGCACCCCTGCGCGGGAGCGTTCGGATTCACGTTAACGCATGGTCCAGCTAGCTTTTTCCCGGCCTGCCGTGGCATGGTGAAAAGGTAAATAATTTCTCACGCAGGGGTCACGCAGATGGTCGAACCGATCATGTATTTGGCGATCGGTTTTCTGGTTTCGATGCTGTTCGGTCTGATGATCGTACCGCTGGTGCATAACCGTGCGGTCCGGCTCACGACCAAGCGCCTCGAAGCCGCGACCCCCCTGTCGATGGCCGAAATTCAGGCCGACAAGGACCAGCTGCGCGCCGAATTCGCGATGTCCGCGCGACGGCTCGAAATGAGCGTCGAGCAGCTCAAGAACAAGACCTCAAGCCAGCTTGCCGAACTCGGCAAGAAATCGGACGCGATCAACCGCCTGAAGATCGAACTCGGCGAGAAGAACGCCGCGATCTTCGCGCTGGAGGCCCGCGAGAAGGCGCTGAAGGATCAGCTCCGCACCACGGAAGAAGAATTCACGACGAAGACGCAATCGCTGCGCACCGCCGAACAGCAACTGGCCGACAAGCAAGCCGATCTCGGCAAGCTCACCAGCGAACTTTCCGAACGCGCGATGACGGCCGACAGCCGTCAGGTCGAACTGGTCGCGGTCCGCAGCCAGATCGAAATGCTGCAGAGCCGCGTCAACGACGCCGAAAAGGAAGTCGCCAGCAGCCAACAGCGCCTCACCGACCATCGCAACGAAGCGGATATCGCCACCCGCGAATTGAGCGATGCGCGCGGGAAGGTCGAGAGCCTGAGCGGCAAGGTCGGTGATCTCGACCGGCAACTGGTGGTGCAGACCAAGGAAACCGAACTGCTCTCGACCCGCGTCACCGATCTGGAAAACCGCCTCGCGATCCAGGGCAAGATCCTGGCCGAGCGCGAATACGAGAACAATCTCCTGCGCCAGCAGGTCGAGGCTGCGAAGCAAACCGAACAAAAGCTGCGCGAAGATGTGACGTCCGGAACCGGCAACTCCGCCGCAATGGACAAGCTGCGCTCCGAGAAAACAGCGCTCGAAGAGCAGCTCACGCTCGCCCGCGACGAGCGCGCCAAGCTCCAGCGCGACATCAATCTGATTCAGCAGCAGGCGGAAAGCTCATGGTCCACCGAGCGCATGGAAAATGCGCTGCTGCGCGAGCGGATCAATGACATTGCGGCGGAAGTCGCCAAGCTCGCCGTAACCCTCGAAGGTCCGGACTCGCCGATTGAAGCGATCCTTGCGTCCGAAGACCACAAACCGGCCATCAGCAGCATCGTCAAGGCGACCACGACGAATGGCGCAACGCCGAACGGGGCTGCTGCGAACGGGACCGCCACGGAAGCACGCGGCACGCTCGCGGAACGAATTCGGGCCCTCCAGACCCATGCTTCGCGGGCCCGTCAGCCGGGCTAGCAGGACGATCCGGTACCAACAGCAGGTTCTGAGCCGAATTCTGCAGGACATGGGCTGGCTGCGCTTGACACCCCTGCCCCTGCTTCCGTAAATCCCCGCTCCGAAAGACATCCGGTGGTTCCGGGCGCATAGCTCAGCGGGAGAGCGTTCCCTTCACACGGGAGAGGTCCAAGGTTCGATCCCTTGTGCGCCCACCATACAAACCCAATAAAATCAGGAATTTCTCACTGGGCGATGCCGCTGCCATGCGGCAAGTAGCGGCGAACGCGTGCGGAACATGACGTTCCGATCCGGGGAAAATCCGGGGAGAATGTTCGCGGGCTGTTCACCGCCTTAAAGGCTGCGGCACGTTTGCCGTCATTTTGCCTGACGATTGAAGCGTTACTCTTGTGAAGCGTTACTCTTGGGCGGAACGAGATCGCATCGCAGAGATTATGGGCATGTCCGAAAGGACACCACGAGCATGCGCCCCTGGCCGCGTCGGGTTCGGCCTCCCCCGCTTTCCCGGCGCGGCTTGTTCGTTCGCTCGATATTGTTCCGTTCCATACTCGAAATAAAAGACTCGCTATCCCCTCTCAATGCGCGCACGCTTTGACCATCACCGCCCGGATCGTGGCTTTTATCGGTGATGAGATCGCCACTTGCGCTCCCACCCAATTTCAAAAGGAGCGCGATATGTCTGCACTTCTCAAACGTGATTTGGTTGAACGTTGCCTCATGAGCGCTGTTGCGCTTGGGGTCATCATGCTCATCGGCGTGGGAATTTACGCGCTCCTGATATCGTGAGGGGGAGGCCGCTATGCCTCGCACCATCAAAACCAGATGGTCCGTCGAAGACGGAACGCGGCTCAGAGCCTTGGCATCTTCCGGCGCCTCCATCGCCCGAATCTCGGCAGCGCTCAATAGACCGATGAGCGGAGTTCGCAGGAAGGCCCGTGAGCTCGGAATAGCATTGCAGACGGTAAGACAAGCAAGAGCGAGGTTACGACAGATTGGGATAAGCGACGGGCCGTAACTGGCGCGCGTCTCAATGAGTAGAGGATTTATGCCACTTCTCCAGATCGGGCCTCTGGGGTTCTTTCTCATCCGGGTTTTGCGAGGTTTGGCCCGGCCTCTTCCACGGCTCATTCGTTCCCTTACTCGGAGCCCGATCGTTGTCTTTGTCTTGGGTGTCTCGATGGGATGTTTTGACCATTTGACATGCTCCTTAAACTAAAAAGAATTGCGGTCGCGACCTCAGCTGCTCTTCCGCGGTCTTCGCAGCTCGATAATCATCCAAAAACGCGACGTTGGAGTACGCTCCCTGTTTCGCGAGAAGATGATAAATGCTGCCAATGTGCCTCAGCCAAAACTTCAGCGGACTCGGCGGCAGCCGCGGAGCTTCCAATATCGTTTTCTTGGCGTGAGCCATCAGGTAGTGGGTAGCGTCTGACATGCAGGACTAACAGGGACTCCTGCACAGTGTTCCTGGCGAATTTGCCGAGCGCGAAGATATGGAACTCCAGCACCGGTGATCTGTTCGATAAGACCGAAGGAGGAAGATCATCATGAGCCGCCGCCCGCTACGGTGACGGCATTGGCGGCGCGAGGATCCATTTCCGGAGGCAGCATTCTATCGCCGTCGGAGAATGCGCCTTGCCACCTTTTTTCCGCGATGAGCCCACGCGAGGCCGGTTGCCAGCGCTCGTGTCCCTCGCCTGTTAGCGCCAATCACCAGGTGCCCCATTGTCATCCTGGCATTCCAAAGATCGCGCACGACGTGGTCGAGGGCGACGGTGGCGGCATCCATCTCCGCGAATTCACTTTGAGCGTAGAATCTTTCGACGACGAGATATTCCAGCACGATTCCCGGGCTGTACCGGCGCCATTTCTCGGAATATGCACATTTAGGAGTGAACGCGACCGACCCGCTGGAGATATTGATGCTTAGTGCGATCGGCTCGCCATCGAGAAGCAAACTGTCGATGATGCAGCGGGCTTGCCCTTCGCTATTGCCGCTGAAGGCGTGACGGGCGAATAGTTCGTGCTCTTTCGCAGACAGAAACGCGGTACCGTAGTCACCTTTCCAACCAGCCGCCTCAAGTTCGAGAAACTGATCAAGCCTTTGGCGCACCCTGATCGGTTCGGTAGCCCGTTCAAAAGCCAGTTCGCCGCATTCGTGCAGCCGTCTCAAGTTGCGCTGGATGTCTTTCAGGCGCTTCCTGGGAATGACCTTCGCGCAATGCGCATCAAAGCCGCCAGCAACACCTGTGAGATGTGGACGATCGTATGGTGCGGCTGTGGCCGTCGTTATTCCCCGGTCCGCGCATTCGCTCTCGATCAGGCACTTCAGCCGGCTGTTCAGATCGAAATTCGGGAGCATCCATATGCGGGGGGCTTTGCCCGACAAGATAGTATCCAGCCACGCACCGATTACCTCACCGGCACGTTCGCGCGCCACGAGAGGATGTCCGCTGAACTGATAAAGGTTGGATGCCCCATGGGCCACGCTGGATGCTAACGGTAGCAGGTTATATTGCCGAAAGGGAAATAGCCCGGCCAGTTCGCCGCGCTCATCCGTTACGCAGACAGCCTTTACACCTGCGGCCGCATCGATTGTCGTCAGTCCCGCCAGGACATACTGACGAGCATAGAATGGATTTTCACTCAGTGCCGCGGCAGAAAGCCGGTCCCATGCATCGGCGTCCAGTGCCGATATTCCATCGGCGTCGACCACATGAGTGTGGAGCCTGTCCGGCGCACCCATGATGTTCGGCATGGCACGCAGCATTCCTTAAGACCCCTATGCATTCCTTGAGAAGACAGGAACCGTACAATGCGCTTTTACCATTGCAACCGTTGCAAGGTGCGTCGGTAGTGATGCGGCAATAGGTCTCGAATAATTCCGAACGCGCGGTCAACCGGCGTTCGAGACGCAGATAACGGGAAGGTTCGTTCTTAACATCTGCGCGGGCATCGACAGGTTCAGGGATCGGTCCTGTCGCGTTGAGCGGGATCACGACGACGACGCACTCAGCCCCAACGTCGCGTTATGGCTCGCGCCGATCCGAGATTGAGAATTCCCAATCGTCGATCCCTTGCGCGCCCGCCATTTCAGCCCGATCCCGTCGGACGATTCGTCCAACAGGACCAACCGCGATGCGTGCTGCGGACAGGCAGCACGACATCACGCGCATTGCAGCCCCAGACCTGCCCGGTCCTGAAGCCCTGCTGCCGTGAAGGATATATTCCGGATTGAAATCGTTCCGGCGCGCGTATGGCGGTCTTTCGTCAGTCGAAGGCTGCCTTGACCGTCGCGTACCTGCTATTCATCGTCGTGCCGATACCATTCACGGCGACAAGGATCGTGATGGCAATTCCAGCCGCGATCAGAGCGTATTCAATCGACGTTGCACCACTCTCGCTACGAATAAAATCCGATACCAATTTCATTGGTCAAACCTCTGTGCATTTCTTGCAAATGACCGCCGCGACGCAGCTATTCTTGACAGACCGCGGCTAATCTATCGGCAAGAAGCTGAGGAAGACTTAACTAAACATTTTCATGATACCGCCCCGGCAAGATCGCGAGCCGGGGTTAGATTCTGGCCGACTTCAGCGCGAGCAACGCCAGCAGTTTCATCCGTTCGGGATCACGCTCGCCCTGCGATGCAAGCTCGACGATGTTCTTCGCCAAGGCCTGCACCCGCGCCGACCCGACCGGAAACGGCAAGGTCTCGACCGCTTCTTCAAAAGCGCGCGTCATGCTGGCGATGGTGTCCGGGCTGAAAGAGGAGCCCTGGAAGACGGTCATATTGAAAAACCCAGCGAGAATGCGTGTGCGAAGTCAACGCAGAAGCATCCTGCCGGGTTCCGTCTGAAACTGGCCGTTACATCACCACTTCGATCAGCCGCGGCCCCTTCTCGCGCATCGAATCAGCCAGCGCCCGCGAGAAATCCTCGGCGGTCCTGACCGATATCGCCGTCACGCCCATGCCGTTCGCGAGCGACACCCAATTGAGCGAGGGATTGTCGAGGTTGAGCATGTCGAGCGCCTTGCGGCCCGGCTCACCGGCGTCGACGCCGGCGAATTCGCCCTTCAGAATTTGATAGGTGCGGTTGGCGAAGACGATGGTGGTGACGTCGAGGCCTTCGCGTGCCTGCGTCCACAGCGATTGCAGCGTGTACATGGCGCTGCCGTCACCGACCATGCAGATCACCTTGCGGTCCGGACATGCGACCGCCGCACCCGTCGCCACCGGTGTCGAGAAGCCGATCGATCCACCCATGTTCTGCAGCCAGTCGTGCGGTGCCGCCCCTGCCGTCGGCGGGAAAAAGCCGCGGCCAGTGGTGATCGATTCATCGACCACGATGGCGTTCTCGGGGATGGCCACCGCAATCGCCTGCGCGATCGATGCGTGAGTAAGCGCACCGGTCGGCTTGACCAGTTCAGCGAGCTTTTGCGGCTTCACGTCGGTTGCCTTGGCGCCGAGCGCATCGGCCAGCGCGTGCAGCGCCGCGACGGAATTCTCGCCGGCTGCGGTCATGCGATGAACCTCGCAGCCTTCCGGCTTCAGCAGACTCGGCTTGTTCGGATAGGCGAAGAACGCCACCGGATCATTGGTCTCGACCAGAACGATGTGGCGGAAATTCTTCAGGATCGGCAGGGCCTGTTCGATCACATACGGAATGCGGTCGATCGAGAAGCGCCCGCGTCCGCGCGCCATACGCGGATTGTAGGTCTGGCCCATCACCTTGCATCCGGTCTTGCCGCTGATGCGCGCGGCGAGTTCAAGGCCTTCTTCGGTGAGCGCCTTGCCCGTCAAAAGCAGCAGCGTCTGTTCGCCGCCGCGCAGAACGCGCGCGGCTTCGTCGACCGCGCTCGGCGAGTAACTGGCGCGCTGCGAATCTTCCGGCACGTGCGCAATACCGTCGGCTTCGTTCCAGGCGGTGTCGGCGGGCAGAATAAGCGTCGCGATCTGGCCGGGATGGCTGCGGGCTGCCGCGATCGCAGCTGCGCCATCCTTCGCGATGGACTTCGAATCCGGCGAGGTGCGAACCCAGGCCGACATCGGCCGGGCGAGACCTTCAATATCCGACGTCAGCGGCGCGTTGTATTCGATGTGGTAGGTCGCGTGCTGTCCGACGATGTTGACAATACCGGAATGCGCCTTCTTCGCGTTGTGTAGATTGGCGAGACCGTTGGCGAGACCGGGGCCCAGATGCAGCAGCGTCGATGCCGGCTTTCCGGCCATCCGGTAATATCCGTCCGCAGCACCTGTCACGACACCTTCGAACAGTCCAAGCACGCAACGCATGCCGTCGACCCGATCCAGCGCGGCGACAAAATGCATCTCCGATGTTCCCGGATTGGTGAAGCAGACATTCACGTCGCCCGCGACCAATGTTCGCACCAGACTTTCCGCACCGTTCATCGTGTCACTCCCGTTCGCGTTTTTTGTTGAGATCGATCTACTGGATGAACCATCCTTATGACAGGTCATCGCAGGTTTCGGTAGGTTGGATTAGCGGTATGACCGTGCACGCGGAACATGTCTCGCGGAAGTCACGCCCCGCACGGATAATGCCGCCGGTCGCGGTCATTCACGCGTCCGTGGGTTGCGGAAACAGGCAAATTGTGGCCTTTTCACGCGGGTTCGTGGCACCCGTGATCCGCATCCCAAAGCTTCCGACGACAGGGACCTGAGGCCACGTTATTTCCGCCCCGCTCTGACGATCACTTAAGAGGATTCTAATGACGCGCCTTTTGACCGTAATTTTTGCCGCCGTCGCCATCGCCGCCAGCACCGGCCTTGCGAAGGCGGATGCGGAGTTCAATCCGCTGCTTCAGCTCTTCGGCGGCGGCGCGGGAAGCGGCACCGGCCCGATTCCGCGCACAACGGTCAGCTTCCAGGGCAACTATGCACCGGGGACCATCATCGTCGATACCAAGGAGCGCCGCCTGTATCTGGTTCAGGAGGGCGGCCGCGCCCTGCGCTACGGTATTGGTGTTGGCCGCGACGGCTTCCGCTGGGGCGGCGTTCACCGCATCACCGCCAAGAAAGAATGGCCGAGCTGGACGCCGCCGGCACAGATGCTGCGCCGCCGTCCCGACCTGCCGCGCCACATGGTGGGCGGCCCGGACAATCCGCTCGGCGCGCGCGCCATGTATCTCGGATCGACACTCTACCGTATTCACGGATCGAACGAGCCGGAGACGATCGGTCAGGCCGTCTCGTCGGGCTGCTTCCGGATGGTCAACGACGACGTCATCGACCTCTATAACCGGGTGCAGGTCGGCGCGACTGTGATCGTGAAGAATTGAAGCCAAAGCATCCAAACGGATCCACAAGGCCGGCCCAGGTGGCCGGCCTTGTCATTTCTCAGCCCAATCGTGCCCGCTCTCTTGCGCATAGACGACGCGACGGCTAGCTCTTTGCTGTCATGAAAGCATCATCGACAATCAAGCTTGTCGTTCCCGGAGTCGCCGCACTGGTCGGCTGTCTCACGCTCCGGGACACATTGTCTCCCTCACCTGCGATTGCGGACGCACGCAGCATCGGAGCGAGTCAACGCGCTGAGAAGAAGTCTTTTACCGATAGCCAGATCATCGACGGCTTCCTGAAGACGGCCTTCGGCGCTGAGTACCATCTTGCCGGACGGGTCGACCGCATCCGCAAGTATCAGATGCCGGTGCGAGTCTTCGTCGACGGCTCGATCCGCGCCGATCGGCACAAACAGATCGGCAAGGTCGTCCGCGATATTGCCGCGCGCATTCAGCACCTCGACATCGCCGTGGCAAATGAGCGCGATCACGCCAATATCATCATCACGCTGGTGCGCGACCGCGATCTTCAGAAAACCATCTCATCTTTCTACGGACCGGAGAAGGCCAAGGAAATCCATGACTCACTGGATCCGCAGTGCCTGTCCGGATTCCGCAAGAACGAGAATTACGAAATCCAGGGATCGGACGTGATCCTCACCGTCGACAACGGCGACTTCGTGTTTCTCGATTGCGCCTATGAAGAACTGCTGCAGTCGCTTGGACCGATCAACGACACCGACACCGTGCCGTGGACAATGTTCAACGATCAGGTCTCGATGGGCTATTTCGGCGTCTACGACCAGTACATCCTGAACATCCTCTACGATCCCCGCATCAAGGCGGGGATGACGGTCGATGAGGTGCGTGCCGTTCTGCCATCAGTGCTGCCGGACGTGCGGGCGTGGGTGGCGAAGATCAACGATTTGCCGAAATAGCTTCGCGGTCATTCCCGACAGGCAGCACAGCAAACTGATCCGGAATCCCGATAAGTTCGCGGACATAATTTCCGGATTCCGGGTTCGCTCGCAAGCGCTCGCGCCCCGGAATGACCGGATCAGCAAACGATCACGCCGTCTTTTCGAACAGCTCGCGCCCGATCAGCATGCGCCGTATTTCGCTGGTGCCCGCACCGATCTCATAGAGCTTGGCATCGCGCAGCAGCCGTCCGGTGGGATAGTCGTTGATGTAGCCATTGCCGCCAAGCAGCTGAATCGCATCCAGAGCACATTGCGTGGCGCGTTCCGCAGCGTAGAGAATCGCACCGGCCGCGTCCTCGCGCGTGGTCTCGCCGCGATCGCACGCTTTCGCGACGGCATAGACGTAGGCGCGCGAGGCATTCATCGTCACGTACATGTCGGCGACCTTGCCCTGCACGAGCTGGAAGCTGCCGATCGCCTGGCCGAACTGCTTGCGCTCGTGGACATAGGGCATCACCACGTCGAGACAGGCCTGCATGATGCCGAGCGGCCCGGCCGCCAGCACCGCGCGCTCATAGTCGAGGCCTGACATCAGCACATTGACACCGCGCCCGACATTCCCGAGCACGTTTTCTTCAGGCACCTCGCAGTCCTCGAACACCAGTTCGCAAGTGTCGGAGCCACGCATACCGAGCTTGTCGAGCTTCTGCGCCGTCGAGAAACCCTTCATCCCCTTTTCGATCAGAAACGCGGTCATGCCGCGCGGCCCTGCCGCAGGGTCGGTCTTGGCGTAAACCACGAGCGTTTCGGCGATTGGACCGTTAGTGATCCACATCTTGTTGCCGTTGATGACGTAACGGTCACCCTTCTTGTCCGCGCGCGTCTTCATCGACACCACATCAGAACCTGCACCCGGTTCCGACATCGCCAGCGCACCGACATGTTCTCCCGAAATCAGCTTCGGGAGATATTTGCGCTTCTGGGCTTCGTTGCCGTTACGGCGGATCTGGTTGACGCAGAGATTCGAATGCGCGCCATAAGAAAGGCCGACTGAAGCCGAACCGCGCGAAATTTCTTCCATCGCGATGCAATGCTCAAGGTATCCGAGACCCGCGCCGCCGTACTCTTCCTCAACGGTGACGCCGAGCAGACCGAGGGCACCCAGCTTGGGCCAGAGATCGCGCGGAAACTGATTGCTCTTGTCGATTTCTTCGGCGCGCGGCGCGATCTCGTTGGCCGAGAAATCGCGAACAGTGTCGCGAATGGCATCCGCCGTCTCGCCGAGATCAAAATTGAAAACACCGTGCGCGTTCGAAATCATAGACGTTCTCCCAGAGGCTCGTAACGAGCCGGCGATTATTGGGCCGGACATTGCCACGGGCAGGTTGCGGGGAGAAGGGCCGGAGGCGGGGAAAGATTTTCGGCAAAATGTCGCCTGGCTGACATTTCGCGGCCAGAGTCCGTCGCGCCCGGGCTCGTCCCCGGCATCCATCTCTTTGGGTTTTGCAAGCGAGAAGCAAGACGTGGATGGCCGAGGAAGGGATATTCGTCGCTCCCGGCACAACGCATACGCAGTGCTACGCCAGCAGGCGCGACGCATCCCTGACTTTGCGGGTCGACTCGTCGACAGATCGCGTCGCCTGGGCGATGTCATTCATATTGGCGTTGATATCGGTCACGCCCTTGGCGGCCACCTGCATGTTGGATGAGATGCTCTGCGTCACCGAGGCCTGTTCCTCGACCGAGGCCGCGATCGCCGCCGAGATTTCGTTGATGCGCGAAATTGTCTGACTGATCGCCTCGATGACGGTGACGGCGCTGGTTGTGGTGCCCTGAACCTCGGCGATCTGCGCGCTGATTTCATCGGTCGCCTTGGCGGTCTGGGTGGCGAGGCTCTTCACTTCCGACGCCACCACGGCAAATCCCCTGCCCGCGTCGCCGGCGCGCGCCGCCTCGATCGTCGCATTCAGCGCGAGCAGATTGGTCTGTTCGGCAATGTTGTTGATCAGCTTGACCACATCCCCGATCTTCTGGGCGGCCGTCGCAAGGCCGGACACAATGGCGCTGGTCTCGTTGGCCTGCTGCACCGCCTGCAACGAAATGTTGAGTGCGTCCGAAGCCTGACGGCTGATTTCGCTGACAGATGCCGCAAGCTCCTCCGCACCGGATGCAACCGCCTGCATATTGGAAGATGTCTGCGTCGAGGCGCTCGCCGCGGACGTCACGCGCTCGGATGTGGAAGCCACGGCCTCGGTGATCATTCCGAGATCAGCATCAATGGACTTCTGCACTTCGCCGCGCCGGAGCCGATCCTCGACCTGGGCCGTCGTATCGGTGGCGAACTTGACGACCTTCACGAGCTTTCCATCAGCGCCGCGGATCGGATTGTAGGACGCCTGAATCCAGATGGCCTTGCCTCCCTTGGCAATCCGCTTGTACTCGGCAGCCTGATAGTCTCCGCGGCGCAGCGCCTCCCAAAACCCGCGATAAGCGGCGCTGTCGCGATATTCCGGCTCGATGAACATGCTGTGATGCTTGCCCCGGATTTCATCCAGCTGGTAACCGACCGTCTTGAGGAAGTTCTCGTTCGCCGTGATCACGATGCCGTCGAGATTGAATTCAATCACCGCCTGCGATTTCTGAATCGCCGCGATCTGGCCTTCACAGTCGGCGCTGCGCAGCTTCTGCTCGGTGATGTCGGCTGCGAATTTCACGATCTTGAATGGCTTGCCGCTGCGGTTGAGCAGCGGATTGTAGGAAGCCTGAATCCAGACCTGCCGCCCGCCCTTTGCGATGCGCGGGAATTCGCCCGCCTGAAACTCGCCTCGGCGCAACCCCTCCCAGAACTGGCGGTACTGGGCCTGATCCCGCAGTTCAGGCTCGACAAACATGCTGTGATGCTTGCCTGCGATCTCATCCAGCCGATAACCCATGGCATCCAGGAAATTCTGGTTGGCGGTCACAATGGTGCCATCGAGGTTAAACTCGATAATCGCCTGCGATCTGGCGAGCGCCTCTTGTTTCGCTGCAAGTTCCTGAGAAGATTTGAACAATTGCATTTTCTATGCCCCTGGGTCAGATCGACGCAGCTAGGCTAAGGGTTAACTGGTTAAACAACTTTTACGGGAAGATATTTGTAATGGTTCCCTCTGATGGAACCGGGATTTAGCTACCGCGCGCCTTTGGAGCGGCAAAACTCCGGCTTGCCGGACCGGGGACGACGCGATGTAATTCTCCCGACACAGCATCCGGGACCAACCCACGGACGCGGTCGAAAGGGAGAAGCGCGATGCACGGCACGCTCGATCTTGCGCGGCAATCCGAGCTGGAGGCCGCGCGGGACAAGGCCTATTCAACCCCCCTTTCGGAATTCAATCCCGGCGACCCCGACCGCTTCCGCGACGATACGTTCTGGCCGTACTTCGAGCGGCTGCGGAAGGAAGACCCGGTCCATTACTGCAAGGACAGCCAGTTCGGCGCGTACTGGTCGGTCATGAAGTACAACGACATCATGCATGTCGAAACCAATCACCAGATCTACTCATCCGAGGCGAGCCTCGGCGGCATTACCATCCGCGACGCGCCGCCTGAATTCCGCCGCCCGATGTTCATTGCGATGGATCAGCCCAAGCACGGCGCCCAGCGCAAGACGGTCGCGCCGATGTTCACCCCGACCCATCTCGACCAGCTTGCCCACATCATCCGCCAACGTGCCGCGCAATGCCTGGATGCACTGCCCCGCAACGCCACCTTCGATTGGGTCGATCGGGTCTCGATCGAACTCACCACACAAATGCTCGCAACCCTGTTCGATTTTCCCTGGGAGGATCGCCGTAAGCTGACACGGTGGTCCGACGTCGCCACGGCGCTGCCCGGCAACACCGAGATCATCGCATCCGAGGATGCCCGGCAGGCAGAGTTGCAGGAATGCGCGGCCTATTTCTCAAAGCTCTGGAACGAGCGGATCAACGCCGAACCGAAAAATGATCTCATTTCGATGATGGCGCATTCGGAAGCCACCCGCGACATGGACCCCAAGACGTTTCTGGGAAATCTCATTCTCCTGATCGTCGGCGGCAACGACACCACCCGCAATTCCCTTTCCGGCGGTCTTTACGCACTGAACCAGAATCCGCGCGAATACCAGAAGCTGCGCGACAACCACGCTCTGGTCGACAGCATGGTGCCCGAAGTCATCCGCTGGCAGACACCGCTGGCGCACATGCGCCGCACCGCCTTGCAGGACACCGAGCTGCGCGGCAAGCGGATCAAGAAAGGCGACAAGGTCGTGATGTGGTACGTCTCGGGCAACCGCGACGACGAGGTGATCGAAAAGCCGGACAGCTTCATCATTGATCGCGCACGGCCCCGACAACACCTGTCCTTCGGCTTCGGCATCCATCGCTGCGTTGGAATTCGCCTAGCGGAATTGCAGTTGAAAATCGTCTGGGAGGAGATTCTCAAGCGCTACGGCAATATCGAAGTGGTGGAGCCGCCGCATCGGGTGTATTCCAGTTTCGTCAAGGGCTACGAGACCCTTCCGGTGCGGCTGGCGTCATAGCAAAGCCGGCATCCGGCAATAAAAGCGGGCGTCAAACGCGCTCATCACGTCTTGAGGTTCTGGGATAAGGAAGCGAACGATGCACGGAACGATCAGCATGGCCCGCGACGAGCGCCAGAAGGCAGCCCGCGAGAAAGCCTATTCGATGCCGCTGTCGGAATTCCACGTCGGCGCGCCTGAGCTGTTTCGCAGCGACACGCTGTGGCCCTACTTCGAACGGCTGCGCAAGGAAGAGCCGGTGCATTACTGCACGACCTGCCCGGTCGGCGATTACTGGTCGGTGACCAAATACAACGACATCATGCATGTCGACACCAATGCCGGCATTTTCTCGTCGGACGTGAAATATGGCGGCATCAGCCTGCGCGACGTAAGCGAGAATTATAACTGGCCGAGCTTCATCGCGATGGACGAGCCGAAGCACGGGCCGCAGCGCAAGACCGTGCAGCCGATGTTCACACCGGTGCATCTCGACCGGCTCGCCCTTCTCATTCGCGAACGGTCCGCGACGATCCTCGACAATCTGCCGCGCAACGAAACCTTCAATTGGGTCGATCGCGTCTCCATTGAACTCACCACGCAGATGCTGGCGACGTTGTTCGATTTCCCGTGGGAAGACCGCCGGATGCTGACGCGCTGGTCGGACCTGTCCACGGCGCTGCCAAAGAGCGGCATCTATGAGAGCGAGGAGCAGCGCCTGCGCGAGCTCGGCGAATGCGCCGACTATTTCACACGCCTGTGGAACGAACGCGTCAAGAACCCGGGCAACGACCTGATCTCGATGATGGCGCACAGCGACGCCACGCGCGAGATGAACCGGGATGAGTTGCTCGGCAACCTGATCCTCCTGATCGTTGGCGGCAACGACACCACTCGCAATTCCATGAGCGGCTCCGTGCTGGCGCTGAACGAAAACCCCGATCAATACGACAAGCTGCGCGACAACCACGCATTGATCGAGAGCTTCGTGCCGGAAGTGATCCGCTGGCAGACACCGCTGGCACATATGCGCCGCACAGCGCTTCAGGACACCGAACTTGGCGGCAAGACAATCAAGAAGGGCGACCGCGTCGTGATGTGGTACGTCTCCGGCAACCGCGACGGCGAGATGATCGAGAATCCCGACAGCTTCATCATCGACCGCGCGCGTCCGCGCACGCACATGTCGTTCGGCTTCGGCATTCATCGCTGCGTCGGCATGCGGCTGGCCGATCTTCAGCTCAAGATCATCTGGGAAGAAATCCTCAAGCGCTTCGACAATATCGAAGTGGTGGGCGAGCCCAAGCGAATCTACTCGAGCTTCGTGAAGGGCTACGAGGAACTCCCGGTCCGCATCAACGCCTGACCGCATTTGATGCCATCGTCCGAGGCGCGCATCTTGCGGCCACTGGCTGCGCCACGGATGCAATTTCGGAATATGGCTGCGCGTCCCAAACCGCTGGAACATAGGCTGGCGATCTGCCAAACACATTGACATGACACATCACGAGCAAGATTTTTCCGATATCCGCGAATCCGTTGCAAAGCTTTGCGCGCAATTCCCCGGCGAATACTGGCGCAAGCTGGACCGGGAGATGGCCTACCCGAAGGAATTCGTGCAGGCGCTGATCGACGCAGGTTACCTGTCGGTGCTGATCCCCGAAGAATACGGCGGCTCAGGCCTGAAGTTGTCGGCGGCGGCGGCGATCCTCGAAGAAATCCAGCGCTCCGGCTGCAACGGCGGCGCCACCCATGCCCAGATGTACACCATGGGCACGCTGCTGCGGCACGGCAGCGAAGAGCAGAAATCCAAGTGGCTGCCGCGCATCGCCTCCGGCGAACTGCGTTTGCAGGCCTTCGGCGTCACCGAGCCGACCAGCGGCACCGACACCACCTCGCTCAAGACGTTCGCGAAGCGTGAAGGCGACCACTACGTCGTTAACGGCCAGAAGATCTGGACCAGCCGCGCAGAGTATTCCGATCTGATGATCCTGCTCGCGCGCACCACGCCGAAGGAGCAGGCTGCCAAGCGCACCGATGGCCTGTCGGTTTTCATCGTGGACATGCAGGCAGCGAAGAAGTCCGGCGGGCTCACGATCCGGCCGATCCGCACCATGATGAACCATGCCACCACGGAAGTGTTCTTCGACAACATGAAGGTGCCTGCCGAAAACCTGATCGGCGAGGAAGGCAAGGGCTTCCGCTACATCCTCTCGGGCATGAACGCGGAGCGCATCCTGATTGCGGCGGAATGCGTCGGCGACGCCAAGTGGTTTATCAAGAAGGCCAGCGACTACGCCAAGGAACGCACGGTGTTTGGCCGCCCGATCGGCCAGAACCAGGGCATTCAGTTTCCGATTGCAAAATCCTACGCCAACATGCGCGCCGCTGAACTGATGGTGAAGGAAGCCACCCGCCTTTATGAAGCAGGCAAGGATTGCGGCGCGGAAGCCAATATGGCGAAGATGCTCGCGGCCGATGCCTCGTTCGAAGCGGCCAATGCCTGCATTCAAACCCATGGCGGTTTCGGCTTCGCGGAAGAGTACGACGTCGAGCGCAAGTTCCGCGAGACACGGCTCTATTCGGTGGCGCCGATTTCCACCAACCTGATCCTGTCGCATCTGTCCGAGCATGTGCTCGGGATGCCGCGCTCTTACTGAGATATGCCTATGCTACCGCTTGAAGGACTGACCGTCATCGCCGTCGAGCAGGCGGTGGCTGCGCCGTTCTGTACCTCCCGCCTCGCCGACGCCGGGGCGACCGTCTACAAGGTCGAGCGGCCGGAGGGCGATTTCGCCCGCGGCTACGACGCTGCAGCCAAGGGACAGAGCAGCTATTTCGTCTGGCTCAACCGCGGCAAGAAATCCGTGGTGATCGATCTCGCCACCGACGACGGACGTAAGACACTCGAGAAGTTGATCGCGGGCGCGGACGTGCTGGTGCAGAATCTCAAGCCCGGCTCGATGGACAAGCTCGGCTTCACCCGCGAGCGGCTGCGCAAGGATTATCCCGGCCTCATCATCTGCACCATCTCAGGTTACGGCGACGAAGGCCCCTATGCCGAGCGCAAGGCTTATGATCTTCTGATTCAGGCTGAGAGCGGCCTCGCCTCGATCACCGGCGGCCCGGAAACGCCGGCGCGTGTCGGCCTCTCCATTGTCGATATCGCCACCGGCGCGACGGCGCATGCCGCGATCCTCGAAGCACTGATCGGGCGCACCAAGACTGGTCAGGGCGCGGACATCCGCATTTCGATGTTCGACGTGATGGCCGACTGGCTGACGGTGCCCCTGCTCAATGCCGAGAACGGCCAGCCGCCGAAGCGCATGGGTCTCGCCCACACCTCGATCGCCCCTTACGGCGTATTCCGCTCCAGGGACGGCCGCGACATCCTGATCTCGATTCAAAGCGAGCGCGAGTGGAAGAAGCTCTGCACCGAAGTCCTCAACATGCCGGACCTGCCGAACGATCCGCGTTTCGCGTCCATGGTGGAGCGCGTGAAGAATCGCAAGCTGACCGACGATACGGTTGCTGGCGTGTTCGCGACAATGACGCGCGACGACCTGATCCAGCGGCTGAACGATTCAGATATCGCCTTCGCCGAGGTCAACACCATGGATGACCTGTCGAAGCATCCGCATCTGCGCCGCATCGAGGTCGGGACACCCAATGGCGTCGTTGCCTATCCTGCGCCCGCATCCATCGTCGTCGGCGAGCAGCGGCCCTATGGCACTGTACCGCCGGTCGGTGACGCGACCCATGAAATCTCGCAGGGGAAAAAGTCATGACCGCAAAGCCCGATATCGACCATCTGCGCCAATGGATCGGCCGGACACAGGAAGCGTCCGACATCATCACCGCACAACTGGTCAAGGGTCTGCGCGCGACGCTGTTCCTCGACATCGGCAATCCCGCTGAGGGCGACATCGCGCCATACACGACGCACTGGTGTCTCGCCCAGCCGGTCGCGCCAATGAACGAGATCGGCACCGACGGTCACCCTACGCGCGGCGGATTTCTTCCGCCCGTGCCGTTGCCGCGCCGGATGTGGGCGGGCGGACAGATCGAATTCATCGATCCGCTGCGCGTCGGCGACACGGTGACGCGCGCATCGCGCATTTCGGACGTGACGTTGAAGTCGGGTTCGACCGGCACGCTCTGCTTCGTCTCGGTGGATCACACCATTACCACGCCGCGCGGCGTCGCCATCCGCGAACGTCATGACATCGTGTATCGCGACATGCCCCCGCCCGGCGACAAGCCCGCCGCCGCGCCTGCGCCAGCGCCCACAGGAAAAATCCGCGAAGCTCACATGGCCGATCCGGTCCTGCTGTTCCGCTACTCGGCGCTGACCTTCAACGGCCACCGCATTCACTACGACCGCGACTACGTCACCAAGGTCGAGGGCTATCCGGGCCTGATCGTGCATGGCCCGCTGCAGGCCTCGCTGCTGATCGAATTCGCGGCGCGCCAGCGCGGCAACAAGCCGCCTCAGAAATTTGTCTATCGCGGCGTCAATCCGCTGTTCGATGGCGCGGAGTTCAGCGTCAACGGCAACGAGACGGATGCAGGGCTCGAGGTCTGGACCGCGAACGCTTCGGGCGCGCCGACCATGAAGGGCACCGCGAGCTGGTAACAATTTCGACCGCGCTTCAATCCAACACCATCCACAATTGTCATTGCCGGGCTTGGCCCGGCAATCCATCTTTTCGAGCGATGGATGCGCGGGTCAAGCCCGCGCATGACACTTTGTAAATTTGGCGCCGTCCAGTTTTAGACGGGACGACCGAAGACGAGCCGGCTACTTCTTCCCGAACGTCTCGCGCATCACGGCCTGAATCTTCGCCATCCCGCCGATCCAGCGGTCGTAATTGTCGGTCTTCTTGCGCATGTAGTCGATCACCTGCGGGTGTGGCAGGATCAGGAACGTCTCGCGGTCGATCCCGTCCAGAGCGCACTGCGCGACTTCCTCCGCCGTGAGATTGCCGTCATTGGACTGCGGCCCCTTCGGCATGCCCCGGATCATGTTGGTTTCCACGCCCTGCGGACAAAGGATCGACACCTTGATGTTGTGCGCCCTGTGCGAGATCGCCAGATTCTCCGCGAAGCCCACGGCGGCGTGCTTGGTGGTCGAATAGGCCGCGCTGCCGACCTGCGACAGCAATCCTGCCGCCGAAATCGTGTTGAGGAAGTAACCGCCGCCGCGCGCCCGCATCCGCGGGATCAGATGCCGCGCCGCATAGACATGAGCCATGACATGGATTGCCCAGCTTTTCTCCCACGGCTCGTCGGACGTTCCGCCCGCATTCTCCGACATCATGTCGAATCCGCCGCCAATCCCTGCATTCGAGCAGAACAGGTCGATGGGGCCGAACTGCTTTTCGGTTTCATCGATGACATGGAGAATATCGGCTTCCTTGCCGACATCGCAGGCGAACGATGCGCCGCCAATGGAGTCCGCGACGGCCTTGGCCCGCGCGCCGTCGAGATCGGCGACCACAACCTTGGCCGCGCCTTCGCGATGGAAAATTTCAGCGAGCGCCTGGCCGATGCCATTCGCGCCGCCGGTGACGACAACGACTTTTCCTGCAACTTTCATGCGGATGTTTTAGGCGCGAAGCGCAGCCAGCGTCAATCAGGCCACGACCAGGATCAGATCAAGCACCGCGGTATAGTGCAGCCCCGCGGCGAACAGCACGAAGGAGTGCCAGATCGCGTTCTGAAACCGCAACCGCTCCCAGACGTGGAAAATCACGCCGAGCGAATAGATCAGCCCGCCGGCAGCGATAAACCACAGCGTCGAGCTCGGCAACGAGGACCAGAGGCTGTCATAAGCGATGACACCGCTCCAGCCCATGGCGAGATAGAGCCCCACCGACAAACGGTCGAACCGGCCGGGCAGAAAGACCTTGAGCGCGATCCCCGCTGCCGCAACCGACCACACACCGGACAGCAATACGGTCGCCATGAAGCGGTCGTTCATCTGCGTCAGGAAGGGCGTGTAGGTGGCGGCGATCAGAATGTAGATCGCCGAATGATCGAGGCGACGCAGCACCCATTTGACCGGCGAGACCGGCCACAGGTTGTAGGTCGCTGACAGTCCGAGCATCGCCAGAAGACCAGCGACATAAATCAGCACGGAAATGATTTCCCTGGTCGAAGCATGCATTGCGGTAAAGATCACCAGCCCTGTCGCCGCGATCAGTCCGAACGCGATGCCAAGGACATGCACAACGCCATCCGCGATCAGCTCCGCGCGATCGTAGTCCCAGCGGATCACACCGCCGCCGATACTGCGGGGATGCGAACTGGGCTGTTTCAGGCGGAAGATCGTCATGCGTCCAATCCGGCTTGCCGGTTTATCTTACATCGCGGCCAATGATAGCCTGGTGACGGTCAATGAATTCTGAAAAGGACGTGATGAGGCCCCAAGATTGAATCTTGATTTCAGCCCCGCAAGACCCCAGCTTCACAGAACTGTCGCACGGCCCTGTCCTTCGCTCTTTCATTCTGTTCTGCATTCTGTCCGATAAAGTCTTGATGGAATTATGGCACCCAGCTTTTCGGACATTCTCGAAGACACCCGTCTCTCCATCCGCTCGCTGATCGAGTACAGCGAAAGCCTGTTCAATCCCACGGTCCGGCTGGGGGTCACAGGCCTGTCACGCGCCGGCAAGACCGTCTTCATCACGGCACTGGTCCACGGCCTGCTGCGCGGCGGGCGCTTTCCGGTGTTCGAGTCTTTGGCGACGGGGCGCATCGCTCGCGCCCGGCTTGAGCCGCAGCCCGACGACGCCGTGCCGCGCTTTGCCTATGAAGGCCATGTCCGCACCCTGATCGAAGACCGGCGCTGGCCGCATTCCACTACCGACATCAGTGAACTGCGCCTCGTGATCGAGTACCAGCGGCAAAATTCGTCGGCGCGCACGCTGACGCTCGATCTCGTGGATTATCCCGGCGAGTGGCTGCTCGACCTGCCGCTCTTGAACAAAAGCTATGAGCAATGGTCGGCGGAAAGCCTCGCGCTGTCGCGCCGCGAGCCCCGTGCGCGGCTGGCAACGCAGTGGCACACCCATCTGGCGACACTCGACGCCAGCGGGCATGAGGACGAACAGGCAACACTCACCGCCGCAAAGCTGTTCACGGACTATCTGCGCGCCTGCCGCGACGAACGTTTCGCCATGAGCCTGCTGCCGCCGGGCCGTTTTCTGATGCCGGGTAATCTGGCCGGCTCTCCGGCTCTCACCTTCGCGCCGCTCGATGTGCGGCCCGACGGTACTCCCCCGGATGGTTCGCTTTGGGCGATGATGAAGCGGCGCTACGAGGCCTACAAGGACGTAGTGGTGCGCCCGTTTTTCCGCAATCATTTTTCACGGCTCGACCGGCAGATTGTGCTGGTGGACGCACTCGCTGCCTTCAATGCCGGGCCGGAAGCGCTGCAGGATCTCGAAGGCGCGCTGTCGGGCATTCTCGATTGCTTCAACGTCGGCCGCAGCACCTTCCTGAACGCCCTGTTCCGTCCACGCATCGACAAGATCCTGTTTGCCGCCACCAAGGCGGATCACCTCCATCACACCAGCCACGATCGGCTGGAAGCAATCCTCAAACGCATGGTCGAGCGCGCGGCTTCGCGTGCGGCGTTTGCAGGCGCGTCCGTCGACGTGGTGGCACTGGCCGCCGTGCGCGCCACCCGCGAGGCACTGGTGCAGCAGGGCCGTGACAAACTGCCTTCGATCCTCGGCACGCCGGAAGAAGGCGAGATGTCCGGTGGCGAAGTCTTCGACGGCGAAACCGAGGCGGCGACGTTCCCCGGCGATCTTCCGGCCAAGCTGGACGATCTGTTCAGCGGCGGCGCTTTCAAGGGCCTGACCAACACCGCCTCCGACCAGACCGACTTCCGGTTTCTGCGCTTCCGCCCGCCGCTGCTCGCGCGCGAGGGTGGCGAGGAGCCCGCGCTGCCCCATATCCGCCTTGACCGCGCGCTTCAATTCCTGATCGGAGACAAGCTGCAATGAGCGACAAGCCGCATCACCGCAAGCCGGCGGCGTTCAAGCTCGACGATCCCCGCGTCATCCTGATGGATGCCGAGGACGATGCGGCGCGCTCGCCGCGCGGCAAGGTGCTGATCACACCGGAATCCGATCCTGCGCAGTTGCCTGTCCCCATCGCCGAACCGGCGATCCCTGCCCGCAAGGGCTTCGGCTGGGGCGGTGTCTTCTGGAGCGCTCTCGGCGGGCTGGTTGTGCTTGGCCTCGGCCTCGGCATCTCCAATCTGGTCGAGGACCTGTTCAATCGCAGCGCCAGCCTCGGCTATATCGGGCTGGTGTTCGCGGTCCTCGCCGTGGTGGCGCTGATCGTCATCATCACGCGCGAAGCCTTGAGTCTCGCACGGCTCGAAACCATCGAGAAGCTGCACGCGCGCGCGAACGCCGTGCTCGCCAGCGACGACCGCAAGGATGCCGACATCATTGTCCGCGACCTCCTGAAGGTCACCCATGACAATCCCCATCTCGCCCGTGCGCGTGCCGCACTGGAAGGACACGGGCACGACATCATCGATGGGGCTGACATGGTACGTCTCGCCGAACGCGAGTTGATGACCCCGCTCGATCAGGAAGCGCGGCGGCTGGTCTCCAGCGCCGCACAGCGCGTCTCCATCGTCACCGCCGTCAGCCCCGGCGCCGTCATCGACATGCTGTTCGTATTCGCCGCTGCCGTCCGCCTCGTGCGGCAACTGGCGCGGCTCTATGGCGGACGCCCCGGCACGCTGGGTATGATCCGGCTGATGCGGCATGTGGTGGCGCATCTGGCGCTGACCGGCGGCATGGCCGCCAGCGACAGCCTGATCCAGCAGATGCTCGGCCACGGAATCACCGCGAAACTCTCCGCCAAGCTCGGCGAAGGCCTGCTCAACGGGCTGCTCACCGCACGGCTCGGCCTCGCCGCCATCGACGTCACCCGTCCGCTGCCGTTCGAGGCGCTCCCCCGCCCGGCCCTGTCCGATCTCGCCAGGGACCTGCTCAAGCGCGTGGGCGGCGACGATTCCAAGTCCTAGGCGTCAATTGAGCAGCCGCCATTGATAGAACGGCGAGTCCGGCGGCGGCGTGAGATCGGGTTTCCAGCCCTGAATGGTCTTGAACGCGAAAGGCTCGATAGTCACGCCGCGCCACGTCCGATTGGCCTGTCCCGCAAGGCGCAGAACCGCAGGTGCTTTTGTCTCGATCATGTTGCCGTCGTTCGGCCCGCTGTCGACATAGAGTCCGGTGCCGGACGCGATGGCTCTGCTGGCAATATCCTTGAATCCGATGAAGCGGCTGCGCTCGTTCACCTGCACAATCGGAATGCTGTCTTTCAGATGCCAGCGCAGTTCCGCGTAGATGCGATAGTCCAGCGTCGCGATCCATGTCGCGCCGACTTCATTGGCGACAGCTTTTGCACGCGCGGCAATCTCGCCATATCCCGCTTCCTTCGCGATTGGATCCTGTCTGGCCGCGAACGCAAGATTGCCGACGCTGTAATAATAGAAAATCGCAATATTCAGCGCGATGCCGAGAACGATCGCCGCCTTCGCCCATGACTCAGCGGTGCGAAAAATCCAGCCAGGTTGTTGCAGCTTTCTGACTTCGGCCAGATTGATCGCGGCCGCGGCAAAGGCGAACGGCCAGATCAGCAGCGGCCAGGTATCGCCGATCCGCAACGACAACGACTTCCAGAGAAAATAGGCAAACGGCACCAGCGCGCAGGTCGAAATCAGAATGAACGCCGCGTTCAATTGACGATAGCCGCGCCATGCCAGCATGACCGCGCCAGCCAGCGCCACGGGAAACAGGACCGGTCCCACCAGCGCGAACTGCAATCCAAGAAAATCTCCGACCGTACGCGCCGAAATACCGTGATCCGCACCAGCGCGGATGAACTGGAATTTGAAGGACGCCCAATCGTTTTGCCAATTCCAGATCAGAACCGGCGAAAACACCGCAAGCGCGATGACAATTGCGCCCCATGGATAGGGACTGCGCAACCAGCGCCTCCGCCATGACGGCACCAGCAGAAACGCAAGAACGCCAGGCACCAGAAAGACCGCGGTATATTTCGACAACAGTGACAAGCCGCCGAACAGTCCTGCGGCCAGCCACCAGCGGCCATCGCCGGTTTCGGTGAGCCGCACCAGCGACCATGCCATGGCAAGCGAAAACAAAATCAATCCGGCGTCCGGAACGATGCGCGAGGCAAACAGTCCATATTCAGGCGCCGCGAACGGCATCAGCACCGCCAGGACAACGGCAACCCGGTCGCGCGTCAGCCGCCATACGATGTCGCCGAGGATCGCGACGGCGACCCACATCGCGAGCAGTCCGCCAAAGCGCGTACCGAAATTGGTGTCGCCAAAAATCGCCGTGCCGAAGCGCACCATCCACGCGACCATCGGCGGATGATCGAGATACGACAGCACATATTCCTTCGACAGGGTCCAGTAATAGGCCTCGTCGGTGCGCAGATCGGCTGTCGTCGCATAGATGACCTGTAATGCCACGACAACGGCGATGGCGATCGCTGCGACCAGCATCCCGCGCGTGGCAGGACGATCCTTGCCAATCATTTCAGCACTGCCGGTCTTTTCCATGGAGCCAGCTTTTCCGCGACTGTGTCTGCGAAGTCAAACCTGATGCTCCATTCGAAAGTGGAAGCCGGGCTCCCGCCATGGCGCTGCCACGGCATCTTCGGTAGAATTTCAGGGCTTCGGGCGATCCGGGGCGTATCTGCAACGCTGGACGATCCTCCCTATGGCTGAAACCGCCGCCTCACCTCTGGCCCACGCGCTTCGCGGGATCGGCATCCGTCAGGTGCGGCTTGCAACCGGGCTTGTTCTGTTCGCCTACATTGTCAGCCATTTTGCCAATCATGCCCTGGGCAACATCTCCCTCGGCACGATGGATGATGCGCTCTATTATCATGCGTGGTTCTGGCAGAGCTGGCCGGTGCTGGTCCTGCTCTACGGCTCCGTGCTGATCCATCTCGGCCTCGGCATCTGGGCGCTCTATGCGCGCCGGCAATTTCGCTGGACCGGCATCGAACTGACCCAACTCGTGTTCGGCCTCAGCATTCCGGCCTTCATCATCAGCCATGTGATCGGCGTGCGCCTCGCCGCTCCGCTGTTCGGTCATGAAAAGGACTATCCGCAGGTCTTCTTCGCCTACTGGGTCTTCCGTCCGCAGATGCAGTGGATGATGTATGCCGTGCTGCTAATATCGTGGATTCACGGCTGCATCGGCATCTACTTCTGGATGCGCGCCAAGCCTTACTTCCGGGCTGTCGCGCCATGGTTGCTGGCACTCGCAGTGATCCTGCCGACAATCTCCATGCTGGGACTTTATCAGGGTGGCCGCGCGGTCCAGCGGGCGAGCGGTTCTCCCGAATGGCGGGCCGACAACCTTTCGCGCGAAAAGGTCGGGACTGCCACCGAGCAGGCCAGCCTCGAACTGATCAGTTCCGCCGTGCTCTATGGATATTTCGGCCTGATCGGCTTCGCTCTCGTCGCCCGCGGCGTACGAGCGATGGTGGAGCGGCGGCGCGGCCTGGTGCGGCTGTCCTACGGCAACGGCAAAACGGTTCGAGTCCCGATAGGCCTCAGCGTGCTGGAAGCCAGCACGCGTTTCAACATTCCTCATTCAAGCGTATGCGGCGGCCGTGCGCGCTGCTCAACCTGCCGTATTCGCATCATCGGCGACTGCAGCCAGTTGCCGACGCCGTCAAACCGTGAAGCCTTCGTGCTGGAGCGCGTCGGTGCGGGCAACGACCCCGCGATCCGCCTCGCCTGCCAGTTGCGGCCCCGAGCCGATGTCGCCTTCTTCCAGATATTCCCCGCCAACACAGCCGCGTCGTCGGCCACGGCGATCAAGCCAGCCCATGCTGGACGCGAGCGCTACATTGTCAGCATGTTCGTGGATATGCGCGGATCGACAAAACTGGCCGAACAGCTTCTGCCGTTCGATACCGTTTTCATCATCAACCGCTTCCTGACCGCCGTATCGCAGGCCGTGGTGGAATGCGGCGGCCAGCCGAACCAGTTTGTCGGCGATGGACAACTGGCGCTGTTCGGCCTCTCGGCCGATCCGCAGACGGCTTGCAGGCAGGCCATCGAGGCGGCAGCGCGGATCGCGGTGCACGTCGATGCGCTCAATGAGTTCCTCGGCGACGACGTGCCGCAGCCACTTCGGTTCGGAATCGGTATTCACGGCGGGGACGTCATCATCGGAGATATCGGCTCCGAGGAGCATACGGTGTTCACTGCGCTCGGCGATCCGGTCAACGTCGCGGCACGGCTGCAAGACATGACGAAAGCACTATCCTGCGAGGCGATCGTCTCCGAAAACGTTCTGAAAACAGCCAATCTTGAGCCTGGTGACCTGCATCGGATCGAAGTCCAGATCCGTGGCCGGGTCGAACCGCTGGTGGTTTATACCGTCGAAAAAGCAGCAGCGCTGTCGGATATGACTGCCGATTTCGCAGTTGCAGCAGCGTGAAACCGGTAAATTCGCGCAAACTTTGAGCGAAACCAGCAACGACTGACGCCATTTTCGCTATCAAGCTTCGCACTTCCCGCGTATCTTGCGCGCCGTTGGACACGCCCATCCGCGGGGTTCGACACTTGTTATAGGTCTTACCCTCTTGGAGACGACGGAATGGCTAAAGGTACTGTGAAGTGGTTCAACCCGACCAAGGGTTATGGATTCATCCAGCCCAGCAACGGCGGCAAGGACGTGTTCGTTCACATCTCGGCAGTTGAGAAGGCAGGTCTCTCGACCCTCAACGAGGGTCAGTCGGTCGAATACGAAGAAGTCGCGAACCGCGGCAAGACGTCAGCAGAAAATCTCAAGGTCTGACAGGAAGGTCCGATTCAGCAGAACTGAATCGGACCTTTGGTTATCCGCAGCACGCGATCCGTTCCGGGATCGCCTTCGCTGTCATCCTCAACATATCACCCCCAGGGGCCGCGCTGTGTGCCGCCCCAAGGGCCACGAGAGCCGCCGGACGAATTGACCGGAGCGGCTGCCGGCCCGCCACGCGATCCCGCTTCGCCAGCAAGACGCTGCAATTCGCGGACGCGGTTCTGCGTCGATGGATGCGTCGAGAACAGGTTATCCATTCCCTGCCCTGACAACGGATTGATGATGAACATGTGCGCGGTCGCAGGATTGCGCTCCGCATCCATGTTCGGAATCTGATGCGCCGCATTGTCGATCTTCACCAGGGCCGACGCCAGCCACATCGGCTGTCCGCAAATCCGGGCACCCATGTTATCGGCTGAGTATTCGCGCGTCCGGCTGATCGCCATCTGCACGATGGTCGCCGACAGCGGGGCCAGGATCATCATCGCCAGCGAGCCGACGATGCCCGGACCGTTGTTGCCGCGATGGCCGCCGAAGAACATGCCGAACTGCGCAATCATGGAAATCGCACCCGCGATAGTCGCCGTGATCGTCATGATCAGCGTGTCGTGGTTCTTGATATGCGCGAGTTCATGCGCGACCACGCCGGCCAGTTCCTCACGGCTCAGCATCCGCAGAAGTCCGGTGGTCACGGCCACCGCGGCATGTTCCGGGTTGCGGCCGGTCGCGAACGCGTTCGGCTGCGGGTTGTCCATCAGGTAAACCTTGGGCATCGGCAACTGCGCGCGCCCGGCTAGTTCGGCCACAAGCCGCACGAGATCCGGCGCACTGCGCTCATTGACCTCCTGCGCGCCGTTCATCGACAGCACCATGCGGTCCGAGTTCCAGTACGCAAACAGATTGGTCGCCGCCGCGACGATCAGCGCCACCATGGCACCGCCAGCTCCGCCGATCAGATAGCCAACCCCCATGAACAGGGCCGTCAATCCGGCGAGCAGAATCGCGGTTTTGAAATAACTCATTGCTTCCTTTGGCCTCCTCCAGGCCGGCAGTCCGCCGGAATGTCCTTATCCATCCTGTAGATGGTGAGGACTGCGCCCTCTGTTCAAGACGCCGTCCATGCGGCGGCACGCCGCGTTGAAGTCTAACCCCGGCATGCTTTCCCGCAACCGTCCCCCGGCGAAAAGCGCAGGGCTCGCGGTGAGTTTGGCTTTGATTAAATGATGATCATCATATAAACGAAGCCAACAAGGAGTGCACCGATGACCATTCAGAATGCCGACGCAGAGACGAAACTGACGTCTGCCCGCGCCGCCGTTTCCGCGGACATTGTCGCGCTGGCCGCGCTCGCCGCTGTCGGCTCGTTCGCAACCAGCATTCTGCTCCCGTCACTGCCTACGATCGCAAAGGCCTTGAATGTGTCCACGGCTGCCGTGGCCTCGGCCATCAGCATCTATCTCGCGGTCTTTGCGGTCGGGCAGTTGATCGTCGGGCCGCTGTCAGACCGCTACGGTCGGTGGAAGCCGGTGATCTTCGGCCTCGGTATCTTCGTGGCGGGGAGTATCTGGTGTCAGTTCGCGACCGACCTCCCGATGCTGCTGATCGGGCGAACCATTCAGGCGCTGGGCGCCTGCGCGGCGTCGGTCCTGTCGCGCGCCATCGCCCGCGATCTGTTGAGTGGCGAAGCACTGACGCGCGCGCTGGCCTTCATCATGGTCGCGATGTCGGCTGCTCCCGGCTTTTCGCCGCTGATCGGAGGTCTGCTTGATACGACATTCGGTTGGCGTTCAGAATTTTTCGTTGTCGCTGTATTCGGTGCCGTCGTTGCACTCGCCTATCTCAAGTATGTCGGCGAAACCCATCGGCCCGACAATTCCGTTTCGATTCAGGTTGGCGCAATCCTGCGCGGATACTGGGGGTTGCTCACCGATCTGCGCTTCATCGCACCGGCAGGCGCGATCGGCCTGTTCATGGGCGCGTTGTTCGCGATGTTCTCCGGAACGCCGCGCGTCCTGATCGACGGTCTCGGCTTCTCCCCGATCCAGCTCGGACTGTTCTTCGCCGGCACCGTGTTCGTCGTCTTCGGCTCCGGCATGACGGCGCCGCGGCTGGCGATGAAGATCGGCCATGCCCGCGCCACTGTGGTTGGTCTGGTTATCGCGGCCGCTGGCGGCACGGCTCTGCTGCTGGCGCATTGGCTCACGCCCAGCATCTGGAGTTACCTGATCCCGGTGACAATCTTTCTTGCCGGTTTCGGCATGGTCAGCCCGCTGGCCACGGCAACAGCCCTGCAACCCTTCGGCGACCGGGCGGGTCTTGCGTCAGCGCTGGTCGGATTCCTGCAGATGGCAGGCGCGGCGGCCGGCGTGTCGCTGACCGCATCGATTGCAAGCGCTACGCTGGCCATCGGTCTCGTGCAGGCCGCGCTCACGCTGCTTGGGCTGATCTTGTATCTTGCAGGCCAACGCAGGGCCTGATCCCCAAAACATAAACCGGCCCATGGGCCGGTTCATGCTGAACAGATCGATAAAGCGATGGGCTTACGAACGGCCTGCTTCAGGGTTTTGCTTTAGCAGGACGCGCCCCAGCCCTTGGGAAACGGAATCATCGGCCACGCGCCGGACTCGGCGCCAGAACCGGAACAATCAGATGCCTTGTCGCCCGGCTCAAGAACGCCGCCGCAATACGGGCAATTGTTGTCGTTTGCCGCCGGCGGCAAGTCGCCGGATGCATCGATCACTTCATGGGCGAAAAAATTAACCACATGAAGGCGCGGGATCACTCGAAATGCGGGCATGCTCAGTCCTCTTCATCAGAGGCTGCATCATGCCTGCGAGATCATGCCGGTCCGTTCAGCGGAACGCTCAAATTTTAGCGGTCCTGCGCTTTCTTGCGGGAACTCAAACGGATTCCGATGATGCTTAACGTCCGACAATCAGGCCGCGGCTGGTGACAACCACCCAGCGTCCATCCTGGCGACGGATTGCGTCGACCCGGCCGACACCCGGAAGCGGGTCGCCGGGGATCACATCGAAGATGCCCTGACGGCCAGCCACGGTTGCCGTGCCGTCATAGACATCGCGCAACGTCCAGCCTTCGACAATCGGAAGCCGGTTCTGCTGCGGCGCTGTGGCCTTGATCGACCCCGTGGTTTCCGGTGCAGCCACGGCAGGTGCTGGCGTACGCAGCTTTTCGACGGCCTCATTGAGCTTGGCCAGCTTCGCGGCGGGCTCGGCCTGCGCTTTCTCGACGCGGTCGATACGATCGACAATCTTCGCAGATTGCGCGGCGCTGCTGGACTTGAGCGCGGCGATATCGGCATTGATCTTTCCGATCGCGCCTTCCAGCGAACGTGCCTGTTCGGCCGCGCTTGCCGCCGCAACCGCAGCAGTCTGATCGCCCTTCACCAAATGTCCGACGCCCGCAGTGGCCAGTGCGCCCCCGATCGCGCCGACAGCGGCTGCGATGGCAACGATGGCTGCGATCGAAAGCCGGCGGCTTCCTGCTTCGGAAGGCGCTGCAGTGAATTGCTTTTCTCGCGCCGCGCTCTCATTGGAAACAATATCTTCCCAGGAGCTGTGCGGCGTCAGGCGCTGGAGAGTGATTTCCTTCGATGGCTGCCTCGCGGGCTGATTGCGGGCACCTTCCATCGCGGTGTCTGGCACTTCGGCTTCATGCGCGCCCGTATTGACAACTTCAGGCACCAGCGAAGCCTCGCTGTGGTTGCCTGCGTCCTTGATTTCGCCGTCGGCAATGGGATCGGTCATGAGTGCAAACTCCGGATAGGTTTACTATTTGGTAACCACGAATTGGTTGAGAATTCGTTACCAGATAGCGCCTTCCGGAATTCGCATCGGCATCACGTTGCAAGCGCCGGCAGCGCCGTCTCGTGATGTTGTATCGATTACAAAATGAACCCAGTATTTATGAAGTTGGATTTGTGATCGCGGACGATCTCATCGAGCAATCTTTTCGAATCGTCAGTCTGCTTGGCCGCAATCATTGAGCGGATCGAGAACGAGCGCAGCGCATCCGTTACCGACAGCGTGCCTTCCGCCGAGTCCTTGCGTCCGGTGAACGGAAAGACATCCGGCCCGCGCTGGCACTGACAATTGATATTCACGCGGCACACCTGATTGACCAGCGGATCGACCAGCCGCCCGATGGTGTCCGGATCTTCGCTGAAGATCGACACCTGCTGGCCATGCTCGGAAGTGATGACATAATCCAGCGCGGTATCGATGTCGTCGAATGCCATCACCGGCACGATCGGCCCGAACTGTTCTTCGCGATACAGCAGCATGCCTTCTTTCACCGGATAAACCACAGCCGGATAGAACAGCGTACCTGCACTTGTACCGCCGCCCTCGTTGATGATCTTGGCGCCCTTCTCTTTCGCATCTGCGACCAGCCGCGTCATGTGTTCGACCTTGCCGAATTCCGGCAACGGCGTCAGCGTGACACCCTTGTCCCATGGCATGCCTATTTTCAATTTGACGAATTCATCAGTGAAGCGCGCGAGGAATTTGTCCACGATCGAGCGATGCACGATCAGCATCTTCAGTGCGGTACAACGCTGGCCATTGAAAGACAACGAGCCGAGCAGGCATTCCTTGACAGCAAGCTCGATGTCCGCATCGGGCAACACAATGGCGGCGTTCTTGGCGTCGAGGCCGAGAATGGCGCGCAGGCGATTCACCTTCGGATGCATCTTCTTGAGATGGTCGGCGACGCGGCTTGAGCCGATCAAAGTCAGCACATTGACCTTGCCGGATTCCAGCAGCATCGGCACCACTTCGGAGCCCTTGCCGTAGACCGTATTGATAACGCCCTTCGGAAACGCGCTGCGGAAAGCTTCGAGCAGCGGCTGGAACAGCAGCACGCCGAACTTCGGCGGCTTGAACACCATGGTGTTGCCCATGATCAGCGCCGGAATCAGCGTCGCGAAGGTCTCGTTGAGCGGATAATTATACGGCCCCATGCACAGCACCACGCCCAGCGGCGTGCGGCGAATCTGGCCGATAGTGCCTTCGACAATGGTGAAGCGCGAATTGTCGTTGTCGAGATGTTTCAGCGCTTCGATGGTCGCCTTCATGTATTCGACGGTGCGGTCGAATTCCTTCTGCGAATCCGGCAAGCTCTTGCCGATCTCCCACATGATGAGTTGTACGATCTGCTCGCGGCGGGCCACCATCTGCCGGGTGAAATCCTGCATGCATGCAATACGCTGCGCCACCGTCATGGTCGGCCATTCGCCGCGGCCGTTGTCGTAAGCGGCCACAGCCGCATCGAGCGCGACCTTCGCCTCTGGAATACCGCCCACCGGATAGCTGCCAAGCTCCACCTGCTCCAGCGAGCCGTCAGCCTTGCGCACGCAAATCGCCGAACGCACGGTTTCCACCGGACCGCTCCACGGCTGGAGTTCGCCGTTCACGAGAACGTCGCGCTGATGAACTGGCGGCGGAACACCGCAGTCCTTCAGCTTGCTGTTCTCGGGAAACAATTCTTTCAACTGCTGCGACGTGAGCATCATGACCTCATCGATTTCGCGTGGTCCGTACATGTCCGCACAACCGCACGGACATCACAGGCAGATGACCGGCGGGACTCAAGCCGATCCTTAGCCGATCCTTAGCCGATCCTTGGCGTGACCGGAGCAGTCTGCCAGACGAATGAGTCGAAATGATTATGTGGGGATGCATTTATCGGACAACACCCATGCCGCCAATCCATGCAATCTGATCAATCCTGCGGCATGAGCAGCAGGGTCGCGCGCGGCAACACAGAAACGCTTCCGCGCGCGATCTTAAAGAGCTAACTGCGATAGATCCGCTTGAACTGCCGCTCGGCGGACGCCATGGCGCCCTTCAAATCTTCGCGGCCGGTGCAATAGTTCGCAAACATGTCGACCACCACGAAGTCCGCGATCGCGGCGGCGGCACTCTCGTTCAAGGTACCGATCCCCGCCGGAGTCGATGCCAGTTTGGCGACATCGCGATACGGCGTGTTCTTCGGATCGGCAGTCCAGATCGGATTGGCATCGTAGGCCAGCAGGAAGTGCGACAGATATCCCTGCGCCGCCTCGATCCATGGATTGAACTGCGGACCCTCCATCAGGAAAGCCGTGAACGCCTTGCACGCCTGCGGATACTTCGAGAAGTTGAAGATCAGGATCGGGAAGCCGAGATGCTGTTCGCGGACCTGGCCGCTGATCCCGACCGGCAGATGCGCGTGATCCATGTCGGCTGCGATCGCTGGATTTTCCTTCTTCGCCGCGACATAGATCGAAATGCCGTTGGTGGTGAGGTGAAGCTGGCCGGCCAGGAACGCCTTGTTGTTGGAGCTGTCATTCCAGGAGACCACGCCGGGAATGAAGTTCTCGTAGAGCGACTTGACGTATTCCAGCGCCTTCGCCGTCTCGGGTGAATTGACGATCACCTTGTTGTTCTTGTCGACGGTGTAGGCGTTGTGCGCCCACATCGCCCAGGCGAGCCAGCCGTTGGCGTCGCCGGTTGCGTGGCCGAGCGCCATGCCCGCAGGCGTACCGTTTGCTTTCAGGCCTTTGATCAGTTCGCGGAAACCGCCGAGGTCTTTCGGGAATTCCTTGAAGCCGCACTTCTGAATGGCGGCGACGCGGTAGTTCACAAGGCCGCCGCTCGCCGCCACCGGAATGCCGAGCCACTTGTTGCCGCGCTTGCCGTAAGCCACGCCCGACGGCGCCCAGCCGCCATACTTCTTGCCGAGATAGTCGGCGACATCGGTGACATCGACGCATTTTTCCGGGAACAGATGCGGCAGCGAGTATAGCCCCCACACCATGTCGAGGCCCTGTCCGGTGTTGGCAGCCACCGACGCTTTGGGCTGGATGTCATCGAAGGATTCATTGGAGACGTTGATCTTGACGCCGGTCGCCTTCTGGAAAGCATCAACAATCTTCATGAAGGCGACATCCTCCGCCTCCACGAACCGCTTCCACCGCAGCATGTTGATATTGGCGCCGGCTTCCGGCTTCCACGGCGCGGTCTGCGCCCAGGCCTTGGCATAGCCGAGCATCTGATCGGCGGACATGGTTGCCGCCGCAGCCAGCGTTGCGGCGCTTGCCTTGAGCAGAGATCGTCGATCCGGCGTGAACTCGGTCATTAGCGTCTCCTCCCTGATGTATTGGCCGTTGATCGGCCAATGTTTTCAAATCAACGTTTGCGCGTGCGACATCCTTCCTGAACGGGCCAGGCAAGCGGCGCCTGGGCAGCGCCGATGTAATCATCTGCCCGGGCCGCGATCAATGCGCGGTGCAGGGGAGCCTGACTCAGAATGCGATGAAGATTTTGTGCGGCTGCTGCCAACCCGGCAAAGGCAGCCGGGAAAGAAACGCTGGCGCTCCCTGGGAAACACCTGAAAGGCTCGCAAGGTATTGAAAAAGCTTAGTCAATGCCGACACATCCAGCATAGACTCCGCCAACACCGTGCTAAGCTTACCGCCCTTTTTTTAACGCGTTTAGCTTCCGTTTCTCGAAGATATCCATCCGACGGCACGACGCGAAGAACAACAACGCTGCGCCACTTTCCGAATGCGATTCGATTGCCTCAAACGCGTCCAATCAAATTATCCAAGCGAGCGACGGTGAATTTAGCACATTCAACTTCGAGACGCGCCAAAGCAAACGCTCTTTTGATTTGGTGATCGCCCTCCAGCTTATTCATGGTTGCGATCAACGGACTGATCTGGCTCAACGCTCCTTCCAATAAGGTGATCACGGCTTGCAGTTCGCAGTGCAGCTTTTCGATTCCGGCGGATGGCAACGACTGAGGATTCAACTCCGCGCCAATACCAGAAGGCTCCTTATTGACCGCCTCATGCACCGAGCCGTTCTTGGGATTAAATGCTATCACCCGTCCCATAACTCCAACTCCTCATCTCACTTCAATTGAAACCATCCAGCACACGCATCTTAACAGAGGTGGGCTCTCGACATGAGCTCGGACATGTCAACCCAGTGCCGCAGCTTCAGCCGCAGCATGTTGCATGCTGGAAGACATGTCTCTTGTAACGACGCTCTGTTCTTCGATCGCGGCCGCGGTCGATGTCACATATTCACTGACCTGCTGGATCGTCGAGCGAATCGTATTTAGAGATCCGACCACGTCACTGGAAATCGCACTGAGATTGTTGATCTCAGTATTAATCGTATCTGTTGCCTGCTTTGCCTGATTGGCGAGATTTTTCACCTCTGTGGCAACAACAGCAAATCCGCGCCCCGCTTCTCCCGCCCGTGCAGACTCGATCGTTGCGTTGAGTGCGAGCAAATTAATCTGACCGGTGATCTCGTGGATCATCTGCACGATATTGCTCATGGAACGCGCCGCCTCCATTAGACGTTGCGCCTGTTGATCTGCTCCCTCCACATGCTGCACTGCTTCGCTCGTGGTTTCACGCGACTTCACCATGGCAGAGGAAATTTCCTGAACAGAAGCGCTAAGCTCTTCGGCTCCCGCCGCAACAGACTCCATCAAGCCGCGAACATGTTCGCTCTTTTTCCGTGCGATCACCTGCTGCGTTACATCGGAAGCGTACTTCACAACCTTGAACGGCTTACCGTTGAGATCGAAAATCGGATTGTAGGACGCCTGTATCCATATTTCGCGCCCACCTTTACCAACCCGCCGATATTCTCCCGTCTGGTAACAACCATCATTCAACGAGCGCCAGAATGCGCGGTATTCATCGCCACCACTTTCTGCCGGTGCCATGAACATGGAGTGGTGCCTGCCCTGGATTTCATGGAGCGAGTAACCCAATGCGCTCTGGAAATTTTCATTCGCGGTTATCACCGTTCCATCCATGTTGAACTCGATGACGGCCTGAGATTTACCGATAGCAGCAATCTGCCCTGCAAAATCAGCCGTCTTGAGCCGCTGCTGGGTCGTATCGGTCGCAAACTTTATGATCTTAAACGGTTTGCCCTCGTCATCCAGGATCGGATTGTAAGAAGCAAGAATCCAGACTTCACGGCCACCCCTGCCGATCCGCTTGTATTCACCCGACTGATATTCGCCGCGTGTCAAACCAGCCCAGAATTCGCGGTAGGCTGCTCCATCTCGCTCGCTCGAATCAACGAACATCCGATGATGCTGCCCCTTGATATCGGAAAGCGAATATCCCACGGTTCTCAGGAAGTTTTCGTTTGCCGTAATGATTGTGCCGTCGAGCTCGAATTCGATGGTGGCTTGTGTTCGGCTTACCGCTGCGAGCTTGCCCGCGACATCGAGGCTGCCGGACTTCGCTTTGGTGACATCCGTTGCAAACTTAACGACTTTGACGGGTTTTCCGGCGCTATCCGCGATCGGGTTATATGACGCCTGAATCCAGATCGTACGATCACCTTTTGCGAAACGCTTGAATTCACCGGATTGAAACTCTCCGCGGCCAAGCGATGACCAGAATTCACGATAGCTCGCGCTGTCCCGCTCCGATGGGTGAACAAAAATGCTGTGGTGGCGCCCCCGAATCTCTTCAAGCGAATAGCCAAGAGTGTTCAGGAAATTCTTGTTTGCCGTAATGATCGTGCCATCCAGATTGAACTCGATGACGGCCTGAGAGCGATTCAACGCATCGATCTGAGCCTGCGCATTACTACGTCTACCACCGCCGAACATTTCATGTGCTCCAATTAAACTGCTGGAAATTTCCAACGACAATCATCGAGGTGAAGCACATTTAATTGCAGTTACTTAATTCATCACCGGCTCAATTTCTGCCACCTTTGATCTGATCGTGCCAGCCATCACCACCGGCCCATACGGCGATAGTACGTTACTGCCATCTCAATAGATCGCAGATGAGAAAGTGTCAGGACAGGCAGAGTTACGTCAGAAAAGACAAAATACTGCCCGCAACTCCACCCTTCATAACGCGCTCGCTTTCAAAAGAAACATTGCCTATTGGATGGGAGATGGAACTTTTCTTCTTTGTCTCCATTATTTTGCTGGGAAGACGAATGGCCGCAGGTGCAGGTGGGCAGCACGGCCTTTTGAGTAATAAGGTCTTTGAACTCATTGACATTGCATTTTTCTTGAAACGTGATTGTGGTGATGACCGCAATCACAGATCGCTCATGGCCGGGATTTTCTAAAGCGCGAATTTCATGAAGAAAGATGAGGACAAGCGACACACCCCCGGAAATTCACCGCCGGGATTTTTTGTGCATGACGAGCAGGGCCGCTTCATCGACGTCAATGAGCAATCCTGCATCGATCTCGGATACTCGCGCGAGGAGCTACTTTCACTCACGATCAATGATATTTCTCGTGGGGCTAACCCGGAAGAAAACGCCGAAAAATGGAGAAACGCGCCGGCGGGATTGACCATGACGTTTCGGGAAATCGCACTGAGAAAGAACGGATCGACATATCCGGTTGAAATCAACTTTACCTGTCAAGCGCTAGGCGAACGTAAGATATTCGTTGGACTGGCTCGCCAGCTTGGCGACGATACGTTTCAGCCGAACACAGGTGAAGTGCGGCGTGTATCGCTCCCCGATTCACTTTCGTCATATCGCGACAGAGAGCTGCTTGGTCGATTTTCCACGTTCCGCGCGACTGATCTCGAGCAAATCCGGGCGAACATGTCGAGGTTCTTTAGCGCAACCGAACTTGATCTGCCGTCAACGCCACTCGATTTGCGGGTGAATATGGCGACCCTGACTGACATCGATCTTATGTATGTGTCGACATCCGCAGACATTATCTTCAATCTTCCTGCAATCGATCAATTCTGCATGCAATTTTCGTTGAGAGGCAGCGCCGCGACACGTATCGCAGGTGTTATTCACGATGTGAACGAGCGCCATGCATGCATTGTTCCTCCGCGACTTCCCTCGTGCTTAAAATTCGACAGCGGACACCATCGCCTGGGTCTTCGAATTTCTCCTGAGACACTCAAACGCAAGCTCGGCGCCTTGACCGGGGAATCACCGAATGAAGACATTTCTTTCGATCCGCTGCTTGATATGACTCAGGAACAATCGCAACATTTGCTCTATACTTCATTATTCCTAGCCGAGGCTTTGGCGTGGTCATCTTCCACGGACATTCCCTCGCTCGTCGTGCGTGAACTTGAGCAAGCTGTCGTTGTCGCGGCTCTCGTGATCGACCGAGATATTTCCAGGAAGCTTCTACAGAGAACTGCTCTGCTCACGGCTCCTCATCATGTTCGAGTCGCAGAAGAGTACCTGAGCGCCAATTGGGATCGTCTCGTCCCCATTGAAGAACTGGTGGCCGTGTCCGGCGTTGGGATGCGGACGCTCTTCCGTTCATTCAACCAGCACCGAGGGCAATCTCCGATGCAATTCGCGAGACTCATTCGGCTGCGCCGGGCGCAAGAACTTCTCTCATCACCAACGCCGGAAACAACGGTCTTGGGGACGGCCCTTGCCTGCGGCTACTCAAACTCCGGCCACTTCGCGCGGCAGTACTTTAACGCCTTCGGCGAACGTCCCTATCAGACTCTTGCGCGGCATCGCTGATCAAAAGGAAGCCGCTCAAAAGGAAGCCACGTTGCCACCCACAGGTATTTCCGCGGCTCGCTGTCAACAGTCCACACTATGGATGTTCTCCTGCCTTTGACAGAACCAAGAAACATCAAATTCCTGCCTCAAAAAGCCCGATGGTGACATGACATACACCCGCTTGACTTGCGGATATCCCTGTCATCGCGAAAGCATTCCGGGTCTGCGACAAACCTGGCTTATTCACGATCTGTTCAGATGAGCCAGCCGACTGTCTGGCATAACGATTTGTACAGAGTTGCAGTCCAGCCGCGTCAAAACACAAAATTCTTCAGTGTGAATTCCATAACAATAAGAAACGATGATTTCTGCGACAAGAATAGAGAGTTACCGACTGGTCCTGCGTAAATTAACGCAAGAGGGGACAGAGTTTCGTGAAGGGAAGCGGGCAAGAGGAAGTACCGGTCCATGCGCATAGATCGGGGACTTCCAGAGTAAACCAAATAGCGACAGTTGAAGACGTATCCAAACAAGAGCAGCTGCATTCAGCATCAACCGCGCTGTTAAATCTGCTCAAGTCTCCGGCCTGCCTTCTCGATTCAATCGGCAATATCGTGCACATGAATCAGTCGTGGCGAGAGCGCGCGCATTTCGCCAGCCCCAAAAGCAAATCCATGTCATGGGTGCAATCGATCTGGCCCGAAGATCGGCATATCGCTATCTCGCATATTCGATCCATCACGGCCACGAGACGGAAGACAGACTTCACATGCCGCTTATGGAATGATGCCGAAACTGCACGCTGGTATCTTCTCAGCCTGCAACCAGCCACCGATATTGCCGCGGATGAACATCAATGGTTGTGTATCGCAACCGACATTCAGGCGCTAAAATCGCGAGAAGCTGAGCTCGAACATCGCTTGTCCATTCAGACCGATATGCTCGATATCAGTGTCGATTGCATCAAGCTCATCGCGATTGATGGCACTGTTGGACACATGAACAAGGCAGGTTGCCGCGCCTTGGGAATACCCGATAAATCTTCCTTCGGCATGCCCTGGCTTCCGCTTCTGCCCGGCGATGTATGGGCGGCTGGCGAGGAAGCCTTAAACGAGGCTCGCGCAGGAAAATTTTCGCGTTTTCCCGGACGCAGTGTTTTACCCGGTGAAGCTCCTCAATACTGGGACAATATGTTGACGCCGGTAATGGGACCTAACGGGCGACCCAGCATGGTTCTTTGCGTATCGCGCGAAGTAACAACTGAGCGCTTAGCGCAAGAAGCTCTTCGCCAAAGCGAGGAGCGGCTGAAAACCGCAGCGAAGATCGGCGGCCTCGGTATTTGGGAGTACGACATCGAAAAAGACAAGATCTACTGCGATGAAGCCTGCAATCAAATCCTGGGACGCGATCCGCATCAACCTGTTGAATTCATCAAAGAGCTCCAGCCATTCATCCATGCGGATGATTTGGATTGGCTTACCCATGCCATCGGAACCACCGCAGAATTCGTCGCGGAAAACTCTAATCGCGCGATGGTATTCAGAATCATACGCCCCGATGGAGATGTTCGTTGGGTAAGAACCGGAGCTTCCGTGTTCAGAGATAATGCGGACATGCCGAGCCGTGTCATCGGCTTTGTAATTGACATTACAGATACGCAGCGCGGTGAACTTGTTCGTCGTGAGGAAAGGCTCGCGGTTAAAGGACGCAACGCCCCACTGGCTCACGATATTGTTGCGCACGCCCCAATTGAGCAGTTGAAGGGCTCCGGACGATCGAGCAGTTCGACAACACTTCCCTATCACCTTCGAAAAGCGGAGGAATATCTTGAGGCCAATTGGCACAGGATCGTTCCGATAGAAGAACTTGCCGTTGTGGCGGATGTGGGTGTTCGCACGCTCTTCCGTTCATTTAACCAATTCCGGGGATGTTCGCCAATGCAGTTCGCAAGGTTGGTTCGCTTGCATCGGGCTCGTGAGATTCTCTCGAACCCTGACTCAGAAACCACGGTAATTGGGACTGCGCTTGCCTGTGGCTATTCTAACGCAAGCCACTTCGCTCGGCACTACGTACAAGCTTTCGGTGAGCGTCCGTCACAAACTCTCACAAGCCGATGATTTAAGTCGGCAAAAGTATCGCGGATGAACCCGCGACGGCAGATGGTGTGATGGCCTTCACGGCAGCGTCAAACAACTCGGAGGCCTTCAAGGCCTCCTGATGGTCGCGCCGCTTTGCCTGCTTCAATTCCTTCGTCGCGAGGGAACGAACGATCTCACGCTTGAAGCGGTGCGTCTTCGGATTGATGAGGTCGGCGAACGCATCGCGCATATGAGCGGCACGGGCTTCCCGGCCAGCGCTTCAGGCAGCCTTTTGCAAAACTCGTAGGTGCCCGATGCACGCCGTTGCATGTAACTCAAAGCCGCCATTGTGGACCACCTCTGTGGGCTACGTTTGTGTAGCAAGGCGGCCTCTCTAAACTCATGATTGCTCAGAGTTTTCAGCTTTTCAATGCTTAGAAATCCTTGGCGCTCCCTAGGGGAATCGAACCCCTGTTTCAGCCTTGAGAGGGCCGCGTCCTAACCGCTAGACGAAGGGAGCAAGCGCGGACAAGGGAATAGCCTCGAAATTGCGCTGCCGCAAGACTGGAAGCTGACGGAGGCCTTGAACCGAGCGGGAAACATGCGGAGCCGAGACAATCTTAAGTCCGCGGGGGCAAGTTTCACGTCCTGCAGACGAAAGCCCCCTGGGATGGGCGGGGCTGCTGTCTTTCGCGCCGCCTCTTATGAGGCGTATCAGGGCTCATTGGCGAATTTGAGACGGCCGACAGCTTTGAGCGTCTTCGCATCATAGGTGCGGATTTCGGTGACGCCGCCGATATCCACGGTCACGGCCAGCCGCTCGCCCGCGGTGGCGGTGGAGACGATCCGCGCCCCCTTGGGCAGAGTGGCGGTCACATCGGTGATCTGCACGCTTCCATCGCTGCGGAAAAGACGATAGCCGATAGCGACCAGCAAGGCCCCGACCCCGATCGCGGTGGTGAGGCCTGCGATCAGCATCATTCGCCGCACCCGCGCGATCAGTGCGGCTTGCTCGGGCGTTGGTTCAGGCGCAACAGTTTCAGACATGCAGAACTCTCATCACAACACTTCCGGGGACGACACCCGCCACGAAGTTACCGTCGCAGGCGACGAAGGATCGCGGCGGCTGGACCGTGTGCTCGCCGTGCGCAGCCCCGACCTGTCGCGCTCGCGCCTGAAAGCGCTGATCCTCGCAGGCCAGGTGCACGTCGGCGGGTCCCCGGTTCGCGACCCCGCTTATCATGTCAATGCGGGGGATACGATCACAATCGACGTTCCGCCCGCGGCGCCCGCCGAGCCCGAAGGCGAGGATATTCCGCTGAACATCGTGTTCGAGGACGAGGACATCATCGTCATCGACAAGCCGAAGAACCTCGTGGTCCATCCCGCCGCGGGCCATGAAACCGGCACGCTGGTCAACGCGCTGATCGCCCATTGCGGCGCGTCGCTCTCCGGGATTGGCGGGGTGAAGCGGCCCGGCATCGTCCACCGGCTGGATAAAGACACCACGGGATTGATGGTGGTGGCCAAGAACGACCGCGCCCACCAGTCGCTGTCGGCCCAGTTCGCCGACCATGGCCGCACCGGGGAGATGCGGCGCGGCTACATGGCCTTTGTCTGGGGCGCGCCGAACCGGAAGACCGGCACCATCAACGAGCCGATCGACCGGCATCCGCATAATCGGGAGAAAATGGCGGTGCGGCAGGGCGGCCGCGAAGCCGTGACCCATTGGGAGGTGCTGGAAACCTTCACCGGGAAAGACGGCAAGCCGGTCGCCTCGCTGCTTGCCTGCCAGCTCGAAACCGGACGCACCCACCAGATCCGGGTTCACCTCGCCCATCTCGGCCACCCCTTGCTCGGGGACGACGTTTATGGCTCCGGCTTCAAGACCAAGGCCCGGCAGCTCGGGCCGGAGAGCCAGAAAGCGCTGACGGCTCTTGGCAGGCAGGCCTTGCATGCCTACCTCCTGGTTCTGGAACACCCGGGCTCGGGAGAAATTCTCCACTGGGAATCCGGCCTGCCGGAGGATTTGGTTCTGCTTGAGGCCGCCCTCCGTAGCATAGACTAAATGGGATGCGCTAAAAAGCCGCATGGTTACAGACATTTAACCCGGGTCACGCCTTCGTGACCACGTTTTGTTCTTCCCTCCCCCTCGGGTTTTGGAGTATGTTGCACCTGCGCTGGGATCGTCCCGGCGCGGAACATTGCAGCGCTTCTGGCTTTGACACAGCGGATGGCCTGCCTCGCCCGCCGCTATCGGGGGCGTGAACTCTGGAGGGCGCAACATGGCCCGTGCAGCTACGCTTCCGGTTCTCAACGGAGAATCCGGTCTTGCTCACTACCTGACTGAAATTCGCAAATTCCCGATGCTTGAGCCACAGCAGGAGTACATGCTGGCCAAGCGTTGGCGGGAGCATGACGACCGCGATGCGGCGCATCAGCTCGTCACCAGCCATCTCCGGCTCGTGGCCAAAATCGCCATGGGTTATCGCGGCTACGGCCTGCCGATTTCCGAGGTCGTCTCGGAAGGCAATGTCGGCCTGATGCAGGCGGTCAAGCGGTTCGAGCCCGAGAAGGGCTTCCGCCTCGCCACCTATGCGATGTGGTGGATCAAGGCATCGATCCAGGAATACATCCTGCGTTCGTGGTCGCTCGTGAAAATGGGCACCACCGCGAACCAGAAGAAGCTGTTCTTCAACCTGCGCAAGGCGAAGAGCAAGATCTCCGCGCTTGAAGAGGGCGATCTTCGCCCCGATCAGGTCAAGCAGATCGCGACCTCTCTCGGCGTCACCGAACAGGACGTTGTCGACATGAACCGCCGCCTCGGCGGCGATGCGTCGCTCAACGCTCCGATCCGCGACGACGGCGAACCCGGCGAATGGCAGGACTGGCTGGTCGATACCTCGCCCAACCAGGAAGCCATCATGGCGGAGAACGAGGAGTTCGATCATCGCCGCAGCGCCCTGAACGGCGCGATGGGCGTGCTCAACAGCCGAGAGCGCCGCATTTTCGAGGCGCGGCGTCTGGCGGAAGAGCCGATGACTCTGGAAGACCTCGCCGCCGAGTTCGGCGTGTCGCGCGAGCGCGTGCGGCAGATCGAGGTCCGCGCCTTCGAGAAGGTGCAGGCGGCGGTGAAGACCACCGTGGCCCGCGCCGAACAGGCGACGCTGGAAGCGGCGTACTAACGCATGATCCCGAAAAGTGGGAACCGGTTTTCGGACCAGATCATGCGTGAATAAAGACCGCTTCTTCTCCACAACGAGATGCGAAAGCCGGCCTTCGGGCCGGCTTTTTTGTTGTGGAGCCCGGCGCGTATCAGAGGCTGCCCTCGATGAAGCTGTCATTCCGGGGCGTGCGCGGCTTTGCGCGCGAACCCGGAATCCAGTCTGGTTCGGTCTGGATTCCGGACTGGCGCTGCGCGCCATCCGGAATGACGGCGTGTGGCAACGACTCATGTCAGCTTGTCCGCCTCGCTCTCGCCCGCCGCATCCGCTGCAGTTCGTCATAGGCGAAGTCAATCGCGGCACCCTGTTCGAGAAACCCGGACAGGCGGTGATCGCCACCCGCCGCGCGGCAGGAAAACGCAGGCCCCAGACAGCGCCGCGCGCGACCACACGCGCGGTCCGGACAGATAAGCGAGGCGCAGCGGAAATCCATTTCCGCGCGCACAACGACAAAGCCGCAATAAACGTAATCGCGCGCGGTGTGCGCGGCGCGTGTCTCGCCGCGCAGGCGCGGATTCTCCGTGCCGTCGAAACCGTAAGGACCTTCCAGCCTGAACCGCGCCGTCATCGGCATGCTCCCGTGGATGATGTTATCAAATGGAATGAGCGCACGCGCCGCCGGTCGCACGCATCGCGCACGGCGGCCTCGCCTCACCTTGTCCCTCGCACACATGAGGGGACGGAACGCCGAAAGGCGCACCTTGAGTGGAGTGACGCGCAGCGGATGATCCGCCAGCGCGCATCGCCTTTCGGCGCTCCGCCGCGGCGATTTTTGGCGACGGGATCGTTCTTCCGGGACAGGACGGACGCTTTCACGCCCCGATCCGGCGGGCTTTCGCCCGCTTTCGTCCCTGTCCGCGTCCAGCCATTAAAGGCAGAGCCACGTAGTTGGCCCGGACGATTCCCCGAAGCCTCCCGGACGCACGAGAGAACGTCTCTCCCGCGCGCGCAGGCGCCGCCTTCCCGCCCCGCGCATCGAAGCGTCCCAGGACACGCCCCTCAAGTGAGGCGGGATGTGTAGAGGATGGATCAGGGCGGGAAAATTGTCAAGGAATTTATTCCTTGATTCGAGATTGATAAAGACTGCAGCTAACGAGCGTGATAATTTTGCGAAAGATATCAGAAATGCGGAAGGCTCAATGCGCCCGAAATTCGGATTCCTTATCCTTCTGCTATCTACGCTCGCGTCTTCTTCTTGGGGCAATTTTGCCGCCGCAACCGAACCCCTTCAAAGCAGCGATTGGCTATATCGAATCGCACGCGATCCAGCTGGAGAGAAGGTAGTTGAGGTCAAATGGGCTGTTCGGAATCTTGGGAACATCAAGATTGTCCGCATCCCCTGGAACTATCGCTCTCTCCTGCTCGGCACGAGCGACGGCGCTCAACTGATCGACAATGCCCACAAGGAAAGCCGCGACAACGGACATGCCGGCGTTTTTTCTTTCTCAATGATTTTGCCAGATGTCAAACCTCATGCAGGCATTGAGCCGTACCTGCTGGATCGCAACAAACGCGGCGAGATTGCGCAAGGGCTGGTCTACAATGTCATCAACAAAAAATACCCATCTTGGGACGAGCGGCGAGTCTTCAGATCGCCTATCAGCATTGCCAAACCCTTTTTGTACACGGGCCCTGAACGCCTTCAAATTTCTCTCGTACCGAGATCTCCTCGGTTCGGTCTGAACAGAATTGGACCTGAACGATTTGTCGTCGAAGAGTGGCGAAAAAACACTCGTCTCGGGGGCGGACTTTACCGCGATATGTGGTTTGACGGTAATACGCCCGAAGATTCCCATTCTATTATTGTTTGCGGATCGGATGAACGAGCTGACGGCACACTCGACCCCGAGAACGGCCCTTATCACATGTGCGAGCACACTTTTACCGTCGAAAAGCTGACAGCACGGGTAAAACTCTCGTATCGCAAAGGTTATCTGAAAGACTGGCGAGAAATCCGCACACGCACAGATGCTTTGCTGTCGTCGTTTCTCATTGATTAGCTAGAGGAAGCCGGATTTCGCTGCGCTCCATCCGGGCTACAGATCACGCCGCCTTCGTTTTCTTCTTCTGAGGTTTCGCAATCAGATCGATCCCCAGTGCGTGAAGCACCTTAATGACGGTGCCGAATTCCGGCTTCGCCTCGCCGCCAAGCGCGCGATAGAGATTCTCGCGCGAAAGCCCCGTCTTCTCAGAAACAGCCGTCATGCCCTGCGAGCGCGCCACTGCGCCGATCGCCTTTGAAATAAACGCAACGTCTTCCGTCTCGAAAGCTTCGGTGAGATAGGCCGCGATCACCTCGGGACTATCGAGATACTCGGCGGGATCGAACGGTTTGATCTTCACCATCTCAATCCTCCAATTCCTTCGCCAGCTTCTTGGCACGCGTGATGTCCGATGCCTGCGAACTCTTGTCACCGCCACAGAGAAGAACGACGATCTCTTCTCCGCGCCTGACGAAATAAACCCGGTAGCCGGGACCGTGGTGGATGCGAAGCTCACTGACGCCTTCGCCAACAGGCGCAACATCCCCCGGATTGCCGTCTGCCAGACGCTCAATCCTCACCAGAATCCTGGCCCTGGCGACGGCATCGCGCTGGCTTTTCAGCCAGCGCGTGAACTCATCGGTCTGCAACACCTTCGGCATGGCAAAACCATCTGTAGCTTATACGCTACAATATGAGATCTGTCAATGAAGAACCCTCACTCCACCCGCGCTCCGGCGAACTTCACCACCTTCTCCCACTTCTCGGTCTCGGAGACGATGATCTTGCCGAAGTCCTCCGGCGTTCCGACAAGGGTGACGCCACCCATCTCGGCGATCTTCTTTTTCATCTCGGGCTCGGCGAGGATCGCGTTGATCTCCTTGTTGAGCTTGTCGATGACCGGCTTCGGCGTCTTCGCCGGCGCACCCATGCCGAACCACGCGCTGGCCTCATAGCCTTTCACCGTATCGCCGACGGTCGGCACATCCGGCAGTTCCGCCGAGCGCGAGGCCGTCGTCACCGCCAGCGCGCGCAGCGTGCCTGCCCTGATGTGCGAAATCGCGGACGGCATGTTGTCGAACATCACCTGCACGCGCCCCGACAAGAGATCGGTGATCGCGGGCGCAGAGCCGCGATACGGAACGTGCAGCATCTCGACGCCGGTCATCGCCTTGAACAGTTCACCCGACAGATGAATCGACGTGCCGTTGCCGGATGATGCCATGTTGACCTTGCCCGGATTGGCCTTGGCATAGGCGATGAACTCCGCCACCGTCTTGGCCGGAAAATCCTTCGGCACCACCATGACGTTCGGCACCCGCGCAAGACCGGCCACCGGCGCGATGTCGCGGATGAAATTGAAACTCAGCTTCGCATAGAGCGATGCGTTGATGCCGTTGGCCGGATTGACGAGCAGCACCGTATAGCCGTCGGGATCGGCATTCACCACGGATTCAGTGCCGACATTGTTGCCAGCGCCCGGCTTGTTCTCGATGATGAACTGCTGACCGAGCCGCTCGGACAATCGCTGGCCGATCAGCCGCGCGAGAATGTCGGTCGCGCCGCCGGGCGGATAACCCACGACCCATTTCACGGGCCGCGTCGGATAGTCCTGCGCGCAAGTGCCGGTCGAAAGGAATGCAGCAAAGCCCATCGCGATCAGGCCGATCGCGGCGCGTCGTGAAGCCATTTCGTGTTACCCCTTGTTTCTCCCCGGCTGCCGCGACTTGGCGCGCGGTCAGCGTGTGTTGATGGACAACACGCGAGCGTAACAAACAAAAACAAGAGCGAACAAGGCGTGTGATGCGCGCGGCGCATTTATGGCAGCGCACAACAGCGATGATGGACTACCCGGCTACAGATAATCGCGGAAGTAATCGGCCAGCGTATCGTCGGTGCCGGTCATGTCGTAGTCGATCGGCTGCTCCATCAAGAGCGCGCTGGCTTCGGTCTTGTAGTCAGGTGAGACGTCGGCCACGCCGGGGATCGGCTGGCGCAGGATCGACAGATAGGACTCGTAGTTGTCGCGCGTGCCGCTGAAGATGCAGTTGCACATGCCGGGATCGGCATAGACATAATGCGGCGATCCGCCCGCCTTGTGAATCACGAAGCGATGCGGCGGCAGCGCTTTCAGCGCGCGCTGGCCGGCCGCGTCATTGGCAAGCTGGATCCTGAATCCGGCGGAGCGCAGATAGAACCCGGTCTTCTCAAGAAACGGCTTGCTCGGCGCGGCATGTTGCGCCGCCAGCGGCCAGGCCAGCAAAACCGCAACGCACACCGCGAGTGGCGCCAGCATATGCCGAACCGCGCGCGCGGGCGTTATCGCAAGCGCATTCATTGCGCGAAAACTCACTGTGTCAAAACGTGTCGTGCGAAACATTGCGGATGTCCTCAGTTCGCTCGGCCTTCAGGCTTCGGCATTCCCATCGCAAGTGCGTTGTTGAGCGTGTCGCGCAAATTCACCGCGGCGGCCGCCGTCATGCGCAGATGAGTCACCGCCTTGATCCGGCTTGCGACCTTGCCATGCGGCGCGGAATCGATCAGCCCGGTGGCCAGCATCACATTGATCAGGCCGCCGTTGTTACCGAATGTCGGGCACACTTCGAAGTAAACAACCGGCGCGTCCATCACCCCCTCGATCGGGATGAAGTTCGGATCGGACGACGGTGCGGGCGTGTCGGTCATTATTTTTTCCTGAATTGTGTCCGGCTGAACTGTGTTCCGGAGGCGGATGTATCACGTCCGTGTTTAGGATTTTGACGTTCGTGTGAAGCATGCATCGCCGCACACGGATTGTCTATTCGATGGCACAAGATGTGGTGCCGTTCCGGCATCGAATCGTCAACGTGCGCTGCGGTACCGCAATCTGTTTGAAGAAAATGTGACTGGAGCTTTTCCAGTTTCACAACGCCGTATGCGCGTTGCAAATCGCCATGCTGACTCACATCTGCCCCATTGCAACAGCATGGTCCCGCTCGCTCACCGAGGGCGCGATCGCGAGACAATCTCGATGCCGTCGCGCCTTGAAATGCCGAAGAGGAGAAGTGCATGGTCGATCACCCGCAGGAAACCCTCAACGAAAAATTCGATCCGGACTACGTCGCTACCTTGAGAAAGATTCTCGACATCGCGGTGGAACAGATCGCATTGGAAAACCGCACGCCCGCCACCAAGGCGAAGATGGCGCAGACCATTGTCAGCCGCGCCGCAGGCGGCGTTACCGACGCCAGCGATCTTGTGCTGAGCGCGGTGCGCGTCGGCGAGACCCGCGCAGCGTGAGGTCTTTTCTAAAATTAACGCGAGTTACGACGCCGCGCTTTTCGGCGCGGCGCGCGGCGCTTCCTTGTCGGGCCGCTTCTCATCGAGCCTTGGCGCCTTGGTCGCGAACTGTTCGTCCTGCGGCATCGAGGGCAACACGCCGCTGGTCTTGGCCTGATCGATCACCTGCGCCAGCAGCCTGAGCCCGAGCGGCGCAAGCGCCCGCTCCCACAATTCGCGCGCAGTTTCGTTCTTCTTCACGAACACCCAGTCCTGCGCGGCGATCGCACCGGCATCGAGCCGGTCCGACAGATGATAGATAGTGCCGCCGGCGATCGCGTCGCCTTCCTTGATGGTCCATTCCACAGCGGCGATACCGCGATGGCGCGGCAGCAGCGAGGGATGATAACCGATACCGCCGTGCCTGGCGGCCTTGAGCGCGCCCTCGCTCACCATGGCGTGGCTGTGCGCGGTAACGATGAGATCGGTGCCCGGCGCGATTTCCGACGCCACGATCAACTTCGGATTGGCTTGCACCACGACTTCAATGCCTGCCGTGTGCGCCGCAGCCGCGAGGCGATCTTCACCGTCGGCGACCACAACGCGGATCACCTCGATGCCGTGACCGCGCATCATGTTCAACGTCTCGACGCCGAAATGGCGCGAGCCGGCAAGAGTGATCTTCATGAAGTTACTGCCCCCAGGCGGTGAAAGCTTCGTTGAAAGCGCGCTCGCCCGGCGCGCCCTTCTCAATGGCGATGATCGACCGGCGCTGGTTGGCGTAAACCAGCGGGATATCGAACCATGAGCGTTCCTTCAGAAGCTGAAGATTGCGCTGCTTGTCCGCTTCCACATTCGACAGCCCGACGAGGAAGAAGCCGTCGGTGACCTTGACCGCCAGACCCGCCAGCGGCGTACCGCGCGCCTGCTCGTTCGACTTCATCAGCACGCCGGGTACGTTGGCGATGGTGGTGCCGAAATCCGGCGGCAGCACGAAGGTCAGTTCCGCAGTATGACTCGCGGGCAGCGACGCATCGGTGTTGCGGCGGATCGAAAGCGACATCTTGATCTTGCGCTCGGGAATATCGATGTCCGCGCGCACGCCGATATCGGGCGGCTGGCCAGCCGGCACCTTGACCGATTCCGTGCGCCAGATCACCGAGCCGACATACTGCTTGCCCTGCGGCGCCGAGGGGTCCTCATCGTAAAGCACCACGCGCTGCGCCACCGGCGCGATCTGCTGCGAGCCGGGCTGCCCGACGCGGTCGGTGATCTTCGGCCGGGTGCCTGAAGCATCCTTCGGTGGGGTCTCGGCCTGCTGCTGCACCGGCTTCGTGGTGAGCGACTTGATCAGCGAATAGGCTTTGGGGCCACCCCAGACCGCGCCGCCAATGGCGATCACAGCCACACAGACCCAGATAGCCGTCTTCAGCGAGAAGCCGCGCCGCGTGGTTTCCGGCTCGTCGCGCGGCGCAATGCGGGCGCGCGGCCGGTCGTTCGGCTGATAGCGTCCGGCTTCCTCGATGGATTCATCGTAGCTGTAGGGCGATGGGCCGCGCTGATCCGGGAAGTCCTGCGCCTGGCTGCGCCGGGCTGAACGGGTCGCGCCGCCAAGGTCATTGGCGTCGGCAACCACATCGCGCAGACCCGATCCTTGCGGCGGACGGCGCTGGGCACGGGCGGCCTCGGTGAAATCGTCCAGCATCCGCGTGTCGTCGCTGCGCTGATCGCGCGCCCGGACATCACGCATCGACGTCGGCAAACCTTGCTGAACCGGCGGCGGGGTACGGGTCAGCGGCGGCGGCTGATCGCCACGCAGATTGCGCGGCGCACGTGGTTCGCCAGTTCCATTGGCATCAGGACGCACCGGCGCCCTGCCCGGCGCGGGCGGCGGCACATTGCCTGTCCGCGCAGTCCGCGCGCTTTCGCGCAAGGCATCACCCGGACGCGGACCATCGCGGCGGCCGGGCAGCGGCGCGCGCGGTGACGCGGGCGGATTCGGCGGCGGCGGCGCGGCGCGTTCGCGCTGTGGGTCTTCGGCCTGAAGTGCGGCAGCTCGCCGGGCCGCGTCGGCCTCGACCCTGCGCACGGCATCTTCAAGCGCCAGCCGCTCGCGGGTGATCTCGGCCTCGCTCAAGGCCGGCTGCACGCCGCGCAACTGGGAGATCAGGGCGGTGCGTGCACGCTCATACAGCGCACGCCGGCTTTCGCTGGGAGCGCTGGGATCGAGGCCCGAAATCGCGCGGGCTATGAGCGGGTAGTAATCTGCCATCCTGATCTAGTGTCCCGACTCCGACATTCGCTCCACTTTGCTGCACCTTCCGAACGACCGCCGGAACCGAAAGGACACTAGCAAACTATTGTCCCGATGTTGGCTTCGGTTCGCTGGCCCGTAAATGGGTGCCTGAGACATCCTACGGACCTGCGAACCGCCCCACCAGTTTGCAGGATTCTTGACAAACCCTGTAATTAAAAAACGTCAATCAACAGTGCCGTGTTCAGATTCAAGCCTCAAACGGATTCTGCACGAGGATCGTATCCTCGCGTTCAGGGCTGGTGGAGAGCAAAGCAATCGGGCAGCCGACAAGTTCCTCGACGCGGCGGACATACTTGATCGCCTGCGCGGGAAGATCGGCCCATGACCGCGCATTGGCAGTCGGCTCCTTCCAGCCTTCAATGGTTTCATAGATCGGCTCGACGCGTGCCTGGGCGCCCTCGCCCGCCGGCAGATGGTCAATCTCCTTGCCGTCGAGCTTGTAGCCGACACAGACCTGAATCTCGTCAAAGCCGTCGAGGATGTCGAGCTTGGTCAGGGCGAGGCCATGAATACCGCTGGTCCGGGCGGTCTGCCGCACCAGTACAGCATCGAACCAGCCGCAGCGCCGCTTGCGCCCGGTATTGACGCCGAACTCCTTGCCGCGGCGCCCGATCTCTTCGCCAATCTCGTTGTTCAACTCGGTGGGGAACGGCCCCTGCCCGACGCGCGTGGTGTAGGCCTTGCAGATGCCGAGCACATAACCCACCGACCCAGGGCCCATACCTGTGCCGGTCGCTGCCTGCGCCGCCACGGTGTTGGACGAGGTGACATAAGGATAAGTGCCGTGATCGACATCGAGCAGCGCGCCCTGCGCACCTTCGAACAGGATGCGCTTGCCTTCGCGGCGCTTGTGGTCGAGCAGGTTCCACACTGAATCCGCGAACGGCAGCACCTTCGGCGCGATCGCCGAGAGGTCCTTCAGAATCTCCGCGCCATCGACTTCCGGCAGGTTAAGGCCGCGGCGCAATGCGTTGTGGTGGGTCAGCAGACGATCGATCTTGTGCGGCAGCGTCTGCGGATCGGCAAGATCCATCAGACGGATCGCACGGCGGCCGACCTTGTCTTCATAGGCCGGGCCGATGCCGCGCTGGGTGGTGCCGATGGCGTTGGCCTTATTGGCGTTCTCGCGGATCGCATCGAGTTCGCGATGCAGCGGCAGGATCAGGGTGACGTTTTCGGCGATCCGCAGGTTGTCCGGCGAAATTTTCACGCCCTGTCCCTGCAGCTTTTCAAGCTCGGTCAGAAACGCCTGCGCATCGAACACCACGCCATTGCCGATCACCGACAGTTTCGATGACCGCAGCACGCCCGAGGGCAGCAGCGCGAGCTTGTAGGTGTTGCCGTTGATGACAAGCGTATGGCCGGCATTGTGGCCGCCCTGAAAGCGGACGACGATGTCGGCCTGCTCCGAGAGCCAGTCGACGATCTTGCCTTTTCCTTCGTCGCCCCACTGGGCGCCGACCACGACGACGTTAGCCATTTCCAGACGATCTCCCGCAACCCGCAAATCCGCTGGAATTCCAGCGCCCTGCAGCTAGGGTCAGGCTTGCGAGGCATGTCACCGGATAACGGATGCGCGCATGGGACGCAAGCGTCAACGGAGGTTGACGATTGCGCCAAGGCAGGTGCAAATCATTGATATCCCCAGATAATCCGCTCCGGCTGGGGGCTGCCCTGCAAAGCCTCCAATCTGGCCCCGACATGAATTCTCCCACCGCGCAGCCCGCCGCGCACTGGCTCATGAGCCGGCCCTATCTTCTGCTGTCGCTGGCTCCGCTGTTCTGGGCCGGCAATGCGGTGGTGGGCCGCGCGATTGCGGGCCATTTTCCGCCGATCACCCTGTCGATCCTGCGGTGGTCGACGGCCTTCATCATCGCGCTGCCGTTCGCGTGGCCCCATCTGGTGCGGGACTGGCCCGCCATTCGCGAACGGCTGGGCCTCATGATGGTGCTGTCGTTCACCGGCATCAGCATCTTCAACTCGCTGCAATACTGGGCGCTGGAATATACCGAGGCCCTCAACGCCCTGCTGATCCAGTCGTCCGGCCCATTGTTCATTGCCATCTGGTCGTTGCTTCTGCTGGGCGTGCGCCTGACCTGGGCGCAGGCGTTCGGCATCCTTGTCTCGCTCTGCGGCGTGCTCACGATCCTGCTGCGCGGCGACATCGGAGCGCTGTCGAAGATCACCCTGAACAAGGGCGACATCATGTTTCTCGTGGCGCTGGCGATCTTCGGATTCTACTCGGCGCTGTCGGTCAAGCGGCCCGCGATCCACAGCCTGTCGTTTCTCGCATTCACCTTCGGCTTCGGCGCGTTGTGCCTGATCCCGGCCTTTGCCCTGGAACTGGCGACACGTCCGATGGCGCAGTTCACGGTGCAGAATGTTGCGGTGCTGGCCTACGTCGCGGTCTTCCCCTCGATCCTGTCGTATCTATGTTTCAATCGCGGCATCGAACTGATCGGCGCCAACCGCGCCGCGCCCTTCTTCCATCTGATCCCGGTGTTCGGATCGGCAATGGCCATCGTCTTCCTCGGTGAAAAACTGCGGCTGTTTCATCTGGCGGGCTACGCGCTGGTGCTGGCTGGCGTTGTCATCGCCGCGCGGCGGCCTTTGGCAAATCCAAAGCAGCGAAAACAAGCCGGTCTCACTGACGAAACGCGACAAAAAGCGTCCAGCAACTCATAAAAATCAGAATGAGAGAACCGACGGTCCAGAGCGTTGCGCGTGTGTCGTGAGTCCTTGCGGTGAAATAGGCCGCAAAATGCAACAGCCGCGAAACGACATAACCATACAGCAACCATCGGGCGAGCGTTATCGACGGCTCGGTCAAGATGAAAAGAAATCCAGCCACCAGAAAGAAAGGCAGATTCTCAAGATCGTTCAGCTGAATTCGCCGGATGCGATCCACATATTCATTGGGTGCCAATTGTTCGGCGCTTGGATTGGGATTGAGGATCGTCTTCCTGATGTCCTCCGGCGAACGAAACCCGCCGTTAACCTGCATCATCCGGGCAACCGTCAGCCATGACATCATGACGGCTTTGAGGATCATGATGCAGGCAGCGACCGCGTAGGTATTGAAAAGGGGATTCTGAAAGCTGAGCTTGTCCATGACGTTTGCCTTCGCAGTCCGGGGACGGCGATATTCAATCACGAAACCGCGGGCCGGATACAGGCCGAATCCCCAAAATGAGATCATTCAGCGGCGGGCCGGCGATGCCGGGCCGGGCGCGATCTGCTCCCTCTCCCCGTGAAGGCAATGCGCTGCCCGCACAGCGCAACGGAGCAATCCGGGATTGGCGGTTGTGAAGCCTGTCAATATAGGCACAACTCGTCATGCCCTCTTTCCCAAAGATCCCATGACGGTTGTCGACCCGCCCTTGCGCAAGCCTTCGTTCATCACCTGGCTTGCCCACCAGCCCTATGTGCTGCTGAGCCTGATGGCGCTGTTCTGGGCCGCCAATATCGTCCTCGGGCGCTATGTCGCCGGTCACGTCCCGCCGTTCACCCTGACTTTCCTGCGCTGGGCCGGAACATTTCTGGTCGTGGCGCCCTTCGCGTGGCCGTCCCTGCAGCGCGACTGGCCGACCATGCGGCGGCATATTCCGCTGCTGCTGGCGCTGGCGCTCACCGGCTTTGCGCTCAACAACGCACTGTCCTACTGGGGCCTGCAGCATACCCAGGCGCTCAATGCGCTGCTGATCCAGTCGTCCGGACCACTGTTTGTCGCGCTCTGGGCGCTGATGCTGTTCGGCGTCCGGCTGTCATGGATGCAGGCCATCGGCATTCTGGTATCGCTGCTCGGCGTGCTGGTGATCGTGCTGCGCGGCAATCTCGCGGCGCTCTCGGACATCCAGGTCAATTCCGGCGACATCAGCTTCGCCGGCGCGCTGTTCGTGTTCGGGCTCTATTCCGCGCTGATGTCGAAGCGGCCGAAGATCAATCCGCTGTCGCTGATCGCCTTCACCACCGGAGCCGGCGCCGTGATGCTGCTGCCGCTGGTCGGATGGGAAGTCTCGGCAGGCAATCTTCTGATCCTCGACACACTGACCATCGCCACGGTGGTCTTCGTGGTGATCTTTCCCTCGACGCTGGCCTACATCTTCTTCAATCGCGGCATCGAACTGATCGGCCCCAACCGCACGGCGCCGTTCTTCCATCTGGTGCCGGTGTTCGGCTCGGTGATGGCGATCCTGCTGCTCGGCGAGAAGCCGGAGCTGTTTCATCTCGTCGGCTATGTGCTGGTGCTGGCCGGCATTTTCACCGCATCGCGGCGTGGATCTGCCGGGAAACGTCCGGCCGCCCCGTAGGGCGGATTCGGCATCCGCCGGCTTTGACACGCGCTGGTAATCCGGCGCGACTTCGCGCAATCTCCAAGCCCCAAGAAAACGGCGCAGGCCACCGTCAGGTGACCCGACGACCGCATGTCAAAAAAAGACCAAGGGCGGAGACACCATCAATGAATTTCCTGAAATCGGTTATTTCACCACTGGCCGCGGTCCTCACTGCGGGCGTTCTGGCGGCCGGACCATCGTCCGCGCAAGGCACCTATCCGGCCCCCGGCAAGAACATCACGCTGGTGCTTCCATTCGCAGCGGGCAGCGGCACAGACACCACCACCCGTATCATTTCGAAAGATCTAGCCAAGGCACTGGGCACCAGCATCGTGATCGAAAACAAGCCGGGCGCCAACGGCTCGATCGCGGCGAGCTATGTCGCGCGCGCGGAGCCGGACGGCTACACCATCTTCGTCACCACCAACACGTCGCATTCGGCAAATCCGTATCTGCTGAAGAACATGACGTATGATCCGATCAAGGATTTCACGCCGATCGCGCGCACCGGCGACCTTCCCTTCATGCTGGTGATCGATCCGAAGCTGCCGGTCAATTCGGTGGCGGACCTGATCGCGCTGGCGAAGAAAGAACCGGGGAAATACTCTTATGCCAGCGGCAGTTCGTCGGCCATCGTCTCCGGCGCGACCTTTGCGACGCTTGCAGGCATCGACCTGCTGCACGTTCCCTACAAAAGCTCACCGCCCGCGCTCACCGACGTGATCGCAGGCCGTGTCAGCATGATGTTCGTGGACGTGCTCACCGGGCTGCCGCATGTGAAGGCCGGCGCGCTGAAGGCGCTCGCAGTGACCACCAAGCAGCGTTCCGCGCTGCTGCCGCAACTGCCGTCGATGGATGAAGCGGGCGTGAAGGGCTTCGATATCACGTCATGGCAGGGCTATCTCGGCCCGGCCAACCTGCCCAGGGATATCGTGACAAAGCTCAATGCCGAGATCCGCAAGATCGTCGAGACGCCGAGCGTCAAAAACGAGCTTGCCGAACGCGGCATGGAAGCCTTCTCCGGCACGCCGGAAAGCTTCGACAAGTTCCTGAAAGATCAACTCGTGGTGTGGGAAAAGCTGATCCGCGACGCCAAGATCGAGAAGCAGTGAAGCGCTACAAAAGCTGAGTCACACGCGGGCATAGTCGTTGGGAGAACGGCGGCGCTCCGTTCGGCTGCGACCGCGTATCCACCACCTCAAAGATGGATGGCCGGGTCAAGCCCGGCCATGACGTCTTCGTGTGACGATCTCACGTACTCATTGCGAAGGGTCAAAACGTCAAAGCCTTGGCCTGCTTGACGTGCGGGAGCTTCAGCGTCTTCGCCAGCACATCCGCGGGCACGGTGCCGTCGACCTCGACCAGCGCGATGGCGTCACCGCCCTGCTTGTGACGGCCAAGGTTGAAGGTCGCGATGTTCACGCCCGCATCGCCGAGCAGCGAGGCGAACTGGCCGATGAAGCCCGGCTTGTCCTCGTTGGTGACGTAGATCATCGACTTGCCAAACTCCGCATCGACGCGGATGCCCTTGATGTCGACAAGACGCGGCACGCCGTCCGCGAACACCGTACCGGAGACCGAGCGTTCCTGCCGCTCGGTGGCCACCGTCACCGTGATCAGGCTTTCGTAATCGCCTTCAGCGGCGCGGACGACTTCGTCCACCACCATGCCGCGCTCCTTCGCCACCACCGGCGCGGACACGACGTTGACGTCGCCCAGCATCGGACGCAGCAGACCCGACAGCGCCGCCGAGGTCAGCGCCTTGATCTTCATTTCCGCGACATTGCCTTCATAGGTGATAGTCACCTTGGAAATACCGGTTTCGGTGAGCTGGCCCGCGAACGAACCGAGCTTTTCGGCGAGTTCGATGAACGGCTTCAGCTTCGGCGCTTCTTCCGCGGTGATCGACGGGAAGTTCACCGCATTGGAAATCGCGCCGGTGAGCAGATAGTCCGACATCTGTTCAGCGACCTGCAGCGCAACGTTCTCCTGCGCCTCGGTGGTCGATGCGCCGAGATGCGGGGTGCAGATCACGTTCGGACGGCCGAACAGCACGTTGGCCTTGGCGGGCTCTTCCACGAATACGTCGAAGGCTGCGCCTGCGACATGACCGGAGTCGAGCGCTGCTGCCAGCGCCTGCTCGTCCACGAGACCGCCGCGGGCACAGTTGATGATGCGCACGCCCTTCTTGGTCTTCGCGAGGGCTGCTGCGTCGAGAATGTTCTTCGTCTTCTCGGTCAGCGGCGTATGCAGCGTGATGAAGTCGGCGCGCTTGAGCAGATCATCCAGTTCGACCTTCTCGACGCCGATGTCCTTGGCGCGCTCCGGCGACAGGAACGGATCGAACGCGACCACCTTCATCTTGAGGCCGATCGCGCGATCCACGACGATCGAACCGATATTGCCTGCGCCGATCACGCCCAGCGTCTTGCCGGTGATTTCCACGCCCATGAAGCGGTTCTTTTCCCACTTGCCCGCCTGGGTGGAGGCGTCGGCGGCCGGGATTTCACGCGCCAGCGCGAGCATCAAAGTGATCGCGTGTTCGGCGGTCGTGATCGAATTGCCGAACGGCGTGTTCATCACGATGATGCCCTTGGCGGTCGCCGCGGGAATTTCGACGTTATCGACGCCGATGCCCGCGCGGCCGATCACCTTCAGGTTCTTGGCCTTCTCGAGAATCTTCGCGGTCGCCTTGGTGGCCGAGCGGATCGCGAGGCCGTCATAGTTGCCGATGATCTCGGCCAGCTTGTCCTTGTCCTTGCCGAGATCCGGCTGGAAATCGACCTCGACGCCGCGATCCTTGAAGATCTGCACGGCAGCCGGAGAGAGCGCGTCGGAAATGAGAACCTTTGGTTTGGTCATGATTTTGATCCATCTTCGTCATTCCGGGGCGCGAGCTTTGCAAGCGAACCCGGAATCCAGACGAGGTTTAATTGATTGATGTGATTGGATTCCGGGTTCGCGCTTTGCGCGCCCCGGAATGACAAGTCAGGCCGCCTTGGCGAGCGACGCCTTGGTTTCAGCGAACGCCCAATCGAGCCACTGCGTCAGAATCTCGACGTCCTTGGCTTCCACGGTCGCGCCGCACCAGATGCGAAGGCCCGCAGGCGCATCGCGGTAATGACCGAAGTCGAAACCGGCGCCTTCCTTCTCCACAGCAGCAACCAGCTTCTTGGCGAAGTCAGCTTGCGCATCGGCGGAAAGCGCGGTGATCGCCGGATCGACCACCTTCAGGCACACCGAGGTGTTGGAACGGATCGCCGGATCGACCGCGAGAAAATCAACCCACGGCGTCTTTGCCTTCCAGTCGGCAAGCACCTTGGTGCTGGCGTCGGCACGCGCGATCAGCGCCTTGAGGCCGCCGACGGACTTAGCCCAGTTCAGCGCATCGAGATAATCCTCGACGCAGAGCATCGACGGCGTGTTGATGGTTTCGCCGACGAAGATGCCATCGATCAGCTTGCCGCCCTTGGTCATGCGGAAGATCTTCGGCAACGGCCACGGCGGCGTATAGCTTTCCAGACGCGCAACGGCGCGCGGCGACAGGATCAACATGCCGTGCGCACCCTCGCCGCCCAGCGCCTTCTGCCAGGAGAAGGTGACGACATCGAGCTTCGCCCAGTCGAGCGGCTGCGCGAACGCGGCGGAGGTGGCGTCGCAAATGGTCAGGCCTTCACGGTCGGCCGCGATCCAGTCGGCGTTGGGCACACGCACGCCGGAGGTGGTGCCGTTCCAGGTGAAAACGATGTCGGAATTCTTGTCGGCCTTCGACAGGTCCGGAATCTCGCCATAGCCCGCGGTCAGCTTGACCACGTCCTTCAGCTTGAGTTGCTTGATGATGTCGGTGACCCAGCCATCGCCAAACGACTCCCAGGCGATCGCAGTGACAGGGCGCGGCCCGAGCAGCGACCACAGCGCCATTTCGACCGCGCCGGTGTCGGACGCGGGAACAATGCCGATCTTGTAGTCAGCGGGAACTTCAAGCACTTCGCGCGTCAGATCGATCGCGAGCTTGAGCTTGGCCTTGCCGACCTTCGCGCGATGCGAACGGCCGAGGGCGGACTGATCGAGATTTTGGGGGGTCCAGCCGGGGCGCTTGGCGCAGGGGCCGGAGGAGAAATGCGGTACAGACGGCTTTGAGCCGGGCTTCGCGACGGTCATCGTCTATCCTTCCAGATAGTGAGCCTCCCGTTGGGGGGAGGTGTCCCGCCGCCGTCAATATGGAAGGTTTCGGATTTCGTCAAGGAACATCGCCGGGCGAAAATCACAAAGCTGGGATGCGGGAGAATACCAGACCGCCGGAGCGACTCCCTCTCCCGTTCACGAGAGAGAGTCGGAGTGAGGGCAAATCGGCGAAAAGCCGGAAAGCCCCTCACCCGGATCGTTTCACGACCCGACCTCTCGCCGTCAACAGGAAGAGGTGAGAAATCACAGCCCCAGCACCTTCTCGCAGTCCGCGATCCAGCGCCGCACGGAGGCGTAACCGTCGAGATGGAAACCACCTTCGTGCGCGACTCGGGTGTAGGCCAGCAGCGCCACGTCGGCGAGGGACAGCGTGTCATCGACCAGAAAGCGCGTGTCGTGAAGCTGATGTTCCATCCGCGCCAGCGCGAAGTAACCGCGCTTCACCTTCTCCGGATCGAGATCGCCCTGCGACTTGCCCAGATAGAACATCATGAAGCGGCAGACCGCGATGTAAGGCTCATGGCTGTACTGCTCCCAGAACAGCCACTCATCCATCTTCGCGCTGAGGAATGCTTCCGCCGGAATGAGATCGGTGCCACGCGCCAGATAGCGGATGATCGCGTTGGACTGCGCCAGCGTGCGTCCGTCATCAAGCTCGACAACGGGCACCTGCCCCGCGCCGTTAAGCCTGAGAAATTCCGGCGTGCGGCTCTCGCCTTTCATTGTATCGACATCGATCCAGGTGTAGCGGCGCGAAAGCTTGTCGCATACCCACTTCACCTTCAGGCAGTTGCCGGAATTCAGATCGCCGTAGATTTTCATCGTGATGTTCGCTTCTGCGCCTGTTTCGGTACACAGTCCAACAAGCAAAGCGGCCCCTGTCAACGACAGGGGCCGCAAGAAACCGTTGCGCGGAAGTGGAAAATTAGAACCCGCGCATGAATGAATCAGAACCTGTATCCAACACCGCCGCGCACGGTGTTAATGTTGGTGTCGATCGGGCCGGTGAAGCGGACATATTCCCACTCGCCGCGCGCGAAGAAGTTGCCGAACAGCATGGCTTCCGCACCGACGCCGAAAGTATAGCCAACCATCAAACGCTGGTTCTTGGTGTCCGTGGTACTGTAGGTCACGTCATAAGGCTGAATAGTTGGCGCGCCGCTGCCGATATATTGCCCCTGGCTTCTGATGGTGCTCGACCGAACGCTGTCCGCCAGGCCCAGTGCGACGCCGCCGAAAGCGTAGGGAAGGAAATTGCCGATTACATATCCGGCGCGGCCACGGAGGGTCAGAACGTCGGTGAAGTTGATCGATGCTGCTGAGTTTGCAGTCGCAGCATAGTTGATGTCGTCGACGGTGATCTGCCGGGACATGGTGCCGCTGGCCTTGGCGCCGAAGTTGCCGTGCATGTAACTGGCGTCGACACCCATTACGGCGTCGCCCCACTGCCCATTATAGCCGGCGAAGCCGCCGAACGCGCTGTTCTGGTGCGAGACCTTGCCGCCGATCACCGGCCAGCTCGATACGCTCAGAACCTGCTCGACAGTGGTCAGTGCGAGTTGCTGCGCGGCAATGTCTTTCGTCGCGCCGTTGAAATTGTGGTCGGATGAACCGTAGGCGGCCTGACCGCCGACATAGAAGCCCTGCCATCTGACATAGCGCGGACTTTCGCGGAGCATTCCACGAAGAACGGGCAGATCATCCGAAAAATCGCCGGCGTGCGCACCCTGCACGGCTCCCGCCATCATCAAAGCCAACACGATCCGACGCATCACGGCACTCCCGTTACAAACGCTTAACTACGTTCGATCATGCCGCGTTAACCCTAATCATCCGTTACCGCTGCGCGGTTAGCGCAAAAGAAAACGGCGCGGAGACATCCGCGCCGTTGAAGATTGAAGGATGGAGAAGAAGAGATTCCGATCAGCCCTTGCGCATCAGTGGCAGCATCGGCGGCGCGTAGGCCGGTGCCGGATCGATCGCCCAGCGCATGCCGAGCTTCAGATCGTGCGAGGTGAGTCCCTTGAAGATCATCGGATTGTAAAGCGCATTGCCCCCGTTGAAGGTTACGAGGTCGCCGCTAGCCGCGTCGCCAAGATCGACATAACGATAGGCCAGTTCCAGAGTGAGGTTCGGATTCACGTTATACGCAAGACCGGCGTGAACGGCCCACGCAAAATTCCACTTCGATGCCGTGGCTCCGGTAGCGAGGCTCGAACCACCATTCGACAGACCGGTGTCCGTGAATCCCGAGATCGTGTTGCGCGAGGTGCCTATACCGACGCCGACGAACGGCGTAATGCACCACCACGTACCGAGATCAGCATAGACGTTCGCCAGCATCAGCCACTCGGACTTGCTGCCAGTATAGTTATCGACGCCAGTCTGCACACCGTTGAAGAATACGAGGTCAGAGCCATGCAAGTTCGCATTGCCGCGATACTCGCCCGTGATGTCCGCGCGAAGCCAGTTGTTGAACCGGTAACCCGCGCCGAGACCGAATATCCCCGCGGTGTCAAAGCCAAGCCCCTGATGCTGCACCGTCGTTCCCGGCGTGTAGTACAGCGCGTTGTCGAGCTTCTTCACCTGCTGATTGCTGAAGCCGATATCGCCGCGCAGATACCAGCCGCCGAAGTCTTCAACCGGAGGAGGCACATACATGGGAGGGGGCGGCGGAAGGTCGGCGGCGAGCGCGGCCGAGGAAATAATTGACGCTGCGCCGGCAGCAAGAAGATTCTTCAGAGTACGCATTGGTCCGGTCCTTTCGCCGGTGAGGCAAACAAAAGCCTCACGCTCAAAACTCATGTCCGGACCATCGCACCAAATGTTTAAGCGGCACTTAACCCTAATTCTTAACCGCGATTTTTAATCTGGCTTAAGCAAGACGGTAAACGTTTATACAATGCGCAAGCCATCGCGCCGCAATTCCTAACGATGTATTGATGAAAGAGTCAGGGGTACTGACTCAATGTCGGTGAGCGAATGATGGTCATTTTCCTTCATCATCGCAGGCGCGCAAAGCGCTCATGGTTCCCCGCAATGACAAAACGAAAATGCCCGGAACGGGTCCGGGCATGACGCAGTTCGTTATGTCTGGAACTTGAACGTCAGAGCTTGTGGCGCTTAATCTGCGGCAGAAAGATCGCGAGCAGGCCGATGGCGGGAAGCCACGCGCAGATTTGATAGACGAAGGTGATGCCCCTCCAGTCCGCGACCTGACCGAGCACGGCGGCGCCAATACCGCCGAAGCCGAATGCCATGCCATAGAACAGGCCCGAGATCATGCCGAGACGGTGCGGCATCAATTCCTGCGCATAGACGATGATCGCGGGCATCGACGACGAAATGATAAAGCCGATCATGCCGCTCAGCACCGCGCTCCAGAACAGATTCGCATAAGGCAGCGCCAGCGAGAACGGCAGCGCGCCGAGGATCGAGAACCAGATCACGTATTTGCGGCCGAAGCGGTCGCCCAGCGGGCCACCGAAGAACACGCCGACCGCGCTCGCGCCGAGGAAAACGAATAGATAAAGCTGCGCCGCCTGCGTGCTGACGCCGAACTTCTGCATCAGGTAGAAGGTGTAATAGCTGCCGATGCTTGCCGTGTAGAAGGTCTTGGAGAACAGCAGCACCATCAGCACGCCGAGCGCGATCATGGTACGTGTCGATGACGGGCCATCGGCAGGAAGCGAGGTATGCCCGGCCTTGCGCTGCGCGACACGCGGCGCATACCACTGACTGATCCGCCAGAGGATCGCGATCGCAAGTGCTGCCACCAGAGAAAACCACGCGATGCTGCCCTGCCCGAATGGCACGACAATCAGCGCGGCAAGCACGGGGCCGATGGCCGTACCGAAATTGCCGCCGACCTGAAACACCGCTTGTGCGAAACCCATGCGGCCGCCGGACGCCATTCGCGCGATGCGTGACGCCTCCGGATGAAACACCGCCGATCCCGTGCCCACCAGCGCGGCAGCCATCAGAATAACCGAATAGTGATGCGCGAGGCTGAGCAGTATCAGGCCAGCGAAGGTGAAGCCCATGCCGAGCGGCAGCGAGAATGGCATCGGGTGCTTGTCGGTGTAGGCGCCGACCAGCGGCTGCAGCAGCGACGAGGTGAACATGAACGCCAGTGTGATCAGTCCGATCTGGCTGAAGTCGAGCGCGTAGTTGTCCTTCAGGATCGGATAGACCGCCGGGATCAGCGACTGCATCAGATCGTTGAGCAAATGCGTGACGCTGATTGCGCCGATGATCGCATAAGCGGGGCCGGCAGCGTTGGCACCACTCACCCTGGACGGCTGCTCCGGTGCATCCACGACGATCGGTGCAACGAGGGTGTCTTCTGACAGGATAACGGGCTTGTTCACGGCAGCATCCCTGCAATGATCAAATCGAATGCGCCTGACATACAAATTCGGCGGCGGGGTCGCCACACACGATTACCCATGGCTGATGTGCCGGATTGGCCAGACTCGGGTTCTCCTTGGTCGTCCCGGTCAACGGATCGCGCAAAGCGCCGTCCGACGACAGCTCAAGCCGGGACGCCCCCCAAATTAAGCCGCGGCCGAAGCCGTACCCAGGGCCGAGACGATCATGTCCACGGCTTCCTCGACGAGATCGCGGTTGTCGCCCTCGCCCATCACCCGGATCACCGGCTCCGTGCCGGAGGGGCGGATCAGCAAACGGCCGCTGCCGTTAAGGCGCTTCTCGGCATCGAGGATGGCGGATTTCACACCCGGATTGTCGAGTGGCTTGCCCGTCCGGTAACGCACATTCTTGAGGATCTGCGGCATCGGCTCGAAGCGGTGACACACTTCCGAAACCGGGCGGCCGAGGCGCTGCACCACGGCCAGCACCTGCAAGGCAGCGACGAAGCCATCGCCGGTGGTGGCAAAGTCGGACATGATGATGTGACCCGACGGCTCGCCGCCGAGATTGTAGCCGCCCTTCAACATCTGCTCGAGCACATAGCGGTCGCCCACCGGCGTGCGCAGCAATTCAATGCCCTGCTCTTTGAGGAAACGCTCAAGACCGAGATTCGACATCACGGTGGCGACGATGCCCGGCTTGGCCAGGCGCCCATCGTCCTTCCAGCTCTGCGCGATGACGGCGAGCAGTTGATCGCCATCGACCACATGGCCGCGCTCGTCCACGATGATGACGCGATCGGCGTCGCCATCGAGCGCGATACCGATGTCGGCGCGCATCTCGCGCACCTTGCGCGACAGCGCATCCGGCGAAGTCGATCCGCAATCCTTGTTGATGTTGAAACCATCCGGCTCGACGCCGATGGAAATCACGTCCGCGCCCAATTCCCACAGCGCTTCCGGCACGACTTTGTAAGCTGCGCCGTTGGCGCAATCGACCACGACACGAAGGCCATCGAGGCTGAGATCGCGCGGCAGGGTGCGCTTGGCGAATTCGATGTAGCGGTCATGCACGCCGTCGATGCGGCGGGCGCGGCCGAGGCTTGCGCTCTGGGCGAGCCGCTTGTCGAGATTCTCGTCCATCAGCTGTTCGATCTGCGTTTCCACATCGTCGGACAGCTTGAAACCGGCAGGGCCGAACAGCTTGATGCCGTTGTCGTCGAACAGATTATGCGAGGCGGAAATCATCACGCCGAGATCGGCGCGCATCGACTTGGTCAGCATCGCGACCGCGGGCGTCGGCATCGGGCCGAGCAGCAGCACGTCCATGCCCACCGAGGTAAAGCCCGCCACCATGGCGTTCTCGATCATGTAACCGGACAGACGGGTGTCCTTGCCGATCACCACGCGATGACGATGGTCGCCGCGCTGAAACACCAGCCCGGCGGCCTGCCCGACCTTGAGCGCCAGTTCCGGCGTGATCAGACCATTGGCGCGGCCGCGAATGCCGTCGGTCCCGAAGTATTTGCGCACCATGAAATCCCCTGTTTCGCCGAGTCTCTGGCCAAATGCCCGTAGGCACTGCATGGCTCTGGCGAACGTCCCCATTGTAGCGGAAAGGTCGTTATAAAGCCTCTCCTGCCGGGATTCCTTCAAATAATATGATGAATCATTACCGCCGCCCGGAGCGGGCGACGGTTTATATCTATTTGATTTTCAAAGATATTTATATGTTCGCCGGCATCGGGCGGAGTATTATTTCTTCCGCTTGATGTCCTGATCGTGCTTCGAGGGCGGCGGCTGCGTCACGTTCACCGGGTCCGAGCCCGGAAACGATTCTTCCAACCCCTTATCGAGCGCATCGTCGAGCTTCTTCTTCTCCGGGTCCTTGGGCTTATTGTCGTTTTTCGGCTTGGTATCGGCGTCGGTCATGATCTGCTCCTGCGTTCAGGGTCGCAGGATCAACGTCCGGGAACGGCCCATGTTCCGATCCGGATCGGGTCTCCGGCCTTAGTCCTCTGGATCAGGTTCGGGGTGCGGGTCAGGCTGGGTCAGCTTGACCGGATCGGAGGCCGGAAAAGTATCCTCAAGCGCCTCATTCAGCTCGTCGTCCAGCTTTCGCTTTTCGGCCTCGGCCTTTTTGACGGCTTCCGGATCGGTCTTTTTGGCGGTCATCACACTCTCCATCGCACCCGGCTATTTGCGCGCGCCTCAACCATGATAGATGATTGCGGGAACAAGAAGTTTCAATGAGGGCGCGTCCATGAAGAACATTACCTGCATCGAGGACCTGCGGCTGATTCACAAGCGCCGCGTGCCGAAGCCTTTCTTCGATTATGTGGACGGCGGCTCCTACGCGGAAGAAACCCTCCGCGCCAACATCAACGACATGCAGAAGTTCAAGTTTCGCCAGCGTATCCTCGTGGACATCTCCAAGCGCGAACTCAGCACCACCATTCTCGGCGAGAAGGCCGCAATGCCGCTGATCCTCGCGCCGATCGGCTCGGGCGGATTGCAGTATATGGACGGCGAGATCTACGCCTGCCGCGCCGCGCAGAAGGTCGGCATTCCCTACACGCTCTCCACCATGTCGATCTGCTCGATCGAGGACGTTGCCGCGAATGTCGACAAGCCGTTCTGGTTTCAGCTCTATATGATGAAGGACCGCGGCTTCGCGAAGGCGCTGATCGAGCGCGCCATTGCCGCAAAATGCAGTGCGCTCGTGCTCACGGTCGACCTCCAGGTGCTCGGCCAGCGCCACGCCGACGTCAAGAACGGCCTGACCGTGCCGCCGAAACTCGCAACACTGAAAAACCTGATCGACTTCGCCACCAAGCCGTCCTGGGTCATGGGGATGCTCAAGGGCAAGAGCCGGAATTTCGGCAACATTACCGGCCATGTGAAAGGCACAGAAGACCTTGGCTCGACATCGGAATGGATCGCCTCGCAGTTCGACCAGTCGCTGAACTGGAAGGACGTCGAGTGGATTCGCTCGATCTGGCCCGGCAAGCTCATCATCAAGGGTATCCTCGATATCGTCGACGCACGCGAAGCGGTGAAGGCCGGCGCGCAAGCCATCGTGGTCTCGAACCATGGCGGGCGTCAGCTTGACGGCGCGCCATCATCCATCTCGGTATTGCCGGAAATCGTGCAGGATGTCGGCGCGCAGACAGAGATCATGTTCGACGGCGGCATCCGCACCGGCCAGGACGTGATGCGTGCACTCGCGCTCGGGGCCAAGTCTTGCATGATCGGCCGCGCCTATATCTACGGCCTCGGCGCGGGCGGACAGGCTGGAGTTGAGCTGGCGCTCGACCTGATCGGCAAGGAACTCAGCACCACCATGGGCCTCACCGGCATCAACCACATCAGCGAGATCGATCGCCGTGTGCTGACGGACCATTTGCAGACCAATGCGTGAGCGGTTCGCGCAGGCGCTGCGCAGCACCGGCCGCACGGCTTGAGCGAACCTCGGTCACATCCGTTCGCGCAGCCAATGCGCGATGGCGTTCACCACCGACTGTTCGATACCGTCATAACCGTGCGGAGACAGCGATCCGCACGCCTCGTCCGACTCCTGCCGGCCGCCGCTTACGTTCAGGATCTTCACCAACGGCGAGTGAACGAGCGCGGCTGCGATCTTCGGCGCATCGAGCGGCGATGCGACCCTGCACCGATCGTCGCTGTTCGCAACCACGAGCACCGGCACGTTGACGCGGTCCGGCTGCGCGTCGAACACCGTCTCGTGGCTGCCGCCGAGGCGCGACACGGATTCGGTCAGCACCAGTCCCGCGATCTGCCCGTCGCGCAAATGCGCGGCGCCGTTCATCGCAGCGATCGAGCCCTGGCTGGTCCCGAGCAGAAACACCGGCCCGTCCACCTGCCGATGCGCGAACGCCACCAGCTTCGCAACCAGATCGGCATAGCTTTCCGAGCTGCGCCGGCCGCGAAGATTGTCCCCGTCGACCGCATCGGGGATCAGCACAGCGAAACCCAGCGCCGTCCACAGATCGCGGGTGCGCACCACGAAATTGTGCCCGTGACGGATGCGCCCGTCCTTTTCGAGGCCGATATCGCCCGATCCGCCCGGGAGCATGACGATCGCTGCGCGCGGCTGCGACGGGCCGGCAAACAGCAACCGCTGAGAGCCGCCGCCAATGTCGAGGTCGATTACGCGATCAGCCGCCGCGGCCGGCTCTAATCTCAAGCCGGTCAGGATGAGCGACAGAACAGCGACGGCGCGCAGCCCCGTCCTGATCAAGCGGGCATTCACAATCCGCCTCCGCTTCATGGCCGATATCAGGGCAATCTGGCGACGACCCACGACAGTCGCAAGGCATCCGGATCAGTTGCAGGTCCACGACGTGGCCTGATCGCTGCCCATGAGGGCGGTGCAGGCCTTTTGCTGCATCTGATCCGATCCCGGTGCCTTGAATTTCACATAGCCCCCAAGATCGCGAGGCGTCCGGCGAAGCATGCTGACCTCGGTCACTGTCATGCCTTTGGCGGTGAAATCGTCGGTGATCTTTTTCTTGATGTCGTCGATCTCAGCAGGATTGAAACCCTGCGTGCCGCGATAGCTCGTATAGGCGCTGACCGCCACCAGGACGAGTGCGACAACAACGATGATTTTTCCGGTTCTGTTCAAGGTCGAATTCCTGCCTGAAGTCTAAAGTTATGGTCGTCCCGGCGAAGGCCGGGACCCATACTCTCTGAACAACTATTTTGCCAAGAAGCTGTAACTCATCATTCTGGATTCAATGTGAGTGCTTAGGGGTTATGGGTCCCGGCCTTCGCCGGGACGACATCTATGTTTGTTGCGACCAAGCTACTTGGTCAAATCAGCTTCGACCAGCGCGCGCAGTTCCGGCGTAACAGCCGGGCGGTTACCAAACCAGAGTTCAAATCCGCGCACCGCCTGGTGCAGCAGCATGCCGAGACCGTCCGCCGTCTTGAGGCCCCGCGCTTTGGCGGCGGTCAGCAGCGGTGTTTCCAGCGGCACATAGACAAGGTCAGCGACCGTTGCGCTGGAGGACAGCGCGGCAATATCGACATCGAGCGGCGGCTGGCCTTTCATGCCGAGCGATGTAGTGTTCACCAGCATGCCCGCGCGCGGCAAGACCTCGCCGATGTTGTCCCAAGCCAGCGGCCTCACCCGCTCGCCGAACTGATCGGCCAGCAACTGCGTGCGCGAGGCCGTTCGGTTGGCGAGATGCACGCGTGCGATACCGCGCTCGATCAATCCGAAAATCACCGCACGCGCGGAGCCGCCCGCGCCGAGCACCAGCACATCGTCGGCGCCATCCCATCCCGGCGCGCTGGCATCGAGGTTGCCGATAAAGCCTTCCACATCGGTGTTGGTCGAACGCAGTTCGCCGTCATTGTCGAAGTAAAGCGTATTGGCAGCGCCGACCGCAGTTGCACGGGCATCTGCCAGCGTCAGCGCGCGCGCCTGCTCCTTGTGCGGGATGGTGACATTCGCACCCCTGTAGCCGCGCGATTCCAGATTTGCGATGAACTTGGCAAAGGCCTCCGGCGCGACGGCCTCAATGCGGTAATCACCGTCGATCCCGAACGACTTCAGCCAGTATTTATGAATCAGCGGCGAACGCGAATGCGCCGCGGGCCAGCCGATCAGACATGCGGCGGGAGTAATGCTCATTTAGACTGCTTCCAGACGTCTTGTTATTCCGTGCGGGCGCGGCGGTCCTGCCGTCCGCGCCAGAGGAATATCAAAGCGCCCAGCAAAGCGCCAACGGCAATGCCTTCGGCGAGGCCGATAAAAATGGTGAGCAGGAATGTCGCCAGCAGCATTGCGGCGGTGTCACCCGCTCGAAGCAACCTCACAAACTCGTGCTTCTCCGCCATGTTCCACGCCACCACCGCAAGCACGCCCGCAAGCGCCGCCAGCGGGATATAACTCGCCAGCGGTGCGGCCAGCAGCATGAAGCCGAGCAGGAACGCCGAATGCAGCATGCCGGCCATGGGGCTGCGCGCGCCGGCACGGACATTGGTGGCGGTGCGCGCGATGGTGCCGGTGACACAGATGCCGCCGAACAGGGCCGATCCGATATTGGCAAAACCCTGCGCGACAAGTTCGCCATTGGAGCGATGACGCCGCCCGGTCATGCCGTCGGCGACGACGGCCGACAGCAGCGACTCGATGGCGCCCAGCACCGCGAACATGATGGCATCGGGCAGCACTGCCTCGACCTTCGCCAGCGTGATTGCCGGAAACGACGGCATCGGAAACGATTGCGGAATGCCGCCGAACCGCGTGCCGATGGTTTCGATCGGAAACGACCACCATGCAGCGGCGACGCTGGTGAGCGCCACGGCGATCAGCATGCCGGGCCAGGTGGGACGCAGCTTTCGCAAGCCCACGATGATGCCAATCGTGACAAGCGAGATCGCAACCGCTGCTGTATTCGTCGTGCCGATGGCGTGCCCGAGCGCCGCCAGCTTCGGAATGAGTTCGCCCGGCTCCTTTCCGACGAGCGTGATGCCGAGCAGATCGTGGATCTGGCTGGCAAAGATAATCACCGCGATGCCTGCGGTGAATCCCACCGTCACCGGATGAGGAATGTATCGGATGTAGGAACCGATCCGGAGCACGCCCGCGACGACGAGGAACAGTCCTGCCATCATGGTGGCAAGCAGCACGCCTTCAATACCATGGCGGGCCGTCGAAGCGGCGACCAGCACGATGAACGCTCCCGCAGGCCCGCCGATCTGAAAACGGCTGCCGCCGAGCAGCGAGACAAGAAAGCCGCCGAAGATCGCGGCGTAAAGTCCGCGATCCGGTGTGGTGCCGGATGCGATCGCGATCGCCATCGACAATGGCAGCGCGACGATGGCAACGGTGAGACCCGCAACGACATCCGCACGGAAGGCGTCAACGCTGTAGCCCTCACGCAGCACCGAAATGGATTTCGGCACAAACATTTCGGCGGACGCCGGTAGTGGCTCGTTCAGCTGCGTGTTCTTTGCATCCATTGGTCTGCGTCCGCGTTTCAAGCCGGCGTAATGCCAGCGCGCTCAACCTTGCGGCGGCTCCCTGTACCGCACGCCCCGGCCACCGCTCTCGCTGCGTGCGTTATCACCGATCAGTTCGATGCCCGCCCGGTTCAGCGCGTCGACAACCTTGGTCAGAGAGTCGACAACACCGCGAACGACACCGTCGCTGGCCTCCATCCGCTGAATGGTCGGAAGCGAAACACCGGACAATTCCGCGAGGGTTTTTTGGTCGATGCCCAAAAGGGCCCGCGCGGCGCGCATCTGCGATGACGTGATCACGATCAGGATTCCACTTTCATATAGTAGTATGCAACTAAAAAACGGCTTTAGTGATGCATTATACATCAATAAAGCCGTTTTGCACGCGAATTTGACTGGCCCGTCGCCCTGACGATCGAGCTTTACGATCCCCGCCGGTGGCGGCACGCACCTCAACTCAAACGACGCAGCCTAAGCCGCCGCGCTGTGGGCCGCGATAATCTGGTCCGCCGCCCGCCCGATGACCTCCGCCATGTGATCGAACTGCCGGGTGAAACCGCCCGACCCTGCGGTCGCCGATCGCACCTCGACGATAAGGTCGCCGATCTCTGCTTCGGGCATCATCGCCCGCACCACATCCCAGCCGCTCCAGCCTTCACGGGTGTCGAAGCCGAGAATCTGGCCGCGCCGTCCGGAGAGGATCGAATTGATCTTCGCCGTCGCATCGGTGGGACAGACGATTTCGACCACATGGATCGGCTCCAGCAGCACCGGCGCGCATTGCGGCAATGCTTCGGTGACACCGATCCGCGCCGCCGTGCGGAACGCCTGATCGGACGAGTCGACGCTGTGATAGGAGCCGTCGGTCAGCGTCACCTCGATGTCGATCACCGGAAAGCCGAGCGGCCCGCGCGACATGCCATCGCCAACCCCCTCCTCCACCGCGCCGATGTAGTTTTTCGGCACCGCGCCGCCGACGATCTTTTCACGGAACACGACACCACTGCCGCGCGGCAACGGTTTCACATCCAGGACCACGTCGCCGAACTGGCCGTGGCCGCCGGACTGTTTCTTGTGACGTCCGCGCTGGGTCACGGTCTTGCGGATGGTTTCCTGATAACCGACCGGCGGCGCGTGCTGTTTCACGCTGACGCCGAAACGGTCCTTCAGGCGCTCGACCGCGACGCGCAGATGCATTTCCCCCTGCCCCCACAGCACCATTTCATGGGTCAGCGGATTGTGGACGACACTGAGCGAGGGATCTTCCTCCACAAGACGCGTCAGCGCCTGACCGAGTTTGACGTCATCCTTGCGGTCCGTGGCCGCAAGCGCCGTCGCAAGAACGGGAGGCGTCGCCGCCAAATCCGAGATCGATGCAGGTATCGTCTTGCCGGTGGTCAGCGTATCTCCGGTCCGGGCCGCATCGAGCTTGCCGAGCGACACCGTATCGCCTGCCGCCGCTGACGAACGCTTGGCATCCGAGCCGCCGTTCGGCGTCAGGATGCCGGAGACGCGTCCATTCCCTCCGCCCGATGACTGGATGGTGTCGCCGTCGGCGATATGGCCGCGCAGGACGCGCGCGAGCGAAAGCTTGCCGCCATGCTGAAGATGCGTGGTCTTCATCACATAGGCGAGCGCGGTCTTCTCATCGGAGACGCCGATCCGCGCGGCCGTGGCAGCGACCCCGGGCGCTTCATGGCGCAGCGCCTTCATCAGGCGCAGTACACCGTTCTCGCGCGTTGCGCAGCCGAGCAGCACCGGACAAATCTGTCCCTGGCGCAATTCACTGGCGAGATCGTCGAAGACCTCGTCGCGCGGTGGCGGAATGTCCTCAAGGAGCTGTTCAAGCAGGCGATCGTCATGATCGGCGAGTTTTTCCAGCATGGTGAGCCGGGCTTCTTTCTCGCGGTCGAGATCGCCCGCGTCGAGATCGATCACTTCGGACGGCAGGTGTTCGCGATAGACAAAGGCGCGTTCCAGCGCGAGATCGACAAAGCCCGCGATCAAATCGCCTTTCCAGATCGGAATCTGGCGCAGCACCAGCGGCGTGCGGGAAGACGGCTGCAGCGTCGCCAGCGTCTCGCGAATGCGCTTGTTGGCCTTGTCGATCTTGTTGAGGAACAGAAAACGCGGAATGCCCATGTCTTCAAGTTCGCGCATGATGATCTGCAATTGCGGCAGCTTGCGCTCGTCGGCTTCGCAGACCACGACGGCGGCATCCACCGCTGGCAGCGCGGCGCGCATGTCGTGCGCGAATTCGACTGAGCCGGGACAATCGATGAAAGTGTAACTGTCACCCATGAAGGTGGTGGCCGCGGCGGTCAGGCCGACGCTCATGCGATGGCTGCGCGCCTCCGGCGACGAATCCCCGACGGTGGTGCCTGCCTCGACGGTACCTGCTTTGGGAATGGCCCCGGTCCGGGCCAGGATCGCTTCAAGGAGTGTGGTCTTGCCACTCTGGAATGGTCCCACCAGTGCGATACACCGGGGACCGCGAGGACTTCTCAGGTTGTCTTGCCGTACAGCGTCTTGTCCCATTGCCGTCTCCTGTCTGGAGCACGGCCCGCATCAAGCAGTTCCGGCGAAGTGCATCCGGTCGCCGCCGGAACGCTCTGACTTCAATGTTGCGCGCATTCCGCTCGCGCCAATCCCACTTCTGCGGAATGCGCTCATGCGGGTCGGCATGATGATCGTCTCAAGGCGGAGTATGGTTGGCAAGCGTGAAACATGCCGCTGCGCAGCAATGTGAAGCCGTCATTGCGAGCGAAGCAAAGCAATCCACTCTTTAAATCTCAAAGAATGGATTGCTTCGTCGCAAACATCCCTCGCAATGACGAGGGAACTGAAAACGCTCAGAACCGCCCGGGGCGGAGTTCCATGCTTTGCACGCCGCCAGCGACGCTGAGACCGGTCTGGCCCTGAACGCTGAGCGGCTGGAGCGCGAAGGAATTTTGCGATCCGCCAATCAAGGCATTGCCGCCTACACCGGCAACAACGGCGGCGCTGGCGCCGACACCGGCATAATTTCCGGAGAGGTCACCAGGACCGAACTGAACGGTCGGCGCAAACACCGCCCAGGACAACGCGGTCTCGGTGGTAATGCCGAGGTCGATACCAACCTTGGTGATGCGCGCGGTGTAGAGATCGTCCGGACGGCCTTGCGCGCGGAATACGCAACCCAGATTGGTAACCGAGCCGACGATCATGCCGATATTCGGGCCACCCCGGCATTCCAGCACGCCGACCTGAGTTGTGGGTTGCTGCGCATTGGCGAACGAAACCGCAGTGAGGAACACGGCGGATGCCACGGACAGGATGGTCGAAACACGGCGCATGGAATATCTCCGGCTGAATGGCGCGAACAGAAGTGGTGATCTGAAAAGACCCCCGAAAGGTTCGCGCATCTAGTCATACCCTCCGGCAATGTTCAATCGCAGCCCGCGGATAGCCCTTAAGGAGCAACAAAAAAGGCCTGCATAAGCAGGCCTTTTCCGTTCAGGTTTGTTAACCCGGCCGCTTAGTGGTGGCGGCGATGATGGCGCTTCTTCTTGTAGCGCTGGAGAGCCACCGGCTCGAGATCGAGGCCGACAACGCCGCCGCTGACGTTCACGCCGGTCTGGCCCTGCAGGCTGAGCGGCTGAAGCGCGAAGGAATTCTGCGAACCACCCCAGAGCAGGTTGCCGCCGCCGCCGATGCCGAACGACGCGTTACCCCCGACACCGCCGTAATTGCCGGCGAGATCGCCGCGTCCGATGCGGCGGGTCGGCGCATGAACGGCCCAGGCCAGACCGGTGTTCTCGGTCACGCCGAGATCAACACCGAAGCGTCGGACATGCGCCAGATATGGCTCCGGCCGGCGGCCTTCGCTGCGGAAAACGCATTCAAGCGTGGTCGCGGACGCGATCACCATGCCGACGTTCTGGCCGCCCTGACATTCGAGCACGCCGATACGCACGCCCTGCGGCTGCTGTGCATTCGCCGAGGCAAAAGAAGCGACGAGAGCCACGGCCGCGGCTCCGAGGAGGGATGAAAGACGCATGGAATTGAACTCCGGATTGCAGGTTGATTTGCGAGCGGACAAAAGGGAAGCGCTGTGTCGAAAACAAGGCGTTTCAGCCGCACGCGTGGTCTTTTCAGGATGGCGGCAAGGCGCCGGATTTCGACACGCCCCAAACCACGATTAGGCCGGGCTATTTGGTGAGCAGCAGTGCCAGACGGACATCAGTTTCGACGAAATTGTCTTTCACGGCCCGTTCAGCGCGCTCCGCGTCGCCATCGGCAATCGCGTCGATCAACGCATCGTGAAAGTGCAGCATGCTGCGCAACTGCCCCTGTCCCAAAATCAGTTTCACGCTGCCGTTGAAGGCATCGCTGAGGTCTTGGTAGGCGCTGATATAAAACTGGTTCTGCGAAGCCTTCACGATCGAGAGGTGGAACAGAAAGTCCAGCCGCGCAAACTCGACCGCGCTGTCGTTCTGAACAGCCTGCGCGCAGCGACCCCATGCCTTGCGGATATCGTCCATCTGCTCCGGCGTGCGCTTTTCCGCAGCCAGCCGGGCCGCCGGGATTTCGAGCCCTTTTCTGAACTCATATAGTGCCAACAGCGTTTCAGCGGTCTGCGGGAGTTCGATGGGGCTGTTCGACATCGTCTGCTGGGTGACGTAGGTGCCGAGCCCCGTCCGCGATTCGACCAGCCCGAGATGGCCGAGAACGCGCAACGCCTCGCGGATGGTCGAGCGCCCCACGCCAAGTTGCCGGCTCAATTCAAGCTCGGAGGGGAGCTTGCTCCCCGCCGTCCAGATGTCCTTTTCCAGCATCTGGCGCATGGCCCTGATCACCTCATCGACAAGCGAGATTTTTGCCACCTTGGGCAGAAGGGTCGATACAGGTTTTGTGCGCATGCCGAACTCTCAGAATTCCGGACGATTTCGCTAGCAAAAACAAGGTTCCAACACAAGGTATTCAGTCAGCAAGACTGCCAGCCTGCCTGCTTGTCAGACAGCCTGATATGTGATGGACTATCCTGACGACAAGTGACGTCGGTTGGGAGGACACCAAATGAACAAGCAAGCGAACTTCTGGTCTCGGGTATTCACATTCTTGCCAACGCCGACAACGGGCGGCGAAAGCATCGATCAAAAGCGCCTCTTCGAAGAGATCGATTTCCAGATCGATAACGGCGTCCACGGCGTCTGCATTTTCGGCAGCACCGGGGGTAACGGCTCCTTCAGTGACGAACAGATGAAGACCACCACCGCCGCTGTGGCCAAGCACGTCGCGGGCCGCACGTCCGTCATCGTCGGCACCGGTGCGCGCACCACATCGGCCTGCATCTCGCTGTCAAAGCACGCGCAGGACGTCGGCTGCGATGGCGTGATGATCCTTCCGGTATCGTACTGGCCGCTGACGGAGGACGAGGTTCTCACGCATTACGAGCGCGTGGCGGCGGCAATCGGCGTTCCGATTTGCGTCTACAACAATCCCTGGACCACCGGCGTCGACATGAAACCTGAGTTCCTCGCCCGTCTGGCCGAATTCGATAACATCAGCTGCATCAAGGAAAGCACGGGCGACCTGTCGCGCATTTCGGCGATCCGCCGTCTCGTCGGCAGCGACGTAACGCTGATCGCGGGATGGGAATCCACCAGCCTTCAAGCATTCATGGCGGGTGCGAGCGGCTGGGCTCCCGTCTGCACCAACTTCGCGCCGAAACTCGCCATGCAATTCTTCGAGGCGGCGACCCGCAAGCGCGACGCCGTGCTCAGCCGCGATCTGTGGGACCAGCTCTTCCCGCTGTGCGAATTCATCTGCGCGAAATCCCATATCCGCGTGGCTCACTCCGGCCTCGAGATCGCAGGCCGTCCGGTCGGACCGCCGCGCGCGCCGATGAAAGGCCTGAACGCCGACGACCGCGCGAAGCTGTCGGCAATCCTGACGGTTCTGGACAATACGGCGCAGGCTGCGCGGCGCGGCGCCGCCGCAAGCTGAACAGACATCTCGCTTGAAAAGGCGCTGCGATCAAACGGATCTCAAATCCGGACATCGCAGCGCCGGGACTTCAATCAACAAAACAGGACAGGGGAAACATGACCACGATCACTCAGGACACGGTGTCCTATAAAAAACCGGAAGCAACCAAGGCGCTGCTATCGAGTCTCGCCGGCACGGCCGTCGAATGGTACGAATTCTTCGTTTACGGCATCGCTGCGGCGCTGGTGTTCGGCAAGCTGTTCTTCCCATCTTTCGACGGTATGGTCGGCACGTTGCTCTCACTTTCGACATTTGCCGTCGCCTTCATCGCGCGTCCGGCCGGCGCGGCGCTGTTCGGCCACTATGGCGACCGCATCGGCCGCAAGGCTTCTCTTATCGTCACGTTGACCATGATGGGTGGCGCGACATTCCTGATCGGACTGCTGCCGACTTACGACTCGATCGGCATCTGGGCGCCGATCCTGCTGATCGTGCTCCGCATTATTCAGGGTATTTCGCTCGGCGGCGAATACAGCGGCGCCGTTCTCATCAGCGTCGAGCATGCGGGCGCTCACCGGCAGGGCTACTTCGGCGGCATCGTCAACACCGGCTCCTGCATCGGATTGATCCTCGCCAACCTCGCGTTTCTGGCATTGAGCGGCCTCAGCGAAAGCGATTTTCTCTCCTGGGGCTGGCGCATTCCCTTCATCTTGAGCGCGATCCTGGTCGTGCTTGGCATGGTGATCCGTGCCCGCGTTTCAGAGAGCCCGGACTTCGCCGCCGTCAAGGAAGCACGCAAGGTCGAAAGCGCGCCGGTTGTTGAAGTGTTCAGAAACCACAAGGGCAAGATCCTGCTGCTGTGTCTTGCCTATATCGGTGCCGGAACATTTTTCTACACGGCGTCAGTGTTCTCACTCGGCTACGCCAAGCACCTCGGCGTCCAGCGCGGCGAAATGCTCATGCTGATCATGGCGGCGTTCGCGTTCCTCGGCGTGGGCATGGTGGCATTCGGCTGGCTATCCGATCGCATAAGCCGGAAGGCGATCTTTGTGATCGGAGCGCTCGTGATGGTTGCGACGCCGTTCATCTGGTTCGCGATGCTCGACACCAAGACCCCCAGCATGATGATGCTTGGCTTCATCATTCTGTTCGTCCCCTTCGCCGCGAACTATGGCGTGATGCCGACCTTCTTCGCGGAGGTGTTCCCGGCCAACGTCCGCTACTCTGGAATGGCAATCGGCTATACCCTCGGCACCATTCTCGGCAGCGCGACCGCTCCGCTGGTAGGGACCTATCTTCTGGGAGTGACCGGCAACTGGTATGCGATCGCCGTATTCATGAGCGGTGCATCGCTGATCTCGGCGCTTGCGGGACTGTTTCTCTATCCACTGAAAAACAGCAAAAGGGCATAAACGAAACGCGGTGGCTGCCAGCCGGCAGCCACCGCGTTAAACTCACTTATTCACTTAGCGCAGGTTGCCGCAGAAGCGCTGGATGCGCTTGCAGGCTTCCTCGAGGTCCGAGGTTTTGGTGGCGTAGGAGATGCGGAACGCCGGGCCGAGGCCGAAAGCGGACCCCTGCACCACCGCAACGCCTTCCGTTTCCAGAAGCTCGGTCACGAAATCCTCATCGGTCTCGAGCTTTTTGCCCGACGGCGCGGTCTTGCCGATGGTCCCCGCACAGGACGGATAGACATAGAACGCGCCTTCCGGACGCGGGCAGTCGATCCCGGTGGCCTGGTTGAGCATCGCAACGACCAGATCGCGGCGCTCCTTGAACACGGCGTTGTTCGCAGGGATGAAATCCTGCGGACCGTTGAGCGCCTCGACCGCCGCCCACTGCGCGATCGACGACGGGTTCGAGGTCGACTGCGACTGGATGGTCGCCATCGCCTTGATGAGCTGCTCGGGGCCGCCCGCATAACCGATACGCCAGCCGGTCATGCAATAGGCCTTGGAGACGCCGTTCACCGTCAGCGTGCGATCGAACAGTTTCGGCTCGACCTGCGCCGGGGTGGTGAATTCGAAGTCGTCGTAGACGAGGTGTTCGTACATGTCGTCGGTCATCACCCAGACATGCGGATGCTTCACCAGCACATCGGTGAGGGCCTTCAACTCGGCGCGGGTATAGGCCGAGCCGGTCGGGTTCGAGGGCGAGCACAGGATGATCCACTTGGTTTTCGGCGTGATCGCAGCCTCCAGCGCAGCGGGCTGCAGCTTGAAGCCGAACTCGGCGGTGCAGACCACCGGCACGGGCGTGCCGCCAGCCAGCGCCACCATTTCCGGATAGCTGACCCAGTACGGCGCCGGGATGATGACTTCATCGCCGGGGTTCAGCGTCGCCATCAGCGCGTTGTACAGCACCTGCTTGCCGCCGGTGCCGACCGTGATCTGGCTGCGCTTGTAGGTCAGGCCATTCTCGCGCTGAAACTTCGCGATGATCGCGTCTTTCAGTTCGGGAATGCCGTCCACGGCGGTGTACTTGGTCTTGCCGGCCTCGATGGCATGGATCGCCGCCAGCTTGATGTTGGCGGGCGTGTCGAAGTCCGGCTCGCCGGCGCCGAGGCCGATGACGTTGCGGCCCGCCTCTTTGAGCTGACGTGCTTTATCCGTGACCGCGATGGTCGCGGACGGCTTCACACGGTCAAGCGCAGCGGACAGAAACGGCATCATATTCTCCTAATGGATGTGATGGTCGCGAAGGCCCGGATTCGCGGATTTTGGCGGGCGGGGCACCCTAAAGCGGGCGACGCTGCATCGCAAGAAACTTTGCCGGAAACACGCGAAATTGCACGGCGGACTAAGAAAACCTTAAAGCGCACCGCCTAGGGTCGGGGGCGTTAAGACCTCCTGCAACATTCGTAAATCCTGGCGAGAAAATGAGCCATTTTTGGCAAGCCCTGCGGACCGGAAGCTGGCTGACGCCAGCGCGCATCCGTGGCTACGCCCTGCTCGTTCTCGCCATATCGCTGGCAGGGCTGATCGGCCTGGTCGCGACCTCGCAGCACCTGATCGACCGCAACGGCAAGCCGATCGGAACCGATTTCTCCAACGTCTACGCAGCCGGCGCGCTGACCCTGTCCGGCAAAGCGCCGGACGCGTATGATCCCAAGCTCCAGCACGCTGCCGAAATCGCCGTGTTCGAGGGCCGCGATGTGCCCTTCTTCGGTTGGCACTATCCGCCGTTCTTTTTGATGATCGCGGCCCTGCTTGCGCTGATGCCCTATGCGCTCGCGCTGCTCTGCTGGCTGGCCGTGTCGCTGCCCGCGTTCTTGATCGCCGTTCACGCCATCGTGCCACGGCGCGAGACATGGCTCGTGACGGCTGCGTTTCCCGCTGTGTTCGTCAATGTCGGCCATGGCCAGAACGCATTCTTCACCGCAGCGCTGCTCGGCGGATTCCTCACACTGCTGAACCGCCGCCCGGTGATCGCAGGCATTCTGCTCGGGTTGCTGTCGTACAAGCCGCAATTCGGACTGCTGATCCCGCTGGTACTGCTCGTGACCGGACGCTGGACCACGATGCTCAGCGCAACGGCCACCGTTGCCGTGCTGATCGGTGCATCGACGCTGCTGTTCGGCGTGAGCGTCTGGCACGCCTTCATCGAGTCCGCGACATTCACGCGAACGATTGTCTTGGAGGCAGGCGGCACCGGCTGGGAGAAGATCCAGTCGTTGTTCTCCGCGGTGCGGATGTGGGGCGGCAGCATAGATGCAGCCTATGCCGCGCAGGGTGCGCTCGCGCTGACGCTGGCTGCGAGCGTTGTCTGGCTGTGGCGTTCACAGGCCGCCTTCGAGCTCAAGGCCGCGGCGCTCGCCATCGCCTGCCTGCTCGCAACGCCGTATGTGCTCGACTACGATATGGTGGTGCTCGGCATCGCCATCGCATTTCTGGTCCGCCACGGTCTCGCGCGCGGCTTTCATCCTTATGAGATTTCGCTGCTGGCGCTGGCCTGGGCGGCACCGTTCCTCACCCGCAGCATCGCTGGCCTGAGCGGCGTTCCGCTCGGCCTCATTGTGATGCTTGCGCTGTACGCCATGACGCTGCGGCGTGCGGCGCATGACCTCGGCATCCACGCAATCGGGAGTGACCGTCTTGTCAAAGCTTGATCGCGTTCGCGACGAAATCGGCGACCTGTTTCCGCAAAGCGCAATGGTGCGCAATCGTTCGATTGCGGTGCTGCTGCCTTGCTACAACGAGGAAGCCGCGATCGCCTCGGTGATCGAAGGGTTTCAGCGCGCGCTGCCCGGCGCACGGATTTACGTGTACGATAACAATTCCACCGACGGCACCTATGACGCCGCCGCAGCCGCAGGCGCCATCGTCCGGCGCGAAATGCTTCAGGGCAAAGGCAATGTCGTCCGCCGCATGCTGGCCGACATCGATGCCGATATCTACATTCTCGCCGATGGCGATGCGACCTACGATCCAACGGCCGCGGGCGCGCTGATCGAGGCACTGGTCACGCGCAATCTCGATATGATGGTGGGCACCCGCAACGGCGGCGACGGTGCATTCCCGCGCGGACATCGTTTCGGCAATCAGCTTTTCAATCGCATCATGACGCACATGTTCGGCAACGGCTTCACCGACATCCTGTCGGGCTATCGCGTGCTGTCGCGGCGCTTCGCCAAATCGTTTCCGGTGACATCGAGCGGATTCGAAATCGAAGCGGAACTGTCAGTTCACGCGCTCGATCTCAAGATCGCGACCGGCGAAATGCCGTTGCCTTACGCAACACGGCCGGAAGGATCGCAGAGCAAATTGCGCACCTACCGCGACGGCACGCGCATCTTGCTCACGCTGATCAAGCTCTACAAGGAAACCCGTCCGCTGCGTTTCTTCAGCGCCATCGGCGCGATGCTGCTCATCATCTGCGCCGGTCTCGGCGCGCCGCTGATCGTCACTTATCTCGAAACCGGCCTCGTACCCCGTTTTCCGACCGCAATTCTCGCTGCCGCCATCGCACAACTCGGCTTTCTCTCTTTCGCCATTGGCTTTGTCCTCGAAGCCATCGCGCAGGGACGCCGTGAAGCCAAACGCATGCGTTATCTCGATCTTGACGCAGTTGCGAACAAACCCTGACGATCACGGATCACCGGTATTTTCTTCACGCCGATTTGCGCGAAATTGACGCACGCGCGCGCTTTCCGCAGAATAAAATCGCAGCCACGCGCATAGCTGTGATCGATTTGACTTTTTCTAACGCCAAGGCCTTGCAGCGTACGCCCCGGAACCTCATTGTTAGGCGGCCTTCGGCAGCCGCCGAGGGCATCCAACGAAAGCCTGCATGTACAAGCTCTACTCGATGCAACGCTCCGGCAACAGCTACAAGGTCCGCCTTGCGCTGGCGTTGCTGAACGCGCCCTACAAGGCGATCGAAGTGGACATTCTGCGCGGTGAAAGCCGCACGCCGGAATTTCTTGCGCGCAATCCATCAGGCCAGGTGCCGCTGCTTGAAGTGGCCGACGGACGCTATCTCGCGGAGTCCAACGCGATCCTGTGGTACGTCGCCATCGGCACGTCGCTCGCGCCGGAAGACCGCATCGACCGCGCGCAGGCGCTGCAATGGATGTTCTTCGAACAGCACGCGCTGGAGCCGAGCGTCGGCGCGGCCTATTTCTGGCTGGTGCTGGTGCGCGGAGGCCGCGACCTGCAGACCCATTCGCTGGAAGACTGGATGGAGCGGGGCTACGCCGCATTGCGGGTGATGGAAAATCATCTCAAGACCCACGACTACTTCGCGGCGGGGCATCTCACCGTCGCGGACATCGCGATGTACGGCTACACCCACGTCGCCAACCAGTGCGACTTCGACCTCACCGGCTATCCGTCGGTGAAGGCCTGGCTGAAGCGGGTCGAAAGCGAGCCGAAATTCGTCTCGATGGCGTGGAAGCCAGCAGAGGTAACGGCCCCGGAAACGGCGCCGGGCACCGAAACCGGCCTCACCGCCGAGGCCTGAACGCCAAAGCCGGGCCGGGATAACGGGCATAACCTGCTGATTTTTATGAGTTTGCCCCGCTTCCGCCACGTTTGGCGCGTCCCGCGCCGCAATGTTGACAGCGATTCCTGAGATTTTTGCGACGGGGTGATTCGCTATCCGTTTTGAGGATTCACGACCATGCTCCGGTCGCCTGTTTCAGGAATTGGTTTCGGACTGCGGTCCGCACGTATTGCATCCGCCCGGCTGTCGAATGTGCTTGCCGCCTCGCTTGCGGTCGCCTCGCTGTCGGTGTGCCTGCTCGTGACCATCACAGTGCTGTCGATCAAGGTCGTGGCCGCCATGCCGATTTCCGGCTGAAACCAAATCCCTTCGCATCAGAACACATCCTTCGACCGCACAAAGGCGCGCGCGATGGAGACACGGATGAAAACACCACTTGTCGTGGTTTCAGCGACCCTGACGCTCGCGATCGTCCTCGTTACAGGATTTCTGATCGCGACGCAGGCGCGCGGCCAGAATTCAGAGCCGCTCCGCGTGCGCTGTGTCGCAACCGCGTTTACGACCACTTGTGGAAGATGAAAAACGCACCGGCGGCGATGAACGCAAAGCCGAGCGCGTGATTCCAGCCCAGCGGCTCCTTCAGATACAGCACCGAAAAGCCGGCGAACACGACCAGCGTGATGACCTCCTGCATGGTCTTGAGCTGCGCCGCCGAATAGACCGCGCTGCCCCAGCGATTGGCCGGCACCGCGAGCCAGTATTCAAAGAACGCGATCCCCCAGCTCACCATGATGACCAGGGGCAGCGAATGCTCCTTGAACTTCAGATGCCCGTACCAGGCGAAGGTCATGAAGATGTTGGACAGCAGCAACATCAGGATCGGCAGGAGAAACGGCGACACCGTCGTGGGCATGGAGGTCCTTTCGGGGCAAACGATCTGGCGAACTAGGGCTGAACCGCAGGAGTGAGCGACCCTGCCGAGCGGATTGATCTGAAAGCGTTTCCGGCATCCATATGTAAAACAGGATGAGGCCGCTTCCGGCAACAGCCGCGAGAAAATAGAAGGCCGCACTGTATCCCGCGGCCATGATGATTGCACCGGCTATTGCCGTGCTGAGCGCTCCACCGCGGCCTGCCGCTGTGGCGAAGGGTGATTGCCGCGATGGCCGGGGTTTGCACGGCAATGCCAGCCAGCCCGGCAACGGACATCACGATGCCGATGTTGGCCTCATTCCATTTCTGCTCGGTCAGAAGATAGATCGCGAGATAGGGCCCCAGCCCCTCGCGGACATCGGCCAGAAAGAAGTTCAACGCATCCAAGGGCCGCTGGGCTTGCTCGGCAGCAATTGTGGGCACCGGACGACGTTCCTTTTTCGCAGCGTCGAAAATGCACGATTCCGGAAAAGGTTCCCTCCCCTGTGGATAACATGCTGCGTCACGGGGCTGTAACGATCTCGGCCTAGTTTGCCCTCGCGCTCGATCTGCCCCCGTCACGGATCGCGCGTTTCGGGCGGTCCCCGGCCGCGTAAATCCCCTCTGCGCTGTATCCGGCCGGGGCCGCATTTTTTCAGGGCAAAACGCTGCTGTTCCCTCCTGCGTTATCGCTTTCGATGACTGCCATGCATCCGCTATAACGGGCCTCCGTCGTTGACTGTTTCCGCTTCGATATCGGCACAGGTTTCATGATCCGCTGTTTCTATGTGGCCGTCGTCATGGCCGTCGTCGCTCTCGTCCTGTTGCCGTTCCAGCTTGCCGGCATCCTGCTCAACAACCGGCTGCAGCGCATCGTGCCGAACCTGTTTCATCGCACCGCCTGCGCCGTGATCGGCATCCGCATCACGCAGGCCGGCGAGCGCACCCGTGAAAGCCCGGTGCTGATCCTCTCCAATCACGCCTCGTGGCTCGACATCATTGTGCTCGGCGCCATCGCGCCCGTGGTGTTCGTGGCCAAATCCGAAGTCGCCAACTGGCCGCTGTTCGGGCAACTGGCGAAGCTGCAGCGCACGGTGTTCGTCGAGCGCGAGCGCCGTCACAAGACCGGCGACGCCGCGCGTGCCATGAGCGAACGGCTGATCGGCGGCGATGCCGTGGTGTTATTCCCTGAAGGCACCTCAAGCGACGGCATCCGCATCCTGCCGTTCCGTTCGGCGCTGATCGGCGCTGTGCATCACGCGATCGGCGATTCCACCCATCACGATCGCGTCACCGTGCAGCCGGTGTCGCTGGCCTATGTGCGCTTCGGGGGAGTGCCGGTCGGCCGTGCCCTGCGCGACAAGGTGGCGTGGTATGGCGATGTCGATCTCCTGCCGCATCTGCTCGGCGTATTCGCGTCGGGTGCGGTCGATGTCACCGTGAGCTGGGGTGCGCCGGTGAGCTATGGTATGGACGCGAACCGCAAGGAGATCGCGCGGGAGGCTGAAAACGCGGTGCGGCGCATGACGGCGCGCGCTTTGCGCTCGCCTGCTGCGCAGCCGTCAGGTAGTGAGGAAGCGGCGGCATCCGCCGTCCCTGCCTTCGAACAAACCTGACGGATCAAGACTCATGGACATCAGAAATCTGGGCGGCTCCGGCCTGCGTGTGTCCGCTGTTGGCCTCGGCTGCAACAATTTCGGCCAGCGCACCGATCTGGAAACCTCACGCAAGGTGATCCACAAAGCCATCGATCTCGGCATCACGCTGTTCGACACCGCGGACATCTATGCCGGACGCGGCGGCTCGGAGACCGTGCTGGGCGAAGTGCTCGGCCATCGCCGCAAGGACATTGTGCTCGCCACGAAATACGCCAAGGCGATGAGCGACGACGGCACCAAACAGGGCGCGTCGCGCCGCTACATCATGACCGCGGTGGAAGACAGCCTGCGCCGCCTCAAGACCGATTACATCGATCTCTACCAGCAGCATGATTTCGATCCGCTGACGCCTATTGAAGAAACGCTCCGCGCGCTGGAAGACCTGATCCGCCAGGGCAAGGTCCGCTACATCGGCTGCTCGAATTTTCCGGCATGGCGCGTCGCCGAGGCGCAGTTCACTGCGCGCGGCATCAACACCCATGCCTTCGTGTCGTGCCAGGACGAATACAGCCTGATCGTGCGCGACAACGAGAGGGACTTGTTTCCCGCAGCACAGGCCTACAATCTCGGAATCCTGCCGTTCTTTCCGCTGGCGAGCGGACTGCTCACCGGAAAGTACAAACGCGGCGCTGCTGCCCCCGCCGACACGCGCTTCGCCAAGATGCAGTATCTCAGCGACCGCTACATGACCGAGGCAAACTTCGATCTGGTGCAGAAGCTGCAGGACTTCGTCAACGCGCGCGGCAGGACCATGCTCGAACTGGCCTTCTCATGGCTTGCGGCGCGGCCGCAAGTCTCGAGCGTCATTGCAGGGGCCACGCGCGTCGAACAGATCGAGCAGAACGTCAAAGCGATCGGCTGGAAGCTGACGGCGGACGAGATGGCGGAGATCGACGCCATTACAAAAAAATAAGAACGCCGCAATTTATATGCGATGTCGTCCCCGCGAAAGCGGGGACCCATGACCACCGAACATGGTGTTGAAGCGAGAAGGCCGTTTCAGCATCTTTCCTAAATCGATGATGATTGAGGAAGTATGGGTCCCCGCTTTCGCGGGGACGACATTGCATGTGTTGCAGCGTATGTGTTGCAGCCCCACCGCGACCAGCTCGTGCCGGTCGACTCCCCCACAAAAGGGGAGGGATAAAAGAAGCGCGCGATATTAAACCACCAGCCCCTGCGCAGCCTTCGCGGCGCTGCTGTCCGGAAACACTGTTTCCGCCAGCACCCGCTCACCGAGGCCGAGATGATCGCGCAGCACACCCTTGATGACGCTGCGAAGATCAGTGGTCGGCTTGAGATCACGGTTCTCATAGAGGTTCGCGGCCTTCAGTCCCGGCCAGTCAGATATCACGCGCCCGCCACTCACCGCGCCGCCTGCGAGCAGTGCAATCGTGCCGGTGCCATGATCAGTGCCGTCAGTGCCGTTGATCCGCGCGGTACGGCCAAATTCGGTGGCCACCACGATCACCGTATCTTTCCAACGGTCTCCGAGGCCGCCCTCGAATTCCGCCAGCGCGCCATCGAGGCCGCCTAACAACTGCGCGAGACGACCGACCGGCCCGCCCTCATTAGCGTGGGTGTCCCAGCCATCGAAGGCCAGCGCCGCAATGCGCGGGCCGTCATCCGCCGCCATCAGCCGCGCCGCTCCCTTGGCCGCGAGTTTCATTCCCGCCGCGCCGTTCATGCCGGGCTTCGGCTTCATGCTGTCGTCGCGCGCCGCGATCTTGTCGATCTGCAATCCCTGCGACAGCGCCGCTGCGAGCGCCGGATCGCGATGGGTGTAAAGATTCATCAAGCGCATTGCCGTGTCGTCGGCTGCTTGTGGAATGTAAGGCGGCACCCAGCCAACGGTCGGCGCAGCGCCACGTAACACCAGCGGCGTGGTGGGTCCGACCGCAAGCCCGCTCATCACGCGCTCGCCGCGCGGCAATGCTTCCAGCGCACGACTAAGCCAGCCGCTCTGTACCCGGCCCGGACCGGCAAAACCGCTTTCCAGCACATCCTGTCCGTCGAAATGCGAGCGCTCGCGATACGATGTCGCCACCGCATGAACCACAGCAGCTTTCTTGTCCTTATACATCCGCGCGAATTCCGGCATCGATGGATGCAGCGCGAAGAAGGAATCGAGCGGGATGGCCGCGTGTGGACCGTCGAGCGACAGCGCAATCGATCCATGCAGCGCCGCGTAATCGGGATCTCCCACCGGCGCGACGGTGGCGAGACCATCCAGCGCTCCGCGCAGAATGATGGTGACGACGCGCGGATCGCGGCCATCTTTCGCCCGCGCGAATTTCGGCAAGTACGCCCAGGCTGCGAAGGTCGCGGATCCCATCAGCAGCGAGCGGCGCGTGATCCCTTGCGCGGTGTGACTTTCGCAGCAGTCGGATGAAAAGCCGGACATGCTCATCTCCTCTGGAATTCGGGCGACATCAGCAGCAGCGCAAAGGCCTGCTGCTTGGATTCCGCGCGATCGATGGTCTGACGCGTCTCGGCCGAGGCCGCTTCCCCTGCCACCACATCGAGCAGCGCGCGCGGATCGATATTGTCTCCGATGCGCGACGAAATCTGCGAGGCAATGTCGAGACGCAACTTGATGTTTTCCGGCGCGGCCCATGCCGCGTTGGTGTCGGCAAAGCCGTTCGGCCCGGCGGGCGCCCATAGTGGCTGACCAAGAACATTCAGCCCGCCGAGATAACGCTGCGGATCTTCCGGAATGCGGCCCATCATCCGGCCGCTTGCGACCAGATATTCATACGGCATCCGGATCTTGGTCATCGGCGCGCGCCAGGCTTCATCCGCATCCACCAGCGCCAGCGTCATCGCGCGCAGGTCGCCATTGGTCTTCCTGAATGCAGCCTCGAGCTTCGCCACCAGCGCAGGCGGCGGATCGTCGGCAATGAAGTGGCGTACGAACTTGGTGGCGATGAACCTGGCTGTCGCGGGATGACGCGCGATGTCGGCCAGTGCCGCTTCGCCCTGCGCAACGCCGGTGTCCTCATAGATTTTGCCGAGCAGCTTCTGCGGTCCGGGCTCGTGCGCATTGACGTTGAAGGCGAACGTGCCGGGCGGCGCGAGCTTTCCGTCGCGGCCCGCGAAGGTCCAGCCGGTGATGATCCGCGCCAGCGAGGTCACATCATCCTGCGTATAGCCGCCATGAACGCCGAGCGTGTGCAGTTCCATGATCTCGCGGGCAAGATTTTCATTCAGGCCGCGCTTGCGATTCTTTCCCGCGCGCGACTGCGGACCGACCGACTGCTGATTGTCGAGGAAGAAGATCATCGCCGGATGCTGCTCGACCGCGCGCAGCATCTCGCCGAAATTGCCGAGCACGTAAGGCCGGATCGCCTCGCGTTCGAACACACCGGACCACATCCGCGCCAGTTCGCCCTTGCTGGCGGAAATGCAGAAATGATTGGACCAGAACGTTACAAGCCGTTCGACAAAGCCGCATTCCGCCATGGTGGCGCGCTGCAGCCGCGCCAGCGCTTCGGCGCGGAAGGTTTTCTGGATGACATTCAGCGGTTTGGGCGGCTCCTTGCGTGGCATCATGGCCGGCTGCATTGCTTCCGCTGCTGCGCCGCCGCCTGATGGGGGGGCCGGTTTGGCGCTGCCCTGCATCGCCTCGCCGCTCGCCGCGTTCATGTCGGCGGATTTTTCCGCGGAGGCGGATGCCTGCGCCATCTTGGCGGCTTCGCGCTGCTGCTTCACATCTTTCTGATAATCGAACACGGCCTGGGCCAGCACGGGCGATGGCTGCAAGCCCGGCGCATCGAGCAGTGCGGCATTGGGCCGGCCCAGTTCCGCCTTCACAAAGCCGCGCGGATCGGACGCCGCGCTGGAGAAATCACTGGCCGCGCCGCCGCGCGCGCCAAATCCGAAGCGGTTAAGTGCGACCAGAGCACCTTGCGGGTCACGCGCCATTGCTGGAACTCACGATTGATCTCACCGGCGGGTTGGCCGAATATGGATTGAGTATGCGCTGTGAGTGCATGAACGTCACATGAAGGATTCGGCAGAATCGTGAACGAGATCGTGACCAGTTCGTCACAGAATTCCACCGGCCGGCGGACGCTGACTTGCGCGCGCTGCGGAGCGCCGTTCACCTGCGACCTCTCCGGCCGCTGCTGGTGCATGGACGAAACAGCGAAGCTGCCGATGCCTGCCGAGGGCGAGGATTGCCTGTGTCGGGCGTGCCTGCAGGCTGCAGCCGGGCAGCACGATCCGTAAAGTTTAACGAAAATCCTTACACGCGAGTTGATCTCTCCGTCACTCTGACGGCGTTCCGCTTCCATGGATATCCGGTGCATTAACAGATGCGCGGATAGGTTGCGCCGTCCTTGTAGCCGGAATGATCCGATGAGCCGATTCGTTATCTATGTGGGTATGGCCTTCGTCACCGCTTTTGTCGGAGTCTCATGGGCCATGCGTGGATTCCCGATGTGGTCGCAAAGGCCGGTCACTGAGTTGCGACCAGTAGCATTACCAAAGTTTGGCGATGCGGGAGACACCGAGGAAAAGCGCAAGGAAAGAGAGGCGATTGCGCAAGCAGAGAGCATCAAAGATCCGGCACTCGATAAGATTCGGCTCGCGACTCTGCAGGCCGCAAATGCCTATTCGCTGTCACCCTGCGACAAGACCATGAAAGCTCACCTTGTCGCCGCGTTGACCGCCTATACCCAGGCATGGCAACGCGTCCTCAATTGCACGAGTTCGCGAATGCTTTGTCCTGATGCAAACAGGACTCGGGCAGCAGCGACTTTCTCCACAGCCCTCGACAACCGGGTCAAGGAAGCTGTGGGGAAAGCATTTGAACAGAAGGGAATCGTGAAGGCCGATTTTCCGAATTCGGTGCACTTCGACATGCTTCTCGTCGCCGGACAGAACCTCTGGTCTGATGAGTTTCCGGTTTGCGCTCATCTTGCCGCAGCTGGGAGGCGGCCATGAAGCGCGCGCTCTTCATCATCGGAGCCATTGTGGTCTGGCAGGTTGCCGCCTGGGCATTTGCACCACCGCCGCCTGTATTGCAAAAGCCGCGGGAAATCGATCCGCAAACTCTTCCGAACGAAAAATACATAGTCGAGGGACGGAACTTGCAGCGACATGATGGCTTGCGTGCACTCGATGTGCCCCGAAGCAGTTTATGCTCCGAGGAAGGACGAAAAAAATTCATAAGCGGACTTGGGCACTATTATTATCATCGATCTCTCCAGACGACGAGCTATCCCAAGAATTACGGAAAAACCGGAGCGGATTACATCGCGAGACAGTGGAGCACTGCCGACGACAAGCGCATCGACCGTTTGACTAAGGGGATTTATAGCAGCGGCTACTTCAAGCCGAACGAATTCGGAGCCGGCTCGCGTGATATGCTTCTAACCCTCGTGAAGGACGAGCGCGTCACCGGCAAGGGTTGTGCGCGCTAGCGCTTACACCGCATATCCCGGCGATTTCCGCGCCATGCCGTCGAACGCGTCGAGCAGTTTCTCGCGCCAGGCGTAGACCGGATCGTCTTCCTTGAGCAGCTTGAATGGGCTGATGGCCCGTGCCCACTGAAACGGACCGAATACGATATAGTCCGCGTAGTTCGGTGACGCACCGCCAATAAAAGGCTGGGTCTTGAGTGTCAGCCGCATCGGATTGAGCGCGTTGCGAAATCCTTCGACCATCTCATCGCGATTAACACCCGCCTCTTCCAGAGTCTTGCCCAGACGCGCTTCGCGGGTCTTGCGGAAGTATGGCTGATCGGCTGGCCGCAAATGATCGTAGATATCCTTCACGACCATCGGAAAGATACCGCCGACCACCACGGTATCGCCCCACCAGTTCAGCATCCGGCCCATGGCGCGGCCGCCTTCGCCACCGAACAATGAGGGAAGATCGGGGTAGGTGTCTTCGAGATAGTTCGCGATCGCCCATGAATCCGCGACGGAGGTATCGCCGTCGAGAAACACAGGCACCTTGTCCGACTGATGCGGCGCGATGGCGTCCTTCTCTGTGAAGCGCCAGGGAATCGTTTCGGCCTCGATGTCCTTGTGGGCGAGCGCCATGCGCGTGCGCCAGCAGAACGGACTGAACACACGCTCGGTTTCAATGCCGCAGAGTTCGAACAGCTTGCGCGCGACGGCCATGCGCCTCACCCCTTCACAACAGCTGCGGTTTGCCCGAACAATACTTTCTTCTGCTCATCGGTAAAGGTCCTGCCGAGATTCGAATTGACCTTCGGCCCAAGTTCATAGGCACGCACCGTCGCGGGCTTCGCCTTGATCGCTTCGAACCAGCGCTTGAGATGCGGAAAGTCCTCAAGCTTCTGGCCCTGCCGCTCATAGGGCACGATCCACGGATACGCCGCCATGTCCGCGATGGAGTATTCGCCAGCGACATATTCGCGATCCGCAAGACGCAGGTTGAGCACGCCATAAAGCCGGTTGGTCTCGTTGACATAGCGATCGATGGCGTAGGGAATCTTCTCAGGCGCATAGTTGCTGAAATGATGGTTCTGGCCGAGCATTGGGCCGAGACCACCCATCTGCCACATCAGCCACTGGATCACATCGAAACGCTTGCGCAGATCGGCGGGCAAGAACTTGCCGGTCTTCTCCGCGAGATAGATCAGGATCGCGCCGGATTCGAAAATCTTCACGGGCTCGCCGCCGTCGGCTGGCGCCTGATCGATAATCGCGGGCATGCGGTTGTTCGGCGAGAACGCCAGAAAGTCCGGCTTGAACTGATCACCCGTGCCGATGTTGATCGGGTGAATCTTGTAGGCAAGGCCGGTCTCTTCGAGGAACATCGTGATCTTGTGGCCGTTCGGCGTCGGCCAGTAATAGAGGTCGATCATCTCGTTATCCTTGTCGCTATCTCTGGAATGAAGAGCACCGGCTGGCGGCGCGAAATCAATGCGATTGCATGAAGTTTGCGCTTCGCGTCTGCGAAGTCAATGCCGCACCGCGCATATCAAGTATATTTCATTGCCTGAGGCCTAAGCTCGTGAAAGATTTTCATCGTTTCATTCCAAACAAGAAACAGTCCCTCTCGCGTCCTGACGATAGAGTTCCGGCAAATCCGGACTCGGGTTCAAGAAAGGTCGATGATGACGAAAGAATTTGCACGGCGTGATTTTCTCAAACTCTCCACCGCAATGGGACTGGCTGCGACCGGCGGCTTCTCCTGCGTCAGCGTCGCCAACACCGCACCGATTCAGGTGCCGACTATCGACAAACTGTCGATCCGCGTGCTGGTCGATCAGCAGCACGACCAGTTCCTGAAAGGCTCGACCGTCAACGGCGTCGTTCACGACGCGCCGGGCGGCGGCCGCAGCGCCGATGCCCGCAATGTCCTGCACAACGAATGGGGCCTTTCGCTATTTCTGGAGTCCCAGCGAGAGCAGGAAGCACGGAATATCCTGCTCGATTTCGGCTACACATCACCCGCGATCATCAACAATATCGGCCTGCTGAAGGTCGACCCTGCGAAGATCAACGCACTGATCGTCAGCCACGGCCATATCGACCATTACGGCGGCCTGATCGGCTTCCTCGACAAGTACCGCAATGTGCTTCCCGCCGATGTGAAGCTCTATGCCGGCGGCGAGGATAATTTCTGCCACCGCGTCAGCCGCACCTCGACGGGCCAGTATGGCGAGTTTGGAATTCTCGACCGCAAGCAGATCACCGCGCAGAAGGTTCAGACCGTGCTGTGCGAAACGCCGACCGTGATCGAGGGCCACGCCTTCACGACCGGCAAGATCAAGCGCAGCAGTGTCGAGAAAATCCTGCCCAACAGCTTTGTCGATTACACGCCCGCCAGCGCCGGCTGCGATTATGGCCACTACACTCCCGCCGAATTGCAGGGCAAGTTCACCCCGGACGAGCATGTCCATGAACATGCGACCTGCTTCAACATCCGCGGCAAGGGCCTTGTGGTGATCAGTTCCTGCGGCCATGTGGGCATCGTCAATTCGGTGCGGCAGGCGCAGGAAGTCTCCGGTGTGCAGAAGGTTCACGCCATCGTGGGCGGTTTCCATCTTGGTCCAGCGCCGGCCGATTATCTCAAGCAGATCGTCGGAGAGGTTAAGGCGCTGCAGCCGGACGTCGTCATCCCGATGCATTGCAGCGGGCTGAACTTCCTGCTCGAAGCGCGGGAGCAGATGCCGGGCAATGTGATCAACGTCTCCACCGGCAGCCGCCTGACGTTCAGCGCGTGAGCACTCTCGGCCCTCTGACACGCAGCGCGGCCTTCATGACCGCGCTGCTGTGCAGTTTTCTGTTCGTTTCATCTGCATCGGCGCAAGGCTCCTCACGCTCCGCGGCCGAACTGATGGACGCCGTGATGTGGAATCGCGAGCCGATAGGCGGCGCCTTTTCACTCACAGACCAGACCGGAAAGACGCGAACCGACGCGGATTTCCGAGGCAAGCTCCTGCTGATCTATTTCGGCTTCACCTATTGCCCGGACATCTGCCCGACGGATCTGCAGGCCATCAGCCTTGCCATGGATCAGCTCGGCGCGGACGCTGAAAAAGTGCAGCCGCTGTTCATTACCCTCGATCCCGAACGCGATACGGTGGAGCATCTTGCCCAATACGTACCTCTGTTTCATCCGCGCCTGATCGGCCTCAGCGGAAGCCTTTCAGACGTTGCAAACGCGGCGGACGCCTACCGCGTTTTTTACAAACGGATCAAAACCGGCGACAAGCCCGACGACTACACCGTGGATCACACCGCTTTCATCTATCTTGTCGACCGTGACGGGAAGTATCTCGGCTTCTTTCCGCCCGGTACCGATGCACCGAGACTTGTCGAAATGATCCGCCCGCATTTGACCGGAAAGCCCGAGCGCTAAGAACCTATTCCACCGCCGTCTTCCTCGGCTCCACGATTTCGAATCCGGTCGAGAACTCATCAAGCAGGCCGAACAGTTCACGCAGCTTGAGGGGATTGCCGCCGACCGAAACGTCGCCGGTCAAGACGCTGCCGAGGAACGTCCGCTGCTTAAGTGTAATCGCATCGAGTGCGGCACGGGTCAGCGTCACGCTGGCATCGGCCTTGTCGGAGAGCTTGCCTGACGTATGCGTCAGCGCGGAATTCTCCAGATTCATCACATAGGTCTGGTTGAGATCGGTGAACGTCCAGTTGATTACGATCTTTTTGCCCTCGGCCTTTGCTGCATTGAGCCTGACGCCGAGGAAATCGAACGCCAGATCGATGGAAATGCCCTTCAGCAATTCGGCATTCACCAGCGCCGGAGGCTGCGGGCCGACGCCGTTGCGAAGTTCGAACGCGCCGAGCAGATAGGCATTGCGCCAGGTTGCTGCCTCGCTCTGGTAACCGAGCTGTTCGAGTGCATCGGCGCCGAGAGCGCGCGCCTCCTTGTTGGCGGGATCGGCGAACACGACCTTGCTCATCACGCTCGCGACCCAGCGATACTGTCCGGCCTTATAGTCCTCGCGCGCGCGTTTGATCGTCGCGTCCGCGCCGCCCATGTATTCCACCTGCTTCTTTGCTTCCTCCGCACGCGGCAGCGGATTGAGATCGGCGGGATTGGCATTGTACCAGCCAAGATAGAATTGATAGACCGCCTTGGCGTTGTGGCTCAGTGTGCCGTAATAGCCGCGCGCGGCCCAGTCGTTCGCCAGCGACGGCGGCAGCTTCAGCTGCTCCGCGATTTCCGTCGAGGTCAGGCCATGGTTGAGCAGACGCACGGTCTGGTCGTGGACGAACTTGTAAAGGTCGCGCTGCTTGCTCAGGAACGCGACAATGCGCTCGCCGCCCCACATCGGCCAGTGATGCTGCGCGATCACGACATCGGTTTTGTCGCCATAGCGCGTAATGGCGTCGCCGATATAGCGCGACCACAACCGGCCGTCGCGAATTTCCGCGCCGCGCAGGGTATAAAGATTGTGCATGTTGTGGGTGGCGTCTTCCGCCATGTTCAGCAATTTGAACTGCGGGAAATACATGATCATCTCGCTTGGCGCTTCCGAGCCCGGCACCAGATGAAACTCGATATCGACGCCGTCGACGGTGCGTGTCTCGTAAGCCTGCTTGATCACGTCATTCGGTGGAATGAGCGAAATCGAGCCGCGCGCCAGCGCCTTGCCCAATCCGGTGTCGATCTGCGCCCGGTCGCCCACCGGCAACGCGCTGCCGAACTGGTATTGCGCGCGGCGTGACATCGCATTGCCCGCGATCACATTCTCGGCCACCGCATGTTCCATGAAGCCGTCCGGCGCGATCACCCTCACCTTGCCGGACTTCGCATCCTCCTCGGTGATGACGCCCTTGGCCCCGCCGAAGTGATCGGCATGGCTGTGGGTATAGATCACGGCGGCAACCGGCTTTGCGGGACGGTTCTTCAGATACAGATCGTGCGCGGCCTTCGCGGTCTCGTTGGAGAGCAGCGGATCGATCAGGATCAGCCCGCTCTCGCCCTCGATGATGGTCAGATTGGCGAGATCCAGTCCGCGCACCTGATAGACGCGCTCGGTCACCTTGAAGAGGCCGTTGATGGCGTTGAGCTGCGCCTGCCGCCACAGACTCGGATTGACGGTGGGCGGCACCTGATCGCTTTTCAGGAAATCATATTGCTTGGTGTCGAATGCCGGCTTGTCGCCGAGACCGGGAATAATGCCATCCGGCAGCGTTGCGATGAAGCCGCGTTTCGCGTCTTCAAAATCCGCGCGGTCGTTGAAGGGCAGCGTCTTGAGGAAAGTGTCATTGACCGCCCGGCTGGCGGGTTCAGCATCCTTCGACTGGGCAAACGATTGCGACAGCGGCGCGGCGGCAAACAGAGCTGCGGCCAGCAGGCCGGCGATACGCGATGACGACATGAGACACTCCCCAACTGCCGCGTGGTCCTCGGCATGTGCCACGCGTTGGTTCCACCCTATCAGGACAAACGCGTAAGTTTCATCGCAAACTTCGTTCCGCCGATCGAAGAAATCACCCTTTTCTCTCCACGCTTCGCGCCCCATATTCCGATCATGGCGAAGAACCCCGATTCCGCGAAGAAGCCCCCTAAAACCCCGAAGTCGAAAGCGCATCGTCCCGATGTGCAGCCGATCGGCCCCGCGCTGGCGGAGCTTCTGAACCCGGCCATCAACCGGGGCGATGCAGGCATGGGCTCGGGTACCGGCCTGCAGCCGCCGCCGGACAATTCCAAGGACCGCCGCTCTGGCGGCGAAGCGGCGATCCATCGCGCGCGGAAATCGACACCGAAGGATTTCAACGAGGGCGAGCCCCGACCGACCCCGCTACAACCCGCACCGCAGCCGCCCGGCGCAAGCCGGGGGTTTGAGGAAGCACCGCAAGCCAATTACGGCACCAGCGCACCGATCCCCACCCTCGATCCCGAACTGGCGAAGCAACTCGGCTATGATGTCGATGACGACGATTCCTTTCGTCCAGCGCGCAACAAGATGGAGTCCCTCGGCGTCAAGGCAACGGCCGACTCGCTGGAGGCACTGCTGCGCGAGGGCCGCCCGGAATTCCGCAAGGACGACGGCTCGCTGAAGGTCTGGACGCCGCACCGTCCGCCTCGCCCGGAAAAATCCGAAGGCGGCGTGCGCTTCGAACTCAAGTCGGACTATGCGCCCAAGGGCGATCAGCCACAGGCGATCAAGGAGCTGGTCGAAGGCATCCAGCGCAACGACCGCACCCAGGTGCTGCTCGGTGTCACCGGCTCGGGCAAGACCTACACCATGGCGCAGGTGATCCAGGCGACGCAACGCCCGGCCATCATCCTTGCGCCGAACAAGACGCTCGCCGCGCAGCTTTACGGCGAGTTCAAGAGCTTCTTCCCCGACAATGCGGTGGAGTACTTCGTCTCGTATTACGACTACTACCAGCCCGAAGCCTACGTTCCGCGCACCGACACCTATATCGAGAAGGATTCGTCGATCAACGAGCAGATCGACCGGATGCGCCACTCAGCGACGCGCGCGCTGCTGGAGCGCGACGACGTCATCATCGTCGCATCCGTGTCGTGCATTTACGGTATCGGCTCGGTCGAAACCTACACCGCGATGACCTTCGCGATGAAGAAGGGTGAGCGCGTCGACCAGCGCCAGCTCATCGCCGATCTTGTCGCCCTGCAATACAAGCGCACATCCGCGGACTTCACCCGCGGCACCTTCCGCGTGCGCGGCGACACCATCGACATCTTCCCGGCGCACTATGAGGACCGCTCATGGCGCGTGAACATGTTCGGCGATACCATCGAAAGCATCGAGGAATTCGATCCGCTCACCGGACACAAGCAGGACGAGCTGGAATTCATCAAGATCTACGCCAACTCGCACTATGTCACGCCGCGCCCGACACTGATTCAGGCCATCAAGGGCATCAAGACCGAGTTGAAATGGCGGCTCGACCAGTTGAACGCCCAAGGCCGCCTGCTGGAAGCGCAGCGCCTTGAGCAGCGCACCACCTTCGATCTGGAAATGATGGAATCGACTGGAAGCTGCGCCGGCATCGAAAACTATTCGCGCTATCTCACCGGCCGCAAGCCGGGCGAGCCGCCGCCGACGCTGTTCGAATATGTCCCCGACAACGCGCTGGTGTTCGCGGATGAAAGCCATGTCAGCGTTCCGCAGATCGGCGCCATGTTCAAAGGCGACTTCCGCCGCAAGGCGACGCTCGCCGAATATGGCTTCCGCCTGCCGTCCTGCATGGACAATCGCCCGCTCCGTTTTGAGGAGTGGGACATGATGCGCCCGCAATCGGTCGCCGTGTCGGCGACGCCGGGCGGCTGGGAGCTTAATGAGTCCGGCGGCGTGTTCGTCGAGCAGGTCATCCGCCCGACTGGATTGATCGATCCGCCGGTCAATATCCGCCCCGCGCGCACGCAGGTCGACGATCTGGTCGGCGAGGTCCGCGCCACCGCACAGGCGGGTTATCGCTCGCTGATCACCGTGCTCACCAAGCGCATGGCGGAAGACCTCACCGAATACCTGCACGAACAAGGAATCCGCGTGCGTTACATGCACTCGGACATCGACACCATCGAGCGTATCGAGATCATCCGCGACCTGCGGCTCGGCGCGTTCGATGCGCTGGTCGGCATCAACTTGCTGCGCGAAGGCCTCGACATCCCGGAATGCGCGCTGGTCGCGATCCTTGATGCCGACAAGGAAGGCTTCCTGCGTTCCGAGACCTCGCTGATCCAGACCATCGGCCGCGCCGCGCGCAACGTGGACGGCAAGGTGATCCTATACGCCGATCAGATCACCGGTTCGATGGAACGCGCCATCGCCGAGACCGACCGCCGTCGCGAAAAGCAGGTCGAATACAACACCGCCCACGGCATCACGCCGGAAAGTATCAAGCGCGACATCGGCGACATTCTCGGAAGCGTCTATGAGCGCGACCATGTGCTGGTGGAGATCGGCGATGGCGGCATGGCGGACGACGCGGTCGCCATCGGCCACAACTTCGAGGCCGTGCTGGCCGATCTCGAAACAAGGATGCGCGAGGCCGCCGCTGACCTGAACTTCGAGGAAGCCGCCCGCCTGCGCGACGAGGTCAAGCGTCTGCGCGCGACCGAGCTGGCCGTTGTGGACGATCCGACCATCAAGCAGCGCGGCGTGGCCGCGAAAGCCGGCAGCTATGCGGGCAAGAAGAAATACGGCGATGCCGCCAATCTCCCTGCTCAACTGGACAAGGCCGCAGCGCGCATGAAATCGCGGGCACGAAAGCCAACGCTGGACGAGATGGGACCGGGCACCGAGAGCAAAATCTTCCAGCCGACCAACTCGCGCCAGTCAGGCCCCGAGTTCGGCCCCTCGGGCCGTTCGACCGGCGGCGCCCCCGGGCGCAGGGGTGGATGGAAGAAGAGGTAGGTGCATTTGCAAAGCCCCCTCGCCCCCTGCTAGGTCATCATCCAGATTTTCTATTTTTGGGGACTGACCACATGGCCGACGCCGATCTGGATGCGATCATCCGGCAGCTTGCGAAGCAGCAGCACAAGACTCTCACCGCCGCCGTGAAGAAGCAGCGGGACCGTTATGCCGCACTCGCTGCCAAGGCGAAGGATGCGCCGGGCAAGCAGCTCAACAAACAGCTTGCGAAGGATGTGCTTGAGATCGGCACGGCGACCGTGAAGCGGCTGCAGATGTCTGCCGACAACGCCGCCTATAGCCATGCGCGGTCGATCCGGCAGGCCACCGAAGAAGCCAAGGCCGCGGCCGCGAAAGCGGCAAAGGACGCGAAGGTCAGCAAGCCGAAAGCAGCAAAGAAGGCTGCAAAGAAAGCACCCGCGAAATCCTGAACCGAACGAGACAAACGGCGTCGAACAAGCCCCATCGGCGCCGGAGCAGATTTCATACAGATAAATCAGCTCACTCGTCATGCGCGGCTATGGCAGTCGCAGACCGCGTAGACTTGTCCGCGGTGGCAGGCATCCACGTCTTCACTCAGATTCACAGAATGACGTTCTTTAAAGAAAGACGTTTTTAGATGGATTGCCGGGTCAAGCCCGGCAATGACGGCGGATAGTCCAACCGTCATTTTTCATGCCGCTGAAACATCGGCGCTCATCACAAATCCCGCCGCCGACGTTTTTCGTCGCCACGTTTTTCGCCTAAGCTCTCAGTTCGCGCCGCGTCATCGCGGGCTTTCTCCGAGAAAACTCGGTGCGCCGGACAAGACGTCTTGCAGCGATCATGCTGTCTCTGATGAAGGACAGCGGTCCCATCGTCCCGTCGGGTGCGGACAACATAGTAGCACCGGACATCAATCTGTCTATGCGGAACAGCCGCCGCGCGACAAACAGACCCACAAGTGTTGCATCTCCGGATTTCTCTTACATCGACAACAGGATGCCGCACTGAAGCAGCGATATTCCGTGCGCCGTTGAAGAAATTACTGCGCCAGCACGCGCGCGAGATCGATCAGGCCGGTGGAAATCGGCTTGGTGCGCCCGGCGATTTCCGCGAGCGGTGTGCGCGTGATCTCTCCGCGCTGTTCGCCGATCAGAACGCCCGAGACACCTTCGGCCAACGATGTCAGCGCAGCCACGCCAAGCCGCGTCGCCAGCAAACGATCGAACGCCGTCGGGGGTGCACCGCGCACAACATGCCCAAGCACAGTGGCGCGCAATTCAAATCCCCCCATACCCCCGTTGCTGTTGAAATATTCAAGAATGCGTGCCGCGTTCTCCTTCACGCCCTCTGCGATGACGACGATGGCGTGGGTCTTGCCGCGCTCATAGGCCGCGCGCAACCGCTTTGCGATATCCGCCGCAGAGACCTCGAACTCCGGAGTCGAGATGACTTCCGCGCCGCCGGCAAGTCCCGCCATCATGGCAAGATAACCGCAGTTGCGGCCCATCGTCTCGACCAGGAACGCGCGGGTGTGCGACGAGCCTGTGGTTCGCAGATTGTCGATGGCACCGACCGTTACATTGATCGCTGTGTCGCAGCCGATGGTGACATCAGTGCCGTAAAGATCGTTGTCGATGGTCGAGGCGATGCCGACCACGGGAAAGCCGAGCGCGTGCAGCGCTGCGGAGCCGGTCTGCGAACCATTACCGCCGATCACCACCAGCGCATCGACGCCGCGCGTGGCGAGATTGCGCAGCGCTTTCGATCGGCCACCTTCCTCGCGGAATTCCTTCGAGCGCGCGCTGCCCAAAAACGTTCCGCCGATCTGGATGATACCGCCGACATCGCGCGCAGTGAGACGCGTCATGCGGGCGTCGATCAGGCCCTGCCAGCCCTCGCGCACGCCATAGACTGCGATATCGCGATTGAGCGCGCTGCGCGCCACCGCACGGATCGCCGCATTCATGCCCGGCGCATCACCGCCGCTGGTCAGGATCGCAATTGATTTCATAAGATAACTTTATGGCACCGTCTTGCCGCCGTCCATGCGTGGCCGCCTGGAGGCGCGGCAATCCGCTCAACCCGAGCGCCGGTTGCTGGTGTTCTGCTTCAGGTTGCCGTGATCGCCCTGCTCGCTGATATTATGCTTTTCATCGTCGCGGTGCCCTCTGGTGTTATCGATTGTCACTTTCGGATCGCTGCCCGCACCCTTGGCGCTGCGATTATTCTCGGGGATGGACGGAATGGATTTGGTCATGTGATCCTCCGTTTGATGGACGGGGATAATGCGCTGCGGCGGGAACCGTTCCTCACGATCCTGGGCTATAAGCAAGGCACCCGCTCAACGACAGACGGACCGCCGAATGACTCGCTTCAGATTTCTGACCGGCACGCTGCTGGTCTGCATCGTAACGGCGACCGGCGCCGAGGCCGCCAAAAAATCCGCCAGACCGGCCGAGCCGATGGCGCAGGATACCTCGCTTGACAACCTGAAGGATGCGCCGAAACCTTCCGTGCTGGCCTGCGAAGGCCCGTTTGCCAAGGACACCGCGCATGACAAGCTGGTGGCCGCGTTCGGCGTAAAAAATGTCACCTTCAAGGATGTGGATGTCACCAGCAATGTCCTGACCAAGGCGACAGTGCTGTTCGATGCCGATCCGACGCGGCGGCTGGTGGTGTTCTGGAAAGACGAGAAAACCCGAACCAGACCGCTGGCGATCACTGTCGACGCACCATCGACATGGATCGGCCCCGGCGGCGTGCGCAACGGCCTGACGCTGCGAGAACTCGAAAAACTCAACGGTGGAAACTTCAGCGTCACAGGCTTCGGCGGCATCGGAGGCGGCGAGGCATCGAAACTCGGCGGGCCATTTGTGAATCTGCCGGGTGATTGCTCGCTGAAAATCCGCTTCGAACCGGGTATTGCCAGTCCGCTGCCGCCGCGTTTCTCATCGGTGACAGGTGACGTTCTGATCGTCTCGACCAATCTGATTTTGCGCCGCGTGCGCCCGCAGGTCGTGCAATGGAGTATCAATTACCGCTAAAATTATTGGCATCGAAATCGGGGAATGCTGGAGACTTCGTTAAACTTCCCCGCGCGTGAAGCTTGATCGCAATCAAGTTCCCACCTACGGAACCGCAGGCTTGGGAGACGGCATAATGAACAATCCGCAGTCCGAAAAATGCATCCGGGCTTTTATTGACTCATATTATACCGGCGATGTCGCGCGCATGGAGAGCTGTTGTGCCGACAGCTTCTCGTCCTTGACCCACGCGCCCATCGAGATTTTTCCTCATCTGGGTTTCCAGCAGGGCAAGGGCTGGATCGCGAAGGCGATCCGGATTCAGCAGGAACGCTATTCCGAACGTCGTCACACTGTCGAATTCGTCATTGCGGACGAAACGCAGGCGGCGACACTGACACATGCGGCCCTTACCAAACACAGCGACGAGCGTGTCATCACGCTCTATGTCGGAGAGTTCTTCAGCCTGCGCGACGGCCTGATCACCGAACACCGCTCGATGTTCGATTCGTTCGATCTGGTGCAGCAACTGCTCGGGCGCGACCTCACCGGCGAATTTTCCGCCCGCATGAAAAGCGCGATGCGATCCTAGCCGCTAGCGCGCGGCCGAAACGCCAAGCCCGCGGACAAGTCCGAACCACATCGCCGTCAGTTCGCGTGCCGCGGGGTCCTGCCTGGGCTTAAGGCGGACGGCGGTGTGCACCAGCACGAGTTTCGAAGCCGGATCGACGAAGATCGCCTGACCATTGGTGCCGAGCATCGCGAACATGCGCCGCTTCGCCGGCATGATCCAGGTCTGGTAACCGTAGCCATAGAACGGCGTCGCCACTCGCGGCGCGCGGAACGATCCTTCGGGCGCGGTTGTCGCTTCGATCACCCAGGCTTCCGGGATGACGCCGCCGCCGTTACGGGCGAGCAGAAGGCCGAAGCGCGCATAATCCCGCAGCCGCGCACCGAGGCAGCAATAGGCCTGCTCCTGATTGTGACCGTCCACAGTCCAGCTTGCCTCGTCTTCCGCGCCCATGGGCTGCCAGATTTTCTCGGAGAGGTAATCGGCGAGGCGCTTGCCGGTCGCGGCCATCAGGACAAGGCCAAGGGTTTCCGTCTGTGATCCGGCATAGGCGAATTTGGTTTCCGGCGGCGCGGAGCGCGTATTGTAGCGGCGGAGCAGATTGGCGGCGTTCGGCAGGTCGGAGCGGCGCAGGTCACGGCTGAAGGCGAAGGCATCGTCCGTGCCGTCATACCGTTCGGAGAACGCGATGCCCGCACTCATGGTCAGCAGCGCGCGCAGCGAAGTCTGTCCGTAGGCACTGCCCTTCATCTCCGGCACATAGTCCTGCGCCAGATCTTCGACCGAGCGGATCTTTCCCTCCTTGATGGCAATGCCCACCAGCATCGCAACCATGCTTTTCACCATGGAATTGGAGAGCAGGCGATCGGTGTCGCGGCGGCCGTATTGATAGCGCTCGAACAGGATGGCGCCGTCCTTGACGATCAGCAGTCCCGTGGCTGGATGCCGTGCCAAATACTGGTCGACGGTGCGGCGCTCGCCTTCAAACTCGTAGTGCCACGCGGCACTGTTGCAATCGCGCGCCAGCGGTGACGGTGCGGCGGGCGGGAGAACCGTGTGCGCGGGCAGCAGCTTGTCGAAATTGCTGAAGGTTGCGACCATGTAGTCCTGCTTGGACCGGTCCGCGATGGTGCCGAGCGGATAATTGCGGCCTGAGCCATAAGCCTCCGCGTCCGGCCCCGATGCCGAAAACGATGGCTCACACGGTTTGGCCTGAGCCGCGCCGGATACCTCCGCTTTCGCTCCCGCTCCGGCTATCAGGCCGCATACGACTGCTGCCGCGCCGAACCGGCAAAGCACGGTAAGAAAAGTCATCGGCGTTTCCCAAACATTTTTTATGAAAGCACAAGGTCATTTCAAAACACGCCGAAGATGGCGCGGGACAGCATGACGTTCAAGCGGGACCGGCGATGAACCCGCAGGCTCCGGCAATCGACAAAGCTTTGCCCGGGACGCGGTCCCGGATCACAGGGGATATGAATGAAGACATTTTTTCTAGCCGCTCTAGGGACCATTGCGGGTCTCATTCTCGGAGCGGCGGCCGGCGTCCTGGCGGGGATCGCCTGGACCAGCATTTTCAAAACCACCGATTTCGAAGGTTACAGTGCAATGCTGGTTTTTTTCACCTTTGCACCGGTCGGCGCGATTTTAGGTGGTCTGATCGGCGCGGTCTGGACCACTTATGCCGCGTCTAGCAAACGCCTCCGGATGGAAAGTGAATCCTAGCAGCGGGTTAAGCCCTGCCGTCACCTTATGCGTCCGCACGCCCTGATTGAACTTTGAGCGCCTAACCCGCGCTGGGCACATTTGTGCGTTGCAATAATGTCCGTTGTCATTTGAACGCAAGCTGGTATTTCCGGTGCCAACAATGGAAATCCAGCATTTCAGCCTGAGCGTCATGGACGACGCTGCGTAGGCCATTTGCTGCTGCTAAAAGACATTTCAGGACCTCAGAATGACAGAGCACAGCCTCTGGCGTTTCTCACGCGCGTTTCACCGCGCGATGAACGAGCGTCAGACCGATCAACTCGAAGCGATTCTGGATGACAACGTCGACTGGGCCATCTACGGCCCGATCGACATGTTTGCTTTTCTGGGACCTCGCCATGGCAAGCGCGCCGTAATCGATGTGGTTCGCGAAATATCCGACATCGTCAACCTGCACCGCTTCGATCGGGAATCGATCATGCTGGGTGAGAATTCGGCCGCCTCGCTGATGCGCTATTCGCTCACACCCGCGGCTTCGGGGCAGCCGATCAGCGTCCGGATCGCCATTTTCGCAACATTTGGTGATGGCCGGCTGACCAACTTGCGCGCCGTGATCGATACGTTCGATCTGGTCGAACAAGCATTAGGCCGTCAGATTCACCTGCCAAAGATCGCCTGATGGCCATGTGACAGGTTGATGATGAAAAGCCCCGCTTATGCGGGGCTTTTCATTTGGCGTGAACATTTGACGGGATCACTGCGGCTTGAACCCGCCGAGTCACAATTGCGACAAACACAATTGAGACATTCTCCTGCGGGGGCGGCTATGGTTGCGCCCAAAGCTGAAATTATTGCCTGAAGTCGCTGGCCCCGGTCAGCCAGGAATGCCGGACGCAATATCATGATGCCGCAACTGACGCATTCCACGCCATCACGCAGCTGGATGCCGATAGCGCTGGCGCTTGCCTGGATTTTTGCCGTTGCGGCGACGGGGCTTGCGCACGCTGAGGATGATGAATCGGCGCCTTCCGAGAACGCCTCTGCCGATGTCTCTGTCCCGCCCGACGGAGAGATCGACTGGAGCATTCTCAACTCCGATCCCCGGTCGCTCTACGACCACGAGTCGCCGTCCGCGATCGACCGCAAGGTTCGCGCCGCGATTGATGATCCATGGTCATGGAGCCGGAACGACAGGCCCGACGGATCCTCCGCTGTGGCCATCAAACAGCCGGTCAGCCCGTTCCTGAACACACGCGTCGGCGCCGATATCAACGTTGGCGCGCCCACGCCAACAAGCGCCTCCGGCATCCTGTTGCAAAAGATCGAGTACGGCGAGGGTCTCACGCGGTCGTCGGGGAGCGCTTGGGCCGCGATCACTGCGCCTGGCGTCGCCTCGGTCTGGGACAAGACCGCCGTCGAAGCCCGCACCGATCCTTCGCAGGAGCAGAGCAAGCTCGCAACATCGCTGACCAAGTCCATTCCGTTCGGCGGCGAACGGTACGCGCTCACGCTGCAGCAAGGATACAACGTCACGCAGCAGACGCTGGTACCGTTGTTCGGTATCAGCGCGTCGTCGCGAATTTATGAAATCGATCAGTCCGCGAAAATCGGCATCGTCGAAACCGGTACGACCTTTATGGCGGGACAAACGCATTCAACGACGGATGAAAAATGGCTGCGCCGTATCGCGGCCGAACAGAAATTTTTCGGCGGCATCACTGTCACCGGTTCAGTCAGCGAGACGCCAAGCGGCTTCGCCAACAGCAGCCTCAGCGCCGGTTTCAAGGCACGTTGGTAAAGTTCCACTTAACTTCCTGGCTACCATTCCGCGTTTTCCCCCTTTGTCCACGGTATGAATCGGCCTTCGCCGCACGAACGCCGCGTTTCGGTCACGATCAACTGGACTGATATACCGGCCAATCGTCGTGCGGGGGACGTCCGCGCTCGCTCAACCTGCGAAACAAGGAAAAGCCGATGAACGCTCTTCAGGCCGAAAAGACCGAAATCACCGAGGAAGACAAGAACCTCGCCGCCGTCACCGAAGTGGAAGCGGGCATTCGCGACTTCGTCCGCAAGGATGTCGCCTATCTGCGCCGTACACCCGTAACACCATCAACCGACGCACCTGCGGATACATCCGCGGAAGCCGCAGTCAGCAGCGTCAACACATTGATCCATCGCGTCGCAGGCGCTTCGCTTGGCGAAATCGAAAATCTGATCGCGGAGCTCGAAGGGCTGCGCACGCTGATGCACAACGAAGGCCAGCGCATTCAGCGTGAACTCGCCGGCTACGCCCAGCTCGGCCAGACCGCGATGAAATCGACACGCATGATTGCCGACAATCTCGCGCAGTGGAAGCGCACCGCTCCCGAACCGCGTCAGGACTGAATGTAATTTCCTGTCCGCATGATCCTGCAGGACCATGCGGGCAGGCTCTCCCTGAGACTTGCTGCCGCCCTCTCCGTGACACGAGCGGGCGGCACTTTTTCTTGCAGTAGCCGGGTTGACCTACGCAGACGGCTTGCGGGGCATAAAGGCTTTCCCCTCGAAGGAAAACGCCAGTTCGCCGCGCTGATTGGTGGCGGTATTCAGGAAACCCACAAGCCCCCATTGCGGACGCGATTCGAGCACGCGAAGCGCCGTGACTTCGGACAGATAGGTCAACGTATCACCGGCCAGCACGGGCTTGAGCCACTTCAGATTGTCGAACCCCGGAGACGGTCCGGCGGGAACAGGCTTCTCGCCCCGCGCCAGAGTTTCCTCGGTCTGGCGCTTGAAGTTCGCGACCGTGAGCTTCATGAAAATCGCCGAGACATGCCAGCCCGACGCGGCGAGACCTCCGAACACCGATTTGCGTCCCGCCTCTTCGTCAAGATGAAAGGGCTGCGGATCGAACTTCGCGGCGAACTTCTTGATGTCGTCCGCGAGAAACGTAAACGAACCAAGCTCGCGGCGATCGCCGATCTTGATATCTTCAAAGTATGGCATCGGGAAATCCTCAACCTGCGCCGACTGCGGCGCGCCGCAACACCATCAGCGGCAGCGTACCAAGCAGCAGGGTTTGCCCCGATGCGTTACGCATGTCGTTCTTGATGCGGACAAAGCCGACATCGGAACGGCTCTTCGACGGGCGGGTGTCCAGCACCTCGACCGACACCGTCAGATCGTCGCCGGGACGCAGCGGCGAAACCCATCGCACTTCCTCGACACCCGGCGCCCCCGCGGAGGCAATGTTGTGGATGAAACCATCCCAGCAGATTCGCATCAGCAGCGAGCACATGTGCCAGCCGGAGCCGGACAGGCCCTTGAGCAGCGAGCGACTGGCGGCCTCATCATCGAGATGCATCGGCTGCGGATCGAACTCTGTGGCGAAGGCAATGATATCGTCGCGGGAGACATGATGCGGGCCGAATGTGCCGAAATGTCCCGGTTTAAAATCTTCGAATGTGAGTTTCATCTTTTCAATCGCGTTGTGGATGGGCGCAGTTTGGCCGTTATTTGGAGACACCTCAAGCGAGGCGTTTCGCTGGTCACCTTCCGTCCGTTTCGGCGATATGCGACAATTTCTGCCATCGCGGGGCTGGCTCGCCTGCCCTGATTCGCTCAATCGCCTGACGGCTCCGGGCACTCATTGCCGGCCGTCGCCCATCTTTGCGGTTCATCTGGAGACAAACCATGTTTCAGTTTCAGGATCTCTTCCAGTGGGACAGATTCATCACACCCGCGATCATCAAGGTGTTCTACTGGCTGGCCATCGCGCTGGTGATCCTGTTCGGCATCTCCGGCATCTTTTCCGCGCTGACGATGATGGCGATCAGTCCATTCGGCGGCTTCATCCTGCTGCTGGCCGCGCTCGCAGGTATCGTCGTCGGGATCATCATGTCGCGCATCAGCGCCGAACTGATCCTGATCGTGTTCAGGATCAACGAAAATCTCGGCGCGATCCGCGATCAGGGCCGCGACCGGGGGATGTAATTTTCCGGTCATCCCGGCGAAAGCCGGGATCCAGCCCCCCTGAATGCAAATACAAAATTCCGACGCGTCGTTCTTTTCAGAAGCGGAACCTGTGGTTATGAGTCCCGGCCTGCGCCGGGACGACCCGCAGGAAGATTACAGCCTCTGCCAATCAGTTGTTGAACCGGAAATGCATCACGTCGCCGTCTGCGACCGTGTATTCCTTGCCTTCAAGACGCAGCTTGCCCGCATCGCGCGCACCGGATTCGCCGCTCAGCGCGACATAATCGTCATAAGCAATCGTTTCGGCGCGGATAAAGCCCTTCTCGAAGTCCGTATGAATCACGCCTGCCGCCGCGGGTGCCTTGGTGCCCTTGGTGATGGTCCAGGCGCGCGCTTCCTTCGGGCCGACAGTGAAATACGTAATGAGATGCAGCAATTCATAACCGGCGCGGATCAGGCGATCGAGCCCGGCTTCGTCCAGTCCGAGCGTATCGAGGAAGTCTGCGCGCTCCTCGCGTGACAGCGTCGCGATCTCGGATTCGATCTTTGCTGAAATCACCACCGCGACCGCGCCTTCCTTCTTGGCGTGGTCGAACACCGCCTGCGAGAAGCCGTTGCCGGTGGCGGCTGAACTTTCTTCGACGTTGCAAACATAGAGAACCGGTTTCGACGTCAGCAACCCGAGCATACGGAAGTTGCGTTCTTCTTCCGGCTTGCGTTCCATGCCGCGCGTCGGCTTACCGTCACGCAGCAGCTTCAGCGCGCGCTCGACGAGGTCAAGTTGCTCCTTGGAATCCTTGTCGCCGCCCTTGGCCTTCTTGCTCAGATTGTCGACGCGCTTTTCGAGACTGTCGAGATCGGCCAGCATCAGTTCCGTCTCGATGGTTTCGATGTCCGCGAGCGGCGCGATCTTGCCTTCGACATGGGTGATGTCGGAATCCTCGAAGCAGCGCAACACATGCGCAACGGCATCGACCTCGCGGATGTTGGCGAGGAATTGGTTGCCGAGGCCTTCGCCCTTCGACGCGCCGCGAACGAGGCCCGCGATGTCCACGAAGGTCAGTTGCGTCGGAATGATCTGCTGCGATTTCGCGATCGCCGACAGCTTGTCGAGGCGCGGATCCGGGACCGCCACCGCGCCGACATTCGGCTCGATGGTACAGAACGGATAGTTTGCCGCCTGCGCCGCCGCGGTCTCCGTCAGCGCGTTGAACAGTGTGGACTTGCCGACGTTAGGCAATCCGACGATGCCGCATTTAAAACCCATAACCTGCCCTGATATTTCCTGACGATGCGAGGCTTACTTCCCGCCGGCATCGTCCTTCGATGTGAATCCCTTTGCATCCATTGCAAGATGCACCTTGTTCGCGAACGAAGCGTCCTGGCCCGTCACGATAAATGCCGCGTTATCAGCGACCGCTTCGCATAGCGCGTTAACCCACGGCATTTCGCTCTTGGCGAAATCAGACAGGACGTGGTGATGCACCAGGTCCTTGACGCCGGGATGCCCGACGCCGAGCCGCACGCGGCGATAATCGTTGCCGACATGCGCGGAAATCGAGCGCAATCCATTGTGCCCGGCGATGCCGCCGCCGATTTTCACGCGCAGTTTCGCGGGCGGCAATTCGATCTCGTCGTGAAACACCGTAATGTCACCGACGCTCATCTTGAAGAACTTGGTCGCTTCGCCGACGGCGTTGCCCGATTCGTTCATATAAGTCGTGGGCTTCAGCAGAATGACGCGTCCGTTGCCGAGATTGCCTTCGGACGTCTCGCCCTGAAAGCGACGGCGCCATGGTGCGAAACCATGACGCCGCGCGATTTCGTCGACAGCCATGAACCCGATATTGTGCCGGTTGCCCTGATACTTCGTACCCGGATTTCCCAGCCCCACGAACAGGCGCATGGTTCTGCGATCTTACTTCTTCTTGTCGCCGCCAGCAGGCGCCTTGGCTGCAGCCGCTGCCGGAGCCTTGGCACCGGCCGCAGGAGCAGCACCGGCTGCCGGAGCAGCACCGGCCGCAGGCGCAGCGCCGTCGGCACCGGCTGCCTTGGTCTCTTCGCCGTAACCCGACGGCGGCACGACGGTGACCAGCGTCTGGTCGTCGCGCAGAGCCTTGACGCCCTTCGGCAGGTTCACGTCGCTGAGATGGACGGAGTTGTTGATTTCCAGCTTGGAAACGTCGACTTCGATGAACTGCGGAATGTGCTCGACATCCGCTTCCAGTTCGACGGTGTGGTTGACGATGTTGACCGTGCCGCCGCGCTTCACGCCCGGCGAAACTTCAGCGCCGGTGACGTGCAGCGGAACGCTGACGCGGATCTTGGCGCCGACGCCGAGACGGAGGAAATCGATGTGCAGCGGGAAATCCTTCACCGGGTCGAGCGAGAAGTCGCGCGGGATCACGCGGTGCTTCTTGCCATCGAGATCGATGTTGAAAATCGTGGTGAGGAAGTGTCCGGCGAAGATCGCCTGACGCGCTGACTTGTCGTCGATCGAGATGGTCACGGGAGCCTGATTGTCACCATAGATCACGGCCGGGACGCGGCCCTCGCGACGTTCTGCCCGAGCGGCCCCCTTGCCGGCCTTCGGACGAGCGGTCGCCTTCAATTCCTTGACGGTCGCCATTGTTGAGTTCCTTAAGATGTAAAAGTGAAGGGCCGCAGAGCGGCCCGGTTTTCCGTCGCGGCAAGCCTCCAGGGGTGCGGGGGCCGCTGACGTGGCGGGTTCTTAGCCCCAAAGCGCCTGAATTACAAGAAAATCAGGGGATTTTGTTCGCCGCTTCCGGGCCCGGACACACCTCCGCGACAGTCTGCCGTGCCCCCGTCCTGACCCGGGAGGTCGCCCTTTCGAGCGCGCCTTTTTGTGGTGCGATTAGATATGTTATGTTATAACATAACATATCCAGCGATCCCCCCATGCCACCTCGCCGGCTTTCACGCATCTCATTGAAAAGGCTGCTTGATTCCCATGCAAAAACTGCCCGTTACCGTGCTCTCCGGCTTTCTGGGAGCAGGAAAGACCACCCTGATGAACCATGTCCTGAACAACCGGCAGGGTCTGAGGGTCGCTGTGATCGTGAACGACATGAGCGAGGTGAATATCGACGCGGACCTCATTCGCGCTGGCGGTGCGAACCTGTCGCGGACGAATGAGACGCTGGTGGAAATGACCAACGGCTGCATCTGCTGCACTCTGCGGGACGACCTGCTGAAGGAGGTCCGCACCCTCGCCCGCGATGGCCGGTTCGATTATCTGCTGATCGAATCTACCGGCATCTCCGAACCGTTGCCGGTGGCAGCGACCTTCGACTTCCGCAGCGAGGACGGCAAAAGCCTCGGCGACGTGGCGAAGCTCGACACCATGGTGACGGTGGTGGATGCGGTGAACCTGCTGCGCGACTACGCCTCTCACGACTTCCTGCGTGACCGTGGCCAGTCGCTCGGTGTCGACGACAGGCGCACGCTGGTGGACCTTCTGGTCGAGCAGATCGAATTCGCCGACGTCATCGTCCTCAACAAGGTCGACGATGCCACGCCCATGCAGCGCGAAACCGCGCGGCAAATTCTGATCGCGCTTAATCCCGGCGCCGACATCATCGAGGCGAATTTCTCCCGTGTGCCACCGGAACGGATTCTCAGCACAGGGCGTTTCGACTTTGAGAAGGCGCAGCAGCATCCGGTCTGGTTCAAGGAGTTATATGGCTTTGCCAATCACGTGCCGGAGACAGAAGAATACGGCGTCAGCAATTTCGTCTATCGCGCGCGGCGCCCGTTCGATCCGCAGAAATTCCACGCCTTCATTCATTCAAGCTGGCCCGGCGTGATCCGCGCCAAGGGCCACTTCTGGCTGGCGACGCGGCCGCAATGGGTCGGAGAGTTGAGCCAGGCGGGCGCGATCGTGCGCAATGAAGCGATGGGCTTCTGGTGGGCCGCGATCCCGAAAGAACGCTGGCCCGATCATCCGGACTGGCGCGCCGCGATTGAAAAAAGCTGGTCGGACATCTGGGGCGACCGGCGGCAGGAGATTGTTTTCATCGGCACCGGTATGAACACGGCAGAACTTACGCGGCGTCTCGATGCATGTCTTGTGGCGGAGAACGGCGAAGAGAAAATGGAAACAGCGGCGTGGTCTAAACTGCCCGATCCATTTCCGGTATGGCGGCGTACGAACGAAGCAGCGTGACAAACTGCATTATAATTTCAAGGTTCCATTAACGACGGATGTTAAGGGTCGGGAACTGGTTTTTCGCTACATCTGCGAGGGTACGTATCCACCGAACGCCCCGCAGAGGACGGACATGGCCGCTTTGGCAAAACTCCCCGGCTTGAACGATGCCCCGCAATTGGCGCGACGCCTGTTGCTCGCATCGGATTGCGAAGACCAGAGCGAAGAACTTGCGCGCATTCTGCGGAACGCCGGCAGTGTCGAGTCGATCTCGATCTTCGATCTGCCCGATCATCCGGCCAGCGACTTCGCCGGCGTTGTCATCGACATCGATCTGACCTCGGCTGCAGCGGTTCAGCGCGTGCGCGCGAAGCTTACCGGCAAAGCCTACCAATCGCTGCCGCGTCTGTTCGTACTGGCCGACGCCCTGCATCATGGATCGGCGCAAGCCTGGGCGCTCGGTGCGACCGATACGATCCAGCGGCCATTTCTGCCCGAGAGCATCCTGTACCGGATCCGCCAGGTCTTTCCGGAGGTGCCGGAAGACGAGCAAACCGCCGATGCGCGTATCCTGAACACCGGCGTAACTGCTGCTCTTGTCGTGATCTCGAAACTCTTCCGCCGGCTGCCCGCGGGAATTCCGCTGTCCTTCGAGGATGTGATGCAGGCGGAGACGCAGATCCTGCGCGCGCTGAAGCGCTGCTCCCTGCAGCAGTGGCTGATCGCCGTCAACAAGCATCATAACAAGAGCTACCGCCACACCCTGCACGTCACCGGCTACGCCGTCGCCTTCGCCCATCATCTCGGCATGCGCGAGGACGACCAGCGCCGCCTGACGCGTGCTGCGTTGCTTCACGATGTCGGCAAGGCATTCGTGCCGTTGCCGATCCTGGAAAAGAAGAGCGAGTTGACCGACGAGGAAAACATCGTCCTCGCTCAGCACACCCGGCTCGGTCACAACGCGCTGAAGGAACAGCGTGGCTTTCCGGGCGAAGTCCTCGATGTCGTGCTGCATCACCACGAGATGCTGGACGGCACCGGCTATCCCGATGCTCTGCGTGGACAGCAGATCAGTGACATCGTCCGCATTATGACGCTGGTGGACACCTATGCCAGCCTGCTTGAACCCGACGCCACCACGTCGGCGATGACGCCGGAACAGGCCTTTGACATTCTGGAACTGATGGGCGGCAAGCTCGACGGCGCGTTGCGTCAGGCATTCCGGCCAGTGGCGCTCGGCACCTGACAACAGCCGTCTTCGGCGACGTTGCTTTTCACGCGCTCCCACGATTAGATGCACATGCAACTAATTACAGCGTCGGCCGGCATGTATCGGCCGCGCAGGGAGAACGTCCATGCCGATCGACACGCCGCTGACCCGCCGCTCGCTCATGACTGCCGCTGCTGCACTCGGCGCAGGATTGGCGGCTCCCGCTTTCGCGCAACAGGCCTATCCGGCGCGGCCGGTCCATCTCATCGTCCCGTACGCCGCGGGCGGCGGCACGGATTTCTTCGCGCGTCTGGTGGCCGGGTCCATGAGTGCGACGCTCGGCCAGCAGATCGTGGTGGAGAACCGCCCCGGCGCAGGAACTCAGATTGGCGCGGAAGCCGCTGCCAAGGCACAGCCCGATGGTTACACATTCCTGCTCGGCGACACGTCGACCTATGCCTCCAACATGAGCCTCTATCAGAAACTGCCTTACAACCCGCAGGCCGACTTCGCACCGATCTCGCTGACCGGACGGTTCGCTATCGTGCTGCTGGTGAACACCGACAAGCTCAATGTCACCTCGCCGCAGGCACTGATCGACGCGGCGAAGAAAACGCCCGGCGCCATCGACTATGCCAGCGCCGGTGTCGGCTCTCCGTTTCATCTGGCCGCCGAACTGTTCGCGCAGTCGGCGGGCATCAAGCTCAACCATGTGCCCTACAAAGGCGCAGGACCTGCGCTGCAGGATCTCGCGGGCGGCCAGATCGGCATGATGTTCGTCGATTTCGCGACCGCGCGCTCGCAGCTCAATTTGAAATCGATCAAGGCCATCGGCGTGTGTTCGCCCGGCGAGTTCTACGGCCTGCCGGGCGTGCCGGCTGTCGCCGCCACGGTACCCGGCTTCGAGGCGTGGGCATGGCAGGGCTTTTCCGCTCCCGCCAAAGTCGCGCCTGAGATTATCGCCAAGCTGCGCGAGACCTATCTCAAAGCGGTCAACGATCCGGCTATTAAGCAGAAGCTGGTCGATGCCGGCATCGATCCGCTGCAAAGCACGCCGCAGGAGATGGCGGCCTACATGGCCGCCGAAACCGCGAAATGGCAGAAGGTCATCAAGACCGCAGGCATCAAACTCGACTAATGCAATCCGCGCGCTTTCATGCGCGTGAATCAGATGTCTTTAACGGATGAGCCGTCCTGAAGTTCGTTCAGACCGCGAACGAACATCTCGACGGCGAAGACATAGCTTTTCTGATAATCGATAGGCCGCGCCACCGGCGCGGACATCTCGCCCAGCACAAATCCTCGAACCAAACTCTTGAGGATGCGAATGGCGTGCTTTGCGGCTTCGTCGGTGACACCCGCTTCGGCGAAAATCCTCAACACGGTCTGGGCCAATTGACCCGCCGCTTTCTGATACTCGGGATTGTCGACGTCCGGATCGCGAAACGAGGCCACGGCCAGCCCCGGGCTCCCCAGCGCAAAACTGCGCATCGCATGCGCCATCGCCCGCACAGCATCAGCGCCTGTCTTGCCCGCAACAGCCTTCTCAATATGCCGCTGCAATCCCTGATAGCCAGCGATGGCCAGGGCCTGCTTCATCTGCGGAATCGTATCCACCTTCCCGAAGTAAGCTTCCATTTCGGAAATCAGGTCGGCGGCGATCTTCTTGTCCCACCGCGACGCAGGCGCCTTGATGACACGCTCGACGTCCGGGAAATTTGTGCGGTCAAATGGAACCATAGCCACCTCACAACGTCAGGTCGCGCTAGGTTACGCCGAAGCAATCGAAAATGTTCCGAAAACAGTTCGGTGGATGTCGCGAACGACAATGGAACGCGGATATTTCAATTCAAATGATCTGCTTCGCACGCCGGCCCAGCGGGTGAAACAGCGGCTTCCGGCAACCAGTTACCAGGCTCCAAGCCAGGCTTTCGGATTGTGGTCCGATGGACGATTCCGCTGTTCGCGAAAACGACTACACGCGCGGCTGTGGGTTTCCGCCTTCGCGGCCATGACGCCTTGACATGACACCTTGAAATGTAAAGCCGCGCGGCGAAACCGATCGCTTGTGTTTACGACCTCACGTTTCCGCGACAGGGCCAGCTTTCTTTTCCAGCGCCTCGATGCGCGCCTTCAGCATCTCGTTCTCTTCGCGCGCCAGGCGGGCCATATCCTTGACCGCCTCGAACTCCTCGCGCTTGACGAGATCGAGATCGCGCAGGATGCGCTCAGCCTGGCTGCGCACCACTGTTTCCACCTCGCGCTTGACGCCAGAGGCGGCCCCTGCGGCGTCGTTCATCAGGCGCGCGATCTCGTCGAAGAAACGGTTGCTGGTCTGGGTCATCATCACACTCCGGAAGGGCCGAAATACCGTAGTTGGCGTGGGGAAACAATGGTGATGGCCTTGCCGGGACGCAAGATGTAAGAAACACGTGAGTTGTTAAACGCGCATTCTTGTCGCAAACCGAGGGTAATTCTTGCGGAATCGCCGCCAGGATTCGCCAGTGGTCCAATTCTAACATTCGCATCCCGCTGCAGCAGACCTTTCTGCGAATGTTAGAATTAAAGGACCGCTAGTAAATATAGGTTTCCAGTGGAGTTTAGGATTTGACATTCGCGTTGCGGACTCGCTCCCTGCGGGTCGCGAATGTCAAATCCACTCCACTAGCCTCGCCGGACATCGCCAGCTCATGTTTCTCACCATCGCGTTCCCCGTCTTCGACCCCGTTGCCATCGCCATCGGGCCGATCGCGATCCGCTGGTACGCGCTGGCCTATATCGGCGGCATCGTGCTGGGCTGGTTCTACGCCCGCAAGATCATCCGCAGCGAGAAGCTGTGGGGCGGCAAGGCGCCGTTCACCGTGCAGGACTTTGACGACTTCATTCTGTGGGTGACCCTCGGCATCATCCTCGGCGGCCGCACCGGCTATGTGCTGTTCTACAATCTGAGTTTCTTCGCCCAGCACCCTACCGAAATCTTCAAGCTGTGGACCGGCGGCATGTCGTTCCATGGCGGCTTCATGGGCTGCGTGATTGCGGTGCTGCTGTTCGGCTGGAAGCGCAACATCTCCGTGCTCTCGCTCGGCGACGTGACATGCGCCGTGGGTCCGATCGGCTTGCTGCTCGGGCGTCTGGCGAACTTCATCAACAGCGAGCTGTGGGGTCGTCCGGCGGACGCGAGCGTGCCATGGCGAATGGTGTTTCCGAACGGCGGCCCACTGCCGCGACATCCGAGCCAGCTTTATGAGGCGGGCCTCGAAGGCATCGTTCTCTTCATCCTTCTGGCACTGCTGATCCGGGGCGGCGCACTGAAACGCCCCGGTCTCATCATCGGTGCCTTCGCGACGCTCTACGGCGTCGCACGTATCATCGGCGAGTTCTTCCGCGAACCCGATCCACAACTTGGCTTCCTCTGGGGCGGCCTGACCATGGGAATGATCCTGTCCGTGCCGATGATTATTGCCGGCCTCGCCTTTATCGGCGCGGCATGGCGGCGCGGGCCGCGCGTGGCGGGTGACGGCGCGGTCAAAGCGGCCTAATACGTAAAATCATATTTGAATTTACGATTCCCGATTTGTCCGAGAGTTTGCCGTGTCCGATTATTCCCCGCTCGAAACCCTGATCCGGAAGCAGATCAAAGTGAACGGCCCGATGCCGGTGTCGCGGTACATGCAAATTTGCCTGACCCATCCGGAATACGGCTACTATCTCAAACGCGACCCTCTCGGCCGCGACGGCGACTTTGTCACCGCCCCGGAAATCAGCCAGATGTTCGGTGAACTGGTCGGCCTCTGGGCCGCATCGGTCTGGAGCGCGATGGGCGCGCCCGCGCAGGTCAAGTTCATCGAACTCGGCCCCGGCCGCGGCACCATGATGTCGGACGCGCTTCGCGCGGTACGAATTCTGCCTGCATTTCAGCAAGCCATCAGCGTGCATCTGGTGGAAACAAGTCCAGCCCTGCGCGACAAGCAGCGGAGCAAGCTCGCCGATTTCGCGCATGTGGAATGGTATGAGCGGATCGAGGACATTCCCGAAGGCCCGGCGATCATTCTCGCCAACGAATTCTTCGATGCGCTGCCGATCCATCAGGCCGTTCGCAAGGAAACCGGCTGGCACGAACGCACCATCGAGATCGATGGCGACGATGCACTCGCGTTCAGCACGGCGCCCGACCCGATGCCGCGCTTCGAAGTGCTGCTGCCGCCAGTGGTGCGCGCTGCGCCGGTCGGCGCGATTTTCGAATGGCGGCCCGATAACGAAATCATCACGCTGGCGCGCCGCGTCCGCGACCAGGGCGGAGCGGCCTTGATCGTCGATTATGGACATCAACGCAGCGATGCAGGCGAAACCTTTCAGGCGGTCGCGCGGCACAACTATACCAACCCGCTGCGCAATGCCGGCCTTGCCGATCTGACCGCGCATGTGGATTTCCAGGCGCTGGCCCGCGCCGCCGAGGATGTCGGTGCACGCGCCCATGGCCCGGTGGAGCAAGGCGCGTTCCTCAAAAGCCTCGGGATAGAAACCCGCGCGCAGGCGCTGATGAAGAACGCCAACGAAGACAGCCAGAAGCTCACAGCCGCAGGTCTCGCTCGTCTTACCGGCCCCAGCCCCGAAGGCATGGGATCACTGTTCAAGGTCCTCGGCATTTCGCATCCCGCGATCAGGACGCTCGCTGCGCTGTCCGATCAGGAGGCCAAATCCCGTCAGGAAGCCAAATCTCGTCAGGACGTCACGTCATGACATTCGCATCGTCCCTGCTTTCGGCCGTCCCGCACCTGCGCCATGCGTTCTTCTCGCGCGAAGGCGGTGTGTCGAAAGGGATTTACGAGAGCCTCAACGGCGGCATCGGCTCCAACGACAATCCGGCGGATGTGATCGAAAACCGCCGCCGCATGGCCGAGCATCTTGGCGTCGGGCCGGCGCAATTTCTCACCGTGTTCCAGATTCACTCGCCTGATGTCGCGGTTGCCACCGCGCCGTGGGGGACGGAGACGCGTCCGCGCGCCGATGCCATGGTCACCAACGTGCCGGGTCTTGCGCTTGGCGTTACGGCAGCAGATTGCGGCCCGATCCTGTTTGTCGATCCCGACAAGCGGGTGATCGGCGCTGCACATTCCGGCTGGAAAGGTGCAATCGGCGGCGTACTCGAAAACACGATCGCGGCCATGGAAAGCCTCGGCGCATCGCGCGGCTCCATCATCGCGGCGATCGGCCCGCTGATCCGGCAGCAGAGCTATGAAGTCGGTGCGGAATTCGTCGCACGCTTTTCGGAGGGCGCGACGGACAATGCGCGCTTCTTCGTGCCGTCCAACCGGGCAGACCACGCGATGTTCGATCTCGCCGGCTATATCCGCATGCGGCTGGAGAATGCGGGCATCCTGATGATCGACGATGTCGGCGTCGACACCTATGCGGACGAACGCTTTTTCAGCTATCGGCGCACGACCCATCGCAAGGAACCGGATTACGGCCGCAACATCCACGCCATCGTGCTGGACGGCTAGAATTCTCGCAATTGGCTCAAATGCGGGTCGTCCTGATCGCCAATTGCAAACCCTGCCCACAGCCCGCCCTAGACGTTAACGCTCATTAACGATATCGCTGGACCGAACCCCGCCGTGCAGGGCACAACCCTGCGGGCGAAGTCTCGGGGCCGGCATGGATTTCACTGGGCGAACAATCACTTCGGCAGCATCTTGGGCAGCGGGTTGGACAGCCTCTGGGGCGGCTCCGCGCGCGATACGCGCCTCGTTGCTGCTGGCCGTGCTCAGCCTCACAGCCGCCTGCACCACCAACGGCTCCGGCCCGATGGCCACGACATCCTCGTTCGGCCCGACCGTCGCCTTCGAATCCGTGGACGGCCCGCCGCAGCAGGTGTTCGACAAGCTGGTACGTGCGCTTGAGGCGGAATCCACCGCCCGCAGCTTCACCATCGTCTCCCGAGAGGCGCAGGCCTCCTACCGGGTCCGCAGTTACCTGTCGGCGCAGGTCCGCCGCGGCGGCAAGACCACCATCGCCTGGGTCTGGGATGTCTATGACCGGGACCAGGAACGGGCCCTGCGTCTGAGCGGCGAGGAACCCGCGGGCAAGGGCCGCGACGCCTGGGCCATGGCCGACGAGCAGATGATGCGCCGGATCGCATTGGCCGGGCTGAACGGCCTCAACGGCCTGATCAGCGGATCCAGCGCTCCGGAATCGCCCGTGCCGGCCGCGCCGCGATCCGGCCCCGCCATCGCGCAAACGGACGAGAATCAGCTGGAATCGGCGTCCGGGCAAATGCAAACACTGGCATTCAGCGCCCATTAGGGACGCGGCTGCCACGGGCCGCTTGTTTTTGCAGGAAAACCCGAGGCTTTGTATTGCCAGCCTCGTCATCTCCTTGTTATCACGCCCGCCTGCAAAGACCTCAGGCTCTGGTTCCGTTTCATAGGCAGCGACATGTTGAAAAGCGTTTCCCCCACGTCAAAAGGAGAAGCTGCGATTTCAGCGAAGAATGGCTCCATCAAGCTGGTGGCCGGCAATTCCAACCCTGAACTGGCCGCCGCGATTTCGTCGGTGCTCAACCTGCCGCTGACCAAAGCAAGCGTGCGCCGCTTCGCCGACAACGAGGTTTTCGTCGAGATTCTCGAGAACGTCCGCGGCTCGGACGTGTACGTCATTCAGTCGACCTCGTTTCCGGCCAACGACCACCTGATGGAATTGCTGATCATCACCGACGCGCTGCGCCGCGCCTCGGCCCGCCGCATCACCGCTGTGATCCCCTATTTCGGCTATGCCCGGCAGGACCGCAAAGTCGGCTCCCGCGCGCCGATTTCAGCCAAGCTGGTCGCAAACCTGATCACCCACGCCGGCGCCGACCGCGTCATGACGCTCGACCTCCACGCCGCTCAGATTCAGGGCTTCTTCGATATCCCGACCGACAACCTTTTCGCCGCGCCTGTGATGGCGCGCGACATCAAGGAGAAATTCGATCTCTCCAAGGTCATGGTGGTGTCGCCCGACGTCGGCGGCGTGATCCGCGCCCGCGGTCTCGCCAAGCGCATCAATGCACCGCTCGCGATCATCGACAAGCGCCGTGAACGCGCCGGCGAGTCCGAAGTCATGAACGTGATCGGCGATGTCGCGGGCTACACCTGCGTCCTGATCGACGACATCGTCGATTCCGGCGGTACGCTTGTGAACGCAGCCGACGCACTGCTCGCCAACGGCGCCAAGGATGTCTACGCCTACATCACCCATGGCGTTCTCTCCGGCGGCGCGGTCGCTCGCATTACCTCCTCGCGCCTGAAAGAGCTGGTCATCACCGACTCGATCCAGCCGACAGAAGCCGTCAAAAAGGCTGCCAACATCCGCTCGCTGCCGATCGCGACGCTGATCGGCGAAGCCATCAGCCGCACCGCCGCTGAAGAATCGGTGTCGAGCCTGTTCGACTGATCCGGAACCGGACCGACAACCGGCTCGCTCCCAGAATATATTTTTCATCGCCCGTCGCGCGCAGCACATCCGTGCGACTCGCATTCCGCGAATCCGATTCCGTTTTGTTCTCATTGAAATGAAAGCCGACGCGTAACGCGAGCCAGCTTAAGCCGATGTGGTGACTCACGAATTTGCGCGAGAGACGATGGATTCCGCAGACCGGCTTCGCGCTCCGTGCTTGCCTGTTGAAGACTGAGGAAATCAGCCCATTGCCTGTGGACGGGATTCGGCACGGCGTTGCGCAGATTCCGCAAATCACAGATCAATCTTGATACAAGGTTGCCGTTGCGGCGCACGTCCTGAAAGCCGGGTCGTCATGATCGTGAACGGAGAACTTGCAGCGGCAGTTGTCGCTCGTTCTTTGCGTTTCGTTCAGCGTTCACATCCCACCCCAACAGAGGATGCAGGCAGCATGTCCCATCTGGACATCACATCGGATTCGCGGAGCAGCCCGCTGTCGGTGGTCGAGGAAATCGCCTCCACCAATCAATGGTCGTTCGAGCGATCCGGGCAGGACGAGATCACCATCCTGACGCAAGGACAGTGGACCGATTACCAGCTCGCCTTCACCTGGATGGGCGACATCGAAGCGCTGCATCTGGCCTGCGCATTCGACATGAAGATTCCCGAGGCACGGCGCAGCGAAGTGCAGCGTCTGGTCGCGATCATCAACGAGCAACTCTGGATCGGACATTTCGATGTCTGGCTTGCCACCGGCTCTATCATGTACCGGCAGGCGCTGATCCTGCCGGGCGACCTGACCGCGTCTCCCGCGCAATGCGAACTGATGCTGGAAGGCGCGCTCCATGCGTGCGAGCGCTACTATCCCGCACTACAATTCGTGATCTGGGCCGGCAAGACCGCTGCCGAAGCCATGGATGCCGCGATGTTCGATACGGTTGGCGAGGCTTAAGGCTTCACCTCACAACACTTGAGATTTCGCCTCGGCGCTCCCTGTCGCTCGCGGCGGCGTGTTGCAAATTTCCTGATTCAATGGAAAGTCGGTGGTTATGGGTCCCGGCCTTCGCCGTGACGACGCGAGTATTATGCCGATGACCACATCCTCCGACGCGCTGAAAAATTTCACAGGCTCCCTCGTGCTTGCAGGCGCGGGCAAGATGGGCGGCGCGATGCTGTCCGGCTGGCTCGACGGCGGCCTCGATCCCAGGCGCGTGACCATCATCGAGCCCCATCCGTCCAGCGACACGCATGGCTTCGTCGCGCGCGGCGTGCATCTCAATCCGGACTTCAAGACCATCGGCACCGCCGACATATTGGTGCTGGCGGTGAAGCCGCAAATGTTTCGCGACGCCGGTCCGCAACTGCGCGCCATGGTCGGCGCGTCGACGCTCGTCGTGTCGATCATGGCCGGAACCACCATCCCCGCCATCAGCGATGTGTGCGGCGGCCGAGTGATCCGCGCCATGCCGAACACGCCGGCTGCGATCGGACGCGGCATCACCGTCGCCGTGCCCGCAAGCGATGTGCCATCGGATCAACGCGCCGTGGCAGACGCATTGCTGCGCGGCACTGGCAACGTCGAATGGGTCGATGACGAAGCGCTGATGGATGCGGTCACTGCAGTGTCGGGCTCGGGTCCGGCCTATGTGTTCCTGCTCGCGGAGGAAATGGCGCGGGCCGGTGTTGCCGCCGGATTGCCGGAAGCACTCGCGACGAAACTTGCCCGCGAAACCGTTGCGGGCTCCGGCGAACTGCTGCATCGCTCCGATCAGACCAGCGCCACGCTGCGCCAGAATGTCACCTCGCCCGGCGGCACGACTGCGGCTGCGCTCGAGGTGCTGATGGGCGCAAACGGATTCCAGCCGCTGCTGACAAAAGCGATTGCGGCGGCAACGAAGCGATCGAAAGAACTGGCGAAGTAATCAGACCGGCACTCTGACCGTCGCGCGCAGTCCGCCCATCGGACTGTCGCCGAGGGTGATGTCGCCGCCGTGGGAGCGCGCGATATCGCGCGCAATCGCAAGGCCGAGACCCGTGCCGCCCTCGTCCTGATTGCGCGCATCGTCAAGCCGCAGGAACGGCTTGAACACTTCCTCGCGCATGTCCGGTGGAATGCCCGGCCCGTCATCGTCCACCGTCACTGTGAGATAGCGGTGATCGCGGTGACCGGTGAGCGCGAGGGCATTGGCGTGCCGTCCGGCATTCGAAACAAGATTCGCGATACAGCGCTTGAATGCGGCGGGCTTCACGATCACCACCGGCAGGCCATGGAACGTCACCGTCGCGGCGTGGCCGTGACGCTCGGCGTCGCTGCGCAGTTCCTCCAGCGCCTGCTCCATGTCGGTTGGCTGCGCCTGCTCGCCGCTGTCGCCGCGCGCGAAGGACAGATACGCTTCCAGCATGCCGCTCATCTCGTCGACATCCTTGCGCATACCCTCGACTTCCGGGCTGTCGCCGATCAACGCCATTTCCAGCTTGAAGCGGGTCAGGATGGTGCGCAGGTCATGGCTGACGCCCGCCAGCATCGCGGTGCGTTGCTCGATACTGCGCTCGACCCGCGATTTCATTTCAAGGAATGCGTAAGCCGCACGCCGCACTTCGCGGGCACCACGCGGCCGGAAATCCGGCACCTCGCGGCCCTTGCCGAAACTTTCTGCGGCGTCCGCCAGCCGCAGAATCGGTTTGATCTGATTGCGCAGGAACAATACGGCGACGATCAGCAGGATCGATGACGTCCCCAGCATCCAGAAGATGAAAATCTCCGAGTTCGACGCATAGGCTGCGCTGCGCTGCGCGAAGACGCGTATCACCGTATCGTCCAGCTTGATGCGGATTTCCACCAGTGACGAACGCCCGACGGTGTCGATCCAGAACGGCCGCGCGATCTGGCGCGAGAGTTGCACCGACAAGGTCTGATCGAGCAGCGAGAAGAACGGCTTTGGCCCCGGTGCGGGCATATCGTTGACCGGCAGAAAATCCACCACGAGGCCAAGCCGCTGCTGCGCGATACGCTTGATCTGTGTGCGGTCCTTATCCTGCGGATAGGTTTTGTACACGTCGATCAGCGCTGAGATGTCCTGCACCACCGAAGCGGACAGACGCCGCGTCACCGTGTTCCAGTGCCGCTCCATGAACACGAACGCGACCACCGATTGCAGGATCACCATCGGCACGATGATGATGAGCAGCGCGCGGGCATAAAGCCCTTTCGGCATCAGTTCCTTGAACCAGCGGCCCAGCCATTCGCTGGCGCTGGACACGCGCTTCGAGGCTGTGCGAATGAAGGTCAGACCGGTGTCGAGTGTACTCATGACAACGCGTCCGGCATCATTACGGCGACGCCACGAGGCGATAGCCGATGCCGCGCACCGCCTGCAGGAACAGCGGATTGGCGGGATCGCGTTCGATCTTGCGCCGCAGCCGGTTGATTTGCACGTCCACGGCGCGCTCGTTGACGCTGCCATCGCCGCCGGTCAGTGCCGCGCGCGGCACGGTCTCGCCCGGCGCCGCGGCAAGAATGCGGAGCATGTCGCGTTCTCGGTCGGTGAGATGGATCACCTTGTCGCCGTCACGCAGTTCGCCCCGCTCGATGTGATAGACATATGGCCCGAACGCGACCGACTCCACCGGCGGCGCAACCACCGGCGCGGCACGCTTGAGAATGTTGGCAATGCGCAACACCAGTTCGCGCGGCTCGAACGGCTTTGCCACATAATCGTCGGCGCCGATCTGCAATCCCTCGATCCGGCTTTCGGCTTCGTGCCGCGCGGTCAGCATGATGATCGGTACCGCGGATGCCGTGCGGATCGAGCGAGCAAGATCGAAGCCGGTTTCGCCGGGCATCATCACATCGAGAATCAGAAGATCGAAATGCAGGCCGCTGAGCTTGGCGCGCGCATCCGCCGCGCTCTTGGCGGTGGTGACGCGATAGCCTTCATTGCCGAGAAAGCGCGACAGCAAATCGCGAATACGGCGGTCGTCATCGACCAGCAGCAGGTGCGGCGCGTCATCGGCCGGCTGATGGCGGGGTCGCTCCGAGGCGGCAGTTTCGATCACCTTGCATCCCTCGCCGTCTTGCGGCTTCGCAGGATTTCTTCAAGCACCTTATCGGGATCGGTATGGTCGATCATGCCGAGCAGGAACTGGCGCACGCTCTCCGCGCCTTCCGGACTGATGGTTTCGAGGACGCGATCGATGCGCGCGGTCTGCAATCCGGCCAGTTTCACCACGAGGGCCTCGCCCTTCGGCGTGGCGAAAAGAAGACGCTGGCGCCGGTCGTTGTCGCCGGCCTTCTGGATAATGTAACCCTCATCGAGCAATTGCTTGAGGACGCGCCCGAGCGACTGCTTGGTGATCCGCAGCACGTCGAGCAGATCCGCGACCTTGAGGCCCGGATAACGGGTCACGAAATGCACCACGCGGTGATGGGCGCGGCCGAAACCGAATTCCTCAAGCACATGGTCGGCATCGCCGACAAAATCCCGATAGGCGAAGAACAGCAGTTCGATGATGTCCCAACGCAAAGGACCGCCCGCCAAGAACACCGGGGAGCCGCCAGCCGCGGGATCATCTGCTTTCATAAATTTTATGTCAGCCATATTGACGTATATAAGTCTCAATGTTACAAAACGGGCAATAACAACGAAACATTAGTTCGTTTCGTTCGCCGTCTTTGGTCCTTAAGTTCGCACAGACCTGTGCAGTAACAGCGGTCCGGGCCGGAATTTCTGTCACCGTGCAATTGTCGAGCGGCATTTCGGCAAACATACTGGACTTCGCGCCTTCCGCCAAAGCGGAAACCGGCCCTCGGCCTGGCGGGACCAGACACTTGAATCACCAGCCCGCCGCCGCGTGGACTGAAAGCAAAGCCGGGAGAAGACCCAATGGGCATTTCGGGAGTTTCGTTCGATAAAGCCGAGGGCGCGGTTGTGTTCGACACGCAACCCGCGGCGAATCCGACGCCTGCCAATGAGCGCACGGCGAAGCTTGCGGATCCCGGATTCGGCCGGGTCTTCACCGATCACATGGCCATCGTCCGCTACAGCCAGAACAAGGGCTGGCATAGCGCGCGCATCGAATCCCGCGCGAATTTCCCGCTCGATCCGGCCACCGCGGTGCTGCACTACGCGCAGGAAATTTTCGAAGGCCTCAAGGCCTACAAGCGCGACGATGGCGGCGTGAACCTGTTTCGTCCCGACGCCAATGCGCGGCGCTTCCGCGATTCCGCCGATCGCATGGCGATGGCGCCGTTGCCCGAACAGGTCTTCATCGAGGCCGTCGAACAGATCGTGCGCATCGACCGCGACTGGATGCCGGGCGGCGAAGGCAGCCTCTATCTGCGGCCCTTCATGATCGCGAACGAGGTGTTCCTCGGCGTGAAGCCGTCAGCCGAATATATCTTCGCCGTGATCGCCTCCCCGGTCGGCTCCTACTTCAAGGGCGGGCCAGCGCCCGTGTCGATCTGGGTATCCGAGAACTACACCCGCGCGGCCGTCGGCGGCACCGGCGCCGTGAAGTGCGGCGGCAACTATGCCGCAAGCCTTCGTGCGCAGGCCGAAGCAATCCAGCACGGCTGCGATCAGGTGGTGTTCCTTGACGCGATCGAGCGCCGCTACATCGAGGAACTCGGCGGCATGAACGTCTTCTTCTCGTTCGACGACGGATCGCTGCTGACGCCGCCGCTCGGCACCATCCTGCCCGGCATCACGCGCAATTCGATCATCACGCTGGCGAAGGCGGCCGGCACCCGCGTGCGCGAGGAGGTCTACACCATCGACCAATGGCGCGCGGATGCCGCCAGCGGGAAGCTGAAAGAGGCGTTCGCTTGCGGCACCGCAGCCGTGATCTCGCCGATCGGCAAGGTGCGCTCCGCCAGCGGCGACTTCACCATCAATGGCGGCAATGCAGGTCCTGTCGCGATGGGCCTGCGCAAGCAACTGGTCGACATCCAGTACGGCCGCGCCGCCGATCCGCACAACTGGATCCGGAAGGTTTTCTGATCCAACGGCGGCGCGTTATCCCGTTGTGATGGCGTGCCGCCGTGCGTTGCACTGGTGCACCATGAAATCGACCAGCGCACGCACCGAGGGCAGCAATCCGCGGCGCGACGGAAACACCGCGTGAATGATTCCGCTTTTGGGAATCCACTGCGGCAGAACGTGCACAAGCCGCCCGGCTTGAACATCCTCCCAGACCATCATCGTCGGCAGTTGCACGATGCCGACGCCCTTGAGTGCGGCCTCGCGCAATGCCGCCATGTCGTCGGTGATTAGCCGCGGCGAATGAGGCACGACCGCCGTTCTGCCATCGCTATGTTCGAGCGACCAGTGATGGTCACGATGTGCTGGCCCGAGATCGAGACTTGGCCAGCCATGAAGATCGGCCGGACTCTCTGCGGGCTTCCGCTGTTCAAGCAATGACGGGCTGACCACGAGAGCCTGCGTGCTCTCATCGAGCCGGCGCATCACGAGTTCGCTCTGTTCGAGCGGCGGAAAGCGGACGCGGATCGCAAGATCGAAACCTTCGCCAATCACATCGACCCGCCGGTTCGTGCTCTCCAGATGAACTTCGACACGCGGGTTCTCGATCATGAAGCGCGCGATCATGTCACCGAACTGGAAATTGATCAGCGCGGTCGGGCACGCCATCCGGATCACGCCTTGCGGCTCGGAACGAACGCGCTCAATCACCGACTGCGCGGCTTCGGCTTCGACCAGCACAGCGACACAACGGTCGTAATATTCCTGACCGATCTCGGTGACCGAGAAACGCCGGGTGGAGCGCTGGATCAGCCGCACGCCGAGCCGCTCCTCCAGCAGCGCGATCCGGCGGCTGAGCTTGGATTTCTGCATCCCCAGGGCCCGGCCAGCCGCGGCAAAGCCGCCACAGTCGACCACCTGGACGAAATAGTAGAGATCGTTGAGATCCTGCATCGTCCTATTGATAGGACGCAGAGTGCGGATTGGCAATCTTCTGGTCTGACCGTTCCATAGATACATACGACGTATCAGCAATCGGGGATCGCCCCGATGCCCGGGAGATCAGACATGAAGAAGGTTATTGGCGTTTACAGCAATCCGAAGATGCACTGGGTCGGAGACGGCTTTCCGGTCCGTTCGCTGTTTTCCTACGACTCGCTCGGCAAGCATGTCAGTCCGTTCCTGCTGCTCGATCAGGCGGGACCGCATTACTTCGATCCGGCGAGCAAGCCGCGCGGCGTCGGACAGCATCCGCATCGCGGCTTCGAAACCGTGACGGTCGTCTATGACGGCGAGGTCGAACATCGCGACTCCACCGGCAAAGGCGGAGTCATCGGCCCCGGCGATGTCCAGTGGATGACTGCCGCGGGCGGAATTCTGCACGAGGAGTTTCACTCGCACGGTTTCACGCGCAGCGGCGGACCGTTTCGCATGATCCAGCTCTGGGTGAATCTTCCCGCGAAGGACAAGATGAGCACACCCGGCTATCAGACCATCACGGACAGCGACATTCCCGTGGCCGATCTGCCGGACGGTGCGGGACGCGTGCGCGTCATCGCCGGCGAGTTCAACGGCCGCAAGGGACCAGCACGGACCTTTACGCCGATCAACCTCTGGGATGTGAAGCTGAACCGCGATGCTGCCGTGACCTTCGATCTTCCGAAGGGCCATACGACCATGCTCGTCGTCGTGGCGGGCAGGATCATCGTCAACGGCACGCAGGATGCGGGCGAAGCGGAAATGGTGCTGCTCGACCGCGACGGCGACGGCGCGACCATCGACGCCAGCAGCGATGCAATCGTGCTCGTGCTGACGGGCGAGCCGATCGATGAGCCGATCGTCGGCTACGGTCCCTTCGTGATGAACAACGAAGCGGAAATCCGTCAGGCCGTCGAGGACTTCAACGCAGGACGCTTCGGCGCCATCGTACACGCCTGACTCATTGCTCCGGCCGGTAAACCCGGCCGGAGCAACTTTCTCCAAACAATCCAGATCCGCGGCGGAGCGCTCGCCCCGCCCGACCCGGCGCAGGCATCCGCCTGTGCGCGGCACCCGTGCGAGCACCTGAAGGAAGGACCACCGTCATGACCAGCGAAGCCACCCGCGATCCGCTCAAGGACCATCTGCTCACGCCGCAGAATGCAGCCTTCATCGTCATCGATTATCAGCCTGTTCAGGTGAATTCGATCGCCTCGATGGACCGCCCCGCACTCGTCAAGAACATCGTCGGCACCGCCAAGACCGCCGTCGCCTACGGCCTGCCCGTCGTCCACTCCACGGTCAATGTGAAGACCGGCCTCAACAAGCCGCCGATCCCGCAGCTTCAGGCTGTGCTGAAGGATTATCCGACCTACGACCGCACCACGATCAACTCATGGGAAGACGTCGAATTCCAGAAAGCGGTGAAGGCCACGGGCCGCAAGAAACTGATCATGACAGCGCTGTGGACCGAGGCGTGCCTGACCTTCCCCGCGCTCGACGCACTCAAGGAAGGCTATGACGTTTACGTGGTGGTCGATGCGGTGGGCGGAACGTCCGTCGTCTCGCATGAGATGGCGCTGCGCCGGATCGAGCAGGCCGGCGGCAAGATGATTACGCTCGTGCAGTTGCTGTGTGAACTTCAGCGCGACTGGAAGCGTACCGACACGGTGCCGTCCTTCCTCGATATCAACATCGAACTGGGCGGCACCGCTGGTCTCCAGTTTGCCCTGGATCGGGCGGAGCGCGACAAGGCATGAACGCCGAAAGCAAGACGTAACAACATTCAGGCGCGCCGCTACCCAGCGGCCGCCTTCCACATCTTGTAAATATCTTCCGCGCCTTCCGGCCGCACCGGCACATGCGCCACCTTGAGCGTCAGATGCTCTGCGACGGGCCGCGCCATCTCCGCGTAGATCGCAGCTGTCGAAAGGCCGTACGGCTCGCCATCCTCATTGGAATACGCGAAGTTCACCTCACGAATTCCAGTGAGATGCATCGCCGCCAGACACATCGGGCATGGATGACCGCTGGCATAGATTACGCAGCCATCAAGACGCGGCGAACCAAGCGTCTGGCTTGCCGCACGGATCGCCTGCAGTTCGGCATGCGCCGTCGGATCGCCGGTGGCGCCGATCTCGTTCACACCGGTTGAGATGACTTTTCCATCCTTGACCAGCACCGCACCGAACGGGCGGCCGCCGCGGCGGACATTGTTGCGCGCCAGTTCGATCGCTTCACACAGAAAGCGTTCAGCCGACATGGGGTGTTTCTCCCTGTCTTTTGGATCAAAGCGCCTCGGCAGGAATCCAGAAGACCTCGCCGTCGGAGTCTTCCGTATCGAGCCATAGCAGCGGCAGATTAGGATAAGCATCTCCCAGCACATCGCGGCCGCGGCCGATCTCGCAGAGCAGGCCGCCGTCCGGCGTCAGATGATCCTTCGCGCGGTCGAGAATCCGGCGCACGATGTCGAGGCCGTCATCGCCGCCGTCGAAGGCGATGGACGGTTCGTGCAGGCATTCGCGCGGCAATCCGGCCATCCCTTCCGCATCGACGTAAGGCGGATTGGTGATGATGAGATCGTAACGCGCGTCATTCACCGCATCGAACAGATCGCCCTCATAGAGCGAGATGCGATCCTCAACGCCATAGTCGGCGACATTGCGCGCGGCGACCGCGAGCGCATCCGGAGAAATATCGACCGCATCGACAGTTGCGTTGGGGAAACTCTGGCACGCAAGAATGGCAAGGCAGCCCGAGCCGGTGCAAAGATCGAGCACGCGCGTAATGTTAAGCGGGTCGTCGATCAGCGAGCCGCCATCCTCTTCAAGATCGCCGCCAAAATGCGAATCCAGCAGTTCGCCGATGAAAGAACGCGGTACGATGGTGCGCTCGTCCACGTAGAACGGCAGCCCGCGCATGTAGATTTTATTGACGAGGTAGGCAGCAGGCTTGCGCGTGGCGATACGTTTGTCGAATAGCGCGAGAATTCTCATAGCTTCATGCGCGGTGACGCGCGCATTGGCGAACATCTCGAACTGGTCGGGATGCAGGTGCAGGACTTCGCAAACGATAAACGCCGCCTCCGCCACCGGATCAGTGGTCCCGTGCGCGAACACCACGCCCGCTTCGACGAAGCGGCTGACGCCATAACGCATCAGATCGAGCAGCGTCACGAGTTCACCCGGCAGAACTTTGGGTGACAAGACTTTCGGCGATGACGGTTTCAAAAGCTTGTTCGTGACTGAGCGCGCCCCGCCGCGTTTTGCGGACGCTTTCTTCGCAGAAGCCTTCTTCGCAGCGGAGGATTTCGTCGCTTTCTTCGCCATTATCTTTCCCACCGCGCCGCTGCATTGTCGTCATGGGCCTGCGCATCGACCCAGTGCCTGTTTCCGGCGCGCTCTTCCGATTTCCAGAACGGCGCATTGGTCTTGAGATAATCCATCAGGAATTCCGCCGCCTGAAACGCCGCCTCGCGATGTTTCGACGCAGCCAGCACCAGCACGATGTTATCGCCCGGCACCACGCGGCCATGGCGGTGGATCACCGTCACGCCATCGAGCGGCCAGCGCGCAACGGCCTCGGTCACATGCCGTCCGATCTCGGCTTCCGCCATGCCCGGATAATGCTCCAGCGTCATCGCAGCGATGGCATCTTCGCCCGTGCCGCCGCGGCAGATGCCGGAGAACGTCACCACCGCGCCGATGTCGGCGTTGCCTTTGGTCAGCGCCGCGATCTCCGCTGCGATGTCGAAATCGGCGGACTGGATGCGAATGGTGACGGGCGTCGCCATTGTAGAACTAGCCGCCTGTCATCGGCGGGAAGAACGCGATCTCGCGCGCACCCGCGATCGCGGTATCGGCCTTCACATGGGTATGGTCGATGGCAGCACGGATGGTTTTCGGCGACGCGAAGGCATTGGCATATTCCTCGCCGCGCGCCACCAGCCACTGCATCAGGTCGGCGACCGTGCGCACGTCCGCCGGCGGATCCAGCATTTCTTCAGCCTTGCCGATCCGCTCGCGCACCCATGCGAAATAAAGAACCTTCACCGGTCTTCCTCGGTCAGATGATGGATACCCGCACGAAGGTAATCCCATCCGGTGTAGATGGTGAGGATCGCCGAAATCCACAACAGCACGATACCGATCAGGATGGTCGGCGGCAGGATCATCTCGCCCGCCTCACCTGCGATCAGAAACCCGATGGCGACCAGTTGCACCGTGGTCTTCCATTTCGCCAATTGTGACACCGGGACGCTGATGCGGATGGCGGCGAGATATTCGCGCAGGCCTGATACCAGAATTTCGCGGCACAGAATGACGATCGCGGCCCACAGCGACCAGCCGCGAATGGTTTCATCCGCCGCAAGCATGAGCAGGCACGATGCCACCAGAAGCTTGTCCGCGATCGGATCCAGCATCTTGCCGAGCGAGGACGACTGATCCCAGATCCGCGCATAGTAGCCGTCGAGAAAATCCGTGATGCCGGCAGCAATGAACACGAACAACGCCACCCAGCGCAGCCACAGCGGCGCGCCCATGATGGATTGCGCATACATGCAGCCGATCACCACCGGAATCGCGGCGATCCGGGAATAAGTGAGGATATTCGGCAAAGACAGCGAGCGCTTTGCTGGCTTCGGGGCGGCGACACTGGTCATGACCTTACCAATACTGCGAAACTGTCCGCGTCAACAGCCCAGGCAGCGCATTTGAGGCCCTCAACCCGAAGATGACAGTGGCCGGTCAACTGCTGCCGGGATGGAAGAAATCGAAGATTTTACGCGCACTTTCGGCGCTGAGGCCCGGAACCTTGCCAAGATCGGCGACGGAGGCCCGCTCGATTTCCTTCAGGGTCCCGAAATGATGCAGCAGCGCACGCTTGCGTGAGGGACCGATGCCGGGAATTTCCTGCAACCCCGCTTCGCGAATGTCTTTCTTGCGCAGCTTGCGATGCGACCCGATCACGAACCTGTGCGCCTCATCGCGCAGCCGCTGGATGAAATACAGCACCGGATCGCGCGGTTCGAGCTTGATCGAAGGGCGGTCCGGCATGAACAGTGTTTCGCGCCCGGCGTCACGATCCGGCCCCTTGGCCACCGCGATCAGCGACACGTCCGTCAGGTTCAGGCCGGTGAAAATCTGCCGCGCCGCATTCAGCTGGCCTTGACCGCCATCGATAATCACGAGATCGGGCCATTGCGGCACGGCGTCGTCGTTTTCCTTGTCCGGTTTCTTGCCGTCCGCCGCATTGCCAAGCAGCCGCTTGAAGCGGCGCTCCAGCACCTCGCGCATCATGCCGTAATCGTCGCCCGGCGCGAGGCCTTCCGACTTGATGTTGAACTTGCGGTACTGGTTTTTGAGAAAACCTTCTGGCCCCGCGACGATCATCGCCCCGACCGCGTTGGTGCCCTGAATATGACTGTTGTCATAAACCTCGATGCGTTTTGGCACGCGCGGCAGACCGAGTGCGTTCGACAGCCCTTCGAGCAGACGCGCCTGGGTCGCGGTGTCGGCGAGTTTGCGGCCGAGCGCCTCGCGCGCATTGGTCAGCGCATGGGTGACCAAATCCTTCTTCTCGCCGCGCTGAGGAGTCGAGACCTCGATCTTCTGCCCGGCTTTCACGGACAAGGCCTCCGACAGCAACTCCTGATCCTCAACACGCTGGGAAAGCAGGATCAGTTTCGGCGGCGGCTTGTCGTCATAGAACTGCGCGAGGAACGAGCCCAGCACTTCTTCCGGCGGCACGGTCTTGTCCGCGCGCGGGAAGTAGGCGCGGTTGCCCCAGTTCTGCCCGGTGCGGAAGAAGAACACCTCGACGCAGGAGTAACCGCCTTCCTGGTGGATCGCGAACACGTCTGCTTCTTCCACCGTGCGCGGATTGATGCCCTGCTGCGACTGGATCGCAGACAGCGCCGCAAGGCGGTCGCGATACAGCGCCGCGCGCTCGAACTCGAGTTCGTGCGATGCCTTTTCCATCTCGCCAGCGAGTTCCTGCTTCACAAGCCGCGAGCGGCCGGAAAGGAACTCATTCGCCTCACGCACCAGTTCGGTGTAGCCGGGGAAATCGATCTCGCCGGTGCACGGCCCCGAGCAACGTTTGATCTGGTACAGCAGACAGGGGCGCGTGCGGCTCTCGAAGAATGAATCGCTGCAGGAGCGCACAAGGAACGCGCGCTGAAGCGCCGTGATCGTGCGGTTGACCGCGCCGACCGACGCAAAAGGCCCGAAGTAACGGCCCGGCCGTGTCTGCGCGCCGCGATGCTTGAGAATCTGCGGCGCCCAATGATCGCCGGTAATCAGGATATAGGGGAACGATTTGTCGTCGCGCAGTTGAACATTGAAGCGCGGACGAAGCTGTTTGATGAGATTGGCTTCGAGCAGAAGCGCTTCGGTCTCGGTCGCGGTGGAGATGACTTCGACATTCACCGTCGCGGCGATCATGCGCGCGATGCGCGCCACCTGACCGGTCGGGCGTGCATAGGACGCAAGCCGCTTCTTCACGCTCTTGGCCTTGCCGACATAGAGCACGTCGTTCGCAGCGTTGAGCATGCGATACACGCCAGGCGAGGTCGGTGCGAGTTTCACCGCGCGCTCGATGGCGGCACGGCCGACCGCGAGCGTTCCCTCCGCTGCAGGTTCGGCGGTTTCGTCGTCCTGCTCCGGAAGCCTTGCCTCCTCGTCCTCGTCAGCAGCGAGTGAGGCCGGATCGACATCCTGCCCGCGCAGGTTCCGCGGCGACGGCTCCTGCGGCAGCGCCGTCTGCGCCGGCGGATCGGGCGGCTGCGCGGGATCTGAGGTGTCGTGAATCATGATCAGAACTTAAGTGCTGCGGAGCTTTTCATCCACCATGCGCGGCGGAACCCGATGACGCCGCACTTGTAACACTTTCTTAAGGATGGGAATCGGGCCGCGAGCCGCCTTAACGACTGTTTAACGTAAAACTCTCGATAAATTTTATGCAGAAAAGGTGGACTTTCGTAACCACGATGGTCCGCCACACCGCGTGGGGGCACCGGTGTGCGTGTGAGGAGAGTACGATGAAGACAACAATTCTTGGCGCGATCGTCGCCGCGACATGCGTAACAGCATCGGCGCAGGCCGCCGATATGTACGGCCGCCGCCCCTATCAGCAGCCCTATACGGTCAATCAGCCGCTCGCCAACAGCTGGATCGGCCCATATATCGGCGGCAACCTCGGTTACGGCTGGGGCGATGTCTCCAATAGCGGCGCGAAACCATCCGGCGTGCTCGGCGGCCTCCAGGTCGGCTACAACTGGCAGAACGGCGCATGGGTCGCCGGCATCGAGGGCGATCTGCAGCTCAATGCGGCGGACGACACGTTCGCGCCGTGGAAATTTTCCAACCCCTGGTTCGGCACCGTGCGCGGCCGCATCGGCTACGCATTCAACAATGTGCTGCTCTACGGTACGGGCGGTCTCGCCTTCGGTTCGCTCAAGGTTGAACGCGCCGGCGGTTTCTCCGAAAGCACCACATCGGCTGGCTGGACCATGGGCGCCGGTGCGGAATTCGCGATCAACCAGAACTGGTCGGCCAAAGTCGAATATCTGTATGTCGATCTCAGCGACAGAAACTACATGCTCACCGGGATGTCGAATGGCTATTCGTTCAGCACGGTTCGTCTCGGCGTGAACTATCGCTTCTGATCGGCGCAAGACCGGCGCGTGTCATCGATCCCGGGCCTCGCGCCCGGGGTTTTCATTTGCGGGCCGATAGAGCCGGTACCTATTAGGGCGAAATAACCAGATCGACCGCCTTCGGTCCTTTGCCCTTCTTGTCGGGCTCGACGTCGAACGAGATACGCTGTCCTTCGATCAGATCCTTCAGTCCCGCGCGCTCGACCGCCGTGATGTGCACGAACACATCGCGCCCGCCGTCGTCCGGCTTGATGAAGCCGTAACCGCGCTCGGCATTGAAGAATTTGACTACACCCGTCATGGCCATCGGGAACCCCTCCCCGCAATGCACCTCCGACGCGCCAACGCGCGTCAGCCAGGCCCGGCATTCATGCCGGAAAGCGGCGGCCTTGGAGAGCATCTCCGAAAACGAAGCGCCCGGGGCCTCTCGTCATTCCGCCGCGGCCATTCGCGGGCGCGGGACGTAAAAGCCGACCTTCACGGGAACAGCATAATACTGTTCCACGCAAATTGACCATGCCGCATTTGGGTACATTTTGAATTCGCGCGAAGTTTGTGCACTCACGCGTGTGCACTGCATCACGCGCGGATCGCTTCAACCCTGAAACGGCCCGCGCCGCCCAACCCGAGCGGCTTTTCAAGCTCGTGCAGAACGGCCCGCAATTCGTCCGCCAATGTCCACGGCGGATTGACGATCAGCAGGCCCGCGGACATCAGGCCCGAATCCTCTGTCTGCGGCCCGACGCTGAATTCAACACGCAAGCATCGTGCGTCGCTGCTGCCTGCGTTCGCCACACGCGCCACGTGATCCGCCAGGGAGTCGTTCGCACGGCGGTCTTTTCCCGGATACCAGAGCAGGAAAATGCCGGTCGGCCATTTGGCATGGGCGGCGCTGAAGCCGTTCGCCAGCCGGGTGAATTCATCGCGGCTCTCGAATGGCGGATCGATCAGCACCAGCCCGCGCCGTTCATTCGGCGGCACGAAAGCCGGCAGCGCCGTCCAGCCGTCGAGGTCGACCACACGCGCCTGCTGGTCATTGTAGAGCGCGTTGATCAATTGCCTGCGCGTATTGGGCTCAAGCTCGCAGGCGACAAGCCGATCTTGCGGCCGCAGAAGCGCACGCGTCACCAGCGGCGACCCGGGATAGGCGGTCAGATCGCGATGCGGATTGAAGGCGCGCACGATGTCGAGATAGGGCGCGACCAGCATCATCACCCGTTCGGACAACCGCGCCTGCATCAGCCGCGCAATGCCGGTACGCCATTCGCCGCCGCGCTCGGCTTCGCTGCCGGTCAGGTCGTACAGACCTGCACCGGCATGGGTATCGATCACGCGAAAAGCCGCCGGCTTCTCGTGCAGATAGGTGAGAATGCGCGCCAGCGCGATGTGCTTTATGACATCGGCGAAATTTCCGGCGTGAAAGGCGTGGCGATAGTTCATGGCGCGACAGTTACGACATCGCGCGGAGAAAGTAACGTCGTCTCAGGAGTCGTCCCGGCGCAGGCCCGGACGTCATAGCTACAGCTAACCCCCGCGCACCGGCGGCATCACCACCTTGTCGCGGCGGCAGGCGCGGCGGTCGATCTCCTCGCAGGCGCGGAACTGCAGATCCTTGGTCATGCAGATGCGCACTTCGCTGAGGCGCTTGCTGTCGCAGATCACGGCAAACGCCGAATTCGAGAGGCCCGGATTGGCCTTGATGAAAGCCTCCTCGATCTCAAGCGGCGCAACCGCTTTGGCGCTGGAGAGTTCGAGATACTCTGGCGGAATTTTCACCGCCGCGCGCGCCTTGCGGATGGTTTCGAAATATGCGCGTGCGCCCATTCCCGAACAGGTGCCGTGCTTGTCCCATTCATTGTAGATCAGGCCCGGCGCCGGCATCAGGTCGAGCATCGACGCCATGACATTGCGATCGAGCCGCGGCGATGGACGCTGGCAGTAGTTCGGAAAGCCGCGCTCGTATTGCGGCCATAGGCCATGCACGACAAAGGAGAACGGCCGACCCGCGCACTGGGTCTGAACGCCGCGGCTGGAATTGCCGCGCTCGCTCGCCGCCTCGCAGAACGAAGGCGACCATGACAGCGACAGAACGTAGAAATCGAATTCGCCCGGCGCGTTCTGGCGCTTGTCCTGCGCCGTCGCGGCGCTTCCCGCCATGGCGGTCAGCGCAAGGCCGAGAAGACCGGCGGCCAATCCCAATCGGAATGAAAACCCCGCGACCGACGGGCCAGACCTGAAATACGACATGACAACGCCCTCACCCCAATGCCCGAACCCTACGCGGACAAAAAGAACATTTCAAGAACAAAGAAAATCCCGCCCACCCGGCGGTGAACGGGACAATCGAACCGGCCAAACCGGAGGAGATCAGGGACGCGCGGCCTTGCAGGATGGATTGTAGGCCCAGTTGCGGTCGAGGCCGACCACGCACCATTCCACGCCCGAATCGAATCCGGCGAAGCCGCCGTCCTCGATGACCGAATAATGGACCTGACGCGCACGGCCATCGTTCAGCATGGCGCTGGCGGTGCAGAAGCGGCGCGGAATGCTGTTGGACGCCCATGGACGGAAAGCCGTTTCGTGCACATCGGCGAAGCCGGTGATCTCAAGAGCGGAATTCCAGAACTTGCTCTCTTTTTCTGCGAACTGCTGAACAATGGTGCCAAGAGCCTCGCTGCAAGGCCGCATGTCACCATCGTAACGCGGGCCGGAGAGCCAGAAATTCCGCTCCAGCACGTTAGCGGCTTGTGCAGCCGGGCTGAGTGTCATCAACCCCGCCACGGCGCCCAGCGCCACGGCCAAAATCAGCTTGCGAAATGTCGAGAAAAGGTCGCGCATGAAGCGGTCCACCGGAAGTGCGGAAATGATGTTGCGCGGAAGGTGCCGCGAAGCCGCTACCCGGTCAAGTGCAGCGCGGCAACACTCAGCCGCCAACCCAAGTCTGAGTGTCCAGCCGTTCTTTCCATGATGGTCCGGGCAGCCTATGGTGGGGGCGGAATCGAACGGAGAGCATGATGCGAACGACTGGAACGGCCGTCCTGACCGCGGTTTTGGGAATTCTGGCCCTGACGCCGGCGAACGCGTTTTTCGACACGGTGCCGCCCTTCAAGGGCAACGACACCGGCGGCATCATTGCTTATTCGCTCTACAAGGACGGGGCGGACATCAAGGCAATGGCAGTGAATCACTGCGCCAGCTACGGCAAGTCGGTGAAGCTGACCGGCGTCGATGCGCAGTATGGCGGCTACATTTCCTTCGCCTGCATCTGGGTCCATCCGGGCCATGCCGACCGGCCGCTGCGCGTCGGCTACTGACACCTGCAAGGAACGCCCGTGATGCGAACGCCTTCATTGCATGTGACGGCGCTGACGGTCTGCGCCGCCCTGGTATCCCTTCCTGCACTGGCTGGTCCGGTGGAAATGCCGAACCGCAAGCCCGGTCTGTGGGAGGTCAAGGTCAATGCAGGCGCGCAGATGCCCGCGATGACCATGCAACAATGCACCGACGCCAGCACCGACAAGGACATGGCCTCGACCTTCAGCCCGATGGCGAAGGAAATGTGCGCCAAGCAGGACATGCAGAAGACCGCAACCGGCCTTGTGATCGAGTCGACCTGTACGGTCAGCGGCGTCACCTCGACATCCCGCACCGAGATCGTGGGTGACTTCAACTCCGCCTATACCGTGAAGGTGGTGACCAAGGGCAGCGGCAAAATCCCTGACTCCGTCACCACGATGGAGGCGAAATGGATGGGCGCCTGCAAGGCTGACCAGAAACCCGGCGACATTGTCATGCCGGGCGGCATGAAGATGAACATCAAGGACATGCAGTCCATGACAGGCGCGCGGCCAAAACAGTAAGAGCTGCGCGTGCCTCTCCCCGTCAGAGCGGGGCGAGGGGGAAATTATTTCCCGATCTTCCAGGGATCGTATTTCTCTTTCGAATCGGGGACGTTTTTCATCGCAGCCTTGGCCGCAGCTTCTTCGCGCGCCATCCGCTTTTGCGAATCTTCACCCTTCGGCTGGGCCGGTGCGCTTGTGTCGGGGCGGTTCCTGCCCTGAGCATGGGCCTGCGCGGTCAACAGCAGCGCAACCGCAACGGCCGTCAATACAACCTTCATCGGACGTCTCCGTGAGATAACGGCCGGAAACCTAGCCTCGTTTGCGGGGCGGCGACAATCAGAAATGCTCGAGATTTCGGCGGGCGGATGCATCGGATCAGGTCACGCCGAACCTCTTTTCGAACGCTGCGACATTGATCACACCGCGCCGGTGCGTGCCGTCGCCGATCTTGCGGGGGCCATCCCAGACTTCGACCTCGAACAGCACCCTCTTGGCATCGATTTGCGCCACACGCGATTGGACCCGCACGGTGCGCCCGACCGGCGTTGCCGCGAGATGCCGGACATTTACTTCCATGCCGACACTGACATGCCCCTCGGGCAACAAATGCGCGATCGAGGATGTGCAGGCCTGCTCGATATGCAGGATCATGACAGGGGTCGAATAGACCGCAGGCATGGTCGACAGGAAATGCTGGACCGTCATGTCGTGGGTCACCGTCACAACGGTTTCGCCCACGATGCCGACAGGGACTTTTTCAAGCGCGCTCATGTCTGCACCTTTGATCCGGAGTTCGCATCATTCCCGTTCCATCGGTCACGAACTCCGGATGCAGAAGGATTGGATTATTTCGCAGCCGTCTTGCGCTCGAGGAAGGTCTTGCCGCCCTTCATCTTGTGCGTCAGCGGAGCTTCGTTGATCTGCACGGTCACGACTTCCGCGTCCACGCCGAGGTTCTTCACCAGTGCCTGGGTGATGTCGAGCATCATGCCCTTCTTCTGATCGTCGGTGCGGCCGGCAGCCATGTTCACGATTACCTCAGGCATGTTCGTTTCCTTTTTTTGAAAGTCCTGAAAACAGCAAAAACTGTCAGGCGTGAAACTTCAATCCATCAACGATCTTGTCAATCACTTTGCGTTCGGCACGAAAAGCAAGCCCGACCAGATTGAGGTCGGCGCGGATCACCGCCTGCACCGCGGCGCGGTTGGCGGCGTCATGGGTCGTTTTAAACATGTCCTCGGTGTAGACGGCGGCTTTCACGTCGCGCGCCAGGGCCCGCTCCAGCGCTCGCGACAGGGCGGGACGATCGGCGCCATAGATCAGGATCGGCTGGCCGATCAGCGCGTGATAGCGCGTGCCGGAGCTGTCTTCATAAGGATCGCCGACAGATTCGGGAAACGCCGCCGCGATACCGCTGGCGAGGAAGGCCGCGACGTTCAGCTTCTGCCAGGCTTCGAGATCAGTCCGGATGACGAGAGCAACTTTGGTGTCGAACTGCATGGGACCATTCTTGTTCTAGTTTTTGCTGGCCCAGCTTACGTTGTGCCGCGCCAGAACCTCGCGAACCTTCTCGACCAGTTCGCCCTCCTTGGCCGCGAACTGCGCCTCGGCCTGCTTCTGCAGATAGTCGTCGCGATCGCCGCTGGCGTTCGCGATTTCCGCACCGATGATCAAATCCTTGATCTGGACTTCGCCCCTGGCCTTCTCGTCGCCGCCCTGAATGACGACGCAGGGCGAGTTGCGGCGGTCGGCATATTTGAACTGCACGCCGAGATTGTTTTTCGGATTTCCGAGATACATTTCGGCGCGGATGCCCGCGCTGCGCAGCGTCGCGACGAACTTTTGATATTGCGCGATCTCGCCCCGGTCCATCACAACGACCACGACAGGGCCGAACTCGGGCGTGGTGTCGATCTTGCCGAGCAGCGTCAGCGCAGCCTGCAGGCGAGACACGCCGATAGAGAAGCCGGTCGCAGGAACCGGCTCGCCGCGGAAACGCGAGACGAGACCGTCATACCGTCCGCCGCCACCGACCGAGCCGAAGCGCACGGGACGGCCTTTCTCGTCCTTGGTGTCAAGCAGCAGTTCAACCTCGTAGACCGGGCCGGTGTAGTATTCGAGACCGCGGACGACGGAGGGATCGATCTGAACACGCCCGTCATCATATCCAGAAGCAACTAGCAAGCTTGCAATTTGACGAAGCTCCTGAACGCCTTCCTCAAAGATCGGAACTGTTGCACCAAATTTTTTACGTACTAAATCCAGCGTTTCAAAAACACTTTCAAAAGTCACCTTGCGGTGCCACTCGCCACCATCACCAGATGGAAAAGTGAGCGTATCGAGAGGGCGAGCCGCCTTATCCGCTGCGGTCGCCGAACCGGTAAGCACAGCGCCAACCTGGAATATCGAAAGAACTAGCTCGATTGCCGCATCATCGAGACCTGCACCTTTTGTGAAATCTCCGCTTTCGTCTTTTCGGCCCGCCCCTAACAAAAGACGGACACCGTCGATCCCGAACTTGTCGAACTTGTCCATCGCTCTAAGCACAGTCAGCTTACGTCCTGCCTCGTCGTCACCGAGACCGACGTTCGAGAGAATCCCGTCAAGCAACTTTCGATTATTTATTCGAACGACAAACTGATGCGCCGGAATCCCGAGTGCCTCCATGGCGTCCGCCGCCATCATGCACATCTCGGCGTCGGCAGCAGGCGAAGCAGAGCCCACCGTGTCGGCGTCGAACTGCATGAACTGGCGGAAGCGTCCGGGACCGGGCTTCTCGTTGCGATAGACATAACCGTTGCGATAAGAACGATAAGGCTTCGGCAGCGTGTCGAAATTTTCCGCGACATAGCGCGCCAGCGGCGCGGTCAGGTCGTAGCGCAGCGATATCCACTGCTCGTCATCGTCCTGAAATGAGAACACGCCCTCATTGGGTCGGTCCTGATCGGGCAGGAACTTGCCGAGCGCATCGGTGTATTCCATCGCCGGAGTTTCCACCGGTTCGAAGCCGTAGCGCTCATAGACCTCGCGGATGGTCTCCACCATCTGGCGCGTAGCAGCGATTTCGGCGGGCGTACGATCCACAAGGCCGCGCGGCAGGCGCGCGCGCAGTTTCTGGGGCTTTTTGGGCTTTTTGTCGGACATTGGCTCGATGTGTCGCGGTGTAAGGCGATGTCACCTTACAAATGAACCAAGGGGTTACCAGCCGAGGCACAGGGGGGCAAGCATATCGACCGTCATACGCGGGCTTGACCCGCGTATCCATGGTTGAAGAAAGATGGATGGCCGGGTCAAGCCCGGCCATGACATTTCATTGTGTTGCCCTCTTCCCGTAAGAACGGGAGAAGAAGCGGTTCAATTCACCAGCACCGCCCCGTCGCAGCGGATGCCGGTGACCCAGACATCCGCCTGCCCCAGGCCGACGCCAAGGGTCTGCAACACCGAATTGAGCAGCGTGTCGATGGAGCCGGTTGCCCCGCTGATGATGCTGGCCACCAGCGCGCCGATGCCGGGGATCGGCAGACCAAGCGGCCCAAGCTGCACACCGAGTTGCAGGTCACCCAGCAGGCTCGTCGTCAGCGACGATGTGAACGAAGTCGTGTTCACGGTCTTCCTGGTCTGTGCCTGGATATCCGCGTAGCTGAATGTCACATTGGTCGGCGAGGCGTTCGCCATGGTGGCATGTGCCCTGCCCGTGACCTGGATCGCGCCGAGATTGACGATGTTCACCGCGGGGGGATTCGGCTTGGTGGAGAAATTCGTCATCATCCCCGGCGTCACATCCCCAACCCATGCATCGACAAGACCGGGCGAGACACCGAGCGTGACTTTCGACGTACTCATGCTCGGATAGCCGCATGATACTGTATTGAGCGTCGCGGTTCCCGCAGCGATCTCGACATAGACCGGCAGATTGACCACCGACACCGAGCCGGAGCCGATCAACTGGATTTTCAGCAGCACGCGCGTCTGCGCGGTATGAACGCTCGCGCCTGCGGAGCCGACAGTGACCCAGCTCGTGCCCACGGGGCGCTCGCCGATCGTCGCCATCAACGTCACGCCCGCGATACCCGGCAGGTTCAGATTGAGTCCCGCCGAGATCTGGTTTGTGCCATTCGCGATCGCCGCCATGGCCGAGACGATATCGAGCGCCGAAACACTGGCTCCGACCTTGGGTTTCTGCCCGACAGTGAGGTTTGAATAAGGCCCGACGCCGAGCAGCGCGGACGGCGTGATTTTCGTGGTCATGCCGGAGATGGCCGACGAGATGCTCGAGAGCGCGGCAACCGCGCCGCTGTTGCCCATCACCGCCGTCTGCAGAGCCGCCACGATATCCGTCACTTTCAGATTCGTGTTCAGAAGCGAGTCGTAAGTCACGCCGGTGAGATTGACGCGCAGCGCCAGCGCGGAGAGAAAATCGAACGCATCGATCTTGGCACTGAGCAGCGCATTATAGTCCATCACCGAGAGCGACAGCGTGGTGCCGAGCATTCCGCCGAGCAGTGAATTCAGCAACTCGCCGTTCAGCGACGCCAGCCGTGAGCCTATCGCAAAGGTCGCAAGCTGCGTCGTGCTGGCGATCGCGCTCGCCTTGACATCCCACTGGCTCTCGCCGGTCAGCACCTTGCCGAAATACAGCGGCGTCTTGGTCTTGAGAGAGACGCGGACCGCATTGGCGGGGACCGCGCCCGCCACGAAGCGCTGCTGCGGCGAGAGAGACGCCTTCGCCGTGTAAACACCGGGCTCGACAGCCACGAGCGAGTCCGGGGGGTAGTTGTTCCTGGCGACGGTCGCCGCAGCAGCGCGCGAAGCGTTATTCAGATCACTCGCGGCGACGATGGCCGCGAGATCGGCCGCGCTCTGGGTGCGGCGCTTGTCAGCGAAGATCGCGCCGACATCGATGCCGAGTGCGGCGCAGGCGATGATCATCAGGAAGCTTGTCGCGCCCATGATCGCGATGTTGCCGCGTTCGTCACGGATGAAGCGTTTGAGTTTGATGTGGATTGCAGCCATCTCAATACCCTCCGCGCGGGATCGCAGCCGAGCGCACGATGGTCGATGACGGCGCTGGCACGAAGGTCGGCAGCGAATAGATGAACATGCCGGAGGCGTCGTAGTTCACCGAGACGACAAACACATTGGCGTCGGAGACGGATGTTGCAGCGTTGACGGTGAGCTTGGCGGGGTCGATCAGCGGATAGGTATTGACGTTGCCGGTGACATAGCTGTTCGCAAGAGAGCTCCGCTCGCCTTCGTTCAAGCCCGCCACCGACGAACGCGCGGCTTCCGCGGCCAGTTGCTGCACGCCATGCACGACGGAGAGATAGGAGCCGTACATGACGATCCCGAACACGATCATCAAAAATACCGGCGCGATGATCGCGAATTCGACCGCGATGGCGCCGTCCCGCGCGGTAAAAAATTTTCCGGCTCTGGACTTTGCCAGAGCCGCGTTTCGGAAAACCGATTTCTTCAACATGGCGCAACCCCGTCTGGACACGGGCATTTACGCACACAACTTTTAAGGGCAAACTAATTCGCAAAACAACTATTGGATGTATTATCCTGCTCCCGCGCCCCGTGAATTCACTTACGAGCGACCATGCGCCGCCATGCGTTCCGGATGGCAGCGGAAGCTGATAGACTTCGGTCTCCAAACGAGTTGGTCACCCAAGAAAAAAAGCTGCTCCTTGCCGGAAGGAACGTCCCTTGAATATTCAGCACCCTCGCCCGACTGTCGCAACGCCCAACGATCTCGATGCCTACTGGATGCCGTTCACGGCCAACCGCGCCTTCAAGGCGCGGCCGCGCATGCTCGCCGGGGCCAAGGACATGCATTACTTCACCACCGATGGCCGCAGCATTCTCGACGGCGCCGCCGGCATGTGGTGCAGCAACGCGGGCCACAACCGCGATCCGATCGTTGAAGCGATCCAGAAGCAGGCTGCGACCCTCGACTACGCGCCGCCGTTCCAGTTCGGTCATCCGAAGGCGTTTGAACTCGCAAGCCGCATCGCCGCGCTGGCACCGGCTGGCCTCGAACATGTATTTTTCTGCAACTCCGGTTCGGAAGCCGTCGATACCGCTCTGAAGGTGGCCCTCGCCTATCACAACGGCCGCGGCGAAGCCGGACGCACGCGCCTGATCGGCCGCGAACGCGGCTATCACGGCGTCGGCTTCGGCGGCATTTCCGTCGGCGGCATGGTCAACAACCGCAAGATGTTCGGCACGCTGCTCACAGGTGTCGATCACCTGCCGACCACCTATGACCGCGAGAAGATGGCCTTCTCAAAGGGCGAACCGGAATGGGGCGCGCACCTCGCCGACGAACTCGAACGCATTGTCGGCATCCATGGTCCGGGCACCGTCGCTGCGGTCATCGTCGAACCGATGGCTGGATCGACCGGCGTGGTCGTAACCCCAAAGGGTTATCTGCAGCGCCTGCGCGAAATCTGCACCAAGCACGGCATCCTCCTGATCTTCGACGAGGTCATCACCGGCTACGGGCGGCTCGGCTACGCCTTCGCGGCGGAACGCTACGGCGTGCTGCCGGACATGATCACCTTCGCGAAAGGCATCACCAACGGCGCGGTGCCGATGGGCGGTGTCCTGATCCGCGACGAAATCTACGACTCCTTCATGAAGGGTCCGGACCACGTCATCGAACTGTTCCACGGCTACACGTATTCGGCACATCCGCTGGCCTGCGCCGCCGGTCTTGCCACTCTGGACGTCTACCGCGACGAGGGTCTGTTCGAGCGGGCACGGGCGCTGGAACCGAAATGGGCCGATGCCATGATGGGCCTGCGTAATGAGCCGAACGTGGTGGACATCCGCACTGTCGGCATCACCGTGGGTATCGACCTGTCGCCGAACAAGGGCGGACCGGGCAAGCGCGGGTTCGAAGCGCTCGACTCAGCGTTCCACGACCACGATCTGATGATCCGGGTCGCGGGCGATACGCTTTGCCTGACCCCGCCGCTGATCATCTCGGACGCCCAGGTCGGAGAGATCACGGACAAGATCGCCAAGGTGATCCGCGCCGTGGCGTAAGGCGGCAACAGCCACACCGTCATTCCGGGGCGCGAGCTTTTGCGAGCGAGCCTGGAATCCAGAGCTTGCTTCAGCCGAATTCTTCCGGATTCCGGATCAGTCCGCCAATCGGCGGTCTGTCCGGAATGACGGTTTCCGGACAGAGCGCCAACACCTTCGCGCCGAATCAAATGTGATGCTAAGCTCAATTCCATCCGGGGTTGGGCAAACTTCATGATCCGCATTTCGACGATTTTCATCGCCATCTGCATGGTGTTGATCGCGGCCTCCCTCGGCCTGATGGTCCATTCCCTGGCGGGATTGACGGTCTCCGAATCCGCCATCATCGCACTGACGGCGCTGACCTTCCTCATCCTCTACAATGCCGTGTCGATGCGGCTGCGTGACCGCACCGATGTCGGCGGCCAGATTGCCGATCTGTCACGCGGCACGGCCGACCTTGCCCGGCAGGTCGCCGAATTCGGGCGCCGCATGAGCGCCATCGAGGCACGGCTGTCGGCGACCGACGCCAACGGACAGGAGCGCGTCCAGACTGTCGCCGGAGAAATCAGTGAACTCGGATCGCTGGTGCGGCAACTCGCGTCGTCGGTCGCGGCGCATGACGACATTCTGGCCAATGCCGCCAGCATAATTCAGGCTCCGCAAGCGGCAGCGGCTGCCACGCTGGAAGCGACGGCGCCCGCGCCTGCACCGGCGGACAATGTCGGCGCGGCGGTAACGCCTGCCGCCGAGGCTCAGCAACCGGCGCCGGCGCTCACCAACAGCCAGCTTCTGGTTTCGGTGCGCAACGCCATCGAAGCCAATCGTATCGATTTGTTCTTGCAGCCCATGGTGACGCTGCCCCAGCGCAAGGTGCGCTTCTATGAAGCGGTGGCACGGCTGCGCGACGACAAGGACCAGTTACTGGCCGCCGCCGATTTCGTCGGCACGGCGGAAGCTGCCGGACTGATGGGCCAGATCGATCACACCGTGATCCTGCGCTGCGTGCAGGTGCTGCGGCGGCTGATGGTGCGCTCGAAGGATGTCGGCGTGTTCTGCAATATGTCGGGCGCTACGCTGGGCAATCCCTCAGTGTTCGGCCAGTGCCTCGACTTCCTCGAGGCCAATCGCATTCTCGCGCCCTCGCTGGTTCTCGAATTCAAGCAGAGCACATTCCGTCATCTCGGTCCGGTGGAAAGCGAGCATCTCGCGCAGCTGGCACGGCTCGGCTACGGCTTCTCGATCGACAACGTGACCGACCTGCGGCTCGATCCGCGCGAACTCGCCGATCGCGGCGTGAAGTTCATCAAGGTCCCCGCCAACATGCTGCTCGACCAGAAGCAGCTGTCATCCGCCGACATTCATGCCGCCGATCTCTCCGACCTGCTCGGGCGCTTTGGCATCGATCTCGTCGCTGAGCGGATCGAGGGTGAACGCGCCGTCGTGGATCTGCTCGACTACGATGTGCGCTTCGGCCAGGGCTTCCTGTTTGCTCCGCCGCGCCCGCTGCGTCCGGAAGGCGCAGCAACGGAACCGGCCCCCGCAACCTCGACGGTTGACGCCCCCGCCCGAAAAGAAGACAAAGCCGACGTCAAATTCGAGGCGCGCACTGAGGCTCCTCGCGTGACCGGCAATGCCGCGCTGGCTCGGAGAGCTTCCGCGCAGAAATAGCCGAAGCCTCCGTACAGAAGCGATCCGATTTCATGAATCTGCCTCACGTCACTGCCTTGCGTTTCGCTGACCGCTTGCGCGACCTCACCACAGACGTGGATGTCATTCTCAGCGACGTCTGGGGCGTGATCCACGACGGCGTAAAGGGATTCCCGCCGGCCTGTGAGGCCTTGCAGTCGTTCCGCGAACAGGGCGGCACAGTGATCATGATCACCAATGCGCCCCGCCCCGCCGACTCCGTGCAGCGTCAGTTGCGCAAGATGGAGATTTCCGACGAGACCTACGACGCGATCGTCTCGTCCGGCGACCTGACGCGCAATTACGTCGCGTCTCATCTCGGCCAGTCCTTCATGATGATCGGACCGGAGCGCGACAATCCGATGCTGCGCGGGCTCGACGTCAAACTCACCACGCTGGAGCAGGCCGACACCATCATCTGCACCGGCCCGTTCAACGACGAGGTTGAAACCGAGGAAGACTACCGTGCGATGATGGAGGAGGCTCTCAAGCGCAACCTCACCTTCATCTGCGCCAATCCCGACATGGTGGTTGAACGCGGCCACCGGCTCATCACCTGCGCGGGCGCCATCGCCGAACTTTATCGCAGCCTCGGCGGCAACGTGATTTTTTACGGCAAGCCCCACCAGCCGATCTACGACCGGGCACTCGAACTCGCGGCAGAAAAGCGCGGGAAGACAACGCCGCTCAATCGCGTTCTCGCCATCGGCGATTCCGTCCGCACGGATCTCACCGGCGCGAACCGGATGGGACTGGACTGCCTGTTCCTGACCCGCGGCATCCACGCGGTGGAGTTCGAAGGCCTCGACACCGCCGATGAATTTTCGGTACGGCGTGTATTCGGTGAAACAAAGCCGCCGCTCGCGCTGATGCAGGATTTGAAGTGGTGAATCTTTATGTCGTCCCGGCGAAGGCCGCGACGACACCGGATTTCCGGCAAGCTCTGCGTTCGAAAATCTTCCCAAAAACAAAAATGCCCGGCGCGAAGGCCGGGCATGGAAATTCTGCAAATCGTGAGCGCGGCTTTTACGCCGGCACGTTGTCCGGGAACACCGCTTCGATCTTGGTCTTCAGCGTCGCGGCATTGAACGGCTTGACGATGTAGTTGTTCACGCCGGCCTTCTTGGCGGCGATCACGTTCTCCGTCTTCGATTCAGCGGTGATCATGATGAAAGGCGTCGTCGCGAGGTTCGGGTCGCTGCGCACTTCCTTGAGCAGATCGTATCCGGTCATCGGCTCCATGTTCCAGTCGGAGATCACGAGGCCATACTTCTTGCCGCGCATCTTGTTCAGAGCCGCGGAACCATCGCTGGCGTCATCGATATTCTCGAAACCGAGTTGCTTGAGCAGATTGCGGATAATGCGGATCATCGTGTTGTAATCGTCCACGACCAGAACCGGCATCGACAAGTCCATAGCCATCGCTGATTTTCTCCCTCGAACGCAGCAACCGGCATGCGTTAAACAGCCTTGCGGAAATCTTCTGACGCCGCAGTCGGAGGCAAACCTAGCATCGGCGGCTTAAACAGCCCGTTAATCGGACCGCATCGGGATTATCTTAAGTTGCGCCGTTAAGGCCCGATTCAGCAGCTTGACTCCGATGGCAGGCCGGGGTCAGGTCCGGCCCGATTTCTTCATTATCTTCTTACCGGTACCCATGACGACAAGCTTTTCCGTCATTCGCGACACCACCCCCGCCAGCGCGATCACCAGGGGCGCGTCAGTGGCACTTGGTAACTTCGATGGCGTCCATCTGGGCCACCGGGCCGTGATTTCCGCGGCCCTCGACATTGCCCGCAAGCGCGGCGCGCCAGCCTATGCTGTCACGTTCGAGCCGCATCCGCGCACGTTCTTCAGCCCGAATACGCCGCAGTTCAAACTGACCGATCTGCGCGACAAGCTGCGGCTCCTGGCCGGGACCGGCCTCGACGGCGCGGTGGTCATGACATTCGACGCGAAACGCGCCGGGACGACGGCACAGGATTTCATTAACCACGACCTGATCGAGCGGCTCGGCGTCAGCGGAATTTCGGTCGGCTTCGACTTCCATTTCGGCAAGGGCCGCGCCGGCTCGCCTGCCCTGCTCGCCGCCGAAGGCCCCAGGCTCGGTATCGAGGTCCACATCCAGAGCCATATCGATGCCGATGGCCGCGCCGTGTCGTCCACCGCGATCCGCAATGCGCTCGGTCAGGGTCAGATCGGCGAAGCCAACATGCTGCTTGGCTACCCCTGGTTCATTTCCGGGAACGTCATCCACGGCGAGAAACGGGGCCGTGACATGGGCTACCCGACCGCAAACATCCGGCTCGATCCGGCCTGCGGCCTCAAACACGGCATCTATGCGGTGCGTGCCGGGATCGGCGACAAGCGGATCGGCGGCGTCGCCTCGTTCGGCCGCCGCCCGACCTTCGACAACGGAGCGCCGCTGCTGGAAGTGTTCCTGTTCGACTTCAAGGGCGACCTTTACGGCCAGCAACTGGACATCGCCTTCATCGGCTTCATCCGCAGCGAATTGAAGTTCGACGGCATCGACGCGCTGGTGCGCCAGATGGACGACGACAGTGCAAAGGCCCGGGCCATGCTGGCAGCGGCGCCGGATGCATTCCCGAAGCTCGGAATTGTCACGGACTGAGGGGCTTACGGCCCTTTCCGATGTCCCCCATGCCTGCTATCTAGGCCCCATGTTGGCGCAGCGCACCATAATCGTCATTAGCAGCCCGGCTTCCGCCTGAGCGACCCGCTCGGCGCAAGACCGGGATCGATTTCTTTCGCCGCACATTCCGTGCGTCTTCGCGCCATCCGAGCCAAGCCGCTATTCGAGCCAAGCCAGAGCATTCATGTCCGACAAGCCTCAAAAGCCCGCCGCCCCCAAAGCCGACGGCAACGATTACGCCAGCACTCTTTATCTGCCGCAGACGGACTTCCCGATGCGTGCGGGCCTGCCGCAGCAGGAACCGAAAATTCTCGACCGCTGGAACGAGATCGATCTCTACGGCAAGCTGCGCGAGAGCGCGAAGGGCCGCGCGAAATTCGTGCTGCATGACGGCCCGCCCTACGCCAACGGCAACATCCATATCGGCCACGCGCTCAATAAGATCCTCAAGGACGTGGTGACGCGCAGCCAGCAGATGCTCGGCTTCGACTCCAACTACGTGCCGGGCTGGGATTGCCATGGCCTGCCGATCGAATGGAAGATCGAGGAAGAGTACCGCTCCAAGGGCAAGAACAAGGACGCGGTGCCGATCATCGAATTCCGGCAGGAATGCCGTGCATTCGCTCAGAAGTGGGTCGACATCCAGCGCGAGGAATTCAAGCGCCTCGGCGTGATCGGCGACTGGTCACATCCCTATATGACGATGACCTTCCCCGCCGAAGCACAGATCGCACGCGAACTGATGAAGTTCGCCGCCAACGGCACGCTCTATCGCGGCAGCAAGCCCGTGATGTGGAGCGTGGTCGAGAAAACCGCGCTGGCCGAAGCCGAAATCGAATACGAGGACTACACCTCGGACGCGGTGTGGGTGAAGTTTCCGGTCAACGCCGCGCATGGCCGCCTTGCCCAAGCCTCGGTCGTGATCTGGACCACCACGCCCTGGACTCTGCCCGGCAACCGCGCCATCAGCTTCTCGCCAAAGATTTCCTATGGCCTCTACAAGATCACCGATGCGCCCGCCGACAACTGGGCCAAAACCGGCGATCTGCTGATCCTCGCTGACAAGCTCGCCGAAGACGTGTTCAAGCAGTCGCGCGTGACGTCTTACGAAAAGGCTGGCGACGTCTCCGCCGACATTCTCGACGCCATCGAGTGCAGCCATCCGCTCAAGGGATTGGCGGGCGGCTACGAATTCGTTGTCCCGCTGCTGGCCGGCGATCATGTCACCGACGACACCGGCACGGGCTTTGTGCACACCGCGCCGAGCCACGGCCGCGAGGACTTCGATGTCTGGACCGCCAATGCGCGCGAGCTCGAAGCGCGCGGCATCAGCTCGGTCATCCCCTACACTGTCGATGCCGACGGCGCGCTGACCGAGCACGCGCCGGGCTTCACCGGCAAGCGCGTTCTCACCGACAAGGGCGAGAAGGGCGACGCCAACGAGGCCGTCATCAAGGCGCTGGTCGAGCGCGGCATGCTGCTGGCGCGTTCGCGCCTCAAGCACCAGTACCCCCATTCGTGGCGCTCGAAGAAGCCGGTGATCTATCGCAACACGCCGCAATGGTTCATCGCGATGGACAAGGACATCTCTGACAACGGCAAGGCGAAGAACGGTGATACGTTGCGCGCGCGCGCGCTGCAGGCGATCAGCGTCACCCGCTGGGTGCCCGAGCAGGGCCAGAACCGCATCACCGGCATGATCGCCGGCCGTCCCGACTGGGTGATCTCGCGCCAGCGCGCCTGGGGCGTGCCGATCGCCGTGTTCGTGCGCGAGAAGGGCGACGGCTCCGCGGAAATCCTGCAGGACGAGGCCGTCAACACGCGCATCGCCGATGCCTTCGAAAAGGAAGGCGCGGATGCGTGGTACGCAGACGGCGCGCGCGAGCGTTTTCTTGGATCGCACGCCAACGAGCAGTGGCAGAAGGTCAATGACATCTGCGACGTCTGGTTCGACTCCGGCTCGACGCACGCTTTTGTGCTGGAAGACCCGGTGCACTTCCCCGGCCTTGCGGGCATCAAGCGCAAGGTCGATGGCGGCAACGATACTGTCATGTATCTGGAAGGCAGCGACCAGCATCGCGGCTGGTTCCACTCCTCGCTGCTCGAATCCTGCGGCACGCGCGGACGCGCGCCTTATGATGTGGTGCTGACTCACGGCTTCACGCTGGACGAGAACGGCCGCAAGATGTCGAAGTCGCTCGGCAACACCACCGATCCGGCAAAGGTCATCAAGGATTCCGGTGCGGACATCCTGCGCCTGTGGGTCTGCGCCACCGACTATTCCGACGACCAGCGCATCGGCCCGGAAATCCTCAAGAACACCATCGAAACCTATCGCAAGCTCCGCAACACCATCCGCTGGATGCTGGGCACGCTGCATCACTTCAAGCGCAGCGAAGCCGTGTCCTTCAGCGAAATGCCCGAGCTTGAGCAGCTGATGCTGCATCGCCTCAGCGAAGTCGATGCCATCATCCGCCCGGCCTATGCGAACTTCGATTACAAGACGGTGATCGCCACGCTGGCGAATTTCATGAACACCGAACTCTCGGCGTTCTATTTCGACATCAGAAAAGACACTTTGTATTGCGATCCGCCGTCATCGCTGGCCCGCAAGGCGGCGCTGACCACCGTGGACATTCTCTGCGACGCGATCCTGAAATGGCTCGCGCCCGCGATCAGCTTCACGGCGGACGAAGCCTGGCGGATGTACCGCCCCGATGCCGAGCCGTCGGTGCATCTCACCACGTTCCGTGACGATCTGGAGCGTTTCCGCAACGACGCACTCGCGAAGAAATGGGAGACCATCCGCGACGTGCGCCGTGTGGTCACCGGCGCGCTGGAAGTCGAACGCGCCGCCAAGCGCATCGGCTCGTCGCTGGAAGCCTCGCCGCTCGTTTACGTGTCCGACAAGGCGATCTTCGCCACGCTCTTTGATGTCGATCTCGCGGAGGTCTGCATCACCTCGAACGCCATGGTCACCAATGAGGATGCGCCTGCCGGTGCGTTCACCTTGAACGAGGTGCCGGGCGTCGCCGTGGTGGTCGAAAAGGCGGTCGGCACCAAATGCGCGCGGTCATGGAAGATCCTGCCGACGGTCGGCGAAGATTCGGATTATCCGGATGTTTCGCCCCGCGACGCGCAGGCGCTGCGTGAATGGAAGGCGCTGGGAGTCAGCGTGTGAGCCCTCTGTTCCGCACCGGATTGATCGCCGCCGTTGCAGCCCTTGTGCTCGATCAGGCGTCGAAACTCTGGCTGCTGAATGTGTTCGAACTCGGCCCGCGCGGCACGGTCCGGATCACGCCGTTTTTCGATCTGGTGCTCGCCTGGAATACCGGGATCAGCTACGGCTGGTTCCAGGATACAGGCCCGGTCGGGCAAACTGTCCTGCTGGCCTTCAAGGCGCTGGCGATCATCGTGCTGGGCGTCTGGATGGCCCGGTCCGGCACCCGGCTGGCGGTGATCGGCCTCGGGCTGATTATCGGCGGCGCCATCGGCAATACCATCGACCGGCTGGCCTATGGCGCGGTGGTCGATTTCGCCCTGTTTCATGCCGAGATCGGCGGAAAAACCTATAACTGGTACGTGTTTAACCTTGCGGACGTGGCTATCGTTGCCGGAGTGGCCGCCCTCTTGTATGACTCCTTTGTAATCCCGGATGCCGCAAAAAGGCCCCGATAGAAGGGGATAGGCTTGGTTCTCGCAATTTCGCTTGTGGCGTAATGGCTTGCGGTGAAATTGCCGCACTTCCGGCTGCAGGTTTTGGCACCGCGTTTGGACAACGGATCAGGATCAGCGCAATGATTGGCGGCATCGGTTCAGGTTTGCATCTTTCATCTCGCCGCCCGGCGCGCGCGCTTCGCTTCGCCGCCGTTTTGCTTGGCGCGGGCCTGCTGCTCGGCACCGGCCCTCTTCACGCTCAGGATGAAGACAGCGACGAGCACAAGACGTTCGAAGAAAAGCTGATGGACAACCTGATGAGCGGCCTCGGCGGAAAGAAGCTGGAGGACGGTTCCATCGACTATCGCGAGCGCTCTCCGCTCGTGGTTCCGTCCAAGATCGATCTGCCTCCGCCGCAATCCGGCAAACCGAAATATGCGCCGAACTGGCCGAAGGATCCGGACGTCGCCGAGCGTGCGGCTGCGCGCGAGCGCGCCAAGCAGAAGCGCAAGACGCCCGAAGAAGAACGCATGCCGCTGATGCCAAGCGAACTCGCGCAACGCACCCCCAAGGGCAGCGGGTCTCAGGACACATCAAGCCCCGGAAACAACAACTCCAACTCGCCGACCATGATGATGCCTTCGCAGCTCGGTTATGTCGGCGGCCTGTTCTCCAATCCGTTCGGCAGCAAGCAGACGGAAACGGAGAAATTCACGTCAGAGCCGGCACGCACCGAACTCACACAGCCTCCGAGCGGATACCAGACGCCATCGCCGAATTACGCTTACGGGGTCGGCCAGTTGAAGGCGCCGAAGGAAAAGTGCGACGCGGCCAGTGGCCGGTGCGAAAAGATCTGGGATTGATGCCACGGCGTCATGATCGCGATCTTTCGCTGCTGATTTTCAGAATGTGATCGTTTCAGGTCCCGCGGCATCGCCTCTCGCGGATTTGAATGTTGTCCGGGCGATAAATCTGCGATCCGGTAGACCCTCATGACAATCATCCGCTCCCGCTTCCTTCAGGCCATTACAGCGCTCGGCATCCTGTCCGCGCCGGTCACGCTTCAAACCGCATCGGCCCAAGGCCCGGCCGCGCCCGCCACCTTCACGCTTTCCAACGGCCTTCGTGTTGTGGTCATCCCCGACCGCCGCACCCCGGTGGTCACGCAAATGATCTGGTACAAGGTCGGCTCCGCCGACGAGACGCCGGGCAAATCCGGCCTCGCGCATTTTCTCGAACACCTGATGTTCAAGGGCACCGCCGCGCATCCGGCCGGAGAATTTTCCCAGCTCGTCTCGCGCATCGGCGGCAACGAGAACGCTTTCACCTCCTACGATTACACCGCCTATTACCAGCGCGTGTCGCGCGACCAGCTCGCGACCATGCTGGCGTTCGAAGCGGACCGCATGACCGGACTCGTCCTCAAGGACGAGAACGTGCTGCCGGAGCGCGATGTGGTGCTCGAAGAATACAACATGCGTGTCGGAAACAGTCCGGATGCGCGGCTGACCGAGCAGATCATGGCGGCGCTGTATCTCAATCATCCCTATGGCCGTCCGGTCATCGGATGGCATCAGGAGATCGAGAAACTCAACCGCGAGGATGCGCTGGAATTCTACAAGCGCTTCTACGCACCCAACAACGCAACCCTCATTCTTGCGGGCGATGTCAGCGTCGACGACGTGCGGCCGATGGTCGAAGCCGCCTATGGCAAGATCCCGCCGCAGCCTTCGATCCCGCCGCGCCGAATCCGGCCGCAGGAGCCGACACCCGCCGGACCGCGCACCGTGACGCTGGCCGATCCACGCGTCGAGCAGCCGAGCGTGCGCCGCTACTATCTCGTTCCATCCGCGGTCACGGCAGCACCGGAGCAAAGCGCCGCGCTCGAAGTGCTGGCGCAACTGATGGGCACCGGCAGCAATTCAATGCTCTATCGTGCGCTTGTCGTGGACAAGCCGCTCGCGGTGAGCGCGGGCGCCTGGTACCAGGGCACGGGAGTCGATCCGACCCAGTTCGGCATTTCGGCCTCGCCGAAACCCGGCGTGGAATTCCCGCAGGTCGAGCAGGCCATCGATGAGGTGATCGCGAAGCTGGCGCAGGCTCCGGTGCCCGCCGAGGACCTCGAGCGCACCAAGACCCAGATGATCGCGCAGGCCGTCTACGCGCAGGATAGCCAGACCACACTGGCGCGCTGGTATGGCGCGGCCATCACCGTCGGCCTCAGCGTCGATGATGTTCGCGCTTGGCCCGACCGGATTCGCGCCGTCACCGCCGAACAGGTCCGCGAGGCTGCGCAAAAATGGCTCGACAAGAAGCGGTCCGCCACCGGCTACCTGATCAAGGAGTCCGCAGCGGCAACCGCGAAGCGCGAGGAGAAGCGTTCGTGATCGTCACTCGCCGCCAATTACCGTCCATTGCCGCCGCACTTCTCGCTGCAGCAACCTCGCTTGCCACCTTCGCAACCCCGGCGGCTGCCGCGGCAAAGGTCCAGCGCGTCGTCTCGCCCGGCGGCATCGAAGCCTGGTTCGTGCAGGACGCCACCGTGCCGCTGGTGGCGATGGAATACGCCTTCGCGGGCGGTTCGTCGCAGGATCCCGCAGGCAAGCCTGGGACCGGATCGTTCACCGCCAACATGCTGGACGAAGGCGCGGCAGATCTGGATTCGAAGACCTTTCACGAGCGCCTTGAACGCCGCGCCATCGAAATGAGCTTTTCGGTCACGCGCGACTATCTGCGCGGCTCGATGCGGATGCTGAAAGAACACAGCGACGAAGCGTTCGGCCTGCTGAAGCTGGCGCTGACATCCCCCCGGTTCGACAGCGAACCGCTGGAACGCGTCCGCGCGCAGATGCTGTCGAATGCGCGGCGCGAAAGCACCAATCCGGTTTCGATCGCGGGCCGCAAATTCTGGGAACAGGCCTACGGCACACATCCTTACGCACGCGCGCCGAATGGCTCGCTTGAAAGTCTTCCCACGATTCAGGCCGCCGATCTGAAAGACTATGCCAAGCGCGTGATCGCCCGCGACACATTGAAGATCGCCGTGGTCGGCGACATTACACCGGAAGCCCTCGGCAAACTGCTCGATTCCACCTTCGGCGCCCTGCCCGCCAAGGCAGACCTCGTGCCGGTGCCGATGGTCGAGGCCGCCAAACCGCCGAAGCATACGTCGGCCATCGTTGACGTGCCGCAGACCTCGGTGAATTTCGGCGGCCCCGGCATTGCGCGCAACGATCCCGATTTCATGGCGGCCTATATCGTCAACCACATTCTCGGCGGCGGCACGCTCTCGACCCGGCTTTACAAGGAAGTCCGCGAGAAGCGCGGACTTGTCTATTCGGTGTCGCAATCGCTGATCTGGATGAAGAAGTCGTCGCTGTTCGCAGGCTCCACCGCGACCCGCGCCGACAAGGCGAAAGACACCCTCGACACCATCACTGCTGAAATTGCACGCATGGGCAACGAAGGCCCGACCCAAAAGGAACTGGACGAGGCGAAATCCTATCTCAAGGGATCGCAGATGCTGGCGCTCGACACCTCGTCGAAATTCGCCACCGCACTGCTACAGTATCAGATCGATGAACTCGGCATCGATTACATCGAGAAGCGCAACGCGATTGTCGATGCCGTCACGCTCGAAGATACAAAGCGTGTCGCCAAACGCATCTGGGGTCAGGGCCTGCTCAGCGTCAGCGTCGGCCGCGCCGCACAGGCGGCGACAGAGCCCGCAACCAGCACCGCGCCGAAGGCAAACTGACGCCTACTTGAACAGCGGCGTTCCGGGAATGAACGCGTCGAACGCCGCCCAGAACTGCTGCCGATAGCGGTCCTGCTCCTGCAGGATTTCATGCTTGGAGCCCGCGATCACCAGATGCGATCCGGCGCGGAGGTGATAGGCGAACTCTTCGATGGCGGCGGTCGAGACGATGGTATCGCTGCTCGCAGCCATCATCAGGATCGGCAGCCGTATCTGCGAAGGATAACTCGCCTCGCGAAACTCAACGATCGCCTTGAATGCGCTGTCGGCCCAGGCAACGGTCGGTGACGCAATGCCGAGAGTCGGGTCTTCCTCATAGATCGCGGCATTGCGCGCATAGCGCACCGGATCGGACGTCAGCGGATTATTGACGAAGCTGTTGGTGCCGGTGAGTTCGCTGGTGCCGCCGGGCACGTAGTTGCCGCCCATGCCGAGCCAGCGCAGCGTGCGCACCAGAATGCGCGTCGGCAGCTTGGTGGCATAGCCGGGAAGATCGATCATCGGTGCGGACAACACCATGCGATCGAACCAGCGCTTGCCGGCATGCGCCACCCGCAGCATCACCGCGCCGCCCATGGAATGAGCGAGTGCGTAATAGGGCGGCGGACAATCCGGCATCATCACCTGCTGCACGAAGGTTTCGACATCGACCTCGAAGTCGGAAAACCGGTGCACGTAACCCTTACGGGGATCGCGCAACTGCCGCGAGGAATGGCCCTGCCCGCGCCAGTCGATCATCGCCACCGCAAAGCCGCGCTCGCGCAACTCGCGCACCGTCTCGAAATATTTCTCGATGCTCTCGCCGCGTCCGGTGAACACGCAGACCGTCCCCTTGCGATTGGCGGGGGGCTGCCAGCGCGCAAAGCGCAGTTCGGCGCCGTCGGGCGTCTTGATGGTCCCGCTGACGACATTGTCGGGAACGGGATTGGCGGGAATGGAAACGAGCGTCATGGGGGCCGATCAGCCAAAGGGAATCATCAAATTCGAAAGAGATATTGCTGACAAAAAGAGGGGCCGGGAACCCTCTTGAACGTCACAAGGTCCCTCCCATATCAGTTTCGTGCAGGCCAGTTAAGGCTGCACGCAGAACGAAAACCCGGCCCAATGGCGGGTTGTCTGCTCTTTGCAAAAGAGTGACGCGTTGTGCATGCGAGACGATCCTTGAGGCAGCGGTCACGCTGTCCGAAAGCCCCTCCGTCCCGCCTGAGAACGCGCCGGTCGCTCACTTTGGAGGACTAACATGCGTCAATTCGATCTCACCCCCTTCTATCGTTCCACCGTCGGTTTCGACCGTCTGTTCTCGCTGCTCGACCAGTCGTCCAGCGAAAGCTCGCCGGGCTATCCGCCCTACAACATCGAGCGCACCGGTGAGAACAATTTCCGGATTTCCGTCGCCGTCTCCGGCTTTTCCCCGAATGAAATCTCGATCGTCGCCAAGGAAAACACCCTGACGATCAAGGGAGAAAAAGCCTCCAACGAGAACGGCCAGACCGCTGAAGTGCTCTATCGCGGAATCGCCTCGCGCGCTTTTGAGCGTCAGTTCCAGCTTGCCGACTTCGTCCAGGTGAAGAACGCCTCGCTCGAGAATGGCCTGCTTCATGTCGATCTCGTCCGCGAGATTCCCGAAGCTGCCAAGCCGCGCCAGATTCCGATCACCTCCGCGGCGCCCGTCCAGAAGGTGGCCGAGCAGGTCGCGGCCTAACCCTCGCGCTTATCGAACCTCCCCGACTGCAAACGCCCCGGTGCCCCGGGGCGTTTTTTTGTGTCAGGCCGGTCTCCTCTTGAACTGGATTACTCCAGCGTCTGGACGTCAGGCATCGCCTGCGTCGGCCAAAGCTTCAGCGATGACGGTGCAGATGCTCCGGCAACACCGACGGTTGTGGCAGGCTTGTTCTCTGCGACGACCGGCTTGGCCCCGACCGGAACGGCCGCCTGCTGAGCAGGCGCTGCAGCCGTTGACGTGGTTGCGACCCCCGTTGTTGGTGCAGACTGCGCATTGCGGTTCGCCGTCTTCGGCGCCGGGCGTGATGCCGCCTTCGGGACCGAGACCGGCGGACGCGGCGCATGACGCAGATCCAGCAGCGACCCGCGGCGGTTTTCATATCCGGCATAGGCCACCGGCGGCGGGCCGGGCGGACCATAAGCCGCCATCAGCCGCTCATCGACGGCCTGTGCCGGGATGAAACGGATGATCTGCCCGGTGCGGGCATCGATAATCAGGCGGCCATCCTCGCCGGAGCGGTCAAGCGCCGCGACCGTGTAAATCCAGCCGCGCTGGGTGACCCGGCCCAGCGGAGAGAAACCACCCGACCGCAACACCGACATCACCTGATCCGGCGGCAGCATCGGACGCGCTGCAGGTCCGGATCGCGCATAGCGTGACGACGGGATCACTGCCGATCGTCCGGCTCCATATGGCCCCGGCATATAAGGGCGCTGCACGTAAGGCCGCTCCTCATAATACCGCTCGCTACGGGGATCATAGACGGGAGGCGGCAGCGGGCCATCGTCCTCCAGCACCCGCGGCATCGGAATATGGATATCATCCACTATCGGCAGATCGTCCGCAGCCGAGGCCGGAGAGACGGCTAGTGCCCCGGCCGCAAAAACTACCCCGGCCGCGAGTGCGGGCCGGATCACCCTCGAAAACAGCATCATCACCATGGCTCCCCTGTTGTCCCTGAGCGGCTCTGCGGCCGCCTGAGGTCCAAGCCACAGCGTCGATGTTGAATTCGGCGGAGCTAGGACCGGATCACGGCGGGATTGCCCTAATCCTGAGGCACGAGCGTTGGCGGAGAGCGCTGTCGCCGCGCATCGCAGTGTCCCGACCCGGAAAGTCATCGTCCCGGCTGCCCTTTCGGGGCGGGTTCTGGCTGTCCGGTTCACCGAAAATGCTGATTCCAGAGTGGTTTTTCAGCTTTCGTTCGCCCGACCAGATCCCTTGCCGGGACCGGCACAGACACGCAAACCTACATACGGGAGAGGGACTCCCGAACGCTTGTATGATAGGAAAAAGTTTGGCAATCTGGATGTTAGGACAGGATCACTGTCCCAATTTCCGGGTCTATTCCGGCACGGCGTTTGCAGCGCCGGTAATATTCGCAGGCCGCTCGGCAGCCGGAAACGGCGCGCGCGAACTGCACTTTCGAAAGCAAGGCTCGTGACAACGCGAGCGGTGGCCCCGAGGATTTCCTCAAACGGAAATTTCCGACGGGTGCCGTGAACGCCGAAGCTGCGGCCAAAATGAGTAAAAATAGACTGCCTCTAAAGAGGCGTGAGGATGAGAATGAGCGGCTCAGAGATTTGGTGTGACGGAATCAAAGATGGTGTCGTGGCGCCGGAGCCCGGCTTGACCGTCCGCGAGCATAACTGGCGTCCCGCTGCTGAAGGTCTCTACGACCCCGCACTCGAAAAAGATTCGTGCGGCGTCGGCTTCATTGCCAACATCAAGGGCAAGAAGTCGCATCAGATCGTCTCCGACGCGATCAGCATTCTTTGCAATCTGGAACACCGTGGCGCCGTCGGCGCCGATCCGCGCGCCGGCGATGGCGCTGGCATTCTCGTACAAATCCCGCACGCGTTCTTTTCGCGCAAGGCGAAGGAAGCCGGCTTCACGCTTCCTGCTCCCGGCAAGTATGCCGTCGGCGCGCTGTTCATGCCGCGCGAGAAGCCCTGGCGTGAAGTGATCAAGAGCATCGTTGCCGACAAGATCAAGTCGGAAGGCCTGCAGTTGCTCGGCTGGCGCGACGTGCCGACCGACAATTCTTCGCTCGGCGAGACGGTCAAGCCGACCGAGCCGAACTGCATGCAGGTGTTTATCGGCTGCGGCGACTGCGCGGACGAGGAAGATTTCGAGCGCCGTCTCTACATCCTGCGCAAGGCGATCTCGAACGCGATCTATCAGCGCCGCGAACGCGCGCTCGCCGGTTACTATCCGGTATCGATCTCGTGCCGCACCGTCGTCTACAAGGGCATGTTCCTCGCCGACCAGCTCGGCAAGTATTATCCCGACCTGCACGAGCCGGATTTCGAATCCGCGCTGGCGCTGGTGCATCAGCGCTTCTCGACCAACACCTTCCCGGCATGGTCGCTGGCGCATCCCTACCGCATGGTGGCGCACAACGGCGAAATCAACACCCTGCGCGGCAACGTCAACTGGATGGCGGCGCGTCAGGCTTCGGTGTCATCCGAGAAGTTCGGCGACGACATCGAGAAGCTGTGGCCGATCTCCTATGAAGGTCAGTCGGACACCGCCTGCTTCGACAACGCGCTCGAATTCCTGGTGCAGGGCGGCTACTCGCTGTCGCACGCGATGATGATGCTCGTCCCTGAAGCATGGGCCGGCAATCCGCTGATGAGCGAAGAGCGCCGCTCGTTCTACGAATATCACGCCGCGCTGATGGAGCCGTGGGACGGCCCCGCAGCGATTGCCTTCACCGATGGCCGCCAGATCGGCGCGACGCTGGACCGCAACGGTCTTCGCCCCGCACGCTACCTCGTCACCAAGGACGACCGCATCCTGATGGCGTCCGAAATGGGCGTACTGACGATTCCAGAAGACCAGATCGTCACCAAGTGGCGTCTGCAGCCGGGCAAGATGCTGCTGGTCGACCTTGAGGAAGGCCGGCTCATTCCCGACGACGAGATTAAGGCCGAACTCGCCAAGAGCCATCCCTATCGCAAGTGGCTCGACAACACCCAGATCGTGCTCGAGGAAATGGCGGATGCGCCGGCCAAGGCCGCGCGCTCGAACCTGTCGCTGCTCGATCGCCAGCAAGCGTTCGGCTATAGCCAGGAAGACCTCTCCGTGCTGATGACGCCGATGGCGTCCACCGGCGAGGAAGCCGCGGGCTCCATGGGGACCGACACGCCGCTTTCGGCATTGTCGAACAAGCCGAAGTCGCTGTTCACCTACTTCAAGCAAAACTTCGCACAGGTGACCAACCCGCCGATCGATCCGATCCGCGAAGAACTGGTGATGAGTCTCGTCTCGATCATCGGGCCGCGCCCGAACCTGTTCGACATCGAGGGCCTGTCCAAGACCAAGCGCCTCGAAGTGCGTCAACCGATCCTGACCGACGCCGATCTCGAGAAAATCCGCTCGATCTCCGACGTCGCCGACAACCACTTCAAGTCGCGCACGCTCGACACCACCTTCCACGCCGGCCTCGGGGCTTCGGGCATGGAGCAGGTGCTGGAAGAACTGTGCGGCCGCGCCGAAGCTGCGGTGCGCGAGGGCATCAACATCATCATCCTGTCGGACCGCGCCGCCGGAAGCGACCGCATTCCGATTCCGTCGCTGCTGGCGACCGCCGCCGTGCATCATCACCTGATCCGCACCGGACTGCGCACCTCGGTCGGCCTTGTGATCGAATCCGGCGAGCCGCGTGAAGTGCATCACTTCGCATGTCTCGCGGGCTACGGCGCGGAAGCGATCAACCCGTATCTGGCGTTCGAATCCATCATTGCGATGAAGGAGCAGCTTCCCGCCAAGCTCGACGACAAGGAAATCGTCAAGCGCTACATCAAGTCGATCGGCAAGGGCCTGCTCAAGGTCATGTCGAAGATGGGCATCTCGACCTATCAATCGTACTGCGGCGCGCAGATTTTCGACGCCGTCGGCCTGAAGGCGGATTTCGTCGCGAAATACTTCGCCGGCACCCATACCCGCATCGAAGGCGTCGGCCTTGCCGAAATCGCCGAGGAAACCACGCGCCGTCACGGCGAAGCATTCGGCGATACACAGATCTACAAGAGCGCGCTCGATGTCGGCGGCGAATACGCCTTCCGCTCGCGCGGCGAGGATCACGCCTGGAATGCCGAGACCGTGTCGCTGCTGCAGCACGCGGTGCGCGGCAATTCGCAGGACCGTTACCGGGCATTTGCAAAAGTGCTGAACGAGCAGTCCGAAAAGCTGCTCACCCTGCGCGGCCTATTCAAGCTCAAGTCCGCCGAGGACGACAAGCGCAAGCCTGTGCCGCTCGACGAAGTCGAACCGGCCAAGGAGATCGTCAAGCGTTTCGCCACCGGCGCGATGTCGTTCGGCTCGATCTCGCGCGAGGCGCACACCACGCTCGCGATCGCGATGAACAGGATCGGCGGCAAGTCGAACACCGGCGAAGGCGGCGAAGAGGCTGACCGCTTCAAGCCGATGGCGAACGGCGACTCGATGCGCTCGGCCATCAAGCAGGTGGCCTCGGGCCGTTTCGGCGTGACGACGGAATACCTCGTCAACTCCGACATGATGCAGATCAAGATGGCGCAGGGCGCAAAGCCCGGCGAAGGCGGACAGTTGCCCGGCCACAAGGTCGACGCGACCATCGCCAAGGTGCGTCACTCGACGCCGGGTGTCGGCCTGATCTCGCCGCCGCCGCATCACGACATCTACTCGATCGAAGACCTCGCGCAGCTCATCTACGACCTGAAAAACGTCAATCCTGACGGTCAGGTCTCGGTCAAGCTCGTTTCGGAAATCGGGGTCGGCACCGTTGCCGCCGGCGTCGCCAAGGCGCGCGCGGATCACGTCACCATCTCCGGTTTCGAAGGCGGCACCGGCGCTTCGCCGCTGACCTCGATCAAGCATGCAGGCTCGCCATGGGAACTCGGCATCGCCGAAACCCATCAGACCCTGGTGCGTGAACGCCTGCGCAGCCGCATCGTGGTTCAGGTCGACGGCGGTTTCCGCACTGGCCGCGACGTCGTGATCGGCGCCCTGCTGGGCGCGGATGAAATGGGCTTTGCCACTGCTCCGCTGATCGCGGCGGGCTGCATCATGATGCGCAAGTGCCATCTCAACACCTGCCCGGTCGGCGTCGCGACGCAGGACCCGGTGCTGCGCAAGCGCTTCACCGGCCAGCCCGAGCATGTCATCAACTTCTTCTTCTTCGTCGCCGAGGAAGTGCGCGAGATCATGGCGTCCATGGGCTTCCGCACCTTCCAGGAAATGGTCGGCCAGAGCCAGATGCTCGATCAGTCCAAGCTGGTCGCGCACTGGAAGGCCAAGGGCCTCGATTTCTCGAAGCTGTTCTTCAAGCAGCCTGCGCTCCCCGGCCAGAAGATCTATCACGCCGAGGCGCAGGATCATCACCTCGAGAAGGTGCTGGATCGCACCCTTATCAAGGAAGCGCAGGCGGCCATCGACCGCGGCGCGCCGGTGAAGATTCAGGCGGAAATCCACAACACCGACCGCAGCGCCGGCGCGATGCTCTCGGGCGTCGTGGCCAAGACCTACGGCCATACCGGCCTGCCGCATGACACCATCCATGTCAGCCTCAAGGGCACGGCGGGTCAGGCATTCGGCGCGTGGCTGGCGCGTGGCGTCACCTTCGATCTCGAAGGCGAAGGCAACGATTACGTCGGCAAGGGCCTGTCCGGCGGACGCATCATCGTCAAGCCGCCGAAGAACTCCGGCATCGTGCCGGAAGAATCGATCATCGTCGGCAACACCGTGATGTACGGCGCGATCGAAGGCGAGTGCTACTTCCGCGGCGTCGCGGGCGAGCGCTTTGCCGTGCGCAACTCGGGCGCGGTCGCGGTCGTTGAAGGCGCGGGCGATCACTGCTGCGAATACATGACCGGCGGCATCGTCGTGGTGCTCGGCAAGACCGGACGCAACTTCGCGGCGGGCATGTCCGGCGGCGTGGCCTATGTGCTCGACGAGGACGGCACGTTCGAAAAACGCTGCAACATGGCGATGGTCGAACTCGAACCGGTCCTCTCCGAGGAATTGATCAACGAGACCGCGTTCGGCGCGCTGAACGATCTTGAGGCCCATGGCCGCGTCGATGTGTTCAAGAACCTGCTCGGCGAGGACGTGGAGCGTCTGCATGTGCTGATCTCGCGCCACGCCAAGCTGTCAGGCTCGGCGCGTGCGCAGCACATCCTTGCGAACTGGAAGGATTATCTGCCGAAGTTTCGCAAGGTGATGCCGGTCGAATACCGCCGCGCGCTGAAAGAAATGAAATCGCGCGAGCCGGACGAACCGAAAATCGCGATCGGGGCGTAAACAGAAGTCCCGTCATCCTGAGATGCCCGAGCCAAGCTCGGGCTTGAGGGATGACGGAGCAGACCATTCATCCTTCGAGGCTCGCCGGCACGGCTCGCACCTCAGGATGACGATGAAACGGATTGCAGGGGCGTCAGAGTCACCATGGGTAAGCCTACAGGTTTTCTTGAGATTGAACGTCACGACCGCAAGTACGCGCCTGTCGCGGACCGCGTGAAGGACTTCAGGGAATTCGTCATTCCGCTGAGCGAGAAGGACACGCGCGATCAGGCCGCGCGCTGCATGAATTGCGGCATTCCCTATTGCCACGGCACCGGCTCGGTGGCGCCCGGCACGCCCGGCTGCCCGGTCAACAACCAGATCCCGGACTTCAATGACCTCGTCTACAACGGCAACTGGGAAGAAGCCGCGCGCAATCTGCACTCGACCAACAACTTCCCCGAATTCACCGGCCGCATCTGCCCGGCGCCGTGCGAAGCGTCCTGCACGCTCAACATCGACGACAACCCGGTCACCATCAAGACGATCGAATGCGCCATTGTCGATCGCGCATGGGACAACGGCTGGCTCAAGCCTGAGGTCGCCGCCGTCAAGACCGGCAAGAAGGTTGCCGTGGTCGGCTCCGGCCCGGCCGGCCTTGCCTGCGCGCAGCAACTCGCGCGGGCCGGTCACGAAGTCCATGTATTCGAGAAGTTCGCAAAGGCCGGCGGTCTCCTGCGTTACGGCATTCCCGACTTCAAGATGGAAAAGGGCATCATCGACCGCCGCGTGGCGCAGATGGAAGGCGAAGGCGTGACCTTCCACTACAACACGCCGGTCGGCGGCGCGTATGCGGGCGCGATCGAGCCGCAGGATCTGCTGAAGGCCTACGACGCCGTGGCGCTGACCGGCGGCGCGGAAGCCTCGCGCGATCTGCCGATTCCGGGCCGCGACCTCGACGGCATCCATTTCGCGATGGAATTCCTGCCGCAGCAGAACCGCCGCGTCGGCAACGAACCGCTCGGCGATATCCGCGAAATCCTCGCAGGCGGCAAGGATGTGGTGGTGATCGGCGGCGGCGACACCGGCTCCGACTGCATCGGCACCTCGATCCGTCAGGGCGCGAAGTCCGTCACGCAGCTTGAAATCATGCCGGCGCCGCCCGAACGCGAGAACAAGGCGCTGACCTGGCCAAACTGGCCGCTGAAGATGCGCACCTCGTCGAGTCAGGCCGAAGGCGCGGATCGCGAATACGCCGTGTTGACCCAAAAGTTCTCCGGCCATGACGGCAAGGTCACCAAACTTCACTGCGTGCGCGTCGACGACAAGATGCAGCCGATTCCCGGCAGCGAGTTTGAAATCAAGGCCGAACTGGTGCTGCTGGCGATGGGCTTCGTCCATCCGGTGCACGAGGGCATGTTGAAGAAGCTCGGCGTCGAACTCGACCCGCGCGGCAATGTTCGCGCCTCGACCAACAACTATCAGACCTCGGTGGCGAAAGTATTCTCCTCCGGCGATATGCGCCGCGGTCAGTCGCTCGTTGTCTGGGCGATCCGCGAAGGCCGCCAGTGCGCCGCGGCCATCGATCAGCATCTGATGGGCGCGACAACCCTGCCCCGGTAATCTCAGATGACTTTTGCCATCTACGTTGCAGCAGCCCTCGCCGAAATCGGGGGCTGTTTTGCATTCTGGGCCTGGCTGCGGCTCGGCAAATCCATCTGGTGGCTTGCGCCCGGCATCCTTTCGCTGGTGCTGTTTGCATATCTCCTGACACTGGTGCCAAGCGATGCCGCGGGGCGCGCCTATGCCGCCTATGGCGGTATTTACATTGTCGCATCGCTGGCGTGGCTGTGGGCCATGGAAGGGGTGCGTCCTGACCGATGGGACATGGCAGGCGCAGTGCTCTGCCTGATCGGTGCCGCCATCATCCTGTTCGGGCCGCGTTCGGTTTAAGAGCAGATTGTCTCAACCGAGAAACTGACCGCCCGATCGTCCTGACTTTCAATATCCGCGGGCTCTATCGACAACGTTCTCGAGGGTGCCACCCGCTTCAAACTGCAGAATTTGTCCCGCGACATAAGATGAGATCGTATCCGGATCGGTGTCGGCCGCATTGTGCGGCGAGATGGTCACCGCAGGATGACGCCAGAGACGGCTGGCGGGATTCAAAGGCTCCGCCTCGAATACGTCGAGCGTCACAGCCTTGAGCACGCCATTATCCAGACAATCGAGGATGTCGCTTTCGTTCTGAAGACCGCCCCGGCCGGCATTGATAACGACCGGACCGCCGAGCGGGCCATCCTTTGCAAGCTGAAGGAAAAGCTCCCGGCGAAGTAATCCGCTCGTCTGCGGCGTGAGCGGCAGGAGACAAACGAGAATATCCGTTCTGGCGAGGAAGGTGCCGAGTTCACCGTGTCCCGCATAGCAACTGATGCCAGTCAGACTTTTCCGTGTCACGCTCCAGCCCGCAACCTGAAAGCCCAGTGCATGCAACATCTCGGCGGCGTGCCGGCCAAGCACGCCCAGCCCAAGCACGCCGACGCGAACCGCCGACGCTGGCCATTGTTCTCGCGGCGCCCATTCGGAACGCGCCTGACAGCCAGCCAGATAAGACTGCTGCCGATGATGCATCAGCGTGTGCATCACAACATACTCGGTCATGCGCGACGTCAGGTCGTCAACCGCGACGCGGACCAGCGGCACATCCGGCCTCTGCGGATCCGAAAGAACGGCATCCACGCCCGCGCCAAGATTGAAGATCACCTTGAGGTTGGGAAACGCGGCCAGCTCACCGTGCTTCGGCTTCCAGACCGCGGCGTAATCGATCGCGAGCGGATCAAATGCATCATCTGGAATGGACACGACATCGCGACCGGGAAGCGCCGTCCGGAAACGATCACGCCATCGTTCAGGGGCCCAATTTTGGTCGCCGCTGCGTATCAGAAGGGCCAAGGCGCCTTTGGACATGTCAGCCCCGCTCAAGCGCTCTGAATCCAGAACTGATACATCGTCGCGAAGGTCGACGGATTCTCAGCCTCGAATATGGCCCAATTGGCAAGATTGGTCGCTGCACGATCATCCGGAAAGCGCCGCAGGTAGCTGTTGCGCGCCGGGGTCTCGAAGCCGAGAAACGTAAACCCGCTCTCGCGCAGAAAATCTGCGATCTGCGGAATCGAGAACTGATGTTCCTGAACATGAAACAGCAAGTCGCGGCATTCGCTCATGCTGAAGAAGTCGCTGAAGTTCGTAAGGTTATGCAGTTGATCGCCCGGCGCGCGGCCCGCGACCTCGGCGCGCAGCCGGCGCACCTCCGGTACCGAATAATCCCTGCCCTGCTGCGCGAGATAACTGCGCGCAGCATTTATGTCTTGCCGCGCCGCCGCACTGTAAAGCCCGATATGCATCAGCCCGCCGGGCCGTAAAAGATTTGCCAGCCTGCGCCAGCCGGTCAGCGGCTCCTTCAGATGGTGCAGCACGCCGCTCGAATCGATGATGTCGAATGTTCTGTCATCTGCGAGCGCGAGAATATCGCCTTGCGCATAACGCAGGTTGGTCAGCCCCAGCTCTTTCGTTTGCCGGATCGCGTAGCTGAGGCTGGCGAGGCTGAGGTCGATCGCCAGCACATTCGCTGACTGAAATTGCTGGGCGCGCTGGATCGCATGCTGTCCCGTGCCGCAACCCGCAACCAGAATGTCCGGCGCGCGATGGCCCAGCGGCTTGTAGGGCGCGCCGGGAAATCGCATGCCGATATAAGCATCAACAGGCAACGCCTGCGTCTCCGCCGGAATCCTGCTCCATCGCGGATAGGGATTTTCCTCGTACTGTGCGCGGACTTTTTCCGAAACATCGTCCTCGATCGCCGTCAGCCGCTCGATCGAGGTCCGTATCTGGTTTTCGCCGTGAGGATCGGTGATCTGCTGTTTGAGCAGCGCCGCCAGTTCGCCGGGCCAGGGCTGCGCCGCCAGTGTTTCTGCGCCGGACAGAGAATGGAGCGGCAGATAGCTTGCGAGAATCGCGAGCTTGAGCGGCGCAATCGTTTCGTTGCGCGTGGCGGCGTCCGCGACATCCGCACGAAGGTTTTCGAGCTGTGCCTTCTCGGATTCGGAGACATCGAAGATGTATTCGTTGATGAAACCCTGCTGTCCAATGGACGTTATCAAAGGCAGCCAGGTGCCGCTGTTCTCAAACTCACCCGACACAATCTCATTCAACGCCGCGCGGCGAATCGCCGTCAGGACGCGCTCGATGGCCATCGTCGTGACCGGTGCCGACGTCAGCAGCGCGTCAAACAAGCCGTCGCTGCCAAGCGCATCGAGGTCAGTTGCGCCGAACATGTCCGCCAGCCGCATTACCCCTTCGCGGGATTGATGTTCCACGCAGCGCGCCATCGCCTGCGACCGAAGCAGAATCGCGCCCGCTGCGGCCGACAGATCGCGCGGGCGGCTCCACGGTTCACGCAACGCGCGCACCAGCAACTGGACGAGATTTGGATCGCGCTTGATCGCCGCCAGATCGAGCTGGCGCAGCGCCATCACAAAGGTCGTTTTCAAGCCCGCCGCGTCATCGCGCAGCAATCCCTGGACCGCAGCGGCAAGCGCCTCAGCCGGACGGCCGTGCAACAACAGCAGCGCAGCGAGATTGTTGTGCGCACCGGGAAAGTTCGGGTCGATTTCCAGAACCTTGCGATTATGCACGATGGCTTCATCGTCACGTCCGCGATCCGACAGAATCCGCGCCAGATTGTAGTGCGGTTCAGGATTACGCCGGTCCGACGCGATCGCCTTGCGCAGAAGATCGATCGCCGCATCGCTGTGCCCGGCCTGATGGGCGAGCAGGCCAAGATAGCCCAGCGCACCGGTGTGGCGCGGATTGGCCGCAAGCACCTCGCGATAGTTCGCCTCGGCTTCACGCATTCGCCCAGCCTGGTGATGGGCGATGGCTTGCCGAAACAAGGTCTCTTCGAGAAACCCGGAGGAGCGCGCGGCATCCTTGCCGGATTTTCCCTCAGCCCGGCGCTGTTTTCTGTTCACGATCTCGACCTGACGGATGTTTCTGAGGCAGCGGCGCGGACACTACGGCATCGGGCCGATGCGATCCAGACGCGGGCCAACGCGGTTTACCAGCGCCCGAATCCGAAGAAGCCTGAGAACGGCGACGGGCTGACATTCCCCGGGGGCCGTGCGAATCCGTCACGCGGCGATCCACGCTGACGTTGCTGCTGCGGCGCGTTCGGATTGAACAGGCCCTGAACCACGACCTGCTGCTTCTTCGGCTTTGGTTTCTGCTGCGCGGCGCTGTCGGCGGGCGCACTGGCCACCATCGGATCGCTCGGCGGCGCGCTGAGCACGCCCACCTCGCGGCGCGGCCATGAAAAATCATCGGCGCGTCCGGCAGGCGCCGCGAGAGGTTCGCCCTTCACCAGCGTGCGAGCAGCCAGCGCATCCACCGACGCAGGGCGTGTGCCGACGCCGCCAAGCAATTCGTCGGTACCGACCTGTGACGCGACCAGCGGCATCACCGGACCCATCAGCGGACGCGGACCGGCTTCGCCCGGCCGGATATTGGAATCCGGCGCAAATGTTTCGCTCGGCACCGCCAGCGGACCCTCGGTATGGGCCGCAAGCACGCGGCGGATTTCACGCTCGGTGTAATGCGCGAGCTTGCGCGCGCCCGCCTTGGTGAAGAACACACCATCGCCTGAGCGCAGCCGGCGGATCTGACCTTCGAAGTCGGGGCCTTGCGTTGTGAAACGTCCGGCGTCGTCGACGAAGCCATCCCAGACATCGACATACGTGATGCCCGCCTTGCCGGCGCCATCGCGATAAAGCGCGTCCAGGAAAAGCATGTCCGACGTAGCCTTGGGGCCGCGCACCGCAGGCAGACCGACCCAGATTACCGGCACGCCCTTGGATTTCAGGACCGCGATCATCTCTTCGATCTTCTTGGCGTAGAGTTCGACCCAACGCTCCTCGCGGAAATCATGCATGCCGCCGGCCCGCTGTCCCTTCTCCGGTGCCATGATCTGGGGCTGATCGTCATCGTCATCGGGCGCGGCCTCCGCCTCGGAAGACTTGCTGTCCGCCGTCTTGCCGTCGGAGTTCTTGCTGTCGGCGTTATTTTCGGCGGGCTTGTCGCCCGGCTTGGCCGCAGTTTCCGGCTCGCCCGGTTTGCCGCGCGAATCCTTCTTCGCGTTTTTCTTGTCGGCCTTGTCGCCCGGCTTGGCATCGGGCTTCTTTTCCACGACCGGCTCGCGAATCGGAATGCGATCGTGCAGGCCGAGCATCACCACGATGACATCAGGCTTCTCGGTCGCGAGAATGCCCTTGGCCGCCGCGGCCCAATCCGCCGGTTCGCCCTTCGGCTGATATTTGAGAAGGCCCGAAACCGTCTTGTGCTTGCGGATCACGCCGAGGTCCGGCGTTTCGGACAAGGCATCTTCAAGACCGTAAGCGAGCCAGTCCGCCATGGCGTCGCCCAGCACCAGCACGTTGCGGTCGGCAGGCGCCTCGCGCTTGGCCGGCGCAGGCGCACGGGAATAATCGGCACGCGGCGCCGGCTGCTGCCGGTCCGGACCGAACGCATCGCCGAACGGCGAGAAGAAACCGCCTCCGCCCGGACGCGGCGGGGCCGGACGCTGCGGACGGCCAAAACCGAAATCGAAGAACTGCGCCGACGCCGGTGCGACGATGCCGAACAGCATGGCGCCCGCGACCGCGAGGACCGTCAACGGGCCACGTTCGGTGAACAGGCGGAAAAATGATCCAGGTTTCGACATGCGGGTCACGGCGGTCTCGGGCAATGCTGCAAAATAGTAGCAGATTCAGGCTCCAACAGGGCGAAATCGCCGCTCATAAACAGGGGATGCCGTCGGCCCGTCAAGGGCCGGAACCCCGTTCCAGCCCTTGAAACTCAGAGTTTTACCGCCCGCGCAGCCGCGCCAGCACGCCGGACGAGGCAAACCCGTCCGCAGGCAGCCCGGCCGCCGCCTGATAGCTGCGCAGCGCCTTCTTCGTCTCGCTGCCGAGGGTGCCGTCCGGCTCGCCGCGATAGAAGCCGCGCCGGGCGAGCAACTGCTGAAGTTCGAACCGCTCGTCGCGCGAGAGCACGCGCTCCTGCCGCGGCCATTCCTGCACGAACGGCTGGCCGCCGCGCAGCCGGTCCGCGAAGTGGCCGATGGCGAGCGCATAGGCCTCCGACGGATTGTAGCGCATGATCGAGCGGAAATTGCCGAGCATCAGGAAGCCCGGACCATCGGCGCCAGCGGGCGCGAGCAGGAACGCCTTGTCGCCGGTGCGCGGAAACGGCTTGCCGCCCGCGCGGCGCACGCCGAGCTGCTCCCACTGTCCAATGGTGTAATTCTTCGTGCGATCCGCATGGAGATAGTTGAAGCCCCGCGGCACTTCGACCTCATAGCCCCAGGTCTGCCCCTGCGACCAGCCATCCTTTTTGAACTTCGCCGCCGTCGAGGCGATGATGTCCGGCACGTCGTCCACGGTGTTGCGCTTGCCATCGCGGTCGAAATCCACCGCAAACTTCTTGAACGCGGTTGGCATGAACTGCGTTGCGCCGAAGGCACCGGCCCATGAGCCGCGCATCTGCTGCGGCGTCAGGTCGCCGTGATGCAGGATTTCCAGCGCGGCGAGAAACTCGTCCTTGAAATAGCCCTGACGGCGGCCGATGCAGGCCAGCGTCGCGGTCGAATTCAAGACACTGCGGTCGCCGCCTTGCGTGCCGTAGTTCGATTCGATGCCCCAGATCGCCGCGATGATGTAGCGGTCAACGCCATAGGCTTTTTCGACCGCGGCAAACGTCGCCGCGTTTTTCGCCAGCACCTCGCGTCCGCGCGCAATCCGCGCATCGGTCACCAGAATGTCGAGATAATCCCACACCGACTTGGTGAATTCCGGCTGCGAGTCCATCAGGTCCATGATGCGCAGGTCGGGATACAGATCGGCGGTGAAGCGGCGGAAGCTTGCTTCGGACACGCCGCGCCGATGCGCTTCGGGCCAGAAGCCTGCCACGCAGCGGCCGAAATTCGCTGCCGAATTGCGGATCGCGTCCGCCGTCATCAGGGGATGACCGGACGCGCCGTCCTCGCCACTCCATTCTTTCGCCGATCCTGCCTGCGCCATGCGGCGCGGGGCCGGCGCGGGCGACGGCGCAGCCTGACGAGGGGGCGTTGCAGCGGGCTGGTTGATCGCGCCGGTGATGTCGCCGATCCACGACAGCGGCCCGCGTCCGGAAGCGGTCTGCCCATGCGCCGGTCCCGCCATGATGGACACCGCTGTGACCACGGACAAAGTCAGCGCCGCACCCGCGACCATCAGCCACGGGCTTTCTTCACGTTCGAACCGAGCCATTTTACGCACACCCACTCCACTTATCCCACCTACAGGAGGCCCGGACAGGGTTTCCAGCCGATTAACAACGCGGCTTTTTTTGGCGGCGAGATGACGCGGGGCGCGTCATGTCGTCCCGGCGAGGGCCTCTTCCCCCTCCCCTTTGTGGGGAGGGATTAAGAGCCGCCACAAAAAATCCCCAACTCACTCACGCGGCGTTCATCCCTTTCCCCTTACGAGGGAACTCCTTGGCCACCCGGCCATTTTTCAAGTCCGTAAAACCTGCTACCACCATCACATCCTTCCAAGCCCCGCAAAGAGCCTCATGAAAATCCGCAAAGCTGTGTTTCCCGTCGCCGGTCTCGGCACCCGTTTCCTGCCCGCCACCAAGGCGATGCCGAAGGAAATGCTTACCGTGGTGGACCGCCCGCTGATCCAGCATGTGGTGGACGAGGCGCTGGAAGCCGGCATCGAACACCTCGTGTTCGTCACTGGGCGCAACAAGGGCGTGATCGAGGATCACTTCGACCGGCCCTATGAACTGGAAGACACCCTGCGCGAGCGCAACAAGCTGAAGGAAATGGACATCCTCGAGCGCGACCAGCCGGAAGCGGGCGCGACATCGTTCACCCGCCAGCAGGCGCCGCTCGGCCTTGGCCATGCGGTGTGGTGCGCGCGCGACATCATCGGCAACGAGCCTTTCGCCGTGCTGCTGCCGGACGTGCTGGTGAAGAACAAGCCGAGCGGCCTGAAGCAGATGATCGACGCCGCCAACGCCGCAGGCGCGGACAAGGCCAACATCATCGCGGTGGAAGAAGTGCCGATGGATCAGGTCCACATGTATGGCGTGGTCGGCGTCGGCAAGAGCAAGGGCGACCTGTTCGAACTCGACGGCATGGTGGAGAAGCCGAAGAAGGAAGACGCGCCGTCCAACCTCTCGATCACCGGGCGCTACATCCTGCAGCCGGAAATCTTCAACATCCTCGAGACGCAGCCCAAGGGCGCGGGCGGAGAAATCCAGCTCACCGACGGCATGTTGAATCTCGCCAAGTCACAGCCGTTCTACGGCTTCAAGTTCAAGGGCAAGAGCTACGACTGCGGCTCGAAGTCGGGATTCTTGGCCGCGAACATTGCCTATGCGATGGACCGCGAGGATTTGCGCAGCGACCTGTTGAGCGAGATGAAGAAGTACGTCTAAGGCGTTTCAACCACCTCGCCATCTTCCTTCACGAAGCGGCCAATATCGGGATTCGGCAGAATGCTGAGGACCGCTTCCGACGGCCGACAAAGCTTCACGCCCTTCGGCGTGACGACTATCGGACGATTTATCAGGATGGGATGCTCCAGCATTGCATCGATCAGTTGATCGTCCGACCATTTTGAATCGGCCAGACCAAGCTCGGCATACGGCGTCCCCTTTTCGCGCAACAGGGCACGCACCGAAATCTTCATGGCCGCCACCAGTTCGAGCAGCCGGGCGCGCGAAGGCGGTGTTTTCAGATATTCGATAACCGTCGGCTCCGTGCCGCTCTGCCGGATCATAGCCAACGTGTTGCGCGAGGTGCCGCAGTCGGGATTGTGGTAGATGGTGACGCTCATAGCCGAACCTCCGATGGTTGAATGACGTGTCGCTCCTCGCGCAGCAGCCACGCCATCAGGCTGAGCGCCACCAGCGCCCCGCAGAATTCCGCGACAATAAACCCCGGCAGATCGAGTGGCCGGATGCCAGAAAACGTATTCGTCAGCGACCGCGCGATAGCCACCGCCGGGTTTGCAAATGATGTAGATGCCGTGAACCAATATGCAGCGGTTATGTAGAGTCCAACCAGCCACGGAATCGCGTCCTGCCGAAATCGGATACCGCCGAGAATCGTTGCGATCAGACCGAAGGTGGCAACGCCTTCCGCGAACCATTGCGCGCCGCCCGTTCGCATTTTCAGTGAAACATCCAGAATAGGCAGCGCAAACATCAGGTGCGCAGCCATCGCGCCCAGGATACCGCCCGCGACCTGTGCCGCCACATAGAGCGAGGCCTCCGGCGCAGTCAGTTGCCGCTTCAAGGCAAAGACCAGCGACACGGCAGGATTGAAATGCGCACCCGACACTGGTCCGAGAATGGTAATCAGCACGACCAGCATGGACCCGGTCGGTAACGTATTGCCAAGTAACGTCAGCGCAGCGTCCTTCGTCATGGACTCTGCCATGATGCCGGAGCCGATCACCGTCGCGACCAAGAGGGCTGTGCCGAGCGCTTCGGCTGCCAGACGACGGGGCAAGTCGAAAGACAACATCAGCAGCAAGGAGTTGGAGGCGCGGACCTTGCCGCCGGCGCACAGCAGGCGCTTTCCTTTTCGCGCACGATCCGCGCCTCTCGCTCGCCGGAACCGTCGCCGTAGGTGGTGCTCTCCCCCGTGGTCAGAAAGGTTTCCCAGGAAATGCCCGCAGGATCTTCGATCCAGAATTTCTCGGACTTGGCGTAGCAGCAGGCCGTCTGGCCCTGCTCAATCACCTCTCCGTCCGCATCGTGTAATCGCGCATAGACTTCATTCAGCTCGCTAGCGTTCTCGACCTGAATACCGAGATGATCGAGCCCGGGCTCCCGTCCGCGCGTGGAGATCGCAAAGTTCACCCGTGGGTCTTCGAGCATCCACTTTGCATAGTCGGTCTTGACGACGGTCGGCGTCGCGGCAAACAGCGCGGAATAAAAATGAACCGAATGCGAAAGGTCAGTTACTGCGACGTGGACATGCAGACGCTTCATGGCGACCTCCTTCAGGCTGGAATTTTTGCGCGCTTGCGCGCGGGCTTGCACGCGACGTCAGGCGCGCAAACTTCGGCTCCTCCGCAGCAATTCTCCGTGAGATATGCGATCAAGCCATTCATGGCCTCGAACTGCGCGGCGTAGATCATCGAACGGCCGTCGCGCCGAACTGTGACGAGGCCCGCTTCCCGCAATCGATCCAGATGAAATGTCAGTGCATTGGGGAGTAAACCAAGCTCTGCCGCAATTTCCCCAGCCGCAACTCCCTGCGGTCCCGCCTGCACGAGCAACCGGAAAGCATCTAGGCGGCTTTCCTGCGAAAGAGCTGCCAGCGCTTGAAGGATACCTGACTTTTTCATATTTCAATAATTATTGAAATACTGGAGAAGCGCAAGCGTTATTTCAACAACTATTGAAATAACCAGAACGTTTGTGCAGAACGTTGACAAAGATATTTTATAGGTATATATTCCCATAACTTCATTCGTGAGGGGCGCTTCCGGAGGCGTTCTTGAAGCGGAATGAAGTGCGGCGACCGCGCGCGTGTGACGCACACACGCCCCGGGCAGCCGAGGTGGACCGTCCGCTCCCACTACGGGGAGATGCCGCTTGCGGCGAGCGACGGAGTGCAGACGGCGGCGCGAAAGTGCCGCCTGAATGCGGCCGGGGGCGCTTGCGCCGTCCGGAACGTGAGAGGGAGAACGGCGGTGTCAAACCGCCGGGTCTTGGGAGACGGCCCAGGCCGTGTCCCGAACTGGCTGACGCGGACTGGTTTCGCCGTCCGCGCGCATGCACCCCTCCCCGCTTCGCACTCCCGACCTGCACGGATCCTCGGCCCGACACGCCGCAGCGCGGCGCCTTTTCGAAGGCTCGCGCGCGCCGGACGATCGCGCCCCCTTCGGCGGGCGGATCGAGCGGCGTTGGTGGAGCGCCGCAAGGCGATGCGCTCCTGAGGTTCGCCCGCGAGCGGACGCAGGAGCGACGACAATTCCCGTTGCGCCTCGCGGCGCTCCATCGCCCCTCATGATTGGAGGGCCCCAATTGGGAGACACAACCCGCGCGGTGCGCGGGAGCGAATTCGCGTGGGTGAATGGGTGCGGCTGTTTGAAAATTGAATCGGGAGTTCGAGAGAATGCAGACGCGTGTCACACATCCAATCGTCGTCCCGGCGAAGGCCGGGACCCATACTCCCTGAATCATCGATTGGAAGGAAATGCCTGAGCAACCTTCGCGTTATCATCGCCGCAATCGATGGTTATGGGTCCCGGCCTTCGCCGGGACGACCGAAGAGAGATCACGCGGAACATCACCGTCCGGACTATCCGTCCGTGCTCGGCAACCCCCACAAACTCACATTTTTGTGTGGAATTTTGCCGTAACGGCGGGGTCTATTCCGCGTATCTCTGGCAATGGCGGAAACGCCGCAACGTGAAGAGGATCATCATGGATCGCAAACCAGCCCGCACCGCCATTGCCCTCGCCTCGGCCGCCCTGCTGGCGATGGTGTGGTACATCGCCCCATCAGTTGCGGCGGAAGACGCGGTGGTAATCCCGCCGCCGAGCGCCGACATCGCGCCGGGCGAGGGGCTGAAGACCTTCGTGCTCGCAGGCGGCTGCTTCTGGGGTGTGCAGGGCGTCTATCAGCACACAAAGGGCGTGACCAACGCCGTCTCCGGCTACGCGGGCGGCAAGGCTTCGACCGCGAACTACGAGGCGACGACGCGCGGCAATACCGGCCACGCGGAAGCGGTGCAGATCACCTACGATCCGAAGCAGGTGTCGCTCGGCAAGCTGCTGCAGATATATTTTTCGGTGGTGCACGATCCGACCCAGCTCAACCGCCAGGGCCCGGACACCGGTACGCAGTATCGCTCGACCATCTTCACGTCCGACCCGGCGGAGAAAAAGCTGGCGCAGGACTATATCGCCCAACTGAACGGCGCGAAGGTCTACAAGAAGACCATCGCCACCACGCTCGAACCGCTGCAGGCCTTCTATCCGGCTGAAGATTATCATCAGGACTACCTGACGCTGCACCCCAATCAGCCCTATATTGTGTTCAACGATTTGCCGAAGATCGAGAACCTGAAAAAGATCTTCGCCGAGAACTATCGCGACAAGCCCGCGCTGGTGCGCGAGGCGAAAGCGAGCAACTGAGACGCGCGGTTCACGCAGCGTTTCGAAGACAAGACAGAAGCGGCGAGCCGCAAGGTTCGCCGCTTTGATGTGAGACACCACAACAAATAACGAAAGGAGCTCGCGACATGACCGACACCAAGACGACCACCGGCTCCGGCACCGTGCAGAAGACCGAGAGCGAGTGGCGCAAGGAGCTGACACCGATGCAGTACGCCGTGCTGCGCGAGAAGGCGACCGAGCGCCCGTTCAGCGGCGAATACGATCATTCGTTCGATCCGGGCACCTATGTCTGCGCCGGTTGCGGACAGCCACTGTTCGAATCCGGCGACAAGTTCGATTCCGGCTGCGGCTGGCCGGCGTTCTCCGCGCCCGCCACCGAGGGCAGCATTGCAGAAGAGCGCGATGTCTCTCACGGCATGATCCGCACCGAAGTGCTGTGCTCGAAGTGCGACGGCCATCTCGGCCACGTCTTCCCCGACGGGCCGGGGCCGACGGGACTGCGTTACTGCATCAATTCCGCGGCACTGAAACATCAGCCGGAATAAATTTCCGCGGCGAACATATTCGCGCAAAGTCAACTCGCGGAAATTTCATCTCCGTTCGGCAGAAAATTGAGCGCGCGCGGCTTGTCAAAAGCCGTGCGACGCCTATCTCTCGCTTCCGTTTGCATGCGAACGATCATGCCCCGCCAATAAGAAGCGCTCCGCACAACAAGAAACGCTCCGAGCCAACTTCGCAGTCTTTAAGGAATTCACGATGTCCACCCGATCACGCCAGACCGTGCTGGCGATTGGCCTTGCGGGCCTTCTCGTCGACGCCATTTCATCCCATCCCGCCTTCGCCGTCGGCCGGGTCACGTTATTCAAGGTCGTTTCGCCGCAAAATGAAGTGGTGATCGGCCTGACCAAGGCGGAACTGGCGCAGATGAAGGGCAAGACTCCCGACGCGGTGGAGAAGGCGCTGCGCAGCGCCGGCGCGCTGCAGGTGTGGCAGTACGGCGTCCGCCGCGGCGTCAGCGGCGAGATGGAGCAGGCGCCGGTGCGCAAGATCGCCATCGCCGATCAGCCCGAGACCCATGTCGAGCACTACACGACGCCGCTGAAAGTCGTGTCGATCTCCGACGAAATCCTGACCGAAGCGATCGAGTAGCGGCCCCGGCAGCCTGGCCCGGCTGCCGATGTTTTGCGGATTTTTCCGCACGAAAACCTGCAAGAAACCGGCCCTGCACGACGTTGCGCCCGCCGCGCCCACCGGCCGCCCTGCAGGCGTCGGCCCAATGAGCCACTAGCCTATTGAAATTAAAGCATTTCTTTGGCCCGCGCCCGGCCCGGCCATGCCGTTCATCATAGCGCTTATGACGGGTCGCAATTGGCGAAAAAAGGCCTATATTAGGGGCTGTTCTGGAATGATTGACACAGGCTGCGCGGCTCTCCCCATGGAGCCGTCCTCCGGCTGTCGTTTCCATCGAATCCCAATCAAGAAGGCGGAAATCATGGCTGCGTTCAACTACAACACCGAAGCCGAACTGTTTCCTGCGGCGATCCGCAAGAAAAAGCGCGCGGGCTTTGCGTATCGCCGATTCCCGACCGCAGCCGAAGCCGTGCAGTTCGCCATCGAACAGCTTCCCGCCGACTCGCTGAACGGCGCATACCTGCAGGTCGACGAGGCCCGCTTTGACCAGAGTGGAATCCGCACACTGTACGAAAGCGAAGCGTTCCCGCTCGAGCGCAACCGGCCGGAGCCGGTGGCAGCTCCCGAAGACGAGAAGCAGACCGCGACGGGCTGAATTCATTCGGCCCCTCGCCGCCTCCTCACCGCAACGGCCCCCACTTCAACTCTTGATCCTCAGGTTCTCGGCTGCTTGTCCATCCAGCGCTTGAGGAGCCGCATGTTGCGCATATTGGCGCGAAACATGACGTCGAACGCGTCGCCGGCGAACGGCACCAGACCCACCACGCCATCCACCGCCACATTGCCGAGCATCCGCGCCACCAGATATTTTGGCGCACCGAGCGCCCGCGCCTCGCGCACGATCCACAGCGAGATCGCGGTGGTGAGAATATCGCCGACCACCGGTACAAGGCCGATCAGGCCGTCGATGCCGTAGCGGATTTTGGTGCCCGGCACCACGAAGGCGACATCGAGCAGCTTTGAGAGCGCCTCGATGCGCGCAAAGCGCTGCTCGCGCGTGAGCGGACCGAACGAAATGCCGCCGAGCGCGCCGGAAAACTGTTCGAAGTCCACGCCCGCGCCGAACCGGCCCGCGCCGCCAAAGCCGCCGGGATGCACTTCGTTGCCGTCCTGATCGATGATCGGCGGACGCCGCTTGCCGCCGCGCGGCTTCGCGGTACGGTCGACAAAAATATCATCGGTCATTCTGGCGCTCGTCATGGCGGCAAAGGCCTCCGGTTCAGACACCGCACAGGCGTTTCCCGTGCAAGCTCCCTGAGATAGGAACGTGGGATTGCGGCGCAAGTTGCGCGACGGCGCGCAAATCCGGCGAAATGTCGCATCCCTGCGCCTCGCCAAATCCCGTGCTGCTTCAGCCGCAGCAAGACGACCTGCCGCTTCGGCGCGCGTCAACATCGGCACGGGGCTTCGCTCTTTGAACTGACAGATGATGTCCGGCCTTGGCAGCGCCGCGCGCACCGCGCAGTATTTTCCGCTGCGCGGTTATCCTCCCCGCGCATCCTTGCCGTGGAAACATTGGATGCCGGGCGGCCTAGCTCATCACCATCCCGAACATCAGCAGGACCGCGATGCCTGCGAACGCATAACGCAACGGACGATCCTCGGCGATTTTCTCGATCAGCTTCATGAGACGGCCCTCTATGCCCCTTGTGAATGAGACAAAACCGTGGCGGCGATTTTGTTCCACCGCCGTTCATCTTCATTGCGGCAGATTACGCACCGCCGGGACAGGCGCGGGAACCTTTCCCACCCCCGCCGGTTGTTGGCGTAGTCAGACAAGGATTGAGATCATGAAAAAGATTGCAGTTGCTCTTGCGACAGTTGCCACCGTTGCCGTCCTGTCGGCGCCTGCGGCTGAAGCCCGCGGCGGACGCAACGCCGCCGCGATCGGATTCGGCCTTGCCGCCGGCGCGCTGATTGCCGGCGCGGCTGCCGCAAACTCCTATAATTATTATGGCGGTCCGGCCTACGGCTATGGCGGCCCGGTTTACGACTCCTATGCTTACGGCGGGCCGGTTTATGCAGAGCCGGTTTACGGGCCGGGGTACTACCGTGCCCGCGCGTATAACCGCAATCACCGGAACGATCCGAACCCGGTGGATATGAACCCCTATAATCCCTGGTAACGGCGGATTGCACTGAGACGGAAAAGCCCGGAGCCTGCTCCGGGCTTTTTGCGTGTGGGTTGAGACGCGGCATTACACCTCGCGCGGCAGCACGATCCGGTAACAATAGCCGCTTTCCACAAACGACGGCGTCAGCTCCGCGCCGATCTGCTTCAGCGTCACCAAAATCAGCCGCGAGCCGAAATTCTGCTTGGCCGGCGCGGCGACCTTCGGGCCTTCGCATTCGCGCCAACCGATCACGATCCTGCCTCCGTCATCGACGCCGCAATCAATGGCGATCCGTCCGGACGGCTGCGACAGCGCGCCATATTTCAGCGCGTTGGTGCCGAGTTCATGCACCACCAGATGCAGTGCGCGGGCCTGCCGGGCGCTGAGTTGCACGTCCTCGCCGGTCAGTGTCATGCGCTCAGCCCCGTGAGGTTGCGCCACACCCGCGGCGAGCAAGGCGTGCAGGCTGACGGTCTCGGCACTGCTGTCATCCATCAAGCCGCGCGTATCGGCCACTGCACAGACGCGTCTGATCAGCGTGTCCGCAAGCTCGGGGTCTTTCACCGTCTGGCGGATCAGCGAGGCGGTCACCGCAAGCACATTCTTGCTGCGATGCTCGATCTCGCCCACCAGCAGTTGCCGCTCGCGCTCCTTGGCTTCCACCGCGAACAGAAGCTGGCGATGCACCAGCGCCAGCACGATCACCAGCAGGCCCGAAAGTCCGAACAAAACGAAGTTGGCCAGATGCACACGGTCGGGCATCGCGAAGGTAAATGCCGGTTCGGCGAACACCCACCACACCGTGAAGATCGACAGTACAATGGAGAGCAGGCCCGCGAACAATCCGCCGAACAGCGAGACGATCAGCACCGCGGGAAAGAAAGTCGCGAACGGCAGCGTCGGGCCGAGCACGCCAAGCAGTTTCCGCGCCAGCGCCGCGGCAATCACGCATACGACGCCCAGCAGGATCGAGGGCGCAAAGCCCAGATCAATCCGCTTGAGAAAAACCTGACGCCACTTTCTATTCACGAGAGACCCTGCCGCCGCGAAGTCTTCCACAAAACATCACACCCGCAAAGCGCCACGCATGGCGGCTGCGTGCGGAATGTGATGCACGCGTTCATCTGACACGGCGTCCCGGATCGGGACATGCCCGCAACCCGATTGTGCATCCGGTGCGCGGCACGCGGCAGGTCACAAGTGAACACACGGCACGCCTTTGCGATGTGGCAGCGCGCCTGATCCGCGATGATGCGGCCGCTCGTTTTCAACCGGTCCGGTTTTTCAGCAAAGCTGATTTGTCAGGCCACGCTGGCGATCATGCAACTTGACTTGCCGAGAACAAAAAGAGAACATACACGCCACCCTTCAGTACGGAACATCGATATGTTGAACAATCTCGCCTCCGGTTCGCTGCCGGAATCGGAGCGGCTGGATCTGGCTGCGGATCAGGCGATCGCGGCGTGTGGCGGCGACATGCGCTCGACGATCCGCGCATTGATCCTCGCCAACGAGTTTCTGGAGTACGAGCTGTGCGAGATGTTCAAGGCCGTGACCAACGGACGCGGCAAGCTTCCGGGCAACCGGGCCGACTGGTTCGACTGATGGAGGGCGCGCGGCCTTATGCCGATTTGCGCAGTTCCGGCTCTGCCTGGAGCGGCGTCACATCGAACACCGCATAACCGTTCTTGCCGTCCTTCTTGGCGGTGTAGAGCGCACGGTCGGCCGCTGCGATCAACCGTTCGGCGTGCATCCCGATCTCGGGACGCCATTGCGCGACACCGATTGACGCCGACAATGGAAGCGCGATGCCATTGCCCTGCACGGCTTCGCCCTGACAGGCTTCCAGAATATGCCGCGCCACCATCGCGCCTTCGCGCAGGGTCGTCGCAGGCAGCAGAACACAGAATTCGTCGCCGCCCATGCGCGCCAGAAGATCGCCCGCTCGCAACCGGCTTCCGGCCGCGCGAGTAAACACCCGCAGGCATTCGTCGCCAGCGGCATGGCCGTGGTTGTCGTTGATCTCCTTGAAGTCGTCGAGATCGATCATCAGCAGCGCAAATGCCTCGCCGCCGCGGCCCGAACGTGCGCACTCCTCATTCAACCGTCCCAGGAACTGGCGGCGGTTGGCTGCGCCGGTGAGATCGTCGAACATCGCGAGATCCGCAACCTCTGCACGCAGCCGGTCGATGGTCATCAGCAGGAAGCCGAAATTCCACATCATGGACAGGAACACCAGGCTGAGAATCATCACGGCCTGAATTTGATTGAACTCGATCAGCGAAACCGGCCCGCCGATATGCAGGGCAGCGGCCAACGAACGAACCGCATAAACCGCAATCATCAGCAGCGCGATATAGCCGGAGAGGCGCGCGCCGGGATAGGCATTGCCATTCCGGCGGGAGAACAGCAGCGGTAATGTCATGGCAATCGGCAACGACTGAAACAGCGAATAGATGACGATGCGCGCGACCATGTTGTCGTGCCAGACAAAGTACGCAAGACTGATAAAATTGAGTGCGACCATGACCGCGGTCGAGCGCCATGACACCGGCACGCCGTAGAAGCGGCGAATGCCCATCGACGCAAGGCAAATGGCCAGGACCAGCATCGAGCCGCCGAGCAACAATGGAACAAGAAGCAGTTCCGCATTCTGCGGGTCAATGAATCCGCGGGTCATTGCGATCGCAGCACCCAGCGCGGCGACGAGCGCGCCGGCCATCCAGAACCGCGTTGCATCCAGATTTGGATAGCTGCGGACCACATAGGCCCACACGATGCCGATCGCGACAAAATTGACGACGAAAATGATCCAGAGGGTCGGAACGCTCAGCATGGGCGAACCGAGGGTGCGCGGTTGTTCGCGTCTTCTGCCCCGTCCCTGGAACTATTCGCCATCCGATACATCAACCCACTCCCGATCCGGATCATCCGGAATCCGCCTCCCCCGAAGCTGGTCGCATCCTTGCAGGTGCGCGCTTAACGGAATCTGACCGGCGCCGGATAAAGCCCACCGTGGTTGGGAATTGATGAACAATGCGGTCCCGATGAACAAATGAAAGGCGTTGTGACGCAAACGGCGTCGCGGACGAAAGCAAAGTGAAAGGCTTTGCTTTCCGTTAACCCTGAATACGCGAGCCGCCGTCCACAGAAAAATACAACGATGATGTCGTGAAGCGTCCACAATGCTGAAAAACAGGCGACAAATTTCAACGAATCGGCTCGGATTGAAATCGAGGCTGCCTACTGGCCCATCGCCGAGCATGCCTCGTGACGTTGACGTCAACTCGAACCCATGAGGATGCCATGGCGAAGAAAGCCAAGAAGGCGAAGAAGGCGGCGAAGAAGACAGTGAAGAAGGCCAAGAAGGCCAAGAAGAAGTAGCTTTATTGATTTGAAGTGGCTCGGGCGGAGCTGCTTCGCCCGAGCCACTTATTTGCGACCTTATATTTTTGCGACCTTGTACTTCGCGGCTTTGTATTCCGCGGCCTTGCCAATAGAGCGAGATTTCCGGCCCCAGCAAGATTTCATCCGCACATCACGCGCTGTGCTGACCTCCGACAGATCCCATCACCGGCTGGTCTTGGATCCAACTTCATCGCCACTAAAACACCCTCGCGCATTCACGCCGTAAGCGTCTCACGTCAAGCAACGCATTCAACTGCACGACTTGCAGCAATTCTCGGCCGTGGGCGTTCGCCACAATAGTTAGCTATTGACCTAACTATCTGCCTGCTTATAGTTAGCCATATGGCTAACCAACAAACGCGCCTCAACGACACGTTCCATGCACTGGCCGATCCGACCCGGCGCGCGGTGCTGGCCGCACTCGGCTCCGGCCCCTCCACCGTCAGCGACCTGGCGCAGCCATTCGACATGGCGCTGCCAACCTTCCTTCAGCATCTGAAAGTGCTGGAGGAATGCGGTCTTGTCCGCTCGAAGAAGGTCGGCCGGGTGCGGACCTGCCAGATCAAACCGAAAGCGCTGTCGGAAGCCGAGGACTGGCTCGGCGCGCAGCGCAGTCTTTGGACCCGCCGCCTCGACCAGCTTGACGACTACCTCAGACAGCTCAATGCCACGGAGAAGCAAAAGTGACCGCGTATCCCATCGATCCCAAACTCGACCTCATGCTCGAACGTACCGTCGATGTCCCTGTCGACCTCGTTTGGAGGGCATGGACCGAACCGAAACACCTGATGCCCTGGTTCACGCCTGCGCCCTGGAAAACCGTGGACTGCGAGATCGATCTGCGCCCCGGCGGCATCTTCCGCACCGTGATGCGCTCGCCCGAAGGGCAGGACATGAACAACATCGGCTGCTATCTCGAAGTGATCGAGAAGCGCAAGCTGGTGTTCACCGATGCTCTGCTGCCCGGCTTCCGTCCGCGCGACGGCGGTTTCTTCACCGGCATTGTCATGATGGAGCCGGCGGCCGGCGGCACGACATACACCGCCTGCGCGATCCACAAGGACGAAGCGGGCCGGAAAGCCCATGAGGAAATGGGCTTCCATTCAGGCTGGGGCACGGCGCTCGATCAGCTTGTCGCTTACGCGAAGGCGAAAATGTAGGGGGCACAGTTGATCGGGCGCGCCGACGCCGCTCACGCAACCGCAGAAGACACTACCGCTCCGCGAGACGATCCGCGAAATAGCCGATGGTCTTGCGATAGATGGTCGCCCGGTTCCATTCACGCATCGCTTCGAAATTCGCAGTCCCTTCGCCATAGGGCTGACCGCCGCGGAAGCCTGCGGTCTTCAAAAGATTGGCGGTTGAAGCCAGCACGTCCGGGATGCTGTGGCGCAGGTCCACATGGCCGTTGCCGTCGAAGTCCACGCCATACTTGATATAGGACGACGGCAGGAACTGGGTCTGGCCGAGTTCGCCTGCATAAGCGCCGATCAGGTCGCGCAGCGGAAGATCGCCGCGCTGGAGAATCTTCAGCGCCGCGAGCAGTTCGCCCTGAAACAGCTCGGTGCGGCGGCAATCATGCGCCATGGTGGTGAGCGTGCGGATCACCGGCATCTTGCCGATGTCGCCCTTGCCGAAATCCGACTCCAGCCCCCAGATCGCCACCACGATTTCCGGCGGCACGCCGAACCGCTGCTGGATGCGCGCAAGCAGCGAGGCATGACGCTGCAACATCGCCTTGCCGGTCTTGATGCGGCCCGGCCCGACGCGGGTCGAGACATATTGCTCGAAGGTCTTGTTGAAGGTGCCGCGCTGGCGGCGGTCGAACGACAGCACCGCCGGATCCTGCGTCACGCCCGCGAATGCCTGGGAGATCACGCCTTGCGAAATGCCCGCAGCCGCAGCCTCCTGCGACATCGCCGCGACGAAAGTATTGAAATCACCGCCGCAGCGCGCGGCCTGCGCGGGAATGGACAGAACGAGCGCGGCGAGAATGACGGCGAGGCGGAGGATGGGCATCCTGAACTCCGTTGCAATGTGCGGCTGAGTCTACACGGCAGCGCCGGACTTGTCCCGGCCCTCCATGCCTTAGTTTGATTGCATTTTATGGGCAGGCCGAATGTGAACGCCCCTCACCTATTTCGGCATCGCCTTCAGAAACGCCCGCAGCACCGCGACAGAATTCTCCGACGCCAGCTTCTCGAACGTCTGCATCTCGTTCTCGCCCGCGCCGCCGCCGGCGAGGTCCGATAGCGAGCGGAAGGCGAGAAACGGCACGGAGTTGGTCACCGCCACATGGGCGACGGCGGCGCTTTCCATGTCCAGCACCTGCGCCTTGAAATTCTCGAACGTCCACATCCGGAATGCGGCGTTGTCGACAAAGGCGCTGCCGGACACGCCGTTGCCGCCGACCACCACCTTGGGCGCATGAACCAGACACGCGGCCTCGATGCAGCGTTTCAATTCGACGCCGGACGTGGCGGTGCGCGCGATCTCGAACAGTTTGGCATCCACTGGAATCCAGAACTGCCGCGCGGGCTTGTCCACGCCATCGCGCGGTATTTTCACTCCGCGCGTAAAGATCATGCCGTAGCTCGGAAATTCCTGCTTCGACCATGACGGCAGTTGAAAGCCCTGCGGGGTCTCGCGCGCCAGAACGGTTTCGAGATACTGGCCCCACTGCTGCGACACCACCACGTCCCCGATGTTGAGCGAGGGATCGACGCCGCCCGCGATGCCGGAGAACAGGATGGCGCGCAGGTTGAACCGGTCGATCGCCATCTGCGATGTCATCGCCGCGTTCACCATCGACACGCCGGACAGCACCAGCACCACGTCATGTCCCTCGACGCGGCCGGTGACGAAATCGACGCCCTTCTCCCGATGCGACACCGGCTGCTCGACAATGGCGAGCAGCGCCTTCCATTCCGGCTCGAAAGCGGAGAACAGCGCGATGCGCGGCACGGTGTCGACCGGCTGGCTGGCGGCGCGGGCACCGGCGGGCACGAGCGCGAGAAGGAAAAGAACAAGCAGGCGGCGAAGATACATCGGAGGGCTCGGCAGGAGGGCAACGGTGAACAATAGCCGAAGACGCGGACGCTCTGCTACGCGAAGGTGCCGCAACCCCGTCAGCCGCCGCCGATGAGAATGCCCGCCGCCAGCACCAGCGCGCCGCCGAGCACGACCTGAAACACCGCACGCGTGAACGGCGTCTCCATATAGCGGTTCTGGATCCAGGCGATCGCCCACAACTCGCAGAACACGATGAAGCCCGCGAGCGCCGTCGCCGTCCAGAACTGCGGAATAAGATAGGGCAGCGCATGGCCGAGGCCGCCCACCGCCGTCATAACGCCGGAGGCGATGCCGCGCTTGACCGGCGAGCCGCGCCCGGAGATCACGCCGTCATCGTGCGCGTATTCGGTGAAGCCCATGGAGATGCCGGCGCCGACGGAGGCGGCGAGCGCGACGGTGAATGTGGTGGCTGTGTTCTGCGTGGCGAAGGCGGTGGCGAAGATCGGCGCCAATGTCGAGACCGACCCGTCCATCAGCCCGGCGAGGCCCGGCTGCACCCATGTCAGCACGAACTGCCGCCGCGCTTTCTCGTCTTCCTTCGCGCCCTCGCCATCGGCGAGCGAGGCCTGCATCTTTTCAGCGATCTGCTCGTGAGTGCGTTCGGCGGCGGCGAGATCGCCCAGCAGTTTGCGGGTGTCGGCATCAGTGGAGGCCTGCGCCGCACGGACATAAAACTGTCCGGCCTCCTCCTCCATGCGCTCGGCCTCGGCGCGGATGCGATCGAGCCCCAGATTTTCCACCAGCCAGACCGGGCGGCGCGAATAATAGCCCGCCACATGCTCGCGCCGGATCAGCGGGATGACCTTGCCGAACCGCGCCTTGAAACGATCGATCAGAAGCTGGCGGTGGCCATCTTCCTGCGCCGCCATCTTGTCGAACATCTCCGCGGTCGCCGGAAATTGCGCACGCAACTGCTCGGCGTAAGTGGCGTAGATGCGCGCATCGTCTTCTTCCGACGAGATCGCGAGCGCCAGCACCTCGGCCTCGGACAGGTCACGAAACCGGCGGCGGGAGGCGAAGGGCTGGAACATGGACACCTGCGATGAAAAGTCTGGAGACGGCATGGAAGCGGCGTGCGGTTCCCTAACACATCGCGGCGCGCGAAACGATCCGGACATGCATCATCCGCCCTGTTCTTTACGGCGCGGGCGCGCCGGAGAGGTGTGCGCGCGGGATGTCCCCGTTCGCGCCATCGCAAAGTCCCCCGCCCTCATAACGAGGGCGCGCGGAACGCCGGACGCAAGGTGCGTCCGCAGCCTCGCGTGCAAAAGTGAAAAGCACACGAGTGAAGTCACCACGAAAGCACCGGACACATCCGGCGTTCCGCACGCAGTGGATTTTTCGGCTTGCTTCGTGCTCTCCCCGGCAACGCCCTCGGGCTGACGCCATCGTCTCCGCGGTACGTGACCTGCGCCCGGTCAGGCGCAGGCAGGGGCAGACCGGATTCCGTAAGGGACCACACGACTTGGGCCGACGCGCAAAGGCGATGCAGATGGGGCGAATCTCCACCCCGGTCCGCACCGCGCAGCGTGGTCGTCAGCCGATGGTTTGCGCCTCACGCTTCACCGGAGTCCGCGCGCACCCTTTGTACAAGGAATGCGCCTCGCTCCGGGCCTGCGCCCTGACACTTACCGCCGGCCTGACGCTGCCGCGTCCACCGCATCCCGCCCCGCGACTAGTGACGATCGCGAGCCGCCCCTCGTTGAGTGGGGCGGGATGAATAGGAATATATACCCAGCAAGAGTATTGTCAAGGGCTGTTCATTGGTGGGCAGAACGCGGCTCGTTTTTGGAACTAACGCAAACAATTCAATACATAATCTAATGAAATCCAATATTTATGTAAAAGTAAGACCTATAGATCAAAGGTTGTTGCATGATTGCGCGCAAGATTGCTAGTATCGTTGCTTAATCCTTGAACGCGCGGTGAAGCATGGGCATTCCCACAAATGTTCTTAGGCGAGCTAGGGAAGAAGCTGGCCTCAAGCAAAACGATGTTGCTGTCCGATTGGACGTTAGCGGAAGCGTAATATCTCGGCTGGAGAAGGCCGCCATTACTGACGACATGATGGCACGTCGCTATCTTAAGGCGCTTGGGACAGATACTGGCTCTGCAATCATTCAATTTTATGAACGCGAGTGGCGCATAACAGATCGTCCTTCATTTTATCATCCAGATAGAGAGCATCTTTGGTCTGCTGAAGAAGCGCTACAGCGATTGGACGTCTTCTCAAAAAGCAACGATTACGATCCCTTGCTTGATGTACCATTCACAAAAATTAAAAGCGGCTTGGAAGGGGCCGTCGCATTTGTTGCGAGACTTGATCACGTAATTTCTTGGATTGGATCAGTGGGCGTTGGCAAAACAACAGCCCTATCGCTTCTCACGAATCTTGTAGTTGAAGGAAAAGATGGAGCTCGCCTGCCGGTTTTCCCGGCAACGGGCGGACGGACGACGATTAGTGAAGTAGTTGTTCGAGCAGCCCCGGCGTATGGAATTGCTGTTGAGCCGATGAGCGAAGACTCAATTCGACTTTTGGTCGCTGACTTGGTGGGCGGGATCGCAAAAAACGAAGGAGGAATTTCGACCGAACTGGAACGGGCCATACGCAATATGGCCGATCTTCGTAAGAAAACGAAAGACGAGGCACGAGGCACAGTTGATCCAATCAGAGATTTTCTTGAGCAGAAAGCAAATGCGGTCGACGATGTGGTGGAAGAAGTCATCAGGCGAATGAATTTGGGTGCACGTACAGAAACCCAATTGATCCTTTCTGAAAGCACTGAGAATGGATTACGATGGCTCTCCGACAACATTACGAAGATAAACTATGGTCAGCACCTTCGTTTTTCGCTTCCCGAGCGAGTGACAGTATTTGTGCCGCAGCTTGCCCTCCGGAAAATGCGATATGATGTAACTTTCGTTGATACTAAAGGTATTCATGGAACCACTCTCCGGGAAGACCTTCGTAGTCATCTTGATGACGCGAGAACCCTTTCTATTCTATGCTGCATGTTCAATGATGCTCCGAGCGGCGAAATTTTGAAGCTGCTAGGTGAACTTCGATCACTTGGTTCGGACGCGCTAGAACGACAACGGGTCATCATTTTAGTTTTGCCTCGAGGTGATGAGGCAATGAAGATTATCGACGACGCTGGAGACCAACCAGAAAATTTTTCTGAGGGATATGCCATTCGTGCATCGCAAGTTGCGGATACTCTTCGCAAAGAAGGCTTGCCGGAAATTCCTGTACTTTTTTTTAATTCGATGGCGGATAATCCGGCTTCCGTTTGGGATGATCTCAGCAAACGACTGGATACTTTGCGCCAGCGTCAAGTAGATCGACTCCAGAGATTTGTGGACGTCTCTGCTGACCTAGTAACGAATGCCGACGCTGCCCGAATAGAGCAGGCGCGTGTTGCGATAGCCGAAGAAGTCGGAAACATGCAGCAGGCTTATTACAAGCTCAAACCGACAGTACGTCCCGCTCATCAGACTTTAATTCAAGAATTGGAGAAAGGTCATGCGAGCTCGATAGCTGCCGCAGTAAATAGACGGGGAGATTGGACGAATTTCTCCGTTCATCACATGATAGGCGTCGGCGTTCGGATGGATGCCAACCGACGCACTTCAGAAGTTTTCACAAAGATTGATGGCCGCCTCGAAGGACTGTCACAGAATTTTTCTGCTCTGCCAGAAATCGTCACGATCCTAGATGCACTCAGAGAAGACATCGAAGAATGGCGTCAGGAATTTTTGGCGCAGGCTGCGGTAATCGGAAGGGTTGTCTTCAAACCTTATATCGACTCTGCTTCCGATCTCTGGCGTGATTTACGCTCTTACTGGGGACAGGGCTCAGGTTACAGGTCTCGCGTCGTGGCGGATATTAACCGGTGGTTCGAGGAAGAAGACGAGCTTGCGGATGCACGAAGGCGCGTAGAGACCCGGTTAAAGGAGGCATGGCGCAGCTTAGTTTTGGATCGCCTTCTCGCTGCGGCAGAGGTTAAAGAAGAACATACATAGAACATTTAAACAATCTTGCACGAAAGGTTGCAATAAAGATTGCGCGGCGCTCTCGTCAGGACTATGGGTAGAGTATTCGGCATCAAATGTGCCGATAGGCCCCAGAACTGGGCTTCACCCAGTTCTGTGATCCGTACAGGGTAACAGCCGTTTTCGCGAACCTTGGAGAGGGAGAGCGTAACGGAGAGGTTTCCGGATCTTGGGCCGACCTAAGTGTAAATACCTCTTTTCTTTCCTTTTGTAAGCACTGAAAAGACTTTTTCAGGTCGTTTCGTTTGAGCCCGCGTCAGGAGCAGGCTGGAGCAGCCTGGAGCAACCTTAGCGTTCCCTGAATCATCCATACCGTCTTCGCCAAGCTTCCGCCTTTTGCGGAGTGGCTCGTCGCACAGGCAACTTCCGCATCAACTCTAGTTATCCAAGAAGCTACGCAGCTTTCTCGACCGGCTCGGATGCTTCAGCTTGCGCAGCGCCTTTGCTTCGATCTGACGGATACGTTCGCGCGTCACCGAGAACTGCTGGCCGACTTCTTCCAGCGTGTGGTCGGTGTTCATGCCGATGCCGAAGCGCATGCGCAGCACGCGCTCCTCGCGCGGGGTGAGCGAGGCGAGTACGCGCGTCGTGGTCTCGCGCAGGTTCGACTGGATCGCCGCGTCGATCGGCAGCACCGCGTTCTTGTCCTCGATGAAATCGCCGAGGTGTGAATCCTCCTCGTCGCCCACCGGGGTTTCGAGCGAGAGCGGCTCTTTCGCGATCTTGAGAACCTTGCGCACCTTCTCCAGCGGCATGCCGAGCTTTTCGGCCAGTTCTTCCGGGGTCGGCTCGCGGCCGATCTCGTTCAGCATCTGGCGCGAGGTGCGCACGATCTTGTTGATCGTCTCGATCATGTGCACGGGGATACGGATCGTGCGCGCCTGGTCCGCGATCGAACGGGTGATAGCCTGACGGATCCACCATGTCGCGTAGGTCGAGAACTTGTAGCCGCGGCGGTATTCGAACTTGTCGACCGCCTTCATCAGGCCGATGTTGCCTTCCTGAATGAGATCGAGGAACTGCAGGCCGCGGTTGGTGTACTTCTTGGCGATGGAGATGACGAGGCGCAGGTTGGCCTCCACCATTTCCTTCTTCGCCTGCCGGGCTTCGCGTTCGCCCTTCTGCACGCCCATCACGATCTTGCGGAATTCGCCGATCTCGAGGCCGGTCAGCGCCGCCAGTTCCTGAATGCTCTGGCGCAATTCCTTGATGCGGTCCTTCTCCACCGCGACGAAATTCTTCCAGCCCTTGGCGGCGAGTTTCGAGACGCGGTTGAGCCAGCGCGGATCGAGCTCCGAGCCCTGATAGTTCTTCAAAAAGTCTTCGCGGCCGACGCCATGGGCATCGCCGAGGCGGAATAGGCGGCCTTCATAGGACACCAGCTTCTTGTTGATGTCGTAAAGCTGCTCGACGAGTGAATCGATACGCGCCTGATTGAGGCGCAGCGACTTCACCTCGACGACGATCTCGTCCTTGAGCTTCTTGTACTTGCGCTCCTGAGACGGCGAGAGCGAGGGACCCTGCGGTCCGCTCTCCAGCTGGTTCTGGATGTCCTGCTCCTGCAGGCGGCGCAGCTTCTTGTATTCGGACGCGATCTTGTCGAAGGTCTCGACCACCTTCGGCTTCAGTTCGGCCTCGATCGCCGCGAGCGACATCTGGTTCTCGAACTCGTCGTCCTCGTCCATCTCGCCTTCGGCGGCGGTCTCGCCCGCATCCTTGGACTCACCGGCGCGGAACGGCGTCGGCGACGGCGGGGCGGCCGGGGGCGCGGGTTGCACGGCAGCGATCACCTGCACGGTGCCGTCGGCATTGATCACGGCATTGGTCGGCTGACCGTCCGGCCCGGTGGGGCCAGCGATCATCGCCGGGTTCATGTTGTTCTTGGCGTCGGGGCCGGCGTAGGTCGCTTCAAGATCGATAATGTCGCGAAGGAAGATCTTTCCTTCGTTGAGTTCGTCGCGCCAGATGATGATGGCCTGAAAGGTCAGCGGGCTTTCGCACAGCCCTGCGATCATCGCCTCGCGGCCGGCCTCGATGCGCTTGGCGATGGCGATTTCGCCCTCGCGCGACAAGAGCTCGACGGTGCCCATCTCGCGCAGATACATGCGCACCGGATCGTCGGTGCGCTCACCCGGTTCGGACTTCTTGGTTTCGGTGACGGCCTTGGAGGTGACCTCGACGAGTTCGTTATCGGTCTCGTCGTCGGCCTCTTCCTGCTTCTCCTCGTCCTCGTCGTTGGCGTCGTCGGACTCGGAGACGTTGATGCCCATGTCGGAGAGCATCGCCATGATGTCTTCGATCTGTTCGGGCGAGGTCGTGTCGGAGGGAAGCACTTCGTTGAGCTGATCGAAGGTCACGAAGCCGCGCTTCTTGGCCTGCTTGATCATCTTCTTGACGGCGGCGTCGGAAAGATCGAGCAACGGCGACGGTGCGTCGGCGGAATCCTTCTCAGGCGTTTCGGCGGCCTTCTGATCCTTGTCTTTGTCCTTGATCGCTGCCGTCTTTGCCTTGGTGGCCATTCACTGCTCCTGAAACACGCTCACGGCGTGGGCCCGCGGCCCGCGCAATTGTTGGTCCGCTTTGATGCGGAAAGGGCGGCGCTTGTGAAGGCACCACCCGGGCCGGATTGACTTGTGTCCCAACTTCTAATGCAAGGCCGTTAAGCCCTGATTAACCCTGTTTTTGCGGCCAAAAACCCGGTTTGGCGAGTCTTTTTAAGGCCTTGCGAAAGGCTTTAAAGGCTTTCGCCGGCAGTTTCGTCAACTCCTGCGCTGGAACCGCCCCGAGGATTCGCCGAATCCCTCGATCAGGGCGTCGAGGCCGTCCGCATCCGCCTGCCGGGCCTTCACGTCACGCAGCCAAGCCTCATTGGCCTCGGTGCTTTCCTGCGCCAGCGCCTGCTCGGCATCCTTCAATTCCCTAAGTAAGGCGTGGGATTGGCGATGCAAGGCAACGAGTTGGTGCCAGGTGGCCAGAACATCCTCCTGCGCGGCGCCCGGCTGTGCGCCCCACACATTCTTGGTGGTGATCGCCCGCTCAACCCTTTGAATTTGCTCGGAATATCCGAGACGATCCAGCGTCGCCCGCAGACGGACGCTTTCCGCCGCCGGATCGTCCGCATGCGAATAATTTGAAAACGCGCCGATAATTCCGGCCCGCAGCTTGTGGGCCTCGGGATGCGCCAGTTCGAGCGCGGCGATTTCCTCCAGATGATCGTGCAGCAGCCAGGGGTGATTGAGCAGCGACAGCAGGATCAGGGCCTCGCGCCGCGACAGCGCACTGCGCTGGCCGCGCATGATCGAGGACCCGGCGAGTTGCGGACTGGCCACCTGATACGGGCCGCGGCCGAAGGCGCGCGCGCCTGTGGATAGGCCGCCGCGCGCCTCGTTCCGCCCGGCCCCGCCGGGCGCAAACGGCGCACGAGGGGGAAAACCCCGGCCTGATTCGCCGCCAAACCGACCCTGTCCCGACCCGCGAAACCCGCCGCGAGGTCCATCGCGATACCCGCCTTGATAGCCCCCTTGAGGCGCGAAGGCGTTGCGCAGACGTTCGGAAAAATCCTGCCGGTAGTAACGCTGCACGACTTCGTCGCGGATGCCGCCGGTCAGGTCCCTGATGCGCGCTTCCAGCGCGGCGCGGCGCTCGGGCGTTGCGAAGCTGCCGCCCTCGATCTCGCGCGACCACAAAACTTCTGCAAGCGGCCTTGCAGCGCTCAGCACTTCGTCAATCGCGGCGCGGCCGCCGGTACGGGCCAGATCGTCCGGGTCCTGTCCCTCGGGCATGATTGCAAAACGCAGACTCTTGCCGGGCTTCAGATGCGGAAGCGCCAGATCAGCCGCGCGCAGCGCCGCGCGCTGGCCCGCGCCATCGCCGTCGAAACACAGGATCGGCTCGTCCGCCATCTTCCAGAGCAAGGCCAATTGATTTTCGGTCAGTGCCGTGCCGAGCGGCGCAACCGCTGCGGCAAAGCCGGTGGTGACCAGCGCGATCACATCGACATAGCCTTCGGCGACAATGAGCTGTGCGCCTTCATGCGCGGCCTGCCGCGCGGTCGCGAAATTGTAGAGATTGTCGCCCTTGTGAAACAGCGGCGTTTCCGGCGAATTGAGGTATTTCGCCGGCACGTCTTTTTCCATGGCCCGGCCACCGAACGCGATCACCCGCCCCCGCATATCGGTGATGGGAAACATCACGCGATCGCGAAAGCGATCGTAAGGCACCGGAATGTCTTCGCCCGCGATCAGCAAACCGGCCTCGATCATATCCGGCACAGGGATGCCGAGCTTGCCGAGATGTTCTTTCAGGATGAACCGCTCGCTGCGATCGGTGGAGCCGGGTGCATAGCCGAGGCGGAACTGTAACTGCGTGGCGGGAGAAATGCTGCGGTCGGCGAGATAGCCGCGCGCTTTTGCGCCGCTGCGCGAAGCCAGCGTGTCAGCATAGAACTTCGCGGCAAGATCCATCACCTCGTAGAGCGTCTTGCGGCGCTGCTCGTGGCGCGCGGCATCCGGCGTCACCGCCGGAAGCGGCATCCCGGCCTGAGAAGCCGCCGCCTCCACCGCCTCGACAAAACCGAGACCTTCCGTCTCCATGATGAAGTCGAAGATGTTGCCGTGCTTGCCCGACGCAAAGCAGTGATAGAAGCCCTTCTGGTCATTCACCGTGAACGAAGGCGTCTTCTCCTGCTTGAAGGGAGAAAGCCCCTTGTACTCCTTGCCCGCGCGCTTGAGCTTCACACGCCTGCCCACGACTTCCGAAACCGGAAGCCGGGCGCGCAGCTCTTCGAGGAATTGGGGCGTAAAGCGCAAGATCGGGACTCACAGGATCGGGATTCGGGTTTGCCAACCGATCATCCATATAGGGTCTCTGTCCCGAACCCCCAAAGCGGCCGGTCCAGGGACGAGTTGTCCCCGCTGACCACAGCAAAAATCACCCCGTCAGCGCACGCCGGTCCTTCCGGAACATGGCCGCCAGATAGTCCGCCACTGCCCGCACCCGCGGCAACCGCGCCACATCCTTGCGCAGCAGCATCCATATTTCACGGTCCGGCGGATTTTTCGGCAGTTTCACCGGCACAAGGCGCGGGTCATCGCTTCCGACATGCAACGGCAGTTGCGCAACTCCAAGACCGGCGCGGGCCGCCGCCGCCTGCGTGGCCTGACTGTTGGTCCGGATCACGAAGCGGGATTGGGGAAATTCCCGGTTCAACCACGCCGCGTCCGCGATGAAATCACTTTCATCATCGAATCCGATCATGGCAGGCGATGGATTCTTGCCCAAGGTCTTCGCGTAACCGCGCGAGGCATAGAACGAAAAAGCGACACTCGACAGCCGCCGCGCCAGCAGATCGCTGTCTTTTGGCCGCCCGAAGCGCACCGCGATATCGGCCTCCCTGCGCGACAGGCTGATCACCCGCGATTCCACGACGATCTCAAGATCGATTCCGGGATGCTGCTTGTGAAAATCGCCGAGACGATCCGTCACGAAACGCTCGGCCATCGATCCCGCCATGGTCAGGCGCACAAGCCCCGACAATCCGGCATCGACCCCCGCCATGTCGGCGCTGGCCTGCGCCGCTTCTTCCATAGTGCGCGCCAGTTGCTCCACGCGGCGGCCGCGCGCCGTCGGCACATAGCCGTCCGCCCTGCGATCGAACAGCGGCGCCTGCAACGCGGCCTCCAGGCTGGCGACGCGGCGGGCCACGGTGGCATGACTCACCTTCAAGGCCCGCGCCGCAGCCGACAGGCTGCCATGACGCGACAGCGCAAGGAAATAGCGAAGGTCGTCCCAATCGGGGTCTGATCGTTTTTGGACAGGCATGGCGCAAATATAGACGATTTCGCACAGGCCATCCATGGCCTATGGTCCGCGCACATCGTTTCACAGGACATCGACCATGGCCGCCCAATCGCTTCTTCAACTCGTAAAAGCTCCGCTGCATCCGAGCCCGCTCGACAAATCCGCGCTCGTCATCATCGATGCCCAGCTCGAATATCAAAACGGCAAGCTGCCGCTGGACGGCGTCGACAACGCCATTCTGGAAGCGGCCAAACTCCTGAAGCTCGCGCGCGAGCGCGGCGTACCGGTCTTCCATGTGGTCCATCACGGCGCGGCGGGCGCGCCGCTGTTCGATGAGACCACGCCGCAGGGCGCGATCATGCCGCTGCTGACGCCTGCAGCGGGAGAAGTGGTGGTCCGAAAAACCCTGCCGAACGCCTTCGCCGGTACCGATCTCGACGCACTGGTGAAAAGCACGGGCCGCACCGAACTGATCATCGCAGGCTTCATGACCCATATGTGCGTCAGCGCCACCGCGCGCGCCGCGCTCGACCTGAAATATCGGACCACGGTGGTCGCCAACGCTGCCGCGACCCGCGATCTGCCCGATCCGCTCGGTGGCACGATCCCTGCAAGCGTCGTTCACCGCGTGGCCTTGAGCGAACTGGCGGATCGCTTCGCCATCGTGGTGAAGGACACGGCGGCACTGACGGCGGCACCGCGGGCGGTGGCTTAGGCAAGGACGGGAATGTTCACAGTTTTCAGCGATACACCGACAGGCCATTGGGAAGTCATCCATGCGGCTCCCTACCGGGGAGACCCGCTCTCTCCTCCGGCGCGAATCGGCGTATCTCAAGCCGCACTCCTGCCGTCAGACCCCGCACTCTGGCATCTCACGGGCGTGCCGAGTTACGTCCGCTATGTCGAACGTGCCGAAAAGTCTGCGCTTGTCAGCCGCCAGGCCGGCCTCGGCCGCCCGGAAGCAACACGCGCGGCGCTCATCCCGATCAAAAAGTCCGCCACATGGTGGGATTTGACCCAGGACGAGCGGCGCGACGTCTTCGAAACCAAATCGCATCACATTGCGGACAGCCTGAAGTATCTGCCCGCCATCGCGCGCCAGCTCTATCATTGCCGCGATCTCGGGCAGCCTTTCGATTTTCTGACCTGGTTTGAATACGCGCCGGAGCATAGCGGCGCGTTTGAAGAACTGGTCGCCCATCTGCGCCAGACGGCGGAGTGGGCCTATATCGAGCGCGAGTTCGACATCCGGCTCGCACGCGCCTGAACTATAGGCCCGTGTCGTCAAACCGACCGGACTTGATTCGCTCGCGCGTCTCGACCGGCCGGTTGTAGACATACATCCACGCATCCAATGCAGAGCCGTCTGCAAGAACGACGTTCTGACGAAGGCGCAGATATTGGGTTGGCTGAGGATCGGTGGGACCGCACCCTTCGTAACGGTCCAGCGCGGCCAGTAGATCGGGATCGCTCAATTCGAAGAGGTCCCCGAGAACCCATTCATCCGGCAGGCCGGACGGAATGGCGCCGGGATAATGCGTAATGCGGTAAAGCCGTCCATTGTAGCGTGCCTGACCGAGATGCGTGGCTTTGGCTGCAAGCTGCCCCGCCAACGGGTGACGCGAGCCCCGTCTCAGGGTGCCGTAGACAAACAAACGCTCGGTCATCGCATTCAGCTCGCTTTTGCTTCGGTCACCTCGTCACTGACAACAACGAACCGGTTCAGCACCATCCGACCGAACGTAGTGGAGAGCGCGACATCGGCCGCGTCGCGGCCGGTGCCCATCAGAATGCGGCCGATGCGTTGCGTGTCGTGACGCGCATCGAACGTATACCATTTGCCTGAAAGATAAACTTCATACCAACCTGAAAAATCCATCGGCGCCGGATCGGGCGGAATTCCGATATCGCCCATGTAGCCGGTGACGTAACGCGCCGGAATGTTCATGCAGCGACACAGTGTCAGCGCCAGATGCGCAAAATCGCGGCAAACGCCCTCTCGCTCCTCGAAAACATCGTAAGCCGACTTGGTGGGCCGTGCGCGCTGATAGTCAAAGCGAACGTGATTGTGCACCCAGGTGTTGATCGCCTGCACGCGCTCCCAGCCCGGAGATGTATTGCCGAACTGCGACCATGCGAAATCCACCAGCCGGTCAGTCTCGCAATAGCGGCTGGCCATGAGGTATAGCAACACCTCGTCGGGCAACTCCTCGACCGCCATCTGCCGCGCTTCCGGCACGACGGCATCCGGCAGACCGGTATCGCGCACCAGCGCATTGCCCCGGAAGGTGATGCCGCCGGGTGGTGCGATGAGCCGCCCGCAGATATTGCCGAAGTTGTCGTGATAATAGCGGATGCGGACATCAGGCTCGGTCGCGATGATCTCCTCGCCGACAATATCCCGCGCGCGCGAAGGATGAATCCGCAGCATCACCACCATGGGTGTTTCCGCGACGCCGCCGTAGGAAATCTCGAAGCCGACCCGGATCAGCATGCTGACCCCTCTTCGCCCACGGAGAGAACGTGAATGGTCACGTCCATGCCGAGATAGGCGTCTGCGGGCCCCAGATAAGTGCCGTGCAACGGAAGGGCCTGATGCGGGTCGCGCGCCACAGCGACCCGGACAAGATCGCGGCTCCCCACAATGCCGTTGGTCGGATCGAACTCGACCCAGCCTGCGCCGGGAAGATAGGCGCGCACCCAGGCGTGGGTGTTGCCGCCGCCGACATAGCCATGGGCCTCGTCGCCGGGAATGAAAATGTAGCCGCTGACAAATCGCGCGGCGATGCCGAGGCGGCGCAGTGCTTCCATCATAAAGAGAGCAAAGTCGCGGCAGGTGCCTGAGCCGATGCTCAGGGTGTCCAGCGGATGCTGGGTGCCGTGTTCATGGCGCTTGCGATAACCGAACGACGCACGCACGCCGTGGGTCATGCCGACCAGCAGATCCAGCGTCAGGGTGCGGTTGCCGTTGGAGAGAAATTGCCGCGCCCATGCCGCCAGCGCACCGTCCGGATCGCTGTATTGCGGCGTCATCGACGGCGTCAGGTCGGCGAGTTCGTCGGGCTCATAAGCGAACGGATAGTAATAAGCCTCATCGTCCGGCAGCAATGCGATGTTCTCGAGCGGATAGTGCTCCACGGTAATGGTGGAGTCGAACGCCAACCGGTCGGCCTCGGTGTCGAAGCCAGCAATGGCGACGCTGTTGCCGAACACGTCATGGATCCGGCGCAACGAAGACGGGTTCGGGAAAATATCGAGCCGCTCCGACAGCACATGGATATCGTGGCCGTCGCGCGGACGAAGCATCAGCCGGTGTTCGCCGAACCCCACCGGGCGGTCGTAGCGATACTCAGTCTTGTGATGAATTGTCAGGAGCGGCATCGTCTCAAACAGGCCAATTGAATTCGTCTGCGAATCGTACATGCTGTTTTTGCTGCATTTCAGGCTTAATGTTGGACTTGAATGCCGCTGAAATTGGCAACGAAAGCATCGAACACAACATGTCCCTGCCCGCTTCAGCCAACACCTCACGACTCCCGGGACGACTCCTGGACGCCGACGAAGTTCCGCCGGTGGTTGAGGAAAATGCAGGCAGCCGGTCGCCGTTTTTCTTCACCTGCGATCATTACGGCCGACTGGTGCCGCGCGCGCTCGGCGATCTCGGCGTGCCCGCCAGCGAGATGGAGCGGCATATTGCCTGGGATATCGGTATCGCCGGCGTCGCCACACTGCTCGCGAAGGAGATGGGCGTCCATCTGATCGCGCAACGCTATTCGCGCCTCGTGATCGACTGCAACCGGCCGTTCGAAAGTCCGGGCTCGATTCCCCTGATCAGCGAGGCGACAGAGATTCCCGGCAATGGCGGGCTCGATGCCGCGCAGGTTTCCGCGCGCCAGCAGGCGATCTTCGCGCCCTATCACGGCCGGATCGCGCAGGCGCTCGACGCGCGCAAGGCGCAAGGCCTGCCGACCATTCTGGTGTCGCTGCATTCCTTCACGCCGGTCTATGCCGGGATCGCCCGGCCCTGGCACATCGGCACGCTTTATCACCGCGACGACCGGCTTCCGCATCTGCTGCGGGACAAGCTGCGGCTTGAAGGCGACCTCGTGGTCGGCGACAACGAGCCTTATGCGGTCAGCGACACGACCGACTACACGATCCCGGTTCATGGCGAACAACGCGGGCTGATGAATACCGGAATCGAGATCCGGCAGGACCTGATCGGTGATCCATCCGGCCAGCAGCAATGGGCCGAACGTCTGGCACGTCTCCTGCGCGAGATCGAGGAAGGCCTGCACGCCAGGAAGCTGATGCCGGCCGAGTGACGGTTAGCCCTTCGTCGCGACGAAACACGCCAGCGCCCAGATTACGGCCACCGCGACCCACAGAAACCACGCGGCCTTGGCGCGCGGCTCCAGTACGGACTCCGTTGGGTTCTGCGGATTGACATAAACATCGACCATCGCGCCTTCCGGATATTTCTTGACGTAACGCTGCATACCCCAGTCGGAGGTTGAGGACACCTGCCCGTTCATGCTCACCACAAGGCCGGTATAGTCCATGTTCTCGTAGCGATAGCTGTAGGAGATGTTCGCCCTGAACATGATCTGCCCGCGTGAGCCGTCATCCTCCGCCTTGGCGCGGAAACGTTCGAGGCCGGATGTCCTGATCTTTCCCTTCACCACCGGCCATTTCCGCGCAAGCGCTGCGTGGCGATGCAGACCGACGGCAAACAACGCGATGACTGCTCCGAAGGCACCAAGCGCCACCGTCATGGCCGACATTTGCGGGCGCGGCAGTTGCGTGGAAACGAAATCCGTCAGCTTGTGGAAACCGATCGCACCACCGAACACCAGCGCGACGGCGATCACCACCATCCAGCCGATGCAGCCCCACATGCCCTTTGGCATGTCGCGCTCCAGCACAGCCTCGCCGCGCCTGTTCGGATTGTAGTAGACGGTGACCACTGTGCCGACGGGATAACGCGCGAGGGTTTCCGCCACTTCGAAATTGCCGCGGTCCTCGCCGATGGTGACACGGTTGTTGCGATATCGCTGTCCCGCGATGACGTATTCGTAGGTGACGTTGGCGAAGTTGCGCTCCTCGAAGCGATGTCCCGCTTCGCGGTCGCTGTCGATCACCCTGACGTCGCGCGTTTCGGGTTTCGAGACCACGACCTTTCCCGGCACGCTCGGCCAGTCGCTGGCAGCGCGCACTTCAAGATATTTGTAGATCGCCGCAACAACGATAAGGCCGACCGGGGCCAGCAGCATCGCATAGACGAACCACGGAATATCCGGGAGCATTGTTACCTCGCGCGAGTCAGGGCGAGCCAGATGCCGCCGCCAATCATGAACCCGCCGGAGATGCGCGAGACCAGACGCACCCGGCGCGCCGGCAGCAATTTGCCCGCGCGCCCGGCCAGCAATGCATAAGCCCCGTCGGACAGCGCCGCGATCACCGTGAATGTCGCGCCGAGCAGCACGACCTGTGGCAGATGATCCTGCTTCATGTCGACGAACTGCGGAATGAACGCCCCGAAGAACACCAGAACCTTCGGATTGCTGAGCAGCACCAGAAAGCCCTGCAGGAAAAACCCGCCGCGTGGGGGCGGCGGCGCATCGGTCGACGACATTTCGCCGCTCGAACGAACCAGCTTGATGCCGAGCCAGACGAGATACGCGGCTCCCGCGAAGCGTACCCACTCAAACCAGTAACCCATGGTCGCCATCAGCGACGTAAGGCCCACCGCGATGATGCCGATAATGATCACGAGGCCGAGCTGCGCCCCGGTAATGTTGGTCAACGCGGCACGCGTGCCGTAACGCAGGCCATTGGCGATCACCAGCGTGACAATCGGACCCGGCAGGATCGCGAGCGCGACACAGGCGGCGACATAGGCGAGATAGACCTGAAGCGACATGGAAATTCCTTGATGCGTGGAGGCCGCATCAAAGAATGAGACGCCGCGGGAGCGCAAGCGGTTCACCGCAGCACCAAAGATTCCGTCGACGCTCTTGATAGGCAACCTTTTGGTTGCCTATTATCCTGATCATGGATGAGGTCTTCAAGGCACTGGCGGACGCTTCACGACGCTTGCTGCTGGACAGGCTTCATGCCCGAAACGGACAGACGCTGCTCGAACTCTGCGACGGCCTCGCCATGACGCGGCAGGCCGTGACCAAGCACCTTGCGATTCTGGAAGCGGCCAACCTCGTGACCTCGCTGAAGCACGGCCGCGAAAAGCTGCACTATCTCAACCCGGTGCCGATCCATGAGATCGGCGAACGATGGATCAGGAAATTCGAGCGCAGCAAACTCGCTGCGCTCAGCGAGTTGAAACGGAAACTGGAGAAGCGTGATGAGTAAGCCGGAATTCGTCTACACAACCTACATCAAGACCACGCCGGAGAAACTCTGGCATGCCCTGACCGATCGCGACTTCGCGCGTCGATACTGGATGGATTGCACCCTCACCTCCGACTGGAAACCCGGCTCGCGCATGACCATGGAGCGGGGCGGAGAATTGAAGAACACCTGCGTCATCCTGGAATCCGATCCGCCGCGCAGGCTGTCCTATAGCTGGGTTTCGATCTTCGACGAGGAAATGAAGAAGGAAAAGCCTTCGCGTGTCACCTACGTGATCGAACAGCGCGGCGAGATGGTGAAGCTGGTCGTCACCCATGAAGGCTTCGCGGAGGGGAGCAAAACCCTGCCGAGCATCTCGCTCGGATGGCCGATGGTGCTCTCCAGCCTCAAGAGCATTCTGGAAACCGGCCAGCCGCTCGCTCTCGATCCCTCAAAGGAGGCATAGCGGCCGTCATGGGCATCGGCAGATTCAGGCCATCGCTTGTCTACACCATCTACATCGCTGCCACGCCCGAACGGGTGTGGCAGGCGCTGACTTCGGCGGCCGACAGCCAGCTATATTTTTCCGGCTTCGCGGTTGAGGTGGAAGAGAGAGACGGCGGCGCTTTCGTCCTGCGTGCGCCAGACGGCTCCGTCCATATCGGCGGCAAGGTCATCACCTATGATCGGCCGCGCAAGCTCGCCGTCACGTTCAACGTCAATTGGCCCGGACTTGTCGAGGCGCTTGGCGAAACGCTCGTGACCTATGAGATCGAACAGACCGGCGACTCTGTGCGACTGACTATGACCGAAGCGAACGAACGCAAGATCGATGAGGACATTCTGTCGGGCGGCCGCGCCGGATGGCCAGCGATTCTTTCAAGCCTCAAGAGCGTGCTGGAAACCGGCAAGCCGCTTGTCGTGAAAATGGAGCCGCCTGTGAAAATGCTGAATGCGCTGAAGAGGCTCGGTGTGAAGGTGCCGGGGATGTGACCATCCGTCATTGCGAGCGAAGCGAAGCAATCCATCTTGATACAAGTCGTGGATTGCTTCGTCGCAAGTGCTCCTCGCAATGATGACTGCTACCCCAATCCCCGCAGCTCCCGCCGCAACACCTTGCCGGTCGCCGTCATCGGCAGGATTTCCGCGAACTGGATGTGGCGCGGATATTCGTGTGCAGCGAGCTGTACCTTGACGAAATCCTGAATCTCCCTGGCGAGTTCGTCGCTTGCCGTAAAACCGGGGCGCAGCACGATCCACGCCTTGATCGCCTCGGTGCGGATCGGATCGGGAATGCCGACCACAGCGGACATCGCCACCGCCGGATGCTTCATCAGCGTGTGTTCGATCTCCGCCGGGCCGATACGATAGCCCGCGCTGGTGATGACGTCGTCCTCGCGGCTGACATACCAGAAATAGCCGTCATCATCCTGCACGCCGAGATCGCCGGTGAGCAGAAAGCCGTTCACGTATTTCTTCGCGGTCGCATCCGGGTTTTGCCAGTACTCCAGCATGGTCACCGGATTGGGCACCCGCACGCCGACAATGCCGCGCGCATTGCGCGGCTGCTCTTCGCCCTGTTCATTGACAATACGCACATCGAACCCCGGCGTCGGCTTGCCCATCGAGCCGGGCCGGATCGGAAACAGGTTCGAGTTGTTGGCGAGTACGAGATTGCATTCGGTCTGGCCGTAAATCTCATGCACATCGACGCCGAAGGTGGCGCGCACCCATTCGATCAGTTCGGCGCCGAGCGACTCACCGCCGGAAAAAATGCTGCGCAGTTTGACGCCACTGTGTTTGACATTGGCCTGACGCATCAGCTTCAACGCGGTCGGCGGCAGGAATACATTGCGCACGCCGTAATCGGCCATCAACTGCATCGCAGCTTGCGGCTCGAATTTCTTGGCGCGATAGCCCAGCATCGGCACGCCATGATACCAGGCCGGAAACAGCGCATCGAACAATCCACCGATCCACGCCCAGTCCGCCGGAGTCCACATCAGATCGCCGGGCTTGGGCAGGAAGTCGTGCGCCATCTCGACGTTCGGCAAATGGCCGAGCAGCACGCGATGCGCATGCAGCGCGCCTTTGGGATTTCCGGTGGTGCCCGACGTGTAGATGATGATCGCCGGATCGTCCGGGCTGGTGTCGGCGGTCTGGAAATCTTCCGAAGCGTCTTCGATCGACTGCCAGAACGATTTCGCGCCCGCGTGATCCGTGCCGCTGGTGATGTAGATGTCCTGCAGATGCGGAAGCCGGTCGCGGATTTTGGAGAGCTTCTCCCAGCCGCCTTCGTCCGTGATGACGGCCTTGGCGCCGCTGTTCGAAAGCCGATACTCCAGCGCGTCCTCGCCGAACAGCGTGAACAGCGGCACCGAAATCATGCCGGAGCGGAACGCAGCCAGATGTGCAATCGGCAATTCCACCGACTGCGACAGGAACACGGCAACACGATCGCCGCGCACAAGGCCATCGGCCTTCAGCACATTGGCAAAACTTTTCGACAGAGCGCTGATCTCGTCGAACGACAGCTTCTGCGCGCCGCCGTCTTCATCCACATAGATCAGCGCCAGCCTGCCGCTGCCGTCGGCATAACGATCGCAGCAGGCGGTCGCGATGTTGAATCGCGCCGGAATGTCCCAGCGGAAGTTTTTGTAGAGATCGTCGTAAGTGGCGGCCTGAGGGAGCATGGGGGAGCTTTCGATTAGAGCCACGGCCACTCCCCCAAGGTCATCCCGGCGAAAGCCGGGATCCATAACCACCGAATCCGATCAATCCAGCGGGACGTTGCAACCGCTCATACCAAACGAGTGCACAGGGAGTATGGATCCCGGCCTTCGCCGGGACGACGAAACTTTTCTAACCCGTCAGCGCGGCCTTCACGAGCCCGCTGGCCTTGCCGAAATCCATCTGGCCGGCGTACTTCGCCTTCAGCGCGGCGATCACCTTGCTCATGTCCTTCATACCAGCCGCGCCGGTCTCCTTGACGATGGCGGCGATGGCGGCGTTCACTTCATCATCCGACATCTGCTTGGGCAGATAGGCCGAGATCACCGCAATCTCCTCGCGCTCCGCCGCTGCGAGTTCGGGACGACCGCCCTTGTCATAGAGCGCGACCGATTCCTGACGCTGCTTGATCATCTTCTGGAGCAGGCCAAGCAGGTCCTCGTCGCTCAGCGGCGGCTTGCCCTGCCCGCGCGCATCGATATCGGCGTTCTTCAGCGACGAATTGACCATGCGCAGGGTCGAGAGCTTGCGCTCATCCTTCGCCTTCATGGCGTCCTTGATGGCATTGTTGATTTCATCGCGCAGCATCGGTCTCTCCCGCTTCAAATCGATTTGCCGCTGATTTAGGGCGTTTCGCGCTCCCGCACAACCGACAGACTACATCTCCAGCCAGTCGAGCAGCGCCTCGGACATCGCCGCCGGCTTCTCGAGCTGCGGAAGATGGCCGCAATCCGGAATCTTCACGAACTTCGCGCCCGGAATGGCATCCGCCATCTCAACGGACGCCTCTTGAGGAACCATGTTGTCGGTATCGCAGGTGAGCACCAGCGTCGGGCAGGTGATGGTGGCGAGCGTCGGTCGGGAATCCGCGCGGCCCATGATGGCTTCAAGCTGCCAGACAAAGGCGTCGGGACCGACGTCGTCCGCCATGTCGAGCACGATCTGTTTCAGCCGCGCGTCATTGGCGCGCGAGGGATGCACGAATTTCTCGAACAGGCCATCGATGACCTTGCGATAGTGCCCCGCCTTCACCTCGGCGATGAGACCGCGGCGCCGCTCAGCCGCTTCCGGCGTTTCAGGCCGCGCGGAGGTGTTCAGCAGCGCCAGCCGCGCCACGCGTTCGGGCGCCTGCCGGAACATCTCCAATATAATGTAGCCGCCCATCGAATGACCGGCGAGCGCGAAGCGCAGCGGCGCTTCGGCCAGAATGCGCCGCGCGATGGCCGCCATGTCGCCGCCGCGCGCATGGTTGGCGAGGAACACCGGCCCCTGCCGCCACAGCGCCGGAATCTGCGGATCATAAATCCGCGGCGAACATGCAAGGCCGGGGACGAGTACGACGGGAAGAGAATGGGGCATGAGATACTCCTGTTCTGTCATTGCCGGGCTCGACCCGGCAATCCATCACCTGAAGAGCCTTTTCAGGATGGATGCGCGGGTCAGGCCCGCGCATGACAACCTGTGAGTTTCGCGTGCATCGTGCGACACAAAATCAATTCATCACGCCACCCCGCGTTTGCGGCCTTCCCAGTAGGGCGCCCGCAGCGCCTTGCGATCGATCTTGCCGAGGCCCGTCACCGGAATGGCTTCGACGAAATCGATGGTCTTGGGCGACCACGGCGCGCCGCGCTTGTCTTTCACATGGGCCTGCAATTCGGCGGCGCCGCTGTTGGCTCCGGCCTTCAGCACCACGAATCCCTTCACCGCTTCGCCCCACTTCTCGTCCGGAATGCCGATCACGGCGGCGGACGCGACGGAAGGATGCGACATCAGCGCATCCTCGACCTCGCGCGGGTAAATGTTGAAGCCGCCGGAGATGATCATGTCCTTGGTGCGGTCGACGATATAGAAGTAACCGTCCTCATCCTTGATCGCGACGTCGCCCGTGTGCAGCCAGCCGCCGCGCAGCGTCTCGGCATTGGCTTCCGGGCGTTTCCAGTAGCCGTCCATCACCAGCGGCCCGCGCACGCAGATCTCGCCGGGTTCGTTGACCCCGACTTCCTTCATGTCCGCGTCGAACAGCTTCACATCGACGCCTGGACTGGCGCGTCCGCAGGAGCCGAGCCGCCCCGGTTTGGTCTCGTCATGATCGATCTTGCGCATCGAGGTAATGACCTGCGGCGCTTCGGTCTGCCCGTAAAGCTGCACGAACACCTTGCCGAAGATTTTCATGCCTTCCATCAGCCGGTCCGGCGACATCGGCGCAGCGCCATAGACGATCATCTGCAGCGACGTCATGTCATGACGCTTGCGCAGGTCCTCGTTATCGATCAGCGCATAGATCAGCGTCGGCACCAGGAAGGTCGAATTGATTTTCTCGGACGCGACCACACCGGCATAAACCTCCGGCTCAAAACCCTGCACAAGGCGCATCAGGCCGCCGCGCATCATCACCGGAAACAGCGTAACGCCCGCGGCGTGGCTGATCGGGGTTGCGGCAAGGAAGCGGATCGGCTCGGGCCAGTCCCAGTCCGAGTAAAGCAGCAGCGTCATGGTCACCAGCGCGCGGTGTGACAACATCACGCCCTTGGAGCGGCCGGTGGTGCCGCCGGTATAGGCCAGAAACGCGATCTCGTGCGATGCGCTTTCATCGACCAGCGGTGCGGCCTTCACAGCGGCGAGGTCCGGCATGATATCGCGAACGCCGTCCATCGGCCCGATCGAATAAAGATTCTTCAGCCCCGGCACCCGGCTCTTGATCGCCATTCCGCGCGGGCCGAACTTCGCGCCTTCCACGATCAAAAGATCGATCTCGGCGTCTTCGATAATAAAGGCGTGATCGTCCTCCGCCGCCATCGGATGCAGCGGCGTGTAGCGCACCCCCATCACCAGCGCGGCGCAGATTGCGGCCCAGGCCTCCGCGCGGTTGCTGGCGAGAATGGAGAGCGCGCTGCCCTTCTTCAGGCCCAGCGAGCGGAACAGGCTGATGAAGCGGCCCATGGTGTCGCCGAATTCGCGATAGCTCCACCGCACCTTGCCATCGGCAAGGGCGGGCTGGTCGCCAAACCGCGCAACGGCATTGACCACCAGATTGCCGATCGTTCCGCCCGAATGAAGATGCCGCAAATCGGGCGAGTTCATCGCCATGTTCATCCTATGTCTCCTGCCTGACCGCTGTTCTTTTCATGACGGTGCGGAGCGCAGATTAGGCGGCGTCTGCCGGGTGTCAAATATGTGCAAATCATATGAATTTCGAGTGTTTCTGCCTTTGACGCGCCGCAGCGCAGGGGTTATGTCATGCACTTATGACGACATCAGACAATTCTTCAGCCTGGCCGGACCTCAAACCGACCGCGCTCCTCGTGCTTGCCGACGGTACCGTGCTTGAAGGCTTCGGCCTCGGTGCGGAGGGCCAGGCGGTTGGCGAAGTCTGCTTCAACACGGCGATGACCGGTTATGAGGAAATCCTCACCGATCCGTCGTATGCCGGGCAGCTCATCACCTTCACGTTCCCCCATATCGGGAATGTCGGAACCAACGACGAAGACATCGAGACGGTGAACATGGCCGCGACGCCGGGTGCGCGCGGCGTGATCCTGCGCGCCTCGATCACCGATCCGTCGAACTACCGCGCCACCAGGCATCTCGATGCCTGGCTGAAGGCGCGCGGGATTATCGGTATCTCCGGCATCGACACGCGGGCACTTACCGCGCTGATCCGCACCAAGGGCATGCCCAATGCCGTGATCGCACACGCGAGGGACGGCAAGTTCGACCTGCATGGCCTGAAGGAAGAAGCCCGCGAGTGGCCGGGCCTCGAGGGCATGGACCTCGTGCCGATGGTGACCAGCACCCAGCGTTTCAACTGGGACGAGACGCCCTGGGAATGGAACAAGGGTTTCGGCAAGCAGGACAGGCCGGAGTTCAACGTCGTCGCCATCGACTACGGCATCAAGCGCAACATCCTGCGCCTGCTCGCCGGTGAAGGCTGCAAGGTGACGGTCGTCACCGCGACAACCTCTGCGGAAGATATTCTGGCGATGAAGCCGGATGGTGTTTTCCTGTCGAACGGTCCCGGCGATCCGGCGGCGACCGGCGAGTATGCCGTGCCCGTCATCAAGAAGGTGATCGACTCCGGCACGCCGACTTTCGGCATCTGCCTCGGCCACCAGATGCTCGGCCTCGCGCTCGGCGGCAAGACCATGAAGATGCATCAGGGCCATCATGGCGCGAACCATCCGGTGAAGGACCTCACCACAGGCAAGGTCGAGATCACGTCGATGAACCACGGCTTTGCGGTCGACAAGACCACGCTGCCGGGCAATGTCGAGCAGACTCACATTTCGCTGTTCGACGATTCCAACTGCGGCATCGCGTTGAAGGACAAGCCGGTGTTCTCGGTGCAGTACCACCCCGAGGCCTCGCCCGGCCCGCGCGATTCGCACTACCTGTTCACGCGCTTCACCGACCTGATGCGCGAGAAGAAGCGGGCGTAAGCGCCGCTTGATGTTTACGACGCCGCGCTGAGTTCGGCCCAGTCGAACTCCGCTTCCAGCAGATGAAACGCATCGTCGCCGATCTCGCCCGAGTCACGCATCTCGAACAGGACACGACGCGCAGCGCCAATCGCCTGCCGCCGCAACGGATCGGCGGGCAGTTCGCTTGAGGTCAGGCCGTCGGGATTGTTCTCCGCCCGGTCGAGCAACTGGCGATACTCCAGCCGCAGCAATTCCGCCTCCGGTGTGGTATTGCCGTCGATGGCTTCGAGCGCAGCATGGAACGCGGCGCGCCGCGCCCATCCGACTTCGTGCCCCAGCGGATCGCCGTCATCCAGCGCGAACCAGTTGATGAGCGGCCGCAGCGTCAGCCCCTGAATCACGAGCGTGCCGAGCACAACACCGAAGGCCGTAAGCAGGATCAGATCGCGATAAGGAAAACCAATCGGCAACGCAAAGGCAGCGGCGAGCGTGACGATGCCGCGCATTCCGCACCACGCGATCAACAGGCTGCTCTTGATCGATGGCGCATCTGACTTGCGCGCAGGATTGTAGCCAAAGCGCAGGAATTTCGAGCGCACGACCGTGATGTAGCACATCATCCAGACAATGCGCACCGCGATCACAGTGGCGAGCACGATCCCGGCGGCGATGCAGTAGTGCCAGCGTACGTCATCGTCGAGTCCGCTCCAGATCGGGCGCAACTGCATCCCGATCAGCACAAAGGCCATGACGTTAAGAAGAAAGACGACGCTTTCCCACACCGCATAGGACGGCACGCGCAGCCGCGCCGTTGTGCGCACCGGCGCACTGCGCGCGAGGGTGATGGCATAGATTACGATGGTCAGAATCGGCGAAAGTTCGAGCTTTTCAGCAACGATCCAGACCACGAACGTGGTCGCGAACTGCATGATGATCGCGGTCGGCACATCTGTAATCCTGCCGAACAGTCGGACCATCACCTGCGCCAGCACATAGCCCGCAACCAGGCTGCCGATCAGGGTCAGCGTCAGTGCCGGAGCCACATCCTCCAGACGCAACGACGACGCCATCGCCGCGCCCGCCGCAATACGATAGATCAGCAACGCGCTGGCATCGTTGAGAAGGCTTTCGCCTTCGAGAATCTTCAGGATGCGATAGGGCAACCGGACACTGCGCAGGATCGCCGTCGCGGCTGCCGCATCCGGGGGCGCGACGATGGCACCGAGCGCAACCGCAGCAGCCCATGGCATATCCGGCACGAGCCAGCGCGCCACAAAAGCGACAGCGACAGTCGTCACGCCGACTGCAGCGAGCACCAGCATCGTGACCGGAAGCCAGTTGTCCCGCAGATCGCGCGTGGACGTATCGAACGCCGCGTCGAGCAGAACAGGCGCGACGAACAGCGCCAGCGCCAACGTTGGCTCCAGCGTCCAGTTAGGCGAATTGGGAAGAAACGCGATGGCGATTCCGCCAAGCGCGAGAAAAGTCGGATAAGGCACGCCGAGACGGCGCGCCAGCGCCGAAAGCAGCATGGCCCCCAGCAGCAGGCCGATCAGCCATTCGAACGCGTGCAAGACTTCTCTCCCGATGAAGCGTCAGTTTACGCGATCGCATGTGGAGAGCAAAACGGGCGGCTGCCTTGCACGGTCCGGACTTGCGGGGCGCCGCGCTCTTTGTTTTATATGATAATCATCATTTAATTTAGCGAGCGACCCGATGGCACCTGCCCCCATATCCGGCTTCGACTATTTCAATGGCATCAGGAACGGCACCATTGAGCCTCCGCCGATGCCAAAGCTGTTCGGCATCGAGATCGTGGAGGTCGAACCCGGCCACATCGCGCTGACGGCAACACCGCGCCCCGAACACAATAATCCCATGGGCATCACCCACGGCGGCTATGCCGCGGTGTTGCTCGACACCTGCATGGGCGGCGCGATCCATTCGGCGCTCAAGCCGGGTCAGGGCGTGGTGACACTGGAATACAAGATCAACTTCATGCGTCCAATGTCACCGAAAACCGGACTGGTGCGCGGCGAAGGCCGCGTCATCCATGTCGGGCGTCAGGCCGGGGTGTCGGAAGGCCGGCTTTTCGATTCCAGTGGCAGGCTGCTGGCCCACGGCACAACGACCTGCCACATCCTGGAGACCTGACAGATCAGGCCTCGTTGCCGCCTTCCTGACGGGTGGCCTCGAACAGAAACCAGGTTCGCCGCTCGGTCTCATCAATGAAATTCTCAAGGAGGCTGGCGGACGCAACGTCTTCTGCATCGTCACAGACCTTGTGGGCCTTGCGCATGGCGGCGGCGACCTTCTTGTTGTCTTCCATCAGTTCGCGCAGCATTTCGCGCGGCGGCACGAACTTCTCATCATTGTCCTTGAGGGTCTGCAGCTTGGCGATATGGCCGATGGAGCGGATGGTGTTGCCACCAATCTTGCGGACACGCTCCGCCAACTGGTCGGTGGTCGCGAAGATCTGATCGGATTGCTCGTCGAGCAGAAGATGATAATCGCGGAAGTGGCGTCCGCTGACGTGCCAATGGAAGTTCTTGGTCTTCAGATAAAGAGCGAAGGCATCGGCCAGAAGGGTGTTGAGTGCGGCAGACACCTTGTTGACGCTTGCGGTGTCAAGATCGGTGGGAGTGTCGAGATCGGCTGAACTGGCGTTCTTGGTTTTGCTCACGGCGGGGGTTCCTGTTAGGTAACCGGGGAATAAGCGGCGGTGGATGAATGCCGCTAAAATATCTAACGCCGTCTGCGCCCGGCAGTTCCGGGGGCGGAACCCCTCCCTTCGAGGCATGAACCACTGAAAAACCTCGGGTTTTCAGCACCATGCCGATCCGGACAAAGAAGATGGACGACTGGATCGATTATTACGATTCAACCCACACGATTTATGTCAGCAAGCTGCATCGCGACGTGCATTTTCGCGTGATCGCCAATGACATTCTCGCATATGTCCCCTCGCCCGAAGCCGTGGTGCTCGACTATTCCTGCGGCGAGGCCTTGTTCGCCGCGCAGGTCGCAGCCGCCTGCCAGAAGCTCGTTCTTGCCGAGCCCGCACCGGGCGTGCGCGGCCGTCTGACGGCCCGGTTCGGCCCCAATCCGAAAATCGTGGTCCGCTCGCTCGATGAGCTGGCGCAACTTCCGGATCAGTCGACCGATCTTGCGGTCATGATTTCGGTCGCGCAGTACATGACAGCGGCCGAACTGGAAGGCGCTTTCGCCCTGATGCGGCGCATCCTCAAACCCGGCGGCAGGCTGGTGCTCGGCGATATTCTGCGCCCCGAAGTCGGGGCCGCCACCGACGTGATGGCCTTGCTGAAACTCGCCGTGAAGAATGGCTTCCTGACCGATGCGCTGTGGGGCCTCGCCCGCACTGCCCTGTCGGACTACTGGCAACTGCGCCAAAGCATCGGCCTGCAGCGCTACAGCGAGGCGGACATGCTGGCGCGGCTGAAAACCGCCGGCTTCGAGGCAAAGCTCGCCCCAAAGAACGTCGGCTACAATCCTGCACGCATGACATTCCTCGCAACGCCGCGGTCCTGATCGCTACAATTGAGCGGGTTGAGGTAAGACCTGCTCGCTCACAGCCCCTCCCCGACGGCGCGGTCATCCCTTGCCGTGGCCCGGTGGCGGAATGTTACGCGCAGGCGCCGCAAACGCGTCACATCCCGGTTCAGATCCAGGCTGACCCTCCAATTTCCCTGAACTGCGAGGTGTGGGGCCGGGCATCCGCGGTGCCCCAGGAAATCCGCCTAAAATGGCGGTTGATGCAGCTTTTAAGGCCTTTCACCGCCACGGAATCTGGTCTAAAGACACGGCGCGCGCGAGGGCAACCTGGCGCTTGGCTCGAGGGACGCGCGGATGCGCGCCCTTTTTTTGTGCCCAAATTCCTGCCGTGAGACTTAATGCCTAAACGTACAGACATCTCGACGATCCTCATCATCGGCGCCGGCCCCATCGTGATCGGCCAGGCCTGTGAATTCGATTATTCCGGTACCCAGGCGGTCAAGACGCTCCGCGAAGAGGGCTACCGCATCGTTCTGGTCAACTCCAATCCGGCAACCATCATGACGGACCCGGAATTGGCGGACGCGACCTATATCGAGCCGATCACTCCCGAGATTGTCGCCAAGATCATCGAGAAGGAACGCTATGTCCTTCCCGGCGGCTTTGCGCTGCTGCCGACCATGGGCGGCCAGACCGCGCTGAACTGCGCGCTGTCGCTGCGCCGTCAGGGCACCCTGGAGAAATTCGATGTCGAGATGATCGGCGCCACCGCCGATGCCATCGACAAGGCCGAGGATCGCCAGCTGTTCCGCGAGGCGATGAAGAAGATCGGGCTTGAAACGCCGAAGTCGCGGCTCGCCAATGCCTCCGATCTGAAAAAGCAGTATCGCGACCAGCATCAGGCGGAGAAAGCCAAGCTTTCCGGCGAGGCGCTGGCCGAACACGAGCGCCAGTGGGTGCTGCATGAAGGCGACCGCCGCAAGCGCTATCAGGAATATGCGCTCGGTCAGGCCATGATGGCGCTGTCCGAGATCGGCCTGCCGGCGATCATCCGCCCGTCCTTCACCATGGGCGGCACCGGCGGCGGCATTGCCTACAACCGCGAGGAATTTCTCGACATCATCGAGCGCGGCCTCGACGCCTCGCCGACCAACGAAGTGTTGATCGAAGAATCGGTGCTCGGCTGGAAAGAGTACGAGATGGAGGTCGTCCGCGATAAAAAGGACAACTGCATCATCGTCTGCTCGATCGAGAACCTCGATCCGATGGGCGTGCATACCGGCGACTCGATCACCGTCGCCCCTGCCCTGACGCTCACGGACAAAGAATACCAGATCATGCGCGACGCCTCGCTGGCGGTGCTGCGCGAGATCGGCGTGGAGACCGGCGGATCGAACGTGCAGTTCGGCGTCAATCCAGCCGACGGCCGCATGGTCGTCATCGAAATGAACCCGCGCGTATCGCGCTCCTCCGCGCTGGCGTCGAAGGCCACCGGCTTCCCGATCGCCAAGGTCGCGGCCAAGCTCGCGGTCGGCTACACGCTGGACGAAATCGCCAACGACATCACGGGCGGCGCCACGCCCGCGTCGTTCGAGCCGACCATCGATTATGTGGTCACGAAAATTCCACGCTTTGCGTTCGAGAAATTCCCCGGCGCTTCCACGACGCTGACCACCTCGATGAAGTCGGTCGGCGAAGTGATGGCGATCGGCCGCACCTTCCAGGAATCCCTGCAGAAGGCGCTGCGCGGTCTCGAAACGGGGCTCACCGGCCTCGATGAAATCGAGATTGAGGGAATTGGCCAGGGCGACGACAAGAATGCCGTGCGCGCCGCCCTCGGCACGCCGACGCCGGACCGTTTATTGCAGGTCGCACAGGCGATGCGGCTCGGCTGGTCCAACGAAGACATTTTCACTTCGTGCAAGATCGATCCGTGGTTCCTCGCGGAGATGCGCGGCATCATCGAGATGGAAGCCAAGGTCAAGGCGAACGGACTGCCCGGCAACGCCCACAGCATGCGCATGCTGAAGTCCATGGGTTTCTCCGACGCGCGGCTCGCCGTGCTCTCCGGCAAGACCGAGGCCGAGGTAAAGGCCGCGCGCCGCGCGCTCAACGTGCGTCCGGTGTTCAAGCGCATCGACACCTGCGCGGCGGAGTTCGCATCCCCCACCGCCTACATGTACTCGACCTATGAAGCGCCGTTCGCCGGCGCCGTGGCCGACGAAAGCGCACCATCGGACAAAAACAAGGTCATCATCCTCGGTGGCGGCCCGAACAGAATCGGTCAGGGCATCGAGTTCGACTATTGCTGCTGTCATGCCTGCTTCGCGCTGCATGACGCGGGCTATGAGACCATCATGGTCAACTGCAATCCGGAAACGGTGTCGACCGACTACGACACTGCGGATCGCCTCTACTTCGAGCCGCTGACCGGCGAAGACGTTCTCGAAATCATCGACACCGAGCGCAGCAACGGCACGCTCCATGGCGTGATCGTGCAGTTCGGCGGCCAGACACCGCTGAAGCTGGCGCGCGCGCTGGAAGAAGCCCATGTGCCGATCCTCGGCACCTCGCCGGATGCGATCGACCTTGCCGAAGACCGCGACCGCTTCAAGCGCGTGCTCGACAAGCTGCGCCTCAAGCAGCCCAAAAATGGAATCGCCTATTCGGTCGAACAGGCCCGCCTCGTCGCTGCCGATCTCGGCCTTCCTCTTGTCGTCCGTCCGTCCTATGTGCTCGGCGGCCGCGCCATGCAGATCATCCGCGAGGAATCGCAACTCGGCGACTATCTGCTCGGCACATTGCCGGAGCTGGTGCCTGCCGACGTCAAGGCGCGCTATCCGAACGACAAGACCGGTCAGATCAACACGGTGCTAGGCAAGAACCCGCTGCTGTTCGACCGCTATCTGTCCGATGCCACCGAAGTCGACGTCGACTGCCTGTGCGACGGCACCGATACGTTCGTCGTCGGCATCATGGAGCATATCGAGGAAGCCGGCATTCATTCGGGCGACAGCGCCTGCTCGCTGCCGCCTTACTCGCTCGATGCCGCGACGATTGCGGAACTCGAGCGTCAGACCCGCGAACTCGCGCTCGGCCTCGACGTCGTCGGCCTGATGAACGTGCAGTATGCGATCAAGGACGGCGAGATTTACGTGCTGGAAGTCAACCCGCGCGCCTCGCGCACGGTGCCGTTCGTCGCCAAGGTGGTCGGCATTCCGGTCGCGAAAATCGCCGCGCGCATCATGGCGGGCGAAAAGCTCGCGGACTTCAAGCTGACGCCGCGCAAGCTCAACCATGTCGGCGTCAAGGAATCGGTGTTCCCGTTCGCGCGTTTCCCCGGTGTCGATACCGTGCTTGGTCCGGAGATGAAATCGACCGGCGAGATCATGGGCATCGACGGTTCGTTTGCAGTGGCTTTCGCCAAGAGCCAGCTGGGCGGCGGCACCCGCGTGCCGGCCAAGGGCACCGTGTTTGTCTCTGTCCGCGAGACGGACAAGGCACGCATTCTCGATGCCGTGAAGCAGCTCTCATCGGCCGGCTTCAAGGTGATCGCGACCTCAGGCACGCAGCGGTTCCTTGCCGAGAACGGCGTGCCCGCGGAAAAGATCAACAAGGTGTTGGAAGGACGGCCGCATATCGTCGACGCCATCACCAACGGCGAGGTGCAACTCGTTTTCAATACCACTGAAGGGCCGCAGGCGCTGGCCGACAGCCGCTCGCTGCGGCGTGCTGCCCTCTTGCATAAAGTGCCGTATTACACCACTCTTTCGGGTGCACTGGCGGCGGCGCAGGGAATCCGGGCCTATCTGGGCGGGGATCTCCAGGTCCGCACCCTGCAAGGATATTTCCCCGATCTCTGAAATTGTTCGCCGGTCCTCACGGCCGGCGTAGTATAAGAAACGTGCAGCGGGAACCGCTCGCCGCAATCGGTTCTTATCGTTGGCCGCCAGGCGTTCCGCGGAGATCAAACAGGAAGTTTCGTGCATATGGCTGATGTCGCCGCACGAAATTCGAGGACGACGACGAAATGGTTGAAAAGGTACCGATGACCCAGGGCGGTTACGCCGCACTGGAAGTGGAATTGAAGCAGCGCCAGTCGGTGGAGCGTCCGCGCATCGTCGAAGCGATTGCGGAGGCGCGTTCGCACGGCGATCTTTCCGAAAACGCGGAGTATCACGCCGCAAAGGAAGCGCAGTCGCACAATGAAGGCCGCATCGCGGAGCTTGAGGACAAGCTTGCACGCGCGGACATCATCGATGTCTCCAAACTGTCCGGCGATACCATCATGTTCGGCGCGACCGTCACCCTGATCGACGAAGACACCGAGAAGAAAGCTGTCTGGCAGATCGTCGGTGAAACCGAAGCCGACGCCAAGAAAGGCCGCATCTCGATCACCTCTCCGCTTGCACGCGCCCTGATCGGCAAGAAGAAGGGCACATCGGTGGAAGTCGTCGCGCCCGGCGGCGCCAAGGCTTACGAAATCACCAAGGTGGACTGGAAATAACAGCCTCCGGCGGAAGATTGGGTTTCAGCAAAATGGCCGGGATGTTTCCCGGCCATTTTATTTTGTTTGCTGTAGGATCGCGGTGTTCGCAGCAATGAGGAACATGATGCCGCGCATCCGCCTGATAATACTGACGCTGGCCGTTGCGATCACCGCCACCTGTGCGCACGCGGCTGAACTTGAAATCCCGCCGCCAGCCAAGCCCAAGGACCTGTCGGTCTTCGCCAACCAGCCGAACTGCATGCGCTGGACCGACGAGTGCGTGAACTGCACGCGCGGCACGGACGGCAAGGGTCCCACCTGCTCCAATCCCGGTTTCGCCTGTCAGCCCAAACCGATCCGCTGCATGGGCGATGCGCCGCGAAGCGAACCGCAGACCAAATAGCGGGTGGTTTCCACACGGAAACCGGGCACACGCAAACACTCCGACTTCAGACTTATTCCAGATCGCCTGACGAAATCGTCATTGGCTCGCGGGCGCAGCACGCTTTCGCTTCCCGCACCGGCGCGATAACAAAGTGCGTGGAATCAAACAGGGGGCTTTCCATGGACTTCAAATTTCTCGAACCGTACCGGCCGCAGTTGCTCAGTCTGCTGCGCATCATGACGGGCCTGCTGCTGTTTCAGTATGGCGTGGCCAAGATCTTCAAGTTTCCCGTGCTGCCATACTTCGCCAACATCCCGCCGCTGATCGTGACCGCCGGCACCATCGAACTGATCCTCGGCGCCCTGCTGCTGATCGGCCTGTTCACGCGCCTGACCGCCTTCATTCTGTCCGGCCAGATGGCGTTCGCCTATTTTCTCGGCCACATGTTCAAGTCGGGCACGCCGGTCTGGCATCCGCTGAACAACGGCGGCACCGGCGCGGCGCTGTTCTGCTTCGTATGTCTGTATCTGGCGAGCGCGGGTCCCGGCCCGTGGAGCGTCGATGCCTCGCGCGGCAAGTCCTGAACGCTGACGACGTGATCGCTATTTAAGAAAAAATACGAGCGTCAAACCCGCGCCGATGGCCACCACCACGGCGCGGATTATTTTTTCCGGCACGATGCGCGCAAGACCGACGCCATAATATCCGCCGAGCGACGAGGCCACGATCGTGACCAGCGCCTGCGGCCAGTGCACCAGTCCGCCTGCGATCAGCAGCGCAGCCGACACCACCTGAATCAGAAACGCGACAAGGATCTTGGTGGAATTGGCCTTGTGATAATCGCCGCTGGCGATGATCGACAGCGCGGCAAGCATCATGATGCCGATTCCCGCGCCGAAAAATCCGCCGTAGATCGCGACAATCGTCATGACTCCGTAAGCGACGAGTTTGGCGGTGGTGTGCTGACCTTGCGAGAACGGCGCCGCGAACGCACGGATCTGGCTGCTGAACGCGAACATCAATGTCGCAACCAGCAGCAGCCACGGCACCAGCGGGCGAAAGCCGCCGTCGCCGAGCCAGATCAGCAGCAGCGCGCCAATGCCGCCGCCGATCAATCCGATAATCGCGAACGGAAGCATTTCGCGGAAGTAGGTACGAACCTCCGAACGGTAGGCTGCAACGCTGGCGAGATTGGCCGGAGTCAACGCAACCGCGCTGGTGGCGTTGGCATCGAGGGTCGGCAGACCGCTCGCGACCAGAGCCGCGAAGGTGATGAACGTGCCGCCGCCGGCAATGGCATTGATCGTGCCCGCGGCGAATCCCGCCACCGCCAGCACAACGATCTGAAAAAGAGTCACGTCAGTCCCTTCACGCAAGAGGGCGCGAGGGAAGCGCCCGGCGAAGGGTCTTTAGAACAACGTGGGATAAAGGAAAATGCCGTGCGCCGAATGCCATCCATGTTTCTGTGTCGTCTCGGCCTTCGCGGACGACATAAACTGAAGGCCCTGAACAGCTCAGCCTTGCGAGACTTTTAATTCCAGCGGCACGTCCGGCGCGTTCTTGGAATTGTGCAGCACCAGCGAGGTCCGCACGTTGCGCACATGCGGAGCAGCGGTGAGATGGGAGACGAAGTTCTGAAACGTCCCCATGTCCGGGGCGACGCATTTCAGAATGAAGTCGATCTCGCCCGACAGCATCCAGCATTCGCGGACCAGCGGCTCCTTGCGCACGAAATCCTCGAAAGCCCGCAAATCGGCATCCGCCTGGCTGGACAGATGGACCGAGGCAAACACCGTCACCTCGAAGCCGAGCGGGGCAGGATTGAGCAGCCCGCGATAGCCGAGGATGTAGCCTTCTTCCTCCAGCGTCCGCACCCGGCGCAGGCAGGGCGGCGGGGAAATCCCGACCCGCTTGGCCAGTTCCACATTGGTGATCCGGCCATCAGCCTGAATCTCATGGAGTATTTTCAGGTCGATTTCGTCGAGGCTCTTTGACACGCGTGTCTCATCCATGGGCTGGGGATTGGCCGGCCGGGTTTCGGACTGTTCTAGCCATCGAACACCGGTTGCGCAATTTTATTTCGCGCGACAGCCTATCTTCCGGCTAGCTGGGGAAAATTTCGCCATAGGGGTTGCATATCTTGCATAGCTCGCTGGATGGCCTACATTCAGACATGCACTTTTAACGCTCCAGCGATGCCTTTGCGGGCATTTCCCGCCTCTTCGCTGATCACCCATGCAACAAAGTCACCGAAGGTCGCGTCATGGCCGCTCCTATTCATGCCAAGGTTGTCATCATCGGATCCGGGCCTGCGGGCTACACGGCGGCGATCTACGCGGCACGCGCCATGCTTGAGCCGGTGCTGATTCAGGGCATCCAGCCTGGCGGCCAGCTCACCATCACCACCGACGTCGAGAACTATCCGGGCTTTGCCGACGTCATCCAGGGCCCCTGGCTGATGGAGCAGATGGAAAAGCAGGCGGCGCATGTCGGCACCAAGATCGTCACCGATCATGTCAACAAGCTCGAACTCGGCCAGCGCCCGTTCCGGATTTCCACCGACAGCGGCGATGTGTATCTCGCCGACGCCGTGATCCTCGCCACCGGCGCGCAGGCGCGCTGGCTCGGCCTGCCTTCGGAAGAGAAGTTCAAGGGTTTTGGCGTTTCGGCCTGCGCCACCTGCGACGGCTTCTTCTATCGCAACAAGGAGGTCTTCGTAATCGGCGGCGGCAACACCGCAGTCGAGGAAGCGCTGTTCCTCACCAACTTCGCCTCGAAGGTGACGCTGGTTCATCGCCGCGACAGCCTGCGCGCCGAGCGCATCCTGCAGGACCGCCTGTTCAAGCATCCCAAGATCAACGTGATCTGGGACAGCGCGATCGACGAAATCCGCGGCGATGAAAATCCGTCCAAGGTCACGCATATCCGCCTGAAAAACGTCAAGACCAGCGCCGTGACCGAATACCCCACAGACGGCGTGTTCATCGCCATCGGCCACGCGCCGGCGACCGAGCTGATCGCAGGTCAGTTGAAACTGAAACCGTCCGGCTATGTGGAGATCGCACCGCACTCCACCGCAACCTCCGTCCCCGGCGTGTTTGCCGCGGGCGACGTTGCGGATGAAACCTATCGCCAGGCCGTCACGGCTGCGGGCCTCGGCTGTATGGCAGCGCTGGAAGCGGAACGCTTCCTGGCGCACAGCGCCACCGAACGCGCAGCGGCGGAGTGACCATGCCTCGAACACGCGATGGATTAAGCGATATGGACTGGGACAAGCTGAAGGTCTTTCACGCGGCGGCCGAAGCGGGAAGCTTTACCCACGCAGGCGAACAGCTCGGGCTGTCGCAATCGGCGGTCTCCCGTCAGGTCAGCGCGCTGGAGCAGGAACTGGCAGTGTCGCTGTTTCACCGCCATGCGCGCGGACTGATCCTCACCGAACAGGGCGATCTTCTGTTCCGCACCGCACATGACGTGTTCATGCAGTTGCAGGCGGCGCGCGCCAAACTGACCGACAGCCGCGAGCGGCCGAGCGGTGACCTCAAAGTCACCACCACACCAGGTGTCGGCATCAACTGGCTGATTCCGCGGCTCGGCGAATTCACCGCGCTTTATCCCGACATCCGCATTTCGCTGATCGTCACCGACGAGGAGCTCGACTTGTCGATGCGCGAGGCCGATGTGGCGATCCGCACCCGCAAGCCGACCCAGCCGGATCTGATCCAGCGCAAGCTGTTCTCGATGGGCTTTCATGCCTATTGCTCGCCGGAATACGTCAAGCGCCACGGCACCCCGCGCACGCTCGACGAACTGGACGCGCACCGGATCATCGTCCTCAGCGATATGAACGTGCCGCAGCACCTGCAAAACCGGAACTGGCTGGTTGAGGCCAACCGCAACGGCTCAGGCCCGCGCGACGCCGTGTTCAAGGTCAACAATATTCTGGGCCTTGTGCGCGCCTGCCAGCAGGGTCTCGGGATTGCTGCACTGCCAGATTATCTGGTCGAGGATAACAACCGTCTCGTGCAGCTGTTCAGCGAGGCCGACTCGATTCAATTGGATACGTATTTTGTCTATCCCGAAGAATTGAAGTCTGTCGCGCGCGTGCAGGTTTTCCGTGATTTTATCGTGAGTAAGGCGCAGCGCTGGCCATCGTGACGGCAGCCTTGCGGGTTCAAACAGTCGTTTGAGCCCGCATCCTGAGCATGACTGACATACCGGGATCGGCGTTGTCGGGAGGGGAAGTGGCGGACCATACTCTGCCCACACTGATTGAGCGTTTTGCGCACTGTCCCCCTCCTCCAGCGAAACGCGCGCTCAGTTATCCCTCTTGGAAGGTGATTGTGTCGGCCTCACGTGGCCAAAAACTAAACAGGCCGGGCTCTTTAGCCCGGTCTTTTTTCATGCGTTGACAATGCAGCTCGTTCAAACCACTCTCACCGCATGATCTTGCAGTCATCCGCAATGCTGTCGAAAAAAGGTCCCCGTCCGGGGACTGGAGATCGACGCGCGCGCTAATTGCCTCGCCAATGCTTGATCCCAAACCCCGCCGCGAGGTCGGGGTTTTGTTTTGTCCCGTCTCCGGCCTTGCCTGATGGAGATGGACCAATGACCGACCTTCGATCCCAACTGCGGGGCCTGTGGCTGCCGCTGATCACACCTTTTCGCAACGGAGAACTCGACAACACGTCGCTGCGGCGGCTGGTCCGGCACTACTGCACGTTGCCGATCGATGGACTGATTCTCGCTGCCACCACGGGCGAAGGCCTGACGCTTTCGGCTGAGGAGACTGCGCAGCTGGTCGCCGTTGTACGCGACGAAGCGACCGGCATTCGCGAGGCGCTGCCGATTTGCCTTGGTTTGTCGGGCAGCGATACACGGCGACTGACGGATACACTCACAAGAACCGCCGCGTGGCCGATCGATGGCTATCTGATCTCCTGCCCTTACTATTCACGGCCGACACAAGCCGGAATGATCCGGCACTTCGGCGCACTGGCCGACGAGGCAACCCATCCGGTGATGATCTACAACATTCCCTACCGGACCGGCGTCAATCTCGGCAATGACGCGATGCTGCAACTCGCAGAACATCCAAACATTGTCGGGTTGAAGGACTGCTGCGCCATCCGCGCGCAGTCGGTTGAACTGCAGCGCAGGCGCCCGGCCCGCTTCGCCGTATTGACCGGCGAAGACGCACAAACCTACGACGCACTGGCAGACGGCGCGGACGGCGCCATTCTCGCATCGGCCCATATCGAAACCGGCGCATTTGCTTCGGTTGTCCGGTTACTGGCCGCGGGCGACCGCGATGCTGCGCTGATCCACTGGCAGACAGTGTCTCATTTAACGAAGCTGCTGTTTTCCGAACCGAGCCCTGCGCCGATCAAGCACTGGTTATGGCGGATCGGCCTGATCGACAGCCCCGAACTGCGCCTTCCGATGACGGAGGTCAGCCCGGAGCTTGCCGTACGGCTCGATCGAGAAATTGCAAGCCGCGCTAATGCAGCCGCAACCGCGACAGCCGGAGCGCATTTCCGATCACGCTGACCGACGACAGCGCCATGGCCGCCGCACCCAGCATCGGTGACAACAGGATGCCGAACACCGGATAGAGCACGCCCGCTGCCACCGGAATTCCCCCGGCGTTGTAGAGGAACGCGAATACAAGGTTCTGGCGGATGTTGCGCATGGTGGCGCGCGACAACTGCCGGGCCTCCACAAGCCCCATCAGGTCGCCGCGCAAGAGAGTGATGCCCGCACTCTCGATGGCAACGTCCGTGCCGCTGCCCATGGCAATGCCGACATCCGCGGCTGCCAGCGCCGGAGCATCGTTGATGCCGTCGCCGGCCATCGCCACCACCCGGCCCTCGCCGCGCAGCTTGGTCACCACATCGCCCTTGCGCTCCGGCAGGACATCGGCCTCGACCTCGGTGATGCCAAGGGTTTTCGCTACCGCTTGAGCCGTTGTCACGTTGTCGCCGGTCAGCATGACAATGCGCAAACCGTTCGCGCGCAACTGCTTCAGCGCTTCAGGCGCGCTGGGCTTCACCGGATCAGCAATGGCGATGACGCCTGACGCACGGCCATCAACAGCGACATAGATCGCGGTCGCGCCGCGCTCGCGCTGTTCGCGCGCATCTTTCTCCAGCGCAGCCGTATCGATGTTCGCCTGCTGCATGATCACGGCATTACCGATCACAATACGCCGGGCGTCGACCATGCCTACCGCGCCTTTGCCGACCGGCGAATCGAAGTCCTGCACATCGCTGAGTGCGAGACCTTCGTCCTTCGCAGCGTTCAGGATCGCGAAGGCCAGCGGATGTTCGCTGGCCCGCTCCACGCTGGCAGCGAGCCGCAGCAATTCAGCACGTTCAATCCCATCGGCCGCGACGACCGCAACGACCTTCGGCTTGCCCTCGGTCAGCGTGCCGGTCTTGTCGATCACCAATGTGTCGACCTTTTCCATCCGCTCCAGCGCTTCGGCATCGCGGATCAGAATGCCGGAACGCGCGCCGCGCCCGACACCCACCATGATCGACATCGGCGTTGCCAGACCGAGCGCGCAGGGACACGCAATAATGAGCACCGTCACTGCGGCGACCAGCGCGTAAGTGAAGCGCGGCTCCGGACCGAAAACGGCCCATGCAGCAAACGCAGCCAGTGCCGCGGCGATCACCACGGGCACGAACCAGCCCGCAACCTGATCGGCCAGGCGTTGCACGGGTGCGCGCGAGCGCTGTGCCCGCGCCACAAGATCGACAATACGCGCCAGCATGGTGTCGCGGCCGATTTTCTCGGCGCGCACCACAAGTCCGCCGCTCTGGTTGACCGTGCCGCCGATCACCTTGGCGCCCACGGCTTTCTTCACCGGCATCGATTCACCGGTGACGAGAGATTCATCGACCAGAGAGGAGCCTTCCGTCACCACGCCATCGACCGGCACTTTTTCGCCGGGACGCACGCGCAGCAGATCGCCCACCGCAATGGCGTCGATCTCGATGTCTTCATCGCCCTGCGCGCCAATGCGCCGCGCAGTCTTCGGTGCAAGGCCAAGCAACGCGCGGATCGCACCCGACGTTTGCGCACGGGCGCGCAGTTCGAGTACCTGGCCCAGCAACACAAGAACCGTGATGACGGCAGCGGCTTCGAAATACACCGCGACCGCGCCGTGATGATCGCGGAAGGCCTGCGGAAACACCTGCGGCGCGAGCGTCGCCACCACGCTGTAGATATAGGAAACACCCGTACCCATGGCGATCAGCGTGAACATGTTGAGGTTGCGCGTCTTCAATGACTGCCAGCCACGCACGAAGAACGGCCATCCCGCCCACAACACCACCGGCGTCGCCAATGCGAAGCCGAGCCAGTTCGCGGCCTGCGTTTCCAGCAGATGAATGCCGCCCAGATGTGCGGTCATATCGACCACAAACACCGGCAATGTCAGTGCAAGCGCGATCCAGAACCGCCGCGTCATGTCGATCAGTTCAGGATCGGGCTTGTCGTCCAGCGACACAGTTTCAGGCTCGAGCGCCATGCCGCAGATCGGGCAGCTTCCCGGCCCGACCTGACGCACCTCCGGATGCATCGGACAGGTGTAGATCGTGCCTTCAGGCAGTTTCTCTTCCGGCCGGGATGATTTCGGCGCCAGATACTTTTCCGGATCGCCTTCGAACTTGGTGCGACAGCCTCCGGAGCAGAAGAAATAATCCTGCCCCTTGTATGCAAAGCGATGCTTGGCGGTCGCGATGGTGACGGTCATGCCGCAAACGGGATCGATCGCCTTGCCGGCTTGATCTGCGTCAGTGTGCCCTTGGCTTTCTGCGTGGGAATGATGGTGCGTGTGAGCGTGGTTGCGGCCGTGGCCGCCACAGCAACTGCCCGCCTGTTTTTCCTGATTCCCCGATGACGCCATCGCCCCAATCCTTGCTTGCAATCTATACCCTATAGGGGTATATAGTACGGCATGCGACAGGAAATCAAGTCATCGTGCCTGAAAAGGCTGAAACGGATCGAAGGTCAGGTTCGCGGTTTAGCGAGCATGGTCGAAGATGATCGTTACTGCATCGACATCGTCACGCAGATCGCGGCGGCGCGCACGGCGTTGCGGCGTGTGGAGGAGGAAATCCTGCGTGACCACGTCGCGCATTGCGTGGAACATGCGATTCATTCGGGCGACAAAGCCGATCAGCGCCGCAAGATCGCCGAACTGATGGATGTCGTGAGCCGCGCGGATCGCTAGAAAACGACAGGAACCATGACCTGTTCACAACATGGTTGATCGCACATTATCCATTTCGTGCTGGCGATTGACGATCTGTTCATCACAGTAACGCCTGCGATGCAGCGGTTTCCCGGCTCGTTCGCCTTGTGCACATTTTCCGCCGGGGCACGCATGATTACGCACGGCCGCATCGATCAAACATCGGTCTGTGCATTTACAGGTTCTTACGCAATTCCACTTACCTGCCCAAGCGACTGTTTTGTAATCGCGTGCAGGCTGTTCGATGTTCAAGATCTACAATTGTATCGCCACCGCCCATGATTTGTGGCTCGTGGGCCTCGCGGCCATCATTTGCACGCTTGCTTCGCTCGCCGCCATGAGCCTGCTCCGGCACGCACGGCACGCAACGCGCCAGATGCGTCCGATCTGGCTCTCCATCTCCGCGATTTCGACCGGGTTCGGCATCTGGTCGACGCATTTCATCGCGATGCTCGCCTATTCGCCCGGCGTTCCGAGCGCCTACAACATCGCGCTCACCGCGCTGTCGCTCGCCGCGGCGATTCTGCTCACGGCAGCTGGTCTTGCCATGGCAATGCTGCCGTCATGGCGGCCAGGCCCCTGGCTTGGCGGCGCCGTTGTCGGCGGCGGGATCGCCACCATGCATTATCTCGGCATGGCGGCGTTCCAGATCGGCGGCATCATCCTGTGGGATTCGACGCTGGTTGCGGCTTCCATCCTGCTCGGCACGTTGATCGGCGCAGTTGCGCTGCCTGCGGGCCTGTATGACAACTCGCCGCGCTGGCGCATCGCTGGCGCGCTGCTTTTGACGCTGGCGATCTGCAGCCATCATTTCACCGCCATGGGTGCCCTCTCGATCATTCCCGATCCGACGGTTTCCATCCCGCAAACCGCCATTCCGACCGGCTGGCTTGCCGTCGGCGTCGCCGTATCCAGCTTCTCCATCATTCTGCTGGCGCTCGGCGCCGCAGCACTCGATATCCGCGATCAGCGGCGATCGCTCCGCGAGGCAGATCGCATGCGCAGCCTCGCCGACGCCGCGGTCGAAGGCTTGGTGGTCGTCGACGGCCGCGTCACGGTGACCGTCAATACAAGTTTCGCAAAGCTCGTCGGATTACCGCCCGAAAAACTGGTGGGCACCCCGCTCGACGTCTATATCCCCGATGCGGGCGTGCGCGAGGCCCTGAGTACAAGGCCAAACGAACTGCTCGAGACTGAGCTGCGGCGTGCCGACGGCGCGATGATCCCCATCGAACTGATCTGGCGTCCGATCGATTTCGCCGGACACGCTCATTACGTGATCGCCGTCCGCAACTTGCAGGCGCGCAAGCAGGCCGAACAGCACATCCGCTATCTTGCGCACCACGATGCACTCACCTCGCTGCCGAACCGCAGCGCGTTTCATGCGCGGCTCGATCATGAGATCGCCGCGACAAAGGACACAGGACAGAAGTGCGCGGTACTCTGCTTCGACCTCGACCGCTTCAAGGAAGTCAACGACCTCTTTGGACATGCCGCGGGCGACAAGGTGCTGCAATCGGTTGCTTCATGCGCAACTGCGATCCTCGAAAAGAACTGCATGGTGGCCCGCCTTGGCGGCGACGAGTTCGCCATTCTGTTTCCGGGGCTGGCGAATCCGGCGGATGCCGGACAGCTCGCCGAAAATCTTCTCGAAGCCCTGCGGCCCGATGACGGCAAATCCGACACCGACAACATGACGTCATGCAGCGTCGGCATCGCGATCTATCCGGATGACGCCGATAGCCGCGAGTCTCTGCTCACCCATGCCGACACCGCGCTCTATCGTGCCAAGATGGAAGGCCGCGCCACCTATCGGTTCTTCGAAGCCAAGATGGCAGCAGAAGTCCTCGACCGGCGCGTGCTGGAGCATGATCTGCGCCAGGCCGTGACGCGCGAGGAATTCCAGCTGGTTTACCAGCCGCAAAACGACATTCAAACGAACCAGGTGATCGGGTTCGAGGCGCTGCTGCGCTGGACTCACAAGACCCGCGGATCGATCTCCCCGGCGCTTTTTATCCCGATCGCGGAAGAAACCGGCGCCATCCTCGGCATCGGGGAATGGGTGCTGCGCGAAGCATGCAAGCAGGCTGCAAGCTGGCCGAAGCCGCTGACCATCGCTGTCAACGTCTCCGCCGTGCAGATCTACAGCGATAATTTCGTGCAGCTGGTGCATGAGGTGCTGCTTGAAACCGGCCTCCCGCCGAACCGGCTCGAACTCGAAATCACGGAAACCGCGCTGGTGCGCGATCTCAACCGCGCGCTGACCACGCTCCGGCGCATCAAGGCGCTCGGCGTGCACATCGCGATGGACGATTTCGGCACCGGCTATTCATCGCTGTCGAATTTGCGTGCGTTCCCGTTCGACAAGATCAAGATCGACGGATCGTTCATCAAATCGGTCAACACCAACGAACAGGCGGCAACCATCGTGCGCGCGGTGCTGGGTCTCGGCCGCGGCCTCGGCCTGCCGGTGCTGGCGGAAGGCGTCGAGACGCCGGCTGAACTGGCGTTCCTGCAATCCGAACTGTGCAATGAGGTTCAGGGTTATCTGGTCGGCCGGCCTGCTCCGATCGCGACTTTCACGGCGCTCACCCATGCCGACAACGTACCGACGAGCGCCGACGAGATTCACGTCCGGCTGGCGAAATCCGCCTGACGGCCATGGCCTGAGGATTGGGGAGGAATGGTACAGTTGGGTGGGATCGAACCACCGACCTCCGGATCCACAATCCGGCGCTCTAACCAGCTGAGCTACAACTGCATTTTCAATCGAACGGCCGCCTGAAGGCGGGCTCCGCCAAGGGCGGCGATTTCGCGGGAAACTAGGTGCAACGCCGCGCTTTGGCAAGACGCTTTGACCGCAGAACGTGCGTCACGAACAGTCTCTATCGGTCGCCTCCGGCCTGTAAAAAGTTCAGCCCGATGCGCCGGCCTCTTGTCGTGCGCCCGGTCAGAGCCCGGGTTTAAACGCCTTGGCCGCGCCGGCTGCCAGCGGTTCGACCGTCTCGACGGCCACCTTGTGGGTCAGGGTCGCCAAATCCTGGGTCTGGGTGCTGAAAACCTCGAACTGCTTGCGGGCATGGGCATTCATCAGTTCGAAGACTTCCGGCAGCGACTTCACACCCATCAGGCTCTGGGTAAACGCGAACGCCGCTTCGGTGTTTGTCTGGGCCATACCGATCACGGTCGTGGTGAGGTCGCTGGCGCCTCTCGTGGCCGACGCGTAGACCGCTTCCAGCGCACCATTGTTGGACACAGCCGCATCCTTGAGGGTCTGATAGCCCCCACGAGCCTGGAAAACGCCCATTTCGGCAAATGCGCGAAACTGTTCCGGCAATTTGAAGGGAACAACGGAAAAGGGATCGTTCGCGCTCATGGGACAGTCCTTGTGTCTGGGATTCAAATGGCCGGAACGGGGCCAGCCTGACGCCGCCATTAAGGCAACGCGCGAAGTCGGTTTCGGTTTGATACTATCGCCGGAATTTGTGCAATGCAACAAAATCCACCGTTCCTGCACATGCCAAATCCGGCAGGTAACCGGATCTGGCATTGCTGGATGTCATTTAACGGACTGCGATAAGCCCGCGAGGACCAGCCTATTTGGGCTTGGCGGCGTCCATGGCGGCACGGGTCACGGCCTGCCCCATTTCGCTGGCCTGCTCCGCCAGCGCGCGCATCTGGCCCTGCACATATTCGGTGTGAAGGCGCATCACCTCAGTGAGATCCTTGGCGTGAATGAGCTGCTGCGCATATGCCAGCGAGGACTGCACGTTCTTCTCCGCGAACGCGATCGCCTTGGCGCTGATGTCCTTGGCCGCCTCTCCGGGCGCGCCGAACGATGCGCCGCCAAAAGCAGCGGCGGTCTGCTGAGCATTGCTGATGAAGGATTCAAACGCCTTGCGCGCCTGATCCAGACTCGCCTCCGCCATCGACCGCATTTCCTTGGGAATCTCGAACTGATTGCCTGTCATGTCGCACCCTCCTGTTATCCGGAGCCAGCTGGACCCGTGTCTGCAATTCACCGCCGGACGACACCACTTATGACGCAGCGCAGCGACAGTTCCTGCGCGTCCATCGTGACCGTTTGAATATCTTTTGCAACACCCAACGCCCGAGCCGCGCCGAGGTTCGGCCCTGCGCCGAATTAACGTTATCGCCGGTTTGGCGGGCTAGTCTCACGCCGCACTGGTGGACCTGACAGCAGGCGCGCCATACTAATCATTTGTTAAGACTGCCGATCCATCCGCGCCGAGATTCGGCGCGCCATGAAGCAAGTGACAGACCGTTATCGATCATGAGCGAAGCCGACTTCCAACTCCAGGGCATCCGCGATCCGCGCCTCGCGGCTCACGCGACGAGCGGATTGCCTGCGTGGGTCTGGTCGCTCAACGGAGCCCATATTCTCTGGGCCAACACCATTGGCGCGCGACTGTTCGGCGAACGCAGCGCCGCGGCCCTTTCTGAAAAAGCCATCGGTCCTGCCGACCCGCAGCGCCGTCAGGCGGTGCAACTCGCCGCACGGCTGTCGCCATCGGGCGCGCCGCGGCTCGAACGGCTGCGCGGCTTCGGCGCGCCGCTCGGACGTCTTTTGACGTGTTCCTGCGCGCGGCTCACGTTCGCTGACGGGACCACAGGCGTTCTGATCGCGGCGACCGAACCTGTCGGACGTCCCGTGCCGCTGACCGAACGGCTCGCGCATCTTGTCGACAGCGTGTCGATGCCTGCGATGACCTTCACGACCGATGGCGCGCTGGCCGGCGCCAACGCGGCCGCGAAGAATGTCCCCGGCCTGTTCGGCAATCTCAACGGCCCCGGTTTCGATGAAGCCCGCGCCATCGCGCTGCGCGACGGACAGGCGGCACTGAAAATGGAATCGAGCCGCGTCACGCTGCATCGTGTCGGCACCGGCGACACCACTGCACTCGTTGCGTTGATAGATCGCGTGATCACACCACAGGCCGCGCCAAAGCCAGCGCCCGTAATTATCGAACCGGCCGAACCGCTTGCTGCGCACCCGCCGGTAGAAATGCCTGCTGCGGCGTCCGTCACCGCAGAGATGGAAACCGCACCGGCCTTCGCCGTTCCGCCACCAGCGCAGGCCGCACCCCTCGCCGATGCCGCCAACGAAGCCCCTGAGCAGAAACCATCCGCCGAAACACTTGCCGATGTGCTGCCCACCGACCTGTTTGGATCGGCCTTCGACGATCAAGCCGAAACAGACGCGCCCGCGCCGCAAGCCTCCGAAACTCCGACAGAGCCTGTACGCACCTCAACACCATCGGACATCGTCGCCGAGCCCGCGCCATATGCAGAACCGGAACATCAGGATGCGCCGGAAGTCCCGGTGACTCGGATCTATCTCGACGACATCCGCAAGGCTTCTGCGCAAAAGCACGATGCCGCCGACGCCCCGTTCGAAGAGCAGGCCGACGTGCAGGACACGTCCGTGACACCGCCACAGCACCCGCTGCGCTTCACCTGGCACATGGACGAACACAACCGCTTCTCGCTTGGCGATGACGCATTCACCCGCCTGATCGGCAACCGATCCGCGTCTGCATTCGGCAGACCGTGGCAGGAAATCGCAACCATCCTCGGCCTCGATCCCCAGGGCCGCGTCGCCGACGCAGTTGCGACGCGCGAGAGCTGGAGCAATATCGTTGTGAACTGGCCCGCCGACGGCGCCGGCGCACAGCTTCCGGTCGAACTGTCCGGTCTGCCGGTTTATGATCGCGCCGGAATATTTTCGGGCTATCGGGGGTTCGGCGTCTGCCGCGACATCGACGGCATGGCACGGCTCGCCGCGCTGCGCAGTGAGGATGCGCTGTACGCATCGGAACCGGCGGCAACGCCGCTCTCCGAGGAAGCGGCGTCACAAGACCTCACGGTTGCGAACGAACCTTCCGGCGAGCAGGCGCACGAAGCGCTTGCAGACATACCGCATGTTGCCGCCGGCATGCAGGACAACATCCCTCCAGACATTTCACCGCGAACCGAAACGAAGGCTCCCGTGGACATTCCGCAGAACGTCGTGCCGTTTCCCGTGGCCGAACCGAAGGCTCCCGCGCTGACTGCGGTGGAGAGCAACGCGTTCGACGAACTGGCACGGCAACTGTCGGCACGCCTTGAAAATGCGGCAGAGCACGACACGCTCACCGACGCCTCGGTGGCCGAGCTGTTCGCTGCCGATGACAGCGAGCCGCCGCGCGAGGCGGTCGCCGAGCCGCCTGCGCTTGAACATCCGCCAGCCTTTCTGCAGCCAGAGCCGGTGCTGCCCCGCGCCAACGCAGCGCAAGACCTGCAACTGTTCGACCGCCTGCCGGTTGGCGTACTGGTTTATCGGCTCGATCGCCTGCTCTATGCCAACAGGGCATTTTTCGCATCCACCGGGTACGACGATCTTCATGCCTTGACTGAAGCCGGCGGCCTCGATGCCCTCACGGTTGAGGCCGGTGCTGGCTCCGCCAGCAGCACGTCGGAAACCGGAACGCCCGTGGTGATCTCCGCCACCAGCCAAAGCGGACCCGACAGGGGCGAGCCTGCGGAAGCAAGGCTGTTCGCGATCACATGGGATGGCGAGCCGGCACATGCGCTGATCTTCTCCGGACCGCGCGCTGAAGCGCGGATCGACACTGCTCCCGCGCTGGCCGTGCCCGTGCCGGTCGTGGCTCCGCCGGTCGCAGCAAGCAGCGATGAAATCACACTGGCTGACGAACTCGCGACCATTCTGGACAGCACCGCCGAGGGCGTCGTGGTGTTTGACGGCGAGGGCCGCCTTCTCTCCTGCAACCGCAGCGCAGAGACCCTGTTTGGCCGCAACGACAGCGAGATGGCGAAGCTCGGCCTCACCGAGCTGTTTGCGCCGGAAAGCCAACGCGCCGTGCAGGATTATGTCAGCGAGGTCGGGGCCGCCGCCGTCGCCGGCCTCATCCTTCACAACCGTGAATTGCTGGGCCGCGCCCGTGACGGGCAGGCCATTCCGCTATCCATGACCGTCGGACGCACCCAGCCCGGCGGTCCCCGCTTCTTCGCAATCTTCCGCAACCTGTCTCAGGCAAAAAAAGGTGAAGGCGATCTGGTTCAAGCCCGGCGTCAGGTCGAACGTGCCACCAGCGCCAAGGCGGATATTCTGGGAAGGATCAGCCACGAGGTCCGCATGCCGCTCAATGCCATTATCGGCTTTGCGGATGTGATGATCGAGGAGCGCTTCGGCGCGCTCGGCAACGAGCGCTATGTCGAATACATGAAGGACATTCGCGCCTCCGGCCAGCGGGTGATCGCGATCATCGACGACCTGCTCGATCTGTCGCGCATCGAATCCGGGAAGATGGAACTGTCGTTCGCGAGCCAGGATCTCAACAGCATGGTCGAGCAGTGCGTCGCCGTGATGCAGCCGCAGGCCAACCGCGAGCGCATCATCATCCGCACCTCGCTGGCGCATGCGCTGCCGACGGTGAAGGCCGATGCGCGCGCGCTGCGTCAGATCGCGATGAACCTGATCGGCAATTCGATCCATCTCGCCAATGCCGGCGGACAGGTGATCGTCTCCACCGCAACGACAGACTTCGGTGACATCGTATTGCGGGTCCGCGATACCGGACACGGCCTCAATGACAATGAGATCGCAGCGGCCATGGCGCCGTTCCGCACGTCAGACGTGTCAGACCAGACTGCCGACGGTTCGGTGGTAAACCTGTCGCTGACCAAGGCGCTGGTCGAAGCCAATCGGGCGCAGTTCCACATCAAGACCGCGCCGCATTCCGGCACGCTGATCGAGGTCGTGTTTTCTCACGCCAGCGCCATCGCGTGAATAGTCTGGAATTACTCTAAAATTGGGCTCTCGCGACATAGCGCCACGCGAATATCAATGTCGGGTGGGCTACAGAACCAGCAACGCGCTGGACTGGTTCGGCGCACTCATCAAGCGCCGGAGCCTCCCATGATACGCCCTCGCATTCTTGCCGCTGCAACCGCCATCACCTCCGCGATGGTGCTGAACGGGGCAGCTTTCGCCCAATCCGGCGAGGTCAATGTTTACAGCTATCGCGAGAACAAGCTGGTTCAGCCGCTGATCGATGCTTTCGCCAAAGACACCGGCATCAAGGTCAATATCGTTTCCGCCAGTTCGGGCCTCGAACAGCGCATCAAGTCGGAAGGCGCCAACAGCCCTGCCGACGTGCTGCTGACGGTGGACATCGGTCGCATCGACGAGGCCGTCAAAGCCGACGTAACCCAGCCGATCAAATCGGACGTGATCGACAAGGTCGTGCCCGCGCAATACCGCGATCCCAACGGCCACTGGACCGGCATCGCGATGCGCGCACGCGTGATCTACGCCTCGAAGGACCGCGTCAAACAGGACGCCATCACTTATGAAGAACTTGCCGACCCGAAGTGGAAGGGCAAGATCTGCATCCGCTCGGGCCAGCACATCTACAACAACGCGTTGTTCGCAGCCTACGTCGCACACCATGGCGAAGCGAAAGCCGAGGAATGGCTGCGCGGCGTGAAAGCCAATCTCGCGCAAAAGCCGTCCGGCGGCGATCGCGAGCAGGCGCGTGACGTGGCGGCCGGCAAGTGCGACATCGCCATCGGCAACACCTATTACTGGGCGCTGATGATGAACAATGATCCCGACAAGAAGCCGTGGGCGGAAGCCACCAAGGTCATCCTCCCGACCTTCGCGGGCGGCGGCACCCACGTCAATCTGTCCGGCGTGCTGCTTGCAAAGCATTCGCCGAACCGCGCCAACGCCATCAAGTTCATCGAATGGCTGGCCGGGGAACATGCGCAGCAGCTTTATGCCGACGCCAACTACGAATACCCGGTTCGCGCCGGAGTCGCCGTCAATCCAACCGTCGCCGGCTACGGCACGCTGAAGCCTGATACGCTGCCGATCGCCAAGATCGCCACCAGCCGCAAGGCGGCTTCGACGCTTGTCGACAAGGTCGGGTTCGATAATTGACGTCTCCTCAACACCCGTTGTTTGGAACGTGACAAGCACGCGCATCGCGGAGCCCATGGCCTCCGCGCTCGCAGCCTTCACGGCAGCGCTGGTCGCGCTGCCGGTGCTGGCGATTGTGGTGATCGCGGCACAGCCTGTTCCGGATCTCTGGTCACACCTGATCGACTATGTGCTGCCGCAGGCGCTGCGCGACACGACCGGATTGCTGTTCGGGGTCGGCGTGGTCGCGCTGCTCGCCGGCGCAGGGCCGGCATGGCTGGTATCGGCGCATGACTTCCCCGGACGCAGTCTGCTGCTCTGGCTGCTGCCGCTGCCGCTGGCGATCCCGACCTACATCGCAGCCTACGTCTATGTCGATCTGTTCGAACCGCTCGGCCTTGTCCACCGCATCCTGACGCAGTGGCTCCCCGCCCGCGATGCATTGGCGCTGCTGCCGAACCTGCGTTCCCTGCCCGGCGCAATCCTCATTATCGGCATCGTCCTGTACCCTTACGTCTACCTGTCGGCGCGTGCGACGTTTCAGTTGCAAAGCGCGGAGTTCGCGGAAGCCGCTCGCACGCTGGGCGCCAGCCGCTGGAACATCTTCCGCCGCATTTCGCTGCCGACGGCCCGACCGGCGCTGGCGGTCGGCCTCTCGCTCGTCGCACTGGAAACGCTGAACGATATCGGCGCCAGCGAGTATCTCGGCGTGCGTACCCTCACGGTTTCGATCTTCACCACATGGCTTAATCGCGGCAGCCTTGCGGGCGCGGCGCAACTCTCCTGTCTTGTTCTGGCGATCGTCGGCGGACTGATCGCGCTGGAGCGTTATGGCCGCCGCAATGCCGTGACCGAATTTTCCTCCGAAAGTCCCCGGCTGACACCGCGCACCCCGTTCACCGGCGTAAAAGGCTGGCTGGCGTTTACGGCATGTATCCTGCCCGTACTGCTCGGTTTCATCGTGCCGCTGCTGTTCCTGCTGCGGCAGAGCCTCCATCGCGCGACCGTCACGATGGATGGCGCTCTCTGGCGTGACGCGCTCAACTCCGTAACCTTTGCTACGCTTGCGACGCTGGTGGCGCTCGGTCTTGGTCTCGCGACCATTCTTGCAACACGCTGGCGTCCGGGCTCATGGCGCGCCGTTGCGTCGAACATCGCACAGACCGGCTACGCGCTGCCGGGGCTGGTGCTTGCGCTCGGCCTGTTGACGCCGGTGCTTGCCATCGACAATGCGCTTAACGCGCTTGCGGCATGGCTCGGACTGACACTTCCCGGCCTGGTGTTGATGGGGTCCGGCACCGCCGTGGTGACGGCCTATGTGATCCGCTTCCTTGCGGTGCCGACGGGCTTCCTGCGCGCGGGCTTCGCGCGCATCCCGTTCGACTATGACGACAGCGCACGCAGCGCGGGCGCCGGACAGATCACCGCGATGCGGCGAATTCACCTGCCGTTGCTGCGCCCTGCATTGCTCGGTGCGGCCATCGTGGTGTTCGTCGATTGCCTGAAGGAATTGCCGGCAACGCTGTTGCTGCGTCCACTCAATGTCGAGACGCTGGCCACATCGATCTATCAATATGCCAGCCGCGGCAGTTTCGAGGACGGATCGCTCGCCGCACTCCTGATCGTCGCCGCGAGCATCGGGCCGGTGGCATGGCTGACGCGGTTCTCGGATGTGCCGAAAGGGCCGGTCTAAATCGGTTCTTCGATCCGGACCTGATCTTCTTTTCGCGAGATCGAAAAGATGTCCCACACCGCGATGAACATCGCAGCAATCACCGGACCGATGACAAAGCCATTCAGCCCGAAAGCCTCGATGCCGCCGAGCGTCGAAATCAGCACCACATAATCCGGCAGCTTGGTGTCCTTGCCCACCAGCATCGGACGCAGCAGATTATCGACAAGACCGATGACCAGAAAACCGTAGGCGATCAGGATCGCGCCCTGAATGAACGAGCCTGTGGCGAGCAGATAAAGCGCGACCGGCATCCAAACGAGGCCAGCGCCGACCGCAGGCAGCAGCGACAGGAACGCCATCAGCACCGCCCACAACAGCGCCGCGTTGATGCCGAGAATCCAGAAAATCACGCCGCCAAGCGCGCCTTGAGCCATGGCGACCAGAATGCTGCCCTTCACCGTTGCGCGGATCACCACGGTGAACTTCTCCAGCAGCGCATCGCGCAGCCCTGCGCGCAGCGGAATAGCGTCCTTGATGCGCTGTGACAGCGCGGTGCCGTCACGAAACAGGAAGAACAGCAGATATAGCATGATGGCGGCGTTGACGATGAACTCGAATGTGCTTTGCCCGATGTTCAAGGCCTGCGATGCAATCTGCTGGCTGCCCTTGAGCAGCCCGGCGGAAATTTTCTCCTGCATCCCTCCCAAGCTGGCAACACCGAAGCGATCGAGCATACCGGTTACCCATTGCGGCAAGGCATCGAGAATCTGCTGGAACAGCTTGACGAAATCGAGCTGACCCGACTGCACCTTCGCGAACACAGCGGCGGCCTGCTGCGTCAGCGACGCGGCGATCAGCGTCAACGGCAGGATCACGATCATGACGACCAGCACGATCATGGCCAGCGCGGCCAGGGTGGGACGTTGCGGAATTTTCCGCAGCAACCGCCGGTAAAGCGGAGCGAACATGATGGCGATGACGACGCCCCACAGGATGGCGCCATAGAAGGAGGTGAGTATCCAGCCGAAGGCCAGCGACACCACCACGATCAGGATCAGAAAAGCCTTGTCTTCGATACGCCCGCGCATGCGATTGTCCTTTGCCGTCTGTGGCGTCGCCGAAAAATCGCCGTAACGACGGCGCAGCATCGAAAGGGCCTCGGAGGTATCTTCAGGCCTAGCATATTTTGTTCTGAACCGGCTGTGCCTGGACCCGCCACGACCGTATAATGCGTGAGATGATGGAACTTCTGAAATATCGAATCGCAGTCAGGTGCGGGCTTGTCCTCGCCGCCGTGCTATCTCTGGCGACGTCTGCCGCTCAGGCCCAGGTTGCGCCAATCCGTTACTGGATTCCGGGTGGACCTTTCGGACTCGGCGGCGAGACCACGACGCAGTATTGGGGAAGTGCGCCGGACGATAGCGGCTTCCGCAAGGGCTTTTCCTTCAGCAGTTACACCATGCCGGTGAATTCATTCACCGGCGGTTTCGGCGCCAACGCATTTGCAGGCAGTAGCGGATTATCGGCCGACGGCGCGCAATACGCCTACAGCTTCAAGAGCCTCGGCGACACGCCTGTCACATTCTTTGGAGGCGTCAGCTCGCTGCGAACAGCGCCGGACGTCTTTACATCGCTCGTCACGCCCGGCTTCGAGCGAAGCAGCACGCTTGCCACCAGCATCAACGCCGGAATCGAATTCAAACCGACGTCCAACCTCACGCTGTCGCTTTCAGGCTCTTTCGTTCAGTCGTCCCCATCCCTCGATACCGACATGCACTCGCAATCGCCCTTCGCGCAAAATCCGGGTATCTTCGGCCGGCGATAACGTCAGGTCATTCAAGCGTTCTTCAGGGCGACGCGGAAGGTCGCCTCGGTCTTGGCCTTCACTTCATCGAGCGTGACGCCATCGGCGAGTTCGATCAGCGCCATGCCATCCTTGCCGCTCTTGTCGATGGTGAACACGGCAAGATCCGTCACGACCATGTCGACCACGCGCTCGCCGGTGAGCGGCAGCGTGCACTTGCGCAGCAGCTTGGGCCCGTCCTTGGCCGAATGCTCCATCACCACGATCACGCGCTTGACGCCGGCGACGAGATCCATCGCGCCGCCCATGCCCTTCACCATCTTGCCGGGGATCATCCAGTTGGCGAGATCGCCGTTTTCGGCGACCTGCATCGCGCCGAGGATCGACAGATCGATATGGCCGCCGCGCACCATCGCGAACGAATCCGCGCTTGAGAAATAGCTGGTGTCCGGCAGTTCGGTCACCGTCTGCTTGCCGGCATTGATAAGGTCGGGATCTTCCTCGCCTTCATACGGGAACGGACCCATGCCGAGCATGCCGTTCTCGCTCTGCAGGGACACATCGACGCCCGCAGGAATATAGTTGGAAACCAGCGTCGGAATGCCGATGCCGAGGTTGACGTAAAAGCCGTCGCGCAGTTCCTTCGCGGCGCGCGCTGCCATTTGTTCGCGGGTCCAGGCCATGGGGCTCTCTCCTTCTGCGATTGGTTATGCGCGCTTGCGCAGGGTGCGCTGCTCGATCCGCTTCAGCGCGGGATCGACGGCAATAATGCGCTGAACGAAGATGCCCGGCGTGTGGATGTGATCGGGATCGATCTCGCCTGCGGGCACCAGATGCTCGACTTCCGCAATGGTCACCTTCGCGGCGGTCGCCATCATCGGATTAAAGTTGCGCGCGGTCTTGCGATACACGAGATTGCCCGCGGTATCGCCCTTCCAGGCGTGAACGATGGCGAGATCGGCAACAAGACCCGTCTCCATGATGTACTTCTCGCCGTTGAACTCCTTCACTTCCTTGCCCTCGGCGATCAGGGTGCCGACGCCGGTCTTGGTGTAGAAACCGGGGATACCCGCGCCGCCCGCGCGGATACGCTCGGCCAGCGTGCCCTGCGGATTGAATTCGAGTTCGAGTTCGCCCGCGAGGTACTGCTGCGCGAACAGCTTGTTCTCGCCGACATAGGACGAGATCATTTTCTTGATCTGGCGGGTTTCCAGCAAACGGCTAAGGCCGATGCCGTCCACGCCCGCATTGTTCGATACCACCGTCAGATTCTTCACGCCGGTCTCGCGCAGCGCATCGGACAGGGTTTCGGCAATACCGCACAGGCCGAATCCGCCGGACATGACCATCATGCCGTCTTTGACAACACCTTCGAGCGCGGACTTCGCGTCGGGATAAACCTTGTTCATGGGGATGCAACCTGATGGAGGAAAATGGCGGAGGGCCGCGTGGTCTGTGGAGTATTAGGCGAAACCTTCAAGGGCCGTCAATCGCGCCGCGACATCTGCGCTGCAACGGTTTTTACGGCTTCGGCCCGGGCCCGAATCTTCAAAATACCTCTGGTTTTCTGGTGGGTTCGCCAGTGTTCGGGGGCGGGGTGGCCTTGAAAGCGTCAAGAAAAGCCATCAAGTTGCAGCCTGCGCCGCAACGGGACGTTGACCCGTGCTTTCAGACCGCAAACCTGCCGGATGAACTCATTGACGATGGCCCAAGGGATAAAGCGCCTCGGGATGCCGATTGCGGCATGTCTTGCCGCCGCGCTGCTCGGCCTGATCGCGATCTCCTGGATGATCGATCCGAATGCGGTACGCCTTTCGGTCGAGAAGCAGATTCGCGCCGCCACCGGTCTCGATCTCATGGTCTCCGGAGACGTTCGCGTGTCGATTTTCCCCGGCAGCGCGATCACCCTGAGGCAGGTCGGCCTGAAGGGTTCGGCCTCGCGCGGCAGCGGCATTGCGGACGAGCCTTTAAGCGTTGAGGAACTGACGGCGAACCTGCGTCTGATCCCACTGCTGCTGCGGCGTTATGAAATCGCCGACGTCAGCCTGCAGAATCCGCAGATCAACGTGAAGCACGGCCCTGACGGCCGCAGCAACTGGTCCGCCATCATCGAGACACTTGCGCGCACCCTCAAGCCCGGCGTCGACAGCCCGGTGTCCTTCTCCGAAATTCGCATCAAGGACGGTGTTCTCTCCTATCGTGACGAGGCGCGCGGGATCGCGGAAACCGTCAATGGCATCGATCTGTCGCTGGCGTGGCCATCGATCTCGCGCTCGTTCGCCGCGACCGGCCAGTTCAAATGGCGCAATGAACTGGTCGACGGCAGCCTCAGCATCGCCGATTTCATCGCCGCGCTCTCAGGCGAGCGTTCCGGCATCAAGGTTCGCATCGCCAGTCCGCAATTGAAATTCGCATTCGACGGGGCGATCGCCCACCGGACCAGCCTGCTGATGGAAGGCACGCTCAGCGCAGACAGTCCATCGCTGCGCAATGCACTGCGGTGGGCGGGACAGGCTCCCCCCGGCAACAACGGGCTGGGACGCTTTGCGCTCAAGGCCCGCACCAATGTGGTGGGCGAATCCATTGCGCTCACCAACGTCAATCTCGAACTCGACGGCAACACAGCCGAAGGCGTCATCACCTACAGCAACAACGACCGCCAGACGGTGCAGGCGACACTCGCCGCCGACGCTCTCGACTTCACACCGTACATCGACACGATCCGGCTGGTTGCGGGAAGCGCGCGCGAGTGGAACAGGCAACTGTTCGACCTCCGCGGACTGTCCGCGACCGATCTCGACATGCGGCTGTCTGCGGCGAAAGTCACCATTGGCACCTCAAAACTCGGCCGCACCGCGCTCGGCGCGAACCTGCGCAACGGAACGCTGGCGCTGAGCATCGGCGAAGCGCAGATTTACGGCGGCATCCTCAAGGGCTCGCTCGGCATCACCCGCGCCGATACCGAGGCGGACGTCAAGGCACAGTTCCAGTTCAGCGATGTGGATCTGGCGAGTTGCGTCAACGAACTGTTCGGCGTGAACAGACTCACCGGCCGCGGCAATCTCAACTTTGCGCTGGAAGCGAAGGGCGCCAGCCCGTTTGCGCTGGCGCAATCGCTGGACGGCACCGCGACGCTGACCGGCAATAACGGCGCGATTGCCGGGTTGAACATCGAGCAACTATTGAAGCGGCTGGAGCGGCGGCCATTGTCGGGCGCGGGTAATTTCCGGAGCGGCTCGACGCCTTTCGATTCACTGAACATCGCAATCCGGTTCAACGACGGCGTTGCGACGGCGGAAGATGCGCGGATCGAAGGCCCCACGACACGCGTGCTGCTGACCGGCACGGCGTCCGTGCCGGCGCGCGAGTATGACCTGAAGGGCGTTGCCAGCCTGATCTCTGCCAGCGATGCGCCGCCCGCGTTCCAGTTGCCGTTCGTGGTGCAAGGCCCATGGGACGATCCGCTGGTCTTCCCGGATTCGGATTCGCTGATCCGCCGCTCTCCGGCATCGGCCCCCCTGCTGGACTCCATCAAGGACCGCAAGACGCGGGATGCGGTGAAGTCCGTGATCGAACGCTTTACCGGCGCCAGGAAACCGGCAGAGCCATCTGCAGCGCAGCCGCAGGCAGCCGCGCCGCCCGCCGCTCCATCGCCGGTCGCCTTGCCGGCACCGGTTCTGCCTGCACCTATCCCGCCCGTTCAAACGCAGGCGCCCTTGCCTGCTGCGGATGCTCCACCAGTCACACCGCCTGCCGAAAATCCCGCGCAGGCCGCACCTCCAGTGACCAGCGAATCTCATCCGGATAAGGCGGATTAATTCCTGCAGAACGGAACGAGGTTAATTAATCCGTCATTCCGGGGCGCGCAAAGCGCGAACCCGGAATCTCACAGAACTCATGGAGATTCCGGATCAACGCGCCAGCGCGTTGCCCGGAATGACTACACGGTTCAGCTTCTAAAGCGGCGCTGCGCTCTCGCCCTGATCGCTCGACAATTTCGATGCCAGAGACGCCGCAATAATCACGAGAGCCACCGAGGCAACGACCAGGGTGCAAATCGCGTTGATCATGGGCTTCACGCCGAGCCGCACCTCCGAATAAATCCGGATCGGCAGCGTGGCGGAGCCAGGCCCCGTGGTGAAACTCGCAATCACCAGATCGTCCAGAGATAACGTGAAGGCCAGCATCCAGCCCGCCGCGATCGACGGCAGCATCAAAGGCAGCGTCACTGCGATAAAAGCCCGCACCGGGGAGCAGCCGAGATCCATCGCAGCTTCCTCGAGGCTGCGATCGAGCGCGCCGAGCCGCGACTGCACCACCACCGTGACAAAGCACATGGTCAGTGTTGTATGCGCGATGGTGACGGTCCAGAAGCCTCGCCCCGCATCAAGGGCGACGAACAGCAGCAGCAGCGACAGGCCGGCAATGACTTCGGGCATCACCAGCGGCGCGTAGAGCATACCCGAGAACAGCGTGCGCCCCTTGAAGCGTTCGCCGCGCGACAGCGCCAGTGCGGCCAGCGTGCCGAGCAGCGTCGCCGCCGTCGCCGAACAGAACGCGACGCGCAGGCTCATCCATGTGGCCGACAACATCGCCTCGTCGTTGAAGAATTCGATATACCAACGCAGCGACCAGCCGCCCCACACCGTGACAAGGCGTGATGCGTTGAACGAATAGATCACGAGAATCGCGATCGGCAGATAGAGGAACGCCAGCCCTAGCGCGACGGACGCCATGCTGAAGGCCGAAAGACGGGACACGTTGCGGCCTGCCATCACCTTGCCTCCAGATGACGGCGCTGCAACTTCTCGTAAACAAGCAGCGGCACCAGCAGCACCGCAAGCAGCACGATGGCAATCGCGGACGCCACCGGCCAATCCTTGTTGGTGAAAAACTCCAGCCAGAGTGTCTGGCCGATCATCATGCGATCCGACCCCGCAAGCAAATCTGGAATCACGAACTCGCCGACGATCGGAATGAAACAGAGCAACATGCCCGCGCCGACACCCGGCAGCGACAGCGGCACCGTCACCAGCCAGAACGCTTTCAGCCTTGAGGCGCCAAGATCGGAGGCCGCTTCCAGCAGCGCATCGTCCATCTTCGACAGCGTGGCGTAAAGTGGCAGGATCATAAACGGGAAGTATGAGTAGACGATACCGAGATACATCGCTGCGTCGGTCGATAGCCAGACCATCGGCTTGCTGATGATGCCGAGCGCGAGCAGCATCTTGTTGAGCAGACCGTCATGCTGAAGCACGTTGATCCAGGCATAAATGCGGATGAGGAACGAGGTCCAGAACGGCACGATCACCAGCATCATGGCGATCGGCTGCCAGCGTCCCGGCAGCCGCGACATGCCATAGGCCACCGGATAGCCGATCAAAAGCAGGATCGCAGTCGACGTGAGTGCCACAATGAGACTGCGGACATAGGAGAGAATGTAGAGATTGTCCGAGATCAGCAGCTTGAAGTTCTCAACCGACAGGCTTCCCAGCGCAGCGGAAAATTTCTCCCGGCCTGCGGCCAGATCGAACACCGGCACATAAGGCGGCTGCGCGATTGCGGTTTGCGACATCGCGATCTTCAGTACGAAGCCGAACGGCACCAGAAAAAACAGCACCATCCAGAGATACGGCGCAAGCGCGGCAAGCCGCGCCGGACGCGTGAAGATACGCCGCCCGCTCATCGGTCCAGCACCACGACATCTTCGGGTGCGAACGACACGCCGACCCGCTGGCCCACCGAGAACTCATCGGCGGCGACGCGGGTGGCGTTGGCGAGCGCGACCCGCAGCACCGCGCCCTGATCCAGTTTCACACTGTAGACCGACGCGCTACCGAGGAATCCGGCGGAAGTGATTTCGCCTGACAACGTATTGATGGCATGGGGCGCGGGGGCCGCTGCTTGCGACAATCGAACTTTCTCGGGGCGGATCGCAGCGCAGACATTACTGGTATCCGATGCAGGCGCATGCGACGCCACGATTGTTCCCGCACTGTCCGTCGCGATCGTGAAGTGCCCGGCCTGACGCGCGGCCACCTGCCCCTCGATCAGATTGATGTCTCCGACAAAGCTGGCGATCCAGCGCGAATTCGGCGCTTCATAAAGCTGGCGCGGCGGCGCCACTTGAACGAGCTTGCCCTTGTCCATCACGCCGATCCGGTCGGCGACGGTCATCGCCTCTTCCTGATCGTGGGTCACAATAATAAATGTCATCCCCAGGCGGCGCTGCACCTCAAGGAGTTCGGCTTGCGTACTTTCACGCAGTTTCTTGTCGAGCGCGGCAAGCGGCTCGTCGAGCAGCAGCATCCGCGGACGGCGCGCCAATGAACGTGCCAGCGCCACGCGCTGACGCTGGCCGCCGGACAACTGATCCGGACGCCGCTTTTCCATGCCTTCAAGACGCACCAGCGTCACCATCTCGGCCACCCGCACGGCGATCTGGTCCTTCGGCATTCCGGCCCGCTTGAGGCCGAATGCGATGTTGCCTTCCACCGTGAGATGCGGAAACAGCGCGTAATTCTGAAACATCATGTTGATGGGCCGCTCGTGCGGCATCACCTGCGCGATGTCATGGCCGTCGAGCGTGATCGCGCCCTGATCCGGCGTCTCGAATCCGGCCAGCATGCGCAGCAGCGTGGTCTTGCCGCAACCGCTTGGTCCCAGCAGCGCGAAGAATTCGCCGGGCGCAATGTCGAGCGACAGATCATTCACCGCCGTGAACCCGCCAAAGCGCTTCACCACCGATGAAATGCGCAGCAACGGCTTGTCATGCGGCGCCATCATGCCGCCGCCATGAAGGCCGCAAGGGCTTCGCGATCCTGCCATGGCATCGTCAAACCGAGCTTGGAGCGACGCCACAGAATGTCGTCGGCGAAACGGGAAAATTCTTCTTTCATCAGGTAACGGACCTCCGCGCCGGTGAGGTCATGGCCGAAGCGCGGCCCAAGATCATCCATGCTTTTTGCCGCACCCAGGATACTGCCGATGCGCGTGCCATAAGCGGCAACCAGCCGCCTTGCATGGTCCGCGCCAAGAAAATCCCAGCGCCGGCGCGCGTGATCGACCTGCCCGTCGAAAGCATCGCAAGGAAAATCGCCTCCGGGCAACAATGCTCCTGCCGTCCAGGGCGGTAAGCCGGTGAAGAAATGTGAAAGCTTCGCCAGCGCGCGTTCCGCGCGCCTCCGGGCGCCGGTCGTCGCGCCGCCAATAACGGTGAGCAACGGCGCTTCACCCCGCCGACGGCTCATCTTGATGAAGCCGTTGTGCGGATCCTCGGCAATGCAGCCTGCCGCCGCATGCACAACATCCGCAGGCGCGATCCGCTCGCGGAAATAGCGGCTGGCCGCCGTGCAGAGATAGGCAAGATCATCCGCGCCGGGCGCCGCCGTCGCCGGATCGCCCTCAAATCCGCGCTCGGACAAGCCGATCAGCGTGAAATCGCGATGAAAGGGAATGGCGTAGATCATCCGGCGGTCGTTATTCTGGAGGACATAGACATTGTCGTGATCGAACATCCGCCTCACGACAATCAGGCTGATCTTGGCGAAGCTCGCTTGAACGGCTGGCAAATGCAAGACGGTTTCGGTCACCTGCCGCGTCCAGGCACCGCTCGCATTGACCAGCGTCCGTGCCGTGACGGTTTCGCGCCGGCCACGATTGAGAATGGTCAGCTTCCAGACCTCGGATCGCTCGGCCCAGACGCAGCGCGCGCCGGTCAAGATCGATGCGCCGCGTGCGGCGGCATCGACCGCGTTGAGAGCGACAAGGCGCGTTTCGTCGACGAGGCAATCGGACCAGGCCAACGCCAGCCCGAGCGAACGCTTCAGCGGATGACCGGCTTGGTCGACAGTCAGGTCGAGAATTTCCGGACGCGGCAACGCGCTCTCTCCGGCAAGACGATCGTAAAAGAAAAGCCCCGCCCGGAGCATCGCAGGTGGACGCTCTTCGGCATGAATCGGCAGAACAAACTGCATCGGGCGTACCAGATGCGGCGCGGCGCGCAGAGCGATGTCCCGCTCCGACAGGGCGGCCCGGACCCGCCGCGCGTGGCCGCGCTCGAGAGCGATGAAGTCTCCGTGCATCAGATGTGGGGCCGCCATGGCCGCGCCGCCGCCAAGGTCACCTTGTTCGAACAGAGCAACCCGCAGACCGCGGCCGGCAGCGTCACGCGCGATAAACACGCCGTTGAGACCGCCTCCGACAATCGCGACATCGACATCAGCCATGCCATCATGATCTCCGATGACGCCCATCGCGAGTCAAGCCTGACCAATTGATCGATAATGCGCGCGGATCAGCCGACCTTGCGCGGATTCCCGACGGCAGTCTTGCCGGATGGACGCTTGGCGCGGCCAATCCATTCGGCATAAGTGTCGATCGGCGCGGGTTTGCCGAGCAGGTATCCCTGCACTTGATCGCAGGCCTCGTCCGCGAGGAAGGACAACTGCTCCTGCGTTTCCACGCCTTCGGCGACGATGGAAATATTCAAACCATGGCCGAGCCCGATCATCGCGCGGATGATCGCCGCCGACTGCGGATTGCGTCCCAGATTCATCACGAATGCGCGGTCGATCTTGATCTTGTCGAACGGAAACGCCTGCAGATAGGTCAGCGAGGAATAGCCGCTGCCGAAATCGTCCATGGCGATGCGGACGCCGAGCGCCTTCAGCCGCCGCAGCAGCGACAGGCCGCGGTCGAAGTCATCGATCAGCACGCCCTCGGTGATCTCGAGTTCCAGCCGCCCCGGGGCCAGCCCGGTTTCGAGCAGAATCGAGTGAACGAGGCCGACAAGATCGCCGTGCACGAATTGCGCAGGCGACAGATTGACAGAGATCTGCAGATCTTTCGGCCATGAAGCGGCCTCGTAACAAGCCTGGCGCAGAATCCATTCGCCCATCTCGACGATCAGGCCGCTTTCTTCCGCCAACGGGATGAAATCACCGGGCGGAACGAACCCGCGGACGGGATGAGTCCATCGCGCCAGTGCCTCGAAGCCGAGAACATGATCGGATTTCATCTTATGGCGCGCACGCGCCTGCGGCTGATAATGCAGCGACAGCTCACCATCGCGGATCGCGGTCGACAGGTCCTGATGCAGCGCACGGCGGTCGCGCAACTGCTGATCGAGTTCCATATCAAAGAAATTGATCGAGCCACGCGCTGTCGTCTTGGCGCGGAACAGCGCAGCGTCCGCATTGGTCAGCAGCGTCTCGGCATCACGGCCGTTGCGCGGATAGACCGAAATGCCGATGGTGAGGCCGATGCGAACCGCACGCCCCTCGAACATGAATTCGGTTTGCATGGATTGCATCAGCCGTGCGGCGAGCGCTTTTGCAGAATCCGGCTGCAGGCCATCGATGATCAGCCCGAATTCATCGCCACTGAGGCGCGCGACGACGCCGCCGGCAATCACGGATTCAAGACGGCGCGAGAATTCGATCAGCAACTGATCGCCGACCTCGTGGCCGAACACATCGTTGATTTCCTTCAGGCGATCGAGGTCGAGCGACAGAACGGCGAATTCTTCGTCGGTACTCTCGCAGGCATCGATCATCTGCTCCAGCGCCTGCAGGAACGCCGCGCGATTTGGCAGTTCCGTCAGCGTGTCATGATAGGCCATGTGAGCCATGCGCGATTCGGTTTCGCGCCGATCGGTGATGTCCTCGTTGGTCTTGATCAGATATTGCGGCTTACCGGCCTCATCGAGCACGGTTACACGCCTGGTCAGGAACAGGCGCAGTCCGTTTTCGGTCTGGATCGGATGCTCTTCGGTGACGATGCCTTGCTTGCGGACAGCATCATCGTCGCGCTTGCCAATGAACGCGGCGTCGGTCGGATTGTAGATGTCTTCCAGGGTGCATCCGATCACGTCTTCACGAGGCCGGTTCAGCGTTGCCGCCGCGCCACGGTTCGCAAGAACGTACTGTCCGTCGCTCAGCCGCTTGACCACGACCGAAACAGGGATGTTGTCGACGACCGTTTCCAGGAACTTCTTGGCGCTCTGAACCTCACGCGACAACGATCTCCTGTCGGTGACATCCTCGAACAGCGCAACGAGAAATTCCGGCTCGCCCTTTTCGTCACGGGCAATCATGCGATTGCAGGCTATAAGGCGCTTGTCGCCGTGATGATCGATCGACAGTTCGGTACGCGTCTGGCTGGTCGGCGAGACGATCGCATCGTGGTCTGCTTGCGCCACGGCTTTTGCCGCCTCGGGCACATAAACCTTGTCCGCCGTATATCCGATGATCTGCTCGCGGCTCAGCCCGGAAAACTGTTCGAATGCACGATTGGCGAGAATGTAGCGGCCATCCTCGATGCTTTTCGCGGCGACGCAAACCGGGATGTTGTCGATCACCGACTCCAGGAAATGCGTCGTAGTGGCAAGCTGCTTCGACATCCGGCGCCGGTCAGTGCAGTCTTCATGCGTCGAGATAATGCCGCCATTGGCGAGATCGCGATGCTTGACCAGGATGGAGCGCCCGTCCTTGAGCTCGCAGACATACCCGTTCGCGCTCTTCACGTTGCTGTAGTATTCTTCGATGTCGCCGCAGAGCATGCCCCGCGCAGCGCGTAACTCCGTCAGTTCGCGGCCCGTCATTCCCGCACCGATATCGGCGCGGGAGAATCCATAGATTTGCAGATAACGGTCGTTGCAGAAGACAATACGCTTGCGCGCATCGATCATGACAATGCCGATGGTCAGACTGTTCAGGGCACCGGACACAAAGGCGGCGCGGCGGATATTGGCATGACGCGCGCGGCGCAGCGCGGAGGAAACCCAAAGGATGATCGCGGCGAGAAACGCGACGATCACGAAGCCGCCGATGACCAGCTGCCAGATCAGGGCGGTGTGCGAACTGTCCGTCGCCACAGCCGAGAACGTGCCGTCCGGATTGGCGACGATCTGCGCGGCCGCGCCGCCGGACACCAAAATCAGGGCGCACAAGCACGCAGCAAACCCTGCCCGGCTCGCTGTGGTAGCTCGTGCTTGCTTCTGCCAGCCGCTCATTACCATTCCACGGAATTCTTCTTCCGCAATCTCTGGCTGTACCTCTTTGGATCGGGTAAACGCGTAAGCCGACATGCGGTCAATGTGGCTTAAATGCGGGCAATTGGCGTTCTATGCTTAACGCAATCCTAACGGCGCGTGCATCGCAATGCCGCGAACTGGATCAAAAATGAGCAACGAAAAAACCTCTCCAGCACTGTGGAACGCCGATGGACAGAGTTGAGTGCGTCGTGGCCGGCGCGGGGGTTGTCGGCCTCGCCACTGCACGGCGGCTGGCGCAGGCCGGCCTTGAGGTTGTGGTGGTGGAAGCCGCCGGCGACATCGGGACCGGAACATCCTCGCGCAACAGCGAGGTGATCCACGCCGGAATCTATTATCCGGCTGGAAGCCTGATGGCGCGGCTGTGCGTCGCCGGAAAGAAGGCTCTCTATACGTATTGCGACCAGCGCGGCATTTCCTATCGCCGTTGCGGCAAGCTGATCGTGGCCACCGCCGACGACGAACGCAACAAGCTCACCGCCATCAAGACCCACGCCGAAGCCAACGGCGTCGACGACATGAAGGTACTGACCGGTGCGGAAGCCTCCGCGCTCGAACCGGCACTGACTTGCGTCGGTGCCCTGTTGTCACCATCGACGGGCATTGTGGACAGCCACGGCTATATGCTGTCGCTGCGCGGCGATATCGAGGAGGCCGGCGGCGCGCTGGCGTTTCATGCACCGCTGCTGCGGGCGAAAGCAGTGTCTGACGGCTTCGAGGTGGAGATCGGTGGCGACGCGCCCATGGCGCTGCATTGCCGCACGCTGATTAATTCTGGCGGGTTGAGTGCACCTGCGGTCGCCCGCGCTATTGAAGGGATGCCGCCCGACCGGATTCCGACCAGCTACTATGCCAAAGGCAATTATTTCAGCTGCGCGACCCGCGCGCCCTTTTCGCGCCTGATCTATCCGGTGCCGGAAGCTGGCGGCCTCGGCGTGCATTTGACCATCGATCTCGGCGGGCAGGCGAAATTCGGCCCCGATGTTGAATGGATCGAAAGCCCTGACGCCGCGAGTCTCGATTACGCCGTTGACCCGGCGCGGGCCGATCGGTTTTACCCGGCCATCCGGCGTTACTGGCCTGCCCTGCCGGACGGTGCGCTGACCCCGAGCTATTCCGGTGTGCGCCCAAAGATCGTGCCGCCCGCCATCGCCCGGCAGGACTTCGTGATCCAGGGCCCGCAGGACCATGGCCTGAGTGGATTGATCAACCTCTTCGGAATCGAATCGCCGGGCCTGACATCATCCCTCGCCATTGCAGACGAAGTGGCGCGGACAGCCGGACTTCCGGCCTAGTCCGCATTCGCACACACCGCCGATCCCCGCAACGGCAACTGTTGCCGTCACGAGCATCGCGTTGAATTGGCGGATGTATTCCGTCGAGGAAGGATCAGTGGACCGTGGAGCTCTTGATGCGCTCGATCTGGTCCTTGAGCACCAGCTTGCGGCGCTTCAGTTCGATAATCTGGAGATCGTCGGTGGAAAGATGCTGGAGAGCGTCGTGCAATTCGTTTTCCAGAACTTCGTGTTTGCGTTCCAGTTCAACGAGATGCGCCTGAATTGCCATAAGAAGCCTCCTCTGTAAGTGGACCTCAGATCGGACAAAGCGCGTTTTCAAGCGAAGTGGCGTCCGGTTCGCGTGAAGAAAACGCGCTCCTTACTTTTCAGCAGGAACAAATTCAGACGCAAAACCGGTACCCACTTTTGCTGAATTTGTTCCGGACGATGAAGTCTACATGACAGGAACGGTCTGTCGACAGCGGAGTGAAAACAACCATTCAAAATTTTCGTGCACAAAGGAAACGAATTGTGAGGGAACCCGTCCCGCGATACCGTCGGTAAAGTTGGTAACAATTTTCTGCAATGACAATCATGCAGATGCTTTCAGCCGTAGTTGGCTGATGGTCCGGGCGGCTAAGTCAACGATGGTTATGATAGACCAGGACAATAACGAATACGCGCTCGAGCTGGCGCAATTGCAGCAGGAACATCGCGATCTGGATGCCGCGATCGAAGCGCTGCATGAATCACCCGCGCCAGACCTGCTTCGCTTGCAGCGCATGAAAAAGCGCAAGCTGCAACTGCGCGACCGCATTTCGTTTATCGAAGATCAGATCACGCCCGATATCATCGCCTGATCGGGGCACGTCACACAGCGGAGAGGCGACCGCCCCTGCGCGCAGCCTTGCGTGCGTACATAGCGCGGTCGGCCGCCTCCATCGCAGAGACGGCATCGTCACCGGGTCCGATCAGTGCAAGGCCTGCAGACGCACCGGCCACGACAGAGCGGCCCTTGAAAGCAAACGTCAGCCTATCGATGGCATCTTCGAGTCCCGCCGCTTTCGCCAGCGCATCGGCCTGCGCCAAATTCCACAACAACACGCCAAACTCATCGCCACCGAGCCGCCCCACCACGTCCGAAGAGCGGACATGGCGCATCAGTACCGCGACCACGCCCTTGAGAACGATATCGCCGGCCGCATGGCCGAAGGTGTCGTTGATCGGCTTGAGCCGATCAACATCGAGTACGATCAGCGCGGCGCTCGCATTGTAGCGGCGGATATAGGCAATCGAGCGTTCCAGTTCCCGCTCGAAGCCGCGCCGGTTGTAAATGTCGAGCAGGAAATCGGTATCGGCCCAGGCCTGCAATTCGTCGATCCGGGCCTGCGCCTCCGCAAGCTGGGCCTTAAGCGCCGCGATCTGCCGTTTCGCCTTCGCCAGCGGCGCGGAAGCCGGCTTGCCCCCTGCTCTCGACGGGACGGCTTTGGAGCGTTGTGCGGCGGATTGGCCTGCGGGTTTGCTGCGGGTCCGGGCAAGCGAAGCCGACCCTCCCGGCGCACCCCTTCGTGCCACTTTGCCGCGCGCTTTCTTCACGTTTCCGCCCTTAATCCGCTTGACCGGCACGGTCATTGACCATGAAAGGATAATGGATTCGCGCCAATATCCACACCAGCTTGCCACGCAGGGGCGTAACCCTATAATCCGCCCTCTTTTTCGCCCTTTTTGAAGATTCCGAATGACCCCCCCCGTTGCCATTATCATGGGAAGCCAGTCCGACTGGGAAACCATGCGTCACGCCGCCGAAACCCTGACGGCGCTGGGCGTCCCGCATGAGGCGCGGATCGTGTCCGCGCACCGCACTCCGGATCGTCTTTATGCCTTCGCGAAGGGGGCCAAGGCCGCAGGATTCAAGGTCGTGATCGCGGGCGCGGGGGGCGCAGCCCATTTGCCGGGGATGGCGGCGTCACTGACGGAACTGCCGGTGTTTGGGGTTCCCGTGGAATCCAAGGCCTTGTCGGGCGTCGATTCCCTTTATTCCATTGTGCAAATGCCCGCCGGAATTCCGGTCGGTACCTTGGCGATCGGAAAGGCCGGGGCTATCAATGCCGCCCTGCTCGCAGCCAGCGTGCTGGCGCTGGGCGATGCCGATCTTGCGACCCGGCTTGCGGCATGGCGCAAGCAACAGACCGATGCCGTGCGCGAGCGCCCAGAGAACAACTAGTACGGGACACTCATCTAAGTGACATCTTCAAAGCGGGTGACGCTGAAGCCAGGCGACACCATCGGCATTCTTGGCGGCGGACAGTTGGGCAGGATGCTCGCGCTCGCGGCCGCGCGTCTCGGCCTCAAGGCGCAGGTGTTTTCGCCGGACCCGGACTCTCCCGCCTTTGATGTGGTGCAGACCGCGACCTGCGCCGAATACGCCGATGTCGAGGCGCTGGAGCTGTTCGCTTCGGATGTTTCCGTCATCACCTACGAGTTCGAGAACATCCCGTCAGCTACGGCGATGATCCTGGCCGCGCGGCGTCCCGTGCTGCCGGACCCCAACGTGCTGGAAACGACACAAGATCGCCTCGCGGAAAAGGATTTCGTGACCAGGCTCGGCATCGCCACTGCGCGCTATGCCGACGTCTCGTCCGCGGCTGAACTGAAAGCCGCGATTGCAAAGATTGGCCTGCCCGCCGTGCTGAAAACCCGGCGTTTTGGGTATGACGGCAAGGGACAGGCCGTGGTCCGCGAAGGCGACGATCCGGAGAAGGTGTGGGCCGATCTCGAGACCCGCTCCGCTATTCTTGAAGCCTTCGTGCCGTTCGAGCGCGAAGTGTCCGTGGTTGCAGCGCGCAGCGCCAGCGGCGAAGTGGTCTGCTACGACGTCACCGAGAACGAGCACCGCGATCACATCCTGAAATTCTCCCACGCACCCGCGCGCATCTCCGATGCGCTTGCGGCGCAGGCCCGCACCATTGCGGAGAAGATCGCGACCGCGCTCGACTATGTAGGTGTGTTTGCCGTGGAGTTGTTTGTGGTCCCCGGCAAGGATGGTTTGAGCCTGATGGTCAACGAGATTGCGCCGCGCGTGCATAATTCGGGGCACTGGACGCTCGACGGCGCATCGGTCTCGCAGTTCGAACAGCACATCCGCGCCATCGCGGGATGGCCGCTGGCGCATCCGGTCCGCCATGGCGACATCACCATGACCAACCTGATCGGCGACGATATTCTCGACTACGGCAAATGGCTCGGCGTCCCCGGCGCGACGGTGCACATCTATGGCAAGGGCGCGCCGCGCCCGGGCCGAAAGATGGGCCATGTGACCGAAGTGAAACCGTCGCAGAAGTAAAACCAAAAAGAAAAGGCTGCCGCGATCGCTCGCGGCAGCCTTTGTGCAGAAGGTCTGCGCTTATCTGCCGGCGACAATTCCTTCCGGCTCGTCGCTCAGCCAGCGATAAACCACACCGCCGATGACGCCGCCGATCAATGGCGCGACCCAGAACAGCCAGAGTTGCTGAATGGCCCAGCCGCCGACGAACAAGGCTGGGCCGGTGCTGCGCGCCGGGTTCACCGACGTGTTGGTCACGGGAATGCTGACCAGATGGATCATCACCAGCGCGAGGCCAATGGCGAGCGGCGCGAAGCCGGCCGGTGCCTTGCCATGGGTGGCGCCCATGATGACGAACAGGAACATCGCCGTCATGGTCACTTCCATGAGAAAGCCGGACATGAGGCTGTATTTGCCGGGCGAATGCTCAGCATAACCGTTGGATGCGAAGCCACCCGCCAGATCGAATCCGGCCTTGCCGCTGGCGATCAGATAAAGAAGCCCGGCTCCAAGCACGGCCCCGATGACCTGAGCGATAATGTAGGGAACGACCTGCCCCGCCGGGAAGCGCCCGCCGGCGGCAAGTCCGACCGTCACAGCCGGATTCAGATGGCAACCCGAGATATGGCCGATGGCATAGGCCATGGTGACGACGCTCAGGCCGAATGCAAGCGAGACACCCACGAGACCGATGCCGACCTGCGGAAACGCCGCCGCGATCACCGCACTGCCACAGCCTGCAAAAGTCAGCCAGAAAGTGCCTATGGCCTCGGCGGTATATTTCTTCGCGCTCATATCGATTCTCCACTGATCGTGCCGCAGGACTATCCGGCGGCGGGGGCCCGCAGGAACCCGGTATCCGGAGCTTCCCAGCCCCTCCGAATCGCGGCCCGGCGCCCCGATTCTGCCCGAAAACCGGGCTTTTCGGATGCTGAAAAAGACTGTCCACAGGTGGACATTCCCGGTTTGATCTGGTACATCCGCGCCTTCGACGGGAAGGACATGGCCTTTAGCCGGTCTTTCGTCGTCTCCCGAATTTCCGATGAACACGAAGAGGATGCCGCGTGCAGGTTCTCGTCCGCGATAACAATGTCGACCAGGCTCTCAAGGCGCTGAAGAAGAAGATGCAGCGCGAGGGTATTTTCCGCGAGATGAAGCTCCGCGGTCATTATGAAAAGCCATCCGAGAAGAAGGCCCGCGAAAAAGCGGAAGCCGTTCGCCGCGCCCGCAAGCTCGCACGCAAGAAGCTGCAGCGCGAAGGCCTGCTGCCGATGAAGCCGAAGCCCGTGTTCGGCGCCGGTCCGGGTGCGGATCGTGGTGCTGGCGGCCGTGGCGGCGCAGGCGCCGGTCCGCGCGCTCCGCGCTAAGCGACCTCAACCATTTGAATATGAAAACGCGGGCCCTTCGGCCCGCGTTTTTGTTTGAGTCTGCTCGGGGGAGGAAACGAGGCTCAAACGAACTCGATTCACACGTTCAGGTTCACCCAGACAGCCTTCGGCTCGGTGAAATTGGCCAGCGCCTCGGTGCCGTGCTCGCGGCCAAAACCGGAATCGCCCGCGCCGCCCCACGGCAACCGCACGTCGGTATAGCCATAGGTGTTGACCCAGACCGTGCCCGCCTTCGCTTTCCTGGCAAAACGCTGCGTGCGCCCGATGTCCCGGCTCCACACACCTGCCGCAAGACTGAACGCCGTGCCGTTGGCGATGCGGATCGCGTCCGCTTCATCCTTGAACTTGATGACGCTGACCACCGGGCCAAAGATCTCTTCCTGCGAGATGCGCATCTCGTGCTTCACATTCGCGAACACCGCAGGGCTGATGTAATAGCCGCGATCGCCGATATGCTGGCCGCCGGTGACAAGCGTCGCGCCTTCCTTCTGGCCGATATCGACATAATCGAGGATCGACTTCATCTGCTTTTCGGAGATCACGGGACCGAGCGCCGTGGTCTTGTCGGCGGTATCACCCATGCGCAGCGCCTCAGCGCGCGCCGTCAGCCGCGCCACCACTTCGTCATAGACGCTTTCCTGCGCCAGCACGCGCGAACCCGCCGAACACACCTGCCCGGCATTGAAAAAGATGCCCGCCGCAGCGGCCTTGGTTGCCGAATCGAGATCGGCATCGTCATAGATCACGTTGGCCGACTTGCCGCCAAGTTCGAGCGACACGCGCTTGAAATTGCCCGCCGCGCCTTTGAGGATTCCGCGGCCGACGCCGGGCGAACCGGTGAAGGTCACCTTGTCGACGCCCGGATGATTGACCAGCGCATCGCCGACCACACGGCCAGGACCCGGCACGATGTTGAGTACGCCCGGAGGCAAGCCTGCCTCCAATGCGAGTTCGCCGAGACGCAACGCCGACAATGATGTGAGTTCGGCAGGCTTCATCACAATGGTGCAGCCGCAGGCCAGCGCCGGTGCGAGCTTCCACATGCCGATCATCAGCGGGAAATTCCAGGGCACGATCACCGCGACCACGCCGACCGGCTCGCGCACGGTATAAGTGAGCGCATCGCTGCGGGTCGGCACGGTGTCGCCGTGAATCTTGTCGGCCCAGCCCGCGTAATAGGTCAGCGTATCTATGGCGGCGGGAAGATCCTGCCGCAGTACCGCAGCGATCGGCTTGCCGGCATCGCGGCTTTCAAGCTGGGCGATTTCAGCGCCATGCTTTTTCAGAAGCTCGGCGAAGCGAAACAGTATCTGGCCGCGTTCAGACGGGCGCATTGTGCTCCAGACGCCTTCAAAGGCGCGGCGGGCAGCAGCGACCGCACGCTCGACATCGGCTTCGCCGCCTTCGGAAATGGTCGCGATGACTTCGCCGGTGGCAGGGTTGAGGGTGTTGAAGGTCTTGCCGGAGGCCGACTCGACATGTTGGCCATCGATCAGGAGCTGCCTGCGGAGAACGACGGCGCTGTGGCGATCGGCGTCGAGGGAGTTATCATATGCAATAGACATCATATTCCTCCTGTTGTTTGCGCCAGTTTGTGTATTCAAAATACCAGAGTAAATATGATATGATGTGCCAATGGCTCACGATGATATGAAATGGCTTTCATAAGAGGGTCACGATGCTGCATATCGAGATCGAACCGGTCTGGCGCTTTCATAGGGATGGCAACCCGCAGACCGTCGCGGTGATGCTCGGGGTCCTCAACGACATCCGCACCTCCGGCAAACTCACGACGGCGGCAGAACACGCCGGCCTGTCCTATCGCCACGTCTGGAATCTGGTCGATCAATGGTCCGAGTTCTTCGGCGTGCCGCTGGTCGAAACCCATCGCGGAAAAGGCACGACGCTAACGGCCTTCGGCGAGAAGCTGGTGTGGGCCGGGCAGCGGATGCAGGCGCGGCTCGGCCCGCAGCTGGAAAATCTCGCGCAGGAACTCGCCACCGAGATCAAGCCATTCCTGCATCAACGCCCATCGGTCATTCGTGTTCACGCCAGCCACGGATTTGCGGTCTCAAAGCTGCGTGAGCTGCTCGATAAGGAACCCGGCATCGGCGTGGATTTACGTTACGTCAGCAACCAGAACTCGCTGGTCGCGCTGGCGCAGGGCGCCTGCGATCTCTCAGGCGTTCATATCCCGCGAGGGGAACTGCGTGCGCAAAGCATCAAGGCTTGCCGGGACTGGCTCGACCCGCGCGAGGATCGCGTTATTTCCTTTGTCACCCGCGAAATGGGACTGATGGTGAAGAGGGACAATCCGCTGAAGATCGGATCGCTGAAAGATCTCGTCACCAGCAAGGCGCGGTTCGTCAATCGCGACCATGATTCCGGAACACGCGCCCTGTTCGACCAGTTACTGGCGCAGCAACGCATCAGCGAAGCGAAGATCAACGGCGCGCAGCAGATGGAGTTCACCCATGCCGCCGTCGCGGCCTATGTCGCAAGTGACATGGCGGACGCAGCCTTCGGCGTCGAGGCGGCGGCGCGGCAGTTCGGGCTCGATTTCGTGCGGCTGCTGACGGAGGACTATTTCTTTGTCTGCCGCCGGGCATTTCTCGAAACTGAACCGATGCGCCGTATCCTCGACATCATGAAGGGCGACGCTTTCCACAGCGCCGTTGAACAACTGCCCGGCTATGCCGCCCAGCAGCCCGGAACGGTCAGCACCGTGAAGGAATTTCTGGATATCGTCGAAGGCGCTGCCGAGAGCGATGACGCGACGGGAAAAGCCCGCGTCACCCGCAAATAGTCGTCCAACAGCGCTAGTTGGACGACTCAGGCACCACGGCGTGGAACACCGACTTCGCCGCCGAGACCACGTCTTCCGTCACCGAGGTTCGCTGTTTCGCCCGCAAATCGACGGGCCGCGACGGAATGTCTGCCGGCGGTGTCAGCCGCAAGCCATCATCAGCTGAATCCGCCGAATCGATCGGCCTCGGGAACGGCTTCGGCGGCACAGAAGCTTCGCTCGGCTGCGGTGCGACATTCACCGCAGGGGGTAATGGCTGCACCACAGGCTGCTGAGCAGCCGGTGCGTAAACCACGCTGTTGACCTTCGCGCGCTCCTGACCTTGCACGGCTTCCGGCGCACGAGACTGCTCGACAGGCTGCGGACTGGATTTACGCAACCGTTCGATGGCCGCCCGTGCCAGATCGTTGGCGTCACGTTTGTCGTCAGGCGCGGCATTGGCTTCAGCAGGCAGCGGGGTGGATGCAGGCTTTGCAGCCGTCTTCTCGCGCTTATCCGCAGCAGTCTTTTCGGCGGCAAGTTTCTCGGCGGCGGCCTTCTCGCTTGCAGCCCTTTCGACAGCGGCTTTCTCAGCGGCCTTCCGGGCGTTCTCGGCCCGGTCCGCCCCGGCGCGCTCCGCCGCAGCCTTCTCGGCCGCGAGCTTTTCTGCCTTCAGCCGCGCAGCTTCCGCCTTCGCTGCGTTTGCAGGCCGGTCGCCGGCCTCGTCGGCCTTCAGTGTCTGGGGCGCATTCTTCGAGGTGTCTGCGGGAGCCGAAATGGCCGCCTTCGGCTTGTCGGCGTCGGATTTGGCATTGATGTAATGGGTGACGATATACGCCCCGACCACCGTCGCCACGATCGACGGAATGACCTCTAGAAAGTACTTGCTGAACAGCTTCTTGATCATCTGATTTCCCCGCGCGCCGTTGAATGCGGGAACTTTTGGGCCGATTGAGGGATCAACTGCGACGGATCGGTGGCAAATGCTGAGAATCCGCCGGGTCACGCCTTTGTCAGCGGGTCCCGGCGGATTCACCAATCGGCTACTTCGCTTTTGCCATCCCGGTCACGGTCATCTGTCCGTTAACCTTCTCGGCATCGAAGCGGACCTTGTCACCGGCTTTCACCTGCTTGAGCATCTCCGGGCTCTGCGCCTTGAAAACCATGGTCATGCCTTCGTCCATCCCGAGCTTCTTGATGGGCCCGTGCCGGAGGGTGATTTTCCCTGCCCCTTCATCGATCTTCACGACCGTTCCATCCAGCGGCAGCGACTGGGCGAAAGCCGGTCCCGACAGAACGGCGAGGCACGACAGAGCAATTGCAAACTTCCGCATGTTATTTCTTCCTTTGTTGATCGGTTACTTCACGACGACAATGCCGGTCATGCCATCCTCGCGATGGCCTTCGATCAGGCACGAAAACTCGAACGTCCCGGCTTTGGTAAACTTCCAGACAATCTCGCCGGACTTGTTCGGCGCGAGTTGGATGCCATTGGGCTCGGCATGTTCCATGCCGGGATTTTTCTTCATCACCTCTGCGTGCTTCAGGTTCGTCTCCGTGGAGTCGAGCAGAAATTCGTGATCTTCATGGCCGTCATTGCGGATGACGAAGCGAACCTGTTCGCCGCGCTTCACCTCGATGGCCTTCGGCTTGTAGAAGCGATCACCCATCTCGACGACGATCTCGCGGAAAGGTTTTTTCGGATCGCCGGGTTCACCCGCCGAATAGGACGCATGGTTATCGTGCGCCGCCGAACGGCTCGACAGCATCGGCAGCAGTGCAAACGCGGCTGCCATCACGACGGCTCCGGAATTTTCCAACGTGCGCATCTTCAGTGTCCCTTATGCTTCATGGATGGATTCTTCGATGGTTTGACGACATTCATCTCGACAACGGGCTTTGATGACGACGGCGGAGCCGCCTGTTGCGATGGTGGGGCCGCAGTGCTCGCAACCTCGTAAGCCACCGTGCCTTGCGGGTGTTTGAACCAGCCGGGATCCTTGTAGTCGCCGGATGCCAGTCCCTCACGCACCTTCACCACCGAGAACATGCCGCCCATCTCCAGCGCGCCGAACTGTGCGAAGCCGGTCATCATCGGCAGCGTGTTGTCCGGCAGTTGCATTTCCATCTCGCCCATATCGGCCATGCCCGCATTGCCCATCGGCATGTAGTCCGGCACCAGCTTGCGCACCGACTTGACGAGATCGCTTTTCTTCGTGCCGACGAAATTGCGCACATCATGTCCCATCGCATTCATGGTGTGATGCGACTTGTGGCAGTGGATCGCCCAGTCGCCCGGCTTGTCGGCGACGAAGTCGAACGCACGCATCTGACCGACGGCACAATCCACGGTGACTTCCGGCCACGCGGCGGCTTCCGGCACCCAGCCGCCATCGGTGCACGACACCTTGAAATCATGGCCGTGCATGTGGATCGGATGGTTGGTCATGGTGAGATTGCCGAACCGGATACGCATCTTGTCGCCTTTCGCCACGACCAGATGATCGATGCCGGGGAAGACACGGCTGTTCCATGTCCACATGTTGAAGTCGGTCATCTCCGACACCTTCGGCAGATAGGTGCCGGGATCGATGTCATAGGCCGACATCAGGAAAACAAAGTCCCGGTCCACGCGGCGGAAGGCCGGGTCCTTCGGATGCACCACGAAGAAGCCCATCATGCCCATGGCCATCTGAACCATTTCGTCAGCGTGCGGGTGGTACATGAAGGTGCCGCTCTTGGTCAGCACGAACTCGTAGACGAAGGTTTTTCCGACGCCGATCGGCGGCTGCGTCAGACCCGTCACACCATCCATGCCGTTCGGCAACAACAGGCCGTGCCAGTGCACCGTCGTATGCTCCGGCAGTTTGTTGGTGACGAAGATGCGCACCTTGTCGCCTTCGACAGCCTCAATGGTGGGACCGGGCGACTGGCCGTTGTAGCCCCACAAATGCGCCACCATACCGGGCGCGAATTCACGCACCACAGGCTCTGCGACGAGATGGAATTCCTTCCAGTCGCCGTTCATGCGCCATGGCAGTGTCCAGCCGTTTAGCGTTACTACCGGCTGATAGTCAGGTCCGCTGGTGGGAACGAGCGGCGGCTGCATCGTGGTTGCGTTCGAGGTTGGCGCTTCGGGAATGCTGGCGGCCTGAACGCGGCCGCTGACGGCGCTTGCGCCCGCGAGCACCGCAGCCGATCCCAGAATTGCGCGACGTGAGATCATTGTCGTCCTCCTTCAATGCTGTGCCGGCTGATTGGATGCGCCGGACGCCAGAGTGGTTTCACTGCGCGCGGCAACGCCGCCGCCCATCACGGCGGTGCTGAGATTTGTGGCCGCGAGCCAGAAGTCGCGCTTCGCTTCGATCGCCGCCGTCGTTGCGGCGATGCGCTGACGCGCCTCCGCGAGCAATGCGAACACATCGATCAGCATGCCGTTGTAGCGCAGCAGGGTCTCATCCGAGATGATCTTGCGCAGCGGCAAGACCTCTTTCTGGTAATGCATGGTGATGTCGTAGGCCGACCGGTAGCTGCGATAGGCATCGCGCGCTTCGGAGCGGACATTGACCGCGCGCTCCGCCAGACGATTGACTGCGTGCATATAGGTTGCTTCCGCCTCGCGGACCCGCACTTCGCCAAAATCGAAGATCGGAATCTGCAGTTCGACATCGAAGCCGCGATCACGGATTTTCTCGCCGGTCGCCTTCTCGCGCGTGGTCTTCGCAGAAACACCTGCATCGAGCACATTGATGAAACGTGTCGCCTGCGTCAGGCCGTAGGATTTGGCGAGTGCGTCCAGTTCAAGCCGTCCGATCCTGAGGTCGACATGACGGCGGACAGCCTCGCTCTCGATGTCGGGCAATGCCCGCGGACGTGATGGTAGCGGCGGCAATGCAGCAGCCATCTTGAACGCGAGATCGTCACCCCACAGGCCCATGGCGCGGATCAGCGTTTCCCGTTCGCTTGCGGCGCGCTGACGCGCCATGGCGAGTTGTGCCGTGAGATCGGCGTAGAACACCTGCTCACGCGCCTGATCGAGCTTGTTCATGCCACCGGTTTCGCCAAGACGCGTGGCAAACTTCGCAGCGGTCTCCGCGCCGGACTGCGCCTGCGCGAGAAAGCCTGCGAGTTCGCGCGCAGCGACGGCGCGGTAGTAAGCACGCCGTGTTTCCGCCGCGATCCGCAATGTTTCGCTCAAGGCGATGATCTGCGCCTGCCGGAAACGATCGGCTGCGATCTGCGAGCGCATCGGCAGCGTCGCCAGCGCCAGCACATTGGCGACGATCTTGCGCTCGACCTCGACTTCCACCGAGCCCGCGATCCGCGACAGCGAGATCGCGGGATTCGGCGGCAGGCTTGCTTCCACTGCCCGCGCCTCTGCAATGGCGAGTTCATTGTAGGCTGCCTGCAGACCGCGATTGTTGAGCAGCGCGATCTGCACGGCAGCATCCGCCGACAGTGGCTTGGCGAGCAATCTTGCCGTTGTGCTGCGCGCTGCCGCCGCGTCATCGGGCGTACGGAGGGCTGCAGCCTCCTTGTCGAGGTCTTGCGATACGGTGGCTGTGACGACGCTCATGCCGCCGTCGGGCGAGAACGAGGCGCAGCCCGACATCAGCAAGGCGGTCCCCAGCATCAGCCACGACCGAATGCCGCGCACAACATGACGGCCGCTCAAGACGGCAGCCCGATAATCCGGATGAGTCATGATGCACCTACTCGCCGGATTTCGGAGCGGGCGCGACCTGCTCGTTCTTCTGCTTCCAGGCAGACGGCGCGACGGGCCGCTGGCTGGTGTAGCCGCTGACGGTGGAGCGATAGTCCGCGCGCGACGTCCGCGCACCCGGCTCCGACGGGTCAGGACCCGTCAGAACAGGAGGCGGCGCTGCGCAACCTGCAAGCAATAGCGGGACCGAAAGAAGCAGAACCTTGATGGATAACGGCATGGATGCCGTCGCCGCCGAACCAACGGCAGCGGGCCTCGCCGGATTGTGCGCGAGCATGATGTCCTCGAATGTCGAACAGGGTCGGAGGCGCGCGGCTATTCAGCCGCGGCGCCGGCGATCAGAGCGACAGGAGAACTATTGGAGGGCGATAAAGACTATCGGGAGCTTCGCCGGCAATACCCGCGCCGGAGACGGCAAGCACCGGCGCATGATCGACGCTTTGGACCGCCAGTTCGAACGGGCTGGCCGGAAGGGCGCTGACGCACATCACGACGCAGCAGGGCGGCGTTGTGGACTTGCCACCGGTATGTGTTGTTCCGGCATGGTCATCGGTCGCAGCGGCAGTGCCGGCACTGGCATGATGATCATGGCTTGCATGGTCATGGCTCATACCTGAATGCATGGCCTGATGATCTTGACCGGCGTCACGCGTCTGCTGAACCTGCACCACGGGTGTCAGGCAATGAGCCAGCGCGCTGTCCGCCAGCACAAATCCGGCGACCGGCACAGCAAGGCAGAAGGCATAGAGCGCGACAAGAATTCGCGCCGCCTTCATCCGTATTCGACTGGTCAGCCGCATCAGCATCCCGCCAGACCTACAGTCCCCGTTTCAAACAGGCAAGGCGTTACGCGGTCACAGCAGCGCGAGAAGGGCTCGAAGCGGCCGGTTTCGCACAGCGGTTCAGGGCAGCGATGATGCATGGCCGGGCCGATATGGACGAAAGGCACGCGGCGGCGTAGCACAGGGGTAAGGTTCCCGCCGCCGGTTTTCCGGTTGCGCGTTCCAGCCCTGCCAGCGAAGCTTCTTGGAGTTCACGATCTTGACCGAATATCAGCCAGCCGCGTCCATCGACGCGGTCGAACAGGGACTGGCCTCGGCGGGCTACATCGCCAACCGTCAGATCGCGACCGCAGTTTACCTGTCGCAGAAGATCGAGAAGCCGATTCTCGTCGAGGGACCTGCGGGCGTGGGCAAGACCGAGCTTGCGAAAGCGCTTGCCGCATGGCGCGGCCTCAAGCTGATCCGCCTGCAGTGCTATGAGGGTCTGGACGAAGCCAAGGCACTGTACGAGTGGAAATACGCCAAGCAGTTGCTCTACACCCAGATCCTGAAAGACAAACTCGGTGAAGTGCTGGGGGACGCGGAGACGCTCCCGGCGGCACTGAACAAACTGCACGATTTCGGCGATGTGTTCTTCTCCAAGGAGTTCGTTGAGCCGCGTCCGTTGCTGCAGGCGCTCGAACAGCCGAAGGGATGCGTTCTACTGATCGACGAAATCGACAAGTCCGATGCTGAATTCGAGTCGCTGCTCCTGGAAATCCTCTCCGACTTCCAGGTCACCATTCCCGAGCTCGGCACGGTTTCCGCGCTCGCGCCGCCGACGGTGATTCTGACCTCCAACAGCGAACGCGATCTCGGCGATGCGCTCAAGCGGCGCTGCCTACATCTGCATATCGGCTTCCCCGAACAGCGGCTGGAGGAGCGCATCGTGGAAAGCCGCGTTCCCGGCATTTCGCAGACGCTGCAGCGGCAGATCGTCAGCTTCATCAATGATGTCCGCACGCTGGACCTGAAGAAGCTGCCGTCGGTGTCGGAAGCCATCGACTGGGCTCGCGTATTGGTCCTGTTGGAGGCAAGCGAGTTGAACCACGAGATCGTGAAGGACACGCTCAACGTCCTGCTCAAATACGAAGCCGATATCGAGACCACCATGCCGCAGGTTTCGGCCTTCATCGGCAAGAGCCGCCGCGAGAACGTCTTCGGATGAGAGAAAACCTGCATCGGTTTTTTCGGGCGGCCCGTGGGGCCGGGGTGCGGATTTCGCCCTCCGAAAGCATCGATGCCATGCGTGCCGTCTCCGATATCGGCTTTGCCGATCGCGAAGTGCTGCGCGACACTTTCCTACTGACGCTGGCCAAGACCGCCGACGACAAGCGCGCGCTCGGCGAATGCTTCGATCTGTTCTTCAAGCCGCCGGAAGTCGCTTCTCCTCCATCTCAGGACAACGACAACGAAGCTGGCGAGTCAGGTGAATCCGGGCAGACTCAGCAACAGGACGGACAAGCGCCGTCCGGCGGTGCGGCGTCTGCCCCCTCTTCGGGCCTCAGCCCCATGAGCCAGATGCTGCTGGCGCAGGATCGCAATGGCATTGCCGCGGCGATCGCCAATGCATCGAGTGCCGCTGAACTAACCGAAATCCGATATTTCACCCAACGCGGCATTTTTTCGAGCCGCATCCTGAATGAACTCGGCATCTCGCAATTGCGCGACGATCTCGACATGCTGAATGCGAACAATCCGGCGGAGGCCGAGCGGCTTGCGGCCGGGATCGAAGCGTTGCGCGACACCGTGCGCGACGCCGTTTCTCAGGCGCTGCTGTTGTATGGCCGCGAAGAAAGCGAAAACCTTCGCAACGACATCCTGCGTAACGCGCCGATGTCCCAGCTCGACCAGCGCCAGATCCAGCAGATGCGCGTGCTGATCCGACAGATCGCGCGCCGCCTGCGCGAGCGCTACAGCAAGCCGCGCAAGCGCCAGCGCCGCGGCCATCTCGACGTGCGCCGCACGATCCGGCGCAACGCCGCATGGGGCGGCGTGCCGTTCCTCACCACATGGAAACGCCGCCATCGCGACAAGCCGAAGATCATCGCCATCTGCGACGTCTCGGGATCGGTCGCGCGGGTCTCGGACTTTTTCCTGCTGCTGATCTACAGCCTGCATGAAGTCGTATCCGATGTCCGCTCCTTCGCCTTCTCGAGTCATCTCGTCGAAGTCAGCGACATTCTCGAAAACGAGGATGCCGACAAGGCGATGAAGGAAATCATGACTTTGGTCGGCTTCGGCTCGTCGGATTACGGCAAATCGCTCGAAGATTTCGAAAAGCTCGCGCTGCGCGCCGTGACACCGCAGACCACGGTGATCGTGCTGGGTGACGCCCGCACGAACAACCTCGATCCCCGCGCCGATATTCTCAAGCGCGTCTCCGAACGCTGCAAACGCCTGGTGTGGCTCAATCCCGAAGGCCGCATGGTGTGGGGCTGGGGTGATTCTGAAATGCCACGCTACGCCACCTATTGCGGCGTGGTGCGCCAGTGCGCCACCGCCAAGCAGCTTGAGCGTGCCATCACCGATATTGTCGCGGCATATCAGTAAGCCGATCCTGTATTCACCCTTAGGGGACGAGTACCAGGAACATGAACACCGCGAACATCACCAGATGCACCATGCCGAACATGATGTTGGTGCGGCCGGTTCCAAACGTGGCAAGGCTGACCAGAAAGGTCATCACCAGCATCATGCTGTCCCGGGTCTCAAGTCCAAGCACCAGCCGCTTTTCCAGAAAATAAGTGGCAATCGCGACGGCAGGCACCGTTAGACCGATGGTGGCCAGCGAAGAGCCCAGTGCAAGATTGATGCTCTTCTGCAAATCGTTCTTACGGGCGGCCGCCAAGGCGGCAATGCCTTCGGGAAGAAGAATCAACAGCGCCACCACAACGCCCGCGAAAGCAGGCGGCGCGCCGATGGCGGCGGCGCCGGCATCCACCACCAGCGAGAACTTCTTCGCGAGCATCACGACCCCGATGAGCGACACCAGCAACAGGATCGCGCTGATCGTCAACATGCCGCCTCCCGCCGCATGGTGCTGGTCGTCTCCATCCGCGCCTGCGATGAAGTAATCGCGATGACGAACGGTCTGGGTGTACAGGAACACGCCATAGAGGACGATGGTCACGACACTGACAAAACCGAGCTGGCTGGCCGAATAAATCGGGCCCGGTGTTGTCTCGGTATAATTTGGCAGGATCAGAGTGATCGTGGCGAGCACAACCAGCACGCTCAGATACACGTTGGCGCCGGTGACCTGAAAGTCCTGCTCGCGATAGCGCAGGCCGCCGACCAGGATGCAGATGCCGACAAGGCCGTTGCACACGATCATCACCACGGCGAACACGGTGTCGCGCGCCAGCGTAGGAACGCCGTTCTCACCCAGCATAATGGTTGCGATCAACGCGACTTCGATGATCGTCACGGACATGGTCAGCAGCAGCGTGCCGAACGGCTCCCCGATCACCTCGGCAATCACCTCGGCATGATGGACCGCAGCGAAGACTGTTCCGAACAGAACGACCAGCAGCACCACCGCAAAGACCATGCCCGCTGGCGAGCGTGTGAAGCCTATGCCCAGCCCGGGAATTTCGGTGGCGGCATAAAGCAAAACAGCCAGCGCCGGATAGATCCAGGCTGACCGTGGCATGTGTGTATGGGCACTCATGCTCCCTATACTAGCGGCAAGGCTGTGAAAGGCCTAGGAGGGCGGAAGAAAATTTGCACGTCGAGACCAGATGCCGTAACCAAAAAGAATTGCTTTTTGGGAAGGAAACGAAAAAATGTTCTCTCACGTCATGATCGGGACCAACGACCTCGATCGCGCCAAGGCTTTTTACGACAAACTACTGGGAACGCTCGGCGTGCCGGCGGGTGCGGTCGATCGTCATCGCATCTTTTACCGCACCAAAACCGGGACTTTCTCCGTCTCGAAGCCGATCGATGGCAAAGCCGCGACATTTGCCAATGGCGGCACCATCGGGTTCACGGCCGCCTCGGCTGCGGAAGCCGATGCCTGGCATGCGGCTGGACTCGCAAACGGCGGAACCACCTGTGAGGATCCTCCTGGCATCCGCGAAGGCGGCGGCGTGAAACTTTACATCGCCTACCTGCGCGATCCGGATGGCAACAAGATTTGCGCGCTGCATCGGCTGCCGAAGGAAGCATAACGAAAAAGAGGCCGTGCACCGCACGGCCTCTTTCTTTCAGGAACCCCAAGCGGGTGATCCTTACATCGCCTTGACGATGTTCTCCGTCATTTTCTTGGCGTCGCCCAGCAGCATCATCGTGTTGTCGCGATAGAACAGCGGGTTGTCGACGCCGGCATAGCCGGAGGCGAGCGAGCGCTTGATGAACATCACAGTGCCGGCTTTCCAGACCTGCAACACCGGCATGCCATAGATCGGCGACTTCGGATCTTCTTCCGCCGCCGGGTTGGTGACGTCGTTGGCGCCGATTACGAAGGCAACATCGGCCTGCGCGAACTCCGAGTTGATGTCTTCAAGCTCGAACACCTCGTCGTAAGGCACGTTGGCTTCGGCGAGCAACACGTTCATGTGGCCAGGCATGCGGCCCGCCACCGGATGAATGGCGTACTTCACCTCGACGCCTTCCTTCTTCAGCGTGTCGGCCATTTCGCGAAGCGCGTGCTGCGCCTGCGCCACCGCCATGCCGTAGCCCGGCACGATGATGACCTTCTGCGCGTTCTTCATGATGAAGGCCGCGTCGTCGGCAGAGCCGAGCTTCACAGGTTTCACTTCGCCGGTGCCTGCCGCAGCCGCGCCACCGGTCTCGCCGCCGAAGCCGCCGAGGATCACCGAGATGAAAGAACGGTTCATCGCGTGGCACATGATGTAGGACAGGATCGCGCCCGATGAGCCGACCAGCGCGCCGGTGATGATCAGCGCCGAATTGCCCAGCGTGAAGCCGATGCCTGCCGCAGCCCAGCCCGAATAGGAGTTGAGCATCGAGATCACGACCGGCATGTCCGCGCCGCCGATCGGAATGATCAGCAGGGCGCCGAGCACCAGCGCGATGACGGTGATCAGCCAGAAGTCGAGCTGGCTCTGCGAATGCACCAGACCGTAGATGAAGAACACCAGCGCCAGACCGAGCACGATGTTGATGATGTGGCGTGCCGGCAGGATGATCGGCGCGCCGCTCATGCGGCCGCTCAACTTGAGGAACGCAATCACCGAGCCGGTAAACGTGAGCGCGCCGATGGCCACGCCGAGCGACATTTCCACAAGGCTGGAGGCGTGGATGTTGCCGCGCGTACCGATGTCGAACGCCGCAGGCGCATAGAACGCGCCGGCAGCCACAAGCACCGCCGCCATACCGACCAGCGAGTGGAAGGCCGCGACGAGTTCGGGCATCGAGGTCATCGGCACCTTACGCGCGATGACGGCGCCAATGCCGCCACCGATGACAATGCCGCCGATCACGAGGATCCAGCCAAGGGTGTCCGCTGGCGGATGCGCCGCCAGCGTGGTGGCGATCGCGATGGTCATGCCGACCATGCCGAAGAAATTGCCCTGGCGGGACGATGCCGGGCTCGACAGCCCGCGCAGCGAGAGGATGAAAAGGACGCCTGCGACCAGATAGAGCAGCGCCGAAAGGTTCGCGTTCATATGCCCCGCCCCGTCACTTCTGCTTCTTCTTGTACATCGCCAGCATGCGCTGGGTGACAAGGAAGCCGCCAAAGATGTTGATGCACGCAAAGATCAGCGCAACAAAGCCGAAGGCGCGCGCCCAGAGCGGCCCCTGATCGTTGGTCGCCAGCGCAACGCCGGTCGCCAGCAGCGCGCCGACCACGATGACCGACGAAATCGCGTTGGTCACCGACATCAGCGGTGTATGCAGCGCCGGCGTCACCGACCAGACCACGAAGTAACCCACGAAAACCGCGAGAACGAAAATCGACAACCGGAAGACGAACGGGTCGACAGCCTCAATCCCATGCATGTCGGCTCTCCTTATGCTTTCGGCTGGAAATTCGGATGGATGACGGCGCCGTCCTTGGTCAGCGCAGTCGCCTTCACCAGCTCGTCGTCCCACTTCACTGCGAGCGACTTGGCGGCCTTGTCGTAAAGCGTCTCGATGAACGACAACAGGTTGCGGGCATAAAGCCCCGAGGCCGACGCCGCGACCTTGCCGGCGAGATTGGTGTAGCCGACGATCTTCACGCCGCCGACATCCGCAATCTCGTTAGCCTTGGCGCCTTCGACATTACCGCCGCGCTCGACCGCGAGATCGACCAGCACCGAACCGGGCTTCATCGACTTCACCATCTCGGCAGAGACGAGCTTCGGCGCCGGACGACCCGGAATCAGCGCCGTGGTGATGACGATGTCCTGCTTCTTGATGTGTTCTGCCGTGAGCGCAGCCTGCTTGGCCTGATACTCTTTCGACATTTCCTTGGCGTAGCCGCCGGCGGTCTGGGCGTTCTTGAATTCCTCGTCCTCGACGGCGAGGAATTTCGCGCCGAGCGATTCCACCTGCTCCTTGGTGGCGGGGCGTACGTCGGTCGCGGTCACAACTGCGCCGAGACGGCGAGCCGTTGCGATTGCCTGAAGACCGGCGACGCCGACGCCCATGACGAAGACCTTGGCAGCAGGCACGGTGCCGGCCGCCGTCATCATCATCGGGAAGGCGCGGCCAAAGGCTTCAGCGGATTCGATCACCGCGCGATAACCGGCAAGGTTCGCCTGACTGGACAGAACGTCCATCACCTGCGCGCGCGTAATGCGCGGCATCAGCTCCATCGCGAAGGCTGAAACCCCGGCATCGGCCAGCGCCTTCAGCGCGGCCTCATTGCCGTAGGGGTCCATGATCGCGATGACCAGGGCACCCTTCTTGTATTTGGCAACTTCGGAGACGTCCGGACGCTTCACCTTGATGACGATGTCAGCATCTTTCACCGCATCGGCACTGACGACCGCACCTGCGGCCTCATAGTCCGCGTCCAGCAGACCGGACTTGATACCGGCGCCCGGCTCGATCGCAATATCGATCCCCAGCGCCTTGAACTTCTTCACCGTGTCCGGCGTCGCCGCAACGCGCGGCTCCGCTGCGTCCACTTCCTTCGCTATAGCAATCTTCATGACGCCTCCCGCAGCCGTTTGGCCGCGCATGACTTAATCACCGGTCAAGTTGCCGGTCCAACCGATTTTCGATCAGGTGAGAAAGATCGCCATCAGGGCGACGACGGCGATGACGGCGATCGTGCCGTACTTCGTCAACGCAAGGAAACCCTCATAGGTCTGCTCATGCGCCGGATAGTCCATTCCGTCCGCCTGCGTGTAAGCCACTTCGCTATGGTCAGCCATTGATCCCCTCCAGCACCATCTTAAAAAGTTAGCGCGAATTAGCCCAATTGCGAAGCAAGGGCAACGCCTGCCTCCCCTTTGGACAGAGGATTAGAACCACCCGCATGCAAGCCATGCAATGGTCAGGCCCAAAATTTCCGCGATGCGGAACGAGAGACGCCCTACCTACGGCGATTGCCCCCAAAAGAGGCTATCCCATCGCCTCCAGTTCCGCGATCAGGCTTTCGATCACCGACAGTCCGCCGTCCCAGAACGCCGGATCCCTGGCATCGAGGCCGAAGGGCTTGAGCAATTCAGAATAATGCTTCGTGCCACCGGCAGAGAGCATGTCGAGATAGCGCCCCGCAAATCCCTCCGACGCGTTTTCGTAAACCGCATAGAGCGAATTCACGAGGCAATCGCCGAACGCATAGGCATAGACGTAAAACGGCGAATGGATGAAGTGCGGGATGTACATCCAGTACGTCTCGTAGCCCGGCTTGATCTCGATGGCCGGCCCGAGACTCTCGCTTTGCACGCTCAGCCAGATCTCACCGATCCGCTGCGCGGTCAGTTCGCCGTTGCGCCGTTCGGTATGGACCGCGCGCTCGAACGAATAGAACGCGATCTGGCGGACCACCGTATTGATCATGTCCTCGACCTTGCCCGCGAGGAGCGCCTGACGTTCCTTGGCGTTTTTGGTCTGCGCGAGAAGCCGCTTGAAGGTCAGCATCTCACCGAAAACGCTGGCGGTTTCCGCAAGCGTCAGCGGCGTTGGCGCCATCAGAGCGCCCTGCTTTGCGGCAAGCACCTGATGCACGCCATGACCGAGTTCATGCGCGAGCGTCATAACGTCGCGCGGCTTGCCCTGATAATTCATCAGCACATAGGGATGCGCCGACGGCGTCGTCGGATGCGAGAACGCGCCCGGCGCCTTCCCCGGACGCACCGGCGCATCGATCCAGCGATCCGTGAAGAAACGCTCCGCGATGTTCGCCATCTGCGGCGAGAAGTCGCCATAGGCTTTCAGGATCGTGCTTTTCGCGTCACTCCATTCGATCTCGCTCTTGGAAGCAAACGGCAGCGGTGCGTTCCGGTCCCAGAACGGCAGCGATTTCTTTTTGAACCAGCGCGCCTTCATCTTGTAATAGCGATGCGACAGCCGCGGATAAGCGGCGCGCACCGAAGCCACCAGCGCGTCGACAACTTCACGCTCGACGCGGTTGGCCAGATGGCGCGAGTCGGCGATGTCCTGGAAACCGCGCCAGCGGTCGGAGATTTCCTTGTCCTTGGCGAGGGTATTGGTGATCAGTGCGAATGTGCGCTCATTCGCCTTGAAGGTTTTCGCCAGCGCCTGAGCCGCTGCCTTGCGTTTCGCCGGCGTGCGATCCTGCAACAGGGTCAGCGTCGGCTCGATCGCGAGCTCCTTGCCCCCGACCTTGAAACGCAAGCCTGCAATGGTCTGGTCGAATTGCCTGTTCCAGGCGGCATAGCCGCTAACCGATTTTTCGTGGAACAGCTGCTCGACGCGATCTTCGAGCTGATACGGCTTGTCCTTGCGCAGATCCTCGATCCAGGGCCGATAATGATCGAGCGACGGCACCGCCATGGCACGCTCGATCACCGCATCATCGACACGGTTGAGTTCGAGCGCGAAGAACAGCAGATGGATGGAGGCGGCGGTGATGCGCTCCGACACGTCGCCATAAAACTTGGAGATCGCCGGGTCGACGGTGTTGCCCGCATGGGCAAGGCCTGCATAGGACGCAAGCCTGCCGGCGAGATCGTCGATCGCCTCATAACTCCTGATCGCCTCGGCCAGCCATTCGCCGCCGTCAGAGCGAGCGATGCGCTCCGCGATCTGCCCCTTGTAGGCATTCTCGAAGGCGGCACAGTCGGCATCGAGCTTGTCGAGATCGCGCGCCACCTCCGGCGCATCGATCGCGGTATAGAGGTCTGCCAGATTCCATTCCGGCAATTTGCCAACCTTCGGCGCAGCCTTTTTGGCCGCAGCTTTCGCCTTTGGCCCGGCCTTAGCCGCCAATTTGGATTTTGCCGGAGATTTGCGGACAGCCGATGAGCGCGAAGCCATATTTCAATCCGTGAGGTTCAAGATCATGCAGGACGCGTGACGATTGCAGCAGTTGTGAAGAAAGCTAACTCTTAAGAGGTCGTTAATCTGCGTCGGCCAGAGTGCCCCGATTCGAGACATGTTGTTGAGATAGTCCAGAGTTGCGGGGAATGCCATGGTTGCGACCATTCTGATTGCCGATGACGACGCCGTACAGCGCCGCCTCGTCGAGAATATGGTGCAGCGCTGCGGCTACATTGCCGTGACGGTCGACAGCGGTGATGCTGCTCTGGCCCATCTGATTGACCCTGACACGAAGTCCGTCGATGCGCTGGTGCTGGATCTCGTCATGCCGGGCCTCGATGGTATGGGCGTGCTGGCGAAAATTCGGGATCTGGGCCTCGATCTGCCGGTGATCGTCCAGACCGCCCACGGCGGCATCGACAATGTGGTGTCAGCAATGCGCGCCGGTGCGCACGATTTCGTCGTGAAGCCGGTCGGTATCGAGCGCCTGCAGGTCTCGCTGCGCAACGCGCTCAATGCCAGCGCTCTGAAAGGCGAGTTGCAGCGCATCCGACATCGCCGCGAAGGCAAGCTCACCTTTGCCGACATCGTCACCCGTTCGGAGACGATGAATCACGTCATCACCATAGGCAAGAAGGCGGCCGGGTCCGCGATTCCGGTGCTGATCGAAGGCGAATCCGGCGTCGGCAAGGAGCTGATCGCCCGCGCCATTCATGGCTCTTCCGAGCGCAGCGCCAAACCATTCGTCACCGTCAATTGCGGCGCGATTCCCGACAATCTCGTGGAGTCGATTTTGTTCGGTCATGAGAAGGGTGCGTTCACCGGCGCGACCGAACGTCATGCCGGCAAGTTCCTTGAGGCGAATGGCGGCACGCTGTTTCTCGACGAGATCAGTGAACTGCCGCTGACCGCGCAGGTAAAGCTCTTGCGCGCCCTGCAACAGGGCGAAGTCGAAGCCGTCGGCGGCCGCAAGCCCGTAAAGGTCGATGTGCGGATCGTCTCCGCAACCAACCGCAACCTGCTCAATCAGGTGAAGGCCGGACAATTCCGCGAGGACCTTTTCTACCGGCTGCATGTGTTGCCGCTGACTATTCCGCCACTCCGAACCCGCCGCGAGGATATCCCGCTTCTGGTCCGGCATTTCATGGCGCGCATCGCCGCTGAGGAGGGCCGCCAGGTCACCAGCGTCAATGGCGAGGCCATGGCCCTGCTCGGCCAACTGCCCTGGCCGGGCAACGTCCGCCAGCTTGAGAATGCCGTGTATCGCGCCGTGGTCATGAGCGACGGCGGCCAGCTCGGGCCCAATGACTTCCCGCTGAGCGGCGGGATGGCTTCCATCCTGGCAACCGAGGCGGAGCCCGTGGTGCTCGATAGTCCCCCCTCGTCTCCGGCAGAGCCGATATCAGGTATTGAAATACCTATCGCGCCAACGGCCCTCCCCAGCAGTTCGTTATCGCCTTACGGTGCACTGGCCATGGTCGATGACAGCGGCGAAATGCGTACGCTTGAAGCAATGGAAGCCGAAATCATTCGTTTCGCCATCACGCATTACCGCGGGCAGATGTCCGAGGTGGCACGCCGGCTGAAGATCGGCCGCTCGACACTTTACCGCAAACTGGACGAAGCCGCGGCATCCGCAGCGGAACCCGAGCCCGGCTCACGCTAGCCTCGCGAATCACGCTCTCGCGTGGAACGAATGCGCGGCTTTTTCGCTTCTCTCCATGAACCGTTGCGGGGTGGTGACAGACCAAGGAAAAGAACGCGGCAATGCGCGCAAGCCGTTGCAAGAAATGCCGAATTGAAGTCACTTCAGATGCGATGACTTCGAGTTGATGTGCCGCCGTCTGGCTGTGTCCGACTCGGACGTGTAGCGTTTCGCAGCGTTTTGAATGCGAAATTGCGTAGCAAAATCCCGATCAGGCCGGTGCTTTTGCATCAGGCGACGACGGAAACCATCATAAGCTGTTCCATGCCGGAGCAGTTTCACCCGCTAAGGGTGCGAAATTGGGGTGCGAGAATGCGTGACTTTTCGACCGGCCACCGCAAGAGCCTTCAGGGCTTTGACCGGATTTTAGTGGCCGCTGCCGCTACATTCCTCTCTGTTGCCGCCGCTGACGCTCAGTCCGGCCCAGCGAAGAGCCCCGCGGATCTCGCGATTGACGCCGCCGTCCCGCTTCCCGAACCCGCAAATGTCCCGCCGCCGACGGTCAACGACTTCAAGCCGGATCCGGTGAAGTCTCAGGCCGCGGCGACCGTATCGACACCTGCAACTGCAAAGAAGGAAGAAGCCGCCGCGCCGGTGACGACCGCGACGGTGCCTCCGGCAGCGACCGCGCCAACGACGGCAACCCCTCCGGCAGCCGCCGCAGCGGAACCTGCAAAAGCCGAACCCGCGAAGCCGGTCGCAGCCGCCGATCAGCCGGTTGCCGACAAGCTGCGTGACCTGATCGCAACCAAGGGCGCGCGCTATTTCGATCGCAAGAGCGAGCGCACCGCCGTCGAGAATTTCTACAAGGACCGTAATTACGCACCGCTCTGGAACGAAGCCGGTGCAGCGACTGCACGCGCCAAGAGCGTGATTGCACGCCTCAAGGACGCAGGCAGCGAGGGCCTCAACCCCGCAGATTATCCTGCGCCGGATTTCGCCGCGGCCACCACGCCCGATGCGCAGGCCGAGGCCGAACTGCGCCTGACTGAGAGCATGCTGGACTATGCGCGCCACGCACAAAGCGGCCGCATGCACTGGTCGCGCGTGAGCGCAGACATTTCCTATCCGGAACACCCGGTCGATCCGGTCGAAGTGCTGATCAACGTCTCGACCGCGCGTGACGCATCCGCCGCGCTTGAGGGCTACAATCCGCCGCACAAGGGCTACAAGGGCCTGAAGGCGAAGCTCGCCGAACTGCGCGGCGTGACGGAAGATACATCCAAGCACATCGCCGAAGGCGAGACGTTGAAATACGTCAAGCCCACGAAGAAGAATCCAAACCCGGCCGCAGCGGAAGACGATCGCGTGCCCGCACTGCGCGCCAAACTTCATGTCGCGGAAAACGCGGATAGCAAGCAGTATGACGCGGCAGTTGCCGGGGCAGTGCGTAAATTCCAGTCGCTCAACGATCTGAAGGCGACCGGCGTGCTCGACAACGCCACCGTGCGCGCGCTCAACGGCCCGAAGAACGACCGCAAGATCGACATCGTGCGCGCCAACATGGAACGCTGGCGCTGGCTGCCGCGCGACCTTGGCGCCAAGGCGCTCGGCGATGCCTATGTGATCCTCAACATTCCGGACTACACGCTCAAGCTGATGCAGGCCGACAAGCAGGTCTGGACCACCCGCGTTGTCGTCGGAAAGCCGGGCAAACACGCAACGCCGGAACTGACGGAAACGATGAAATTCATCACCGTCAATCCGACGTGGAACGTGCCGCCGTCCATCATCTACAACGAATATCTGCCTGCGCTCGCCCAGGATCCGACCGTGCTCGATCGCATGGGCCTCAAGCTCGCGCGCGCTGCCGACGGCAGTGTCCGCATCTCGCAGCCGCCGGGCGAAGCCAATGCGCTCGGCCGCATCCGCTTCAACTTCCCGAACAAGTTTCTCGTCTATCAGCACGACACGCCGGACAAGCACCTGTTCGCCAAGGAAGAGCGTGCCTTCAGCCATGGCTGCATGCGCGTGCAGAATCCCGATCAGTACGCAGCCAACCTTCTCAGCATCGCGCTGCCGAAGGAGGGCTACACGCCAGAGAAGATCAAGGCGATGTACGGCCGCAGCGAGATCAACATCAACTTCCCGACCCCGATCCCGGTCAACATCACCTATCAGACCGCGTTCGTGGACAGCGCCGGCAAGCTTGAGTTCCGCAAGGACATCTACGGCCGCGATGCCAAGGTGATTTCGATGCTCAAGAGCTCCGAGGGCCGCGACATGGAAACCGCCGTGTCTCACGCCCAGCCGAACTACGTCCGCCCGACCAATGTGCGGGTACCCGGCGACAGCTTCGCCAGCAATAACGGCCCAAGCTTCTTCGAGCGGCTGTTCGGAGCGCCGACCCCGCCTCCCGCCCCGGCTCGGGGCCAGCGCCGGGTGGTCCGCTAAGGGCCGATTCGGCCGAAAACGGACTGATTTTCGGTTTTCGCGATTTCAGGGCTCCGCCGTCAGCGGGGCCCTTTTCGTTAACCATTGCCCCCAAAGCATTCCTCGCCAGGTCTGCCCATCGGCCCTTTTTTGCCATACTCCGGGGGGCATACTTCACCCTTCACGAGGCTGTGACCCACTTCGCGATAGACTTGGACCGGGCCAGAACTGCTAGACTTCGGCCCAGTTGAAGACCTGGAACGACTAAAGACTTGGGAACATTCACGAACACGGTGCGGGGATTGGTAAATATCGCTTAACCCCCCTGCCTTAAGACTACATTCATCCTCTCCCGTTGCGTGGGGTAACGGGGGATCACCTAACGGACTGACAGCTGACTGGATTCTGAGTGGCGGGCGGTTTTCCACGCAGCATTGGCTTTGATTGGCTCTCGCGCACCGGCGTGCGCATCAGCCTCGCCTCACTGCTGCTGATCGCCACCAACGCCCGCTCCGTCCACAACGCCACCGCCGACGGCGACACCCGCACCCTCTCGTTTCACCACACCCATTCCGGCGAAGACCTCACTGTCACTTTCAAGCGCAGTGGCCGTTACGACGAAGCCGCGCTGAAGAAGCTGAATCACTTCCTGCGTGACTGGCGCAGCCAGGACTCCACCACGATGGATCGCCGGCTGTTCGACATCGTCTGGGAAGTCTACCGCGACGTCGACGGCAAACAGCCGATCCAGATCATTTCCGCCTATCGCTCGCCCGCCACCAACGCCATGCTCCGCCGCCGCTCTTCAGGAGTCGCGCGTCACAGCCAGCATATGCAGGGCCACGCGATGGATTTCTTCATCCCCGGTGTGCCGCTCGAGCAGATCCGCTTCGCCGGTCTTCGCCTGCAGCGTGGCGGCGTCGGCTTCTACCCCACCTCCGGCTCGCCCTTCGTGCATCTCGATGTCGGCAGCATCCGTCACTGGCCGCGCATGACTCACGACCAGCTTGCGCGCGTGTTCCCGGACGGCCGCACCGTGCATGTGCCGACCGACGGCAAGCCGCTGAAGAACTATGAACTCGCGCTCGCCGACATTCAGCGCCGTGGCAATGGCGAGGATGTTGCTGCGCCGTCGAAATCGAAGACTTTCCTGGCCTCGCTGTTCGGCCGCAAGACGGCTGATGACGAAGAAGAGGTCGGCAACGACGATGTCGCACGCGGCGGCAAGGTCACGCAGGTTGCGATGGCTGTCGCGGACAAGACCAAGACGGCCGCGCAGGCCACCGTCAACGCCGCCGAAAAGGTTCTCGAGCGGGTGCCGCTGCCACGCGCCAAGCCCGCGGGCGCTACGGCCTATCAGGTCGCGTCGGCTGATACCAAGACTGTCCCCGCGCCAAAGCAGCAGGTCGCCCTCAGGCCGATGCCGGCCGACGAATACGCCCCGCAATCGCCGGTCGATATCATCAACGCCCGCGGCTTCTGGGATAATGAACCCGCGCCGAAGCCAGCCGCACAACAGGCCCAGATCGCAGCACTCAAGGCGCGCGGCGCGATCGTCGCAGCCGACCCGCAGTCGACCGCAAGCCTGCCGCCGAATGTCTCGCAGGCTCTGGCCTATGCACCAGCGGAAACACCGCTTGACCAGACCAAAATCGTGGCCGCCAGCGCCCCGCTTCCACGCAGTTCGCGCATTGCGGCACTTGCTGCCAATCCGATGCCGGGCGCCGATGCAGCCAACTCCGCAATCGCCAAGACCGGCGCGGTCACACCCGCGCGGCGGATCAAGCAGGCTGCCATGAACGACCTCTGGCTGCGTGCGATGGTGCTCGCGCCGAGCGTCTCCTACTCGCTATCGGCCTCGATCCTCGGCGATCAGGATATGACAGGGTTGCGCACCCACTTCGTCAAGCCGGACACGGCGGTGGCGATGACGTTCTCGAACGATCCGCAGATGGGTATCGTCTGCGAGAAATTCACCGGGCCTGCCACCGCAACGCTGTCGACCACCGCGTTCGCAATGCGCACGGCAGCGCTGCGCTGAAACGCCGGCCGCTCTCCCCTTCGACCCCTCCGAGAATTCCACACGATTGCGCCCCGCACCGGGACGGCGCAATGTGACGCCGCGTAACCAATAACAACACAGAGGAAACGACCGTGTCCTTCGCAGAAATCGAGTACCGCGTCATCGACCGCGTTGCCGTCGTCACACTCAATCGTCCGGAGCAACTCAATGCCTGGACCGCCGTGATGGGACAGGAAGTCCGAAGGGCGATGGAGCAGGCACGCGACGACGACGACGTCCGCGTCATCGTGCTGACCGGCGCCGGCCGTGGCTTCTGCGCAGGCGCCGACATGAAACTGCTGTCCAGCATCAGTGCAACGGGGCGCATCGCCGAAACAGCCGATGCACCGATGGATGCAAATTCGCGTCCGGACTTTCAGCGCAAGAATACTTACTTCCCCGCCGTGCCGAAACCGATCATCGCCGCGATCAACGGTCCATGCGCCGGATTGGGAATGTGCTTCGCGCTGTTCTGCGACATGCGCTTTGCAGGACAAGATGCCGTCTTCACCACGGCATTCGCACGGCGCGGCCTGATCGCCGAGCATGGCATGAGCTGGACATTGCCGCGGCTGATCGGCCTGTCCGCCGCGACCGATCTGTTGATGTCCGCCCGCAAAGTGAAGGCCGATGAAGCCCTAGCGCTCGGTCTGGTCGATCGCGTCTATCCGACGGATGAGCTGATGCCCGCTGTCATGGCCTATGCCAAGGAACTGGCTGAATTCTCGTCGCCACGTTCGCTGCGCGTCATCAAGAAACAGCTGTGGGAAACGCCCATGCAGACGCTCAATGAAGCCGTTGAAGTCGCAGATCATGAAATGGCGCTCAGCCTGAAGAGCGACGACTTCAAGGAAGGTGTGAAGCACTTCCTTGAAAAGCGCGCCCCGGCTTTCACCGGACGATAGCGACCTGATCGGCTCCGATCTCCCGGCGTGAGACCCGGGAGATTCATCCATTTACGAGCCGCAAGGCGGTCGCGCCGCCTTACAGCATGCCGAGCGCCTGCATGTAGGTTTCCAGGATGGTTTCCTGCTCCTGGCGCTCATCCGCATCCTGCTTGCGCATGCGGATAATGGTGCGCAGCGCCTTCACGTCGAAGCCGTTACCCTTGGCTTCGCCGTAAACGTCCTTGATGTCGTCGCTGATGGCCTTCTTTTCCTCTTCGAGCTTTTCGATCCGCTCGATGATGGCCTTGAGCTGACCCTTGGCGAAGCTATGCGCGGTGTCGTCGTTGTCTTTCTCGGCGGGCATAGCCATCGGAGATACTCCTGAACTCTGTATGAGGCTGAAGGGGAGCGTGCGCGGCACGTCATTCAAATTTTACACTCAAGAGTGCAGGCAGCCCCGTCAAGGCGGAGCCACGGTCATCCACAGCGACCCACAGGCGAAAGAAAAGCCGGCGGCCATCAAGCCGTTTTCACTTGCGTATTTCAGTGACCCGGATGGTTTTTCTTCATCGCGGCGGCCTGATCCGGTGTAGCCTCGGTCTGATAGGTCGCCTTCCAGGTCTCATAGGGCATGCCGTAGACCGCCTCGCGGCTTTCATCCTTGCTAAGCGCCACACCCTTGCCGTCGGCGGCGTCCTTCAGCCAGTTGGACAGACAATTGCGGCAGAAGCCTGCGAGATTCATCAGCTCGATATTCTGCACATCTGTCCGTTCGCGCAGATGCGCGACAAGGCGGCGAAAAACGGCCGCTTCCAGTTCAGTCCGGGTCTGCTCGTCGATGGCCATGATGATATTCCGCTGTTTCGATCGCTGACTGCCCTGCAGGCATCTTCACATAGGGCCTGATCCGGGGATTTTAAGCCCGCCAGACGCTCCCGTACTTTCCATAGGGCGAAAAAAACCAGATGAACCCGCGTCAGGCCGTGCCGAGTGGCCTATGAAAGCTCCTGACGGTTTGGCGAAACCGCCAAGCCGCTCTATAGTGACCCGGCCTGACCGGAAACGGGAACCACGCTTTTACCGATCATGCTCAATGTGTTACGCGAAATCAATAAACGGTTGATAGTATCTGCTGACATGACAGCCACGATTTCCCGCCGCATGAAATTGCACCGAACACTGATCGCCGCCCTTACAGGATTTGTTGCGCTCACTGCCCTGTGCGCGTGGAGCGATCCTGCGGCAGCCGATTTCCGTTTGTGCAACAATACATCGAGCCGTGTCGGCATCGCCCTTGGCTACAAGGACAGCGAAGGCTGGGTGACGGAGGGCTGGTGGAACGTCTCGTCCCGCGCCTGCGAAACCCTGCTGCGTGGAACACTTGTCGCACGATACTATTATATCTACGCCATCGACTATGACCGCGGCGGTGAATGGTCGGGGCAGGCTTTCATGTGTTCGCGCGACAAGGAATTCACCATCAAGGGCACAGAGGACTGCTTGGCGCGCGGTTTCGACCGCACCGGATATTTCGAGGTTGATACCGGCGAACAGCGTGCCTGGACCGTCCAGCTGACCGAATCCAACGAACAGACCCCGCGTACTCCAGGCCTTCCCGGAATGCCGAATGCGCCGGGTGCTGCACAACCCGGCGCACTTCCCGGCGCAGCTCCTGGAAATCCGAAATGAGACGTCTGCGACGCATCAAAATTCTCGCTACCCTCGGTCCCGTCTCATCTGACAGCGCAACTATCCGCAAGCTGTTCGAAGCGGGCGCGGACGTGTTCCGCATCAACATGAGCCACACGCCGCACGACAAGATGCGCGAGCTTGTGTCGACGATCCGCAATGTGGAGAGCAGTTACGGGCGACCGATAGGCATTCTTGTCGACCTGCAGGGTCCCAAGCTGCGGCTCGGCAATTTTGAGAACGGTTTTGTCGAACTCAACAACGGCGCGATGTTCACCCTCGATGCCGATCCGGCGCCGGGCAACAAGACCCGCGTCCATCTGCCCCATCCGGAAATCCTGAAAGCGCTGCGGCCAGGCCACGCGCTTTTGATCGATGACGGCAAGCTTCGCCTGATCGCCGAGGAAACATCCCCCGATCACGCATTGGTGCGCGTCGTCACCGGCGGCAAGATGTCCGACCGCAAGGGCGTCAGCCTTCCGGACACCGACCTTCCGGTGTCTGCGATGACGCCGAAGGACCGCGCCGACCTCGAAGCCGCGCTTGAAACCGGTATCGACTGGGTCGCGCTATCTTTCGTGCAACGCGCGGATGACGTGATCGAAGCCAAGAAGCTGGTGCGTGGCCGCGCCTCGATCATGTCGAAAATCGAAAAGCCGCAGGCAATCGATCGTCTTGCCGAAATCATGGAAGCATCCGACGCGCTGATGGTCGCGCGCGGCGACCTCGGCGTGGAATTGCCCGCCGAGCGCGTCCCCGGACTTCAAAAGCAGATGACCCGCATGGCGCGGCGTGCCGGCAAGCCGGTGGTCGTCGCGACACAGATGCTGGAATCGATGATCAGTTCTCCGGTGCCCACACGCGCCGAAGTGTCAGACGTCGCCAACGCCGTCTTCGAGGGGGCCGATGCCATCATGCTGTCTGCAGAATCCGCCGCCGGAAAATTCCCGGTCGAAGCAGTCATGACAATGAACCGTATCGGCGAAGAGTGCGAGCGAGATCCGACCTATCGCGGCGTGATCGCCGCGCAGCGCCCGGATCCGGAATCGACTGCGGGCGACGCCATCGCCGATGCTGCACGGCAAATCGCCGAAACCCTCGACCTCTCCGCCATCATCTGCTGGACGAGTTCCGGCTCGACGGCACTGCGCGTCGCGCGCGAACGGCCGAAGCCGCCCGTTGTCGCCATCACGCCGAACGTAAACACCGGACGCAAGCTGGCGCTGGTTTGGGGGGTGCATTGCGTGATCGCCGAAGACGCCCATGATCAGGACGACATGATCGACCGCGCGGCAAGCATTTCATTCCGCGATGGATTTGCGAAGGCCGGTCAGCGCGTCATCATCGTCGCAGGCGTGCCGCTCGGCACACCCGGCACCACCAACATGGTCCGCATCGCCTCCGTCGGCCCCTCGGGCGACGCCGACATGTGATCCCGATCGGTTCAGCGGCTTGTCTCAAGCCGCCTTGTCGGTGTGAGGATGGATCAGCACATCGCTCGTCGCCTGAGCCGTGCGCGCTGCATCCTTGACGGTCCCCTGTGTCAACCGCATCAGACGCTGCGCTTCCTCGCCATATTGCGTGAACGCGGTCTGCCAGAACTGGGCATAGGCCTGCTGCAAATCCTGCACCGAGCGGCAATCATGGATCGTCCGGAAAAACTGGACGTCCTCGCGCAATCTCATGCCGACGAATTCGGACCATTCCTTGCCGAGGTTCTGCATCGCCGTGCCGATCTGCGCGTTGAACTTCGCGGTTTCGCTCAGCACGGTTTCGTTCACCTCGCTCACGCGCGCGAGATCCGGAAAAGGAATAGTGCCGGATGCGTTGAATACGCTGTCGCTGTTTGATGGAGTTGTCATGATCGGACCTTTATTTTGCTGGAGCAAGAAAGGACGCGTTGAACGCCGTCACTCCATCACTGATCAATGGCAGCAGTATGATGCTCATTGCATCGTGACTGAAAATGAATCGCCTTGATCTGCATCAAGCAGGCAAAGGTCAGCGATGATGACCGATCAACGCAACGATCAATGGTCATCCGCTGACGCGGATGAGTTGGCCTGCACTTTCGCCGCGATCGCCTCGATCTCCGCGACAATCGGATCGGTCGCATAGACCTGCGGCATGTGGCCGCCATTCGGCAGCACGACCAGCCTGGTCTGCGGTACGGCAGCGGCAAATGGCCGCGAATGAATATCGGTTGAGACCGTCTTGTCTGCATCCCCCGCAATGATCGTCACGGGGATCCGGATCGACGGATAGCGCGGCGACTGCTTCACCATCTCCGCTTTCAGCGTTGTCAAATCCCAGGCATTATTGAGAAAGACCCGTGGCCGCAACACCATACGCACCGCAGTGGCTTCGATATATCCGTCCGGCATGGACTGCGGCGCAAAGACGTAACGCGTGCCGCTGTCAACGAGGAACGTGCCCAACGGCAGGGTGATGGTATAGGCGAGCAGCGGGCCGATCACCGGAACCGCAGCGATCTTGTTGAAGTTACCGACGCCGCCGGGCCAGGGATAAGCCACAGGCGACAGCATGACGATAGCCGCAACGCGCTTCGGATAATCCAGTGCCATCGCCGGCATCAGCGATCCGGCCCATGAATGACCGACGAGGATGGCGCGGTCGATGCCGAGCTTGCCCAATGCTTCATCGATCATGCGCGCCTGAATCGCGGGCGTCGAATCCGCGATATTGTCTCGGGTACTCCAGCCATGCCCCGGACGGTCGATCAGGATCACGCGGTGATTTTTCGCCAGCTTGTCACCCAGCGGCTTGCGCATGGTGAGCAGGCTTGAACTCGCTCCATGGACGAGAACGATGGGCAGCCCGCGATCATAGGTCGGCCCCAGCTCCACGACATGAAGCCGGGCGCCTTTAACATCGATGAAGCTGCCCTCGGGCGGATGGTTTCGCTTGAGCGCATACACGCCCGCCTGCGTGACCAAAGCCAGCACCGCCAGCACGATCACCACAGCCATCACAACCATGAAAGAAGCCCGGAGAACTGTTCGCACGAGGAGAAATACGGCGGCTCGATAAATAGGTTTCGCGTCAAAGGGAATCCGGCTCGCATGGAGACCGGCATCGTCAATATGGATTAAATATCGCGGCCCTCGACCTTCTCCGTCAGGGATTTGACGAGATCCGGGACGCGTTCGAGATAAGGGTTGATGGCCAACGCCTTGCGGAAGGCTTCCAGCGCGTGCTTATCGTCGCCGGTTTCCTGCATGATCATGCCAAGACCCGCCAAAGCGCCGAAATGACGCGGCTCGCGGATCAGGACCTGACGGATGTCCTCCATCGAGCGGCTATAATTGTTCTGCAGGTAATAAATCGTCGCCCGCCGGTTCCAGGCTTCGATGTAATCGGGACGAAGCTTGATCACGGCGTCGAGCAGCTTCAGCGCGACATCCATGTCCTTGCCGTCCAGCGCAAGTTTCGCCCGCGCCATCAGCAGCGCAGCGGTGTCGCTGGGCGTCGCGGTCCAGACCGCCCAGATTCGGGCTTCGACAGCCTTTGCACTCTCCTGATCCGGCGCCGCCTTCAGCGCGCCGAACAGAAAATCGAGATTTTTGGCCTTGTCGCCGGTCACGCGCGGCAGCTTGGCGGGCGGCTGCGGTAGTTTTTTCTGCTTCGCCGGAGGCTGCTGAGGGGCCTGCGCGGCCGCAGGCACAACAGCGAGCGCCGCCAGCACCGCAACGCCGATTGCGAGTTTCAAAACCGCCCGCGTTCCATCCGCCCTGTTTGCCGACTGCAATGCCATGACGGAAAGTCTAGACGCGGAAAACGCCGCATGCAAAGCGCAAGCGGCGTCAAACAACAGTGATCTGGAAGGAACCTGTGCGGGTGGGCAACCACCCTTGGCAGATGCAGACGTCTCGAACTTAGCCCTGGCGTGCCTTGAAACGGCGCTGGACCTTGTTGATGACATAGACCCGGCCCTTGCGGCGGACCAAACGGTTGTTGCGGTTACGGCCGCGGAGGGACTTCAGCGAATTACGGACCTTCATGGGACAATGCTCTCTGGAAGGCCGCGTTGCAGGCCGAGTATGGAAACCATTGGTTGATGGGCATATCCCACAGGCCAAGCCGCGCGGGACAGGGCGGTTTCTATGCCATCGGGGGCACAAATGTCAATCCAAACAGGCCTGTTCAGCAGCCCTAACCGGGGCAAAATGACCCCGCCGGAACCCGTTTTCCGGCTTTTCCCCGCCCGAATCAGCCTCTAAGCAGACCTTGGAGCCTGATCACACCAAATACGGACCTGGCCCGCCCGGCAGGAATATCTGGACATTGACCACGGACATGCCCCCTGGCCGCCCGGCCGCCGCAAAAGCCATCCCGCTGACTGGCGAAGGCCTCACAAAATCCTGTGCGCTGCCGCTACCAAACGGAGTGACGCTGCGCCGGATCGACTGGCCAACGGCGAGCGTTATCCTGTCCTATCATTTGATCGCGCTGCTCGCCTTCATTCCATGGACCTTCAGCTGGACCGGCGTGATCGTCGCTATCGTTGCGGCGCGGCTGTCCGGATTGCTCGGCATCAACATCTGCTACCATCGCTTGCTGACCCATCGCGGCTTCAAATGCCCGAAATGGTTTGAACACACGCTGGCGGTGATTGCCGTGTGCTGTGTGCAGGACACGCCCGCGCGCTGGGTCGCGGTGCATCGCCGCCATCACCAGCACGCCGACGAACAACCCGATCCGCATAGCCCGCTGGTGAATTTTCTCTGGGGCCATATCGGCTGGCTGGTCATCAAGAATCCCGAGCTGAATCGCCTCGGCATCTACGACCGTTACGCCAAGGACATCCTGCGCGATCCGTTCTATGTCGCGCTTGAACGCAACTGGCTCCAGCTCAAGATCATTCTCGTACAGTGGGTTGTGTTCTTCGGCCTCGGCTTTCTCGCCGAACTGGCAATGGGCGGCACGGTGATGCAGGCGCTCCAATTCGGCACCAGCATCCTGCTGTGGGGCGTGTTCGTGCGCACGGTCTTCGTCTGGCACCAGACATGGGCGGTTAATTCCGTGACCCACTTGTGGGGTTATCGCAACTACAAGACCGACGAGGACAGCCGGAACAACGTCTTCATCGGTCTGCTCGCCCATGGCGAGGGCTGGCATAACAATCACCACGCCGACCCGCGCTCGGCGAAGCACGGCCACAAGTGGTGGGAATTCGACACCACATGGCTGACCATCCGCCTTTTTGAAAAGCTTGGCCTCGCCACCGACATTATCGGGCCGAGCCCGTATGTCATGGCAAAGGCCGGAACCGCGAAGGGCCAAACCATTACAACGCATGGTCCCGACGGCACGCCAATTTACTAAGCTCGGCCTGACGTGTCCCGATCAGAAAATCAAAAGCCCGCCCCGTACAATCTCGGAGCGGGCTTTCTGCGATCCTAAGGTCAACGCTTACTGTTGCGGAACCTTCGCGGTTTTCACCACGCCCGACCATTTGCTGATTTCAGCATCCACAAACTTGGTGAAGTCAGCACCGGTGAGCTTGCCAGGCTCGACACCCTGGGTCGCGAACTTCTCCCGGGTCGCAGGCGCTGCGAGAATGTCCTTCATCACCGCAACCAGCTTGGTATAGGCCGCGTTGTTATTGGCGGCCGGCATGTAAAGGCCGAACCAGGCGGTGGCTTCAAAGCCTTTCACGCCGGACTCATCAAGCGTCGGCGCATTTGGCAGCGAGGCCGCCCGCTCCTTGCTGGTCACGGCGAGCACGCGGATGGTTCCGGCGGCAGCCGCAGGCAGGACCGTCGGCAGCGTATCGAACATGATCGGAATGTGCCCACCGATCAAATCATTCATCGCCGGCGCCGCGCCCTTGTAGGGAACGTGCACAATGTCGATGCCCGCCATCTGCTTGAACAGTTCACCGGACAGGTGGTTGGCGCCGCCAATGCCTGCCGAGCCGAATGACAGTTTACCGGGCTCCTTCTTCGCCATCGCGATCAGGTCCGCAACAGTCTTGGCCGGGAAATCCTTGTTCACGACAAGCGCGTTCGGCGCGCTTGCCACCACGGCGATCGGCGAAAAATCCTTCTGCGTGTCGTAAGGGAGCTTCGCGTAAAGGCTTGGATTGATGACGTGGTGGGTCGCCGTCAGCAACAGCACGCTGCCGTCATTCGGCGACTTCGCGACCATTTCGGAGCCGATCGTGCCCGATGCACCGGCGCGATTCTCCACAATGGTGGTGACGCCGAGCTTGTCGCCGAGATACTGCGCGACAAACCGCGCCAGAATGTCGGTGGTGCCACCCGCCGGGAACGGCACGATGATCTTGATGTTACCGGGCGGGAACTGGTCGTTGGCTCTGGCATCGCCAACGGCGGCACCGACCATGAACACGCACATGATTGCAGCAAGAATTGATTTCATGATTTCGAACTCTCGTTAGTGATTTCGTTCGCGCGCGCCAGCCTTACGGCTGACGCAGCAGCTTTGCGCGCTCGACCAGCGAACGTTCAGAGACATAGAATTCGCCGGCCCATTTCTGATATTCACCTGGCGGCTTCTGCCATTCGGTCTGTCCGAGCGTAACCAGCAGCTTCTTGTATTCGTCGCTGTCGGCGGCCGTCTTGAACGCCTTGTAAAGCCGGTCGACGACCGCAGGCGACATGCCCTTGGGACCAACAAGTCCGTAAGGCGCGGGATAGACAAGATCATAACCGAGACTTTTTGCTGTCGGCGCGCCGGGCAGTGACGCCACCGGCTGCGGATCGAACGAAAGCAGCACGCGCATTTTGCCCGACTGGACATAAGGCAGAATGGTGCCGATGGCATCGACCGTCGCCATGGTGTGTCCGCCAAGGATCGCAGTGACCGCTTCGCTGCTGCCCTTGTATCCGACATGGGTGATCTTGACGTCGGCCATGCCGGCAAGCGCTTCCGCGAGCAGGTGCATGGTGGTGCCCGCGCCTGCGGTGGCCACCGTCAGAACGTCAGGGTTCTTCTTGGCGTAAGCGACGAAATCGGCGGTCGTCTTCAAGGGCGAGTCTGCGTTCACCGCGAGGACGAACGTGTAACCGCCAAGCCCCGTAATCCAGGTGAAATCCTTGATCGGATCCCAGTCCACCTTCTGCATGTAAGGATAGCGCAAAAGACCCGCCGTTGCCGCCGCAATGGTGTAGCCGTCAGGGGCATCAGTCTTTGCCATGGTCGACGGGGCCAGTGTCGCGCCCGCGCCCGGGCGATTCTCGACAACGATCGGCTGGCCGAGATCCTTGGCTGCGAGTTCGGCAAGCTTGCGGAATGTCGTGTCGGTCGCGCCGCCCGCGGCGAATCCGACCAGCAATCTGATCGGCCGGTTCGGATAGGCGTCCTGAGCCACGGCAAACTGCGATGATGCGGCGATCATACCGATAGCGATCAATCCAGATCGCAACACATCCAAATACCTGCGCATTTATTTCTCCCTCCTGTTCCGGATTGTCTCCGGCTTCTGATCTGTCCGCTATCGCGAAACGTTAGAAACGCTCCATGATTTGCGGGTGTTCAAGGCATCAACATCGAAGCCTGCAAGCTGCTTGTAGCGGCGTTCGACATCCTGAAGCTCGGTGGCGGCGTCGCCATGCGCTCCGCTGCGCGCCAGCGCGCTGACACGCGCCATCACGTCACCCGCCTGACGACGGTTGGCGAGTTGTACGCCGCTTGCCGTCTCGCGGCGCTGTGTCTCATAGCCGCGCAGGGCCTCATCGATGCTGGCTGCGGTTGCAAGTTCATAGGCCAGCACGCGCGCATCGAGAATTGCCTGCGATGCGCCGTTGGAGCCGAACGGATACATGGCGTGCGCGGCATCGCCAAGCAGCGCGCAGCGTCCAAACACCCAGCGAGGCAACGGATCGATGTCCGCCATCGGATATTCATAGGATTCCGACGACGACGCGACAAGACGATGCACGTCGAGCCAGTCGAAACGATAATCCTTCACGAATTCCGCAATCGTGCTGGTCGAAACCGGGAGATTCCAGTTGCCAAGCTCGGCCTCACCACGCGCCGCATCCCTCGGGCGAACCAGCAGCCAATTGATGACGCCGTCCGCGATCGGATAGACCACAACGCGCTGGGTTTCGTCCCCGATGATCACCATCGAGCCGCCACTGAGAAATGGCCCCGAGGCAGTGACGCCGCGATACATCACCCAGCCGTTCGATGCGAGCGGCGTGACCGCACCATAAAGACTGTCGCGCGACGGCGAACGGATGCCGTCGGCACAGATCGCAACGTCGGCCGTGTAGGATACCGGACGATCTTCGATCAGATCCGTTACGCTGATCTGAGCCTTTGCGTCAGCAGTGCCAACCCTGGTCACGCGCTGCCCGATCCGGATCGCGGACGCCCCCAGCCGCTCGCGCACGGCGTCGACCAGCAGGCGCTGCAACGTGCCGCGATGAATCGAATACTGTGGCCACTTGTAGCCAGCATCGAGGCCGCGCGGTTCGGCCCAGATCAGTTGACCTTTTGGATCGTAATAGGCCAGTTCCTTGGTAAACACGCCAGCTTTCGCGAGCGCATCACCAAGTCCAAGTTCGCTCAACTCACGGACGGCATGTGGCGGCAGGTTGATGCCGACACCGACGTCGCGAATTTCCCGTGCGGCTTCGAGCAGAAGAATGTCGGCCTGGCCAGCAGCGTGCAGGGACAACGCTGCCGTCAGTCCGCCAACCCCTGCGCCTATGATCGCGACCGACATTGCGCCGTCAGGCTGCAACTGCGGCGATCGGGAATTCCACCATCGCTTCGCCGACTGCGACCTTGTCGCCGTTCTGGTTCTTCACCAGCACGTCGATCAGCACGAAACGCGAATTCTTGGTGGTCTGCTTTGCCTTGATAATACCTTCCGGCTGAATGGTATCACCCGGCTTCACCGGCTTGACCCAGCGTGTTTCGAGACGGCGGTGAATGGCGCCCGCAGGATAGGCCCAGTCGGTCAGCATCCGGGTGATGAGCCCGAAATTATTCATGCCGTGCATGATGATGCCGCCGAAATTGGTCTTGCCGAAATCGCCCTTCATGTAATCGTCGTCGAGATGCAACGGGTTGTAATCGAGCGATGCATCGCAGAATAGACGAATGGATTCGCGCGAAACCGAGAACTTCGGGCCGTCGATGCTGTCACCGACCGAGAGAGTTTCAAATGTCGTGGTCATGTTTGAATTCCTCGCCTGCGCTTACATCGGCCGGATGGTCTGGCCACGGCCGGAACAAATCACGTCGCCGTGCTGATTGAAGAAGACGTTGTCATGGACCACGAACAGCCGCTCACGCTTGATGAATTTATCGAGCGCGCGGGCGTGCAGCGTAATGGTATCGCCGGGTCGCGCGGGCTTGTTGTAGCTCCACGACTGACCGGCATTCACCGTACCCGGTGAGCGCATCCAGTCGTCTGCTTCGGTGCAGGAGAACATCAGCAGGATGTGGATCGAGGGCGGCGCGATGATTCCGCCCCACGGCGTGGTCTTCGCATAAGCTTCGTCGAGATAGAGGGGATTGGTTTCACCGACCGCCTTACAGAGAAGCGCGATCGCTTCCTTCGTCAGCAGATAAGGAATCGTCTTGCGCGGTTGACCGGGAATGATCTCGTCCCAGACCTTTCGCAAATTTTCGTCTTTCCAGAAGTCGGTTTCGAAAGCTTGAGCTTGCGCCATGGCGTTCTCTCGTTTATTGTTCATCTGGCGAACTTTATAATCGCTATACGAACACTATGGTCCGGCTTTCCGGACCTGACAAGAGAAAAACGAGAGGAACTTTGATGTCCAAGGAAAGCGACAGTTTCGTCCGTGCCATCGCTCGCGGGTTTTCCGTGGTCGAGGCGCTGGGTCGCCCGCCCGGACGGCACACACTGTCGGAGGCTGCCGTGGCCGCGGGACTGACCCGCGCAACGGCGCGGCGCATGTTGGCGACGCTGGTGGCATTGAAGTACTGCGAGGCCGACGGCCGCTATTTCAGCCTGCGTCCACGCGCGCTCGGTCTCGGTCTGTCCTATCTCAACGCGCTGCCTTACTGGGGCTATGCTCAACGCGCGCTTGAAGATTTGCGCAACGACATCGGCGAATCCTGCGCGCTGGCCGTGCTGGATGAAACCGAGATCGTCTATGCGCTGCGCCTGCCCGCGCGCCGCATCCTGTCCGCCAATCTCGGCATCGGCAGCCGCCTGCCCGCGCATCTGATTTCGCTGGGCCGCGTGCTGCTCGCCGCACTGCCGCAGAAGCAGCGCGATGACATCATCGCGAGCATCGACTTCAAGCAGATCACGCCACGTACGGTCACCTGCCCAATCAAACTCGGCGAAGCACTCGCGCGCATTGAACAGCAAGGTTATGCGTGGATCGATGGCGAGCTCGATCCTGCGATCTGCGGCATCGCCGTGCCTGTGCGCGACCAGGCCGGCAATGTCGTGGCCGCTGTCAGCATCAACACCATCTCAGGCACCATCACCGAAGAAGAAGCGAAACAGAAATTCCTGGTGACACTGAAACGGACGGCGCAGGACATTCGCACCCAGACTGCGGCCAACGGTTAGTCCACGCTGAAAACGTCATCTGACATATGAATTCGGCTGCCTATCAGGCAGCCGTTTTTGTTTCCGATCCTTGCACAAGTCCGGTTGCAAACGCGCCGCTCCCCTGCATGATCGCAGTAAACGAGGGGGATTTACGCAATGACGGCTATCCGCGGGACTAATGTCCCCGAGAGCACGGAGTCGATGCAGCGCGGACTTGCGCTGTCGCCACACGCCGAACGCGAGACCGTTCTCGGCGAATTGCATGCCCGGCCATTCGAGGCCGTGACCTCACCATGCCGCGCGATCCGCTTCGCGTTTCTCACCGACACCGCGCAGATGAGCGCCAATGCCATCGCCCTCGCCCGTTATTGTACCGCGCACCAGCTGACGGATCTTTCGACTGCCACGAAACACCGGCGCATAGCCCTGCCCGGCGCAATTCTGCGCTGGGAACAGCATAGCGAGTTCACCACGTATACGTGGCTGCTGGAAGATGCGGATACGGCGAATGGCAACACTCTGCCGGAGTTCATCGCTGCGGCGATGACCGAAATCGGCCAGCCGGGTCCGCATCTGGTCTCGATCGATCTGCGTGTGCAGAGTGGCGAAACGCCAGACCTTGCCACGCTGTTTGATCCGGCGTCGCTTGCAGCCTCGCAGGTGCTCAACGATCACGCCACCATCGCCACCGACTTTCAGGTCGATAGCAACGGCTTTGTCCGCGTCCTTATCCATAATCATGGCCTCACGCCGGTTGAAACCGGCGGTCTGGTGCTGCGGATTCTCGAGGTCGAAACCTATCGCTGTTTCGCGCTGCTCGGCCTTCCATTGGCGCATCGCATCACGCCCGTCATCCGCAACGCCGAGGACCGGCTAACTCACATCATGACCGCGATGACGAAAGACGGCGGTGGGCTTGAGATCAACCGCGAGCTTCTCGACGAAATTACCTCGCTCGCCGCGCGCGGCGAGGCAGAAGCGGCCATCGCCGGCTATCGTTTCGCGGCCAGTGCGGCCTATGACGACATCGTCCGCCAGCGCCTCGACGTGATCGGCGAAAAATCATTCGGCGGCTGGCCAACGCTGGCGGACTTCCTCGGACGTCGGCTCAACCCTGCGATGCGCACCTGCCAGACGCTGAACACACGCATGCAGGACCTCAACAGGAAACTGACCCGCGCCGCCAACCTGCTCCGCACCCGCATCGATGTCGAGATCGAACAGCAGAACCGCGACCTGCTTGCAGCCATGAGCGAGCGAGCCCGGATGCAACTTCGCTTGCAGCAGACGGTCGAAGGACTTTCGGTTGCGGCCATCAGCTACTACGTCGCGAGCCTGCTGCACTATGTGTTCGAGTCCGCCGAACATTACATGCCGGTCAGCCCCACCGTCGCGACCGGCATCAGCATTCCATTTGTTGTGATCGCGCTGACCGCCATGCTGTGGCGGGTTAAACGCAATCACGGCAGCGCCTGAGGCTGCTCCCTGCCACACGGCAGGCTTGCGGCACGCGTCCTTGCGAGCCGCCAGCAGGTCAGGCAAAGTGCAACCCCGCCACGATCGTCTGTCGCGCTTTGCGCACGACGCCTGACAGGATTCCACATGAGCGTCGAAACAGTTCGCGCATTTTTCGCGACCAATGCGCCCGATATTACCGTTATTGAATCGGACAAGAGCTCCGCCACCGTCACGCTGGCGGCGGAGGCGTTCGGCGTGACACCGGCAGAAATCGCAAAGACTCTCTCGCTGCGCGTCGGAGACAAGGTGCTGCTGGTGGTGACTTGCGGCACTGCACGGCTTGATAACAAGAAGGCGCGCGCCGTGTTCGGCGGCAAGCCGCGCATGTTGAGCGCCGAAGAGGCTCTGGAAGCCACGGGCCATCCGGTCGGCGGCATTTGTCCGTTCGGACTGAAGACGCCGCTGCCGGTCTATTGCGACGTGTCGCTCAAGGCCTACAGCGAGGTCGTTCCGGCAGCCGGCTCGATCAACAGCGCAGTGCGGATTACGCCTGCGCGCATGGCCGAACTGACACGCGCCGAATGGGTGGACGTCAGCGAGATCAGAGAGCAGAGCGAAGCTGCCGCCATGTGACGCGATCGTCATTGCGGGCGAAGCGAAGCAATCCACACTCGAAAGAGAAGCTGGATTGCTTCGTCGCTAGGCTCCTCGCAATGACGAAGTCCATCCTTACTCCACCTTGCCGATCTTCTTCACCGCCGCGATCAAACGCGCGCTGTCGGCTTCGACAAATTTGGCAAATTCCGGCGCATCCATATAGGCGACGGGGCTTCCGGCCGTCTCGAATGTCTTCACCACTTCCGGCGCCCGTACTGCCTCGCCCATCGCCGCGCGCAACTTGGTCATGATCGGCGCAGGCAGCGCGGCCTGCGCGAACAATCCGGCCCAGATGTAGAATTCGACATCCTTGTACCCGAGTTCCTGAAACGTCGGCACATCCGGGAAGCTCGCAACGCGTTTCGCGCCCCAACCCGCCAGCACGCGCATCTTGCCGTCATCGACCTGTGCACGCAGCGTACCCGGCGCAGAGGCGACCGCCTGCACCGTTCCGGTGAGCAAGCCCGTCAGCGCGGGACCCGCGCCGCGAAACGGAACATGCAGCAGTTTGATGCCCGCGCTGGCCGCGAACATTTCCATCGCAATATGCAGCGTGCCGTAGGGCCCGGAAGAGCCGTAAGGAATCTGGCCCGGCCGCGCCTTCGCGTCCTCGACGAAATCCTTCACTGTCTTCCATGGCGCCGATGCAGGCACCGCCAGCATGGTCGGATCGGCGAGCACGCGTGCCACCGGCGCGAACTGCGACATTTCATAAGCAACCGGACGGTCGAACAGCCGGTCTGCCTCCGGCAAAACCGCAAGCGACGAAAGCGTCATAAGGACCGTGTAGCCGTCAGGCTCGGCGCGCGCGGCCGCAGCGTTGCCGACGGAACCACCGCCGCCGCCTGCGCGGTTATCGACCACCACCGGCTTGCCGAGAATCCGCTCCAGCGCCAGTGCCACCGGCCGCGCGGCAAGATCGGCCTGCCCGCCTGCAGGAAACGGCACGATCATGGTGATGTTGCGTGACGGCCATGACGCCTGCGCATTGGCGTTGCCGGAGAGCGTGTGCGATGCAACTTGCGACAGCGGCAGAACTGCAGCCGCCTTCAAAACCTCGCGCCGATTCATGATGCCTCCCTGCAAATTTGTTTTGTTTCTTGTCTCCCTAACCTGAAGGAAGCGCAGATGACGATCAAGGCTGTTGTATTCGATGCTTACGGCACCCTCTATGACGTGCAGTCGGTCGCTGCCGTCACCGATGCGGCGTTCCCGGGTTACGGCGAACTCATCAGCCAGATCTGGCGGCTGAAACAGCTCGAATACACCTGGCTGCGCTCGCTGATGGGCCGCTACGAGGATTTCTCGGTCATCACACGCGACTCGCTCAGCTTCACTCTGAAGACCCTCGGCCTGACATTCGACGCCGCTATCTTCGAACGCATCATGGACAAGTATGTCCACCTTGACCTTTATCCCGATGCAAAGCAGACGCTGGCCGCACTGAAAGGCCGCAAGCTGGCGATCCTGTCAAACGGCAGCACGGACATGCTCAATGCGCTGGTGCGCAACAGTGGTCTCGATGCGTTTCTCCATGCCACCATCAGCATCGATTCAACACGGATTTTCAAACCCTCACCGCGCACCTACGAGCTGATTGAAGCACATCTGGGCGTACGACCACAGGAAGTTCTGTTTGTCTCGTCCAATCCGTTCGACGTCTGCGGTGCGAAATCCTTTGGTTTGAACGTGGCCTGGATCGAGCGGGTTACACCACAGGCGATGGCAGCCGAACTGGCCAAGGCCGACCTCGTCCGGCCGCTGTCGATGTTCAAGGCGATCCGGATGCAGATGGACGAATACGGGTTGGAGCCGGACTATCGCATCGGCGCGCTGGCCGATTTGCCGAAGCTGATGGCCGCTCCCTAGAGCATCGGGGCTAGTTGCAAAATTGATTCGCCCGCGCGGTCTTCGCAACTCAGGCATGCTGCCGGAGATCGAACCGCCTGTGACTTGGCATGATTGATGCTTTGCATAACCTCAAGGAGGTGATGTGATGCGATCAGTCATTTTCTTGCTTCTGACCCTGGGAATGCTGGTGACACGCGTCTGCTTCGCGCATGACGCGGATGGACGTGCGAACTGGATCGCCGAAGGCGCCTACAAAGGCCCCGATGGCATTCATTGTTGCGGACCGAGCGATTGCGAACAACTGAGTTCCGAAGAGGTTCAGGTCCGTCCCGACGGAATCTGGCTGACGCGATTCAAGGAACTGGTTCCGTTCGAGCAAGCGACGCCGAGCGAAGACGGCAAGACATGGAGATGCCACAACCTCTCGGGTGAGAGGCGGTGCTTCTTCATGAAGTACGGGAGTACATAGTCACCGACCACGCAATCGAGATTGCGCGTGGATTGGTGTGCTGCCGGACGCACGACGTGCATCCGGCACGAGTGATTAGATGCCGAGCGCGACACCATCCTTACGGTGATCCGTTGCGCCGAGCAGGACGCCGCGCTCGTGATCGATCCAGATCGCCTGGCAGCCGCCGATTGCGGCGTCAGCCCACTTCACGTCGTGTCCGCGTGCAGCAAGTTCTGCGCCGATTTCCTTTCCAAATGTCGGCTCCAGCGACAGCACGCCTTCGAACGCAAAGGAGCGCGGCGCTTCGGACGCGGCCTGAATATCCATGCCCAGATCGAACACATTGGACAGGAAGTTCGCATGGCCGGTGGCCTGATAATGCCCACCCATGACGCCGAACGGCATCATGCAGCGCCCGTTCTTCATGACCATGCCAGGAATAATGGTATGCATCGGCCGCTTGTTGGGCCCGAGCGCATTGGGATGGCCGGGCTGCAGCCGGAAGCCCCAGCCGCGATTATGCAGCAGGACGCCGGATTTGGGCGCATAGACACCGCTACCGAACGGCTGAAACAGCGAATTGATGAACGACACGGCGTTGAGATCGCGGTCCACCACCGTGACGTAAACCGTATCCTTGTGTTCGATGTCGTCCCAGTCGACCGCCGCGCTCGCACGTGTCATATCGATCTTGCTGCGGATCGCGCCGATATACGCGTCCGAGAGGAAATGCGCGGCATCGACCTTGCCGTGCGCGGGATCGCAGAAGAATGCATCGCGGGTGCGGTAGGCAGCCTTGGTCGCTTCCGCGAGCAAATGTACGCGATCAACTTCCGGCAGCGATTTGATGTCATAGCCCGCGAGTGTGCGCAGGATCATCAGCGCCGCCAGTCCCTGCCCGTTCGGGGGGCATTCGAGCACATCATGACCGCCGTATTCCGCGGAAATCGGTGTGACGTCTTCCGGCGTATTCGCAGCAAAATCCGCAAGGGTATGCACGCCGCCGAGAGCTTGCAGAATGCCTGTGAGTTCTTCGGCCACCTCGCCTTCGTAGAAGGCGGCACGGCCTTCGCGTGCGATCCGGTGAAGGGTTCGCCCGAGTGCGGGCTGGCTGCGCCGGTCACCAATCTCAGGCGCTGCACCACCCGGCAGGTATTGGTCCTTCGCCGCCGGATTGCTTTCGAGCCGCGCGCGATTGCGCGCCCAGTCAGAAGCGACGCGTGGAGTGATGCGGAATCCGTTCTCGGCGGCATCGATGGCGGGCTTGAAAATTTCCTCCAGCGGCTTGCTGCCATGTTTGGCGGCCAGCCTGCACCATGCATCAATAGCGCCGGGAATGGTGATGCCTTCGATGGAGGTCGGCGTCAAAGCCTTCGCGCCTTTCGCCATCGTCTTCGCGAGGTCGGTTTTCGCCGGCGTGCGGCCGGACCCGTTGAGTGCCACCGGCGTCCCGGCTTTCGGCGAATACAGCACGAAACAATCGCCGCCGACGCCGGTCATCTGCGGCTCGACCACGCCCTGCAAGGCGACCGCCGCGATGGCAGCATCCATGGCATTACCACCGGCTTTCAGAATATCGAGTGCGGCGAGCGTCGCCTGCGGGTGCGAGGTCGCGGCCATGCCGCGTTCTCCCACTGCGATCGAGCGGGACGGCGAGATGAAATTGCGCATTCAGGAAAACCTTCGAGGATGGGAACCCATGTTAGGCCGACTTCGCCCGGCGATCCACCCCTCGCCCGGAATGCAATCCATGCCCTATTTCGCCACGCGCCTGGCGCGGCCAAGCTTCTCGGCGAGAAAATCCGCGAGGACTTCCACGCGCGCCGGACGCGGCCCACCCGACGGCATCACCAGATGCACCGCGCCTTCGGGCTGTTTCCAGTCCTTCAGAATAACTTCGAGTTTTCCCGATGCGATGGCGTCGCCGACAATGAAATCGGGCAGATCCGCGATGCCCAGCCCTGCCAGCAGCGCTGGCATCGTCGCTTCGCCGTTATTCACGCGCAGCTGCCCCGAGGGCCGCACCGTTGCCTGCTCGCCCGTCGCTTTGACGTAGTGCCAGACGCCTGGCGTCGAGAGATAGGCGTAGCCGAAGCACTTGTGCTCAGCGAGGTGCATCGGATGCGTCGGCCGTCCATGCTTCTTGAGGTACGATGGCGCCGCCACCGTATACCGCCGCATTCCGCACAATCGGCGCGCGACGAGTGACGAGTCCGGCAATCGCGCGATACGGATGCCGGCGTCGAAACCGTCACCGATCAGATCAACCATGGCATCGCTGAGATGCAGATCGATCGACACTTCAGGATAAGTCCTCAAAAACTCCGGCAGCAGCGGCGCAATCACCCGCACACCGAATGTCATTGGCACGGCGAGCCGCACCAAGCCGCGCGGTACGGACGATTGCGCCAGCGCTTCGTTCTCGGCCGCCTCGCCATCCATGAGCAGCCGCACAGCCCGCTCCGATAATCTCTGTCCCGCATCCGTCAGTGCCAGTTGCCGCGAGGTGCGGTTGAACAGCCGCGCGCCAAGACGTTCTTCCAGCCGGCTGACCGCCTTGGACACCGTCGCCTTCGACAGCGCGAGTTCGGCAGCAGCGCCAGCAAAGGACCGCATCTCCACGACCTTCGCAAAGATCGCGAGTGCTTCGAAATCGGGAAGCTTGGACATAACGCGCCGCCCCTAAGGTTAAAAATAGAAACAATGAGTTTCAATAGTTTCTATTTATGCACCATTCCTCAGCGCTTATCCATAGCCCATCGAAATTCACAATAGGCACCTACGGAGGCCTCCCATGATCGAACTTCGTCCTTTCAACACCCTCGGCAGCGCCGATCACGGCTGGCTCAAGGCGAAGCACCACTTTTCCTTCGGCAGTCATTACGACCCGAACAACATCAACCACGGCAGTCTGCGCGTCTGGAACGACGACGAGATCGCCCCGAATACCGGATTTCCCGCGCATCCCCATGCCAACATGGAGATCATCACCTTCGTCCGCGAAGGGGCGATCACGCATCAGGACTCACTCGGTAATCAGGGCCGCACCGAAGCCGGTGACGTGCAGGTGATGAGCGCGGGGTCGGGCATTCGCCACTCCGAATACAATCTTGAGCCGGTGACGACCAAGATCTTCCAGATATGGATCGTTCCGACACAGGAGGGCGGACAGCCATGCTGGGGCGCCAAGCCGTTTCCAAAGGCCGACCGTTCCGGGAAATTCGTCACCATCGCCAGCGGCTTCAAGGCCGATAACGATGCGTTGCCGATCCGCGCCGATGCCCGCGTCCTCGCCACAACGCTGAAGGCTGGTGAAACAGCCGAATATGCGCTCGGCGAAGATCGCTACGGCTATCTGGTCCCGGCCACTGGTTCAGTCGACGTCAACGGCGTGCGAGCCAACACCCGCGACGGTGTGGCCGTCCAGAAAGAGACAGCGGTGAAGATCACCGCGCTCGAAGACACCGAACTCGTTCTGGTGGATGCGGCGTAAGCGGCAACCACTTCCCTTCACTCACACTCATCCCACTCACAAACTCAAAGGAAGCCACCATGGCCAAGGTTCTTGTTCTTTATTATTCCGCATACGGTCACATCGAAGCGATGGCGAATGCCGTCGCGGAAGGCGCTCGCGAAGCTGGCGCAACCGTCGACATCAAACGGGTACCCGAACTGGTCCCGCCCGATGTCGCGAAAGCCTCGTATTACAAGGTCGATCAGGCAGCACCGATCGCCAAGATCGAGGATCTCGCAAACTACGACGCCATCATCGTTGGCACCGGCACCCGGTTCGGCCGCATCTCGTCGCAGATGGCGAACTTCCTCGATCAGGCCGGCGGCCTGTGGGCGAAGGGCGCGCTGCACGGCAAGGTCGGCGGTGCATTCACCTCCTCGGCCACACAACACGGCGGCCAGGAAACCACACTGTTCTCGATCATCACCAACCTTCTGCACTTCGGCATGGTGATCGTCGGCCTCAACTACGGCTTCGCCGGTCAGATGGGCGTCAAGGAAGTCACCGGTGGCGCACCGTATGGCGCGACCACGATCACCGATGGCGACGGCAGCCGCCAGCCGAGCGCGAATGAACTCGCGGGCGCGCGCTACCAAGGCAAGACAATCGCCGAAACGGCAAAGAAGCTTCACGGCTAAGAGGCACATGGCGGCATCGGTAACGGTGCCGCCCTTTCCTTTCAGGACCTTCAATCATGCAAGATGCGCTGCACCTGTTTCATATCGTCCGCGGACCGCTACAGACGCTGGCGCGAGACTGGATGTGCCGCGGTCTCCGTCGCTCGGCACTCGGAGATCATACCGGCCTCGATCGTTATTGTCCGTCCGGTGCGACTACGACCAATGATGGCCGCGCAATTGTCATCGGAAACGGATAGTGTCGTGACCGCCGGGGTTATTCTGTTCCAGGTATGAGGGAGCAAGTTAATGCCAATGATCAAGACCAAGGACGGCGTAGAGATTTTCTACAAGGATTGGGGCTCCGGTCAGCCCATCGTGTTCAGCCACGGCTGGCCGCTGTCAGCGGACGACTGGGATGCACAGATGCTTTTCTTTCTCGGCAAGGGCTTCCGCGTCATTGCACACGACCGCCGCGGACACGGGCGCTCGAGCCAGGTGGCCGACGGTCATGACATGGACCATTACGCCGATGACCTGGCGGCATTGACCGCACATCTCGATCTGAAAAACGCGGTGCATGTGGGCCACTCCACCGGCGGCGGCGAGGTCGTGCATTACATCGCGCGTCACGGCGAGAGCCGGGTCGCAAAGGCGGCCATCATTGCCGCTGTTCCGCCTCTGATGGTGAAAACGGAATCCAATCCCGGCGGCCTGCCGAAAGACGTGTTCGATGGACTGCAGGTGCAGACGGCGACCAACCGCGCGCAATTTTACCGCGACCTGCCGGCCGGGCCGTTCTATGGCTACAACCGGCCCGGCGCGAAGCCTTCCGAAGGCATCATTCAAAACTGGTGGCGTCAGGGAATGATGGGTAGCGCCAAGGCACACTACGACGGCATTGTCGCCTTCTCGCAGACCGACTTCACCGAAGACCTCAAAAAGATCAATGTGCCTGTGCTGGTGATGCACGGCGACGACGACCAGATCGTGCCCTACGCCGATTCAGGGCCACTGAGTGCCAAACTTCTGAAGAATGGCATGCTGAAAACCTACAAGGGTTTTCCCCACGGAATGCCGACCACCGAAGCCGAGACCATCAACGCCGACCTGCTGGCCTTTATCCAGAACTGACGCGGCGCTATGTCAAAACAAAGAAAGGCCCGCTCATCGAGCGGGCCTTTTGATGTGTTTTTACAGAGACGAATTTAAAGACTACGACGCCTTCTGCAACGCGCCGATGTCATTCACCGGCTTATTCAGGTGGACGTGGGTATCGACATGATCGATCCACGCCACCGGAACGAAATGATGCTGCCCGTCGGGCGAACTGTTCTTGGTTAGCTTGATCTTGTCGCTGCCTTCCAAGTGATCGACCTGGCCGATGTTCTTGCCGTTGGAATCGATCACATCCATGTGTTCCTTAATCTTCGAAACGTCTGCCATCTGATTTCTCCATTGCTGTGCGCCTGTTAACTGCACAACAACCGGATGGTTCGGGCATCTCCTGCATTTTGAATGTGTGACGGAACCCGCTCGCGGCCAAACCGTTGATGGTCCATCATTCCGGAGGAACAGAGAGATGGACAAGGATCGGATCACAGGTGCCGCGAAAGACGCAGCAGGCAAGGTCGAGGGCGCATTCGGCCGCGCGACCGGCGACGCGTCAACAGAGGCGTCGGGGCGTGCGCGTGAGGCGGCAGGAACCGTGCAGAATTTGTATGGGCAGGCAAAGGACGCTGCGCGTGACATCGGTGATGCAGCCGGCGATTACGCTAAAGAGGCAATGGATGCAGGCAGCGATATATATCGCGGCGGCACCAAGGCCGTGGCGGCGACCGTGCGAGACCAACCTCTCGGCTCGCTTCTTATCGCGGGCGCAGTCGGCTTCGCGCTGGCCTTGATGTTGAATCGGCAGCCGCGACGCCGCAACCTGCGCGACTATTATTATAAGTAGTCACACGAACTGCATATCTTGAGGCGCACAGGGGCAAACAGAAATTATGCCCCTGTTTTGCCTGTCCTGCTTTATGCGGGATTTACTTCCCGAGATGACGCCGCACCGCTGCGACAGAAGGTCCAACTTCTTCGATCGCTGCGGCAAGATCATCCGGAGAGATGTTGAGTCTCATCGCCCAATATGCGGTTGCAGAATCATCCGTGGTGTCGATCACCGGCGCTGGCCGCGCACCGAGATTCGACGACAGCACGGACGCGACTGTCACAAGGCGGAGCATGGTTCAGTTTAACACACGCACGCCGCCGCCGCACCCAGCGGCCCGTCTCAGCGTTAACGAAGATGAAATATCGCCATGAGGCCTAAAACGGTCTGCTCCTGCGACTATTTCCGGCTAAATTGGATGTAGTTTCACGACCCAAGCATAAGCCCGAGGTATGGCATTGGCTCAACCGTTCATCGTTTCCATTCCGCATAAACTGGGCAAGGACGAGGCCACGCGACGCCTGAAAGCGGGGCTTGGCAGTGTTCGCTCGGACTATGGGAAAATTTTTCAAATCAACGAGGAAATCTGGAGCGGCGACCGGCTTGCGTTCCAGCTCACGGCGTTAAAGCAGCAAGTCAGCGGATCCATTAATGTCGCGGACGATCACGTCAAACTGGAAGTCATGCTGCCCTGGCTGCTCGCGGGCCTCGCACATGGGGTTCAAGCCACAATCCGCTCACGCGCCACGCGAATGTTGGAAAAGAAAACCACGGACGTGTGAGTGAGGCAGGACGGCCCCATCGCCGCCGGCATTCGCAACAAACCCGCGACGTGGGTATCAGCCGTTGCTCGCTGTCAGCTTGAGCCATGTTGTGTGGACATTCGCCCTCACCTGCCCCCACTCGCTGGCGGCAACATCCCAGTTCACGGTCTGACGCGACGTCCCTGCCGATACGCCGCTGGCCACTGTCGATGTCGCCATTGAATCGTGAATGTAAACAAAGCCGATGGTCAGCAGGCAGCCAAGCACCATTCCAAGAAACGTCCGCATATGATCTTCCTCCGGAACAGGCAACGCGGCGTGACTTTGAAAGTTCCGCACATCAAACCGCCCGCCGGTCTCATGACCGGCGGGCGCCATTGTCTACATATATTCTCACCAGCAGAAGGAACAGAACCGGTCGCCCTGCGGGTTCAAGAACCGGTAGACCAGTGAAACGCGGTAAGCCTCGTTCACGATCTCATGCTTGCTGGCGGCGGCGGCAAAGCCGTTGGTCGTCACATTGCCAATCGTGCCGCCAAAGCCTGCGCCGCCGATGGGAGCGTGGCTCCATGAGTAGGTATCGCGCAGATATTCGCCGCGGATCGACAGATCGTCCGTCGCCTTGAATTCGAACCCGCCGCCAATTGTGTTTCCGATCAGGGTCTCGGGCGAGAAGTTCCGCGCGACCGTCGCAGCTCCGACCAGCGGCGCGCTCGGCGGCGCAATCACGAAGCCGCCTGAACTCGCTCCGATGCTGCCCGAGACCACGCCGTAGGATTTTCCGATGGAGAAGAATCCAGACAGTTGAGGTGTAATGACGAAGCCGGCCATCAGGCGGAGATGATTCTTGGTCTCCACGGACAAATTTCCCGCCATCGCCAAACCAATGCAATCGGTCGCGGTCGCGAAGACATAGCAGGTCATGTTGCCGCCTGCGGCGCTTCCGAATTGCCCGGGACTTTTTCCGCTCACGAGGCTGGAGAGCGAGTTGTACTCGAAATCACCTTCGACGCCGAGCCAGAACCTGTGCAGTTGCGCCCGATAACCAATGAGAAGATGATCGCCGGTGCGATCCATTTTCCGAGCAAATCCCTCGCGCCGGGACACATCGAGGCCCAGCGTTGTAATGTCATCGATTGTCAGCGTCATGCCGCTTTCCTGGCTGACCGTGTAATTGTTCTGGGTAATACCGCCGCCGACATAAAAGCCAGCCCAGGTGTTGGCATAAAGCGCGGGGTCGGTTGAAAATGACCGCCAGTTGATAGCGGCGCTCGTCGATGGCGAAACGTTGGGATCGAAGCGATAGATCAGCGACGCGCGAATGGTTTCGTTGGTCACTTTCACTTTTTCGCTGGGCGAGGTCATCGTCACGACGTTGCCGCCGACGTTGGCCTGAACAACCGCACCACTCGTCACGACGTCGTCGTAGGTGTCTTTCAGATACTCAAGTCTTGCGATGAGATTCTCGCTGGCTTTCACCTGAATGCCGCCGCCGATGGACGTGCCGACCAGAGACTTGTCTGGCGCCAGCGAATTTCCCGATACAAGCGCTGGCTGGTTTGGGCTGCTCGCCAGAGCGAATCCGACATGAGATCCGATGCTGTCGCTTCGGCCAAATGCGACGCCGCCGCTGACAAACGCCATGAAGCTGGGCGTCAGGGCAAGACCGGCGACTCCGCGCACATGCCCTCTCGTCTCGACCGAGCCGAATGCTGTCGGCCTCCCGCAGATGTAGTTGCCGGTGGTTCCGACGCCGCATGAGCCGGGCTCGGCCCCGAAGGGAATTGATACCGGGACGCGGTCGCCGAAGGAGTAATCTCCTTCCGCGCCCAGCAGAAATCGCTCATATTGCCAAAGGTAACCGCCAAGGACGTGACCACGATTGAGATAGTTCGTGGTCGCCAGCGAGACCGGTTCGTTTGATGGCGGGCCCAGAAACGCCGGCGTCAGTGCCTGATAGGCTGTTCCCTGATCGAGTGACTTCTTTTCGCGCCCGTAACCCGCGCCGACATACAAGCCGCCCCACGACATCGGATTCGGGACTGGCACCGCAGGGGCTGGAGGTTGAGTGGCTATCGCTTCGCGCGCAGGCGAATTCTCGATCGCCGCAACTCGCTGCGCGAACGTGTGACGATCCGATGTTTGAGCCGATGCGGGCAATCCCGACAAGGCAGCTGCCGCAATTGCTGAAAAGAAAAAAGCCCGTTTGATCATCAAGTCCCCCAGTTCCGTCGGAACCTAGGGTCGGCACGAAGCAGTCACAATCAAAGACAACACCGCTGCCCGATTTGGTGCGGCCGCTGTACCTTCAGAACAACTAGGTTGCGCGGATTGAGAAGAAATGGTGGGCGCGACAGGGATCGAACCTGTGACCCCCTCGATGTCAACGAGGTGCTCTCCCGCTGAGCTACGCGCCCTTAAAGACCATTGGTGCCGGGATGCGTCCCTATATCGGCTTGAGCAGCCGCAGGCAAGGACAGGAAACCCTGTTTTGGGGGCAAATTTGCCCGGAATCGGCAGCTCTCAGGCGGCCAGCATCTTGTTCACTTCGCTGACCAGCTCGCGCAGATGGACCGGCTTGGACAGAACCTTGGCATTTTTCGGCGCCTCGGAGTCCGAGTTCAGTGCCACGGCGGCAAAACCGGTGATGAACATGATCTTGATGTCAGGATCCAGCTCGGAGGCGCGGCGCGCCAGCTCGATCCCGTCCATCTCCGGCATCACAATATCGGTTAGAAGCATTTCAAAAGGCTCTTCGCGCAACCTCTGATAGGCTGACAGCCCGTTATCGTAGGACGAGACCTGAAAGCCTGCATTCTCCAGCGCTTTCACCAGAAAGCGGCGCATATCGTTATCGTCTTCGGCAAGGAGAATTTTATGCTGCATGGTCTAGTGCCCCGTCGCGATCCTTCGATTTCGGATCACAGGTCGTCGAATCCCGTGAATGGAGAATATCCCCTGCCTCTATTTGCCCGCAGGAGAGTAAATTTCGGGTGAAGGCGAAGTTCCTCTTGGCAGAACTGGCAGGTTTGCGTTCAATAATACTCAACCAAACACCAACTTTTCGGACGAAAATGTGTTGTCCGGACAGTCATTACGGCAGCAGCGAAAATAACGCCGCTGGTGAGGAAACGAGGTGGCAATGACCCAGTTCGAGGACGCCTTGTCGCCTCCTTTCGAGATCGTCGAGCCGGCGATCTGGCGCGCGCCGATCATTTTCAACTCGCCGCATTCGGGCTCGGTCTATCCGCGTGAATTTCTCGCCACCTCCCGCATTAACGAGGCGGAGCTGCGGCGATCGGAAGATTCCTTCATGGACGAGATCATCGAGGATCTCACGGGCCGCGGATTTCCCGTGGTCCGGGTGCATTTTCCGCGCTCCTATGTGGACGTCAACCGCGAGCCCTACGAACTCGATCCACGCATGTTCGCAGGACGTCTGCCGAGCTTTGCGAACACCCGCTCGATGCGCGTTGCAGGCGGGCTTGGGACAATCCCCCGTGTCGTCGGCGATGGCCAGGAAATCTATTCAGAACGCCTTGATGTCGAGGACGCGCTGAACCGGATCGAAGCGCTCTACAAGCCCTATCATCGCGCGCTGCGCCGCCTGCTCAACAAGGCACATCAGGCGTTCGGGACCGTCATTTTGGTCGACTGCCATTCGATGCCCTCGATCGGGGTGACGCGCGACGAACCGAAGCGCCCCGATATCGTGATCGGCGATCGTTACGGTACAAGCTGCGCGAGCCTGCTGCCCGATGTGGTTGAAGAAACGTTGACGGCGCAGGGATACTCTGTCGGCCGCAACAAACCCTACGCCGGCGGCTTCATTACCGAACACTACGGCAATCCCGCCAGCGGACTCCATGCGATCCAGCTTGAACTCAACCGCGCAATTTACATGGATGAGCGGCGGCGCGAGCGCGGACCACATTTCCGGAAGGTGGCTGACGATTTCATCGTGCTGGCCGACGCGCTGGCGGCAATCCCACTCGACAATCTCGGACCATTCCAGGCGGCGGCAGAATAAATTTCTCGTCGCCGTTGCCGCCTCCAAGCACTGGCCCAGAAAAAAAGGCCACTCGCAAATGATGCAAGTGGCCCAAGTCTAGGGAGGAAACGCCCAAGGAGGGCAGCGATAACGCGAGGCGCTATCGCACCGCAACAATATGCAACCGCAACGCACTGAGAGCAAGTTTTTTTAAACGAATCGCCATGCTCTGTGCGCATAACAGACTTGCGACGAAAATAGCGCAAAAATCACATAAATACCCATAATAACAACTACTTAAGAGATATTCCTTCCTCGGAAAACTGCCCAAAAAGCCAAAGACCGCGCCCATGAAATGAATATCAAATACCATTCTTAGGCAAATAGCCTTTCGTTTTCCCCTTCGCTTTCGAATCTCCGCCTAAGGAATGAACAATCGGGCTAGTGACAACCGATCAAAATTTCTGGTGATCGCATCACCTGCGTTAGGGCCGTAACCGGTTCGCATTTACACTCCAAACCCGAGCAGTCGTTTCAAAGGGATCCCCGTGACGGTTATCGACTTCACCGCTTTTATCGGACGACTGGCGACCGCCTCAGGCGACACCATCCTTCCTTTTTTCCGGACTTCGTTGAGCATCGACAACAAGAACGCGGGACGAGACCTCGATCCTGTGACTGAAGCCGACCGCGCCGCCGAAGCGGTGATGCGCCGGATGATCAAGGATAGCTTCCCCTTGCACGGCATCGTCGGCGAAGAGTTCGGATCCGAGCGCGCCGACGCCGAGTATGTCTGGGTGCTCGACCCGATCGACGGCACCAAATCCTTCATTGCCGGCCTGCCGATCTGGGGCACGCTGATTGCCCTGATGCACAACGGCACGCCGGTGTTCGGCATGATGCACCAGCCCTATATCGGCGAACGCTTCAGCGGCGACGGCGGCTCTGCGCGCTATGAAGGATCCTCCGGCAAACGCAAACTTTCCGTGCGCCGCTGCGCTTCGCTGACGGACGCGACACTGTTCACAACCAGCCCCCGGTTGATGCAAGCGCCCGACCGCGCCATGTTCGAACGTGTCGAAGCGAATGTACGGCTGTCGCGCTATGGCGGCGATTGTTACGCTTATTGCATGCTGGCGTCGGGCCATCTCGATCTCATCATTGAGACAGAACTAAAACCCTATGACATTGCAGCCTTGATCCCTATCGTGACTGGCGCGGGTGGCGTGATCACCACATGGGAAGGCGAGCCTGCGCAGTCCGGCGGACGTATCGTCGCCGCTGGAGACAAGCGCGTCCACGAAGCTGCATTGAAGCTATTGCAGAGCGCCTGACCATCACGATTCCCGCGATTTCAGATCTTCGCAAACGCCTTCAAGTGGTCTGCGAACTGCTGGACCGGCCGGGGTAGCGACTGCCGGCCGCGCGTACAGATCGCAAGCCTGCGGCTGGCCCACGGATCGGTCATGCGAATCGCCTTGATGCGGATCGACCGGCTGACACGGCGGGCAGCGACCTCCGGAACGATTGCAAGCCCGACGCCAACCTCCACCATCTGGCAGATGGCATCGAAACCACGCAGCCGCGCTCGCATCCGGAGCCGGACTCCGAGCTTCGCCGCCTGCATCGCGATATGAGTCTGCAGCGCGCTGGCTTCCGTGAGCCCGACAAAATCACGTTCGGCGACATCGCTGAAGCTGATCTGGCGGCGCGAGGCGATCTCGTCCCCCGGCGGCGCGATCAGCACGAGGCGATCATCGCAGAACGGAAAACGGTCCAACCCCTCGGGCAATATCGCCTCGATCGCCAGACCGATGTCGGCGGCCCCCGAGGCCAGCGCCGTGGCGATCTCGGCGCTCTCGCGTTCCTCGATATCGACACTGATGGCCGGATATTTGGCGAGAAACGCCGCCAGCGCTTTCGGTAAATGTTCGCCTGCCCCGGACGTATTGGCGAGCATGTGAATTCGCGCCTTCAGACCACGGGCATGGGCGGTGAGTTCGCCTTGCATCGCGGCGACCTGATGCAGCACAATGCGGGCATGATCGAGCATGCTTTCGCCCGCTGCTGTAAGCCGGACACCATGCCGCTGCCGCTCCAGAAGCGGCACGCCCAGCGCCGCCTCCATGCCTTTGATCCGGGCGCTTGCCGACGCCAGAGCCAGCGCCGACCGCTCAGCCCCATGCGTGATGCTGCGCGCTTCGGCCACCGCCACGAACAATCGCATATCCACCAGATCGAAATGCATGGCCCGCGCCCTTTACATGAGCTTCGCGAAATCCGAAGGCTAACTCCGTATTCTCCAGATTGTGCACTCTGCCGCTTCCGGTCAATGTCGCGCCATGTCCAGTTCGCTTTCAGATCCGCTTCTCATGATCATCGCTGCGGTGTTTCTCCTTGCCGGCTTCGTCAAGGGAACAATCGGCATGGGCCTGCCGACCGTCGCAATGGGTCTGCTGGCGACCCGGATGGCTCCCGCGCACGCACTGGCCATCGTGATCGTGCCCGCCATTGTCACCAACATCTGGCAGACCTTTGTCGGTCCCTATCTGCGCGACATTATGCGCAGGCTATGGCCGCTGCTCATTTGTACCGTTCTCGGCGTATGGGCAGGCGGAGGATTGCTGACTGGTCCCTATGCCCGCTACGGCACCATTGTTCTCGGCATCCTGCTGGTGATCTACGCAATCCTCGGTCTTTCGAAGGTGCGGTTCACTGTGCGGCGCGAAAATGAAAGCTGGGTCGGCGCTATTGTTGGCGTCATCACCGGTGTGATTTCAGCCGCGACCGGTGTCCAGGTCATTCCCTCAATGCCCTTCATGCAGGCTATCGGCATGGAGAAAGACGAACTCATTCAGGCCCTCGGCGTCTTCTTCACCACGGCCACTGTGGCGCAGGCTTACAACCTCACCGGCGCCGGACTGCTCAACACCTCGACCATGATTCCGGGCACGGTTGGAATGGTTGCTGCGTTCGCAGGCATGTACATTGGACAATTGGTGCGTTCGCGGATGGATGCCGACACATTCCGGCGCTGGTTTCTGATCGCGATGTTGTTTCTCGGGATTTATCTCGCAGGCGAGATGGTGGTCCGCATTCACGGCTGAGCCGCTTTGTGCTAGGCCTGCCGCATGATCCGAGTCACCCGCGACATCACGATCGACGAGAAAGACCTCGACATCGCCTTCGTTCGTGCGTCCGGACCGGGCGGCCAGAACGTCAATAAACTCTCGACCGCCGCTCAATTGCGTTTCGATGTGAACCGCATCTCGCTTGCGCCTGATGTCATGACGCGGCTGACGGCGCTTGCCGGCCAGCGCATGACCAAGGATGGCGTTGTCGTCATTCACGCGCAACGCTTTCGCACCCAGGAGCGCAACCGGGCTGACGCCATCGACCGGCTGCTGGAATTGTTGCGCGAAGCCAGCATTCGCCCGAAGCCGCGCCGCGCCACCCGGCCGACCCTCGGCTCCAAGATGCGCCGTCTCGATGGCAAAAAACGCCGCGGCGACATCAAGGCAAATCGTAATTCGCGCGGCTTCGACGATTGAGAATTAGCGGGTAAAACATATCTGGTCGCGGGTACAATCAGTGCCATCCCCGGATAAACTGCGCCGAACCAGCGAATCGTTCCCGGAAATTCCATGCCCGTCCGTCAGCTTCCCATTCAAGTCGTCAACCGCATCGCCGCCGGCGAAGTGGTGGAACGTCCCGCGAGTGCGGTGAAGGAATTGGTGGAAAACGCCATCGACGCCGGTGCGACGCGCGTCGATATTTTTACCGAGGGCGGCGGACGCCGGCGCATCGCCATCACCGACAACGGCGCGGGCATGACCCGCGACGATCTCGCCCTGTCGGTCGATCGCCATGCAACATCCAAGCTCGATGATGAAGACTTGCTCCGCATCCGCACGCTCGGTTTTCGCGGCGAAGCGCTGCCGTCCATCGGTGCAGTGTCGAAGCTTGCGATCACCACACGGCACGCCAGCGAACCGCATGCATGGGCGCTGAATGTCGACGCGGGGACAAAATCGGAAATTATCCCCGCGGCGTTGACGTCCGGCACGCGGGTCGAAGTCAGCGATCTGTTCTATGCAACTCCCGCACGCCTGAAATTTCTCAAGACCGACCGCACCGAGGCAGAAGCCGTCCGCGAGGTCGTACGCCGCCTCGCCATGGCGCGGCCTGATATTGCGTTTTCTCTTTCCGGAGAAGAGCGCGCGCCGGTGACATGGGCTGCGGCGCTGCCCGGCGCGCCGGGACAACTGACGCGGCTCGGCGACATTCTCGGCGCGGACTTTCGCGCCAGCGCCATCGAAGTGCGCGCCGAGCGCGACGGCGTGATCGTCGAAGGATTTGCAGCGGCGCCGTCGCTCACCCGCGCCAATGCGCTCGGGCAATATCTGTTCGTCAACGGGCGCCCTGTCCGCGACAAGCTCATCCTTGGCGCGGTGCGTGCGGCCTATTCGGATTATCTGCCGCGCGACCGCCATCCCGTTGTTGCGCTGTTCGTCACGCTGGATACGCAGGAGGTCGATGCCAACGTGCATCCGGCGAAAACCGAAGTGCGCTTCCGTAACGCCGGACTCGTCCGGGCATTGATCGTACACGCGCTCAAGGACGGCCTCGCGCGCGAAGGCAGGCGCACCGCGGCGAATTCCGACGGCGCGGCGATCACAGCTTTCCGGCCGGGGAGCATTCCGCCGAGCCGAGGCTGGGACTGGCGGCGGTTGCCCAACTTCCCCGCGGCGCCTGCTGCGCCCGCCTATGCCAACGCTTTTGCCCCGAATACTTTCGCGGAAACGGCACAGGCCGCTTTCGACACTGGCACCCCCACCGCCGACGTGAGGTACGAGCAGACGCCCGCCAGTGACCTGATCGACAGTCCACTCGGTGCCGCACGCACGCAAATTCACGAAAACTATATCGTTACCCAGACTCGCGATGGTCTTGTTATCGTCGATCAGCACGCGGCCCATGAACGCATCGTGTATGAGCGGCTGAAAGCCTCACTCGAACAGAACGGCGTGCAGCGGCAAATCCTGCTGATTCCCGAGATCGTCGAAATGGACGAAGCCACTGTGGAACGGCTGGTGGCACGCGCGGACGAACTGGAAAAATTCGGCCTCAGTATCGAAGCCTTCGGACCCGGCGCGGTGGCCGTGCGCGAGACGCCATCCCTGCTCGGCAAGACCGATGCCGCGTCGCTGCTGCGCGATCTGTCCGAACACATGACGGAATGGGACGAGGCGCTGCCACTTGAACGTCGGCTGATGCATGTCGCCGCAACCATGGCCTGCCACGGCTCGGTGCGCTCCGGGCGCATTCTCAAGCCCGAGGAAATGAATGCGCTGCTTCGCGAGATGGAAGTGACGCCGAACTCCGGCCAGTGCAATCACGGGCGTCCGACCTATGTCGAGCTCAAGCTTGCCGATATCGAAAAATTATTCGGCAGACGATAATGCCTGCATGGTGCGTTTGATGCGCGCCTGCAACCGCGCGCGCACTGATGGCCTTTCCGAAGAATCGATATCCGGCGCTTCCATTTCAGGCTTAAGCGAAAACCGCCGTATCGCGATGCCGAGCTTCCGCGAATCAACCGACATCCCGAGCATTTGCGGTGAGACCGGCGAGCGGATAGTCATCGCGATCCGGATTTTACCGCTCGCGGCGACAGTTTCAGGTATCGGCACATGACGCCATGACCAGACTCGATCTCCCGCACGCCTCGCGTCAAACGACCAATCCGCTACGGCCACGTCGTTCGCGGTCAGCGAAACCTCAAGCCGTGACTGACTTTTCGCCAGGAATGGACGGACAAGCACGCTGAAAAAGAGAAGCGGCGCGCCCGTGGCAATCGAAAAGTTGATCTCGGCGTTTTCGCCGTCGGACCAGGTCCCGAATCCTTCATCGGCAAGCGCCCAGCCGTCGCCGAAGTAATGTTGCGATCCAAAAGCATTCGTCGCGTCCGTCAGCGGGACATAGGAGAGGCGCATGTCAGACCGTTCGGCGGCGAGCCGGATCATCCCGTCAAGGCTTCTTTCGCAACTGTATTCTTCGCGAAAGACAAACGCGGAACGATCGGCAAGAACCTGCAGCCGATCCCGGTCCCGGATTGCACATTCAACCGCTTCCACCATGTCGGCGACGCTGTTATCGCGGAACAACACCGCCGCAGCACGTCCATCCGTGACATGATCCGCCATCCAGGTTCGGTCCGGGATAACGGAAATCTTTGCCATCGCGGCGATCTCGCAAAATACTCCGGAAACAATCCCGCGATACTCCACCGGACTGTAGGGAAGAACGATCACATCCGACCGTTCGATGGTGGCAAGATAGTCAATATGACTTTGCTCCGAAGGGATAACCTCAACCTTGTGTCCCACCGGGCTTGCGTCGATCCTCCTGCGCAGATCGTCCTCACCCCGGGCGTTCTTGGTGAATCGAACCAGAAATCTCGTATCTGCGTGTCTGGAGAGAATGCTCTCGATCAAACCGGCGATCCGGTCCGATATGAGGCCCGACCTGACGTTGAGGTAGATGTAAATCGTCAGCGGCTGCGCCGCATGAAAGTCCGAGGACCTCGCGAGGTCGCCATAGTATTTCGGGACCGGCAAGTAGAATGCTTTTCGCGAACTCAACTGCTCAAGATGAGCCAGAGCATTTTCATCGTTCAAAGTGAAGAATGTCCGCTCTCCTCCCGCTGTCTCGTCAAGAGAACGGGACGCGAAATGATATGCCCATGCTCGCTCGTTGAATTTCTTACCTTCAAAATCGAAAAATTCAGGTGCAAAAAACCGGAAGAAAACAGCTGGCCGCGCCGACGCCGGGCGGGCTCGTAACCATTGCCCCACACCGAATACGACCAGCGGCTGGGATGACGTAATCAAAAGAATATCATGCTCGGAGATGTTCGCCCTCTCAAGATCACTCCACAGCGGAGCCAGGACGAGTTGCGCCCGAACAAATCCTTCGAGGTAGGCGTCCTTCTTCGCGCTATACCAGCGGGTCATCGGGAGGATTGCACGGGCGTCGAGATCCCGAACGATTTTCGGATCTGCCTTCGCAGGCACGTAAATTCTGGTTTCGAGGGCGCGAGCCCGCGCCGCTTCCCGATAACCAAAGACCTGATTGAAAAAATGACCGGAATACTCAATCAGGTCGAAATCAGCGATGAACACGCGAGGCTTTGCAGACGTCATCGATCCGACCGGGTTGCAACTCTGAAAACTCAAACACACACATTCAAGCAATCCATGCCTCTCAAGAGGCAACGATCTCAACGAGCCTAAGCGATTTCCGCTCCCCCCGTGAGGTCGATAACGGTATGCTTGGGGTCCAGCTTCGACAAGGCCGCGGAGTATTGACTGGCGCGCGACGTGACCACCACCAGTTCAGCCCATTCAAGCAGTGTGCCGATGTCCTCGACCAGCACATCGCCCAAGCCTTCGAGAGCATCATCCGTGTAGTCATGCCGTGTCGTCAATTGCCGCCCACGGGACACATCGGGATCAAATGCGCGAACGCTCCGGCCAGCCTCACGAAGCCGCTGCACCAGCACGGCGATCGGGCTTCCGCGAAGATCGCAGACTCCGGCCTTGTACGCCAACCCCAGCACCGCGATGCGGGTGAGACCGCTTCCGAGTATTTCCGAACTGGCGCGAACGATAACACCTTCGTTACTCTCTGCGACATGCGCCAGAACGGGCACATCGAGATTGTTTGACCGGCACCACGCCGTCAAAACGCTGAGATCTTTCGGTAGACATGGTCCGCCGAACGCGAAGCCGGGCTTGAGATAAGCCCGTGAGATATTGAGATCGGTATCCGCGCAAAAGATGTTCATGACCGCCTGACCATCGACGCCGGCAAAACGAGAAATCGCATCGACCTCGTTTGCAAACACCACTTTCAGGGCATGCCAGGAATTATCCGCATATTTGACAGTCTCCGCTGTTTCAGCAGCAGTCCGAAAGACAGGAGATTTGATCCCGGCATAGATCGAAACCAGCCTGTCAGCTGTCTGTGGATCGATCTCGCCGATAACGATCCGCGAAGGCTCGCGAAAGTCAGCAACCGCGGAACCTTCGCGTGTGAATTCCGGATTGTTAGCCAACCCAAAACCCTTTCCGACAACGCTGCCCGTTGTTTGCGCAAGCAAAGTCATGAGCCGGCCGCGTGTGGTGCCGGGAAGAACGGTGGAGCGAATGACCACCGAATGAAAGGTTCCCTTTTGGGCAATCGCCTCGCCAATCTTCGTAACGACATTTTCGACGGCGGAAATATCCTGCGTACCGTCGGGATTGCGCAATGTTCCGACACAAACGAACGTCAGTTCCGTCTCAGCAATTGCTCCGATCAGATCGGTGGTTCCCCGCAACCGGCCGCTGCGCCAGACATCCTCGAGCAATTCATCAATATGAGGTTCCAGGATGGGAGCCCGCCCACGAGCGAAAAGATCAACCTTTCCGGGATCGAGATCGACACCGACCACCTCGTGCCCCAGTTCGCAGAAGCACGCGCCGGTCACAGTGCCAACGAAGCCCAAGCCGACGACGCTTATCTTCAAGGCAATCTCACTTCATAGTGAAAGCACAGTGAAAGCATATTGAAAGCGCCCGCCTGATTTCGAGGCACTGGAAATAAACTTCAAACGTCCTGTTCCAAGGCAACCACGCAATACTGCGATGGCTTGCAGACGATCTCAATTGGCCCGCAGAAATACAAACTCCGTCTCATCGTAAGCGCGGCGCTCGAGTTCTTCAAACCCTTCCGGCGCAATAAATCCTGCCGCCTTCGATTCCTCCACCACCACAAGCGCTCCCGGCGTGAGCCAGTTGCCATCCCGCAGCGATATGACTGCTTTCTCGGCAAATCCCCGCCCGTAAGGGGGATCGAGGAACACCAGCGAAAAAGGTTCCACCGGATAGGCCGGGCCAAGATTGGTCGCATCGCGGCGATAGACTTTTGTGACACCGCCAAGACCCAATGCTTCGACATTGTTCCGCAACAGCGCCCGTGCTTCGGCACCGCTGTCCACGAACAGCGTGAACGCCGCGCCTCGCGATACCGCTTCGATGCCGAGCGCACCAGTGCCCGCGAACAGATCGAGCACCCGCGCACCATCGACCGGGTTCTCATAGGCATGCATCAGGATATTGAACAGCGACTCGCGCAGACGATCCTGTGTCGGGCGAATCTCGTTCGACGACGGCGAGGCAATGTTTCGGCCTCTGAGGCGACCACCGACGACACGCATATCCGTACTCAGTCTTCCGCAGAATCTCTGGGCTTCAGATCACGCTTGCCCTTATAGCCACGCGTCGGGCGGCGCGGCGCGCCATAGCCTCCAGCCTCATCCTCATTGCGGGTGCGCGCGTCGGCGCTGCCCGCACGCGTGACGAGAATCTTCCGGCCCTTACGGTCCGCGATCAGCGCGTTCTTGGTTCCGGCGGGCTTGACCCGGCCCTTGCCGCGCGGAGCTTCGTCGTCTTCTGCAGCCTGCCGGACCGGCTTGTCGAACTGCGCACCAGACATCGCCACGATTTTCTCGCCCAGTTGCTCGCGCAGCACCCGCGACTTGATCTCCTCGACCTGCCCTTCTTCGATCTCGCCGAGTTGGAACGGACCATAGGAGACGCGGATCAGACGATTCACTTCAAGGCCGAGATGCGCCATCACATTGCGGACTTCGCGGTTCTTGCCTTCCCGGATAGCGAACACGATCCAGACATTGGAGCCCTTGTCACGCTCCAGCGTCGCTTCAATCGAACCGTACTTGACGCCATCGACCTCGACGCCGTTCTTGAGCTGGTCGAGTTGCGCCTGTGTCACTTCGCCATGGGCACGGACGCGATAACGGCGAAGCCAGCCGGTGTCGGGATGTTCGAGCGCACGCGACAGGCCGCCGTCATTGGTCAGCAGCAACAGGCCTTCGGTGTTGAAGTCGAGACGGCCGATGCTGATGAGACGCGGCAATCCTTCCGGCAAATTGTCGAATACCGTCGGACGTCCCTCGGGATCGTCATGGGTCGTCATCAGACCGCGCGGCTTGTGATAGAGAAACAGCCGCGTTCGCTCGCGCTCAGGCAGCGGCTTGCCGTCGATGGTGACGACGTCATTGGCGGTCACATCGAGCGCCGGCGAATTGATGACGCGGCCATTGACCGACACGCGGCCTTGCGTGATCCACTCCTCGGCGTCGCGGCGCGAGCAAAGGCCTGCACGAGCAACGATCTTGGCGATGCGTTCACCAGACTTCTTCTTTTCCGGTGCAGCACGCGGGGCGCGCCTGTCAGAATCAGGCTTACGTTCGCGGTATTCACCTCGACCGCCGAACGCGGGACGTTTCACGAAAACCTTGGCGTCGTCCTCGTTGTCGCGGCGCGGGCGGTCATCCCAGCGATTTTCGCTACGCGGATGCTCGTGCCAGTCGGCCCGGTCTGCGCTGCGGCCACGCGGCGCGCGATCCTCACGCGGGCTGTCGGAACGAGGGCGCGAAAAGCGTGGACGCTCGCTCTGCTCGCGATCGCCACGATCGAAACGCGGCTTATCGAAACCACCACCTTCGCGGCGGGGCGGACGGCTATCACCGTCGCGGGCCGGACCGCGCTTCTGCCATGGCTTATCGTTGCCGCGATCCTCACCGCGGCTGAAATCCCTGCGCGGACCACGGTCCGGCGCGCCGCGTGCCGGCCGATCGTCGCGGTTGAAACGCGGGCGGTCGTCACGTTGCGGACGATCATCACGATTGAAGCGAGCCGGACGTGAATCGCCGCCCTCGCCGCGCGGCGCATAGGGCCGCTTCTCGCCGAATTTCCTGTCCTGAAATTTTTTATCCTGGGAACGCCCGGCACCCGCACTGCGCGGCGCGCGGTCGTCACGATCTCGCGGCTTGAAAGGACGACCCTCGCCACGATCCTCGCGTGGTTTGAAGGAACGTCCTTCAGGACGATCTCCACGCGGTTTGAAGGGACGTCCCTCGCCGCGGTCTTCACGGGGCTTGAAGCCGCGACCCTCGGAGCGATCACCGCGTGGCTTGAACGAGCGTCCTTCCCCGCGGTCCTCACGCGGCCTGAACGAACGCCCCTCGCCGCGATCGCGCGAACCGAAATCCCTACGCGGCCCACGCTCGGCCCCTTCCTTGCGGAAATCATCTCGCTTGCCGGCATAAGCACGCTTGTCACCAAACTTCCGGTCACCGAATGTCTTTTCGCCACGAGGTCCCGAAGACCGCGCGGGCCGTTCGTCACGTGAGCGTCCTTCGCCGCGCCCGCCTGCTCCACCTACGCGACCTCTGCCGCCGGCCTTAAAGCCTCCACCTGCTCCGCCATCACGGCGCGGCGGACGGCCGTTGTTTTTGTCGTTGTCGCGGGGCATGAATGATCTCTCGAAGCGTTGGGCAAACTATGGGACTGTCGCACGACGCGGGAATGGCTGGCGGCACGCGCCCTTGTAAAACAGGGCGCATTTTCGCGCAAAACCGGCTCTCGCGTTTGCTGAAGGTGTTCTCCTAACAGAGTTTATCGCCGGAAACGAGGCATGACGGCACAATCTTTCATGGATTTGGCACTGAAACAGGCCGAAATCGCCGAATCCGCCGGGGAAGTGCCCATCGGCTGCGTGATCGTGCGGGACGGCACGGTGATCGCTCAGGCCGGTAACCGCACCCTCACCGACCGCGACCCGACCGCCCATGCCGAAATTCTCGCGATCCGCGAGGCGGCCCGGATTGCTGGCAGCGAGCGGCTGACCGGTTGCGATCTCTATGTCACACTGGAGCCCTGCACCATGTGCGCCGGGGCGATCTCTTTCGCGCGTATCCGCAGACTTTACTATGCGGCGAGCGATCCAAAGGGCGGCGCCGTGGATAGCGGCGTGCGGTTCTTCGCCTCGCCGACCTGCCACCATGTGCCGGAGATTTATCCTTCCGTCGGCGAAACCGAGGCCGCCACGCTACTAACGAATTTTTTCAAAGCGCGGCGCTAGTCGCCTGATTTCGGACTACAGCAGATTGATCTTCATGCCCTCGTGCGAGGCATCGAGACCCAGCCGGGCATAGAAACGCTGCGCATCAGTCCGCCTCTTGTCGGTCGTGAGTTGCAACTGCTTGCAGCCGCGCGCACGGGACTTGGCAATCACCGCATCCATCATCTGTTCGCCGATGCCAAGGCCGCGCAATGAACGATCAACCCGTACGCCTTCGACCTTCGCGATCCAGCTTCCATGATAGGACATGCCCGGAATGAAGGTGAGTTGCAGGCAACCCATCACCGCTCCCTGGTGATCCCAGACATAAAGCGTGTTGTTGGGATCGCTCGCGATCGCATCGAACGCAGCGTCGTAAGCTGCCATGTCACCGGAGAAATCCTCGCGTCCGCGTGCGACCTCATCATCGGCCAGCATCTCGACGATCCGGCGGATGTCCTCGCGGCGCGCTTCACGTAATGGCATTCAGCTTTTCTCCAAAAGGAATTTTAACAATGCGTCGGCGGTTGCCTGCGGATTTTCTTCCGCAAGGAAATGACCTGAATCGATCGCCTGGCCGCTGACATGGGTGGCCCACTTGCGCCAGGTATCGAGCGGGCTCGATGCCGACGATGCAATACCCGCACCGCCCCACAGCGCCAGGAGAGGCACTGCAATCTTGTTGCCGGCCTCGATGTCGGCCTTGTCCTGCTCAAAGTCGGCATAGGCCCCGGCGCGATAGTCTTCACACGCGGCATGAATGCGCAGCGGATCACGAAACGCGGTGAGATAATGTTCCACGGCACGCGGATCGAACGGATTGGGCGCGTCTTTCTTCGCCCAGCTTTTGAATGTGCGGCCGAAATAATCGTCGGGGTTCGACGCAATCAGATTTTCCGGCAATGGATGCGGCTGAGCGAGAAAAGCCCAGTGATAGACCCGCAACGCGAAATCGCGGTCCATTTTCTGCCAGTAATCATAGGTCGGCAGAATATCCAGCGTCGCCAAGCGCGATAGCCGCCCTGGGTGATCCAGTGCAAAGCGGTAGGCCACGCGTCCGCCGCGATCGTGACCCGCCAGCGCGAAATGCACGTGGCCAAGCTGCTCCATCGCCTCGACCATGACCTGCGCCATGGCGCGCTTGGTGAAGGGCGTATGGTCCGCGTCGGTCCGCGGCACGTCGGACCAGCCATAGCCGGGCAGATCCGGAATCACGAGAGTAAACTGCGACGCCAGCAACGGCGCGACGCGATGCCACATCACATGGGTCTGCGGATACCCGTGAAGCAGCAACAGCGGCGGCCCCTTGCCGCCGACGCGCGCAAAAATCCGGCCGCCACGCGTACTGATCCACTCAGAAGCAAAACCGGGAAACAGATCGGCGAGGTCGGCCATGGGATTTCGAACTCTATAATTTCCCAGCAGATGGGACCCATACTCACTGAATTCAGCGACTGAAGGTCAATCCAGCACTAACACCGCCCCGCGACGAAAATTTCAGCTTACTACGACATATATAGGCATTGGTTCTATGCGTTACGCGCGGAGGTATCCGGTCAGGAATTCTGCTCCCGCTTCACCGCCTGCCAGCCGATGTCACGGCGGCAGAAGCCTTCCGGCCACCTAATGTGATCGATCGCTTCATAGGCGCGGCGCTGGGCTTCGCTCACAGTCTTCGCCGTCGCGGTGACGTTCAGGACGCGGCCGCCATTGGCAAGGATTTTATCGCCGTCGGCTTTCGTGCCCGCATGGAAGATTTCGACGCCTTCCACCTTCGCCGCGTCATCAAGGCCCGCGATGCGCGTGCCCTTGGCATAGTCGCCCGGATATCCCTTCGCCGCCATCACCACGGTCAGCGCGGGCTCGGGATGCCAGCGCAGATCGAAATGGTTCAAGCCGCCATCAACCGACGCCAGCAGCGCGGGCACCAGATCCGACATCAGACGCATCATCAGCACCTGCGTCTCGGGGTCGCCGAAACGCGCATTGTATTCGATCAGCTTCGGACCTTCTTTCGTGATCATCAGACCAGCGAACAGCACCCCCTTATAGGGCATCCCTCTGGCCTTCATCGCGCGCAGCGTCGGCAAAATGATCTCGCTCATCGTCCGCTCGCGGACCGCATCGGTAAAGACCGGCGCTGGCGAATAGGCGCCCATGCCGCCGGTGTTCGGCCCCTTGTCGCCATCGAAAGCGCGCTTGTGGTCCTGCGCCGGGGCAAGCGCCAACGCGCTGTCGCCATCGCACAGCACGAAGAACGAAGCCTCTTCGCCCTCCATGAATTCCTCGACCACGGCTTCCGCGCCTGCTGTTGCAAACAACCCATCCACCGCGGCCTCGGCCTCAGCCAGCGTCATCGCCACCACGACGCCCTTGCCTGCGGCAAGACCGTCCGCCTTCACGACAATCGGCGCACCCTGCTTGCGGATATAGGCCTTCGCAGCTTCTCCATCGCGAAACCGCTCATAGGCCGCAGTCGGAATGTTGTTCGCCTTGCAGATGTCCTTGGTGAAACCCTTCGAGCTTTCCAGCTGCGAAGCAGCCTTGCTCGGCCCGAAGGCCTTGATGCCCGCTGCGGCAAGATCGTCGACAATACCAGCTGCCAGCGGCGCCTCCGGCCCGACCACCACCAGATCGACCTTGTTCGTCTTGCAGAAGTCGATCACCGCGGCATGGTTCACCACATCGAGCGCGACACATTCGGCGTCCTGCGCGATGCCGGCATTGCCGGGCGCGCACCATAGTTTGGTCAACAGTGGCGATGCCGCCATTTTCCACGCCAGCGCATGTTCGCGCCCGCCGGAACCGATCAAAAGGATATTCATGGAAAGGGTCGAACCGCAGTTTCTGGAGTGATAGAAGGGTTTATCATGACACTTCACAGCCGCAACCGATTCGACTGAACATGCCTGCTGCGCCCGTTGAAATTCTGTCCAATTCACCGGAATTCACTGTTTCGGAGCTGTCCTCGGCGCTGAAACGCACGGTGGAGGACACCTATGGCCATGTGCGGGTGCGCGGCGAAATCTCGGGCTTTCGCGGACCACATTCCTCCGGCCATTGCTATTTCGCGCTAAAGGATGACAGCGCCAAGATCGAGGCTGTGATCTGGAAAGGCGTCCACGGCCGGATGCGGTTCAAGCCGCAGGAAGGCCTTGAGGTCATCGCCACCGGCAAGCTGACCACTTATCCGGGTTCATCCAAATACCAGATCGTGATCGAGGCCATCGAGCCTGCGGGTGTCGGCGCGCTGATGGCGCTGATGGAAGAGCGCAAGAAAAAGCTCGCCGCCGAAGGCCTGTTCGACGAGGCGCGCAAGCAGCTTCTTCCGTGGCTGCCCGAGGTGATCGGCGTGGTGACCTCGCCGACTGGCGCTGTGATCCGCGACATCCTGCACCGGCTGGAAGATCGCTTTCCGCGCCGCGTGCTGGTGTGGCCGGTGCGTGTGCAGGGCGAAGGTTCCGCCGAACAGATCGCAGCCGCGATCCATGGCTTCAATGCGCTGGAAGAAGGCGGCAAGATTCCGCGTCCCGATCTGCTGATCGTGGCGCGCGGCGGCGGTTCGCTGGAAGACCTGTGGTCGTTCAACGAAGAGATCGTGGTGCGCGCCGCTGCCGAGAGCATGATCCCGTTGATTTCGGCAGTCGGTCACGAGACTGATGTGACATTGATCGACTTCGCTGCCGACAAGCGCGCGCCGACGCCGACGGCGGCTGCGGAAATGGCCGTACCGGTGCGTGCCGAATTGTTTGTCGAAATTGCCTCGCTGGCGCGGCGCAGCCTCGCCTCATGGCAACGTGTCCAGGACCACCGGCGCAGTGAGCTGCGCAGTGCGTCCCGGGCGCTTCCAAAACTGCACGATCTCCTGGCCATCCCGCGCCAGCGCCTCGACCGCGCCAGCGCGCAATTGCCGAGGGCGCTGCGCAGCAATGCTCACGCCTATGAACGCCGCCTGTCGGCGATCGGCGGCCGTCTCACCGTCACCACGCTGCGCATGCAGATCGAGCGCGGCAAGGAGAAGATCGAGCGGCTGACGGCAGGCGCGGAGCGCTGCGCACGCCTGCACATCCAGCAGCGAGAGACGCGGCTGCGCTATGTGGCGCAGTTGCTTAACGCGCTGTCTTATAAAGGCGTTCTGGATCGCGGCTTCGCACTGGTGCGCGACGAACATGGCCAGCCGCTGCATGCCGCAGCGAATATCAATTCCGGGCAGCGTTTGAACATCGAGTTCGCCGATGGGCGCGTCGGTGCAATAGCGGATGGCGACGGAACGCCTGCGGTAAAGCCGAAGGCCGCTCCGGCGAAGCCGGCCTCGAAACGCACAACCGATTTTGGCGTGAAGAAGGTCCAGGGCGACCTTTTCTGAGATTAAGCCATATCCGGCAGATCGATCAGGGGTTTCCCGAAAGGGCCAGCCAACCTATATTTAGACCAACTCTCCGGACCACATCTGCCGGACCCCGATAAGGACTCTCATCGTGCTGAATAAATTCGGGCCTTCAGGCCAGGGCGAAGCGCAGGTCGAATATCTCGACGGCGATTTTCGCGTGACCTCCCCCGGCTCCTATGTCCGCTGTGCCATTACCGGCGAACACATCCCGCTGGATGAATTGAAATACTGGAGCGTCGACCGGCAGGAAGCCTATGCGACTCCGGAAGCCGTGTTGCAACGGCACTATCCGGCGCAAATCAGGAAGGCCTGATTGGTCTTGCCCGCGCCTTCGTGAGACGCGCGGCCACGAAGTCCTTCAGCTTCGCTTCGTCATCGAACGCCAGCGTTACCGCAAACGCCGAAGTTTTGTCCGCATACTTCTGAAGCCGAACATCGCTGCGGATGCGCGCCATGTCCTTTTCGGTCGTCACCAGCATTAGCGATTTCGCCGCCCCCGCTGAAGCCAGCCGCCCGATCTCGTCCGGCGTGAACGGATGATGATCGGCGAAGATTCTCTCTTCGATCACATCCACGCCACTTGAGCGCAGCGTTGCGAAGAACCGTGCCGGATCGCCGATCCCGGCGAAAGCCAGCACACGCTGTCCACGCAGTTGATCCAGCGAAGCCTGATCGGGCACGAGTCGTGCGCGCAGCACGGAGGCGCCGCTCGTCCGTGCAGACGTTGCGATACCGTCAGCGGATTCGCCCGTCCCTATCACAATCAGCGCATCGGTACGCGCGATCTGGGGCGGCAATGGCGCACGCAGCGGCCCGGCAGGAAACACACAGCCGTTGCCGATGCCGCGCGCCGCATCGATGACAATCAGCGACGCATCCTTGATCAGCGCCGGATTCTGGAAACCATCATCAAGCAAAGCAATCGTTGCGCCCTGCGCCCGCGCCAGTGCGGCGCCTTCGACGCGCTCACGCGACACGATGACCGGTACCTGTGCCGCCATCATCAAAGGCTCGTCGCCGACATCCGCCGCAGTGTGCCCCGCCGGATCGACGCGAACAGGCCCTGACAGCGCGCCGCCATAGCCACGGCTGACAACGAACGGTTGCTCGCCCAATTCGCGCAACAATTTCGCGAGTGCCAGCGTGGCCGGTGTCTTGCCCGCGCCGCCGACGTGATAATTGCCGATGCAGAAAACCGGAATATCAGCGCGTGTGCCTGTCCGCGCCATGCGCTGCGCTGTGATCGCGCCGTAAATCGCGCCCAAAGGCGTCAGCAGTCGCGAGATCGACGATGGCGGCCGATACCAGAAGGCCGGCTCACGCATCGGCGCTTCCTCCCTCGAGCCGCAACTGCAGCAGATACGGTTCCAGCGCACTCAACGTCTTGTCCAGCGCGCCGCCAAGCCTGTTCACGACGCCCTCCGCCGCGTCCACCGTGCGTTGCCGTGCAATGGGATTGACCAGAAGGTGACCAAGCGTCTTGACGAAATCTTCGCCGGTTTCAGCCCGGACAGCGCCGCCCGCCTGATCGAGGGACTCGTAGATGTCGCTGAAATTGAACACATGCGGGCCGTGCAGGATGGCGGCGCCAAGTCTGATGCCCTCGATCGGATTCTGTCCGCCATGTGGCACCAGCGATCCGCCCATGAACACCACCGGTGCGATCCGGTAAAACAATCCCAGCTCGCCCAGAGTGTCGGCGACATAGATGTCCGAACCACCACCCGGGAGTTCATCGCGCGAGCGCAAAGCCACCTGCATACCCGCGTCCGTCAGCATCTGGGCGATGGCCGGACCGCGTTCGGGATGACGCGGCACAATCACGCTCAGCAATTGCGGCAGCCGCGATGCCAGACGGCGATGTGCATCGAGAATGATTTCATCTTCGCCGGGATGAGTGGAAGCGGCCACAAATATCTGACGGCGCTGCGTCGCCTCTTTCAGCCGCTCGAGCTTGCGCACATCCGCCGGCAATGCCTCGACATCGAGTTTCAGATTGCCGGACGTGACGACATTCGGGCAGCCGAGCGCTGCGAAGCGTTCGGCGTCGCGGTCGGATTGCGCGAGACAAAGATCGAAACATTCGAGCAGCGCGGAGATCGTACCGCGCAGTTTCTGCCAGCGCGGGAACGAGCGCGGCGACATGCGGCCATTGATGATGACCATCGGAATGCGGCGCTCGGCACTCGACAGAATCAGATTGGGCCAGATATCGGACTCGATAAACAGCGCAAGTCCCGGCTTCCAGTGGTCGAGAAACGCGGAGACGAAACGGGGCGAATCGAACGGTACATATTGATGGATCACGTCTGGCGGAAACCGCCGCGCCACAATCTCGGCCGAGGTGACCGTGCCCGATGTGAGCAGGATCCGGACATTGAGCGCCCGCAGCCGTTCAATCAAACCGGCTGTGGCCAGAACCTCACCGACACTTGCGCCATGAATCCAGATCAGCGGCCCCGCCGGACGCGCCATGCTCGCAATGCCGCGGCGCTCGCCAAGACGTTCGGGGTCTTCCTTGCCGCGCTTGAGCCTGCGCGCGATCAGCGGCGCCGCGAGTGGCGCAGCAAGCGCCGACAGCCGCCGGTATGTCGCAAGCGTCGCTGGAAGCGCGCTAGGCATGAAAACCCTCGTCAGGACGCCCGACCAGCCCGTAGGCGCGGCGCGTCACATCGTTCAGCCGTTCTTCAAGTTGCAGCCGCAACGCCTGCATGGTCTCGTTGTCCGCGTCGGGCGGCACCCAGATCAATTCTGCACCCGCGATCACGCCCCGCCCGAATGGCAAATGAATGACGGAACGGTCCCAGTTGTTCAACCGCTTGAACCGGCTGGTGGCAATCGCCACCGGCAGGATCGGCCGGCCGGATTCCCGCGCCAGCATGATGATGCCGAGGCCCGCCTTCCGCGAAACCTTCGGCACGTCGGCGGTCAGCGCCATGTTGATCTTGTCGTCCAGCACCCGCAGCATCGCCTTGAACGCGCCGACGCCGCCCTTGCGGTGAAACTCCACGCCGTGGTCACCCGAGCCGCGCACGGTGCCAACATCAAGACGCTCCGCCGCAATCGCATTGATCTCACCATCGCGGTGACGCGAAATCAGCACCTTGGCCTTGTATTCCTTGCGCTTGAGAAACGGCATCATGAAATGCTGACCGTGCCAGAAGGCGATGATCAGCGGCATGTCCGGCTCAAGCTGCTTGTAGACGTCGGGCGGATCCAGCGTGAAGCGATTGGTCAGCCACACAAACCGCAGAAACTCAGCCGCGATGAAACCCGCGACATGCTGCAGCCAGCTCGCGCGGCCCAATTTTCGAAGCGCGGCTTTCAAGTGGAAGATTTCGTATCTTGGCCCGGATCAAGCAGCCGGTGAAGATGGACGATAAAATAACGCATGTGGGCGTTATCGACGGTCTGCTGGGCCTTGCTCTTCCACGCCGCGTAAGCAGTGGCGTAATTCGGAAACAATCCCACGATCTCGACCTTGTCGAGATCCTTGAAAGTCACGTGATCGAGGTCGAGAAGCTCGCCACCGATGACGAGGTGAAGCAACTGGGGTTGCACAGTTTCGGACATGAGATGCTTTCCCAAACAGCAAAGACCGGCCGGTAGACTGAAGCAAAAACCATGCTCGCAATCACCACGGAATCGGGTTTTCCCGAAAATGTTTCACGATATGCGCGTGTCGCGCATGCCCCGCCGCCACCAGCAATCCGTGGCGAACATCGGCCAGATTGTAAACCAGACGTTCGCCAGCCAGTGAGGTCATTTCCCCGCCCGCTTCGTGCACGATTAAGTCGGCCGCCGCAAGGTCCCAATCGCGGCTGTTTCCGGCTGCAAATGCGGCATCCAGCCGCCCTTCCGCGACTTTGACCAGCCGCAGCGCCAATGAGCCGATGCGCGGATAGAGGCTTTCGCCCTCTTTCATACCACCGAGACGCTCGACCAGCGGCTTCGGCCCCGCAATTTTGGGGAAATTGATTGCCGAGCCCGGCGCGGCGGTAACCCGTGCACCGTTGAGGAGCGCGCCGTCTCCGCGCGTCGCGAAAAAGAACTCGTTACTGGCCGGCGCGAACACCGCACCGAGAACCGGTAAGCCATTGGCAACCAGCGCAATCGAGACCGACCAGTCCTCTCGGCGCTCCAGATAGGCCCGCGTGCCGTCAATCGGATCGACAATCCATGTCAGAGATTTGCCGATCCGGGAGGTATCGTCCGCGCTTTCTTCCGACAGCCAGCCGTAGCCGGGCGTCGCGGACCGCAAACGCGTCTCGATCAGATCGTTGACCGCAATATCGGCTTCGGAAACGGGCGATGACTTGCCCTTGATCCAGGACTTCAGCTCGGTTCGAAACAGCTTGAGCGCCAGCGCCCCCGCTTCGCGCACCACATCCTCAAGCAAGGCTGCGTCGCGCGTGAGGTTCGCAGCAATGATCTCGGAGCTAGCGTCCGGCAATCGTCAATTCTCCGATGCGGACGGTCGGCGCATTGACACCGTACTTGAAGGTCAGATCGTTGGCGGGAACCATCGATTTGAAAATCTCCAGCAGATGACCCGCGATGGTCACTTCGCTGACCGCATAGGTCAGTTTGCCGTTCTCGATCCAGAAGCCCGCAGCACCGCGGCTATAATCGCCGGTCACGCCATTTACGCCCGATCCAATCAGATCGGTGACGTAGAAACCGTCCCTGATGTCGGCGATCAATTCGGCCGGCGACAGCTGGCCCGGCTCGAGGTGAAGATTGTACGGCCCCGGCGAGGGCGATGATGACACACCGCGATGGGCGTGGCCCGTCGTGGTCATGCCGAGCTCCCGCGCGGTCGCGGAATCCAGCAGCCACGTGGTGAGCACGCCTTCATCGATGATGGCGTGCTTCCTTGTCGCAACACCTTCGGAATCGAACGCCTGCGACCGCATTCCCCGTACCCGCAGCGGATCGTCGATAATGCGGATATTTTTATCGAACAGTTGCTGGCCGAGACGGTCCTTCAGGAAGCTGGTCTTGCGCGCGATCGATGCCCCGTTGACCGCACCGATCAGATGGCCGACCAGCGAACTGGAGACACGCGGATCAAACACCACCGGTGCCTTTCGCGTTTCGACCTTTCGCGGATTGAGCCGCGCCACAGTACGTTCGCCCGCGCGCTGTCCAACGCTCGTTGGCGACTCCAGATCGGAGCCATGAATCGCGGAGGTGAAATCGTAATCGCGCTCCATGCCGGTGCCTTCGCCTGCGATTGCGACAGCGGAGACACTCTGGCTCGAACGCAAATAAGACCCATGAAAGCCGGTGGACGTCACGAGCACCATGCCGCCAATGCCGGACGAGGCGGACGCCCCGCCAGACTTGGACACGCCCTTGACCGCAAGCGCCGCAGCCTCCGCTTCCAGCGCGCGCCGCTCCAGTTCGGCGACAGACGGCATCTGCGGATCGAGCAGATCCAGATCGGGAAACTGTTTGGCGAGCAAAGCCGGATCGGCAAGGCCGACATATTCATCGTCAGGCGCGACCTTCGCCATCGCCACTGCGCGCTCGGCGAGCTTTGCAACATCGCCGCCGATATCGCTGGTCGACACCACCGCCTGACGTTTCCCGACAAACACCCGCAAGCCGACATCGTCGCCTTCGGAACGTTCGGACTCCTCGACCTTACCCTCACGAACCTCGACGCCCTGCGACACGCCGCGCACAGCGATGGCGTCCGCAGCATCCGCGCCCGCACGCTTCGCTGCTTCAACGAGACGCTGCGCGAGATCGCTCAGCGCGGTCTGATCGAACAATCCGGATGTCGTTGATTTTTGCGAAGGCGACAATGATGCGTTTGGTGAAGAGTTCACAAACAAATTCCCAAGGCTTGAAGGCGAATGCAACGTATCATGAGATGTGCCTGTTTTACGCGGACTTCAAGCATTTTCAGGCCTTGCGGGGCAGATATTTCCAGCCGCTGGAAACATCTCGTCAAGCATCCGCGCCAACCTCCCGTCAATCATGAGAACTGAAGCAATCGGGGTGAGAGACGATTAACCAGCCTTCTTAAGCGGATTCGGACATCGCTCTGGCATGCTCCTCCCATCGACCGGGAACATAATTCCGGCGTGGGAGATAAGACCGTGAGGCGTCAATTCGGAGTCGGTGGGGTGCAACCCGCCGGGTCGAGCTGCATGTTGCAGCTCGACCCCCATTCTTTGCCTGCAAGCTTTGAGGCGCGCGATGGTCGCGCCGATGGCGGCGTCAGGCATATCGAAATCAATCGCGAACGCGTCACCGTGCGCCGTGCCGTCGGCGGCATCCGCATGGCGATCAATGTTCGTGTCAGCGAATTTCTCGGCATCGCCTGCCGCGAAACTAACGACGGGCGCGCGCTCGTTCTGGTGCACAACGATCCTTCGTTGTCGGTGCCGCTGCTTGTCACGTCAGACGAACTTCAACTCGACCTCGCCTGGCAGATGTGGGGCGACCTGTTTGCCTTGCCGCAGATCGAGGACGAAACCGACGACGCGCGCGAACCGGCCCCTCGCCGCCGCCGCCGCAACATCATCAAGGATCGCCGTCCGAAATTTCTGGTCCGCCGCAAAACCGGGCGCACCGCGACAGAAAGGCCTGTCCACCGCGGCGAGCGCGAGATTATCGCGCGGCACTGATCGTCACGCGCTGCGGATCACCGCATCCGCAAGCAGGCCCGCGAACAACAGCAAGCCTGCATTGCGGTTTGATTTGAACAGCCGCAGGCACAGCGCGGAATCATCGATCCGGATGGTCCGGACCTGCCAGACCAGATGCGCGGCAAAGGCCGCAAGCCCGATCCATGCCGCCCAACGCGATCCGCCGAGCCACAGCGCGGTGCCGATCAGCACCACCGCCAGACTATAGAAAATCGTCAGCGCCAGTTTGGTTTGTTCGCCAAACAGCAAAGCCGTCGATTTGATCCCGACCATAATGTCGTCTTCGGTATCCTGATGCGCATAGATCGTGTCGTAGGCGATCACCCATGCGATCGATCCGGCGTAGAGCACCAGTGCGGTGCCATCGATGCGTCCGAGGATCACAGCGAACCCCATCAACGCGCCCCATGAGAACGCGAGGCCGAGCGTGACCTGCGGCCAGTAGGTGATGCGCTTCATGAAAGGATAAACCGCGACAATGATCAGGGAGGCGATCCCCGTGAAGACCGCAAAGCGGTTGAACTGGAGCAGGACTGCAAGCCCGACCAGTGCCTGCAAAACGAGAAAGGCTCCCGCCTGCGCAACACTCACCTGCCCCGCCGGAATCGGCCGGGATCGCGTGCGCTCAACTTTCGCATCAAGATTACGGTCGGTGATGTCATTCCAGGTGCAGCCCGCACCACGCATCACCATCGCACCGATCAGGAACAGCACGAGGACCAGCGGCAGGCTGTGCAAGTCGCGTGCGATGCCTCCAGCCAGCGCCGCCGACCACCAGCATGGCATCAGCAGCAGCCACCAGCCAATCGGGCGGTCGAAACGCGACAAGCGCAGATAAGGCCGCATCCAGACCGGCGCGCGGGTATCGACCCAGTTGGCGGTGGAGTCGGCGACGGGGGCTGCGGCGTTGCTCATCGCAACCCTTCTCGGAGCAAGTTAGCGGGTCAGCACGTTGCCGTTCAATGTGTCGAAGGTACTGCCGCCACGCTTGAGCGGCTTGGCCTCGGGCAACGACGCGGAGCCGAGCGCCTCGCTGAGACTTGGGCCTGCGGGTCCCGCCTGCTGTTGCTGCGCCGCTGCACATACGCGCTGCTGCAACTGGGTGGTATTGGCATGTCCCTTCTTCATCTGATCAGCGACCTGAGCAGGAATGCCGCACTTTTGCATGTGGCTTTCGACGAACTTGATCATTTTCGTTTCGGCCTGCGCGAAATTTCCGATCAGCCTGCAGGCCTCCTGCGGCGGTGCCTTGCGCTTGCCCGCCGCCTGAATCAGCTTAGCCTTGGCTTCGGCATCCGCCCGCAGCGGCGTAAAGCCTTTCTGGCAGTCTTCCGCGCCAGGAGGCGGGCCACCCTGCGGCGGACCAAAACCGGTGCCGCCCACCGGAGGCGCACCGCTCGTGAATGCGCTGGGCGACGCAGCCGGTCTTGCGGGCGCAGCGGTCGCGCCGTTGACCGGCGGGAATGGCGATGCGGCGGGCGCACCATTCACCGGGGGGAATGGCGACGCATTGCTCGCAGGAGCCGGTGCAGACTGCCCGGGCAGCGGGGCTGGAAACGCACCCTGAGCGCGGACATCCGCAGCCTGCATGACGAAGGTAGCGGCAGCCAGCAATGCGATGGAACGGTAGGCGGTCACGGATTCTCCTCCGGCGGGTTCCAGTGTCATGTTGCAAACAACGACACCGGGGCGACTTTTACGATTCTCACAGCCGCTTAACAACCCGATGAATCCGGCAGCAGCGCGGCAGTTCGCCGCCCGATCGGCTGCCAATTTGCAATCATTCGGCTAAGAAGTCTTTGAAGTTAACGGATTGGCCCCATGCCCAGACTCGATTTTCGCAGCCCCCGGCTTTTCGTAGATGCCCCGCTCACGGCCGGGACAGGAATTGCGCTGGATCGCGATCAGTCCAACTATCTCGGCAATGTGCTGCGCCTCAATGCCGGCGATAGCGTGCTGGTATTCAATGGCCGCGACGGCGAGTGGCAGGCGACCCTCGCAGGCCGCAAGCGCCCGGATCGCGCGGAAATCGTCAGTCAGACGCGCCCGCAGGATTCCCTGCCCGACCTCCACTACGTGTTCGCGCCGCTCAAACATGCGCGGCTGGATTACATGGCCCAGAAGGCCGTTGAGATGGGTGCATCTGCGCTGCGCCCGGTGACGACGCGGCATACGCAGGCAAGCCGCCTCAATGTGGAGCGGATGCGCGCCAATGTGATCGAAGCCGCCGAGCAGTGCGGCATTCTCAGTCTTGCGCAGGTCTACGAGCCTGAGTCGCTGGAGCGCTTTCTCAGCCAGCGCGATGTGCGGCGTCTTCTGGTGTTCTGCGACGAGGATGCGCCGATTTCGGATCCCATGGCAGCCTTCGCAGGCGCGGACAGAACACAAGGAACGGATGTGCTGATCGGACCCGAGGGCGGCTTTGCCGAAGAAGAACGCGCCCTGCTGCTGAAGCAGCCCCATGTGGTGCGGCTGGCGCTCGGTCCGCGAATCCTGCGCGCGGATACCGCTGCTGTCGCGGCTCTGGCCGTGGTACAGACCGCGCTTGGCGATTGGGGAAGCCCTGACACACGCTGAGGTTGTGGTCTGAGCGAACTCTCGTTAAGTCCTTTTTCGGATCGTCGTCGAAACCGCAGGTTTCCCGTGTTAGGGGATTGCCGATTCTAGCCTTTCTACTCGTTGGAACATCGAAAATGAGCCAGTCCAGTGCCGCAACCGCGACCGGAGCCGCCGCACAGGCGGAAGCCCTGCTGCAGACATTTGCGCGGGCTGGCTACACCCATGCGCGCCCGCTGATTCTGCAACCGGCGGAGCCGTTTCTCGATCTCTCCGGCGAGGACATCCGCAAGAGCCTGTACCTGACCACCGACGTGACCGGTGAGGAACTGTGCCTGCGGCCGGATCTCACCATTCCGGTGGCGCGGGACTATCTCGCCTCAAAGAACGCGGGTTCGCCCGCAGGCTTCTATTATCTCGGCCCCGTGTTCCGTTATCGTGGCGGCAGCGCCAGCGAGTTCAATCAGGCTGGCGTGGAATCGTTCGGGCGGCAGGATCGCGCAGCAGCCGATGCCGAAATGCTGGCGCTCGGTGTTGAAGCCGCAAGCGCATTCGGGGTGACGAGCCTCGACATCCGCACCGGCGATGTCGGCCTGTTCGCAGCGCTGATCGATGCGCTCGATCTTTATCCAGTCTGGAAGCGGCGGCTGATCAAGGATTTCAACCGCAAGATTTCACTGGCGCAGGATCTGCAGCGCCTGACGCTGGAAACCGGCAACACACGTAATGAATATGAAGGCGTGCTCGCGGCATTGGCGGGTTCTGATCGCAAAGCCGCGCTGGCATTGGTCACCGACCTGATGTCGATCGCGGGGACCAGCAATGTCGGCGGGCGCACGGTGTCGGAGATCGCCGACCGCTTTCTCGAACAGTCGACTCTGAAAGGCGGCGCACTGCCGCGCGACGCGCTGCAATTGATCGAACGCTTTCTCGGTATCGCGGGCGAGCCCGACGACGCGGCGAAGCAGTTGCGCAAGCTCGCGTCGGACGCGAAGCTCGATCTGAACGCCGCCATCGACCAGTTCGAAAGCCGCACCAAATTCATGACCACACGCGGCATCGACACCAAGACAATCCGCTTTTCCACCGCATTCGGACGCGGCCTGGATTATTACACCGGCTTCGAATTCGAATTGCACGCCAAAGGGAACGGCGCGGAACCGCTGGTCGGCGGCGGCCGCTATGATGGCCTGCTGACACGGCTCGGCGCGCGCGAGCCGATCCCCGCCGTCGGCTTCTCGATCTGGATCGAAGCGCTTTCGCAGGGGAGCGCCGCATGAGCACGCCTTTCGTCGTCGCCGTTCCGTCCAAGGGACGCCTGCAGGAAAACGCCGAAGCCTTCTTCGCGCAGGCCAACCTGACGCTCGCGAAACCGCGCGGTGCCCGTGAATATCGCGGCACCATGCCCTGCCTCGATAATGTCGAGATCGCCTATCTTTCCGCCAGCGAGATCGCGGCGCAACTGGCGCGCGGCGCGGTCCACCTCGGCATCACCGGCGAAGACCTGATCCGCGAAAACATTCACGACGCCGATCAACGCGTGATGCTGATCGAAAGCCTCGGCTTCGGCAGCGCCAATGTCGTGGTCGCGGTGCCGCAGGCGTGGATCGACGTGCGGACCATGGCCGATCTCGATGATGTCGCGACCTCATTCCGCGCCCGGCACAATCACCGGATGCGGGTGGCGACCAAATACATCAACCTGACGCGCAACTTCTTCGCGGCGCAGGGCGTGGTCGACTACCGCATTGTGGAAAGCGCAGGCGCCACCGAAGGCGCGCCGGCGGCGGGAACGGCCGAACTGATCGTGGACATCACCACCACCGGCGCGACGCTTGCGGCCAATGGACTGAAGGTGCTCGATGACGGCGTGATGCTGCGCAGCCATGCCAACCTTGTGGCCTCCCGCGACGCCGACTGGTCGGGAAATGCCCGCGAAACCGCTCGGATCATTCTTGACCACATCGCCGCCAGCGCCCGCGCTCGCAAGTACAAGGAAGTCCGCACCCGCTTCGCGGCGTGCAATGCCGACTTGCTGGCCGAAGCCCACACGCGGTTCGGCGTGGTCTCGCCGTTCGGCGGGCCGACCTCGTCGGGCATGGTGACCCTGCACTGTCCACCCACCCAGCTTTATGCGCTGAGCAGTTTTCTGCGCGACAACGGTGCGGATACCGTGTCGGTCGCATCACTGAACTACGTGTTCGATCGCGAGAACCCGTTGTTCGCCAAATTGCAGGCGTTCCTTGGGCAATAAGTGGCAGGCGCGGCGGCGTCTTCGCAGCACCTTGGCGACAGCCCGGCGATGACCATATGATAATCCGACGTAACGCGCTGGAAACCGATCGATGAGTGCGGACATTTCAAACCTGTCAGGTAACCGCTTTCCTGCAACGCAGGATGCTCAACGCCAGGGCCTGTCCATCATCGTGCCTGCCTATAATGAGGCGGCAGGTCTCGCGCTGCTGCACGAGCGGCTTTGTACCCTCGCCGGCAAGCTGAAGCAGGATTACGGCCTTAGCTGCGAAGTGGTCTACGTCGATGACGGCTCCGCCGATAACACGCTGGCCATCGCGCGCAGCCTCCCCGCTACCGCGCTCGATGTGCAGGTGGTGTCGCTGTCGCGCAATTTCGGCAAGGAAGCCGCCTTGATGGCCGGGCTCGACCATGCCCGCCGGGGTGCCGTGCTGTTCATGGATGGCGACGGTCAGCATGCGCCTGAACTCGTCGAACAACTGGTCCGGCACTGGATCGTCGACGGCTATGACGTGGTCTATACCGCGAAAGCCCATCGCGACAATGAATCCGCACTGCGCCGTCTCGCGGTGCGCACGTTCTATATGCTCATCAACTGGGGCGCGCGACAGAAAATCCCCGAGGATGCCGGCGACTTCCGCCTGTTGTCGCCTCGCGCAGCCGCAGCACTGCGGCAGTTGCCGGAGCGCAACCGTTTCTTCAAGGGGCTCGCGACCTGGATCGGCTTCAAGCAAATCCGCGTGGATTACGAACCCGAAGCCCGCGCCCATGGCGTCACGTCATTCAGTCCAGGGCGCCTGCTTGGTCTGTCGATCGAAGGCCTGACATCGTTTTCGGTCGCGCCTCTGCGCGCCGCGAGCTTGCTCGGCCTGCTGCTCGCCTTTGTCGCTTTTCTCTTTGGTCTTTCGATTCTGTGGGAAACCGTCGTGAGCGGCAAATCCGTCCCCGGCTATCCCTCGCTCGTGGTCGGCTTGATGACCATCGGCGGCGTCCAGTTGATCATGATCGGCGTGGTGGGCGAATACATCGGTAAAATTCTCTCCGAGATCAAGGCGCGGCCGATCTACTTCGTTGCCGAGCATAGCGTAAAGACGGCCGAGACCCCGGCTGCTGCCGACAAGACTTCGCAGACCGCGGCTGAATAACGTGAGTACACTGCGCCGCATCTGGCTCTGCGCCGACGATTACGGCATGAGCCCCGGCGTCAATCGCGCCATTCGTGAACTGATCGAAAAGAAGAGGCTCAACGCCACGTCGGTCATGGCGGTCGGCGCAGCCATCGACCGCGCGGAGATCGACGGCCTGATGCAAGCCGTTGCCGCTAACCCCAATTGCGCCATCGGCCTGCATGCGACGCTGACCGCGCCATTCGCGCCGCTCACCATGCATTTCAAGCCGCTGGACGGCGGACAATTTCCGCCGCTCGGCAGATTGCTGCGCACAAGCCTGCTGCGGCGGCTCGATCCGGAAATCGTGCATGCCGAATTGCTGGCTCAGATCGCCGCCTTCCGGCAGATGTTCGGACGCGCGCCGGATTACATCGACGGGCACCAGCATGCGCAGCTCTTCCCGCAGATTCGCGACGCGTTTCTTGCCGCCGTGAAAGAGAGCGCGCCCGATGCCTGGGTGCGCCAGTGCGGCCGCAGCCTGCCGCTGTCGCAGCGGCTCACCAATCCGAAAGCATTGCTGCTCGATACGCTGAGCGAAGCGTTTCGAAAGAAAGCTGCACGTGAGAGAATCGCGTTCAACACCGGTTTCGCCGGCGCCTATGACATGGTGCGCGGGCGCGACTTCGCCAATGCAATGCAGGGCTTTCTCACCGGACTGCCGGACGGCGGTCTGGTGATGTGTCATCCCGGCTTCGTGGACGAAGTGCTGGTCGGCCTCGACAACGTGACCCATCAGCGCGAGCGGGAATTTGCGTTCTTGAACAGCGACGCCTTCCCGCGCCTGCTGGCGGAGAGCAATGTCACGCTCGACCGGACCTGAGTTCGATTTCGCCTGACGGCTTTTTGTCGCACCGCAATCGCGAGCTTTCCTAAATTTAATTCAGGCCGGGACTTACCCCGACACAATGCAGCGTTACATCTTTCTGCGCATTCGCATGCCGGATGCTTCAGGAGGACGTCATGACGCCACAGGAACGCCAACTCGTTGACGATCTGTTCGACCGACTGTCGCGGGTCGAGAATGCGCCGCGCGAGCCCGACGCAGAGGCGGCGATCATGCAGGGCCTGCGCCGCGCGCCCAATGCGGTTTACGCGCTTGTACAGACTGTGCTGGTGCAGGACGAGGCACTCAAGCACGCTGAAGCCCGCATTCAGGAGCTTGAAGGCGGCAGCCAGCCGCAGCAACCGTCCGGCGGCTTTCTCGATTCCATGCGCGATACGATTCTCGGCCAGGGACGCGGCTCCGTTCCGAGCATCCGCCCCGGCGAGCAGCGCGGCGGCCCGGTCTGGAACAGCGGTCAAGCGCTCGGCCAGGCTGACACGCGTTACGGCGGCGATCCGCGCATGAATGACCCAAGAAGTGATCCGCGAACCGGCAATCCCGGCGGCGGGGTGTTGGGCGGTGGCGGCGGCTCGTTCCTCGGAACGGCGGCAGCCACAGCGGCCGGCGTCATCGGCGGCTCGATGCTGATGAACAGCATCCGCGGCATGATGGGCGGCGGCAGTCAGCAAAGCTTCGGCAACACAGCCGAGTCCGGCGGCAGCAAGATGCCGTGGAGCAACGATCAGTCGTCAGGCAGCCTCGCCCGCGATGCCGGTCTCAACGATGTCGGCAAAAGCGGCAGCGGCGACAGTCTGCGCCAGAGTTCCTACGATCAGGCGCAGGCCGATGCCGATCAGGATCAGGACCAAGATCAGGATGACGACGAGGACTATGACGACTTTGATGACGGCGACAGCGATTTCGCCTGATTGATGCCATCCACAAAAAACGAAAACGGCCGCTCCAACGAGCGGCCGTTTTAATTTCATGAGTGAGATCGCCTTAGATCACGACAACTTTAGTACCGACCGGCACTCGGCCATAGAGATCGATCACATCTTCATTGCGCATTCGGATGCAGCCGGACGAGACGTTGGTGCCGATGGTCCACGGCTCGTTGGAGCCGTGAATGCGATAAAGCGACGTGCCGAGATACATCGCCCGCGCGCCGAGCGGATTTTCAGGTCCGCCTTCCATGTGGCGAGGCAGGTCGGGACGGCGCTTGAGCATTTCCGGCGGCGGCGTCCAGGCCGGCCACTCCTTCTTGGCGGAGATCGTCTTGACGCCAGACCATGTGAAGCCCGGCTTGCCGACACCGATGCCGTAACGCATCGCCTTGCCGCCGCCCTGCACCAGATAGAGAAACTTGTTCGGCGTATCGATCACGATGGTGCCCGGCGCATGCCTGCCGTCATACTGAACGACCTGCTTTTCATATTTCGGATCCATGCCGGGACGACCGGGTTCAATGTCGATATCGCCCTGACGCATGTCATACCGAGACTGCGGATCCATCGGGGGCAGACCGCCGCGCGATGGCATCGGCTGATACTGCTGCTCGTAGCGCGGCGTTTGGTAATCGCTGGATTGCCCGCCCCCGAACAAGGCCTCGATTAATCCGCCGCCCATGTTGGAGCGTTGGTTGTAGGCGACGCGGATCGGCATTGGCGGAGTTGAGGTTTGCTGCGCATAGATCACACGCGGATCGGCGGGAATATCATCTTCAAAGGCAAAAGCGGAGATGGAACTGACACTGACGGACACTGCGCCTGCCAGCAGCGCGAAAGACATGTTTCTGATCATCGACGTACTCTATACTGTTTCGTCGTAGACGCGCGGACAGCGCGCCGTGAACACGAACATTTAAGGTTAAAAGCGCGTCGGTTTGGTAAACAAAACCGCATCCGGGATTCACCACGTCGCCGAACAGCCCCTGTTCTTCGCGGTAGCGTTTATTTTCGATGAAGACCGCCGTGGCATGGTTAACCGTTCGTTCGCGGCGTCCTCCGCATTGCCGCCACCGTGTTCCCGTTCGAAACTTCGCGTTAAATGGCAGCAGGCTACAAACGGCTTCTCAAGAATGGGGATACCGATGGCCGTCCAGCGTAAGCGTTTTCGCATTGAAAGAATTCAATCCGGCGACATGCCGATCCTTGATCACGCAGAGGGCGACGCCGCTCCGCATCACCACCAGATCATGAGCGAACTGCGCGCCATTCGCGTGCAGATGTCATCCCATCATCACAGCCCGGTCACCGATGGCGAAAACCCGACAGCACAGGAACTGACCGAAGCGCAGCAATTGCTTGGAAGCTATCGCGCGCAGATCGAACAGTGCGAGAAGCTGAAGGTCGAACTCGATCTTATTCACGACGCCATCAACCGCACCAAGCAGGAAATCGCCGTGCTCCACGGCAAGAGCTTCAGCGGCGATGAGATGGCGAAGGTCACCGGGGAACTGGGTGCGGTGGTTGGCGGCACCGAGGAAGCCACGCAGCAAATTCTCGAAGCAGCCGAAGCGATCGATCAGGCCGCGAGCGCGCTCGGCAAAGTGATGCCGCCGGATCAGCAGGCGCAGCTCAGCGAAGATATCCAGGAGCGCGTCGTCAGCATTTTCGAGGCTTGCAACTTTCAGGACCTGACCGGACAGCGCATCAGCAAGGTGATGACAACGATGAAGTTCATCGAGCATCACATCAACGTCATGATGGAAATCTGGGGCGGCGTCGATGCGATCAAGCAGCATGCGCCTGCGATTGCCGACACACGAGTCGGCGATGCCCGCCTGCTCAACGGCCCGAAAGGCATGGACGACGAAGGTCATGTCTCGCAGGACGACATCGACGCGCTGTTCAATTAATCAGCATCCATCGATGTATCGACGCAACCCGGAGCATCGCTCCGGGTTTTGTGCTTCTAGGCGGGCTTCCGAAGCGCTGAAAAACAGACCAGGGCCACAAGCGCCACTGCAATCAGCATCTCAAGGGCAACCACACCCGACCAGCGGTCGATCACATAGGCCAGCACAAACGGCGCCAGCGCCTGACAGATCTGCGCCGGGCGCGCGATCCGCCCGACCACGCGCCCATAACCCACGGCTCCAAACATCGCCAGCGGCAACGCGCCGCGTGCAATCGTCACCACGCCATTGGCCGCGCCGAACATCAGCGCGAACGCAGTCGCTATACCGGGCGAGAATCCTGCGGCCACAAGCAGCGTGAACGCACAGGCCATCGAAGCCATCGCGATCCGCACCAGCCAGAGCGGATGCAGCTTGCCGCCTGAAACAAAGTCCGCAATCCGGGTCAGGACTTGTGCCGGACCGAACAGCGCACCAATAAACACGGCGGTGCTGGCGTCGATCCCGCCGCGCTGCAAGATCGTGAGCAGATGGGACAGCGTTCCCGACTGCATGAGGGCATGACAGGCGAAGCCCGCTGCCATCAGCAAAAACGGCGCACCTACGGACGGAACGGTTTTCGCGACGACCGGCGGCGACACACCCTCCGGGACTGTTGGCGGCACATAGACGGCGTTGCGTGGCAGCACAAAAGCGTAGAGTGGCGCGATAACGAACGCCATGACGCCAGCGAAGACGAAATAGACCGTGCGCCACCCGCCAGCGGAGATGAGCATCTGGGTTGTCGGCCATGAAAAGGTGGATGCGAGACCGCCCACAAAGGTAACGAGCGTAATCGGCCGTCGCGAGGCGGCGCCGAAAATCCGGGCCAGAGCTGTGAAGGCCGGATCATAAAGATTGCAGGCCATCGCCACGCCGAGCAGCGACCAGCTTGCGAGATAGAGCCAGTGATTGCTGGCGAACGGCAACAGCAGCAAGCCAAGCGCGCCGATCAATGCACCGCCGGCCATGATATAGTGCCCGCCGTGCCGTTCGATCAGACTGCATGAAACCGGCGCGGTGAGACCGGAAACCGCAAGCCCGATCGAAAATCCGAGCAACGCCTGCGCCAGCGACCAGCCGTGGGCCGCTGCGATATGCGGCATCGTCAGACCGGGCGGATAGAACAGCGCGCCCCAGCCCAGAATTTGCGTGAGGCAAAGAACGATGACGGCGCGGCCTGGCCCGGAGCTTAATCCATGCAGCCCGGCCATTGCGCGTTCATTTCCCCGACGTCGAGAATCATCCGTCCGCCGGAACTACAGACCGGCGCATTATGCGCGCGGCGCGCAACGGACATACACCATGGTTCCATAGCGACTGGAGGCGTCCTTGTCGATGAACCGGGTCATCAGCACCCGTCCGTCGAACGAGACGATCTCGCGGTCCTTCTCTCCGCCGACAGGACCCGCCGGGCCGATATAATTCTTGCCGCTCTGGCTGCCTTTCAGGCGCAATTCCTGCGGCGTGGCCTCGTCCGGCAGATGCATGATGACGCCGCCGGTGGCGCCCTGCCCGATCACATAAGGATTCTTGCATTGCCCGCGCGCGGCAGCTTCGGTGCGCGCGCGATCTTCCGGCTTATGGAACGAAGCAAGGCCCCAGCGGCCGACGATCTCGTCGGCCCGGATGGTCGCCGGAATCTCCGGGGCCTCCGCCGGTTCCTGAACCGACGGCTGACCGCCGCCGAAACCGCTGAATCCGCCAAAGCCGCCGCCACCACAAGCGCCAAGAAAACCCGAAAGCAGCGACACGGCCGCCAGTGTGGCGATCCTGGAAGTGCGGGTTGGTTCGTTCATCTTGGTCATGCTGTCTCCCGGCAAAAATATAAGGCTGCCTGCCAGACCGACAGACCCGCCCTCGCGCTGCATGTGCTGACCCCCGTCACGATGCCGCGCTCCCGTTATGGTTTCCAGATCATCCTATATTGGCCTCACCAAGGCCTTAAGAGCCTTGCTTGACAGGATCGGCGGCAACCCATATTCCCGGCCTCGTCATTAGCACTCTCGGAGCGCGATTGCTAAGGGCAAAGCCCCGCCTTTAGGAAAGCTTCGTCCATTATTCACGGCTCGCGCCCCGCCGCACGTCAAATCTGACCAACCAACATCCAAAGGACATCCGATGGCCAAGACAACTTTCCGCCCTCTGCATGATCGCGTCGTCGTCAAGCGCATCGACGCTGAAGAAAAGACTAAGGGCGGCATCATCATCCCCGACAGCGCCAAGGAAAAGCCCTCGCAAGGCCAGGTCGTCGCCGTCGGCCCAGGTGGCCGCGACGAAGCCGGCAAGCTGATCCCGATCGACCTCAAGGTCGGCGACGTGGTTCTGTTCGGCAAGTGGTCGGGCACCGAAGTCAAGCTCGACGGCGAAGAACTCCTGATCATGAAGGAGTCCGACATCATGGGCGTACTGAAGTAAGCACCCCTCTTTCATCTGCGTCGTCCTTCGAGGCTCTCGCCTCAGGATGACGGAAACACACATTATCAGGAGTAACTCCCATGGCTGCCAAGGACGTTAAATTTTCCGGAGACGCACGCGACCGCATGCTGCGCGGCGTCGACACCCTCGCCAACGCCGTCAAGGTGACGCTCGGTCCGAAGGGCCGCAACGTCGTCATCGACAAGAGCTTCGGCGCTCCGCGCATCACCAAGGACGGCGTGACCGTCGCCAAGGAAATCGAACTCGAAGACAAGTTCGAGAACATGGGCGCGCAGATGCTGCGTGAAGTCGCCTCCAAGACCAACGACACCGCGGGCGACGGCACCACCACCGCAACGGTTCTGGCCCAGGCCATCGTGCGCGAAGGCGCCAAGTCGGTTGCCGCCGGCATGAATCCGATGGATCTGAAGCGCGGCATCGACATCGCCGTGACCGCCGTGATCAAGGACATCGAGAAGCGCGCCAAGCCGGTCGCTTCTTCCGCTGAAATCGCGCAGGTCGGCACCATCTCGGCCAACGGCGATTCCACGATCGGCTCCATGATCGCAAAGGCGATGCAGAAGGTCGGCAACGAGGGCGTCATCACGGTTGAAGAAGCCAAGTCGCTCGATACCGAAGTGGACATCGTCGAGGGCATGCAGTTCGACCGCGGCTATCTCTCACCGTATTTCGTGACCAATCCGGAGAAGATGACCGCCGAGCTGGAGGACGCCTATGTCCTGCTGCACGAGAAGAAGTTGTCCGGCCTGCAGGCGATGCTCCCCGTGCTCGAAGCCGTGGTGCAGACCGGCAAGCCGCTGCTGATCGTGGCCGAAGACATCGAAGGCGAGGCGCTCGCGACCCTCGTCGTGAACCGCCTGCGCGGCGGCCTCAAGGTTGCCGCCGTGAAGGCGCCGGGCTTCGGCGATCGCCGCAAGGCCATGCTGGAAGACATCGCGATCCTGACCGGCGGTCAGCTGATCTCGGACGATCTTGGCATGAAGCTCGAAAGCGTGACCCTGAAGATGCTCGGCCGCGCCAAGAAGGTCGTGATCGACAAGGAAAATACCACCATCGTCAACGGTGCCGGCAAGAAGGCCGACATTGAGGCTCGCGTGAACCAGATCAAGGCGCAGGTCGAGGAAACCACCTCGGACTACGACCGTGAGAAACTTCAGGAACGTCTGGCCAAGCTCGCTGGCGGCGTCGCAATCATTCGCGTCGGTGGCGCCACCGAGATCGAGGTCAAGGAAAAGAAGGATCGCGTCGAGGACGCGCTCAATGCAACCCGCGCAGCCGTTCAGGAAGGCATCGTGCCGGGCGGCGGCACGGCGCTGCTGCGCGCCAAGAAGGCGGTCGGCCGCATCCAGAACGACAACTCCGACGTTCAGGCCGGCATCAACATCGTGCTGAAGGCGCTGGAAGCTCCGATCCGCCAGATCTCCGAAAACGCCGGTGTCGAAGGTTCCATCGTTGTCGGCAAGATCCTCGACAACAAGACCGAGACTTTCGGCTTCGACGCGCAGAACGAAGAGTATGTCGACATGGTCGCCAAGGGCATCATCGATCCCGCCAAGGTGGTTCGCACCGCCTTGCAGGACGCGGCCTCTGTCGCTGGTCTGCTTGTGACCACGGAGGCAATGGTCGCCGATGTGCCGAAGGAAGCGGCCCCCGCGATGCCGGGCGGCGGCGGAATGGGTGGCATGGGCGGAATGGGCGGTATGGGCTTCTAAGCCACCCTTTCACCTCAACGACATCAAAGGCCGCCTGAGGGCGGCCTTTTTTATTGGCTCAACTCCAAGAATCACCGCGACAATCCGGCTCGCTTTTGAGATTGTCCGGTTCCATTTCGACTCAGGATGAAAACCATGCGCGCATTGATGATTGGCTGCACTCTCGCACTGGCAGGCGCGTTGCCTGTTCAGGCTCAGACCGCCAAGGATGCGAAGGCGCCACCTGCGAACGAAGTGCGCTATTTCAATTCGCTGGGTGATATTCTTGGCGATCTGCCGGTGGATGCCTTCATCAGGGAAACCCGTCAGGGCGGCAAGGTGACCGCAGCGCTACTTGATGTCTGCTACTCGGTATCGACCCATTCCGATCGCAAGGACCGCTTCGTCCTTGATTTGAAGGTGGAAGGCGAAAAGCTCACCGGCAGCGGACAAAGCACTGAAAGCAAGACGCCGGTCACCGTCAGCCTGATCCGCAAGGGTACAAAATCGGTCTCGTTCGACGGCAAGATCACTTTGGGCGGCAATCTCACCTCGGTCTCATCGCCGGACAATACCGATGTCGACGAGAAAGAGTTCCAGCAGTCACAGGTGGTCGATGACGACCTTGCCGAAACGCCGAAGGATTTCACGCAGGTCTCGCCGCAATCGCTTGCGATCCGGGTCAAGCGCGAGAATTTCGCCGACCTGGTCAAAAGCCTGAAGGGCCAGAATGTTCAGATCGCCCTCGACAGCATCGCCACCGATTGCAATGCGCTGCGCTCGGGTCATCAGGTGCTCCGTCTCTTCATTGATCCGGCGCGCGCGGCCGCGCTGATCGCGAGTCTGAAAGCCGCGCCGGGCGTCGCGGCGGCAGGCTGGACCTCCGGCACCTATGACATGGAACGCGCGATCCGTTTTGCCGCCGGTGAATGGAGCGAAAGCGGAAAACTCAATCGCGACAAGTTCGCATCCATGCTGGCTGGCGTTGCATCCAAGGTGATGGGTGCAAAGCCAGCATCGTCAATCTGGAATGACACGACCGGCGAACTCACCTTCACCATCAAGCGTCCGAGCCAGCTCGCACCTGGACTGGACCTCACCGAAACGCTGGAAATCACGGCACTGGTCAGCCCCGACAAGCCGGGTGGATCGGATCGCCTCGTCGTATGGCTGGGCATTCCGTCGAGCAAGACCACGGACGAAACGGCCGCGCCGCAACTGCAGTTCTCGGAAAACGCCGGCGGCGAGGAAGAAAGCACGTTCAACGACGACGACGGCATGATCAAGGCGATCGCAGCTGAACTAAAGGGTCAGCGCTGGGACACCGACAAGGCGGCCTGGAAATAGTGTGCCGCTTCCTGCCCGGCTACCACAGGCTTGACGGCGCATGACGCGCTACGACGCTGTGATCATTGGCGCAGGCCTTGGCGGCCTCACCGCCGGCGCGATCCTGGCGCGCGCGGGCAGAAAGGTGCTCGTGATCGAGCGCAGCAATTCTGTTGGCGGCGCCGCGTCCAGCTATAAAGTCGGGGACCTGTTTGTCGAAGGCTCTCTGCACGAGACCAGCAATCCACACGATCCGCGCGATCCCAAGCACGATCCACTCACGCGCGCCGGTGTGATCGATGCTGTGAAATGGATTCCATCCGGCACATTCTATGAGGTGCGCGGCGGGCCGGTGGGCGCGGCGATGACTTTGCCCGATAATTTCGATGCTGCGCGGCTGGTCCTGATCGAACGCTTTCCGGAAGCACGCGACGGCATCGTGCGGCTGCTCGGTGAAATGGAGCGGATCGCTGCGGCCGTTGGCCTGCTGTCGCACGGCAAAGACGTTTTCAAATCACCGGTGCGGGCCCTCGGTGCATTGCGCAACATGCGGCCTGCAATCCGTGACTGGACACTGTCGCTGTCGCAGAAGCTGGACCGCACCTTCGGAAACAACGAAGCGGTGAAAGCCGCTCTCGTTGCGAACCTGTCCTATTATCATGACGATCCGGCAACGACGTGGTGGGTGTTCTTCGCCGCGGCACAAGGCAGTTACCTTTTGAACGGTGGCCGCTATGTGCAGGGCGGGTCGCAGCGCCTCTCCAGCGCGCTTGCCCGCGCCATCAAGACGGCAGGCGGGGATGTCATCCTGCGCCGAACCGCAAGCGCCATCGGCTTTGACCCTCATGGGCGCATCGCGAACCTGACGCATACCGCCAAGGACGGCAGCAATCCGCAGATCGTGGAAACAGCGCGCGTCGGCAGCAATGCCGCGCCGGAAACGCTTGCTTCACTGTTGCCCGCTGCAAACGGCACAAAACTGCTTGCCACTTACGCGGATCGCAAACCCTCAATCTCGCTGTTTGCGCTCACGCTGGGTCTGTCAAAGCCACCGCGCGAATTCGGCCTCACCAGCTATTCGACGCAGTTGCTGCCAGATTGGATGACCCGTCTCGACGACTACGCCCAGGCAACCACGCTGATGTCCGAGGAGCCGGGCAGCCGCATGCCGCCACTGGCCATTGTTGATTATGCGGCCATTGAATCGGGCGTGCCCGCACCGCCCTACGTGCTGTCGATTGTCGGACCGGATCGATTGTCGAACTGGGATGGCACCGATCAGAACAACTATCGGGCAAAACGCGCGCGCTGGCAGGATGCGATCGTTGCTTATCTTGATCGTCACTATCCCGGGCTGGCAGAATCCATCACCGCATCGACATTCAACACCGCATTTTCCGTGAAACAGTATCTTGGCGCGCCACAAGGTGCGGTCTACGGCTTCGCACCCACGCCGCCGCGCTCGCTGTTCAGCACGATCAAGCGCACGCCCGCGACGGTCATTCCGGGGCTTTATCTTGCGTCAGCCTATACAGCATTCGGCGGCTATACCGGCGCGATCCAATCGGGTGGCGCATGTGCCGACATGATACTGCGCGAGCGCTGAGATCGTTCAATTCGTGCTGATGCGAAAGCGCAGTGTCGTCGTGCCGATGAACGAAACGAAATCGCCCTGCCGTTTCCATGTTGCAGCAGCGCCAAGCGCGGCAATCAACGCATCGTCGAGCTGCGCACGCTCCGGCGTGCAGCCGCTGTCGCTCATCGCGCCCGGCACAAAGATGACAGTGTCGTTGGCGACGGAGAACTGACCTTTTCCGGACTTGCACCACAGGTCGAGTTGCGCTTCTCCGTTGTCACCAATTTCCAGCGTCGGGATTCGTTTCGATCCCGGCTGCGGCCGTGTCTCAAGAGTCATTTCCGATCCGAAGGGAAATTCGCTGGCCGCATGGACCGGCCCGATGATGCTCATCGTCAAAGCAAGACCGGCGAGAGCGTGTCGCAGAACCGTCATGATGACCTCACGAAATTCGAACCGCGCGGTTCTAGACGTTTGCACTCCGCTTTTCCAGTGCATGTGCTGCTCAAATTAGGCGCCACTGCATGAACGTAAAAGCCAAATGAAAAGCCCCGCGGCATACACCGCGGGGCTGTCTTCTGTGTCCGCGTAGTGAGGGTTTACTTCAATACCATTTCGGTGAACGGGTAGACGTAGGCTTGCAGCATCACGAGGCCGCCGACGAGACACGCCAGCACGATCGAGTGCCAGAACACATAACGGAGGATCGAGCCTTCGTGGCCGTACCAGTTGGTCGCGGTGGACGCCACGACAATGGACTGTGCATCGATCATCTTGCCCATGACGCCGCCGGACGAATTCGCCGCCGCCATCAGGATCGGCGAAATGCCGAGCTGTTCAGATGTGATCCTCTGGAGGTTTCCGAACAGCACGTTCGAAGCCGTATCGGAACCGGTCAGAGCGACACCCAACCAGCCGAGCAATGTGCCGAAGAACGGATACAGCACACCGGTCGCCGCAAACGCCAGACCGAGAGTCGCGTCGACGCCCGACAGGCGGGTCAGCGTACCGATCGCGAGCATCGCCGAGATGGTGATCAGCGAGATCGCGCACACCTTGATGGTGCGGCCATATTCACCAATCAGTTTAGCAGGTGAGAAGCCCATCAGGATGCCGGAGATGATCGCCGCGATCAGCATGCCCGTTCCGGTGAAGGACAGGTAAGTGAACGAGAACACCGCACCTTCCGGCGTCGGCTTCGCTGCCACCGGCGGCACCTTGTTGATCATGTTGTGCAGTTCGGGAACCGGATAGTTCCAGGTGAAGATCGAGTTCGCCCATGTCTTGAACGAACCGGTGCCCCAGATCAGCATGACGATGCAGACGATGATCCACGGCAGCATCGCGCTCCAGAGCTGGCTCTGTGTCAGCGGCGTGGTGTCTAGCGGCTTGGCCGGCTTCATGGTCGCCGCCGACGAGTCATTGCTGCGCAGCGCCGGTGATGTCCACAATTCCTTCGGCTGCCACACTTTCAGGAACAGGATCAGTGCCCCCATCGAGATCAGCGACGCGCCAATGTCGACAATCCACGGATTGATGAAGTTCGAGATCACAAACTGAGGAACCGCGAATGACACGGCGGTAACGAGGATTGCCGGCCACACCTGTATCATGCCGCGCCATCCGGCGAAGGCCCAGATCACCCAGAACGGCACCAGCAGCGAGAAGAATGGCAACTGCCGTCCGACCATCGCACCGAGAATGTAGGGATCGAAGCCGGTGACGGATGCGAGACCCTGGATCGGCGTACCAAGTGCGCCATAAGCAACCGGCGCGGTGTTGGCGATCAGCGACAGACCTGACGCCGCCAGCGGCGAGAAACCGAGACCGATCAGGACCGCGCCGGTGATCGCCACCGGCGTGCCGAAACCGGAGGCGCCCTCGAAGAACGCGCCGAACGAGAATGCAATCAGCAGCAGCTGGATGCGCCGGTCGGTGGTCACGCCGCCGATCGCCCGCTGCAGCAATTCGAAACGTCCGGTCTCGACCGTGATGCGGTAAAGGAAGATAACGTTCAGCACGATCCAGCCGATCGGGAAAAATCCAACCACAACGCCGAGCAGCGAAGCGCGGATCGACATGTTCGCGGGCATCGTGAAGATGAAGATCGTGATGATGTTGGCGACAATCAGCGCGATGATCGCCGCGATATGCGCCTTGACTTTGCCGCTGGCGATCAGCACCAGCAGCGTGACAACCGGAATGGCGGCCGCAAGCGTCGATAGCCCGGCACTCCCCAGCGGATTATAGATTTGATTCCACATCGTGGTTACTCCACTTCATTGTTGACGACGCCTCGAGCGTCGCTGTGGCCAGCACATCTGCAGGCCGGAGCGCACAAGCCTGTGATCAAGATCGCGAGCGCGGGTCCTGGCCCCAAAACGCTCACAATGCCTTTCAATGAAAACGGTACCCCGGCCCGGTCCTCAGCGGCGGCATGCTAGAGTGAAGGCTGCATGATGGACAAGATGTCGCAGGGAGCGTCATTTACAACTTTAGTCTAAATTCGAAATTTCTTCATGTTTTCGAATGACTTATGAAGGCTTCGAGGAGAATTTTTCTGTGAATGGTATTGGCTCGACGCTCAAGGCAGTGTGGCGGATTGCTGCACCTTATTTCCGCTCCGAGGACAAATGGGCCGGCCTTGCCCTGCTCACCGCCGTGGTCGTGATCGAACTGGCGACCGTCGGCATCAACGTGCTGCTGAATTCGTGGAATAACCGCTTCTACAACGCACTGCAGGAGCACAACTGGGACTCGTTCGTGTCCGAGATCATCTACTTCACGGTGATCGTCACCATCTTCATCATCATCGCGGTCTATCAGCTCTATCTGAACCAGTGGCTGCAGATCCGCTGGCGCAAGTGGATGACCGAACGCTATCTCGGCGAGTGGCTCGACCACGCCAATCATTACCGGATGCAACTCCAAGGCGACGCGGCGGATAACCCCGACCAGCGCATGACCGATGACGTCAAGCTGTTCGTCGACCGCACCCTGAACATCGGCATCGGTCTTCTGAACTCCATTGTGACGCTGGCATCGTTCGTCGTGATCCTCTGGACGCTGTCGAGTGCGGCCCCGCTGCATCTGTTCGGAAAGGACATCGACATTCCGGGCTACATGGTCTGGGGCGCACTGATCTATGCAGCGCTCGGCACCTGGCTGACCCATCTGATCGGCCGTCCGCTGGTTGGTCTCGACTTCCGGCAACAGAAATACGAAGCAGACTTCCGCTTCAATCTGGTACGCGTGCGCGAAAATTCCGAGCAGATTGCCCTGCTCGAAGGCGATGCCGCCGAACGCCAGCGGCTGCTGACACGGTTCGGATTCGTGGTCGAGAACTGGCTTGGCATCATGAGCCGCACCAAGAAGATCACGGCTTTCACCGCGAGCTACTCCCAGGCCTCGGTGATCTTTCCCTATCTGATGGTTGCACCGGCCTATTTCGCAAACAAGATGCAGCTCGGAGGGATGATGCAAACCGCCTCCGCCTTCAGCAGTGTGCAGGGCGCATTGTCGTTCTTCGTATCGACCTACCGGACACTGGCGGAGTGGCAAGCGGTCGTGGCACGTCTGGACGGCTTCGAACACGGAATTGCGACCGCGAAAGCACTCGCCAACGATCCCGGTTCGATCAAGCCTGCAGCGGCAACAGACGCGGGCGCCATCGCTCTGAATGACCTGCTGCTGACTCTGCCGAATGGCAAGCCGCTGGTGCAGACCTCGGCATTCAAGCTGCGCAGCGGCGAGCGCACGCTGGTCACTGGCCCGTCGGGTTCAGGAAAATCCACGCTGTTTCGCGCCATTGCAGGAATCTGGCCGTTCGGCAAGGGCACGATCGCCATTCCGAAAGGCGCCTCATTGATGATGCTGCCGCAACGACCGTATTTTCCGGTCGGCTCATTGGCATCGGCGATCACCTATCCCTCGCAGGACGGGGCCTACAGTGCAGCGCAGCTTGCTGATGTCTTGAAACTTGTCGGTCTGCCCGCGCTGGCCGAACGGCTCGATGAGGAAGGCCACTGGAACAGGACGCTATCACTCGGCGAACAGCAGCGGCTCGGCGTCGCGCGCGCCCTGCTCCACACTCCGCAATATCTCTTTCTCGATGAAGCGACCGCATCGCTGGACGAACCATCCGAAGCCCTGCTCTATCAGCTAATCGTGGAGAAGTTGCCCGACACAACTCTTGTCTCGATCGGACATCGCACAACGCTTGAGGCATTTCATCAGCGCAAGGTGTCACTGGTTCGGTCCGGCGATCAGTTCACGCTCGGTACAGAAGCGGATGCCAGCGGAGTGGTTTGATAATGCTTCAGCCGCCGGCCTGTGGCCGGTTGCCGGACGTGCGTTCGGGTTCTGACGCAGCCCTGATGTAGGACTTCGCGAGCGCGTGATAGAGCCCCTCCGAAACCACCATCTTGGAAACAGCGTTGGCGATCAGCGCCGCCGCCATCAACGGAATCACCATGGCGTGGTCGTTGGTCATTTCCAGCGTGATGACGAAGGACGTGATCGGCGCCTGCACGACGCCGGTCAGATATGACACCATGCCGATCAGCACGAGCGCACCGATCGGAGAATTGGGAAACAGCACGCTGAGATCAGAAGCGATGCCCGCCCCAATGGCGAGCGAAGGCGCAAAAATGCCGCCGGGAATTCCGCTGATCGCCGACAACAGCGTCGCACAATACTTGAACGGCCCGAAACCCTGACCGATCGTCTCCGTTCCGTGAATGATGGCACGTGCCTGCTCGTAGCCGGTGCCGTAGACATGCTGCCCGCTCAGCAAACCGCAAAGGGCCACGCCAAGACCACATGCAGCGGCAAAGACAACGGGACGGCGCTTGATGAACGTGCCCGCACGTCCCGGAAAGCCGCGTGCAAACCGAATCAAAATCCGGCTGAACAGGCCGCCTGCCAGCCCGCAGACTGCCGCGCAGACCGGGACCACAACCCACGCGCGCCCGAGCGGCAGAAGTGCGCCGGTCGAACCAAAATAATTGTAGTCCCCGACAATGGCCAGCGAGGTGAGGCCTGCGGCGATGACCGCGGCGATGATCAGGCCACTGGTTCTTGCCTCGAACGAGCGGCCTAGTTCCTCGATACCGAACACGATTCCCGCGAGTGGCGTATTGAAGGCAGCCGCGACACCTGCAGCGGCTCCCGCAATCAAAAATCCTGCCTGGCGGAACGGCGAGAAACGGCCGATCGCGAACATGATCGCTCCGCCGACCTGTACTGTAGGCCCCTCACGGCCCGTCGAGGCGCCACACAGCAGGCCCAATGTCATCACCACGATCTTGCCGACCGCCGCGCGCAACGACACCAGTGGCTGGGCCGCAGCCTGATCCGGCATACGCAGCGCCGCCACCACCTGCGGGATGCCACTGCCCTGGGAGTTCGGGAACACCTTCACCGCCAGCAGCATCGCCAGTGCAAAACCGGCCGGCGTCACGATCAATGCCGCATAAGGGGAAAACGCGATCACGCGCGTAAATAACATCTGGGCATGATCGGCGAGGTAGGCCATCGCGATCGCGGCGAGACCCACCGCGATGCCTCCGATCAAAAACAGCAGCCGCCGGCTCCACCGTTTCACGGCAATCCGGGAGCGAACGCCCATGTGGGCTGCATAGCGACGGAACTTCATGGCGGATCCCCAGCAAATGCCGGGCCGCAGCCGGTCGACAGCAGAGGTTCGGCAAAGGCCGCGTCCTCTTGACGCAGCAGTCTCTCATAGCCGATCCCGCGAAAGAACCAAAAGAAAAGGGCGGCAGATTTCTCTGCCGCCCCAATCGTCTTCAGGTGAAGAAGTTTACTTCAGTGCGCCGAGCGTCACGTCAGCCGACAGCTTGGCGATGAACTGATCGCCGCACCACTTGGACTGGAAGGTGCCAGTGTTCGGGTTCAGCTTAGCCGTGAAGTCGCTGGTGATTGCGTTGCAGGCTTCCTTCGACAGGTCGGTGCCCGAGTAGCGCAGATCGAGGGTGAAGACCTTGTAGGTGAAGCCGATGCCGACGTTCCAGGTGTTGTAATCCGGCAGAGCGGTGTTCAGGTAGAACGCATCGGTGGTTCCGAGCCACTGATGACCGTATTCACCCGACAGGTAAGCGCCAATGCCCGACGAGCCGAACAGGGTGCTCGGAGCGGTGAACTTGGCGTTGACCGATGCGTAGGTCGAGTCGAAGCCGAAGTTCAGGAAGTTCGGCGAATAGAAAGCCGAACCGCCGAGGGCGAAGTAGTCGTTAAATGTATAGGTCGCCTTGCCGTACACTTCGTAGAAGGACACGTCCTTCTTCATCGCGTTGCCGTTGACCAGAGCATCGGCGCCAACCGGGCAAACCACGCCGCCGCCAGCAATGTAGTCGATGCATTGTCCACCCGGATACAGGTAGCCCCAGACACCGAAGTCGAGCGCCAGAGCGCCGAAGGTCGGACGGATACCGCCGTAGACGTCGACTTCAGCCGCGGCGCGGTTGGTGAAGGAGATGCTGTTGCCGGCGACACCGACATAGAGCTGCAGGTCGGGGTTGATGTTGTAGCGCGGCTCGAAATAGGCCGAGACCGATGCGTTGCGGTTGGACTGCGAGATACCGCGGAACACGTAGTTGTTGGTGATCGCCGCGCCGAAGGCGACATCCCAGGGCGAGACCACAACCGGCGGCGCTGCCTTGGTGTACATCTTGGCCGGAAGGTCGGCTGCGAACGCCGAACCCATACCCATCGCAGCAACCGTAACCGCTGCGATCGACAAACTTACTTTCTTCATGACGATCCCCATCATCGTTAAAAATCCAGTCCGATTGCCGAAGGTCCAAATGACAAGCGTTAATCGACTGCGCGGAATTCAATTTCGTGGGTTTACAGTGGTGGTCAAATTCTCGTGCGTGAAGCAAAAAACCCAAGCAATTGCCGCCTTTTTAGGCGTTTGAACCGATCTAAATGCGGTTGTGCCGCAGTGTTGCATTCAGACAACAAATTTCAGCCCCAATTGAAATGCTCGGGCCAAAGCCGAACCGGGATCCAGCGCATCAAAACCGAGACCGGCTGCCGGCGAACGGCCTGATTCGCAGACGCTTTCACCACACCACTTTCCGTCGGAAACACCTGGAAATGCTGCCAAACGCAAAGAGCCGCAGCAAATGCTGCGGCCCTGCAGGAGACTCACCAGCCTGCCAAGGCAGGCTGTTTCAGGACTAGGTGTTGTTCTCGTCGCCGGAAGACCAGCTCGGGGCTGAAGCCGGAGCCGGGCTGGACCAGCTCGATTCGACGGCGGGGGCTGGCTCGGGTGCCGGAGCGGGCGCAGGTTTGGCCGCACGCTTTTTCTTCGGGGCAGCCTTTTTGGGAGCAGCTTTTTTAGGAGCGGACTTCTTGGCCGACTTCTTGGCGACTTTCTTTGAAGCCTTCTTGGCCGACTTTTTCACGGCCTTCTTCGCTGACTTCTTGGCGGCTTTCTTGGATGACTTCTTCGCAGCCTTCTTCGATGTCTTCTTGGAAGCTTTTTTGGCGGCTTTCTTCGCTACAAGCTTCTTCGCCTTCTTGGCCTTCGATTTCTTTTTCTTCGCCTTAGCCATTGTGGTCCTCCTGTTACCGCCAGTCCCACGACGAACCGGCGCTCAAGCACTCCCGAAGCGGGGGCCCTTCATTGATCCTGTCAACAAATCCGGCCGCGGTCCGCCTGTCGCCCAGTCGAGCAGTTCGATCGTATGCACCACAGGGACTGACGTTCCACCGGCACCTTCCACCGAGCCTATCTGCACCATGCAACCGATGTTGCCGGCGGAGATGATGTCCGGCTTCGTCGATGCGATGTTGGCGATCTTCCGTTCGCGCAGTCGCTTCGCAATGTCGGGCTGGAGGATGTTGTACGTTCCCGCCGAACCGCAACATAGATGACTCTCAGGCACATCTTTCACCACGAATCCACTCTTGGAAAGCAATTCTTTCGGAAGCTGCGTGATTTTCTGTCCGTGCTGCAACGAACATGCGGAGTGATACGCGACGACAAGATCGCTTTTGCTCTGCGGCCACGCGATGTCGATGCTGGCCACATACTCGGTGACGTCCTTGGCAAGGGCTGAAATACGCGCGGCTTTTGCCGCAAAGGCTTTGTCCTCGCGCAGCATGTAGCCGTAGTCCTTGATGGTCGTTCCGCACCCGGACGTCGTCACGATGATGGCGTCGAGGCCGCCTCGCTCGATCTCTTTTGTCCACACCTCGATGTTCGCCTTCGCCCGCGCCAATGCGTCACCGTCGCGGCCCATGTGATGGGTCAACGAGCCGCAGCACTGCTCATCCGCCACCAGCACCACTTCGATGCCGTTACGGGTCAGGAGCCGGATCGCAGCCTGATTGATCCCCGGAGAGAGAACCTGCTGGGCGCAGCCTTGCAGCAGCGCGACGCGGCCGCGTTTTTGCCCCTCGGCAGGAAAAACCTTGCCGCCGGAAGGCCCCGGCGCGGGCAATTTGCCGGGGGCGAGTGCCAGCATGGCGCGGAGACGGTCAAGGAATGTCGGTGTGACGCCGTGCTTGGCCGAGGACGGAATCAAGGCTGCGAACGGACGGGCCAAACGCGCCGCCATCATGCTGACCCGGAACAGGCCGGGCCGTGGCAGCACCACCGCCAGGACGCCGCGCAGAAACCGCTCGGACAGCGGCCTTGCATATTCCTCTTCCACTTTCACCCGCGCCTGATCGACGAGGTGCATGTAGTTCACCCCCGAAGGACAGGTCGTCATGCAGGCGAGGCACGACAGGCAGCGGTCGATATGCTTGACCACCTCCTCCGTCGGCGCGCGGTCGTTCTCCAGCATGTCCTTGATGAGATAAATCCGCCCACGCGGGCTATCGAGTTCATCGCCGAGCAGGACATAGGTCGGACAGGTCGCAGTACAGAAACCGCAATGCACGCAGGCGCGCAGGATCTTGTCGGCCTCGCGGATGTCCGGATCGGCGAGCTGGGCGAGGGAGAATTCGGTCTTCATGGGATCACCGGTTCCGGATCATATGCGCACCATCCGGCCGCGATTGAGAATCTGTTTGGGGTCGAAGCTCGCCTTGACGCGCTGGCCCAGCGCGGCAACGCCGGCCTCCTGCGGATGGAAAACGTCGATCACCGCGCGGACCTGATCGGTACCGCGCAGCAGCATGGCGTGACCGCCAATCGGTTTGAGGCGCTGACGCAGCAGCGCGGCATGAGCATCGGGCGCAGGCGGCAGCGCCGCCCAGATCAATCCGCCGCTCCAGTCGTAGATCACGTCGCCGCCTGTCTCGCGCGCCAGGGCCTGACCGAATGCACCGCCGGACGCCGGCGGACAGACGATGCGCCAGACCGGCCACGCCCCCAGCGAGCCAGACGCCGCAAACGGCGTGACATCGCGGATAGACGCCCATACGGCGGCAGAGGCGTCATCTTCGATCATCTCGGCGGTTCCGAACGAGGCCAGCGCCTTGCTCACAGATCCCGCACGATGCGGCACCGATGCTCCGATCCCCTCAAGCCGGATCAAGGTTACCGCTTGCTGCGATGATCCGAGGCCGGACAGCCCGTCAGCTGTATCCCGGAAGATCGAGGAAGGAATATGCGCCACGCCCGACACATCGTAAGGCGACCCGATCGCCGTGGTCATCACTCGGTTCGCAGTCACGTCATCAAGCCCGCGGAGCAGCAGCGTCCGCTCGGTTTCCGCCTTGGGAAGCACCTTGAGCGTCACCTCGGTCATCACCGACAGCGTGCCCCATGATCCCGCAAGCAGCTTGCAGAGATCGTAGCCGGTGACGTTCTTCACCACCTTGCCGCCGGTCTTGAACGAATCCCCGAAGCCCGACACTGCGTGGGCGCCAAGCAGATGATCCCGCGCGCCGCCGGCCTTGATCCGGCGTGGCCCGGCGAGGCCCGCCGCGATCATGCCGCCGACGGTACCGGCGCCACGCGGCGTTCCGAGCAGCACCGAGGTGTCCATCGGATCGAAAGCGAACTGCTGGTTCTTGGAATCCAGCAGCGAGAGCAGATCAGCCATCGGCGCACCGGCCTGCACCGTCACGATCAGTTCCTGCGGCTCATACGACGTAATCGCATTGAGCGCCGACAGATCGAGCACGGCATTCGTCGCGGTCGGCAGACCAATCGCGCGCTTGCTGCCATGCCCGATGATTTCCAGCGGCTGCTCCGCCGCGACTGCCGCGCGCACGGCGTCTTCAACATCCTTCGCGTCGCGTACTTTCAACGTATCCACGCCACATCCTGTCTTGTTTGCATGCAGGCCGATCCAGCGGCGCTCGCGCACCGGATCATGCCCCTAAAATCGCGGAATATCGGGAAATGCCAACTTGCCGTGATGGACGTGGACACGCCCGAGTTCGGCGCAGCGATGCAGGGTGGGAAACACCTTACCCGGATTGAGCAAGCCCTGGGTGTCGAACGCACACTTCAACCTCTGTTGCTGGGCGAGATCGATGTCGCTGAACATTTCCGGCATCAGGTCGCGTTTTTCGACGCCGACGCCGTGTTCGCCGGTCAGCACGCCGCCAAGCTTGACGCACAGCCGCAGGATGTCCGCGCCGAAGGCTTCCGCCTTGTCCATCTCATCCGGGATGTTTGCATCGTAAAGGATCAGCGGATGCAGATTGCCATCGCCGGCATGGAAGACATTGGCGCAGCGCAGCCCATACTTCTTACCAAGGTCGCGAATACCCGCCAGCGCATCCGGCAGCTTGCCGCGCGGAATGGTGCCGTCCATGCACAGATAGTCCGGCGAGATACGGCCCACCGCCGGGAACGCGGCCTTGCGGCCCGCCCAGAACAGCAGCCGTTCCTGCTCCGAGTTGGAAATCTGGCACGAGGTCGACCCGCAGCCGAGCGCGATCTTTTCGACCCGGTCGATCAGTTCATCGACCTCGGCCTTGGGTCCATCGAGTTCGATGATTAGCAGCGCCTCGACGTCGAGCGGATAGCCCGCATGGACGAAGGCTTCTGCCGCGTGGATCGCGTCGCGGTCCATCATTTCCATGCCGCCCGGAATGATGCCAGCGCCGATGATGTCGGCGACGCAGCGCCCTGCCGCCTCGACTTCCGAGAAGCCAACCATCAGCGCCCGCGCCGTTTCCGGCTTCTTGAGGATACGCACAGTCACTTCGGTCACGACGCCGAGCAGGCCTTCCGAGCCTGTGATGACTCCCATGACGTCGTAGCCGTCGGTCTCGGGCGCCTTGCCGCCGATGCGCAGAATCTCACCGGTAATCAGTACGATCTCGCAGCCGAGCACATTGTTGGTGGTCATGCCGTATTTCAGGCTGTGCACGCCGCCGGAGTTCTCGCCGATATTGCCTCCGATCGAGCAGGCGATCTGAGACGACGGATCGGGCGCATAATAAAAATCCTCGTGCGCGACGGCCTGACTGATCGCCAGATTGGTCACGCCGGGCTCGACCACAGCCACGCGGTTGTCGAAGTCGATTTCACGAATGCGCTTGAACTTGCCGAGCCCGAGCAGAACACCATCGGCCAGCGGCAGCGAGCCGCCCGACAGCGAGGTGCCCGACCCGCGCGGCACGACCTTGATGCCGTTGTCATGGCAGTATTTCAGGACCTGCGAGACCTGCTCGGTGGTGTCCGGCAGCACCACAACCATCGGCGGCTGGCGGTAGGCAGTGAGCGCATCGGACTCGTAGGGCTGCATTTCCCGTGTCGTGGAAATCACGCCCTCGCCCGGCACGATCTTCTGCAGGGCCGCGACGATTTCGTCGCGGCGAGCGAGCACGGCCTGATCCGCTTCAGGCATCATGATAGACATACGCGCACTCCAAAAAAACGGCGCGTCGGATCACGCCTCGCCGTCCTGATATATCAGCAAGAACTATTTGAACAGTTCCAAACAGACATAGCGAATCGGCTTCACCGCATTTCATGCGCCCGGGAAACGCTCGGGTGCGAAAGAGCCCGAGGACCGTCTGCGCGGTCTATCCGACCAGAGCGCCAAGCTCCCGGCGCGCGGGCATGACCGGCATCACCGCCTGCACCACAAGGCCTCGGGCACGGGCATCGAGAACGCCCACCGCACGCAAGGCAAACAGGGTGATCGCCTGCACTGCATCGCGCAGTTTCACCGGGTCGTCGATATCGGCGGATCCCAGCGGCCCAACCAGCGATTCGTGAAGTGCACCGATCAGCGCCGTGGCCGCCAGTGAAATGTCCTGCGCCGGCAGATGACCGGCCCGCACCGCGGCTTCAATCCGCGTCTCGACTTCGGCGGCGATTTCACGGCGGCTCGCAACCCGCGATTCAGTGACATCGACATCGACCGGCTCGGCAAGAATGCCCCAGGCCAGCTTGCGGTTCGACACCACATGGACGGCGATGGTCGTCACCGCCGCGGCGAGCGCGGAAGATGGGCCGGGTGCTGCATCAGCCGCGCGGCGGATCGCGGTCAGTTCGGCGCGCGAGACATCGGCGATCAGTTCGGAAATCAGGTCGGCCTTGGACGGGAAATAGCGATAGACCGTGCCCGCTGCGACATTCGCTCGGGTCGCTACCGGTGCGATCTGGACCGCCGCCATTCCACCTTCCGCAGCCGCATCGCGGGCTGCTGCAAGGATCGCGTTGCGGCGCGCCGCAAGGCGTTTCACGACCTGATGAGTTCGCCTGTAAACCATTGACGGCGTTTATCTCCCTAAAAGAAGTGAACACCAGTTCAAAAGCGCTGACAAGCGATTCGGTGATCGGAGATTCAAATTCGCAGTGCAGCAAAAAATGGCTTTGCGTCCGGCCACTGCGCAGGAAAGCCAGCCCTTCCAGATCGGCGTTAGCCGCTGAATCCGAGCGCACGCGCGAGCGCCGCCACCGCCATGCCCGTGATGACGGCAACGAACTCATTGCGCCGGATAATGGTGATCGCGACCGCCGCGCCAATGGCGAACAGTACGACCGCGCCGCCATTCACCGCCACCGGAAGCGAAGCCGCGACGATGATCGAGCCCGGCAACGCATCCAGCATCCGCCGCACGCGCGGGGTGATGGTGACGTATCCCATCAGCCAGTAGCCGCCGAGGCGCGAGGCCACCGTCACCGCCGTCATCACCGCGAAGGCGAGCATCACATCGGAGCGCATGAATTCGCTCATGCCGCGCCTCCGGTCTTCGCATCTTCTGCTGGCGGATCATCCATCAGGCCTGCGCTGATGGCGCCCGAAACAGCCCCCGCGATAATGAACCACCAGCCCGGCACCAGCCAGTGCACCGCGAGCGCAACAATCCCCGATACAGCCCACGGGATCGCGCGGCCTGGCCCCTTCCAGGCCGGAACAAGCATCGCCGCATAGAACGCCGGGACCACCAGATCGACGCCGTATTTCTTCGGATCGCTGAGCTGCCCCGCGAGCAAATATCCCGGCACAGAGGAGACGAACCAGAGAACGTAAAGCAGGATGCCGCCCGCGACGAAGAACCAGGCATCCGCACCGCCGTGGTTGCGATAGCGGGTGGCGGCAAGCCAGCCGCCGTCGGTCACCAGCAGCATCGACGGATAGGACTGCCACCACGGCAATGTGCCGAACCACGGGCGCAGGCTGGCGCTCATCAGCGAGAAGCGGATGTTCACGGTTGCGGTCAGCAACGCCAGCGTCGCAATGGAAGAAGCCGTCAGCGTGCCGGGCCAGGACGAGACTGCGACGAACTGCGAGAGCCCGCCATACACGAAGGCCATCATCACCTGCACTTCGGTCAGTGTGAAATTCTTCTGTGCACATAGCGCGCCGAACGCCATTCCAAAGGCAATGGTTCCCGGCAGCATCGGTGTAATGGCATAAATGCCGGGCATCACGGCGTTGCGCGACCAGTAAGCCGGCGCGTGAAAGTGGTCTGGCGTTGTCGGGGAAGTCATCGTCTCATCCGCAGGAGTTCGCATGGGTGCGGGGAATACGAGGAAGGGTCAAGCCGCGCGGCTGCGGGGCTGGTCGTCGTTTCCCACAGATCGTAAGACAACCTCGTGTCGTCCCCGCGCAGGCGAACTGTGGCCGACACAAAGAAAAAGGCCGGTCAAAAGACCGGCCTTTCTCAGATTGTTTGTCTGCATCAAGCCTGCGGCTGCGGCTCAAGCCCGGTGTCCGGGCGCGGACGCGGCTTGCCGGCGGGCGGAACCGCCGAGGTGCGCGGGCCGGTCGGCTCCAGCACCGACTCCCGGTTCGGCTTCTTGCCGTTGAGCAGGTCGGCGATTTCGTCGCCAGACAGCGTTTCAAACTCAAGCAGGCCCTTGGCGAGAGTTTCAAGGTCGTCGCGCTTCTCGGTCAGAATGCGAGTTGCCTCGACGTAGCCCTCCTCAACGAGACGCCTGACTTCTGAATCGATCTTTTGCGCGGTCGATTCCGATACGTTCTGCTGACGGTTGACCTGCATCCCCAGGAACACTTCGTCATTGTTCTCGCCATAAGCGACCGTGCCGAGCTCTTCCGACAGGCCCCAGCGGGTCACCATCATGCGGGCAAGACGCGTGGCCTGCTCGATATCCGACGATGCACCGGACGTGACCTTGTTGCGGCCGAAGATCAGTTCCTCGGCGACGCGGCCGCCCATCATGATGGCGAGACGCGAGGTCATCTGCTCCAGCGACATCGACATCTTGTCGCGCTCCGGAAGCTGCATGACCATGCCGAGCGCACGGCCGCGCGGAATGATCGTCGCCTTGTGGATCGGATCGGTCGCAGGCACGTTGAGGCCGACGATGGCATGGCCGCCCTCGTGATAGGCCGTCAGCATCTTCTCTTCCTCGGACATGACGAGCGACTTGCGCTCAGCGCCCATCATCACCTTGTCCTTGGCCTCTTCGAACTCGGCCTGCGTCACCATCCGCTTGTTACGGCGGGCAGCCGTCAGCGCAGCTTCGTTGACGAGGTTCATCAGGTCCGCGCCGGAGAAGCCGGGCGTACCGCGGGCAATGGTCTTGAGATTGATATCCGGCGCCAGCGGCACCTTGCGGACGTGAACCTTGAGAATCTGCTCGCGGCCCTGCACGTCGGGATTCGGCACCACGACCTGACGGTCGAAGCGGCCCGGACGCAGCAGCGCTGGATCGAGAACGTCGGGACGGTTGGTCGCCGCGATCAGGATCACGCCTTCATTGGCTTCGAAACCGTCCATCTCGACCAGCAACTGGTTGAGGGTCTGCTCGCGCTCATCGTTGCCACCGCCGAGACCGGCGCCGCGATGACGGCCGACCGCGTCGATTTCGTCGATGAAGATGATGCACGGTGCATTCTTCTTGGCCTGTTCGAACATGTCGCGCACGCGGCTTGCGCCGACGCCGACGAACATTTCGACGAAGTCAGAACCCGAGATGGTGAAGAACGGCACGTTGGCTTCGCCCGCGACCGCACGCGCGATCAGGGTCTTACCCGTACCCGGCGGGCCGACCAGCAGCACACCGCGTGGAATACGTCCGCCGAGGCGCTGAAACTTGCCCGGATCGCGGAGAAACTCGACGATCTCCTGCAGATCCTGCTTGGCTTCATCGACACCGGCGACGTCCTCAAATGTCACGCGGCCATGGGCCTCCGTGAGCATCTTGGCGCGCGACTTGCCGAAACCCATCGCCTTGCCCGCACCGCCCTGCATCTGGCGCGACAGGAACACCCACACGCCGATCAATGCGATGAAGGGAAGCCATGAGACGAGCAGCGACACGAACCACGGCACGTTATCACCCGGCGGCTTCGCGGTGATCGACACCTTGCCGTCGTACAGGCGCTTGATCAGCGTCGGATCATTCGGCGCATAGGTGTGGAAGGTCGAACCGTTGGTGAAAGTGCCGTTGATGTCTGGTCCCTGAATGACCACGTCTCGGACGCGATTCTGGTCGACCTCGGTCAGCAGCTGGGAGAACGAGATGTCCTGGGACGCCGCGCGCTGTCCGGGATTCTGGAACAGTGTGAATAATGCCAACAGCAGCAAGACGATAATGACCCAGAGGGCGAAATTGCGCAGGTTGGCGTTCATTGGGCTTCCTTCGTGGCCGCACGGATAGCGGCCTGATGTCCTTGGGTCTGCAACACTTTATTGAGTGCCGGTTGCATACCAATCTAGGTGCGGGTGCCCCCGATGCCAAGGGAACCTCTCGGGACTATTTAACGCATCTTAATGCCATTCCGGGTGAAATAAGGGCGGTTTGCCGCGGCGATTTCAACAGTGGTTAAGGCAACCCACCCATCCGCCGCCGTCTTGGCGGGGCCGGGACGATATAGATCCGGCCTTTTGCGATGCCGATAACGGCTCCGGCGAGCGTCTGCTTCACACGCCTGCTTTTCCGGCCTGATTTTGGGCCCGGACCATCCTGATCAATCGCCTCCAGCAGCGCTTCGACCTTTCCGAGTTCGGCCGGTCCTTCATGACCGATTCGATTAATCGCACGCGTCAGAAGCCGTACCCGGATTTCGGCGGACAGAACCGCAAACGCCGCAAGATCGAACCCGGGAGCGGAACCGCCGTCATCCATGCTCGCCAGATAACGTTCGGCGCCATCGGCCATGATCTCGAGCGCGGCATTGGCGCGGCGGAGGCGGCCCGCAAGCCGCGCCAGGCGACTTGCATCGGCGCCTTCCTCCGCAAGCGCCGGCATCAGCGCGCGCAGCCTCGGACGGGTGAAACGCGGATCGTGGTTGGTCGGATCGTCGGCAAACCCGATCCCCGCTTTTTCGAGCGTTGCGACCAGCCGCGATTTCGGCACATCCAGAAACGGGCGAACCAGCACCACGCCGCCGCGATCGGACTGCCGCGCCATTGCCGCCAGACCGGCAATGCCGCTGCCGCGCGACAACCGCATGATGACCGTCTCGGCCTGATCGTCCCGTGTGTGCGCGGTGAGCATATGCGACGCGCCGCAGCTTTTCGCCGCTTGCGCGAGCAGATGGTAGCGGGCATCGCGCGCCGCAGACGGCAATCCGGCTTTCGGCTTATCGCCGCGCCATCGCAGCGTGCGGTGTTCAACATCCAGCGCGGCAGCGAGCTTTTTGACGGCGCGCGCTTCAGCCGCCGCCTCCTTGCGCAAACCATGGTCGACGGTGACCGCCACGAGACGTGGGCCTTTTTTCAAGGCCTTTCGCCAACGCGCAGCCAACCACATGAGAGCCAGTGAATCCGGACCGCCGGAGACCGCCAGCACGAGCGCGGGCAGTGTCTTCCAATCGGAGAACAGGCGCTTCGCATCCTGAACTGAAACGGGCGACGTTTCGAGGGAGGCCATGATCTTCAGAAGCCCGGTTTTCATCCCCACGGGGAAAGAGCTGCAGGCAGGATAGACATTCTAGGCTACCATTGCGAGCAAAGCGAAGCAGTCCACCTTTGAGAAGAATGGATTGCTTCGCCGCAAGCGATCTTCGCAATGACGAGACTTAACAGCCGACACGCTTCTGTTCGCGCGCCACGCCCTGCTTCACCCCGTTCGAAGCGCGCGGATACTTCCGGTTGATCTCGCCGAACGCCGCGCAGGCGGCCTCTTTTTCCTTGAGCGCGGCCAGCGACTGGCCGAGGCGGAGCAGCGAATCCGGGGCCTTCGCGGCGGTATCGTATTTCGTCGTCACACCCAGGAATACTTCGGCTGCATCACGGTACTTCTGGCGCTGGTAAAGGCTTTCGCCGAGCCAATACTGCGAATCCGGCAACAGCGCGTCGGTCGGATATTTCTGCGCGAAGTTCCGCATCGTCTCTTCGGCCAGCGCGTAATCCTTGCGCTGGATATAACCGATACCAAGATCGAATTCGTCGCGTGGCGTCGCCGATGGCGGAAGCGTCGTCAGCGATGCGGTGGTGTTCGGCGCCTGCTGAACCGGGCGTTGCTGTACCGGCGCGCCGGTCCCATACGGATCGCGCGGGCTGCCGACATTCGACAGGTTGAGCGGTTCGCCCGCATCGCGGCCGCCCGGCGCCCCGACGTGACCTTCCGCAACCGGCATCTGGCCGCCGCCGAGGGCACGCGGCACGCCCGGCGCGTTCGGATTGCGGCTAGGATCGAAGGCATCGCCGCGGCGTCCGCTGCTGGCCACGGGAGCCGCAATCACGGGCGGCGCTTCACCGACAACGGAAGGCTGCTGATAGCCGGCATTCGGATTTTGCTGGGCCTGCGGCGCGGCTACATTCGGGCTGGCGGGACGCGGCGCGGCAGCCTGATTGGGCTGCGGTTGCGCGCCCTGAAGCGCCCGCAACTGCTCTTCGAGCTGGCGATTGCGGTACTGCAATTCCTCGTTCTGGCCGGTCAGGGTGCGGAGCTGGTTTTCCAGCCGTTCGATACGCAGTTCAGGATCCATATCCTGCTGCGCGGATGCACTGACTGGCAGCCAAAAGGGCGCGGACACGAGGACCGCACAGACGAACTTTTGAAATCTGGATGACATTTTGACCCGAAAAACAGTAAGGGCATCGCTTTTCAAAGCGACCAAGATTGAACGCTTCAGTACGCCAAAAATATGGCTTTCGACAGCGGCTCGTTGCCTCAGCATGATCTCCTGCGAGGTCATATCTCCATCCGCTCCAAAACAAAACGGCGCCCGGAGGCGCCGCTTTTAGAAGCTATCGACAACGCCTTACGAACTGGCGTTCAGCACGGTCACCGCGCGGCGATTCTGCGACCAGCACGAGATGTCGTTACACACCGCCACCGGGCGCTCCTTGCCGTAGGAGATGGTCCGCATCCGCGACGGATCGATGCCGCGCGAGGCAAGGAAGCTGCGAACCGACTGGGCGCGCTTGGCGCCGAGCGCAATGTTGTACTCGCGGGTGCCGCGCTCGTCGGCGTGGCCTTCGATCGTGAACGAGTAACGGTTGTACTGCTGCAGCCACTGCGCCTGCTTGTCGAGAGTCGCAATCGCTTGCGGCGACAGTTCGGTCTGGTCGCTCTCGAAGAACACGCGGTCGCCGACGTTCACGACGAAATCCTGCTGGCTGCCGGGCACCGCCGCGCTCGCCATGGCGCCATCAGCACCAGTGCCGTTCTTATTGGCGCAAGCGCCCATCGACAGCGCGACAGCCAAGACCGCGGCCAGCTTCAATCCCTGGAGGATACGCATCTGATGTTTCATTCCGGAGCCTCCACGCTCTGGTTACTAAAGGACGAGTGTCCCGAATCCGAAGTTCGCTTTAATTCTGCAGCGCCCCCGTAAGCGAACTTCGGATTCAGGGGGACACTCGAAAAAAACTTCGGTGTGGTTTTGGTTAGCAAGTCCGCCAACGGGTTCGCGTCGAGAACAGGCGGACTTGCTAACCACCACACCGTCCGGTCTACAGCGGGTTGGTTAAGCGAAGATTTCGTCAACCTTGATGAGGCGTTGCCGGACACTCTCAAATGCCACACATCCGGCAAAACCGTTGCCGATGGTTAATGCGGTATGAATATGGCGCGACGGTGAATGCGCCAAGCAAAAAGGGCTCCGGCCTGTGGCTGGAGCCCTCTATTTTCGGGGAAATCCGAGATTTTACAGCGTATCCGGCTCAGGACCGGGGCGCGATCGTCGCTTGGGCGAAAGGAAACTGCGGCAGATTGAGAACGGGCGCCGCTTCCACCGGCCGCTGGCCGCGCTCGAACAGCTTGCGTCGTTCGAAGAAACTCGAGCGGAAATAGGGATACCGCTCATAGACCCGCTCGCGCATAGCCGGATAATCGACCGCCATCAGACAGATCGGCTTGATGAGGCCTGGATAACTCCGCGGCTCGCTGATTGGCTTATGCAGGAACACCCGGCGATAAAAAGCCTGATGCTCGGCGCGCACGCTGGCGAGGCCAATATCCGCCGCGAAATACTCGCACGCCATGTAGGCCAGTCGAAGTGTGATGTAGGGCAGTTCCGGACAGCGCGCTTCCCGATCGGGATCAGCCACGAACCGCGTGGGATCGATCAGCACGCGCCCTTTTGCGATTTCAGGCTCGAGCAGATCAGAAAACACGCCCCGCGACGGGCAATCCGGCATTTCCGGCGAGGACACGGTGATGCGCAGCGAACTCATCAGAACGCCATCGCGATAGACGCCGAAATTCCAGGAATTCGGCATCTCGTCATACTTGTCGAACGTCATTTGTCCGGCGTTGGGATCGATCGTTCCTTCGCGCAGATAGGCACGATAGCGCAGCCGGTAGAGCTGCTCTTTGTCGGCTTGCGTTTCAGCAAGTTTGTAATCGACGGATTCTAGCGGATAGCTGACCCGTTCCGACGGGCGGCCGGTCGATCGGACAGCAGAGACCATTTTCGATGCTCCGACAGGCGATACGACTGTACCGCGTCACATGAACAAGAGGTTAATACCTTCTTAACAAAATCGCAAAGCGTTGCATGAGTTAACCTTAACCAGCGTCAACCAAACAGAAGGTTACTTGCATTGCGGTCATGTCAGACTGTTGTGATGAGGGGATTGCGTCCGCGACAGCGGATCAGCGCAGGATTTGGCGGATCGGAATAACATCCTTCGATGACGACCCGTGTGACGCCTTCAGCAATTCGCGGACACGAGGCGCCGGGACCGGACGGCTGAAGAGGAAGCCCTGAGCTTCAGTCACGGTGCCTTCCGCGCTGATGAGTTCGAGCTGCTCGTTGGTTTCGATGCCTTCGACCACCACGGACATGCCGAGGTCAGCGCTGAGGCGCGCAACACCACGCAGCAGCGTCAGCGGCCGATGGCTGCCGATATCTTCGAGGAACGAGCGATCAATCTTCACCTTCTGCAGCGGGAAGTTATGCAGATAGCTGAGGCTCGAATAGCCAGTGCCGAAATCGTCGAGCGAGATGCGCACGCCAAGTTCGCGCAGTTGCGACAGCACGTCGAGCGTCCACTGCGTATTTCGCAGCAACGACGACTCGGTGATTTCGATTTCCAACCGATGCGGCGGCAAGCCAGAAACTTCGAGTGCGTAACGCACTTCGGTCATGACGTCACGCTGATGGAATTGCTGCGACGAGAAGTTCACCGCGACGCTGACGGGATCAGGCCACTTCATGCATTCCATGCAAGCCTTGCGCAGAATCCAGCGGCCGAGATCCACGACGAGACCCATATCCTCGACGACCGGGATAATATCAGCGGGAGACACCGCACCACGCGTCGGATGATTCCAGCGCAGCAGTGCCTCGCAGGTCGAAATGCGTCCCGATTTCAGATTGACCAGAGGCTGGTAGTACAGTTCGAATTCCTCGTGGGCGAGCGCATGGCGCAGGTCCAGTTCGAGTACGCGGCGCGCTTCGACAGTATGCGCCATCTCTTCGCGGAAGAAGCAGAAGGTCCCGCGGCCATCCGCCTTCGCGCGATAGAGCGCCATATCGGCGTTTTTCAGAAGTACGTCGACGCTGGTGTCGGGCGAAGTCATGGCGATGCCGATGCTGGCGCCGATTTCGACCAGATGGTGATCGATCTCGTAACGCTCGCTGAGGCGATCGACAATCCGGCGAGCCAATGAGGCGGCGTCCTCTGCCGCACGAATTCCACGCTGGAACACGACGAACTCGTCGCCGCCGAAACGCGCAACGAAATCCTCCGGCCGCAGCAGCCGGCGCAGCCTGGCCGTCACAGCGCAAAGCAGCTTGTCGCCGCTTGGATGGCCGAGCGTATCGTTGACCTGCTTGAACTGATCGAGATCGATGAACAGCAGCGCCGACTGCGGCGCGTCGCTCGATGCCAGCATCGCTTCGATTTCATCGCGGAAATGCACGCGGTTCGGCAGACCCGTCAATTCGTCAAACCGCGCCATATGCCCGATCCTGGCCTCGGCATTTCGCCGCGCGGTAATGTCTTCGACCAGCACGACCGTGCCGCCATCCGCCATCGGCTGGAAGGTCCATGCCAGTGCACGTTCCTCGGAATCCGCCGAATAGACCGTGACGATTTCTGCTTTTTGTCCCTTCCCGGCCTGGGAAATAATCGCCTCGGCGCTGCCCGAAGTGAGCGTGCCGGCTTTCAGACAGGCCGCGACCACTTCCGTCGCAGATGCGCCGGTTCCGATCAGATCGGCCTTCAGCCCCATCATGCTGTGGAAGCGATAATTCATCACCGCAAGGCAGCCGTTCGCATCGAACATGCACAGACCATGCGGCATGTTATTCAGAGCGGTATCGAACTGCGCAGCCAGCGCGGCTTCGCGCTCGCTCGCCTCCAGCGCTTTCACGAAGATCGAATGCAGGCTCAGGTTGATGTCCTTCAACCCGAGGAAAAACAACACCAGCAGACCCGCGAGCCCGATGTGATAAAGATCGCCATGAGCGGCGAGCGCGAGGGACATCGGTCCGCAAGACAGCAGGATGTGAAGCTGGACAATTCGCGGACGGCCATAGTTGCGTGCAGCGCCGCCACCGGTATAGGCGATGGTGACCGTCGTACAGAGCATGTGGGCGATTGGATCGTCAGTGCCGAGCAGCACCACCGCGCACCAAAGTCCGAGCACCCCGGCATAGAGCATCGCGCCGAGCATGTAGCGCGGCTCGAAATCGGCCGCCTGTTCGGGGGTCAGAACCGTCGTGCGCTTCTCGTATTTGCGCATCTGGATCGCGCGCGCGATACCAATGGTTATGATCAGCAGTGCACACGGCCAGATCGGAGCGTAGCCGGTCTTGAGCGCCGTCATCAACGCGGCCGCGGCGGCGCATATTGCTCCGAACAACATCGGCCAGGAGTTCTGGCACATCGAATCGACCAGCGCCGCGTAGATTCGCGGTGGCAGCTCTTCACGGTCGACCGGTCGTGGTTTGATCAGTTGCATCGGGGCGCGTGCACGTCCTTTGGATCAGCACACCTTTACCCGCAGCAGATGAAGTCTTTCTGAGCGAACATCGTTACCGATGTATTGCCGCATTCAGAGAGAGATGAAATCTGCCTGCAATGTCATCAAATTAGGGAAAGATTGCCGCGAGTAGCGGCAATCCCCATCAGGCTTTAACGTTTCGTTTACGATAGCAATGGCGACCAGGCCGGATCGGACGCGAAACCCGGCGTCGGCACCTTCTGCTCATTGCGGCCGGAAATATCCACCGTGTAGAGCGACGGGCCACCGCCCGCTTCCCGGAAGAACATCACCACGCGCCCGTTCGGCGCAAAGGTTGGTCCTTCGTTGTGGTAACCGGAGGTGAGGATACGTTCGCCCGAACCGTCGGGCTTCATGATGCCGATGGAAAACTGGCCACCGCCCTGCTTGGTGAAGGCGATGTAGTCACCGCGCGGCGACCAGACCGGCGTCGAATAGCTGCCCTCGCCGAACGAAATGCGCTGCGCTGCGCCCCCATTCGCACCCATCACGTAGATCTGCGGCTTGCCGCCACGATCAGACTCAAAGCAGATGCGTCCACCGTCGGGCGCATAGGATGGCGACGTGTCGATCGCCGGCGTGTCGGTCAGGCGTGTCGTTGACTTCGAGCGCAGATCCATCACGAACAGATTCGAGTTGCCGCCCTGCTGCAGACTCATGATGATCCGCTGACCATCCGGGGAGAAGCGCGGCGAGAACGACATGCCGGGGAAGTTGCCGACGATCTCGCGCTGGCCGGTTTCGACATTGAAGAGATAGACGCGCGGATCGCCCTTGCCGAATTCCATATAGGTGATTTCCTGCGTCGACGGCGAGAACCGCGGCGTCAGCACGAGGTCCGCGCCGCGCGTCAGGTAGCGGACGTTCGCACCGTCCTGATCCATCATCGCGAGGCGCTTGACGCGGCGATCCTTCGGACCGGTCTCATCGACGAACACCACGCGGCTGTCGAAGTAGCCCTTCTCGCCGGTGAGGCGCTCATAGATCTGATCCGAAATGATGTGCGCGATGCGACGCCATGATTCCGGCGAGGTGAAATACTGCTGGCCGGTCAGTTGCTGCGCCTGCGGCACGTCCCAAAGTCTGAATTCAGCCTTGAGGCGGCCATCGCCCTGCCGCGTGGCGCGGCCCGTGACCAGCGCCTGCGCGTTGATCTGGCGCCAGTTCGCAAACTGCGGCGGCACGTCGATATTGGAGATGCGTTCGATGAAAGCCGCCTGATCGATCGGCGCGAACAGGCCGCTACGCTTGAGATTGTTGGTGATGACCTGCGCGATGCCGGCGGCAACTTCTCCGTCGCCCTGTCCGCCGGGAACGAAATTCGGAATCGCAATCGGGATCGGCTGGAAGTTGCCTTCGGTGACGGTGACGCGGGCCTGCGCCAAGGCACGTCGCATCGGCGACGCCAGCAGCAATCCCGCCGATGCTGCGCCGGTCAGCATGTGCCGCCGGGTCAATCTTGCATCGGAAGTCTCGATCATCGTCTTCAACCTAGCCTGCAACTCGTCCGGACGTTCGTTGTTCAAATCATGCATCCTGTTCAAATCTTACCTCCGGCGGCGCTGTTCGAGCCATCGGATGTTGTGTCACGAAAATTTTTCGGTGAACGCCGGCTCGAAGAATTTCCATTCGTCGAAATAAGCCGCAGGCAGATTATACGGCTGGCACTCGATGATCGCGCGCTGCGCGCTCTCCTGATACACGCGGAAATACGGACTCGATCCGCCCGGCAACGGCACCGGCATGGTCTCCAGCGTGCCGTCACGCTTCAGCTTGATCGTGAAGACGGCTTCGACTTTCTGCGCCTCGATGCCGCCATAAGGCTTCTTCCAGCAGCGCTCAACCTGCTGGCGGAACATTGCGCCCCAGGTCGCGGAATTGTCAGCAGCGCGGCCGCGTGCGGTACCAAGGGCCGCCTGCGAATTCAGCGCGGCGCCTGTAATGGATTCACGCGAGGGATCGCGCTTGTCGAGCAAGGCAGCGATCTTCGACTGATCGAACACGCGCTCGGCTTTGTGCTTGTCGGGCGGAGGCGGCGTCGCCTTGACCTGCTGCGGCTTCGGCGGCTTCTTCGCCTCTTCCTTCTTCAGCGCCTCGGCGATGGGATCGACCTTGGCATTGTCCGGCTTCTTCTCGGCCTGCTTCTGCTCTTCTTTCGGCTTGTTCTCGACGACCGGCTTCGGCGGATCGGGCTTCTTCTCGACCGGCTTCACTTCCGGCTTCGGCGTCGGCGGCGGAGCAGCCTCGGTCACCACCGGCGGTTTCTTGTCGTCGATCTTGCCGACGGCATCGTCTGCTGGCGGCTTCGGCTCGGCGACCTTCTCCACCATCGGCTTGGGATTTTCCTTCTTGCCGGTTTTCATGCCCTGCATCGCTTTCGCGAACTGATCTGCGGACACGATGTCGACGGGAACGGAATCCTCCGGCATCGACTCGAACGCTTTGGTCGAGAACGAGACCATGCCCCAGCCGATCACCAGGGCATGCAATGCGACAGACGCTGCAACGGTCTTGTCGATCTTCACGTCAGTTTCCCTGCTCGACCTCGGTCACCAGAGCCACGCGCTTGAAGCCTGCGGCGGACAGGCGGCCCATCACGCGCATCACCGTACCGTAATCCACCTTTGTGTCGCCGCGAACAAAGATACGCTCGTCCATGCCGCCGCGCGCCTGGGTAATGGCCTGCAATTTCGGCACCAGTTCGGTCATCGGAATTTCGGTGTTGTTCAGAAATACTTTCCCTGTCAGTTGAACGGAAACCGTCAGCGGCTCCTTGTCCTGATCGAGACTCTTGGCCGCCGTTTGCGGCAGATCGAGCGGCACGCCGACGGTCAGCAGCGGCGCGGACACCATGAAGATGATCAGCAGCACCAGCATCACGTCCACCATGGGCGTGACGTTGATTTCGGCCATGACATTGGCGCGACGATAGCCGCGGCGTCTGCCTCCGCCTGCCCCGCCGCCTAAGCTCATGCCCATGACAAATGTCCCAAGCCGTCCACCTTACGCACGCTCGTCGATCTGACGCGACAGGATCGCCGAGAACTCGTCGGCGAAACCTTCAAGCCGCTGGGCCTGCCGGTTCACCTCCGAGGTGAACTTATTGTAGAAAATTGTCGCCGGAATTGCGGCGATCAGGCCGATGGCAGTGGCAAATAGCGCCTCAGCGATGCCGGGGGCGACCACCGCCAGCGAGGTATTCTTCGACGCTGCGATCGACTGGAAGCTCGACATGATGCCCCAGACCGTGCCGAACAGGCCGACAAAGGGGCTGGCCGAGCCGACCGTGGCCAGCACCAGCAGGCGGCGATCCAGCCGCTCGACTTCGCGGGCAATCGACACGCTCATCACCTTGTCGATCCGCATCTGCAGACCGGCAAAGGAGCGGGAATGGCTTTCGAACGAGCGCTTCCACTCGCGCATCGCCGCAACAAACAGAGCCGCCATGGATTGCGTCGGTTTGGCCGCCAGCGCGCGGTACAATTCATCGATCGACTGGCCTGACCAGAACGCCTGCTCGAAGCGGTCCATGGCCTTTTTCGTGCGTGAATACAGCAGCATCTTGTCGATCGCGATGGCCCATACCCACACCGAACAGGCAAGCAGGCCCAGCATGATCGTCTTCACGACGAAATGCGCGTGCCAGAACAGCGAAATCAGCGATACGTCAGCGGAGGCCAGCGGCAGAGCCGACTGCGCAACGTCTGCTGGATTCATGATCGGTATCCTCTCAAGGCGACTATCCCAGGTTCACGCGAAGGGCCCTCGGCCACGGTCATGCACCGACCGCGCAGCGAAACACCGACGCTGCCGATCGCCCCGTTTCGGTCTCGTGTCGCGTGGGATGGCCTGTCCCGAGGCCGGGGTGTGCATCCCCTGCTAACGTGTCAAAACGAGGGCTACCGGCGGCCCCTTTACCTGGATCACCAGACGCCGGTCATAGTTAAGGCGGGGTTACCATGACCGGTCCGAAGCTGGAAAATGGCTTTGCTAACCGCAAGCTGTGACAGCTCCGCGACCTCCCCACCCGGATTCAGGGCCGTGGCTCCGGTATGGTCCGCTCCCTGCGGAACAGCGGCTTGAGGAACTGGGGAAAGAGGTAGATTGGGAACTGCGACAACGCGAAGTAAAGCCAGGTCAGGCCGGGCAGCCCGCCGTTGGCTGCAGCCAGCATCAGGCCGAGATTGCGCTGGGACACCATGAAACCGAGTGCCCATGCCCGCTCGTGACCCGCCTTCCGGAACACCAGCACGGTCAGGCCCAGCAACAAGATCGCGGTACCAAAGGCCAACAGGGTCACCAGCAGGACACCGACCGGATCGGCCCAGAAGCTCATCGCCACCGACCCCATCAGGCCGCTGACAAGCACCAGAAGGACAATAACGGTGAAGCCGTCGATGGCCTGACCGTAACGCACGATGGCGGCTGGACCCGCAAGCCGCCTGATGACCGTAGCGACCACAATCGCGCCCGCCAGAAGCCCGATCAGCTTCAATCCCAGCACCAGCGGCGACATGCTCAGCACCCCTCCGAAAAACAGCGAGGCGATCAGCGGCGCCGTGAACGGCACCAGCGCCGTCGTCGTCACCAGCGTGATGAGGACCAGCGTCGCGTCCAGTCCCATCAGCGCCACCAGCGCAGGCGCCGAGTTCATCGGCGACGTGACGGACTGCAGCATCACCCCGAGAAAAAGCTCGGGCGAAGCCTGATCGAGGCGGGTGATCAGGCTGCCCGCCGCGAACAGCAGCGGAATCCCTACCGCGCTCCACAGCGTCGCGCCGACCACCAGCATCGGCCGCGAGAGATAGGTTCGCAGCGCCGCGACATCGACCCGCGTGAATGAAATGCAGAGCAGCACGAAAACGGACTGCGAAATGTACGGCCTGAGCATCTCTCCGAGCGGAGGAACGGCAAGGCCTATGAAGACAAGGGCCGCGAGCGCGCGCGTGCCCTGACGGCCAAGCCACGCCAGCGCCGCCACAGGCGGGGAATATGACGACTGCATGGTTGCAGACATCGTGATATCTCCGGAACATCAGACCCGCTGACGGGCCTTTGCTGAAAGAATTCGCGGGCGAGGAAAATTAGCGCAGCGCAGAGGCGCTCAGCGCATGGCGTTACAGCACCGGATGCCGTTGCAGGAAACGGATCGCCACCACCGACGGCGGGCGGATGTCGCGCGCTTGATCATTCCCGATTCATAGGCGCGACAAACCGCGGCGGCAATGGGAAAGCCAGCCGGAATACGGGAGCCTGACCTGCGTCATGGCCCTCCATCGTATTTCCTGCAGGAAAGGAAGTTCAGGCCGCGCGGACGGTTTGCAGAAACTTCACAACCTCGCCGCGGAGGAATTCGGATTGCTGCGTGAGATCGCCCGCCGCCGACAGCACCTGCTTGGCGCCAGCGCCAGTTTCCCCGGCCGCAGCCGTGACTTCCTCGATGGTGCGGGATACCTCGCCCGTGCCCTGCGCAGCCTGCTGCACGTTACGGGAGATCTCGTTGGTCGCAGCCCCCTGCTCCTCGACCGCCGACGCGATGGCGGAAGACACTTCATTGATCGATTTGATGACGCTGGTGATGCTGGAGATCGCTTCCACCGACTCCGACGTCGAGCTTTGGATATCGCCAATCTGCGCAGCGATTTCAGCCGTGGCCTTCGCGGTCTGCTCGGCGAGTGATTTCACCTCCTGTGCGACAACGGCAAAGCCTCGGCCCGCATCTCCCGCGCGCGCCGCCTCGATGGTGGCATTGAGCGCCAGCAGATTGGTCTGGGCAGCAATGTTCGTAATGAGATCGACGATCGTGCCGATTTTCTGCGCCCCTTCCGACAACCGGTTCATTGTCGTTCCGGCTTCATCAGCCGATGTGGTCGCGTTGCCGACCATACGGGTGGACTCGCTGACCTGCCGGCTGATCTCGGTGACTGCGCTGGTGAGTTCTTCGGCTGCAACGGAAACGGCCTGCACATTTCTGGTCGCGTCCAGCGAAGCACCGGCGACGACCTTCGACTGGCCTGCGGTGCGCTCCGCCGTCGCCACCATGGTTTTTGCGGATGATTCAAGCTGGGTGGCGGCGGATGCCACCATGTCGACAACCCCGCCTACAGCCTTTTCAAAGTCCGTTGCGAGCCGTTCGAGGGTCTGCTTGCGATCACGCCGTCCCGCTTCGATGTAAACCGCGATCGCCAGATCCATGTCCAGCATCGCGGCCTTGACCACAGCCTGCTGCAACGCTGCCTTTTTCGACGCGGCCTGCCTGTCGAACTTGCCGACGGGAAGGCGCTCGGCAATCGCAGACAGCATTCCGGACACCAGCGTGTTGTATCCGCCGATATACCAGCGCGGCTCGAGACCGAGCTTGTTGTGCACTTCGCCGATCTTCGTCACCGACGATTCATAGACAGAATCGAAGCGCCCATCGAGAATGATGGCCCAGTGCTTCAACTGCATGTCCTTGGCATGCATCATGTGCGCGCGGTTCTTGAAAAATGTCGACGTTTCGGAAAACTTGGAGACGTGATCGTAGAAGCCGTCGAGAACAGGCGCCATTTCCGCAAGGACGAACGGCTTCCATTGCCGCAACGTCTCACCCATGGTCCCGTCGATCATGTTGAAGCTTAACCGCCGTGAGATCGTGCTCTCGCCGTTCATATGCACTTGCTCCTGTCTCCCGGCGCCAGCGCCGGCCTCGAATCGCCCGGTTGCAATTTTATGAACTACAACCTTAACAAAGGTAAAATGATCTTAGAGCGTCTTGATAAGGCACCTCTTTCAGCCGCCCAGCCCGCGGGAAGTACCCTGCAATGACATCACTTGCGCCACCGGCAAAAGCTGCGCCGCAGGGTCAGGGCATCACATCCGCGATTCTGATTCTTTCGAATCTGGTGCCGCTGGCGGGCATTCTGTTCTGGGGATGGGACACGTTTATCCTGCTTTGCCTGTATTGCCTGGAAACCGCCGTCATTGGGTTCTGGACCATTGCGCGGGCGGCAACGATGTCCCGCGATCCCGGATCCACGAAGGGCCGAGGCATCGCAGCATCGCTTGCGCTCGCGGGATTCTTCACCGTGCATGCCGGACTGTTCATGTCCGTGCACATGTTGTTCATCTATTCGCTGTTCGCCGGGCCATGGAGTGGGCGCATTCACGATGCGCGGGAGTTCATCCGCCTGATCGTGATCGGCAAGGATTTGTGGATGCCGCTGCTGGCGCTGTTCGTCGGTCAGGGGGCGATCTTCGTCAACGATGCGGTCAATCGCTTCGTGTTTGCCAAGGCACCACAAACCAATACCGATACCGGCGCGATTATGGGCGGCTTCTACAAGCGCATCGTGATCATGCATCTCGCGATCATGGGCGGCGCGTTCATTGCACAGGCGATCGGCACCGCTGCGCCGCTGATCGTTCTTGTCCTGCTCAAGATCGCGATCGAGATCAGATTTCAGATGAAGGCGCGAAAAGAAGGCTCCGTCTCCCCGCTTGCAGGGTGAGAGTCCCACTCACGCAACAACAACGCCCCTCACCCGGCGCGGGCATGCCTTTCGCAGCAAGCCAAAACAAAACCGCCCACTTCTCACGAAGCAGGCGGCTCCTTTAGCCAGTCAGGTAGACGGGGCTGCTCAGCCCTGAGACGGCTGATCGTTCGATGGCGTCGGGCGCTGCTTGTGCTGCGCCATGAAGGCGTCGAACTCTTCCTTGTCCTTGGCGTGACGCAGGCGATCAAGGAAGTCCTTGAACTCGGTCTGCTCTTCTTCGAGGCGGCGCAGCGTCTCCATGCGGTAGTCGTCGAAGGCGCGGTTGCCGCTCGACGGCGCATAGAAACCGCGGCCTTCCATGCGGCTGCGCATCCGCTCCATCTTGTACTGCATGCGCTCCATCTTATCGGCCCAGCGGCCGTGACGATCGTGAGACCAGCAACCCATGTTTCTGCTCCAGAGTGAGTAAGCGAGAGCGGCCAAACCCAGCGGCCACCAGATAATGAATCCGGCAACGATCAGGATGATCCGACCCGGATGAAAACGCGGCTGCCAGTCGTGCCGCGAGTCGTAGTTGTCTTGACGGGGTCCCGCCCAGTCGGGGCGGCCCCATCGGTCGAGCCGTGCAGTGTTGGCGTTTGCGGTGTTCGCCATAGGCGTCCTCCCTGAGTTTCACGCTTCCGTGAATGTAAATAACATTTACATAGATAAACCAAGCCGGGTTTTTGTCAAGCGGAGCGGTTGTCGCAGCCGCCAAATTATTTTCGCGGGGGTTCCGGTGGCCGGTGATGCTGGTGCTGATCCGTGGGGAAACCCAAACCTTTCAGATAGATCAGCACACCCGCTTCCAGCAGGTCTTCCGGCGACATCGGCAGCTTGCGCCGCGCCGCATCGCCGCGCCCGAACAGCGAGGCGATACCGTGCGACATCGACCAGATGTGAAGCGCCATCATCATCGCGGGTGGACGCGGCACCCCCGGCGGGGCCATTGCCACTAGTCTTTCCGAAGCGAGACGGATGACCGCGAAGGCGCGTTCGCCGGCCAGCAGCAACGCCGGATTGGTTTCGATCGGAACGCCGGATTCGAACATGGCCGAGTAATAAGCGGGATTTTCGCGCGCGAAGGCGAGATAGGCCTTGCCGATGCGTTGAAACGCGGTCGGCGTATCGGGACGGCCATCGTCCCAGGCCGCAGCAAGCCGCGCCTCGAACAATTCGAAGCCCTGCTGCGCAACGCTTGCCAGCAACTCATCGCGATCGCGGAAATGACGATAGGGCGCAGCCGGGCTGACACCGGCAGAACGCGCAGCTTCGGCAAAGGTGAAGCCCGCCGGTCCCTTGTTGGCAATAAGATCCAACGCGGCCTGCACCAGCGCTTCCTTGAGATTGCCGTGATGATAGCCGCCCTCGCGGCGGCCGCGGCTCTTCCAGCTCATGTCGTCGACTTCTTACTCATGTAAAGCCATTTTACATGAGTTACCTGCCGCCGTCACCACGCCATTACCGTTTCGGACCGCAGATCAGGTCAACGGTGCCCTTGGCAATGACCTCCAATTCGGCACGCGGCACCCGGGCGCGCGAGCGGATCGCTATTGCCTCGATGGTCGAGGCCGCGATCTGCGACAGCACCTGCACATCGGCCGTCGGCGGCAGTTCGCCGGTTTCCACCGCTACCTGAAAACGCCTAGCGAGTGTGCGCTGGGTCGATCCCAGCGCCTTTTGCACCAATGGACGAATCTCCGGATCGGCCATTGCTTCCGAGGTCGCCGTCATGACCGTGAAGCAACCGCGCGGGCCTTTGTCACCGGCCAGATAAACATCGAGCGCGGTCGCATAAATCGCTTCCAGCATCTGACGCAGCGTCAGCTTGGGATCGAACGCATGGGCGAACTTCGCCGCCATTTCGGCGCGATAACGATCATAGGCCTTGAGGAACAGTTCCCGCTTATCGCCGAAGGTGCCGTAAAGGCTCGGCCGGTTAATGCCCATCGCCTCGCTGAGATCGTCCAGCGAGGTCGCGGCAAACCCGCCATCGCGGAACGTATCCATCGCCTTGCCGAGCGCCACATCCGGCTCGAAAGCGCGCGGACGTCCGCGCTTTTTCGGCGCGCCGGTCTCGGGCTCTGGCGGATTTTTCTTTTTTTGTACCATATCGCAAATAAATATCTTGACCGCATTTAATTTATGCGGAACGGTATAAAAATCAAGAACGCCTGCTGCAACTCAAGGAGACGCACCATGGACCTCTACTTCTCTCCCCTTGCCTGTTCGATGGCAACCCGCATCGCTTTGTATGAAGCCGGCGCCGAGGCGCGCTATCTTGAAGTCGATCCAAAATCGAAGAAGGTGCTGCAGGACAATTCCGATTTTCGCAGCGTGAATCCGCTCGGCCTCGTGCCGACGGTCAGCACCGATGATGGCCTGATCCTCACCGAAAACGCCGCGATTCTTCAGTATGTCGCGGACCGCTTTCCGGATGTGGGACTGGGCGCAACATCGGGCATCGAACGCAGCCGCCTGCATCAATGGCTGTGTTTCATCGGCACCGAACTGCACAAAGGTCTGTTCGTCACCCTGCTCGATCGCAAGGCGCCAGCCGATGTGCATGCCTATGCGCTGGCCAAGGGACTTTCGCGGCTCGACTACCTCAACACCTATCTGGAAGGCCGCGAATTCCTGCTCGATCACTTCAGCGTCGCCGACGCCTATCTCGGCACCGTACTGAACTGGAGCATGGGAACGCCTCAGATCGAACTGAAGAAATGGCCTGCGATCACCGACTATCTCAATCGCTTCAAGACACGCCCGAGCGTCATGAAGGCGCTGGCGGAGGAGCTCGAACTCTACAAGGCCGAGATCGCGCGCCACAAGGCGGCGGCTTAGGAGTGACCAGCAACTTTCGTCATTGCGAGATACTTACTTCGCTTCACTCGCAATGACGGGTTACCTTTGAAGCAATCGCCGCTCCGACTCCTTCAGCGCCCGCAAAAACACTTTCGGATCGTCGAATGCACGCGCCAGCACCAGCGCGCCCTGAATTTCCAGCACCGCCTGTTCCGACTTGCGGCGCGCTTCCACGTTGCCGTAGCCCAGGTGGCGCAAGGCCGCAGCAAGCGCATCCACCCACCCGGCGAAATAGACCTTCACTTTCTCGCCGAACAGATCGCGCGACGCGCCGAGCGCCACCACGCCCACGAGACAGACCCGCTGCCCTGAGTGAAAGTAATCGCTGGTCGCCGCGTACATGTCCGCGATTCCCTTTGCGGGATCGGCAGCGGTGCGCAGCGGCGTGTAGATTTTCTCGTTGAACCACAGGTCGATGGCGGCGAGTACTTCGTTCGCCATCTGCTCTTTCCCGCCGGGAAAAAGATTGTAGAGGCTGCCCTTGCCGAGACCCGTGGCCTCGGTGATCAGCGAGAGAGTCGTACCCTCATAGCCATGCGCGCGGAACACCTCGGCCAGAGCGGCAAGAATGTCGTCGCGCGCGGCCTCTCGTTTCGCCATCTCAATCCTTTTGCCGCCTCACTTCGGAATCGGCGCCAGCCCCGGCACATCCGCCGGACGCGGACCCGGCGCAGCCCAGTGAAAGCGGCGCTCGCTGTCCTTGATCGCCACATCGTTGATGCTGGCCTCGCGGCGTTTCATCAAGCCATGCTCATCGAATTCCCACTGCTCATTGCCGTAGGATCGGAACCACTGCCCGGCGTCGTCGTGCCATTCGTACTGAAAACGTACCGCGATGAAATTGCGGTCGAACGCCCACAAATCCTTGATCAGGCGGTACTCATGCTCCTTCGCCCATTTGCGGGTGAGAAATCCGACAATGGCGTCACGGCCCTGAAAAAACTCCGAGCGGTTTCGCCAGATACTGTCTTCGGTATAGGCCAGCGACACCTTGACCGGATCGCGCGAATTCCAGGCATCTTCCGCCATGCGCGCCTTCTGCGCGGCGGTCTCTCTCGTGAACGGCGGCAACGGCGGACGGGACATAACCAACTCCTTGCTTGTACCGGCAGGTACAAACTTGTACCAATCGGTACAGTCCGTCAAGAGCGACGATTAGCGTCGGAATTCAGGCCACGTCCTGATCGGTTTTCATCGCGATGCGAAGGGCTTTCGGGATCGGCCGGGCGCGGCCGCCGGAAACGAACGCGACCTTGACCTTTGCCTCGATCAGCACGTCGTCGCCCCGGCGCACTTCCTGTCCGAGGGTGATTGACGCACCCCGCACTTCGAGCGGGACGGTGACGATGTCCAGAACGTCATCCATCCGCGCGGGCTTGAGATATTCGATCTGCATGGCACGAACGACGAACGCAAAACCCGGCGCTTCGTTCTCGGCTTCCGCGAACAGCGCGCGCTGGTCCGCGCCGAGCAGCCGCAGATAATTGGTGCGGCCGCGCTCCATGAAGCGCAGATAGTTGGCGTGATAGACAATGCCGGTGAAATCCGTGTCCTCGTAATAGACGCGAACCGGCATATGATGCTTGCCGTCGCGGATCGATCCGTCGAGCATCCTGAAATCCTGTTCAGTCATCGTCGCGTTCGAACATGCCGAACTGCGACGGATCGCGGCTCGGCTCGGCAAGGCCAAGATGCTTGAACGCATGTGACGTCAGCAGCCGTCCGCGCGGCGTGCGTTGCAGATAACCGCACTGGATCAGATACGGTTCGATGATGTCTTCGATAGCGTCACGCGGTTCGGACAGCGCCGCCGCCATGGTCTCAACGCCGACAGGACCGCCGCCATAGTTCAGCGCAATCGTCGTCAGATAGCGCCGGTCCATCGCATCGAGGCCCGCCTTGTCCACTTCCAGCGCGCCGAGCGCATTGTCAGCAATCTTGCGGTCGATGGCGCTGGCATCGGCAGCTTCGGCAAAATCGCGAACCCGGCGCAAGAGACGTCCCGCGATGCGCGGCGTGCCGCGCGCACGGCGGGCGATCTCGTTAGCGCCGTCCGGCGTCATGCCGATACCAAGCACGCGCGCACCACGGGTAACAATCTTCTCGAGTTCTTCTTCTGTGTAAAAGTTCAGCCGCACCGGAATGCCGAAACGATCACGCAGCGGATTAGTCAGCAACCCCGCGCGCGTGGTCGCGCCCACCAATGTGAATTTGGCAAGGTCGATCTTCACCGAGCGCGCCGCGGGTCCCTCGCCGATGATGAGATCGAGTTGGAAATCCTCCATCGCGGGATAGAGCACTTCCTCCACCTGCGGGCTGAGGCGATGGATTTCGTCGATGAACAGCACGTCGCGTTCTTCGAGATTGGTCAGCAGCGCGGCGAGATCTCCGGCCTTCGCAATGACCGGGCCTGACGTGGCGCGGAAGCCGACGCCGAGCTCGCGCGCCACGATCTGCGCCAGCGTGGTCTTGCCAAGGCCGGGCGGGCCGACGAACAGCACATGATCGAGCGCTTCATTGCGTTTGCGCGCGGCATCGATGAATATCTGGAGATTGGCGCGCGCCTGCGCCTGCCCGACGAACTCGGACAGATTCTGCGGACGCAGCGAGGTGTCGCCGATATCGTCGGCGCGGCGTTCGGGCGTGACGATGCGGGTTGGATTGCTCATGCCGCGACTTTTACACGATTGAAGGGGGCAAGATACCACTCGCGCACGATGGCCCAGCATATCAACGTGGGCACGGCACATGTAGCTAGCATGACCGGAACAGCAGGCGCGTTAAACAACTCGTTCTGCGGCGGGAAACCCGGCGATCCCGACATCGATAACAGCACCATTCCGGCGATCAGTCCCGCCAGGACAGCGAAAGGCCATGTCATGCGACCGAGAAACGCCAGCCAGAGACCGATGCCGGCGCCCGTCATCAAGGCCGGTCCCGCGCCCACCAGATAACTGAGCGGCACGGCGTAGATCATGGAAAACGCGCCGACGAGCAAAAGGCTCGAGAGGTCGGTCTTCACGCCAAGCCCGACCACAGCCGTCGCCAGCATGAATACCATCGCGCCGACAGGCGGTCCGACCAGAAAAAATACCAGCATCACGGCAAGAACTCGCCGCAGCCGCTGCGAGAGCGGAGGAGACAGCGGAACGCTTGTCTCTGCCGTGCTCACTTCGATAACTCTTTCAGGCCAAGCCGGATCAGTTGCGCGGTTTCTGCCTTGTCACCGGCGCTGCGCGACGCGGCGGCAATGGCCGCCGCCGCCTGCGGCTGGCCGTAACCGAGATTCACCAGCGCGGAGATCGCATCGGCCACGGGACGCGGCGCGAGATTATCGTCCAGCGCACCGGACAGATGAACCACCGCAGGATCGATAGTGGCGAAAGCGGGCGTCTTGTCTTTCAGTTCGGTGACGATGCGCTCTGCCACCTTCGGGCCGACACCTGGCGTGCGCGCCACCGCCGCCTTGTCGCGCAATGCAATCGCATTGGCGAGGTCGGATGGCGGCAAAGTCGAGAGCACCGCAAGCGCGACCTTCGCGCCGACGCCCTGCACCGTCTGCAACAGGCGGAACCACTCGCGCTCCATGTCGGTGCGGAAGCCGAACAGCTTGATCTGGTCTTCGCGGACATACGTCTCGATCGAGAGCATGGACGCTTCGCCCGGCTGGGGCAAAGCCTGCAGCGTGCGCGCGGAGCAATGCACCTGATAGCCGACGCCCTGCACGTCGAGGATCACATAGTCCTCGCCGTAGGAATCGATCAGGCCTTTGAGTTTTCCGATCACCTTTATGCCTGCCGTGTCGCGATGGCTGCCGCAGCGCCTGCCATCACGCTGCCGCCGATCCGGTTGAGCATTTTCATGGCGCGCGGGCTGCGGAACAGCTTGCGCGCCCGCGCCGCCGCCAGCGCGTAACCGCCGAGCACGAAGACGAGCACCACTGCGATAATCGCGGCAAGCTCGGCATAGCTGACAAAGTCGACCCGCGATACATCGATCAGGGTCGGTGTCAGCGCGAGATAGAAGGCGATGGTCTTGGGATTGCCGAGGGTCAACAGCAGGCCGCCAAAGAACGAACGTAACGGCTGGCCGTCGACGTTACCGGCATCTTCGAGGTCTACCGGCTTCGCCGGCGCGGTCCAAAGCTTATAGGCGATGAACAGGAGATACGCTGCACCGGCATATTTGATCACAGCGAAGGTTATCTCAAAGCTGTTCGCAACGAACGACAGGCCCAGCACCGCAACCGCAAGCCAGGTGATGTCCCCCAGTACGATGCCGCCGATGAACGCGGGCACGCCTGCGGTGCCGCGCCCGATCACGCGCGCAAGGATCGCGGCGATTGCAGGCCCCGGCGAAGCTGCCGCCACCAGAATGGCGAAGGCGAAAATGGTCAGTGCGGTCGGTGTCATCGTCTGTTCCCTGTGCGGCTTATCTTCGCATCGAACCCGCCCTGCCGCCACCCTCGGGGCATCGCTTCAACGCGCGGCGGCCACCTTCAATTTCAGGATCGCGCTCTGGCGGTGATGAGCATGGGTGATCGCAATCGCCAGTGCGTCCGCCGCGTCCGGCGTTTTCGGAGCGGCCTTCGGCAGCAATACCCCGAGCATGATGCGGATCTGGTTCTTGTCGGCATGCCCTGCGCCGACCACGGTCTTCTTCACCTGATTGGGCGCGTATTCGGCGACCGCGATCCCAAACATCGCGGGCGCCAGCATAGCCACGCCCCGCGCCTGACCGAGCTTGAGGGTCGATGCGCCGTCCTTGTTGACGAAGGTCTGCTCGACGGCGGCTTCCACTGGATTGAACTCGCCCAGCACCCGCGCAAGCCCCTCATGGATCGCCAGCAGCCGTTCGGCCAGCGGCGCGGCTTCGCGCGATTCCACCGAGCCGCAACCGACATAGATCAGCCGGTTGCCGTCGATGTCGATCACGCCCCAACCCGTGCGGCGAAGGCCGGGATCGATACCGAGGATGCGAATCGCGCTTGAGGTCATGCCGGCAGTCTACCCGAATCGGATGTCCGGCGTCAGAGCAGTGTCCCGCGCAAGATCAGCACCGCCGCGCTGAAATAGATCATCAATCCTGTCACGTCGACGAGGGTGGCCACAAACGGCGCCGATGCACTGGCCGGGTCGAAGCCCACCCGTTGCAGGGCAAAGGGCAGCATCGATCCTGCCACCGAGCCGAATGTGACCACGCCCACCAGCGCCGCCGCCACGGTCAGGCCGACCAGCACCCAGTGCTCGCCATAGTCGTAAATCCCGAACTTTTGCCAAACCACCACCCGCCCAAAGCCGATCAACCCGAGCAGGCCGCCGAGAATGAGGCCCGTCGGCAGTTCGCGCATCATCACCCGCCACCAGTCGGCGAGTTTCACGTCATGCAACGCCAGCGAGCGGATCAAAAGCGAGGTCGCCTGCGAACCGGAATTGCCGCCGGAACTCATGATCAGCGGAATGAACAATGTCAGAACGAGCGCCTTCTCGAGCTGACCCTCGAAATGCTGCATAACGCTCGCCGTGAGCATTTCGCTGACAAACAGGATGGACAGCCAGCCTCCGCGCTTGCGGATCATCTCGAACAGCCCGATCTGCATGTAGGGCTCTTCGGTGGCGGACATGCCGCCGAACTTCTGCACGTCCTCAGTGCTCTCCTCGATGATCGCGTCGATGATGTCGTCCACCGTGACAATGCCGAGAACGTGTCCAGCCTTGTCGAGCACCGGCACCGCCAGAAGGTCGTGGCGCGTGATCAGGCGGGCAACATCCTCACGGTCGACCAGAGGAAGCGTGGTGATCGTGTCGTGATCCGGTATCAACGTCAGGATGTTGGCTGACGGTTCGCCCGCGATCAGCCGCCGCAGGCTTACAGCGCCGACCAGGCGTCGGGTGACGGGGTCCAGCACATAGATCGCATAAACCGTTTCGCGGGAGCGTTCCACGCGGCGGATGTGCTGCAGCGTCTGGTCGACGGTCCAGCTACTGGGCACGCTGACGAACTCGGTGGTCATCATCGCGCCGGCGGTGTTTTCCGGATAGGCAAGAAGGCCGACAATAGCCGCGCGCGACACATCATCGAGCGCGCCAAGCAACTCGGTTTTCGCAGGCTCCTCGAGCAATTGCACGATATCGGCCGCCATGTCGGCGGACATCCCGGCGAGCAGCGGCGCCGCGACATAGCGCGGCAGCGTTTCGATGATCTCAGCCCCGAAATCCAGTTCAGGCTTGTCGAGGATTTCAATGGCAACATCGCGCGGCAACAGCCGCACCACGTCCGCCGCTTGTGACGGCTCGAGCTTGTTGAGAATTTCGACGGTGTCGGCGACGTGCTCGCCGATCAGGCTCGCAGCCAGAACAGCCGCGTTGAACTCGCCCTCTGGCGCGTGGATTTCCGTCATAGCTCACCTTCGGGTTCTGCCGGCAACAGCAGGGTCGGTGAGCTGGCGAGCGCTCTAGACCACTGGGACCGTTGTCGGCGAAATACGTGGACTGTCGCTTGGCATAGTTGATTGGTTTCCGGTGACGGGCGGCGGACGCAAGTACCGCTACCCTGCGGCTGACATGATCCTTCAGCGGCGCGGCGTCAAGATAAAAACGAAACGAAGAGGCTGGTGATCCGACCCTACGCGCTCATCTTGGCGGCGAGTGCGTCCGACACTTCGAAGTTGGCGTAGACGTTCTGGACGTCGTCATGCTCGTTGAGCAGGTCAAGCAGCTTGAACAGCTTCTCGCCGGTTTCATCGTCGACCGTAATGGTGTTTTGCGGCTTCCATATCAGCGCGGCCTTGCGCGCCTCGCCGAACTTGCCTTCCAGCGCCTTGGCCACGTCGCGATAAGTCTCCGGCGAAGCCAGAACCTCGTGGCCATCCTCGCTGGAAGCCACATCGTCGGCACCGGCATCGATGGCTGCTTCCAGCATGGCATCGTCCGATGCCACCTTGGCGTCGTATTCGATCACGCCGACGCGATCGAACATGAAGGAGACCGAGCCGGTTTCACCAAGATTGCCGCCGGACTTGGTGAAGTAGGACCGGATGTCCGAGGCCGCGCGGTTGCGGTTGTCGGTCAAGGCCTCGACGATGACCGCGACGCCGCCCGGGCCGTAGCCCTCGTAGCGCATTTCATCGTAGTTCTCGCCGTCGCTGCCGATCGCCTTCTTGATGGCCCGCTCGATATTGTCCTTGGGCATGTTTTCCGCACGCGCCGCAGTAATCGCCAGCCGCAGGCGGGGATTCATCGCCGGGTCCGGAGTTCCCAGTTTCGCTGCAACCGTAATTTCACGGGCGAGCTTGCCGAACATCTTGGACCGCATGGCATCCTGTTTGCCCTTGCGGTGCATGATGTTCTTGAATTGGGAATGTCCGGCCATCGGAAGCCTTTCTAAGGTGTTCGGCAATGCGCTGTGTCAAATGCGGGGCATTGTTAACGGAACAGCCCGGCGGGGCGGCGTTATAGTCCGGGAACAGTCAAAATTAAAGGCGAAAGGACCAATTTCCGGTATCGCTGTACATCTAACCGCCCAAGACAGAGGCACAAGTTAACCATGAGTTCATGCCGGAGTGCGATAATGCCTCCTATTATTCATATTTCAGAGCACTCCTTATGGCGTTCGGTCTTTTTCGGAAGCGGCTGCCAGAACAGGCTACGCCGGTTATTTCCCCTGATGCGCCGGTAGCGGCGCCCGAGCCAATTGCGGCTCCCCATCACGACTCGGCTCGCGAGATTCTCGAACTGCTGGAACTTGAGCTCGCGGCAATGATCCGTCAGCTTGAGCGGGCGGCAACCTCCGTGGCCAGCGGCGCGCAATCCACCGCTTCGACGCTGTCCGCGATTCGCCATCGCGCAGACGCCCTCGCAGACCGAACCAGCAGCGCTCAGGCGACCGCGGAAACCTTTTCGCAGGCTGCGGACAAGTTCACCCAGTCGGCCCACGGCATCGGTACACAAGTACGCGACGCCAGCAAGCTCGCCGATGAGGCCAGCGCAGCGGCGCAGGAAGCCAGCCTCAACGTCGAGCGGCTGCGCGAATCCTCCGCCGCCATCGGCAATGTGGTCAACCTGATCGCGATGATTGCCAAGCAGACAACGCTGCTCGCATTGAACTCCACCATCGAGGCCGCGCGCGCCGGGTCTGCCGGCAAGGGATTCGCGGTCGTTGCGTCCGAGGTCAAGGCACTCGCCGTGCAGACCCAGAATGCAACCGAAGAAATCAAGCGCAAGATCGACACCCTGCAGCGGGATGCCGCGACGTCATTCGATGCGGTTCATCGCATCACCGCTGCGATCGACGCCATCAAGCCGGTATTCGCCCATGTCAATGGCGCGGTAGCCGAGCAGAACGAGACCACCGGCGAAATCACCCATAACGCCGCTTCCGCCTCGCAATTCATTGTCTCGGTGGGCACCAGCAGCGCCGAAATCGACAATGCCGCGAGAGAGGCAGAAAGCCACGGCGAAAGCGTCGCACAGGCCGGCAAGGCCGTGACAATGTTCGCCGAGAAGCTGAAAACCCGCTGCGCCGTTTTGCTGCGCCAGAACGAGAACGAGGAGCGCAAGGCCGAGCGGATGCCGTGCCGCCTTCAGATCGAGATCGAATCCGGCGCTTCCCGCATCAACGCGGAAGTGTTCGAGATTTCCGCCGAAGGACTCCTGATCGGCGGCGCCAGCGCGGTGTCCCTGCCGCTGCAGCAGATCATGACTGCGAAACTTGAAGACATCGGCGCGTGCAGCATTCGCGTCACCGGCCAGACAAGCGGCGGCGCACAGGCGGAATTTATTTCGCCCGACGCCGCACTCAAGGACCGGATCGAGGACAAGGTCTGGAGCATTCACGACGAGAATACCGAGTTCGTAACGCGGGCGATGGAAGCGGGCGATGCGATCACCAAAATCTTCGAAAATGCCGTCGCAAAGGGCGAGATCAGCATCGATGATCTGTTCGACGAAAATTACGTGAAGATCGAAGGCTCCGATCCAGTGCAATATCGCACGCACTTTCTTGATTGGGCCGACCGCGCGCTGCCGGAGATTCAGGAAGCCACGCTGGCGCGAGATACGCGCGCGGCGTTCTGCGCCGCCATCGACCGCAATGGCTATCTGCCGGTGCACAACAAAATCTACTCGCAGCCGCAGCGGCCCGGTGACACCGCATGGAACACGGCGAACTGCCGTAACCGCCGCATCTTCAACGATCCGGCCGGCCTCGCCGCTGGCCGCAATATCCGCTCTTATCTGATCCAGAGTTATGCGCGTGACATGGGCAATGGCCAGACGATCATGATGCGCGAGATCGACGTGCCGATCCGCGTCAACGGCCGCCACTGGGGCGGCTTCAGAACGGCGTATAAGATTTAGATCACCAGAAAGCCGGTACAGCGCGTTCCAGCAGCGGGCCGATCCGCACTGGAGCAACATGCGTTGCGAGTCCCGTCGCATCGTCGGTTTCCACCGCAACACCACTCAGGGTCGCAACACCGTCGGCGGCTTCGAAACGTCCCGCCGGATACCCGCGCAGGAAACGTCCCAGCGGTTCTTCCTTCTGCATTCCGATGACCGAATCATAGTCGCCCGTCATGCCGGCATCGCTCATGTAAGCCGTGCCCGCGGGCAGAATGCGATGATCGGAGGTCGGCACATGGGTATGTGTGCCGACAACAAGACTGGCGCGGCCGTCGCAGAAATAGCCGATCGCCTGCTTCTCGCTGGTCGCTTCGCCATGAAAATCGACCAGCACGGCATCGGTGGCTTCCCGCAGCGGACAGGCATTCAGTTCCCGATCCAGAATCGCAAATGGATCGTCGAACGCCTGCATGAAGATGCGGCCAATGGCGTTGATGACCAGCGCACGCTTGCCGCTCTTCGTATCGACCAGCGCAGCTCCGCGCCCCGGCGTGCCCGGCGGAAAATTCGCCGGACGGATCAGGCGCGGCGCGCGCTCGATGAACACCAGCGCCTCGCGCTGATCCCATGAATGATTGCCGAGCGTGATCGCGTCCGCACCGGCTTCCAGCAATTCGTGATAGATCGCTTCGGTGATGCCGAAACCGCCGGCGGCGTTCTCGCCATTCACCACGACGAGATCGAGCTTCCAGTCGCGGACCAGACCCGGCAGCGTCTCAGTCACAGCAGCGCGGCCGCTTCGCCCGACGACGTCACCGACAAACAAAATACGCAATGTTATAAACTCCGCAGATCAATCAACTCGCGTTCCGTTAGCACACAATCGAGTTGTTCGTCGTGCGGAAGTCGCGGCACGGTCTCGATTTCCTGCACCGCAAAGGCGATGCCGATAACCGTTATCTTCTTCATGGCACGGAGGTTTTCCAACGTGCGGTCGTAATAGCCGCGGCCATAGCCGATGCGATGACCGGCGCGGTCGAACGCGGCGAGCGGCACCAGCACGATGTCGGGATCGACCTCGTCGGCGTCCGATGACGGCTGGAAAATCCCGAACGGTCCGCGCACAAGCCCTTCATCCGGCTTCCATGCCCGGAAAATCAGGGCATGATCACGCGCGATAATTACCGGCAGCGCCAGCGTCGCGCCGCGTTCCGCAAGCGCGCGCATCAAAGGAAACGGATCAAATTCGCTGTTGATCGGGGAATAGCCCGCAACGATGGCGCCCGACGGCAATTCCAGCGGCAGCTTGCGTGTCGTTACGCGTGTTGCGGCATCCGCACGCGCCTCAGGCGTCAGCGCATCGCGCTGCGCGAGCGCGCCGCGCCGGAAATCGTCTTTCAGATTTGCAAGGAAACGGTTTCCATCCACCAGCGGAAATCCCTGTCACCCCTCGCGCGCAGGAGCCGAAGCGAAAAGACAGTGCGAAGCCACGATGGCCGTTGAAGCACTCGATCCCGGAGCACCTACGAAAGTAGGTGGGCACCATGTGATCGGGTCCACGGACCCGGCCAGGGACAGTTCCCTAAAGGATCGATAAGGCCCCGGGGATATTATGGCTTCTGACGCGCGACGCAGCCTCGCCGGACCAATGTAGTCACGATCCTGCCGGAGCGCCAGCGGCGCCTTCTTCAATCAGCCAGACTCAATCAGCCCAGCGCAACGCCGTTGCGGGCCGGACGATTCAGCGCCTGGGTCATTTTCTCGATCCGGTCGGACGCAGAATTCAACGCATTGGCGACAGCCGACTGCGTCGCACGGGCGCGGTCCGCCGCAACCACGCGCACGTCGCGCAGGGCATTGAGTTCTTCCTCGAGCCCGCGAATCCTCTGGCCGGCATCGACCAGTTCATCGGCCACCGTCAGTGCCGCCATCACGGTCAAGCGGCCGTCGCCAATTTCACCGAACTTGCCGCGCAGATTGGCAATGCGCGCTTCAAGGCCTTCTGCGAGGCGCAGCAAGCGATTTTCCTGCCCGGCCTCGCAGGCCATGCGATATTGGCGGCCGTTGATGGTTACGTTGATGTGGCTCATGGCTGCTGATCTCCGGATTCAATAACGGAGCGAATGGTATCGATGGCAACATCGAGACGTTCCGCGATCTCGCGGTTGGTCCGCTCCAATGCGCGCGAGCGCACCAGCGTTCCATCGAGTTCATTGGCAAGGCGCGAGCGATCGGCGCCGAGCGCCTGTATCCGTGCGCCCAGATCGTCATCGATCCGGTCGGCTTCCCGCCGCCGCTCCACAGCGTTTTCCAGCGCATCGAGCGCAGCCGCCAGCCGCTTTGTGGCGAGTTCGATCTCGCTCGCGCCACTCGGCGCAGGCTCAGAACTGGCAAAACCGTTGGCAGTGCGGTCGGTGATCACGGAACGGCAGCCTTTGTGGTCTGGCCGACGGCGCAAAACTGGCGGGCCGGCAAGCAGTTAGGCGGATAAATTTACGGCCAGGGCGAGCCCCGCGCAACGCTGCGGGGAAGCTATGCACACAAAGCGAAAACTCCATGGCGAAAACAGGCTAAAGCCCTTGGACTCAAGGGTTTCGCGATGCTATCCACCCTGCGAAAGCTTCCCCGGCCGTGGCTTTTTTGAGACACGCGGCCATTTCCCACACCGAATGTCAGGCAGACCTCCATGACTGTGCGTGTCGACCCCTCCCGTATGGCCAATGCGATTCGCGCACTCGCCATGGACGCCGTCGAAAAGGCGAAATCAGGCCATCCCGGCCTGCCCATGGGCGCGGCCGATGTCGCCACCGTGCTGTTCACTCAGTTCCTCAAATTCGATGCCAACGATCCAGCCTGGCCGGACCGCGACCGCTTCGTGCTCTCCGCCGGCCATGGCTCGATGCTGCTCTATGCGCTGCTGTATCTGACCGGCAATCCGTCGATGACCATCGACCAGATCAAGAATTTCCGTCAGCTCGGCTCGATCACACCGGGTCATCCGGAAAACTTTGTCACACCCGGCATCGAAACCACCACCGGTCCTCTCGGTCAGGGTATCGCCACCGCTGTCGGCATGGCGCTGGCCGAGCGCCACATGGCGGCGGAATTCGGCGGCGATGTTGTCGATCACCACACCTACGTCCTCGCTTCCGACGGCGACCTGATGGAAGGCATCAGCCAGGAAGCCATCGCCTTCGCCGGACATCTCAAGCTCAACAAGCTGATCGTGCTGTTCGACGACAACGGCATTTCCATCGACGGCGCGATCTCGCTGTCGGACTCGGTCGATCAGGTCAAACGCTTCGAATCCGCCGGCTGGGCTGCCGAACGTGTCGACGGTCACGATCCGAAAGCGATTGCCGATGCGCTGACCCGCGCACAGAAGTCTGATCGCCCGACCCTGATCGCGTGCAAGACCGTGATCGGCTTCGGCGCGCCGAACAAGGCAGGCTCCGAAAAGTCGCACGGCTCGCCGCTCGGCGCAGACGAGATCGCAGGCGCGCGGAAGAACCTGAAGTGGGATTCGGCGCCGTTCGAAGTCCCGCAGGATATTCTCGATGCCTGGCGCGCAGCGGGTTCGCGCGGCAAGGCCGCGCATGAGGCCTGGACCAAGACGCTCGGCACCAAAGATGCAGGAGCACGCGCGGAATTCGAGCGCCGCATGAAAGGCGATCTTCCGGCCAAGGCACTTGCGGAGGCCGTCGCGAAGATGAAAGCAGCGCTCGCCGCCGCTCCGAAGGAAATCGCCACGCGCACGGCCTCCGAACACGCGCTTGAAGTTCTCACCGCAGCCGTTCCGGAAATGATCGGCGGCTCGGCGGACCTCACCGGCTCCAACAACACCCGCGTGAAGGGCATGACCGCCGTCTCCGCCAACAACTATAGCGGCCGTTACGTGAACTACGGCATCCGCGAACATGGCATGGCGGCGGCGATGAACGGCATGGCGCTGCATGGCGGCCTCATTCCGTATTCGGGCACGTTCCTCGTGTTCTCCGATTATCTCCGTCCGGCCCTGCGCCTCGCGGCATTGATGGGCGAGCGTGTGATCCATGTTCTGACCCACGACTCGATCGGTCTTGGCGAAGACGGCCCGACCCATCAGCCGGTCGAGCATGTGGCTGCGTTGCGTGCGATTCCGAACCTCAACGTGTTCCGGCCATGCGACACGGTCGAGACGCTGGAATGTTGGCAGCTCGCCCTTGAAGCCTCAAGCCGCCCGAGCGTGCTGGCGCTGACCCGCCAGAACCTGCCGCAACTCCGCTTGGCCAACGACGCCGAGAACAAGTGCGCCAATGGCGCCTATGAGATCTCCAAGGCCGACGGCGAGGCGAAAGTCTCGATCTTCGCGTCCGGCTCGGAGGTTTCGCTGGCGGTCGAGGCGCAGAAGCTGCTGGCCACGCGCGGCATTCCGACGCGGGTGGTTTCGGTGCCTTGCATGGACCTGCTGCTGGAGCTTCCCGCCGACAAGCGCGCCGCCATCATCGGCAAGGCGCCGGTGAAGGTCGCGGTCGAAGCCGCCATCCGTCAGGGCTGGGATGCCATCATCGGTTCGGACGGCATTTTCGTCGGTATGGATGGCTTTGGCGCCAGCGCTCCCTACAAGGAACTGTACCGGCATTTCGGGATCACCCCCGAGGCCGTGGCAGAGGCCGCGCAGGCCCGTGTTTGACCGCATTGCCGTGCGAGCCGCGACCGGTTCGCATGGCAAGAATGCACGAAATGATGGCCGGGGCCCGGATGGCTCCCGGCGCGATAACCTTGCTCCAAGTTTCGGGATTCAAGTGATTGCATCAAAACGTCATTCGGGGCAAAAACCGCCTCGAAAATCGTCATTTCCGACCACATCGAGGAGAACTTGAGAATGGCAGTCCGTGTCGCGATCAATGGATTTGGCCGTATCGGCCGCAACGTCCTGCGGGCCATCTATGAATCCAAGCGCACGGACATCGAAGTCGTCGCCATCAACGACCTCGGCCCGGTGGAAACCAATGCCCACCTGCTCCGCTTTGACTCGGTCCACGGCCGCTTCCCCGGCGAGGTGAAGGTTGACGGCGATTCGATCGACATCGGCAACGGCAAGATCAAGGTCACCGCCGTGCGCGATCCGGCAACGTTGCCCTGGAAGGACCTCGGCATCGACATCGCACTGGAATGCACCGGCATTTTCAGCGCCAAGGCGAAGGCTTCCGCGCACCTGACCGCAGGTGCCAAGCGCGTGCTGGTTTCCGCTCCGTCGGACGGAGCTGACGCCACCATCGTCTACGGCGTCAACCACGACAAACTGAGCAAGGATCACCTCGTCGTCTCCAACGGCTCGTGCACCACGAACTGCCTCGCGCCGGTCGCCAAGGTGCTGAACGACACCGTCGGCATCGAGACCGGCTTCATGACCACGATCCATGCCTATACCGGCGACCAGCCGACGCTGGACACCATGCACAGCGATCTTTATCGCGCGCGGGCTGCAGGTCTTTCGATGATCCCGACCTCCACCGGCGCGGCCAAGGCCATCGGCCTTGTGATGCCTGAACTGGCGGGCAAGCTCGATGGCGTCTCGATCCGCGTGCCGACGCCGAACGTCTCGGTGGTCGATCTCAAGATCGTCGCCAAGCGCGCGACCACCAAGGAAGAGATCAACGAGGCGATGAAGCGTGCGGCGGCACAGGAGCTGAAGGGCATCCTCGGCACCACCAGCCATCCGAACGTGTCGATCGACTTCAACCACGATGCGCACTCCTCGACCTTCGCCTTCGACCAGACCAAGGTGCAGGGCGGGACGCTGGTGCGCGTGCTGTCGTGGTACGATAACGAGTGGGGCTTCTCGAACCGCATGGCGGATACCGCCGTTGCGATGAGCAAGCTGATCTAAAACCAACGTCATCCCGAGGTGCGCACTTGCGCACCTCAAAGGATGATCTTGAACAAGCTTCCACCTTTCGAGGCCCGCATCTGCGATGCGAGCGCCTCAGGGTGACGACGGGGAAGAAACGCAATCATCATGTCCGGATTTCGCACCCTCGATGATGTCGACGTGAAGGGAAAGCGCGTGCTGCTGCGCGTCGATCTCAACGTGCCGATGGACAACGGCCGCGTGTCCGATACCACACGCCTGCAGCGCATTGCCAAGACCATCATCGAGTTGTCGAAAGCCGGCGGCAAGGTCATCATCCTCGCGCATTTCGGACGCCCCAAGGGGCCGGACCCCAAGGACTCGCTGAAGCCCGTCGCGACCGCGCTCGGTTATGTGGTCAAGCATCACGTCGACTTCGCGCCCGATTGCGTCGGCGAAATTGCCGAAAAGGCCGTCGCCGCGATGAAAGACGGCGAAATTCTCTGCCTCGAGAATACGCGCTTCCACCCAGGTGAAGAAAAGAACGATCCTGCTTTCGTCGCACAGCTCGCCAAGCTCGGCGACATCTGGGTCAATGACGCCTTCTCCTGCGCCCATCGCGCCCACGCGTCGACCGAAGGCCTCGGCCGCGTGTTGCCAGGTTACGCCGGCCGCACCATGGAAGCGGAACTCGAAGCGCTCGGTAAAGCGCTGGAACAGCCCGTGCATCCGGTGATCGCCATCGTCGGCGGCTCCAAGGTCTCCACCAAGATCGATCTTCTGGAAAACCTCGTCACCAAGGTCGATGCGCTGGTGATCGGCGGCGGCATGGCCAACACCTTCCTGCATGCGCAGGGTGTCGATGTCGGCAAATCGCTCTGTGAGAAAGATCTTGCTGCGACTGCGCTGCGCATCCTTGTGAAGGCGAACTCCACCAACTGCGCCATCATCCTGCCGGTCGATGCCGTGGTCGCGGAAAAATTCGAAGCCAATGCGCCGTCTCATGCCTATGGTCTCGACGCCATTCCGGCGAACGGCATGATCCTCGATGTCGGCCCGCAGTCGATCAAGCGGATCGACGCCGCTATCGATGATGCCGCGACGCTGGTGTGGAATGGCCCGCTCGGTGCATTCGAAATATCGCCGTTCGACCGCGGCACGGTACAGGCCGCGAAATATGCAGCGGCGCGCACCAAGGCCGGCAAGCTCGTGTCGGTCGCCGGCGGCGGCGACACCGTTGCGGCACTGAACCACGCTGGCGTGAGCTCGGACTTCACCTACGTTTCGACCGCAGGCGGCGCCTTTCTGGAGTGGATGGAAGGGAAACCTTTGCCCGGCGTCGAGGTTTTAAGAGTACGCTGAATTTAACGAATCCGGCGCCCTCGGCGCTGCCTTCAAGATGACGGAGAACAAGCACCCATGGCTCGCATCACGTTGCGTCAATTGCTGGATCATGCTGCTGAGAACAACTACGGCGTACCGGCATTCAACATCAACAACATGGAACAGGCGCTGGCCATCATGGAAGCCGCCAATGCCGTGGATGCGCCGGTGATCATCCAAGCGTCGCGCGGCGCGCGCTCTTATGCCAACGACGTGATGCTCAAGCACATGATGGACGCGGTGACGGAAATCTATCCGCACATTCCCGTCTGCGTGCATCTTGATCACGGCAACGAGCCCGCCACCTGCATGACTGCGATCCAGGCCGGCTTCACATCGGTGATGATGGACGGATCGCTCAAGGCCGACGGCAAAACTCCGGGCGACTGGGACTACAATGTCGGCGTCACCAAGACGGTCACCACCATGGCGCATCTCGGCGGCATTTCCGTCGAAGGCGAGCTCGGCGTACTCGGTTCGCTGGAAAGCGGCGAAGGCGAGAAGGAAGACGGCCACGGCTTCGAGGGCAAGCTGTCGCACGACCAACTCCTGACCAATCCGGATGAGGCTGTAAAGTTCGTCAAGGAAACCCAGGTCGATGCGCTCGCGATCGCGATGGGCACATCGCACGGCGCCTACAAGTTCACCCGCAAGCCGGACGGCGATATCCTCGCCATGAACGTGATCGAGGAAATTCACCGCAAGCTGCCGAACACGCATCTTGTGATGCACGGTTCGTCGTCGGTGCCGCAGGACCTGCAGGACATCATCAACAAATTCGGCGGCCAGATGAAGCCGACCTGGGGCGTGCCCGTCTCCGAAATCCAGCGCGGCATCAAGAACGGCGTGCGCAAGATCAACATTGACACCGACAACCGCATGGCGATGACCGGTCAGATCCGCAAGATCCTGAGCGAGCATCCGAGCGAGTTCGATCCGCGCAAGTATCTCAAGCCGGCGATGGAAGCGATGACCAAGCTTTGCAAGCAGCGCCTCGAAGAGTTCAACACCGCAGGGCAAGCCAGCAAGATCAAGAAGGTACTGACCACCGCCCAGATGGCGCAGCGTTACGCCAAGGGCGAACTCAACCCGAAGATCGCCTGACGATTAACAAGAGGGCGGGACATGATCCCGCCCCTTTTTTGGCCGCAGTCCGGTGATCTGTTCCGACTTCACACGAGCATCACACCGCCATCATGGCCACCAAACCTCCTCCGCCGCGCCCTGCGCCTCGACTCTATCTCGCGACGCCCGTTGTCGCTGACCCCGCCCCGCTTGTGTCCGAGCTTCCGGCGCTGCTCGCTGCTGCAGATGTCGCAGCGGTGCTGCTGCGGCTTGCGCCGGGCGACGAGCGCAGCATCATCCAGCGCGCCAAGGCGCTCGCACCACCGGTTCAGAAAGCCGGTGCGGCTCTGCTGATCGACGGACATTTCGCTCAGGTTGCGCGCTCCGGCGCTGACGGCGCGAATGTGAGCGGCATCGAAGCAATGCAGGAGGCCATGCCTTCGCTCAAGCCCGACCGCATTCTCGGTGTCGGCGGTCTTGTCACACGGCACGATGCGATGGTCGCCGGCGAAGCGGGCGCGGACTATGTGCTGTTCGGCGAGCCGGATGCGAAAGGCGAGCGTCCGTCAGCGGATGCGATCTGCGAGCGGCTGGACTGGTGGGCCGAACTGTTCGAACCTCCCTGCGTGGGATACGCGACCACCTTCGAGGAAGCAGAATTGTTTGCCGCAGCGGGCGCCGATTTCGTTCTCGCCGGAGATTTTATCTGGCAGGATTCACGCGGCGCCAGGACTGCGTTGATCGAAGCTGGCAAGGCCGTTGCGCGCGGGTTCGAAAAGTCCGCCGCGCAAGCTGCAGCCACGGGAGAGTAAGACCGCGATGACCGCGTTTCGCCGGACCGGACTGCTCACCACCGCCCATGCAAGGTTGCTTGCATCGGTCATGGTCGGGGCTGTCACGTTCTCGGCGAATGCGCTCGCGCAGAGCGGTCCGAACCCGTTTCCGGAGCCGATCAAGCCCACCGAGAAACCCGCTCCCAAGGCAGCACCGAAAGCCGCTGCGCCGAAGCCGAAGGCCGAAGCACCCAAGCCCAAAAAGAGCGAGCCCGCGAAATCTGCAACACCTGCGCCCGCGCCCGTTGCTCCCGACGATCCGAACAAGGATCTCGCTTACGGTGCCTATCAGCAGGGTCTTTACCGGACAGCGTTCAACATCGCCTTGAAGCGTGCGCAGGAGATGGGCGATCCAAGATCAATGACGCTTCTGGGCGAGCTTTACTCCAATGCGCTCGGCATCAAGCGCGATGATGCCAAAGCCGCCGAATGGTACAAACAGGCCGCTGACCGCGGCGACCGCGAGGCCATGTTCGCACTTGGCATGATGCGAATTGCCGGACGCGCCGGCCCAGCCAATCGTGAGGAAGGCGCGCGGCTTCTCGCCTCGTCAGCCAAACTCGGCAAAGCCGCTGCTGCCTATAATCTCGGCCTGCTTTATCTGGAAGGCCAGACCTTCCCGCAGGATGTCAAGCGCGCCGCGGAATTGTTCCGTCAGGCCGCCGATGCGGGCAATCCCGAAGCACAGTACGCGCTTGCCACGCTTTATAAGGAAGGCCGCGGCGTCGAAAAGAATCTCGTCGAGGCCGCACGGCTCATGCGTCTCGCAGCGATGGTCGATAATCTCGATGCCGAGGTGGAATACGCTATCGCACTCTATAACGGCACCGGCACACCGAAAGATGTGCCCACCGCGATTGCGGTGCTGAACCGGGCTGCGCGCCAGAACAGTCCGATTGCACAGAACCGGCTGGCGCGAATTCTTGTCGATGGGCTTGGCGTGCCCGTGGACAAGGTGCAGGGCTTCAAATGGCATCTGATCGCAAAAACCGCCGGCAACGGCGATCCCGATCTCGATGCTCAATTCGCGCAGCTTCCTCCGATCGAAAAAGCAAAATCCGAAGACCTCGCCAAAAAGTGGTTTGGCACGAAGTGAGGCCGGTTTTGACGTGTTTTCTTCGCGCGACCCGGTCCCCGCTGCGCTTCAAAACGCTTTGGGCCCCTTATCGCCCTTGACGTGCCTGCGCTTTGACGCCAAGCATCCCGCACTACCAGCCCACCCTCATTCAGTAAGCCGAAACAATGCTTCAATCAGCGCTCATCAACGTCATGGTCAAGGCCGCACGCCGCGCCGGCCGCAGCCTTAAGCGCGATCTCGGCGAGATCGAAAACCTCCAGGTATCGCTGAAGGGACCGGCCAACTTCGTGTCGCTCGCCGATAAACGCGCGGAACAAATGCTCTATGACGACCTGACCAAGGCGCGGCCCGGCTACGGCTTCCTCGGTGAGGAAGGCGGCACCCGCGAAGGCACCGACAAATCGCATACATGGATCGTCGATCCGCTCGATGGCACCACCAACTTCCTGCACGGCATTCCGCAGTTCGCGATCTCGATCGGCCTCCAGCGCGATGGCGTCATCATTGCCGGCGTGATTTACAATCCCGCCAATGACGAACTTTACACCACCGAACGCGGCAAGGGCGCCTTCCTCAACGACACGCGCCTGCGCGTCGCCGGACGCAAGCAGCTTAGCGAATGCGTCATCGCCTGCGGTCTGCCACATATCGGGCGCGGCGATCATGAACTGTCTCGCCGGGAAATGACCGAGATGCAGAATCGCGTAGCGGGCCTGCGCCGCTTCGGCGCGGCATCGCTCGATCTCGCTTTTGTCGCGGCTGGCCGCCTCGACGGATACTGGGAGCGCAACTTGCAACCATGGGACATCGCGGCGGGATTGCTGATGGTGCGCGAGGCTGGCGGCGTTGTCAGCGGCATTGAAGGCGGCGACACCGCGATGGCCACCGGCCATGTGGTCTGCGGCAACGAGACGATCCAGCGCGAACTGGTGAAGATTCTCAAGCCGCTGTAACAGTCGAAACGAACTCAATCGAATCGTCATTTCGGGGCGCGCAAAGCGCGAACCCGGAATCCAGCAGGACATGTCGAGATTCCGGATCAACGCGTCATGCGCGTTGTCCGGAATGACGGTATGGGGGAACTGATTTTCCGCAAGGCGGATTCCCCCCGCCTTTATCCCACGTCTGCCTTTCTTCCCGCCGCCGCTGTGCCATATTGGTGTCCGACATGTTCCACGGACAAGGATTGAAGATCCGCCATGGCAAAGGCTCCATCGCCCGGCACCGCCGCCGACATTAGTGTCACAAAACTGTCGACGCCCCGCATCTTTCTGGTCCGGATGCTGGTGTTCCTCATCCTGTGCGGACTGATCGGTTTCGTTCTTTACAAGCAGATCTGGTCGGCTTTCCTCGCCAATCCCGGCCTTAACGCGCTGATCGGCGCAGTGCTTGCCGTCGGTATCATTCTTTCATTCCGGCAGGTGATCCGGCTTTATCCCGAGATTTCGTGGATCAACAGCTTCCGCATTTCCGATCCCGGCCTTGCGGTGGATCGCCGCCCGACCCTGCTCGCTCCGATGGCCGCGATGCTGAGCAACCGCTCCGGCCGCATGTCCATCACGCAGCAGACCATGCGGCATCTGCTGGATTCCATCGCAACCCGCCTCGATGAAGCACGCGACCTGTCGCGTTACATGACCGGCCTTCTCGTGTTCCTCGGCCTGCTCGGCACATTCTGGGGCTTGATCGAGACTGTCGGTTCGGTCGGTAAGGTGATCGAGGGCCTGAAAGTCGGCGGGGATGCCGGTTCGGTATTCGATACGCTCAAGGAAGGCCTCGCCGCGCCGCTCGGCGGCATGGGCATCTCATTCTCGTCCTCGCTGTTCGGCCTTGCCGGTTCGCTGATCCTCGGTTTCCTCGATCTGCAATCGAGCCAGGCGCAGAATCGTTTCTATACGGACCTCGAAGACTGGCTCGCCGAGACAGTGCAGGAATACGCCGGCGACACGCATGGCGCGGGCGTCGATCTCAATCCTGCACTCGACAAATTGCGAGCGGCTGTAGAGGACATGGGATCGAATCGCGCCTCCACCACGGCTATGGCCAATCTTGCGGAAGCAATTCAGGGCCTCGTGCATCACATGCGCACCGAGCAACAATTGATCCGCGAGTGGGCCGACAGCCAGGGTGAACAGAACAAGGAAATTAAGGCGCTGCTGGAGCGTCTCGCGCGGCAGCCTGAAACCAATTGAACCGGGGATAGCCCATGGCGCTTTCGCGTTCTCGCCGCAGCGACAGCGGCTTTAATTACTGGCCGGGCTTTGTCGATGCGCTGTCCACACTGGTTCTCGCCATCGTCTTCCTGCTCTCGGTGTTTCTGGTGGTGCAGTTCTTCCTGTCACAGGAAGTCACCGGGAAGGACAAGGCGCTGGAACGGCTGAACGCGCAGATTGCCCAGCTCAACGATCTCCTTTCGCTGGAAAAACTCGGCAAACTCAATCTCGACGATCAGCTTTCGCAAATGCGCGCTGGGCTTGCCTCCGCCGAAGCCGAACGCGACCGCGTCAAAGGGCTCTATGACGGCCTCGCGGGTGCCGGTGCGAGCGCGCAGGGCCGCGCCACCGAACTCGGCAAGGCGCTGGATTCCGAAAAACAGGTTTCCGCCCGCGCCTTGGCGCAGGTCGAAGTCCTCAACCAGCAGATCAGCGCCCTACGCCGCCAGCTTGCCGCGCTAGAGGAAGCGCTCGATGCTTCGGAAAAGCGCGACAAGGAATCCCAAACCAAGATCGCCGATCTCGGCCAACGGCTGAACGTGGCGCTGGCGCAGCGCGTGCAGGAACTGTCGCGCTATCGCTCCGAATTCTTCGGGCGCCTGCGTACCATCCTCGGCAATCGCCCCGATGTCCGCATTGTCGGCGACCGCTTCGTGTTCCAGTCTGAAGTGTTCTTCGATACCGGACAGGCGCTGCTGCTGCCGGAGGGCCGCGCCGAACTCGACAAGCTCGCCAGCGCTCTGATCGATCTCGACAAGCAGATCCCCGCGGAAATCGCCTGGGTGCTGCGCGTCGACGGCCATACCGACGTTCGGCCGATTAACAGCCCGCAGTTCAAGTCGAACTGGGAGCTGTCATCGGCACGCGCGATTTCGGTGGTGCAGTATCTCGTATCGCTCGGCGTGCCGGCGCAGCGTCTGGTCGCGGCAGGGTTTGCAGAATTCCAGCCGCTGGATCCCGAGAAGAGCGAAGAGGCCTACAAGCGCAACCGCCGCATCGAACTCAAGCTCACCGAACGATAATCGGCACACGACGATCATGAGCGCATCCTTCACGCTGCGGCCCTACGGCCCCGAGGACGAGGATGCTGCCATCGATCTGTGGCACCGGACCTGGCAACTGGCCTATCCCTCGATCGACTTCGCGCAACGGGTTGAGGGGTGGCGCGCGCGCTGGCGCAATGACTTGGTGCCTATCGCGCGGATTGTTGTGGCGGAGCAGGACGGCGCGATGACCGGCTTCGTCACCATCGATTCGTCGGGCTATCTCGACCAGCTTGTGGTCGCGCCGGAGGCGTGGGGATCGGATCTCGGCAATCTGCTCATTGCACAAGCGAAGATTATGTCGCCGAGCGGCATCACGCTTTTGGTGAACACCGACAACACCCGCGCCATCCGTTTCTATGAGCGCAGCGGTTTCGTTCACACCCATGACGACGTCAATCCGGTGTCGGGACGCAAAGTCTACGGCATGGCTTGGAAGCCCTGATCGTTCAGGCCGCTTCCAACAACGCCACCGTCCCCTGCCCGCCGTCGGCGCAAATGCTGACAATGGCGCGGCTGCCCTTCGGCATCGCTGCCAGTTCCTTGACGGCCTGACTGAGGATACGCGCGCCCGTTGCGCCGAAGGGATGACCGAGCGCGGTCGATCCGCCATTCGGGTTCAAGCGGTCGCGCGGAAACTTTCCAAATTCGGCATTCACGCCGGCCTTGTCGCGGATGAACTCCGAACTTTCCAGCGCCTTGATATGGGCCAGCACCTGCGCGGCGAAGGCTTCGTGGATTTCCCAGAGCTGAATGTCGGCATAGGTCAGCGCATGACGCGCCAGAAGACGCGGAATCGCGTAGGGCGGCGCCATCAACAGGCCCTCGGTGCGAAAATCCACCGACGCAATTTCCCAGTCGATCAGTTTCACACGCGGCGTGTTGGGTGGCAGCTTTTCCAATCCCTTTTGCGAGGCCACCCAGATGCTCGATGCACCATCGGTCAGCGGCGAGGAATTTCCCGCCGTCAGCGTGCCCTTGCCACTCTTGCGGTCGAACGACGGCGACAGCCGCGCCAGTTTCTCCAGCGACGTGTCCTTGCGCGGAATGGTGTCGCGGCGCAGGCCCTCGAACGGAATGACGAGATCGTCGAAGAAACCGCGGTCCCACGCCGCCACCGCGTGCTGATGGCTTTCCAGCGCGATCTGATCCTGCGCCTCACGCGAGATATGCCATTCCTTCGCGGTGATTTCGGTGTGTTCGCCCATGCTCATGCCGGTGGTGCGATTGCTGACCGCCGGAATGTAGAGACGCACATCGCTCAGCCTGAGATCGATGGCATGGGTGAGCTTTTGTCCGAGCGAACGCGCGGTCTGAAACTGCCGTACCCAGTTCGACAGCGACATGCCGAGACCAAGCTGAACCTGGCTGAGGCTATCGACGCCGCCCACCAACGCAAGATTGCGCACTTCACCGTCGATCATCCCGGCGGCTTCGAATACATCCATCATGCTGGTCGAGCATGCCATCACCGTCGAATAAGCCGGAACCGTCGCATCGACACCGGCATCCATGAGAATTTCGCGCGCGATGTTGCTCCAGGTGAGATTGGGCACCACGTTGCCCCATACCGCAAAATCCGGCTTAGCGCCGCCGAGGCGCTGCATCATGTGCTTGACCACCGGAACCGACAGCGCAATGGCGTCGACATTGCTGAGCGGCCCATCCACCTTCGCGAACGGCGTGCGCACGCCCGCGGCCAGCCAGACATCTTTTTTTGCTGATTGCGCCATCACTTAGCTCCCGGATCGAACGCCTCACAGGCGCATCCGGAGACTAGTCGATCCGGCGCAAAGCATACAAGCCGACGGCGCGCGGGACAGTTCCGAGATCAGATCGTCAATGCGCCGCCAAGTGTGCTTCGTCCTACAGCCAGCCTGCTATCGCAGCCTGTTTCCAGCTTTCGCAGGGAATATCCGTCGCGCGATACAGCGGCTTTTCAAAGCGAACCTGCCGCCAGTCGCTCGGTGCGGCTCCGAATGAGTAGCCTGCTTTCCGGGCCAAACCGATCATCTGCTCATTGTTGCGGAAGGTTTCGCCGAACAGCCGGAACGAACCCAACGCCGCCGCGCGGCATTCCAGGTTGGACAGCATCGCCGAACCAATGCCTTGCCCCTGCCACTCGTCGCCGATCGACAGCCCAAACTCGGTGTTCCGCGTTTCAGCGTTATAGCTGTAACGCGCTTCGCCAACGATGGCGTGGGCACCGTCGGTCTTCATCTCGGCAATCACCGCAAAGCGGCTGCCTTCCCCGACATGGAGGGTCTTGTCGAGCTCCGACGATGGCAATTCGCTCGCTGCACCCATCAGGCGGTTGTAGCGCGACTGCCGCGACAGGGCGCGAAAGTAGGACATCAGCGCGCCGGCGTCCTTTTGTTCGACGAAGCGGACGGTCAGGAGCCGCCGGCCCTTCAACCGCACGATGTCGGTGTAGCGGCCAATATTGGTGAGAAGAGCGCTGTAATCGGGCTGGGCGAGCATAACGCTCTCCATCAACTGATCTGACCGACTTGTCGGGATGGTCTCGACGGAAAAACCGCAGGGTCCAGATCAGCGATCTGGACCCTGAGGCAGACAGTTATTCACGCCAGAACGGCTTGTTCGCCTCGTAGGCGAAATCGCTCCAGCTCGCGCCGACGTCATGGAAATCGCGATCGCTGATATGAGCGAGCTCAGACCGCCGTTTGGAGCGCTCGCTCCAGGTATGCAGCAGGTCGACCAGCGACGTAATCGGATGATGGATGAAATCATGATGATGATTTGTCATCACATTGGTGGTGCAGGCAGACATCATGGCCTCCTATAACGAACCTGATGACGGGAATATCTGCCCGCATGCCCCCATTGACAAACGACACGTTGTCCTTTGTTATATGAGATAATCTCATGAATAAGAGAAGCCCATGACTGCCCGATTGCCCTCCCTGAACGGCTTGCGCGCTTTTGAGGCCGCGGCGCGGCATCTCAGCTTCACCCTTGCGGCGCAGGAGCTGAACGTCACGCAGACCGCCATCAGTCACCAGATCCGGCGGCTGGAGGAAGAACTCGGACTTAAGCTGTTCATCCGCCAAAGCCGATCGCTGGCGCTGACGCCCGAGGCCACCGATTATCTCCCCGGCATCCGTGCCGCATTTCAGGACCTGCGAACCGCCACCGACCGCCTGTTGCGCAAAGACGACGACCGCGTGCTGACGATCAGCACCCTGACCTCGCTCGCGGTGAAGTGGCTGCTTCCCAGATTGTCCTCGTTTCAGGAAAAGCATCCCGACATCGATGTGCGCATCACCACCTCGACCGAGCTGGTGGATTTTCGCACCAGCAATGTCGACGCGGCCATCCGATACGGACAAGGCCGCTGGCCGGGGCTCGATGCCGAATGGCTGATGGCGGAACATCTGTTTCCGGTTTGCAGCCCGAAGCTGCTGACGGGCGAGCGTGCGCTGCGCCAGCCCGAAGACCTGAAACATGCCACGCTGCTGCATACATCCAGCACCATCGATGATTGGCGTCTTTGGCTGACAGCCGCGGGGCTGCCCGCTCATCTGTCACAAAACCGTGGCCTGACTTTCGATTTGGCGTTCATGACCATTCAGGCAGCCATCGACGGACTCGGCGTTGCCATGGGCCACACCGCCTATGTCGCCGATGACGTCGCCAACGGACGGCTGGTGGTGCCGTTCAATGTCTCCATGCCCTCGGCCGGGTATTATTTCGTCACACCGCAAGACAGGCCGACGACTCCGAAACTAAATCTGTTTCGCGATTGGCTGACAGCAGTCTCGGCCCAGCAGCCCGCCTGATCCCGAAGCGAAAACTGCGGCGCCTTTCGCGAAGGCGCCGCAGTTGTTCGTGAAGCGTCAGACTATCAGGCACGCGCCCGCATTTCACGCGCCGCCTCGACCATGTTGACCAGCGCAGGCCGCACCTCGGCCCAACCCCGGGTCTTCAAACCGCAGTCCGGATTGATCCAGAGTTGCTCTCCCGTCAGCCGCTTGCGGGCGAGCGACAGGAGTTCGGTCATTTCGGACACGTCCGGAACGCGCGGGGAGTGGATGTCGTACACGCCAGGACCGATCTCGTTCGGATACTTGTAGTTCACGAATGCATCGAGCAGTTCCATCTTCGAGCGCGACGTCTCGATGGAAATCACGTCGGCATCCATTGCACCGATGGCATCGATGATGTCGTTGAACTCAGAGTAGCACATATGAGTGTGGATCTGGGTCTCATCCGCCACGCCCGACGCGGTGATGCGGAAGCTGCCCACGGCCCAGTCGAGATAGGTTATCCACTCCGAGCGGCGCAGCGGCAAGCCTTCGCGAAGCGCAGCTTCGTCGATCTGGATCATGGTTGCACCGGCCTTTTCGAGATCCAACACCTCATCGCGGATCGCGAGCGCGATCTGGCGGCAGGATTCGCTGCGCGGGATGTCGTCGCGAACGAACGACCAGTTGAGGATGGTGACGGGGCCGGTGAGCATGCCCTTCATCGGACGCTTGGTCAGCGACTGGGCGTACTTCCACCATTCCACTGTCATCGGCTTCGGCCGGGAGACATCGCCGAACAGGATCGGCGGACGGACGCAGCGCGATCCATAGCTCTGCACCCAGGCGTGCTGGGTGAAGGCGAAGCCCGAGAGCTGCTCCCCGAAATACTGCACCATGTCGTTGCGCTCGAACTCGCCGTGCACCAGCACGTCGAGGCCGATTTCCTCCTGCCACGCCACCGTGCGCTTGGTTTCCTCGCGCAGGAACTGGTCGTATTCGGCCTGACCGATCGTACCCTTGGTGAACGCGGCGCGCACCTTGCGCACTTCGCTGGTCTGCGGGAACGAGCCGATGGTGGTGGTCGGGAATGCCGGCAGCTTGAAGCGCTCGCGCTGGACCTTGGCACGGCCGGCGAAGGCACTGCGGCGATTGGCCATCTCCGCCGTGATCGCAGCGACCCGGTCGGCGACCGCCTTGTTGTGAACCTTCGGCGAGGTCTTGCGGGCAGCAGCGGCGGCGGCGGAAGCCGCAAGTTCACCCTTCACTGTGCCCTGCCCACCGGCGAGCGCCTTTCCGAGCACGGAGAGTTCGCTCATCTTCTGCAGCGAGAAGGCAAGCCAGCTCTTGAGATCGGCATCCAGCTTGGTCTCGCGGTCGAGATCGACCGGCACATGCAGCAGCGAGCAGGACGGCGCGATCTCGATGAGATTCGCACCGCGCTTGGCTACGATGGGCTCGATACGATCAAGGATCTCCGGCAGATTCGCGCGCCAGATGTTGCGGCCGTCAATGACACCGAGCGAAAGCACGACGTCGGGCTTCACGGCCTTCAGCACGGGCTCAAGCTGCTCCGGCGCACGGATCAGGTCGATATGCAAACCCGCAACCGGCAGCGAGGCAGCGGTGTCGAGATTGTCGCCGAGTGCACCGAAATAGGTGTTCAGCATGATCTTGACCTGAGGAACGGCCTTGGCGAGATCGGCATAGGCCTTCTTCAGCGCATCGCGGGCGGCGCCGTCGAGATCGAGAACCAGCACCGGCTCGTCGATCTGCACCCATTCCGCACCTTCCGCGGCGAGGCGCTTCAACACTTCGGCATAGACCGGCACCAGCTTGTCCAGCAGCGAAAGATTGCTGAACGATGCATCGTGGCTCTTGCCGAGCTTAAGGAAGGTCACAGGACCGACCAGCACCGGGCGGGTCTGGTAGCCGTGGGCCTTGGCTTCCTTGTATTCATCGATCGGCTTGGTTGAGGACAGCGCGAAAGTCTGATCCTTCGAGAACTCCGGCACCATGTAGTGATAATTGGTGTCAAACCACTTGGTCATTTCCTGCGCGGGAACGCCGTGGCCGTGATGATGCGCATGACCATGTTCACAGGTCTCGCTGTCGCCCTGCGCACCGCGCGCCATCGCGAAATACGTCGCCAGCGAAACAGAATCGCCCTTCCAGCCGTAAACCTGCGGAATCGCGCCGACCAGGACGCTGGTGTCGAGCACCTGATCGTAGAACGAGAAATCGTTCGAAGGGATCACGGTCACGCCGCGTGCCTTCTGACGCGCCCAGTTGTCGGCACGAAGCTGCGCCGCGGTCTTGACTAACGCTGCCTCGTCGATCTTGCCGGCCCAGAAACTTTCCAGCGCGGTCTTTAGTTCGCGGTGCGGGCCGATACGCGGCGTACCCAAGGTAGCAACAGAAACGGAAGCGGTGGATGAATTCGACATCGGCAAACCCCATGATGATGGAGCAAGGGCCGGACATGCGCGAACAACAGCAACGGCCGGGCCGCCCTCTCGCAAGCGACACACCGGGGCACCCCGCCCGTGGACGTTATGTGATCGCGGCAGGTCTCCTGGCTCACGGGTCGACGCCTGAGGTCCGGCCTTCCCGCAACTTTCGCCGCAGTGGCATGAATGGACAGGCTTGCCGCTTACAGTTGCGGGGGCAGCTTCGGATTTGCGGATCGATCACCGCTCACCGAATTCCCTCTTAGCTTCCGGCCCTCGGAAGGCCGGAAGAACCACGATGCTGGTTTAGTTAGTGGGCCTGCCCATACCCGTCAAAGGGGATATGGCCCACTCAAATGTCACCATCGTGACTGTTGGGATCAGTGGGCCGTCCGTAATACTGGACTCCCAATTCAATGGGCTCACGCCCCATCTCGCGGCGATGAGCATTGGTATCGCGAAGCGAATAGACGCAGCCGCAGTATTCCTGCTGATAGAACTGCTCTCTTTTGCTGATTTCGATCATCCGCGCAGAACCGCCGCCCTTGCGCCAGTTGTAGTCCCAGTAGGACAGGCCATCGTAACGGGAGGCCGCGCGAACTCCGCAATCGTTGATTTGGGCCATGTTCTTCCAGCGCGAAATGCCGAGCGAACTTGTCATGACCGGGAAGCCATGTTCGTGAGCATAGAGCGCGGTGCGCTCGAAGCGCATGTCGAAGCACATGGTGCAGCGGACGCCGCGCTCGGGTTCCCACTCCATGCCCCTGGCGCGCGCGAACCAGTTGTCCTTGTCGTAGTCCGCGTCCACGAACGGCACGTTGTGCTTCTCGGCGAAGCGCACGTTCTCTTCCTTGCGCAGCAGATATTCACGCTCGGGGTGAATGTTCGGATTGTAGAAGAAAATTGTGTACTCGACGCCGGATGCCAGCATTGCTTCCATGACCTCGCCGGAACACGGCGCGCAGCAGGAGTGCAGCAGAACTTTTTTCTGGCCGCCAGGCGGATTCAAAATCGGACGAGTGAAGTCGGTCATTGCAAGCCCTGGCTGATGAAAAACCTGTGTAGGCCGGTCCGGCCATACCGTAAAGTTTGAGGGTGATTCGGGACCGCTCGACCAATGCGCAGCGATCCGGGGTGGACCCGCCCCGCCGATGGAATCGAAATGCTGTTCCGGCTGCTGAGAACTCCCTGATTTTCGTGGAGTTCGGGAATAGCGGGGACGGCTCTTAATCTTTTCTTGACACTTTGGCGCTCGTATCACCACATATGGGTGTCACGGTTCCACTAGTCCTCAAAATCTAGTGGCTAAGATGGGAAGCCGGTGGGCTGCATCTCTTGCAGCGAATCCGGCGCTGCCCCCGCAACTGTAAGCAGTGAGTTGAATCCTAACGATGTCACTGGTGCGATTTCGCATCGGGAAGACAGGATTCAACGTCGACCTGCGAGCCAGGAGACCTGCCGCGACACCGAGAAAACGTCCACGGACGGGGTGTCCGGCGGCCGCGTGCAAACGGCTTTTGCCGGGTGCTCATGCGCCTTCGATCCCCCGCCAGCAAAACAGCACCACGGGGCCATTCGATGTCGCTCAACCTGCATTCCACCAAAAACGAAAACCAGCCGATCATTCAGTTGAGTCTCGAATCGCTTGCGCAGCCCGCGCCGAGCGAACCTGCGATGCAGGTGATCCGCCGCAACGGCACCGTCTCCAAATTCGATCCGTCGAAAATCTCGATCGCGATGACCAAGGCCTTCCTCGCCGTCGAGGGCCATACCGCCGCCGCTTCGCGCCGCGTTCATGAAGTGGTCGAGCAACTCACGCAAGAAGTCACCACCGCGCTGACCCGCCGCGTCGGCGAAGGCCGCACCTTCCATATCGAAGATGTGCAGGACCAGGTCGAACTCGCGCTGATGCGCAGCGAGCATCACAAGGTGGCCCGTGCCTACGTGCTGTATCGCGAAGAGCGTGCCCGCCAGCGTGCCGAAGCGATCGTTACGCAGAAGGCTTCGGCTGAACCCGTCCTGCATACAACGCTGGCGGATGGATCGCGCGTCGTTCTCGACATCAGGCGTCTCGAGGCTGTCATCGCCGAGGCCTGCGCCGGGCTCGATGGCGTCGATGCCGAACTGGTGCTCGCCGAAGCACGCCGCAATCTTTACGACGGGATCGGGCAAGACGAACTCGCGCTCGCCTCGATCATGGCCTCGCGCACACTGGTCGAGCAGGAGCCGAACTATTCCTATGTTTCCTCCCGCCTGCTGCTGGACAAACTGCGCGGCGAAGTCTTGAGCTTCGTGCACGGAATTCCGACGACCGCCACGCAGGCCGAAATGGCCGCGCGTTATGCAGACTATTTCTCGGCCTATGTGAAGGTCGGCATTCAGGCCGAACTGCTCGATCCGGAACTCAGCCGCTTCGATCTTGCGCGCCTTGCTGCCGCAATAAAGCCCGAACGCGACCTGCAATTCCAGTTCCTGGGGTTGCAGACGCTATATGACCGCTATTTCCTGCATGTGCGGAACCGCCGTATCGAACTGCCGCAGGCTTTCTTTATGCGCGTCGCCATGGGTCTCGCGATGCGCGAGATCGACCGCGAGACACGCGCCATCGAATTCTACAATCTGCTGTCCTCGTTCGACTTCATGGCGTCCACTCCGACGTTGTTCAACTCCGGAACGCTTCGTCCGCAGCTCTCGTCCTGTTTCCTCACAACGGTGGCTGACGACCTCGATGGCATCTTCAAGTCCGTCAAGGACAACGCGCTGCTGGCGAAGTATTCCGGCGGCCTCGGCAATGACTGGACCCCGGTGCGTGGCCTTGGCGCGCATATCAAGGGCACCAATGGCGAAAGCCAGGGTGTCGTCCCGTTCCTCAAGGTTGCGAACGACACTGCCATCGCAGTCAATCAGGGCGGCAAGCGCAAGGGCGCAGTCTGCGCGTACCTGGAAACCTGGCATATCGACATCGAGGAATTCCTCGATCTGCGCAAGAACACCGGTGACGACCGCCGCCGGACCCACGACATGAATACCGCGAATTGGGTGCCGGACCTGTTCATGCAGCGCGTCGAACAGGATGGCGAATGGAGCCTGTTTTCGCCGGACGAAACGCCTGACCTGCACGACCTTTACGGCCCGAAGTTCAAGGCCGCCTACGAAGCCTATGAAGCCAAGGCCGACCGCGGTGAAATGCGCGTGTTCAAGCGCGTTCGCGCCACCGATCTCTGGCGTCGCATGCTGACCATGCTGTTCGAGACCGGTCACCCGTGGATTACCTTCAAGGACCCGTGCAACCTGCGCTCGCCGCAACAGCATGTCGGCGTCGTTCACTCCTCCAACCTCTGCACCGAAATCACGCTCAACACCTCAGCGGACGAAGTCGCGGTCTGCAATCTGGGCTCGGTCAACCTGCTCAACCACACCACGGGCAACGGCATCGACCACGACAAGCTGAAGCGGACGGTTTCGACCGCCGTGCGGATGCTGGACAACGTGGTCGACATCAATTTCTACACCATCCCGGAAGCGCGGCGTTCGAACCTGCGTCACCGTCCCGTCGGTCTCGGCCTGATGGGATTCCAGGACGCACTGCACGCGCAGCGCATCCCTGTTGCGTCGGACAAAGCTGTCGCCTTCGCCGATGAGAGCATGGAGGCGATCAGCTATCACGCTATCTCGGCTTCGGTGGATCTCGCCGCCGAGCGCGGCCGCTATCCCTCGTTCGACGGCTCGCTGTGGTCGCGCGGTATCCTGCCGATCGATTCGATTGCGATCCTGTCCGACGCGCGCGGCGGCGCCACTTTCGACACATCGGCTACGCTCGACTGGTCCAGCCTGCGCGAACGCGTCCGCAAGACCGGGATGCGAAACTCCAACGTGATGGCGATTGCGCCGACAGCGACGATCTCCAACATCTGCGGCGTCGCGCAATCGATCGAACCCGCCTACCAGAACCTCTATGTGAAATCGAACATGTCCGGCGACTTCACCGAAGTGAACGAGTTTCTGGTCCGCGACCTGAAGGCGCGCGGCCTGTGGGATGAGGTGATGGTCTCCGACCTGAAATACTTCGACGGCAGCATCGGCCAGATCGACCGTGTCCCGGACGATCTCAAGGCGCTCTATGCCACCGCCTTCGAGATCGACACCGCATGGCTGATCGAAGCCGCGGCGCGCCGCCAGAAATGGATCGATCAGGCACAGTCGCTCAATCTCTACATTGCGAACCCGTCGGGCAAGAAGCTCGATCAACTGTATCGCCTTGCCTGGTCCACTGGACTGAAGACGACTTACTATCTGCGCTCGCGCAGCGCCACCCATGTCGAAAAGTCGACACTGAAAGGCACTGACGGGAAGCTGAATGCAGTCTCGGCTATCGCGCCCGCTGCAGCATCTCCCATCATCGTGCCGCAGGCGGCGAAGCAGACCGATTTCGCGGAAGCGTTGGCCTGCTCGATCGACAATCCCGACTGCGAAGCCTGCCAGTAAGAAAGTAGAAGGAATAGAACAATGCTCGACTGGTCAGACTCAACACCAGCCACATCCGCCTCCGCTGCCGCGATCTTCAACACACCAACCGGCGCCGAACAAACGGGCCTCGGCGCCATCGATCGCAGCGGCGGTCGCGTGTCGGTCGATGAGAAGCGGATGATCAACTGCCGCGCCGACGTCAATCAGCTTCTCCCGCTCAAATATAAGTGGGCGTGGGAGAAATATCTCGCCGGCTGCAACAACCACTGGATGCCGACCGAAGTCTCGATGCAGGCTGACATCGCGCTGTGGAAATCACGCGACGGCCTGACCGAGGACGAACGCCGCGCCATCAAGCGCAATCTCGGATTCTTCGCGGCGTCCGAGAGCCTTGTTGCCAACAACATCGTGCTGGCGATCTATCGTCACCTGACCAATCCCGAATGCCGGCAGTATCTGCTGCGGCAAGCTTTCGAGGAGGCCGTTCACACCCACACTTTCCAGTACATCGTGGAAAGTCTCGGCCTCGACGAGGGCGAATTGTTCAACATGTACCGTGAGGTGCCATCGATCACCGACAAGGCGGCCTGGGCACTGAAGCATACTCAGAATCTGGATGATCCCGACTTCAAAACCGGCACGCTGGAAAGCGATCAGGCCTTCCTGCGCGATCTCGTCGCCTTCTATGTCGTATTCGAAGGGATGTGGTTCTACACCGGTTTTGCACAGATCCTCTCGCTTGGACGGCGCAACAAGATGGTCGGCATCGCCGAGCAGTATCAGTACATCCTGCGTGACGAGAGCATTCACCTGAACTTCGGCATCGACGTGATCAACCAGATCAAGCTGGAAAATCCGCATCTGTGGACGAAGGATTTTCAGGAAGAGGTTCGCGGCATGCTCAAGGAGGCCGCCGAACTGGAAGCCGCTTACGGACGGGACACCATGCCGCGCGGTTTCCTCGGGCTCAACGCTGCACTGTGCGAACAGTACATGCACTTCATCGCCAACCGCCGCTGCGCGCAGATCGGCCTCGCGCCGGTGTTCGCGGAGACCGACAATCCCTTCCCGTGGATGTCGGAAGTGATGGATCTGAAGAAGGAGAAGAACTTCTTCGAGACCCGCGTGATCGAGTATCAGAACGGCGGCGCGCTGTCCTGGGATTAGGAAATCGCGGAGCGGGCTGGGATCATCCATCGCCCGTTCCGCGTCCGTTGCCAGATGAATCGCCCGAGGGGAGATATTACCCCCGAAGCCGCGACAAACTGAAAAGCTCCATTAATGTCTGCTTGCGAAACTCCGCCGATTGGGAGGATTTCGCTTTGGAAGATTCATTTTTAATCAGATGCACCAAGTGCAAGGGCAGCTTTCGGGACAAGGCGCGGAGAGTTCAAAACGGATATTCCCGGCAATGCCCGTTGTGCGAACGTATCCTGTTTTTTGAAGAAGGCACGCCCGACAAGAATGTCCAGAAGGCGCTGGTCGACGCGAGGCATTTGCGAAAGGCGCTCCGCGAACATGAGGACGCGAAGCGCTCTTCTGCACCGTTCAAATTTGTTCGATCCTAGGAGAACGCCCCATGAAACGGACGCTTATCTGCGTTGCCCTGATCGCTTCGGGGATTCCGGCGGCGGCAGCCGACGCGAGCTACCGCTGCACGGACGGAACGTCGTTCAAAGCCACATTCAGCACACCGGGGCCGTCCGGATCCGTAAGACTGACTTTCGGCGGGACCACAAAGCCCATCGTCCTTCCGCAAGCGCCGTCAGCCGACGGCGGCAGATACGCTGAAGGCAACATCCAGTTCTGGATCAAGGGCAAGACAGGACAGTTCACGCGGGCGGGCACCACTGTGGAGTGCGTTACCCGATAAACGAGGCTCGCTCATCTTTGTCGCTGCGGGAATCGCAATCCTGAAACCTTTCTCCGGACGCTAACCGCTTTCAGACCAGCGTGCCTTTGAAGACTCTGACTTCATTGAGGATCACCGCAAGACTCTGCAGAGCCTCGGACAGTTTTTGCCGGTCGGGAATTGCGCCCAGCGCAATACGTACCGCCTGCGGGACCTCGTTACTGTCCGTTGCGAATTCACCCGCCTCGCTCAGCGCCAGTCCCCGCTGCTGGGCCTTGTCCACGATGTCCGAGGCTCTGCGCCCCTTGCCAAGCGACATCCAGATATGAAAGCCCGGAGCGCGGCTGGCGGAAAGGTTGAGAATGCTCCCAGCCATGGTTTGCCGCGCCTCGGCTTCCCGGCGAACTCCTCCGGCGATTTCCCCGGCAATCCCATTTCTGATCCATTCCGCCGCAAGGCCGGTCATGAGCGGCGGCGTCATGAGTGTGAGGCTCCGCAGATGCCGTGCCACGCCGTCCAGGGATTCCGCATCGGGCATTACAAGAAACGCAGTGCGCAGAAATGGCGAAATACATTTCGCAAGTGTCGCCACGTAAATCGTAACATCTGGCGCGAGCGCAAGGAATGACGGCGGAGCTTGATGGAGGATCGGGCTGTAGGGATCGTCCTCGATGAAAATCAGACCTTCCCGCTTGGCCACGCCGATCAGATCCTGACGTCTGCGTTCGGGCATGATCAGCGTGGTCGGATTGTGCAGCGTGGGATTGAGATAGACCAAGCGCGCGCCGTGCTTGCGCGCGGCCTTCTCGAGCAAGTCAGGACGCATCCCGTGCTCATCGGCCGCAATCCCCGCGAGAGCGCGATTCATGTTTTTTGCGAGTGCGGTGAAGCCGGGATAGGTGAGATGGTCGGCAAGGATCACCTCTCCCTCGCGTGTCCGCGACGACAGAACCGCAGCAAGCAGACACTGCGCGCCGGTGCCGACAGCTATTCTGTCGACCGGCAGCCGCACCGCAGCCTTGTCCAGCCAGAGGGTTCCTGCTGCACGTTCGGCAGGTGACCCCGGTCCGGGATGATAGGACAGCAACGCCCCGGCACTCGAACGCTTCAGCAATCCGTCGATACCGGTTCGGATCAGCATCGGCAGATTGATCCCATAAGGCGGCGGCGGAATGTTCATCGACAGATCGAGGATCGGCTCATCCGGTCCGCCCGGGGTGACGAAGGTTCCTCGCCCGGGGGCTGCGTCGATGAGATTGCGGCGGCGCGCCTCCGCGAATGCACGGGTGACTGTGGTCAGATCGACGCCGAGCCGCTGCGCCAGATCCCGTTGGGGCGGCAAGCGATCGCCCGGCTGCAGGCGCCCATTGGCGCGCGCGTCAGCCAACGCGCCGGCGATGCGCAGATAAAGCGGGCCGTCGCCCCCTTCCAGGTCGGGAAGCCATTCGCTGTCTTTGTCCGGCCGGAGGCTCATGCATGTTCTCGCATATGTTGGCATACAATTTCTCATATTGTATGCATTCATTGGATATAATAATAGTCTTCAACGCGAGGAGGTTCCGCGCAAAGGTACTGTCAGGGAACAAAGGACCATGCCGTATGCCGGGGCACATCAGCCCTTGCTCCAGCCGGGACACATCGGAACTCTTGGGCCGCGGCCCGGGAGCCGGTTCGCGGCATTCTTCCAGCGATTCCCGCAGCTTGCGCCGGGATACGCAATCCAGGGCCCTGATTCCAGCCTTGCAAACCTCATCCCGCAGCGCGGGAAGTTTGCGCTACGTCAATCTCTTTCGCCGCCCGGACCAATATCATGCCTCGTCCCTCGATCTGGATTCGCATCTTCATGCGCCGCTCTTAGGGGAAGAACGAGCCAAAGGGTCAGTGACTTGCGACGCAGGCCGCCCCGTTTTTTTCGTAACGCAGCCCGCCCTTCCGCGCGCCGCGTGAATTTATGTTGGGAGATCGCTTCATGAAGTACGGTCCAGAGATCATCGTCTCTGCCATATTGACCTATCTTGCTGTCCTGGCTGCCGGCTTTGCGGTGGACGAGCCGTTCCGGCAGCACATGTGGATCGCGGCTTTCACGCTCGGAGCCTTCACGATAGGTCTCGCGCGGAACACGAGCTTCGAACCACAGGTGCCGGTCGATCAATCGGCCTATATGGACGGCCCGATCCGCTACGGCGTTGTCGCGACCGTGTTCTGGGGTGTGGTCGGCTTTCTGGTCGGCGTGGTCATCGCGGCACAGCTCGCCTTCCCCGACATCAACTTCGAACCCTGGCTGAATTTCGGACGCATCCGCCCGCTGCACACCTCGGCGGTGATCTTCGCGTTCGGCGGCAATATCCTGATCGCCAGTTCGTTCTATGTCGTGCAGCGCACCTGCCGCGCGCGCCTGTTTGGCGGCAATCTCGCCTGGTTCGTGTTCTGGGGCTACCAGCTCTTCATCATCATGGCGGCGACCGGCTACCTGCTCGGCATCACCCAGTCGCGCGAATACGCCGAACCCGAATGGTACGTCGACCTGTGGCTGACGATTGTCTGGGTGGTTTATCTCGTCGTCTTCATGGGAACCGTTCTGCGGCGCAAGGAGCCGCACATCTACGTCGCGAACTGGTTCTACATGTCCTTCATCATCACCATCGCGATGCTGCATGTCCTGAACAACCTCGCCATGCCGGTGTCGTTCCTCGGTTCGAAGAGCTACTCGGCCTTCGCCGGTGTGCAGGATGCGGTCACACAGTGGTGGTACGGGCACAACGCAGTGGCGTTCTTCCTCACCATCCCCTTCCTCGCCATGATGTATTATTTCGTGCCGAAGCAGGTGAACCGCCCGATCTATTCCTACCGTCTGTCGATCGTCCACTTCTGGTCGATCATCTTCCTCTACATCTGGGCCGGCCCGCATCACCTGCACTACACCGCCGTCCCCGATTGGGCGCAGACGCTCGGCATGGTGTTTTCCATCATGCTGTGGATGCCGTCATGGGGCGGCATGATCAACGGCCTGATGACGCTGTCGGGTGCCTGGGACAAGATCCGGACCGACCCGATCGTGCGCCTGATGGTGACCGCCATCGCCTTTTACGGCATGGCCACGTTCGAAGGCCCGATGCTGTCGATCAAGTCGGTCAATTCGCTTTCGCACTACACCGACTGGACCATCGCCCACGTTCACGCGGGCGCGCTGGGCTGGAACGGCATGATCACCTTCGCCGCCGTCTACTTCCTGGTGCCGAAGCTCTGGGGCCGCGAGCGGCTCTACTCGATCCGCATGGTCAACTGGCACTTCTGGCTGGCGACACTCGGCATCGTGCTCTACGCCGCCGCCATGTGGGTGTCCGGCATCATGCAGGGCCTGATGTGGCGCGAGTACGACGAGCAGGGCTTCCTGGTCTACTCGTTCGCTGAAACCGTCGCCGCGATGCACCCCTACTATGTGATGCGCGTGACCGGCGGACTGCTCTACTTCACCGGCGGCCTGCTGATGGCATGGAACGTCTATCAGACCATTCGCGGCCAGGTGCGAAACGAAGCGCCTATGGACACGGCCCTGCCGCCCCAAGGCGCAACAGCGCAGCCTGCCGAGTAAGGAGCACGGTCCATGTCGATTTTGAAGAACCACGCCACGCTCGAAAAGAACGCGACTCTGCTGCTGATCGCATCGCTCGCCGTGGTCACGGTGGGCGGCATTGTGGAAATCGCGCCGCTCTTCTACCTGCAGAACACGATCGAGAAGGTCGAAGGTATGCGCCCCTACACGCCACTGGAGCTTGCGGGACGTAATATCTACATCCGCGAAGGCTGCTACGCCTGCCACTCGCAGATGATCCGGCCCTTCCGCGACGAGGTCGAACGCTACGGTCATTACAGCCTCGCTGCGGAATCGATGTACGACCACTCCTTCCAGTGGGGATCAAAACGCACCGGCCCTGATCTCGCGCGCGTCGGACAGCGCTATTCGAACGAATGGCATGTCCAGCACCTGATCTCGCCGCGATCGGTCGTGCCTGAAACGGTGATGCCGAGCTACGCCTTCCTCAAGGACAATCCGCTCGACACCAGCGGGATTTCAGCGCACCTCGTCGCCAACCGTCGACTTGGCGTTCCCTATACGGACGACATGATCGCCAATGCCACGGCGGATCTGAAGGCGCAGGCTGATCCCGACGCAGACACCAAGGGTCTGGAATCCCGCTATCCCAAGGCGAAGGCCGCCGACTTCGACGGCAACAAGCAGGCGCTTACAGAAATGGATGCGCTCGTCGCCTATCTCCAGATGCTCGGCACGCTGGTCGATTTCTCGACCTACGACGAAGTCTCCGGTTCTCGCTGAGGAGGAACAAATGGAAACCTACACCGCCATGCGTCTCATGGCCGATAGCTGGGGCTTGCTGTGCATGGCCCTGTTCTTTGTCGGCGCCGTGATTTTCGCATTCCGCCCCGGCAGCCGCTCTCTCGCCGATGAGGCCGCCCGCATTCCTTTCAAGGACGAGTGATATGAGCGAAAAGCCAATCGACGAGTTTTCTGGCGTCTCCACCACCGGCCACGAATGGGACGGCATCAAGGAACTCGACAATCCGATGCCGCGCTGGTGGCTTATCGTCTACTACGCGACCATCGTGTGGGCGGTCGGCTACATGATCGCCTATCCCGCCTGGCCTCTCATCCGCACCGCGACAACAGGCCTTCTCGGCTATTCCAGCCGCGCCGACGTCAAGACGGAGCTGGCCGCAGCAAAGGCGACCAAGGCCGATTATATCGCGGCGATCGGCTCCAAGTCGGTCACCGAAATCCTCGCCGACGAAAAGCTGCGGACCTTTGCGGCTGCGGCGGGCGCGGCTGCGTTCAAGGTCAATTGCGTGCAGTGCCACGGCTCCGGCGCGCAGGGATCGCCCGGTTATCCGAATCTCAACGACGACGAATGGCTGTGGGGCGGCAAGCCGCAGCAGATCCAGCAGACCATCGCTCACGGGGTTCGTTACGCTGAAGATCCAAATACCCGAGTTTCGGAAATGCCGGCGTTCGGCAGCATTCTCAAGTCGGACGAAATCACGCAGGTTTCTTCCTTCGTGGCTTCGCTTTCGGGCAAGGCCGGGAATGCGAGCGCGCAGGAGATCGCCGCGGGCAAGCAGGTGTTCGCGCAGAATTGCGCGGCCTGTCACGGTGACGACGGCAAAGGCAATCGCGAGATGGGCGCGCCGAATCTGACGGACGCGATCTGGCTTTACGGCTCAACGCCGGCAGCCATTGCCGCGCAGGTCAAATCGCCCCGTCACGGCGTCATGCCGGCCTGGGGCGTACGCCTCGGCGACACGACGGTGAAGGAACTGACGGTCTATGTTCATTCGCTCGGAGGCGGTGAATAGAACGGCCGTCGATATCGACGTGCGATGCCCGGCCTGATCCTTTCGCATTGAGCCGGGCGTCAGCTTCTGAAAAGTGAGCGGCGTTTCCCCAGAGCGCTGCGGGAGAAGATGGCAATGCTCGAAGCGCCGGAGATCGAAACATTTGACGCGACAGCGGTAAACTCGGCCCGGATACGCCAGCCGCTCTATGCCGCCCGCAAGAAAATCTTCCCGAAGCGGGCGGAAGGCCGGTTCCGCCGCTTCAAATGGATCGTGATGCTGATCACCCTCGGCATCTACTATCTGACGCCGTGGCTGCGCTGGAATCGCGGGCCGTATGCGCCCGATCAGGGCGTGCTGATCGATCTCGCCAACCGCCGCTTCTACTTCTTCCCGATCGAAATCTGGCCGCAGGAATTTTACTTCGTGGCCGGCCTGCTGATCATGGCGGGCTTCGGGCTTTTCCTCGTGACCTCGACAGTCGGACGCGCGTGGTGTGGCTACACCTGTCCGCAGACCGTGTGGGTTGATCTGTTCCTTGTGGTCGAACGCGCCGTCGAAGGCGACCGCAACGCCCGCATCAAGCTCGACGATGCGCCATGGTCGGCGGGGAAACTGTTCAAGCGCGTTTCCAAGCACCTGATCTGGCTGGTCATCGCCGTGCTGACCGGCGGTGCATGGATCTTCTATTTCGCGGATGCACCGACGTTGCTCCGCAGCCTGCTGGCCGGACAGGCCGCGCCGGTGGCCTATATGACGGTCGCGATCCTGACCGCGACCACTTACATCTTCGGCGGGCTGATGCGCGAGCAGGTCTGCACCTATATGTGCCCGTGGCCGCGCATTCAGGCGGCGATGCTCGACGAGAATTCGCTGACCGTCACTTATAATGACTGGCGCGGCGAGCCGCGTTCACGCCACACCAGAAAGGCGATGGCCGCGGGACAGACGATCGGCGATTGCGTCGACTGCAACGCCTGCGTCGCCGTCTGCCCGATGGGCATCGACATTCGCGACGGGCAGCAGCTCGAATGCATCACCTGTGCGCTGTGCATCGACGCCTGCGACAACGTGATGGACAAGATCGGCAAAGAGCGCGGGCTTATCTCCTACGCGACGCTTGCCGAGTATCAGTCCAATAAAGCGCTGGCCACGCTCGGCAATACCTCCGACATCGACCCGCGGCGCATACGTGGCCCGGACGGCAAACTGTCGGACAAGGTTTCCGTATTCCATCTGAAGAAATTGCTGAGACCGCGCACCCTGATCTACTTCGCGGCATGGTCGCTGGTGGGGCTGGGCCTGCTCTATGCGTTGCTCACGCGGGAACGGCTTCAGGTCAATGTTCTGGCGGACCGTAATCCGCAGTTCGTCGTCCTCTCGGACGGCTCGATCCGCAACGGCTATACGGTTAAGCTGCTCAACATGATCCCGGAACCGCGCACCTTCACCGTGACCCTAAAGAATCTGCCGGCCGGAGAAATGAACGTCGTCGGCATGGATCAGCAGTCGGAAAGCTATTTCACCGTCGAAGTCGAGCCGGACAAGCTCAAGACACTCAAGGTCTTCGTGCGTCAGCCCCGCGAAAATATCGCCGGTCACCGGCAGCATTTCAAGTTCGAGGTCGAAGACAAGACTGGTCACGAAAGCAGCTCCTACGAAGCCACATTCGAAGCACCGGACACGAGCAAATGAACCTGGCAAAACCAAATCGCGAGTTCACCGGCCGGCACATGCTGGCCATCATGGTCGCCTTTTTCTCGGTCATCATTACCGTGAACCTGACGATGGCATTTCTCGCCCGCTCGAGCTGGACCGGCTTCGTCGCTGAAAACACGCATGTCGCCAGCCGCCAGTTCAACACGAAAATGGCGGAAGCGCGCGCCCAGGCCGCGCTCGGCTGGAAGTCGGAACTCGCCATCGCCAATGGCAAGGTCAGCTACCGGCTGATCGACAAGGCCGGCAATGCAGTGGCTGCGAAGCGGGCAACGGCAAATTTCCGACGGCCCGCATATGCTGCGGAAGATCAGGAAGTGGCGCTGGTCCGCCAGCCTGACGGCTTGCTGTCCGCATCCGCCCAGTTGCGCGATGGTATCTGGAGTGTCGAGATTCAGACCGAGATCGACGCCGACCGTCCCTATCGCGAGACGCGGCGGCTGACACTCCGCAACGGAGTGATTCAATGAGCTGTTGCGCGCCTGGCGCTGAACTTTACGTTGCCGGTTCCTTCGGCTCCGACGAGTTGCGCCATGCCGCCCGCAGCCTCGGCGACGGAACCGCCCGGATCGAATTGTCGGTGCCTGCCATTCACTGCGGCGCCTGCATCCACACTGTGGAACAGGGACTGTCGCGTCTCGATGGCGTGATGAATGCCCGGGTGAATCTCTCGACCAGACGCGTCTCCATCCGCTTCAGGGAAAACAATCCGCCGCCGCTGGCGGAAACTCTGGTCAGGCTCGGTTATCCGCCGCATCTGTTCGACGAGAGCGAAACCAGCAATGACAGAACCATGTCGGAGCTGCTGCGGGGCCTGGCCGTATCCGGCTTTGCGGCCGGCAACATCATGCTGCTCTCGGTGTCTGTCTGGTCCGGCGCTGATGGCGCCACGCGCGATATGTTTCACTGGATTTCCGCGCTGATCGCCCTGCCCGCGCTGGCGTTCGGCGGCGGCATCTTTTACCGCTCGGCCTGGCAGACACTGCGGCACGGGCGCATGAACATGGATGTGCCGATCGCCATCGGTGTGACCCTTGCCTATGTGATGAGTCTCTTCGAGACCATCAACCACGGCCCCCACGCTTATTTCGACGCCGCTGCGTCGCTGCTGTTCTTCCTTCTCATCGGCCGGACGCTGGACCACATGATGCGCGACAAGGCGCGCTCCGCCGTGGTGGGTCTTGCGCGTCTTGCGCCGCGCGGCGCGATCGTGATCGCCGCGGACGGCAGTCGCGAATATACACCGGTCAGCGAAATTAAGCCGGGCAATCGGCTCCTGATCGCCGCAGGCGAGCGCATCCCCGTGGATGCGCAGGTCGTCAGCGGCGCATCCGATCTCGATTGCTCCCTGATCAACGGCGAGAGCCGGCCGCAATCGGTCGCGGCTGGCTCGGCCGTGCGGGCGGGAACGCTCAACCTAACCGGCCCATTGACATTGGAAGCGACCGCGCGCGCGGACGATTCCTTCCTCGCCGAAATGATGCGCATGATGGAGGCCGCCGAAGGCGGACGCACGCGCTACCGGCGCATCGCAGACCGCGTCTCGGCCCTCTATGCACCGGTCGTCCATCTGACCGCCTTCGTCACCTTCCTTGGCTGGATGGCGATCGACGGCGACTGGCATAAGGCGCTCACCATCGCCATCGCCGTGCTGATCATCACCTGTCCCTGCGCGCTCGGCCTCGCCGTGCCGATCGTTCAGGTGGTCGCCGCGCGCCGCCTGTTCGAACGCGGCGTGATGGTGCGCGATGGCTCCGCCATGGAGCGGCTGACCGAAATCGACGCGGTCGTGTTCGATAAAACCGGAACGCTGACGCTGGGGCAGCCACGCCTGATCAATGTCGCGGATATAGCGCCCGACATGCTTACCGCCGCAGCTTCCCTGGGCGCGCATTCACGCCATCCGTTTTCACAGGCCATCGCGCAAAGCACGGATGCGGCGATCGTGGATTTCGATGCCGTTACTGAAGTCCCCGGTTTCGGAGTCGAAGGCAGGCGCGGCGCCTCGGTCTGGCGGCTTGGCCGAGCAGAATGGGCGCTTGGACAAGACAGCGATTCCGCCGCTTCATCGTCGTGGCCGGGGACAATTCTCACATGTGACGGCCAGGAACGCGCGCGTTTCGTGTTCGAGGATATTCTGCGGCCCGGTGCGGCGCAGACAGTTCAGGCGCTTGAACAGGCAGGCAAATCGGTTGAGATCCTGTCAGGCGATACCGAGGCCGCCTGCCGCGACGTGGCGGAGACTCTCGGCGTCCGGCGCTATGCTGCAGCCCTGCTGCCGTCCGAGAAAGTGGCGCGCATTGTCGCGTTGGCGGAACAGGGACACAAGGCGCTCATGGTCGGCGACGGCCTGAACGACGCACCGGCGCTCGGCGCTGCGCATGTCTCGATTGCGCCTGCAACCGCCGCCGACATCGGCCGCAACATGGCCGATCTCGTCTTCCTGCACGACAATCTCGATGCCGTGCCGCTCGCCATCAGCGTCTCCGAGCGGGCCGGCACACTTATCCGTCAGAATATCGCTCTTGCCATCGTATATAATGCCGTCGCGGTGCCGATCGCCATTCTGGGCCATGTCACGCCGCTGATCGCCGCGATTGCCATGTCGGGATCGTCGCTGCTGGTCATCGCAAACGCCTTGCGTCTGCTTCGGGCCGGCGAGAAGGTGACCGCGAGCGCCGCTAGCGCACCAGCCATCGGCCTCTATCCGAAGGGCAGCAGCACATGAGTGTTCTCGTCTATCTCATCCCAGCCGCGCTGCTCTTCGGCCTCGCCAGTCTCATCGCCTTCCTCTGGGCCTTGAAGAGCGGCCAGTACGAAGATTTGGACGGCGCGGGCGAACGGATTCTCATCGAAACCGAGCCGCATGCTCCCGCACCCGGGAATGGAAAGCCAAAGCCGAACCAAGCTTAAGCCGGTCGCCGGATCGTCGGCTTCGCCCGCGAATAGCGCCTAGAGCGTCTTTACGCGGCCATGATCATTGGCCGGGTGGCGCCTCCGAAAGGACTATCATTTCTCGGCAATGCGCACGGCGCTTTCGTTCCAGACGGTATATCTCGTTGCGACTTATCGCGTCTTGAGCAGGCGTTCGAAGACGCTCTCCACGTCGTCGAGAAAACCACTCCATTCTCCGTTTTCGTCTATGCCGGCGATCCGCAGCAAGAACAGCCCCTCGACTGCCAGCAAGGCGACACGGGCCGCCTGTGCTTCGGGCGTTGCGCCTCCCAGCCGCTCGAACATCGAACGATACCACTGGCGGGTTTCCGTCACGTTTTGCGGATTCTGGATGTAGGCGATCATCAGGCCGGCCATCTTTGCATTCATCGCGGCCTGCGAGCTGCGCATCACCCCGATGTACTTTCGCACAAGATCGGCAGGCGCAAGGCCCTCCATCTCACCCAGCAGTTCGTCGAACTGATGCGTCCATCGCTCTATCAACGCGCGAACCAGATCGTCCTTCGATGCGAACGAGTACTGGACGCCGCCCTTCGAGATGCCTGCTGCCCTGGCCAGAGCATCTATCGTCAGGCCAGCCGCACCCTCTGCGTGAACGATACCCTCAGCGATCCCGAGCAACCCCTCACGTGTGATGGTTGGTTTTCTACCCATTTGGATATCCAAATTCGGCGACAATCATTGAAATCCATACGTATGTATTTATATAAGCCCACGCAACCCTATTCTGGTGAATGATGTCGTCCGCTTCTCTCCCGGCTAACCGCTGGCTTGTCCTCGTCGCCGTCATGCTGGCCTTCCTGCCGGTGGTTCTCGACATGACGATCCTGCATGTCGCTGTCCCGACCCTGACGCAATCCCTGAATGCGTCAGGCACCGAAGTGTTGTGGATCATCGACATTTACCCCCTGCTGATGGCAGGGCTTCTCGTGCCGATGGGCACGCTCGCGGACCGGGTGGGCAACCGCAGGATGCTGCTCATCGGCCTTGTCATCTTTGGCGTGGCGTCCGCGTGGGCCGCCTTTGCACAAAGCGCCGCGATGCTGATCGCCGCGCGCATATTGCTGGCGCTCGGCGGCTCGATGATCATGCCCTGCGTTCTTGGCCTTATCCGCAAGACCTTCGAAGACGAAGGTGAGCGTGCCATGGCGCTCGGCCTCTGGGGAATGGTGGGCGCGGCCGGTGCGGCGGTCGGGCCTCTGGTTGGCGGTGCTCTCCTGGAGCACCTCTGGTGGGGTTCGGTCTTCCTCATCAACGTGCCGGTCATGCTGGTCGTCGCGCCGGCCTGCTATTTCCTGCTGCCGCGCAGCGAGCCGACCACGCCCGGCAAATGGGCGATCGGACAGGCACTATTGCTGATCGCGGGCATGATATCGCTTGTGTACGGCATCAAGGCTGGATTCAGCGGTAAGCAGCCTCAGACGATCGTCATCCTCATAGTTGTGTTCGGCATTGCCGCTCTGACTCTGTTCGCGCGCAAGCAACTCCATTCGTCCGAGCCTATGCTGGACCTGTCGCTGCTGTCTCATCCGGCCATCGTTGCCGGCTTGATCATGGCTATCGTTGCATCAGGTGCGCTGGCCGGCGTTGAACTGACGCTCGCGCAGGAACTGCAATATGTGCTGGATAAGACGCCGTTGCAGGCCGGCATTTTCATGATCCCCATCATGGCCGCGGCAGCCGTGGGCGGACCTGTCGCAGGCTATCTCTCCAATCGGTTCGGCTTGCGGCTTGTCGCCACACTTTCGCTTGCGATCTCGGCGGGTGCTCTGGTGTTTCTCGCGCGAAGCGACTTCCACGAGCCGGGCTTCCTCGTGCCTTTCACGCTTGCCATTCTCGGGCTCACGCTGAGCGTCGGGCTGACAGCCTCGTCGATCGCCATCATGGGCTCTGTCGATGCGAGCAAGGGCGGCGCGGCAGGCTCACTGGAGGCGACCGGCTACGAGCTTGGCACCGGTCTTGGCATCACCCTGTTCGGCGTCTTCACATCGGCCGTGTTTGGCCGTGCCATCGAGCTCCCTCCTCACTTGGCGCACGATTTGGCCGAACAGGCGTCTCGATCGATCGGCGACACTTACATCGTCGCTGGCCGGATTGCAGGTGAGCAAGGCGACGTATTGATCGAGGCAGGGAAGGTCGCCTTCAGTCAGGCGCATGCGGTGCTGTTGACGACGGCTGCCGGGGTGATCGCGATACTGGCGGTCGTCGTCTTCCTCGCTCTGGCCAAGTATCGCGGCCTCTCCCATGCGCATCATTGACCGCCTTTCGAAGAGTGCCGGACATGCATATCGTTGAAACCGAACGCCTGATCCTCCGGCCCTTCCGGGAGGGCGATGCCGCCGATCTCTTCGCTTATCTCCGCGCGCCCACCGTGCCCTGCTTCCTCTCACTCAAGCTCGCAGACCTGGCTGAGGCGGAGATCGAGGTCAGGAAACGCGCCCTCGACGAGGGCTGCGTGGCGATATGCCTGAAGCAGACCGGCCAGGTCATCGGTGATCTGTTCGGCAGCACCGGAGAAGATGACGAAGACAACACGGCCTCCGTCTGCTGGAACCTCAATCCGCAATTCGGGGGCCAAGGATACGCGCTCGAAGCCGCCTCGGCCCTGTTCGAACATCTTTTCAGGGCAAAGCGTTTCCGTCGGCTCTATGCCTATGTCGAGGACCACAACATTCCATCGCAGCGTCTCTGCGAAAAGCTGGGAATGCGAAGGGAAGGCGTGTTCGTCGAATTCGTGTCATTCACCAAAGACGATGCGGGAAATCCGGTCTACGAGAACACCATGCAGTATGCCATCCTGCGCCGCGAATGGATGTCTGACGTTGCAGAGTGATAACCGCGTTTCACGACCCTCACATGGACGCGGATAGGTTGGGCCGTGGCGTAAAAACGGCAGCGAGCGGCGGGTGTGCTCCGTGGACGAATGCGGTCCTCGGCGGCAGTATCGTACTACGCAGGGCACAATCGGTGAGATGGCGCGCCCGAAGAGATTCGAACTCCTGACCCCCAGATTCGTAGTCTGGTGCTCTATCCAGCTGAGCTACGGGCGCGCATTTCACCGGACACTGAAAGGCCGAAGGCCGGTCCGGGAAAGAGCGCCATAGCTACCGGCTCCGGATCAGCTTTGCAAGGTCGATTAGGCATCGTTTTGGAGCCGAAATGCCAGTTTTTTCAGGCTCGGACCCGTGTATCTCGCACCCGGTGCAGCTCCACGGCACGATCCGGAATCACGATTCGGAAAGTGGCGCCGATCGTGCCTTCGACCAAACTTAGCGTGCCGCCATGAGCACGGATCAGTTCGGCCGCAATGGCGAGGCCAAGGCCGGTGCCGCCGTCCCTTGAAGAGCCCTGAAACGCTTCGAACAGATGCGCCTTGGCCTTCTCGGGAATGCCTGGGCCGGTGTCCGAGATTTCCAGAATGGTCACCGCCCCTTCGCGGCGGCCGGTGAAGCGGATCTGCTTGGCGGTTGCGATCTTCGATTTGTCACTGTCCAGCGCCTGCGCGGCGTTGCGAACGAGATTGAGCAGCACCCGGAACAATTGGTCCGGATCGGCATCGACCGTCAGACCGCGTTCGATAGCGCTGATCCATTCGATCTGCGTGTTCGCGGCAAGCCCAGCCGATTCGCGCACCTCTTTCACCACCGGCTCGATCGGAATCATGCGCCGATCCGGCGGAGCCTCCTGCGCCTTGCCATAGGACAATGTCGACTGACAGAAGGCGATGGCGCGTTCGAGCGAGCGCATCAGTTTCGGTGCAAACCGCTGCACGCGCGGATCGGGCACGCTGGCAAGCTGGTCCGACAGCAATTGCGACGAGGCCAGAAGATTGCGCAGGTCGTGATTGATCTTGGAGACCGCAAGACCGAGCGCCGCGAGATGGCTTTTCTGATGCAGCATCGAGACAAGGTCGCGCTGCATGTCCGACAGTTCGCGCTCCGCCACGCCGATTTCATCGGTGCGTCTTGACGGTTCGATGATGTGCGCGGTGCTTTCCGGATTTTCGTGAAAGGCCACGAGATTCGCGGTGACGCGCCGCATCGGCCGCACAAACAGGTGATGCAACGCGTAATAGATCAGACCCGCAGTAATGCTGGTCATCACCAGTGACAGCAACAGCACGTTGCGCGAGAAACGGAACATCGCGTCGCGCAGCGGCTTCTCGTCGGCCACGACTTCGATGAACTGTCCGCTGCCGGGCGCAGGTCCCAGAATGCGCATCACCTCGTCGCCGCTGTCGATCATGATCTGGAATGCATCGACAATGGCCGACCACGCGCTCACGTCGCGCATGTCGATATCATGGTCGATCTTTTTCGGCATGTCGGCCGCTGCCAGCAGCCGGCGTTGCTTGCCGGTCTTGATTGCCACCGCCCGCGCCCCGATGCTGGCCAGAATCTGCCGCGCCAGCGCATCCGGAACCATGCCGCTCGGGGCGGCATCCAGCACCAGCGCCGCGGTATTCGCCGCCGCCAGCCGGTCATTGAGCCGGTTGACTCGGAAGTTGGCGATCGAGGGAACGTAAATCAGGATTTCGACGATCAAGATCAGCGGAATCGTGAGCAGCAACAGCTTTCCGGACAGGCCGAACCGCCTGCCCGGCTGCGGCTGTACGTCTGTCCGATCAGGGCCCTGGCCTGATACCGCCATTGATTGACCGCCCACCCGTTTTATTGATTTGCCGCCACAGGATGCGCCCGTCGGCGACCGGGGTCAAACCCCCGGAACTGTTATGGTTTAAGCCTCATGCCTCGCTTCACAAGCTGGGCACGGAATAAAACCCCAAGATTGACGAAAACGGGCTGCTCCCGTATAAGCCGCGCCAACTGTCCTCGATGGCCCGGCTTGACCGGGCCGGTTCATTTTGGATCGAAATTGGTCCACTTCAGGGCCAACATCGCAGGATTTCACCTCATTTATCGGCGAATTGCCTTCGACAAGCCAGTCGGACGCGCTTTTCGCAGCGGAGAACGACCGTGAAGCGGACCTATCAACCCAGCAAACTGGTGCGCAAGCGCCGTCACGGCTTCCGTGCCCGTCTCGCGACCGCCGGCGGCCGCAAGGTTCTCGCCGCCCGCCGCGCGCGTGGCCGCAAGCGTCTGAGCGCCTGAGCCGACCTCACCCGAGACCCTTTTCCCATGCGCCGGTTGGAATCATGGACCGGTTAAGGCAGCGCGCGGATTTCGTCGCCGCGGCTAACGGCCCGCGCATGGCCAGCCCCGCCTTTGTGGTGCAGAGCCGCGCCCGCGGCGACAGCGGCCCGGTGCGCATCGGTTTTACCGTTACAAAGAAAGTCGGCACCGCAACGGAACGCAACCGCGTCCGCCGCAGACTGCGCGAACTCGTGAAGCGACTCGACGCCGCATCCGTGCGACCACACCATGATTATGTGATCGTGGGACGCCGCGCCGCGCTGGACCGCGGCTTCGAAACCATGTTCAACGATCTGCGCTCGGCGCTCAGCCGCCTCGAACGCCAGACGCAAAGCCCCTCCGGAAATACCACCCGGAACGCAACCCCTTCACGCCCACGTCCGACTGAATGACGAGACCTGAACGATGATCGAAAATCGCAACACCATTCTGGCCGTCATCCTGTCGGGCCTTGTGCTGATCGCGTGGCAGTATTTCTACAACATTCCGACCATGGAAAAGCAGCGCGCCGCGCAGCAGGCCGAGCTTGCGCAAAAGCAGGCCGCCAACCCGGCGGCGACACCTGCGACGCCGGCCAATCCGTCGGGCGCACCCGCAGCACCCGCGCAGCAAGCCGGAGCGCCGACCACCCCGGCGACTGCCGTCCCCGTACAGCCCCGCGCAACAGTGATCGCCGCTTCGCCGCGCGTGAAGATCGACACGCCGAACATTTCCGGCAGCATTTCGCTGACCGGCGCACGTATCGATGACGTCGCGCTGGTGCGCTTCCGTGAGACCGTCGATCCGAAATCCCCGGCCATCGAGTTGTTCTCGCCATCGGGCACCAAGGACCCGTTCTATGCCGAGTTCGGTTTCGTGCCGTCGGCTGGCTCGACCATCAAGATGCCGACCAAGGACACCGTCTGGGCGCAGGAAGGCGCAGGTTCACTGACACCGACAACGCCGGTGACGCTGACCTGGAACAACGGCCAGGGCCTCACTTTCAAGCGCACGATCTCGATCGACGACAAGTTCCTTTTCACGATCAAGGACGACGTTGCCAATGTCGGCGATGCGCCGGTCACCATCTATCCGTTCGGCCTGATCTCGCGTCACGGCACCCCGCATGTGTCAGGCTACTACATCCTGCATGAAGGTCTGATCGGCGTTCTCGGCGACCAGGGTCTGCAGGAATTCGGCTACAAAAAAATGGACGAGACCAAGGCGGTGGAGTTCAAGGTCACCAACGCCTGGATGGGCATTACCGACAAGTATTGGGCAGGTACACTGTTGCCGAGCCCGAAGGCGAACGTTCAGGCCCGCTTCTCGTCGAACCTTGTCGGCACCCTGCGCACCTACCAGACCGATTACCTGCTCGATCCGATGACCATTGCGATCGGCGGCACCGCGTCCACCACGACCAACCTGTTCGCGGGTGCCAAGGAAAACGCCACCGTCGACGCCTACGACAAGCAGCTCGGCCTGAACAAGTTCGACCGCCTGATCGACTGGGGCTGGTTCTACTTCATCACCAAGCCGATGTTCTTCATGATCGACTGGTTCTTCCACATCGTCGGCAACTTCGGCGTGGCGATCCTGCTCGTGACAGTTCTGGTCAAGCTGGTGTTCTTCCCGCTCGCCAGCAAGTCTTACGCGTCGATGGCAAAGATGAAGGCCGTGCAGCCGCAGCTTGCCGCGCTGAAGGACAAGTATCCTGACGACAAGATGAAGCAGCAGCAGGAGATGATGGAGATCTACAAGAAGGAGAAGATTAACCCGATCGCGGGCTGTCTTCCGATTCTGATCCAGATTCCCGTGTTCTTCTCGCTCTACAAGGTTCTGTTCGTCACCATCGAAATGCGGCACGCGCCGTTCTTCGGCTGGATCAGGGATTTGTCGGCGCCAGATCCGACCAACCTGTTCAACCTGTTCGGCCTGTTTGCGTTCGATCCGACCCAGCTTCCGGTTCTCGGCTATTACCTGCATCTCGGTATCTGGCCGATCATCATGGGCATCACGATGTGGTTCCAGATGAAGCTGAACCCGACGCCGCCGGATCCGACCCAGAAGATGATCTTCGACTGGATGCCGCTGATCTTCACCTTCATGCTCGCAGGCTTCCCGGCCGGTCTCGTGATCTACTGGGCTTGGAACAACCTGCTGTCGGTGCTGCAGCAGAGCTACATCATGAAGAAGAACGGCGCGAAGATCGAACTGTTCGACAATCTGAAGTCGACCTTCGCAGGCTCGAAGAAAACGACCTGACGTCATTACGCTTCAAGCGCCCGGCGCACTGCCGGGCGTTTTCTTATCCGGGTGCCTTCGCATGACCGACACATCCGATGCGGAGCTGATCGAAGCCGGGCGCAAGATCTTCGCCGGCGACTGGCAGTTCATCTGGGCCTCGCCATCCATCGAAACGCTGCCGCCGATGAAAGGCGTCGAGGTCGCATTCGCCGGCCGCTCCAATGTCGGCAAATCCAGTCTCATCAATGCGCTGACCGGCCGTAACGGGCTGGCGCGCACCTCGCACACGCCCGGCCGCACCCAGGAACTGATTTTCTTTGACGGGCCGACACCTGCGGACGGCAAGGATGCCGGTCTGCGGCTGGTGGACATGCCGGGCTACGGCTACGCTTCCGCCCCGAAATCGCAGATCGCATCGTGGACCGCGCTGATCCACACATTCCTGCAGGGCCGCGCCAATCTCGCACGCGTTTATGTGCTGATCGACTCGCGCCATGGCTTCAAGGACGTCGATAACGATGTGCTGAAGACCCTCGACCGATCCGCCGTCAGCTATCAGGTGGTGCTGACCAAAGCCGATCAGGTGAAAAAGTCCGAGCTCGAAAACACCATCGCAGCGACCAGGCAGGCGCTGGCAAAACATCCGGCAGCTTTTCCCGAGGTGCTGGTGACCTCATCGCGCACCGGCAGCGGCATGCCCGAACTGCGCGCGGCCATGATCCGTCTTTTGAGAGAGCGAATCTAATGACCCAAAATGGTGTGTTGCGCCTCGCAGTCGTTTTGGCTGGCCTGATGGGCGCCGCCGGCGTGGTGTTGGCCGCCGCCTCCGCGCATCAGGCCGATGCCTCGCGGCTTGCTTCCGCCTCGTCAATGCTGCTGTTCCACGCCAGCGCCGTGATCGGGGCGGCGCTTTTAACCGGGCACGGCATCGCCCAACGTCTTCTCGGCCTGACCGCGACCTTCGGCTTCATCGTCGGCGCAGCACTGTTCGCGGGTGACCTTGCCATGCGCCAGTATGCCGGTCATGGATTGTTCACAATGGCCGCACCCACCGGCGGCACCCTGCTGATCCTGAGCTGGCTGGTGCTGGCCATCGCGGCACTCTGGCCGCGGCCGGCTGCCTGATCCGCGCTGCGGGTGCTTTGCACCCTCGCGTCAATCGGCTAAACCCTCGGCATCTTTGCCAGCCCGCGCGAACGAGAATTTCCCATGATCGACCTGCCGAACATCAGCCCACAGGATCAGGCCCGCATCCTCTCCGAAGCGCTGCCGCATATGCAGCAGTACGACGAGGAAACCATCGTCATCAAATACGGCGGCCATGCCATGGGCGAGGAAAATCTCGCCAAGCAGTTCGCCCGCGACATCGTCCTGCTGGAGCAGACCGCGATCAATCCCGTGGTCGTGCACGGCGGCGGTCCGCAGATCGCCGCCATGCTCTCGCGCCTCGGCATCAAGTCGGAGTTCGCCGCAGGCCTGCGCGTTACCGACGCGCCGACCATGGAAATCGTCGAGATGGTGCTGGCCGGTTCGATCAACAAATCGATCGTCAGCCACATCAACGAAGCCGGCGGCAAGGCCGTCGGCCTGTGCGGCAAGGACGGCAACATGGTCACCGCCACCAAGGCGACGCGCACCATGGTCGATCCCGGCTCCAACATCGAGAAGGTGGTCGATCTCGGCTTTGTCGGCGAACCGGACAAGGTCGATCTCACATTGCTCAACCAGCTGATCGGTTATGAGCTGATCCCGGTGCTGGCGCCGCTGGCCTCGTCCACCGACGGCAAGACCTACAATGTCAACGCCGACACCTTTGCCGGTGCGGTGGCTGGGGCGCTCAAGGCCAAGCGCCTCCTGCTGCTGACCGACGTACCGGGCGTGCTCGACAAGTCGAAGAAGCTCATTCCTGAACTGTCGATCAAGGATGCTCGCAAGCTCATCGCCGACGGCACGATTTCCGGCGGCATGATCCCCAAGGTCGAGACCTGCATCTATTCGCTGGAAGCAGGCGTCGAAGGCGTGGTCATCATCGACGGCAAGACACCCCATGCCGTCCTGCTCGAACTGTTCACCAATCAGGGCACGGGAACGCTGATCCACAAGTGATGCGACCACAAGAGTTCACTCTCGATGTCGTCCCCGCGAAAGCGGGGATCCACCTTTCTTCCAGCCGGCGGCCAGGGAAACAAAAGCATCGATGAGCATGATGCGAAGTCTATGGCGCACCATGGGTCCCCGCTTTCGCGAGGACGACTGCAAAACCACTATGGCCGCCGCGCTTTTTCTCTGCGCGATACCATTACTTTCCAGTACCGAAGCCCGCGCCGACCTGAAAATCTGCAACCGCATGAGTTATGTCGTCGAGGCCGCCATCGGCATCGAAGACAGGACCGCCACCGCGACGCGCGGCTGGTTCCGGATCGATCCGGCCGCTTGCCGCGTGGTCGCGTCAGGCAACATCATCGCCGATCGTATTCTTCTTCATGCGCGTTCGCTGCCGGTCTATGGCGCGTCGCCTGCGCCGCAAAACGGCACCGACAATCTCTGCATTGCGCAAAAGGATTTCGTGATCGCGGGCCGACAATGCAACAGCAGCCAGACCTCCGTGCCATTCACCGAAATCAAACCGAGCACATCGGAGGATGGCCATCAGGTCGCATACCTTGCGGAAGGCGCAGAGTATGACGATGAACAGGCCCGACTCGCCGCGATCCAGCGCCTTCTGGTCATCGCGGGCTATGATGCCGCGCCGATCGACGGCGTCGACGGACCGAAGACACAGAACGCACTCGCCGCGTTCCTCAAAGCGCGCGGCCTTGCCGCCAATGCAGCGGAAGCGCCGGGCTTTTTTGACGCTATGATCGCCGCTGTGGAATCGCCATCCGCAACCGGCCTGACCTGGTGCAATGACACGCCCTATCGCGTCATGGCCTCCATCGCCACCGATGACGGCAAGGCCATCACCAGCCGCGGCTGGTATCGTATCGAGCCCGGCAAATGCCTGCATCCCGATGTCAGCGGACAGCCGCGCCGACTTTTCAGTTTCGCGGAAGCCGTCGATCCCACCGGCCGCACCATCAAGATCAACAGCCGGCCGCTGAACTGGGGCGGATCGACCATGCTCTGCACGCGCGAGGCGCAGTTCGAGTTTTCCGAACAGGGCGATTGCGGCGCGCGCGGACTGAACGCCAATGGCTATGACCGCATCGACATGACCGCAGGGACCGGCAAGACCATCCGGTTTGGAATGCCATGATCCGTAAAGACAAACGCAGGTTCAGCCATGTCGAGACCTGGGTGTTCGATCTCGACAACACGCTATATCCGCATCATGTCAACCTGTGGCAACAGGTGGACGTGCGGATTCGCGATTTCGTTGCGCAATACCTGAACGTGCCGAAGGACGAAGCCTTCAAAATCCAGAAGGATTATTATCGCCGCTACGGCACCACCATGCGGGGCATGATGACCGAGCACGGCCTCAACGCCGACGACTTCCTCGATTACGTGCACAAAATCGATCACTCGCCGCTCGAGCCCAATCCGGCGATGGGTGCCGCGATCGAACAATTGCCCGGCCGCAAGCTGATCCTCACCAACGGCTCACGCGCCCATGCCGGCGCGGTGCTGGAGCGCCTCGGCATCGGCAGCCATTTCGAGGATGTGTTCGACATTGTTGCCGCCGAACTGGAGCCCAAACCCGCGCGGCAGACCTATATGAAATTTCTCAGGCTGCATGGCGTCGATCCATCGAAAGCCGCCATGTTCGAGGACCTCGCCCGCAATCTGGTGACACCGCACGATCTCGGCATGACCACCGTCCTGGTGGTGCCGGACGGCACCCAAAACGTGGTCCGCGAGGACTGGGAGCTGGAAGGGCGCGATGCCGCCTATGTCGATCATATTACTGACGATCTGACCGGGTTTTTGGCAGCCATAAGGGTCCCAAACTAAAGCGCTCAGCTTGACTAAGGGGCTCTAAACCCGACAAAAGATATGCAGAATGTCAGCAAATGCTGGCCCCTTGATTATCGTATCACCGCTTCTCCCCAAGGAACACCAATGTCTCTCTCTGCGCTTGAAACCACGCTGAATGCCGCCTTCGACGCCCGCGATACCGTCAATGCCAACACCAAAGGCGAGGTTCGCGATGCCGTGGAGCTGGCGCTCGACTTGCTGGACAAGGGCGAGGCCCGCGTGGCGGAGCGGCAGACCGATGGAAAATGGCATGTCAATCAGTGGCTGAAGAAGGCGGTGCTGCTGTCCTTCCGCCTCAACGATATGGCGCCGATCACCGGCGGCCCCGGCGGCGCGCAGTGGTGGGACAAGGTGCCGTCCAAGTTCGAAGACTGGGGCGAGAACCGCTTCCGCGACGCCGGCTTCCGCGCCGTGCCGGGCGCGATCGTCCGCCGCTCTGCCTTCATCGCGAAGAACGTGGTTCTGATGCCATCCTTCGTCAATCTCGGTGCTTATGTCGATGAAGCGACCATGATCGACACATGGTCCACGGTCGGCTCCTGCGCGCAGATCGGCAAGCGCGTGCACATCTCCGGCGGCGTCGGCATCGGCGGCGTGCTCGAGCCGCTGCAGGCCGGTCCGGTCATCATCGAAGACGACTGCTTCATCGGCGCGCGTTCGGAAGTCGCCGAAGGCGTCATCGTGCGCAAGGGCGCGGTGCTGGCCATGGGCGTGTTCCTCGGCGCATCCACCAAGATCGTGGACCGCGAAACCGGCGAAACCTTCATCGGCGAAGTGCCGGAATATTCGGTGCTGGTACCCGGCACCCTGCCCGGCAAGCCGCTGAAGAACGGCCAGCCCGGCCCGAACACCGCCTGCGCCGTGATCGTCAAGCGCGTCGACGAGCGTACCCGTTCCAAGACCAGCATCAACGAACTGCTGCGGGATTAATCGCGCGTGGCTGACGCCCTCTCCATCGCCCGTGATCTCTTGCGTTGCCCTTCGGTGACGCCGGCGGATGCGGGCGCGCTCGGCGTGCTGGAGAAACTGCTCGGCGATGCCGGGTTCGAGATACATCGCGTCACCTTCTCGGAGCCCGGTGCGGCGGACATCGACAATCTCTACGCGCGGATTGGCACGCAAGCGCCGCATATCACCTTCGCGGGCCACACCGACGTGGTCCCCGCAGGCGACGAGACCAAATGGACGCACGGCGCGTTCGCCGGAGACGTCAAGGACGGCATGTTGTACGGGCGCGGCGCGGTCGACATGAAGGGCGGCATCGCCTGCTCGGTGGCTGCGGTCCTTGACCATCTTGCGGCGAACGGTGGCAAGCCGAAAGGCTCGATCTCGTTCCTCATTACAGGTGACGAGGAAGACATCGCCGTGAACGGCACCATCAAGCTGCTGCAATGGGCGGCGGCACGTGGCGAGAAGTTCGACCACTGTGTGCTCGGCGAGCCGAGCAACGTCAATGAGATCGGCGACACCATCAAGGCGGGACGGCGCGGTTCGCAAAGCGGCACCATCATTGTCGACGGCGTACAGGGTCATGTCGCCTATCCACACCGCGCCTCCAATCCTGTGCCGGACATCGCGGCGATCATCGCGTCCGTGAGCGGCGATCCGCTCGACAACGGCACCGAACACTTCCAGCCGTCGAATCTTGAATTCACCTCGGTCGATGTCGGCAACCCCGCCTGGAACGTGATTCCGGCGCAGGCGCGGGCACGTTTCAATATCCGCTACAATGACCGCCACACGCGGGAATCGTTGCGCGCACTGATCGAGGAGCGCGTCACCAAGGCCAGCGGCAACCGCATCAAGGCGCATGTGATCTGGGAGCCCTCGAACTCCGATGCGTTCCTGACCCAGCCCGGACCGTTCACGGAACTCGTATCCGCGGCCGTTGAAGATGTCACAGGCCGCAGGCCCGAACTCAACACTGGCGGCGGCACGTCGGACGCGCGGTTCATTACGCACTATTGTCCCGTGCTGGAGTTCGGCCTTGTCGGCCAGACCATGCACCAGATCGACGAACGCACGCCGGTGGCCGACCTCGAAAAGCTGACGAAAATCTATCGCGGCGTGCTGGATCGCTATTTCGCATGAGCAGCGCGAACACAAGCGGTCCCATTGTCGTTCTCACTGCCATCGACAACGAGCTAAAGAAGGAGCGCGCGCCCAAAGGCGTCGAGGTGATCTATACCGGCGTCGGCAAGGTCAACGCTGCGCACGTTGCAGCCCTCACGGTGCTGGCCCTGCAACCGAAACTGATCATCAACTACGGCACCGCGGGCAAGATCGCGCACATACATAATGGCCTCGTGGAAGTCGCCCACACCGTTCAACGCGATATGGCGGCGATGCCGCTGGCGCCGCGCGGACGCACGCCGTTCGCACCGGAGATGGATCGCATCTCGTCGGGATTCGACGGCGTGGTCTGCGGCACTGGCGACAGCTTCGTCACCGCCATCGACCCGTGGCTGGTCGAGAACAACATCGACATTGTCGACATGGAATTGTTCGCCATCGCCCATGTCAGCCAACGCCATGCAATCCCGTGGCGCGCGTTCAAGTTCATCACCGACGCCGCAGACGAGAATGCCGCGGATCACTGGAACGATAACGTCGCCAATGGCGAGGATTTGTTCTGGGATGTGATGAAGAATATCGTGCGGTAATTGCTATATCGCCGTCATTGCCAGCGAAGCGAAGCAATCCACCTTATCCGGCGTTCTGATTTCAAAAATAGATTGCTTCGTCGCCATAACGCGTCGAAGACGCGCGTAAATGCGCTAATGGCTCCTCGCAATGACGCCTCTCAGTACTCCACCCGCACCAGATAGAGCCCGTCCGGCGGCGCGACCGGGCCGCAGGCCGTGCGGTCACGCGCCTCAAGTGCGTTGCGCAGATCCTGTGTTGTCCAGCGTCCATGACCGACCCAAACCAGAGAGCCGACCATCGAACGCACCTGGCTGTGCAGAAATGAGCGCGCGGCGGTCGTGATATTCACCTCATCGCCGTCGCGCATGACATCGATTGTATCGAGTGTCTTTTCCGGGGACTTGGCCTGACACTCGGTGTCGCGGAAGGTCGTGAAATCATGCTTGCCGAGCAGCACCTGTGCTGCGTCATGCATGGCCTTGGCATCGAGCGGACGCGGCACGCGCCATGCCTGCCCGGCTTTCAGCGCAAGATTTGCCCGGTGATTGACGATGCGGTAAATGTAATGCCGCTTGGTCGCCGAGAACCGCGCATCGAAAGTGTCGGGCACGATCTCCGCGGACAGAACCCCGATGGGATGCGGCCGCAAATGCGCGTTGAGCGCGTCGCGCACGCGATCCGCCCTGTAGTCTTTGGTCAGATCGATATGAGCCACCTGTCCGAGCGCATGCACGCCGGCATCGGTGCGCCCCGCACCATTCACCCGCACGCTCTGGCCGGTCATCGCCTTCACGGCGTCTTCCAGCGCGCCTTGCACGGACGGACCCTTGTCCTGATATTGCCAGCCCCAGAACGGCGCGCCGTCATACTCGATAAGGAGCTTGTAGCGGGGCATCAGCTTGCACGCGCCGGCGGCTTGAGCGGCGTGCCGTTGAGAAATGCTTCCGCTTTCATCGGCGGCTTTCCCGCACGCTGCAATTCCAGAATGCGGATCGCGCCGTCACCGCAGGCGATGGTGAGGTGATCGTCCAGCACATCGCCCGGCGCGCCGGAGCCTTTGGCAAATTCACAGCGCAGCACTTTGATGCGCACCGGCTCACCATCAATCGCGACCTCGAACCACGCACCAGGAAACGGCGACAGGCCATGAATATGCCGCAGCACATCGCGCGCGGATTTTGTCCAGTCGATCCGCGCCTCAAGCTTGTCGATCTTCGCCGCGTAAGTGACGCCCTGTTCGCTCTGCTTGGTAACCTGCAGGCCACCGCGCGAAAGCCCACCCATCGCACGCACCATCAGGTCTGCGCCCAGCGGCGCCAGCGCATCGTGCAGATCTTGCGCGGTCATGGCGTCGGTGATCGGCAGGCGCTCGGCCATCGCCACGTCGCCAGTATCGAGCCCGGCATCCATCTTCATCACCATGACACCGCTTTCCGCATCGCCGGTCATGATAGCGCGCTGAATCGGTGCGGCCCCGCGCCAGCGCGGAAGCAACGATCCATGCAGATTGAAGCAGCCGAGCGGCACGGCATCGAGGATGTTTTTCGGCAGGATCATGCCGTAGGCCACAACAACTGCGGCGTCCGCGTTATGGGAACGAAACTCTGCTTCGGCTTCCGGCGTCTTGAGGGTCTTCGGCGTCAATACCGGAATGCCGAGTTGCCGCGCGGCGACATCCACCGGCGTCGCCTGCAGCTTCATGCCCCGTCCGGCGGGTTTCGGCTCGCGTGTATAGACCGCCACGATCTCGTGGCCGTGATCCGCCAGCGCCAGCAGCGTCGGCACCGCGAAATCGGGCGTGCCCATGAAGATCAGACGAAGCGGCATCAAGGGCCCCGGCTTATTTCGCCGCGAGCTTGGCGGCCTTGGTGAACTTCTTCATCACGCGATCGCGCTTGAGCTTGGAGAGATAGTCCACGAACAGCACGCCGTTGAGATGGTCGATCTCATGCTGGATGCAGGTTGCATAAAGCCCCTCGGCATCCTCCTCGCGCGTTTTCCCCTCGAGGTCCATGAAGCGCACCCGTACTCGCGCGGGCCGCTCGACCTCCTCATAGTATTCGGGAATCGAAAGACAGCCCTCTTCATAAACCGAGAGTTCGTCGGACGACGCCAGAATCTCCGGATTGATGAAGACGCGAGGCTCTTTCTCGCCCTCCTTCTTGGAGAGGTCCATGGTGATCAGCCGCAACGGGACGGCAACCTGGATCGCGGCAAGGCCGATGCCCGGCGCGTCGTACATGGTCTGAAACATGTCGTCGACCAGCGTCCGGATCTCGGGTGTGATCGTCTCAACGGGCTTGGAGATCAGCCGCAACTGTTTGTCCGGCAAGATGATGATGTCACGAGGATTGGCCATGCTGCGCGATGTAATGGGCGCGCCCGCCGTGGTCAAACGTGTTGTCGCGCCAAGGTCTTCGCTAAGCCTTGGGCCACGGGTTCCGCGCCGTTAACCGTCAATTAACCATAGAAATCAGGGATTTATTAACCATAAATGTTCCCTGTTCGTTCGCATTGGAGGCCGAATCGGGTTACAAGGAGCAATGAACGAGATTCTTTTCATAGTCGGCGATGTGCCAATCCGCATGAACGCCGCCCTGATCGCCTTCGGCGTACTGGCACTGATTCTGCTGCTGACCATCGCCATCGTCATCGCGCGCTCCGGACGCAAGGGCGCGGAAGCCGCCATGGCGCAAGCCGTGCGCGCCGACGAGCTTGAAGAACGGCTCGCCGAGGTGCTGCAGGCACAGGCAGTCGCCGCAGGCCGCGTCGCGGAAATGGGACAGGCACTGGTCGGGCGCCAGGCCGAGATGTCGCGCGCCGTCAACGAGCGGCTGGATTCAGTGACCCACAAGGTCGGCCAGTCGATGGAGCAGACCACGCGCAACACGATGGACAGCTTGCGTGTGCTGCACGAACGCCTCGGTATCATCGACAATGCGCACAAGAATCTCACCGACCTGACCTCGCAGGTAACGACGCTGCGCGATGTGCTCGCCAACAAGCAGTCGCGCGGCGCGTTCGGCCAGGCGCGCATGGAAGCCATCGTGCAGGACGGCATGCCGAAGGATTCCTATGCTTTCCAGCATACCCTGTCGAACAGGACGCGCCCGGACTGTGTGATTTTCCTGCCCGACCAGCGCCCGCTATGCGTCGATGCGAAATTCCCGCTGGAAGCATTTACCGCGCTTCGTGATGCGCGCAGCGATGAGGAGAAGAAAGCCGCGACGCAGCGGTTGCGTCAGGACGTGATGAAGCATGTCACCGACATCGCCGACAAATACCTGATTCCCGGCGAAACGCAGGACACGGCCTTGATGTTCGTGCCGTCCGAGTCGGTTTATGCAGAGATTCACGATGGTTTTGACGACGTGATCCAGAAGGCCTATCGCGCGCGGATCGTGCTGGTGTCGCCATCGCTGCTGATGCTGGCGATCCAGGTGATGCAACAAATCATGAAAGACGCGCGGATGCGCGACGCTGCCGACCTGATCCGCACAGAAGTCATGCATATGTCGGATGATCTCGGCCGATTGCGTGAACGCGTGCTCAAGCTGCAGAAGGATTTCGGCAGCGTGAACGAGGACGTGCGCCAGATCCTGATCTCGGCGGACAAGATCGAGAAGCGCGCAGGCCGCATTGAAGAACTGGACTTCAGCAAGGACAACGAGCCTGCCGAGACAACACGCGTGGTTTCTTCCAGCGACCTGTTTCCGCCCCATCCCCTGCGCAAGCTGCAGGCGGGGGAGTAATTCCGCCGTGTTTGTTGCATATTCGTGGCAGGGGAAATCTGCCCGAATCTGCTAACACGCCTGTATGACAGCACCCGATAACGCCGCAACATCCCCTGCTCCCCGCGCCTCATCGCGATCGACCTGGCGCGAGGCCTTCGCGGTCTATCTGCAAAAGCGCGTGCTGATCGTGCTGTTCCTCGGCTTCTCGTCAGGGCTGCCGCTGGCGCTGTCCGGCTCGACGCTGCTGGTTTGGATGCGCGAGTCCGGCGTCGATCTCGGCACCATCGGCCTGTTCGCTCTGGTCGGCACGCCCTACACGCTGAAATTTCTCTGGGCGCCGCTGGTCGATGCCTTGCATGTCCCGGTACTTACAAAACTGTTGGGGCGGCGGCGCGGCTGGCTGGTGTTTGCACAACTGCTGTTGATTGCCGCAATCCTGCTGCTCGCCCTTACCGATCCGGCGAAATCGCCGTTCTACGTCGCCCTCGGTGCACTGCTGGTCGCAGCGGCATCGTCCACGCAGGACATCGTGGTCGATGCCTTCCGCGTCGAAAGCCTGCCCGAGAGCGAACAGGCCGCAGGCATGGCGTCCTATGTCGCAGCCTATCGCGTCGGCATGCTGATCTCGACCGCAGGCGCGCTGTTTCTGGTCAGCGGTTTCGAAACCACGGGCCTGACCAAAGCCATCGCATGGATGTGGGGCTATGTCGCCATGGCGGCGATGGTGCTGATCGGCATGATCGCGGCGCTCGTCGCCACCGAGCCCGAACAATCGCGCCGAGCCGAAGAAGCCACCTCCGGCGAGAGAGCGATCTCCCGCGTGATCCAGGCGGCTGTCGGCGCCTTCACCGAATTCCTCACCCGCAAGGACGTCTGGGCGGTGCTCGCCTTCGTGATCCTCTACAAATTCACGGACTCATTCTCCGGCACCATGACCGCGCCGTTCGTGATCGACCTCGGCTTCACCCGCAACGACTACGCCGCCATCGTCAAGGGCGTCGGCCTCGCAGCTACACTGATCGGCGGCTTTGCAGGTGGATTTCTGGCGCGCGCGTGGTCACTGGAAGCATGCCTTTGGACCGGCGGCGTGCTGCAGGCGATTTCAAATCTTGCCTTCGCGTGGCTGGCCTTTGTCGGTCACAATCAATGGGCGCTGGCGCTCGCCATCACGGTGGAGAATTTCACCGGCGCGATCGGCACCGTGATTTTCGTCGCTTACCTCTCATCTCTCTGCCAGAGCCCGCTGCATACCGCGACACAGTACGCGCTGCTCACGGCCTTTGCAGCCATCGGCAGAACCTATCTTTCAGCCGGCGCGGGCTATGTCGCGCAGGCCACCGGCTGGCCGATGTTCTTCGTGCTGAGCGTGCTTGTCGCGATCCCGAGCCTGATCCTGCTGGCGTGGCTGCAGCGGCGGGGACATTTCAAAGCGCTCAGACGGCGCGAAGCCGAGGCGTAATCGGTTACGCCGCTTTCTTCTTCGCAGCCTTCGACACCAGCGATGCAATCGGCCCGATGGTCTTTCCGACCATCTTTCTATAGCCCGCCGCGTTGAAATGCTTGTCGCCGCCGCCAACGATGAGTGCAGGATTTTGATGATCCGCCACGTTGTAGACCGGTGGACGGATCACATAACTCTCGATGCCCTTCGCCCGCAGGCGACTAACAATGCCCGCGACGTTGGCCTGAACCTCCGCCATGCTGACGCCGCGGCGGATATCGTTGATGCCGATCCAGATCACCGCCACCCGCGTGCCGGATGGAACAGCCGAGTCCAACCGCCCCGCAAGACCTGCGCTGGTGTCGCCGTTGATGCCGCCATTGCTTACGCTGACATTCAGGCCTCGGGCATTCAGCGCGGCCTGAAGCTGGCTCGGATAATTCTCCGAAGTCGAGATGCCCTTGCCGTAAACGTTGCTATCGCCGATCACCGCGACCTGAACCTGTGCGAAAGCGGAATGAATCGGCGCCGAAGATAGAAAAAACAGAGCCGCAAAAGCGAAGGAAGTAAACAGATTTTTCTGCAATGACATGACCCGCTCCAAAACTGCTGTCTAAAACAATCAGACTAGGGCGGGTATCCAAACACCGTCAAGTATTTCAGTGCTTGGTGACAACGCTCCACTTGGTGACGATCGCATCGCTGAGTTGTCCCGCCACCTGCGCGCAGGACAGCTCATTGGCCTTCAGCGCGATGCTCTTGCCGATATACGGCTTGAGGGCAGCAACCTCGGCATCGCCGTTGGTGACGATCTGGAACGTCTCGGGTCCGGTTTCCAGATTGCACATGCCTGACGGCGCAGGAAGCCGACGCGGTTCGCTGGTGAGTTGGTAGGTAATGACGCGTTTCCTCTTCGGGCCGGAACGCATCGCGGTCAGTTCGCCCGAAAGCACCTCACCCATCTTCAGCGGCTTTGCCTTCTGCTGCGCAAGAGCATCGGACGAGATCAGCACGGAGAGACATCCGGCAGCAAGCACTGCGGAGACATTCGCGAACAGACGGAGAAACATCAGACTTCCATTTCGTGAATTCAGCTAAGCGTCAATCAGAACAATGTGCGCTGCCGCATGGCGGCGGACAAGGTTCCTTCGTCGAGATAATCAAGCTCGCCGCCGACCGGCACACCATGCGCCAGCCGTGTGATCTTGACATTAGCATCCTGCAACAGGTCGGTAATGTAGTGTGCGGTGGTCTGACCATCCACAGTTGCGTTGAGTGCAAGAATGATTTCGGTGACGCGGGGATCAAGCGCCCGCTGCACCAACGCATCGATAGTCAGGTCCTGCGGACCAACACCATCGAGCGGCGACAACGTGGCACCGAGAACGTGATAGAAACCATTCGTAGCATGAGCGCGTTCAAGCGCCCACAAATCGGCGACATCCGCCACCACCACGATGATCGAGGGATCGCGCCGCGTGTCAGTGCAGACGGTGCAGGGGTTCTGCGTATCGATGTTACCGCAGGTATGACAAACCTGAATTTTTTCAATCGCCACCTGCAGCGCCGCAGACAGCGGCGTCATCAATGCCTCACGCTTCTTGATCAGATGCAGCGCGGCGCGCCGGGCCGAACGCGGGCCAAGCCCAGGCAACCGCGCCAGCAGCTGAATCAAGCGCTCGATCTCTGGACCTGCAACAGAAGCGACCATTCGAGAAAACTCTTAGAATCCAGCAATCTTTACATCGTCATTGCGAGCCAACGACCGGCTTCGCAGACTTGATGATAAACTCCGCGACGCAATACAGGGCGATAGAGCTGGATTGCTTCGTCGCCATCGCTCCCCGCCATGACAATTGTCGATCAAGAACTAGCCGAGCCCCAGTCCCGGAGGCAGGCCGAGTCCGCCGGTCAGAGCCTGCATCTTTTCCTGCATGGCCGCTTCGGCCTTGCGGCGCGCATCGCCATGAGCCGTCACCAGCAAATCCTCGAGAATTTCATGCTCGTCAGCCTTCATCAGCGATGGGTCGATCTTCACGGCCTTGACCTCACCCTTTGCGGTCATGCGCACGCTCACAAGGCCGCCCCCGGACAGGCCTTCAACCTCGACGGTATCGAGTTCATCCTGCAGTGCCTTCATCTTCGACTGAAGTTGCGCCGCCTGTTTCATCATGCCGAGGAAATCAGCCATGAACGGATCCTTTATCGTTGACGTCCGGACCCGATTTGGTCCGGCAACCGGTTCTCGTGTTTCGGAATTATGGTCCTAAAGATCGTCGTCATCTTCTTCCGCGGCGGCCACCGGCCCGGACTCATCCGCGCCTGAACCGGTATCCGGCACGATGCGCCGGACGTCGATCACCTGCGTGCCCGGAAATCTTGCGATCACCGCCTGCACGCGCGGATCGGCATGAACGCCGTCGGTGAGTTTTTCCTTCGCGGCCTGCGCCTGCGCGCGCAATGTCGGCTCGCCGGCCTCATTGGAAACGATCACGGTCCAGCGCCGGCCCGTCCATTGTTCGAGCTTGCGCGACAGATCGTTGACGACGGAGCGCGCGGCGCTGCGTTCAAGCGCGACTTCCAACTTGCCGTCTTCCATGCGGACCAGCCGCATGTCGGATTCGAGTGCGGACTTGAGCTGAATGTCACGCTTCTCGCTCGCGAGCGCCACAAGTTCTGCAAACGTGTTCAGCCGTCGCACCGGGGCGGCCTGAGCAAGTGCGGGCGCGCTCATCTGCGGGCGCGGCGATGTATCGAGCGCGGGCCGCGAACTGGATGCCACCGCGCGAACCTGGGATCCATCGTCGCCGCGAGTCTGAAGCATGGACGAAGGACCGCGCGGTGCGGTATTGCCCACCACATTGCCGCTGAGGGCAGGCGATCCGCCGCCACTGGCGTCGATCATCTTGATCGCTTCATCCGGCGTCGGCAGGTCGGCCACATAGGCGATCCGCACCAGCACCATTTCGGCAGCCGCCTGCGGCCGTGTCGCGGCCTGCACCTCGGCAATCCCCTTGAGCAGCATCTGCCACATCCGCGACAGCACGCGCATGGAGAGTTTGGCCGCGAAATCGCGTCCGCGCGTGCGCTCGGTTTCACCCAGCGCCAGATTGTCCGCAGTGGCGGGCACGACCTTCACGCGGGTCACGAAATTCACGAACTCGGCGAGGTCGCTCAGCACCACCACCGGATCGGCGCCGGTGTCGTACTGATCGCGAAATTCCTTGAAAGCCGCAGCAATGTCGCCGCTCGCCAGCGCTTCGAACAGGTCGATGACGCGGGTGCGATCCGCCAGCCCCATCATCTGCCGCACATCCTCGGCGCGCACCAGGCCCGCGGCATGGGCGATCGCCTGATCGAGCAGCGAGAGCGAATCGCGCACCGATCCTTCGGCGGCGCGCGCAATCATCCCCAAAGCCTCAGGCTCGGCCTGCACGCCTTCCTTGGCCAGAATGTTCGACAGATGCGTCATCAGCACATCTGAATCGATCCGCCTGAGATCGAAACGCTGGCAGCGCGACAACACCGTCACCGGCACCTTGCGGATTTCAGTGGTCGCAAACACAAACTTGGCATGCTCGGGCGGCTCTTCGAGAGTCTTGAGGAAGGCGTTGAAAGCCTTCTCCGAAAGCATGTGGACTTCGTCGATGATGTAGACCTTGTAGCGCGCACTCGACGGCGCATAGCGCACGCCGTCGGTGATCTGGCGCACGTCATCGATACCGGTATGGGATGCCGCATCCATTTCGAGAATATCGATATGGCGGCTTTCCATGATCGCCTGGCAATGCAGGCCCATCTTCGGCATGTGGATGGTCGGCCCCTTCACCGAGCCATCCGGCAATTCGTAATTCAGTGCGCGGGCAAGAATGCGCGCCGTCGTGGTCTTGCCGACACCGCGGACGCCTGTGAGAATCCAGGCCTGCGGAACACGTCCCGTCTCGAAGGAATTCGAGATAGTACGGACCATGGCCTCCTGGCCGATCAGATCGTCGAAATTGGAAGGACGATACTTGCGTGCAAGAACGCGGTAATCGGCCCCTGAGGCCGGCGAAGCGGCAGGTTCTCCGCCGAGCGCAAAACCGGGCTGATCGTCCGAAGTCGCGCCGGCAATATCAGCATCGGTCATCAATCGATCCGCGATTGAGCACGCCGGGCGCGCGATGCGCCGCTGCGGACGCAGAAAAAAGAGAGGTAGGAGACTGACGAGCGACCCGATCCGGACCTCGTTAGGGCTGCTTCCTTCCGGACCTGACCCGGTTGGCGAGTGGCTCGTCCACCGCCAATCTCCCGGTCCCTATTTGGGGCCAAAACCGGCGGAAAGCAAGCGCCGGGCGGCTGTTCACACGACCTTGTTTCGGCTTGCGAAATCGGCTGCCTTCAGGGCCACCCGGCCCGGTTGCGCAAAGACATGGAAGCTCCGCACATAACCGGGCATGACAAGTGTTGTTCACAGCCCTGCTCTCTGCAAAATTGCCGGAACCGTTTAGGAATCCAAATGTCCGCCTCTGCCTGGTCGCTCCATTCAACCCTCGAAAAAGACACGATCAACATCGGCGACCTGCCGCTGTCGCGCGTGCTTGTCATCAAGGACGCCAACTACCCTTGGCTGCTGCTGGTTCCACGCCGCGCCGACACCATCGAACTTGTCGACCTGAACGAGGTCGAGCAGGCGCAGTTGATGACCGAAATCAACCGCGTCGCACACGCACTGAAGGACATCACCAAGCCTGACAAGCTGAACATTGCGGCGTTGGGCAATGTCGTCCCGCAATTGCATGTGCATATCATCGCACGCCGGACCTCCGACGCAGCATGGCCACGCCCTGTCTGGGGCGTCGTGCCGCCGCTGGCGCACGATCCGCAGGAAATCGAAACTTTTATCGCCGCGCTTCGCCGCAAAATCTGGCTGAGCTGATTTTTCAAAGAGCCCAAAATCAATGACAACAACAGAAAATCCCTTTCCGCTCGGACAACCGGGGTTCGTAACTCATCCGATCGACCGTGCGGCGCATATCCGCACAGATGCCGACAAGCTCTTTGCACTCGAAGGCGACCGCAAGGCGCGGGCCTACGTGGTGCATCGCGATTCGTTGGTGATGACGCAGGGCGCGGACGGGCCTCGCGCGCTACTGACGCTGGACGAAGCGCGCAAGCTCGGCGCCAATCCCGGGACGATCTTTCTCGGCCTGCACGAAGGTGGGGCGATCTTCGGCATGGGTATCGCTGCGGCGGCCGCCGAAGACCTGATGGGGCGACCGGATGTCAGCGTCGAAAATCTGCGCGCCGTAGCGGCCAGCGGCGCGGTGCCCGCGCGTGAATTGTCCACCATTGCCATGGCGAAATCACTGGTCGGCTGGCACCAGCGCCATGGTTTCTGCGCCAATTGCGGAGTCCGCACCTCCATGGCCGATGGCGGCTGGAAACGCATTTGCCCGAGTTGCAAGACCGAGCATTTTCCGCGCACCGATCCAGTCGTCATCATGCTGGTGACCGACGGTGACAGATGCCTGATGGGCCGCCAGTCGCAATTTCCACCGACGATGTGGTCGTGCCTTGCCGGTTTCGTCGAAGCTGCTGAAACCATCGAGCAGGCCGTGCAGCGCGAAATCCTCGAAGAAGCCGGCATTCACTGCACCGATGTGCGGTACTACATGACGCAGCCGTGGCCCTATCCGTCATCACTGATGATCGGCTGCATCGCACGCGCCACAACCAGCGAGATCACCGTCGACAGGACCGAGCTTGAAGACGCACGCTGGTTCACCCGCGACGAGGCCGTGGCGATGCTCGCCCGGAATCATGCGGAAGGTCTGACAGGCCCACACCCGGTTGCCATCGCGCATCATCTTCTGGCGAACTGGATTAAAGAGACGACTTGATGTCATTGACGGCTCCCTTGAAGGGGAACCGCATGACCTGTTGTTTATTGTCTCTGTCACGAGCATTTTCCGGCGAGGCGCAGTGTCAGTGAAACTTCAGAATCCACCACAAAAGGTATCATCACGCATTGTCTGTATCGGTATGCCGGTGCGCGATCTCATTTTCCGTGTGCCGGAAGTGCCTGCACGCGGGCAGAAGGAATACGCCAGCGAATTTGTCGAAGTGGCTGGCGGAAATTCACCCAACGCCGCGATTACAATCTCGCGCCTCGGCGGTCGCGTTCTGTTGACAGGCCCGATCGGCGGCGCGCTGGCTGCAAGCAATGCCATCATCGACGATCAGTTCCGGAGTGAAGGCATCGACACCAGCGGACTCGTCACTGTCGAAGATGTGGTCACGCCGATCTCCAGTGTCCTGATCGATCCGAGCGGCGAGCGCACCATCGCCACGTTCCGCGATCCAAAGCTATGGACAGTGACACTGCCGCCGACAGACGCGCTGCTGGCGGATTGCGCTGCCATTCTGATTGAAAGCCGCTGCGCGGAGTTCGGCACCGACGTCTGTGCGGAAGCCAGTCGCCGCAACATTCCTGTCGTGATCGACGGCGACCGGATGATGTCCATGCGCGAAGGCTTGTTGCAGGTCGCCTCGCATATCGTGTTTTCTGCGGATGCGCTGCACGCCACCGCGGGCGAGAGCGACGACGTCACCGCGCTGCGCAAACTCGCGCAGGTAACGCCTGCCCTGCTCGGGGTAACCTCCGGCGCCAAAGGTGTGATCTGGCTCGACCCGCAGGGCGAGCCGCAGCAGATGCCGGCCTTTCCCGTCCACACCGTCGATACTCTGGGCGCTGGTGACGCCTTCCACGGCGCATTCACGCTCGGCATCGCAGAAGGCATGGGGCTGGAACAGGCCATGCGGTTCGCCTCCGCGACCGCCGCGCTTAAATGCACGCGCTTTGGCGGTGCGTTCGGATCGCCTCAACGCGTTGAAGTTGAAGAGTTTCTGGCCTCGAACACGAAGGCCGCTGCGGTATAGAGCCCCTCTAAAGCCAGAAATTTGGCCTTGCCTTAGAAGAATTTTCTATATACGAGGTATGAAACCCTCAATTATGGAAGAAAGTTCTTATAATGTCTGACCTCGCCGTAGCAGTTCTTGATGCTCCGCGCCGCCTTGACGCTATAGATCGCAAAATCCTCACCGTTCTGCAGGATGACGCCTCCCTGTCGGTAGCCGAAATCGGCGACCGGGTTGGACTTTCTTCGACCCCGTGCTGGAAGCGCATCCAGCGCATGGAGGCCGAAGGCATCATCCTGCGCCGCGTGGCGCTGGTCGATCAAAACAAGATCGGCCTTGGCATCACGGTGTTCGTCTCGGTGGAAAGCGGCGATCATTCCGACGCCTGGCTGAAGAAATTCGCCGATGCCGTTAGCGCCATGCCCGAGGTAATGGAGTTCTACCGCATGGCGGGGGATGTCGACTACATGCTGCGCGTGGTCGTCGCCGACATGCAGAGCTACGACATTTTCTACAAGAAGCTCATCAGCGCCGTCGCACTGAAGAACGTCACGTCGCGCTTTGCGATGGAGAAGATCAAGTCAGTGACGTCGCTGCCGGTCCCGGCCCTGACCGCGGCGTAAATCCGCTCCATCACGCAAACGAAGAAGCCCGCTGCATACGCAGCGGGCTTCTATTTAAGCCAGTCTGATCCGCCGAGACCTCAGATTTTCTGATTGTACTCGCCGACTTCCGGATGGGTGCGCAGCACCGAATCCATCGCCTCGAACATGTCACGCATCCGCTGCTCGGAGACGGGGCTTTCCACCACCACCACAAGCTCCGGCTTGTTGGAGGAGGCGCGCACCAAACCCCAGCTTCCGTCCTCGCAGGTCACGCGCACGCCGTTGACGGTCACAAGATCGCGAATCGGCTGACCGGCAACCTTGCCCCCCTTGGCCTTCACGTCTTCGAAATGCTTCACCACCTGCGTGACGATTCCATACTTGGTTTCGTCCGCGCAGTGCGGTGACATGGTCGGGGACGACCAGGTCTTCGGCAGCGCATCCTTCAGGTCCGCCATGGTCTTGCCGGCCGCACGGTCGAGCATCTCACACACGGCAATCGCGGAGACGAGGCCATCGTCATAACCACGGCCGATCGGCGCGTTGAAGAAGAAGTGGCCGGACTTCTCGAAACCCGCCAGCGCCTTCAGTTCGTGGGTGCGACGCTTCATGTAGGAATGGCCGGTCTTCCAGTAGGTCGCGTGAGCGCCCTGGTTCTGCAGCACCGGATCGGTCACGAACAGGCCTGTCGATTTCACATCGACGACAAACTGCGCGTTCTTGTGGATCGCGGACATATCGCGCGCCAGCATCACGCCGACCTTGTCGGCGAAGATCTCCTCGCCGGTGTTGTCCACCACGCCGCAACGATCGCCGTCGCCGTCGAAACCGAGGCCGACATCGGCCTTGTGTTCGAGTACCGCATCGCGGATCGCGTGCAGCATCTCCATGTCTTCTGGATTCGGATTGTACTTCGGGAAGGTATGATCGAGATCGACATCGAGCGGGATCACCTCGCAGCCGATAGCTTCCATCACCTTCGGCGCGAACGCACCTGCGGTGCCGTTGCCGCAGGCGACCACTACTTTCAGCTTGCGCTTCAGCTTCGGACGGTTGGTGAGATCGGCGATATAACGCGCCGGGAAATTCTCGTGGAACTGATAGCCGCCGGCGGGCTTCAGCTTGAAATCTGCGTTGAGCACGATTTCCTTGAGGCGATTCATCTCGTCCGGCCCGAAGGTCAGCGGGCGGTTCGCGCCCATCTTCACGCCGGTCCAGCCATTGTCGTTATGCGAGGCAGTGACCATCGCCACGCACGGAACATCAAGCTCGAACTGTGCGAAATACGCCATCGGCGTCACCGCAAGCCCGATATCGTGGACCTTGCAGCCGGAGGCGAGCAGGCCCGAGATCAGCGCGTATTTGATCGAGGCCGAGTAGCCACGAAAATCATGCGCGGTGACGATCTCCTGCTTCTGGCCCATCTCGGCGATCAGGGTGCCGAGGCCCATGCCCAGCGCCTGAATGCCCATCAGGTTGATTTCCTTGCCGAACAGCCAGCGCGCGTCGTATTCGCGAAAGCCCGTGGCCTTAACCATAGGCTCGGATTCATAGGCATAGGTATTCGGAATCAGTTCGGGCTTGGGCTTCGGAAACATTCAGGGGGCCTCATGGCAGGGCGGGCAATATCCAGCAGCTTTAGCGAATGCGTCGAACTGTGGAAAGGCGGGAGCCACGCATTTAAGGGCGAATTGCGGCATATTGGCAGCGACCCCGTTTAGCCCGCATTCACGTCGAGCGCACCATGACCGATCACCGCCTTGAATACCCTGCCACCGCACGCAACCGCGACGCCATTCTCGATGTGCTGCGCGGTGTCCTCCCCGCCTCCGGGCTTGTACTGGAAGTGGCCAGCGGATCGGGCGAGCATGTGGTGCATTTTGCGCGGGCCTTTCCCGGCCTCACCTTCCAGCCGTCCGACCCCGAGGATGCTGCGCTCCAGAGCATCGCCGCATGGACGCAGGATAGCGGCCTGACAAGCATCAAGCCGCCGGTGATGCTGGACGCGGCGTCCAGCCACTGGCCGGTAACAGCGGCGGGCGCCATCTTGTGCATCAACATGATCCACATCGCGCCATGGGACGCGAGCGAAGGCCTGTTTCATGGCGCCGCACGGCTCTTGTCCGCAGGTGCGCCGCTTTATCTCTATGGGCCGTATCGCCGCGCGGATGTCGTCACCGCGCCGAGCAATGAGGCGTTCGATGAAAATTTGAAAGTACGCAATCCGAAATGGGGGCTGCGCGATCTGGAAGCCGTCACAGCACTGGCCCGCGATAACGGATTTTCAGGACCGGCGATCACCGAAATGCCGGCGAACAATCTGAGCGTGGTGTTTAGGCGGATGTGAGGAGCTTACTGCTCCATCACCAGCTTGCCGCTCGCCACTTCAAATCGCCGCAGCTTCGACAGATACGACATGCCGAGCAGGTTCTCTGACAGCGCCTCGTCCGGCAGGACCAGCGCATCGACATCGCGCACCACAAGCCCACCGATATCGACCATCGCAAGACGCGTGCGCGCGGCCTTGATCGAACCGTTGGCGGTCGAGACATTGGCGGTGTAGTCGCTCGGGCGCGGACGAACGCCGATCTGCGCAGCGGAGGATTCGTTGAGTGCAATCACCGACGCGCCGGTATCGACCATGAAGCCGAGGCGGCGGCCTTCGACACGGGCGTCGGTCTGGAAATGGCCGCGGCTGTCACGCGAGAGGGTGACGCTGCGCCTGCCTGCGCTGCCATTTGTTTGCGGCTGCACGGACGCAAAGGCATTCATCGCCCTCGCCTTGTCGACAGCCTTGGCCTGTGCCCGTTCGCTGGTCATGTTGTCCGCGACCTTGGCCATGGACGTCCCGAACACGATCAGCATGGCCGCCAGAATCAAGATGGTACGCATACGCCTACACCTGCAATTCACCCGGTCCCGCGCGAACCTTACGCGAACCTCCTCACGGCAGGCCGAAGGTTGACCATTCCGGCATCCGCAAAGATGGCTTTTTCCGAAATAAGGGTGAGAGAAGAGTTAATTCTTACGTACCGCGCGGCTTGACCCGGCGGGTCGGCGGCGCGGAGGCCGGATCTTCCGGCCACGGATGGCGTGGATAGCGCCCCCGCAGATCGGATCGCACGGCGGCATAAGAGCCGCGCCAGAAGCCGGGCAGATCGCGCGTCACCTGCACCGGGCGGTGTGCGGGCGAGAGCAATTCCAGCACCAGCGGGATTTTGCCCTTGGCGATAGCCGGATGGACATTCAGCCCGAACAGTTCTTGCAATCGGACAGCGATAGTCGGCCCCTGCTCGGCTTCATAATCGATCGGCAGCGAGGTTCCGGTTGGGGCTTCGAAATGGGTGGGCGCTTCGCGGTCGAGTTTCGCGCGCGCGTCCCACGGCAGAAGATTCATCAGCGCATCGGACAAATCGCCCGCGGAGAAATTCGATAGCGAGGTCTTGTCGAACAGCGCGGGCACCAGCCAGTCGGCCCGTGTTTCTGCAAGCGCGTTGTCGGAGAGATCGGGCCAGTCCTCAGGAGAAGCCGCGCGCAAAAACATCACGCGGTCGCGCCACTGCTTGAGCGCCTTCGACCACGGCAATCGGTCAATCCCTGCCGCGACAAGACCATCGGCCAGCACACGCGCCGTCTCCCCCGAAGGCAACACGGCCAGCGTTTGTTCCGAGAGCGTGATGGCATGAAGCTTCTTCCGGCGCCGGGCACGCAGCGCCATCGCCGCGCGATCGAATGTAATCTCATCGTCGGTCTGAATGTGATCGGCAAACTGTTGCTCGATCTCCAGTTGCGCGATCCGAGCCGCCAGCAGGATGCGCCCGTTCGCCGCCGTTCCGGTCAATTCGGCCACCGCAATGTAAGGCGATTTTGCCAGCACCGAGGTTTGCTCGACGCTGGCGCCGCGCCCGTTGGCCAGCACGAATGATCCGTTGCCGCGATTGCGTGCGACACGATCCGGGAAGGCGAGCGCCAGCATCAAACCCGTGGAGAGCGAATGATCTTTGACATCAAACGGCTCATTCGCCGCCACCTGCTTGGCCCAACGCTCTGCCAGTTGCCGGGCGCTTTGGGCACGTTGCGAGCGGTCGCGGCGGAAATTATCGAGACGCGCATCAAGGTCGGCGCTGTCGCCGCCAAGCCCGCGTTCGGTGAGAATGGCGGCAATCATCGCGGCGTCATCACCCCAGCCAAACCGGTGCGAATCCACAATCATGCGCGCGAGGCGCGGCGGCAGCGCCAGCGCGCGCAGGCTGTTGCCCTCCGGCGTGATGCGGCTTGCATCATCCAGCGCATTCAGTTCGCGCAGCAGATTACGTGCCTCGGTCAATGCAGGTACTGGCGGCGGATCGAGAAACGCTAGCGTCGACGGATCGGTCGCGCCCCAATGCGCCAGATCGAGCACCAGCGACGACAGGTCGGCGGACAGAATCTCGGGCCGGGTGTAGCTTTCAAGCGATGCGGTTTGCGGTTCGTCCCACAGCCGGTAGCAGACGCCGGGTTCGATACGGCCCGCACGGCCACGCCGCTGATCGACAGCGGCGCGCGAGGCGCGGATGGTTTCCAACCGCGTCAGGCCAATGTCTGGCTCATAGCGCGGCACCCGCGCCATGCCAGAATCAACCACGATGCGCACGCCCTCAATCGTCAGCGACGTTTCAGCAATCGAGGTCGCCAAGACCACCTTACGTTGGCCTTTGGGTGCGGGCGAGATCGCGCGGTCCTGCACAGCGGCATCGAGCGCACCGAACAGCGGCACGATTTCGGTGTTCGGATCGCTGACGCGCTCAGTGAGAAAATTCTGAGTGCGGCGGATTTCCGCCGCGCCGGGCAGGAATGCGAGGACGGAGCCTGTATCGGCACGGAGCGCAGTTGCAATCGCATCCGCCATCTGCCGCTCGATCGGCACATCCGGCTTGCGGCTGAGGTAACGCGTTTCAACCGGATAGGCCCGGCCCTCGCTCTCGATCACCGGCGCATCGCCGAGCAGCTTTGCCACGCGCGCGCCATCGAGCGTCGCAGACATCACCAGAATCCGCAAATCCTCGCGCAACCCGGTTTGCGCATCCCGCGCCAGCGCAAGACCGAGGTCCGCATCGAGCGAACGTTCGTGAAATTCGTCGAACAGCACGGCGGCGACGCCAGACAATTCCGGATCGTCCAGAATCTGGCGGGTAAAGATTCCTTCGGTGACCACTTCAATGCGCGTTGCGCGCGAGACCTTCGAGCCGAAGCGCACACGATAGCCGACGGTCTCGCCAACCTTCTCACCCAACGTCTGGGCCATGCGCTCGGCAGCGGCGCGCGCCGCGATCCGGCGCGGCTCCAGCACGATGATTTTCTTTTTCGCGGTCCAGTCCGCACCCAGCAGCGCCAGCGGCACGCGCGTGGTCTTGCCCGCACCCGGCGGTGCGACCAGTACGGCCGTACTGCTGCGCGCGAGCGCCGATGTCAGGTCATCAAGGACTGCATCGATGGGAAGAGGCGTGGAGAAGTTCATATTATCATCTGCGTCGTCCCCGCGAAGGCGGGGACCCATAATCACCAAAGGTTGTTGGTGACACGTCTATATCAGTTTACTCAGGGAGTATGGCCCTCTTAGCGGGAACGACATCCCAACTATCGCGAATACCTGTCTTAAGCAGACAGCCTCACACAGCCCCGCGGCCTACGCTCTCATAGGTGAAGCCGAGCGCTTCCATCTCGTCTCGGCGATAGATGTTACGCAAGTCCACCATGACAGGGTTGGCCATCTCGCGCTTCAGACGCTTGAGGTCCAGCGCGCGGAACTGCCGCCATTCAGTGACGATCACCAATGCGTCGACGTCCTTGGCGACCGCATAGGGATCTTCGCAATAGGTGATCTCGGGCAGTTCGCTCTTCGCCTGCTCCATGCCTTCGGGATCATAGGCGCGTACTTTCGCGCCAAGGTCGAGCAAACCGGTAATAAGCGGGATCGATGGCGCTTCGCGCATATCGTCGGTGTCCGGCTTGAAGGTCAGGCCAAGCACGCCGACGGTCTTGCCGCGCAGATTGCCTCCGAGCGCGCTTGAGACCTTGCGTGCCATCGCGCGTTTGCGGTTGTCGTTCACCGCGAGCACCGCTTCGACGATGCGCAGCGGCACATCGTGATCCAGCGCAGTCTTCACCAGCGCACGGGTATCCTTGGGAAAGCACGAACCGCCAAAACCGGGACCGGCGTTGAGAAATTTCGACCCAATGCGGTTGTCGAGACCGATGCCGCGCGCAACCTCCTGCACATCGGCACCAACTTTTTCGGACAAGTCCGCTATCTCGTTGATGAAGGTAATCTTGGTCGCGAGAAACGCATTGGCGGCGTACTTGATCAATTCCGCCGTGCGCCGCTCCGTATACATGATCGGCGCCTGATTGAGATACAGCGGCCGGTAGACTTCGCCGAGCACCTTGCGCGCGCGCTCATCCGAGGTGCCGACCACAATGCGATCCGGGTGCTTGAAGTCACGGATCGCCGCGCCCTCGCGCAGGAATTCCGGATTAGACGCCACGGCAACATCGGCCTGCGGATTGGTCTCGCGGATGATCCGCTCGACCTCGTCGCCGGTGCCGACCGGCACCGTGGATTTGGTCACCACCACCGTAAAACCTTGCAACGCCTTTGCGATGTCGCGTGCAGCAGCATGGACATAGGTCAGATCCGCGTGGCCATCGCCGCGCCGGGACGGTGTGCCCACCGCAATGAACACCGCGTCCGCCTTGCCGACCGGGCCGGCAATATCCGTGGTGAAATCCAGCCGCCCGGCGCTCACCGAGGCTTCCACCAGCCGGTCCAGATCAGGTTCGAAAATCGGGATTTCCCCCCGGTTCAGGGCGTCGATCTTGCTCGCGTCGGTATCGACACAGGTCACGCGATGGCCGAAATCCGCAAAACAGGCTCCGGACACCAGCCCGACATACCCCGTGCCAATCATCGCAATCCGCATATACCACCCGCTTTAGACACCGTTAACGATGCTGGTTTCGCGGGGGCTTTTAGCGCAAATCCGCGTGAATGGGGCACAACATTTGTATGAATAAAGGAGAATGAAACCCCTGCGCCTCAGGATGGCGCGCATCTGGACCGAAACGGGACACCATGAGCAGCAACGGCACATCCGGCACGCGCACCCTGCCCACCTCCGAGCGGATCGACTGGGTCGACTATGCCAAGGGCATCTGCATCGTCATGGTGGTCATGATGCATTCGACACTGGGCGTCGAGGCGGCTGCGGGCAAGCAGGGCTTTATGCACCTGTTCGTCGAGTTCGCAAAGCCGTTCCGGATGCCGGATTTCTTCCTGATTTCAGGCCTCTTCCTGGCGCGGGTGATCGACCGCGACTGGCGCACCTATCTGGACCGCAAGGTGGTGCATTTCGCTTACTTCTATGTGCTGTGGGTCACCATCCAGTTCGGCTTCAAGGCCCCCGCTTTTGCCGCCGAACAGGGCTGGACTCATGTCGGTGTCATGTATTTGCAATCTTTCATCGAGCCGTTCGGCACGCTGTGGTTCATCTACCTGCTGCCGGTGTTCTTTGTCGTGACCAAGGCGACGCGACGTATCCCCGCCGCGCTGATCTGGCTGGCTGCTGCCGCACTCGAAGCCATACATGTGTCCACCGGCTGGACCGTGATCGACGAATTCGCCGCACGCTTTGTCTATTTCTATTCCGGCTATCTGTTCGCGAATTACGTGTTCGCGCTGGCCGATCGGGCTCGGGAAAAGCCGAACACAGCACTGATCGGCCTCGCTGCTTGGGCTATCGCCAACGGCGTTCTGGTGTTCGCGGGCTTCGGTGACCGGCCGGTCATCTCGTTGATACTCGGATTTGCCGGTGCCTGTGCTGTCATCGTCACCGGTACACTCCTGGCGCGCGCCAACTGGCTGGGCTTCCTGCGTTACTGCGGCGAACATTCCATCGTGATCTATCTGGCTTTCTTCCTGCCCATGGCCATCACCCGCGTGGTCCTGCTCAAGACCGGCATTATTCCGGACATCGGCCTCGTCTCGCTGATCGACACCGTCGCCGGCGTCACCGGTGCCCTCCTGATGTGGTGGGGTGCAAAACGCGCCGGGCTCAATTTCCTGTTCGAGCGGCCCGCCATGTTCTGGATCGCACCGAAGCAAAAGCGACCGGCCTTGCAGGCAGCGGAATAGCCAACATTTCCGTGAGGAACTGAGCGTTGCCGGGTGTCAATTTCGGGAGAAATCCCTAAATTGCGCCCATGCCCAAAAAGCCCGCTTCCCCCGCGAAATCGCCCGCCACGAAATCCGCCGCCAAAGCTGCACCCGCAAAGGCTCCGGCAGCGAAAGCGCCGTCCGCCAGCGCTCCGCGCAGCGGCGATCATGTCTTCCTGGTGGATGGCTCAGGCTACATCTTCCGCGCCTATCACGCGCTGCCGCCGCTGAACCGCAAGTCCGACGGACTGCAGGTCAATGCCGTGCTCGGCTTCTGCAACATGCTGTGGAAGCTGATGCGTGACATGCCGCCGGACAACCGTCCGACGCACCTTGCCATCGTGTTCGACAAGTCCGAAGTCACCTTCCGCAACAAACTTTATCCCGAATACAAGGCGCAGCGCCCGCCCGCGCCGGACGATCTCATCCCGCAATTCGCGTTGATCCGCGAAGCGGTGCGCGCGTTCGACCTGCCCTGTCTCGAACAGGCCGGCTTCGAGGCCGACGATCTGATCGCAACTTACGTGCGCGAGGCGTGCGAACGCGGCGCGACGGCCACCATCGTTTCCTCCGACAAGGACCTGATGCAGCTCGTGACCGATTGCGTGTCGATGTACGACACCATGAAGGATCGCCGCATCGGCATTCCCGAAGTGATCGAGAAATTCGGTGTGCCGCCCGAAAAGGTTGTCGAAGTGCAGGCGCTGGCGGGCGATTCCGTCGATAACGTGCCGGGTGTGCCGGGTATCGGCATCAAGACCGCGGCGCAACTCATCACCGAATATGGCGATCTCGAAACGCTGCTCACCCGCGCGCCAGAGATCAAACAGCCCAAGCGCCGCGAAGCATTGATCGAGAACGCCGACAAGGCACGCATTTCGAAACAGCTTGTGCAGCTCGATGACCGCGTCGCGCTTGATGTGCCGCTGGATGACCTTGCTGTGCACGAACCGGATTCGCGCAAGCTGATTGCGTTCCTCAAGGCGATGGAATTCTCGACGCTGACGCGGCGCGTGGCGGAGTATTCGCAGATCGATCCGTCGGACATCGAAGCCGACGCCAGCATGAAGAGCGCGTCCGCGCCCGCCCACGTCGCAGCAACTTCGCAAGCGACCTCGCCCGGCAGCAGCGACCTCGATCTGTTCGGCCAGGGAGCGCCCGGGAAAACATCGAATGCCGGGCAATGGAGCGGATCGCAGCCCAAGCAGTCCGCCGTCACTGACACAGGTCTGCAAACACCAAAGGCGCTGGCGGATGCACGCGCCGAAGAGGCGCGCAGCGCAAAGTTTAACCGCGCCGCCTACGCCACGATCAGAAGCGCCGACGACCTGAAACGCTGGATCGCACGCGCCTTCGACGTTGGTCAGGTCGCGCTGACCGTGGAAACCTCCACGGCTGACCCGATGACCGCCGAGATCACCGGCATTTCGCTCGCAACCGGCGTCAACGAATCCTGCTATATCCCGCTCGCGCATACCAAGCCCGGCGACGGCGCCGGGCTGTTCGCGGGCGGACCGGCACCCGACCAGATCAAGGCCGCCGATGCACTGGCGGCGCTCAAGCCGCTGCTCGCCGATGCAGGTGTTCTGAAGATCGGCCACGACCTGAAATTCGATACCGTGGTGCTCGCGCAGCACGGCATCGACATGGCACCGGTCGAGGATACCATCCTGATTTCCTACGTGCTGGATGCGGGCCGCGCCAAGCACGATCAGGAATCGCTGGCCGAAAGCTGGTTCGGTCACAAGACTATCAGCTTCGGCGATCTTGTCGGCAGCGGCAAGAACCGGATCACCTACGACCAGGTGACGATCGAGAAAGCGACCGAATATGCCGCCGAGCGTGCCGATCTGACGATACGGCTGTGGCGCGTGCTCAAGCCGCGCCTGTTGGCTTATCGCGTCAACACCGTCTACGAGACGCTGGAGCGCCCACTGGTGCCGGTGCTGGCGCGGATGGAGCGGCGCGGCATTTCCATCGATCGTCAGGTTTTGTCCCGCCTGTCGGGAGAATTCGCGCAGACCGCTGCGCGCGTCGAAGCCGACATTCAGAACATGGCGGGCGAGCCCATCAACCCGGGCAGCCCCAAACAACTCGGCGACATCATGTTCGGCAAGATGAGTCTGCCGGGCGGCGCGAAGACGAAGACCGGCGCGTGGTCCACGTCCGCACAAATTCTCGATGAACTTGCGGAAGCCGGCCACGAATTCCCTGCACGCGTGCTGGAGTGGCGGCAGGTCACCAAGCTGAAATCGACCTACACCGATTCACTGCCCGAATACGTCAATCCGCAGACCCACCGCGTGCACACCACCTACGCGCTGGCTGCGACGACAACAGGACGACTGTCATCCAACGAGCCGAACCTGCAGAACATTCCGGTGCGCACCGAGGATGGCCGCAAGATCCGCAAGGCCTTCATCGCCACCAAGGGCCACAAACTTGTCTCGGCGGACTACTCGCAGATCGAATTGCGGTTGCTCGCCGAGATCGCGGATATTCCTTCACTCAGGCAGGCCTTTAACGACAAGCTCGACATTCACGCGATGACAGCATCGGAAATGTTCGGCGTGCCGATCAAGGACATGCCGGGCGAAGTGCGCCGCCGCGCCAAGGCGATCAACTTCGGCATCATCTACGGCATCTCGGCCTTTGGCCTTGCCAATCAGCTCGGCATTCCACGCGAGGAAGCCGGCGCTTACATCAAGAAGTATTTCGAGCGCTTCCCCGGTATCCGCGCCTATATGGACGCGACACGCGACTTCTGCCGCGAGCATGGCTACGTCGAAACGATTTTTGGCCGCAAGTGTCACTATCCGGACATCAAGGCCAGCAATCCCTCGATCCGCGCCTTCAACGAGCGCGCCGCGATCAACGCGCGGCTGCAAGGCTCCGCCGCCGACATCATTCGCCGCGCCATGATCCGGATGGAGGACGTGCTGGCAGAAAAGAAACTATCCGCGCAGATGCTGCTGCAGGTGCATGACGAACTGATCTTCGAGGTGCCTGACGATGAGGTGGCGAAGACCCTGCCGGTGATCCAGCATGTGATGCAGGATGCGCCATTCCCTGCGGTGTCACTCTCGGTACCCCTGCAGGTCGATGCGCGAGCGGCGAGCAATTGGGACGAGGCGCATTGATAAATCCCGAGAGATCATAGCAATTGTCCACCTCCCTGCTCGCCTTCGTTCTGACCTGCTTCATCATCGAGATTACGCCTGGACCGAACATGGCCTATCTCGCTGCGCTGTCCCTCTCGCAGGGCACGCGCGCAGGCCTTGCAGCCGTTGCCGGCATTGCGCTCGGACTTGCGATCTATGGTGTGGCGGCGTCGCTTGGGCTCAGTGCCATCATCGACAACTCGGCATTTCTCTACGAAACGCTGCGCTGGGGCGGTGTCGCCTACCTGCTCTGGCTGGCGTGGGAGGCATGGGCGGCTGAACGTGAGATATCGCCGGAAACCGTCGATGGCGGAATCAATCCGTGGACCGCATTCCGGCGCGGATTGATCACCAACCTCCTCAATCCAAAGGCCGCGGTATTCTATGTCGCCGTACTGCCGGACTTCATTCAGATCGGCAAAAGCGCCGTCACGACGCAGACACTGACACTCTCGGCGATCTATGTCGGCATCGCCACCGCGATCCACCTCGCAATCGTGCTGCTGGCCTCGCGGCTGCAACGCGTGATCGCAACGCCCGAACAGCGCCGCACCGTTCGCCGCGTTCTCGCCGTGCTGCTCGCCGCCATAGCGGTCTGGTTCGCCTTCAGCACCAGCCGGTGATTCCTACCCCAGCTTCACATCAAAACCCCGCTTCACACCCGGCCGCGCCATCATTGACTCGTACCAGCGCTTGACGTGCGGAAAATCTTCCAGCGGCACTTTGTGGCGCTCATGCCGCCACGCCCAGCCCATGATCGCAAAATCGGCCACCGAAATCTTATCCGCAACGAATTCGTGGTCCTCGAGCCGCCGGTCGAGCACGCCATAGAGCCTGCGCGTTTCCTTTGAAAATCGCTCGAGGCCGTAGCGGCGATCCTGTTCGTTCTCCAATGCGATGAAATGATGCACCTGTCCGGGCATCGGACCGAAGCCGCCCATCTGCCACATCAGCCATTCCAGAACCGGTATGCGCTCGCCAAGATCCTTTGGCAGGAACTGTCCGGTCTTCTCGCCGAGATACAGCAGGATCGCGCCGGATTCGAAGATGCTGACCGGCTTGCCGTGCGGGCCCTGCGGATCGGTAATGGCGGGGATCTTGTTGTTCGGGCTGATCTTGAGGAAGTCCGGCGCGAATTGCTCGTCCTTGGAAATATCGATCGGATGCACCTTGTATGGCAGCCCCATTTCCTCCAGCGCGATGCTGATCTTGCGGCCATTGGGCGTATTCCACGTATAGAATTCGATGGTCATTTGCTGCCTTTTGTTGGTCTTGCGCTGTTGACGGTGGGCGATCCGCTGTGGAATGTCCACAAAGCTTCAATTGGGCATGATCTTATCCGAAAACCGGTTTCCACTTTTCGGAATCATGCCGTAAATTTCCGCGAATTCCCATAGCTCGAAGAGACCGCCTTGTCCAAATCAGCCTCCCGCGCCCGCCTCAAAGACATCATCAGCAAGCGCTCGTTCGGGCGCGGCGAAATCACCCTGGCGTCCGGCCGCAAGAGCGATTTTTACTTCAACCTGAAGCCAACCATGCTCGACCCGGAAGGCGCTGCGCTGCTCGCCGAACTGTCACTGGATGCGCTGAAAGACGATCAGGTCGATTACATCGGCGGCCTCGAAATGGGTGCGGTCCCGATCGCGGGCGCCATCGCGCAGCTTTCGTGGCTCAAGGGCCGTCCCATCGCAGCCTTCTTCGTGCGCAAGAAGCCGAAGGAGCATGGTGCACGACTGGCAGTCGAAGGCCTTGCCAAGGGCGAAAGCCTCGCGGGCAAGCGCATCGTGATTGTGGAAGATGTCACCACCACCGGCGGCTCCGCAATCAAGGCCGTCGACGCCGTGAAGGACGCCGGGGGTCAGGTCGCGCTGGTGTTCAGCATGGTCGACCGCGATGAAGGCGCAACGGAAGCTTTCGCCGAAGCGGGTATTCCGTTCCGCGCGCTCTACAAGGCCGGCGAGTTTTTGAAAGACTGATGCTGAACTCCTGCGCGCTCGGAAAAGAAAGATCGGGTCTTTCCGGCCAAGTGAACGAAGCGAACACGAGCCGGACTCCATAACCACCGAATCCGGATCAGAATGCAGATATCTCGCGGCCGCCATCGAATTCAGGAGTCATGGATCCCCGCCTTCGCCGGGACGACAATGAAATATGCCCTGGGCTTCGCTCTGCTCCTTCCTCTCCCAGATCCTGCCTTCGCCGCCGAAGGATTGAACGGCGCGAAGCTTTCAATCCTCTGGGCGTTGCCGTTTGTCGGCATCCTGCTCTGCATCGCCACGGGACCGGTGTTTTATACGCATGTCTGGGAACATCACTTCGGCAAATTCACCGCGTTCTGGGCCGCACTGATTGTCGTGCCGCTGTTTCTCACCGCTGACGTCCATACCGTGACGACAACGCTGGCGCATACCGCTCTGCTGGAATACATGCCGTTCATCCTGCTGCTGCTGGCGCTGTTCGTGACCGCAGGCGGTATCTATCTTGAAGGCAACCTGCACGACAGCGTGTTCACCAACACCGTGCTGTTGGCATTCGGCGCGGTGATGGCCAGTATCGTCGGCACCACCGGCGCCGCGATGATTCTGATCCGGCCGCTGATCCGCGCCAACGACAGCCGGCGCTACAACGCTCACGTCGTGGTGTTCTTTATCTTCCTTGTCGCCAATATCGGCGGCGCGCTGTCCCCGCTCGGTGATCCGCCGCTGTTCATCGGCTTCCTCAAAGGCGTCGATTTCTTCTGGACCACGGTACACCTGTGGCGGGAAACGCTTTTCGTGGGTGGCGTCGTGCTCGCGATCTTCATGGCGATCGATCTTTATCTGCATCATCGCGAAGGCCGCTTTTCGCGGAAGAAAGATCCGACGCCCGACTCGCCACTCAGGCTGCACGGCAAGATCAATCTCCTCCTGATCGCGGTCATCATCGCCGCCATTCTGATGAGCGCCCAATGGAAGCCCGGGGTTTCATTCTTCGTCGCCGGTGTCGAGCTGCGCCTTCAGGATATGCTGCGCGACGTGATCTTCATTATCGTCACGATCTGGTCGCTGGCTCTGACGCGTAAATCCGACCGCGCCGCCAACGGATTTTCGTGGGGGCCAATCCAGGAAGTCGCGATCCTGTTCGCAGGCATCTTTATCTGCATCGTACCCGTGATGGCGATGCTGCAGGCCGGATCACAGGGACCGTTCGCGGCGCTGCTCGGCCTTGTCACCAATGCTGATGGCAGCAGCAATGCCGCCGCCTATTTCTGGCTGACCGGCATTCTCTCGTCGTTCCTCGACAATGCGCCAACATATCTTGTTTTCTTCCAGCTTGCGGGCGGCGATCCGCAAGTGCTGATGGGCGCGAAGGCTGCAACGCTGGCCGCGATCTCCTCCGGCGCGGTTTACATGGGCGCCAACACATATATCGGCAACGCTCCGAACTTCATGGTCTACGCTATCGCGCGGCAGGCCGGCGTGAAGATGCCGAGCTTCTTTGGTTATATGGTCTGGTCGATGCTGGTGCTGGTTCCCACATTCGTGCTGGCAACATTCCTGTTCTTCAAGCCGTAAAAGCGATGCGCGGTTCAGCAACGGAGGCATTCCGATGAGAGTCGCTGTCATGGGTGCGGGGGCCGTCGGCAGTTACATTGGTGCAATGCTCGCCCGCGCCAAGCACGACGTCACACTGATCGCTCGGCCCCAGCATGTCGATGCCGTCAAGACGCGCGGTCTCCTGCTTGAAAGCCGCCACTTCCACGACAACATAGAGGTGCAAGCAACCAGCATGCCGTCCGGCGTCGCCGGCGCAGATGTCGTCCTGATGTGTGTGAAGTCGGGCGATACTGAAGCGGCGGGCCATGCAATGGCGCCTTATCTCAAGCCCGATGCAACCGTGCTGTGCCTTCAGAACGGCGTCGACAACGCCGAGCGGCTGCAAACTATCATTGGAACCGTTGCGGTGCCGGCCGCGGTTTACGTGGCCGCGGAAATGGCAGGCCCCGGCCATGTGCTGCACAAGGGGCGAGGCGATCTTGTCATCGGCCCTTCGCGCGCCAGCGCCGATATCGCCCGGCAGTTCACCGAGGCAGGCATCCCGGCCACGGTTTCAGACAATGTCACCGCCGCGCTATGGATCAAATTGATCACGAACTGCGTCTATAACCCGCTCTCGGCCATCGCGGAGTTGCCCTACGGCCCTCTGTTCGAAGCCGAAGGCGTTCCCGACATCGCCCGCAACGTGATTGATGAATGTATCAATGTCGCGGCGGCGCTTTCCATTGCGATTCCATCCGGCATCCATGACACCGTTCTCGGCCTCGCTGCGACAATGCCGGAACAATCCTCCTCTACCGCGCAGGATCTGGCGCGCGGCAAGCCGACGGAAATCGATCATCTGAACGGTTACGTGGTGCGAAGGGGCGCGGCGCTCGGCATTTCAACGCCCGTAAATCACACATTGCTGACGCTGGTGAAGCTGCGCGAGGCGCACGCGAAAGCGTAGACATCTTCTCGATCCAAGCGCCTCCCTAACCTCACGTTTACCATCACGGCTTAAGGTCATTGACGTTGCGGCGATCACCGCCGCAGGCGTCCGTGTTGCGTGAGTGAGGCCGAAGTTGCGTAAACAATTGCGTATTTTGCGCGTGCGGCGGCGCATGGCGTTTGTTCTTACTGTCGTGCTGGCCATGCCCGTGCTGCTCGCGCCGCACGCAGCCTCGGCCGGAATTTTCGATTTTCTGTTCGGCGGCGACAAACCTGAGCGGCATGCGCCGCAGCCGCAACAGTCCCCGAGCAACGCCTTCGCCGATCCGTTCGGTCTTTCCACGCAAAATCCGCCATCCGCGCCGTCCGCTCCCTCCGGTGGCGGCCGGTTCACGACTTATTGCGTGCGCAGCTGTGATGGCCGCTACTTCCCGCTGACCCAGCGCGGCACCGGCACGCCGGCGCAGATGTGCCAGGCGTTCTGTCCGGCGAGCCAGACCAAAGTGTTCTCCGGTAACAGCATCGACTATGCCGTCGGCAATATGGGTGAGCGTTATGTCGACACGCCGAACGCTTTCGCCTATCGCAAGACGCTGAAAGCGGACTGCACCTGCAACGGCCGCGATCCGGCAGGCCTCGCGCCGGTCGACCTGTCCCTCGATACCACGCTGCGCCCCGGCGACGTTGTCGCCACCTCAAACGGGCTTGTCGCTTATTCCGGTATTAATGCTGGCAATCAGACCGCGCAGTTCACGCCCGTCAACAACTATCCCGGCTTGACGGCAGACTTGCGCGCACGTCTCGGCGAGATGAAGGTTGCACCGGTCACTGCCGATCTGCCCGAGGACACCTATTCGTCGCAAGACATCACTGGCTCGGTACCCGAGCCGAAATTCGCCCAGCCGATGGCGCCGGATGCCACGCTGCCGAAGATCGCAATGCCCAAAGCCAAGCGCGCCCTGTGAATTGCACAGGACTTATCTCCACGTCATGCCTGCATAGGCGAATACCCATAACCACCGACCATTGCGATGTGGGGTTATGTCGAGACACTCATTCTCAATTTGAAAATTTAGCAAGTATGGGCTCCCCGCCTTCGCGGGGACGGCCAGCTGTTAAACATCCTGCCTGAACTGAATACTCAACGGCACATCACCGCCCGACAATGACGCCGATCACATTCGGTGCGGCGAGATATTTCTCTTCCATGTCCATGCGCGCACGCGCCTTGATCTCGGGCGTGAGCAGGCCGCGATGTTCGGCCAGGATCATCCAGCAATAGCCCCACCAGTCGGTGAGAATGCCGGCGTCGTCGACCAGATCGTAGCCGTGCTCGGCGGCGAAGATGCGCGCACGCGCCTCGTCCAGCGAATCGAGAAATTCGTGATCCTTCAGCGAGAACAGGTCATCGCTGAAATCGTCGGTGGTGTAGCCCCACACTGACATGCAGACCGCATTGAACTCGCGGTCGATATGATCGTCATCCACCTGCCGCGTCCGCGCGGCGGCATGGAGACGAGAGAGCGTCCGGGCGAAGTCCGCGATCCGCGTCAGCGCCGTGTTGTCGAAAGCGATATTGGACATGTAGTCCTCGAAACCTCAGACAGACCCTAGATATGGTAGCCCAAAGGCCCCGAATCACAATGATATATCAATGACTTACTAAAGTGTTCTTAATTTGTTCCAGATTTGATTTCCTTTGGTTTCTACTTTTGGTTGTGTATTACTAAAATACCTCTAGACTGTTCCCGCCGTTTTGGCACAGGGAGGATTTACTTATGAAAATTTGGATTGTCGCTGCGATCTCTTCGCTGCTGGTATTGCCAGCCAATGCTGCACAAAAGACAGACCCGACAAAACCGGCCGGGGTGAATACGGTCAACGAGAAGCTGAAGGAAATAAACAACCCCGACAGGCAGAACCCTGGCCGGGTCATCGAAAGCCGCGACGTGCCACCGAAGCGGGAACCACGGCCACGCGACTAGATGCAATTGATCTTGAGGCCGCCCTCTTGGCGGCCTCTTCCCCGCCTCCCGCATTCACGTCACGCGACACGGCGCCGCCTTCTGCCCACGGTGGCTTCAGGTGGCGGCATCCCTGACTTCGCCGCTGCCCCGGGAGACGATGGCAACGTCAGTCACGCCGCTCATGGCGCGGATTTTCGGAACCAGAAGAGCGATATCCTTCGATGACATCTTGGTCAGGATCACAATCAGATCATCGATTTCGGTATCGCGCGCCTTGGCCAGAAAACGTTTGATCTGGCCGTTCCGGATCGCCAGCGTCTCCTTGAGCAGTTCGGGGGTCAGCGCCCCGCGCAGGCTCTCGATCCGGAGCCGGCAGGTCTGGTTGCGATCGCGATAAGCTTCTTCTAGCGGCTTCACCCCGGCAAGGATCGCCAGAATGATGGCGGTCGACACGCCCGCCGCAAAATACAATCCGCCTCCCACGGCAAGTCCAATGGCCGCGACGGTCCAGATGCTGGCGGCCGTGGTCAAGCCACGCACGATCTCGCCGCGCGCGAGGATCGCGCCTGCCCCGAGAAATCCGATACCGGAGACAACCTGTGCTGCGACACGCGAGGGATCCAGGACAACGTGCTCTTGCGAGAGCGACAAAGAGAACCCGAAGGCCGAAACGATCATGAACAGGCAGGCACCCACGCAGACCAGCATATGGGTCCGGATTCCGGCAGCCCAGAGCAGTCGCTCGCGCTCAAACCCGATAAGGCTTCCGAAGGCCGCGGCGGCGAGCAGCCGCTCGATGATATCCACGTTGGAAAGCACAGCCATCAGGCCTCCAATCTCGCACGGATGCGTCAGGACAACCGCCCAAAGTTAGTGACAGATGGCAGCGTTGCCTACCCCCGCAGCATCGCATTGAGTTCCTTGGGAAAGCGGCGCAGGCCCGCGCCGCTACGAGTGCCGAAGGCAACGACTACGACAAGCATTCACAGCAAATGTGCATGCCGTCCTTACCTCACACGTCATTGAATTAAGTTCGTTCTCGCGCAAAGTGGGTTTCGCGAATGGAGCCATTGATGCTTGAAAAGACGCCCGAGACCGCCTCGCTGAATACCATCCATCCGTTTGACCGCGCCACGCACGTCACCGCCGTGGACGGCGGCTGGCGCGGCCAAGCCAGTGCAGACTATTTCGCGTTTGTCGGCCCGTTCGGCGGCGTAACCGCGGCGACGATGCTGCGTGCGATTCTGATTCAGCCCGAGCGCATCGGCGATCCCTTATCGGTCACAGTGAACTTCTGCGCGCCGGTCGGCAGCGGTGTCTTCGATCTCGCTGTGCGGCTGTTGAAGGCGACACGCTCGACCCAGCACTGGATGGTTGAACTCATTCAGAACGGCGAGGTCGCGACCTTCATGACCGCGGTTTTCGCGGCACGCCGCCCATCATGGTCGCATCAGTCTGCAACCATGCTGGATGCACCGCCCTTCGATCAGGTTGCGCCGCTGGCGACCAGCGTTGTCGCGCCATGGGCGCAGCAATATCAGTTTCGGTTTGTGGAAGGCGCGCCAAATTACAGCGACACGTTGAACGATACGCCTGCCAGTGCCTATTCCCGGATGTGGCTCAGCGACACCCTGCCCAGGCCCGTCGATTGTCTCTCGCTACTCTCGATGTCCGATTCGTTCTTCGCCCGCATTTTCCACGTCCTCGGCGCCATCGTGCCGATCGGCACGGTGTCGATGACAACTGTATTTCATGCAGACAGTGCGGACCTTGTCGCTGAAAGCACGACCATGGTGCTCGGCGCAGCCGACGCCAACAGTTTCCACAAGAGCTTCAGCGACCAGACCGGCGAACTGTGGAGTCCGAACGGACGCCTGCTCGCCACCACCTCGCAGGTGGTCTACTTCAAAGCCTGAGTCCCACCGTTATCCGGAGGGGCGAATTGCCGCAGTGCACCGCGGCTACGCCCCAATCCCACTGTCATATTCGTCAGTCATGGTCCCGGCACCTGCTCGCAATCCGGCATGTGTCTGCGGTCCCGCCGCGTTTTCCGGTTCGGCGAGCATGTCTCAACACATGACCGGAGATTGTGCATGATCCAGAAATTGTCCCATCGTCTTGCGACCGTTGCCGTCGCAGCAGCAGCATCCATGGTTGCTTTCACAGCCCACGCCGAGATCGACAACAGCTCGCTGTCTTCGCCGAGCTTCCGTCCGCACGCGCGCACTTTCGGCCTCGTCTACACGCTGCCGAAAGAAGTCAACGACACGCTCGACCTGACCACGAAGGGCCTGCTCCGCGAAAAGCTGCTCAATGCGAAGCTCGACGACGAGGCGCAGCGCCTCAACATTCCGCACGTCACCGTCGTGCACATCCACAACGCCGATGCGACGACCCCCGAGAAAATGCTGAAGGCGATGCCGAAGCTGCCGGGCGTACTCAACGTCACCCTGAAGAAATTCTACACCACCGAAGCCGCCAAGGGCGCGGGCCAGCCGTGGTGGCTCGATCTCGGCATTGTCAAGGAAGGCGCCGGCTTCGAATCCATGATGGCGTTCAACACCACCGCCACCGCTGCGCTTGCGCCGCTGCGCGACGGCCCACTGCCGCGCTGCACCGGGCCGGTCTATGCCGCCATGAGCGATGCCGCGAAGGAACTGGTGAAGACAGTCGGCGTCAGCGGCGTCAACGTGGTGAAGGACGGTAAGGAACTGCGCTCGCACAATCCGCACAACACGCTGGTCTACAGCAATGTGAAGTTCACGCCCGAGCTGCAGAAGGACATGGATCAGACTGCTACCGAATTCAACCAGATCCTGCCCGACGGCATTCCGGTCACTTTCAAGACCGTCTCCATCGTCGAGCTTGGCTTTGCCGGCAACGTGCTGCGTGAAGTCTACCGCATCGACCTTGAGAACGGTTCGGTCCTCAACGTCGCCACTGGCAAGACCTCGGGCGCGACGACTGCGACTGCGCGCTAACTCAGCGGGCCGCAGCATCATTGCGAACAAAAAGGGCGGCCGATGAGCCGCCCTTTTCAATTCTGCAATCGGCGTGGAAACGGTTATTCCGCCGCGAGCTTGACCTCAGGCGCGGCAGCACGGACATCCGCGTCGACCTGCTTCTCGAACTGCTCGAAGTTCTTCTGGAACATGCCGACCAGCGCACGCGCGGTCTTGTCGAACTCGGCCTTGTCCTTCCAGGTGTTGACCGGATCGAGGATGTCGCTCGGCACGCCTTCCAGTGCGGTCGGGACCGCGAAGCCGAAATACTTGTCGGTGCGGAACTGGGCGTTACGCAGCGAACCGTTCAGCGCAGCGGTCAGCAATGCGCGGGTCACCTTGATCGGCATCCGCGAGCCGACGCCGTACTTGCCGCCGGTCCAGCCGGTGTTGACCACCCAGCAGTCGACATTGTGCTTGGCGATCAGTTCCTTCAGCAGCTTGCCGTATTCGGCAGGATCGCGCGGCAGGAACGGCGAGCCGAAGCAGGCCGAGAATTCCGGCACAGGCTCGTTGCCGAGACCGCGCTCGGTGCCTGCCACCTTCGCGGTATAGCCGGAGAGAAAGTGATACATCGCCTGCGCCGGGGTCAGCTTGGCGATCGGCGGCATCACACCGAACGCGTCGGCGGCAAGCATCACTAGATTCTTCGGATGGCCGGCGCGGCCGGTACGCGAAGCGTTCGGAATGGCTTCGAGCGGGTACGCAGAACGCGTGTTCTCGGTCTTGGAGCCATCATCAAAATCCGGCTCGCGGGTGATCGGATCGAGCACCACGTTTTCGAGCACGGCACCGAAGCAGATGCTGGCATCGTAGATCGCAGGCTCTGCTTCGCGCGACAGCTTGATGGTCTTGGCGTAGCAGCCGCCTTCGAAATTGAAGATACCGTCCGGCCCCCAACCGGTTTCGTCATCGCCGATCAGCGTGCGGTTCGGATCGGCGGAGAGCGTGGTCTTGCCGGTGCCGGAGAGGCCAAAGAACACCGCGCTGTCGCCGTTCGGGCCGACATTGGCCGAACAGTGCATCGGCATCACGCCCTGCGCAGGCAGGAAGTAGTTCAGCGTTGTGAACACTGACTTCTTCATTTCGCCGGCATACTGGCTGCCTGCGATCAGAACAATCTTGCGGGTGAAGTCGATGGCGACGACGTTCTCGGACTTGCAGCCGTGGCGCTTCGGGTCGGCGCGGAAGCTCGGCAGGTCGATGATGGTCAGTTCCGGCACGAAGCTCGCAAGCTCAGCAGCTTCAGGACGGCGCAGCAGGGTGCGGATGAACAGCGAGTGCCACGCCATTTCGGTGAACACGCGCGTCTTGATCTGGAATTTCGGATCGGCGCCGCCATAGAGATCCTGCGCGAAGAGGGTCATGCCTTCGCAGTGCTTGAGGAAATCCTGATACAGGGCATCGAACTGTTCCGGGGTGATGGACTGGTTGCCGCCCCACCACATGGTCTTGTCGGTGAGTGCATCGCGCACCGTGAACTTGTCCTTCGGCGAGCGGCCGGTGAACACCCCGGTTTCCGCAACGAGCGCGCCGCCAGCGGACAGTTCGGCTTCGTTGTTGCGCAGCGAATACTCGTAAAGCGGCGCAGTGCCGAGATTCCAGTTCACCTGTTTGAGATTTTTTAAACCGAATTTATCGGCGCCGAAGGCACCGTTGCGCACACCCGTCTCTTGCACTTTAAGAATCTCCCACAAAGACCGCGTATCGTTTTGCGCGGCTGTCGCCAAACGCCCCTGTCGCGGATGCCGGGGATCATAGCTCCCGAGCTTCGATCCGGCGACTTATAAGTGCCCAACACGCTGCTTGCCAAGTCGATCCGTCACAATGCGGTAAAGATCCGCAGTCTCGCAAAAAACAGATTGAATATCACGGGCTTGGCTGCCGTCCTTTTTTGCTGGGCAACGCCATTTCAGGCTTTCCGCAGTGCGGCATGGACCCCAGGCGCGGCGCGATGCCGCTGGACCGTCGCCTTGTCGAAGCTATGGCGGGCCGATGTAATCGGGACGGGATTGCGGGCATGTCGCGCGCAACCGTTTGCCGGGGGCATTTCATGCGGATGTGGTCGAGCATTGTTTTGAGTGGTCTGGTTCTGGCTCTCGCGAGCCCTGTCGCTGCGCAGGAAAAGAAAGTGATCTCCACGCCAGATGCACCACAAGCCATCGGCCCCTATTCGCAGGCCATTCGCGCGGGCAAGACGCTCTACCTCGCAGGACAGATTTCCATCGATCCGAAAACCAAACAGCTCAACACCGGCACCATCGAAGAGCAAACCAAGCTCGTGCTCGAGAATCTGAAAGCCGTGCTCGCGGCCGACGGCCTGACTATGGATCACGTCGTTTCAACCAGCGTGTTCCTGAAAGACTTGAACGAGTTCGCCAAGATGAACGAAGTCTACGGCACCTATTTCAAGAATGCGCCGCCCGCGCGTGCGACTGTCGAGGTCGCGCGCCTTCCGCGCGATGTGAAGGTGGAAATTTCCGCCATCGCCGTGCATCCCTGACACGGCCGTTGAATGCGGCTTTGAGACTACACCACCGCGCGCGCACGGTCGGCCAGCGCTTTCAGCGCTTGCCGCAGCGCGCCGGGCTCTGTGACCCGCTGCGGGAAATCAAGGCGCAGCGTGCGCCGGTCGTCCTGCAAATCAAGGCCTTCCGGATCACATCCGGTGCAGCGCCATGCTCCTTCTGAAGCGCCAAGCAGCTTCACCGCGTAGAGATTCATCGTGTCCATATGATCGGCATTCATATGCGCCACGATATCCGGCTCGGCCTCGAGCAACGTCTCTGCCCCGGCGAGATCGGTGAGAAAATCGGTCGGCGCGAGATCGACGATGCGGCCGAACCCGGCCACCAGATGCACGCCTTTGGGCTTGATCCGGAAAAACGAGAAATCCTTGAACCCGGCGAAATCCTCGGCGGAGGGATGGGCGGTGAGATAGCGCCGCTTCAACAGGCCCGCATCGGCTTGCGCCTCCTCAGCGATCCCCCCGAGCATGATGCGCGCGCCTTCCAGCGGATCGCCCGGCACCCGCTCGTCCAGCATCAGCGAGACGCGCGGATCGGCCAGAATATTCTTGGTGTGAACCGCAAGGCGCGAGATCAGCAGGATCGGCGAGCCGTCCGGCAGCGAGGCAACATTGACCAGCGAGCAGTAGGGATCGCCGCCGATTGGCATCAGGGTCGCCAACGCGCCCTGGCGGGACCGGGAGAGCAGCGAGCGGGTCAGACGGGCGGGTTTAATGGGTGTCGACGGATCCATGGATGGCCTGAAATCATTGGTTAACGGGGCTTTTTTCCGGCGGAAAGGGGTTATTTCGGCGAGTTCCGAGTCTATATAGGGTTTCAGGCAGTGCAATTCGCGCACTTTGGGAACCCGGTCACATTTCAGCCCAGCTTGCATTGCTCGTTGGCAATCAGGCCGTCGCCTTATTTCACGGCATCCGGGTTGTCCGGTCGGTACACAGTCGCCACGCCCACAACACTCGATTTGGAAAGCAGGCTCATGCCCACAATCGCTCTGGTCGATGACGACCGCAACATTCTGACCTCGGTCTCGATCGCGCTGGAAGCTGAAGGCTACCGGATCATGACCTATACGGATGGCGCGTCGGCTCTCGACGGGTTCAAGACCTCGCCGCCGGATCTCGCGATTCTCGATATCAAGATGCCGCGCATGGACGGCATGGAAACGCTGCGCCGCCTGCGCCAGAAGTCCGATCTGCCCGTGATCTTCCTCACCTCCAAGGACGAGGAAATCGACGAACTGTTCGGCCTCAAGATGGGCGCCGACGATTTCATCCGTAAACCGTTCTCGCAACGCCTGCTGGTGGAGCGCGTCAAGGCCGTACTGCGGCGCGCTGTCCCGAAGGATCCCGCTGCCGCGCCGAAGGAAATGGACGCCAAGGCGCTGGAGCGCGGCCTGCTGCGCATGGACCCGGAACGTCACACCTGCACCTGGAAGAACGAGCCGGTCACCCTGACCGTCACCGAGTTCCTGATTCTGCAGGCGTTGGCGACGCGGCCGGGCGTGGTGAAAAGCCGCAACGCTCTGATGGATGCGGCCTACGACGATCAGGTCTATGTCGACGACCGCACCATCGACAGCCACATCAAGCGCCTGCGCAAGAAGTTCAAGGCCGCCGACGACGACTTTGAGATGATCGAAACCCTGTACGGCGTCGGCTATCGCTTCAAGGAAACCTGACGAGACAGGACTTCCGGGCCCGTCATCATTGCGAGCGAAGCGAAGCAATCCAGCTTTCTTCGCGACGGTAAATGGACAGGATTGCTTCGTCGGCTACGCCTCCTCGCAATGACGATTCAAGCTGATCTGTCGGCGCTTAGAGCACAATGACGGGATGGCGCGGGCGAACGACGTGGTAAGATGGCTCGCGAGATCATAATAACTGGCGGTTCCACCATTGCTTGATCGAACGCAGCCTGATCCTGACGACGAGGCCGACATCGGTGCGCCGCCGCTTGCGCCGGCTGCCGATGCGCCGTCGGATGCGGAAATCAAGCGCAAGGGCTGGAGTCCGCTCGGACTGATGAAACGCGCAGGACGCTATCTCGCTGCGCTGACCTTTTCGAGTCTGACGCGCCGCATTGTCGTGCTCAACCTGATCGGCCTGTTCGCGATGCTCGCGGGCATCCTCTATCTGTCGCAGTTCCGCGCCGGACTGATCGATGCGCGCGCGCAGAGCTTGCTGGTGCAAGCCGAAATTATTTCCGGCGCAATCGCAGCTTCGGCGACCGTCGAAACCAATGCCATCACTGTTGACCCGGAACGGCTGCTCGATCTCAAGCCCGGTGAAACTTACGGCCCGAGCGACGAAACCCTCGGCAATATCGATTTCCCGATCAATCCGGAGCGCGTCGCGCCAGTGCTGCGGCGGCTGATTTCACCGACCAAAACGCGCGCGCGCATCTACGACCGCGACGGTGTACTGGTACTCGACAGCCGCAATCTTTATGGCCGCGGCGATGTGATGCGCTTTGAGCTGGCGCCGCCGACCGCCGAGAAGCCAGGCTTCGCCGAAAAGACCATGATCGCGATCCGCACCTGGCTTAATCGCGGTGATCTTCCGCTCTATCGCGAACTCGGTCCGGAGAACGGCAACGGCTACCAGGAAGTGCAGCAGGCGCTGGACGGACGCAAGGGAAGCATGGTCCGGATCAACGACCGTGGCGAAGTGATCGTTTCGGTGTCCGTTCCCGTGCAGCGTTTTCGCGCCGTGCACGGCGCGCTGATGCTCTCGACGCAGGGCGACGACATCGACCAGATGGTGACGGCTGAGCGTATCGCCATCCTCAAGGTGTTCGGCATCGCCGCGGGCGTGATGATCCTGCTGTCTTTGCTGCTCGCCTCGACCATCGCCGGCCCGATGCGCCGCCTTGCCGATAGCGCCGAGCGCGTCCGCCGCCGCATCAAGACGCGCGTGGAGATTCCCGACTTCACCGCGCGCGGTGACGAGATCGGCCACCTGTCGCGCGCGCTGCGTGACATGACCGATGCTCTGTACAACCGGATCGAAGGCATTGAACGTTTCGCCGCCGACGTCGCTCACGAACTGAAGAACCCGCTGACTTCGATGCGGTCCGCCGTCGAGACGCTGCCACTGGCGCGCTCCGATGACAGCCGCTCGCGGCTGCTGGCCGTCATCGAGCATGACGTGCGCCGTCTTGACCGCCTCATCTCGGATATTTCCGACGCCAGCCGTCTCGACGCCGAATTGCAGCGGCAGGACGTCGAGCCGGTGGACATCCGCCGCCTGCTCAACACGCTGGTGTCGGTCGCCAACGAAACCCAGCATGGCACCGACGTGACCGTGGAAGTCCGTTTCGAGGGCCGCACGAACGACACGTTCTCCGTGCCGGGACACGACTCGCGGCTCGGCCAGGTGATCGCGAATCTTTTGAGCAACGCGCAGTCGTTCTCGCATCCCGGCAGCAAAGTGCGGATCGTGTGCCGCCGTCTGAAGTCCGACATCGAAATCGTGATCGATGACGACGGCAACGGCATCCGGCCCGGTGCGCTGGAGAAAATCTTCGAGCGCTTCTACACCGACCGGCCGCATCAGGGGTTTGGACAGAATTCAGGACTCGGCCTGTCGATCTCCAAGCAGATCGTCGAAGCACATGGCGGCCGCATATGGGCGGAAAATCGTCCCGGCCCGATCGACGCCGACGGCGACGCCCGCATCGCCGGCGCACGCTTCACGGTTCGGCTGCCCGCAATATGAGCGCTGATGAAACCGCAAGCGTCCACGCAACCGCGGTGGTGAGCGGCGACCGGGGCATCCTGATTCGTGGCCCGTCCGGTTCCGGAAAATCCCGGCTGGCGCTCGACCTAATCCTGGCGGGGCGCGCCGGACAAATCCCGCCGGCCCTTCTGATCGGAGACGATCGTGTTCGCCTGACGGTTAATGGCGATGACCTGATCGTGGCGGGCGTCCCTGAACTGGCCGGAAAAATCGAAATCCGGGGCCTTGGCATCCGGTCCATCGGCTTTGCTCAGCAGGCACCCGTAGCGGTTGTGGTCGATCTTGACTCAGGCGATGCCGAGCGCTTGCCCGCACCGCAGGCTCTGAAAACGATGCTCTGCGGGCTGGAAATCCCGCGAATCCCGGTGGGCGCGAGTTATGCGGCCCTGCCGATAGTGCTTGGATTTCTTACAACAGTTTAAGGTTTCAAAAGCGAACCCGCGACCTTGTGCTGATTGATGAACACCGGCCACTCGCCATATAAGCCTAACCCCCGCCACTGATGACGGCCAGCGCGGACACCTTTTTTAAGGGGGTACGCGGCAAGATCCCCCCTTGCGCCGGGGCTCTGGATGGTCAACATGTGGCCCTTTCGTGCGGTGCATCAAAGCGCCCGCGAGGAGTTTTGGATGATTGGTCTGGTACTGGTGACCCACGGGCGTCTCGCCGACGAGTTCAAGGCAGCGCTTGAACACGTGATGGGTCCGCAAAAACAAATCGAGTCGATCACGATTGGCGCGGAAGACGATGCCGATCTGTGTCGCAGCGATATCATCGAAGCCGTCAAGCGCGTGGACAGCGGCGACGGCGTTGCGATTCTCACCGACATGTTCGGCGGCACGCCGTCGAACCTCGCGATTTCGTGCATGAGCCGTCCGAAGGTGGAAGTGCTGGCGGGCATCAATCTTCCGATGCTGGTCAAGCTCGCCAAGGTGCGCGACGACAAGCCGTTGCCCGACGCTATCGCCGCCGCTCAGGAAGCCGGCCGCAAGTATGTGACGATCGCCAGCCGGGTGCTCGCCGGAAAATGAGCACCGCGCCGGAGCAACAGTCTTCGTCGGCCGGCGTTATCGTCCGAGAACTTCCCATTATCAACAAGCGCGGTCTTCATGCGCGCGCCTCTGCGAAATTTGTCCAGACCGCCGAGAAGTTCGACGCCGAACTGACCGTGACGCGCAACGGGGAAAGCGTCGGCGGCACCTCCATCATGGGCTTGATGATGCTCTCCGCGGGGATCGGCACCACGATCACCGTCGCCGCCAAGGGCCGCGAAGCGCAAGCCGCGATGGACGCCATCACCGAGCTGCTCGCCAATAAATTCGGCGAAGAAGAAGCGGGTTAGGCTTTCTTCGTCATTGCGAGCGAAGTCAAGCAATCTATCTTTCAGAAACTGGATTGCTTCGTCGCTGTGCTCATCGCAATGGCGGCCGTTAGAGCGACGGCCTACTTCTCGTCCTCTTCGTCCGGACGCTCCGGCCCGACGATCCAGATATTCCACTTCACTGCGGGACCCGCCTTGCCGTGGAAATAGCGCCGTGATGTGAGATCAAGGCGCTCCGCATTCGCTGCGTTCTCGGCCATCCAGGCTTCGCACTTGGACAGTTCGAGGTCCTTGGTGTCGCAGATACCGATGAAGCCAAGCCGCTTCGCCGCGTCGATACTGGTCAGGCCTGAACCCCACACCTCGCGCGGCGCCAGCGGCGCCGGATGATCGGGGCTGTAGAATGTCAGGGGCTCGGCGACCTCTGTCGTGCCTGCGACCACGGCCCAGCGCCTGTTGAATCGTGCGCGCCAGGCTTCCGTCAGTTGCAGGGCGAATTCGGACTTCGGCGCAAACGGCACGCCGGCCTCACCATCGCGCCGCACGGTCTGCGCCGCGATGATCGGCGACACCAGCAGCATGATCAGCGTGAATGCCAGCCACATGACCATCAGGCGGATCAGCGCCATCTGAGTGACGCGCAGTGTCGGCAAAGCAACGAACGCGAGCGGCGCCAGGAAGAATAGCGAGATGCCCCAGTCGGTCTTCATGTAGATCCCGAACGTCACGGCAGCCAGCGGCGGCACCACGCCGACAATGATCTGGATGATCCAGATGTGACGCGCCTGCGTCAGGAACACACCGGAGTTGGAGCCGCGCACCCACGGACGCTTCACCGAAGCAATGAACTCGCGGACAAATCCTCTTCTGCGCAGCGATTTCCACCACTGCAGCTTCCACGCCAGCGCAATCGCGGCAAACGCCAGCGGGATCAGCAGCAATCCGATGTTGTGCGTGAAGTAGATCCACACCAGCCGCAGCGTGGTGAGGAAAGTCCGCCCGCCATACACGTCATCGGCATAAATCAGCGGCAGGAAGTCCACCTGCTTCAACCACCACAGATGCGGCAGCATCCCGGCAAAGCACGCGACAAACGCTACCCAGGGCGCAGGCGAACGCAGGAAGCGCATGCGGTCCGGATGAATCAGCGCCGCAAGACCTGCCGCGCCGATCATGGTCAGCACCCAGTACTTGGTCATCAGCGCCAGCGCCGCAGCGAGCCCGAGCCAGATGCCCGAGCGCACGGTGCGTTTTTCGAAGGCGTGGAGATAGGCCAGCACGAACAACGGCAGCGTAACAAGCTGCAGCAGATCGGCGTTGTATTTGTATCCCTTGAAGGTGAAGATCGGATAGAGTGCCAGCATCACCACCGAAAACATCGCGCGGCGATGATCGACCACGCGCACCGCAATCAGCCAGCAGATCACAAGGCCAAGGCCGGTGACTGTCATTGCCAGCGCGTAGGTCGCCCAGTCGGTGACCGGGAAAATCCGGAACCAGACGCCCGCGACCCAGCCGGAGAGCGGCGGATGCTTGCCGTATCCGAGCAGGAATTTCTGCCCCCACGCATAGGCCTCGGCGACATCCATGTGAACGTCTTGCGCGCTCTTGAGCGCGGTGAGGATGATGGTCCAGAGCAGCGTATGGGCGACGGCAAAACCAATGACGAACTTGAACGAGGTCGCCGGATCGTGCGCCATGGCCGCAACCCACGCCGCCACGCGGCGGGTGACCGGCACATGGCGCAGGCGCGCGTTCTGGCGGGATCGCAAGCCGGTGCGGGGGCCGGGATTCCTGCCGGTTCGGCGCTCGATCTCGCTCGAAGAAACATCGGACATTGCGGTCAACCTGTGTCGGAACTGGCACTTTCAGCAGCCATCGTAGCTAGCAGCGCTGCCGGATCGCGGGCAACAGGAAAACTGCGCCAAATCCTGCTAAGTCCGCATGGAAAAACCCCAATTTTGTTGCTGCTTTGTGGCCCGGATGCTATCCCGCGCCCATGACAACCACCCCCATCTCGAATGTCCGCAACTTCTCCATCGTCGCCCATATCGACCATGGCAAGTCCACCCTCGCCGACCGCCTGATCCAGACCACGGGCGGGCTGGAGGCGCGCGAGATGAAGGAGCAGGTGCTCGATTCGATGGACATCGAGCGCGAGCGCGGCATCACTATCAAAGCGCAGACCGTCCGCCTCAGCTACAAGGCCAAGGACGGCAAGACCTACATCTTCAACCTGATGGACACGCCCGGCCACGTCGACTTCGCCTATGAGGTCTCGCGCTCGCTGGCAGCGTGCGAAGGCGCGCTGCTGGTGGTCGACGCCTCGCAGGGCGTGGAAGCGCAGACGCTGGCCAACGTCTATCACGCGCTCGACGCCAATCTCGAAATCGTGCCGGTGCTGAACAAGGTCGATCTGCCCGCCGCCGAACCCGAACAGGTGAAGCAGCAGATCGAGGACGTGATTGGCATCGACGCATCCGACGCCATCATGGTCTCTGCCAAGACCGGCATCGGCATTCCCGATGTGCTGGAAGCCATTGTGACGCGCCTGCCGCCGCCGAAGGGTGACCGTGACGCGACGCTCAAGGCGCTGCTGGTCGATAGCTGGTACGACGTCTATCTCGGCGTGGTGGTTCTGGTCCGCGTGGTCGACGGCACACTTAGGAAAGGCCAGCGCGTCCGCATGATGGGCACCGGCGCAGCCTATGACATCGAGCGCGTCGGCTTCTTCACACCGAAGATGGTCAATGTCGATGAACTTGGCCCGGGTGAAGTCGGCTTCATCACCGCGGCGATCAAGGAAGTCGCGGACACCCGCGTCGGCGACACCATCACCGACGACCGCAATCCCGTCTCCGATATGCTGCCGGGCTTCAAGCCTGCCGTACCGGTGGTGTTTTGCGGCCTGTTCCCGGTCGACGCCGACGACTTCGAAACACTGCGCGCGGCCATGGGCAAGCTGCGGCTGAACGACGCAAGCTTCTCGTTCGAAATGGAAACCTCAGCCGCACTGGGCTTCGGCTTCCGCTGCGGCTTCCTCGGCCTGCTGCACCTTGAAATCATTCAGGAACGCCTGAGCCGCGAGTTTAATCTCAACCTGATCGCGACCGCGCCGAGCGTCATCTACAAGATGCACCTGACCGATGGCACCGAGATCGAGATTCACAATCCGATCGACATGCCGGATGTGGTGAAGATCGCCGAGATCGACGAGCCGTGGATCGAAGCCACGATCCTTACCCCCGACGAATATCTCGGCTCTGTGCTCAAGCTCTGTCAGGAACGGCGCGGCATTCAGAAGGAGCTGACCTATGTCGGCGCCCGCGCCATGGTGAAGTACGAACTGCCGCTCAACGAGGTGGTGTTCGATTTCTACGACCGGCTGAAGTCCGTCTCGAAGGGCTATGCCTCGTTCGATTATCACCTCACCGACTACAAAGCTGCCGATCTCGTCAAGATGCAGATCCTGGTCAACAACGAACCGGTCGATGCGCTCTCGATGCTGGTCCATCGCACCCGCGCCGAAGGCCGCGGCCGCGCCATGGTCGAGAAGATGAAGGAATTGATCCCGCCGCACATGTTCCAGATTCCGATTCAGGCGGCGATCGGCGGCAAGGTGATCGCACGCGAAACCGTGCGCGCGCTGCGCAAGGACGTCACCGCGAAGTGCTACGGCGGCGACATCACGCGCAAACGCAAGCTGCTGGAGAAGCAGAAGGAAGGCAAGAAGAAGATGCGGCAGTTCGGCAAGGTCGACATCCCGCAGGAAGCATTTATTGCCGCGCTGAAGGTGGATAGTTGAGCGACGGGCCGGTTGTGGTCACTTTCCTGCCTTCGGCAACGCTCGGCAGTTTTTCATCGCCTTATCACCCCTGAAGCGTGCATCTATCCAGGCCAGCGCTTCGGCGCCGCCCTGCTTCATGGATCCATTGTGGTCCGCTCCGTTAATCGGCTTGTATTCAAGATCGTTGCCACGGACACAGAGCTGTTTGGCAACATCGTCGGTATCGGCCGGCAGCACCGTGACGTCGGCGGTACCCTGTACAAGCAGGGTGGGCGCGAAAATACGCAACAGCCCCGGCTCATTCTTCTGCGCCATTCTCAGGAAAGCGCGAACGTCCGGCTTGGCGACGAATTGATCTTTGGCAATCGCTGTAGACCAGTACCCTGTCGATAGCGCCTGGGTCATGCAACCCTGGAATAGATCCGGCATATGACTCAGCGCCTGGGGCGTCAGGATACGCGCAAGATCGATACTTTTGTTGGTCTTTGCATAAGACCCGAGCGTGTAAAGCACATAGGGGAGCGCCAGCTCATTCTTTGGCGATGTCATTACGGTATTGAGCCGCCCCGCAATATGCGAGCCGGGCGCAAAAGCGACATTACCAACCAATCTGAACTCTGAAGCATAACGCGGCCCCTGCGCAGCAGCGAACAGATCGACCTGCCCGCCCTGCGAATGGCCCATTACGGCATAACGCCGGCCAATCGCTGGCTCGATGACCTTCGCTGCACGCAGCATATCAAGTGCGTTGCGGCCGGTCGGCACTCCCTGCAAGAACGGGTGATCTCCCGGCGTGCCAAGTCCTGCATAATCGCTGGCGACGACGACATAGCCCTTCTTCACAAAGCTATCGAGGAGTGTCCGGATCGTCACAATATAATCGTGCTCGGGGCCGTTATCGGTGTCGCGCGAAGGCGCACAGGCCGGCGCGAGCCCGGTCGTGCCATGTGTCCAGGTGATAACTGGCCATCCACCACGCGGCGGCACGCCTTGCGGCACCGACATGGTCCCGGACGCGGCGACACTATCGCCATTGCCGCCCACTGAACGATACAGAACCAGGCTATTCTTGGCAGCGCTAGGCAGCGCCATTGTCCCTTCAAGCGGGCGCGCCCAGATCACCGATCCACGCGATCCCTTCGGAAACGGCACTGGTGGAGTATAAAATGTATCGCCAGCAGGACCGAGCGGGACGGACGCGGCATTCGACGTTTCGGTCGCAGCTTGAAAAAGAGCGATGCTTGCGATCGCAAGAGCGATAAGACGCACAACAGTCATGTTGAGATTCCTTATATTCTCCGCACCGATAGCCGTTCCTTTATAACATGAAGTAAAAAGCAGGATGGCCCGCCGGCCACTGCTACCTTTTGTCGTTCATTGCACGTTCACGCCGAATCTGTTGGGTGCACGGTCATGAGAAAAGCGCGAGTCGCGCTTGACTCTTCGCGCCCGTCCATCGACGGTATGCGTGATCGAATTTACAACCATCGGAGAGAGTGATGGCAGCGTCGTATAAATTTGAAATCTACAAGGACAAGTCGGGCGAATTCCGTTTCCGCTTCCGCGCGCCGAACGGTGAGAAGATGTTCGCCTCGGAAGGCTATTCCAGCAAGGCTTCCGCCAAGAGCACGATCAAGTCGATCGTCAAACATGTCGCCAAGGCCGAGATCGACGACATCTCCAAGGCCGTGAAGGCACCAAAGGCCAAGCCGGCCAAGAAGAAGAAATCCAAGAAGAAGTGATCTTCGCAGTCTTTGACTGCAAACAAAACCCCGGCTCAAAGCCGGGGTTTTCGTTTTGAGGACATCTTGAAAGCAACGATCAGGCGACACGCGCCTGCGTCACGTTACGCTGTGCCAGCAACAACGCGGTGATTTCGGCATTCGGGCGCGCACGGCTGAACAGGAAGCCTTGTCCTTCGTGGCAGCCTTCGGCACGCAGACAGCTTAGTTCAGCTTCGGTTTCAACGCCTTCCGCAGTGATGGTCACGCCGAGACCCATGCCGAGCGAAATGATCGAACGCATGATCGCCTGCCCGTCGCGGTTGGAATCGAGGTCCTGCACGAAGGAGCGGTCGATCTTGATCTTGTCGAACGGGAAGCTGCGCAGATAGCTGAGCGACGAATAGCCGGTGCCGAAATCGTCCATCGAAATCCGCACGCCGAGCGCGCGCAGCGCATGCAGCGTCGCGAGTACCTGATCGCTCCTGTCGAGCAGCACGGTTTCGGTGATTTCAAGCTCAAGCCGTTTCGGCGACAGGCCGGATATTTTCAGTGCGTCCATCACCACCGAGAGGAGGTTACCGACCCGGAACTGCAGGGGCGACAGGTTGACCGCGACACGCACGTCATCTGGCCATTGCGCCGCGTCTGCGCACGCGCGCCGCAACATCAGACCGCCGACCGCGTTGATCAGGCCGGTTTCCTCGGCGACCGGGATAAATTCCGACGGCGGGATCATGCCGCGCTCGGGGTCCGGCCAGCGCACCAGCGCCTCGAATCCGGTGATGCGGCCAGTCTTCAGATCGACCAGCGGCTGATAGTGAGGCTGTAACACGTTGTTTTCGATAGCACCGCGCAGATCAATCTCGATCCGGCGGCGCGACTGTGCGCGCGCATCCATTTCCGATTCGAAGAAGCTGAATGTGCCGTGGCCTTCACTCTTGGCGCGGGACAGCGCCATGTCGGCGTTCTTCAGCAATTTCTCGGCGTCGTCGCCATCGCCCGGCGCAACTGCAATGCCAATGCACGCGCCACTGATGATGGTGTGACCGTCAAACAAATAGGGTTCGCTGATGGCGTCGATCAGGCGGCGCGCCAAAAGCGCCACGTCTTCCGGACGGTTCACGCCTGCCTGCACGATAGCGAATTCGTCGGAGCCGAGCCGCGCGATGGCATCCTCCTCGCGCAAGGACGAGCGCAGCCGTTTGGTCACGCCCTTCAGCAGCTTGTCGCCGACGGCATGGCCGAGCGTGTCGTTGATACCCTTGAAATTGTCGAGATCGAGAAACAGCACTGCAACCTTGTCGCCGCTGCGGCGGGTGTGCGCCAGAAGCTCATCCAGCCGCTGCCGCAGCAGGATACGGTTCGGCAGGCCGGTGAGGCCGTCGTGCTGCGCCATGAAAGCAAGGCGCGCTTCGGCCCGCTTGCGTTCAGTAATGTCCATCAGCGCCAGTAGCATCGCGGGCTGGCCCTCGAATACCAGAAGGCGCGAATAGATCGCGACATCGATCAGCGCGCCGTCGGCCTTGACGTGCTTCCAGGTCCGCGCCGCGCGTTCCTCGGTGGACTGGTCTCCGGTCCACGGCGCGGCCTGATCGAAAGCCTGAATGTCGGCGACCTTCAATTTCTCGAAATCTTCGCGGGAATATCCGTAATGCGCGATCGCGGCATCGTTGACGCTGATGATGCGCTCGCCATCCTGAGTGCTGACGATCATCGGCACTGGATTGCCGTCGAACAGCAAGCGGAACGAAGCTTCGCGCTGCTTCAACTCGGTAATGTCGACGCGCAGTCCGATCACGCCGCCGTCGCCGGTCAGGCGTTCCTCGATCAGGATGCACCGGCCATCGGACAGAACCTGCTCGTGGCGATGGCCCGGATGGTAGAGCTTATCGAGCCGTTCGTTGATCCATTCGTCTTCGCGGCCTACCGCTTCCGGATAATCGCCGCGCGCGACGCCGACCTTCAGCGTGTCTCGCAACATCGCGCCTTCTTCGAAAAGATCAGCGCTCTTGTTGTAGATTTCCGCGTATTTCTTGTTCCAGAGGATATAGCGACCCTCGGCGTCAAGAAACACAATCCCCTGCGGTAAAATATCGATCGCCTCGCGCAACAGCGCGTTCGACCGCGCAGCCGCGGCAATCGCCGCGTCCGCCTCGGCGCGGCTGCGTTCGATCTCGCTGACTTCGGAAATCCTGTGACCCCTGTTGATCAGCTTCGGCACAGCCTTCGGCCGGCGAACTGGCGATCTTCCGCCTGTATGAGCTGATTTTCTGGTCCTGGTTTTTGATTTTGGCCGATTGATCGGCATCGCCCCGCATCCTTGCATCCTGCGGGCAGCAGTCTTGATATAAGTGTCTGAAAAAAAGGTATCTCCCGGCTCCCGCTGCAGCTGCCGGTCGGAGGCGTTCCATGTGGCGATAACACAATTGCTCAAATGGAAGGCGCCGCAGTAGCGGTAACGAAGAACCTTTATGCCGGTATTCCAGCTTTGCGTGCCGTTCTCCCAGCAAGATTTCAGCTTTGTTGCGACCTAGATCCGGCACTGCTCCCGCAAATGGCAGGGCGCACCAATTTGCACCAATGTCCGGCATGGCTAACACGAGGTAAAGAGCTCAAGCGTCTCGTCGCCGTTGCGGCCCTCAGCTATAATAAGCGGCATGACTCGATATGGTGTGATTCTCGTGCCAGCCCTGATGGCGGCCGTCATGGCGGCGGCCAGTCCGGCGTCCGCGCAGGACAAGGGCAGCATCAATCCCAAGCCGCTTCCGCCGCTCGCCAATCCGAACGATCCCAACACGCCTGCCAAAGACCTGTTCGGCCGCAAGCCGCGCCCCGCCGCTCTCGCCCCTCAGCCGATCGGCTTTTACGCCAGAGGCTGCATCGCGGGTGCCGTGGCGTTGCCGATCAACGGACCGGCATGGCAGGTCATGCGGCTCTCCCGCAACCGGAATTGGGGACACCCGGATCTGATCGCGCTGCTGGAAAGAGTCGCCGCCAAGGCGCAGAAAACTGCAGGCTGGCCCGGACTCCTTGTCGGCGACATGTCGCAGCCGCGCGGCGGTCCGATGCTCACGGGTCACGCCAGCCATCAGATCGGCCTCGACGCCGATATCTGGCTGACGCCGATGCCGAACCGGCAGTTGTCGCGCGAGGAGCGCGAGGAAACCTCCGCAGTAATGATGGTGCGGAAGGATCGCCTCGACATCGACCCCGCCACCTGGACACCGACACATCTGCCTGTGATCCGCGCCGCGGCACAAGAGCCGCAAGTGGAGCGCATTTTCGTCAATGCCGCGATCAAGAAAGCATTGTGCCGGGAAGCGAAGGGCGACCGGAGTTGGCTGTCGAAAGTCCGCCCGATGTACGGGCACGATTATCATTTTCATATCCGCATGAAATGTCCGGCCGGCAGCGCCAATTGCGAGGCACAAGCGCCGCCCCATGAAGGCGAAGGCTGCGGTGCCGGCGATCTCGCTTACTGGTTCAGCGATGCGGTGCTGCACCCCAAGCCGCCCGTGAAACCACCGAAGCCAAAGCCTCCGCTGACCATGGCCAGCCTTCCCACAGAGTGCCGGCAGGTGCTGCAGGCTCCCTAACACCAATCGCGCGGATGTGCGGTCCTAGGCTATTTCCAGCCTATCGCCATACTGGTAGGATCAACCATGCCGTTGCCGCAAGCACGGCAGATCATCAAGAGACGGCGGTCTCCCCATCGACATCATGCCATCAGCGCATCGCGCGCCTGTTGCCGCGCCGATGCTGAAAGGACCGCCATGCGCATCAGCGCGAGAAACCAGATCAAGGGAAAAATTGTCGACGTCACCAAGGGCGCAACCACCGCGCATGTGCGTGTGGATATCGGCGGAGGCCAGATTGTCACCTCGGCCATCACCAATGAAGCCGTCGAGGAACTGGGACTCAAGAATGGCGGCGCGGTCATCGTGGTGGTGAAAGCCTCCGATGTCATGATCGCAGTCGATTGATCATGACGCGGCCCGTCATCGCGCTCACCGTTATCCTCGCAACACTGACCGGAGCATCGCAGGTCCACGCACAGGAACCTGCCGGCTGCGACAAGTTCAAATGGGACGTGGCGCGCGAACGCGCCGCGCTCGATCTGCCTAATACCGCAAAGCTGCCGTCGGGAAGCGATATCTCCGCGCCCCTGCCGCAAACCGTCGCGCTGGATCTCAAATCGCCCGGCGACGCGAAACTGCCGATGCCGCCCGAACGTACACCAAAGCCAGGTACGTTCGCGGGATTCAGCACGCTGAACGCCATCCCGGCGAGCGGGACCTACTCCATCAGCCTGTCCAGCGCGGCATGGGTCGATGTGGTTCAGAACGGCGGTTTCCTCAAACCGAAAGCTTTCAGCGGCGTTACAGGCTGCGACGGTATCCGCAAGACCATGAAGTTCGATCTCGCGCCCGGCCCGGTTACCATTCAACTCAGCGGCGTATCCGAATCCTCTATTCGTATGGCGGTCATGCCCGTATCCGAGTAACGATCAGGGACTTTGACGCGGTGATCATGCCTGATATGGTCGCCGCGAACGATGCTCCGGCCCGCTGTGTGCTGCCGGAGTTGCCGGAACGGCGCTTCCGCTTGTCGTCAGATGAAATCATCGAAGCCGGTTCGGGCGCGCGTCGGCGCGCGGGACCGCCATGGAGCGCCAAATGACCCTGATGTCCCGTTTTCTTGTTGTAACCGCGCTTGTCTGCGCGCCGCTATTCGCAATCGCCCACGCGCAGGACGCCAGGCCCGCCGCTGCGCCGTCCGCCGCAGCTCAGGACAAGACTCTCACCGTTTTCGCCGCGGCTTCCATGAAGAACGCGCTCGACGAAGCGAATGCCGCATTCACCGCGAAAACCGGTGTGAAGGTAACCTCAAGCTATGCCGCCAGCTCGGCGCTCGCCAAACAACTCGAACAGGGCGCGCCCGCCGATATTTTCATTTCCGCCGACACCGACTGGATGGATTACTCGGCCGGCAAGAAAACCATTAACGAACCGACTCGCGTGAACCTGCTCGGCAACAAGATCGTGCTGATCGCGCCAAAGGACTCCAAGCTCGCCAACGTAACCATTGGACAGGGATTCGATCTCGCCAAGCTTGCAGGCGATGGCAAGATCGCCACCGGTGACGTCAAGGCCGTGCCGGTCGGAAAATACGCCAAAGCCGCACTCGAAAAACTCGGTGCATGGCAGGCTGCCGAACCCAAGTTCGCCATGGCCGAGAGCGTGCGAGCCGCGCTCGCGCTGGTATCACGCGGCGAAGCCGCGCTTGGCATCGTCTATGAGACCGACGCCAAGGTCGATCCCGGCGTCAAGATCATCGGCGCGTTCCCGGCGGATTCGCATCCCGCGATCATCTATCCGGTTGCCGCGACATCCGGCTCGAAGAACGACACCACCGGCTATCTCGCATTCCTGCGCTCGGCGGCCGCCAAGGCGATTTTCGAGAAGTACGGCTTCACCTTTCTGATCAAGCCGACTTCGTAATCGCGCATCAACGTGTCTGCTATTTCACCTGAGGAATGGACGGCGATCCTGCTTTCGCTGCGGGTCGCCGCCATCGCAACGCTGGTTGCCACGCCGCTCGGCATCGCCGTGGCGTGGCTGCTGGCGCGTTTTGATTTCTGGGGCAAGGCGGCGCTCGATGCCATGATCTATCTGCCGCTGGTGCTGCCGCCCGTCGTGACTGGCTACCTGCTTTTGCTGACATTTGGACGTAAAGGACTGGTCGGCGCGTGGCTTGCCGACACACTCGGTATCGTCTTCGCATTCCGCTGGACCGGCGCGGCGCTTGCCTGCGGCGTTATGTCATTTCCGCTCCTGGTGCGGCCAATTCGGCTTTCCATCGAAGCCGTCGACCGCAGACTTGAGCAGGCAGCGAGCACGCTCGGCGCGGCGCCATGGCGCGTCTTTCTCACGGTCACCCTGCCGCTGGCGCTTCCCGGAATTCTGGCCGGCATGGTGCTCGGATTCGCCAAGGCCATCGGCGAATTCGGCGCAACCATTACTTTTGTCTCCAACATTCCGGGCGAAACCCAGACCATCTCCGCGGCAATCTATTCACTGACACAAACGCCGGACGGTGACTCCGCTGCGCTGCGGCTGGTCATTGTTTCCATTGCGATTGCGATGGTGGCACTGATCGCGTCAGAGATTCTGGCCAGACGCGCCACCGCACGGCTGCACGGATACTGATATGCTGTCCGTCGATATTGAAAAGCAGCTTGGCGATTTCAAGCTCGAAGCCTCGTTCACCAGCGATGGGCTGGTGACGGGCCTGTTCGGCAATTCCGGCGCAGGCAAGACATCGATCATCAACATGATCGCCGGACTGACCGCGCCTGATCGCGGACATATCTCGCTCGACAACGATGTGCTCGACGATCATGCATCGGGTGTTCACGTCCCGCCGCATCGCAGGCGTATCGGCTACGTATTTCAGGATGCGCGGCTGTTTCCACATCTCAGCGTGCGTCAAAATCTCGACTATGGACGCCGCATGAATGGGTTCGCGCACGACGTCGCCGCGGAAAAACGCACCATCGACCTGCTCGACATCGGACACCTGAGCAACCGCCGGCCCGCGCAACTCTCCGGCGGAGAACGCCAGCGTGTCGCGCTCGGCCGCGCGCTGCTGGCCAAACCGCGCCTGCTGTTGCTGGACGAACCGCTCGGATCGCTGGACGAAGAACGCAAGGCGGAAATCCTGCCTTATCTTATCCGGTTGCGAGACGAAGCCAGCGTGCCGATGGTCTTCGTCAGCCACGACCCGGCCGAGATGCGGCGGCTGGCAACCAATGTCGTGATCCTCAAACGCGGAAAGGTCGTCGCCTTCGGCGGAACGGATGTCTTGCCCGCTGTGTTGTAAAACGGACCTCTATTTGAGAGCCTTGATCGCCCGCGCGAGATAGTCGAGCCCCTGCAGCAGCGGAGGGCCACCGCACAGCGTGTAACGCTCGGGAAGATCGATCCGCCGGTTTGGTCCATAGCGTGTCAGCAGCGCCGGATGAGTAATGAAGAGCGCGCCCTGATCGCGCGCTTCGCGCGGCGGATCTTGCAGCACCAGCACATCGGGCCCATTGGTGAGCAAGTGTTCGAGCGAAACGAATCCGCCCTGCTCGGCCGCCATGAAACCACCCGCACCGGGCGCTGTACGGTCCGGCGGGCGTAACCCCGCGATCGACAGCATCCCCGATGCAAGGCTGGCAGGACCTTCACGATAGCCCTCGCGCTGGATCACCAGTGCCGTTAATGGCGGATTTATCGCCATCGCGGCGAGACGCATTTCGGCTTGTTCGATCTGGCGTGCCAATGCCTCGCCGCGCTCCGGATGACCGACGAGCTTTCCCACCTCGATAGCTTGACGCCGCGCATCAGCGATATTGCGGATGAGTGCCACGTCCACCACGCGAATGCCCATTGCGCTCAGCATCGCATGGATCGGGCGATGGCTCGGCCCCCCCAGCACCAGATCGGGTGCGAGATTGACTACCGACTCGGCGTCCCAGTCCAGACGCGGAAACGCCGCCGCCCTCTCCGTCATCACGGACAAAAGCGGATTCACCGCATAAGGCGAAAGCCCGGCGATCTGGGCCGGGTCGGCCAACGCCAGCAGCAACTGATCGGCGCAAAGGTTGAAGGACACGATGCGCTTCGGCGGCCCGTCTGCAGACACCGCAGGCGCCATGCTGCCTAGCGCCACGGCTATCGCCGCAAGCATTCCTGCAAAGGAGGTTTTCTTCATCATGACAGCCTGTTATGCCACGCCAATCGTATTGCGTCAGCGGCCCTTCCTGCTGCGGAGATATGCCGGAACAAGATGAAGAGCGATAGCCGAGGCGATATTCAGGGCTCCCTGCTGACCGCGACGCTCGCCATTCTCGTGGCCGTGCTGTTTGTGCTGTCGCTGATGACGGGGCCTGCGTCTTTTTCGCCGCGCACGGTTATCGCAGCCCTGTTCTCCGACCAGGGCGTCGCCTCGATCATCGTGCGCGACATCCGACTGCCGCGAACCCTGCTGGCCCTCATGATCGGCGCAACATTCGGACTGGCCGGCGCGTCCCTGCAGGGCCTGCTGCGCAATCCGCTTGCGGAGCCCTCGCTGTTCGGCGCACCGCAGGCCGCAGCAGCGGCTGCATCTGCCATCATGGCCTTCGGTCTTGCCAACGCCGTGTCGCTGGCCGTTCCGCTGGGCGGGATCGCAGGCGCACTGCTTTCGGTGGGCGCACTGGTTGCCATCGCCGGGCGCCGCGCATCGCTGACCGTCACACTGCTCGCCGGTCTTGCACTTGCGAGCCTTGCTGGCGCCGCGATCGCGCTCATTCTCAATCTTGCGCCTAATCCCTATATCGCGCTGGAAATCGCGTTCTGGCTGCTCGGATCGCTGCGGGATCGCAGTATGGAACACGTCTGGCTCGCTGCGCCGTTCATGATCGTGAGTTGGTTTGTGATGGCGTACAATGCGAAAGCCTTTCGCGCATTGACGCTTGGCGAAGACGCCGCGGCCTCGCTCGGCGTCAATGTCGAGCGCACGCGGGTGCTGGTGGTGATCGGCGTGGCGCTCGGCGTCGGCGCCGCGGTTTCGGTTGCCGGTGCGATTTCATTCGTAGGTCTGGTCGCGCCGCATCTGGTACGGCGATTCTACGGCTCTGATCCTGCGCGGGTTCTGCTGCCCGCCTCACTTGCCGGTGCGGTACTCTTGATGGCTGCCGACATCGCCGTGCGCCTGATCCCCGCTGTGATCGAAATCAAGATCGGTGTTGTGACCGCGCTGATCGGAGTGCCGTTCTTTCTGGCGATGATATTCCATGAGCGTCGCGCGCTGGAGGATGCGCAATGAAGCCCAACGCCGCCCCTCGCCTTGTCGCTTCCGGCATCACGGTTATTCGCGGGGCACGCCGGATCGTGGACAACGCCGATCTGACGCTCAACGCCGGTGAATTGACAATACTCGCGGGGCCGAACGGGGCGGGCAAGACCACGCTGGCACGCGCACTCGCAGGGCTGATCTCCGCAGAAGGGTCAATCGCATTCGACGGCGCGAACCTGAAAACGCTGGCATCCCGGGCTCGCGCACGCGCCATCTCCTATCTGCCGCAAGGCCATGAATTTCACTGGCCGATGCGGGTGGACAGCATTGTCGCACTCGGGCGCGAGCCGCACGCCGATCCATTCTCGCAAACCTCCGCCAGGGATCGGATCGCGATCGAGCACGCCATGGAAGCGACTGCGATCGGCGAGTTTTCCGCGCGGCTTGTCACGACACTGTCCGGCGGCGAGCAGGCGCGCGTCGCGATCGCGCGCGCACTGGCAACCGAAGCTTCCGTGCTGATTGCCGACGAGCCGACAGCCTCGCTCGACGAACGGCATCAATTGATCGTCATGGACTTGCTGCAACGGATTGCGCATCAGGGCGCCGCGGTCCTCGCCATCATCCATGATCTTGCACTGGCAATGCGTTTCGCGGATCGCGCCGTTGTGATGAACAGAGGCCGTATCGTCGCCAACGACGCGCCATCGCTCGCGCTGACGCCAGCCCGCATCGCCGATGTGTTCGGTATTTCAGTCAATCGTGTCGAGACCCCGGACGGCCCGCTGCTGCTCCCATCGCGCGCGCTCTAGCCTCAAGGCGACTGCAGCCGGCTCCAGGCACGCGCGACGCGGCGCTTCGCTACCGCAGCGCGGGTTTGCGGAGGCGCGGGAAGCTCCTCGTCCTCCGGCAGGCGCAGACCGACCACGTTCACGCGATTGCCGCCAATGTTTCGGGCCACCAGCACAATGCTGTCGAGCGGCAGTTCTGCGCCCACGCGTGGAGCCTGTTCGAGGTGAATGTCGAAATAATCCGCCAGCGTCAGATGCGCATCGCTCGGGGCGATGGTGACGCCATACGTATCGGCGACGTCCTTGAGGGTCACATCGCCGGTCATCGTGAAATCACCCAGCAAGTGAGGATCAGGAGCCGGAACCACAGGCATGTCGACAAAGAAACGATCGAGCGCTTCGGCCTTTTCGGGCGGCGCAAGCAGATAAAGATAGTCGCCCTTAACCACCGGCTCGGCTTCGGCCGGCGACAAAATCTTCTCGTCGCGAATCACCAGCGTCGGCTTTGACCACGACGGGATCAGCCCGCGTTTCAGGAACAGGCTGTTGGCGCGCACCGGATAACCGACGAGTTGCTGTTCGAGCTGCCCCGGCAGATCGAGTTCGACGCGCCGCGGGCCACGGTCCGCGCGCGGCAATGCCACATGCAGCCAACGCGCAGCGGAGGCCAGCGTCCAGCCCTGTAGCAACAGGGAGATCAGAACGACCACAAAGGCGACATCAAAATAGAGCTGTGCGTTCGGCAATCCGACAAGCATCGGGATCGACGCCAGAAAAATTGCGACCGCGCCGCGCAGGCCGACCCATGCAATAAAGGTTCGCTCGCGCCAGTTGAACCGGAATGGCGCAAGGCAGAGAAACACCGCAATGGGCCGCGCCACCAGCATCAGCACCAGCGCCACCGCGACGGCAGGCAGTACCGTACTCAGGGTCCGTTCCGGTGACACCAGCAAGCCGAGCAACACGAACATCACAATCTGCGCCAACCATGTCGCCGCATCGAGAAACGCGACGACGGAGTTGTGCGCGCGGGTGGGCCGGTTGCCGATAATCATGCCTGCGAGATAGACCGCGAGAAATCCGGACCCATGCAAAATTTGCGATAGTCCGAAAATCACCAGCGCCGCCGTGGTCACGAAGGGCGCATGCAAGCCCTGCGGCAGGGCGACGCGATTGAGCGCGAACACCACGAGCCAGCCGCCGGCAGCACCGAACACCACGCCCAGCGCACTCTCGCGAACGAACTGCAGCGCGATATGCCCCACCGAGCTTTGCCCGATGGAGAGAAATTCCACCAGCATCAGAGTGAGGAAGATCGCGAACGGATCGTTGGTGCCCGATTCCACCTCAAGCGTCGCGCCAACACGCGGACGCAAGCGAAGTCCCTGGCTGTGCACCAGCAGGAACACGGCGGCCGCGTCGGTCGAGGCCACGACCGCCCCGACCAGCAGCGATTCGGGCCATCCGATGCCGAGGGCATATTTGGCGACCGGCGCCGTGATCAGTGCGGACAGCAACACACCTACGGTCGCCAGGGCCGCCGATGGCGCCAGCACCGCGCGAATGCTCTGAAAACGGGTCTTCAATCCACCATCAAACAGGATCAGCGCCAGCGCCACCGAGCCGACCAGATAGGCCGTCTGCACATCCTCGAAACGGATGCCGCCCGGTCCGCTGTCGCCCGCAAGAATACCGACAAAAAGGAAGACCAGCAGCAGCGGTGCGCCAAACCGTAACGCGAGCAGGCTGGAGAGGATACCCGCCATCACGAGAACAGAGCCAAGCAGAATGGCAATGCTGACCAAGTCGAGGGATGCCATTAGCTGTATATGTCTCCGTGTCCCGCCGGAACGCCCGAAATACCTGCAAATGCATGAATATCGCCCCAACCGCCCGCCGCCAACCGATTTGTCGCTGCCATCACGATTGTGCCGGATTTGCTGGTGTTAAGTCGGCCGCGCAAAGGATTCTCACACGCCCATCGCGGCGGAATGTGGGAATCTGGCGAAGTGATCGAATCGGTATGGACGAGCAGCTGAGGCAGGTGACCCAGCCTGCGTTCTTTTGAGGTGAGTTGCCCATGGAATGGGAAGATATCCAGCAGGCGCTGCAGGCCAGCATCAAGTCCGCCGAGGCCTATCTCGTGTCGCCCTGGTTCTACATGCAGGCTGGCATCATCCTGGTTGCCGCCGGGCTGTCGCTGGCCTTCGCAAGCTTCCTGCGTGCGCGGATCAATCCCACATCGCTGGCCATGGGGCTGCCGGGGCCGCTGCGCGCCCTGATCCGCGTCCTGATGAGCCGGATCGGTACGATCATCTTCGCACTGCTGATCGCCATGGCCCGCGCCATCATTGTGAAGACCGAAGTGCTGCGGCACGGCTACCTGCTCTCCACCGCAGCGAGCCTCGCGACCGCCTGGGTCATCATTCGTCTTGCGACAGGCTTGATCCGGAATGAATTCGTAGTCCGTGCGGTGTCCGTCGCGGCCTGGATCATTGCCGCGCTAAGCATCATCGGCAAGCTCGACGATGTCTCGGCGGCACTGGATTCGGTATCGATCCCATTGGGGACGCTGCGCGTGACGCCGCTGCTGGTCCTGAAAGTCGCTGTGTCGCTCGGGATCGCGCTGTGGCTGGTCAATATGCTCGGCAATTTCTTCGAAAGCCGCATCTCACGCTCGCGCGACCTGACCCCGTCGGTTCAAGTGCTCCTGATCAAAATGGTCCGCCTGCTGCTGATGGTGGCCGCATTTGCAGTGGTGATGAGTGCCGCCGGGATCGATCTGTCCGCCTTCGCGCTGTTTTCCGGCGCCATCGGCGTCGGCCTCGGCTTCGGCCTGCAAAAGATCGTCGCCAATTTCATCAGCGGCGTGATCCTGCTGGCGGACAAATCGGTGAAGCCGGGCGATCTGATCACCATCGGCGACAGTTCGGGAAAAATCAGCGCGATGAATACGCGCTATATCTCGGTCGCAGCAGGTGATGGACGCGAAATTCTCATTCCAAACGAGGATCTGGTCACCCAGCGCGTGGTGAACTGGACCTATACCAACAAGAACATGTTGGTGAAGGTCAACTTTGCCACCAACTACGATGCAGATCCGAGCCTCGTCTGCAAACTCGCCATCGACATCGCCTCCAAGGCAGCGAATGTTGCGACTTTCAAGGCTCCGAACTGTCTGCTGACGGAGTTCGCCGAAACCGGCATGAAATTCTCGCTAACCTTCTGGGTCGCCGATCTGGACGTCGGCGCCGACAACGTCCGCAGCGACGTGATGTTGAAGCTGTGGAACGCGTTCAAGACTGAGAATATCCGCGTGCCCTATCCGGTCCGCGAGATCCGCGTCCGTGGCGGCGCGCTGCCGGTCGAGAGCGTCATCGACGTGCCGAGCTGAGATCGTATGCACTTTGCCAGTGAACTCGTCCCGGGGACCCTGATCCGCCGCTATAAGCGCTTCCTCGCAGATGTTGAATTGGCCGACGGCAGCAACATCACCGCACATGTCGCAAATCCCGGCGCCATGACCGGCCTTCAGACAGACGGCGCGCGGGTGTGGCTTTCGAAATCGCCCAACGTTGGACGCAAACTGCCCTATTCGTGGGAATTGATCGAGGTGGACTTCGGCGCAGGCCTGGAGCTGACCGGCGTCAACACCATGCATCCGAACCTGGTCGTCGCAGAGGCCCTTGCGTCAGGCACGATCCCTGAACTGACCGGCTACGCCAACACTCGCCGCGAGGTGAAGTATGGCCGCATCATTAACGGTAAGGGATCGCGGATCGACTTCCTGCTGGAAGATCCGGCGCGGCCGCCCTGTTACGTCGAGGTCAAGAACGTGCACCTCATGCGCCGCGCAGGCGTCGCCGAGTTTCCGGATTCTGTGACAGCGCGCGGCGCAAAGCATCTGGACGAACTGGCCGAAATGGCCGCCTCGGGTGCCCGCGCCGTGATGCTGTTCGTGATCCAGATCGGCTCCGCGCAATCATTCGCGCTGGCCCGCGACATCGATCCGGCCTATGCCCGCGCCTTCGACAGAGCCCGCAAATCAGGTGTCGAAGCCCTGGCCTGGACCTGCAACCTTACCCGCCATGAGATCGGGCTCGACCGTTCCGTTCCAATCGAGGGCTGAAAACTGAGAGAAAACGCTGAAATCAAGCCCTGCGATAAGTCTTGGCAGCCCGGCGAGGCACCCGCTTGCACTGGAGCCTGCATCCATTAAATTGAGCCGGAATTCACTCTATCCCCAAATTGGAAACCAGACTCCGCATGACCTACGTCGACGCCACTGACACCTCGCTCCGCAAAACCGGGCAGATCAAGCTGCACGGTCCGCAGGCATTTGCCGGCATGCGCAAGGCAGGTTCACTGGTGGCCAGGTGCCTCGACGAACTGGCAGCGATTGTCCGGCCCGGTATCTTCACCTCGCAGATCGACGATTTCGTCCGCAAGTTCGCCTTCGACCATAAGGCCTACCCCGCGACGCTGATGTATCGCGGCTATCGCTACTCGACCTGCACCTCGATCAATCATGTGGTCTGCCACGGCATGCCCGGCGATCGTCCGCTGAAGGAAGGCGACATCGTCAACGTGGACGTGACGATGATCGTCGACGGCTGGTATGGCGATTCCAGCCGGATGTATGCCGTCGGCGAAATTTCGCGCCGCGCTGAACGGCTGATCGACGTCACCTATGAGGCGATGATGCGCGGTATCGCCGCAGTCAAGCCGGGCGCGACCACCGGCGACATCGGCCATGCGATCCAGAGCTTTGTCGAGCCGCAGCAGATGAGCGTGGTGCGCGATTTCTGCGGCCATGGTCTCGGCCGCATGTTCCACGACGAGCCGAACATCATTCACATCGGCCGCCCCGGCGAGGGCGTGGTGCTGAGGCCGGGCATGTTCTTCACCATCGAGCCGATGATCAATCTCGGCAAACCGCATGTGAAGGTGCTGTCCGATGGCTGGACCGCGGTGACCCGGGACCGGTCGCTGTCGGCGCAATTCGAGCATTCAGTCGGCGTGACGGCGGACGGTGTCGAGATCTTCACGCTTTCGCCCGGCAAGCTGGACAAGCCGCCCTATCGTATCTGATGCGCGGCGCGGCTTATCGCGAATGTACCGGTCCGTACATTTCGCTGGTCACTTTTGTATATTGATGACCGCATAAACCCCGTTGCAAATGCAGCGACACGCGGCGATGCTTGCTCGATATTTGAGTACGCATTGCGCCATGCCGTCCAAGTCCAAAGACTCGCCAGAGCCATCCGGATTTCCCGAAGCGCCGCATTACCACGGCCATCGCGAACGGTTGCGTGATCGCTTTCGCGATGCCGGCCCCGATGCGCTCAGCGATTACGAGTTGCTTGAGATGGTGCTGTTTCGCGCCCTTCCGCGGCGCGACGTCAAACCGCTGGCGAAGATGCTGATTGCGAAATTCGGGTCATTTGCCGAGGTGGTCCACGCGCCCGAATTGCGCCTGAAGGAAATCAGCGGGCTTGGCGATTCCGCCATTACGGAGATCAAGTTGATCGCCGCGACCGCGAGCCGTGTCGCGAAGGGACAGATCAATACGCAGAAAACCGTGCTGTCGTCATGGTCGTCGGTGATCGAGTATTGCCGGGCGGCAATGGCCTTTGCCGACAAGGAGCAATTCCGGATTCTGTTTCTCGATAAACGCAATCAATTGATCGCAGACGAGTTGCAGCAGGTCGGCACAGTCGATCACACGCCGGTTTATCCGCGCGAAGTGGTGAAGCGCGCACTCGAGCTCTCAGCGACCGCCATCATCTTGGTGCACAACCATCCCACTATCCTCTCTTCGATCACGCTAGGTCACGCCCAAGCACATTGAATCACTGATAAAATAGCGATTTTTGGGTATTGCGTAGTGGGGGCGGTTTTGGCAAATTGGGGGCTGTAAAAGGGGTAGAAAACGGCCTTCCGCTC
>JAFKER010000010.1 GCA_017308595.1 Afipia sp.
CTGCGCAGGCTGAACTCGCTGATCATGCGCTGCGCGGATGCCAATCAGGTCCCTGCAGGCGGCGCGCTTGCGGTGGACCGCGACGGCTTTTCGGCCGCGGTGAGTGCCGCACTCGCCGCGCATCCGCGCATCGAGATCCAGCGTGAGGAGATCGCAGGGCTTCCGCCTGCCGACTGGCCGAATGTGGTCGTTGCGACCGGGCCGCTGACCTCCCCTGCACTGGCAGACGCGATCCGCCAGCTATCCGGCGAAGATTCCCTCGCCTTCTTTGACGCCATTGCGCCCATCGTCCATCGCGACTCCATCAACATGGACGTGGCGTGGTTTCAGTCGCGCTATGACAAAGTCGGCCCCGGCGGCAACGGCGCGGACTATCTCAACTGTCCGATGACGCGCGAACAATACGAAGCTTTCGTCGATGCGTTGCTTGCAGGTGAAAAAACCGACTTCAAGGAATGGGAAACCAACACACCCTATTTCGACGGCTGTTTGCCGATCGAGGTGATGGCCGCGCGCGGCCGCGAGACACTCCGTCACGGGCCGATGAAGCCGGTCGGACTGACCAACCCGCGCGATCCAACCGTGAAGCCCTACGCCATTGTGCAACTACGCCAGGACAACAAGCTGGGCACGCTCTACAACATCGTGGGTTTCCAGACCAAGTTGAAGTACAGCGCGCAGACCGACGTGCTGCGCATGATCCCCGGCCTTGAGAAAGCGGAGTTCGCGCGCCTCGGCGGCCTGCATCGCAACACGTTCCTCAACTCGCCAAAGCTGCTCGATCAGCAGTTGCGCCTGAAGGCGCAGCCGCGCCTGCGCTTCGCCGGGCAGATGACCGGATGTGAAGGCTACGTGGAATCCGCAGGCATTGGTCTGCTCGCCGGACTGTTCGCGGCAGCGGACGCAAAACAAAGCACCATCTCATCGCCCCCGCCGACAACCGCGCTTGGTGCATTGCTCGGCCACATCACCGGCGGACACATTGAAACCATCGATGCCGGGCCGCGCTCATTCCAGCCGATGAATATCAATTTCGGACTGTTTCCACCGCTCACCTCCCCGCCGACCAAAAAACCGGATGGCACGCGGCTGCGTGGCAACGAAAAGACCGTCGCCAAGAAACAGGCCATCAGCGCGCGGGCATTGTCCGATATCGATCGATGGATCGCGGACACATTGCGCGTGTCAGACGCGGCGTAACCATCCGGCGAATGATCCACGAACACAATTGTCGTTGCGAACGAGGCGAAGCAATCCACTCTTCTAGTTGCGTCCAGAAAGGATGGATTGCTTCGTCGCCATCGCTCCTCGCCATGACATCGACAGGCAATGCTTCGCGCAACGGCAAAACGGCGACAAAATTTTCCGCAAAAGGCGAAGTGATGACTGAATTACGCCGCGCAGATGGATTAGGATTCAGGCCGGCCCGAGGGCTAGAATTAATTTGACTCGCCTTGCCTGAATGCCGCTTCACGCCTTGCTCGGTGTTGCGCGGAGCGCTGGATGCAAAAATAACGCTCGCCTCCGCAGCACCGTCAGTCCGCCGACTTCAAATTCTCGAAGATCCGGTTTCTGTCCGGCTTGGCCGGCCTGACATTTTCAACCCGGACCGCCAGCGCGAGAATTCCGAGAGTCATGAAGACGATCAGCGCTGTCGCCATCCAGTGAAGCTTGCCACCCCGTTCGTCTTGTCGGTCGTTATCCGATGCGGCCATGTCATCACCTCGAAATTCGATACGTCGAATTTCAGGAATGTCTGACAGACCTCACGGCCTCTCACCATTTGGGAGTTACGTTGGCAGCCTTCTGAAAAACCGAAGGCTGAATTGCTTAGGCCTTGAACGGCGTCGCGCTCGCCGCACGCCATGTGGCCCAAAGGATACCCAACCGCGATAGCGACGGCGGTGCAAACGGCTCGGATGTCTCAAGCCGTGTCAGGACTTTCCCGATCACCACAAGCGGCAGGAACGCGGGGCTCGCGGCAGACGGAGCATTTTCGAGCAAGGCCAGCGCCTGCTCCAGTTGCGAACTTGCCTCCCGGCGCAAATGTGCGAGTACATCCTTGAGCGAAGCATTCCCCTGCGAAAGGAACACCTCTTCAGCGATCACGCCCTGAAGGCTCATCAGATCGCCCGGCAAATATAACTGTCGCCGCGCAGCGTGACGCGGCAGCGCCAGCATGACGTCGGTCAATCCCTCCGCAATGCCGGCGTGGTCAGCGACACGCGCGACATCAGACGAACTTGCGCCGAGCACCTTCGCACGCAACGCGTACATCGCTGCCGACGTATCGCGGCAATGGGCCTCCAACGCAGCCATGTCGGGCATTGGATCGTCATAAACATCGAAAACGTGCGCATCAATCAGGCGTACAAATGTCTCGACCGGCAGATCATAACGCGTGATGGCCAGCAGCAATTCCGCCGCGACAGGGTTGGCCTCGGCTTCGCCACGAGAGCCCTGCCCCTCGCCCGTTAAAACATCGCGCCACCACTGCAGCCGGATCTCACCCGGCAGCGGCTGGCTGACATGATCGCGAACATAGGAGACTTCGGCGTTGAAGGCCGCGAGCGCGATCCATGCGCGCCGTACGTCAGGCACCACGAACAGGCTCGCCGCATAGGTCCGGAAATCCCGCGCCCGGACGAGATCCGTACAGAATGCAGCATCGGCACGGTCTGTCCCGCTGCTCATGGCACGGCGATCAACGCGGCGGCCACCCGGCGGCGCTCGCCCATCATGACATTGTAGGTGCGGATCGCAGGCCCTGTCTGCATGGTATCGAGTGTCACATGCATCTGGCGGAGCGCATTGCGCAGCGGCGCGGGCGCGATCCAGACTTCGCTTCCCGTCCCGATCAGAAGCGTATCGATTTCATTGGCATGCTCGAACACCCGCGCCAGCGAAGTGCGGTCGATCTGCTTTGGATCGGTGATCGGCCAGGCCCAGATCGCATTCGGCAGGCACAGCAGCGAGCCGCGATGCGACATGTCGGCGAACCGGAAACCGCCGTGCCCGTAGGCTTCGATCGGCGCGGACCTCGGAAGGTGCAGACCTTCCTGCGAGCCGCTGGTAACCGTTTTCCGAAGTTCGTGGTCCATCTCAGCACCGCCTGTCAGAAGATGGCTCTGCCTTCGTCATTGCGAAACGCCGGGTCGGCATCAAAGGCGCGTTTACCGCGTCTTCGACGCGCCATGGCGCGGCCCCATGAAAAAAATCCGCGAAGCAGTTCATTCCTCGTCATTCCGGACAACGCGCTTGGCGCGTTGATCCGGAATCTGGAGATGTTCTGTACGAGATTCCGGGTTCGCTCGCTCCACTCGCGCCCCGGAATGACCGTCGCGATGGGCTGCGTCGTCGCAACGGCTCCTCGCAATAACGGTTACGGCTTCGACGGCTTGTTGTCCTCGCCGCCCCGGTTTTCGCCGACTCCGAGATAGATCAGGATCGGCGCTGCGATGAAGATCGAGGTGTAAGTGCCGACCAGCACCACGCCGAAGGTCATCGTCGCCGCGAACGAATGGATCGCCTTGCCGCCGAACAGCAGCAGCGCGAGCAAGGCCAGCGTCACCGTGACGTGGGTGATGATGGAGCGCGACAGCGTCGAATTGATCGAGTGGTTGAGCAGATCGGTCATCGGCATCTTCTTGTACCGCCGCAGCATTTCGCGGATACGGTCATAGATGACGACGGTATCGTTCAGCGAATAGCCGAGAATGGTCAGCAGCGCCGCGATGCTGGTGAGATCGAAGTCGATCTGCGCGATGGACATGAAGCCGATGGTCAGCACGATGTCGTGGATGTTGGCGATCATCGCACCGAGGGCAAACTGCCACTCGAAACGGAACCACAGATAGACCAGGATGCCGAGAATGGCGACGATGAGACCGACAACGCCGTAGGCGAGCAGTTCGCTCGACACGCGCGGGCCGACAACTTCGACGCGGCGATATTCAACGCTGTCCCCGAGCGCCTGACGAACCTTCTGCACCGCCGCCTGCTGCGCCTGATCGCCGCCGGGCTGCTCGGCGATGCGGATCAGAACCTCAGAGGGGCCGCCGAACTGCTGAAGCTGAATGTCGCCGAGATTCAGGCCGTCAAGCTGCGTGCGAAGCTGCGCAATGTTCGCCGGTCCCGACTTGGTCTGGATTTCCAGCAACGTGCCGCCCTTGAAGTCGATGCCGAAATTCAGGCCATGCGTGAAATACAGGGTGATGGCGACGATGGTGAGCACCGCCGAGATCGGAAAACTGATCCGGCGAAACTGCATGAAATCGAACTTCGTCTCGTCGGGGACGAGGCGAAGGGCGGGAATGACGCCATAGATGCTGAGCACCGTCAGAACGACGATGAAGACGGCAAGAGCGATGATGATGGTGTGAGTCACGTCTTACCCTATTCTCAAATCGGCACGGTCTTGGGCCGCTTCCACGCCACCCACATCGCAACGATCAGCCGGGTCACGGTGAAGGCCGTGAAAACCGTGGTGACAATGCCGATGCCGAGCGTCACGGCAAAGCCGCGCACCGGTCCGGTGCCGATGTAGAACAGCACCGCCGCCGCAATGAAGGTGGTGATGTTGGAATCCAGAATGGTCGCCAGCGCGCGGGTGAATCCGGCGTCGATGGCCGAGATCGCGGTACGGCCCGCGCGCAGTTCCTCGCGGATACGCTCATAGATCAGCACGTTGGAGTCGACCGCGATGCCAACCGTCAGAACGATGCCGGCAATACCCGGCAGCGTCAGTGTGGCGTTGAGCAACGACAGGATGCCAAAAATCATCGCCACGTTGATGGCAACAGCGACGTTGGCGAAGAATCCGAACAGCCGGTAGGTCAGCAGCATGAACACGATGACCAGCACTGAGCCGACATAGGAGGCCAATTCGCCTGCCGCGATCGAGTCCTGTCCAAGTCCCGGACCAACGGTGCGCTCTTCGATGATGGTCAGCGGCGCGGGCAATGCGCCCGCGCGCAGCAGGATCGCGAGATCGTTGGCGCCCTGCACGGTGAAGCTGCCGGAAATCTGGCCCGAGCCGCCGGTGATCGGTTCGCGAATGACGGGGGCCGAAATCACTTCATTGTCGAGCACGATGGCGAACGGCTGGCCGACATTCTCAAGCGTCGCGGTGGCGAACTTGCGCGCACCGGACGTATTGAAACGGAACGAGACGATCGGCTCGCCGGTGCGCTGGTCGAAACCGGGCTGCGCGTCGGTCAGATCACCGCCCGACACCAGCACCTGCTTCTTGATGACGTAAGGCACCTTCGGCGACGACGCGCTCATCAGCAATTCGGAATCGGGAGGCAACCGTCCCTGCTGCGCCTGATCCGGCGAAATGGTCGAATCGACCATGCGGAAATCAAGCTTCGCGGTCTTGCCGAGCAGTTCCTTGAGGCGGGTCGGGTCCTGCAGGCCCGGCACCTGAACGAGAATGCGGTCGACGCCCTGCCGCTGGATCAGCGGTTCGACGGTGCCGAGCTCGTTGATGCGGCGTTCGACAATCTGGATCGACTGTTCGACCGACTGACGCACGCGTTCGGTGATCGCGGCCGGAGGCACGGTGAGGCGGATCAGGCCGCCGCCGGCGTCGCTGACTTCGACGCTGCGCTGGCCGCTGGAGCCGAGAAGCCCGCCGAGCGGCTGGGACAGTTCACGCAGTTTGGAGAGCGCGTTCGTGAGATCGGTGTCCTTGACGCGGACTTCGACGGTTTCGCCGCGCACAGCGAGACCGGTATAGCCGATCTTGGCGTCGCGCAGCGTGCGGCGCACGTCGTCGCGGACCTGATCGAGCTTGTCCTTCTTCACCGAGTTGGAATCGACTTCGAGCAGGATGTGCGAACCACCCTGCAGGTCGAGGCCAAGCACGACATGACGCTGGGCCCATTTCGGCCAGGTCTTGACCACATGATCGGGGAAGAAGTTCGGAACCGCGAACAGGCAAACGATCAAGGCGGTCAGAATGACCGCCAGCGCCTTCCACCGCGTGAAATACAGCATAAAAGTGACCCGTCAGATTGATAAAGCCGCAGCGATGGGAGCGTCAGCTCGCGGCGGTTTCTTCCTTGGAGTCCTTGGCAGGCTCGCCCTTGGTGCGCACGCCCGAGATCATCCCCCGCATCTGACGGATGCGGACGCCATCGGCGATTTCCACTTCGATCTGGTCGTCATCCACGACCTTGGTCACCTTGCCCACCAGACCGCCGTTAGTGACGACAGTGTCGCCGCGGCGGATGTTCTTCACCAGTTCCTGATGGTCCTTCAGCTTCTTCTGCTGCGGCTTGAGGATCAGGAAGTACATGATGACGAAGATCAGCGCGAACGGCAGCAGCGACATCAGCATGCTGTTGGTGTCGCCGGCGCCGGCAGCTTGAGCAAAGGCGGGAGTAATGAACATTCGAAAGTCCTCGGGAAGGCGCCGCCTTGAGGGCGAAACGCGTAAGATAGAGGGCCGTTTTGGCCGAATTTGCGCGGACTATAACGGTCAGCGGCCCAATTGCAACGGCACCGGGTAAGGCGATTTTGCCATGCATCTGCGGCAGTTGCAGGCGCCCGCCAGCCTCGCTAAGGGTGCCGCCGCAAGGGGGCCAATCATGTCGAAAAAGACCCGGAAAACAACTAAACAAACCGCAACAAAGACGGCTGCCCGCAAGGCCGCCCCGGCCGCGACAAAACGCCCTGCGGCGGCAACGGACGGCGCAACCGTGGCCCGGATCGCCCTCGCCCTCGAGAGCATTGCCGCCAGCCTGAACAAATCGGCGGCCGGTCCGTCCGGGGCTGATTCCCTCAAAAAGGCCGACGCCTTTGTCTGGCACCCCAATGGCCATCTGGTGCCGGTTCCCAGGGTCAGCCGGGTCGATATGGGCCTGCTCCGGGGCATCGACCGGATGCGTGACATTCTGATCGAGAACACCGAGCGCTTCGCCACCGGCCTGCCCGCCAACAACGCCCTGCTCTGGGGTGCGCGCGGCATGGGCAAATCGTCGCTGGTCAAGGCCGCGCATGCCACCGTGAACGCGATGCCGGAGGTGAATGGCCGGCTCAAGCTGATCGAAATTCACCGCGAGGACATCGAGAGCCTGCCGCTGCTGATGGGGTTGCTGCGCGAGTCCGGATTTCATTTCATCGTGTTCTGCGACGACCTGTCGTTCGACGGCAACGATGCGTCCTACAAGTCGCTCAAGGCTGTCCTCGAAGGCGGCATCGAGGGCCGCCCCGAGAACGTCATCCTCTACGCCACCTCGAACCGCCGCCACCTGCTCTCGCGCGACATGATCGAGAACGAACGCTCGACCGCGATCAACCCCAGCGAAGCCGTTGAAGAAAAGGTCTCGCTGTCGGATCGCTTCGGCCTGTGGCTCGGCTTTCACAAGTGCAGCCAGGACGAGTATCTTGAGATGGTACGCGGCTACTGCAAGCACTTTGGCGTCAAGATCGACGACGATCAGCTCACCCGCGAAGCGCTGGAATGGTCCACCACCCGCGGATCGCGCTCCGGCCGCGTGGCCTGGCAATTTACGCAGGAAATCGCGGGTCGGATGGGCGTGAAGCTGGCTGCGAAATAGGAAATACGACGCCGAACCGCGATACCGGCTCCGGCGCGCCGTTTTGCGGACATGCTTGTTCAGCACGAGTCGGATATGGAAGACTTGTCACGGTAGCGGACACGCGCTGCAACGGGGAGCGGAATGCTGGATCGGTTCACGTCGGCTAAACCCATGATCGCAACGCGCCATTGGCGATCATCAGCTATCGCCATGTGCGCGGCCATGGTCACGCTCGCGGCCTCGCCCGCAGAGGCGGCAAAACAGACGCGCCGCGCCCAGGCTGCCGAGGCAACGGCACCGCGCGAAGCGGGCGAGCCGATCATGGCCATCGTGTCGATCAAGAGTCAGCAGGTCACGCTTTACGACGCCGACGGCTGGATCCTGCGCGCACCGGTCTCGACCGGCGTGAAGGAGCGCGAAACGCCTGCCGGCGTCTTCGCCATTGTTCAGAAGAACAAAGACCATCGCTCGAACATGTACGACGATGCCTCGATGCCGAACATGCAGCGCATCACCTGGAACGGCCTCGCGCTGCATGGCGGCCCGTTGCCCGGCTACGCGGCCTCTCACGGCTGCGTGCGAATGCCGTTCGGCTTCGCGGAGAAGCTGTTCGAGAAAACCCGCCTCGGAATGCGGGTGATCATCTCGCCAGAGGACGCGGCTCCGGTCGATTTTTCTCACCCGTCGCTCTCGCTGTTCACGCCGAATGCGGAGGTCATCGCGGCCGCCCCGGCGAAGGCCGAGACACTCTCGCGCGAAGCGGCGGACGCCGCCACGGCGGCGGATGAAGCCAAGAAAACCGCGGCGGCGACAGCCCGCGAGTCGGCCCCCCTTGCAGCGTCCTTGCGCAAGCTTGAGCGGGCCAAGGCCCGCGCCGATGCCGACCTTGCATCCGCCGGAAAAGCCGTAGCCAACGCCAAAACCGACCAGAGCCGAGCAAAGGCAGAGGAGCGTCAGCAAAAGGCCGCCGCCAAAGCCGCGGAACTCGAAACGCAGTTCAATACCGCCAAGGCGGACGCATCATCGAAACTCGACGCAGCCAGCGCGGCCAAGGAAGCCGCCAAGACCGCTCAGACAAAAAAGGCCTACGCCGCAAAAGCGGCGCTGGATGCAAAGCTCGCGCTGGAGCCGGTCTCGATTTACATCAGCCGCGCGACGCGGAGGATTTACGTTCGCCGCAACACGCACAAGCCCGCCCCTGATGGCGGCGGTGTGGTGTTCGATGCGACGATTGAGGCTCCGGTCACAATCCGCGATCCCGGAAAGCCGATCGGCACGCATGTGTTTACTGCCATGGCGCGCAATGACGCCGGCCTGCGCTGGTCCGCCGTCACAATCGAAAGCAGGGATGACGCCAAGAATGCGCTCGACCGCATCACGATCCCGAAGGAAATCCTCGACCGCATCGCAGCCACTGCATTGCCCCGGTCTTCAATCGTCGTCTCCGACGAGCCGCTGAGCGAAGAAACGAACTACCGGACCGAGTTTGTCGCAGTGCTGAGCGATCAGCCTCAAGGCGGCTTCATCACACGCAAGCCGAGCGAAGTCCTCATGGCGGACGACAACAGCTATCGTCAGGAAGGCGACGGGTTCGGCATCTTTTTCCAGCGCAACCCAAATCCGCCACCCGGCAGCCCGCGCCGCGGCAGCTATCAGCCCTACCCTTCGATGCAGCGCAGCTGGTGGTGAGCCTCAAGGCATCTCGATCCGGGCAGGCGTGAAGCCCTCGCGGATACTATGAGCCGGTCACGACGCGGGCCGCATTCCCGCGACGTCCGACTTCACCTGCGCGGAAGACGCGGCTGAATGATATCGCATAAAGAAAAATCCCCCGGCTTTCGCGCGGGGGATTTTCATGTTCGCCTGAAACGCTTACGCGCCGTTCAGGAATTGAAGCGGGTCGACGGCTGAAGATCCTTTACGGATCTCGAAGTGAAGCTGCGGCGACCCCACCTCTCCCGTCTGACCCGATTTGGCAATGACCTGGCCGCGCTTGATCGTGTCGCCGCGCTTCACCATCAGTTCACTCGCGTGGGCATACGCGGTGACATAACCGTTGGAGTGCCGTACCAGGATCAGATTGCCATAACCCTTGAGTTCGCTGCCGGAGTAAGCCACCACGCCGTCTTCGGCGGCTTTCACCGGTGTGCCTTCAGGAACGGCGACATTGATGCCGTCGTTCTGCTTTCCGTTGTTCTTCGCGCCATAACCCGTGATGACACGTCCACGCACCGGCCAGCGGAATGTCGGAACGGCGTTGGTCGCATCTGCCGCCTTCACGGGCGACTGAGCCTCGGGCAGATCGGCGGCGGGAGCTTCCGCCGCGACGCGTGCCTTCTGCGGGGGTTCGGCGCTCGCAACAGCGACCGGCTTGGCTGCAGGCGCAGCAGCCGCAGGTTTCGGTGCTTCCGCGATAACCTGCGGCGCCGGTGCTGCCGCGACGGCCTTGCCGCCCGGAATGTTGATCTTGCTGCCGATCTTGAGCTGGGTCGTGACCGGAATGTTGTTCGCTGCGGCCAGTTGCGCGGGCGCGATGTTGTGGCGGCGCGACAGGTTCATCAGCGTATCGCCGGACTTGACGACATGAACGCTGACCGGGAGAGACGAAGCCACCCGCGTGCTTGGCGCTGGCGACAACGCTGGCGGAGCCGCATGCGCCATGCGGCGCGGAATGACCAGCTGCTGGCCCGGCTGCAGCATACGCGGCCCGCCGTAACCGTTGGCTTTCAGTATTTCGGATGACGGCACGTTGTAGCGCTTCGAAATGATGTCGAGCGTGTCAGCGGTGCCGACGATGATCGTGGTGCCGCCTTCGCGGCTGTAGCCCGAGTTCGCCGCGACCGAGCGCGGAGACACCGTCGCGGTGGTCTCGATCGGAGACGACGGAGGCGCGTAGGAGGCCATGCCCTTGCCGCCGCCCGATGTGGCAACGGGCGCGGACAACGGCGCGGAGATCACCGGCGGATTATGCGGGCGCGCATACTGCGGCAACTCGCGCTGCGGCTGCTGATACGACTGCTGCTGATACGACTGCTGCTGATACGCTGGCTGCTGGTACGCGGGCTGCTGAGGCGCGCCGCGATAATTGCTCGGCACGGACCCGGTCGTCTCGTTACGCGAGGCGAACGGGTTCGAAAAGGAGGTGTCTGAAAATCTCGTCTGAGTGTCGGCGCTGCACCCGCCAAATCCAACCGAGACGAGCGTCAGGACCACGAAATGCGGTGCACGACGCGAGTTTAGCAACTCGACAATGCGGGACATGGTTACTCACTCGTACGCAACTAACACAAATTTGAGTAAACACAGTCCGAGTAAATAACTGTTTAAGGCTGAAATCTGCCGCAATTCAGCGCGCGGGAGAACGCGCGCAACCCAACGGACGCCACCAACTTAAAGTTCGCGTGCGATCCCCTGCAGCGCCGGTACGAAGCGCACCGCAACAAGCTCCTGCCGGTCAAATCCTTCCGCTGTCCGGACGGCGCGGATCAGAATCTGCTTGTCGTCCATTGGCCCAACCGGCGCGATCAGAACGCCATCCGGCTCCAGCCGTGCGAGCAACGCCTCGGGAATTTCTTCCATCGCTGCGGTGACCATGATCCGGTCGAACGTGCCGAGAGTTTCCGGCACATCGAAACCGTCACCGAGGATGATATCCACATTGCTGCATTTCAGCTCCTTGAGAACGAGCCGGGCACGGTCGGCGAGCGTGCGGAACCGTTCAATGCTAACGACGTCCCGCGCCAGCCTCGAGAGGATCGCGGCCTGGTATCCTGATCCCGCGCCTATTTCGAGGACGCGATGCGACGGCTGCACATCGAGCTGCTCGGTCATATAGGCGACGATAAACGGCTGACTGATGGTTTGTCCGCAAGCGATGCCGAGCGGTGTGTCCCGGTAGGCGTAACCACGGTCCAGTGACGACACGAACAGTTCGCGCGGCACTTCCTCCATCGCCTTCAGCACGGCCTGATCGCTGATCCCGCGCTGGCGCAGGTTCAGTTGAAACATCATCTTGTCGTGCGGCGTGGGCTGGGACGATTGCATGCTGATCAACATTGAAAACTGGAAGATCTGAACGGAAAGACCTGTGTCCGGCGCGGACTTTGACAAGCACTGCAGGATGCGCCACCTTTTCGTGTTAGCAATCCAACCATATTCCGCGCAACAACCGCCTGCGGTTCAAACGTGCCGAGACTCTCATGACGTTACCTCTTCCCGAAGCGTTTCGCTCCAGCTTTGATGGACTGGAGGAGCAGCGCCTCTCGGGCGATCCCGACAATCGCTTTCATCAATGCTTCGGCTGCGGTCCCTCGCATCCGGCGGGACTGCATGTGCGCACATTCAAAACTCCCGAAGGTGTCGCCTCACCCATCGTCATTGCGAAGCAATACGAAGGGCCTCCGGGCGCGGCACATGGCGGCATCGTCGCGGCCTATCTCGATGAGGTGCTGGCGGCAACGGTGCTGCGCGCGACGGGGCGACTGGGCGTAACCGGCGAACTGACCATCCGCTACATCAAGCCGGTGCCGACCGAGACGCCGATCGTCGGGCGCGGCGTGCTCGTGACCGACCACGGCCGCTACGTGGATGTCGAAGGCCGGTTGGAAAACCTGGACACAGGCAACGTGCTGGCGACCGGCCGAGGCCGGTTCTTTCCAATCCCTGGTTGAAACCGGCGGCCTTCGGCCTCAAAAAGTTCCAGCTCACGGAACTTTTGAATGCCGTGTCAGTTTGTGCGCTGTATAATTGTGTTATTCCTTTGTCAGCCAATCCAGATTTTCGTTGGGGAACGAATGCCCGGCCAATACATAGCAGGATCGCGAACATCGGTTCTGCTTGTGGAAGACGAAGTCATGATCCGCATGATGGTCGCGGACATGCTGGAAGAGCTTGGCTATGCCATCGCGGCGGAAGCCGGTGACATCGACGAGGGCGTGCGCCTCGTTCAGGTGACGGACTTCGACATCGCGATCCTCGATGTCAACGTCAACGGCAAGGTGATTTCCCCGGTCGCCGAAGCGATCCAGATGCGCGGCATTCCATTCGTGTTCGCGACGGGTTACGGCGTGCAAGGTGTGCCGGAAAAATTCCGCGACCGCCCGACACTGCAAAAGCCGTTTCAGATCGAAACGCTGGCGCGGACCATCGAAGCCACGCTGAAAGGCGTGACGGCCTAGAGCGCGCTTATCCGTTTCCTCTTGCTGGATACAGGGCCTGTCATTCCGGAACGCGAGCATGTGCGAGCGAACCCGGAATCCAGTGGTTATTTCCGACGAACTCTTCGGGATTCCGGATCATCGCGCAACAAGCGCGATGTCCGGAATGACGTTCGGTAACGTCCCGCACAGCCCGCAGTCCTACTTCAGCACGCCCTTGAGCTTTTCCGAAAACGCAAGATCGGTGCGGTCGAGCCGCAGCGGCGTCACCGAAACGAAATTTGCGGCCAGCGCGGCAAGATCGCTCCCCTCCGCCGGCACTTCCATCATCGCGGCACGCTCGAAGCCGATCCAGTAATACGGATTGCCGCGTCCGTCATGGCGGCTGTCGATACGAAGGAAGCCCTGATTGCGCTTGCCCTGCTTGGTCACGGCGATGCCTTTCACGTCCTCCGGCATGCAGGCCGGAAAATTGACGTTGACCACCGTGTCGCGCGGCACGCCCAGCTTCATCACATTGCGGATCACGTCGGCGCCGTACTTCAGCGCGGTGTCCCACAACGGCTTGTTGCGGGTCTCCAGGGAGAACTCCTGCGACAGCGCGAATGACGGCAGGCCGAGGATGGTGCCTTCCAGCGCGCCGGCGATGGTGCCGGAATAGACCACGTCCTCTGCGACGTTGCGGCCCTTGTTCACGCCGGACAAAACAATGTCGGGCAACTTGTCCTTGAGAATGTGCCGCGCGCCCATGATGACACAGTCGGTCGGCGTGCCGCGCACCGAGAAGTGGCGTTCGTCGACTTCGCGCAGGCGCAGCGGATCGTTCAGCGACAGCGAATGCGAGACACCGGACTGGTCGAGCTCGGGCGCGACCACCCACACATCATCGGAAATCTGTCTGGCAATTTCCTCGATGACCCGGAGGCCCGGCGCGTGAATGCCGTCGTCATTGGTGCAGAGAATTCGCATGTTATTTTTCTTCCTTCGCGATCACTTTGAGTCCGCCCATATACGGCTGCAGTACATCCGGCACGGCAATGGAGCCGTCTTCCTGCTGATAGGTTTCCATCACAGCGATCAGCGCGCGGCCGACCGCCGTGCCCGAGCCGTTCAGCGTATGCACGAAACGAGGTTTACCGTCGGGACCGCGCGAGCGCGCATCCATGCGCCGCGCCTGGAAGTCGCCGCACACCGAGCAGGACGAAATCTCGCGGTACATGCCGCCTTCCCCTTGCCCCGGCATCCACACTTCGATGTCGTAGGTCTTCTGCGAGGCGAAGCCCATGTCGCCGGTGCACAGCGTCATGACGCGGTAATGCAGGCCGAGGCGCTTCAGCACTTCCTCGGCGCAGGACAGCATGCGCTCGTGTTCGTTTTTCGACTCTTCCGGAGTCGTGACCGACACCAGTTCGACCTTGGTGAACTGATGCTGGCGGATCATGCCGCGCGTATCGCGTCCCGCCGCGCCCGCTTCCGCCCGGAAGCACGGCGTCAGCGCGGTCAGACGCATCGGCAGTTCTTTTTCATCGAGAATCGACTCGCGAACGAGATTGGTCAGCGGCACTTCGGCAGTGGGGATGAGCCAAAGATACTGCTCGGAAGAAATCTCCTTAGGCTTGATGACGAAATTCTCTAATTTGTACTTCTCTATTGCCGCCTGAATTGTAGCATTGATCGTATCATCGGAATAGTTCAGTTCTTTCATCGTCCATGAAAGTCTATTGATCCGTTTGACCCACAGAGTTCTTTGCTCGTCCGTTTCAACGCGCCTCGGTTCAACAAAAGTATCTACGAGATCCCGCTTTTCTTGTCTCACCAACGCCATGTTAGTGGCCAAGAATTGATCATCTTCAAACTTCGGCAACTGCGCCGTGCCGAACATCGCATCGTCGCGTACCAAGAGCGGCGGATTGACTTCCGTGTAGCCGTGCTCGCCGGTGTGCAGATCGAGCATGAACTGCCCGATGGCGCGCTCGAGGCGTGCGAGGCCCTTTTTCAGAACGACGAAACGGGCGCCGGAGAGTTTGGCTGCGGTCTCGAAGTCCATGAACTTCAAACCTTCGCCAAGCTCGACATGCTCCTTCGGCTTGAAGGCATAATTGCGTTTCGCGCCGAAGTGATGATGCTCGACATTGCCGTGCTCGTCGGCGCCGTCCGGCACTTCATCGAGCGGCAGGTTTGGAATCTGCGCGAGTTCTCGCTTCAATTCTTCTTCGACCTGCTTCACGTCGGATTCGAGTTGCGGCAGCTTCGTCTTGAGTTCGCCGACCTCGGCCATCAGCGCGTCGGCGCGCGCATTGTCCTTGGCCTTCTTGGCTTCGCCGATTTCCTTGGACGCCGCGTTGCGGCGCGCCTGCGCCTGCTCTGAAGCGAGGATCGCCGCGCGGCGCTTCTCGTCCAGCGCGATCAGGGACGCCGACAATCCAGCCAGTCCACGGCGGCCAAGCGCCTTGTCAAAAGCCTCGGGATTTTCGCGAATTGCTTTGATGTCGTGCATGGCAGTTTTCCGGTCGCGACCGGTTTTCCGGCCGTCTGCGTCAAATTCTGGGTGGGTTAGAACAAGCCGCAGTCGCCCGGGTCAAGCCCGGAAACCGCGAATCGAGGGGCATTGCAGCAATGATACCCGACCCGGTTGGGCGGGTCTTATTCCGCAGGTGTCGTGGCGGGCGGGCTCGGCGGCGTATCCGCAGGCGGTGTCGTATCCGATGCCGCTTCCGCGGCCTTCTTCTTCTCGACCATGCCCACCGCGATGATCGAGCCCTCGTAGAGGATCAGCAACGGCAGCGCGAGCGACATCTGGCTGATAACATCCGGCGGCGTCAGCACGGCGGCGATCACGAAGGCGACGACGATAAAGTAGCGCCGCTTTTCCTTGAGCTGCTTGGAGGTCAGGACCCCGATCCGCCCGAGCAGCGTCAGAATGACGGGCAGCTGGAACGCGATGCCGAAGGCAAAGATCAGCGACATCATCAGCGACAGATATTCGCCGACTTTCGGCAGCAGCGCGATCTGCGCGGTTTCGGCACCACCCACCTGCTGCATGCCGAGCGAGAAGCGGATCAGCATCGGCAGCACGAGGAAGTAAACCAGCAGCGAGCCGAGCACGAAGAAGATCGGCGTCGCAACCAGGTACGGCAGGAATGCACCGCGCTCGTGTTTGTAGAGGCCGGGCGCGACGAACATGTAGATCTGCGCCGCGATCACCGGAAACGACAGGAAGCCCGCGCCGAACATCGCAAGCTTCAACTGCGTCAGGAAGTATTCCAGCAGCGCGGTGTAGATGAATTTGGAATTCTCGGGCCCCGCGACCCAGACGAACGGCCAAACCAGCACGTTGTAGATCTGCTTGGCGAAGATAAAGCAAAGGATGAAAGCCAGGCCGAACGCCAGCAGCGCCTTGATCAGCCGCGACCGCAGCTCGATCAGGTGGTCCATCAGGGGCGCCTTGGTGGCTTCGATGTCTTCTGCGCTCATGACGCTTTGGCGTCCGGTACGGCAGGTTTCGGGGTTTCAACAGCAGGCGCGTGCGTTTCCGCTTCCACGAAAGTCTCCGGCGTCGGCGGTTCCGGCGTGGTCGGTGTCATCACGGGCTGGTCGATCTTCATGGCGTCCTCGACATCCTTGTTGAGCGACGTCAGGAGATTTGTGGGCGACAGATCCTTGGCGGCGGCGGACGCGTCGTCGAACGTCTTCTTGATATCCGCCATCTCGGCTTCGCGCATCGCCTCGTTGAACTGGCCCTGGAATTCGGACGCCATGCGGCGCGCCTTGCCCATCCACTGCCCGACCATGCGCAGCACGCCGGGAAGCTCTTTCGGGCCGATAGCGATCAGCGCCACGACGCCGATGACGACCAGTTCACTCCACCCGATGTCGAACATGGAAAATTCCGCTCACGGGCGCGAGTGTCCCGTATCCGACGTTCGCTTCATTCCGCAGCGCCTTCCGAACGAACGTCGGATACGAAAGGACACTCACCAACTATGATTCTGGTGATCCTTTGGTTCTGACATTCGTAAAAGTGCCTGCGAAGGTTGCCTTACGAATGTCAGAACCGGAACACCAGCAGCCCCGCACCCAGTCAGAAATAGCGCGGTCTGAAAATCAGACCGCCTTGCTGCCGACGTCAGTCCGCTGCGAGGTCGTTGCCGACGGCGCGTTGTCGATGCTCTTCACGTGCTCGTTCTTCTCGGCCGGCTTGACCTCGTCGTCGGACATGCCCTTCTTGAAGGCCTTGATGCCCTGCGCGACGTCGCCCATCAGGTCCGAAATCTTGCCACGGCCGAACAGCAGCAGGACCACGGCGATCACGACGATCCAGTGCCAGATACTCATCGAACCCATACTGCCATCCTCCAAAACACGCGGCCGGGACTTCCGGCTTGATTTGACCGGAAAGTAGGCTGCAGAGGTGTCAAAAACAAGGATTAACCCCGCGTCAGAACTGCGCAAACCGGCGCATTGACACCAGAGTTAATGTTCGTTCCTGCGCCTGGTCCGGTTGCACGCCCGAAGCTGAATTCAGCTTTCGTCACCCTTTTCAGGCTCGTTTTCCGGTTCAACAGCCGGTGCCAGCGCCAATTCGAGATCGCCCGGCTCCAGCGGGTCTTCGTCCTCACGCAGCGCCGGGTCGTCGGACGGCGATGGAACAGCAAAGCCGCTCGGCAGGCGCGTATCCAGCAGGCCCGCGCCTTTCAGCTCATCGAGGCCAGGCAGATCGCCAAGCGCTTCCAGGCTGAACTGCGACAGGAACGCCTCGGTGGTTCCGAAAGTCAGTGGGCGACCCGGCGTCTTGCGCCGTCCGCGCGGACGGATCCAGCCGGTTTCCAGCAGCACGTCGAGCGTGCCCTTCGAGGTCACCACGCCGCGAATCTCTTCAATCTCGGCGCGGGTCACCGGCTGGTGATAGGCGATGATCGCCAGCATTTCGATCGCTGCGCGCGAGAGGCGGCGCGTTTCGGTGCTCTCGCGGGTCATCAGCCACGACAGATCGCCGGCCGTGCGGAAGGTCCACTTGGTCGCGACGCGGACCAGATTGACGCCGCGCATGGCATAGTCGGCCTGCAACTGCGCCAGCGCGGCCTTCACGTCCACGCCCTCGGGCATACGCTTGGCTAGCGCGGATTCCTCAAGCGGCTCCGTAGAGGCGAACAGCAGCGCTTCAAGCAGGCGCAGTTCCTCGGGGCGCGCAACCGTCTCGCCGGAAGATTGTTCCTCGGACTCGGCAACAGAGGTCTCCATAACGGACTCCTCCACAGAATCTTCAACCGGAGCGATGTGGGCAGTCGTTCTCGCCGGACTTGCCATGGCCCTGTCTCCTTCTTCCACTTACTCTACCGGCACTTCCGGCGCTGCATGAGCGTCGGGAGGCAAATGCGTGACGTGCTTGCGAAAATACAAAGGCGCGAATGCTTCTTTCTGATGCAGGTCGAGCGTGCCTTCGCGCACCAGTTCGAGCGCCGCAGCAAAGCTCGACGCCAACACCGTCGCGCGCTGGCTCGGATCGACCACGTAGCGCATCAGTTGGTCATCGAGGCTCGCCCAGTCCTCGGAGTCCGCCGCGCCGACCAACCGCTCAAGCGACGCACGCGCTTCCGACAGCGACCAGACGGTTCGCTTGGCCAGATGCACGGTCGCCAGCACGCGCGACTGGCGCTGCGTCGCATAGGCGGTGAGCAGGTCGTACAACGTCGCGGTCCAGCGCTGATGCTTGACCTGCGCGATCTGCTCCGGGAAGCCGCGCGGGAAAATATCGCGCCGCAATTGCGGGCGGGTCATCAGGCGGTTGGAGGCTTCGCGGATCTGCTCAAGACGCCGCAACCGATTGGCGAGCGCGGTCGCAAGGTCCTCGGCACTCGGTCCTTCGGCAGACGGCGGTTCAGGCAGCAGCAATCGCGACTTGAGATAAGCGAGCCACGCCGCCATCACGAGATAGTCTGCCGCCAGTTCCAGACGCAGCTTGCGCGCTTCCTCGATGAAAACGAGATATTGGTCGGCGAGCGCGAGAATGGAAATCTTGTGGAGGTCCACCTTCTGCTGACGCGCCAGCGCGAGCAGGAGATCGAGCGGACCTTCATAACCTTCAACGTCAACGACCAGCGCCGGTTCGTCGTCGTTATGATCGGCAGGCAGCCCGGTCTCGAAGGACAGGATTTCGGCGGTCATGACATCAGGCTCCCTGCCCGGTCGATCAGGCGGTCGAGTTCGGCCCGCGCCCCGCCACGGTCGAATGGCTGCGGCGTCCGCCGCGAGGCCAGCGCGCGATCCGCGCGCGCCAGAGCTTCACCCGCGAGTTCGGGACTTTCCGCTGCGACCTGCGCCATCTCGTCGAGCTTGCCGTTGCAATGAAGAACGACGTCGCAGCCCGCAGCGATGCTGGCGCGCGAGCGCTCGGCGATCGATCCCTGCAAGGCGTTCATGGACACGTCATCACTCATTAACAAACCCTGGAAACCAATGGCCCCGCGAATCACCTGTTCGATGATTGTCGCAGATGTCGTCGCGGGTTGGGCGGGGTCGAGGGCGCTAAACACAACATGTGCCGTCATCGCCATCGGCAGGTCGGCCAATGGCCTGAACGCTTCGAAATCGGTTCCCGCGAGTTCCGCCGCCGGGGTATCGACTGTCGGCAACCGGAAATGGCTGTCCGCTGTGGCTCTTCCATGGCCGGGAATGTGCTTGAGAACCGGCAGAATACCGCCCTGCGCCAGCCCGTTGGTGACCGCCCGCGCGATAGCAGCGACCTTGGCCGGCGTCGTGCCATAGGCTCGGTCCCCGATCACCGAATCCGCGCCGGGAACCGGCACGTCCGCCAGCGGCAGGCAGTCTACGGTGATCCCGAGGTCGGCCAGATCGGCTGCGATCAAGCGGGATGAGAGCCGGGCAGCTTCCAGCCCCGCTTCGCGATCGATGTCATACAGCGCGCTGAAGATGGCTCCGGGCGGATAGGAAGGCCATTGCGGCGGCTGCAGCCGTTGCACCCGTCCGCCCTCCTGATCGATCAGGACCGGCGCATCGGGCTGGCCGACGGCGGCACGCAATTCCTGAACCAGCCGAGCAACTTGGCCGGGCGTGTCGATATTGCGCTTGAAAAGGATGAACCCCCACGGCCGCTGATCGCGCAGAAATGCGCGCTCTTCGTCGGTCAGAGCGGTTCCGGAGACGCCGGTAATGAATGCGCGCGCGGCCATGCTTTGGCGATTAGCCCGCACATGCCAGCAGGGTCAAGGAAAGGAGCCGGTTTCATGCCGGATTGTGGGGGTCATCCACAGTCACAAACGCAATGGGCTCAAGGATTTGGCGAATGCGCCAAGGCCACGGCTTCAACCGGAAATCCTGGCCGGGTCGGACATCGCGATCCGGTTCCTGACACTCGGACGTTGGTTCATCCTGCCGTACCACGCTTGCAGAGCTACGCACTCCGCAGGCACTGGCACCTTCAAAAGGTCAGCAAAGATCAGGCCGCCGATCACGGTGATATCGGCCATCGAGAAGGACTCGCCGGCCACGAACGACTGTCCTTTCAGAACGGCGTCGAAGTACTGCATGCCTCTCATGGCCTTGTCGCGCTGGCGAAGGCCCCACTCGACATTCTGATAAATCTCGACATGGGGTCCAAGCCCCGGCGTCGCGTGATGAAAGTAAACGCTGATGGCGTCGAGCAATTCCAGTTCGGCACGCTTGCTCATCATGTGGATGATGCCCTTTTCGCGAGCAGTCGTGCCGGTGAGTGTTGGTATGCCCTCGAGGTTATCGAGATATTCGGTAATGGCCGTGCATTCGGCGATGAGGGTTCCGTCTTCGAGTTCCAGCACCGGCAGCGTGCCTGAATAGTTCTTGGCGAGGAACTCGGGCGTCTTGTGCTCACCCTTGCGCAGATCGACCGAAACGAAGCTGACGCGTGACTGCAAATTCTTCTCCGCCAGGGCGATACGGACACGCGCCGGATAAGGACCGGTATGCCAATCATAGATCTTCATGATGTCCTTTCACCAGGTGGCTACCTATCACTTGGTAGGTCAAATCTGATGGTTTATACTTTTGCGGTCAACCTCTATCTGCCACTTGGTAGGTAAATAACGAGGCGAGCCGTATGAGTTCAAATTCCAGGGAGGCCATCCTGACCGCGGCCAAGCGGACTGCACAGGCGCATGGATATGGGGGGATAAACTTCCGCGAACTGGCCGACGAAGTCGGCATCAAGGCCGCGAGCATCTACCATTATTTCCCGAGCAAGGCCGATCTGGCTGCGGCCGTGGCCAAGCGCTACTGGCAGGACTCTGCAGCAGCTCTTGAAAAGTTGCTGATGGTGTCACCCGATCCCCTCAGTTGCCTGCGCCAGTATCCAAACATATTCCGCAAGGCGCTCGAGAACGATAACCGCATGTGCCTCTGCAGCTTCATGGCCGCGGAATATGACGACCTACCTGACGCCGTACGCACGGAGGTTCAGGCCTTTGCCGATGTTAACGTTGCATGGCTGAGCAAGGTTCTGTCGGCTGCAGGTGTGACAGACGCCAGCGAAAGCGAACAGAGAGCACGCGCCATCTTCGCTGCCATCGCTGGCGCTCAGTTGATTGCGCGAAGTCGCTCGGACGTCTTCCTCTACGACGGATTGATCGAAAGCTACCGCTCGGCAGGTCTGCTGCCGGCATAGTCGCCGATCCGGTCACGGCATTCCGCGTCAGCGCCGCTGGACGATGCACTGCCCGCCGGCTGATTTCAGGTTGACGCAGAACTGCGTGGCTTCGTCATTGGTGCCGAATGGCCCCACCATCGCCCGGTAGAACGTACCCTTCCCGGCCACGTCGGCGCGGTGAATCGTTGCCGAACGCGATCCGAGGATACCCGCATATTTGCCCTGAATCGCTTTGTAGGAGGCCCGCGCATCGGCTTCGGTCTTCTGCGACGAGACCTGCACGTAGGCTCCTGCACCCGTCACCTGGGCCGGATTGATCGCAGCCGTTCTGGTCCGGGGCTCGGGAGCTGCTTGCGCCTGAGGCGCCAGCGATACCGGGGCGTTAGCTGATGGGGCTGCCGTCGATGCCGTGCTGGCGGGCGCGGGAGCCCGGTTCTGTGCTGCCGGCGGTGTCCGCACCGGCGCTGGCGCGACGGCTGCGTTTGCGTCCTGCTGATCCGGGCGAATGCTGAGAGTGCGGATTTTGCGCGGCTCCTCACCCCCACTCAGGGTGCCGTTGCCGACGCCCGGACCGGTCGGGCGCACGTTCGGAGACGCGCTGGCGACCGTCGGCGGCGACGCGTTCTGGGTCAACGGCGGAAACACCACGCGCGGACCAGTTTTGGCGTTCACGTCGACCGGCTGCTCCTCGCGAGACACCACACGCTCGGCCGACTTGTCGCCGACACGATCATAGATCTGCTTGCTCGAACCATCGCCGGCGCCGGGCGGAATGATCTTGTTCGGACCGGCATCAGCCTTGATGACAGGCGGCTCTCCGCTGCGCGGCGAGCCAACGAAGGTCCGGTAGGCGAAGGCGGCGCCGGTGCCGACAACAGCCAGCGCGAGAACCATGACGACGGTCATGGTGCCGCCGCGTCGCGACTTGGGCTCCTGCTCGTAATTGTCTTCATACGGCGGCCGATCATAGGCGCCATTGCCGTAGTGCTCGTCTTGCGCGCCATATTGATCGTGCGCCAAATCCTGTTCGGAGCGTCCGTAGAGAACGTCGTCGTAGCGGTCGCCGCTGCCCGCGACCTGATGGCCGTGCGCCTGTCCCGGCAATGCCGGAGCGTAGCCGCTGTGATCGAATTGCGGATCGTGCTGGCCGTAATTGTTCTGTGCCGAATTACCCTGGGCATAGCGCGGATCGTAGTGATCCTGCGGCTGCGCGTAGTGGTCCTCCTGATAGGATGGTTCCTGCCGGTACGCCTGCTCCTGCGGCACGGGCCGCGTGGCAGAAAGGTTCTGCATCCAGGATGGACGTGGCGGCGGAGAGAGTTCCTCCTCGGCGGGTTCAGGCGCGTCGTACTGGTCGTGCGGCTGATATTGCTGGGGATGCCGCTGCTCGCGATTGAACGTCGACAGCGGATCGGTCTGGCCGATCAGCCGCGCCAGTTCCGCCAGCGGATCACTCTCACTTTGTGGAGCAATGCGGGATTGATCCCGGCCAAAATCATCGTCTGCCGGAAACGGTCTATCGCGATACTGGTTCGCCATTGCGATGTTGCATCCCCTTCGGGAAAGCGCGTCGCCCGTCATTCAAACGAGCACCGCTTTTCACACTGCCGCCACCCGTTCCCCGTGGCGGTCAAATCCCCCAACTATCGCATCTCGTCTGGTGCATGAACGCCGAGCACGGCGAGGCCTGAAGCCAGAACCGAGACGACGCCCTGAACCAGAGCAAGTCGCGCGATTGTTACTTCTGCATCATTCTGGATAATGAAGCGTAAATGAGGCATATCGCGCCCCTTGGTCCAGAGAGCATGGAATTCGCTCGCCAGATCATACAGGTAAAACGCGATTCGGTGTGGCTCATGTGCGAGCGCCGCCGCTTCCACGATCCGCGGGAACAGCGCGATCTGCCGGATCAGGCTCAGTTCAACCGGGTCGTTCAAGCGTTCGATCCTGGCATCGCGCAGGAACGCGACGCGCGCGGCAGCATCTTCCGGCAATGATGGAACCGTCTCGCGCGCATTCTTGAAAATCGAATAGCCGCGTGCGTGCCCGTACTGCACGTAGAACACCGCATTGTCCTTCGACTGTTCGATCACCTTGGCAAGATCGAAGTCCAGCACCGCGTCGTTCTTGCGGAACAGCATCATGAAGCGCACGGCGTCGGAGCCGACTTCGTCAACGACTTCGCGCAGCGTGACGAAATCGCCGGAGCGCTTCGACATCTTCACCGGCTCGCCATTACGCAGCAGCTTCACGAGTTGAACGATCTTCACATCCAGCGTGGCCTTGTCGGCGGTGACGGCTTTGATCGCCGCCTGCACGCGCTTGATGTAGCCGCCGTGGTCGGCGCCCCACACGTCCACCATGTTGAGGAAGCCGCGATCGAACTTGGTCTTGTGATAGGCGATGTCGGACGCGAAGTAGGTATACGAGCCATCCGATTTCTTCAGCGGACGATCGACGTCATCGCCGAACGCCGTGGCGCGGAACAGGGTCTGTTCGCGATCCTCATAATCCTCGACCGGCGCGCCCTTCGGCGGCGGCAGGCGGCCCTCATAGACATCGCCCTTCGCGCGCAGTTCGGCGATGGTCGCGCCAACACGATCGTTGCCGTTTTCGTTCAGCGAACGCTCCGAGAAGAACACATCGTGCCTGATGTTCAGCGCGGCGAGATCGCCCTTGATCATCTCCATCATCATGGCGATGGCCTTGGCGCGCACGACGGGAAGCCATTCGGCTTCGGACTGCCTGGTCAGCTTATCGCCGTACTCGGCGGCCAGCTCCTTGCCGACGGGGACGAGGTAATCACCCGGATAAAGTCCTTCCGGAATCTCGCCGATGGTCTCGCCGAGCGCCTCGTGATAGCGCAGGAACGCGGAGCGCGCGAGGACATCGACCTGCGCGCCGGCATCGTTGATGTAGTATTCCTTGGTGACGTCGTAGCCCGCGAACGACAGGAGGCTCGCCAGCGCATCGCCGAACACCGCACCACGGCAATGACCGACATGCATCGGCCCCGTCGGATTGGCGGAGACGTATTCGACATTGACCTTTTCGGCCACGCCGATGGCACTGCGGCCATAGCCGTTGCCCTGCTCCAGCACGGAGCGCAACGCGCCGAACCAGGCAGAGGGCTTCAGCGTCAGATTGATGAAGCCGGGACCGGCGATGTCGACCTTCTCGATCAGCGGATCGGCACGCAGCTTGTCGGCGATCTTGTCGGCGAGATCGCGCGGCTTCGCCTTGGCCTCCTTCGCCAACACCATCGCAGCATTGGTCGCCATGTCGCCATGCGCGGCGTCCTTCGGCGGCTCGACCACCACGCGCGAAAGATCGATCCCTTCCGGCAGCGCGCCCTCGCGGCCGAGCGCCGCGCAAACGGCATGCACGCGCAAAAGCACGTCGGCGAACAGATGCGGGGGCTGCTTGGGCGAAGTCATGGGAAGTCCTGTAATCCGCAGAGAATTGGCCTTTTTCAGGCCGCCGCCTAACGCAAATCCGGGGTCGAGTCAAAAAGACGCCGGTGCTCGATAATGGCGTATCTGTCGGTCATTCCGGCAATGAAATCGCCGATCCGGCGGGCGCGCCCGGCCTCGTCTTCCTCACCCTCATGAGGCAGCCATTCGGCGGGCAGATCACCCGGGGCGGCCTGATAGCGCGCGAACAGATCGCGGACCACGCCTTCCGCGTCGCGCATGACGCTCATGACCCGCTCGTGGCGATACATGTGCGTCTTCAGGAATCGCTTGATCATCGCCTCGGTCTTTTCGGCCTCCGCCGAGAAGCCGACAAGCGTGGCGTCGTGATTGCGCACATCGGCAGCGCTGCCAAGGCGCACGGCGCCAAGCCGTCTTCGCGTTTCCGAAAACACATCTTCGATCAGATAGGAGATCAGTTCGCGCACCAGTTCCGCGCCGCGCCGTGCTTCGTCGAGGACGGGATAGCGCGCGAAGATCACCGCATTGATGTCGGCGATCAGCGGAATCTCCGCAAGGTTGTCCACGGTGAACAGCCCTGCCCGCAATCCGTCGTCGATATCGTGGGCGTCATAGGCAATATCGTCGGCGACTGCCGCGACCTGCGCTTCCAGCGACGCGTGGCTCCACAATTCGAGATCGTGATACGCGACATATTCGGCGATACCGGCCGGAACGCCGTACGCGCGATAACGGCCGACAGGCTCGCCGTTGCGGTCGATCAAGGGGCCGTTGTGCTTGACGATCCCCTCGAGAGACTCCCACGTCAGGTTGAGTCCGTCGAACTGCGGATAACGCCGCTCCAGCAGCGTGACCACGCGCAGGCTCTGCGCGTTATGATCGAACCCGCCGTGATCCTTGAGACATTCATCCAGCGCCCGCTCACCGGCATGGCCGAACGGCGGATGGCCGAGGTCATGGGCCAGCGCCAGCGTTTCGGTCAAATCCTCGTCGAGCCCGAGCTGGCGCGCCAGCGCGCGGGCAATCTGCGCGACCTCCAGCGTATGCGTCAGGCGGGTGCGGTAATGATCGCCTTCGTGGAACACGAAAACCTGGGTTTTATGCTTCAGGCGGCGGAAGGCGTTGGAATGGATCACCCGGTCGCAGTCGCGGCGGAACGCGCTGCGCCGCAGGCTCGGCGGCTCGTTGAAACGCCGCCCCCGGCTCTGACCGGGATCGGAGCCATAGACCGCAGGAGGGGCAGCCATTCCAACCGACATACGAATTATTCTACTTTCGGTGTTTGATTCTGACGTTTAGCGCACTTAACTATGCCACACGGACATGTCTAAATACCCGTGTTTTCGGAGACTGTTATGACCGATACCGCCACCAACGTCACGATCTCGGAGCGAGCCGCCAAGCGAATCGGGGCCATCCTGAAATCGGAAGGCGACGGCGCGATGCTGCGCATCAGTGTCGAGGGCGGCGGCTGCTCCGGCTTCCAGTACAAGTTCGATGTGGAGCGCGCCCGCGCCGACGACGATCTGGTGATAGAGCGCGACAGCGCCGTGGTGCTGGTGGACCCCTCCTCCGTGCCGTTCCTTGCCGGATCGGAAGTCGACTTCGTGGACGACCTGATCGGCGCCTCGTTCCGCGTCGTCAACCCGAACGCCACCGCGTCGTGCGGCTGCGGGACGAGTTTCTCGATTTAGTTGAGCCATCCGGCGCGCATTCGCGCGAGGCCCAGGTTAGAAGAACCTTTCAAGAAATGCAGCCGTTTCGTCGGTAATGCCGACCACCTTGTTCGTGGCCTGGCGATAGAACTTGAAGTTCAGCTCAGTCTCGTGCCGTCCGTCATCCCAAGCCGAAAACCGCTTCAGTTCGCTTCGGCCGAGCCGCCGCTTCGCACGCGCCGTGCGCTTGACGGTCAGATTGACTCGCGGCGTCTGCCTCGCAATGCCGGGTTTCCGCGGAACAGCGCCAGCGGACGTGACGATTCCGCGCGCGATCAATCCCGTGCCACCTTCGTTCTCGCTTGCAAAGATGAAAACCGTATCGTTCGTCGCGATACGCTTGCCGCCATACATGGTCTTCTGGCGGGAGAATGTGAACTCTTTGGCGTCCGGGCGCTGAATCTCAACCTTGATCGCGAACGGCATGCATCCTCCCTGACCGGCAGCAAATGCTAAAGCTTGCCTCGGCGCCGGTCAATTTCGCGCAAACAGCCGCCTGGCATTGCCGTGCGCGATCTGCTTCGCGACCGGCAGCGGGAGTTGCTTCAGCCAACCGCGATACTCGGCCATGATCGAACCGTAGCTCGCCCAGCGCTCGCTGACCCAGGTATCCGATCCAAGCAGAAAGCGATCCGGGTACTTCTCGAACAGTGCGCGCCATTCCGGCGTCAGTGCGCCGCCTGCGCCTGTGATGCCACCGCGATAGGACAGTTCACCCCATAACTGCGGATAGGTCGCCAGCATCGCCGCCACGCGGCTTGGCGCGAGGCCAAAGCCGGTATGAGCCCAGATGATCTTCGCGCGGCTGTTGTGACGCATGAGAATCTCCACGGCCTCATCGTCGGCATGGGCATGAAGATAGAGATCGTTGGCGACAGCGAAGTCCACTGCCTTCTTCACCCATTCGGTTGCCGCAGCTTTTCCGGACAAATGAAATTCGCCGATGCCGCGATAATAACCGCGCTTGAACTCGTCCTGCACGAGATCAAAGATTGTTGGATCGTTGACCCATGTCTGGATGTCGGGGCGAATGCGATATGGCCGGATGAAGGGCACGACCCACAGACCATCCGCTTTCGAATCCATCAGCGCATGCGTGCCGGTGTTGGGGCGGCTGGTCGCCAGAATGCCGGTGACGCGGTGTTTCTTGAACAGCGCCAGCACCTCATCGAGCTGATAGTACGGCTTCGGCTCCCAGTTGTAGTGAAGATGTGCGTCGAAGATCTCGATCGGCTCCTCGGATGCGCGCGCAGGCGCGACAGCGCACAACACGGCAACAGCAATCGCAAGGCACCACCCGGTCGCTCGTCTGAGGGCCATGGTGATACTACTCGGCAGCCGCAACACGCGGAGGCTGGACGTCCGGCGTTTCCTGCAATGTCGGATCGAGACGCCGCTTGAGACGGCGGTCAATGCGATCGAGATAGATGTAGATCACCGGCGTGATGTACAGCGTCAGCAGTTGCGACACCAGAAGACCGCCGACAACCGCAACACCGAGCGGCTGGCGCAGTTCGGCGCCCGCGCCCGCGCCGAGCGCAATCGGCAACGTGCCGAAGATCGCCGCGAAGGTGGTCATCATGATGGGGCGGAAACGCAGCAGCGCCGCCTCGCGAATGGCGTGTTCGGCGCTGAGGCCGACGGCGCGCCGCTCTATGGCGAAGTCCACCATCATGATCGCGTTCTTCTTGACGATGCCGACCAGCATGACGATGCCGATCATCGCGATCACCGACAACTCCATCTTGAACAGCATCAGCGTCAGGATCGCGCCGATACCGGCCGACGGCAGGCCCGAGATGATCGTGATCGGATGGATGAAGCTCTCGTAGAGAATGCCGAGAATGACGAACGCGGCAAATACGGCGGCGAGGATCAGGACACCCTGCCCGCGCAATGAATCCTGGAACACCTGCGCCGTTCCGGAGAAGCCGGTCGCAATCGTCGCCGGCAGGTTCGAATCCTGTTCGATCTGGGTGATCTTGTCGACCGCGTAACCCAGTGATGTTCCCTGCGCGAGGTTGAACGAAATCGTCACCGCCGGTTGCTGACCCTGATGATTGATCTGCAGCGGACCAACGGTCGGCACCATCTTCGCGACGGCATCCAGCGGGATCGTCTGGTTGTTCGCCGTCTTCATGTAGAGCTTGGATAGATCGGTCGGATCGACGCGGAATTTCGGCTGCACCTCGAGAATGATCTGGTAGTCATTCGAGGGCATGTAAATGGTGCCCACCTGCCGCGCGCCATAGGCGTTGAACAGCTGATTGCGGATCTGATCTGCCGTAATGCCGTACACCGCCGCCTTCTCGCGGTCGATCTCGACGGTGAGTTGCGGGTTCTTGATGTAGAGATCAGTGGTGACGTCGAGCAGGCCCGGCACCTTCGCGATCCGGTCACGCATTTCCGGCGCGACACGATAAAGCGACTCCGTATCACCGCTTTGCAGCGTGTACTGATACTGGCTCTTGGACGCCCGCCCGCCGATGTTGAGATTCTGGATGCTTTGGAAGAACGCCTGCAGACCCGGCACCTGCAGCGCCTTCTGCCGCAACCGACCGATCACCACCTGCGCATTGTCGCGCTCGTTCTTCGGCTTCAGGCCGATGAACAGGCGACCATAGTTCGCGGTCGCGTTCGGCCCGCCGGAGCCGACGGTCGAGTTGACGAATTCCACCGCCGGATCGGCGCGCAAAATGTCAGCGAGGATTTTCTGGCGATCACTCATCGCCGCGAAGGATGTATCGGTTGCCGCCTCCGTCGTGCCGACGAGGAAGCCGGTATCCTCCTGCGGGAAAAATCCCTTCGGAACGATGATGTAGAGCCAGATCGTTGCGCCGAGCGTCGCCAGCGTCACAACAAGCATCACGGACTTGTAGGCAAGCACGCGATCCAGCGTCCACTCGTAGGCGCGCAGCCATGCACTGAACATCGCTTCAAACCAGCGCAGCACGAAATTGGGACGGTGGTGCGGATCGTGCGCCTTCAGCACGCGGGCGCAGAGCATTGGCGTCAGCGTCAGCGAAACGAATCCCGAGACAATGATCGCGACCGAAATGGTCACTGCGAACTCGCGGAACACGCGCCCGACGATTCCGCCCATCAGCAGCACGGGAATGAACACAGCGATCAGCGAGAACGTGATCGACAGGATCGTGAAGCCGATCTCACGGGCGCCTTTCAGGGCCGCCTCGTAAGGCTTCATGCCCTGCTCGATATATCGCACGATATTTTCGAGCATGACGATGGCGTCGTCGACCACGAAACCCACCGACAGGGTGAGCGCCAGCAGCGTCATGTTGTTGATGGAGTAATCCAGCGAGTACATCACGGCGCAGGTGCCGAACAGCGAGATCGGAACCGCAAGCGCCGGAATGAAGGTCGCCGAGGCTGAGCGGAGGAACAGGAAGATCACGACGATCACGAGGCCGATCGCGATCAGCAGCGTCTCCTCCACGTCCGCCACCGACTCCCGGACCGACACGGAGCGATCGAACATCACGTCCATCGTGACCGACGGTGGAACCTGAGCCCGCAGCGACGGCAGCTTCGCCCTGACCGCATCCACAACGGCAACGGTGTTGGCGTCCGGCTGCTTCTGGATCGCAAGCACGATGGCGCGCCGCCCGTTGAACCAGGTCGCGATCTTGTCGTTCTCAACGCTGTCGTAAATTCTCGCGACTTCATCGAGTTTCACCGGCGACCCGTTGCGCCACGCGACGACCACCTGACGGTAATCGACAGCCTTGCTGAGCTGTGCCGATGCCTGCAGAGCCACGTCCTGCTTGGGACCGTTCAGGGTTCCGACGGGCGTGGACGAATTGGCGCGCGACACCGCAGCGCGGATATCTTCCAGCGAAAGGCCCCGCGCCGCCGCAGCTTCGGGGTCGGCCTGAACGCGAATGGCGAATTTCTGCGTGCCGTAGATCAGGACCTGCGCAACGCCCGGAATCTGCGACAGTGCCTGCCCGACGGTGATATCGCCATATTCGTTGACGGCCGAAAGCGGCAGCGTCTCGGAATTCATCGTGAGGAAGAGAATGGGAAACTCAGCCGGATTCACTTTGCGGAACGTCGGCGGAATAATCATCTCGACCGGCAGACGGCGCTGGGCGACCGTCAAGGCGGTCTGAACGTCCAGCGCGGCGCCGTCGATGTTGCGGTTCAAGTCGAACTGGATGGTGATCGTGGTGGTTCCCTGCGAGGAACTCGACGACATCGAGGAAATACCCGCAACGGTCGAGAGCTGACGCTCGATCGGACCGGCAACGGATGCCGCCATCGTGTCGGCGCTGGCGCCGGGCAGCGTCGCGGTAACAGCGATGGTCGGGAAATCAACCTTGGGAAGCGCGGAGACCGGCAACAGCCGGAATCCAAAAACGCCGAACGCGATGATGGACGCCGTAATCAGCGTCGTCATCACGGGTCTGCGGATACAAAGCTCCGACAGGTTCATAAACGAGTGTCCCGGTCCGTCGTTCGCCTTACCTTGCAGCGCCTTCCGCAGCGAACGGCGGATCGGAAGGACACTCGAAAACTTATACTTTCTCCTGATCCCTCGATTTCAACATTCGCGAGAACATCCCTTGCGAAGGGACACGAATGTCAAAATCGGATCATCAGGCTCCGGCCTTGCTGCCACGGGGCTCGACGGCCGTGCCGTTCGTCAGCAGCAACTGGCCATCGACCACGACGGTTTCATCGCCGTTCAAGCCGGTCTCGATCACCGACATGCCCTGAAATGTACGACCAACCGTCACAGGCTGTACCTGCGCCTTGCCGTCCTTGACCACGAATACGAAATTGCCGGTCTGGCTTCGCTGCACGGCGACCGAGGGCACCACCACGGCTTCTTCCTTGCGGACCGTCAGGGTGGTGTTGACGAGAGTACCGGGCCACAGGACCTCGCTCTCATTGTCCATCTTGCCGCGCACGGTCGCCATACCGGTCGCCGCATCCACGGTGTTTTCAACCATGGCGACGATCCCGGTTTCCGTCTTGTTGGTGCCGGGAATGGTCGCCGCCACCGACGATCGACCGCTCTTCATCGCGTCGCGCAGATCGCTCAGTACACGCTGCGGAATGGCGAATGTCACGTAAACCGGCGCCATCTGGTTGATGGTGGCGAGCGGCGTCGTGTCCGCCGGACGGACGAAATTCCCGATCTTGACCGATGCGGCGCTGATGCGCCCGCTGATCGGCGCCTTGATCAACGTATAACTTTTCTGAACCTTGAGATTGTCGAGGATCGCCTCATTCGCCTGAATCGTCGCATTGGCGTTGTCGGTTGCGGTTTTCGCATTGTCGAGGTTGACCTGCGTCGTCGCGCCCTTCCCGATCAGTTCCGTATAGCGCTTCAGGTCGCGTTCGGCGGCAGCGAGCTGGGTACGGTCGCGGGCGAGATTGCCTTCCGCCTGTGCGATCTGCGCATCGATCTGCCGCGCGTCGAGCGTGAACAGCAGGTCACCCTGCTTGACGCGTGCGCCGTCCTCGAAATGAACATCGACAATCATGGTTTCGAGCCGGGACTTGAGCGCCACGCTCGAAATCGGCGTCACGGCCCCGATCGAATCCACGTCGACGGGAATTTCCTTCTTCTCGGATTTTGCGAGTTCTACCGATACGGTGCGTACGCGCGGCGGCTGTTTGGCCGAAGGCGCGCCGCCGGTCCACATGTCCCGGGTCGCATAAGCGGCGATAGCCGCGACGCAGAGGCCCGCAATCAGCAAACTGCGTCTTTTCAGAACAGATCCAGTCATGTCTTTTTCTCAGGCGCGGCCCCGCATAGGCAGTGGACGGCTCTCTCCCTTTCACTGGTTTTCCAGCGTTATTTGCATCCGGCTTATCACAGCCGCCCCGATTGTGGTACGCCACACACATGATTTATCGATCATTTAGCTAACGGAAATGGCCATGCGGATCGCCACTTGGAACGTTAATTCGGTCCGTCAGCGGCTGGACCACCTGCTGGCCTGGCTCCAGGAGCGCTCGCCGGACATCGTCTGCCTGCAGGAAATCAAATGCATGGACGACGCCTTTCCGCGCGAGCCGATCGAGGCCCTTGGCTACAACGTGGTCACTCACGGGCAAAAGACCTTCAACGGCGTCGCCTTGCTGTCGAAGTACCGGTTCGACGAAACCACCCCGCGTCTGGGCGGCGATCCCGACGACCTGCACGCGCGGTTCCTTGAGGGCGTGGTGTCTTATCCGAACGGCTCCCTGCGGATCGCATGCCTGTACCTGCCCAATGGGAACCCTCCGGAAACGGAAAAATATCCCTATAAAATCAAGTGGATGGAGCGCCTTCTTGACTACACGAAGGAGCGCATGAAAGGCGAGCAGCCGTTGGTTCTGGCCGGCGATTTCAACGTCATCCCGGCCAATGGCGACGTTTACAATCCGGCCGCCTGGGCGGGCGACGCACTGTTCCTGCCCAAGACCCGCGAGCGCTTCCGCGCCCTGCTCAATCTCGGCCTGACCGACGCGATCCGAGCGGTGAACGACCAACCCGGCCAGTACACGTTCTGGGATTATCAGGCGGGTGCATGGCCGAAGAACAACGGCATCCGGATCGACCACCTGCTGCTGTCACCGCAGGCCAGCGACCGGCTGCAGGACGCCGGCATCGACCGTCACGTCAGAGGTTGGGAAAAGGCGTCAGATCATGTTCCGGTGTGGATTGATCTGGATTTGGGTTGAGCGCCGTATCAACGATCGCCCCTGATCTCGGATCGCCGTCGCGCTCGGTATCGTCATATCGCGGGTTTCGATCATGGACATGCAGGAGTTTAGCAAATACGGGCATGTTTCCCGGCCTTCTCTCTTTCGAAAAAAGCAGGCCTTCTGGCTCAATGGCGATATTCTTCATTGGCGCGACGGCCCTTCCAAAGGCCACATCGCCCTTTCCGACATCGCCGATCTCATCGTTTACGAAAGATTCGGAGGACGTATCTGTCGCCTGACCGACAGGGACGGACGCCGCCACGCGTTTTCCGAGCGGCACTGGTTCGGATGGGAAGCCGGTGAAAGACGCCGCTTCGGCGCAAGCGAGTTGCACAGCGCAACGTTTACATCGCTTGTCTCCGCCATTCGGCGGCGAATAGGGAAACCCGCGTAGCCTCGGCACAACGCCGCGGCGCGAGGAGCGTTACGTCAATCCCGCCTGCCCTGCACCCAGCGCTCGAGCATCTGCAGCGCCATCGCGCGGTCGTCGTCGGACGCTTTCGCCATCGCGGTCTTGTAGCTGTCCTTGATCCAGATTTCGTCCGCGCCCGCGCTGTCCTGCGCCAGCGTCAGCCACATCAGGCCGCGCGCGGCCTGACGCTGGGAGCCGCTGCCGTTGAACAGCATCTGGCCGAGCAGTGCCTGCGCCTGATGCTGGCCCTTCCGGGCCGCCAGTCCGAGCCAGCGAATGCCATACCGCGGATCACGCGGCATGCCGACGCCATCGAGATACATCCGCGCCAGATTGTACTGCGCTTCGGCATTCCCGAAATACGAGGCGGCATAAGAGAACATCTCACGCGCCCGTTCGGGATCGGCTTTCACCTTGGAATTGGGGATGCCGGACAGGTAGTAACGGCCAAGCGCAACGAACGCGTTGGCAACGACAGCAGCCTGCGGTGCGGTCGGTGAGTCCTCCGCGTGCGCATTCGCGACCCTGCTGAAATAATCGTAGGCGCGCAGATCGTCCTGCGCCACGCCGTCGCCCTTGGCGTACATGCGGCCGAGTTTCCACTGCGCGATGGGATGCCCACCTTCGGCGGCATACTGCAGGGCCGTCAATGAGGTGGACGCAGCCGCCTGCGGAATATCCGCTGGCGGAACCGGCTTCTTCATGACGCCGATGCCACCGGGCGCAGGCACCATCGGCAACGCGGCTTCCTGACCGCCCGGCGAGGTCCCCTCGAAGGCAACAGCAGAACCCGTCGCGAAAAACGCGACCGTCAGAACGGCGGCAAGGCCTATGCGCTCAGATGTCCGCATAACAAACCTTCTCAGCCGCACCGCCCGGATGCGTGACCGCGCCTTTGACCGCCGGCCCCACCTGCTGGGCGTATTTCCAGAGGACGCCGGAGCCCACCGCCGTATCGCGCGGCTTCCAGGCTTTCCGGCGCTCGGCCAGTTCGGCATCCGTCAGCTTGACGCTGAGCGTGCCATTGACCGCATCGAGTTCGATGATGTCGCCGTCGCGGATCAGTCCGATCGGCCCGCCGACCGCAGCCTCGGGGCCGACATGGCCGACGCAGAAGCCGCGCGTGGCTCCCGAAAAACGTCCGTCGGTGATGAGAGCCACCTTGCCGCCCATGCCCTGACCGGTCAGCGCCGCCGTGGTCTGAAGCATTTCCCGCATACCGGGGCCACCCTTCGGTCCCTCGTAGCGGATGACGATGACGTCGCCTTCCTTGTAGGTCTTCTTGTTCACGGACTCGAACGCGTCTTCTTCGCAATCGAAGCAACGCGCAGGTCCCGTGAACTTCAGCACCGACATTCCAGCAACTTTCACGATCGCACCATCGGGCGCGAGATTTCCCTTCATGCCGACAACGCCACCGGTCACGGTGATCGGCTTATCGGCGGAACGCACCACGTCCTGATGAGGATTCCATTTCACGCTCTTGAGATTTTCGGCAATGGTGCGTCCGGTGACCGTCATGCAGTCGCCGTGCAGATACCCGTTATCAAGCAGCGTCTTCATCAGAAGCGGTATTCCACCAGCCTCGAACATGTCTTTGGCGACATAACGGCCACCCGGCTTCAAATCCGCGATATACGGTGTCTTTTTGAAGATTTCGGCAACGTCGAACAGATCGAATTCAATGCCGCATTCGTGGGCCATGGCCGGCAGGTGGAGCGCGGCATTGGTCGAACCGCCGGAGGCCGCGACCACAGCAGCGGCATTTTCCAATGACTTGCGGGTGACGATGTCGCGCGGGCGGATGTTCTGCGCGATCAACTCCATGATCTTTTCGCCGGCAGCCATGCAGAAGCTGTCGCGGATTTCGTAAGGCGCAGGCGCTCCGGCCGAATATGGCAGAGCCAGCCCGATGGCCTCCGAGACCGTTGCCATGGTGTTGGCGGTGAACTGGGCACCGCAGGCGCCCGCCGACGGGCACGCCACCCGCTCGATTTCGTCCAGATCCTCGTCGGACATCTCTCCAACGGAGTGCTTGCCGACCGCCTCGAACATGTCCTGAACGGTGACCTGCTGACCCCGGAAATTGCCGGGCAGGATCGAACCGCCATAAATGAAGATCGACGGCACGTTGAGCCGCAGCATGGCCATCATCATGCCCGGCAAGGACTTGTCGCAGCCCGCGAGCCCGATCAGGGCGTCATAGGAATGGCCGCGGACGGTCAATTCGACGGAATCCGCGATGGTTTCACGCGACGGCAGCGACGAGCGCATCCCGTCATGGCCCATGGCGATGCCGTCGGTCACGGTGATGGTGCAGAACTCGCGGGGGGTACCGCCCGCCGCGGCGACGCCCTTTTTGGCCGCCTGCGCCTGACGCATCAGGGAAATGTTGCAGGGAGCGGCCTCATTCCAGCAGGACGCCACGCCGACAAACGGCTGGTGGATCTGCTCGGTGGTGAGGCCCATGGCGTAAAGGTAGGACCGATGAGGCGCGCGCGCCGGCCCTTCCGTCACATGACGGCTTGGCAGTCGGGCTTTGATATTCGTCTTCGCGTCCATCGTGAACCTTGTCCCGCAGCCGCCGCGAGAGCCAGAAAACCCCGGAAAATGGGAGGTTCTTCCAATGCCTTCACGAACGCCGTGACGTTTCGCCTACGGACTAATGATCTCATGGAGGCGTGTGGCTAAATAGCGGCGCGCGCAAGCGCTTGCTGAGGCAAGGGTTAAATGTTCACAAAGTGTTGTAGAGACGCAACATCCGTTGCGGCGACGCAACGATGCCGCTGGCAAAGACCCGGGCGGCTATCGGCCGCCGCGGATCATACGCCAGGCAAACAGCAGGATCACCGCGCCAATGGCAGCCGAAATCAGCGTCCGCCAGAAGCCGAATACGGGCACTTCCGCGATTTCGGCGAGTTTGGCGCCGACAAACGAGCCTGCGACACCGACAAGGATGTTGGTGAAGATGCCGTGGTTGGACGAGGTCACCCGTTCCGCGATCCAGCCCGCGATCGCGCCGATCAGGAGCATGGTGAAGAAGCCAACTCCTGGCTGACTGAAAAAGGCCTGTGCTTCGTTCATCTCAAACTCCCCAGCTTTGCATGCGGAGAACTCCCCGCACGATGCGATGTTCACCGGCTGAAGGTCTTAGCGCGTTTTCAGGACGGCACCAGACTTCGAAGCCTTGAACATCTCCAAAATCACATATTCAGCACGCGGCCATAAGCATCGAGCACCGCTTCCTTCATCGTCTCGGAAATGGTCGGATGCGGGAAGATGGTGTGGAAGAGTTCTTCCTCGGTGGTCTCAAGGTTCATGGCGACGACGAAACCCTGAATGAGTTCGGTCACCTCATGGCCGACCATGTGCGCGCCCAGCAGTTGCCCGGTTTTCTTGTCGAAGATCACCTTGACCAAGCCCTGGTCCTCGCCCTGCGCGATGGCCTTGCCATTGCCGACAAACGGGAAGCGGCCGACGCGGATGTCTTTGCCCGCCTCTTTCGCCTTCACCTCGGTGAGCCCAACCGACGCGATCTGCGGATGGCAATAGGTGCAGCCGGGGATGAGCGTCTTGTCCATCGGATGCGGATGCAGTCCCTTGATGGCTTCGACGCAGATGATGCCTTCGTGTTCAGCCTTGTGCGCAAGCATCGGAGGGCCCGCGACATCGCCGATGGCGTAGATGCCGGGGACGTTGGTCTTGCCGTAGCCGTCGATGACGATACAGCCGCGATCCGTCTTCACGCCCAGCTTCTCAAGGCCGATACCCTCGATATTGCCGACCACGCCGACTGCCGAGATCACACGGTCCACTTCGAGCTGCACAGGTTTGCCCTTGCCGTCATCGATGGTGGCGACAACGCTGTCGGTTTTCTTGTCGAGCTTGGTCACCTTGGTGCCCGACATCACCTTGATGCCCTGCTTCTCGAACTGCTTGCGGGCGAGGCCCGCAATCTCCGCGTCCTCGACGGGAAGAATCTGCGGCAAAACTTCCACCACCGTCACCTCAGCACCGAGGGTGCGGTAGAACGAAGCGAACTCGATGCCGATGGCGCCGGAGCCGACCACCAGCAAAGATTTCGGAAACTTGTCCGGGTTCATCGCCTCGAAGTAGGTCCAGACCAGCTTCTTGTCCGGCTCAAGACCCGGCAGCACGCGCGGACGCGCACCGGTGGCGACGATGATGTGCTTGGCGGTGTAAGCGCCCTCGCCCAGCGATCCCTTCGGTGCTTCGGCGGCGGACTTCTTCACCGTGAACTTGCCCGGTGTATCCAGCGTGGCTTCACCCCAGATGATCGAAATCTTGTTCTTCTTCATCAGGAATTCGACGCCGCCATTGAGGCGCTTCACCACCGCGCGCGAGCGCGCGATCACCGCCTTCGGATCGAACGACACGTTGTCCGCCGACAGGCCGTAATCCTTGGCGTGGGTCATGTAGTGATAGATTTCCGCCGAGCGCAGCAGCGCCTTGGTCGGAATGCAGCCCCAGTTGTTGCAGATGCCGCCGAGATAAGCCTTCTCGACAATGGCGGTCTTGAAACCGAGTTGCGCGGCGCGAATGGCCGTGACGTAACCGCCGGGGCCCGATCCGATCACGACGACGTCAAAGGAATTATCAGCCATGCTGTGTTCTTTCCGTCTGCACTGCTTCTATTTGCATTTCTTTTCGCCAAGCGTCACGGCCGACACGCGCGAGGGCCCGACCATCGGCTGACCGTTAGGTCCTTTCGGCGATTCCCGCGAGATCACTGCATCGATCCAGCAGTTGCTGCCAAAAATCCGGTAGCCTTGTTGCGTCCGCTCAATCCGATCGACAACGCCGAGCTGTTCCGGAATGCTGGTTTGCGCCGTAATCGCCGCGAAGTTCTGCCAAACCGTATACTGCGGCGGCAGTTCAGCCATTGCCGCGCGCATGAAGACCAGCGCCGCGGACAGCACGAGAGCCAGCGTCAGCGCCCCTCGTTTGACCTGAATGTCGAGCACGCGCGTCCTGCCTGTCAGACCACCATCATCACCGGATTTTCGATCAGCTTCTTGAACGCCGTGATTAGCTCCGCGCCGAGCGCGCCGTCGATGGCACGATGATCGCAGGACAACGTCACGCTCATCATGCTGGCTGCCACGATCTGGCCGTTGCGCACCACGGCGCGATCCTCGCTGGTGCCGACGGCAAGGATCGAGGACTGTGGCGGATTGATCACCGCCGTGAAATCCTTGATGCCGTACATGCCGAGGTTCGATACCGACGACGTGCCGCCCTGATATTCGTTCGGCTTGAGCTTCTTGGCTTTCGCGCGCGCGGCGAGATCCTTCATCTCGCCAGAGATCGCCGATAGCGTCTTGAGTTCGGCCTGACGGATGATCGGCGTGATCAGACCGAACGGCAATGCCACGGCGACGCCGATGTCGGAATGCTTGTGACGCAGAATCGCTGCTTCCGTCCACGACACATTCGCTTCGGGGATTTTCTGCAGCGCAATCGCCATCGCCTTGATGACGAAGTCATTGACCGAGAGCTTGTAGAGCGGCTTGCCGTCGGCGTTCTTGCCCGCAGCAGCGTTGATTTCCTCGCGCGCTGCGTTCAGCTTGCCAAGATCGCAATCCACCGTGAGGTAGAATGTCGGCATCGAATTGGTCGCGGCGGTGAGACGCTGCGCGATGGTTCGGCGCATCGAGTCATGCGGCACGCTCTCGTAATCGCCCTCGGTATACAGCCCGAGAATCTGCTGATCGGACATCGCGGGCGCGCCGACTGCACCGGCAGCAGCGGCTGGAGCGCCTGCGCCGGCCGCAGACTTGAGGCCCTTGCCGGATTTGGCCTGATCGATGTCGCGCGCGACGACGCGGCCATGCGGGCCGGTGCCGGTGACGCGCGACAGATCGATGCCCGCTTCCTTGGCGAGGCGGCGCGCCAAAGGCGATGAGAAGATGCGCGTGCCGTTGCTGGCGGCGGGTGCAGCCTGAGGCGCAGCGGGCGCCGGTGCTTTCGCCGCAGGCGCGGCAGCAGGTGCCGGAGCGGGAGCCGCAGCAGGCTTGGGCGCTTCAGCTTTCGGTGCCTCGGTTTTCGGAGCTTCGGACTTTGCAGGCGCAGAAGCCGCCCCGGTTCCTGCAGCTTTCACGTCCTCGCCGTCACCGGCAAGCACAGCAATCACATTGTTGACCGGAACGTCCTGCGTGCCTTCCGGCACAAGGATTTTTGCAATAGTGCCTTCATCGACGGCTTCGACTTCCATCGTCGCCTTGTCGGTTTCGATTTCGGCGATCACATCGCCGGACTTGACCTTGTCGCCCTCTTTCTTGAGCCACTTCGAAAGGTTGCCCTTCTCCATGGTGGGTGACAGCGCGGGCATCAGAATGTTGATCGGCATGATACGAGTGTCCCGCTCTCTCAGCGATACATTACGGCTTTGGCCGCATCGACGACTTCGGCCACCGACGGCAGCGCCAGCTTTTCGAGGTTCGCCGCGTAAGGCATCGGCACGTCCTTGCCCGACACGCGCGCCACAGGCGCGTCGATATAGTCGAAGGCCTGCTCCGTGATCCGCGCTGAGATCTCCGCGCCAACGCCGGACTGCTGCCAGCCTTCCTCGACCACAACGGCGCGCGAGGTCTTTTTCACCGAATTGATGATCGTCTCGGTGTCCATCGGGCGCAGCGTGCGCAGATCGATGACTTCAGCCTCGATGCCCTCCTTTGCGAGTTCATCGGCGGCGTTCAGTGCGTAGGTCATGCCGTTCGACCATGCGATCAGCGTCACGTCCTTGCCGGGACGCGCGATGCGCGCCTTGCCGATCGGGACAACGTAGTCATCGAGCTTCGGCACGTCGCTGGAGTGACCGTAGAGAATTTCGTTCTCAAGGAAGATCACCGGGTTCGGGTCGCGGATCGCCGCCTTGAGCAGACCCTTGGCGTCCGCCGCCGAATACGGCGAGACGACCTTGAGGCCCGGGATTTGCGAGTACCAGGCCGAATAGTCCTGGCTGTGCTGTGCGGCCACACGCGCGGCTGCGCCGTTCGGGCCGCGGAACACGATCGAGCAGCCCATCTGGCCGCCGGACATGTAGAGCGTCTTCGCCGCCGAGTTGATGATCTGGTCGATCGCCTGCATCGCGAAGTTGAAGGTCATGAACTCGACGATGGGCTTGAGGCCCGCCATCGCCGCGCCGACGCCGACGCCGGCAAAACCATGTTCGGTGATCGGCGTATCGATGACACGGCGATCGCCGAATTCCTGCAGCAGGCCCTGGGTGATCTTGTAAGCGCCCTGATACTCGGCGACTTCCTCACCCATCACGAACACGTCGCCGTCGCGGCGCATTTCCTCGGCCATGGCGTCGCGCAGCGCTTCGCGCACCGTCATCTTCACCATCTCGGTGCCCGGCGGCACTTCGGGGTCCGGCTCAACCGGAGCTACGGGAGCTGCAACCACGGGGGGCACGCTGATCTGCGGCTTGCCTTCCCCGACAGGTGAGCGGGACTCTTGAACCTCTTGTTGAACTTCAACGCGGGGCGCCTCGGGTGCTTTCACCGGCACCGGAGTCTTTCCGAGATCAGCGGCGGTTTCGCCGTCGCTCAGAATGGTCGCAATCGGGGTATTGACCGCGACATCGTTGGTGCCTTCGGCAATCAGGATTTTGCCGAGCGTCCCTTCGTCGGTCGCTTCGACTTCCATCGTCGCCTTGTCCGTTTCGATCTCGGCGATCACATCGCCGGACTTAACGGTTTCACCCTCTTTTTTCAGCCATTTGGAAAGGTTGCCTTTTTCCATCGTGGGCGAAAGCGCGGGCATCAGAACTTGAATCGGCATGGTCGCTCCGGACTCTCTTTCGCAGGCTTAACGGTAAATATCGGTGTAAAGCTCGGATACGGGCGGCTCCGGCGTGTGCTGCGCGAAATCCGCCGCCTCGTTGACGATCTCGCGGACCTCGCCGTCGATCGCCTTCAGGTCCTGCTCGCTGACCTTCAATTCAAGCAGACGCTGACGTACCTGCTCGATCGGGTCACTGTCGTGGCGCACCTTGTCCACTTCCTCGCGGGTCCGGTATTTCGCGGGATCGGACATCGAATGGCCGCGATAACGATAGGTCTGCATCTCCAGGATAAAAGGCCCGTTGCCTTCGCGGCACCACTGCACCGCCTTGTCGCCCGCGGCCTTCACAGCGCGGACGTCCATACCATCGACCTGTTCGCCGGGAATGTTGAAGGACGCGCCGCGCTTGGAGAAGTCCGTCTGCGCCGACGAGCGGGTCACCGAGGTGCCCATCGCGTAACGGTTGTTCTCGATGACGTAGATCACGGGGAGCTTCCACAGCTCCGCCATGTTGAAGCTCTCGTAGACCTGCCCCTGATTGGCAGCGCCATCGCCGAAATAGGCGATGCTGACGCTCTTGTTGCCGCGATACCGGTTGGCGAAAGCCAGGCCAGTGCCGAGCGGAACCTGCGCGCCGACAATGCCGTGGCCGCCGTAGAAATTCTTCTCCTTGCTGAACATGTGCATGGAGCCGCCCTTGCCTTTGGAATAGCCGGCTTCACGTCCCGTCAGTTCGGCCATCACGCCCTTGGGATCCATGCCGCAAGCCAGCATGTGGCCGTGGTCGCGATAACTGGTGATGATCTGATCGCCCTTCTCCAGCGACATCTGCATACCCACCACGACAGCTTCCTGGCCGATATAGAGGTGACAAAAGCCGCCAATCGCGCCCATGCCGTAAAGCTGGCCGGCTTTTTCCTCGAACCGGCGGATCAGCATCATCTCGCGAAATGCGTGAAGCTCCTGATCCTTGCTGAAAGTCAGATTGTTCGGATGGCGGGAGCCGTTGCCTGCGTCTTTCGTGCTGGCGCTTTTTTTCGGAGAGGCCGATTCTTTTGGAGAAGCCATGTCATGTCCGGATGAGAGAGCGGATGTAATCCTCTCTACTCCAACTCACATCGCCATGAAAGGATTGCGTTATGTTGCGACAATCCGCTCGCATTTCGCAATGCAGCGAACGCAACTTTAAAAGCGAAAGCGACAGCTTTTTGAAATTTGAAACCAGTGTGACGTTCACAAGTCCACAATGCTTCGGCAGCGCGTACCGTTGCGGACCGCGAGCCAGGACCATGTCGCAATGATATGCCGTCGCGTCCCGAGTCCGCAGCAGAGCGTGCGGAAAATCAGCCGAACTTCGGGTTCGAAATGCTAGTTCTGGCCGATCATCCGAACGAGATCGCGCGGATGCACATAGTCGAGCTGGTAACGCGCTCGTTCGTCGAGCATGTCGGGGTCGACCCGGTCGGAACGAAGCAGTGAAACACGCTTTTCCGCCGCGGCCCGCTCGGCCTTGAGCCGGGCAAGCTCAGTGGTCAGCAATACAATTTCCTGATCCAGTTCCTGCCGCGCATTGAGGCCGTACTTGCCGGTGTAGGCATTGATCCCGAAATAGGTAATCAATGCCGCCGCGATCGCGTAAAGCGCGAGGCCGGTCATGATTGCTTTGAATCGCGAGCGTGAAACCATGCCCGCAGGATGCGACAGCCCGGTTAACCCATTGCTAATGACCGGGCCGTCGCTTTAGCCGCGGCGCTATTTCTGGAGCCGCTCGACCCAGGCTGCGAACGCGTCGATATAGGCCTTCATCACCTTCTCAAGCGCTTCCTTGGTCAGGTTGCCCTTGTCGTCGAAAGCATCGCCCACTCCGTTCAGGTAGATTTCGGGCTGCTGCATGATAGGCCCGGAAATACCAGGCAGAATAGACTTCAGGTGCATGGCCGCGGCAACGCCGCCAAGCGCACCGGGCGAATTGGCGATAATGCCTGTCGGCTTGCCGAGAAACGAACTCTTTCCGTAAGGGCGCGAACCCACATCGATCGCGTTCTTCAGCACACCGGAAGTCGACCGGTTGTATTCCGGCGTCACGAACAGAACGGCATCGGATTTCTGAATTCTCTCGCGAAACGCAACCCAGTCCGCCGGCGGCGTCGCTTCCAGATCCTGATTGAAGAACGACAGCCCCTCAAGCGTCACGATGTCGAATTTAAGCGACGGTGGAGCGATTTTGGCGAAAGCCTTGGCGATCTTGAGCGAAAACGACTCCTTGCGGAGGCTACCAACAATGACGGCAACGGAATGGGCCATAAGACGATCCTTCTAAGGAACAGGACAAAGCGAACCTGAGAAGGTTCGCTTAGCCTTCGGGCAAAAAGGATGCAAGTGCATTAATATCGGATCGCGAAATCTTGTTCCTGGATCTACCCCAACAACTCATCGTTGTGCTGGCCAAGACGCGGCGCGCCCGAATGCGGATGCGGGCGCCGCCCGTCGAACGAAATCGGCAAGCCGACCACCGGCAAATCGCTGCCGGGCAAGGTGCGCAGCAGATCGGACGCCTTGAACTGTTCGGTCTGTGACAATTCCACGATGGTATTGACCGGACTGCACGGCACACCCACCGCTTCGAACGCAGCCAGCCATTCGCCGCGCGTCTTCGTCAGCAATACCGGCTTCAGCAAACCAATCAGTGCGTCGCGATTGACGAAACGATCCCTGCCCTTCGCAAACCGAGGGTCGGTGCACCATTCGGGGAATCCAAGCACGGTGGCAAGCTTGTGGAACAGGCGATCATAACCGGCGGCGATGACAAGGGGATGATCCGCGGTTTCGAACGCCTGATAGGGCACGATGGTCGGAGTCGCGGCACCGGTGCGCGGCGAAAGCTCCTGCGTGATGTGATAGGTCGCAAGCGACGAGTCCACCCATGATGCCGCACTGTCGAGCAGCGAGGTGTCGATGACGCAGCCCTTCCCCGTGACATGACGCTGCTGCAACGCACCGAGCGCGCCGATCACGCACCACTGCGCAGTCGCCTTGTCGTTGATCGCAGGCGCGCAGAAGGTCGGCGGATCGTCATGTCGGCCGGTCTGCATCATCACGCCGCCATAAGCCTGCAGCAGCGGATCGAATCCCGGAGCCTTTGACAGCGGGCCCTTAGGCCCGAATGCCCAGATCGAACAATAGATCAATCGCGGATTGATCGCGCGCATATGCTCCGGACCGATGCCGAGTTCGCTGACGACACCCGAGCGCAAATTCTGGATCAGAATGTCAGCATCGCGCACAAGGGTCTTGAGCTTCTCGATGTCGGCGGCATTTTTCATGTCGAGAGTCACCGAGCGCTTGTTGCGGTTGGTGACATGGAACATGACGGAGGCTTCCTCGATGAACGGAGGCCCCCAGCTTCGCGCGTCGTCGCCGCCATCTGGTTTCTCGATTTTGATCACGTCCGCGCCCATGTCGGCCATGATCGCGCCCGCCAGCGGACCCGCGAGCGCCTGCCCTATTTCAATGACTTTGATTCCGGCCAGCGGACCCTGCATCGCATTCTCTCCAAGGCCGGCAGAATCCCGGCAACGTCCAAGTCAAACGGCGACGGCCTGCCAAGGCAAGCCGTCAATCACGTCCAGGAATGAAATGCTGCGATGCGCCTTTGGCGCTTTTCGCGGTGCCCGGGTTACGCCAGCGCCTTGAGCGCCGAACGCCCCGCGTAGATCGCCTGGTTGCCCAGTTCCTGCTCGATGCGCAGCAACTGGTTGTACTTCGCGGTACGATCGGCACGCGCCAGCGACCCGGTCTTGATCTGGCCGCAGTTGGTGGCGACGGCGAGATCGGCGATGGTCGAATCCTCGGTTTCACCGGAGCGATGCGACATCACGGCAGTGTAAGCCGCCTTGTGCGCCATTTCGACAGCGGCGAGCGTCTCGGTCAGCGAACCGATCTGGTTGACCTTCACCAGAATGGAATTGCCGAGACCCTTCTTGATGCCGTCCGCGAGGCGCGTGACGTTGGTGACGAACAGATCATCGCCCACAAGCTGGCACTTCGATCCGATCAGGTCGGTCAGTTCCTTCCAGCCGTCCATGTCGTCTTCGGCCATGCCGTCCTCGATGGAGACGATCGGATAGCGCGAGACGAGATCGGCGAGATACTTCGCCTGTTCGGAGCGTGAGCGGGTCTTCTTCTCGCCTTCATAGACGTACGAGCCATTCTTGAAGAATTCAGTCGAGGCGCAATCGAGCGCGAGCATGATGTCGCTGCCCGCCTTGTAACCGGCCTTGCCGATCGCGCTCATGACGAAATCCAGCGCAGCATCCGCCGACGGCAGATTCGGCGCGAAGCCGCCTTCGTCGCCGACATTGGTGTTGTGGCCGGCCTTCTTCAGTTCGCCCTTCAGCGTATGGAAAATTTCCGCACCGGCGCGCAGCCCTTCGGAAAACGACTCCGCACCGACCGGCATCACCATGATTTCCTGGAAATCGATCGGGTTGTCGGCGTGCACGCCGCCGTTGACGATGTTCATCATCGGAACCGGCAGCACGCGGGCCGAGGTTCCACCCACATAACGATAAAGCGGCATGCCGAGCGATTCCGCCGCAGCCTTCGCCACCGCCAGCGACACGCCGAGAATGGCATTCGCGCCGAGGCGGCTCTTGTTCGGCGTGCCGTCGAGACCGATCATGGTCTCGTCGATCTGGACCTGCTGCTCGGCCTCCATGCCGCCGATGGCATCGAAGATTTCGCCGTTGACCGCATCGACAGCCTTCTGCACGCCCTTGCCGAGATAGCGTCCCTTATCGCCGTCGCGCAGCTCCACCGCCTCGTGTGCGCCCGTGGACGCGCCCGACGGAACGGCGGCGCGGCCCATCGAGCCGTCTTCCAGCACCACATCGACTTCGACGGTCGGATTGCCACGGCTGTCGAGAATTTCGCGGCCGATGATGTCGACGATTGCGGTCATTTGCGCCCTTTCAGGATCAGGTTGGGAAGGTTGGGGAGCTTCTACAGGAACGGATCGCGCGGGAAAACCCCAACTTCTCCAACGCCCCTGCGAAGCCGACTGCCCCGGCCGGCCACCGGGACGGCGATTCTCTATCTTTAGAGAACGCCAACCGACGGCGAGCCAGTTCAGTGCCATCATCACATACGGGATCGCCATGACACTAAACATCGTGCGCGACCTTGATCATATCGGCAGCGCGCTCGCCGATGACGACACAGGGCGCCATCGTGTTGCCGGAGGTGACGTGAGGCATGATCGAGGCATCCGCGATGCGCAGCTTCTCGATGCCATGAACCTTCAGGCGACCGTCGACGACGGACATCGGATCGCGCCCCATCTTGGCAGTACAAGACTGGTGCCAGTAGGTCACGGCGGCGTTGCGCGCGAATTCTTTCATCTCGTCGATGCCCAGCTTCCCGGGTAGCGCTTCGCGCGTCACGAGACCCGAGAACGCGCGACTATTGCCGAGGTCACGGCACATCTCGATGCTCTTGAGCGCGTCCCGAAGGTCATCCGGATGCGACAGCGTATTGGCTTCGATGCGGATCGGGTCATGCGCGTTGACGCCGGACAGCTTCAACGCGCCGCGACTCTTCGGATGTGCAAGTCCCGCGAACATCGTCCAGCCATGCGCGGGCACGCCCGCGCTTGCGGTTTCGAGGCTCGGGACAGGAAACTGTACCTGACAGTGCAGAAGATCCGGCAACCTCAGATTGTCGTCGCTCTTCCAGTATAACGTCGCCTGCGATCCGCCATCGCAGACTGGCTGCCGTTCGCTGAATTCGAAGATGCATCCGAACGAGACGTGATCCTGATGATTTTGACCGACCCCCGGCAGATTTTGGACAATCCGGATATCGTGCTGGCGAAGTTCGTCCTCCGGCCCGATGCCCGATTGCATCAGCAGCTTTGGGGTGTTGATTGCTCCGAGCGACAGAACGACTTCCAGCCCGGCCATATAGCGGCGAAGCTGCCCTCTTTCGATCACCTCCACACCGATGACGGTACTGCCGTCGAAAAGCAGTCTGCTGACGAGCGCATGGGTGAGGACCGTCAGGTTACGCTGGCCGAGACGTGGCGCGACATAGCAGCGGAAGATCGATGAGCGCCGCCCGTTTCGGATGATCAGATCGGTGAGCGCAGCGCCGCCGCGCCCTTCCATCATCTCCCCATTGGGCGAGTCGAAGACGGGTATTCCTAACCCCCGAGCCGCATCCAGCATGGCCCGCGCCACGGGCGGCGGATCGCTGGCCGGCTGAACATGAACCGGTCCTCCGGTGCCGCGGCGATTTGCGTCGCCCAAGCCCTGCCAGCTCTCGATCCGCCGATAAATGTCGAGAACCGACTCGTAACCCCATGCGGAATCGCCGGCTTCCGCGGCAAAGTCCTCCCAATCATTCTTGTGGCCGCGGGCCCACACCATGACGTTGATGCTGGAGCCGCCGCCCAGACATTTTCCCATGCTCAGGGGGATCGACCTGCCATTCAGGCTGGAATTGGGCTCTGCCAAAAATCCCCAGTCGCGCTCCGATCCCAGATTCAGCGGCCATTGCGCCGGATCCATCACCTCGGGGACATCATCCGTCCCTCCCGCCTCGATCAGCAGCACCCGAAGGGTGGAATTTTCGGCCAATCGGCCGGCCACAACAGAACCGGCAGGGCCTGCCCCGCAAACGATAATGTCGTATTCACCATCAATCTTGACGTTCGAATGCAGTCGACGGGAAGAGAAATCGAAATCGGACATGGGCTACTCCTGATTGAGGACAAGCCCAAACTATCAATTCTATCAAATATAGCAACTATATCACTTTAACTTGATTCCACGAGAGCTTTGGGTTATTGTGTGGCAAGACATGCACTCTATGTTTTCAGCATCGACCTCATTGAAAACACGAGAAAAGCAAAGGACCACCAAGTTCGGTGCGCAATCACACGACAGAGCATGCCCCAGCCGATATTCTGACCACTTCGCAAGCAGCGAAATTGCTGGGCATTTCAGTCCGCACGGCGCAGCTCTTGATCGAAGGCGGCTCGCTTCGATCATGGAAGACGCCCGGCGGACATCGTCGCGTCTACCGCGCCGATGTCATGGCCCTGATCAATCAAACCCATCCGGCATTGCCGCCGTCAGTTCTGTCCGTATCCGACGTCCATGATGACGCGGGGACCGGCAACGAAAGTGGGCGCCTGCTTGCATTGGAACGATCCGGCCTTATCGATAGCGCGCCCGAACCATCCTTTGACCGTCTCACCTGGCTTGCCAGCAATATTCTGCACATGCCGATCTCGCTGTTCACACTGCTGACCTCAAGCCGCCAGTGGTTCAAGTCCCGTCAGGGCCTGGAGATAACCGAAACACCGCGCGATTGGTCGTTCTGCAATCAGACTATTCTGCAACGCGACGTATTCAGCGTTGAAGACTTGTCGCTGGACCCGCAATTCGCGGAAAATCCGGCAGTGACGGGCGATCTTCGCTTCCGGTTCTACGCCGGTGCCCCCGTCATCGATCCCGACGGATTTGCATTGGGCGCAATGTGTGTGATCGACTACAAGCCCCGCGTACTAAAAGATAACGAACGGACAGCGCTGTTCGCGCTGGCGGAAATCGCGTCCGATCAGGTCCGCCTCCGCACTGCCGAGCGACAGTTGCGGGCACGCGACCTTGCTGCAAAAGCTTGATCCAAGAACAAATCCAAGAACAACCTGCATCGTGACAGTCGCCGCAAACGGATACGTCCCAGGACAGCGGCAACGGAGATTTCCCATGTCAAGAAAACCTCGCAACCCATCTTTGCCGGCCGGACTGCAACTCGGCCATCAGGTCGAAATGCCCGCCTCGCCAGAGGCGGCAAAGCTCGATCGCGTGCCGAACCCGCACCCGAAAGACGATTATCTGGTGCGTTTCGCCGCGCCGGAGTTCACGTCACTCTGCCCGATTACGGGCCAACCCGACTTTGCGCATCTGGTGATCGACTATGTGCCGGGCAAATGGCTGGTCGAGTCGAAGGCGCTCAAGCTGTATCTGTCGAGTTTCCGCAATCACGGGGCGTTTCACGAGGACTGCACCGTCGGGATCGGCAAGCGGCTGGTGAAAGAAATTCAACCGCGCTGGCTGCGGATCGGCGGTTACTGGTATCCGCGCGGCGGAATTCCCATCGATGTGTTCTGGCAGACAGGGAAGCTGCCGGCGAACCTGTGGGTCCCGGATCAGGGCGTCGCGCCCTATCGCGGACGAGGCTGATGATTTGCGCATGATCTGAACGGAAACCAATCCCCGATCATCCGTCAGATATCGGACATCTCCGCCGGCTTCTCCTGGTTCAGCAACCGCGCTGCGACGATGCCCAGCACAAGGATGGCGGTTGCGCTGAGAATCAGCGTCGCCTGCTTGCCGGCATGGCCCAGTGAAAAGCCGTAAATGATCGGCCCGACCGCTTGCCCCATGAAGAAGCAGAACGCATGCAGCGACATCGCAGATGCGCGCGCTTCCGGCGCGAGGTCCGTCGAGAACACCTGCAGCGATCCATGGAGCGAATAGAATCCCCATCCCATGATCAGGAATGAAATTGCCTGAATCTCCCAGCGCGGGCCGAGCGCGATAATCACGAACTGCAGCGCCACCACTGCCGCTCCGCCGATCATCAACCGGTTCACGCCAAATCGCGGCAACAGCCGCGACACGCTCATGGAATAAAACAACCCGCCGACTGCAAACGCCGCGATGACCACGCCGGGGATCGACGCGCGGGTTTCGCCAAGCTCGAACAAAAACGCGGCGACGAACGGAAAGAGGCCGAAAACGCAAAGCCCCTCGATGAAAACGGCGGTGAAACACACCCGCGCATTGGGATTGTGCAGGATGGTGCGATAGCCCTCCTTCAGCGATGCAAAACTGACGCCGCGTTGCGGGCTGGCGACCCCACCGCGCCGAAAACCGATCATCACCGCGACCGACGCCACGACCATGATCGCGCCGAGCACGCCAAGCACACCGCGCCAGCCGAGAAAATCGCCGATCACGCCGGCTGCCGAAGCACCCAGCAGATTTCCTGTCATCGCGCCCGCCAGCACCCGGCTCAGCGCGACCTGGCGCTGCGCGGTCGGCACGAGATCGCCGGTCAGTCCGAATGCGATGGGAAAGGTGCCGCCCGCCGCGATGCCGACCAGCACACGCGACGCGAACAGCATTTCGAACGAGGTCGCAACAGCACCAAGGGCATTCGCCGCGCCGAGCAAAATCAAACAGGCGATCATCAGGCGCGGCTTGCCGAACATGTCGGCTGCTGCGCCAAGCAGAGGCTGGACGATCGCAAATGTCAGCGCGACAACAGCCGACAGGCTCGCAGCGGTCGCAACGCTGACGCCGAAGCCGTCGGCCACAAGCGGAAGCACCGGATCCATCGAACGCGATGACAGAGCGGATGCGAAGGTCGTCGCGGCGATGACATTGAGGATCGGCGGCATCAGGTTGGCCGGGTGCCGCGTTGAACTCGCGGCCCTTTATGATTTGGTTGTTATGATCGGGCCGTCACGCTTTCGATTTCGCCACAGCATCAAATTTCATCAATGTCTTCAAGAGCGCTTCAAAATCCTTCAGCGGCACCATGTTCGGCCCGTCAGACGGCGCGTTGTCTGGATCGGGATGCGTCTCGATGAACACGCCCGCCACGCCGACTGCGACTGCGGCGCGCGCCAGCACCGGCACGAACTCGCGCTCACCGCCCGACGAACTGCCCTTGCCGCCCGGCTGTTGCACCGAATGCGTCGCATCGAAGATCACCGGCGCACCCGTGCTGCGAGCCAGGATCGGCAGCGCGCGCATGTCGGACACCAGCGTGTTGTAACCGAATGATGCGCCGCGTTCCGTCACCATGACGTTCGGATTGCCGCCGCCCGTCACCTTGGCGACGACGTTGGCCATGTCCCATGGTGCGAGAAACTGGCCCTTCTTGACGTTGACAATCTTGCCGGTCGCGGCTGCTGCCAGCAGCAGATCGGTTTGGCGGCACAGGAAGGCTGGAATTTGCAGAATGTCCACGGCCTCGGCCACGGGCGCGCACTGGTCGATCTCGTGCACGTCGGTCAGCACCGGCAGGCCGAGCGACGATTTGATCTCCGCGAAAACCGGCAGCGCCTTGTCGAGGCCGATGCCCCGCGCGCCAGAGGCGCTGGTACGGTTGGCCTTGTCGAACGACGTCTTGTAGACGAGCCCGATTCCGAGGCGCGCAGCGATCTCCTTGAGGGCCTGCGCCGTCTCAAGTGCATGAGCCCTGCTCTCGAGCTGACACGGCCCAGCGATCACCGCGAGCGGCAGCGTATTGCCGAATTTGACGGTGCCCGCGGACACGACGGAGTTGGCTGAAACAGGGTTGTTCAAAACGGTGTCCTGCGTTGATCATCACTTGTGCCGCGCGCGCCGGGGAAGATCAAGCCGTTCGCCACGCAAATTAGCCGTCATTGCGAGCGAAGCGAAGCAATCCATCTTTCCTGAAAGCAAGCCGTCTGGATTGCTTCGTCGCTTCGTTCTTCGCAATGACGACCCGATGTTTATCCTTGCTTCTCGAATATCAGCGTCGCACCGAAAGCGGCCGATGGCGAGACCACGACTCGTCCGGCCCGCCGGTGCGAACTCACCCCGCCAGCCCTCAATGCATCTTCCAGTGTTCCGAGGTCCGGAACCGAAAGCCGCAATCCCCTTAGCGATACGCCCGCCCCGTTTGGTTTGACGACATCGCCGAACTGATCGCGAAACGCCGCGGCGTCCATGATCTCGATATCGCCCCGCGGCGTCTGCGCAGTCACGCCGAGCGAACTCGAATGAAGATCGCGCACGCCCGTGAAGGCTTCGAGAAAAATATGATGATCCGCCGGGTTTTCCGCGACCAGCACGGCACCCAGTACACCGCTCGCGCCGTTTGGATGTTGCTGATAATCCAGTTTCCAGAACGCCGCTGGATTTTGCTGCTTGCAGGTGAAGAAGGTCGTGTCCGGTGACAGTGTGTCTTTCGCAAAGACCAGCGAGAATCCCACCGTGGTCGCGCTGCCATCCGGCAATACGGCCTGACGCGAAAACGGCAGCACAGGCGAGATACCGATGCCTTGCCGCGCGAAGTCAGCCACATCAGCTTCGCTGTCGGTGCTCTCCAGCACCAGCATGGCGAACCCGTCGCCACGCGCGATGGCCTCGCGGCCGGGAATGCCGAAATGTTGCGAAAGACCGTCGTCGCCGAGCTTGTCTGGTTCGGCGACGGTAAGAATCTCGATGAAGAAATTGGGGAACTGCACCACATGATTGTGCGTGCCCCACGGATGCCTGTTGCGCGCGCCGACCTTAAAGCCAGCGCGGCGATAGAAATCCGCAGCCGCATCGAGATCGCCAACGGCATGAACGATGTGATCGAGACCGCGAGCCATGATCAATGCGCGAGCGCTCCTCACTTCACCGCAGAGAAAGCCGTCGGCGCCAGAATCTGACTGAAGATGTTCTCGACAATCTGGCCGTCTTTCTCGCTCTCGGATCGCACCGACAGCCACGCGGGATCATTCATGAACGCAGTCCACTTCTGCTCGCGCTCCGCCAGCGATTCCCATGACAGGAAATAGGTCAGTTCCTGATTGGACTGGCCGATCACCGTGGTGAAAAAACCGGCCTGACGGATGCCATGCTTGTCCCAGATCTTCAGCGTGTGGTTTTCGAAGCGCTTCAGCAGATTGGGAAGCCGCCCCGGAAGACAGCGGTAGACACGCATCTCACAGATCATCGTCAGTTGCCTTTTTCTTGATTGAACCGGCGCACGAGACGCACCGACTTATGTTTGAAGCGTTTTCTTCACGCGAACCGGTACCCACTTCGCTCGAACACGCGACAGGATTATGCAGGTTCTCCCGATCCGCATATAGTGGCCTGCCCGGCCGCGGATCAAGCACCTAGGGGTCATGCCCGCCATACGAGGTTGAACATGCGATTGTTGATTTGCCCGATGGTGATTGCGGCCCTGATGTCGATCTCGGCCCATGCGCAGACACCGGGCGTTGTCACCGGCGGCGCGGATGGCGTCACTTTCAACGGCAAACCCGCCGCCCGGCAGGGCGACACCACCAGCGACGGCAGCGTGATCGTCGAAGGATCGCCCAACGTCTTTATCAACGGCAAGCCCGCTGCCGTGGTGAGCGGCAAGACCGGATGCGGCGGTGTTGTCGTCGGTGGCGCAGGCGGCATCTATATCAACGGCAAACCTGCGGCGCGCACCGGCGATCAGACCTCTGGCTGCCCGAAGTAGCGTCAGCTTCCGGCGTAACGCGCCGTCACCAGATTCATCTCGAACGCTTCTTTTTCCGTCAGCCAGCGAATATCCTTGCTTGCTGTCATCGCCTGCATGATCGAGGGCGATACCCCCATCTTCGTCATGTAGTCGAGAATGATGCCGGTGGTGCGCTGGGTGCGCGACACCAGATCGCCCGCCGATTCCTCGCCTTTCGCACCCGTGCTGCTGAACTGATGCACGCCGAGCATCGAGCGCGGCATCGCTTCGCGCACCTTGCCCCCTGCAAAGACAAACACGCAGGCGCTGGCACAGCGTGCCGGTTGAGACCGACCGCTGGAGTCGATCCGTCCCACCACCGTCGTCAGTCCCCGCGCGCGGACGACCGCGCCCATGATCAGCCCCTGATCAAGGGAGCCGCCCGGCGATGACAGAAAGACCAAATCTCCGCTATTGAGTCCGGCCGCATCGAGCCGCTCGCGAAACCAGCTTGCCGAGGCAGGCCCGATCCGGCCATCGATGGCGAGTGCCTTGCGGCCATCAGCCATGGTGACAACGGATGACGTCATGCTGGGAGAGCCGAAGAACTCCTTCCAGTAGGTCCACGCGCCCGGCGACGAGAGATCCTGATAGGCCGGGATGAGCACACCCGCCAGCAGCAGCGCCGCGAACGCGATCGAGGCCAGTGTCGAGCCACGCCAGCGGCGTGCTGGCTGTGCTGTTGTTGCCTGCTCAGGCAATTTGGATTGTTGTGATGGCGGTGCGCCCCACGGCCTGGCCGCATCCATCCGCTCCGCCGCGGGCCTCGCCTGCGCCGGGCCGACCTGAGGTACCGACCCTTTCGCCGATTGTCGCCGTTCGCCGTCAGTCATGGCACACCCTGAGACACGCTGGCCGATCCTATCGCGATGCAGCCAGCAGCGCGTGGATCAGAACAGCCGGCTCTGCACCATCGCAGCCTGAACGAACGATGCAAACAGCGGATGCGGCTCGAACGGACGCGATTTCAGTTCGGGATGATACTGCACGCCGATGAACCACGGGTGATCCTCGTATTCGACGATCTCCGGCAGCACGCCATCGGGCGACAGACCCGAAAAGCGCAGGCCATGCTGTTCGAGGCGATCCTTATACGCGGTATTGACCTCATAGCGGTGGCGGTGCCGCTCCGAAATCTCCAGCGCGCCGCCGTAGACCTGCGAGACACGGCTGCCTTTCTTGAGCGCAGCAGGATACGCGCCGAGCCGCATGGTGCCGCCGAGATCGCCCGCCTTCGAACGTTTCTCCAGTTCGTTGCCGCGCAGCCATTCGGTCATCAGACCGACCAGCGGCTCCTTCGTGGCACCAAATTCGGTGGAGTTAGCATCCTCGATCCCGACCAGATTGCGCGCCGCTTCGATGACAGCCATCTGCATCCCGAAGCAGATGCCGAAATACGGCACCTCGCGTTCGCGCGCGAACCGCGCCGCCCTGATCTTGCCTTCCGCACCACGCTGCCCGAAGCCGCCCGGCACCAGAATGCCGTTGACGTGTTCGAGGAACGGCGCGGGATCTTCGTTCTCGAACACTTCGGATTCAATCCAGTCGAGATTGACCTTCACCTTGTTGGCGATGCCGCCGTGAGAAAGCGCCTCGATCAGCGATTTGTAGGCGTCCTTCATGCCGGTGTACTTGCCGACGATGGCAATGGTCACTTCGCCTTCCGGACGGCGAATACGCTCATTGATGGTGTGCCAGCTTTCCAGCTTCGGCGGCGCTTTGGCGTCAAGGCCGAACGCGGCGAGCACTTCGTCATCGAGACCAGCGGCGTGATAGGCCTCGGGCACCGCATAGATGTTGTCGACGTCGCGCGCCTCGATCACGGCGCTCTCACGCACATTGCAGAACAGCGCCAGCTTGCGGCGCTCCTCTTTCGGGATTTCGCGGTCGGTCCGGCACAGCAGGATATCCGGCTGAATGCCGATGGAGCGTAGCTCCTTCACCGAGTGCTGCGTCGGCTTTGTCTTGAGTTCACCGGCACTTGGAATGTACGGCAAAAGCGTCAGGTGAATGTAGATCACTTCGCCGCGCGGCAGGTCGTTCTTGACCTGACGGATCGCCTCGAAGAACGGCAGGCCTTCGATGTCACCCACCGTGCCGCCGACTTCACACAACACGAAGTCATAGCCTTCGTTGCCGGCGAGGATGAATTCCTTGATGGCATTGGTGACGTGCGGAATCACCTGCACCGTCGCGCCGAGATAGTCGCCGCGACGTTCCTTGTTCAGGATGTCCTGATAAATGCGCCCCGTGGTGATGTTGTCCTGCTTGGTCGCGGGACGTCCGGTGAAGCGCTCGTAGTGACCGAGATCAAGATCGGTCTCGGCGCCGTCATCGGTCACGAACACTTCGCCGTGCTGATACGGCGACATCGTTCCGGGATCGAGGTTGAGATAGGGATCGAGTTTGCGAAGGCGAACCTTGTAGCCTCGTGACTGCAGAACAGCACCGAGCGCTGCTGAAGCCAGACCCTTGCCGAGCGAGGAGACCACGCCGCCGGTGATGAAAATATACCGCGTCATGGGATTCAACCTTTAGCTCCGCCGGTGTGATTCGCAAAACGAAACCCACGCACGCATCGGGATTCCGATGCGCTGTGGGTAGCCCTGATATGGGAGTTCAGTCAGTGACTTGGAAGGCAATTCTCAGATGTGCAGGCAAGCGGCTCGCGCATGACTGCACATCATTTGTCTGGATTAGTTCGACTGCGGGGCCTGCGGAGCGGTCGGGGCCGCGGGTGCGGCGGGCGCTTCAGGCTTCTTGAGCGAGTCGAGCAGGCCTCCGACCGGCGCCTGCGGCGCGCTGCCCGGCTGCGAGATCGGCGCGGGGCTGGTCGAGTTGATGATCGACGAGGGCTTTCGCTCGTAGTTCGCCAGCCACGACAGGAACAGGCTGGTAATGAAGAAGCCCGCCGCGAGGATCGCCGTGGTGCGGGTGAGCAGGTTGGTCGTGCCGCGGCTGGACATGAAACCGCCGCCACCGCCGCCGCCGATACCGAGGCCACCGCCTTCGGAACGCTGCAACAGCACGACGCCGATCAGGCCGAGCACAAGCATGAGATGGATGACGATAATGACGGTCTGCATCGTTACCTTCCGTCACAAACGGTCGCTCCGAGGCAGTCGGGCGATACGCGCTTGCGGGGGTTGAAGTTGCGCGGTCTGTACACGATTGCAGGGGTGATTGCCACCCCCGGACGGACTGCTTCGGATCACATGGGATTTAGGGGCACGCCGCCGCAATCGCAAGAAAATCAACCGCTTTCAGGCTCGCGCCGCCCACCAGGGCACCGTCGACATTGGCGACCGCCATCAGTTCAGCCGCATTCGAGGGCTTCACCGAACCACCGTAAAGAATCCGGACCGACGCGCCCTCCCCGCTGAACCGATCTTTGAGCCGATCCCGGATAAGCTTATGGACTTCCTCGACATCTTTGGTCGTTGGCGTGCGGCCGGTTCCAATCGCCCAGACCGGCTCATAGGCAACCACCAGATTGGCCGCTGTCGATCCGTCGGGCACCGATCCGGCGAGCTGCTGGCCGACCACATCGAGGGTTTTCCCCGCGTCGCGTTCGGCCTGGGTTTCCCCGACGCAGACGATGGCAACCAGCCCGACACGCCACGCCGCCTCGGCTTTGCTGCGGACCAGCGCGTCGGTTTCGTGGTGATCGGTCCGGCGCTCCGAATGACCGACGATAATTGCCGTTGCGCCCGCATCCGCCAGCATTTCCGCCGAAATATCCCCGGTATGCGCGCCGGAAGCTGCGGGGTGACAATCCTGCGCACCGATCGCCACCTTCGAGCCGATCACGATGGCTGCGGACGTGAACAGCAGCGTCGCGGGCGGACAGATCAGAAGATCCGCCTTGCGCCAGACCTTCTCCGCGCCCTGCCCGATGGCGGCCAGCTCGTTTGCCGAGGCCTTCAGGCCGTTCATCTTCCAGTTTCCCGCGATCAGCGGACGGCGCTTGTCGGTCATTCTTCATCTCACGTCTGAATGGGTTGATTTGCGCTAGCAGAGGCGTCCCGGAGAAGCCAGTTCCATCATCCGCTTTCCACATTACCGACTTTGATTGGCATGATGTTTTCCGGAAACCGGTTCCCACTTTGAGGGAATGCCGTTAACCGCGCTGAAGCGTCGCCTCCAGCATGGTTGCTAGGGAACCGGCACCCCTTTATATGTTGCCGAAACAACGCGGTAACGCCTCCGTGGCGAACCGCCCCACCCCCCGAACATCAAGTTGGTCCCATGCTCCGAGGAATGCGCAAAGCCTCATCGAATTGGCTCGGCAAGGCGGTGATGTCCGTCATGTTCGGCGTGCTGATCATCAGTTTCGGCGTCTGGGGTATCGCAGACATCTTCAAGGGCTTTGGACAGTCGTCCCTGGCGAAGATCGGCAGCACCGAAATCACGACCGAGCAATTCCGCAATCTGTACACCGACCGATTGCAGCAGATCGGCCGCCGCTTCGGTCGTCCCCTGACCTCGGAGCAGGCGCGCCAGTTCGGCCTCGACCGCCAGGTGTTGCAGGACGTCATTGCCGACGCCGCCGTCGACGAGACCACACGCCGCATGGGCCTTGGCCAATCCGACGCCGACATCGTTCGCATCATCCACAACGAGCCCGCCTTCAAGGGCCTCGACGGCAAGTTCGAACACGAGCGCTTCGTGCAGACGATCCGTCAGGCCGGATACACCGAGCAGCGTTACATCGCCGAACAGCGCAAGACCGCGCTGCGCCGCCAGCTCACTGGAACCATCGTGGCCGGTCTCGAGCCGTCGAAGACGCAGGTCGAAGCACTGGTCCGTTTCCAGAACGAGCAGCGCTCGGCCGATTACCTGAAGCTGACCGCCGCGCAGGCCGGGACCATCGACGCGCCCTCGCCTGAAGCGCTTGCCGCCTATTTCGAAGACCGCAAGCAGCTTTTCCGCGCGCCGGAATACCGCAAGATCGCAATGCTGGCCTTGACCCCGGATGACATTGCCAAGTCGATCACGGTCTCGGACGAAGATGCCAAGAAGGTGTTCGAGCAGCGCCGCGAGCGCTACGCGACTCCCGAGCGCCGCCAGGTGCTGCAGATTCCTTTCCCCAATGCCGATGAGGCCAAGGCGGCCAGCGACCGCATCAAGGCCGGAACCTCCTTCGAAGACATCGCCAAGGAGCGCAAGCTGACCACGGCGGACACCGATCTCGGCACCGTGGCCAAATCATCGATCGGCGATTCCGCCATCGCCGACGCGGCATTCGCCCTCGCCCCTAACGCCGTCAGCGAGCCGGTCAAGGGAACGCTGACCACGGCCCTGCTGAAAGTCACAAAGGTCGAGCCCGGCACCAATCCGTCATTCGAGAGCGTCGCTCCGGCAATCAAGCGCGAGATCGCGCTGGAACGCGCCCGCACCCAGATGCAGGATCTGCACAACAAGATCGAGGACGAACGCGGCGGCGGCGCAAACATCGCCGAGGCAGCCCAGAAGCTCGGACTGAAAGCGACCACGATCGAGGCCATCGACCGCTCTGGCCGTGCCCCCGATGGCAAGCCGGTGACCGACCTGCCGCAGGGCGTCGACATCGTGTCCACCGCTTTCACCAGCAACATCGGCGTCGAGAACGAGCCGGTACAATACAATGGCGGCGAACTCTGGTTCGACGTGCTGGGCGTCACCCCCTCGCGCGATCGCTCGCTTGATGAAGTCAAGGATCAGGTCGCCACACGCTGGAAGGACGAGCAGGTCTCGACGCGCCTGCGCGCGAAGGCCGCCGAAATCGTCGGCAAGATCGAAAAGGGCGCCACCATCGAGGCGGAAGCCGCGGCTGCGGGCGTCAAGGTCGAAACCGCAAAACTGTTCAAGCGCGATGCTGACGCCAAAGACATTCCCGAGCGGCTGGTGACGGCAGCGTTCCGCACGCCAAAGGATGGCGTCGGCCAGACCGAAGGCAATGGGGCAAGCGAGTGGATCGTATTCAAGGTGACCGACATCGTCGTGCCGCCGGTCGATCTCGCCTCCGAAGACGTCAAGAAGCTGACGGAAAACCTTCGCCGCGCGGAGATGGAAGAACAACTCACCGCCTATATCGCCAAGCTCGAAAGCGAAGTCGGCGTCACCATCAATCAGAGTGCCTTCGCAACGGCGACCGGCGCTGCCTCGGCTCAGTGATATGGACGATCTGAAAGCCATTATCGGAAAAGTCGCCACCGGCGCTGCGTTGTCGCGTGACGAGGCGGCTGCAGCGTTCGACCGCATGATGTCCGGAGAAGCAACGCCCTCACAGATGGGCGCGCTCCTGATGGGCCTGCGCGTGCGCGGCGAAACCGTCGATGAAATCACCGGCGCGGTCTCCGCGATGCGTTCCAAAATGCTGACGGTGAAGGCTCCCGCCGACGCCGTCGATATCGTCGGCACCGGCGGCGATGGCTCGGGCTCGGTCAATGTATCGACCTGCGCCTCGTTCATTCTGGCCGGCACCGGCGTTCCGGTTGCCAAGCACGGCAATCGCGCACTGTCGTCGAAATCGGGAGCGGCGGACGCGCTCGCCGCGCTCGGCGTCAACATCAACATCACGCCGGACGACGTGAGCCGTTGCATTGCAGAGGCCGGAATCGGCTTCATGTTCGCGCCGACGCATCATCCCGCGATGAAGAATGTCGGCCCCACCCGCGTCGAACTTGCGACCCGCACCATTTTCAACCTGCTCGGGCCGCTGTCCAATCCGGCCGGGGTGAAGCGGCAGATGGTCGGGGTTTTTTCCAAGCACTGGGTGCAGCCGCTGGCGCAGGTGCTGAAGAACCTCGGCGCGGAATCGGTGTGGGTCGTCCACGGTTCCGATGGTCTTGACGAGATCACCCTCACCGGCCCGACCCATGTTGCGGCACTTGAGAACGGCAACATCCGCACCTTCGACGTGACGCCGGAGGACGCCGGACTGCCGCGCGCGACCGCAGCAGAACTCAAGGGCGGCGATGCGCAAGCCAATGCGAATGCGCTGCGTGACGTGCTGGAGGGCAAACAGAATGCCTACCGCAATGTCGCGCTGATCAATGCGGCCGCTGCGCTCGTGGTTGCAGGCAAGGCAAAAGATATCAAGGAAGGCGTTGCGCTCGGTACCAAGGCGCTGGACACTGGCGCTGCGACGGACCGGCTGACGCGCCTTGTCGCCGTCTCCAATGCTTGAGGAGGAACTCCCGTTGTCGGACATCCTCGATAAAATCGAAGCCTACAAGCGCGAGGAAATCGCTGCCGCCAAGCGCGCAATCCCTCTGAGCGAAATCGAGGCCCGCGCCAAGGCGGCGCCCGCTCCGCGCGGCTTTGCCAAAGCCATTCGTGCGAAACACGCCAATGGCGATTACGCGCTGATCGCGGAGATCAAGAAAGCCTCACCGTCCAAGGGACTCATTCGCGCCGATTTCGATCCGCCGCTACTAGCCAAAGCCTATGAAGCCGGCGGCGCGGCGTGTCTCTCGGTGCTGACCGATACGCCGTCGTTCCAGGGCTCGCTGGCGTTTATGGTCGCGGCCCGCGCTGCCGTGGCATTGCCGGTGCTGCGCAAGGATTTCATGTACGACACCTATCAGGTGGCGGAAGCCCGCGTCCATGGCGCCGACTGCATCCTCATCATCATGGCTGCACTTGATGATGCGACCGCGAAGGACATCGAAGACGCGGCCTTCGCCCATGGCATGGACGTGCTGCTCGAAGTTCACAACCGTGCGGAACTCGACCGCGCGCTGAAGCTGAAATCCCCGCTGCTCGGTGTCAACAACCGCAACCTGCGCACTTTCGAGGTCACGCTTAAAACCAGCGAAGATCTTGCGCCGCTGATCCCGAAGGACCGCATTAGCGTCGGCGAAAGCGGCATCTTCGCGCCCGACGATCTTTCGCGCCTCGCACGCGTCGGCATGAATACGTTCCTCGTCGGTGAAAGCCTGATGCGGCAGGCCGACGTGACAGCGGCGACGCGCACGCTGCTCGCGCGCGAAAATTCTCCACGAGTCGTCCCGGCGCAGGCCGGGACCCATAACCACCGCTCTGTGTGATGATGGCAGATCGCCTCTCCAGACATTCAACGGATGACTCAGGGGATATGGGTCCCCGCTTTCGCGGGGACGACATCTGACATGGCCAAGCGGACAAAACAGCTCACCCATATCGACGCCAAGGGCGAGGCGCGCATGGTCGATGTTTCGGCAAAGCCGGATACCGAGCGTGTCGCGGTGGCCGAAGGCCATGTGGTGATGACCGCTAAAACGCTCGATCTCATCGTCAAGGGCAACGCGGCCAAGGGCGATGTGCTGGGCACCGCGCGCGTCGCAGGCATCATGGCGGCAAAGCGCACCTCGGATCTGATCCCGTTGTGTCATCCTCTGGCACTCTCAAAAGTTACGCTCGACATTACGCCGGACAAAAAGCTGCCCGGCTGCCACGTCCGCGCGACGGTGAAGGTCAAAGGCCCCACCGGCGTCGAGATGGAAGCCCTCACCGCAGTGTCTGTCGCGTGCCTGACCATCTACGACATGGTGAAAGCCGTGGAGCGCGGCATTCAGATTGAAGGCATTCGCCTCGTTGAGAAGAAGGGCGGAAAGTCCGGCCATTACCTGGCCGAGTACTGAGGAGTATCCGATGGCGCTGATGCCGGTTGCAGACGCCTATGCCGCTGTCCTCAAGGACGCCGCAGCCCTGCCGGAAGAAACCGTCGCCCTCACCGACGCGCACCACCGCACGCTCGCCCGTGACATCGCCGCGCTGCGCACACAGCCTCCCGCCGCCATGTCGGCGATGGATGGTTATGCCGTCCGCGCGGCTGATGCCGCCCTCGGCGCAAGGCTCAAAGTCATTGGAGAAGTCGCCGCCGGACGGCCTTTCGATCAGGCCATCGCTGCCGGACAGGCCGCACGAATTTTCACTGGCGGCGTCGTCCCGGATGGAGCCGATGCAATCGTCATTCAGGAAGACACCACGCAAGACGGCGACACCGTAATCGTCAACGAAGCCAGCACGCCGGGAAAGAACATCCGCAAGGCCGGTATCGACTTCAACCAAGGCGACGTGCTGCTACCGCGCGGCGCATTGCTCAACGACCGCGCACTGGCGCTCGCGGCGGGAATGAACCATCCGCACCTGCCGGTGCATCGCCGTCCCCGCGTCGCGATCCTCGCCACCGGCGACGAACTCGTTGCGCCGGGCTCAAGCCTCGCTCCCGGCCAGATCATCTTCAGCAATGTGTTCGCCCTCACCGCGCTTGCCCGTAGCGAAGGCGCGGAGACCATCGATCTCGGCATCGCGCGCGACACGCTGGAATCGACCACCGATGGAATCCGCCGCGCCCGTAATAGCGGCGCGGATGTTCTTGTCACCACCGGCGGCGCGTCGGTCGGCGACCACGATCTGGTGCAGGCGGCGCTGAAGGCCGAAGGCACAGACATGGCCTTCTGGAAGATCGCCCTGCGGCCCGGCAAGCCGATGATGCACGGAAAGCTCGGGCCGATGCGCGTCCTCGGCCTGCCGGGTAATCCGGTATCGTCCTACATCTGCGCCTATCTGTTTCTGGTGCCGCTGATCCGCGCGCTCTCCGGCCGCACGCAAATTGATCACGTGTTCGAGCAGGCAACGCTGGGGCGCCAACTCCCGGCCAACGACCAGCGGCAGGATTACCTGCGCGCACGACTCGATGCCGGCGGCGATGGCCTGCCCGTCGCAACCTCGGTGGGAGCTCAGGACAGTTCTCTGGTGGCCAATCTGGCCGCCGCCCAGGCACTGATTGTCCGCCCTCCCTTCGTGCCAGCAGCACCGGCAGGATCGACATGCACGATCCTGCGGCTGCCAAACTGAGGCCATTAGCTGGCCTGAGCCAGCGCCACGGCATCTGCGCCCGCGGGAAATCGTAACTGTCCCGTCTTGTTATTGGCCGCCTGCCACACTGCGGCGGCCACATCCGCTTCGGTCGTCACTGCTGCCGGCTGCGTGAACGCAGCAAACACCTGCTGCGCAAACGGCGCGTACGCGTCCGGAATCAGCCCATCCATGCGATTGCCCGAACTGCTGGTAAAGCTTGTGGTCGGCCCATAACCAGGTTCGACCAGTTTCACGCTCGCATTGAACGCCGCGAGTTCGTGCGCCAGCGATCCGGTAAATCCCTCGATGGCGGTTTTGCTCGCGGTGTACGCCGCAACGAGCGGCATCGGCGCCAGCACTGCGCTGGACGTCACGTTGACAATGACACCTGATCTCCGAGCGCGAAACTGCGGCAGCACCGCCTGCGTCATCGCCATCATACCGAATGTATTGGTCTCGAAAATCTCCCGCACGGTCGCCATCGGTGTCGCTTCGAACGCGCCGAACAGACCGATCCCCGCATTATTGACCAGCACATCGATAGGACCGCTCGCCGCGAGCGCAGCCGCGATGCTGTCGGGTTCGGTCACATCGAGCGGCAAGACACGGAGCCGTTCCGAGCGCGGCAGCACGTCTTCGCGCGGGGTTCGCATGGTCGCAATCACGTTCCAGCCCTGCGCGTGGAAGTGACGGGCGGCTTCGAGGCCATAGCCGGACGAGCAACCGGTGATGAGGACAGTTTTCATGACAATGTTTCCGCTGGTTTCGATGCGGAAAGCTATGGCATCCAGTATCCGGACGATCTACCATGTAAAGTCCGTAATTCATTTGCGAAAGTCCGGAAATGAGCGATCCGCTGTCCGAAGTCATCGCGCTGCTGCAGCCGCGCACCGTATTCTCCAAACGCATCAGCGGCGCGGGACGCTGGGGCGTACGCTATTTGGATTTCGGCCAGCCGAGCTTCTGTGTCGTGCTTGAGGGAAGTTGCCGTCTCGCCGTCGACGGTCATCCGGCCATCACGCTTGAGGCGGGCGATTTCGTGCTGCTGCCTGCGACGCCCGGCTTCACCATGTCGGGATTCGAACCAGTGCGGCCCGAGCGGATCGACCCGAAGGTCATGCTTTCGCCGGCCGGCGAGGTTCGCCATGGCACGCGTGGCGGAAAGCCTGACGTCCGCCTGCTCGGGGGCTATTTCGTTTTCGACTCTCCCGATGCATCCCTGCTCGTGTCACTTTTGCCGGGATTGATCCATGTTCGCGGCCTCCAACGGCTCTCGACAATGGTGCAGCTGGTCACGGAGGAATCCGGAAAGCAGCGGCCCGGACGTGATCTCGTGTTGACGCGCCTTGTCGAAGTCCTGCTGATCGAGGCGCTGCGCTCGACATCCGGACATGATGCACCACCTGGCCTGCTGCGTGGTCTGGCCGATATACGGATCGCCCCGGCCATGCAGCAGATGCACGGACATATCGCGCGTCCCTGGACGATGGCCCAGCTTGCAAAAAAAGCCGCGCTGTCACGCTCGGCATTTTTCGATCGTTTCACGCGCACCGTCGGTCTGCCACCAATGGAGTATCTTCTGGCCTGGCGCATGAGTGTCGCCAAGGATCTGCTCCGCCGTGGCGGCCATGGTCTTGGCGAGGTTGCCGAACGCGTCGGTTACAGCTCGGCAAGCACGTTCAGCACCGCTTTCAGCCGCTACGTCGGCCAGCCGCCGAGCCACTACGCGCGGGAAGCGGCGTGAGCCGCACGCGTTGACGGGAAATTAAGGGGTTGCGGAACACATATGGAACAGATAGTGTTCGTTCATGATTTGTTTCGAGTGACTCGCGGTTTCTAAGGTTTCCCCTCCGAGGGTCCGGAACAGCGCGTCGCTGGATCAACCGGGACCGGGGACCACTCAAAATGCTGACACGCAAACAATACGAGCTTCTTCGCTTCATCAACGAGCGACTCAAGGAAGCTGGTGTTCCGCCCTCCTTCGACGAGATGAAGGACGCGCTGGACCTGCGTTCCAAGTCCGGCATCCACCGGCTGATCACGGCCCTGGAAGAACGCGGCTTTATCCGCAGGCTCGCCAACCGCGCCCGCGCCATTGAGGTTATCAAGCTTCCCGAGACCAGCGCCAATCCGGGGGGCGCGCGCCGGGGCTTCACGCCCAGCGTTATCGAGGGCAATCTCGGCAAGGTTCGCCCCAGCGTTTCGGCCGATCCTGACGAGGATACAAGCTTCCCCGTTTCCGTCCCCGTCATGGGCCGGATCGCGGCCGGTACGCCCATCGAGGCCTTGCAGACCCGCAGCCACACCATCAGCGTGCCGCCCGACATGCTCGGTTCCGGCGAACACTACGCCCTCGAAGTGCGCGGCGATTCCATGATGGAAGCCGGCATTCTCGACGGCGACACCGTGCTGATCCAGCGCAACGAAACCGCGGATACCGGTGACATTGTGGTCGCGCTGATCGACGAGGAAGAAGCGACGCTCAAGCGTTTCCGCCGACGCGGCGCATCCATCGCACTGGAGCCCGCCAACGCGGCTTATGAAGTCCGCATCCTGCCGCCGAACCGCGTGCGTATTCAGGGCAAGCTGATCGGGCTGGTTCGCAAGTACTGATCCGCCTCGCGCTCAATCATCCGGCCGCAGATCGTTTTCCGCCGGCGTGGCATCGACAGGCTGAGCCGCGCGGCTGACCGGGCGGGCGGCTGTATTCGCATCATCATCCGGGCTTACCGATGCCCACGGGCGTTTCACGCCGCGTGGCCGGTTGGCAAGGACCGCATAGCCATCAGCCGTCTTGTGCAGGGCCAGCGTCCCTCTCGTGCGCAGCATCTCCTGATCCAGCACCATGGCGGCGCAATCGGCGGGCGCCTGATGCTGTGTCACGATCACCGCTGCACGCGCGCAATCGTCCGCGAAGGCCTCCGGCTTCAGCGTCAGCGCAACAACGGACCCGTCTCCGGCCTGCACCACGCATCCGGCGGCGTCACAGGACACGCCATCCGTCAGCGATGCGTCAGTGACCTTCCGCCCGTCGGCGTCTGCCGCGAGCCATTCGCGCGGCTGGAACGCGTCCTTTCCGTTGCGCATCAGGCGCAGCCGTCCGTCCTTGCCACGTACCGCCACCGTATGTCCGTCCGCGGCTACCAGCATAGCCGGCTGCGGTGTCATGAGCGCCCAGACAGTAGCCAGCGCGATCGATGCTGCTCCTGTCCAGCGTAGCGGCGTTCGCAAAAGGCCGAGCGCTATGATCCCCGCACTCATCAGGGCAAGCGGCCCGGTGCCGAACGACGCAATCTGACCGATCGCGCCGGGGAGCGCCGCGACCCATTGCGACACCGTGATCATCCAGCCGATGCCGACATCCATCAGCCGCCAGAACACGCCGTCCAGTCCGAATGGGATGTTAAGAATTCCGAGCAGCCCCGCAGGCATCACCAGCGCAGACACCACAGGCATTGCGGCAAGGTTCGCGAGTACGCCATATGGCGTCACGCGATGAAAATGAAACGCGGCATAGGGCATGGTCGCGAATCCCGCGACAAGCGAGGCCAGCGCCAGCATCGTGATTTCCCGCCCGCCCCAAAGCGCCGCGCGCGCCACCTGCGAATTGTCCGGTGACGCGAACAGGTTCGGCATGCCGATCTGCACCAGCGCCACGAGGCCGAGCGTGGCGGCGAACGACATCTGGAAACTCGGATGCACCAGCGCCTCCGGCGCAATCAGCAGCACGATCATCGCCGCCACCGCCAGCGTGCGGAATGTGATCGCGCGCCGGTCCACCATCACCGCGATCAGCACCACCGCCGTCATAAAGAACGAGCGTTGCGTGGCGACCTCCGCGCCCGACAGCAGCAGATAGAACGCCGCAGCGAGCAGCGCGGCGGCGGCCGACCACTTCTTGATCGGGAATGTCACCGTCAGCGCAGGAAACAGCGCCAGCAGCGCGCGCACGGCAAAGAACACGACGCCCGCCACCACCGCCATGTGATAACCCGAGATCGACAGCACATGGCCGAGCCCCGAAATGAACATCGCGTCATTGACTGGCGCAGAGATCGCATCGCGCCGTCCGGTCAGAAGCGCGGTCGCGATGGCGCGGTTATCGCCGGAGACGACGCTGCGGATGCGCGCATCGATCGCATCGCGCATCCTCTGCATCGAAGCTGCATAACGCAGATAGAGGCCGCCGCTGCGCGGCGCCTCGACCGTCTTGATCGCACCCATGACAAATCCGGACGCACCGATGCCCTGAAAGTACATATCTCGCCCGAAGTCATAACTTCCAGGACGCAGCGGCGACAGCGGCGGCAGCAACCGCGCTTTCAGCTCGACAAAACTGCCGACCGCAGGTGCAGTCCCTTTCTTCACCGAGAGCCGCACACGTTCGAGTTTCTGCGTGCCGCGCGCGGACTCCATCTGTTCGACACGCAACACGAAGCGATCGGTGCGCTCCCGCTCGTCCCGCGTTTCGACAAAACCCTTCATGGTGACGGAAAACATCGGCCGCGCCAGAACGCCATGGGCGATGCGTGCCGTTTTCAGCGCCGCTACCGCAAAGCCTGCCGCCAGCGCCGCCAGCATGACGATGAGAGGAAACATCCTGTTTCGCCGCGCAGCGAATGCAGCCACGGAAAATGCAACGGCTGTGATCGCCGTCACCCACGCCACCGGCTCGCGATCCGCGGCAAAGTAGATGGCAATGCCCGCACCGAATGCGACCGGCACCCATGGCAGCAAGCGGCCCGGTCCCGCTTCGGCGGCGGCCCAGCCTCGTACTTTTTCAGTAAGAGAAACCGACCCGCGTTCGGCAATATCGGCGGCGCGAACAGCACCGCGCGGCGGCCATGTGATGGCACGCCCCGTCCGGGATCGCCGCTGCTGCTGCTCGCCCCCGCCCGCCATCGCATCGCTCCGGCATTGCTGACGCAATGCTAGCGGATGGGTTGGCGCTGGATAGCGGAACGGAAGCAGAATGCAGGCGACAAATCAGGCGTCGCCCGCCACCTTTGCGTAGCTGTCGCGCAGGCCGACGGTGCGGTTGAACACCAGCTTGCCCGGCGCGGAGTCCTTGTCGCGGACGAAGTAGCCCTGCCGCTCGAACTGCACGGCACCTGCGAAATTGTCGCTCGCCAGTGCAGGCTCCAGCATGCCGGTCACAACCTCCAGCGACTGCGGATTGATCTGCTCGGCGAAGTTCGCGGCTTCCGGCTGTGGAGTGTTGAACAGCACATTGTAGAGCCGCACTTCGGCGGGCACGGCCTCCGCAGCGCTGACCCAGTGGATCGTGGCCTTGACCTTGCGCCCGTCTGGCGCGTTGCCGCCGCGTGTCGCCGGATCGTAGGTGCAGCGGAGTTCGACCACCTCACCCGCCGCATTCTTGATGACGTCGCGGCAGGTGATGAAATAACCATAGCGCAACCGCACCTCGCGCCCCGGCGCCATGCGGAAAAACTTCTTCGGCGGATTTTCCATGAAGTCGTCGCGCTCGATGTAAAGCTCGCGGCTGAACGGAATCTGGCGCGAGCCTTGCGCCGGATCGTCCGGATGATTGACGGCGTCCAGCGTCTCGCTCTGCCCTTCCGGATAGTTCTCGATTACGACCTTCAGCGGATTGAGGACGGCCATGCGGCGCGGCGCGGTGCGGTTCAGGACTTCGCGCACCACGAAATCGAACATCCCAAGGTCAACAGTGCTGTTCGCCTTGGCGACGCCGATGCGCTTGACGAATTCGCGCAGCGCCTCCGCCGGAATGCCGCGACGCTGCAGGCCCGCAAGGGTCGGCATCCGCGGATCATCCCAGCCGGCGACATGTCCGCCGCGCACGAGTTCTGTAAGTACGCGCTTGGACAAAAGCGTATAGGTGACGTTGAGGCGCGCGAACTCGTATTGATGCGGACGCGACGGCACAGGCAGGTTGTCGATACACCAGTCATAGAGCGGGCGGTGATCGGCGAATTCCAGCGTGCAGATCGAATGCGTGATGTGTTCGAGCGCGTCGGACTGGCCGTGGGCGAAATCGTAACTCGGATAGATCTTCCACGTATCACCGGTGCGCGGATGGTGCGCATGAAGAATGCGATACAGGACCGGATCGCGCAGGTTGATGTTGCCCGACGTCATGTCGATCTTGGCGCGCAGCACCCGCGCTCCGTTCGGAAACTCGCCCGCGCGCATCCGGGCGAACAGATCGAGATTTTCCTCCACAGAGCGCTCGCGGAACGGGCTGTTCTGTCCAGGTTCCGTGAGAGTTCCACGCGTCACCCGGATTTCCTCCTGCGACTGATCGTCGACATAGGCCTTGCCTTCGCGGATCAGGTGCTGCGCCCAGGCATAAAGCTGCTCGAAATAATCCGACGCGAAATGGAGGTGCTTGCCCCAGTCGTAACCAAGCCAGCGGACATCGCGCTCGATCGCGTCAATATATTCCTGTTCTTCCTTGGTCGGGTTGGTGTCGTCGAAACGCAGGTGGCAGCGGCCGCCGAATTCCTCCGCGATCCCGAAGTTCAGGCAGATCGACTTGGCATGGCCGAGATGCAGATATCCGTTTGGCTCCGGCGGAAAGCGCGTCACCACGCCCTTTTCGCGCCCCGAAGCCAGATCCTCGGCCACAATATCGCGGATGAAATCACGGCCCGCGGTCGTCGATTCGTCAGACATTTTTACCCCTTAAAAGTTGGGTCCTATGTGCCAAATCCGGGAGGCCACGCCAAGACCCGTGCGAGCGCTGGACCGGACGGCCGAGCGGCCCGAAGCAGGCGAAAACGAACTTTTGACCTTCCGGCGGCATTTGCGTCCGGGATGCCGGGACAGTGCGCAAACGGTGTGATAAACGCCCGCCGGTAATCATCACCGAGACGGACCGAACCTCCCGAAATGACCGAACCCGTTGTTACCCGCTTTGCGCCATCCCCGACCGGCTTCCTTCACATCGGCGGCGGGCGGACCGCGCTGTTCAACTGGCTTTATGCGCGCAAACATGGCGGCAAGATGCTGCTGCGGATCGAGGACACCGACCGCGAGCGCTCAACCGACGCCGCGATCAAGGCCATCCTCGAAGGCCTCGAATGGCTCGGCATCCAGTGGGATGACCAGACCATCTATCAGTTCTCGCGGGCCGCACGGCACCGTGAAGTCGCCGAACAGTTGCTCGCGGACGGCAAGGCCTATCGCTGCTACGCCAGCGCCGAGGAACTGGCGCAGATGCGCGAGGCTGCCAAGGCCGAGGGCCGCGCCATCCGCTACGATGGCCGCTGGCGTGATCGCGATCCATCGGAGGCGCCCGAGGGCGTCAAGCCGGTTATTCGCCTTCGCGCGCCCCAGACCGGTGAAACCGTGATCGAGGATCAGGTTCAGGGCCGCGTGGTCTGGCAGAACGAAAATCTCGACGATCTCGTGCTGCTGCGATCCGACGGCAACCCGACCTACATGCTTGCCGTGGTGGTGGACGATCATGACATGGGCGTGACCCACGTCATTCGCGGCGACGATCACCTGATCAACGCCGCGCGCCAGAAACACATCTACGATGCGATGGGCTGGAAAGTGCCGGTGATGGCGCACATTCCGTTGATCCACGGGCCGGACGGCTCGAAACTCTCCAAGCGGCATGGTGCACTCGGGGTCGATGCCTATCGCGCCCTCGGCTACCTGCCGGAAGCGCTGCGCAACTACCTCGTGCGCCTGGGCTGGAGCCACGGAGATCAGGAAATTTTCTCCACCGAAGAGATGATCCGGGAGTTCAACCTTCCGGCCATCGGGCGCTCCGCCGCCCGGTTTGACTTCGCCAAGCTGGAGAACCTCAACGGCCACTACATCCGCAGCTCCGACAACAAGGTGTTGCTGGCAGCCTTCGAAGACGTGCTCCAGTTCGTTCCGAACGGCGCGGCAATCCGCGCCAAGCTCAATGACACGACGCGCGCGCAATTGCTGGCGGCCATGCCCGGCCTCAAGGAGCGTGCAAAAACCATCGTCGAACTGATCGACAGCGCAAGCTTCATCTTCGCCGACCGGCCGCTGACGCTGGAACCAAAGGCGGCAGCCGTGCTGACGCCCGAGACGCGCAAGCTGATTGGGGAACTGCGTTCCGCGCTTGAAGCGGTCGATCCCTGGGCCGCCGATACCGCCGAGGCCGCCATGCGGGCATTCGCGGACGCTAAAAACCTGAAGCTTGGGGCCATTGCGCAACCGCTGCGCGTGGCTCTCACCGGCCGGACAACGTCACCCGGAATTTTCGACGTTTTGGCCGTGCTGGGCCGGCAAACCTGCCTGGACCGGCTGCAGGATCAAGCGGTGGCATCCTGAACGCCACCGAAACAAAAACTGCAGGCCTGCGAAGGTGATACCGGCGCAGGGCTGCCCAAACTTTAGAGGTACTTGGGCGATCTTGCAGCGCACACGGCAATAAGCTACCCATTTGGGCCACACTTCTGGAATAAAGCGCTTACCTCGCTATATGGCGTTCGTAAGCCTCGCTTGCCCTGCGCAACACTGGGGACTTTACGATGGATGCAAAGACCAACACCAAGAAAGCTACGCTGACGGTTGAAGGAAAGACCGTCGATTTCCCGGTCCTGACCGGAACGGTCGGCCCCGATGTGATCGACATCAGCAAGCTTTACGCCCAGACCGGGATGTTCACCTACGATCCGGGCTTTACATCGACCGGCAGTTGCGAATCCAAGATTACCTACATCGATGGCGACGAAGGCATCCTGCTGTATCGCGGCTATCCGATCGAACAGCTCGCTGAAAAGGGCGACTTCCTCGAAACCTGTTACCTGCTCCTGTACGGCGAACTGCCGAACAAGGCCCAGAAGGAAGATTTCGACAACCGCGTGACCCGTCACACGATGGTGCACGAGCAGATGGCCCGCTTCTTCCAGGGCTTCCGCCGCGACGCCCACCCGATGGCCGTGATGGTTGCATCCGTCGGCGCCCTCGCCGCCTTCTACAACGACTCCACCGACATCAACGATCCGACGCAGCGCATGATCGCGTCGATGCGCATGATCGCCAAGGTGCCGACGCTGGCTGCGATGGCCTACAAGTACAATGTCGGCCAGCCCTTCGTGTACCCGAAGAACTCGCTCGATTACGCGTCGAACTTCCTGCAGATGTGCTTCAGCGTGCCTTGTGAAGAGTACAAGGTGAATCCTGTCATGGCGGAAGCGCTGGACAAGATTTTCATCCTGCATGCCGACCACGAGCAGAATGCATCGACCTCGACGGTTCGCATCGCGGGCTCGTCAGGCGCCAATCCGTTCGCCTGTATCGCTGCCGGTATCGCCTGCCTGTGGGGACCTGCCCATGGCGGCGCGAACGAAGCGGCGCTGCAGATGCTGGCCGAGATCGGCTCCGTGGACAAAATTCCGGAATTCATCGCCAAGGTGAAGGACAAGAACTCTAACGTCCGCCTGATGGGCTTCGGTCACCGCGTGTACAAGAACTACGATCCGCGCGCGAAGATCATGCAGCAGATGTGCCATAAGGTGCTGAAGGAAACCGGTCACCAGAACGATCCGCTGCTGCAGGTCGCGATGGAGTTGGAAAAGATCGCGTTGAGCGACGAATACTTCATTCAGCGCAAGCTCTATCCGAATGTGGACTTCTACTCCGGCATCACCCTGAAGGCGATGGGCTTCCCGACCTCGATGTTCACCGTGCTGTTCGCCGTCGCCCGTACCGTCGGCTGGATCAGCCAGTGGAGCGAAATGATCCAGGATCCGCAGCAGAAGATCGGGCGTCCGCGTCAGCTCTACTCCGGCGCGACGTCGCGCGACTATGTCGGAATCGACAAGCGCAAGTAAGCAACGTTAATCCTACAAAAAGGCCGGTGTTCGCACCGGCCTTTTTCTTTTGCCGCGTCGAATTCGAACTAACCCATCGCCGCGATCACGCCATCGGCGGCCAGCTCACTCGGCCTTTTACCGCCCGTCGACATGATCTGCTCAAGTCTGGCAAACGCATCCACCTGCCGCTGCCGCATCGGCGTGTCGGCGAGGACATCGCGCAGGGCGGGCGCGAGATTCTCTGCCTTGAAATCCTGCTGCAGGAATTCGGGAATGACATTCTCGCCGAGAATGAGATTCGCCAGAATGATCGACGAAGTCTGGATCACACGGCGGGCAATGAAAGCTTCGAACTCCGTCACCCGATAGGCCGTCACCATCGGCACGCCCGCCAGTGCAAGTTCGAGTGTCACCGTGCCCGATTTTGCAAGCGCGGCGCGCGCGGAACGGAAGGCGGCTTTCTTGTCAGCCTCGCCGACCACGATCCTCGGCTGCACCGGCCAATCTGCTGCAGCAGCGCGAACGCCTTCCACAAGATGCGGCACGGTCGGCAACACCGGCTCGAAGGCCACACCTTGCTCGCGCAACAAGCGAAGCGTCTCCCCGAAGATCGCCATGTTGCGCTTGATCTCGCTGCGGCGGCTTCCAGGCAGGACGAGCAGCAATGGCGGGTGAGCCGAGCGGCGCGCGCGCTCTTCGGAGTTCGGCATCAATGCACCAAGATCATCAAGCAAGGGGTGCCCCACATAACGGCACGGCGGACCGCCAAGCTTGCGGTGAACATCGACCTCGAATGGCAACACAGCAAGCAGACTATCGACATAGCCGCGCATTTTTCGTGCACGGCCGGGGCGCCAGACCCAGACCGTCGGCGACACGTAATCGACAATCGGAATGGACGGATCACGCGCGCGCACGCGCCGCGCCACGCGATGGGTGAAGTCGGGGCTGTCGATAATCACCAGCGCGTCAGGCTTCGCTGCAAGCACAGCCTCGGTGGTCTCGCGGATTCGCCGGAAGATCATGGGCAGGCGGCGGGGAATTGCGACAAGACCGATGATCGACAGCTCATCTGTCGGAAACAGCGATGTCAGCCCCTGCTCCGCCATATGGCTGCCGCCGACACCTGAGAATGTCGCGGCCACGCCGAGCCGTTCTCGCAAAGCCTTGATGAGGCCTGCGCCGAGCCGGTCTCCGGATTCCTCCGCTGCCACCAGAAATATCTTCGGGGCCGCGCGGGTATTGTCGCCGCTCACGACGGCAACCCCGTCACGAACAGTCCGGCCTGATCCGCTTTCGCTGTCATCACATCCGCCTCGGCAACCAGCGTGCGGCCTGCGACGATGCCAATGCCGGCCAATCCCGCGGCAACGATGCCGTCGATCGTCTTCGGCCCGAGAGTCGGAAGGTCGAACCGCAGGTCCTGTTGCACCTTCGGGGCCTTCACCAGCACCCCGCGCCCCGGCTTGGCGCGAATGCGCTTGTCTGCGCGCAGCTGCGTCACCCGCGCCAGCAGCCGGTCTGTGCCTTCGATGTCCTCGACAGCAACAATATGGCCGTCGATCACCACGACAGCCTGACCGACGTCGAACGGACTGATCGCGCGCATGAGGTCACGCCCCTTGGCAATATCGGCAAGCGCCTCTGCATCCGGCGCGCGGCGCGTGATGCTGCCTTCCGGCATCAACAGTTCGGGCGCGACATCCTGTATGCCGACAAGCCGAAAGCCATGACGCTCGAAGATTCGGCTGATCCCCGTTAACAGATGATCGTCGCCACCGCGCAGTGCTTTTGCAATTGCCGGAATAGCGCGCAGCGTGCCGAGATCAAGACGGATTTCGAACAGCGCAGGCCTCACCAATCCACCGATAAAGACGATGTCGCGGCAACCTTCCGCACGCATCAAACGTGTCAGTCTGCCGACCTGCCCGAGCGCGACCCAATGATGCGGATACTCCGCAACGCGAACGGGATCACAGAAACCACGGATCGCAAACAGAAAGGGCGAACGGCCACGCGTGCGAAGCGAGTCCGCGACCGAAAACGGCAGCACCCCGCTCCCTGCAATGATGCCGACCGTCGAGGAAGAGTCCGCGCCCGCCGTCATCGCGATCCTATTCGACCTGCAAACGGTCTGACTTGTTATAGGCCATGCACAGCGGCCGTTTATCGCCTGCTGCTATGAACGTAAGGATTTCTGCAATGGCGGGGTCTGCCGATGCCATGGGCTGAACCGCCGCGAGGCGTTCCGCGAAGATTCCCGAACTGTGAAAAAGCTTCTGGTAAAACTCGCGGACAAGCTGCAGCCGCTGATGGGTGAAGCGGCGGCGGCGCATGCCGACCACATTCAGGCCCTCAAGGCGAGCGAACTGCCCGCTGACAAGTCCATACGGAATCACATCCCCGCGCAGACCCGATACACCGCCGATCATGGCCTGTGATCCGATCCGGACAAACTGATGCGCGGCAGACAATCCGCCGAAATAAACAAAATCACCGATCTCGCAATGGCCGCCGAGGGTCGCGCTGTTGGCGAAGATTGCATTGTCGCCGACGATGCAGTCGTGGCCGACATGCGAGTAAGCCATGAAGAAACCGCTCTTGCCGACGCGGGTCTTGCCGCCACCCTTCAGGGTACCGACGTTCATGGTCACACTTTCCCGGATGATACAGCCGTCGCCAATCTCAAGCGTGGTCGGCTCATCGCGATAACCCAGATCCTGCGGCGCGCCGCCGAGTGAAGCGAACGGAAACACCTTGCAGCCCGTGCCGAGTGTCGTGTGACCACCAATATTGACATGAGCCTGCAGCGTGCAGTCCGCACCTATCGTCACGTTCGGCCCGACGACACAGTAAGGACCGATGGTAACGCCGTCGCCGATAACGGCTCCATCTTCAATTCGCGCTGTCGGGTCGATCTTGCTCATCAAATCCTCTGGCCTGCGGCCTTTCACTGAGGGGGGCCGGCCTGCAAACGATATGACATCTTATAACGCAAGCCCGCAGGTCATCAGAAAAGAAGCCTGCACGGGCATGGTCATCAATTGTTACGCATGATGACAGGCAATGTCAGTCAGCGAGCATCGCGCCGACGTCGGCCTGGGCGACGATTTCACCATTGACCTTCGCGTCACCGTGAAACCACCACATGTCACGCCGCCGCGTGACCAGCCGCATGTGGTACTCGATGATATTTCCCGGCCCCGTCGGTTTACGAAACTTGCATTTATCAATAGTCAGAAAATACACCGCCGTCGGGCGGTCGGTTTCGGTCGATAACATGCCGATCACGCCAGCCGTCTGCGCCATGCCTTCAATCATCAGCACGCCGGGATAAATCGGCCGGTTCGGAAAATGCCCCTGAAACACAGGTTCATTGGCCGAGACGTTCTTGATGCCGATTCCGCTGAAGTCGCTGCGGATATCGATCACGCGATCGATCAGCAGCATGGGGTATCGATGCGGCAGCGTTTTCAGGATCTGCCCGATGTCCACCGCCTCGATCGTAATTGGCGCCTTCTCGTCCATTATCTCTGTTCCTCGTCGCCCGTACCGGACGGCTTCGATTTCAATTTCGCACTGCCTTCGCGGCCAAGACGCTCGACCTCGAACAGTTCGCGGAAGAACTGCTTAATCGGTTTGGCCGGCGAACCGCCCCAGCGCGCGCCCGCAGGCACTTCGCCGACAACACTGCTTCTGGCCGCGATCTGCGCTCCGTCGCCGATGACCGCATGGTCGCTGACACCGATCCGGGCGGCAAGGACAACGCCGTCGCCGAGCGTGGAACTGCCCGCGATCCCGCTCTGGCTGACCACCACGCAATTGCGGCCGATGACGACGTTGTGGCCGATCTGGACAAGGTTGTCGATCTTGCTGCCCTCGCCGATGATGGTGTCGTTGAGCGCCCCGCGGTCGATGGTGCAACCTGCCCCGATCTCGACCCCGTTCTGGATGATGACCCTGCCAGCCTGCGGCACCTTCAGATGGCCCTTTGCGCCCATCAGATATCCGAACCCATCCTGGCCGATCCGGCACCCCGGATGGATGATGACGTCATTGCCAATGAAAGCGCAAAGCACCGAAGCATTCGCGCCGATGTGACAATCGCGGCCGATCCGGACGCCCGCACCGATCACTGCGCCCGCACCGATCACGGTTCCCGAGCCGATTTCGACATCCGGCCCGATCACCGCGAGCGGATCGACCACCACCTCGTCCTCAAGATAGGCCGTGGCATGAACAACGGCGCTCGGAGCGACTGCGGCATTGTCGAACCAGGACGACGGCCGCAACGTATCGGGATAGAGCGAACGCATCGCCGTCACGAAAGCCCGATAAGGCTCCGCGACGCGCAGCACGGCCACATGCGGCGGAACGGTGCCTTCCATGCGCTCGTTGACCAGAATGGCCCCGGCATGGGTCTGCTCCAGTTGCGCCGCGTATTTCTTGCTTTCGCAGAATGTCAAATGAGCCGGTCCGGCCCGGTCGAGCGACGCCGCGCCCGCGATCATCTTGCCTACCACCGATGGATCGGCAAGTTGCGCGCCGGTGAGCACGGCAAGGTCTGCCAGCGTCACTGGCGAAGGACGATTAAAGAAGGTCCCCTGCGTCATTCCACCCGCCGCGATCAGGAAAACGCACTTTCCCGAAATACCAGTTCCTGACCGGAGAAGGAAAATGCCTGCAATAAAATAGTCAAGCGGGTCCCAACCGGATGGCTGGAACCCGCTAGGTCGATGTGCGAGCCCGGTTTGAGCTCAGAAGGACGTACCGCCGCCGAACCGGAATTGTTGCGTCCGGTCATACTGGCCCTTGGTCAGCGGCACGGCATAGTCGAAGCGCAGTGGGCCAAATGGGGATTGCCAGATCAGGCCGACACCGACCGACGATCGCACCAGACCGTCGTCACCGACGAGATTGATACACTGGTTTTGAGCGTTCGCTACAGCGCCGCCATTACAGGACGCATTTGGGACAATCGACGTCGCCCCCTGATACCCGAACACTGAGCCGGCGTCCGCATAGACCGCGCCCTTCAGGCCAATTTCCTTCGGCAGGAACCAGAACGGCATCTGCAATTCGACCGAAGCGCCCCAGTACTTGGTGCCGCCGAGCGCATCGCCGTAACCATTATAGGAAATAGTGCTGATGTCGCGCGGACCGAGACCCTGCGGAGCAAAACCACGCACGAGGTTCGGACCCATCTGGAAGTGATCCAGCATGCGGATGCCCTTCCCGGTATCGGTCAGAACACCACCCTGCAGACGTAGCACACCAACGATATCGGACACGACCGGCGTATAGAGTTTCACATCGCCGACAGTCTTCAGGTAGCTCACGTCGCCGCCAACACCGGCAAAATCCTGATTGAGGACGGCCAAAATGCCGCTGGTTGGATCCTTGTTGTTGTCGAGGGTATTGTACTGCAGCGTGTAACCGATGGCCGAGGTTGTGACCGCACCCTTGGAAAGAGCTTGTTTGACCGCAGCAGACGCTTCACCGTCCAGGAAGCAATTATTGGTAGTGCTATTGAAAGCACCAATAGTGTAAGAGCCATCCGGTTGAAGTGCGCCTGCCTGTGTTAGATAAGCCGGGGTCGGATAGAACCCTGCTCCCGCGGGTCCCCCAAAGTTATTACAGTTCGTCAAATACGACGGCAGCGTGATTTCCTGCTGCGAAATCGAATAACGCAGTTGCAGGTTCAAGTCTTCGCGCAGCTGGAAGCCGAGACGCGGGCTGAAGCCCATCGACTTCGAGTCATACGACACGTAGGTCGAGGCAAGCTGCTTGCGCTGATAGAAGTCGAGACCCAGCGCGACACGATAGCCGAGCAGATACGGTTCGACGAACGACAGCTGATAGCCCTGCGTACGCTGGCCGTACTGCACGGCAGCCTTTGCAAAGAGACCACGGCCCAGCAGGTTGCGTTCCGAGACGCTGACTTCGCCGAGGAAGCCGTCAGCCGTCGAGTAACCGCCGGACACAGAGAAGTCGCCAGTAGACTTTTCTTCAAGGTCGACATTCAGCACGACGCGATCCGATGAAGACCCTGGTTCAGGAACGATTTTGACGGTCTTGAAGTAGTCGAGGTTCTTCAGGCGGCGCTCGGCACGATCGACCAGCGCGCGATTGTAGGCATCGCCTTCCGAAATATCGAACTCGCGGCGAATGACGTAATCGCGCGTGCGAGTGTTGCCGCGAACATTGATTCGCTCGATGTAGACGCGCGGACCCTCGTCGATCGCGAACACGATCGACACGGTATGCGCCTCGAAATTACGGTCGCCGCGCGGCTTCACGGTGGCGAAGGCATAACCACGGCGCGACGCTTCGATCGACATTTCCTCGACCGACTTCTCAACCGCTTCCGCGTTATAGACCGACCCGACGCCGACGCGCGACAGGCTGCGGAATGAATTGCCGTCGAGGGTTGCGATGCTGGACTGGAATTCAACAGAACCGACGCGATACTGCTGGCCTTCCTCGATCTTGAACGTGACCAGGAAACCCTTGCGCTCGGGATCGTACTCGGTCAGCGCCGCGACGATCTGGACGTCGGCATAACCGTTCTTGAGATAGAACCGGCGAAGAATATCGCGGTCGGCCTCAATGCGGTCCGGATCGTAGGTGTCGTTGGAACCGAGGAAGCTGAGAAAGTTGGTTTCGCGGGTCTTGATCACGTCCCGCAGGCGATAGGCCGAGAATGCCTTGTTGCCGAGGAATTCGATCGACTTCACGCCGGTCTTCGCGCCTTCGGTGACTTCGAAAACGAGATCGACGCGATTGTTCGGCTGATCGATGATCTTGGGCTCGACCTTGACGTCGTAGCGTCCGTTGCGGCGATAGATTTCGGTGATCCGCGCGGTGTCGGACTGAACCATCGCCCGCGACAGGGTTCCGCGTGCCTTGGACTGGACTTCGGCCTGGAGCTGTTCGTCCTTGACCTTCTTGTTACCTTCGAAAGCCACGCGGCCGATGACCGGGTTCTCGACGACCACGACGACCAGACGGCCGCCAGCCTGATTGATCTTCACATCCTGGAACAGGCCGGTCTCGATCAGGGCCTTCAGGCCGTCGTCGATCCGCGCGCTGTCGAGGCGTCCGCCGGGACCAGGCTTGAAATAGGAACGGATGGTATCGGCTTCGATACGGCGGTTGCCTTCCACACCGATGGAAGCCGCGGTCTGAGCAACAGCCTGCGACGATACGAGCGAGGCGGTCGCCACAGCGGCAACCGGCAAAGCAAACATCACCAGGGCGGCGGTCAAACCGCCCCGTAGCACTCGCAATCCAACCATCATGCGCCAGGCGCCCTTGTCATTCCAAAGCCGGCCAAACCGGGCCGGGAGATTCCCCAATTGTTGCACTGCTTGTAGCCAATTTTGCCTGATGGGCAAACGACGTTTCTCAGCGCAATTCCAATTTCCCTACAAGACGTTGCTGATCGGCCACGCCTGTAAAAAAGCCGCAATCAGGAAGCCGCGAGATGCAGGATGTCGTTATAGGTCGCAAACAACATCAGCATCAGCACAAGCGCCAACCCGACGCGGAAACCCAGCTCCTGCGAACGCTCGGACAGCGGTTTTCCCCGAACAGCTTCAATCGCATAGAACAAAAGGTGTCCGCCATCGAGAAGCGGCACCGGAAACAGATTCAGCAGGCCGATCGAAACCGATAGTACGGCAGCGAGGTGAATCAGGGCTGAAAGTCCGATCGTCGCCACCTGCCCCGATATCTGGGCGATTCGGATCGGTCCCCCGACCTGATCCGCACTCTCCCGGCCGGTGAAAATTCCGCCGATATAGGCCACGGTGCGGTCAACCACGAACCAGGTTTCCTTCACACCGAGCCAAACAGCGGTCGCTGGATTCACAGGTTGGGTGACGGTATCGCCGGGACCCGTGGCACGGGTAATTCCCAGAATTCCGACCCGATGGACGTTGCCGAAGTTGTCCTTGATCTCGCGCAGCTGCGGCGTTCCGTTGAGTTTTACGACCTCGTCACCACGCTTGACGGTGAACACCAGAGGCACACCAGCCTTGGTGCTGACGATCCGCTGCATTTCGGTGAAGCTTTCGATCGCATCGCCATTGATGGCGGTTACGATGTCGCCGGATTTGAACCCGGCCGTCGCCGCCGCGCTGTTTTCCTGAATGGAATCAACGCGCGCAGTCTGGCTGGGTTTGCCGAAAAACGTGAAAAGCGCCGCGAAAATCACGATCGCAAGCAGGAAATTGGCAATCGGCCCGGCAGCCACGATGGCAGCGCGCGGTCCGACTTTCTTGTGGTGGAAACTCACCTTGCGCTCATCCGCCGTCATGGTCTGGAGCGTATCGGCGGATGGCGTACTGGCCTCGGAATCGTCGCCGAAGAACTTGACGTAGCCGCCCAGCGGAATGGCCGAAACCTTCCAGCGGGTGCCATGGCGGTCGTTGAAGCCGAACAGTTCGGGCCCGAAGCCAAGCGAGAATGTCAGGACCTTCACCCCGGCCCAGCGGGCAACGAGGAAATGGCCGAGTTCATGAAAGAAGACGACGATGGTCAGAACAAAGAGGAACGGGATGATGTAGCCGATCAGGCCATGACTCAACGTATTGAAACCACTCAGGAAAAAATCCACGACCCAAATCCCTCACAGCGAGCCGTCCGGCCCGGTCCCCAACTCTCTACGATGCCTTTAAGGCGATTTCTGGCAAGAGGGCGGCCGCACTATTTCGCGCAGCATGGTCAACGGAAATCGCGTCGTCGGCAGATGACAGCGGCGAGAGATTCCCTGCTCGCACCCAGGCGTTCAAGGTGGCTTCGACAAGCTGCGCGATGCCGCCGAAGCGGACTTTCTGCGCCACAAAAGCCGCCACCGCGACCTCGTTCGCCGCGTTGTAAACGGTCGTCGCGCCGTTCCCGAGCCGCAGCGCGTCATAGGCAAGACGCAATCCCGGAAACCGCTCGTAATCCGGCGCCTCAAACGTCAGCGAGCCGATTTTTGCCAGATCCAGCGCGGCAGCGCGGCCGGCAATCCGGTCCGGCCAACCAAGGCAATGCGCAATCGGCGTGCGCATATCCGGCGTCCCTAATTGCGCCATTACCGAGCGGTCGGAGAACTCCACCATGCCGTGAACGATGGACTGCGGGTGTACCAGCACGTCGATCTCGTCCGGCGCGAGAGCGAACAGATAGGAGGCTTCGATCACCTCGAGCCCCTTGTTCATCATCGATGCGGAATCGATGGTGATCTTCTGGCCCATGCTCCAGTTCGGATGTTTCAGGGCCTGCGCCAGCGTGGCCTGTGCAATGTCGGCGGCCTTCCAGGTCCGGAACGGGCCGCCGGAGGCTGTGATGATGACGCGGACCAATTCTTCGCGATTGCCCGAGGCCAGCGCCTGAAACAGCGCGTTGTGTTCGGAATCTGCCGGCAGAATGCACGCACCTGCCTTCGCCGCACGGTCCATGAAGAAGTCGCCCGCGCAGACAAGACATTCCTTGTTGGCGAGCGCGATGGTCGCGCCACGATCGGCTGCCGCAAGCGCTGGCTTCAAACCCGCCGCGCCGCTCACCGCCGCCATCACCCAGTCTGCCGAACGCTCCGCCGCTTCGACAATGGCGCTCTCGCCTGCGCCGCTGGCGATGTTGGTTCCCGCGAGGGCATCGCGCAGTTCGCCGAGTTTCGATGCGTCGGCCACAGCAACGAACCGCGCGCCAAATTCCTTCGCGAGCTTGGCGAGGCCTTCGACATTGCTGTTCGCCGTCAGCGCCTCGACCTGATAGCGCTCGGGCGCCGCCCGCAGCAGATCCATCGTGCTGTCACCGATCGAGCCTGTGGCACCAAGCACCGTGACGGTCCGCACCGCGGTCTCCGCGGCTTTGTTGTTACGCAACGGAACAGCATTCATCTCGTATCACCAAACCATGAACCCGCGGCCGATCCCGTCGAGACCGCCACGCGTAAAACCTATGAGAGCAGCAACGACAATCGCTGCAACGAAACCGTCGAGCCGATCCAGCAATCCGCCGTGACCGGGAATAATATGGCTCGAATCCTTCACGTCGAACCGGCGCTTCACAGCCGACTCGAACAGATCGCCGAGTTGCGACACCACCGACAAAACCGCGCCGAGCAAAAGCAACGGAACCATCCTGCCAAAACCGAGCAGCGCGAAACCCGCCGCGATCACGAGTGCCAGCACCAGTCCGCCGATCGCACCGGCCCATGTCTTTTTCGGGCTGACGCGCGGCCAGAGTTTGGGGCCGCCAATACCACGCCCCGCGAAGTAGCCGCCGATGTCGGTGACCCAGACCACCAGCAACACGAACATCAGGCCGATGAACCCAAAGTCCGCATCACGCCGGACAAGGATGGTGGCGATCAGCGCGGCCGCCGCATAGACAAGCCCGCTGGCAACCCAGCCGCGTTTGCCTTGCGCCAGCGCCGCAGCAAGCAGAACTCCAACACCCACGACCGCCAAAGCAATATCCGCCCGCCCCATCATCAGGCAGATGCCGGACAGCGCGAGCGCCGCTAGTCCTGCCGCAACCGCAAGCCGGTTGTTCGACAGACCAACGATCATCAGCCATTCGAAATACAACAAAGCGGCCGCCGCAATAACAACGCAGGTCCAGATCCAGCCGCCGATCCAGGCAATCGCGATGGTCAGCGGCGCAAGCACCAGCGCTGCGACAACACGCATGTAGAGATTGCTCGACCCTTTGGCGCTATCTGGCGTCACTTGCGTGTCCGGGGCCACGCCGCTCACGACCCGGTCTTCGCGACGGTCTTGGCGACAAGGCCGCCAAAACGCCGCTCGCGAGTCGCGTATTCGGCAATCGCGCCTTCGAGCGCGGCCTTGTCGAAGTCCGGCCAGTGAATCGGCACGAACACCAGTTCGCTGTAGGCGGCCTGCCACATCAGGAAATTCGACAGACGCTGCTCGCCGCTGGTGCGGATGATCAGATCAGGATCGGGAATGCCCGACGTATCGAGATGAGCGCCAAGCACGTCAGGCGTGATCGTCGCCGGATCGCGCTTGCCGTCCGCGACTTCGCGCGCGAGACGCTGCGCAGCATTCGCGATTTCCTGACGTGAACCATAGTTGAAGGCAACGACGAGAGTCAGCCGCGTGTTGTTCCGCGTCAGGTCTTCGGCTTCCATCAGAAGCGAGCAAATATCGGACTCCAGTCCCTCACGCTCGCCGATCACACGGACGCGCACGCCGTCGGCATGCAGCGTCGCAAGGTCATTGCGGATGAACCGGCGCAATAACCCGAACAGATCGCCGATCTCGCTGGCAGGACGCGACCAGTTCTCCGAACTGAACGAGAAGATCGTCAGATAGGAAATTCCGAGTTCGTGCGAAGCCCGCACCACCTTGCGCAATGCTTCGACGCCGCGGCGGTGACCTTCCGCGCGCGGCAGGCCCCTCGCCGCCGCCCAGCGTCCATTGCCATCCATAATGATCGCGACATGCCGAGGCGCGTCGGCACGATCCGATCCTTCTGGCTTTGGCATGACGCCGTTCGACATTGCGATCCCTTAGACGGTGAGGATTTCTTTTTCCTTGGTCGCGAGCGCCTTGTCGACATCGGCGATAGCGGCATCTGTCGCCTTCTGAACGTCGTTCGACAAACGCTTCTCGTCGTCTTCCGAAATCTGATGATCCTTTTCCGACTTCTTCAGCACATCGAGGCCGTCGCGGCGAACGTGACGGATGGCGACCTTGGCAGCTTCGGCATATTTATGCGCGACCTTGACCAGTTCCTTGCGGCGCTCTTCGTTGAGTTCGGGAATGCGCAAGCGGATCACCTGACCTTCGGTTGCAGGCGAAAGACCGAGGTTGGAATTGACGATCGCGGTTTCGACCGCCTTCACCATCGACTTGTCCCAGACCTGCACCGACAACATGCGCGGTTCCGGCACGCTGACCGTTGCCACCTGATTGAGCGGCATGTGGCTGCCATAGGCCTCAACCTGTACCGGCTCGACCATGGATATCGCGGCGCGCCCGGTGCGCAATCCGCCCAGTTCGTGCTTGAGCGCCGTCAGCGCGCCTTCCATCCGGCGCTTGAGATCGTTGATGTCGAAATTCCCGGCGGCCATGCGATGGTACTCCTTTAGGTCTCGCGCGGCGCAAACTCCCGGCCGCATCGCGTATCTTATTGTTAAAGCTCTTATTTTCGGCTTCGCGCTATCGTTCGTCAGCCAGAAACAATCGTACTCTTGCCCTTGCCGGTCAGCACGGCACCGATCGAACCCGGCTCCGCAATGGAGAACACGATGATAGGCAACGAGGTCTCGCGAGCAAGCGCGAAGGCGGTCGCGTCCATCACCTTATAGCCACCTTCCACTGCCTGCGAATGGCTCAGCCGTTCAAACCGCGTGGCCGTTTTATCCTTCTTCGGATCGGCGCTGTAGACGCCGTCCACATTGGTCGCCTTGAGGACGGCCTGCGCGCCGATTTCGGCAGCGCGCAGCACCGCCGTCGTATCGGTGGTGAAATACGGATTGCCGGTGCCGCCGGCGAGCACCACGATGCGGCCTTCGGCGAGATAGCGATGCGCGGCGCTGCGGGTGAACAGTTCGCAGACCTGCGGCATGACGAACGCAGAGAGCAGGCGAGCCGACTGGCCCTTACGCTCCAGCGCCGATTCCAGCGCGAGGCAGTTCATAATGGTGGCGAGCATGCCCATGGTGTCGCCGGTGGTGCGGGATACGCCGCGCGACGAGACTTCGACACCTCGGAAGATGTTGCCGCCGCCGACGACGACGGCAATCTCGACGCCGAGTTCGCGCGCCTTGATCAGGTCGCTCGCGATCCGGTCGATGGTGGGCTGGTGGATACCGAAAGACTGGTCCCCGGCGAGAAACTCGCCGGACACCTTGACTACGACACGCCGATAGGACGGTTCAGCCATACGATCGCTCACTCTTTCGAACTGGCGCTGTGCCGGGCAAACATCCTCGCCCGGTGCGTCCAGAGTTCCGCTTAGTGTCCCGATCCGAAGTTCGCCTGACCTCGCAGCACGCTCTCTAGCGAACTTCGGAATCGAAAGGACACTAGGAAACTATAATTCTAGTGTGGTTTTGGCGCGCAAGTCCGCAAACGAGTGCGCCGCAGAAATAATGCGGACTTGCGAGCCACCACACTAGTGCGTCGTGCCGTTACCCCTGACCTGCAGCGGCAGCGACTTCAGCAGCGAAATCGGATTCCTGCTTTTCGATTCCCTCGCCGAGAGCATAGCGCACAAAGCCGGTCACCTTGATAGGCGCGCCGACCTTACCCTCAGCATCCTTCACGGCCTGCGCCACGGTCTTGGCGTTGTCGTGAATGAAAGCCTGCTCCAGCAGGGTCACTTCCTTGTAGTAGGTCTTCAATCCTGATTCGACGATCTTGGCGATCATCGCGTCCGGCTTGCCCTGCTGGCGATACTTGTCGGCCATCACGTCCTTTTCGCGGGCAACCACAGCCGGATCGAGGCCGGCGGCGTCGAGCGCCTGCGGATTGGTCGCTGCAACGTGCATCGCGATCTGGCGGCCGAGGGCAGCCAGTTCGTCCTTCGAGCCGGTCGATTCGAGCGCGACCAGCACGCCCATCTTGCCGAGGCCGTCGAACACGGCATTGTGGATATAGCTCGCCACCACGCCATTGCTGACCGACAGTTCAGCCGCGCGGCGCAGGGTCATGTTCTCGCCGATGGTCGCGATCGCGTCGGCGATCGCGCGCTCGACGGTGATGTCACCGACCTTGGCGGCCTTGATCTTCTCGACGTCGGTGCCGGTCTTGAGCGCGACCTGGCCGACCAACTTGACCAGACCCTGGAACTGGTCGTTGCGCGCCACGAAGTCGGTCTCGGAGTTGACCTCGACGACGACGCCTTTCGTGCCTTCGGTGATTGCAGCAATCAGACCTTCAGCCGCAACACGGCCGGCCTTCTTGGCAGCCTTCGACAGGCCCTTCTTGCGCAGCCAGTCGATGGCCGCTTCCATGTCGCCGTTGGTCTCGTTGAGCGCCTGCTTGCAATCCATCATGCCTACGCCGGTCTTCTCGCGCAGATCCTTGACCATCGCTGCTGTGATCGCTGTCATCGTGGAGTGTCCTTTGCCTGTGCGGGCCGCGCGGCGCAGCGTAGATGCTGGCAAGCCGAAGTCGACGCGCAGGTTCTACATATGGGTAAAGCGTCGTGTGATCGCAAAGACGGCCTTCGCCTGGGGCGAATCCGTGCCGTCGTGGATATCGCGGCCGGATGACCCGGCCGCGACAAACGCGTGAGGCTTATTCCGCTTCCGCGGTCAGCGCCTTGGACTGGGCGACCCAGCCATCGGCGCGTGCCGGAAGACCGACTTCTTCGCCGATCTTGTGAGCGGTGTCGTGATCGAGTTCGGCGAGCTGCCAGTAGTGGAAGATGCCGAGGTCGTTGAACTTCTTCTCGATCGCCCCCGAAACGCCGGTGAGCTTCTTGAGGTCGTCGGCAACGCCGCGCGGGCCGGCAAGGCCCTGGAAGCCCTCGGACTTTGGAGCAACGACTTCAGCAGCCGGGTTCGCCATGGCGCCGATGTCGATGCCGGCGCCGCCCTGAGCGCGCGAAATGCCGTCGATCACAGCGCGTGCGACGAGGTCGCAATACAGCGAGATCGCACGGCCGGCGTCGTCGTTGCCGGGAACGACATACGAGATGCCCTTCGGATCGCAGTTGGTATCGACGATCGCAGCCACCGGAATGTTCAGGCGGTTGGCTTCTGCAATCGCGATGTCTTCCTTGTTGGTGTCGATCACGAAGATCAGATCGGGCAGACCGCCCATGTCCTTGATGCCGCCGAGCGAGCGGTCGAGCTTGTCGCGCTCGCGCGTGAGCGTCAGGCGCTCCTTCTTCGTGTACTGAGCGCCCTCACCCGAGCCGAGCATCTCGTCTAGCTGACGCAGACGCTTGATCGAGCCGGACACCGTCTTCCAGTTGGTCAGCGTACCGCCGAGCCAGCGCGAATTGACGAAGTACTGAGCCGAACGCTTTGCAGCTTCGGCCACACCGTCTTGAGCCTGACGCTTGGTGCCGACGAACAGCACGCGGCCACCCTTGGCCACGGTGTCGCTGACAGCCTGCAGCGCGCGATGAAGCATCGGCACGGTCTGCGCGAGGTCAATGATGTGAATGTTGTTGCGGGCACCGAAAATGTAGTCCGCCATCTTCGGATTCCAGCGGTGAGACTGGTGACCAAAGTGAACGCCAGCTTCCAAAAGCTGACGCATAGAAAATTCAGGAAGCGCCATAGTGATATTCTCCGGTTGGTTCCTCCGGAAGCGTGTGAGCAATACAGACCGACAAAACAGATGCCTGAAAAGGCAAACACTTTGCGGCCCGGTTGCCACCGGACGGCCTTTAACAGCCATGCTTCCGTGTGAGATGCGCGGCTTATACCCACGCGACCGTGGTTAAGCAAGCAAATCCAGCCACTTTTACGGCAAAGCCCCGCCGATCGGCGGGGCTTGTTTTGTCTGCCCTACCTCAGCCCGGAGGCTTGGGACCCGGGCGCGCCGCCGGTGCCGGCCGTGGCGGTGGTGCCGGACGGGCCATTGGCGCGGGTCGCGGAGCCATTTGCGGACGCGGCTGGGCAGACGGCGGGCGCTGGAACTGCGGTCGCTGAACCTGCGGCTGCGGTCGTGGACCGGCATCCGGCCGTGATCCCGGCCTCTGGAACTGCGGCCGTTCCGGACGGCCCGGTCGCGCCGACGGCGGGGTCTGCGGTGCGGTGACACCCGGACGCGCCGTCGGCGCTCCCGAATTCGGGCCACCAGCGGGCGTGCGGTCGAATCGTCCGGGACGACCGCCCGGTCCGGGGCGCGCGCCCGGCTGGGCTCCCGGAGTCGGGCCGCTCGTATCAGGCGCAGGCAGCGCGCCCGGCAACGGACGCCCACCTGGTCGGCCATCCGGCCTTCCTCCCGGCCCCTGTCCCGGCAGCATATTCCCCGGACGGAGATTATTGCCCGGCGCGACACCCGCAGGCGCGCCCGGTCCTGGACGGCCACGCCCAGCCGCACCCGGCAACACACCCGCAGGTGCGCTTACGCGTCCCTGGCGAATGAGATTGCCCCGCCGCTCGGCCGATGGCGGCAATCCCGGCGCGAACGCCGGACGTGCGAGTCCCGCAGCACCGGGACCGCCCGGCCGCCTTCCTCCCGGCCCGAACTGGCCCCCGGGCTGAACACCCGGAGCGAGCGCTGATACAGGACGCCGGTTGATAACGTTGTTGATCACGGTGGTGTTGTGGATGTTCGTGAACAGGAAGCGGTTCACCGGCGGACGCACGTACATCGGCGGCCGGATGAAGATCGGAATCGGGATGAACACCGGTTGCGGCAGATAATAGGCATCGTCGTAATAGTAAGGCGGATCGAGCACGACGAAATCCGGCGGCGGCGGCGGCAGGAAGAAGATCGGCGGCGGCGGCGGCGGCGCGAACGCGAACACCGGATCGTCGAACATCAGATACGGACGATCGACATACTCGTATTCGTATTCCGGCGGCGGCGGCACGTCATACGCATAAGCATCGAACGCGGGCGGCGGCTCCAGTGCCGCAGCAATGTTGGCAAGTCTGCGGCGCGCATCAGCGGCGTGCGGTCCCTTGGGATAACGCTTCAAATAAGACCAGTAAGCCTGCTGGGTGTTGGCGCGATAAGTCTGCCGCCATGTGATCGCCTCGCGGCGTGCGGCGACGATCGCCCTCACCCGCTTCGCCATCGGATCGTCCGGGTACGCGGCGAGAAACGCTTCGTAGTCGGCGATGGTGTCGCGCTCGAGCGCTGCGGTATACGCATCCTGCGCACTGAAATCGCGAATGGGCTTCGAGCGCCCGGCGGCATCCTGATTGGCCTGCAACGGCGGGGCATCCGGGGCGCGGTCGAAGAACACGAAGTCGCCTTCGAGCTTCTGCGCATCCCACGGCACCTGTGCGCCCTTGGTCACGTCGTTCACGCGCAGCCGCGTGCGGTTGAATACTTCCGGCAGCGAGATGCCGCCGGTGCGGATCATTTCCGCCAGCGCCTGCGCATAAGGTCCGTAGTTGCCGGTCGGGCTCGGGGCGACTGTTCCCGGCGCAGCGTTGAACGCGACCAGACCCTTCGGCTCTGGTTCCATCAGCGCAAGACCACCAGCAAGCGGCTGACCTTCCTTGGCGAACGGAGAATTGTAGGCCGTGTCGAGCACGACGATGTTGGCCTTGAGCGGCAATGCCGACAGTTGCCGGATATAATCGCCGATGCGCAGGCCCTCCACCGGAACGTCGGTGTCACGCGTCATCGTGGCATCGACCGGCGCAAAGTAGTTTTCGCCCGCAAGCTGCAGGCCGTAACCGGAGAGGTAGATCATCGCGACGGTATCAGGACCTGCCTTCTGCGCTTTCTGGATGAAGTCGCGGAAGGTCTGGCGCAGCGTCTCGCCGTCGAGGTCCCGCGCGCCGACCACATCGAAGCCCGCCGCCTGCAATGTCTGCGCGATCAGGCCTGCGTCATTGGCGGCAGTCGCCAGCGGCGCGCTCGCGTAGTTGCCGTTGCCGATCACCAGCGCGATACGGCCCTGCTGGCCTTGCGGCGGTGGTGGGGTCTGCGCCTGAAGCGGAGTGATGGCAGCCGCCAAAACCAGCATTGCCGCGACGTTCAAAATCCTGATCATCCCGCGCATCCGACATATCCTCACATCAGCCCAACGGCCCACTAAGCCTCGGGCCACCTGAACATTGTTTGAACGAATGATAGTCGGAATAAGGCGGCGGGTCTGGCCGCCTTTCGTCACACCGTCTGCACGTCCACGACGCCCGACACGGCCTTGATGGCCCCGGCGATCTGCGGCGAGACCTTGAACTTGCCCGGCAGCTTCATTTCCACCTCGGTCTGCAGGTCGAGCATCATGATCAGCGTGACCTCGCCATCGCCGGCGGAAGGCCCGGCGGGCTTGGGGGCCTGAAACTTGGTGACGACAGGCGCAGCCTGATGACCTTCAAGCCGTTTCGCGATCGACTCCAGCGGCCTGTCATCCCGCACGAAGATGCGAAGACCCTTTTGGGTCTTGGCGGCGGCATCATCCAGCGGTTCCGCATGAAGGATCCGGGCACGCACGTCCTCGCCCTGCAACTCCGCCCCGATCTGCATCAAAACCGCCGAGCCCGGCTCCAGCACGTCGCGGTACTGCGCCAATCCTTCCGAGAACAGCACGGCCTCGAAATGGCCGGTCGGGTCCGACAGGCCGATGATGCCCATCTTGTTGCCGGTCTTGGTCCGCCGCTCCATCCGCGACACCACCGTCGCGGCAACACGACCCGCAGTCGCGCCGGTTTTCACCGCACGGGAGAACTCGGTCCATGATTGCACGCGCAGGCGTTTAAGCGCGGTTGAATAATCGTCCAGTGGATGTCCCGACAGGAAGAATCCGATGGCGTCGTATTCGCGGCGCAGCCGGTCCGCCGGCAGCCATGGCTCAAGATTTGGAAGAACGATACTCGGCGCATCGGCCATGCCGCCGAACATGTCGTTCTGGCCGCTGGTCACGGCTTCATGGCTGCGCTGGCACGCGGCGATGATCGCATCGGCGCCAGCGAACACGCGGGCGCGGTTGCCGTCGAGACAGTCGAACGCGCCAGCAGCGGCAAGGCTTTCAACGACGCGCTTGTTGATCGCGCGCGGACTGACCCGCGATGCAAAGTCGGCAAGCGAGGTAAAGGGCCGGTCGCCTCGCGCTTCCACGATCATCTCGACCGCCTGCTGACCGACACCCTTGAGTGCGGCAAGCGCATAATAAATCGTGTTGTCGCTGACCTCGAAAGTCGCTCCCGAGCGATTAACTGAAGGCGGTTCAACCTTGATGCCGAGGCGCTGCGCCTCCGCACGGAACTCGGACAGCTTGTCGGTGTTGTTCATGTCCAACGTCATCGACGCCGCGATGAACTCGACCGGATAATGCGCCTTCATGTAGGCGGTCTGGAACGACACCAGCGCATAGGCTGCGGCGTGACTCTTGTTGAAGCCGTAGTCCGCGAACTTCGCGAGCAGTTCGAAAATCGTTTCCGCCTGCCCTTTCGGCACGCTGTTTTTGGTCGCGCCCGCGACGAATATTTCGCGCTGCTTGTCCATTTCCGCGCGGATCTTCTTGCCCATCGCGCGGCGCAGCAGATCGGCGTCGCCGAGCGAGTAGCCCGCCATCACCTGCGCGATCTGCATCACCTGTTCCTGATAGATGATGACGCCGAAGGTCTCCTTCAGGATCGGCTCAAGCATCGGATGCATGTAGTCCGACTCTTCGTCGCCATGCTTGCGCGCGCAGTAAGTCGGGATGTTCGCCATCGGACCCGGGCGATAGAGAGCGACGAGCGCGATCAGGTCTTCCAGTCGATCCGGCCGCATATCGACCAGCGCGCGGCGCATGCCCTGACTTTCAACCTGGAACACGCCGACCACCTCGCCGCGCGCCAGCATTTCGTAGCTCTTCTTGTCGTCGAGCGGCAGATGCGCCAGATCGACATCGGTGTTGCGCTGCTTGAGCAGTTTCACCGCGACATCAAGAACGGTCAGCGTTTTCAGGCCGAGGAAGTCGAACTTCACAAGGCCCGCAGGCTCGACCCATTTCATGTTGAACTGGGTGACCGGCATGTCCGATTTCGGATCGCGGTACATCGGCACGAGTTCAGAGAGCGGCCGGTCGCCGATCACGATGCCCGCGGCGTGGGTCGAGGCGTGGCGCGTCAGTCCTTCAAGGCGCTGCGCGATGTCGAAAGCGCGCGCGATCACGGGATCTTCGTCGCGAAAGGCCTGCAGCTTCGGCTCGCTTTCGATCGCCTTTGCCAGCGTCACGGGCGCCGCGGGATTCTGCGGCACCAGCTTGGTGAGCCGGTCCACCTGCCCGTAAGGCATTTGCAAGACGCGGCCGACGTCGCGCAGCACGCCGCGTGCCTGCAACGTTCCGAAGGTGATGATCTGCCCGACCTGCTCGCGCCCATAGCGCTCTTGCACATAGCGGATCACCTCGCCGCGGCGGTCCTGACAGAAATCGATGTCGAAGTCCGGCATCGAGACGCGTTCCGGATTGAGGAAGCGCTCGAACAGCAGGCCGAAGCGGATCGGATCCAGGTCGGTGATGGTCAGTGCATAGGCGACCAGCGAGCCCGCGCCCGAACCGCGGCCCGGCCCCACCGGAATGCCGTGGTTCTTCGCCCATTTGATGAAGTCGGACACGATCAGGAAGTAGCCCGGATACTTCATGCGCGTGATGACGTCGATCTCGAACGCCAAACGCTTTGCGTAATCTTCTTCGGTCGTGCCGGGCGCGAGACCGTATTTCTGCAGACGCCACGCGAGGCCGTTCTCAGCCTGACGGCGCAATTCCTCGGCTTCGTCGTTCTCGCCGCCGGCCGCGTTGTCACCGCCCACCGTGAAGCGCGGCAGGATCGGCTTGCGGGTTCGCGGGCGATAGGCGCATCGCCTGGCGATCTCGACGGTGGACGCGAGGGCTTCCGGCAGATCGGCGAACAGCACGGCCATTTCAGCGCGTGTCTTGAAGCGATGGTCCGGCGTCAGCTGATCGCGGTCGGTTTCCGACACCAGCCGTCCGCCCGCAATGCAAAGCAGCGCATCGTGCGCCTCGTAATCGTCGGCGCTGGCGAAATACGGCTGATTGGTCGCGACCAGCGGCAGGCCCATGGCATAGGCCATATCAATCAGCGCGGATTCGCAACGGCGTTCGCTCTCAATGCCATGACGCTGCAACTCGATATAAAGCCGGTCGCCGAACAGCTTCGCTAAAATGTCGCAACGTGTCTGCGCCAGTGCAGGCTGATCCGCATTGATGGCCTGAGCGATCGGACCTTCAGGACCGCCGGTGAGCGCGATCAGACCGCCCGTCTCGCCTTCCAGCCAGTCGATCTTGATGTGCGGAGCATGATTCACCGGCGTCTCATGGAACGCGCGGGAGTTGAGCTTCATCAGGCTGCGGTAGCCGTCCTCATTGGTCGCCAAGAGAACGAGCCGCGCCGGTGCAAGCGCATTACGCGCCGCCGGGTCCTGATCGCCGAAATCGACCGCCATGGCGCAGCCGGTAATCGGCTGGATGCCGTAGCCCGCAACCTTGTCGGAAAACTCCAGCGCGCCGAACATGTTGTCATTGTCGGTCAGCGCCAGCGCAGGCTGATGGTCCGCCTTGGCCAGTTCCACCAGCTTGGTGATGGTGATCGAACCCTGCAGTAGCGAATAGGCCGAATGAACGTGCAGATGGATGAAACCGGGGTCGAGCGCTGACGATTTCGGCGAAATGGTTCTGGACATGCGGACCCTGGCAACCTTCGCAACAATTCACCGGCGCGATGAACCTTTTGCGATGACGGAACGACTCATGGAGGTCGATGGTGGTGCCTTGTACAACAGGTGTCCATGCGGCTGACGCGGACCCGCTGATCTATCTCGGGTCCATCATCGTTTTCCCCAGCCTCGGGATGTTCCCGAGGCCGGTCCCGTCACTACATCTGAGGAATGACCTGCGCCCAAATCGCGATCATTCCGACAAACAAGATAACCGAGGTCAGCGCAGCAGCTTCTTCAACGAATGTCTTCAACATGACCGAACTCCCTATCGATGCTCTAGCGACTCTATGAGAACGTAATAGGAACATTGTTCCTTTTTTGTTCTTCAAGTCAAGCACCGGAAATTCCACCTCGGAGGCAAGCTCCGGCCAATGCTAACGAAACGTAAACAGCCCGCGATATGGGCAAATCCATCAACAGCCCCGCAGGAACGTGAGTTGACGGACGCTGTTAAAAACGATCTGGCTTCAACAGTTTAAGTTTCCGGGACGACCCGGCAGGAGATCACAATGCGCAATCTGTTTTTCGCCCTTGCGGTGCTTGGCACCGGTTTCGCCGTCCAGTCCGCTCCGGCACAGGCCGGCGGAAACTATCCGTTCTGTCTGCAGGGCCGTGACATCGCCACCGGCCAGGGCGACTGCCGCTTCGCGACCTATCAGCAATGCCAGGCAACCGCCGCAGGCACCTATGCGGGCTGCTACGCCAATCCGTACTACGCCTATAGCGACGATGAGCCGGTCTATCAGCCGCGCCGCCGCGTACAGCGCTCGTACTACTAAGACGAAACGCTCAGTCCAGCTCCACGACGTGACCGTTCTGGAGCGAAACACGCCGGTCCATCCGGGCCGCCAGGTCCATGTTATGCGTCGCGATCAGCATCGCGACGCGCGTGGCCCGCACCAGTTGATTCAGCGCCTTGAAGACATGCTCGGCGGTGTCCGGATCAAGATTGCCGGTCGGCTCGTCCGCCAGCAGGATGCGCGGCGCATTGGCCACCGCGCGCGCGATCGCAACCCGCTGCTGCTCGCCGCCGGATAATTCCGCAGGCCGATGGGTGATGCGCTCGGCAAGCCCGAGATAGGCCAAGATTTCCTGCGACCGCTTGACGGTTTCCTTTTTCGGCAAGCCGCGGATCATCTGCGGCAGCATCACGTTCTCAAGCGCCGAGAATTCCGGCAGCAGGCGGTGCGACTGGTAGACGAAACCGATGTCGGTGCGGCGAATCTGCGTGCGCTCGACATCGGACAATCCCGACGTCGCTGTGCCGCCGACATAGACCTCGCCTTCGTCGGCCTGTTCCAGCAGGCCCGCGATATGCAGAAGCGTCGACTTGCCGGTGCCTGACGGGGCGACCAGCGCGACCGATTGCCCTTCCCACAGCGCCAGATTGGCACCATCGAGAATGGTCAGGGTCGCTTCGCCCTGTTTGTAACGTCTGCGGACGTCGTGCAGATACACGACCGGAACGCCATTTTCCCCCTGCTCCATCGGTGTGCTCACTCGTACCTCAGAGCTTCGATGGGATCGAGGCGCGCCGCGCGCCACGACGGATACAGCGTCGCCAGAAACGATAACGTCAGCGCCATGATCACGACCGCCGTGGTTTCTCCGACATCGACTTCAGCCGGAAGCTTGGACAGGAAATAGAGTTCGGGCGAGAACAGTTCGGTATTGGTCAACCACGAGATGAACTGGCGGATGCTTTCGATATTGAGACAGACCAGCAGCCCGAGCAGGAAACCGACCAGCGTTCCGACCACGCCGATGGCCGCCCCGGTAATCAGGAACACCCGCATCACCGATCCCTGCGAGGCGCCCATGGTGCGCAGGATGGCGATGTCCTGTCCCTTGTCCTTCACCAGCATGATCAGGCCCGAGACGATATTGAGCGCCGCCACCAGAACAATGAGGGTCAGGATCAGGAACATCACGTTGCGCTCGACCTGGAGCGCATTGAAGAATGTCGAATTGCGCTGCCGCCAGTCCACGAGAAAAATCGGCCGTTGCGCCGCCTCGGTCACCGACTTGCGGTAGACATCGATCTTGTCCGGATTGACCGTATAGACCTCGATGGCCGTCACATCGTTGGCGCGGTTGAAATAGGCCTGCGCCTCGGCCAGCGGCATGAACACGAACGAAGCGTCGTATTCGGACATGCCGATCTCGAATACCGCTGCGACCTTGTATGGCTTGATCCGCGGAGTGGTGCCCATCGGCGTCACCGCGCCGCGTGGCGCAACCAGCGTGATGCTGTCACCGGCCCGCAGCGAGAGCTGATCGGCGAGACGGCGGCCGATCGCGACGCCCTGTCCCTCGTCGAATCCTTCGAGGGTGCCTTGCTTGATGTTCTTGGCAATTGACGTGACGGCGTTCAGATCCTGCGCACGGATGCCGCGCACGAACACACCCGACGCATTGAACGGCGAGGATGCCAGCGCCTGCCCGTCAACCACCGGGGCCGCAAGCCTGATCCCATCAACCTTGCTGATCCGCTCGGCGACCTCCTTCCAGTCGGTCAAAGGCGATTCCAGCGGCTGCACAACGACATGGCCGTTCAGGCCGAGAATCTTGTCGAGCAATTCCTTGCGGAAGCCGTTCATCACCGCCATCACGATGATGAGGGTCGCCACGCCGAGCATGATGCCGAGAAAGGAGAAACCGGCGATGACCGAAATGAACCCTTCTTTCCGCCGCGCCCGCAGATAGCGGGACGACAGCATCCATTCGAATGGCGCGAAAGGTGGGGTCCGAACTGGCTCGCTCATGTCTGTTCCATGGTCCGGATTTTCACACGAATCGGGCTAATTCTAGTCGCGGCCCGCAGCGACCGCGACCTTACCAAACATTATTCAGTGGACGATCAGGATTGGGTGAAGCGGTTGATCGCCTCATCCAGGCTCATGAACTCACGTGAGCCGTCGCTGCGGCGCTTGATTTCGACCTTGCCTTCGGCAAGCCCCCGCGGCCCGATCAGGATCTGCCAGGGAATGCCGATCAGGTCGGCGGTGGCGAACTTGCCGCCGGGCCGCTGGTCGGTATCGTCGTACAGAACATCGACGCCCTTCGCGCTCAAGGCGTTGTAGACCTTCTCGCAGGCCTCGCCCGTGGTGGCGTCGTCCTGCTTCAGATTGAGGACGGCAATCCGGAACGGCGCGACCTCCTCCGGCCACTTGATGCCGTTCTCGTCATGGCAGGCCTCGATGATGGCGCCCACGAGTCGCGACACGCCGACGCCGTAGGAGCCACCGTGGATCGGCCTCTCCGCGCCATCCGGACCCGACACCAGCGCTTTCATGCTGTCCGAGTATTTGGTGCCGAAATAGAAAATCTGCCCGACCTCGATGCCGCGGGTCTGCACCCGCTTGTCTTCCGGCACCTCGCTCTCGTAACGCGCCGCATCGTGTACGTCTTCAGTGGCGGCATACAGATCCGTCCACTGTTTGATGATCGGCGTAAGATCGCCGTTGTAATCGACATCAGCGCCCGGCACCGGCAGGTCGAGGACATCCCTGTTGCAGAACACGCCCGACTCGCCGGTCTCCGCCAGCACGATAAACTCGTGAGAAAGGTCGCCGCCGATAGGGCCGGTCTCGGCACGCATCGGGATCGCTTTGAGACCCATGCGGGCGAAGGTGCGCAGGTAGGCCACGAACATCTTGTTGTACGACAGCCGAGCCGCAGCTTCATCGACGTCGAACGAGTAGGCATCCTTCATCAGGAACTCGCGGCCGCGCATCACGCCGAAACGCGGGCGCTGCTCGTCGCGGAATTTCCATTGGATATGATAGAGATTGAGCGGAAGGCTCCGGTAAGACTTCACGTAAGCCCGGAAGATTTCCGTGATCATTTCCTCGTTGGTCGGCCCATACAGCAGCTCGCGCTTGTGGCGGTCGGCGATGCGCAGCATCTCCGGACCGTAGGCATCGTATCGTCCGCTCTCGCGCCAGAGGTCCGCAAGCTGGAGCGTCGGCATCAGAAGCTCGATCGCACCCGCGCGGTTCTGCTCTTCCCGGACGATCTGTTCGATCTTCTTCAACACCCGGAAGCCGAGCGGCAGCCACGCATAGATACCCGCCGCCTCCTGCCGCATCATGCCCGCACGCAGCATCAGCCGGTGCGATACGATCTCCGCATCTCTAGGCGCATCTTTGAGAATGGGCAGAAAATAACGCGACAATCGCATGGGAACACTCAGGTTTCGGGATCGCAGTCCGGGAATCGGACGGGGCTTGGGAACCTTTTCAGTGAAAGCGGATCAAAGGTCAAAACACAAGTGAAAGCATGGCGGTTGAGCGGATGGTTTACAGGGGTTTCAGGTTCCCCCAACCCATGCTAACAGCCTGACGGGGCTTGAGATGACAGCAACACGGATCAGATCGATAGGACGATGGGCTGCGTTTGTCGCGGCTTACGCGCTTGTCTTCAACGTGGTGCTGACCAGCACGCTGCTGGCCACGATCTCTCCATCCAAGGCCAGCGCCATCCACGAGCTCTGCCTTAACGGCGGTCCCGCTGTCCCGGATGCCGACGGCAGCACCGATTCCGGCAAGCCGATCGTCCGCTGCCCGCTGTGTCTGTCCAGCGCCGCGGCAATGGCCGATCAGCCGCCGCAGACGCCTGCCCTCGCGATCCGGATCGCACTGCGCATCCTGTTCGAGGCACCAAGCCACGATCATGTCGTTGTCCGCTTTGCTGAGAGCGATCACCAGCCGCGCGGCCCTCCCCACCTGAGCTGACGACCTCGCGCTTCGGCGCATCCACAATTCGTCATCACTGGTGGGACTCAACCCATGTTTTCCGTTTCCATGCGGGCGCGCAGCATTGTGCTGGCGTCCGTCTCATTCGCTGCCGTAGCGCCGTCTACCCAATCCTTCGCGCAATCCGCGTCCCAAACCCTGCCGACGGTAAATGTCGAAGGTGAAGGCCAGCCTCGCCCGGCGCCAAATCGCATCATCATCCCGACCAACGCGACGCCTGCGCCGCTCGGCGTCAAAACCGCGGATCAGGCCCGTCAGGACATTCAGCAAACACCCGGCGGTGTCGCCGTTGTCGCGGCGGAAGATTACAAGAACAACTCCGTCGCCAACACGATCAAGGATGTGCTCGGCTATGTGCCGGGCGTATTTGCGCAGCCGAAATGGGGCGACGACACCCGTCTCTCCATTCGCGGCTCGAGCCTGTCGCGCAATTTCCATCTGCGCGGCGTGCAGCTTTATATGGACGGCATTCCGATCAACACATCCGACGGCTATGGCGATTTCCAGGAGATCGATCCGACCGCCTACAAGTATGTCGAGGTCTACAAGGGCGCGAACGCGTTGCAGTTCGGCGCGAACTCGCTCGGCGGCGCGATCAACTTCGTGACCCCGACGGGCCGCGATGCCGGCGTCAACAGCGCGGGCGTCGACATGGGCTCGTTCGGCTATCGCCGCTTCCAGGGCAGTGTCGGCGGCGCGAGCGGCCCCTGGGATGCTTTCTTCACCGCCTCGAACCAGAGCGCCGAAGGATTCCGCGATCACAGCTACGGTCACTCAACCCGCGCCAGCGGCAATATCGGCTATCAGTTCTCGCCGGATTTCGAGACGCGCTTCTACATCAATGCCAATGACATCCGTCAGAGAATCCCGGGCTCGGTGACCCGGTCATCCGCCCTGACCTCGCCCCAGACAGCGGCGGCAGGAAACGTCACAAACGACCAGCAGCGCAATATCGACAGTGGGCGGATCGCCAACAAGACCACCATCCGGTTCGACGCCACGACGGTGGAGTTCGGCGCCTTCGCGGTGGATCGCCACCTGATGCATCCGATTTTCCAGTGGCTGGACTATCAGTACAAGGACTACGGCGGCTTCGGCAAAGTCACTGACGACCGTATCATCGGCGGCTTCCGCAACCGGCTGGTGGCGGGCGTCAATGTTGTCAACGGCGAGATCGACAACAAGCAGTATCAGAACATCGGCGGCTACAAAGGCGCGCTGCTGTCATCCTCGCTCGACAAGTCGAAGAACACCTCAGCTTACATCGAAAACTCGTTTTACTTCCTGCCGAATGTCGCGGCGATCGGCGGCACGCAGTTCCTGTATGCGACGCGCGACCGCACGGCGCGGTTCGGAAACACATCAAGCGGCTCCACGGAATTCAACCTGTGGAGTCCGAAAGCAGGCCTGCTCTGGAATATCGATTCGACCTGGCAAGCATTTGCGAACATCTCGCGGAGTGCCGAGGTGCCGAGCTTCGGCGAAAGCTCAGCGGCTCCGGCGATTCCCTTCTGGCTGATCCGGCCGCAGACAGCCACGACCTATGAAGTCGGCACGCGCGGACGGCGACCTGATCTCACCTGGGAGTTCACCGGCTACCGCGCCGAAATCAAGAATGAGTTGCAATGCATGTACGGCGCACCCGGACAGTGCAATGTCGTGAACGCCGACCGGACCATCCATCAGGGTATCGAAGCAGGGCTGGGCGTCGCGGTGCTGAAGAACATCTTCACGCCGGACGCAGACAAGGTGTGGATCAACCTCGCCTACACCTACAACGACTTCCGCTTCAACAACGACGTCACCTTCGGCAATAACCAGTTGCCCGGCGCGCCGCGTCACTTCCTGCGCGCCGAAGCGCTCTACAAACACGCCAACGGCTTCTATATCGGCCCGAATATCGAATGGGTGCCGCAGGCCTACTACGTGGACAACTTCAACACGTTTACCACGCAGGCCTATGCGATCTGGGGACTGAAAGCAGGCGTCGATGACGGCACGTACGCGATGTATCTCGAAGCACGTAACATCGCGAATACGGCCTACATCGCCAGCACCAGCATCGCGCGACTCGCGGACGCGTCATCGCCGCTATTTGAGCCCGGAACAGGACGCGCGATTTATGCAGGTATGAAGGTCAGGTGGTAGTTTCACACCATTGATCGGAGCAATAGTTCAGGCCGTTTCAAAATTACTCCGAAACGGCCTGTTTTCAGCTCGAAAATGCAGATGGTGCACTGCCGCAAAAATGGACATTTAATGCTGAAAAACGTGACATTCAAGAAACGTTCGGCTACAAAAACGCGTCAGTGCGGTACGGCTTATCGCCGCATCGTCTGGTGGTCCAAGTCTCGGGAGGAGTCCCTGACGCGCACAAGCAGCGTCACCCCGTCTAACAAAGGATAAATCCAACTTTTTCGGGGAAAATAGGGTCGACACAATTTTTAGAGCAGGGCTTTGGCCCTGCTCTTTTTTCTTGGCGGTGCGGTTTATTTGAATGCGCGCGAACTGCGATCAGCTTGCGGCGCGATGCCGGTGCGATCAGGCATGAACTATATCGCAGTGTGACGGCGTCAGAGCGGAATGCCCATCATCTTGGTCAGACGCTCAATGTTCAGATAGTCAGCCCTGAACGCCCACATTCCGATGGCGAAGATCACTGCCGAGACCAGCGTGGTCCATAGCAGCTTGCGTCCCATGCGCGCGACCGTCGGCGCACCGGGGTCGGTGCCCGCAGCCCCCTCGCCGTCTTCCGCCTGGCTGCGCACGCCGAACGGCAGCACGGCGAACAGCACCACCCACCAGAGCACGAAGTAGATCGCGAATGCGGTTGAGATCGAATAGACCATCTCGTTTCTCAGGACTGTTCGATTTCGACAAGCGCGCCGGAGAAATCCTTCGGATGCAGGAACAGCACCGGCTTGCCATGCGCTCCGATCTTCGGATTGCCGTCGCCAAGCACGCGGGCGCCCTCCGCGATCAGCTTGTCGCGCGCGGCGATGATCTCCGGCACCTCGTAGCAGACGTGATGGATGCCGCCGTCGGGATTGCGCTCGACAAACTTGGCAATCGGCGAATCCTCACCGAGCGGCTGGATGAATTCGATCTTGGTGTTCGGCAAGGTCGCGAACACCGTGATGACGCCATGTTCGGGCAGCGGCACCGCATCGGAAATCTCCGCGCCGAACGCCGTGCCGTAGATCTTCGCGGCCTTTTCGGCATCCTTCACCGCAATCGCCACATGATTGAGACGGCCCAGCATGTCTTACTCCTGACTATCGAACGAAAATCAAACCATCAGCACGTGCACGACGCAAAGCGGCTTCTTGCCCCACTGGTCGTTGATCTCGGAGCGGACCGCGCGCCGCACGGATTCGGCGACCGCATCGGGATCTCGCCGCCGCGCGCGCGGCAGGTTTTCGACGGTGGAGACGACAAGATCGAACACCTCGTCAGCGATCACCTCGCCTGCCTTGTTCTTTTCCGGAACACCGACCAGATCAACCTCGGGATCGTCGGCCAGTTCGCCTTTATCCGTCAGCGCGATGGCCACGAAAGCACAGCCCGCGAACGCTAGCCTCCGCCGCTCGGTAACAGCTTGCGCTTTCTCGGTTTCGAGAATGTTGCCGTCCTTGTAAATCCGTCCGTGCGGCAGTTCCTCGATGATCGCGGGATCGCCCGGCCCTAGCCGCACCAGATCGCCATTCTTGCAGACAAGTACCTTCGGCACGCCGCAGGCGCGCGCAAGCTTGGCATGTTCGGACAGATGCAGCGCTTCACCGTGTGCGGGAATCAGCAACTGCGGGCGCACCCAGGAAATCATGTCACGCAGTTCGTCGCGGCGCGGATGGCCGGAGACGTGGACCATGTGAGTCCGGTCGGTGATGATCTCGATGCCCTGCTCGACCAGCCCGTTGATAATCGCGCCGACCGCCTTCTCGTTGCCAGGAATGGTCCGCGACGAGAAGATCACGGTATCCCCTCGGTTCAACGTCACCTGCGGATGGTCGTCATTGGCAATACGCGCCAGCGCCGCACGCGGCTCGCCCTGGCTCCCGGTGCACAGCGCCAACACCTTGTCCGGGGGGAAACTGCCGTAATAGTCAGCACTGCGGAAATTTTGCACGCCGTCGAGATAGCCGGTCTCGCGCGCAACCTGCACAACGCGCTCCATGGCGCGGCCGACCACCACGACCTCGCGATCGGCGGCTTTCGCAGCATCGGCGACAGCGCGCAGCCGCGCGACGTTGGACGCGAATGTCGTCACCGCGACACGGCCTTTCGCGGCCTTCACAAGCTCGGTGATGTTCTTCGCAACTTCCTGCTCTGACGGCGAGCGGCCTTCGCGCACGGCGTTGGTCGAATCCCCGACCAGCGCCACAACACCTTCGTCGCCGATTTCGCGCAGTCGCTTCTCATCGGTCGGCTTGCCGATAATCGGCGTCGGGTCGATTTTCCAGTCACCGGTGTGCAGCACCGTACCCGCCGTGCTGCGGATCGCGAGCGCGTGGGATTCAGGGATCGAATGCGCCACCGGAATGAACTCGACGCTGAACGGGCCGATCTCCACTGTGCCGCCCGACGGCACCACGGTCACCGGGATGTTCGGCGGATTGCGCTCGCTGGCGCACTTGGCCTCGAACAGCGCCGCGCTGAACTGCGTCGCATAGATCGGGCATTTGAGCTGCGGCCACAAATCGATGATCGCACCGAAGTGGTCTTCATGGGCGTGGGTGAGCACCAGTCCGACCAGATTCTTCCGCTCCTTCACCAGAAAGCGGATGTCGGGCATCACCACATCGATGCCCGGCAGATGTTCTTCATTGCCGAACGAAACGCCGAGATCGATGGCCAGCCAGCTTCGCTGATGCCGGTTGCCGAGGCCATAGATCGACAGGTTCATGCCGATCTCGCCAATGCCGCCCAGCGGCGCGAAAGTCAGTTCGTCAGGCCGCGACATATCAGGTTGCTCCAGACGATTTGGCCGATCCGAAATGAACGTCGCCTGCCGCGATCGGCGTGCGCTTGCCGTCTTGCCCGGCGATAATCAGGCAGCCCGTCTCGTCGATGGTTTCGAAGATACCTTCAACGGCGGTTCCGTTCGAGTGGATCGAGACCGTTTCACCAAGTCCGGCGGCGCGATCCAGCCACAGACGGCGGATATCCGCAAAGCCGCTGCCATTGTCCCAGATGCCACGAAACTCGGCCCATGAATCCGACAGCGCCGTGAACAAATCGCCCGCGCTGGCCGTGATCCCGAGCGCCGACAGTGACGCCGCGGGATAAGGCGTGCCCTCGGGCGAAGAGACGACATTGGTTCCCATGCCGACGGCGACACACAGATCGCGGCCGAGGGTTTCTGCTTCGAGCAGGATGCCCGTCAGCTTTTTGCCATCGGCCAGAACGTCATTTGGCCATTTCAGGAGAAATCGGGCCGAGGCGCCGGATCGCATCCGGTGTTCCACGCTCACCGTCTGCAGTGCGGCTTCGAGCGCAAGTCCAGCCGCAAACCCAAGCGTTGCCGCGACCGGCGGCGGCGCATCGACGGTTTCGAGAATGGTGGCTGCGAGGTTGCCGCGCGGAGACACCCATTCGCGCTGGCGGCGGCCGCGTCCTGCGGTCTGCAAATCAGTTACAAGCCAGAGCGGGCCGCGCTCGCCTGCTCGCGCGCGTTCAAGCGCCTCGGCATTGGTCGAGCCGATGCTGTCGAAGGCCTGCACACGATAGTTCTGGGCTCTGGCCCGTGGACCGAGAGCGAACACCATTAAAACAGCGACTTCGCAGCAACGGTCGCGGCGTTCACCAGCGGGGCCGGATAAACGAAGAACAGCAGATTGAAGACACCGGCCACGGCCAGCACCACGCGCAGTTCAACGCGCATCGGCTCCATCGCTTCCTTCGGCTCGTCGAAATACATGATCTTGACGATAGTGAGATAGTAGAATGCCCCAACCACGCTGGAGAGTACGCCGAGCACTGCGAGCGTGAACAGCCCGGCCTTCACCGCAGCCAAGAACACATAGAACTTCGCAAAGAAACCTGCGAGTGGCGGAATGCCCGCCAGCGAGAACAGGAACATCGCGAAGAAGAAGGCCAGCACCGGATTGGTGCGCGACAGCCCCGCGAAATCGCTGATGGTTTCGACCGGACGGCCGTTGCGCTTAAAGGCCAGAATAATTGCGAAGGTGCCGAGCGTCATCGCGACATAGATCGCGATATAAACCAGTACGCCCTGCGCACCCTGCTGTGTTCCGGCTGCAAGACCAACCAGCGCGAAGCCCATATGGCCGATGGACGAATACGCCATCAGGCGCTTGATGTTCTTCTGGCCGATGGCGGCGAACGAGCCCAGCGCCATGGAAGCGATGGACACGAACACCACGATCTGCTGCCACTGCGGCACGATGCCGGGGAAAGCCGTGAGCGCGACACGGACGAACACCGCCATCGCGGCGACTTTCGGCGCGGAGGCGAAGAAAGCCGTCACAGGCGTCGGCGCGCCCTGATAGACGTCCGGCGTCCACATATGGAAAGGCACAGCGGACACCTTGAAGCATAGACCCGCGAGCAGGAACACAAGGCCGAACAGCAGGCCGATATTGCCGCTCTTGGCTTCGGCGGCGATACCCGCGAAGTTGACGGTCCCGGTGAAGCCGTAGATCAGCGACGCGCCGTACAGCAGCATGCCCGATGAGAGCGCACCCAGGACGAAATACTTCAGGCCCGCTTCGGTCGACCTGGTGTCATCGCGCTGGCTTGCGGCCACGACATAGAGCGCAAGGCTCATCAGTTCCAGGCCGAGATAGAGCATGATCAGGTCGCCCGACGAGATCAGCACCATCATGCCCACAGTGGAAAGCAGCACCAGGATGGCGTATTCGAAAATCTTGGCTTGTTCGGCGAGATAGGACCGCGACAGGATCAGCGTTACGCCCGAGCCGATCAGCGCCAGAACCTTCAGGAAGCGCGCATAGTCATCGACAATGAAGCTGCCGCCGAACGTGGTCAGCTTACCTGCCGGCAGCCAGAAGATCAGCGCGCCTGTGATCGCAAGCAGAACCACCGCAATGCCGGTGACCAGTTGTGTCGTTTGCGGGCCACGAAACGCGCCCAGCATCAGCAGCGCCATGGCGCCCACCGCCAGCACCAGTTCCGGCAGCACGGGAAGCAGCGAATATCCTGCGAAAGTCATGAGCCCGATCCGCCTTACTGCAACGCCGCCGCTTTCACGGCGGTGATGGCTGTATTGTAATTAGTGACAAGCTGCTGCACCGAAGCCGCCGACATATCGAGGACGGGCTTCGGATACACGCCAAACAGAATGGTGAGGATGACCAGCGGCGCGAGAATGATCCCCTCCCGCAGGGTCAGATCCTTGATGCCAGCCAGCGACGGCTTGTCCAGCACGCCGAACACCACCTTGCGGTAAAGCCACAGCGCGTAACCTGCCGAGAGAATAACGCCCAGCGTCGCGAACGTCGCGGTCGGGATGCTAACGCGGAAGGTACCCAGCAGCGTGAGGAATTCGCCGACGAAGCCTGACGTGCCCGGCAGACCGACATTGGCCATGGTGAACACGAGGAACACGAAGGCATAGAGCGGCATCCGGTTCACAAGGCCGCCATAGGCCGCGATCTCGCGGGTGTGCAGCCGATCGTAGACCACGCCAACGCAGAGGAAGAGCGCGCCCGACACGATGCCGTGCGACACCATCTGGAATACGCCGCCGGCGACTCCCTGCGTCGTGCCCGCGAAAATGCCCATGGTCACAAAGCCCATATGCGCGACGGACGAATAAGCGATCAGCTTCTTGATGTCTTCCTGCATCAGCGCGACCAGCGAGGTATAGACGATCGCGATGGCCGACATCGAGAACACCAGCGGCGCGAAGTCATGCGACGCCAACGGGAACATCGGCAGCGAGAAGCGCAGGAAGCCGTAGCCACCCATCTTCAAGAGGATCGCGGCCAGCACGACGGAGCCCGCCGTCGGCGCTTCGACGTGCGCATCCGGCAGCCAGGTATGGACCGGCCACATCGGCATCTTGACCGCGAAAGAGGCGAAGAACGCCAGCCACGCCCATGTCTGCAGATTGCGCGGCACGGCCGTCGTCATCAGCGTCGGGATATCGGTGGTTCCGGCGTTCAGATACAGCGCCATGATGGCGAGCAGCATCAGGACCGAGCCGAGCAGCGTGTAGAGGAAGAACTTGAAGCTGGCGTAGACCCGGCGCGGACCGCCCCACACGCCGATGATCAGGAACATCGGAATGAGGCCGCCTTCGAAGAACAGGTAGAACAACACAAGATCGAGCGCCGAGAACGTGCCGACCATCAGCGTTTCCAGGAACAGGAACGCCATCATGTATTCACGCACGCGCAGCGTGACCGACTTCCAGCTTGCCAGAATACAGAACGGCATCAGCGCGGTGGTCAAGATCACGAACGGCAGCGAAATGCCGTCTACGCCCATGTGGTAGCCGATGCCGTTGGCCAGCCACGCCGTCTTCTCGACGAACTGGAAGCCCGGCTGGGCCGGATCGAAGCGCAGCACCAGAATGACCGACACCACGAAGGTGACGATCGTGGTCCACAGCGCGATCCAGCGCGCATTGCGCCGCGCGGCTTCATCGTCGCCGCGGCTGAGATAAATCAGGATCGCGCCGACAACCGGCAGGAAGGTGACGACGGAAAGGATGGGCCAGGTCATGACCGAGCTTGTCATTATTGGCCCCCGAGACCGAAGATGAACCACGTGATGAGACCGGCAACGCCGATCAGCATCGCGAAGGCATAGTGATAGAGATAACCGGTCTGAAAGCGAGCGACATTGCGCGTCACGTCAAGCACGCGCGCCGAAACGCCGTCCGGCCCGAAACCGTCGATGATAAAGCCGTCGCCCGTCTTCCACAGGAAACGGCCGAGCCACTTCGCCGGGCGCACGAAGATGACCTCGTACAACTCGTCGAAGTACCACTTGTTGAGGAAGAACCTGTAGAGCAGCGGCTGCTGCGTCGCGAGTTCGACCGGCAGGTACGGCTTGCGGATGTAGAACAGGTACGACACCAGGAAGCCGATCACCATCATCACCGTCGGCAGGACGGCGATCCAGAACGGGATGTGGTGCATCTCTTCCAGAATGTGCGGGTGGTTCTTCAGCGAGGCGCGGAAGAATTCCTCGACGCCATGACCGGCAAACAGTTCCTTGAAGGGGAAACCGGCCAGGATCGATCCCACGGCCAGCACGCCCAGCGGGATCAGCATCGTGTACGGACTCTCATGCGCGGCATCGTAGTGATGCTTGTCGTGCGGCTCGCCATGGAACGTCTTGAAGATCAGACGCCAGGAATAGAACGAGGTCAGGCCTGCGGCGACCACGGTGCAGAGGAAGCCGTAGAGCGCGAACGGATTATGCGCCACGAACGCGGATTCGATGATCGCGTCCTTGGAGAAATAGCCAGCCGTCAGCGGGAATCCGGTCAGCGCCAGCGTTCCGATCACCATGGTGATGTAGGTGAACGGAATGCGGTCCTTCAGGCCGCCCATGGCGCGAATGTCCTGCTCGTGATGCATCGCGTGGATCACGGAGCCCGCGCCCAGGAACAGCAGCGCCTTGAAGAAGGCGTGCGTGAACAGATGGAACATGCCGACCGAATAGGCCCCTGCTCCCATCGCCACGAACATGTAACCGAGCTGCGAACAGGTCGAGTAAGCGATGATGCGCTTGATGTCGTTCTGCACGAGGCCGACGGTGGCGGCGAACATCGCCGTGGTCGCGCCGATCAGCATTACGAAGGCTTGCGCGGTCGGAGCCAGTTCGAACAGCGGCGACAGACGCGCCACCATGAACACACCGGCGGTCACCATGGTCGCGGCGTGGATCAGCGCCGACACAGGCGTCGGGCCTTCCATCGCGTCCGGCAACCACGTGTGCAGCAGGAACTGCGCCGACTTACCCATCGCGCCCATGAACAGGAACAGGCAGATCAGCGTCAGCGCGTCGATGTTCCAGTGGAAGAAATGGATGGTCTTGCCTGTCAGGCCGGGCGCGGCAGCGAAGATGGTGTCGAAATCCACCGAGCCGACCATCAGGAATACTGAGAAGATGCCGATCAGGAAGCCGAAGTCACCGACGCGGTTGACCACGAAGGCCTTGATGGCAGCGGCATTGGCCGACGGCTTCTGGAACCAGAATCCGATCAGCAGGTAGCTGGCGAGACCCACGCCTTCCCAGCCGAAGAACATCTGTACGAGGTTATCGGCGGTCACCAGCATGAGCATCATGAAGGTGAACAGCGACAGATAAGCCATGAACCGCGGACGGTTCGGATCCTCATGCATGTAGCCGATCGAATAGAGATGCACGAGCGACGACACCGAGGTCACCACCACCAGCATGACAGCGGTCAGCGTATCGACCCGGAGCGCCCAGTTGACCACCAAATCGCCGGAGCCGATCCAGTTGAAAAGCTGAACGCGCGCATCGTGATGCAGCAGTCCGACATCGACCAGTGTCACCCACGACAATGCCGCCGAGGTCAGCAACAGGACTGTCGTGATTATCTCCGCAGCGCGGGAGCCCGCCGCAGGCGGCTCCACCGGACCGTGATCGTCATGACCATGCGCATCGTGGCCATGGTCATCATGCGCCGCATGGGCATGAGCTGCGCCATGTCCGTGATCGTCATGTCCGTGACTGTGATGATCATGGGCATGATCCATCTCGTCGCCGCTCGGATTGCGCCCGTGCGCGCCGAGCAGCGCGATCGCGCCTGCGATCAGCGCGCCGATGAGCGGCAGGAATACAATAGCCTGGATCATCGCCCCATTAGCCCTTCATCAGATTGATGTCTTCGACCGCAATCGACCCGCGATTACGGAAGAACACCACCAGCACCGCAAGGCCGATCGCGGCCTCAGCGGCCGCTACTGTCAGCACCAGCAGCGCGAAAACCTGTCCCACGATGTCGCCGAGGAACGCCGAGAACGCCACGAGGTTAATGTTCACCGCGAGCAGGATGAGTTCGATCGACATCAGGATGACGATGACGTTCTTCCGGTTGAGGAAGATGCCGAGGATGCCAAGCGTGAACAGGATCGCTGCGACGGCGAGGTAATGACCGAGACCTATCGTCATTTTACCCACTCCCCGGAATCCGCATCCTGCAGGCCCTGCCCGGCAGTTACCTTGCGCACATCCATCGCAGCCGCCTTGGTGCGGGCGTTCTGCACATTGATGTCTTGCCGCTTCACGCTCGGCTTGTGCCGCAGCGTCAGCACGATGGCGCCGATCATCGCGACCAGCAGCACAAGACCCGACAACTGGAAGTACGGCAGATATTTCGTATAGAGCACGAGGCCGAGCGCTTCGGTGTTGGTGACGCCGCCCGGAATCGGAGCCGTGATCGCCTTGGCGATATTCGGGTTCAGCACCCAGCCGCCAGCAACCAACAGGAGTTCAGCAAGGAATACCGCGCCGATCAGTAGGCCGAACGGCAGATATTCAATGAAGCCCTGACGCAACTCCGCGAAGTCCACGTCCAGCATCATGATGACGAACAGGAACAGCACGGCGACGGCGCCGACATAAACGACCACGAGGATCATCGCGAGGAATTCCGCGCCGAGGAGCATGAATAGCCCCGCCGCGTTGACGAACGCGAGGATCAGGAACAGCACCGAGTGGACGGGATTCCGCGAGGTCACGACCATGACCGCGGACGCCACGCAGACGCCGGCAAACAAATAGAAGAAGAGCGCGGGACCGATCATACCCTCACCTCACCGGTACGGCGCATCGAGTTCGATATTCTTCGCAATCTCGCGCTCCCAGCGGTCACCGTTGGCGAGCAATCTCGCCTTGTCATAATAAAGTTCCTCGCGCGTTTCCGTCGCGAATTCGAAATTCGGACCTTCGACGATGGCGTCGACCGGACATGCTTCCTGGCAAAGGCCGCAATAGATGCATTTCACCATGTCGATGTCGTAGCGCACCGTGCGGCGGGTACCGTCGTTGCGGCGCGGCCCGGCCTCGATGGTGATGGCCTGTGCCGGGCAGATCGCTTCGCACAGCTTGCAGGCGATGCAGCGTTCTTCACCGTTCGGATAACGGCGCAGCGCATGTTCGCCGCGGAAGCGCGGCGAGATCGGTCCCTTCTCGAAGGGATAGTTCAGTGTCGGCTTCGGCTTGAAGAAGTAACGCATGGCGAGAAAGAACGCCGAGACGAACTCTTTCAGCAGAAGCGAATTGGCTGTGGATGCTATGCCCATGATGCCCTCACTTCGGCGCCAGGTTGGCGAACTGCAGCACGCCCGCGACGATGATCACCATCGCCAGCGACAGCGGCAGAAACACTTTCCAGCCCAGACGCATGAGCTGGTCGTAGCGGTAGCGAGGCACAATCGCCTTCGCCATCGCGATCAGGAAGAACATGAAGAACAGCTTCAGAACGAACCAGATCACGCCCGGCACCCAGGTGAACGGTGCGAACGGGATCGGCGACAGCCAGCCGCCGAGAAACAGGATCGTCGCCAGCGCGCACATGGTGCAGATCGCGACGTATTCGCCGAGCATGAACAGCAGATACGGCGTCGAGCCGTATTCGGTCATGAAGCCCGCGACCAGTTCGGATTCCGCTTCCACAAGGTCAAACGGCGGACGATTGGTTTCCGCAAGCGTCGATACGTAGAACACCACGAACATCGGGAACAACGGCAGCCAGTACCAGCCGAGAATGCCGAGCTTGGTGTCCTGAGCCGCCACGATAGCGGTCAGGTTCAGCGAACCGACGCACAACAGAACGGTGATGATGACGAAGCCGATGGAGACTTCATAGGACACCATCTGCGCTGCGGAGCGAAGCGCCGCAAGGAACGGATACTTCGAATTCGACGACCAACCGGCCATAATGATGCCGTAGACCGACAGCGACGAGATCGCGAAGATGTAGAGCACGCCGACATTGATGTCCGCGATCACCCAGTTGAGATTGACCGGGATCACCGCCCATGCCGCCAGTGCCAGCACGCAGGTGACCAGCGGCGCGAGCAGGAATACGGCTTTATTCGAGCCGTCCGGAATCGTCGGCTCTTTCAGCACGAACTTGAGCAAGTCCGCGAAGGATTGCAGCAGGCCCCATGGACCCACCACGTTCGGGCCGCGCCGGATTTGCACGGCCGCCCAGATCTTCCGGTCTGCCAGCAGGATGTAGGCAATCGCGACCAGCAGCACCACCAGCAGCAGCACGCTCTGCGCCGCCATGATGATCAGCGGCCACAGATAGCCGGTCCAGAGATCGCTTGCGAAGAATTCGGTCATCGGATCACGCTCACTCCGCCGCCGTCAGCATTTGCCCGGAGGCGAGTCTCGAACATTCAGCCATCACCGCGGAGGCCCGAGCGATGGGGTTGGTCAGATAGAAGTCCTCGATCGGGCTCTTGAAGGCGCCCTTCTCGACCGAGCCGCTGCGGGCCACAAGCGCCTTCACGCCCGCCGCGTCGCCAGCCTCGATCTGATCGATCCGCATCAGATGCGGAACGGCCTTGAACAGCGCCTGACGCAACTGCGCCAGTGAATCGAACGGCAGCTTTTTGCCGACCGCTTCCGAAAGCGCGCGGATGATCGCCCAGTCCTCGCGCGCTTCTCCCGGCGGGAATGCCGCGCGGTTGGCCATCTGCACGCGACCCTCGGTGTTGACGTAGATGCCGGCCTTTTCGGTGTAGGCCGCACCCGGCAGAATGACGTCGGCGCGGTGCGCGCCCTTGTCGCCGTGCGTTCCGATATAGACGACGAAGGTGCCGTCCGCCGGTGCGATCTCGTCAGCGCCCAGCGAGAACAGCACATCGAGCGTGCCGAACGTAGTCATCTGCGCCACGGTCAAAGTACCCGCGCCCGGCGCGAAGCCGATGTCGAGCGCGCCGACCTGCGACGCGGCCTTCTGCAGAGCCGCGAAGCCGTTCCAGCCGTCCTTCATCACGCCGAAGTCAGATGCGAGCTTGGCAGCGAGCGCCAGCACAGCCGCGCCGTCGTGACGGGCCGCGACGCCCGCACCGACCAGCACGATCGGGTTCTTTGCATTCTTCAACACGTCAGCGAACGAGTGCTTGCCCGCAGCAAGGTCGGTCAACGTCTCGGTACCCGCACCAAGATGTTCATAGTCGTAGGTCAGATCGGGATTCTCTCCGATCAAACCAACCTTGAGGGCACCGGAACGCCAGCGCTTGCGGATGCGCGCGTTAAGCACGGACGCTTCCTTGCGCGGATTGGAGCCGATAATCAGCAGCGCGTCGGCCTGTTCGATACCGGCGATCGTCGGATTGAAGATATAGGACGCGCGCCCGGCCTTCGGATCAAACGCCGCACCGTCCTGGGTGGCGACGTTGCTTGATCCAAACTTCGCCAGCAATTCCTTCAGCGCATACATGTCCTCGACGGCGGCGAGATCACCTGCAATCGCGCCGATGCGCGGACCATGCAGCGAGGCCGTCTTCGCAGCGATCGCCGCGAACGCTTCGGACCACGAGGCCGGACGGAGCTTGCCGTTTTCACGAATGTACGGCCTGTCGAGACGCTGCGTGCGCAGACCGTCGACGATGTGGCGTGTCTTGTCGGAAATCCACTCCTCGTTAACGTTCTCATTGACGCGCGGCAGGATGCGCATCACTTCGCGTCCGCGCGTATCGACCCGGATGTTGGAGCCGACGGCATCCATCACATCGATGGATTGCGTCTTGCCCAATTCCCACGGACGCGCCGCAAACGCATAAGGCTTCGAGGTCAGCGCGCCGACCGGGCAGATATCGACAAGGTTGCCCTGCAGCTCCGACGTCAGCGCGGTCTGAAGATAGGTCGTGATCTCCACGTCCTCGCCTCGGCCGGTCAGGCCCATTTCCGGCACGCCGCACACTTCGGTGGTGAAGCGGACGCAGCGCGTGCACTGGATGCAGCGCGTCATCGACGTCTTCACCAGCGCACCGATATACTTGTCTTCGACCGCGCGCTTGTTCTCGGCAAAACGGGTGGTGTCCACACCATAGCCCATTGCCTGATCCTGCAAGTCGCACTCACCGCCCTGATCGCAGATCGGGCAATCCAGCGGATGGTTGATCAGAAGGAATTCCATCACGCCTTCGCGCGCCTTCTTGACCATCGGCGACTTGGTGAACATTGCAGGCAGTTCACCGTTCGGACCCGGCCGCAGGTCACGCACGTTCTGCGCGCACGATGCAACAGGCTTCGGCGGGCCGCCCTTCACTTCGATCAGGCACATGCGGCAGTTGCCGGCAATGGACAGGCGTTCGTGATAGCAGAAGCGCGGAATTTCGGCGCCCGCCGCCTCACACGCCTGCAACAGCGTGTATTCGGGCGGAACGTCAATCTCTTTTCCGTCGACAAGAATTTTGGTCATCGCCTTACTCCGCCGCGACCATGTGGACCGGATCGAGGACGCCCTGATCGTCCAGCGTGGCCTTGCGCGTGAAATCATCGATGCGCCGTTCGATCTCCGGACGGAAGGCGCGGATCAAACCCTGGATCGGCCAAGCCGCCGCGTCGCCGAGCGCGCAGATGGTGTGGCCTTCGACCTGCTTGGTAACTTCCAGCAGCATGTCGATTTCGCGCTTGTGAGCGCGGCCTTCGACCATGCGCGACAGCACGCGCCACATCCAGCCGGTGCCCTCGCGGCACGGCGTGCACTGACCGCAGCTCTCGTGCTTGAAGAAGTAGGAAATGCGCGCGATGGCCGCGACCACGTCCGTCGACTTGTCCATCACGATCATGCCGGCCGTGCCGAAGCTCGACTTCACCGCGCGGGTGCCGTCGAAATCCATGATCAGGTCCTGACAATCCGCAGCCGGGATCAGCGGGCACGATGCGCCGCCGGGAATGATCGCCAGAAGGTTGTCCCAGCCGCCACGGATGCCGCCGCCGTGCTTCTCGATCAGTTCGCGGAAGGTCACGCCCATTGCATCTTCGACAACGCAAGGCGTGTTCACATGACCGGAGATACCATAGAGCTTGGTGCCGACATTGTTGGCACGCCCGATCGACGAGAACCAAGCCGCGCCGCGCCGCAGGATATCCGGAGCAACAGCGATCGACTCCACGTTGTTGACCGTGGTGGGGCAACCGTAAAGGCCGACATTCGCCGGGAATGGCGGCTTGAGACGCGGCTGGCCCTTCTTGCCTTCAAGGCTTTCGAGCAGCGCGGTTTCCTCGCCGCAGATATACGCACCCGCGCCATGATGGACGTACATGTCGAACGGATAGCCGTGGATGTTGTCCTTGCCGATCAGTTTGGCTTCATAGGCCTGATCGACCGCAGCCTGCAGATGCTCGCGCTCGCGGATGAACTCACCGCGCACATAAACGTAACAGACATGCGCGCCCATGGCGGCGCTGGCGATGAGGCAGCCCTCGACCAGCAGATGCGGATCATGCCGCATGATCTCGCGGTCCTTGCAGGTGCCCGGCTCCGACTCGTCGGCGTTGACGACGAGATAGCTCGGGCGGCCATCGGCATTGTCCTTCGGCATGAACGACCACTTCATGCCGGTCGGAAAGCCCGCTCCGCCGCGCCCGCGCAGGCCGGACGCCTTCATTTCATTGACGATCCAGTCGCGGCCCTTGTCAATGATCGCCTTGGTGCCGTCCCACGCACCGCGCGCACGCGCGCCTTTCAGGCCCCAGTCGCCCTGGCCGTATAGATTGCGGAAGATGCGGTCCTTGTCGTCAAGCATGATCGCTACCTTAAGACCCTGAACGCTTGGATTGCTGATACGCCAGCCCCGCCGCCATGACGCCAAAGCCGATGGCCCAGAACACGGCGGACTGAAGTTCGGTTTTCAGGATGTAGAAGTTCAGCACAAAGATGAATACCGCCGCGCAAGCCGCGTGGAACGCCATATGCTTGATCAGTTCTGCGCTCATGAGGCCCCCTTCGGTGGCTTGGTCGCATTGTCCGAATTAAGCGAGGTCAGACCGTTCACCGGCGCGGCGAACTGGCGATCGATTTGCGGGCCGGGTTTCGGCGGATTGCCGGAGGCGAAGCCGTCGAGAACCTTGTTCAGGCTCTCCGGCGTCAAGTCTTCGTAGGTATCCTTCCAGATCATCACCATCGGCGCATTCACGCAGGCGCCGAGGCATTCGACCTCCTCCCACGAGAAGTTGCCATCAGCCGAGACATGGAATGGATCGTGATGAATGCGGTTCTTGCAAACCTCGATCAGATCCTTGGAGCCGCGCAGCATGCAAGGCGTCGTGCCGCAGACCTGAACATGAGCTTTCTTGCCGACCGGCTCGAGCTGGAACATCGTGTAGAAGGTCGCGATTTCCAGCACACGGATATGCGGCATATCGAGAAGATCCGCGACCGCGCGGATCGCCACTTCCGACACCCAGCCTTCATGCTGTTCCTGCACACGCCACAGGATCGGAATCACCGCCGAGGCCTGACGGCCGGGCGGGTATTTCGCGATCTGCGCTTTCGCCCATTCCAGATTCTCCGCTGTGAACGCGAAGCTGGCGGGCTGCAACTCTTTCGGGGCCAAACGGCGAACGGCCATCGTTAAATCTCTCGGTCTTTCATTGCGCCACTTCCTTAAGTCGTCATGGCGCGGCGCGCGTTGCCAGAATTCATGCTGTAGATGCGCTGTTCCCAAAACGCGCTCGACGTTGCGAACACGTTGTAGCCAACATGCGAAGCCACCTTGATGCGATCGAGCGTCGAGAGCTTGGTCAGTTCCTCGAACCGGTCTGTCACCGGATCGTGGATGATCGCCTTCATCGGTGTTTGTTCTAGGATGTAGCGCGAGACGCTGTGGGTCGGATCGTTGCCGTGTTCCTCGCAGACCACGACCGAATCCGTTTCCAGAATCCGCTTGCCGCCCTTCATCGCGTCAATCTCGACGCCTTCGACGTCCAGCTTGATGATGTAACGGCCCTGCGCTGGAATTTTGCCGTCCTCGATCAGGTTATCGAGCGCCAGCACCTGCACTTCTTCGCCGCCCGCTTCAGGAGCGCCCGCAATGCTGAATGCCTCATGACGATTTCCCGACAGTCGCGCGGTGCCACGCGCAGCGCCGATAGCGGCATTGATCGCCTCGAATCGTCCGCCGTTGATCTTCGCATTGTGCGCAAGGCGCGGATAATTCCGTGATGACGGCTCCATCGCAATAGACGGGCGCGCGCCGAACCGCTTGCTGGACACCATCACCGACCAGTAGCCGTAGTTCGCGCCGCAATCGATCAGCGTGTAATTGACATCCTTGGAGTCGAGCAGGAACAGTTCAAGCTCGTCTTCATATTGGAAGGTGCGGTTGAGCAACTTGCTCCAGTAACCATCGCCATACGGGAATGAGAACGCAGCGTCCTGATTGAGCATGACGTTGATGTCGCGCTCGGACAGGAACATCGCTTTCAAAAGATTCGCTGCGCTGTTGTAGCCGCGATGGGACATGTAAGCGCCGACCTTCGAGCCCGCGAGCAACGCAAGGCCGATGGTGCGCTCCCATGGAGTCGCACCGGTCATCTCCCCGGTCGTGCGGTCAAAGATGATCGGTTGCTGCACCATCAGCGGTCCACCTCGCCGAACACGATGTCGAGCGAGCCGAGAATGGCCGACACGTCCGCCAGCAGATGACCCTTGCAGATGAAATCCATCGCCTGAAGGTGGGCAAAGCCCGGCGCGCGGATCTTGCACTTGTAGGGCTTGTTGGTGCCGTCGGCGACGAGGAACACGCCGAACTCGCCCTTGGGCGCTTCGACCGCGGCATAGACTTCGCCGGCGGGGACGTGAACGCCCTCGGTATAGAGTTTGAAGTGATGGATCAGCGCTTCCATCGAGCGCTTCATCTCGCTGCGCCGAGGCGGCGCGATCTTGTTGTCATCGACGACAACCGCCCCCTGCCCTTCGGGCGCACGCAGCTTCTCGATACACTGCTTCATGATCCGCACCGACTGGCGCATCTCTTCCATGCGGATGCAGTAGCGGTCGTAGCAGTCGCCATTCTTGCCGATCGGAATATCGAAATCCATCTCGGCGTAGCATTCGTAGGGCTGCGACTTGCGCAGATCCCACGCAGCACCCGAACCGCGCACCATCACGCCGGAGAAGCCCCACTCCCACGCCTGCTCCAGCGTGACAACACCGATGTCGACGTTGCGCTGCTTGAAGATGCGGTTGTCGGTGAGAAGCGTTTCCAGATCGTCCACGACCTTGAGGAATGGATCGCACCAGGCCTCGATGTCGTTGATGAGCGCGGGCGGCAGATCCTGATGCACACCGCCGACGCGGAAGAATGCCGCGTGCATGCGCGAGCCGGAGGCGCGCTCGTAAAACACCATCAGCTTTTCGCGCTCTTCGAAGCCCCAGAGCGGCGGGGTGAGCGCGCCGACGTCCATCGCCTGCGTGGTGACGTTGAGCAGATGCGACAGGATGCGGCCGATCTCGCAATACAGCACGCGGATCAACTGACCGCGGCGCGGCACCTGAATGCCGAGCAGCTTTTCCGCAGCAAGGCAGAAAGCGTGCTCCTGATTCATCGGCGCGACGTAATCGAGCCGGTCGAAATAAGGGATCGCCTGCAGATAGGTCTTCTGCTCGATCAGCTTTTCGGTGCCGCGATGAAGCAGACCAATATGAGGGTCCACGCGCTCGACCACTTCGCCGTCAAGCTCCAGCACAAGACGCAAAACGCCGTGCGCCGCCGGATGCTGCGGTCCGAAATTGATGGTGAAGTTGCGCATGCCGGTCTGTTCGGCGTTGAGAACCTCGCTCATCAGCCACCTGCCTTTACAGGAGGAGAATTGGGTGCGGCGGGCGCCGCCGGAGCGGCCGCCTTCTCATCGCCCGGCAGCGCGTAGTCGGCGCCTTCCCATGGCGAGAGGAAATCGAACTTGCGGAATTCCTGATTGAGCCGCACCGGCTCGTACACGACGCGTTTTTCCGCGTCGTCGTAGCGGACCTCCACGAATCCTGTCAGCGGGAAATCCTTGCGCAGCGGATGACCGTCGAAACCGTAGTCGGTGAGCAGACGGCGCATGTCGGGATGGCCGACGAAAATCACGCCATAAAGATCGTAGGTCTCGCGTTCGAACCAGTCCGCGCCCGGAAACACACCGATGATCGACGGCACCTGCGTCGTCTCATTGGCCTCGCCGGAAAGACGGATGCGCGTGTTCAGCACCGGTGACATGAGGTGATAGACCACGTCGAAACGATTTTCGCGGCCGGGATAATCCACCGCGGTAACATCGGTGAAGTTCACGAAGCGAAAACGCGGGTCGGTCTTCAGCACGCGCACGACATCGACGATCTTCGAAAGATCGACCGTGATCGCGAGCTGGTTGAACGCCACCGAATGTCCGAGCGCCGCGCCGGGCAGCGCGGCCACGATCGTCTCACCAAGTGCGTTGAGTTTCGCGTCGTCCATGTGTGGTTACCGTTCAATCGTGCCGGTGCGCCGGATCTTCTTCTGCAGCAGCAGCACGCCGTAAAGCAGCGCCTCCGCCGTCGGAGGACAGCCCGGAACATAGATATCGACAGGCACGATGCGATCGCAGCCGCGCACCACCGAGTAGGAATAGTGATAATAGCCGCCACCGTTGGCGCACGATCCCATCGAGATCACGTAACGCGGCTCCGGCATCTGGTCGTAGACCTTGCGGAGCGCGGGAGCCATCTTGTTGGTCAACGTGCCCGCGACGATCATGACGTCCGACTGGCGCGGCGACGCACGCGGCGCGAAGCCGAAGCGCTCGACGTCGTAGCGGGGCATCGACACCTGCATCATCTCAACCGCGCAACATGCAAGACCGAAAGTCATCCACATCAGCGAGCCGGTGCGCGCCCAGGTGATCAGGTCATCGGCCGCCGCAACGAAGAAGCCCTTATCGGACAGTTCGCTGTTGATCTCGAGGAAATACTTGTCGTCCGCGCCGACCGGCTGGCCGGTGCGCGGATCGAGAATGCCCGTCGCGGCCTGCGAGACGGCAGGCTGCATAATCGAAGGCGCCGTGTTCGGGTTCAATCCCATTCCAGCGCTCCCTTCTTCCACTCATAGGCGAAGCCGATGGTAAGCACGCCCAGAAACACCATCATCGACCAGAACCCCGCGAGGCCGAGTTTGCCGAATGCCACAGCCCACGGAAACAGGAAGGCGACCTCCAGATCGAAGATGATGAAGAGAATGGCGACCAGATAAAACCTGACGTCGAATTTCATGCGCGCATCGTCGAAAGCATTGAAGCCGCACTCATAGGCGGACAGCTTTTCCGGATCGGGCTGCTGATAGGCGACGATGAAAGGTGCAATCAGCAGTGCAAGACCGATCACGGTCGCAACACCGATAAACACCACAAGTGGCAGATAGTTCTGCAAAATTCCGCCCATCGGCGACCCTTATGTTGTCGGCTTTGTTCCGGGGATTCGCGGAACATTGGAATGGTTCGAAGGGATAGCGCAGCGCAACACGTAGGGCAAGACAAGCTATTTTTATTGCTCAGGTTCTTCCCCGTTTTGGCATAGCACCATGCAGGAAACGCGCACTCCCCGCATCCGCGCTATTCGTCGTAGGACCGGCCCGGAACCAGACCGGTCAGGGCGCGCGAGAGCAGCCGCCGTCAGCGGGAGTTGGACGGATCCGGGCCGGCAGGCCTCAGGACAACAGCCGCGCGACTTCCTTGCCGCACTCAACCGTATTGGCCTTGCCGCCAAGGTCCCGGGTACGCAGCTTCTCTTCCGCCAGCACGGTCTCGATCGCCGCCACAATAGCCTTGCCTGCTTCCGGCTCGCCCAGATGGTCCAGCATCATCGCCGCCGACCAGATCTGGCCCACCGGGTTGGCAATGCCCTGCCCGGCGATATCCGGCGCGGAGCCGTGAACCGGCTCAAACAGCGAGGGAAATTTGCGTTCCGGATTGAGGCTGCCGGAGGGCGCGATACCGATGGTGCCGGTGCAGGCCGGGCCGAGGTCCGACAGGATATCCCCGAACAGGTTGGAGCCGACCACGACATCGAACCAGTCCGGATGCAGGACAAAGTTCGCGGCTAGAATATCAATATGATACTTATCCCACTTCACGCCCGGATAGGCCTTGGCCATCTCCTCCACCCGCTCGTCCCAGTAAGGCATGGTGATGGAAATGCCGTTGGATTTCGTGGCCGAGGTCAGGTGCTTCTTGGGGCGGCTTTGCGCAAGCTCAAAGGCGAATTTCAGGATTCGGTCGACGCCAGTGCGGGACATGACGCTTTCCTGGATCACCACCTCGCGGTCGGTGCCGGGAAACATCCGCCCGCCGATAGATGAGTATTCGCCCTCGGTGTTCTCGCGCACGACAAAGAAGTCGATGTCGCCGGGCTTGCGGCCCGCCAGCGGTGACTTCACACCGGGCATCAGGCGAACAGGCCGCAGGTTCACATACTGATCGAACTCCCGGCGAAACTGGATCAGCGATCCCCACAGGGAAATATGGTCCGGAAGAATCGACGGCATGCCCACCGCGCCGAAGAAGATCGCATCATGGCTGCCGATCTGCGTCTTCCAGTCGTCCGGCATCATCTGGCCGTGCTTCTGGTAGTAGTCGCAGGATGCGAAATCGAAATCGTCCAGTTCGAGTTCAAAATTGAACTTCCTCGCCGCCGCCTCCAGCACGCGAATCCCTTCCGGCACGACCTCCTTGCCGATTCCATCGCCGGGAATGACGGCCAGTCGGTACTTTCGGTTGGTTCCGGGTTTATTGGCGGACATGCGGGCGCTCCTCGGGCTGGGTGCGGATCTGATGCCGGTATCGCCGCTGATCCCGGCCATCCGCTTCACGCAGCGTTCCTACATGAAGCCGGACGATTTCCGAAATGACGAACAAACAGAAAGAGACAACGGCACACCTTGACTTGGTAGGCCCCCCCCTTTAAGTCCCACCACCTGCGGATCGTTCGCGGTCTTGCGGGAGTAGCTCAGTTGGTTAGAGCGCCGGCCTGTCACGCCGGAGGTCGCGGGTTCGAGCCCCGTCTCTCGCGCCAGATTTCTCCTTAAAAAACAATGATTTCTGGCTATCTACGCGCGCATCCCGATGCGCGGCGGCGACCGGCTTTGCCAACACATTTCCCCCGCGCCGCACTGCAGACAATCACGAATCCCGCTTAAAAATAGTCGTTTTCGCCGTGTCGATTCAAAAAAGGCGCTATTTACGGGCAAAACTCGTAGGCAGATCGGCTACGAATCAAATAAGCCCTGATTTATCGGAAGTTCTACACACTGCGACCCACGAGGAGGCCCAAAATGGCTAAGAAAGCAGCGACCCCAGCGACCATCACCCTGAAGCACCTTGCCGCGGCACTGGCCGAAGAACACGAACTGTCGAAGAAGACCGCCGAAGCGATTCTGACCGACCTCGTCACCAAGATCACCAAGCACCTCAAGAAGGGCGAGCGCATCCGCATCGTCGGCCTCGGCATCCTTCAGGTGCGCAAGCGCGCCGCCCGCATGGGCCGCAACCCAGCCACCGGCGAAGCGATCCAGATCAAGGCGAGCAAGAAGGTCGCGTTCCGCGCTGCCAAGGAATTGAAGGAAGCCGTCTGATACCGGCATTTCCGACGTAACGGCTCAAACGCCATCCCGCTTCGCGGGGTGGCGTTTTGCTTTGAGCCAAGACAGGCAATATTCCGCCCTCATCAACTGATCATCGTTGCCGGGCTTGACGCGGCAATCCATCTTTCGGGAAATGCATCTCACGAAGTGTGATGGATACGCGGGTCATAAGGCGAGCGGAAGCGACGCCGCTCTTCGAACGACTATACCCGCGTATCACGATTGAAATCGGAGCTGCCGTCTTGTCCCTGAATTTCTCCCACACCGTCCTCGACCGTTTCCTGCGTTACGTTCGCATCGACACCCAGTCCGACGCCTCATCGCCGACCTGCCCGTCTACGGAGAAGCAGAAAGACCTTGGCCGCCTGCTGGCGCAGGAACTGCAAGATCTCGGACTCAAGGACGCGCACATGGACGAGCACGGCTACGTCTATGCAACCATCCCGGCGAACACCGATAAGACCGTACCGGTGATCTGCTTCTGCTCACATATGGATACCTCGCCCGACTGCACGGGCAAGGACGTCAAGCCACAGATCGTGAAAAACTATCGCGGCGGCGACATCGTGCTACCCGCTGACCCGGCGCAGGTGATCCGCGCCGCCGACAATCCGGCGCTGGCCGAACAGATCGGCAGCGATATCGTCACCACCGACGGCACCACGCTTCTCGGCGCCGATAACAAGGCCGGCGTCGCCGAGATCATGGACGCTGCGCAGATCCTGCTTGCCAATCCGCAGATCAAACACGGTGCGATCAAAATCCTGTTCACGCCGGACGAGGAAATCGGACGCGGCGCGGACAAGGTCGATCTCAAGAAGCTCGGCGCGGCGTTCGGCTACACCATCGACGGCGAAAGCGCGGGTCATCTTGAGGACGAAACGTTCTCGGCGGACGGCGTCACCATTACCATCCAGGGCGTCAGCATTCATCCGGGTTTTGCCAAGGGCAAGATGGAACATGCGCTCAAGATCGCGTGCCGCATCGTGGACCGGTTGCCGAAAGACCTTGCACCGGAAACCACCGAAGGCCGCGAGGGCTTTCTCCATCCGGTCGGGCTTGAAGGCGGGCTCGACAGCGCCACGCTGTCGCTGATCGTGCGCGACTTCACCGAGCAAGGTCTGCACTACAAGGAAAGCTTGCTTGAGGACATCGTGCGGGAGGTGATGAAGGACTTTCCGCATTCGACCTACACGTTCGAAGTGAAGCAGCAGTATCGCAACATGAAGGAAGTGCTCGACCGCCATCCCAAAGTGGTCGAATACGCGCTCGAGGCCATCGATCGCGCGGGCCTGCAGCCGGTGCTGAGCAGCATTCGAGGCGGCACCGACGGCTCGCGCCTGTCCTTCATGGGATTGCCTTGCCCGAACATCTTCGCAGGCGAACATTCCTTCCACTCGCGCCTCGAATGGGTCAGCGTGCGCGACATGGAAAGCGCGGTGCGGACGATCGTGCATCTCACCGCGATCTGGGAGGAGAAGGCATGAGGCCAGCACCCGTGGGCGACGAAACGAACGGCTGACGGGAATGCGCGGGCCGCTCGATATTTCCGTGGTGGGTGCCGGTGTTGCGGGTCTGGCTATTGCCGCCGCTCTCGCAAATTCAGGCCATCGCGTTGTGGTGTTCGAGCGTTTCGCCACCTCGCTGCCGCTCGGCTCCGGCTTGATGCTGCAACCGACCGGCCTCGCCGCGCTGGAGCGTCTCGGCCTGCGAGCCAGGATCGAAGCACTGGGTCATCGGATCGATCGCCTTTACGGCATCACCGACACGAAGCGGACGATTTTCGATCTCGCCTATGCGGGTCTCGATCCACGCCTCTACGCGGTGGCGGTGCATCGCGCACTGCTACATGGCGTGCTGTGGGACAATTTCAAAACCTGCGGCGCGGTGCTGGAAACCGGACAGATCGTCACCGGCATCGAGCCGCAGGCCGGACATAAAGTCAGGCTGACCACCACAACAGGCACCCTGCCCGGCACGTTCGATCTTGTGATCGATGCGTCGGGCGCGAATTCCCACTTCCGTCGCATCGTCAGTGCGAACGCCGCCCGCGAATTTTCTTACGGCGCGGTGTGGGCCAGCATTCCCGATCTCGGCATTTCGAATGGATGCCTTTCGCAGCGCTATGTTTCGGCGCGGCGCATGATCGGCTATCTGCCGGTCGGGTGCATCACTGATGGCGGACCTTCCCTCGCCGCACTGTTCTGGAGTCTGAAACCCGCCGACTATTCCGCATGGCGGGCAAACTTCGAGCCATGGCGCGAGGAAGCGAGCGCGCTGTGGCCGGACCTCGCGTCATCGATTGCAGCATTCACCGGGCCAGACGATCTCGCGCTAGCCAGCTACGTGCATTACACCGCGCCAAAGCCATTCAAGGGACCGCTTGCGCTGATCGGCGATGCAGCACACGCGACCTCGCCTCAACTGGGACAGGGCGCCAACAATGGACTGCTCGACGCCATCACCCTGAGCGATGCCATCGCAACCAGTCCCGATCTTGCGTCGGCCCTGAACCTTTACGCGAAGACGCGGCGCGGCCATGTCCGCTTCTACCAGATGGCCAGCGCGCTGATGACGCCGTTCTTCCAGTCCGATTCCGGCGGGCTCGCGATTCTGCGCGACATGTCCTTCGACCGGATGAAATTCGTTCCCTATCTGCGCCGCGAAATGCTTCGCACGCTTGCAGGTCTCAAGACTGGTCTTTTCACACACGCAATGCCGGAGCGGCTTGCAGGATGTGTGGACATCGGCGCGCGTGCCATTAAAACGCAGGACACTGATGAGCCGGCGATCTCGGAGGAGAAGGCATGAACCGGATTTTGAATCGAATTGGCGCGGTTTTGGTTTTTGCGCTCCTCGCCTCCCCTGGCGCTCGGGCACAGGAACAGCGCTTCGACATCACGGTGACCGCCGATGCGACCAAGGCCAACGGCAGCCCGTGGGACGGCGTGCCCCGGCTCGGCAATTCGAAAATCAACCTCAACGCCGCGCCCGACATCGCCGTGTGCCTCGTGCGCGCCAACGCAAAGCCGGACTGCCTGTGGAAGCCGCAGGGACGCCGCCTGCTCTCGCAATGTCAGAACGCATGGACCTGCAAGTTCGATAACGTCCCTCTCGGACCATTGCCGATCGGCCTCGTGTTCGTCGATATCGACGCGCGCAACCACGACATCATTGATGTTCTCGTCCTGACCGACAGGGCCGATGCCAAGGCCAACGACGAGATCGCGGATTCGCTGCGCACCGCCATGAGCGTGCTGACGCCGCACCGATCAGAGGACACCAAGGAACATCTTGTGCGCGGCGCGAAGCTGCTTTCGCTGGCCGATTGCGCCGGCGGAAAACCATGCCGGTTGACGCAATCGCAGTTCACGCTGACGAAGCGATAGGCCGAGTTGAAATCGCTAGCTAAGCCCGCATCCTGAGCTGCAACATCGGCAACACGTCATAGCGCGCGCCGACGTTGGCCTTGACCATCGGGTCTTCGGCGACAATGGCGCGGACATCATCGGCGCCTTTTTCATCAGCCATTTCGAACAGCGACAGGCCCCAGCCGCCAGCGGGATCTGCCACCGGCCCATGCGCGACAACGCCGCCCCGCTCAAGCATCGTTTGCAAAAAGTCGCCATGCGCTTTCATGAGCTGCTTCTGCTCGAGCGTCATGGTCTTGAGGAAATCCGGCCCCGGAGGAACGAAACGGCACAGGAAATACTTCATCGGACACTCCGCGCTCATGCGATGAGGAACTGATCGGGCGGTCGCGATGATTAGGCAGCCAAGATGGCGGCGGCGTGACGGGCTTCCTGCGGTGGGATGGTAGGCGGTGACGGATTCGAACCGCCGACCCTCTCGGTGTAAACGAGATGCTCTAACCAGCTGAGCTAACCGCCCGTCCAAGCCTGTATGTGCCCTGCTCCGGCCTCCGGCGCAAGCCATTCGCGCAACCAAGCTGAGGATTGGTGCCACAAACAAAAACGGCGCCCCGAAAGGCGCCGTTTTCTTGTCATTGAGCCGGTCGATCAGTGCGCGGTCAGACCGCCTGCCGCTTCATCGGCATCGGGCTTGGCCAGCGCCTTGACATCCTCTTCCCACACGATCGGGGTCGGAACGCGCACCAGCGCCTTAGCCAGCACCTCGTCCATCCGCGAGACCGGGATGATCTCCAGCCCGCCCTTGATGGCGTCGGAAATCTCCGTGAGGTCCTTGGCGTTGTCTTCTGGAATGAAGACCGTTTTGATGCCGCCACGCGCGGCCGCAAGCAGCTTCTCCTTCAGACCGCCGATCGGCAGCACCCGTCCCCGCAGCGTGATCTCGCCGGTCATGGCGACATCGTGCCGGATCGGGATGCCTGTCAGCACCGAGACGATGGACGTCGTCATCGCAACACCCGCCGACGGGCCATCCTTGGGCGTCGCGCCTTCCGGCACGTGCACGTGGATATCCCGGCGCTCGAACAGCGGCGGCTCGATACCGTAAGTGATGGCACGCGAGCGGACGTAGGACGCAGCAGCCGAAATCGACTCCTTCATCACGTCGCGCAGGTTGCCGGTCACCGTCATGCGGCCCTTGCCGGGCATCATGACGCTTTCGATGGTCAGCAACTCGCCGCCCACCTCGGTCCACGCCAAGCCCGTCACGACACCCACCTGATCCTCACTGTCGATCTCGCCGTACCGGTACTTCGGCACGCCGAGGAACTCCTCGACCACAGCAGCCGTCACCTTCACCGACTTCTTCTTGGAGATCATGAGCTCCTTCACGGCCTTGCGGGCCAGCGTCGAAATCTCACGCTCCAGATTACGCACGCCCGCTTCGCGGGTGTAGCGGCGGATCAGGAACTGCAGCGCCTCGTCCTCCAGCGAGAACTCCTTCGCGTTCAGACCGTGCTTGCTGATCGCGTTCGGGAGGAGATGCTTGCGGGCAATCTCGACCTTCTCGTTCTCGGTGTAGCCGGCGATGCGAATGATCTCCATGCGGTCCATCAGCGGCCCGGGAATGTTGAGCGTATTCGCGGTCGTGATGAACATCACATTGGAGAGGTCGTAGTCGACCTCAAGATAGTGATCGTTGAACGTGCCGTTCTGCTCGGGGTCGAGAACCTCAAGCAGCGCCGACGACGGATCGCCGCGGAAATCGGCGCCCATCTTGTCGATCTCGTCCAGCAGGAACAACGGGTTCGAGGTCTTCGCTTTGCGCATCGACTGGATGATCTTGCCGGGCATCGAGCCGATATAGGTGCGGCGGTGTCCGCGGATTTCCGCTTCATCCCGCACGCCGCCCAGCGACACGCGCACGAACTCACGTCCGGTCGCCTTCGCGATCGACTTGCCAAGCGAGGTCTTGCCGACGCCCGGAGGGCCGACGAGGCACAGGATCGGTCCAGCCAGCTTGTTGGCGCGAGACTGCACGGCGAGATACTCGACAATGCGGTCCTTGACCTTCTCAAGCCCGTAGTGATCGCTGTCGAGCACTTCCTGCGCGGCAACGAGGTCCTTCTTGACCTTGGACTTCTTGCCCCATGGAATCGACAGCAGCCAGTCGAGATAGTTGCGCACGACCGTCGCCTCGGCGGACATCGGAGACATCTGCCGCAGCTTCTTCAATTCGTGCTGCGCCTTCTCGCGCGCTTCCTTGGAGAGCTTGGTCTTGTTGATCTTCTCTTCGAGATCAGCAAGTTCGTCGCGACCTTCGTCGTCGCCGAGCTCCTTCTGGATCGCCTTCATCTGTTCGTTGAGATAGTACTCGCGCTGGGTCTTCTCCATCTGGCGCTTGACGCGCGAGCGGATCTTCTTCTCGACCTGCAGCACCGAGATCTCGCTCTCCATCAACCCCATCACCTTCTCAAGGCGCTGAGAGACGGACAGCGTTTCCAGGATGGCCTGCCGGTCGGAAATCTTGACGGCGAGATGCGACGCCACGGTGTCCGCGAGCTTGGCGAAATCCGTGATCTGCTGAACGACGCCCACCACCTCGGCGGAAATCTTCTTGTTCAGCTTCACATAGCTTTCGAAGTCGGAGACGACCGAACGCGACAGCGCTTCCGCCTCGACGCTCTTGGCATCGACGTCGGCAAGCGCCACGGCTTCTGCTTCGTAGAAGTCGGCGCGGTCGGAATACTTGCCCGCCTTGGCGCGCTCAAGACCTTCCACCAGCACCTTCACAGTGCCGTCGGGAAGTTTCAGGAGCTGCAGCACGCTGGCGAGTGTGCCGATCTCGTAAATGGAATCGGGAGCCGGATCGTCATCGGACGCGTTCTTCTGCGTCGCGAGGAAGATCAGCGCGTCATTCTTCATGACCTCTTCGAGCGCCTTGATCGACTTCTCGCGGCCGACGAACAGCGGCACGATCATGTGCGGGAAGACGACGATGTCGCGAAGCGGCAGCACCGGATAGGAGTGGCTTTCGCCGTGAACGATATTTGGCCGAGGCTTTGAGGCAGTTGTCATGCCCATCATCCTTTTGTTGCGCCCCCTTGCACGCAATCCGCCGTTCTGGCGCGACTGCCACAAGGTGCCTTGTGTACCAGACAAAGAAAGAGCTCTTTTGAGCCAGTGGCCGTTGTGCGGCCTCTCCCTGTCCGGGTCTTTGCTTGCGAATCTCGCGAGGCTTCCTTTCGCAGCACACCATTAGGTGGCTATCGCATATGGGGGTGTCAAGGGAGCGAAAAACCCCTGTGAACACGGGACTATTCGCACCTTTCGGCACACGCAAAAAGGGCTGCCGACAACATCGGCAGCCCTTTTTGTAGAGTGTCTCTAAGGTTCCGGCAGGCGAACTCAGGCGCTTGCGCTGGTCTCTTCCTTGGCCCGGTCCGCATAGATGTAAAGCGGGCGCGCCGTGGCATCGACGACCTCTCGGGAAATGACGACTTCCTCGACGCCTTCAAGACCGGGCAGATCGAACATGGTTTCGAGCAGGATGCTTTCGAGGATCGAACGCAGTCCGCGCGCTCCGGTCTTGCGCTCGATCGCCTTGCGGGCCACCGCGCCAAGAGCCTCGTCGGCGAACGTAAGCTCGACATTCTCCATTTCGAACAGCCGCTGATACTGCTTCACCAGCGCATTCTTCGGCTCGACCAGAATTTTCTTCAGCGAGGCCTCGTCGAGATCTTCCAGGGTCGCGACGACCGGCAGACGGCCGACGAACTCCGGAATGAGGCCATACTTCAAAAGATCCTCGGGCTCGACGTGACGGAAGATTTCGCCGGTGCGGCGGTCTTCCGGCGCCAGAACCTGCGCGGCGAAACCGATCGAGGTGGTGCGGCCACGGCCCGAGATAATCTTCTCAAGGCCGGAGAACGCACCGCCGCAGATGAAGAGAATGTTGGTCGTGTCCACCTGCAGGAACTCCTGCTGCGGATGCTTGCGGCCACCCTGCGGAGGAACGCTAGCCACGGTGCCTTCCATGATCTTCAGCAAGGCCTGCTGCACGCCCTCGCCCGACACATCGCGGGTGATCGACGGGTTGTCGGACTTGCGCGAAATCTTGTCGATTTCGTCGATGTAGACGATACCGCGCTGCGCCCGCTCGACATTGTAGTCGGCCGCCTGCAGCAGCTTGAGAATGATGTTCTCGACGTCCTCACCGACATAACCGGCCTCAGTGAGCGTCGTTGCGTCCGCCATGGTGAACGGCACATCGAGGATGCGGGCCAGCGTCTGCGCGAGCAGCGTCTTGCCCGAACCGGTCGGACCGATCAGCAGGATGTTGGACTTCGCAAGTTCAACGTCGTTGTGCTTGGTCTGGTGATTGAGTCGCTTGTAGTGGTTGTGGACCGCGACCGAGAGCACCTTCTTGGCGTGCTGCTGACCGATCACGTAATCGTCCAGAACCTTGCAAATTTCCTTCGGCGTCGGAATGCCGTCGCGCGACTTCACCAACGAGGACTTGTTCTCCTCACGGATGATGTCCATGCACAATTCGACGCATTCATCGCAGATGAATACGGTCGGTCCGGCAATCAGTTTGCGGACTTCGTGCTGGCTCTTCCCGCAGAACGAGCAATAGAGAGTGTTCTTTGAATCGCTCGTACCGACCTTGCTCATTCCTGTCTCCGTCCGCCACTCGATCTCTTAAGGGCTTGCTCGATCCCGGCACACACCGGAACAGTGTGTAGATAGGAGCAAGAACCGTACCAAAAAAGACCCGTCACCTCAGTTGCCGCTAGAATCACGGCTCAATCGAATCCCCGATCCTGAGTCCCTAGCCAACCATGGTGACACCCGACTATCAAGAATTCGCTAACCCGCCAAACACTGAACCCTGCGATCTTGGCGCAATTTTGCGCGGTTTCCGGGGGTTAGAGCGCCGAATTCATTGCAGCGTTGCGCGAATGACACGGGGTTTTGACCACCGGAACCCGCAAGTAACCAACATCGGGGAATTATGTGCCCAGGATGCCCTTGAGGCCGGCATATATCGACCCTGCGGCTGTGGACAAGATGCCCAGGAGTGGCCCGGCCGTCTTCATCAGTTCCTGAATAATCCGGGCCCGCCGGCGCAGTTCGTCGTCTCCGACATACGGCCCGAGCAGCCGCGCCACCCGATAGGCGGCCATATTGGGCCGATCGCCCTGCGAGAGCGAACTGGCGACGAGCTGCAGGATCAGGATGCCGAGGATATTTCCGGTCACGAACGCCAGCGCGATGCTCGCCGAGTATTCCAGCACCTCGCGCCACTCGATCCAGGTCGCCGGCAAGATCGGAACGTGATCGTTCAAACCGGTGACCGTCAGCATACAGAATACGCTGAGCAACGCCGTGGCGATTCCGACAATAATCGCGCCGCGCCATCCGACTTTCTGAATGACATAGATCGCGATACCGAACGGCAGCGGGATCAGCACCGACGCGATCCGCAGAAACAGCGGCGAGACGTTCAGCACGATGGTTATGATGATGTGCGCCGCGACCAGCAGGACAGCAGGGATCAGGATATAGGCGATGCTGTGGATGGCGAACGACCTGACCGGGTGCCGCCGCCGGTAGAGACGCGCGCTGACGTTGTCGAATTCACGCCGGATCTTTTCAAGATCGGAAACGATGCCTTCAATTTCAACGAGGACGGGCCGCACCAGCCGCAGGTCGCGCGAGCAGTGCTTGCACACCAGCGCTTCGTCTTTCACCTTCTCGGCGCAGAACGGACACTCCATCAGTTTCGCCGCAATGAGAGACGTTGGCGCCGCCGCAGCATCTCCAGTTCGGCCTTGGCTTCTGCCAATTCCTCGCGGGCCTGCGCACGCTTGCGGACGAGATCATCCCGCTCGGCGATCAGTGTTTCCGGAATCGTGACATCGCGCGAGCATGAACTGCAGACAAGTGCTTGCGGAACGAGGGACTGCGCGCAGAAGGGACACTCGGCCGGCATGCGGCGCTCAGGGCGCGATTTTCAGGGTGAAGCTCGTGGTCGCCACGCGCCCATCCGAATCCTTCACATCGACGCGAATTAGGTGATCGCCCGCAGGCAGTTCAGCATCGGGCATGTCGATCCCGTCCGACTTGACGAATGGCTTGAGGCGCGGCGTCAGATCCACGGCCGGCGTTTTCACGTAAGTCACTTTCAGGGAATCCGTATCGATTTTGGCTCCGCCGAACGACTCGAATTTCAACTGAAGCCGCATCGGCGACTTCGTGGCATCCGCGGCGCCGATATAGGCAACCTTGGGTCCGCGGGTAATTCCGCGGGTCGCGACTCCGACCGCGCCCTTCGGCGGCGGCAGCTTGGCCTCATCGGCGGAAATCAACACCGTTCCCGCGCTGGCCGGCGTCCCGGCGATCAGAGCAAATCCGGTGGCCAGAATGGCGGCTGTCAAAAGCGACCGTAGCATTCTCAAATCTCCTTCGCGCAATGCCCTGTTCTACCGCATGGCGGAGCCATCCGGAAGATGCGTTGCTGCTCGTCCTTAACGTCCGCCGCCGTCTCCGATGATGGAATACGGCGCCCAGAACAGCGGATGCGCGTAAGCAAACTCTGTCTTGCCATCCGCGCCGAGATAACCGGGGCCATCCGCCAGCGCCATCATCGCCTGCCGCAGCGCCTCCCCGCGTGTCAGCTTCGGATCAGCGGCCTGCCGCTTGAACAGGTCCGTGACAAGTTCGCGCGCCGACTGCGAATGCACCGACCAGTTGGTCACCAGAAGCGCACGCGTGCCCGCATAGAAGAACGCGCGGCCGAGGCCGGAGGCGGCTTCAGCGCCCGCGCCTGCACCCGCGCCCGTATTGCAGGCTGACAGCACAACCCAGTCCGCATCGAGCTTAAGGGACAGGATTTCCTCCATGGTCAGCAAGCCGTCGCCGCTCCCATCGGCCAGATCAGGTGCCGAAAGCGCGAGGGCCGGCTGCGTCAGCCCGTCAAGCTCTCCTGGCACCAGACCGTGCGTCGCGAACGCGACGATCTTGAATCCGGAGAGGTCCATCTCCTTGACCTTTTTCTCGGTGGCTTCCTTGCCGAGGTTAAGAACCTTGGTGGGATCGGCCTGCAGCGCCAGCGCGATGGATGTCAGTTCATCGGATGTATCCGGCAGACGCGGCAGTTGGCCAAGCTGCGCGCTGTCGACACCCTCAAGCTGCGGGCTGTTGCGCCGCTTCAAGGGCACGCCGCGAGTGACGTTCGACGCATCGGCGACCTGAACCGGCTTGTCGGTCTTCGCTGCATCCTCCGCCTGTTCCTTGCTGAAGTAAGGATCGCCGAAGGCGACCAGATCCTGTCGCGAGGCCTTGCCCGGCGGCAGCTTGCGCAAGGTCTGCAACGCGGCGGCCGACGGAACCAGCGTGACCGCGTGGGTTCGCGCCAGCCACGGAACATTGCGATAGCTGGCAAACAGCGGATCGTCGTCCGTCTTCACCTCGGCGGCCGCGGTCGGCAGCAATGACAGCGGCAGAAGGCCAAGCGCACCGTTGGTCACCACGACCAGGTTCTTCGCCGGCTTCCAGCTCTCCTCCAACGGCCTGAGCAGATCGTCGTAAAGCTGCCCCGCCAGCTTCACGTCGAACGCGGGAATATCCGAGATCATCGCCGCTTTCGGCTCGAGCGCCTCGCGCAGCTTGGTCACCGTGGCATTGAGATCACCGAGCGTCATCTTGAGCCGGGCAAACTGCACCGGCGCACCTTTCCTCACCGCCCAGACGAAGCTGTCGAACCGGCCGAAATAGAACGACAGCAAGGCTTCATCGTCCGCGAGTTGCTTCTGCAGATCGCCGGCATTCGGCGGCGGCGGATTCACCAGATTGCCGTAGTCGGGAAATTTCTTCGCGATCTCCTTCATGGTCTGCGCACGCGAGGCCTGCAGCGCCGCAATCTCGGCCTGCGTGGTCTTGACAGCCTTCTCTTCGCGTTCAGCAGGTGGCAACGTCAGCAGATTGTTCAATGTCGCAACCGCGGCGCCGATCCGCTTCTCGGTGTCCTGCGAAGCGCGCATCAGCTTGGCGAGTTCGGGATTGCTCACGGAAGCGCGCGCGGAGGAGGCCTGCAGCGCGCGCTGGACCGCCTGCCCGCGAAGCAAGTCCGCATAGGCGAAGGTTTCCTCGGCCACGTTTGGCGGCGCTGCAGCAGGGTTAAGCGCCAGTGTGCGCAGGTAACCCTCCATCACGAAACGCGCACGGCCCTCTCGGGCGGCAGCTGTGGATCCTGAGTCGTCATCGCCGCCGCCGGATGCCGCTTGAATGACCGGAAGCGATTCTTTGAACGCCTGCAGCGCCTCGGCGGTCCTGCCCTTGCGTGCCAGTGTCACGGCGTAGTAGCCGCGCGACACCGCTGTATTCAGGCTCTTGTCGCCGGAGCGCGCCTTCTCGCGTTCATACGAGCGCTGCGCGATTTCCAGCGCGTTGTCGTAGTTGCCCTGCGCAAGCATGATCGAGACGCGGGCAAGTCCCCCGCTGACGCGCTCACGGCGGGCCGGCTCCCATTTCGCCGTCCAGACATCGACCTGATCATAGAGTTTGGTCGCATCGTCATACTTGCGTTCGAGATTCAGAATTTGCGCGAGGAAGACGTTGGCATTGACCATCTGGTTGGAGTCGTCGCCGTAGCCGAGTCCTTTGTAAATATCGACAACTTCACGCTGAAGCTGCTCAGCTTCGGCATAACGCCCCTGCTCCTGAATCACGAACACAAAGACCGCCAGAATACCCGCGGTGTCGGCGTGAAACTTTCCGGACTTGCTGAGACGGCTGAGAAGCGCGCGGCGCACATCCGCTTCGCCTTCGCCGACGCGGCCCTGCTTGACCTTGACGCGGCCTTCGAAGGCGGTCGACCAGTCGACGAACCGTTCCATCTCGCCTTCGGGCGGCTTGCTTTCCCATTGCGACATGGTCGGTATCGCGTTGGTGTAGAACACCGCCGACTTGTGATACGCGGCTTCTGCATCGGCGTAACGCCCGCGCGCCTCGGCAACGCGCCCGATTCCGTCTTCCAGTGTGGCCTGCCAGACCATCCCGTAAGTCGGGAACACAGGCCACTTGCGCGCCTCGTTCAAAAGGTTGCGGTTTCGCGCGACATAGGACTCCGCGAGATTCACATCGCCCGCCTGCAATGCCAAAACGGCCAGCGCGTTGTGAAGGCCGAACAGGCGGCCCTTGCCCCCCGGCGCCGAGAACGTTGCGACCTGTTTGTTGTACATCGCCATCGCGCGCTTGTGCTCGCCCTTCTCACGCAGGCGGCGGATCAGGAAATCCTCACGGCGGCTGACCACGTTCTTGTAGTCGTCGCCCTTGCTGTGCGTAACCGCGAGTTCTGCATCGGCCAGCGCATCGTTGCTGCGCCCGACCAGAGTCCGCGCCTGTCCGCGTTTGTAGTGAAACGCCGCAAGCTCGCTTCCCTTCAAATCGCCGGGCACCGCAGCGTCAGCCGTCGCGCTCAGTTCGGCGATTTTCGCAGGATCGGGCTTCTGCTGGTTGAGAATGGCCGTGATATCCGACACCGTTCGCGGCGGCGCGACCAGCGGCGCGTTACCTTTCGCCAGCGCAGCAGCGCCAGCGGCGATGTCTTCCTTCTTCGGTGCAGAGACCTTCGCGGCATCGAACAATGCCGCCGTCGGCATCTTCGCCTTCATACATGGCTGTACAACGGCGCGCGCCCTGGCGAAGCAACTGTCATGATCGCCGCCGCCCCTTCGGCACGCCTGATAAGCCGGCTTTCCCACCGAGGCGCGGCACTGCTCAAGGGCCGCTTCCTTGTTGAAAGCGAAGGCTCCCGAACTGACAACGAACGGCAAGAGAAAAGCGAAAATTGCGGCTGCAGTGCTCTTGGCTGCAATCCTCATGGCGTGCTCCCGGACATCATCGTTCTCACCGAAATGCGGTGAATCCGGAACGCAATGGATGCCGTCTAAAAAATAAAGATCGAAAATAGACGGGCTCATATCGCCTCGGATCAATTGGATGGATTAGCGGCCAAGAACGGCAAACGGTCAAGTAGAGCGCATAGACGGAACCGCAAAAAGCCACCTATCCAATCGGGTAGCGACATTAAAAAAGCGGACGCCCTTGCGAGCGTCCGCTTCCTTTAACAACCGTACCGGGAAGAGTTATGGCGCCTTCGGAGCCGCTTCCTCTTCGCGCTTGTCGATGACCTTGTCGATGATGCCAAACTCCTTCGCCATATCGGCGGTCAGGAACTTGTCGCGCTCCAGTGCGTCCTCAATGGCCTTGTAGGTCTGGCCGGTGTGCTTGACGTAGATTTCGTTCAGCCGCTTCTTGAGGTTCAGGATTTCCTGAGCGTGCAGCATGATGTCGGTAGCCTGGCCCTGGAAGCCGCCGGAGGGCTGGTGGACCATGATGCGCGAATTCGGGAGCGAATAGCGATGACCCGCTTCGCCCGCTGCGAGCAGCAGTGAACCCATCGACGCCGCCTGCCCGGTGCAGAGCGTGTAAACCGGCGGACGAATGAACTGCATGGTGTCGTAGATCGCCAGACCCGATGTCACCACGCCGCCCGGCGAGTTGATGTACATCGAGATTTCCTTCTTCGGATTTTCCGCTTCCAGGAATAGCAGCTGCGCGACGACCAGCACCGACATGCCGTCCTCGACCGGGCCGGTCACGAAAATGATGCGCTCTTTCAGGAGGCGCGAGAAAATGTCGTATGCCCTCTCGCCGCGATTGGTCTGTTCGACCACCATCGGCACAAGGTTCATGTAGGTTTCAACGGGATCGCGCATTTATCACCTGAAGGTTAGTTGAGGCGCAGCCGGATGTGGGGACTTGGAAGTTCCGGCGAAACAATTGGCCTCGTGATGCAGAAGGTTCGGACCCTACAGATATAGCAGGAGAACCCTGCCACAAGAGCGGGAAAAGGCCCGGGAAGGCCCAACTCCGGCTAGTTGAAGCCGATTCGGCTTGTGGCGGAAAGCGACCCGGACGCGCTCTGGAGCCTTATTCAGCGCACATCGTTAATGGTTTTCCGGGCGATTTCGCCTGATGTCCGAGGTAATGGCTGCACGCGGCGAACCTGCTATCGTCTCGGCCGTGCTTCGCCATGAGGACCGAACCGTTATGCTTTACGCCGAAGACCTCGCGATCGGGCAGCGCTTTCCCTTTCGCAATTACCTGCTTGAAGAATCCGAGATCATCGACTTCGCCAGGCGGTACGATCCCCTTTTCATCCACATGGACCCTGCGGCAGCGGCCGAAGGCCCCTTCGGCGGCCTGATCGCCAGCGGATTGCAGACGCTCGCGATCTATCAGCGGCTGGTTGTGGAAGCGATGTGGACGCACGTTGCCGGTGTCGCCGGTGCCGGGATCGAATCCCGGTTTCTGAGGCCCGTGCGCCCCGGCATGACACTCACAGGGTATGCCGAGATCGCGGCGCTGGTGCACAGGCCGGAACGAAACAACGCGGTCGTCACAGTCAAAAGCCAGATCACCGACGGAACCCAGCAGGTTCTGTCGGTTTCGCTCGATGCGGTGATCCACTCGCGAAAAGGTCACCGCCAGCCATAGCTGGCGATGACCTGATCTTCTTGCGGCTGCCGATATCAGGCCGCGGTCTTGTCGTCCTCGTCTTCCTTGACCAGCTCGTCGCGCGTGACCTTCTTCTCGGTCACGTTGGCGAGTTCAAGGATGAAATCGACAACCTTGTCTTCGTAGATCGGCGCACGGAGCTGCGCGAGCGCGTTCGGGTTGTTGCGATAGAAGTCCCAGACTTCCTTCTCGCGGCCCGGCGATTGGCGGGCACGATCAATCAGCGCGCGGCTGACTTCATCGTCGGTCACGCTGATCTTGTTCTTCTCGCCGATCTCGGAGAGCACGAGGCCGAGGCGTACGCGGCGATCGGCAATCTTCTGATATTCTTCCTTCGCAGCGTCCTCGGTGGTGTTTTCGTCGGCAAAGGTCTTGCCGGTCGATTCCATCTCGGCCTTGATCGAGTTCCACATCAGATTGAACTCTTCCTCGACCAGCGACGGCGGCGGACCGAACTTGTGGGCCTCATCGAGCTTGTCGAGCAGGGTCCGCTTCACGCGCTGGCGCGATGCGCCGGCGAATTCAGCCACCAGCCGCTCACGCATCGCTTCCTTCAGCTTGTCGAGCGATTCGAGGCCGAGGTTCTTGGCGAACTCGTCATCAACTTTCGACTCCTGCGGCGCTTCGATCACGCCCGCAGTGGTTTCGAATTCAGCATCCTTGCCGGCGAGGTTCGGCGCGGCATAGTTCTTCGGGAAAGAAGCCTTCACGGTGCGGGTCTCGCCGGAGGCGATTCCGATCAGCTGGTCCTCGAAGCCGGGGATGAACGTGCCCGAGCCGATCACCACCTGAATGTTTTCGCCGGTGCCGCCATCGAACAGCTCGCCGTCGATGGAGCCCTTAAACGCCACGGTGACGCGATCGCCCTTCTCTGCCTTCGCGCCTTCCGCCTTGGCTTCATACGGACGGCTCTGGTCGGCGATGCGCTTCAAGGCTTCGTCGACGTCCGCATCGGTGACGTCCGCCACCGGCTTCTCGACATTGAAGCTCTTGAAATCGGCCAGTTCGATCGCCGGGACGACTTCGATCGCGACCGAATAATTCAGGTCGGACTTGCCCTCGAGGATCGCCTCGATTTCCTTTTCCTCGGTCGGCATCGTGACCTTGGGTTCGGTGGCGAGACGGAAACCGCGCTCGGTGAAAATCCCGGCGTTGGTGTCACGAATGAGCTGCTCGACGGTCTCGGCAGCGACCGAACGGCCATAGACCTTCTTGAGATGGGCGACAGGCACCTTGCCGGGACGGAAACCGTTCAGCTTCACCTTGTCTTTCATGTCGACAAGACGGGCATCCACCTTGGCATCGATATCCGACGCGGGAACGCTGACCTTGAACTCGTGCTTCAATCCCTCGGCGAGGGTCTCGGTGACCTGCATGACGTCAATCTTCTTCCGTCTTGGCCCGGCATCGCCGGGTCGTTGTCAAATAGTGGACACGACGCCTTGCGGCGCGCGTCGGTGGTAAGGCGAAAACGTTTCCAGCGGGAAATGCTTCCTCCAGAATTTCGTGCGCAAACGAAAATCGCGCGTGGTGCGCCCGGAGGGACTCGAACCCCCACATCTTTCGACACTGGAACCTAAACCCAGCGCGTCTACCAATTCCGCCACGGGCGCGCAGTGGTTGTTGTCCCGGCACAGCCGTGAGCGGCGGGCTTATAACATGGTGTCGCCGCTTCGCGAGCCAAAAAAATGGCTTTCGCAACGCGGCCTTAGGTCCCGATCCGGAAAGCCGGGAGCCGTGTCGCAGCGGCCAAGCGCCCGCTGGACTTCAGGGGCGGAAAATGGTCCGCATGGGTCATGAAAAATACCATGACAAATCAGGTCCTTTCACTGTCCAGGCGGGGGCTGATGACTGGTCTGGGGGGTGCTATCCTCGCCTCCGGTATGGGGCTGCCAGTTCTGGCGCAGTCCCCGGTCAGCCTTAACCTCCGCGCCCGGCCGGGAAAGCTGGCGAAGACGGAGGGATTCGAACCTCCAATCTGGCTGCTTGAGACGGCAAACCCGGGACCGATCCGGGTTCCAAAAGGGGATTTGGCCGTTGCCCTGGCGAATGAACTCCCCGCGCCTATCGTCCTGAACTGGCTGGGAATCGACGGCGCACCGGCGGCAGAACCGCTGACCGGCCAATCGCCCATTCCACCCGGCGGGCGGGCCACGTTCACACTCCCCCTGCGTCAGGCTGGAACGACCCTCATCAGCGCGCAGCTCTTGGACAGTTCCAGCGGCCGTCCGGCGGCTGGCCGGGCGCTGATCATCGAGGACACGCCCGCCATGGCCGTGGACCGCGACGAGGTTCTGCTGATCGAGGATTGGCGGCTGAAAGCCGACGGCAGCGCCATCGTTCCCGGCCAAAACGCGGACGGCACCAATGCCGCTTACACCGTCAACGGTCAGGCGGCCCTCAGTATTGCAGCAAGGCTCAATGAGCGGCTGCGCCTGCGATTCATCAACGGATGCGCGCGCGCGCCGGTTGGCCTCAGAATTGAGAATCATGACGTCCGCGTCATGGCCATCGACGGCCGTCCCGCCGAACCATTCCTCGCCCGCGACGGCCAGCTCGTGCTCGCGCCCGGATCGCGGATCGATGCCTTCATCGATGCGACACGCGCGCCGGGCACGGTCTCGAAGATCATCATGCACGACGGCACCGGCCCGCGAACGATTGCGCAGATCACGACGTCGAACGACGCGCCGATGCGTGCGGCGCCCCTGCCCGCCGCACCGACATTTCCATCAAACGGATTGCCGGAGCGGCTGAACCTTCAAGGCGCGCTGCGCAGCGACCTCTCGCTCGATCCGAACGCGCAATGGATCGCTCCGTCGAAATTCGATGCCGCGACGAAGCCTGCCTATAGCGTCAAACGCGGACGCACGGTTGTCATGGCAATCAGCAATCCGACGGCAACGCCCATCGCCTTCCGCCTGCACGGGCATCACTTCCGCTTGCTGGACCGGCTTGATGACGGCTGGAAGCCGTTCTGGCTCGACACCCTGATGCTGGACAAGGGCCAGACCCAGCGCATCGCATTCCTTGCGGAATATCCGGGACGCTGGCTGATGGAATCCGCTGCGATCAACTGGGCCGCGCCGAAACTCGTGCACAGTTACGCGGTGGACTAACGCGGCGGCAGTCCATTCACCAGTAGCGCGACCGTATCGGCGCCCGCGATGCGATTCTTCGCGATGTCGCGATAGCCCGGTGAATCCATAAACGCTCGCGCCTGCTGCTCGTCGGCAAACGCCATCACAACAACCTTGTTGCTTCGCCATTCACCTTCCAGAACGGACGGCTTCTCGTCCGCAGCCAGCAGCTTACCGCCAGAGTCCTTGAACACATTGAAGAACTTCGCCTGATACTTGCGGTATCTCGCCTCGTCCGTGAACTTTACCTGAGCGATCATGTAAACGGTCATTCTATGTCCTCCGGCCGTTGCATCGGCATGAATAGCCACACGACACGAAATGCCGAAGAACAATCGCTTGCAATTCTGAATTGAGTTTCGCGCAATTGTCAGTACGCGATCCCGAGTTCGTCGTAGAGATTACGCAGCACGGCTGGCAAAACCTCGGGAAGATCTTCCGCGATCAGGCCGGGGCCGAACTCCTGTCCCGCTTCGCCGTGCATCCACGCGCCGATGCAGGCGGCTTCGAACGCGGGCACATGCTGCGCCAGCATTCCGCCGATGATCCCCGCGAGCACATCGCCCGATCCGGCTGTCGCAAGCCAAGGCGGCGCGTTGGCGGCGATCGCTGCGCGGCCATCCGGGGCGGCAATCACCGTGTCTGCGCCTTTCAGCAGCACGACCGCACCGGACTGAATTGCAGCTTGCCGTGCCCGTTCAAGCTTGGACGCATCTGGCGAGGCGGACTGCTTCTGACCGAACAGCCGCGCGAACTCGCCATCATGCGGGGTGAGGATAACCTGCGGGTCGGCAAGCGTTTTGATCGCAGCAAACAGCGTGCCCGGATCATCCGCAAAACTCGTCAGCGCATCCGCATCAAGCACAACACTCCGCCGTGCCGACAGCGCGGCGAGCACCATGTCGCGCGTCCGCTCGCCGACACCGGCGGCGGGACCGATCACGCAGGCATTGAGCCGCTTGTCGTTCAGAAGTGCCGCGAACTGCTGCGCCGTCTCCGTCTCGCGCACCATCACCGCCGTCAGCGCGGCCGCATTCACGGAGAGCGCATCGCGCGGCGATGCCACCGTGACAAGACCCGCGCCTGCGCGCAGCGCCGCACGCGCGGACAGCCGCGCCGCTCCCGTCGAGACGAGATCGCCCGAGACAACCACCGCATGACCGCGCGCATATTTGTGACCGTCGGCTTGCGGTGAGGGAAAAATATCGGCCCACAGATCCGGCACATTCTCGAATGTCTTCGGCGCGATGACATCGAGCACATCTGCGTCGATGCCGATGTCAGCGACTTCGATCTCGCCGCAATGAATTCGTCCCGGCAACAGCAGATGTCCCGGCTTGCGGCGGAAGAACGTCACGGTCGCGGAAGCCTCTGCAGCGATGCCCATCACCTCGCCGGTATCGCCGTTCACACCGCTCGGCAGATCGACGCTCAGGATCGGCGCGCCGCTGGCGTTCATCGCCTCGATCATCGCAAACGGATCGCCTTTCACGGCGCGATTGAGACCGGCGCCGAATAGCGCATCGACAATGAGATTGGGGCGTCCCAGTGCTGCCGGATCGCATGGCAGCAACTCACCCTTCCATTCGGCAGAGGCAAGCGCGGCGTCTCCCGTCAGGGTGGCGCGGTCGCACAGCAGGATCACCGCAACGTCCCGCCCCCTCGCCGCAAGTTCGGCTGCGGCAATGAACCCGTCGCCACCATTGTTGCCGCGTCCGGCCACGACCACGATCCGCCCGCGCTCGGCCATCGCCTCGGCAACCTCCGCCACCGCCCGTCCGGCGCTGCGCATCAGCGTAAAACCGGGGGTACCGCCCGCAATTGCAGCCTGATCCGCCGTCGTCATCTCCGAAACCGTCAGGATTTCCATGCGTCATCCGCCTGTTCGTCTGCGCCTCATCCAGAGGCAATGTGATCGGAGAGAAATCGAAGTATCAGTCTATTTTTTGTGCAATTGCCTATTTCATAGACTTTCACTCTGACTGCATTCGCCGCACAAAGAGGCAAGATGGCATCTAACGGAATGATATCGTTATCCAATTCGATGTCTTAATAAATTGGCACAGACCCTGCTTTTAGGGGATGACTTTGGATCGCCATGCTCGCCGGCGGAGTTCAAGCGAGCGTGACAGTCGTTTCCGGGCCCTCATCTGCCCGTGTGACGACGAGCCGAGGTGACGAGCGCGCCCGCCGCGCGATATGGAAGTACAACAGACAGACCAGCAGGACCTGCCGGGGAGACGTTAAGTGAAAAAGATCGAGGCCATTATCAAGCCCTTCAAGCTCGACGAAGTGAAGGAAGCCCTTCAGGAAGTCGGGATTCAAGGCATCACCGTCACCGAGGCCAAGGGCTTCGGGCGGCAGAAGGGCCACGCCGAGCTGTACCGTGGCGCGGAATACATCGTGGATTTCCTCCCCAAGGTGAAAATCGAGATTGTGATCGGCGAGGATCTTGTCGAGAAGGCCATCGACGCCATCCGGCGCGCCGCCCAGACCGGGCGCATCGGCGACGGAAAAATCTTCGTTTCCAATATCGAAGAGGCCATCCGCATCCGAACCGGCGAGTCCGGCCTCGACGCGATCTAGCCTGCCGACACGCCGGACCTTGCATTCTTGCCCGGTATTACGGCACAGCCGGGCTTGACCAGCGGCCATTTTATGCCACGAACTGACCCCGCCACAAAACGGGGTCTCTATGGACGGCCTCATCCAGAGAATTGACGTCCAAGACTGTCCAAGACTTACAGACGACCATCACGACAACCGACCAAGCCATAAGAGGTATTCATGAAAACCGCCAAAGACGTCCTGAAGTCGATCAAGGACAACGACGTCAAGTACGTCGACCTGCGTTTCACCGATCCGCGCGGCAAGTGGCAGCACGTCACCTTCGACGTTTCGATGATCGACGAAGACATCTTCGCCGAAGGCACGATGTTCGACGGCTCTTCGATCGCGGGCTGGAAGGCTATCAACGAGTCCGACATGACCCTGATGCCGGACCCGACCACCGCGACCATCGATCCATTCTTCGCCGAGACCACCATGGTCATCGTCTGCGACATTCTCGAGCCGTCGACCGGCGAGCCCTATAACCGCGACCCGCGCGGCATCGCCAAGAAGGCAGAAGCCCAGGTCAAGGCGATGGGCGTGGGCGACACCGTGTTCGTCGGCCCGGAAGCCGAATTCTTCGTGTTCGACGACGTGCGCTTCTCGGCGACGCCGTACAACACCGGCTTCAAGCTGGACTCGTCCGAACTGCCGACCAACTCCGACACCGAATATGAAGGCGGCAACCTCGGCCACCGCATCCGCACCAAGGGCGGCTATTTCCCCGTCCCGCCGCAGGACTCGGTGCAGGACATGCGCTCGGAAATGCTCGGCTCGATGGCCAAGATGGGCGTCAAGGTCGAGAAGCATCACCACGAAGTGGCGTCGGCACAGCACGAACTCGGCATGAAGTTCGACACCCTGACCCACATGGCCGACCAGATGCAGGTCTACAAGTATTGCATCCATCAGGTTGCACACATCTACGGCAAGACCGCCACCTTCATGCCGAAGCCGATCTACGGCGATAACGGCTCGGGCATGCACGTGCACCAGTCGATCTGGAAGGACGGCAAGCCGACCTTCGCAGGCAACAAGTACGCTGATCTTTCGGAAACCTGCCTCCACTACATCGGCGGCATCATCAAGCACGCCAAGGCCATCAACGCCTTCACCAACCCGTCGACCAACTCCTACAAGCGTCTGGTGCCGGGCTATGAAGCGCCGGTGCTGCTCGCCTACTCGGCGCGCAACCGTTCGGCCTCCTGCCGCATCCCCTACACGACCTCACCGAAGGCAAAGCGCGTCGAAGTGCGTTTCCCTGATCCGATGGCGAACCCGTATCTCGCCTTCGCAGCGATGCTGATGGCCGGCCTCGACGGCATCAAGAACAAGATCGATCCGGGTCCGGCGATGGACAAGGACCTCTACGACCTGCCGAAGGAAGAACTGAAGACCATTCCGACGGTGTGCGGCTCGCTTCGCGAAGCTCTCGAAAGCCTCGACAAGGACCGCGCATTCCTCAAGGCCGGCGGCGTGTTCGACGACGATTTCATCGACAGTTTCATCGAACTGAAGATGACCGAAGTCGAGCGTTTCGAAATGACCCCGCATCCGGTCGAATTCGACATGTACTATTCGCAGTAAGCTGATCTCGGTTTACGCAAACGAAAAGGCGCTCCGAAAGGAGCGCCTTTTTTGTTATGCCGACTGAGAACGGCATGATTCACACGTGCATGAACCGGTAGCTGAGCAGAGGACCTTCGATGACCTTCGTACCCGATCACCACCATGCGGACCTTGGCGACGTCACATTGCACTATGTTACCGCCGGTTCAGGCAAGCCCATCGTTCTGCTCCATGGCTGGCCGCAGACCTGGTACGCGTGGCGCAAGATCATGCCTGAACTCGCAAAGGACTATTTTGTCATCGCGCCGGATCTGCGCGGCCTCGGCGATTCATCGCGCCCCCTCGGCGGGTTCGACAAGAAGACCATCGGCGCGGACATCGCAAAGCTTCTCAACCTGATCAGGCCCGGCGAGGACGCATTCGTGGTCGGCCATGACTGGGGCGGCACGGTGGCGTTCGCGCTCGCGGCCTATCACCCCGGCGTGGTGAAGAAGCTCACGATCCTCGACGTGGCGATCCCGGGCGACGGCAGCGGCACATTCTCGCAGAACGGCAGGCGCTGGCATCACGCGTTTCATCAGACGCTGGACATGCCCGAGCAGCTCATTCACGGACGCGAAGACGTCTACTACCGCTGGTTCTATGCGAACTTCGGCTGGGTGCGCGACGCGATCGGCGAAGAGGAGATCGTGGAATATCTACGCACCTATCGGGACTTCTCCACCCTGCGCACGGGCATGAATTACTACAGGACGCTCAATCAGGACGTGCTCGACAACGAGGCGTTTCTCAAGACGCAGAAGCTTCAGATGCCAATTCTCGCGTTCGGCGGTGCGGACGCGTTCGGCCGCGGTGGCGAAACGCTGGCATCGATGCAGCGCGTCGGCACCAATGTGCGCGGGGGCATCGTCCAGAATTGCGGACACTGGATACCCGAGGAGCAGCCGGAGTTTCTCCTGAAGGAGTTGACTGTATTCTTCCGGGAGTGACGTCGGGAACCTCAGCTTGCGAAAACGAAAAGGCGCTCCGAAAGGCGCGCCTTTTTGTTTGAGCGAAGCTGCTTCGGCTAGAAAACCAGTGAGCGATGAAGTGTCGCGCCGGCCCACGCGCCGTCTGCAACCGCAAGCGATACCGAATGCGGCACCCGCGCCGTATCTCCGCAAGCAAATGCGCCTGGAACGCTCGTTTCCTTCATGTCGTCTGTCTGCACCTGCGTGCCGAAAGGCGTTTCTGCGAGGTTGCAGCCAAGACCGGCCGCGATCGGCGTCGAAGGCGCATTCCGCGACGCTGTAAACAACCCGGCGAATGTGAGTCGACGGTTATCGGCAAGAATGACATCCGCTTCGTTATCAAGACGCAGGATCGGCGTTTCCTCGATTGTGACTTTGCGCGCAACGAGATCGGCGCGAACGGTATCTTCCAGCGTAACAACTCCGTTGGTCAGGAATGTCACGGCACCCCATTCCGGTATCAATTGCGCCTGATGCACGGACATCGGCCCTGTCGCGATCACGCCGATGCGGCCCTCATTGAGTTCATAGCCATGACAGTAGGGGCAATGAAAGACACTTCTGCCCCAACGTTCCGCAAGTCCTTCGATCTGCGGAAGCGCGTCGCTCACGCCGGTTGCGAACAGAACTCTGCGGCCCGCGTGTCGCGAGCCTTTCGCTGTCATGACGTCAAACGCATCTTTCCGTCCCGTGACCGCCTCGGCCGTATCCTCAATCCATGTCAACGTCGGATACGCCTGAAGCTGAGTGCGGGCCATCCGGGCGATTTCCGCCGGGTCCATGCCATCTTGGCCGAGAAATCCGTAAGCATGTTTCGCAAAGCGATTGCGGCGGATTCCGGCATCGATGACCAGAACACTGCGCCGTGCGCGAAGAAGTTGCAGGGAGGCCGCCATTCCGGCGTAACTGCCGCCGACGACGATCACATCATGTTGCATGGCTATCCCTTTCGTGGCCGCCGCGCCGCGTGACGACGACTGAAATCCGCCGCGAGGGCGGCGAGCGTGACATGAGCAAAACGCTCGAGCAGCAACGCCTCGGCATCCGTAAAAGCCTGATCCAGCGCCGCGTTGACGACCTGCTCCACGAGGCATTCCGGCGCCTCGTTTCGATTGCCGATGGCAAACACAGCGGGCTCGCCCAGCACCTGGTGCAGGTCGCGTAGCGTCACTGCTCGCAAATCGGTGCTGATGCGCCAGCCGCCTGAATGGCCACGCGCCGACGTCACAATTTTTGCCTCGCGCAACAGCCCCATCGTACGTCTCACCACGACGGGATTGGTACACATGCATTCGGCAAGCTCTTCCGACGTCATTGGCTCCTCGCGCTCAGCCATGTGCAGCAGCGCATGTAGGACCGAAGAAAGGCGACTGTCTCTTTTCATGTAACTTCGATTATTACATTTAAGACCGAAATTCAAGAGAAATTCGCAACGCACGAAGGCAAGATGATCCTTTCAGACCTTCCTTTGAATCTTTCTGACTTTTCCACGCGCGCCTGTCACGGCTTTCTTCATTGCTTTAAAGTCCTTCTTCTTCGCCCGCCTCGCCCGATTGAACTCAATCGCCGCCCGCACCAGTTTCTTCAACGCCGTCGCGTTGACTTTGTCGGCCTTGGAAAAATCAATCGCGCGCCACACCCTGCCCTCAAGTCCCGCATTGAAAAGCCTGTCGGGATCGGGAAGCGACGCACCGTAAGAGAATGTCAGCTTCACCTTGTCCTTGTGGGCGTTGCCGACTGCGATGATGCCGTCGCATTCCCACACCGGGCTTCCCATCCACTTCCATTCCTCGACGATCTCCTTGCTCGCACTGAGGATGGTCTTGCGCACAGCCGCTAGCGTCTTGCCGCGCCAGTCAGCCGTCTTCGCGATCAACTGATCGATTTTCTCGGATGGAGTCATGGCCTCATTCTCAAAATCATCACAGCTTTCAGTGAGCCCGCGCCAGCACCTGCTCCAGATTTCCGAAAAACTGCTCCCAGCCATGCCGTGCGCCGCCAAATGCCTGCTTCTGATCGGGACGGAAGCCGGATTGCTCCATGCGTAAAAGCGTGCCCTTGCCCGTTGGCGCCAGCGTAAATGTCACGATGCTCTGCAGGTTGAAGGCCGGATCGTCGTGCGCGAAATTCCAGGTGTAGGACAACGCTCTGTTGGCTTCGAGCGTGAGCACCTGGCAGTCCAGCACCCCGCCCCACTCGCCACGCAGATTGAAGCGGTGTCCCACTTGCGGCACGAAATCATTCTTCATCAGCCACTCCTCGATCAGATGCGGCTGCGTCAGCGCGCGCCAGAGCTTTTCAGGCGGATGAGAAAACTCACGCTCGACAACGACGGAACGAAGTTCAGTTGCACTGTCGTTCATTGATCCATCCTCTTGAGCAGGCTTTCGAGATCGTCAAATCGCTTCTCCCAGAAACCGGCCATGCGGCTGGTCCAGTCGAGCAGTGGCGCAAGCGCTTTGGGCTGCGCGCTGTAGTGGGTCTGCCGCCCTTCGTGGCGGTCGCGTACCAGTCCGGCCTGTTTCAGGACGCCCAGATGTTTTGAAACGGCGGGCTGGGAGATTCCGGCTTTCGCGGTCAGGGCGCCGACGGTCTGCTCTCCGCCGCGGCATAGCCGCTCGAAGATCGCCCGGCGTGTCGGATCGGCCAGTGTTTTGAAGAGGACGTCCTGCGCATTCGACATGAAATTGATAACCCGTTGGCTATGGATTAATACATAACTCTTGAGTTATTGATTAGTCAATATCCCTCCCGACATTTCCCGACATGGGAATATAATCTCCATTATCGTTTTACGAGGATGAGGACAGGATGAAGGCGGCGAAAGCCGCCGGATCGAGGCGCGTATCCTTCCCGGAAGAACCCTCACCTCGCCCGGAATTGCCCATGGAGAACCTGAGGCCACGCCCTTCCGCATAACATCATCGCCTCGCACGCGATGCCGGAGACGAAAGTCTACCCAATGCGCCTTACGGCGCTCGATGCCCCTCAGTTAGGCGGGCAATACGAAAGCTCACCTCGCGCTATGCGCGGCAACGATCATGCGTGGCTGTCACGCCATCTTCTCTTGATAAGACGCGGCCTTTCAGGAAAGACTGGCGCCGAAATAATGAAAGGACCGCACGTGTCATCCCCCATCGAGACCCGCGTTCAGACCCGCAGCGACCTTGCATGGTCGATTGCGGTGGGCGGCATCGGCATCGTCGCCTTCGCGGCCTTCCTGCTGTTTGCCTGGTACTATGCCGCAACCCTGTTCCTGGTGTTCGCAGGTATCCTGCTCGGCGTCGCACTCACCGCCATGACGCACCTTCTTCAGAAAGTGATGGGCGGACCTCACGCCCTGCGTCTGGTGCTGGTTTGTGTGGTGCTGGCGGGCATGCTCTCCGGCGTTGTGTTCCTCGGCGGCGCGACTATCGCCCGGCAGGCGGCTGTGCTGAGCAACACCCTCAAGTCGCAGCTCGTCACCGTGAAAACCTTTCTTGAGCAGCACGGGGTCGATACCAGCTATCTCGAACTCGGATCGGTGACCGCGACACCAGCCAGCACCACCGACCATCCGTCAACGAACGCTCCAGCCCCGTCCTCGGGACTTCCAAAGAACCTGCCGAGCGCAGGCGCCCTCGCCTCCGGCGGTGGCGCCATCGTCAGTCAGACGCTTAAATTATTGCTTGGGACAGTCAGCGCCGTCGGCAATTTCTTCATTGTGCTGTTCCTCGGCCTGTCCTTTGCGGCGCAGCCAAGCGTGTATCGCAAAGGCGTGCTGGCCCTGTCGCCGAAGAAGCACCGGGCCAGCGTGACTGTGGTGGTCGACCGGATCAGCGACACGCTGGAACGCTGGCTGATCGCGCAGATGATCACCATGGCCGCCGTGTTCCTCGTGACATGGATTGGCCTCACGATCATCGGGATCGACAGCGCATTCATCCTCGGCATTCAGGCCGGTCTGCTGGCCTTCATTCCGACCGTGGGCGCGCTGATCGGCGGCCTGATCATCGTGCTGGCGAGCCTCGCTTCCGGCTGGGTCGCCGCCTTTAGCGCCTTCCTGCTGTTCCTTGGCGTGCATGCACTGGAAAGCTACATTCTGACGCCGATCATCCAGCGTCAGGCGCTGGACATCCCGCCCGCAACGCTGTTCGCCTTCCAGATCCTGCTCGGCGTCGTGTTCGGGCTGTGGGGACTGGCTCTGGCGCTGCCGCTGATGGCCATCGTGAAAGTCATCATCACCTATCTGCGCGAAGATGATGAGGTCCGCGAACCGGAGTTCGTGATCGCGGCAAAGTCCTGACAACGAGAAGGCGCCGTCCCCGGCGCCTTCTTTCTTCGCGGCTGGAGCCTTAGAAGCTCGCCACTGTGTTCGTATGCTCAACTTCCGGCGGCGAAGCGAAATGCGGGCCGACCAGCGCACGCCATTCCTGAAAATTCGAAGACTCACGGAAATCGACGGTGTGGTTTTCCAGGGTTTCCCACTTGATGTGCAGCCGGTAGCGCGACGGCTTCTCGATCGAGCGGTGCAGCTCAAAGCTCTTCCAACCCTTGCAGCGCTTGAAAATCGATTCCGCCTTGGCAACGGCGGCTTCAAAGTCCTTCTCGCTGCCCGGCTTGATCTCGATCTGTGCGATTTCGGTAATCATGGTGATCCGCCCTTTCTGGTTACAGAGGGGCTCTAGCGCAAAACCATGAGCCAGAAAAGACAAAGGGCACCAAAGGCGCCCTTTCAAACCATCCGGCTGATAGCCGCTTCTAGAAGAAAGTGACCAGAACGCCGAGCAGCACAAGGGTACATCCGCCAAGTGCAACCGGCTGCCAGTCGAACGCCGAACCATAACGACCTTCCGCACGGCGCGCCGCGATCAGGGCGTTCTCGTATTCGTCGGACGTCGAGAACATGCAGGCAAAGCCGGCGCGCGCAGATGCGGCAGTCGCTTCGAGCGCGGAGATATCGGACTGTGACTGATGTGTGTGTGCAGGAGCCATGCTGCATCGTAAGGCGCGCATGGTAAACAGAGCGTTAGCAATTTCAGGCGATGGCCTCAGCGCGGCTCACGACAGCCTTCTCTCGCGGTGCCGCAGCACCTTTGATCATGTTGCGGCGTGCATCTTCCAGCGAAAGCGGCTGCTCGGTCGCGGCCTCCACGCGATTACGGCCGCCGCGCTTGGCCTGATACAGCGCGGTATCGGCGGACGCCATCAGTACTTCGAGTTCGGTATTCGCAGGACCGCCTGCGATACCGATGCTGACCGTCGTTTCCAGCGGAACATCGTCAATCGCGACGCCCGACGCCTCAAACGCTTCGCGCACGCGTTCCGCCGCGACCAGCGCCTCATCCATCGCACACGGCAGCAGCGCAGCGAATTCCTCGCCGCCGACACGGCCCACGAGATCGGTAATGCGCAGCGAGGCGACGACGACATTGGCAAAGACCTGAAGCACATCGTCACCGGTGGCGTGACCAAAGCGGTCATTGACCGACTTGAAGTGGTCGATGTCGAAAATCATCACGGTCACGGGACGCCCGGCTTTCGCCTCGCGCTCGATCATGCGCGATGTCGCCTCGCTGAAACCCCGACGGTTCAGAAGGCCCGTGAGCGGATCAACCGACGCTGCGGTTTTGTGCGCGGTCACCGTGCGTTCGGAGACCAGCATGAAGATGATGAAGACAGTGCCAACAGCATATATCACCAGTTCAGCCGCGAATGCCGCAACCCAGATCTGGCTCATGCTTGTGGCATTGCCGGAACGGAACATGTCGCCCATCACGATCGGCAGCATCAGGACGGCGCCATGCATCAGGGGCACCGCAATGGCTGGCCAGCGAGCGCGCAGACTTTTACGCCGCTCGCGCCACAGCTCACCCGCTGTCAGCGCGGCATAGAGGGCAACGAGACCTGCACCGAGCAGCATCCGGATTTCGGGATCGAGCGGATCGAGCAACACCACCGCGCCAATCCAGATCGCCGGACCTGCAATCACGCCGATCCAGTTGGCGGGGCGGCCATGAAAGGCCCGCGCCGCATCCCACATCAGACCGCAGGCGACAAAGCCGACGGCATTGACCGCCAACGACAATTCCCAGCCGAGTTCAGCGCCGCCCACCGTCCACAGTGCAACGGACGCCGCACCTAGGATATAGGCAGCGCCCCACCAGCCGAGTGCTGCGATTTTTTCCTGACGCCAGAAGAACAGGAGCAACACGCCCAGCATCGCTGCCGCCAGTGTCGCCACGAGATAAAGCGTGGAAATATCGAGAGATAAATGTGTGCCAGCCGGCATGTTCTATGCAGCGCTTAAGAATTCGACGGAGCTGGAATAGCTCCCTCAGCCGGTGCCGAAAATAACAACGGTGTCTTGGAACTCCGTTTGCGCCGGTCACACAATTTTCGGGAAAAACCGCAGCAATTCGAATGTATCTGGAACAGCAAAAAGGGCGCCCGAAGGCGCCCTTGAAGTCCCGCGATTGCGGAAAATTTGAATCGAAACGATGAGCGCTTCGAGAACTGGCGGCGAAGCGCGCCTTAGCGCTTCGAGAACTGGAAGGACCGGCGGGCCTTCGCCTTGCCGTACTTCTTACGTTCAACGACACGCGAGTCGCGGGTCAGGAAGCCGCCCTTCTTGAGGACGCTGCGCAGATCCGGCTCGAAGTGTGTGAGAGCCTTCGAAATGCCGTGACGCACGGCACCGGCCTGACCCGACAGACCGCCGCCAGCGACGGTGCAGACCACGTCGTACTGGCCCTGGCGGGCGGCAGCGACGATCGGCTGCTGGATCATCATGCGCAACACTGGGCGAGCGAAATAAACTTCGACTTCGCGAGTGTTGACGACGATCTTGCCGGAGCCTGGCTTGATCCAGACGCGAGCAACCGCGTCCTTGCGCTTGCCGGTGGCGTAAGCGCGGCCCTGCTTGTCGACCTTCTTTTCGTACTTCGGAGCGTCAGGCGCCGCGGTCTTCAGCGCCGAAAGCTGATCGAGGGACTGCATGGTATCGGACATTATGCGGCCCTCGTGTTCTTGCGGTTCAACGATGCGATATCGACGGTCTCAGGCTGCTGCGCCTCGTGCGGATGTTCGGCGCCTGCGTAAACACGAAGGTTGCCCATCTGCACCCGTCCGAGCGGGCCGCGCGGAATCATGCGTTCAATGGCTTTTTCGACCACGCGCTCAGGAAAGCGGCCTTCGAGGATCGACTTCGCCGAACGTTCCTTGATGCCGCCGATAAAACCGGTGTGGTTGTAGTACATCTTGTTGTCACGCTTACGTCCGGTGAGGACGACGTGAGCCGCGTTGATGATGATGACGTTGTCACCGCAATCGACGTGGGGGGTGTAGGTCGGGAGGTGCTTGCCGCGCAAACGCATGGCAACCAAGGTAGCGAGACGACCGACGACCAAACCCTTGGCGTCGATCAGCACCCACTTCTTGTTGACCTCGGCTGGCTTGGCCGAAAACGTCTTCATGATGAGTTGTCCGTGAAATTTCTTGTTCGGCTGGATCGCCAAACTGGCGCGTTTCTAGAGAACCGCCCCTCTCACGTCAACGTCAAAAGACCAAAAATACTCATTCAAAAACAATAACTTAAAAATATGGTGCAATAATACCTGTAAAAACTCTAAGCATTCGGAATGGAGTATGTGGAGGTCACATGGGCGATTGGATCGGGCGAAGTCCCTGATAACAGGCTCACTTCTCCGACGGCGAGACGCTTGCCCAACTTCATCAATTTGGCGGCGGCGAGCACATCCTGTCCCGGCTGCCCTTTGCGCAGGAAATTGATGTTGAGGCTGGTGGTCATCGCGAGCCCGATCGGGCCGATGGCCGAAAGCAGCACGACATACATCGCCAGGTCCGCCATCGCCATCAATGTGGGTCCCGAGACCGTGCCGCCCGGACGGAGCATCCGCTCGCTATAGGGCTGACGCAGCAGGCAGGTCGCTCCATCCGCGCTCTCGATCAGGATTTCTCCGCTGGCAAAGGCCTGCGGAAACTCCCTGTGGAGAAACGCTTCGAGTTCTGCCACGGTCATTTTCGGCTTGTTCATGGAACCTATGTCCTGCACTGCACTCGTATGTGACGGTTTTGTATCTTAGGGTGAACCTGATAGCGAGCCTTGACGGAACTGAAAAGAAAACCATGACACCACAAACCTCTCGCGCCGTATCGCAAGCCCCCTCGCCGCTTCTGCGCCAAACCATCGGCAGCATTGCCGTACTGACGCTCGACTCGCCGTCGACGCGCAACGCGCTGTCCGAAGCGATGATTATGGCGCTTCAGAGCGCGCTTGATTCCATTCGCGACGACAAAAGCGTTCGCGCGGTTGTTATCGCTGCCAATGGCCCTGCCTACTCTTCGGGCCATAATCTAAAGGAATTGACCGCGCGCCGTTCGGACGCCGATAAGGGCCGCGCCTATTTCGCGCATATGATGAAATCGTGCAGCGACATGATGCAGACCATCGTGCGCCTGCCGAAGCCCGTGGTCGCTGCCGTTCAGGGCGTCGCGACCGCCGCTGGGTGTCAGATGGTGGCGACATGCGACCTTGCAGTGGCATCCGATCAGGCCACATTCGGCACACCCGGAATCGATATCGGCCTGTTCTGCTCGACCCCGATGGTCGCACTGACACGCAATGTCCCGCGTAAACATGCGATGCATATGCTGCTGACCGGCGATCATATCCCGGCACAGCGGGCCCTCGAACTTGGGCTAGTGAACAGCGTTGTACCCGCTGGTAGCGAACGCGAGGCCGCCATTGCGCTTGCCGACCGGATTGCCGTCAAATCGGCTTACACGCTCAAGGTCGGAAAGGAAGCGTTTTACCGGCAGGCCGAAATGAGCCTTGCAGACGCTTACACCTATGCGGCGCAGGTCATGACCGAGAACATGATGGCCCGCGACGCACAGGAAGGCATCGGTGCCTTCATCGAAAAACGCGACCCCAAGTGGGAAGACCGCTGAACGGCACTGCTCGTCATTGAGAGGGGCACTCGCGACGAAGCGATCCAGGCTCTTATCTCCCTCAAAACGGATTGCTTCGCTTCGCTCGCAATGACGGCTGGATGACGGTAGTAACAAAATGAACCACAACGTTTACGACGATAACTACATCCGATCGATTCTCACTGATGTGAAGTCGATCGCCATGGTCGGTGCGTCGCCGGTCAACGTGCGGCCGAGCTATTTCGCATTCAAGTATCTCGTCGAGCGCGGTTACGACATGATCCCGATTAATCCGGGACAAGTCGGAAAGAGCCTTATCGGAAAGCCCTTTGTCGGATCGCTGAAGGAGATCGGCCGCCCTGTGGACATGGTCGACATCTTCCGCAACTCGGAGGCGGCGGCGGCTGTTGTGGATGAAGCCCTGTCGCTGCCGGTCTTGCCAAAGGTGATCTGGATGCAGCTCGGCATCAGCAACGATGCCGCAGCAGCCAAGGCAGAAGCGGCTGGCGTGAAAGTCGTCATGAACCGCTGCCCGAAAATCGAATACGCACGGCTGACATCCGAGATTCAGTGGGTGGGCGTCAACTCACGCACTATCAGTGCCAAACGCGCGCCTATTCCAACCAGCAACATGCGGTTGTCACTCAACCGCAGCAGTGTGACGGGCGGCTCGACGATGGCCGCTGATCGCGCGGCGAAAGACAAGAACGACCTGTCCTGAATCCGGCGCGTTGCAGAACATCATTCCAGGCCCGTGGCATAAAGCGTCAGGTTCATTGTCAGTTATCGATGATAGCTGCTGATGGCTTGACGGCGGACGCGTCCGCCCGCAGCATAATCTTCTCCATGCCCTTTCGCGGCACCCAGAAGGACACCTCATGACCGAAAGATTGCCGGGTTTCTCCACGCTTTCCATTCACGCCGGCGCGCAGCCGGACCCGACCACGGGCGCCCGCGCGACGCCGATCTATCAAACGACATCCTTTGTTTTTAACGATGCTGACCACGCCGCCTCGCTGTTCGGGCTGCAGGCGTTCGGCAACATCTACACCCGCATCGGTAATCCGACCAACGCCGTGCTCGAAGAGCGCGTCGCCGCGCTGGAAGGCGGCACCGCTGCCCTCGCCGTCGCATCCGGTCATGCCGCGCAACTGGTCACGTTCCACGCGCTCCTGCAGCCCGGCGATGAATTCATTGCGGCGCGGCGCCTCTACGGCGGCTCCATCAACCAGTTCAATCACTCGTTCAAGAACTTTGGCTGGAACGTCGTGTGGGCTGATACCGACGACGTTTCGACTTTCGAAAAGGCGCTGTCCCCGAAGACCAAGGCGATCTTCATCGAATCGATTGCAAATCCCGGCGGCACGGTCACCGACATCGAGGCAATTGCAGCCATCGCGCGCAAGGCGGGTGTGCCCTTGATTGTCGACAACACGCTGGCCTCGCCTTATCTCATCAAGCCGATCGATCATGGCGCAGACATCGTTCTGCATTCGGCGACGAAATTCCTCGGCGGCCACGGCAACTCCATCGGCGGCATCATTGTCGACGCTGGCACGTTCGACTGGTCGCGCGATGGCCGTTATCCTGTACTGAGCGAACCGCGCCCCGAATATCACGGCATCAAGCTGCAGGAGACCTTCGGTAACTTCGCATTCGCGATCGCCGCGCGCGTGATCGGCTTGCGCGATCTCGGCCCTGCTCTGTCGCCCTTCAATGCGTTCCTGTTGCTCACCGGCATCGAAACGCTGAGCCTGCGCGTGCAGCGGCATTCCGATAACGCCAAAGCTGTTGCGGAATGGCTGTCGGCACATCCCGCCGTGGCCTGGGTAAGTTATGCAGGCCTTCCCGGCGACCGCTACCACAACCTCGCGCGTAAATACTCGCCCAAGGGCGCAGGCGCGGTGTTCACCTTCGGCCTCAAGGGCGGCTACGACGCGGGCATCAACCTCGTATCCAACGTCAAGCTTTTCTCGCATCTGGCCAATGTCGGCGACACCCGATCGCTGATTATCCACCCTGCATCCACCACGCACAGCCAGCTCAGCGATGCACAGAAGGCGTTGGCCGGCGCCGGTGTCGATGTCGTGCGTCTATCGGTCGGCCTCGAAGACAAGGAAGATCTGATTGCCGATCTGGATCAGGCTCTGAAGGCCTGATCCATCTTACTGACGGCTGAAAAGCAAAACGCGGCGCCGGGCATGGCGCCGCGTTTTTCAATTGCAGAGAGCAAATAGTTTTAAAAATCAGGTTTTCGCAGCCTCCACCGCCTTGGCCTTGTCCTGACGAACCAGCCGGGCGTTTCGCTGAACAATGGAAAAGGTCGCCAGCGCGAAAAGAATAACAAGGAGCTGCGCGGACACAGCCTCAAGCGAGGCGTTGAGACCGATCGACTGCAGCCAGCCGAACCCCTTCAACTCGGTGACAGGAATGATGGCCTGCTCCTGAAACTCCTGGATCGCTTCGCCGATGAATTTGATGCCCATGGCGAACAGGAATGCCGATGTGATGATGAACAGCGGCCGCAGCGGGATTTTCCGGGCGATCAGGTTGATGAAATAGAACAACACCATGAGGCCGGCAGTTGCCGCAGCGAGCCCCGCGAACAGCCCGACGCTCCAGCCGCCTTCGGTCACCGCGAGCGCATTGATGAACAGCACCGTCTCGGCTCCTTCACGAAACACCGCAAAGAAAGCAAGGGCGCCGACAGCCCAGGCCGTATCCTGCGCAAGCGCATTATCGGCCTTGGTTGCGAGGAATTCCTGCCAGCCGCGCGGGTCCTGCTTCACCATCAGCCAGCCGCTGACATACAGCATCAGTGCCGCGGCGAAGAGGATAACAATCGCTTCGAAGATATCGTTGTGGTCGCCGGAATTGAGAACCGCGAACAGCCACGCGGCAATGATACTGCAACCCACTGCCGCCAATGCGCCGCCATAAAGCGCCGTGATGCGATGCTGGCCACCGACCTTCCGGAGATAGCCGGCAAGCGCTGCGATCACGAGCATGGCCTCAAGGCCCTCCCGCAGCAGAATGACGGCAGCCTGAACGAATGCGTTTGACATGGAAGACCTTGGACCTTGTGAGCAACCTCTTTTATCGCGCTGCAAACCGAAGTTAAAGTATGCGCAGGCGGCACGTGATCGTGATCTCGCGCTATGATAAAAGAAACGCCGCGTATTCAGGGCTTTTTGCCATTTTCAGCACATTAGAATAGTTCGATTCATCCACCCTCGCCGGTGACAAGACGAAGCTTGGCCGGTGTGCGGTTTGGCAATGCCCCGCCCAGCCGCTCCGCGTGAAACAGCGCGAGCGTGAGAACCACAATCGCGATGGCCTGATGCGCCAACCCGAGATCGATCGGAACCTGATTGAGCAGCGTCAGAATGCCCACGGCCGCCTGAAAGATCATGGTCGTCATGATCCACAATGCACTTGAGACGATGACCGGACTTGCCTTTGAGCGGATGGTATCAATCGCATGCAGGATCGCCAGCACAACAAGCGTGTACGCGATCATCCGGTGCGTGAACTGAACTGTCAGCGTGTTGTCGAAGAAGTTACGCCACCACGGCTGCTCGAAGAACAGCCGCGCAGCGGTCGGAATGAACGCGCCGTCGATCAGCGGCCATGTGTTGAAGACCTTGCCGGCGCGCAGTCCTGCGACCAGCGCGCCGAAATAGAACTGCAGGAAGATCAGCGCCAGCAAAATCCGGCCCAAGACTCTGATGCGCCGCGGCGCGACGAGCGGCACGCGCTCCTGAAGCTGACGAAGCGTCCAGACGATGGCGGAGAAAATAAAGACCGCGAGCATGAAGTGGACGGCAAGCCGATACTGCGACACCGAGACTCGTTCAGTCAGACCCGATGACACCATCCACCAGCCCACGGCGCCTTGCAGGCCACCGAGCACAAAGATAACCCACAGCTTACGCTTGAGCGCACCGGGCAGGAACCCGCGCCACAAGAACCACAGGAACGGCAACAGGAACACCGCCCCGATCAGACGCCCGAGCAAGCGATGACCCCACTCCCACCAGAAGATGGTCTTGAATTCCGACAGGCTCATTCCGCGATTCATCTCGCGGTACTGCGGAATGGTCTTGTAAGCCTCGAACTGCCGCGTCCACTCCGCATCCGTCAGCGGTGGAATCGTGCCGGTGACGGGCTTCCACTCGACAATCGACAGACCGGATTCGGTCAGGCGCGTCGCGCCGCCGACCATCAGCGTGCAGACAATGAAAGCCGCCACGACAATGAGCCATGCGCGAACGCTCCGCATGCCTGCGACCCTGTTTTTCGTATCTCGCGCGATGATTGTCATGATCTTGAAAATGCAGCCTTGAATGAATTCGCGCGGTCCTTATAGTCGCCGCGATTTCCCGCGCAAGACGCGTATTTAAGGCCACCAGCACAATCCTGTTATGAAAATCCGCACCCGAAAACTGATAGGAACTTTCGGCCTTCTGGCGCTGGTGATCGTTTGGTCACTGATGGGCATGGTGATCGCGCAGACACCTTGGCTGGCCGGTTCGAAGCTGTATCAGGGGCTTTTCTATGCGGTTGCCGGTCTCGGCTGGGTTCTGCCCGCCATGCCGCTGATCGCGTGGATGTCGCGGCCAGACCCTCAGCCGTAGTTCTTCGCGGGCTCCAGCTTGGGGGGCTTCGGGGTTCTGAGCGTCAACCCCGAGAGAAGCACACGCAGCACCCGCAGCGAGCGGCGCCGTCCGTCCCATGGAATCCGAGGGAGCGCCATCAAGTCCGACCGGCCATCGGCGCGGATTACGCCAGGCACAGCTGAAACAGCGCTGGCGAATCCGGCTTCCCGCACCAGCATCATTTCCCGAGGCCCGAAAGAATCCTGCCCACCGAACGGATGCGCAAAATGACGGCACTGACTATTGAGCGCGGTCTCGATCACCGTCCGCCCCATGGTCATTTCCCGAAGCGCGGTAGTGCCCTTGGTGCGCGCGAGATTTGGATAGTTGACGGTGGCGCTGCCGATGGTTGCCTGTGGATCGCGCGCGAGCTTTGCGAGGTCTTGCCACGACATGGCGGCGTCGCGTGAAGCGCTCTCCATGTCCACCCCATAGCGGGCGCACAGGTCACTAATCGCAACGGCCACATCGTCCGGCGACAGGGTCATCAGCCACGCGTATAAAACCTCGTAAAGCTGATACTTCTCGGCAAGACTCGCAGCAAAGAAATGCTGCTCGGTCCGGTTTATCACCAGCCCGATCCGCGCATTGCGCGCGATCACCTGCTCCAGTGCAAGCCACCATGCCTTGCCGATGCCGTCGACAAAGCCGGTAGGAACATACAGCGCGAACGGCACGCGATGACGCGACAAAACGGGATACGCAAACGTCATGAAATCGCGATGACCGCCATCGAAGGTCAGGCATACAAAACGGCGCGACAACGCTGCCTGTCGCGAGCGCTCGGCCACATCTTCGATGGACAGAAAATCGAAATCCCAGCGTTTTAACGCTGCGATGGCACGGTCGAGAAATTCCGGCGTGATGTCCCGCGAGCGCAACGGCTGAAACGGATCGTTGCGCCGGGGCCGAACATGCTGAAACTGAAGAATAACGCCCGCTCCGCCAGTCCTGCGCTCAAGAAGATGCGGCAGACCGCTAAAATAAGCCAATTCCAGCCCAAAATCCGCCAGCAACCCTTTCCGAAGCAGCACGTGTTCGTCCCTTCCGCAGGCCCATACCTGATCATTTGAGGCTGCCAAGTCCCTATTGTCATTACTCTTTGTTGACATTTCTTTGAATAAGGTCGGCCAAAGCCGCAAATCTCGAATGCCCAAGAACTAGTGCGCAAGAACTCAGGTCGCCCGATGGCCATGGCTGCAGAACTTCACGGCTCAAACGCTTCAGCGCAGTCCTCGGCCAGCCGCATTGTGCGGGTCGGTGTCATGCGCGACATGGCCGCAGCAGAGAAGATCTGGCGCACCTTCGAGGGCACTGACTTCCTTTCAACGCCCTACCAGCGATTTGAACTTCTCGACGTATGGCAAAAGACCATCGGCAAGGATGAAGGCGCGGCGCCGTTTGTGGTTGCTGCCTATGATGTCGACAATCAGCCTTTGGCGCTGCTGCCGCTCGCGATCAGCCGGGAGAATGGCGCGAATGTCGCGCGCTTCATGGGCGGCAAGCATCCCACTTTCAACATGGGGCTTTGGCGCCGGGATTTTGCGGAGACATTTTCCGCAGCAGATATGGATGCGTTGATTGCCGGCATCCGGACGTTGCCCGATCGCGTCGATGTGCTGGCTCTCACACAGCAACCCAAACAATGGCGCGGCATTCCGAATCCGCTGGTCCTGCCGGGCGCGCAGCCATCGACCAACTCTTGCCCTATGATGACTATGGTCCCTGGCTGCAAGCCGGAGGAACGCGTCAGCGCCTCCACGCGGCGGCGGCTCCGCAACAAGGAACGCAAGCTGCAAGCGCTCCCCGGCTATCGCTATTTCGTCGCAAGCGCCGATGAAGACATCAACCGCCTTCTTGATAGCTTCTTTGTCATCAAGCCGCAACGCATGGCGTTATCGAAGCTGCCGGACGTGTTTTCGGACCCCGCGACCAAGGCTTTCGTCCGCGACGCATGTCTGGCGAAACTTCCGAACGGCCAGCGCGCCATCGAGCTTCATGCGCTGGAATGCGACGATGAACTGATTTCGATTTTCTCATGCGTGGCGGACGGCGAGCGCTTCTCCACCATGTTCAACACCTACACAATCTCGGAAAACGCGCGGTACAGCCCTGGCCTGATCCTCCTGCGTTACATGATCGATCACTTCGGCGACCTCGGCTACAGCTCGCTCGATTTCGGCGTCGGATCGGACGATTACAAGATGACCTTCTGCAAGGACGACGAGCCGCTGGTCGATGCGTTCATTCCGCTGACGGCACGCGGTAAATTCGCGGCGCTCGGCATGTCGTCACTAACTCATGCCAAGCGTTTGGTGAAGCACAATCCCGCGTTGATGCAGATGGCCCAGCTTCTACGGAATGCCATTTCCCGCTGATCGATACTCAGGCCGCGGCGACCCGCGCGCCGGGTGCGCCAAGGTCCATTGCCTTCAGCGGCGTATCGAGGATTGAAACGCCTTCAAATCCTGACGCCAGCAACTGCTCCTTCATCACATTCCGCGCCGCAGGAGTGATCGCCGGGTCCGGAATAATGACGGCATGAGCCTGCGCGGCAATGACATTCGTCGGCAAGTCCGTGGCTGTGCCGGCATCCAGCACGACATGGTCGTAGGCACGCGAGAGAGCATCAACCGCAAGATTGATCCTCGGCAGTTGCAGAAGCTGGCGCTGGGACGGCTCGCGCCCTGCCCCGACGATATGCACTGACGACAGACGATCCTTGGTGATGATCTCACCGAACGAGGCCGATCCCTGCATCAATTCGGTCAGTCCGGGCGACGATGGATCGGTGGATACGGCAGCGAGCGTCGGAGACGCCATCGCAAGATCGACAAGCACGACCTTGGCGCCACGCGACAACAGCCGGGAAAGCGTCAGAGCCACAAGCGTGACGCCTTCGTCCGGATGTGCTCCGATGACGGTCACCTTCTTTGTTGCGCCCTGACGCAGCATCGCGGCAAGACGCTCGATTTCAAGAATGCCCGCAGGCAACTGCGGATGTGTGTCGCGCAGCGGCGCGATCGGCGCCCGCGATACACCGAGGGTGCGCGGCACCGTCATCCGCAGCAATTCACCTGTCGCGATATATCCCCCGGCCAGCATCAGCGTGGCAAGCGTGGCAATCAAGACTGTCGGAATCTTTTTCGGAAAGGCAGGTGTATTCGACACGATAGCGCGAGAAATGATCCGGTAATCGGACGGAACAGCGTCGATATTCTCGCGGGTGGTCGCCTCACGATACTTTGCAAGATACGATTCCAGCAGATCGCGCTGCGCCTTTGCCTCACGTTCAAGCGCCCGCAACTGGACGTCCTGCCCGTTGACCGACGTTGCCTGACGCTTCAACTGATCGAGACTACCGTTAAGACCATCAGCCCTTGCACTTGCAATACGAGCATCGTTTTCCAGCGACCGGGAAATCTTGCTCGCTTCTTCACGGATCTGGCGATCGATATCGGTAATCTGCGCCTTCAATTCCTTGATGCGCGGATGACCGCCAAGCAGCGTCGAGGACTGCTCGGCCAGTTGCGCGCGAAGCGTGACACGCTGCTCCGACAGACGGCGAACGAGTTCAGAATTGAGAACCTCCGAGGCTTCGATGGGCTTGCCGCTCTGAAGCATCTCGCGGATCAGGCGGGACTTCGATTCCGCGTCGGACTTCAGCGCCCGCGCATTGTTAAGCTGGGTGTTCATCTCGCCAAGCTGCTGATTGGACAGCGTGGCATTGTTGGTACCGACAAACAGATTGGATTTGGAACGAAACTCTTCGACGCGTGCCTCGGCATCCGCGACCTTCTTGCGAAGGCTTTCGATCTCGACCAGCAACCATTGCGAGGCCGCCTTGGCCTGATTTTGGCGAGCTGCCTGCTGAAGAACGAGATAACCATCGGCGATCGAATTGGTGACTCGCGCCGCAAGCTCCGGATCGCGCGACTGGAATTCGATCACCATCACGCGCGACTTGTCGACAGCATAGGCCGTCAGCCGCTCGTAATAGGCTTCCAGCACCCGCTCCTCCGGCGTCATCTTGAACGGATCGCGGCCGATGCCGAACAGCGCCAGCAGCGTCCTGAGCGGCGAGATGCCGCGGAGAACCGGATCGAACTCGGGAAGTTCAGCAAGTTTGTTGGCCTTGATGACCTCGCGGGCAAGATCGCGCGACAGCAGCAATTGCACCTGGCTGGTTACAGCTTCAGCATCGAGACTGCTTCGCTCCTCGGAGCGCTCACCGTTCGGACGCAGGAACACATTTTCCCGTCCGTCGATCAGAATGCGGGCCTCGGACTTGTAGCGCGGCGTGATCATGTTGACGGCAAGCAGCGACAGACCAAACGCAAGAGCCGTCGGCACGATAACCCACATTCGCTTGCGGACCAGTGTGTCCCAGATCGCGCGAAGATCGATGTCGCCAAGTTCAGGAGAAGCGGCAGGAACTGATGCAGCAACAGGCGCAGCGACTGCGGGAGCAGCCACCGGAGCCGGAGCAACCTCGGTTTTCGTTTCGGCTTTAGCGCGGAAAGGAACCTTGTCCATCCAGTCGCGCCAGAACGACAAACGCATCCAAACTCTCCACCCGAACGTCACTGCACACGCTCATCTGAGCGGCCCGATTACAGTCTATTAAGGTTGCTGCCCGGTTAATCGCGGCATTCCGGCCCTTCATTTCAGTTGCAACGCAACGCCGATGTCACGCTTTGTTAACCATAAAAGTTCTTAATCAGAATCAATACTTAACTGGATTTTGCCGATGCTGCGCCGCTGCGTACGCCTCACTGGTGTTCTCCTTGCGCTCGTCGTGTCGGGCTGCATGAAGACGGCTGTGCCGGTCGCTGTCATCGACAATGGCAGCCTCGACGCGATTGCATATGGCTCCGTACAGCCCGTACGCGCGATGTCCGTTGAGACGACGCCCGTCCCAACGGCGTCCAGTTACGCCGCCCATGACGAACCCTACCGGCTTGACGCGGGCGACCGGCTACGCATCGTTGTTTACGGCCAGGAAGGTCTCACCAACACCTATGCCGTCGATGCAGGCGGGTCGATCACAATGCCGCTGATCGGAGCCGTGCGCGCACGTGGCCTCACGCCGAATGGACTTGCTGCGGCGATCACGGCCCGTCTCAAGAACGGATATTTGCGCGAACCTCATGTTGCCGCGGAGGTCGAGGGTTATCGCCCCTTTTTTATTCTCGGTGAGGTCGCAGCGCCGGGCCAATATCCTTACGTCCCTAACATGACGGTCGAGAGCGCCGTGGCGATCGCAGGCGGCTTCACGCCGAGGGCATTGCGAAGCAGCATCAAATTAACCCGGATGGGCGAAGGTGGAACCGCTCAGGCTGTTGTGCCGCCTGGCACGCTCCTGAAACCCGGGGACACTGTGGTGGTCGCCGAACGCTGGTTCTGACAATGCCCGACACGCCAGATTCCCCGTTGCGCATTCTGCACGCCGCCCGCGCACCGGTTGGCGGCATTTTTCGGCACATCCTGGATCTCGCCGTTGGTCAGGCGGATCGTGGGCACTCGGTCGGAATCCTTGCCGATAGCCTGACTGGCGGAGAGCGCGCGGAAGCTGCCCTGAAAGAGATCGCTCCGAAACTGAAACTCGGCGTCTATCGCCTTGCCATCCGCCGCGAACCTCATCCGATCGACAGCTTGACGTCGCTGCATTTCCTTCGGCTGGCGCGATCGCTCAAGCTGGACGTCTTGCACGGCCATGGCGCGAAAGCTGGCGCTTTCGTGCGCATGCGGCGCAAATCCAAGAAAACGATCCGGGTCTACACGCCCCACGGCGGGTCCCTGCACTACCCGCCGGGTACGCTCAAAGGCAATGTCTATGCACGAATGGAGCGTGCGCTGATGAACCGGACAGATCTGTTTCTGTTCGAAAGCGGCTTTGCCCGCGACACCTATCAGCGCGTGATCGGCAAGCCTGCTGGCCTCGTCCGATGCGTGTTCAACGGCGTGACCGCATCCGAATTCGACCCCGTTTCCCCCGCCGAGGACGCAACCGATATTGTCTATGTCGGCGAATTCCGTGAGATCAAAGGGGCTGATCTTCTGATTCAGGCGGTGGCCAGGCTTCGCGCGGACGGCAAGCCCGTCACATTGACGCTCGCAGGCGATGGTGAGGAAACCGAGAACCTGAAAGCGCTGATCGCGAAGTTGAACGTCGGCGATGCCGTCCGCTTCATCGGCCACGTCAAAGCCCGTTACGGATTTTCCAAAGGCAAAGTGCTTGTCGTTCCCTCCCGTGGCGACTCGATGCCCTATGTCGTGATCGAGGCCGCGGCCGCCGGTATTCCCATGGTCGCCGCGAATGTCGGCGGTATTCCAGAAATCTTCGGCCCCTACACCGACGGCCTCTTCGTGGCCAACAGCATCGGCGCAATGGCCGACGCCATCGAAACCGCACTCACCGACATGGACAAGACCCGTGAACGCGCCCGCGAGCTGAGGGAGCGTGTGTTTGTGCATTTCTCCCAAAAAGCCATGGTTGAGGGCGTGCTCCACGGGTATCGCGATGCGTTTAACGCCCGTTAACCTATCTCAACCGAGATAACCAATTCTTCCGATTTGTTGGCTACGCAAGAGGCTGGGAACCCTTGGGTTTTCTCGGCCTGTCGCTACATGACGGCCCAACAACGGAAATTTTCGCCGTGGAACCGATCGACGTCAGAACCATGATGAATGCGGCCGCAGGTGCAGTGGCCATGAACCCTGCCGACGGCGCTCCCCGACAGGAACGTCGCAAACGACTGTCGCCCGCAGCTCTCGCCGTGACCAACGAAAAGGTCCAGAAAGCATATTCGACCGTCGTCATCGCCGGCGTGGTGCGTATCGTCGATTTCCTGGTGCTTAGCGCAGTCGGGCTGTTGCTGTATTTCTGGTACGTGATGCCCGGCGGCGCCTTTTCGTGGCAGTATGCCGCAGCCGTGTTCGGCGTTGCCGCTTGCGCAGTGATCAGTTTTCAGGCTGCCGAAATCTACGACGTCCAGATTTTCCGCGGGCAACTCCGCCAGATGACGCGCATGGTGTCATCATGGGCCTTCGTCTTTCTCCTGTTCATCGGCGCGTCATTCTTCGCCAAGCTTGGTGACACCATTTCGCGTGTCTGGCTCTCCGCATTCTTCCTCGTCGGATTATCCGCGCTGTTTGCCGAGCGGCTCGTGCTGCGCGCAATGGTCCGGCGCTGGGCACGCGAAGGAAGACTGGACCGGCGGACCATCATTGTCGGTTCCGATCAGAATGGAGAGAACCTGATCCGTGCGCTCAATGCGCAGGACGATTCCGATATCCAGATTCTCGGCGTGTTCGATGATCGCAACGATTCCCGTTCGCTCGTTACCTGTGCCGGGCAGCCGAAACTCGGAAAGATCGACGACATTGTCGAATTCGCCCGCCGCACCCGGATCGACCTGGTGCTGTTCGCGCTTCCGATTTCGGCAGAGACCCGCATTCTCGATATGCTCAAGAAGCTATGGGTACTCCCTGTCGACATCCGGCTGTCGGCGCATACCAACAAGCTGCGCTTCCGTCCGCGCTCTTATTCGTATCTCGGCAAGGTGCCGACCCTCGACGTTTTCGAACAGCCGATTACCGACTGGGACATGGTTCTCAAATCGGCCTTCGATCGTGTCGTCGGCGCGCTCATCCTTGTTCTGTTGTCGCCCATCATGGCTCTGGTCGCGCTCGCAGTGAAACTCGATAGCCCGGGCCCGGTCCTGTTCCTGCAGAAACGCTACGGCTTTAACAACGAACGTATCGACGTCTACAAATTTCGCTCGCTTTATCACGATCAGGCCGACCCGCTGGCCGCGAAGGTCGTGACCAAGGGCGACAAGCGCGTCACACGCGTCGGCCGCTTCATCCGCAAGACCAGCCTTGATGAACTGCCACAGCTCTTCAACGTCGTCTTCAAGGGAAATCTGTCGCTCGTCGGCCCGCGCCCTCATGCTGTGCAAGGCAAGCTTCAGAACCGCCTGTTCGACGATGCTGTCGACGGCTACTTCGCACGCCATCGCGTCAAGCCGGGCATCACCGGATGGGCGCAGATCAACGGCTGGCGTGGCGAAGTCGATACCGACGAGAAGATCCAGAAGCGCGTCGAGTTCGATTTGTACTATATCGAGAACTGGTCGGTTCTGTTCGACCTTTACATCCTCTTCAAGACGCCGTTCGCGTTAATCAAGGGCGAGAACGCATACTGAGCGCAACGCCAAAGCCGCGACATATGGCTTCATCGTTGTCCTCTACTAACTGATTTGACGCGCAGAAAGTGCGAAGAGGATCCCGGTTCGCATGGCTTCCGTCGCCGCGACAGACTACGCCCTCCCCGCCGCAGCGACGCCACCCGGCATCGCAGCCATTCAGCGGGCATTGATGTGGGCCGTCGGCGCAGGCGGCGCGATCGTTTTTATCGAGCCCAGCCCTTATGAACTGATGACGCTGGCATCGGTGGTGTTCTTTTTCGCTACCGGACTGCGGATGCGGCCGGTGTTCATCCCGTTGCTGATCCTGCTTTTTCTGCTGAATATCGGCTACACGATCGCAGCCGCCTATCTGATCGACAAGCAAGAGATCCTGAACTGGATTCTCACGTCCTGGTACATGGCCATCACCGCCCTGTTCTTTGCGATGGTTCTGTCGGAAAATACCGAAGAGCGGCTCGAATACCTTCGCCGCGGCCTGATCTTTGGCGCGCTCATCGCATCGCTTGCAGGCATCGCCGGATATTTCCGGCTGGTGCCCAGCGCCGGCTATGATCTTTTCACCCTCTACAGCCGCGCACGCGGAACCTTCAAGGATCCCAACGTACTGGGTGCTTACCTGATCCTTCCGGCGATGTTCCTTCTACAGAGCGTCGTCACCCAATCACTCAGGAAGTCATTCTGGAGCGCAGTCGGACTTGGCATTCTCAGCCTCGCGGTGCTGCTCGCATTTTCGCGCGCGTCCTGGGGCCAGTTGATAGGTTGCTCGGCTTTCATGTTGAGCCTGATGTATGTCACTTCACCTTCACAGGCACAAAGACGGCGGATCGTAACGGTGGCAATCGCCGCCGCTGTTCTCGCCGTGTTGCTTCTTCTTGTCCTGCTATCGTTCGATTCGATCGGCGGGCTGTTCAAGGAGCGGGCCAGCCTGCATCAAAGTTACGACAGCGGCCGCTTCGGACGTTTCGGGCGCCATGCCCTCGGGTTCCAGATGGCCCTTGAATTGCCGCTCGGAATAGGCCCGCTTCAATTTACGAAATTCTTTCCCGAGGACACCCATAATTCCTTTCTAAATGCGTTCATGTCTGGAGGCTGGATCGCCGGGATTTGTTTTCCTGCGCTCGTGTTCATCACGGTGATCATGGGGTTCAAGCTGATTTTTGTTCGCGTACCATGGCAGCGGACATATCTTGCGATCTTTGCGGCGTTCTTCGGTACAGTCTGCGAGGCCTTTATCATCGACGTCGATCACTGGCGGCATTTCTGGATGATGCTGGGCATTATGTGGGCGATGATCGCGGCGGCCCATGCCTACGCTTACCGTATCCGGGCGGCGCCAGCTTCCTGATCCGAAAATAATCCGGGCATGCTGCCTGAATGTTCCGCATGAACGGACGTTCACGCAATCATCCACATTCCGACGGAACAGACCTTGTTGCTTCCCGTTGAAGAGCGGGCAGACAACGAGGAGGTTATCATGAGAAACAGGTTTCTGATTGGCGTCGCCACAGCCGCACTGATCAGCAGTGCAGGACTGGCTTCAGCGCAAACGCCGAGCAATGCTCCGAACGCACCTGCAGCATCTCAGGGAGCCGGCGAAAGAACGACCCCCATGGAGCGCGGGGACAGCGGCATGAAGGGCAAGGCCGAGATGCCGCGCGAGGGCGGAAACGCTCAACGCGCACAGGACAACAATCGGGATAGCATGAAGTCGAAGGGTGCCGAAACAACTCGCGATCCCAGCGGTGGCAAGGCCGCGTCCGATTCGAGCATGGAGCGTTCCAAGGACGGCATGAAGACTGACCAGAAGAATGCAGCCGATCGCGATGGTATGAAGTCGGATCAGAAGAATGCATCCGGCAAAGCCGGGACGACCACCGGTCAGGCTGGCGCCGGCGCGAAGCTGTCAACCGAGCAGCGCACCACCATCCGGACCTCGATTACCAAGCAGAACATCAAACCGGTGACGAACATCAACTTCTCGATCTCGGTCGGTACACGGGTTCCAAGGACCGTGGCTTTCCACCCGCTTCCGGCGGAAGTCATCACGGTCTATCCCGACTGGCGTGGATACGAGTTCTTCCTGGTCAACAATGAAATTATCGTCGTCAATCCCCGGACACTTGAGATTGTAGCAGTGCTGGATGCGTAATGACTAACCAGACCTCTACGAAAAAGGCCGATCCCAGGATCGGCCTTTTTTTGACAGCGCAAAACTTGGAAGTCCTAACGCAACCGGTTTCGTCTCACGTCATAGGTCCACGACCGGCGACCATTGCCGAACACAACGCGTTGAAACTGTAGCGCCTTAGCTTTTTCCGGAATCTTCGCTGACGCCGAGAGCTGCATTGCCATCTGCCGGGTCATGTGAGGCGACATAAAACGTACGGCGCTGTTGTCGGCTCCGGAGACCATCACGCGTGTGCCGTCATGCCGCATACGTTCCGCCATGGCGTGAGCGTAGAGCAGACGGTTAGCGCTGGCAGCGATTTCGACAGACGGCTGAAGGATTTCATACTGTCGCATCTTCATCATGTTCGCCATGTCGCGCGCCTGCGTATTCGCAGGATCGGCATCAGCAATCATGGTCAGGCGCAGTTCCAGGCTGCGAAACGCGGAGAGCGAAATGGGCTTCTTGCTCTTGCCGCGCCTGAAGCTCTCGTACTCACTGTTCAACACCGCCGCATCCACCAGTGCCCGGTCGAACACCAGCCGGGCCGCGGCTGCTTTTTCCTCGTCTGGTGTGAGTTTCGGCTCTTCCGCCGGAATGGCTGCAGTCGTTTCGGGCACAGCCTCCGACGCTGTTGCCTGCACTCGGACGACGGGGACTTCAGCCCTGCTTGTCAGGATCGGACCAACTGTAAACCCGCCGACCGTCAGTGCGGCAAAGCCCAATCCAGACATGAAAATCATTTTGCGTCGCAGCAATGTTGCACCCGATCTGGTCAGAACGGCTGACGCTACTATTCGAACGTCTCATCAACGCGGCAAGCGGCGTTTTGTTTCTATCCCGTCACAAATTTTGAGCCGGTCAAAAAAGAACCGGCCACGTTTCCGCAGCCGGTATGAGGTTAGGGAGGAATATGAACGCTGTTAATGGATGATCTCGAAAAGCCCCGCCGCGCCCATCCCGCCACCAATGCACATGGTTACGACGCCGTACTTGGCCTTCCGCCGGCGTCCTTCGATGAGAACGTGACCGGCAAGGCGCGCTCCGGTCATTCCGTAAGGATGCCCCATCGCGATGGAGCCACCGTTGACGTTGAGCTTCTCCGGATCGATTCCGAGCTTGTCACGGCAATAAATCACCTGGACGGCATAGGCTTCGTTCAACTCCCAGAGATCGATATCATCGATCTTGAGCCCGTGACGCTTCAGCAGCCGGGGGATTGCGGCAACAGGTCCGACACCCATCTCGTCCGGCTCAACGCCTGCTGCGACGAAGCCACGGAAAATTCCGAGCGGCTTCAGCCCCTTCTTCGCGGCCAGGGTGTCGCTCATGAGAACGCTGGCTGAGGCGCCGTCAGACAGCTGGCTTGCGTTACCCGCACTGATGGTCTTGCCCTCGAACACCGGCTTGATGCCTGCCAGTCCCTCAGCCGTCGTATCCGGCCGCGGACCTTCGTCCCTGGTCAGGGTAATGTCCTTGAAGGAGACCTGCTTGGTCTCCTTGTCCATCACCGCCATTTTTGTTTTGAACGGCGCGATCTCGTCGTTAAATCGTCCGCCCTGAATGGCCGCACCAGTGCGCCGCTGACATTCGAGGCTGTACTCGTCCTGCTTGTCCCGGGATATGTTGTAGCGTGAAGCCACCACTTCAGCGGTTTCCAGCATCGACATATACATATCGGGCTTCATCGCCATCAATTCGTCATCGATCGCGTGAAACTTGTTCATGTGCTCGTTCTGAACAAGGCTGATCGACTCAATGCCGCCGCCGATGGCAACGTCGACGCCATCGAGCATGATCGAGCGCGCGGCAACCGCAATCGCCTGCAGTCCTGACGCGCACTGCCGATCAATCGTCGTCCCTGCTACCGTCACCGGAAGCCCTGCGCGGATCGCCCCCTTGCGTGCAACGTTCATCACCATGGTGCCCTGCTGCATGGCGCAGCCCATCACCACGTCCTCCACCTCACCCGCCTCGATGCCTGCGCGCTTGACGGCTTCAGCCATGACATGACCGGCCATCGTGGGACCTTCGGTATTGTTCAACGCACCGCGATAGGCCTTGCCGATGCCCGTGCGAGCAGTGGAAACGATAACAGCGTCTACCATTCGATGACCTCCATAGAGCGAACCCGCAGAGGCGGGCTTGAAACAGAGTTCTTTTATATTTCCATCATCATATAATGAGAAGTGCGCACACCATCGGCAATGCAGCCATGCAGCACGGCCGCCGATAGACCGACTATCAGCCCGCGCAAGCGTATCGGAGCAAATGATAAGTCGGATCGCCGAACTGAATGTTGATCGAGGCGATGCGCTTGAAATAATGACCGACGTTAAGTTCGTCGCTCATGCCCATGCCGCCGTGAAGCTGGATCGCCTGCTCTCCGACAAATCGGGCAGCCTCACCAATCTTCGACTTTGCGCCGGACGCGAGTTTCGATCCCTGAGGGTCACCTTCGGCCACGCTCAAGTTCAGATGCTGCGACAGTGATGTCGCTTCTTCAAGCGCGATGAACATATCCACCATCCGATGCTGCAGCACCTGGAACGTACCGAGTGTAACGCCGAATTGTTTGCGCGTTTTGGTGTATTCAAGCGTTGCCGCATTCAATTCACCCATCGCGCCAGTTGCTTCCGCACACTGTGCCGCAATAGCGCGATCGCGGCAGGCTTCCAGCGCCGAAACGCCCTTGCCTTCGACACCTAAAAGACGCTCCGCAGGGACGACCACATCCTTGAACGTGATTTCCGCAGCACGCCGTCCGTCGATGGTCTTGAAGCTTTGCAGATGAAGTCCGGCCGACTGGCAGTCAACAATAAAGAGACTAACACCGGCATGATCGCGCGGGCCGCCCAATGTCCGAGCTGAAACAATCAGCTTGTCTGCCCACGGCGCACCGATGACAGCGGCCTTCGCGCCATTCAGGACATAGGTATCGCCGTTGCGCTTGGCTGCCGTCGCGACGTTGTTGAGATCATAACGGGAATGACCTTCGGTCCATGCCAGCGCCCAGATCGCTTCGCCCGCCATGATCGGCGGGAGGAATTCCTCGCGCTGCGCGTCGGTCCCGACCTGCTCAATCAGGCCACCTGCCACCACGACCGTCTCAAAGAACGGCTCAACCACCAGATGGCGGCCGAATTCCTGCATCAGGATCATGGTTGCAAGGCTGCCGCCGCCAAGACCGCCGGACTCCTCGGAGAACGGCGCAGCGAGCAAGCCCAACTCGGCAAACGTGCCCCAGTGTTTCCTGCTCCAACCCTCTTCGCTTGCGACGATCTTCCGGCGCGTGTCGAAGTCATATTGGTCACGCAGCAACTTCTGAACGCTGCTGCGCAGGAGTTCCTGTTCTTCCGAAAACTGAATATCCACCAGATGTCCCCCGACGCTTAAAGACCGAGAACGGCCTTGGCGATGATGTTGCGCTGAATCTCGTTGGAGCCGCCGTAGATGCTCAATTTGCGCGAGTTCAGATATTTCTCCGGCGCGGTATGGCCATCGGCCGGTCCGGGCATGAAAATGTTCGGGCTGGCCGGATGCTCGCGTAGCGCAAGACCGTAGTTCCCGATCGCGCGATAGGTCAGATCGGTGATGCGCTGAAATATTTCAGTGCCCCTGATTTTGAATAGCGAGGCTGCTGGACCCGGATCGATTCCGCGCGCCATCTGTGCGACCACGCGCAATTCGGTCGCTTCGAGCGCAAGCACATCGAGTTCAACGCGGGCAATATCCTTGGTGAACTCACTGAAAGCCGGATCATCCTCGCCGATCTCGGTCTTCACGATCTTCTTGAGCTTGCCGAGATAGCGCATCGAGCGGCCAATTCCCGCCATGCTGGTGCGCTCGTTGCCGAGCAGGAACTTGGCGTAAGTCCAGCCCTTGTTCTCCTCACCGATCAGGTTTTCGACCGGAACACGAACATTTTCGAGAAATACATCATTGACCTCATGCGACCCATCGATGGTGGTGATCGGACGCACCGTCACGCCAGGCGTCTTCATGTCGATCAGCAGGAAGGAAATGCCAGACTGAGGCTTGGCTGAGGGATCGGTTCGCACCAGACAGAATATCCAGTCCGCATGCTGCGCCAATGTGGTCCAGGTCTTGTGACCATTGACGATATAATGATCTCCGTCCCGAACAGCCTTGGTGCGGACCGAGGCAAGGTCAGATCCGGAGCCCGGCTCCGAATAGCCCTGGCACCACCAATCTTCGCCAGAGAGAATGCGCGGCAAATACTTCTTCTTCTGCGCGTCGTTACCGAACGTATAAATGACGGGACCAACCATGGTCACGCTGAACGCCAGCGGCGGCAATGTCCCGGCGCGGGTCGTCTCCTGTTCGAAGATAAAACGTTGCGTAATCGACCACCCCGGCCCGCCATATTCCCTTGGCCACAACGGAGCGATCCAGCCTTTCTTGTGCAAAATCTTGTGCCAGAGCAGCGACTGCTCCTTGGTCAGATCCGTCTCCGGATTCGGCACGCGCATCTCTTGCGGATAATTCTCCGCGATGAAGGCCCTCACCTCATCGCGAAACGCTGCATCTTCCCTCGACAGCTTCAATTCCATGGGACGGCTCCGTTACCACTTCTCGCCGAATGGCCGAATTTCGGTTTCAAAGGTCCAGGCATCGCGCGGCTGCTGGTAAAGCTGCCAGTACGTCTCAGCGACGGCAGCCGGACGCATCAGCCGGTTCGGATCGAGATTCTCGATCGCTTCCTTGCCTTCCCGATTGGCGATCAACTGGCGAACCCATTCGGTGTCGACGCTGGAATCGATAATCAGGTGCGCGACATGGATATTCTTCGGCCCGAGTTCACGCGCAATCGACTGAGCGACAGCACGCAGGCCGAACTTGGCGCTGGCGAAAGCCGCAAAACCCGAACCACCGCGCAGACTTGCCGTTGCACCTGTGAAAAAGATCGCGCCTTTGCCGCGCGGCAACATCACGCGCGCCGCTTCACGCCCCGCCAGGAAGCCGGAATAGCACGCCATTTCCCACACCTTGCGAAAAACACGCTCAGTCGTATCGAGGATCGGAAAATTGACATTGGCTCCGATATTGAAAATGCAGGCTTCGAGCGGCGCGTGCTTGTCCGCGTCGGAAATGAACGAGATCATCTCGTCTTCCTTGCGCGCGTCGAGAGAGCGGGCAAACACAGTGCCGCCGGCAGCTTCGATCTCCTTGACCAGCGGGGCGAGTTTCTCGCCCTGACGGCGCCCGACAAAAACCGTAAAACCTTCGGACGCGAACTTCTTGGCGATCTCGCCGCCGATGAAATCTCCGGCGCCGACAACGGCTACGGTTGCATTACGTTTCTGCAAAGTCTTTCTCCCAGGCCAGAGCCATTTTCAAAGAACGTGTAGGCGCATGTGTCCGGACGAAGTCAGGACTCGCGCAAGGATTCCGCCAGCTTGTGCTTCAGGATTTTTCCCGTCGATGTCGCGGGCAAGACGTCGAGTACGATAATCTGCGACGGACGCTTGTAAGAGGTGAGTTGCTTGCCAGCGAAAGTCATGAGGTCAGACGGCGTGACCTTCGATCCCTTCAGCAATTGAACGAACGCAACAACTTCCTCGTTGCCGCCGGCAGCGCGTCCCACCACCGCGGACTGAACGACATCCTCGTGCAGACTCAGTACGGCTTCCACTTCCGCCGGATAAACATTGAAACCTGAACGGATGATCATTTCCTTGGTTCGGCCGACGATGAACATGCAATCACCATCGAGATACGCCAGATCGCCCGTATTGAACCAGCCGTCGCGATCGATAGCCTTCTCTGTCAGATCGGGAGCACGGTAATAACCCCGCATCACATTGCGGCCACGGACGTGCAGTTCTCCGACCGTCCCATCAGCAACCGGCTTGCCATCGCGATCAACGATGCGCCCTTCGACACCGGGCACGATCTTGCCCACCCCACTGTCAGCACGAGGCGCTTCCATGCGTACGCCGGAAATCCCAGGAGCACATTCGGTGATGCCGTATCCGTTCAACAGCGAGAGGCCAAGCTCGGCTTCGACGCGCGACTTCAAATCAGGATCGAGCGGCGCGCCAGCGACACCGATGTATCGCAGAGAGCCCTTCTCAAGTCTGGAAATCCCGTTGAGCGTTTTGTATTCAAGGAGCCGCTGATAGGTAGCCGGCACGCCATTGAGGATCGTAATCCCCTCCTCCGCGATGGCCTTTGCGAGCGCCGCCGGATCATACTTGCTGACCAGCCGGACGGTGCCTCCCGTCATCAACGTCATGAGAAGCAACGAAACTCCGACGATGTGCGAGATCGGCAGAACGACATAGAGCTTGTCACGATTGTCCATCCGCCGGAACAGCGCCGTGGTTTTCGCGCTGAACAGCAGATTTTCATGGGTCAGCATGACCCCCTTTGGCGTCCCCGTGGTGCCCGAGGTGTAAATCAGGACGGCCACCTGTTTGGCGGCGCTGACCTCCACCGGCTCCGGTAAAGTCGCTTCGTTCAGGGCACTGATGCCGATGTTTTCAAGCGGACCGATCCTGCCGATCTCTGCGCCGACGCGCTGCGCATGGTTAGCAGCCTCCGCCGAAACATCCGCCGTAAAGAACATCCGGCGCGAGCCGCTGTGATCACGAATCTGATCCAGTTCACGCGACGAAAGACGCGGGTTCACGACAATAGCCCAGGCGTTGATCTTGCTCGCAGCCAGCAGGAGCGCCGCCAACCCGATGCTGTTCTCGCTGACAACCATCATCCGGTCGCCGGGACGAATGCCCAGTGCAAGAAGCGACACGGCGACCTGCGCAACATTGTCCGCCAGTTGCCGATAGGACCAGGTCCGGTCATCCTCGATAAGCGCCGGGTGGTCCGGGGTTTCCGCGACGCCGCGAACCATGGTGTCGTGCAGCCGCTCTGGCAATCCATCCAGAATATCGGCAACATCGAATTCCCGTCGAGTATCGGCCACCTTATCCTCCGGCGCTGTTTCTCGGCCGCTTCACCGGCAGCCTTGCATCGCTCAATCTATTGCGTTCTTTTTTGGAACTAGTCAATCGGATTGATGCATTGCGGGCCACGTATGCGCGGAGTTTTCGGCTCAGTAACATTAGAATCTGGAACGATCATTGCCGTTTACAATGTCCTTGAGCCTCGGTATCAATAAAGTGCCAAATAAGAACTTATATGGAGGAAGCTGTGGCTCAGGGAAATGGCGTGGTTTTGCTGGTTGGCGCAGGTGACGCCATCGGCGCAGCGGTCGCACGGCGATTTGCGCGGGGCGGGTATAAGGTCTGTGTTGCACGCCGCGAAGCGGCCAAGTCCCAGGATCTCGTCGATGAAATGAAGGCAGAAGGACACGAAGTCCATGCCATCAGTGTCGATGCGCGCCAGGAAGCCGACGTACAGGCCATGTTCGAAAAGATCGAGAAGGAAATCGGTCCGATCGAGGTATGCCTCTACAACGCCGGATCCAACGTCAACAAGCCACTGCTCGACACCACCGAAAAGCTGTTCTTCAAGGCCTGGGAACTTGCCTGCTACGGCGGATTTCTGGTCGGACGCGAAGCGGCAAAATACATGTTGCCGCGCGGACGCGGTACCATTCTGTTCACAGGCGCAACGGCAAGCGTACGCGGCGGGAAAGGTTTTGCCGCCTTTGCATCAGCAAAATTTGCCCTCCGCGCCGTGGCACAGTCCATGGCGCGCGAACTCGGACCGAAGAACATTCATGTCGTTCATCTGCTGATCGATGCAGCCGTCGACAGTGAGGCGATCCATCAGCGGATGAAGGCCGCCAAAGGTATCGAAGCAAGCGACATTCCCGCAGACAGCCTGACCAAAACCGACTCCATTGCCGACGCTTATTGGTTCGCGCATCATCAGAAGCGCGACGGTTGGACTCACGAACTGGATTTGCGTCCATCCGTGGAGACATGGTGACATGACGAACGCCCCTCACCTCACTCTTTGGGGAGTAGGAACCAGCCGAACCGTTCGGCCGCACTGGGCGATGGCAGAACTGGGCCTGAAGTACGAAACCTACGCCATCGGTCCCCGCACCGGGGAAACCAAGACGGCAGAGTACACCAAGCTCAACCCTCGTCAGAAAGTCCCGATGCTTCAGGACGGAGACTTCTCCATCGGGGAAAGCGCAGCCATCGTCGCCTATCTCGCGCGCACTTACGGCACACAGGATGTGTCACTGATCCCGGATGACAAGCGGGCCTATGCCAAATGGCTGGAATGGTGCTTCTTCATCGTTACGGAACTCGATTCGACCAGCCTCTATGTCATGCGCCGTCACAGCGAAGGTGCGCTCGGACATATCTACGGCGTCGCTCCGAATGTCACCGCGAAGGCAGGCGAATACTTCCGTGAACAACTGCGTCATGTAGAAGTCGCGCTCGAAGACGGACGCAGCTTTCTGATGGGTGACCAGTTTACCAGCGCCGATATTCTGCTCACCACATGCCTCGAATGGGCGATCGCCTATAATGTGGGGATTTGCGACAACGCACACCCCTACCTGGAACGCATCAAAACACGCCCGGGCTATTTGCGCGGGAATGCTGCGAACGTTCCGCCGGCTCCCGGAGAGCCGGTCAGACGGCCAGCGGCCTGACTAATAACACTTCAAACAAAAATGCCCCGCTTGCGGGGCATTTTCTTATCAGCACGATTGCGTCGCCTGAACGTCCACTTAAGAGACGGATGAGCGACGCAGTTTATCTGGGAATGCGCACGGCTTTGTTCGCCACCATCTGATCAATGGCTGCATCGGCATACCCGAGTTCGCGCAATACATCGCGGGAATGCTCGCCGACACGCGGCGCCGGACCGCCGATCGCAGCCTTGTTGACCTCGAAAATCGCCGCAGGCTTTGGCTGGCGCACACGGCCCACCGTCGGCTGATCGAATTCCTCGATCAAGCCGCGTGCGACAACCTGATCGTTGTTGATGATCTCGCCGCGGCGCAGGATCGGCGAGCACGGCACATCGGCCGCATCCAGACGCTCCAGCCATTCGGCGGTGGTGCGCTGGCTGATATATTCCTGCATCTTGTTGATACGCGCAGTGGCGTTGACGAAGCGCGCGCTTGGCGTTGCGAACCGTTCGTCCTTCTCAAGCTCCGGGTCGCCCGAGGCCTTGCAGAAGCCCTGCCATTCGGAATCCGAAATGGTGCCGGCGGTGATGTAGCCGTCCAATGTCTTGAACACGAGGTCGGGACGATCGTTCGGATCGGCTGCAGCAGCCTCGGAGCCGACCACCGTGTATTGCATCATGCCTTCCGGCCACAGATACGAGATCATGGCGTCCAGCATCGCGACCTGAATATGATCGCCCTTGCCCGTTTTCTCGCGGGCATAGAGCGCCGAGGACACAGCCTGCGCGGTAAACACCGACGTGGTCTTGTCGCAAACAATGGTGCGGATCATCTGCGGCCGGTTGGTTACCGGCTGCGACTGAATATCGGCGAAGCCCGACAGCGCCTGGACAATCGGGTCATAGACCCGCTTCTTGACGTATGGACCGGAGTCTCCAACCCCGCTGATAGAGACATAGATCAGGCGCGGATACTTCTTGCGCAACTCCTCATGGCCCAGCCCGAGGCGCTCCATCGTGCCCGGACGGAAATTCTGCACCAGCACATCCGCCTGCGAAGCCAGTTTGGCCAGCACTTCCCGGCCCGCGTCGCTCTTGATGTCGATCGACAGCGAGCGCTTGCCGCGGTTGCACGACACGAAGAGTGCGGAGAATTCACCCGCCGCATCGATCAGCGTCCGGCTTCGGCGCGTGCCGTCGCCGCCGATCGGCTCGATCTTCAGAACATCCGCGCCCTGATCGGCAAGAAACATCGTCGCATACGGACCCGACACCACCGCCGTCAGATCAAGAACGCGGACGCCACTCAGAGGACCGGACATTGGCTTCTTCCCTATCGTGAAGGATCTTTCCACGGATGTTCCGGGTGCCAAGGCACCCGGTTATTAGTCCGGTTCAAGCAGACTTTGTTTTTGCAGCGCCAAGCTGTTCGACAATCGATTCCTCGACATCGCGCAGTTGATCCTTGCCGAAGAACATTTCCTTGCCGACGAAAAAGGTCGGCGAGCCGAATGCGCCGCGATTGACGGCGTCCGTCGTGACATCGATCAGTTTCTTCTTCACGTCGTCCTGCTGCGCTCGCGCAATCAGTTTGTCGATATCGATGCCCGACGAAATGAACGCCTGGCGAAAGGTCTCAATGTCGTCCATCTTTTTCGGCTCTTCCCACATGTGATGGTAGGCCGCGCGGAAATATGGCTCGAACACGCCTTCGAACTGCGCCGCCCATGCGCCGCGCATCAGCATCAGGGTGTTGACCGGAAAAAACGGATTCGGCTTGAATTTGGTGATGTTGTGCCGGCGGATGAAGCGCTGGGTTTCAAGCGCATTGTACTCCGGCTTGTTCTTGATGCCGCGGAGCGAGTCGAAAGGCGACATGTTGTTGGTCGCCTTGTAGATCCCGCCGAGGAGAACCGGGACATAGTCAAACTTGACGCCGGTTCGCTTTTCAATGCCCGGAAGTGCGTACTCCGCCAAATAGGCATTGGGGCTACCGAAATCGAACTGAAACTCGACCTTCAAGGGACTTGCCACTGCTTTCCTCCTTTGCCGCTCTTGACGGGCGCACTTTAAGCCGACGCCCTTGGGTGGAGCGACAGCATCTTCATAGAGTTCTAAAATCGAACTGTCAATTCGATCGGTGTTTCTGCCTCGAATTTTCAGTCAAAATGCTCCGAATAGGACTTTTGTCCAACTCAGTGCCTATTTAGAATGGTATCGAGGCAGGTTATAATCTTAGCCACCTATTCGCTGCGAACCGGAGACGACCATGAGATGGGACGAACTTGAAGAAGAGCCGTGTTCCATGGCCCGCACCATTGGCGTCATCGGCGACCGTTGGAGTCTGCTGATCCTGCGGGAATGTTTTCTGCGGACCCGCCGATTTGAGGCTTTCCAGTCCGCATTGGGCATCACCCGCCACCTCCTCGCCGAGCGACTGAAGAAGCTGGTCCGCCTTGGCGTCCTGCGGCGTGTTGCTTATCAAGAATCTCCGAAACGGCACGAATATATCCTGACCCAGAAAGGTCTCGATCTCTACCCGATCATGATGGCGATCGTTCACTGGGGCGATATCCACATGGTGGATGAGCGCGGCCGCCCGTTGCTTCACGAACACCAGAAGTGCGGACACGTCTTCAATCCTGTTACCGTCTGCTCCGAATGCGGCGAACCGCTGCTCGCCAAGGAGGTCCACGTCCATCCTGGTCCCGGCGCCCGGCCAAAGATCGATTCACCGAAACCCGCTAAGGTCGCTAAAGCCAAGACGGCGCGGAAGGCCCGCGCCGCCTGACGACCGCAGCGCGGCCGCCTGCATTTCTCAGGCGCTCTTTTGCGATGCATAGTGACCGGCAAAGCGATGACGCAGCTCCATCTTCTGTACTTTGCCTGTCGCGCCATACGTCAGTGCATCGACGAAGACGATATCGTCCGGCATCCACCATTTCGCAATCTTGCCTTCCAAAAATGCGAAGATCGACTTTTCCGTGGCCGGCGCTGAGGCCGACCTCACCACGACAAGCAACGGACGTTCCTCCCACTGAGGATGCGGAATGCCGATCACCGCAGCTTCAGCAACGCCGGGACAACCGATCGCCAGATTTTCGACATCGATCGAACTGATCCATTCACCGCCGGACTTGATGACGTCCTTCGCCCGATCGGTGATCTGGATGTAATTGTCCTCATCCATGACGGCGAGGTCACCCGTGTTGAACCATCCGTCTTCGAGCAACGGTTTTTCATCACGGTAATAGCCGTTAAGCACCCATGGTCCACGCACCATCAGGCGGCCGCTGGACACTCCGTCCCGCGGCAATTCCCTGCCCTTCTCATCCGCGATTTTTACATCGACACCGAACAGCGGCTGTCCCTGCATGGTCTTGCGGCGAAGTTGCTCCTCTGGGGAGGATTTCGCGACCTTGCGTGATGGCTGCGGCGTTGTGCCGGTCGGGCTCGTCTCCGTCATGCCCCAGATGTGATTGACCGAGACACCGAGGCGCTCGAAGCCTTCCATCATGCTTGGTGCAGGAGCAGATCCCGCAACCGCGATCCGTTTCAGCGTCCCCGCGCCTCGCCCTTGCTCCGTGAAATGCTGAAGCAGCTTGGTGTAAAGCGTCGGGACACCGGCGGTCAGCGTCACCCCTTCGCTTTCGATCAGTTCAGCAATGCTTGCAGCATCGAGCTTCGGCCCGGGCAAAACCAGCTTTGCGCCCACCATCGGCGGCGTATAGGTAAATCCCCACGCACCATTCGCATGGAACATCGGCGTCATCGGCAGCACGGTGTCCTGAGCTGTAAAGCCAAAACTGTAGGCGCCGCTTTCCGTCAGGCAATGCAATACATCCGATCGGTGAGAATAAAGAACACCTTTGGGATTGCCCGTGGTCCCGGACGTATAGAACAGCGACGATGCAGATAACTCGTCGAACTCCGGCCAGACGTAGTCTGTATCGCCCGTTGCGATGAAATCTTCATAACATTGAAGATCGGGAATCGCCGTGGTCGCAGGCATCGAGTCCCGGTCTACCATCATGACAAATAATCGTACCGTCGGAAGGTCCGGAGCCAGCTTTTCCACGAGAGGCAGAAACGAGCTTTCGAAGAAAAGGACTTTGTCCTCGGCATGGTTCGCTATGTAGATGATCTGTGCTGGAATCAGCCGCGGATTGATCGCGTGCCAGACCGCGCCCATCCCCGTGACGCCGTGCTCGATCTCGAAGTGGCGATAATTGTTCCAGGCAAGTGTCGCAACGCGGTCGCTGTGCGCGACACCCCATCGTTGCAGAGCGCTGGCCAGCTGGCGTGTCCGGCGCGCGGCATCGCGATAAGTATAGCGATGTATCGGTCCTTCAACCGTGCGCGACACGATTTCGGTATCGGCGTGAAAACGATCCGCGTGCCGCAACAGCGATGACAACAAAAGCGGCTGATTTTGCATAAGGCCTTTCACGCCTTCTCCCCCTTATTTCAGAGCTGTCCATGCAAAAGGCCGGCGCTTTAAAAGCGCCGGCCTGCACGATTCGAAACTATTCCGATTTCGCGTCGAGCACTTCGCTAAACTGATCCCAGCTATCGCCAGTCCAGCGCTGCAGGCGCATCTGCGTGAAATCCTGGTTTACCGCTTCGCTTGTATTGACCAGAACACCCGGCAACACAGTCGGCAGAACGATTCCCTTGAGATTCTTGGCCTGCTTCAGGATGTTTGCACGTGACAGGTCGTTGCCGCATTGCTTGATGATCTGCTCAAGGATCATTCCCTGCGTGTATCCGAAGAGATAGTTGCCATCCGATATATCGACGCCCGGCATATATTTATCGATAAAGGCCCGATAGTCGTTCATGCCCTTATCTTTGTCCCACTTGGTGTCCGTTGGATCCTTCGTAAACGTTCCGACGATCACACCGACCGATTTGTCCAAGCCAGCAGGCTTTAAGGTCGCGCCGACAGAACTGGATGGATAATTCAAGATCAGCGTTGGCTTCCATCCAATTTCGGACGCCTTGCGGATAGCCTGAGCTGCAAATTTTGGCGTTCCGGCAACCAGAAGAGCGTCAGCACCTGTGCTTTTCAGATTCACGATCTGCGAATCCACTGTGGGATCTGCGATTTCATACGCGGCTGTGACAACACGCTTATCGAACTCGTCCTTCATGAACTCTTTGAAGGCAATAACGTAGTCCTTACCGAGATCGTCATTTTGATAGAGGATCGCGTATTTTTTCCCGGGCAAGGTCTTGTTCAAAAACTTCGCATAAATTTTTCCTTCGGTAACGAAGCTGACAAGACTCGTCGTCGTAACCGGGAAATTCACGACGTCGGTGAACTTGTTCGAGCCGCTCACGATGCCGAGCGCAGGAACCTTCTTGCTCGTCAGATATTTTGCTGTTGCCGTATTGCCAGGCGTTCCCAGTTGTCCAAACATGAAAGCAACTTCATCGCTTTCGACCAGCTTGCGAACGTGTTCGACGGCCTTTGGCGGACTGTATGCATCGTCGTAGGCAATGTAATTGATCTTACGGCCATTGATGCCGCCGCGATCGTTGATGGACTGGACGTAGGCAAGCACGCCCTTTCCGACGAGACCAATGGATGACGCCGGTCCACTAAACGGAAACACACCGCCGACCTTGATCTCCGCTGCCGTAACGCCCGGCGTATCGGCTGCAAAAGCCGCGCCCGACAGCCCCAGCAGCAATGCCAACGCAAGCTTTAAACTTTTGAACATGTCGCTCCTCCCTGGTGGATGGCCCGCGCGATTGCACGCCCACATTCCCTCTGATTGCGCCGTTCCGGCCGCTGTTGACCGAAGTTAAAGTTCTATTTTTGAACTAGTCAAGCGCGATAAGACAGGGGAGTTGCCGTTGGAGGGATCACAGAGGTATCGAATTTCACGCTAAATAGCTGTTTCCGGAGCAAAATTCGCTCGGATTGAGATGTGAATATATAAGTTCTTTTTACAGACTTTATCAGCAATCCATCGACACCCCCGCGCGGGATACCTACAAAGGCCAAAGCCGGAAATCAGCTTCTGTTGCGATCAGCGCGTCGTGCGAGGTGGTACGAGAAGCGCGATAATGCGCGATGGTACGCCCGTCTTGCGCCAAAACTCCGGCGTAACGACGAAATCGAGAGTTGTTGCATCCGATGCAACGGCCGCGACCTGCTTCAGCCAGAAGCGGCATGTCTCTTCATCGGGCAGACACATGGTCGCCCATCCACTGCGTAGTACTTCCGCGGACGGAATCTGCCAGACATATTGCTGATCGAACGGCACATTGAACGCCGGATGATCCGGAGAATAGAATGACAGCGCCATCGCGAGCTTGTCGCCGCTGACCGTCCTAAGCGGCACCGGCGAGAGCTGCCGCCAGCGTTGCATGACCTCGGCCGCTGCAAGAGCGTAGTAATTTCGGCCCTCGCTGAACGGATGTCCATTCCTGTACCATGCATGGGCAGGACCGATCAAAACGGCTGCCACCGTTATCGCAAGGACGCCAGCGGCAAGCCTGCGCGTTTCCATTCTGGGGACTGCGAAACGGGCGGCACAGACCGCGACCAGCACAAAAACATACAACCCTGGTGAAGCCCATACCGCTGTCAAGGAACTTCTGAGAAACAGGCTCACCAGCGGCGGGGCAATGATCGCACCGGTCGCAATCAGCAACAACAGAGCCAGACCTGGATCCAGCGGACTGAAATCCCTGAGATAGCCTCCGATCCGTGTACGGATCATGATTGCCCATACCACCAATGGCAACACCAGCGTTCCCGCCAGCCCGAGCAAGAAGCCCAGGCTGGATGTAACCGCACGTCCTGCAGTCAAACCACCGTGAACCGCCAAGGCGTAACCGAACGGACTCGTTCCTGAGGTGAGCATCCAATGCGCATGCGGTGCCAGCAAAGCCGCCCCTGCCGCCGCCGACATCCACGGGGCGGGCGAAGTAAAATATGCCCGGCGTCCGGAATGCCAGATTGCAGCAAAGATAAACCCGACGATCAGAAATGCGGAATAGTACTTCCCCAGGATCGCCAACGCGCCAGCCAGACCGGCCGCGATTGCCCATGCTGCGCTTCGGGTTTCGAATGACCGCAGAAAGCAGTAGATCGCCAATGGCCAGACCGCGAATAGAACCGAGTTCGCGTTAAAGCGTTGCGCTTGAAACTGATAGACCGGCAATAGCATCAACAGCAGCAGGACGATGGCGCGCTTCTCGCCACTCACGAACCGCCGTGCCGTGAGGTCAATGATCCAGAGTGCAATCGCTGCGTTGACCATGGCCAGCAAGTGAAAGGACCAGTCACGCACCGGAAAAACCAGCATCCAGAGATGCGTCACCCATCCCATGAGCGGCGGATGCTTGGCGCCGCCCCAGTCCAGCGTCCGCCCGCTGACCCAGGCTTCGATGACATCGGGATGCAGGCCGGCATTCTGGTACGCGAGAACGAGAAACGCGGTCCACAGCATGACAAAGACCGCAAGCAGCAGCGGAATGCCCCACCCTTCTTCAACGCCATCGAGCCACCTATCGAGAAGCGAGGCCATGCAGCGACATTTCTCCTGTTGCAACAGGGTTCGGAATAAATCGTCTAACGGACCTGCCTCGCAGGCACGCCGGCATAAGTCCCGCTTTGCGTGATCGGCTTCACAACGACCGTTCCGGCTCCCAATATGACGTCATCACAGACCGAGCATTTGTCGATCACGGTGCTACCCGTTCCAGCGAAGACAAAATCGCCCAATCTGCTTGCTCCCGCCAGCACTGTATTGACTGAAACGTGGGTGAATTGTCCGACCACGCAGTCGTGTTCGACAATTGATCCCGTGTTAAGAATGCAGCCCTTCCCAACCACGGCCATTGGTCCGACATGGGCGTGATGGCCGATAAACGTGCCTGCACCGATAACAGTGCCAACGCCAACCGTGGCCGACGGCGCGATCACTGTGGCAATGGGCCAGTCTTGCGCTGTGATGGCTTCAACCTGAGCCTGCCTTTGCCGGTTATCACCCGCTGCGGGAAAACACGCCCAACCTTCCGGCAAAACGCTCGCGAACGCCCTGACGATCGGAAAGCCCTGAAAGCTCTCTCCGTCGCGCGCATTTGCGTCAGCAAAGCACAACTGACGGATGCCGGACGCCAACGCAACATCGGCAACACTGCGCGCGTGTCCGCCGAAGCCAAAGATTCGCAGACCGGCCGGAATTTCTGTCATGCCGGAGAGCTGCTCTGGCGAGGTTCGCTCGATATGCGATCAAGGATGGCGACGTGTTCATCGACCACGTTTTGCCATGTCCGCTCTGCGAGCTTGTTATAAAGCGGGAGTTGACGCTCGAGCAGCAGCTCTTTGTTCTGCAGCGCCCATTCGATCTTGTCGGCGATCGCTTTCCAGTCGTACGGGTCGAACAGCATGAGATCCCGCATATCGGGGTCGGTGACGACTTCCTCCGTCACCGCAATCTTGGCCATCACAACCGGCGTCCCGACCGAAAGAGCTTCCGTCAGCGTGAACGGGCAACCGCCTTCACTAAGGCTAGGATTCACCGCCAGATCGGCAAGCCGATAGCACGCCGCAAGCTCCCGCGCAGAAAGGCCGTGAAGACACAGCACGTCGTTCTGCAAGTTGTGGTCACTTATGAACCGCGCAACCTCCGGAATGTCTTTGGGATTTCCGGTTAGGACGAGCTTGTAACCGATATAGCGGCGCTTCAGCAGGTACTCATACGCGCGAAGCAGCGAGATGACATTCTTGTTCGGCCTGAACTGGCTGGCGTAGAAAATGAAGCGAACGCCGTTATGAAAATTGACCGCTCCGGGATTCCCAATGGCCTTATAAAGCGCGCCCCGAAACAGATTTTCGCACAGAGCATCCTGCATATCGGTGCCTTGGGAAGGTGCCGATACGGAAATCAACTCATCCAGTCTGTTGGTACCATGTCGAACAACTGATACGGCATCTGGATTCACATGGTACCGGTGAACCAAAGTCGTGTACTTGACGTCGTCGCTATAGGTAACGAAGTGCTCTGCCTGCTCGATAGTCTTCTCGACCGAATTGAACACTTCCAAAAACCGATTCCCGCTGACAGATGAAAAGGAGACCGGAAAATTCGAAAGAACAATATCCGGAACGCAAATCAGCCTCGGCGCTGCGATACTATTGAATTGGGGCCAGAACGCTGCCGGTGAATACCAGGCTCGAATATCTTCTCTTCTGTTTGCATGATCGCTGATCAGCTTAGCTTCTCCATTTTCCATGAATTGAAAAATGCGCCACTTTCCAGAAGCACTTGGCAAATCCGCTTTCAATCCCGAAAGGGCCAACCGTGCTTTCCGTAGACGAGCTGACCGAAATTGATACTTCCCAAACAGAGTTCTGATGAGACGTAAGAAGACCCAGACAGGGTATATGATTGCCCCTATCAAGGTAAAAGGGAGCGTAACTATTACAAGCGCAGCCAAGATCAAGCTGCTTCGCGTTGTTGCCAGTTTATGCTCTGCTACTGCTCTCGCTCTTTCGAATAGATTTTTCACACGCGTGAGGAGCCGAGATGACCGTTTCTCTCGTTTGCGATCCTTGAATTTCTTATAAAAATCATACAGGCCAAGAAGCACAGGCTTGGTTTCTGGTCCGATAATGTCGAAAAATTCCGGCGAAATGCCAGCTTCATCGAAAAGTTGCTGAAGATTTTTCCGAGACCAGCTGGGACAGGCAATAACAAAACGAACATCGCCGCGACGATTTGCAGCTTTCAGAAATTCAGCGAGGAGCCGGCCAAGCCCTTCCGCCCGTAGATCAACAGGTGGCGGATACGCGAGATAGATTCCATAAACTTTCACAGATAATCCCTAACGACGTCCCAATACGCACCAGAGAGCTTATCTACAGATTGGCTTGCGAGTTTCTCCGCGGAGGGAAGCGCCTGCCGCAACTCTGCACCATCGGTTTCCATTTTCTTGAGCTGACGCGCCATATTGTCAGGATCGTCCGCATCCATCCAGCACAGGTTCAGACTGAATTGCTGATCAATTTCGCGCATCGCCGGATAATCGCTAGACAGCGAAGGCACGCCAAAATGCGCCGCCTCAACCACTGAAAACGTTCCGTTGTCGATCAGGCCGGGATGCCAAAGAAATGCGGCATCGTTAAGCTGCCGCCGATAAACGCGATCGGATAACTCGCCCTCAACCCTGAACTTCCGCTTGAGTTCGTCGCTTGAGAGGAGAATGTCGTTGAGAGCCGCCAGATGAGCCAGATCCTTCTTCAACAGGTTTCCCGTCTCAACTCCCGTGACACGGCATTCCAGTTCTCCGTCGTAATCCTCATAGTAGAGCTGAAGCGCCCTCATTGCAGTCTCATGATTCTTGTGCGGCGCAAGATTTGTCGTCCAAAGAAAATAGCTGGCGTTTCGGACAGACGCATTGCGTGAGGAGGACCCAGAAAAATCCGGCGCCAGCATTGGCACCTTTCTGACTTTTCCAGCTGGAAGCCCCGCAAACTGCAGCGCATCACCACGGGTAAACTCCGTCGTCACAAAAACTGCTTCCGCAACATGGGCGCGAGCAACAAATTGTTGACTGGTGATGTCCTCCAGAACCGGGACATAGCGCTGAAGATAGTCATAGACCATCAGAACGTGCGGACGAACCGGAAGCAATGGAAGCTCGAGGCGATCGGATACGATAACCCAGAGATCACAATCCATAAATTGATTGATGCCGTCGTCCGGCGCTTGATAAAGCTGATGAACTAGCGGCTGATCTATACCTGCATACACGCAGGCTCGCGACGCTTCCTGATAAGACATCATGCGCCATCGGAACGGCCGCCGCTTGATTGATACAGGGAGGTCAGTGAATTCTTCTGACGGATAGCATCGCGAA
>JAFKER010000029.1 GCA_017308595.1 Afipia sp.
CCGCAAGTGCCGTTACTGGGGGCCGGGCCGCCGCGTCTGCCGCACCTGGTGGTGAGCACATCTGCTTCAATCAAACCCCGCTTCGGCGGGGTTTTTCTTTTTTTGAGATGGGCTCCTTATCGTTACCTCGGCATTGCCCCACCCTGCGCCTCAACGATCAGGGCAGCTTTTCACGGCGGGACCCCGGTGTTCCCGCCTTTGCAATGATGGCAGCTTCCATCGCCGCACGCTGTTTCTTCAATGCTTCGTTCCGTGCCTTCGCGCACATCGCCTTGTCGTAAGGCGTCGGCTGCTTTGGCCCGATGCGATCTTCGACGCGCGATACCATCTGCTGGGGCATGTGACTGCCATCGGAAGGCGGCTGATTGATCATCGGAGGTGGCTTGCGTGGGGACATGCACGATAAACGCGCAGCCTGCCTAAAAGTTTCCTGGAACAAAACGCCGCACGGATTTGGTCAGATTTACTGACCGGCAAAGCCGCGCGCGTCAGTGCGGCCCTTCCCGCTCATAAATAAACTTTGGCATTTCCCACTTGTAGCGGATCGCCAGCAGGCGGAACGTCAGGCCGAACGCCACCGAGCCGATCACGACTGCGGCATGTTCGGTGCCGAAATGTGTGCCGGCGACATAGATCGCGCCCGTCATCAACGAGACGCTGGCGTAAAGCTCGCTGCGGAACAGCAGCGGCACTTCCGTACAGAGAATATCGCGCAGCACGCCGCCAGCGCAGCCGGTGATCATCCCCGCGACCACCACGATGGTCAGCGGATGACCCATGCTTCTCGCCACGTTGCAGCCGATGATCGTGAAGACCACGAGGCCGATGGCGTCCAGCACCAGAAAGAGCCGATGAAAATGATGCACCACCCGCGCCAGCGCGATGGTTAGAAGCGCCGCGCCGCCGGTCAGAAACAACAGTGAGGGATGTTTCACCCAGAGCAGCGGATAATGCCCGAGCAGCACATCGCGCAGCGAGCCGCCGCCAAGCGCCGTGACGCAGCCGAGCATGGCGACGCCGAACTGACCTGCCACTGCCGATTTCCTCCACGGAGAGTTAGAGTCCGGCCTTGTGAAGGACGGACAGATGAAGCGAGCCAGGTTTACGGAAGAGCAGATTATCGGGGTTTTGCGAGAACACGAGGCGGGCGCGAAGACCGCCGATCTCGCGCGCAGGCACGGCGTCTCGGAAGCGACGCTGTATAATTGGAAGGCCAAATACGGCGGCATGGATGTCACCGAGGCCAAGCGGCTGCGTCAGCTCGAGGACGAGAATGCCAAGCTGAAGAAGCTTCTGGCGGAACAGATGCTGGATGCAGCCGCACTTCGCGAGCTTCTGGCAAAAAAATGGTAGGGCCCGCCGCCAAGCGCGAAGGTGTCGCGCATCTGCAGGCCGTACTGGGCCTCTCAGAACGTCGGGCCTGCAACATCGTCAATGCCGATCGCAAAACGATCCGCTACCGGTCATGTCGGCCACCGGACACGGAGTTACGATTGCGGCTGCGTGAGCTCGCCAACGAGCGCAAGCGCTTCGGCTACCGCCGGCTGTTCGTCCTGCTGCGTCAGGACGGCGAACCGTCAGGGATCAATCGCATCTACCGGCTCTATCGAGAGGAAGGCCTCACCGTGCGCAAGCGGCGCGCCCGCCGCCGCGCCGTGGGAACACGGGCGCCGATCCTCGTCGAGGCCACGCCGAATGCCCGCTGGTCGGTTGATTTTGTCCACGACCAATTCGCCTGCGGCCGGCGATTCCGTATCCTGAACATCGTCGATGATGTCACCCGGGAATGTCTGGCGGCGATCCCCGATACATCGATCTCGGGACGACGTGTGGCGCGTGAACTAACGGCGTTGATCGACCAGCGCGGCAAGCCGGGGATGATTGTCTCCGATCATGGCACCGAGTTTACCTCGAACGCCATGCTCGCCTGGGCGCAGGAGAACAAGATCGTCTGGCACTTCATCGCACCGGGCAAGCCCATGCAGAACGGATTCTGCGAGAGCTTCAACGGCCGGATGCGGGACGAGCTTCTCAATGAGAGCCTGTTCTTCGGCCTCGATCATGCCCGGACAAAGATCGCGGAATGGGCCGATGATTACAACGAGCAGCGCCCGCACTCGGCGCTGGGCTATCTCACCCCGGCGGCTTATGCCGCCAATCTCACCGCAACGTGCGATCAGCTACGCAACCCGGACCAGCTCCGCCGATCACACGTTGCTCCACCCGCGCCAGACGGCGTAAAATCCGCCGAGACTCTAATCGCCGCCGGATGAAAGTTCAGTGGCAGGTCA
>JAFKER010000011.1 GCA_017308595.1 Afipia sp.
CGGTCGCGGTCCACGACCTCGATCCCAAGATGACGCCGCCGGAAAAGCCCGACACCTGGGCGCCGGAAAACATGCCGCGCGTTGCCGACTTGCTGACCCGCAGCTATTTCAACAACCTCCTCCAGCCGATGCGGATCGCCGAGACGATCGGCCGCTCGCTGCCCGGCATGGCGAAGCTCGCGGTGCAGGCGGGCAAGGGCGACGTCTCGCTCAAGAACACCCGCCCCGCGCCCAAGACGCGGTTCAACGGCAAGGTGTCCGCCCACCGCGTGTGGGACGCGGTGCCGTTCAAGCTCGCCGAGGTCCGCGCGATCAAGGAAGCGGTGCCGGACGCCACGGTCAACGACGTCATCCTGACCGTCGTCGGCGGGGCGCTGCGCAGCTACCTCCAGGGCAAGAACGACCTGCCCAAGGAGACCATGACCGCGATGGCGCCGATTTCGGTGCGTCAGGAGGGCGAGAAGGCCGCGCTCGGCAACCTCGTCTCGGCGATGGTAGTCGGCCTCGGCACGCAGATCGAGGATCCGCTCGAACGCCTGCGCTTTGTCCATGACGAGGCGGTCAATTCGAAGGCGATGACCAACGCGGTCGGGGCCAAGACGCTGTCGGACTATTCGAAGCTCATCCCCTCGGGCCTCGCCGGGCTCGGCGCACGGCTCTACACGCGGGTCGGCGCGGCCAACATGCATGCGCCGGCGTTCAACGTCGTGGTGACCAACGTGCCCGGGCCCAAGGTGCCGCTCTATTTCTGCGGCGCGCAGATGGTGTTTTCGGCCGGGACCGCCCCGGTGTTCGACTCGATGGGGCTGATCCACCCGGTCTATTCCTACGTCGACACGATCGCGGTGTCGTTCACCGCCGACCGCGACATGCTGCCCGATCCGGACGTCTATGCCGCGGCGTTGCGATCCTCGTTCGAGGCATTGAAGGCGGCGGCGCTGAAACCGGCCGCGGTGGCTGCGAGAAGTGCTGCTGCGAACAACGTTTTCATGGGTATCCTTCCTTGGGTCATCAAAGTTGATGTTGCGATCTGTTCCTCTCCGGCCGGGGCTGGCGGGAAGACGGAAGCAGTCGCCGGCCTGGGCCGACGGGGAACACTAGTCTCTCGATTATTGACACAGGATGAACCGATTGTGGCCCCGCGGGTTTCATTCAAGCAAGGTGCGTTGCACCAAGGTCAATCGCGCCCGGCGGTTCAGTTTGCGTTCATGCGTGCTGCGGAATGCTCGACATCGGCACAACGGAATATCGCAAAACACAATATCGGAGGATGCTCATGGATCGCCGTGGTTTTCTCAAGTTCGCCTTTGGTGTGGCCGCTGCCGGTGCAGCGACCATCGCTGCGGCGAAGGCCGCACCGCTTGCGCCGCAAGCCATCACCGACAAGCCGATCGAGCCCGATCAGATTCCGCAGAACGCCGTCGCCCATGACGACGATCTGAAGGACGCGCAGCTTGAACAGGTGCGTTGGGGCAGGCGCCGTGGCTGGGGACGTCGCCGCTGGGGTTTCCGCCGCCGCAGATACTGGGGTTTCCGTCGCCGCCGCTACTGGCGCCGCCGTCGGTACTGGGGTTGGCGCCGCCGCGTCTATCGCCGCCGGTACTGGCGTCGCCGCCGCTACTACTGGTGATGAGTTGCCGCGTGCGAACGCGCTCCGGCGATTCTCTCACTCGGATCCGTATGCGGCAAATTGATCGCGCGCACGGCGGAACAATCTTGCTTCACACGGAGTTCATCCCGCTTGCGGGACACCCGGTGCCGTAAACGTTCACAAGGAGAAAAATTGATGGAACGTCGTGATTTTCTGAAATTCGCATTTGGCGTCGCCGCTGGTGCCGGCGCCATAGCTGCCGCCGCGACGGCGGCGAGTGCGGCGCCGATGCTGTCTCCTCAGCAGGATTTAATGAACGGCGCCAAGCCTGAACCGGACCTCGCCGCCAAACCTGCGGTGGCCGATCAGGATGACGTCGCAAATGCGCATGTCGAGAACGTGCAATGGCGCCGCCGTCACCATCGGCGTCATTGGCGCCGTCACCATCGCCGCCATTGGCATCGCCGCCGCTGGTAAGCTGCGGTTCGATCGGCGAACCCCGGCGTGACGCCGGGGTTTCGTCTGAAAGACGTAAGTCACGGATTTAATCGCGGCGGCATTTACCGGCGAGGTTGCGGCGGTATCCAACCGGACATTTGCGCGCAAACAGCCGCATCAGCCGCGGGCCTTGGGGCTGTGGCCGGCAGACGCCACTGGAGAGCCGGTGAAAGCCGATGCCGCATCCGTCCTTCACCAGAAGAGTGTCGATGCTCTTGGTGAAGACAGGCAGGGGGCCACGCGGCGCAGCCTGCACGGCCCCAGTGTAAAAGACAGAAGCCACAACAGCCATAACCACAACAGCCATGGTCCTGCGAACCATGGTTGTGAGAAATGTCTTCATGACCGGATGTCCGAAAGGTCAGAGCTTCGGCGCGTTCCCGAGCGGTGTCTTGTGAAGGGCTTCGTTTTTCTCCGCCGCAAACGCATCCCCATCGATCTTGGCCGCGCTGACGATCTGCTTGAAGTCGATCAGGGTGAACTCGGTTTTGCTGACGCGATCGGCGGTGATGCCGGGGAAAATCTCGACGGAGATGAGGGCGTCGCAATTCGCGGCCTTGGCTTCCGTGACAAGCTTGTCGAGCGTCTTCTCCAGGGCCTGCGAACGCTTGAGTTCTGCGACGCAACTTCCGCGTCCGTTGGCATCGTTGAGGGCGACGGCAACCTTGGGATTGATCGGCGCGTTGAGCGCTTCGAGGGCGGTGGCAGGGGTGTACTTCTGCTTCACCGACATCAGCTTGCCGCCCTTGTAGAAGTAATACATGCGGCCATCGCCGATCGCGGTCGGCGCGCCGTACTTCGTGGTGACGCGCTCGATCATCTCGGTTTTCGAAGGCTGCTTATCGGACGAGAAACCGAGAAGGCGCGAAATATAATAGGCGCGGTTGGAACTTGCTGGAGAGGAAAATACCGCCAGCATCGATTCGCCCGGATGCGTGCTGGTCGGGGCGAGGGTAAATTTCATCGCGGTGACATAGGTGACGTTGGTGCCGCCGAACTTCTGCTGCGCGGTTTCCGGCTTCACGCCGGGAAGATCCTTCAGATAGGCCTCGAAGACCGGCGCCGCCTTGCTGCCTTCCGTGGCGCTGGACAGGCCAACAATGTCGGGCTTGAGCTTTCCGGAAAACGCAGTGTCGGGGGACTTCGGCTTGATCTCGTAAGCCCAGCCGGTCGCTGTAACGGTAACCGAGAACAGCGCGGCAAATGCAACTAATCCACTGCGAAACATGGAACACCCTGTCAGAAATTCGGGACATCAAAAGCGCGAAAAGCGCGCCGAATTACGCCAATTTTTGTTTAGACCTGTCAACTGCGGATTGTTGCATTATTCGACCGAGCCGAACAATGCGTTAAAGCGTGCTGTGCCCTTTGGCGAGAAGGTGACGACGCGGTTGCCTTTTTCGCGCCGGGCCCAGTTGAGTTCGTAAAACCGTGACAGGATGGCCGCGCCGAGCGATCCGGCGAGGTGGCTCCGGCGGACGCTCCAGTCGAGGCAGGTTTTGCACAGCGGCCGGCGTGATCCGCCCAGCGCGGGCAGATCGATACCGAGATCGGCCACGAAACGTTCTCCCTGCGGCGTGAGCGCGATACTGTCTTTCTGCGCGCGCAGCAGTTTCCGCCCGGTCATGGAGTCCAGCATCCGCACACCCAGATCGCCTGCAAGATGATCGTAGCAAACGCGGGCGCGCCGCAATCCGGGGTCGGCGGGGCCGGTCCGGACCCGGAGATGACCGGCACGGGCTGCGAGACCCATCAGTCCTTCGAGAACCGCGGCGACGTCAGATCCGGAAAGCCGAAAATACCGGTGCCGGCCCTGCTTCTCGGGAACAACAAGGTGGCCGGCCTCGAGCTTGGAGAGGTGCGAACTCGCGGTCTGCGCCGTGATGCCTGCTTCCTGCGCGAGTTCGGTCGCGGTGAGTGCGCGCCCGCTCATCAGCGCGGTCAGCATGTTGGAGCGCGCTGGATCGCCAACGAGAGAGGCGATCATGGCCATGTCAGGTCCAGCTTTCATACTTCGATCCTAGTCGAAGCATTGACGCCAGGCAACAATCTACTCTGCCGCAAGGAGGAGAGATTTATGACCATTACCGTCTTTATTCGTTATCAGCTCGATCCGTTCAAGCGGCATCTGTTCGAAGCGTACGCGCAGCGCTGGCTGACCATCATTCCGAAATGCGGTGGCGATCTGCTCGGCTACTGGATGCCGCATGAGGGGACCGACAATATCGCTTTCGGATTGATCTCGTTTCCCAGTCTGGCTGACTACGAAGCCTACCGCACGCGATTGAAATCGGACGACGAGGGCGTTGGTAACTTCAACTTCGCACAGGAGCACAAGTTCATCTTATCCGAGGAACGAACCTTTTTGCGGCAGGTGCAGCGCTGAAACAGCGGGATGTCGATTGATCTCGTCGCGCATCGGCGGCAATCTTGACGCGCCACACAAAACAATAACGGACCACCCGGAGAGGATAACGGATGACGGTTTCAGCAGCGCAGAAGCGTGCCCAGTTCAGGAAGCTTCATGAAAGCGGTTGTTTCGTATTACCCAATCCATGGGACGCGGGCAGCGCGCAATTATTACAGGCAATGGGATTTAAGGCTCTGGCGTCGACGAGTTCGGGCTTTGCGTGGTCGATCGGCCATCCCGACAACAAGGTGACGTGCGACAGCGTGCTGGCGCATTTGAAAACTCTGAATGAAGTCACCGATCTGCCGGTGAATGCGGATTTTGAAGGTGGCTTTGCCGACGATCCGGCGGGTGTTGCGGCGAATGTAACGCGGGGCGTCGCGACCGGCGTCGCCGGATTGTCGATCGAGGACTCGACGGGCGACGCATCCGCGCCACTCTACGAGATGACACTCGCCGTCGAGCGGATCCGCGCTGCACGCGCCGCTATCGATGCGACAGGCGAAGATGTCGTGCTGGTGGGACGCTGCGAGAGCTTCCTGATCGGTCAGCCCGATCTCAAGGCGACGATTGGGCGGCTGATCGCCTATGCCGAAGCTGGCGCGGACTGTCTCTACGCGCCAGCCATCAGAGACAAGGGTCAGATCGCGACCGTGGTGAAAGAGCTCGCGCCGAAGCCGATCAATATCCTTGTGGGAAGTCCCGGACTGACGGTGGCGGAACTTGCCGATCTCGGGGTGAGGCGGATCAGCATCGGCGGTGCACTGGCGCGTACCGCCTGGGGTGGATTTTTGCGTGCTGCCCGCGAGATCGCGGAGAAGGGATCGTTCACCGAACTGGCGCATGCCGTGCCTCACGCAGAGATCAACGGCTTCTTTGCGACGGCGGCAAAGGACAGAAGGTGAGGCCAGGAAAGTCAAAAAGCAGGCACCCTTTCGGATGCCTGCTTGATGTGAGGGTGAGTTAAAATTACTTGGTCGACGAATCCGCCGGTGCCGGGTTGTTCTGCGGCGTAGCCGGTGTTGCAGGATTGTTGGCTGCAGGCGGCGAAGCTGGCTGGGCGGGAGTCATAGCCGAACCGGTGGTCTGCCCCGTCGGCGCGCGCGGCGCCTGAGCTGTTGCACCGACCGAGGGAGATGCCGGCGTCGTCTGCGCTGTTGGTGTGGCGTCAGGGGATGTGCTGGAATTGTTCAGCCCATAGAACACCACGCCGAGAACCGCGACGATCGCAATAGCAAACAGGGCGATACGCCCACCCCGTGCGGGGCCTTCGGCTAATTCGGGGTCTGCCTGTAATTCGGTATCGAATTGTTCGGTTCGGCGGCGAAGCAACTCGTCATTCGGCGCCGCGCTGTACGGATCGTTCGGATTGCGTTCGATTGCCATGACTGTTTCTCCAGTGAAGGTTTGTGTGTCCGGTAAGAACGACTGTGGAGACAATCACCGAACCGGTGAGACGTTCCAAACGAACACCCCTGTTTCGGGGAACCCGACCACCTCTATTTCGCGCCAGAACCCGTCGTCTGGCCCGTGCTCCATGAAGGGACGGCAGACGTTTCATGCTGCGCGGGGTTCATCCACGCGAGGACCACTGCGAGGACAACGAGAAGCACAACGCCAATCAGCGCTTTGAAAGGCTTGCCTTGCTGGTTCTTGAAGTCGCTCGTCGTGGCTGTTTCGTTGTAGCCGCTTTTCCGGCTGCCAGACGTTCGATCATCCTCCGACATGAGGGCCATATCCAAAACCTCCCTTATCTGCACCCGTGAGCCCGGATTTCGATTTGAAAGAGCAACGGTCTGGCAGGGTGCAGCGTTCCTGTTCAGCCTTGCAATTGGAGCGGGGCTGCATTGCAGACCTCGGCATCGCACTGCAGCGAACGCTTGGACTTCCGCGACATGCAGAAAGGAGCCGCAATGTCCTTTCAGCAGTGGGCTTCGCGGCGACACAACTGGTCTGACCGGAGGGAAAAGCGATCCTAAAATTGCTTTTCAAAACAAAGGTCTGATGAATGTGATTTATGATGTGCTGGAAACGAAAAGCGACATAGACTGGTTCTAATCAGACTCGTGGCGCAGCCAACAAATAGCCCCGGCAAAGAGGCAACGGAATTATGGGAATCAATCAAGGTCCGATCAGTCTCGATCAGAAATACACACAAGGTTCGGGACATGTTTTCCTGACCGGTATCCAGGCTCTGGTCCGGCTGCCGATGGCGCAGGTGAGGCGTGATCGGGCGATGGGTTTGAATACCGCCGCTTTTGTCACCGGCTATCGTGGATCGCCGCTTGGCGGTTACGACCAGCAGCTTCATGCCGCGCGCAAGCATCTTGAGCAGTATAATGTCAAGTTTCAGCCGGGCGTGAACGAGGACCTTGCGGCGACCGCGATCTGGGGTTCGCAACAGCTCAATCTGTCACCCGGTGCGAAGTTCGATGGCATCACCGGCATCTGGTACGGCAAGGGGCCAGGTGTGGACCGTTGCGGTGACGTATTCCGCCATGGCAATGCGGCCGGGTCGGCCAAAAACGGCGGTGTGCTGTGTCTTGCAGGCGACGACCACGGCGCCAAGTCTTCGACCGTACCGCATCAGTCCGACCATGCGTTTATCTCGGCGTTGATGCCGTATCTTTATCCATCGAGCATCCACGAGATGATCGAGATGGGGCTGCTCGGTATTGCGATGTCGCGCTATTCCGGCTGCTGGGTCGGTATGAAGGTCATCACCGAGACGGTCGAAACCACGGCGGAAATCGATCTCAACGACGAGATGACACCTTTTATCATTCCGGCCGATTTCGAGATGCCGCCGGGCGGTCTCAATCTGCGCTGGCCGGACGACCGTTACGCGCAGGATAAACGCCTCCAGGATTACAAGGGCTTTGCCGCGGTTGCCTTCGCCCGCGCCAACAAGATCAACCGCATCACGATGGATTCGCCGAACGCGCGGTACGGCATCATGGCCTCGGGCAAAAGCTACGAGGACATTCGTCAGGCTCTGCGTGAACTCGGCATCACGCCGGACGTCGCCGCCAAGATCGGCCTGCGGCTCTACAAGATCGGGATGCCGTGGCCGCTTGAGCCGGAAGGCGTGCGGCAATTTGCGGTCGGCCTTGAAGAAATTTTCATCATCGAAGAGCGCCGCGAGATCGTTGAAAATCAGGTCAAGCAGGAGCTGTTCAATTGGCGCGACGATGTCCGTCCGCGCATCGTCGGCAAGATGGACAATCACGACAAGCGCTTCCTGCCGTTTGCGGAAGAGTTGAGCGTCGCGTCGCTCGCAAGCTCGCTGACCGAGCGGCTCTTGCAGCTCGATCTCAATCCTGAAATCGTGGCGATGCTGCGCGCCAAGGCCGACTGGTTCAATGGCCGGCAGGCGACGCAGGTTCAGGCCATCGCTCCGGTGACGCGTACCCCGTATTTCTGCTCGGGTTGTCCGCATAACACGTCGACCAAGGTGCCCGAGGGCAGCCGTGCGATGGCCGGAATCGGCTGTCACTTCATGTCGTTGTGGATGGACCGCAACACCGAAACCTATACGCATATGGGCGCGGAAGGCGTGCCGTGGGTCGGTATCGCGCCGTTCACCAACGAAAAGCACATCTTTGCAAATCTCGGCGACGGCACTTATTTCCATTCGGGCAGCCTGGCGATCCGCCAGTCGGTCGCTTCGAAGGCCAACATCACCTACAAGATTTTGTACAACGACGCCGTCGCGATGACGGGCGGCCAGAAGCATGACGGCGATCTGTCGCCGCAGCAGATCACGTTCCAGCTTCACAGCGAAGGCATTCGTGAAATCTGGCTTGTCTCCGAGAATCCGGACGCTTATCCGGCAAGCACCATCGCGCCGGGGACAAAGCTCGCGCATCGCGATGAACTTGATCGTGTTATGAAGACGGTGCGCGAAGTGCCCGGATGCTCGGCCATTGTGTTCGTGCAGACCTGCGCCGCCGAGAAGCGCCGCCGGCGCAAGCGGGGTCTGATGGAAGACCCCAACAAGCGTATCTTCATCAATTCTGCTGTCTGCGAAGGTTGCGGCGATTGCTCGGTGCAGTCCAACTGCATTTCAGTTGAGCCGTTGGAGACTGAGCTGGGGCGCAAGCGCGCCATCAATCAGTCGAGCTGTAACAAAGACTATTCCTGCGTGAAGGGGTTCTGTCCGTCCTTCGTGACGGTGGAGGGCGCGACGCTGCGCAAGCGCGCCCCGGTTGCGCTCGACGATCTTGGCGAATTGCCAGAGCCTGCCAGCGTGCCGTTGCTGGATCGGCCGTATAACATTGCTGTCGGCGGCGTGGGCGGAACGGGCGTGCTGACCATCGGCGCGCTGCTCGGCATGGCCGCACATATCGAGGGCAAGGCAAGTATGATCCTCGATATGTCGGGACTCGCGCAGAAGGGCGGCGCGGTGCTCAGCCACGTTCGCCTGTCCAAGAACACTGCGGATGTGACCTGTTCGCGGATTGTCACGGGCACGGCCGATCTGCTCATCGCGGCGGACGAAGTGGTCGCCGTCGCCAAGGAGACGATTACCCTGGCGGAATCGTCACGTACCCATGGCATTATCAATACGCATCTGATTCCGATTGCCGATTTCATCATGAACCGCGACTTCGATTTCAAGCGCGGCAAGGTCAACCTTGTGCTGGAAAATGCACTGCACAAGGATTCCGCATTCCTCGACTTTACCAAGCCGGCGGAAACGCTGCTTGGCGATTCCATTGCCACCAACATGATGATGATGGGTTATGCCTATCAGAAAGGTCTTCTCCCGGTCAGCGCCAAGGCGATCGAGCAGGCAATCGAGCTCAATGCGGTTTCGATCAAGATGAATACGCAGGCGTTCCGGCTGGGCCGCCTCGCGGCGCATGATCCGGCAAAGCTTGCATCCATGATGAAGGGCGATGAGCCCGAACTTCCGAAGACGCTCGACGAGATGTCACTGGACGAGATCATCGCCCATCGGACCAAGCTGCTGACCGACTATCAGAACGCAGCCTATGCCGCGCGCTATACCAATCTGGTCGATCAGGTTCGCAAAATCGCCTTCGACGGTGGTTATGGCGAGGCATTGCCGCGCGCCGTCGCGATCAACTACGCCAAGCTGCTGGCTTACAAGGACGAGTACGAAGTCGCGCGGCTTTATTCCGGCGCGGCCTTTGCTGAGAATATCGGCAAACAGTTCGAGGGCAACTACAAGATCAGCTTCAACCTCGCACCGCCGATCCTTCACAGCGGACTCGATGCCTCCGGCCGTCCGAAAAAGCGGGTGTTCGGCGCATGGATGATGCCGGTGTTCCGGACCATGGCGAAGTTCCGCTTCTTGCGCGGCACCATGTTCGATCCGTTCGGTTATAGCGAGGATCGCAAGCTCGAGCGCAACCTGATCAAGGGGTACGAACAGGATGTGGTGACGGCGGTGAAGTTGCTGTCGCCGAAGACCCACGACATCGCCGTGGAGTTGCTGTCGCTGCCCGATCAAATTCGCGGCTATGGACCCGTGAAGGAGGCCTCGGTCGCAAAAGCGAAGACGAGATACGAACAGCTCGCCAAGGATATTGTTGATCCACCGCCACTGGCGGCGCCCCGGATTGCGGCGGAGTGATTTCGGGGCCATCTGGATGTGACTGCGATACATCTCGCGTCGCAGTCAATTCATTGACGCCGCGACGCTGATATTCGCGGATCGCGGATGGTTCGCCCTGCGAAATTCAAGGTGCTTGCCAAGTTCTCCGGCACGGGCGACATAGTTCGCTGGACACGTTCCAGCGGAGACACGTTTTGACAATCAAGAATAAGGCTTACATCGCAGGGATCTACGAACATCCCACCCGTCACGCACCCGATAAATCAACTGCCCAGCTTCACGCGGAAGTGGCCAAAGGCGCGCTGGATGATGCAGGCCTGACCAAGGCCGATATCGACGGCTATTTCTGCGCCGGAGATGCTCCTGGCGGCATCTGGCAAATGTCCGATTATCTCGGCCTCAACAATCTGCGCCACCTGGATTCGACGGAGACCGGCGGCTGCTCCTACATCATCGCGCTGGGGCACGCTGCGGAGGCCATCGCTGCGGGCAAGTGTTCCGTCGCGTTGATCACGTTGGCAGGCAAGCCGCGCACCGGACCTATGCCGCCGCGCGCCTACGGACCGGAAGCCGATTTCGAAATGGCTTATGGGCCAACCACCCATAATGCCTACGGTATGTGCGCGATGCGCCACATGCATGAATTCGGTACGACCAGCGAACAGCTCGCATGGGTCAAGGTCGCGGCATCTCATCACGCGCAGTACAATCCCCACGCGATGCTGCGCGACGTGGTGACGGTGGAAGACGTCATTAATTCACCGATGATTTCCGATCCGCTGCATCGGCTCGATTGTTGCGTGGTGTCCGACGGCGGCGGTGCGGTGATCGTGACCACGCCGGAAATCGCAAAGTCTCTGAAGCGCCCGCTGGTGCGTCTCACTGGCCATGGTGAATCGAACAAGGGACCGAATGGTGGCCGCAAGCTCGATCTGACCTATTCGGCAGGCGTGTGGAGCGGACCGACGGCTTTTGCTGAAGCGGGCGTAACCCCGAAGGACATCAAATACGCCTCGATCTACGACAGCTTCACCATCACTGTGGTGATCCAGCTTGAGGATCTTGGCTTCTGCGCCAAGGGGCAGGGCGGCAAGTTCGTTGCGGACGGCAACCTGATCTCTGGCGTCGGCAAGCTGCCTTGGAATACTGACGGCGGTGGACTCTGCAATAATCACCCGATCAACCGGGGCGGTATCACCAAGATCATCGAGGCGGTGCGGCAGTTGCGCGGCGAGGCGCATCCGAAGGTTCAGGTTCCGAATTGCGATCTCGCGCTGGTGCACGGCACCGGCGGGTTGCTTGGTGTGCGGCATGCGGCATCGACCGCGATTCTGGAGCGCGTGTGATGACTGACAAGCCAAAGTATCCGGCTCCGACCGGCAATCCCGAAACCGCGCATTTCTGGGACGCGGCGAAAGAAGGTAAGTTCCTGATCAAGCGCTGCACCGCTTGCGGCGAGCCGCATTACTTTCCGCGCTCGATTTGCCCGGTGTGCTTCTCCGACCAGACGGTATGGGAAGAGAGCAAGGGCGAGGGCGTGATCTACAGCTACAGCCTGATGCGGAAGTCGCCGACCGGACCTTACGCCATCGGCTATGTCACGCTCGACGAAGGTCCGTCGCTGCTGACCAACTTCGTGGACTGCGATCTCACCGCACTGAAAATCGGTCAGCGCGTGAAGGTGGTGTTCAAGCCGACGGATGGCGCGCCGCTGCCGTTCTTCACGCCTGTCGGATAAAAATAACAAAGCGAGGAAACATGCCGATCAAGTACGATGAGGTGATGGCGCTCAAGAATGTCGGTCAGAAGTATTCGTGGACCGACCGTGAGGTCATGCTCTACGCCTACGGCATCGGCATGGGCGCCGATCCGATGGACGAAAAGGAATTGTCGTTCGTCAACGAGGGTTATTACACGCCGCGCGATCTCAAGGTTGTGCCGACCTATGCGTCGGTTGCAGCTTGGGGCGCGAGTGCGGGCCAAATCGACGTCAACCGCGTCATGGTGGTAGACGGCGAGCGGGACATTACCTTCCATAAGCCGCTGCCTGTCACGGCCAACATCACGGCAGATTCCAGCATTCTCGGCGTGTTCGACAAGGGCAAGGACAAGGGCGCGGTGATCCTGCGTAAAACCGTCCTGAAGAACGAGAAGGGCGAAGACCTTGCCACGCTGATCGCCTCGCAGTTCGCGCGCGGCGATGGCGGCTTTGGTGGTCCATCGGACGGTCAGCCCGAGCCGCACGCAATCCCCAAGCGTGCGCCCGACATGAGCGTCGATATTTCGACACGGCCGGATCAGGCGCTGATCTACCGGCTCTGCGGTGACCGTAATCCGCTGCACAGCGATCCTGAATTCGCGAAGAAGGCCGGCTTCGACCGTCCGATCTTGCATGGCATGTGCACCTACGGCCTGAGTTGCCGGGCGGTGCTGCAGACCTATGCGGATTACGATCCCGCGGCGTTCAAGCAGCACGTGACACGCTTCTCGGCGCCGGTGTTTCCGGGGGAAACCGTCTCGTTCGACCTGTGGAAGGACGGAAACGTGATCTCGCTCGAAGGCCGCGTGAAAAGCCGCAACGTCACGGTTATCAAAAACGGAAAAACCGTCCTCGCTTGAACGATAAGAAACAGGGAGGAAGCGATGGGTCTGCTCGACGGCAAGGTTGCGATCATCACCGGCGCAGGCGGCGGGCTCGGCGAAGCCTATGCCCGTCTGTTCGCCCGTGAAGGGGCGGCGGTCGTTGTCAACGACCTTGGCGGTCCGCGCGACGGCAGCGGTGCCGACACGTCGATGGCGCAGAAGGTCGTCGATGCGATCAAGGCCGAGGGCGGCCGCGCCTATGCCAATGGCTCCGACATCTCGACAATGGCGGGCGGGCAGTCGGTGTTCGACGACGCAATCAGACAGTTCGGCCGCATGGACATTCTGGTCAACAACGCCGGAATCCTGCTCGACGGCACCTTCGCCAAGATGACAGAGGCGAACTGGGACAAGGTGATGAAGGTGCATCTCAAAGGAACCTTCTGCGTCACGTTACCGGTCTTCAAGTGGATGAAGGACAATGGCGGCGGCGTTATCGTCAACACGTCGTCCACCTCGGGCCTGCTTGGCAATTTCGGTCAGAGCAACTATGGCGCGGCCAAGGGCGGCATCTGGGGTCTGAGCAACGTGCTGACCATCGAAGGCCGCAAGCATGGTATTCGCGTCTGGACGCTGTCGCCGGGTGCGCTGACCCGCATGACGGCGGACCTCCAGCGCTATATCGACAATCCCAAGGCTGCGATGGGACCGGACGAGATCGCGCCAGCGGTGCTTTACATGGTCAGTTCGCTTTCGGGCGAGCAGACCGGAAAGGTGCTTGGTGTTTCTGGCCCGCGCGGCGTCCGTGAGCTTAAAATGCTGGAAATGGAGGGGTGGAAACCCGGCGGGCCGTGGAAGGCGCAGGACATCGTGGCCCATGCAAGGGAGATTTTTTTCCAGGATGAAGATAGGATCGTTTCTCCTCCCAAGCCCTGAGTTCCCAGAAGGCAATCAATAATGAAACTGACCCCTGAGGCGAGCGGTACGATCGCCATTGCACCAACCCCGTTCTTCGACGATGGCCGTATCGATTACGATTCGATCGATCGGCTGGCCGATTTCTACCGCGAAGTGGGGTGTAACGGCGTGACCGTGCTCGGTATCCTCGGCGAAGCGCCGAAGATGGAGGCGGATGAATCGCTTCAGGTCGCGACGCGCTTCATCAAGCGCGCGACGGGCAAGCAGATCATCGTCGGCGTTTCCGCCCCGGGATTCGCGCAGATGCGCACGCTGGCCCGTGCGTCGATGGATGCCGGTGCAGCCGCCGTCATGATCGCGCCGCCGCCGCATCTGCGGACCGATGAGCAGATCACGGGCTATTTCCGGCAGGCAACGGAGGCGATCGGTAGCGATATTCCATGGGTGCTGCAGGATTATCCGCTCACTCTGACAGTGGTGATGACGCCGTCGGTGATCCGGAAAATTGTCATGGACAGTCCGTCCTGCGTGATGCTCAAGCATGAAGACTGGCCGGGTCTGGAGAAAATCTCCGCGCTGCGCGGTTTCCAGAAGGACGGCTCGCTGCGCCCGCTGTCGATTCTCGTCGGCAACGGCGGCCTGTTCCTCGATTTCGAGATGGAGCGTGGTGTGGATGGCGCCATGACCGGTTATGCATTTCCCGACATGCTGGTGGATGTCGTCAACCTGTCGAAGGCAGGCAAGCGCGATGCAGCGCATGATCTGTTCGATGCGCATCTGCCGCTGATCCGTTACGAGCAGCAGCCGAGCGTGGGTCTCGCGGTGCGCAAATATGTGCTCAAGAAGCGCGGCAAGATTACTTCCGATGCGCAGCGCAAGCCGGGATCGAGCATGAGCGCGCTGGCGCGCAGCGAAGTGGATTACCTTCTGTCGCGCGTTGCACGTTTCGACAAACGGGCCAACATCTGATGAGCGGCACCATGAGCGTTCCCGATCCGTCGAAAGCCCTGCGCGTCGCGTCCACCGTGCTGTTGTTGCGCGAAGCGGCCGGCGGCATGGAAATCTTCATGGTGCAGCGGAATCGTCAGATCGAATTCAGCTCCGGCGCGCTGGTGTTTCCTGGCGGCAGTATGGATCCGAACGACCGCGAGATTGCCGCCGATCCGGCTCTTGTCGCGGATCGTGGCGGTCTCGATATCGATACGGCCGCGATCCGCATTGGCGGCATTCGCGAGACCTTCGAGGAAAGCGGAATTCTTCTCGCGCGCCCGCGTGGATCGTCGGCGCTCGTGTCTGCCGACAAAGCCGAGGCGCTGGGTGTGCATCGCGAAGCTCTCGACGAGGGCAAGATCAGCTTCGCGGATGTGTTGCGTCAGCAAGATCTCGTTCCAGCGATCGATTTGTTATCGCTCTTCGCCCACTGGATCACGCCAGTGAATCTGCCCAAGCGTTTCGATACGCATTTTCTGTTGGCGCTCGCGCCGCCGGACCAGATTGGCAAGCATGACGGCAAGGAGTCGGTGGACTCGGTCTGGCTGTCGCCGAAAGCCGCGCTCGAAGCGGCGGAGTCGGGCCGTTACAATCTTCCGTTCCCGACCATTCGCAATCTGATCAAGCTCGACAAACTTGGCACCGCAAAGGCTGCGATGGACTATGCCCGCGCGACGCCGGTTGTGACGGTTGTCCCCGAGATGAGCCGGAATACAGACGGGTCGACTCGCCTGCGCATCCCGGTCGAAGCGGGGTACGATGGGGATATCTTCGACGTCGCTCGGCCCTGAGAGATTCGTTCCTTACCGTTGAATATGCCCGTCCGGATCACCATTCTCACAGTGAGAGGGGATGGGCGCGTATTCAATGAGACATTGGAAGATGATTCTTGCGGCTTTTCTGATTCTCCTGGTCGCCCCGATCTTATTTTCTCAGCGATCGGGCTTCCGCAAATTGGTACGCCGCAGACCGGTCCAGCGCGGGCGTCTTGCCGGACGCGTCTCGCAATCCGGATGCTGTGGTCCGGATTTATGCGGCGCGTACAGTACGCTGGCGTGGCATCGTAGCCGTCCATTCCTGGATCGTGTTCAAGGAGAAAGGCGCATCGCGCTACAGCCGCTATGACTATACAGCGTGGGGCGAACCGATCCGCGTCGACGGTTTTGTAGCCGACGGACGCTGGTTCGGGCAGCTGCCGGAGGAGGTTTTCCGCGCAGACGGTGAGCGGGCGGCGCTTCTGATTCCGAAAATCAGGGCGGCCATTGATGGCTACAAGTACCGCAACCTCGGCGATTATCGCGCCTGGCCGGGTCCGAATTCGAATACGTTCGTTGCTGCGATCATCGATGCCGTCCCCGAGATGCAGGTCGTGTTGCCGCCAACCGCGATTGGCAAGGATTTTCCCTACGACGGCGAGTGGTTCGGGCGGACGCCTTCCGGCACAGGTTTGCGAGCCACGCTTGGAGGTTATCTCGGCGTCACTTTCGGGTGGCTGGAAGGTATCGAATTCAATGTGCTGGGGGCCGTCCTTGGTCTCGATATTCGCCGTCCTGCGATCAAGATTCCGGGTATCGGCCGGATTGGCATGAGCGCTGCATCGGCATAGTCAGGCAGAGCCGCATCAAGGTTGCCCGAGATCACCGATGACCTTTCCGCCCCAACGTATCGTTTGCCTCACGGAAGAGACGGTCGAGACGCTGTATCTGCTCGGCGAGCAGGATCGCATTGTCGGCGTATCGGGTTATGCCGTGCGGCCGCCGCAAGTCCGGCGCGAGAAGCCGCGGGTTTCGGCGTTCATTTCGGCGGACGTACCGAAAATTCTGGCGCTTAATCCTGATCTGGTTCTCGCATTCTCGGATTTGCAGGCCGATATCGTTGCCGATCTGGTGCGCGCGGGCGTGGCAGTGCATGGGTTTAACCAGCGCGACGTCGCCGGAATTCTGGCGATGATCCGCACGCTCGGCGGGTTGATCGGCGAGGCCGGAAAGGCGGATACGCTTGCGTCGCGATTCGAGCAGCGGCTTGCACTGGTCGCTGCGATCAAGCGCGGCAAACGGCCGCGTGTCTATTTCGAGGAGTGGGATGATCCGATGATCAGCGGCATCGGCTGGGTGTCCGATCTGATCGCCATTGCAGGCGGAGAGGATATTTTCCCGCTGCTTGCAAGGGAGAAGGCGGCCAAGGACCGAATTGTTACTCCTGAGGCAGTGATTGCTGCCAATCCTGACGTGATCCTCGCATCATGGTGCGGGAAGAAAGTCGTGCCGGACAAAATCCGTCAGCGAGCCGGATGGGAGACCATCGCGGCGGTCCGAGACAACCGGATTGTCGAGATCAAATCGCCTCTGATCCTGCAGCCCGGGCCAGCGGCCCTGACCGACGGCTTGGATGCCATCGCCGTCGCATTGTGGGGCCGGGACGGTTTCACCTCCTGAAGATCGAGTATCTCCGCTATCGTTCTCCAGAGAAAGCTTTTCAATTAGCTTAGGTCGGATTAATGACATGATTGGATAAGAAAAATTGATCCAACATGGTCTCGCTCAAACAGCTCAAATACTTCGATGCCGTCGCCCGGTCCCGCCATTTCGGCAAGGCTGCGGAGTCCTGTGCTGTGACCCAGCCTGCGTTGTCGATGCAGATTCAGGAGCTTGAGAAGTTTCTCGGTGTTCAGCTTCTGGAACGTGGCCGCAGCGGTGTGATGCTGACGGAGAGCGGCAAGGAAATCGCCGAGCGCGCGGCGCGGGTCCTCGCGGATGTGCGCGATATTGTCGATGTCGCACGTCAACAGGGGAACGTGCTCGCCGGGCCGCTGGGTTTCGGTGTCATTCCATCGGTGGCGCCATACATCCTGCCGCAGCTGTTGCCGATGGTGCGCGATACGTTTCCTGACCTCGATCTGCATATTCGCGAGAGCCAGACACAGACTTTGGTGAGCGAACTTCTCGATGGCCAGCTTGATGTGCTGTTGCTCGCGCTGCCGGTCGATCACCCTGACATCGAAACCGTTCGTCTGTTCGATGACCGCTTCCTGCTTGCCATGGCGTCCTCGCACCGGATGTCCGACCGCGTAAAGGCCACCCCCGACTTGCTGGAGACAGAAAAGCTGCTCTTGCTGGAGGAGGGGCACTGTATGCGTGATCAGGCGCTGGCCTTCTGCAGCCTGCGCCGGATCGAGAACATCAACACCTTCGGTGCATCGAGCTTGTCCACACTGGTGCAAATGGTAGCTAATGGTCTCGGCATGACGCTATTGCCGGAGCTTGCTGTGCCGCTCGAAAGCCGGCGAGGAGATATTCGGCTGATGCGGTTTACCGATCCCGAACCCCAGCGTGTGATCGGGCTGGCCTGGCGCAGAAGTTCGCCTCGCAAGCGCCATTTCGAAGAACTTGGGCAGATGATTGCGGCGATAACACCCCCGCAGTCGCAATAGCAGCGGAATAGCTGCGTTTCAAAAGTTTATGCGACTGCCTTCTCGGCAGTTTGGCGCGGCCACTCGATGAGAGGAGCGCCAAAAGCTCTGCTCCAAACGCTCAGGAAACGGGGAAACCATGAGTGCGCAATCGCGCCACGGTACGCCCATGTGCGGTATTGAAGACCGTTTTCGGACAGAAGCTCCTGATAGCCGCCATGGGTTTCCGTGGCGTCATGGATGTGACGCAGGATATCGCGTGCGTAAGGCTGGTATTTCCCCGTTCCGGAGAATTCATCATATTCGAGCATGCGGTCGGCGAACTCGACGTTGAATGTCGGCCATGCGGACCGCCCCTGATAGGACGGGGTGGCGATCCGGTGGATGAATTTCTTGCGAGGGTTATCCGCCGACACGAAAAAGTGGAATGTATCCGGAATCCGGAAGCGCGGCTCGGCGAGAATGAAATCGGCGGTCGTGCTGAACAGTGCGCGCTCGCTCTCGTTTTTGAAGTTCCAGAAACCGTGCTGCACATTCACAAAATCGAGCGCAATAGCGAGCGCAGGCGAGTCCGTCTTGCAGTCCAGGCTGTGCTTGATGTAGCCATCGCGGCCGAACAGCAGAAGCAATTCGGTTTTGTATTGCGCAAGGCTGCGTCCGAGAATTGTCTCCAACTCGGCTGTATCAACAATCCCGAGCCTGATGCTCTGCTGAAATGTGGCGTAGACGCTGGCATTGGTGACGAAGCGCAGCCGCTCCGCGCGGGTGTCCGTCGCCGCTGAGCGGGGTGCGCGGACATCGCAAAGGAGAGTGCGGGTTCCGTTGCGCTCATAAGGTTCAAGGCTCTTTGCAAGATCGAGGACGGATTTGTTCAGGTCTGCACGATATTCGCACAGCAGCGCGCGGCCGCTACCGGCAGCTTTCGCCATGCCGCTGTGAGGTGAGGTTCGCAAGTCAGCACGCACAATCTGCTCCAGGCCTGCCTGCACGCCAAGAAGTGTATCTGACGGAGGCGCGAAATAGTTGGCGCCGATGTAGCGATTACGCTTCACGGGAATAAGTGTTGTGGTGACAGTGCCGGAGCGCACCGCGCCGAGCATCAGCCGCACGCTTTTCTCCAGCAGACGAATCCGGCGCGCTGCGTCCTCTGAGTCGATGATGGTCTGCGGATCGAGAACGTCAGGATAAAACCAGGCGAAGTCGCGCGGATAATAAGCCGAAGCATGCGGAGCCCCGGTGACTAGAAACGCCTCTTGCACGGAGAAGGCGCTGTTCATGGAGTTGCGATAAAGCTCATCGATCTTTGCCGGGGCATAATCGGCGCGGCGCAGGAAGCGATCGGAGAGAAAGTTGGTGGCCTGCAGACAGTTGGCGACGCAGGTTGCGGCGAGGCCTTGATAGAACCTATGCTCAGAATTTGAAGGCAGGAGTCCTTCGATGCCGCTCACAATATCCTCCATCGCAATTTGATTGCGGACTGAATAGCCCGATGCCCCGATTCGATTGAAGCGCCATATGCACGCACGCGGCTGATCGCGCAACGTGCAGCAATCATGCGCGACAGCGCGTTTGTGGGAAGTCAAGATTCTGAAATGTAATTGTCATAATCAGTCTGCACGGGGCATGGCTGGACTTAGCCTGACTGGCATGCCTCTTTTCCAGATGATGGCGACGGTCGCCAGATCTACGTCGAGCTTGAACATGCAGAACGTCCTTGCGCCGGAAGCCCGTGATTTGCGGATTCCTGACAAGTCGCGGAGTAGCGCCTATTTCGGACTCTCGCGTTCATCGAGCGGGCATCTCCAAATACGATATCGATGAAGAAGGGTGCGAGATCGCAATTCCCGCAGACCGCGTCACGTATCACCAAGCGGGAATAGACGGTCTCCATTTTCGAGCATCGGCCGGTTTTATTTTGGCTGGAACCAGGAAATTTAGGCTTGATTTTCGAACAGTTCCAGTTTGACCTTAGCCAATCTCCACTACGGGAACTTGCCCGCAACGAAGTTGACGATGGAAACTGCCGCTAAAATTTACTCGAGTATTATGTTCCCTGGGGTTGCTGCTGAAGCCGAGCCGCATTTTTCTGAAATTCAGAAGAGAATGCTGGATGCAACGCCGGATTGCATCAAGGTTCTCTCGCCCGATGGAAGATTACTGGCGATGAACAAGGCGGGTTGCCTCGCTCTCAACGTCCCTGAGGACTCGGAGTTCGGGATGCCTTGGCTCCCGTTGCTGCCTGAATCGGTTCACGAACTGGGTCAAAAAGCACTTCAAACGGCGATAGGCGGACATAACGCCAGGTTTCCGGGAATGAGCATTTCTTCCGACGGTTTAAGATATTGGGACAACTTGCTTAATCCTTTCGTGGATGCTTCGGGGAATGTGCTTTCCATTCTCTGTGTCTCTCGAGACGTCACCGCGACGACTGAACTGAAGCAGAAGCTGGCCGCAGCTGTAAATCGCGAGCAATTGTTGTCTCGTGAGATGCAGCACCGGATCAAGAACCTTTTCGCGGTTGTCTCTGGATTGGTATCCATCGCGGAGCGAGAGGCCGCAAGGGATCACACACCCCAAGATGCTATGAACATTCTTCGACAAAAGATTGGTGCGCTATCCCGGGCATCGGATGCGGCCCTGCCGCACGACGAGAACGAAACTTTAGAGGCTAATCAGCTGACCATGCTGGCTCTCGTTTCGTCGGTTTTGCGGCCTTACGGAGAACAGTGCAAGGTCGCGGGCGATGAGGTCCATGTTTCCCGCAGCAGCATAACAACAATAGCGCTGCTCCTTCATGAGCAGGCGACCAACTCCATGAAATATGGGGCACTCGGTGGCAGCCAGGGAATTGTTTCGGTGCGATGGGCCGCCGATAGCCAAGGGATCAATTTAAACTGGACCGAGAACGGTGGACCGGCAATTTCATCGGTTCCGCAGCGCCAGGGATTTGGCAGCGAGATGGTCGACCGTATTATTCAGGCTGCCGGGGGCAGAGTAGATAGAACCTGGGACCGAGCGGGCGTCATAATCGATCTATATCTGCCGGAATCGTTCATGGCTTAGGACCGGCAGTTCTCGTCCGGCTACACCTTCGCGAGAGATTGAAGCGAAGAAAGACAATGACTGTAGCTATCAACGAGTGATTTTGAATGGCGCGCTCCGAGAGATTCGAACTCCCGACCCTCGGAATCGAAATCCGATGCTCTATCCAGCTGAGCTAGGAGCGCTGACGGGCGCACCATAGCCAATGACGGGGTGAAATCTACCCCGAAGTGGTCATAAAAATCATCTTTTCCGGGTATGACCCACGCCTGACAAGGCTCTCAATCGCTTGTTTGAAAATTGGTTTTCCGTGGCTTCCGATCCCCGTCGTCCGCTGCATCTGCGCTGTTGCAATGCGCAACATGGTTTCGTTGACGCAGTTTGGATTGAGTCTAACATTCAGCCAGGCCCCTGAGAGGCCGTGGGAGGAATGCATGATTCGTCTTGCCAGCCCGTCTACTCGCCAAAAATCTTCTGCAAATGCCGCAACCCAGCGCTCTCCGCTGGGTTTTTTGATGGTCGCGTCCGTGATGACGGCGCTGACCTGTTTCTCCAGCGCTTCTGCGCAATCGCCTGCAAAAGGATCCCCTGAACACATCAAGGCTGTGACATCAGCTGTCGATCAGAATTCGATCAAGGCCAACGCGGCCACGTCGAACGACTGGCCTGCTGTCGGCCTCGATTACGGTGAAACCCGCTTCAGCAAACTCAACCAGATCAACGTCGACAATGTGAAGAATCTCGGCCTGGTCTGGTCATACAATCTGGAATCATCGCGAGGCGTGGAAGCGACCCCGATTGTTGTTGATGGCATTATGTATGTCAGCGCATCGTGGAGCGTGGTGCACGCGATCGATGTTCGCACCGGCAAGAAAATCTGGACCTTCGATCCCGAAGTACCGCGAACCATCGGTTACAAAGGCTGTTGCGACGTCGTGAACCGTGGCGTCGCGCTGCACAAGGGCAAGATTTTTGTCGGAGCTTATGATGGCCGGCTGATCGCGCTCGATGCCGTCACCGGCAAAAAGGTCTGGGAAAAAGATACCCTGATCGACAAGGAGCACTCCTACACGATCACCGGCGCGCCGCGCGTGGTGAACGGGAAGGTCGTCATCGGCAATGGCGGCGCGGAATACGGCGCACGCGGCTATGTCACGGCCTATGACGCAGAGACAGGCAATCAGGCATGGCGCTGGTTTGTCGTTCCCGGCGATCCGTCCAAGCCATACGAAGACGAGTCAATGGAAGCGGCCGCCAAGACATGGGACCCGGCAGGCAAATACTGGATCAATGGGGGCGGCGGTACGGCGTGGGACACCATCACCTTCGATCCCGAACTGAACCTTGTCTACATCGGCACCGGCAACGGATCGCCGTGGAATAGGCATCTCCGCAGCCCAGCCGGTGGCGACAATCTCTATCTGGCGTCGATTGTTGCGCTGAATGCCGACACGGGAAAGTATGTCTGGCACTATCAGGAAACGCCGGGTGATCACTGGGATTACACATCAACGCAGCCGATGATCCTGGCCGACATCAATATCGACGGCGCACCGAGAAAAGTCATTCTTCACGCGCCGAAGAACGGCTTCTTCTTCGTGATCGATCGCACCAACGGCAAATTTATTTCGGCGAAGAACTTCGTCGAGGTGAATTGGGCGACGGGGTATGACGCCAACGGACGTCCGATCGAGGTTGCCGCAGCGCGCGATCCCGAAAAGGGAATGGACAGCATTCCCGGTCCGTTCGGCGCTCATAACTGGCATCCGATGTCATTCAATCCGATGACAGGGTTGGTCTATCTGCCTGCACAGGGCGTGCCCCTCAATCTCACGCCGCTGAAGGACTGGACGCAGAACGGCAACAAGCCCGGCGAGTTCGGCGGCAACACCGGTTGGAATACCGGCTTTGCGCTGAATGCGACGCCCCCCAAGAACCTGCCGTTCGGCCGGCTCATTGCGTGGGATCCGGTCAAGCAGAAGGAGGCCTGGAAGCAGGAATATGTCGCGCCATGGAATGGCGGGACGTTGACCACGGCCGGCAATCTTGTGTTCCAGGGAACCGCTGACGGGCGTTTCATTGCCTACAATGCAACGTCCGGCGAGAAGCTCTGGGAGAGTCCAACCGGAAGCGGCGTTGTCGCTGCGGCTTCGACCTATATGCTCGACGGCAAGCAGTACGTGTCGATCGCAGTCGGGTGGGGTGGCGTGTTCGGGATCACGCAGCGCGTGACCGATCAGGACAATCCGGGCCGGGTTTACACCTTCGCCATCGGCGGCAAGGAGCCACTGCCGGCGATGACCAAGTACCAGATGGAAAATCTGGTCGCCGGTGTGAAGTACGATCCGGCGGATGTCGGGCCAGGCACGTTGCTCTATGTCAGCAGCTGCGCGACCTGCCATGGTGTGCCTGGCGTGGACAAGGGCGGCAACGTCAGGAATCTCGGCTATGTCAGTCCGGAGACCATCGCGAACCTGAAGAACTTTGTGTTCAAGGGCCCGCACGTTGACAAGGGGATGCCGGACTTCACCGGAAAGCTGAGCGAAGGCGATGTGGTCAAGATCATCGCGTTCATTCAGGGAACTGCGGACGCGGTTCGCCCGAAAAAGTAGAGCGGGCGGCTTGTCCGGCGCAGCGGCGGCCGCTTCGGCTTTCGCTGCGCGTCCTTGCGGTTATCCAGTCAATTCCATTCAGGGGTCCAGACTGTCGAAAATCGGCAGAAATCGAAGATTTGACGATGAGGTGGGATTGTTCATTCTACTGTAAGCGGTTGCGCGGCGACCCGGCCTGACCTATTGAACCTGTCGAGCGTTCCTGGCCCGGCTGGATAGAGCATCGGATTTCGATTCCGAGGGTCGGGAGTTCGAATCTCTCGAAGCGCTTCAGTTGTCCACGTAAGGCCGATGTCAAAGAGCTCTTCCTCGGATCGAAACAGGCCGCCCCCACCAGCGCTCCAAAAGGCAATGCTGGCGCTGCAGATGCAGCATCTTGAGGATGCCGAGCGGCTCGCGTTGCAAGTTCTGAAATCCGATCGCGGTAACGTGCTTGCGGCGGAAATCGTTGGCCGCGCGCTTCTTGCGCAAAATCGCCTTGACGAGGCCATCGCGCATCTGGCGAAATTCGTGCGCAGGACCGACGAGCCATCGATCGAAGCCTTGCTCGCGGGCATGCTTGCCGCTGCCGGACGCCGCGACGAGGCATTGGATCATCTACGACGCGCCGTCGCGCAGCGCCCGCCTTACATTCCGGCGTTTGTCGAACTCGCATTGCAGTTGCGCAAGACCGGACAGTTCGACGAGGCCGTGACGGTCACCGAGACCGGTTTGAGTTTCGCGCCGCAATCAACCGATCTGCAACTTGCTCTCGGATACGTTTCGGCGGACCGCAACGATCGGGTCCGGGCGCGGGCCGTGTTTGAGAAAGTTCACGAAACGGAGCCGACGCATCACGATGCCTTGCTGGCTCTTGCTGTGGCAGTGCTGTGGGACGGCGGCTACAGCAGGGCCGCGGACCTGTATCGCCGCGCGCTCGCTATCAAGCCTCTGGATGATACGCGCATCCGCCTTGGGAAATGCTTGCTCGAGCTCCGGCAGCGGGAGGAGGCGGAAGCACTTTTCCGTGCATCCGCCCATGGGGCAGGTAAACTGGCCGCCCCTGCGGTTATTGCGATGGTGTCCGGATCACACGGGCGAATTTTTCTGAAGCCGAGTGCGGCGCTGGATTTCTTGCGCGCTCGAAACGATTGACCTCTATCAAACCCGAAACTGACGCCGATAAACGCCCGTCTCACGGGACATCAGCCCGATGAGATCGTGGGTTCGCTGCGTGTCTTCGTCCGTGAAAACGGCGGTTTTCAGATTCCACTTTTCCCGCTTCACTGGAAAGCACTGAGCGATCGGCGTTCCTTTCGGCAATACGCCGCTGAAATTGGTGTCGCGCCATCGCGTCGGAAAATGAATCCAGCCATCGCGATAGTTGTCGCAATCGACCCATCCTGTGAGTGTCGTGAAGGGCAGATCGAAACGATTGACGGGGTGCGTGAAGAGCAGGGAGTATCCCTCCGGCGCCTCGATGGTCCAGAGGTTATGAAACTTGATGACGAAGCGGTCGGATTCAAAGAGCGGCGTGCCGGTCAATTGAGTGCTGTCGTGCAGTCCGATCGGCGAACGCGGGAAATTCACCGTGCTGCATGGTGGCAGATTATTATCCCATGAAAATTCGCCGTTCTCGACCTTGATGTCGCAGATCAGCGGGATAAGGAATCCCGATGTCATCGCGTCGACGAATGGGGGGCAACGCTTAACGGTATCGTTCGAGCCGCCCATAATTGCGCTGGACACCTCCTGCGGCATGGTTCGCAGCCAGTCCGGCAAGCCCTGTGCGGCAGGGATCGGTGGCGGCAACAGGCCCTCGAGTTCTTTCGGGCAGCGAAACGTCAGCATTTGGGAGGCGTCTGGCGGGGACATGTGGCGGCGGTCTCAAAAGAGGAAGAATGCAATCAGGCCGGGTGGGGAACAGTCGGATTCGCCACTCATATGCCAATGCCATGCATACCGGCAATGAGACGCCCCTGGAATCGGCATCACGTTCCAGAGAGAATCGGATGGCTGATCTTCCCCGCATCACCCGTGATCCTTAACGAAATTCCAACACAACAAAGCCAAAGTTGAGCGTCATCTGTTCCAGCCTGTCCGGCGGCAGGGCTATATTTCCGACATGCGATTTTGGATTCCAGTCATGATTTTGCTCGCGTTGAGCGGTCCCGCGCATGCGGACCTGCGCATCACACGCGACCATGGCGGCTATGTCGAAGAGTACAAGGCAAAGTATGCGCGCATCCGTTCGCGAGGCGAGCGCGTCATCATCGACGGCATCTGCAATTCGGCCTGCACCATGGTGTTCGGCATCGTGCCGATGAACAAGATTTGCGTTACGCCGCGCGCTAGCCTCGGCTTTCATCTGGCTTATTACGACAAGTCCTGGACCTTCGGCATCAAGGTCAACAGCAGTGAGGGGACGTCGGATTTGATGTCCTACTATCCGCCGTCGGTGAAGGCATGGATCAGCCGCAATGGCGGCCTCACCAACGAGATGAAGAAGATCAAGAACGGCGCCGATCTCTGGCAGATCGTCGATCCGTGCCCGGATGAATTTTTCTGACAAGTAATACAGGCCTTCTTCGGTCCTGCTGGGCAGGACCGAAGTGCTGACCTTGTCAGAACGTCACAACGCCTCTGATCGACTGCCCGGACTTCATCAGATCGAACGCCTTGTTGATGTCGGATAAAGGCATCACATGCGTGATCATCGGGTCGATCTGAATTTTTCCCTGCATGTACCAGTCGACGATCTTCGGCACGTCGGTACGGCCGCGTGCGCCGCCGAACGCCGTGCCTTTCCAGACCCGTCCGGTAACAAGCTGGAACGGGCGAGTCGCGATCTCGGCGCCTGAGGGCGCAACGCCGATCACGATCGATTGTCCCCAACCACGGTGACAGGCTTCCAGCGCTTGACGCATCACGGTGACATTGCCGGTGCAGTCGAAAGTGTAGTCCGCGCCGCCGATTTGGTCTTCCTTGGTCTTCGTCATGTTGACGAGATGTGCGACGAGATCTTTCCCGACTTCCGTCGGATTGACGAAATGCGTCATGCCGAAGCGTTCGCCCCAGGCCTTGCGGTCGTTGTTGATGTCGACTCCGATGATCATGTCGGCGCCTGCGAGCCGCAGGCCCTGCAGCACGTTCAGGCCGATCCCGCCAAGACCGAACACGATGGCCTTGGCGCCTTGCTCGACCTTGGCGGTGTTGATCACCGCGCCGATGCCGGTCGTGACGCCGCAGCCGATGTAACAGACCTTGTCGAACGGCGCGTCCTCGCGGATTTTCGCCACCGCGATTTCCGGCAGCACGGTGTAATTCGCGAAGGTCGAGGTGCCCATATAGTGATGAATCGGCTTGCCGCCGAGCGAGAAGCGGGATGTGCCGTCGGGCATCAGGCCCTGGCCCTGCGTGGCGCGGATCGCGGTGCAGAGATTGGTCTTGCGCGACAGGCAGGACGGACATTGGCGGCATTCCGGAGTATAGAGCGGAATGACGTGATCGCCTTTCTTGACGCTGGTGACGCCACGGCCGACATCGACCACCACGCCTGCACCCTCGTGGCCAAGGATCGCCGGAAAGAGGCCTTCCGGATCGGCGCCCGACAACGTGAATTCGTCGGTATGGCATATGCCGGTTGCCTTGATTTCGACCATCACCTCGCCCTCGCGGGGTCCTTCGAGCTGAACGGTGGTGATCTCGAGCGGCTTTCCAGCTGCGATGGCGACGGCGGCGCGAACATCCATGAAATGAACCCTTTGTCTTTTCGATCTGCGTTTTTTGAACGTGTAACCCGGCATATTTGTCGATTGCCCGACACCATAGGATCGGGCAAGCAGATGTGCAAATGAGCACATCGTCATCCCAAGCGACATTCGAATCGATCGCCGCGCGCGCAGCGCCAGCGGTCTTTGTTGTGCTGTGGAGCACCGGTTTCATCGGGACCAAGTACGTGTTGGCCGGTGCAGAGCCGCTGACCTATCTGACGGTGCGAATGGCAATTGCGGCCGTGCTGATGGGAGCGATTGCCGCGATCTGGCGCGCGAAGTGGCCCGACTGGACCGGCGTCATGCACAGTGCGATATCAGGCTTGCTCGTGCATGGATTTTATCTCGGCGGCACGTCGGTCGCGATCTATCATTCCGTGCCTGCTGGCCTGTCGGCGCTGATGCCGGGCCTGCAGCCGATCCTGATGTCCACTCTGGCAAACCGCTGGCTCGGCGAGCGAGTCACGCCGCTGCAATGGACAGGATTGTTGATGGGGCTGGCAGGGACGCTGACCGTTCTGCACGGGCGCAACATGTCGGGCGATGCGGGCTGGGGCTGGCTTGCCACCTGCGTGGCGCTGATCAGCATCACTCTCGGCACGCTCTATCAGAAGCGCTACTGCAGCCAGATCGACTGGCGCTCGGGAAACTGCGTCCAGTTTTTCTCGGCTGGTCTGCTGTTTTCAGTCGGCGCATTTTTGTTCGAGACACGCGTGATTGTCTGGAATCATGAGTTTGTTTTCGGCCTGATATGGCTCATTCTTGTGCTGTCGATCGGCTCGATCGGCCTTTTGTATTGGCTGATCCGTCATTCCGCTGCGACGCGCGTGGCCAGCTTTTTTTATCTTGTGCCCGGCGTGACCGCGGTGATGGCCTATCTGCTGTTCGATGAACGGCTCGATATGCTTTCGATCGTCGGCATGGTGATCTGCGCGGCGGCGGTGCTTCTGGTGAACAAGAGTACGGCACCCGCGCGAAGTTAGGATGTGCGGGTCTTGGCATATGCCGCAAGTGCGCGTGCGCGTGCAGCTTTATGATCAACGATCGGTTCAGGGTACGTCCTGCCCAATGTGATGCCGGCCGCGGCAAGCTCCATTGGCGCCGCTTGCCATGGCTGATGGATCAGTTTTGCGGGAAGGCGTGCCAGCTCCGGCACCCACTTTGAAACGTAAACGCCGTCTGGATCGAATTTTTCGCCCTGCAGGACCGGGTTGAACACGCGGAAATAAGGTGCGGCGTCGGCTCCGGAGCCTGCGACCCATTGCCAGCTTGCCGGATTGCTGCCGGGATCGGCGTCGACCAACGTGTCCCAGAACCATTTCTCGCCGTGGCGCCAGTCGATCAAGAGATGCTTGACCAGAAATGATGCGACAACCATGCGCACGCGATTATGCATGACTCCGGTGTGCCAGAGTTCGCGCATCCCGGCATCGACAATGGGGTAGCCGGTCTGGCCGCGCTGCCATGCGCGAAGCGCCTTCGCATCGTGACGCCATGGGAACGCATCGAACGACGTTTGAAGGTTTTCTTCGGCAAGATCGGGACGGTCGAACAGCAGATGACGCGAAAAATCGCGCCATCCGAGTTCGCTCAGGAATTTTCCAGCGTCGCTTGCGATGGCAGGTTTTTGTGCCGCGGCGAAATTCGCCGCGTGCCAGACCTGACGCGGGCTGATTTCACCGAAGCGAAGGTGAGGCGAGAGTCGCGAGGTGCCGTCGCGATCGGGCCGGTCGCGCAGGGATGCATATCCCTTGATGCCATTCTCAAGAAAATCATGCAGCCTTTCCTGCGCAGCGCTCTCACCGGCCACCCATGTCTCGCGCAGGCCGCTGGCCCAGTCAGGATGCGTTGGCTCGAGATTCCATGATGCTAGGTCGTCGCTTGCAACTTCAGGACCTGGCTTCAGCTTTTTGGGGGCGGGCAGGGGCTGCGGCGGATCGCCCATGCTCAGAACCCGTTTCCAGAACGGGGTGAAGACGCGCAGACCCCGGCCATCCTTGTTGCGCAGGCTCGCCGGCCTCACCAGCAGGTCACTCGGGAAACTGTTGGCGGACACGCCGATTTTCTCCAACCCGGTTCGGACTTGCTGTTCGACCGAAGCCTGACCCGGGATATCGCTTTCGATCCAGTGCACGGCGGAAGCTTGAATATCTTGTGCGAGACCCGAGATCACGCCCGCGGCTGGACCCTTGCGCAGCACCAGCGCCTGCCCGCGCTTGGCAAGACTTGCCTGCAGGCTTCGGAGCGATTGCGCCAGCCACCACCGCGATGCGTCGCCAAGGGGGCGCCTGCGCAATGAGCTGTCTTCATCCAGCACGTAGACACAAACCAGCGGAGCGCCGCTGTTGGCGGCTGCATGGAGGGCCGGATGGTCGGACAGCCGCAGGTCGTCGCGGAACCACACAAGCACAGGGGAGCCCGGTTGATCTGTCACTGCACTGGTCTTCCTGAGCCTTGGCAACTGGGTGATCGCCCAGCGAACACGTTAATGGGGCGGTAAATATAAGCTGTCAAAATGTACTGATTTTAGCCGGTTCTGGGGACAGCATTATGGATATCGATTTGGGGAAGAAATCCTCCGGTTTTCTTAAATTCAAGCTGGGAACAAAAGCTACAATTTGCGCCGCAGCGCTGATAGCCGTCACCACCTCAATGGTGGTGGGGGCAGCCTACTGGTCGCTCAGCAGGGAATTTGAGGCGAGAGGAAAATCGGACATCGAAACCAGCCTCCGCACGCTCGCGCTGGCCTTCGCCGAAACCAATCCCGATGCGAAGGTTGCAATTCAAGACGGCAGCCTGGGCCGCGCCGAAATTCCCGCGATGCCCGTGTTCAAGGACCACAACACGGTAGATCGAGCCGTATCCTATGTCGGCGGTAATGCGACGATTTTCGTCTATGACGAAGCAACGAAGCAATTCGTTCGTCGTACCACGAATGTCAAAAAAGAGAACGGCGACCGCGCTGTCGGAACTCAACTGGCAGCAGATCATCCCGCGCAGCAGGTGATCCGGAATGGCCAAGCCTATAAGGGGCCCGCAGTGTTGTTCGGCAAGAGTTTCATGACCGCCTATCAGCCCGTGTTCGATAAAGCCGGGAAGGTGATCGGTATTCTCTATGTCGGTATCGCGACCGAGCCGCTCGACGCCATGCTTTATCATGCCATGATGATGATGACGGTCGCCGCGGTGATCGGGGCGCTGCTGGTTCTTGCCCTTACAATGCTGCTCGTGCGCAGTGTCACCCGTCCGCTCCGATCCGTCACCGACACGCTGACATCTCTCGCGGAAGGCAATCCAAATGTCGAGATTGCGCATGTGGACCGGCATGATGAAATCGGCTCCATCGCCCGCACCATCGGTGTGTTCAAGACCAATTCGCTTGAGCGCCGCCGGTTAGAAACCGAACGGAAGACCGCGGAGGCGGAGGCCGTGCAGCGCCGAAAGAAGGAATTGCAAAGCTTCGTCGATGAATTCCAGTCCAACGTCGGTGGAATTATCGACAAGGTGCTGCATTCGTCCGGCGAGTTCGAAAGCGCGGCGCGAAATCTGACCCAAACGGCGCGTAGCACCGCGCATCTGTCGAAGGCGTCCGCGGAGGCATCGACGCAAGCATCCGAGCATGTGCGCAATGCGGCGGCCGCATCCGAAGAACTCACCGGTTCAATCGCGGAGATCAGCCGCCGGGTGCAGGAGTCGAACGGAATTGCTGCCAATGCGGTGAAGCAGGCCGCAGAGACCGACGAGCGGATGGCGGAGTTGTCGCGGGCCGGCGATCGCATCGGCGATGTCGTGAAACTCATTACGTCGATTGCCGAACAGACCAATCTGCTCGCGCTCAATGCCACTATCGAAGCGGCGCGGGCAGGGGAAGCCGGGCGTGGATTCGCCGTGGTCGCCCAGGAAGTCAAAAACCTGGCTGGGCAGACCGCGAAAGCCACCGATGAGATCAGCAGTCATATCGTCAACATGCAGTCTGCAACGCAAGAGTCGGTATCCGCGATCAAAGTCATCGGGCAGACCATCGAACATATCAACGAGATCGCCACTTCCATCGCGGCGGCGGTCGATCAGCAGGGCGCTGCGACACAGGAGATCGCCAGAAGCGTTCAGGCTGCCGCGACCGTGACAACCGAGGTTGCCGTCAATGTCGGTGAAGTCGCCGATGGAGCGAACCAGACCGGCACGACCGCAGACGATATTCTCGTGTCGGCACAGGCCCTGAGCGGCGAAAGCCTGCACCTGCAGTCAGAGGTGGGGCGATTCCTCGATGGCGTAAGGGCTGCATGACGTGAAGCCGCTGAAACCGGATCGGCGGTTGTGCGTAGTTATTGCTACGAGCAACTGTCATTCGGGAGGATGATTTGAAACGCAATGCCGTTCTTTATCTTGCGACGCTGCTGGTCATCGTTCCCATCGATTTTGTGTTTCTGGGGCTCGTCGCCAAAGGATTCTTTACGTCACAGGTCGGCGATATGCTCGGCACGATCCGTCTTGCCCCGGCGATCCTGTTTTACCTGCTGTATGTTGCCGGCATCCTGATTTTCGTCAGTGCCGGGCCCGGCGTGAGCTGGAAGTTCACACTGCTGTACGGCGCGCTGTTTGGCTTTTTCTGTTATGCGACGTTTGAGCTAACGTCGTTGGCGCTGCTGAAGCACTGGACATGGCCCGTTGTGGTCGTGGATGTCGCGTGGGGAACGCTCGTCACCGCTATTTCCTCGACGGTTGGGCTGCTGATTGCAAACTGGCTGTCGCCACAAGTATAGCGGTGGAAGCAACAAAAAAGGGACGCGCTGCGTCCCTTTTTCTCGTGATTGCCGCAGTTACTTCGGCTGCGGAACGATACGGATATACGGCTTCGGTGATTTCCATCCGCCGGGATAGATCGTCTTGGCTTCGTCGTCGGAGACGGAACCGGCGATGATGACATCATCGCCTTGTTTCCAGTCGGCAGGTGTCGCCACGCGATGCTTGGCAGTGAGCTGCAGCGAGTCGATCACACGCAGGATTTCATCAAAGTTGCGTCCGGTGGTCATCGGATAGACCAGGACCAGCTTCACCTTCTTGTCCGGCCCGATGATGAACACTGTGCGCACCGTGGCGTTATCGGCGGCGGTACGGCCGTCTGCGCCGCCGGAGGTGTCGGCGGGCAGCATGTTGTAAAGCTTCGCGACCTTGAGCTCGGTGTCGCCGATCATCGGGTAGTTCGGCGCATAACCTTGCGTTTCCTTGATGTCCTCACCCCATTTCGCGTGCCGGTCGACGGGGTCGACGCTGATGCCGATCAGCTTGACACCGCGCTTGTCGAATTCCGGCTTGAGCCGGGCAAGGGTGCCGAGTTCGGTGGTGCAAACCGGGGTGAAGTCCTTCGGGTGGGAGAACAGCATTGCCCAGCTGTTTCCAATCCAGTCATGGAAATGGATGCGCCCTTCGGTGGTGTCGGCCTCGAAATCGGGCGCCACCGCGCCAATCTGGATCGTCATAAATCAGCCTCATGTCCTTAGAGTTACAAAGAAATTCTGATGCCTAAACCTACATCCATCTGCGATCTTGCGCGAGGGGGGCGGGCAAAAACGACATGTTCTTTCGCTGCGCGCACAGCTTCGGAGCAATCCATGCTCTTTTTCGGCAGATGACTGAAAATTCATCTCCGCCGCGCGCTCACGCACTTTTTCGCAATGCCTCGAATTTGACTTTGATGCGCCGTACGCCCGCCAGTTCCCACCGTCATGGATGAACCTTCGGGGCGGTCAGTGCGACCAATCCGCAACCATAAGGAAAAGAAGCGATCCCCGAATCGCTTCCTTAACGCTTCGTTTACGTCCGCGTGAAAATGCTGCAGGACACAACAAGAGAATAGTAACATGACGTCCGCCCAGATCATCTCCAATGCACCGCTTTCCGACCTGATCCGGAAAATCGAAACAGGCCTCACCGCAGACCGCGATGTGTCCGCTAACGCACTTGCCTTCGTGCGCGATGGCGTGATCACCGGCGAGGGGCCGACCACTGCAGGCCGCATTCACTTTTCCCGCGCGCTCGATGCCGCTGACGCAGCCTGGTGCGCGCGCATCCTGAACGCCGCGGCGAACACCAATGAGCCGGTCAGCCGCGCTGAAGCCGAGACCCTGTTCGAGATCAACAGGGCCGCGAGCGAGCGCAGCGACGATGGTCTTTTCGATGATCTGTTCGCCAAGGCTATCGTGCATCACGCGGCTGCGGCGTCCGGTCTGCCGGTGCCGCCGCGCTCGGTTGCGCTGTCGCCTGAGACCTCGATCGAGAGCTGGGCGCCCACGACAGCAGTCGGCGTCAATATCGAAGTGCTCGAGTGGATCGCCAGCCAGATGCGCGGCACACGCCGCAACAACCGCACGCTGATGCGGCTGGTCGCCACTCTGATTGGCGCGGCGACCCTGCCGCTCGCTCATACGCTGCCGAACGTCCTCGATTTCGGTATGTAAGGCTTCACAACTCAGAATAACGGCAGGCGCTATCTTGCGCCTGCCGTTTTTGTTGTTTCGGGCAGGCCAACAGTCCGGCCCGGAAATCCCGCCACATCGAAATAACGCTGATCCAGCACGCGCTGGAATTTCAGCACGGTCTGCAGGCCATTGGCTGCGGGCTTTCCGCTGACCGTGCCGGTATATCCCTTCGGCGTCGCGCCATTGGGCATCGCTTCCGTCATCACGCGCCCGACGAGGGTGCCTTTCGGTTTCCGGTCGAGGCCCAGTAACTTCGCAGCCGTGACTCCGACGTCAGCGTTACTGACGGGAAGCAGGTCGACATAGCCTGCTTTGAAGTCCGGTCCGATCGCCGCCATGAAATTCCTGGTGTCGCCGCGGCTGAAACTGCCGTGCATACCCTGACCCTGACGCAACACGGTATCGGCGACTGAAACCGAACACACGGTCGGCTCGTCGCAGCCGGACGAATAGGATCGGAAGTTGACCACAATGGCCGGATGCGGCGTGACAGCCTTGCCCTTTAAGCTCAACAAGGAGAGCGGCAATGAGCCGGGAAAGCGTCCGAGATCGTTATCGACGAAGATGCCGCTGACGTAGTCCTGTTCAAGCAACGCCTTCACGATACGCCCTGCCAGCTTGCGATCTTTTCCGGGCAGGTAGATCAGATTCGATCCGCCATTCGTTGCGACGACGACGTCCGGTTTTTCTGGGTTCGAGCCGAGCACGCCGTTACCGGCACGCGGATGCGCGTTATCGGGCACGCGTGCATTCTTGTCGTTCGGATCGAACAGCGGAAGGTTCAGGGCCTTTGCAAGATCGATCGCCAGAAAGCCCATCGGCAAAAAGCCTTCCGGCGTGTCGCTATAGGTCATCTTGGTGGAGGGGCTGGTCTTGCTCTCTTTCGAGATGGTGGAGAAGCCGTGATCGGCCGAGACGATGATGTTCGTCGAGTCCGCGAGGCCGAGATCATCCAGCGCCTTGCGCAGTTGCCCGAGATTGTTGTCGGCGTTCTTGATCCCTGCAAGGGCGGTTGGGCCATTAATGCCTGGCGTGATGGTATTCAGGCTATCGCCGGTGTTGTGCTGCGTGCCGTCGGGATCGCGAGACCAGAACACCAGCACGAACGGCTTGTTGCGGGCCTTGAACATCGGCAGAACGATCTTGGTGGCGACGTCGGCGAAGTAGGCCTGCTGCTCGATGTTGGCGACGCGGGCACCCGGCGTCTTGAAATCTCCCGCCTTACCGCTTTCGCCGCGCGAGGGTGTCGCTAGCGGCAGGTTGGCTTTGGTCAGAGCATCTTGCATTTCCTGCGACAGCGGAACGCCGTTTTTGCCGCCGGTGGAATCATCGATCACGATGGAATGCAGGCCGGGCCGGTCGGCCCTGTCGGTGTGGTCGAAAATCAGGGTCGGCCCGAGCTTGCCGAGCGCCGCGGTGCTGTATCCTTTTTCTCGCGCGAGCTTGAGGATCGTCTCCTCGTTGAGATAGTCGCCGCCGAAATGCTCATCGACATCCGCCAGCACGGCGTTGTTCTCAAGGAAGGGGACAACCGTGCCGTTGGCATGCGCGATCGGATAGCCCGTATAAATCGTGTTGCTGAAGTCGCCGGTGTCACCGAGATAATGGCCGGTCGCCATCGCCGAGGCGTTGGCGGTGGTGAAGGTCGGGAAAAGCGAGTGCGAATTGGCGAAATTGACGCCCTTGTCACGCAGGGCGGCCATGACCGGCGCGGTGTCCGGTTTGACCATCAGGGCGCGCATGCCGTCAGGCACGAACAGGATCAGGTTGCGGGGCCGGTCATTTTGCGCGAAAGCCGCCAAATTCGACAAGGCGAGGGCGCAGATAGCCGTCATAAGGGTTGTGCGGCGCATTGGTTTCCCCTGTCTGGGCCGGGTCTTGTTGAGGTGATAAACGGTAGGCCCGTACAGATGTAGTTTCCCCGCGCAACGGAATTGTTACAATCCCCCGCCCATGCCAAATAGGTGCCCTGCGGCCCCCGGCCGGTCCCGCCCTCGAGACGAGAAGATCAAGTCAATCCCATGTTCAAAAAGATACTGATCGCCAATCGCGGCGAAATCGCTTGCCGGGTCATCAAGACCGCGCGCCGGATGGGCATCAAGACGGTTGCGGTCTATTCGGAAGCAGACCGCGACGCGCTTCATGTCGAAATGGCGGACGAGGCCGTGTTCCTTGGCCCTCCGCAGGCCGCCGAGAGCTATCTGGTCATGGACAAGATCGTCGAGGCCTGCCGCAAGACGGGAGCCGAGGCGGTGCATCCGGGGTACGGTTTCCTGTCCGAGCGCGAGGCGTTCCCGCGCGCGCTGGCGGCGGCCGGGGTGGTCTTCATCGGACCAAATCCCGACGCGATCGCTGCGATGGGCGACAAGATCGAATCCAAGAAGGCGGCGGCCAAGGCCAAGGTTTCGACTGTGCCCGGTTATCTGGGTGTGATCGAGGACGGCAAGCATGCCGTGAAGATCGCTGACGAGATCGGCTACCCGGTCATGATCAAGGCGTCCGCAGGCGGCGGCGGCAAGGGCATGCGCATCGCGCATTCGAAATCCGAAGTCGAGGAAGGCTTCAACCTTGCGAAGGCTGAAGCCAAGGCCTCGTTCGGCGACGACCGTGTTTTCGTTGAAAAGTTCATCGTCGATCCGCGCCACGTCGAAATCCAGGTACTCGGCGACAAGCATGGCAACGTGATCTATCTCGGCGAGCGCGAATGTTCGATCCAGCGCCGCAACCAGAAGGTCATCGAGGAGGCGCCATCGCCGCTGCTCGATGAGGCGACCCGCCGCAAGATGGGCGAGCAGGCGGTCGCGCTTGCCAAGGCCGTGAACTACGATTCTGCCGGGACGGTCGAGTTCGTCGCGGGGCAGGACAAGAGCTTCTACTTCCTCGAAATGAACACCCGCCTTCAGGTCGAGCATCCGGTGACCGAACTGATCACCGGCATCGATCTGGTCGAGCAGATGATCCGCGTCGCTGCTGGCGAGAAGCTCGCATTGGCGCAGAAGGACGTGACGCTGACCGGTTGGGCCGTCGAGTCCCGTGTCTATGCCGAAGACCCGTTTCGCAATTTCCTGCCGTCCATCGGGCGGCTGGTGAAATACCGTCCGCCCGCCGAGAGCAAGGTCGGCGACATCACCGTGCGCAACGACACGGGCGTGCAGGAAGGCGGCGAGATTCCGATCTATTACGATCCGATGATCGCAAAGCTGGTGACACATGCATCGTCGCGTGCTGCCGCCATCGAGGCGCAGTCGCAGGCGCTGGATGCGTTCTATGTCGACGGCATCCGCCACAACATTCCGTTTCTGTCGGCGCTGATGAATCATCCGCGCTGGCGCGAAGGCAATCTCTCCACCGGCTTCATCGCCGAGGAGTTCCCGGGTGGCTTCACGGCGCGAACGCCCGAAGGCGACATTGCGAACAGCATTGCGGCGATTGCTGCGGCGGTGGATCACATTATCGGCGCACGCAAGCGTCAGATTTCCGGCCAGATGCAGGGGCGGGCGGTGTCGCGCGAACGCCGCCGCTCTGTCTGGCTCGATCGCAGCGAAGTGTTGCTCGAGGTTGCGCGCGAAGGCGACGATATCGCTGTTCGCTTCATCGGTGCAGATGGCAATACCGGTCAGCCGGTGCTGCTGCGTTCGCAGTGGAAGCCCGGCGATCCGGTCTGGTTCGGCACCATCGGCGGCCGACAGGCGGTTGCGCAGGTTCGCCCGATGCCGAACGGCTTCCGCGTCGCGCATCAGGGCTTCGAGGTGCCGGTGCAGGTTTACACGGAGACGGAAGCTGCGGCCGCGCGGCTGATGCCGGTCATCTCCGCCGCCGACGCCGGGAAGAAGGTGCTTTGTCCGATGCCGGGTCTGGTGATCTCCATCGCCGTGACCGAGGGGCAGGAGGTCAAGGCCGGCGAAACGCTGGCCGTGATCGAGGCGATGAAGATGCAGAACGTGCTGCGCGCCGAGCGGGATGGCGTGGTGAAGAAAGTCGCTGCCACGCCGGGCGCGACACTGGCGGTCGATGCGCTGATCCTCGAGTTTGCATGAGGCTTGCATGGTCCCGCAGGAAAAGCGCGAGGCATTCCGGGCCATCCTGTCGGGCAAGGATGTGATCAAGCCAGGATCGGTTTATGACCCGATCTCGGCACGGATCGCGGAAGATGTTGGATTCGAACTGGGTCTGTTCGGCGGCTCTGCGGCATCGCTGACGATTTTGGGCGACCCGGACCTGTTGCTGATCACGCTCTCCGAATTGGCCGAGCAGGTGCGACGGATTTGCCGCGCCGGAAACATCCCCGTGCTGGTCGATGCCGACCACGGCTACGGCAATGCGCTGAATGTTCGCCGCACGGTGCAGGAACTCGAAGCTGCAGGCGCAGCGGGCTTGACAATTGAGGACACGTTGCTGCCGCAGGCTTACGGGCAGGCGAAGCCGCAGGTGATTTCCATTGATGAGGGTGTCGGCAAGATGAGGGCGGCGCTGAGCGGCCGCTCTGATCTGTCACTCGTTATTGTTGGCCGCACTGGTGCAGCGTCGATCACCACGATCGATGACACGGTGGCGCGTGCCAAGGCCTACGAGGCAACGGGTGTCGACGCGCTGTTTTTTACCGGTCTGAAGACGCGGGCCGAACTGCAGGCGATCGCTGCTGCAACCAAACTGCCGATCATCATGGGCAGCGCGGATGGTGAATTGGCCGACATGACCTTTCTCGCCAGTCAGCGCGTGCGCGTCGCCAATCAGGGACATGCGCCTATCGCGGCAGCCACGCAGGCGGTCTATCAGACGCTGAAGGAATTGCGTGACGGCACGGCCCCGAAAAGCCTCCGGGGTCTGCCCTCAAGTGAACTGACAAATCGCGTGATGCGCGATGCGGACGTGAAGGCGCGCATCGCGGATTTTCTTGGGCTCAAGCAATAACGCAACACTGGTGGTCCGATGGTCGACGTCATCCGCCACATCATCGTCAGGGGCAAGGTACAGGGCGTGGGCTATCGCGCCTGGCTTGCGGGCGAAGCAGAGGCGCGCGGGCTTGCCGGATGGGCGCGCAACCGCCGGGACGGCACGGTGGAAGCACTGCTCTTCGGATCCGATGAGGCCGTCGCTGCGCTCATTACAAAATGCCAGCACGGACCCGGAATGGCGCGCGTGTCGGGGATCGACAATCAGCCAGTGACCGAAGACATGCTGAAACTTCGTACGGCGGGTGAGACGTTTTCCGTTCTGCCGACGATATAGACGCCTGAATTACTTCGCGCCGGCTTCCTTGCGGAATGTCGCTGCGAGAACCCGCAGCGCCGCTTTCTTTGAGGCGTCACTGACCCGCGAATGGAGCATCACCTTCGATGCGCCGAGTTTCGGCAGGCCGAAAGCTGTTCCGACATCGATCATGCCTGCAGGTGCGATCCGCCGCGCGAGTGGCGCGACGGCCAGTCCCGCGGCGGCTGCCGCCACGACTGCACTAACACCGCCCCCGACAAAAGATTCGGTCCACTTGACGCGCGACTTGTCGAGCGCGCGAACGGCCATCGCGCGGACGCCGCAGGGCGCAGCAAGGGCCGCGACACGCAGCGGCTCGCTCCTGTTCCACTGAAAGGCGGGTGAAGCGAACCAGCCGAAATCGTCCGTGCAGAGCACTTCCCCGCCGCGCCGGCTGCCTTCCTGCCGCACAACGATGGCATCAAGCTCTCCGCCATCGAAAGCATCGAGCAGGGTGCGCGAGAAATCGATGGTCACGGCGAGTGTCAGCGAGGGCGATGCACCGTTCAGTTTCTCCAGAATGGGCACGAGTTCAGGACCGGCGGCATGATCGCTGATGCCGAGGGTCAGTTGTTGAGCGACCGGAGCCGACCCCGACAGCGCGCGGTCATGTGCCGCTATCAATGCGCGGGCATGATTCTGAAACGCTGCGCCGTCTGCCGTGAGGCGGACCGCGCGGGGCGAGCGTTCGACCAGCCGCTTTTGGAGCGTCGCCTCCAGCCTCTGCAGCTTCATGCTGACGCCGGCCTGCGTCGTTCCAAGGACTTCCGCGGCGCGGGTGAAGCTCTGCAGGTCGGCCACCAGCAGGAAGGCTTGTACTGTTGGGATGTCCAGCGTGGTCATTTTATCATCATGTATCGTTATGATTGAAATATGTAATCATAAGATATCAATATCATGCGCGGAGGTCTAGTTTCTCGCCACGCGCTGATCGCGCAAGACCCGGAGAAACGACCATGCCCCTCATTACAGTCCAGTACAGTTCGCAACGTAACGTTACCAAGAGCGACATTGCCGCTGCCGTAACCAAGCTCTCGGCTGATATCCTGCACAAGGACCCGAATGTCACGGCTGTCATCGTGCAGTCCGTCGATCCGGCGGACTGGTTCGCCGGCGGCCGCTCGCTGGCCGAGCAGAAGCTGGCCAGCGTCTGGGTCGATATTCACATTTCGGACGGCACCAACACCAAGGACGAGAAGGCGGATTTCCTCGCCGCAACCTTCAAGCGGATGGATGAACTGCTCGGATCACTGCACAACGAAAGCTATATCTACGTCCACGATGCACGGGCGGATGCTTACGGGTTCGGCGGACTGACGCAGGAGCGCCGTTATATCGCGAGTAAGCTCGCGAAGCCGGATAGCGCTGCAGCGTGAGGAATGTTCTCAGGCCCTTCGGGGATGAAAGTCCTCGAAGGGGCGCCCTGGTTACGCCCAGGCTTCAAATTCCGAAGACCTCTTCAAAGGACTGTTTCAGGGCGACATCAACGTCGTGCATCGTCACCGGCAGGCCGAGATCGACCAGGCTGGTCACGCCATGGCGCGGGTCCTGAACCCCGCAGGGGACGATCCCCGAGAAGTGCGACAGGTCCGGCTCGACGTTGATGGAAATGCCGTGAAGACTGACCCAGCGTTTCAGACGCACACCGATGGCGGCGATCTTGTCTTCATGAGTGGGACCCTTCTCGGGCCGAGCCACCCAAACGCCAACGCGGTCCTCGCGGCGCTCGCCGCGAACATTGAACGCGGCGAGGGCGCGGATCGTGAACTGCTCCAGACTGGCGATATAGGCGCGCACATCGGGACGGCGGCGCTTGAGGTCCAGCATCAGATAGACCACCCGCTGGCCGGGGCCGTGGTAGGTGAATTGCCCGCCGCGCCCGGTGGCGAACACCGGAAAGCGGGCATCGATCAGGTCATCCGGCCTGGCGCTGGTTCCGGACGTATACAGCGGCGGGTGCTCCAGTAGCCAGACCAGTTCGGGGGCGTGACCGGCGGCGATGTCCGCTGCCCGCGTCTCCATCACATCCAGCGCGTCCTGATAGGCGACCGGCGAATCGGCGATCAGCCATTCGGCGGGGGGGCCGGTTTGGGCAAAAAACGACGTCAAAGCAGGGTCTTCGCGCCGGGTCTGGAGGGTATTAACCATTGAGTAACCATAACCGTGGTGATCTGGCGTTATCGCTCATTTGTGGATGCGGAAGTCAAAGTGCCAACCCTCGATAACGTCTCCGTCGATCTGATGGTGGTCCTCGGAACCACCTCAATGCCGATCCATCAGGTGATGCGGCTGAGCCGCGGCGCGATCATCGAATTGGACGCGACGGAGCAGGACGAGGTCAAGGTCCTTGCCAACAATCTGCCGGTCGCCAGCGGCGTCGTGGTGGTGAACCGCAACCGCATTGCAGTTGAAGTCAAGCAAATGTTGCCCCGGACGCCCGATCACAGGTAGTCCAAAAGCTCCTCGATAAAGCCTTGGACAAAGCCTTCGCCGGGGCCTTGTCCCCCCAATCCTGATTTGTTACACGGGCGCCGTTGATCCGCTCCGGTGCGAATCCGGGGCCGATCTTCTAGCGCTCGTGGCGGAATTGGTAGACGCGCTGCCTTGAGGTGGCAGTCCGTAACAGGGTGGGGGTTCGAGTCCCTCCGAGCGCACCAAAGATATTTATAAGCCTATGAAATATCTTTGCTTTATGCGATTTCGATGCGTCGATCGCAACGCAATGTGCCAATCGAAATCACTCAACTGTCCGATATGCGGCTCGCATGAGCGGGACTTCGCGCGAACGGCGCTTTTGCCCCACCGGCTTGATCGTTTTCGATAGCTGAGGCGTCGTGGCTGTGACGCCGCACGGGCGATATTACGAGGGACGGTGGCTGACCGCAGCGGTTGCGGGATGGCCGAGGAATGACAGGACTTTCTCATTGAAAGTATCCGGTCGTGTCACCGTGAATCCGTGGCCGCCATCGGCGACAAGCCAGAGCTCAGCCTGTGGAAGACCGCCGGCGAGCTTCTCGGAGGCCGTCCACGGGACTAGGACGTCGTCACGCGACGCGGCCACGAGGGTTGGCACACGGATTTCGGCCAGCCGATCCGCAATATCGAAGGCGAGCAGCGCGCCGATCCGCTTCAGGATGGTCTCTGCTCCCTGGAAATGAGCGATACCCGCTTTCTCTTCCAGCGCGACATGCTCCGCATTCGCGGATAGCCAATCCGCAGGATAGAGGAAGATGGGCTGAGCCTGGACATAGGCTTCGACACCGCTGTTCTTCAGCAGCTTCGTGCGCACCGCAAAACATCGTCCCGTATGAGAGTCCGCGCGCGCCCAGGCGTTGACCAGAACCAGCCGGCTGAGCAGAGCGGGCCTTTTGAGTGCTATCGCCAGCCCCACAAGGCCGCCGAGCGCATGTCCCATGAAGGCGCATCGAGTCACACGCTGCGAATCCAGCATCGCAATGACATCATCCGCCATATGACCGATCGTGTACGGTTCGGGGAGAGGACCGGCGTTGCGTCCCGTGCCGCGCTGGTCATAGGTCATGATGCGGAAGTGCGGCGTGAGTGCCGCGATCTGCGGTTGCCAGAACGCCGAGGTGCCCCCCAGTCCGGACGAGAGCACAATGGTTTCGGCGTCCGGATCGGTTCGCCCGCTTATTTCGAAATGCATCAGAGAGTTCCGGTGTCAGGCGGCGAGATCGATGCCGAGCTCAGCCCAGATGGCATCATAAAGCTCGGTAAAACGTGGCTCCTTGCGGATCTTCAGCGGATGCCGGCGATCGGCATCAATGCCGACGCGATGCACCGATTTAACGCGCCCGGGCCGGCTTGTGATGACAACGATGCGGTCGGCCATCGTGATAGCTTCGCCGACGTCGTGGGTCACCAGCACCACACTGCAGCTTCGCTCGCGAATGATGCGCAGCACGTCGGACTGCAGGATCAAACGGGTCTGGCTGTCGAGCGCCGAAAACGGTTCGTCGAGTAGGATCACATCGGGCTCGAAGGCCAGCGTGCGCATGAACGCAACACGTTGCCGCATGCCCCCGGAGAGAGCCGAAGGATACGCGTCTTCAAATCCCTTCAATCCATAAGCCTCGATAAGGACTTTCGCCTTCGCCTCGGCTTCCTTGCGCGGCGTATTGCGCACTTGCAGGCCGACGATCACATTGTCCATCACCGTGCGCCACGGCAGCAGCAGGTCTTTCTGCAACATGTAGCCTACGTGGCCGGTCGCGCTATGCACCGGCTCGCCATTGACGTTGATGCGGCCCCGTGTCGGCTCCAGCAACCCGGCGATGACGTTGAACAACGTGGTCTTTCCGCAGCCTGAGGGCCCCACAATCGCGACGACCTCACCGCGTTGAAGGTCGAAACTGATGTCTGCGATAGCCGTAACAGCTTCGGGTGTGTCCTGATTGAACACCATCCCGACGCTTTCGGCACGAAGGACGACATCATCATGCTTGCTCATGTGCGACTCTCTTGCTCATCGCGTGTTCCGCGAGGAAGTTCAGAACGATTTCGTTAAACTGCGCCGGTTTGGTTCGCGAGTAGGCATGGCCGCCATACGGCACCTTGATCAGCTTCGCGCCTGCGATCCGCTCCACCATAAGTTCGGATGAGTAGGGCGGAGTAAGAATATCGTCGTCGGCGACGAGCGCGATGGCCGGACACCGGATGCGGTCGAGATAGCGCGTACCGTCGAACGCAAGAATGCCGGCGACGCGCGCGTCCATGATCGTGCGTGACGGAGAAGCGTTGATCGCTCCCTGAATCTCCATGTCGAGGGCCGCCTTGTTGTCGCGGACATAGACCGGCGGATAAAGGAACAACGGCGTCGCACGGTGATAGTCGGCTTCGCCGAGGCCCGAGAGAATGCGGCGGCGCAAGTTCAGGCACTGTTCCATCTGCGGGTCGAGCACGGCCCAGCTTGCATAGAGGACAAGGCTTGCAATGCGCTCCGGCGCCGTTGCTGCAAGTACGAGGCCGATCGCGCCGCCGGTCGAATGACCAACCAGATGTGCCTTCTCGATTCCGGCCGCGTCCATCGTGCGCAACAGGTCCTCAGCCATCAGTTCAACCGAGTAGGTCATCTCGCAGCGTGAACTGCCTCCGGTTCCGCGATGGTCGTGCAACAGAACGCGGTGACGTCCGGAAAAACCCGCAAGGTTGGGGGCCCAATAGGACGCTGTTCCGCCGAGGCCAGCGACAAGCATCACCGGCTCGCCGTCTCCGAGCAACTCGTAGTGGATGTCTGCATCAGAAGTTCTGGCGAGCGGCATGGTTGTGTCCTAGCGCCACTTCATGCGGCTCTCGACCCAGCCGACGATGCCGTCGAGCACGAGCGCGAGAATCATCAGGGCCAGGATGCCGCCCCACACCGCATTGAGGTTATAGAGCGTACCGGCGTAATAGATCTGATAGCCGAGGCCGTGTTCCGCCGAGATGTATTCGCCGACCACTGCGCCGATCATCGCAAAGCCGATGTTCAGCCGGAACGCGGATGCGATCCAAGGCAGGGAGCCGGGTGCAATAACAATCCGGAAGATCTGAAAGCGGCTCGCGCCGAGCGCCTTGAGCATCCGGATATAATCGTTGTCGATCTCCTGGGTGCCGGCGTAGCTGGTGATCATCGCCACAATGAAGGTGATGATCGCGGCGACGGCGATCTTCGACTCGATGCCGATGCCGAACCAGACGATGATCAGCGGTGCCAGCGCGATTTTCGGCAAACCGTTGAGCGCCACCATCAGAGGACGCAGAATGGACGCTATGGTCGGTGACAGCCACAGGAGCAAACCGGCGGCCGAACCGAGCAGGCTGCCGATCAGAAAGCCGATGACCGTTTCCTGGGTGGTGACCCATGTATCCCGCAGCAGCGAGCCCGACACGAAGCCCTTGACCAGTTCGCGCCAGATGCCGGTCGGCTGTCCGTAGAGATAGACCGCAATCCATCCGGCCCGGATTGCGATCTCCCATAGCGCGAGGAAGCTTGTGATGAGCAGCACCTGATAGAACAGGATGCGCCCACGACCGACATAACTGAAGATGGAACGGCGCCGGGTTGCCGTGGCGGGTGGGCTGGCAGTTATATCCTTCGCCTGTGCAACCTCGGTGTCGGCCATCGCTTATGTCCCCACATAGGCTGTCGTGGCGATCTCGACTAGAAACTCCGGACGGACAAGCGGCGCCTGAATGCAGTAGCGGGCGGGTGGGTTTTCCGGAAAGTATTCTTTGTAAACAGCGTTCATTGCCGCATAGTCGGCAAGGTCCTTCAGGAAAATGTGGTTGAAGACCACACCTTTCATCGTGCCGCCGCCGGCTTCAACAACGGACTTGATGGATTCGAGCACAAAGCGGGTCTGTGCGGTCGCATCGCCGACGCCGACGGTTTCACCCTTCGGGCCGATCGCGAGTGTGCCGGAGACATAGATAAATCCTCCAGCCTTCGTGCCCGGGCTGTAGGGAGCGAGCGGTGGTGGCGAACCCGGCGGGATGATGATTTCAATCGGCATGATGTTTCCTTCAGACGTTTGCTTTTGATTTCAGGCGGCGAGGCTGGAGTTGCAGGCTGACGCGACATCGTCCACCGTCGCACTCCATCCGAAGAACTGCTCAACGTTGTAGACTGTGGCTTGCTGGGTGAACTCGGGTCCAGCCTGATAGCAGGCATCTCGCACCAGAACAGGGAAGTATTCGAGGAAGAATGCATCCCTGATGGTCGATTCGACACATACATTCGACGCCACGCCGCAGACCAGCAATGTATCGAGGCGGCGGCTGCGCAGGATGCTGTCGAGTGCTGTTCCTGCAAAGCCGCTGTACCGCGGCTTGGGAACGATGATGTCCTGTGTCTCCGGAGCGAGCTCCTTGACGATGTCGTAGTCCCAGCCACCTTTGGTGAGCAGTTTCCCGGCAAGCTCCGGCTTCGCCCGCATCAGCTTGAGCGAATTGCCCTTGCGTTGATTGACCGAGTGCGCGCCGCCGGCTTCCTTCAGATCGGTATCCCATCCATTCTGTAGCCAGATCACCTGGATACCCGCGCCGCGGGCGGTGGTGACCAGTTTTGCGATTGAGGGGATGACCTGCTGGGTTGGTGTCAGGTCGACGCCCAGATGATCGAAGTATCCGCCGGGAGAGCAATACCCGTTCTGCATGTCGACCACGATCAACGCAGTCGTGGAGGCTGAGAAAGTTATGGCCTCGGGTCGGGCCGTCAGTTTCGATGTCATAGTACCTTGGTTCCTCAGCCTGCTTTGGTGACCTTCGCGGTTGCCCGCTCGGCGAACGTGTTGTCCACCATCTCTTCGTAAGGCCGGGTGGTCTTGATCGAGCCGCCAGCCATTTCGAAAGCCATATCGGCGTCCCATTCCGCCTTGGAGATCGTCGGGTTCTTCGGGATCGCGATCGACTTGGTGAGCAGGTTATCGGCCGCTGAACGGATGACCGACTCCGCGACCTGAGGAAATTCCGCGACAGAGGTCTTCACGAACAGTTCTCGGTCGGTTTGAAGCGCGGCCTGTGCTTCCGCCAGCGCGTCACAGAAGGCCTGCACCACCGCCGGATCCTTGGTGGCAAGGTCACGCGTCACCATCGCGGTCGTCCACGAAAGCGGTCCGATGATGTCGGCAAATGCGAACACCGGTACGAGTCCGAATTGCTCCTTCGCGATGCTGACATCCCACTCGAACATCGTCGCGAAGTCAGCGCGGCCGTCGAGTACGGCCTGCGCCTGTGCGCCCGGGGGCACTTGCAGAAACTTGACGCCGGCTTTTTCAGGATCGAAGCCGCCGCGATCCTTCATCGCGAACGTCGGTGTCTGAATAGTGGAGGAGGGGAAGCGCAACGTTGCAATCGTTTTACCGCGGAAGTCATTGACGCTGTTGATTGCGGTTCCGGGCTTGGCGACGGCCCACATTGCAACGCCGCCGACGACCTTGGCGATATTGACGACCTTCGCGCCTTCGTTGACAGCGTTGACGGACATGCCCGCGCCGGTGACCGCAAACGTCGCGTTGCCAGACAGGACCACCGGCACCGCCAGCGCTATACCGCCTGCCGAACTCACCGCGATGTCGAGGCCGTGTTTGCGGAAGAAGCCGCCATGCTTGGCCGCGTATACGGATACATACATGCCCAGATGGATCGCTTCGGTAAGTTTGAGCGACTTCAGGTTCTGCGCGGCGGCCGGTCCGCCAAAGCGGTCGAGCGCGAGCGAGAGTGCGGCGGCGCCGGTACCCAGGAGAACAGTTCTCCGGGATGCGGACCCTCCAACGGTTGGCGAAACAATCTTTCCGGATTTCACGATGTGTCACTCCTTCGAGGGCAATAACCAACGCTATGAGGGAGACGTTATTCTTAAAAGACGAGAAATCGTCATGTCATCGTGCGGAAAAGGCAACACCTACTTCTGGCGCTGACCTTCCGAGAGCCCGTCGATCGACGCGGCCAGGAGCTTGAGAAATTGCTGTGCGGCATGTGGAAGCGGCCTGTCCCGGTGCACGCAGATGCTTGATCTCGCGGCTGCGAAGTCCGGATCCGAAATCGGAATCGCGCGCAGGCCGCCGGCTGCCAGCTCCGAGATCACCGTCAATGCCGGCATGAAAGCGATCACCTGAGCGGTTGCCGCCATGGTCTTTGTAAGTTCAAGCGAGTTCGTGGTGACGAGGATTTTGGGATTGAGCCGACGCTTCGCAATCGCGCGTTCGAATACCTGCCGCAGGCCGAAGCTGTGCTCGGGCAGGGCAAGGTGATGTTTGCAGATCTCATCAAGGGAGAGAACGCTGTGGTTCGCGTATTCATGCGTCGGTGCGACCAGGCAGGATATTGGTTCGACGTATTCGGTAATCACTTCGATCTCCGGGCGGGAGATCGCATTAAAGGTGATTCCGATGTCGGCCTCGTCCTCCAGCAGTGCCTCCACGATGCGGTCGGTTGAGCCGGTTTGGATCTTGAAGGAGACGCCTGGATAACGGTGATGGAAGTTGCCCAGCAGGTCGGGTAGCAAGCCCGAGACGAATCCCTCGATCACCCAGACCGAGACTTCGCCGCGCTGCAGGCCACGCAGGTCGTCGATACCGCTGCGGGCGCGATCAAGGTCGCGGAAGATGCGATGGCTGTGACGCGCCAGAACTTCGCCGGCTGCGGTGAGTTGCACACCGACCTTCGAACGCTCGAACAATACCGCGGCGAGTTCCAGTTCGAGTTGCGCGATCTGCCGACTTACGGCTGACGGCGCGACATGAAGGCGGTCGGCAGCTTTTCGAATAGAGCCGAGCTTCGCCACTTCGTTGAAATATCTAAGCGTAAGAAATCGCACAGAACCCCGCCCGCTGGCTTTTCAAGGTGGTTCTATAACTAAGCACAGCGCGCCGGTTGGTGCCCAGCTTTCATTGAAATTGTTATTGTCTCTGCATGCCGCTTGTTTGCGCCGTGCGCTTGGCGGTGTCTGCGGTGATTGCACCGTCAGCGGATATTTGGTCCCGCGGTCACGTCCGTGCGGCTGCCTGTTTTGATCGGTTTGACCACGGCGGGCAACGGCGCGTCGGTTTTGTGCGCCGGGTGAGCAGGGAGCCGCACAAGGCTTTGCCGTTTGTCTGCGACGGAAGCGTGTGTCCGCAGGGGTTTGCCACGGAGCGACAGGTGCGCCTGCGCGTGCAGCACAGTGACCGGCGTGCGCTGTGCGGACTTTTGCCGCATCAGCCAGACGGAGCGGACGGACCGGGCTGCGTTGTGTGGCGGCGTTTCAGGCGCGCCGAAAGCAAAACCGCTCGGCGTTTTCGCGGCGATGTTCGGGCCGTGGATCCAGTGCGGGACCCATTGCGCGGGTTCGGTGGGTGTCTTGGGCCGATCCGGTGTTGCAGGGACAACGTGAACGATCTTGTAGCCGCGTGCTTTCAACTGCTGAAGGATCACGGGGAGAGCGGCCTGGGTCCGGGCCTGAATGTCGTGCAGCAGCAGCACGCCCTTACCCTTGGCCTCGAGCCGCGACAGCGCGTAGTTGACCACCTGTGTGGAAGAAATACGCCGCCAATCGTCGGCGGGAAAATCCGCGCTCCATGTCATGAGGCCACGTTTGCTGAGTTCGCTCTCCAACAGGTCACCCCGGCGCAGGCCGGGAATACGGAAGAACGGCGCGAGTTGCGAGGGATCGGCGAGCGCGCCAGAAACGTGCGCGATACCATCGTCAATTTCGGTCGTCATGCGTTCGGGCGGCAGCTTGCCGAAGAATGTCGGATGGTTCTCGCTGTGGGTGCCGATGGTGTGTCCGGCATCATGCACGCGGCGCACGTCCTGTGGAAATTCCTTCGCCATGCGTCCGACCATGAAGAACGTCGCCTTTACGCATTGGGCGGCAAGAATCTCGAGAATTGGGTTGGTGTGCGCGGGGAGCGGGCCGTCGTCGAATGTCAGCACCACTTCGTGGTCCTCGAGCGGCAGCGTTTCGCCGTACTGCATGGTGCCGATGCGCGGATGTTCTTTGGGGTCCACGACAATGGTGCGCGAGGTGCCGAGTGCGTCCGGATTGCCGGGACAGGCCGCAGCCTGGGCAACTGATGCCGCGAAAGGCGCGGCAGCGGCGAGCAGACTGAACGCCGTCAGGAACGCTGTGCAGTTTGCAGTAATTTGTCGGCCCATGGAAAACCTGTCGTCAGGAAACACCGCTGAAGGCTTACCGCCATGGCCGTGAATGCCGTATTAATTGAGGCGCGCCGGAAATGGCTGCTCGTTCATGGAGCTCTTGACCGGCCGCGGCGCGATCAGATGGACGACCTTGTAGCCGTTGCGGCGGAGATACTGCAGGAACGCGGGCAACATTTTGGCCGTCTGTGCCTTGGTGTCATGGAAAAGGATGATTCCTTTCCCCTGATAGTCGAGCCGCTGGGTAATGAGGTTCAACTGCTGCTCCGGAGACATGGGATTCCAGTCGCTGGCCCACAGATCAGCGCCCAGAACGGCAATTCCCCGCGACTGCAGGTTGCTGAGCAGCGCCGGCGTCGAGGCGAATCCGGGAAAGCGGAAGAACGGCGTTGAAGGCACGGACGTCGCTGCGCCATGCAGCGCTTTCTCGTCAGCGGCGATGCCGCGATCGATTTCCTCGGTCGCCTGCGTCTGGCTGATCTTGTCGAGCGGGCGATGCGACCAGGTGTGATGACCAATACTATGGCCTTCAGCTGCAATCCGCTTGACGATCGCGGGGTTGGCCTCGGCATTCCTGCCGATCAGGAAGAACGTTGCCCGGACGCATTCACTGGCCAGCGTGGCAAGGACCTTTGTCGTGGTTGCCGGGAAGGGGCCGTCGTCGAAGGTCAGCACCACCTCCTTGTCTGCGAGCGGCAATGTCTGCGGAAAGCTTTTCAGTCCGACGCGGGGATATTCCCGCGGATCGAGCGTCATAACCCGCGAGGTGCCGAGCGCATCCTTGCGCGGACAATCCGCGCCGGCTGCCGGCATTGGCAGCAACGCGATCAGTGAGAGCAGCACGGCTCCACGCAAGGTCATGTCGGAAATCCTCGAAGCGCAGTTTGGGCGCCGCAGCTTTAGCCATCGGGTGTGGCGAAGTCGATCAGGCGGTGGATGAAATGGACCTGAAAATCAGCATTTTCCGGGCAGCAAGAGATGAGCGCAGGAATCAGTCGGAAAGGAGCTGCCTATTTCGGCATGGGTTCCTTGCGCTGGCATGACAGCTGGACAGGTCTGTGCCTCATTCTCGCCACCAGTGCCGATAAAACAGCCCGGGTCGCTGGCCGCGAAACGCTGTTTCTGTGCGGCTATAAAATACCTGTGCGATCTGGACCTGCCGCATTCGGTCGTCCTTGGCGCGAAATTCCCGGAGCTAAAATTTTGATACGAACCATCACCGCCGTGGCGGCGCTTTGTGCGTTGTCGTCGATCGCCGAAGCGCGCGTTCGCGGACCGGCTGTCTCGCCCGAATGCAACGTGACCATGCCTTGCATTGGGGTCGATAATCCCATCCATGCACGCCAGCGCGCGCGTCGCGGGGCTGAGCCTGCCTTTTCGATGATCGAGTCTTCGCCGCGCCTGAGCCGGCGGCAGCAGCGGGCGCTTGCGCGGGCGGAGCGCAACGCTTCCGAGCCGGTGGCGCCGCACGCCGTTGCGGCGGCTCGCGCCTCGGAAGGCTATTCCGCCGGTCTCGTTGGCCCGCTCGCCGCCAAGCTCGCTTCAATTCAGGCGGCGTGTCCGGGTACTCAGGCGATCTCTGGCGTGCGTCATACGCGCATCGCAGGAACGCGGCGGATGTCGCTTCACGCTCAGGGCAAGGCGGTGGATGTTCGCGGCCCTTACGGTTGCATCTACGCCCAGCTCAAAGACTGGAGCGGCGGCTATTCGACCGATTCCGGCCGCGTGCAGCATATCCACATTTCCTACGACGTCGCTGGCGGCCGCGAGATGGGCTTGCGCTTCGCTCATGGCGGCGGCCGGCGCTCGTGGCGTTCGGCCTACGCCCGTATGCGATAATCACAACAACGCCGTCCGGAACCTTGATTTTCCGGACGGCGCGAGCGTCTTGTTAACCCGCGGTTAACCACGCGGGCCGACCCTCCAAGGCACGGAGGGTTGTCTATGCAACGGCTACGGCTGAAGGCTGACGGACGAATTGTCGAACTGCTTGACGGGCGGGAAGCGCCGCTGGTGCCCGACATGTCTGAGAGCGCATTGCCAAAGGCGAGCGGCGTGCCAGAGGTGCGCGATCTGCGCCGCCGCGCCAAACTGACCCAGGCGGAATTCGCTGCGCGCCTTGGCGTTCCTCTTGAGACAATCCGCAACTGGGAGCAGGGTAAGCGTTCGCCGCGCGGACCTGCGCGTGCACTGCTGACGGTGATCGCGCACGAACCCGACATGGTCTTCGCGGCACTGGCACAGAGGGAAACGTCGCGCTGAGGCATGACATGCAGAGCGTCGAGGCAAATGGCGCTAGCATCCCGGCGATAGGGCTCGGGACGTGGGAATTGCGCGGACGCACCTGCGCGCGTCTTGTCGAGCAGGCGTTGCGCCTCGGCTATCGCCATATCGATACTGCGCAGATGTATGAGAACGAGCGCGAGGTGGGCGAGGGTGTGCGCGCGTCCGGCATCAAGCGCCCGGATGTGTTTGTGACCACCAAGGTCTGGACCACGCATTTCGCCCCCAATGACTTGCTGCGCTCGACCAAGGAAAGTCTTGTGCGCTTGCGGATGACCGAGGTTGATCTGCTTTTGCTGCACTGGCCCAATCCGCAGGTGCCGCTGGACGAAACGTTGGGAGCGCTCGCCGAAGCGAGCCGGCTTGGTTTGACCCGGCACATTGGTGTTTCCAATTTCACTGTGGCGTTGATTGAGGAAGCTGTCGCAAAAAGCGCCGTGCCGCTGATCTGCAATCAGGTCGAGTATCATCCATATCTTGAACAGACCAAGGTGCTGGCGGCCTGCCGCGCACACGATCTCGCGCTGGTTGCCTACAGTCCAGTGGCCAAAGGCCGCGTCAAGAACGCGGAAGCACTCAGCCGGATCGGGGCGCGTTACGGGAAGACGGCGGCGCAAGTCTGCCTGCGCTGGCTGATCCAGCAGGATGTTGTCGTCATTCCGCGCACGTCAAAGGTCGAGCGTCTTTCCGAAAATCTCGAGATTTTCGATTTCAATCTGACCGACGATGAAATGGGTGAGATTTTTGCGATGGGGACGCGCGGTGGCCGCATCACCGATTTCGGATTCGCCCCGAAATGGGATTGAGGATGGCTTGATCTTGCGGCGGTGATCGCTCATTCAGGCAATTATGTTTTTCAGCCTTTCCAAGATTCTCGGCTTCTTCGTCGTGCCGTCAAACACGGTGGCGATACTGTGCGCGCTCGGAGCGCTGTTGTTGTTGACGCGTTTCCGGAAGGCCGGATCGCGTATTCTTGCGTTTGGAATGTTTCTGCTGCTGGTTTGCGGATATTCGTCGCTTGGCAATCTGCTGATGTTGCCGCTGACCGAGCGCTTTCCAGCGTGGAGTGCAGCAGGCCGCACACCGGACGGGATTATTGTTCTCGGTGGCTCCATCGACCCTGAACGCAGTCAGGCACGCGGCTCGTTGGAAATCGACGCATCCGCCGAGCGCATCGTTACGATGTTGCAATTGGCACGGCGCTATCCGCAAGCGCGCATCGTGTTCAGCGGCGGCAGTGCAAATCTGATTCAGGAGCCGGTTTCGGAAGCACCGATCGCGGGTGATCTGCTGCAGGACTTCGGAACGCCGGCCTCCCGCATTGTGCTGGAAGGGGATTCCCGCACCACCGCCGAGAATGCGGAATTTACGCGCAAGCTGGTGTCGCCGAAGCCGGGCGAGCGGTGGCTGCTCGTAACGTCCGCGTTCCACATGCCGCGCTCAATCGGTGCGTTCAGAAAAGCTGGATTCGATATCGAGGCCTACCCGGTGGACTGGCGCACGCGCGGCTGGAGCGATGCTTCGATGCCGTTCACAGCGTTGAGCGCCGGCCTCGCTCGTACCGATGTCGCCGTTCATGAGTGGATCGGGCTGATCGCCTACTGGGTCACAGGCCGCAGCAGCGAACTGTTTCCTGGGCCTCGCAAGATCAACCAGACATGATCCTGGAAAGTGGGCGCCGGTTTGCGGGTCATGCTCAGTCGTGCCGTGGCAAGCCGAGGCGATAGACCCCGCGAAAGTCATTCGGGTCGACGGGCTTGCCCTTGCGATAGATCACGAGGCGTCCTGCCTGCGCGAGAGTGACGGCGGACCGGCGGATCGGGACTAGAAGATTGTGCCAGTCGTTGCCCTTGGCAATGGCGTGGGCGATTTCCGGCGGGCTGAGCGTCTGCGTTCCTTCGCGGGCCAATACGGCGAGGATGGCTTCGTCCAGTGATGCGCCGTCTGCGGCGTTCGAATCGGATGTGTGCATCCCCATGCCATGACGCAAAGGCGCCCCCACGGCAAGTTCTGGAACTACTTCGACATCGCGCGGTAAGCGTCGGAATCGAATTGTCGCCGCCAGATCACCACGACGATGGCTAGCGTGGTCGCGATCAACACCCACGGGCTGATGAACCAGCCGAGGTAACCCAGCGCGAACAGAAAGGCTCGCTGGCCGCGATTGAAATGACGGCCAGCCGACTGGAACAGCTTTGTGGTGCGCATGACATGCGACTGCGCTTCCGGCGTGTCGCGCTTTTCGGCGAACGGCATCGCGCCGAGCAGGATGGCGACGTAGTTGAACAGGCGATAGGCCCATGAGAATTTGAAAAATGCGTAGACAAAGATCACGATCAGTCCGACGCATTTGATCTCCCACAGGGCAGGAGAGCTGCGGATGCCGAGTGGCAGTGTGGCAAGCACCGACATGGCTTCTTCGGTCGAGCGCAGCAGGGTCAATCCGCCGCCGATGGCCAAAAGCGTCGTGGATGCAAAGAAGGCTGTGCCGTTCTGCAACGATGCCATGATCTGCATGTCGACCATTCGCGCTTCACGGTCGAGGATGCGGCGGACCCAGACCTCGCGGTAGATGCTCATACGGGCGTTCAGGCTGTTCGCACCATGCGATGTGCGCTCCAGCGTGATCGCATAGACCATCCAAGATACGACGAAAAATGCGATTGCCGCGATATCAGCGGTTGTGAACAGATTCACGACTCGATGCCTTCCGTGTGGTGCCGGACACGATAGACAGGAAGCTGGCTGCTGCGAAGTGCTTTTGGTTGGTTAGTTGCCTGACGCGCGCCGGACATGGCAAGTTATTCGGCATATTCGGCAAGGTTGCCCGGAACGGAGATTTCAATCGATGGCTTTGAAGCTTGTTATCGGCAACAAGAACTATTCCTCATGGTCGATGCGTCCGTGGATGGCGCTGAAAGGGACCGGGATTGCCTTTGATGAAGTCGTTATTCCGCTCTACACAGGGGTTGCCGACAAACAGCGCATTCTGGATGTGACCCGTTCCGGCAAGGTGCCTGCGCTGATCGATGGCAGCGTCACGGTCTGGGATTCGCTGGCCATTATCGAATACGCCGCCGAGAGGTTTCCGGATGCGAAGCTGTGGCCGCAGGATGTGGCGGCACGCGCACATGCTCGTTCCATTTCTGCAGAAATGCATTCGAGCTTTATGCCGCTGCGCAACGAGTGCGGCATGAATATCCACCGCCCGATCCGCGCGAAGCCGCTGTCCGAGGATGCTCAAGCCAATATCGCGCGCATCCAGCAGATATGGACCGAATGCCGGACGCTGTACGGCGCCAAGGGACCGTATCTCTTCGGCGCTTTTAGCGGGGCTGACGCGATGTTCGCACCGGTGATCCATCGCTTCCGGACCTATGCTATCGACGTCACGCCTCCGGCGCGGGACTACATGGACACGATGCTGGCCAATTCTGCATTTCAGGAATGGACCAACGGCGCGTTGGCCGAAAGCTGGGTAATCGAGAGATTCGAAACGGACTAGGATCGGACGATGGGAATTCTGGACATGCTCACCAGTGTGATGGCGGCGCGGGCGGCAAAGGAGCTCGACCCCGCCGTCATTCCGGCCATCCTAGGCGAAGTTTTGGGCAGCGATGGCGCGGGCGGATTGTCTGCCATTGTCGCCAAACTGCAGCAGGCAGGACTTGGCGACCAGGTGAAGTCCTGGATCGGGAACGGGACAAACCTGCCGATCAGCGCGCACCAGCTCCAGGAAGTCCTCGGAAACGATGTGGTGAAGCAGCTCGCCACCCGCTTCGGCATTCCGGTCGACCAACTTTCGACGGTTCTGGCGCTGCTTTTGCCGGATGCGGTCGATAAGGCGAGCCCCGATGGCACGCTGCCGCACCATGCCTGAGCTTGTTGGGCTAACGCACTGAACTTGCCTGCAAATCGTTCGCCGGCGCCGACAAGGCGAAATTGCGGCATTGCACGTGGCTGAACCCTGCATTGAGGCACATGCAGGCGTCTTAAAATCATAATAAATGATTGAAATACATATATTATTTATCGATCAGCCAGCGGTGGGTTTATCTGGCAAATTGAGGTCCTTCATGCTATACCTTCGCCGGGCGTCAGACTGGCTTTGCCGGGACAACGGCAGGCCGCCAAAATGCGCGTAACGCGTGATGGAGCAGGGTGTTGAAGCACAAGTTCATCGTTGGAGAGACTGTCTATTTCACGGCAAGCAATGTGGCGCGGCCCGCCGCGAGCGGAACCTACGAGGTGATCCGCCTGCTGCCGACAGACGGTGACGATTATCAGTATCGTATCAAGAGTTCGACCGAAGCCTTCGAGCGCGTAGCGAAAGAAAGCCAGCTCGCCGTCGCCTGACCATTTCGGCCTGACGGAATTTCGCCGCGGTTGCGGCGCTTGGTCCGGTTCGTTGTGAAGGGATTCTCGCATGAACCGGGCCTGGGCATCATCGATCGAAAATCTGTGGCATTCGCAAAGCCTGCCGATGTGGTTGACCATCGCGGCGGCCGCTTTTTTTGCGATTGTGCTGCTTGTGACGTTGTTTCGCGCCGAGCGATCGGTCGCGAACGGCGCACTTACCGTTATCACGCTGCTCGCCATCGGCATCGCGGTCACGACCATGATGCGGGCATCGACGGGCGCCGGTTCTGCTGATTCCAGAATTGCCGTGTCCTCGAATGCGTCGCTTCCGGCGCTCGCGTGTCTTGACGGTCTTGCGGGCGAGAGCGTGGAGGCGGCCTGCGAGAAGGCGCTGTTCGCCTCGGCGGATTCCGTTGCGGCGGGCGTGTCCTACACCGCCGCCCAGATCAGCCGGCTTGCATCTTTCGGCAATGCTGTGAACGCCAACAAGGCGATGACCCCCGAACTCAACGCGCTGCGCCGGACAGTCGAGCGTGACCGCTATGGTCTTGTCGCCCAGGTTCTCAAGACGCGGGAAGGATGCACGCTCTCGGCTCCGTGTCCATTCTTCCAGTCGTTGACCAACTCGGCGCAGATTTCATCGAATATGAGCGAGGATCTCTACGAGAGCTTTGTCGGGCGCTATGCACCGGGCTGGGCCACGCCGCCTGCCGCTGTGGCGGCTGGCGCACCATCGGCACCTGTCGCGGCCCTCGGCACCGTGCCGCCGCCGGGACGCCCGGTGTCGGGCGATTTCCCGAGCGCCGCGTCGATTCCTCCGATCAACATCATGACCCCGGAGCCTGCTGCACAGGGCTCGCAGGCAGGACAGCGCCCGCCGGAACCCGGCGCCTCGCCACCGCCGCGCAGTGCCCCTGCGGCTGTGATCAATCCGCAGCCCGCACCAGCGGCAAAGAAGGCCGCGCCTGCGCCGCAGAAATCGCGTGCACAAGCTCCGGTGCAGCTTGCACCTCCCAAAGAGAGCGATGATAACTGACGGCTCTCTCTCCAATTGAAGCGCGGTGTTCCGGTATCGCGCTGGCGATCCCGAATATGCCGCTTCACCTCGTCAAGCTCAGTGTCGGTGCAACCTCGGTCAAGGACCTTCGGGACTGGATCGCTGAACGCGTGAAACTGGCCAAGGCGAAGGGACAGCCGCCTCGCCATATCCATGTGACGCGGATGTCGCCGAAGCGTGTCGATGAACTGCTCGACGGCGGATCGATTTACTGGGTCATCAAAGGCGAGATTGCTGCACGCGAGAAGATTCTCGGCATCGAGCCGTTTCGCGACAAGGACGGTATCGGTCGCTGCCGCCTTGTGATGGAGCCGAAACTGATTGCGGTATCGCCGCGGCAGATGCGGCCGTTCCAGGGTTGGCGTTATCTCGATCCGAAAAGCGCGCCGCCAGACCTCGGCAAAGCCGCCGAGAGTGTCGCGGCAATGCCAGAGCCGATGCGCCGCGAGTTGCGCGAACTGGGACTGCTCTAACTCACGCCTTGATGTTGTCGATCAGCCGGGTGGTGCCGATCTTCGCCGCGACCAGCAGCCGGACCGGACCTTCACTGAACGAGGTGATGGGTGCGAGAGTCCCGGCGTGACGGGCTTCGAGATAGTCGAGCGCGAAACCTGCGTCGCTAATGCGCGCTGCGCCATCCGCTAACGCCGTTTTGAAAGCGTCACCCGCGCGCATGCGCTTCGACGTGGCCTTGAGCGTTTGATGCAGCACCGGCGCGGTCCGGCGTTCATCGGGCGACAGGTAGACGTTGCGTGACGACATTGCGAGGCCGTCGCGCTCGCGGATAACGGGAGCCCCGATCACCTTGACGCCGAGGTCGAGATCGCGCGCCATGCGCGCGACCACTTGGAGTTGCTGAAAATCCTTCTCGCCGAAGAAGGCCATGTCCGGGCGAACCTGTGTGAACAGCTTGGCGACGACGGTCGCAACGCCGCCGAAGAAGTGCGGACGGAATTTATCTTCGAGGCCGGCAAGAGCAGGGCCTTCCGGGGCGATCCTCGTCGCGAACCCGTCCGGGTACATCGTTGTCGCATCCGGATTCCAGACAAGGTCGACGCCTTCCGCAGTGAGGCGTGCGATGTCTTCCTTCCAGGTGCGTGGATACGAACCGAGATCTTCATGCGCTGCGAACTGAGTCGGGTTCACGAAGATCGAGACGGCGACTCGCTTGGCCCGCTTTTTCGCGAGCCGCACCAGCGACACATGCCCGTCATGGAGCGCACCCATGGTCGGCACCAGCGCGAGCGTGGCATTGCGCTTGCAAAGTTCAGTGCGGGCGCGGTGAAGGGACGACAGTGTCCGGGCGACGATGGGGGAGTGGGGCATTCGTACCGATGTTTGCAACGGGGGATGGTCAGATGGCGGGAGTCTTAACAAAGGTGGTGAAGCCCGCCAACGACCGCGAGCGGCATGGCGGCTCTGTGGCCGGATTCATCATGAAGATGGGTCAAAATTGAATTTCACTTGATTCTTTCTAGGCTTGGCGGAAGATATCCACAGGGGTTCACGATGCTTCTGCAGACGAGTCAGGGACAGTCCGGGTCGGCGCATGTCGTCGTTCTGGGCAACGAGAAGGGGGGGTCTGGCAAGTCCACGACCGCTCTTCACGTTGCGGTCGCCCTGCTCAAGGCCGGACAGCGCGTCGCGACAATCGACCTCGATTCCCGCCAAAAGAGTTTTACCCGTTACATCGAGAATCGTCGGGCCTGGGCCCAACGCAACAGTCTCTCGCTCGAACTGCCGCATCATTGCTGTGTTGCCTTGGGCTCGAGCATGCAGATCGACGACAACGAGATGTCGGAGTTCGAGCAGTTCTCCGCAGCGATCAGTGCGGTGGAGCGGACTTACGACTTCATCGTGATCGATACGCCGGGTACGGACAGCTATTTGATGCGTCTGGCGCATTCGATGGCCGACACGCTGGTCACGCCGATCAACGACAGTTTCCTTGATTTCGACGTTCTCGGATCGGTCGATCCGGCGACCTATTCTGTCACCGGCGAAAGCCACTACGCCACCATGGTCAAGGTGGCGCGCAAACAGCGCCGTGATCTTGACGGTGCCACGACGGACTGGATCATCGTCCGAAACCGGCTGTCGATGCTCGGTTCGCGCAACAAGCAACTGATTGCCGAGGGGCTGGATCAGCTCTCGTTCCGGCTTGGATTCCGTCCCATCGACGGATTTGCGGAACGCGTGGTGTATCGCGAATTCTTCCCGCGCGGCCTGACGGCACTCGACGATCTCGACGAGGCTACCCTCGGCACCCGGCCGAACATGGCCCATGTGACAGCGCGGGAAGAGGTCACCAGCCTGCTGCGCCACCTCAAGCTTCCGATCGATGAGCGGGGCCGCCGCAGGGCCGCCACCCGGGCCGAATGGTTTGCTCAGGTCGACCGGCCACTGGAAACTCACGGTCTCACTGCCTAATTCTAGGGCGTTACCGGGCCGATTTGCGGGCGTGGTGTGGCCAGTTCCCTCCATCGACGGCCAAATCTTGATGAAAAACGAGAACTTATTGGCCAATTGAAGTTTAGTTATTCAGGGATCGGAGACCAAACGCGGCGTTTAGGTGCATTGGCACATTTGATGCATCGCACAAATAACTGGTTCATGTCAGACAGATGACGGGAATTTAAGGTGGTTTGTCGCGATCCTGTCATCATCTAACTGGACAAGGGCGAAGGATTCTAAAACACTATCGTGACCGGGCCGTCAGAATGGCTGGTCCGGCAATCTCGAGGACGTGATGAAGCGCGGAATTTTCATCCTGCTTGGTTTGTTTGCGATCGTTGTTGTCGCTTACTTCACCGCGAGCAAATGGGCGATCCGCCACGAAACGCTCACGTTTTACGATGCAGCGCGAAATCGCGTACTCGATGTTGCGATCGCCGTGCGCCGCGATAAGGAGATGCAGGCCAATGCCGGTCTGCTGACGCTGCCGGTTGCCGTGGTCAATCACGGTAATACGGTGAAGTTCACCGAATATTCTTTTCTCGCCAACGTGCTTGCTGCGCGCGGATATCTCGTGACCAGCATTCAGCATGATCTCGCGACCGATGCTCCGCTGGTGACCAAAGTCGGCGAGCTCTACGTCGGACGTCTGCCGGTCTATCAGCGCGGTGTGGCGAACATTGAATACGTTATCGACCAGATGCGGAAGATTCAGCCGAATGCCGATTACGATCGGCTGACGCTGGTGGGGCACTCCAATGGCGGCGACATTTCGATGTATTTCGCCAAGATGCATCCGGACAACGTGAAGAAGATTGTCACGCTCGATAATCTGCGCGTGCCGTTCCTGACCGACGGCAAGTTCAAGATCCTGTCGTTCCGGTCGAAGGACCCGGTGTTCAAGGCGGATCCTGGCGTGGTGCCGGATGACGATACGTGCGAGCAGTCAGGCATTACCGTGGTCAACACGGGATTCCAGCACACTGATATGAGTGATCGCGGCCCTGACAACGTGAAGTCGTCGATTCAGGGCGTGCTCGATAAGTTCCTGGAAAGCGAAAGCAAGCTTGCGCCGGTGGAGACCAAGAAGATCGCGGTGCCGAAGCCGGATTCGGTCGCGCAGGTTGCTCCGCCAATCAACTAAGCAATTGTCCATCGTGAGTGCTGGTGCCGGATATTTTCCGGCACATCGCACATTTGCGTGAAAGTTCTTCCATGTCTCTTGGCTGACCTCGAGCTGCCGCATTACGCTGGTGGCATGAGTTCTGCTTGGTTGTGCATACCATTACCAACGAGGTGGCAGTCATGGGCATCAGCAATTTCTTCCGCTCGCACGCGCTTCATTCAGACAAGCCACCGCCACCACCGACGGTCAGCGATGACGAATGTCTGTCTCGTCTGGCGAGTGCGGTTGCAGAGCATGACGATCGGAGGCTGAACGAGGTGGCCGAACTCATCGGCCGGCTCGCGGTGCCGATCGAGTAGACTCCAATCTGGCAGTTTTCAGTCGCCTGCGAATTGACCGGCAGCTTTTCGCGTTCCACATAGGACTCGCAGGCGATGCGAGAACATATGACGCGCGATCCAACCATCCCCGAAACCGGCCAGCGTCCCGTGTCAGATCGTGCACGCGGGTCGCGAGAGGCGCAGACCTCGGCATCTGCTGACATCGCGGCCTTTGTTGCCAAGGCGCGGGCCATGACGCCCGGCAAGGCTGGCACCGGACGGCTCATCTTTGCCCTCGATGCCACAATGAGCCGCCAGCCGACATGGGACATGGCGTGCCGACTTCAGGCGGACATGTTTAGCGAAGCTGGAACCATCGGCGGTCTGTCGGTGCGGCTTGTTTACTATCGCGGCCTGAACGAATGCCGGGCCACGCAATGGATCACGGATACGGCGCACCTTGCCAGGCTGATGGGCAAGATCGATTGCCGAGGCGGGCAGACCCAGCTTGGCCGCGTGCTGTCCGATGCGCGGCGCGAGGCTGTCGCCTCGGGTGTGCGCGCCATTGTGTTCGTCGGCGATGCGATGGAGGAGAATGTCGACGCGCTATGCGTTACGGCCGGTGAACTCGGTTTGTTGAAGGTGCCGTGTTTCATGTTCCAGGAGGGCAACGATCCGGCGGCGGAGGCGGCGTTCCGCGAGATCGCGCGATTGACCGGGGGTGCGTGGTGTCGCTTCGACACCGGATCGGCGGCGCAACTGCGCGAGCTCCTGCGCGCAGCTGCCGCATATGCGACGGGCGGCCGTGATGCCTTGATGAGGCTGGCGAAGGGGACATCCGGCGCGGCAGCGCTGCTTGGGCAGATGAAATAGCGGCAAAAATTCGCAGATGTCCGCGCTCCTCAAAGCACGCTAGACACTTACATAAACAAGACAACGGCCGGCGTGCAGGCGGGGCCGAATTTCAACGCGAAGAATGATCTGATCCATGCCCACCCTGATTGCAGGCATTGTCGCCGTCGCATTGCTCTACGTCGCCCTCAACGTCATCAAGGGCGCCGATCCGAAATGGCTTGCGAAAATTGTCCGCACCGGCGGCGGCATTGTCACGCTCGCCGCGGCGCTGTTTGTCGGCGCCAGAGGCGAGTTTGCGGTCGCGATTCCGCTCGGAGTTTTTGGAGCCGGTCTGCTCGGCTGGTCGCCGTTCGGCGCTCAGCTGGGTTCAGCGTGGGGCAACTATGGCCCCGGCGCTTGGAAGTCAAACGGGCAGAAGTCCAAGGTACGATCCCAATTTATAGAGATGACGCTCGACCACGACACCGGGACTCTTGAGGGCGTTCTGACCGCCGGCCCCGAAGCGGGGCGCGTACTGGACGACTTCACGCTCGACCAGCTCATTGTTCTGGCGCGGGGGTTCGATGCTGAGAGCTGGGCTCTTCTGGAAAGTTATCTGGATCGCCGGTTTCCCGCCTGGCGTGAGCACGCGCAAGGCGAGCGGGCAGGCGGGGGTGGAGGCGAGGATCGCCGTGCGGCGGCGAGCGGAAAAATGACGGCGGAGGAGGCTTATCAGATCCTTGGCCTGCAGCCGGGTGCGGGGCGCGATGAGATCGGCCGTGCGCACCGTGGGCTCATGAAGAAACTTCATCCCGACCAGGGGGGCTCGACGTACCTCGCTGCCCGTGTGAACGAGGCCAAGGACACTCTTCTTCGCAATCATCGCTGACTCCAGCACGCAACATTACGCCACACGCCGAGCGAGCCTTCGTCCTTCTGTTCAATGCCCCTGCGGACGCCCGCCGTTGTCCGGCGTGATCGATCCCGCAGTTAATGTTTTAGAGACCAAGTCTTGAAAATTGGTTGCGTGGCCATACGCGGCTCAAAAAATTGCAGAGCGGGATTCGTGCCCCAAAGCAAAAAGCCCGCGGCTGAACCGCGGGCTTTGTTTTTCGGACTTGATCGGCTCTGCAATCAATTCCTGATGGCGATGCAGGAAATATCGGAACGCTTGAGAGTGCGGCATGCCGCCTCGGCGGAGTCCTGATTGAGGCCGGCAAAGCGTGCGCGATAGAGCGTCTTGTTACCTTTCGACACGGTCTCGGTAAACTGCTCGGCATCGCTGAGCAGTTTGCTGGCGCTGCCGCGCGCGGCGTTGAGACGCTGGCGAGCTTCGCTTTCGGTTTCGAGCGCGCCGACCTGGATGATCCAGCCGGAGCGTGCAGCCGCTTTGATCGCGCCGTTATGCTGGATGGTTTGAGTCGGTTGCGGAGCAGGCGCTGCTAGCGCGGCCTGCTGGATCGGCTGTTGCGGGACTGTCGAGGTCTGAAGGGCAGCGGCCTGCGCGCCGAGGGTCGTGGGCGGCGCGCCGCGGGAAGGATCCGCGTAAGCCGTCGATGCCGACGCGGGGACCGAGCCGATGATGCCTTGTCCGATACCGTTGTTCGTCTTGGGCTGGGCGGGAAGCGGAGCCGGGAAGTCGCCGGCGGGCTGCGCGCTGGCGACGGGCCATGGTTCGGCGCGGCGATCGGCTGCTCGGGTTTCGGCTTTGGCGACGAGCGCCTTTGAGGTTTCTGCGATTTCTGTGCTACGCGGCGCTGGAATGGCGCTGGTTGCTGCGGGAGCGGCTGCATGTGCTGCCGACGCCACCTTGGTCTGCCCCATACGAACCTGAACCGTCTTCACGCGCACAGGAGTCATCGGCTCGGCGGAACCCGGAATCGCCGCAAGCGACTGCGACGAAATCACGCCGCTGGTGAGCGGAGCCGGAGCTGGCTTATCCTGCTTTTCGGACGCATCGGCGGCGGCCCTGACCTGCGCAACTGGCGCGCGCGGCACCGGAAGCGGAACGGGCTCGGGAGCCGTAGAGGCAACCTTGATCGCGCCCTGCACCTGAACCACCGGCGTTGCCGCGCGGCTCTTGGTTTCGGTCTTGGTCTCAGCTTCATCGTTATCGTCTGCCGCGCTGGCGACCTTGATGTCACCGCCACGTTCGGTAATGGCTGCAACCGTGCGGCGCGTCGCCGCCTCATCCAGATGTTCGGCAAGCAGGTTGCGCATGATGGCGTCGCGGGAGCCACCGCTGCGGCCGCCCATCACCACGCCAACGACGTAGCGATTGCCGCGCTTCATCGACGTCACAAGGTTGAATCCCGAGGCGCGGGTATAGCCGGTCTTGATGCCGTCCACACCCTCGACACGGCCGAGCAGCTTGTTGTGGTTGCGGATCGAGCGGCCTTTGTAGTTGAACGCCTCGGTGGCGAAGTAGCGATAGTACCTCGGGAAGCGGTCCTGAATGGCGCGGCCGAGCGTGGCCTGATCGCGGGCGGTGGTGACCTGGGAGTCGTCAGGAAGGCCCGATGCGTTCTTGTAGACAGTCTTGCTCATGCCAAGCGCGCGGGCCTTGCGCGTCATCGCCTTGGCGAAATCGTCTTCGTCGCCCGCCAGCGTTTCTGCGATGACGACTGCGGCGTCATTCGCGGAGCGCGTGACAAGACCTTTGATTGCGTCTTCGACACGGATCGTCTGACCCGGCCGCAGGCCGAGCTTGGTTGGAGCCTGCTGCGAAGCATGGACCGAAACGTCCATTGGCGTATCGAGTTTAATTTTGCCGCTCTCGAGCCGCTCGAACAGCATGTACAGCGTCATGATCTTGGTGAGCGAGGCGGGATGGCGCAGGCTATCGGCGCTGGTGGCCTGAAGCGTGCTGCCGGAATTGGCGTCGACTATGATGGAGGAGAATGCGGGACTGTAGCTGGATACGGTCGCGTGGCTGCGGTGCCTATGACGCCGGCGAGCATCCGCAGTGTCGATCGTGAAGGTGACAGCCACGGAGACAGTGGCGACGCCGAGAAGGCAAAGACCAAGCGCGCGGAGTGACGCTGACGATTTGACCCCAAGCATGAATTTCCCCGTCCGATTCCCAGTCTATTCGCCTCGTTCTGAGGCCAAATTTGGTCCGGCTGCAGCCGATCTTCGCGGCTGCGTCGTCCATGTGAAGCAGCGGCTCCGGATCGCTCGGGCCGGATATTCCCAGCCCTCGCTAAAGCATTGGAACCTTTTGGCTTTTCGTGTTTTCGCGAAAACACAAAATAGCGCAGGGAATCAAAGTAGGTTGCGACGGTTTCGAAAGGGTTAAGCAAGTGTTTCTTGCGTTTGCAGTTTTTGTCTCTGTTTTGAGACAATTGTGCGACGCACAAGATTCTTGACTTATTTTGTGCGGTGCGGTACTACTAAGGTCGTGGTTAGGGAGCCGGGACCTCCCGGCTTGTGCAGGTCAATCAGTCTGGGAAAAGGGCACGTGTAATGGTCAAGGTCGAAGAGTTTCAGCAGTACGGCAAAGAGCAGTTCGACGCTGCGGTTGCCTCCGCCAACACATTCTCGAGCGGTCTTCAGTCGATCGCGAACGCTTACGGCGAATACGCCAAGAAGTCGTTCGAAGACACCAAGAGCTTCGTTGAGAAGCTGTCCGGCGTGAAGTCGATCGAGAAGGCGATTGAACTGCAGACCGAATACGCCAAGACGTCGTACGAGACGTTTGTCGCCGAGTCGCAGAAGATCGGCGAGCTTTACACCGATCTCGCCAAGCAGGCTTTCAAGCCTTACGAAGGCCTGGTCGCCAAGATTACGCCGACTGCTCACTGATTTAGTGGTTGTTAGCCAATGAAAAAGCCCGGCTCACCGCCGGGCTTTTTATTGCGTGGTTCATTCGCCGCTGCTTATTTCGCGATGCGAAGTTTCGACAACGCCGTGCCGATCGAACTGAAAGCGGTGTTGATGCCGCTGGCGGAGGTCGTTGAGAAGTAGTTGCTGCTGCCGCTGGCGCAGTACGACATCACGCTCGAATTGTTGTCGTTGTTGGTGTTCACCTGGATCGTGTAGATCGTGATCCCTGCGTTTTTAGCATTGTCGCACAGCAGCCGCTGACGGGCGTCGATCGCGGTGACGCTCGAACTGTTGCGGTTCTGCGTATTGTCGCCGTCAGACAGCAAGATAATCGCCTTCGTATACTTGAAGTTCGAATCCTCCGCCGGAGCGTTCAACGGGCTTTGCTGCAGAAGCGACAGCCATGCCCATGCCATGCCAATGGCCTGGTTGGTGTTGCCCTGAGGCTGCATTGCGTCGACCTTGTTCTTCAGCGCGGTCCAGTCATACGACAAAGGCATCAGCGAGGTTGGGCAGTCGGAATAGTTTTCCGCCGGGAACTGCGTGTTGCGGTCACTGACGTTCGTTGCTGTCTGGGTCGTGCTGTAGGGCGCCGTACTCAGCGTGTCGTAGGCTGTGGGGGTGTCGTAGCGATCCGAGACGCAACCGGTCCAGCCGCTTTTGGTCACCTTGGTCCATTTATCGCCGCCCTGGCTGTTGCAGTCGGTCTGGGTCATGAAGCCGAGCGTAGTCGAACCCCACCAGCCATTGGACCTGGTGCACTGGCCGAGATCCCAACGCAACCACTGGGTGTTGGTGTCGGCAATGCTGCCGACGTTGACGTCCTTTGCGAAAGGCACGATGGAAATATACACGTCGCCATTGGTCTTGGCGGCAGTCTGCATCTGGTCGATCAGGCTCTTTGCCGCTGTTTTCAGCGCGCTCATCTTTCCAGAGCTTGACATCGAGCCGGTGTTATCGAGCGCCATCGCGACGCGGAGCTTGGTTGTGCCCCAGACCGTGGTCGAACTGGTGCCGAAATCCAGGTTTGGGTAACCGACAACCTTCATGAAGTCGGTCTTCATGGTCGCCGAGCCGTTCAGGACGATCTTGGACCCTGCCGCGGCGCTGTTTGTGTAGTTTGCCGTAATGACAACGTTCAGCGCTTCCGGATGCTTGTAGAGCGCGTTGAAATAGTCCGTTGCCTTCTGGGTGATCTGCGCCGCCGTGAGGCCCGCTGCATCCCTTGAAATCATCAAGGCTGCGGTATCGAGGGCTGTCTGCATGGCGGTGCGGGCGTTGTTGACGCGGGTATAGTCAACCGCGGCTCCGACGAAGCCGAGGATCGGCACAATCGCGATGCCGAACAGCACCGCGACATTGCCGCCCTGTGCGTGGCGGAAGCGAGCGAGAGATCCGCGAAGCCGGCTGAAAATTGATGCATCGGTCATGACGTCACCAGACAATTGAGGTTCTGGAACGCGAGATAGGCTGCAGGCGTGAAGAGGTAGTAAAGTGCTGCGCGGAATAACGGGTACACCTGAGGCAAAGGGGCGCGGCGAGGCCAATGGGCCGGTTTCAGAGTAAAGACCGGGTGTCCGGCTTCGTTCTAATTTTAATGATTCTTGTGCCGCGCCGGCGGAGCCTGCGAACGCAAAACGCTTGAAAACGGATGCAATGGTCATGGCGGTCACCAAAAATGGGTCCTGCCATGTCGTAGAACGCGGCCATGAAGGGGCGGTAAAAGCTGGCGCTGACTTACGTAAAAAGCCCCATAAATTGGCGGTTTCAGCCCCTCAATCGGCCCTTATCGTCAATATCGGCTCAACGGCGGGCATCGAATTCGGCGGGAATTTCCGGGAGCCGCGTTAACCAAGGGCGGTGCTGCGATAGTCTCGCGCAGTTTTCCCCGGTCTGATTTCAGCCGGTAACAGTGTGCTTGCGGGCAAGCGGGCGCCGACCCATATTGTTAATGTTATTCATGCGATCCGGCGGCTTTTCGTTGCCCGGAAAGTTCTCTTTGCGGGATTCTCGAACTCTCAAGCCATGCTGCATTCGTCTTCATATCCGGAAGAAGTCATCGCGCCCGAGCCGTTCGGGAAGCCTATCGCCAGCGTCCGTCCGCACATGAGCAAGGATGACAATGGCAATGATGGACGGGGCGGGCCGGGAACGTCGGTCATTACCAAGGTCAAGCCGAAGACCAAACGCCCGAACCTCTATCGCGTCCTGATCCTCAACGACGACTACACGCCGATGGAGTTTGTGGTTCACGTTCTGGAGAAATTCTTCAACAAGGACGTTGAAGCTGCGACCACGATCATGTTGCATGTTCATCATCACGGCATCGGGGAGTGTGGCGTTTTTACGTATGAGATCGCCGAAACCAAAGTGACGCAGGTGATGGACTTCGCGCGAAAACATCAGCATCCTTTGCAATGCGTGATGGAAAAGAAGTAGCATTTGAGTCTCGTCCGGCTGGGAACCGGAGGAGACTTGGAGAGTACGAATGGGTTGCAGGCACTGATCAAGCCGGACCGGACGACGAACGATCAAGTTGACGTGGCGGGGGCCATAAGGGACGCGAATGCCGACTTTCTCTCAGAGCCTTGAACAATCCCTGCATCGTGCGCTGGCTATCGCCAACGAGCGGCATCATCAGTACGCGACACTCGAACATCTCCTGCTTTCGCTGATCGACGACTCGGACGCCGCCGCCGTCATGCGCGCATGCAGCGTCGATCTCGACAAGCTGCGCGGCAGCCTTGTGAATTATCTTGAAACCGAATTTGAGAACCTCGTCGCCGAAGGTTCGGACGATGCCAAGCCGACCGCCGGATTCCAGCGCGTCGTGCAGCGTGCCGTGATCCATGTGCAGTCATCGGGCCGCGAGGAAGTGACCGGGGCCAACGTGCTGATTGCGATCTTCGCGGAGCGCGAAAGCCATGCCGCGTATTTCCTGCAGGAGCAGGACATGACCCGTTACGACGCGGTCAACTACATCAGCCATGGTATCGCCAAGCGTCCCGGTGTGTCCGAGGCGCGGCCGGTGCGCGGTGTGGATGAAGAAGCCGACGCGAAGGGGAATGACGACTCCAAGAAGAAGGGGGAGGCGCTCGAGACCTATTGCGTCAACCTCAACAAGAAGGCGCGCGACGGCAAGATCGATCCTGTGATCGGCCGCCACGCTGAAATCAACCGCGCCATCCAGGTGCTGTGCCGCCGCCAGAAGAACAATCCGCTGTTCGTCGGCGAGGCCGGTGTCGGCAAGACCGCGATCGCAGAAGGTCTCGCCAAGCGCATTGTTGATAGCGAAGTGCCGGAGGTGCTGTCGGCATCCACCGTCTTTTCGCTCGACATGGGCACGCTGCTTGCGGGCACGCGCTATCGCGGTGATTTCGAGGAGCGGCTGAAGCAGGTGATCAAGGAACTGGAGGCGCATCCGAATGCGATCCTGTTCATCGACGAAATTCATACCGTGATCGGCGCGGGGGCGACCTCCGGCGGGGCGATGGATGCATCCAACTTGCTGAAGCCGGCGCTGGCCTCCGGCAGCATCCGCTGCATGGGATCGACCACCTACAAGGAATATCGTCAGCACTTCGAGAAGGACCGCGCGCTGGTGCGCCGATTCCAGAAGATCGATGTCAACGAGCCGACCGTTGAAGACGCTATTGGCATCCTCAAGGGCCTCAAGCCGTATTTCGAGGACTATCACAAGCTGAAGTACACCAACGACGCGATCGAGGCGGCGGTGAATCTTTCGGCACGCTACATTCACGACCGCAAGCTGCCGGACAAGGCGATCGATGTGATCGACGAGTCGGGCGCGGCGCAGATGCTTGTGCCGGAAAACAAGCGCAAGAAGACCATCGGCATCAAGGAAATCGAGACCACCATCGCGACGATGGCACGGATTCCGCCGAAGTCGGTGTCGAAGGATGATGCCGAGGTCCTCAAGCATCTCGAGACAACCTTGAAGCGGACCGTGTTCGGTCAGGACAGGGCGATCGAGGCGCTGTCTGCGTCGATCAAGCTTGCCCGCGCGGGTCTGCGCGAGCCGGAGAAGCCCATCGGCTCGTACCTGTTCTCGGGCCCGACCGGCGTCGGCAAGACAGAGGTTGCCAAGCAGCTGGCGGCGTCGCTCGGCGTCGAACTGATCCGTTTCGATATGTCGGAATATATGGAGCGTCATACCGTCTCGCGGTTGATCGGCGCGCCTCCGGGCTATGTTGGTTTCGATCAGGGTGGCCTTCTGACGGACGGCGTGGATCAGCATCCGCACTGTGTGGTGCTGCTCGATGAAATCGAGAAGGCGCATCCGGATCTCTACAATGTGCTGTTGCAGATCATGGATCACGGCAAGCTGACCGATCACAACGGCAAGCAGGTCAACTTCCGCAACGTCATTCTCATCATGACGACCAATGCGGGTGCAGCTGACCTTGCGCGGCAGGCGTTCGGTTTCACCCGCAGCAAGCGGGAGGGCGACGATCAGGAAGCGATCAATCGGCAGTTTGCACCGGAGTTCCGCAACCGCCTCGATGCCATCGTGTCGTTCGGTCACCTGAACACCGATGTGATCGGCATGGTGGTCGAGAAGTTCGTGCTTCAGCTCGAAGCCCAACTCGCGGATCGCGATGTGACCATCGAGTTGTCCGAACCTGCGAAGGCTTGGCTGATCGAGCATGGTTACGACGAGCAGATGGGTGCGCGTCCGATGGCGCGTATCATTCAGGAACACGTCAAGAAGCCGCTGGCTGACGAGGTTCTGTTCGGTAAGCTCAAGAGCGGCGGACATGTCCGCGTTGTTCTTGTGAAGGACGAGCAGGGGACCGACAAGATCGGTTTCGAGTTTGTCGAAGGTCCGGTCACGCCGAAGCCCGAGAAATTGCCGGGGTCACGCAAGCGTGCCGCTCCGCGCAAGCCGAAGGGCGGCGGGGAGGGTCCGAAAGGCCCCACGAAGCCGCTGATGAAGGTCTGACGCGGGCCTCGCATTGATAACATTCGAGAGCCCGGCATCCTCACGGTTGCCGGGCTTTTACTTGCTTTGCGGTGACGGCGTTAAAGCCGCTTCAGTGCAGTGACAATCAGACCGAGTTTCGCGTTGATAATCCTGGCAGCGTCTGCTGCGACCGTGACGGCGGTCAGTGCGGCCAACATCGTTACGATGATCGATTGCGTGGTTAGCACCGCGACCAACCGTCCGAATGCAACGCTGGTGAGATTTTTCTTCGGCGAGGACGCGGTGGCGAGAAGAGGTTGAGGTTCGTCCGCCACGTCAGCCGGCGCGAGGATTTCGGGTGCGCGGTCGTCCGCCGCGCGTGCAGTTTCCGAGATCAATTCGTCGTAGGCGGTCACGGCATCCGTTCCGGTATTTCCAGCACTTGCGAACCTTAAGGGTGCAGCCGGAGCGGGGCCATGACGTGGGCTGGAAATGCTTTGTTAACGTAAACGATCGCTTGGCTTGCAGCGTACGATAAGCCGATATTTTCGTCCGGTAGATGAGGCCGTCCACGTAAGTTGCTGTCATCCGTGCTGATTTTGTCGTTACGCGCCGATCTGCTTTTCGACATTCTCTTCCTTATTATGCTCGATGATGACGCGGAAGTTCCGAATAAGGTGGCTGGTGTTCCCGGTCGCGGGTGTCGCGCTGATGGTGACGACCCTCGCGCGTAGTGATGAGCCTGATCCGCCAACTTCACCGCCCGCGATAACGGCAGGAAAAGACGCCTCGATCCGCGAAGCAATGTGCCTGATGATCGAATCTGCGGCTTCCGCGAATAGCCTGCCGCTGGAATTTTTCGCGCGTGTGATCTGGCAGGAAAGCCGGTTTCAGCCGGATGCGGTAGGACCGGTGACGCGCAGCGGCCAGCGCGCGCAGGGCGTTGCGCAGTTCATGCCTGGCACTGCGAGCGAGCGCAGGTTGCTCGATCCATTCGATCCTGTGCAGGCTTTGCCCAAGTCAGCGGAATTCCTGCAGGAGCTGCGCAACCAGTTCGGCAATCTCGGGCTGGCGGCCGCGGCCTACAATGCGGGGCCACGCCGGGTGCAGGAATGGCTTGCCGGAACGGGCTATATGCCGTCCGAAACCCGCAATTACGTTTATGCCATTACCGGCACGACGGTGGACGATTGGGCGGCGGCGGGCAAGGGCGGCACGATCAAGGACCGCACGCCGCCGGCCGGTTGCCGCGAACTGATGGCGTTGTTGCAGCGGGCGCCAAATCCCTTTGTTTCGGGGCTTGAGCAGCGCGTGAAACTCGGGGCGGCCATGCCGTGGGGGGTGCAGCTTGCGGCCGGTTTCTCGCGTGACCGTGCGCTTGCAATGTACGCCCGCGCCATGGTGCGCCTCGGCGCAATCATTGGGGAGCGCGATCCCAGTCTATTGAGTTCGGTATTCCGCAGCCGTGGGACGCGGCCGTTCTATCAGGTGCGTGTCGGAGCCGATACGCGGGCCGCAGCAAATGAATTATGCGATCGCATCAAGCGCGCTGGACAGGCCTGCATCGTGCTGAAGAATGCGCAGCAGCGTGGTTAACCGGGCTTGCGCGTGTCCCGCAGCCGGAAATCTCTCAGAACGGTTAACGTCACAGCGCAATTGCTTGCAGAAAGAAACTCAATAATTGCAGGCATTATTTGAATCGGCGCGAAAAATCTTATGCTCAATAAAATGCTAACGCGATTGCTGCGATTTTCGCTTAAGTTTTGCGAAACCGTTTTCCAATCACCTGAAGGCGTGCAGCGAAAGTGACTTTGCTGGACTGGAGGGAAGGCCATCATGCTGACGTTCGGACTTATCGGAATTGCGCTCGCGACCTTGTGTGTTCTCGGCTCGCTGTCATCGTCGGTGCGTGAACCGTCGATCTGATTTTGAATATCGTCGCACGCCGTTCAAAGCCGTCGCTTTGCGAAAGCTGAAGAGACACTTCAAACGCGATAGCGCCGTTCATCGGCGCGATCTGTGTCTCTCCGCATCTCGCAGGACGCATACGACGGACAGATATTCTGAAATCGCGGCCCTGATCTCTTGACGGGAAGAGCATTTCACACGCGAGATGAATCGAACGATTCATCTGGTATTGCACCCCTTGGCGCTTCCCGCCCTCGATTCCCCGAAATGGCAAAGCTCTGCCGCGGCCTTCGCGTTCGGGGTGAAATCCGCGCTGTCGTCCATCCTCGCGCTGGTGCTGTTCGGCACCTTTATCGGCGTGGGAGCGTTCGCGCATGATACGGGATTTACGTTGGGCTGGGCGCTTACCAGCACCGTCCTGGTCTGGGCAGGCCCTGCGCAGATCATCCTGATTTCAACCCATCATGCCGGTGCGACACTGCTGGAATCGGCTCTCGCGGTGACGATCAGCGGCATCCGCCTGCTGCCGATGGTGGTCTCGGTGATGCCGATGCTGCGATCCCCGGGCACCAGGATGCGTCAGCTTATTCTGCCGTCGCATTTCGTTGCGGTCACGGTCTGGGTTGAGAGCTTTCGCCTGTTGCCACATGTTCCCCGCGAACGGCGGATCGCATTCGTCAACGGCCTGGGCTGCGGTCTGACCTCCCTGAGCTGTATCGCAACCATTCTTGGTTACGGGCTGGCGGCAAACCTGCCGCCGCTTCTGGCTGCAGGTATTCTGGCGCTGACGCCGCTGACGTTCCTGCTGTCTACGGCCCGGAACGCGCACAAGCTGGTGGACAAGCTCGCGCTGGCGCTCGGGTTGGCGCTGTATCCGTTGGTTCAACTGCTGCACACCGGCGTCGACATCATGATCAGCGGGTTGACGGCGGGGACCATCGCCTATGGCGTCAACCGCCTGTGGAGGCGCGCATGACCTGGCTTCTCGGTGACTGGCACGCCATTGCGCTGCTGTTGTTCGCGGGCTTCCTGTCGAACGAGGTCTGGCGGGTGCTGGGTCTCGCCATTGGCGGGGGCATCGACGAAAGTTCGGAGTTCCTGATCTGGGTGAGGGCAGTCGCGGCGGCGATCCTCGCCGGTGTCATCGCGCAGATCCTGATTTCTCCACCCGGTGCGCTGGCATCGGTCCCGGGCGCGGTTCGATACGGGGCAGTTGCAGCAGGCGTCGCTGTCTTTCTGTTGACGCGAAAATCGGTTTTTGCCGGTGTTGTGGCCGGAGAAATCGTCGTGCTGGCGGGGAAGTGGTGGCTGGGTTGAGTCGTCTTGCAGCTCAGCTGTTCAATGCAGCGATCAGCCGCGTGGCATGATCTTCCAGCACCTTGACGTCTTCCTTGCGGCTGGCCGGGGGGAGCAGCGTGACGCCTTCGACCCGCGGCATGACGTGGACATGAAGATGAAAGACGACCTGACCGCCGGCATGTTCGCTAAATTGCTGGAGCGTAATTCCGTCGGCATTGAACGCCTTCATTCCCGCAACCGCGATTTTCTTCGCCGTCCGCGCGACATGAGCCAAACTGTCGGGTGAGATGTCGAGGATGTTGCGGGCAGGCTGTTTCGGGATCACCAGTGTATGCCCGGGACAGCGCGGCATGATGTCCATGAAGGCGAAGGTGTGTTCGTCCTCATAGACTTTGTGACAGGGAATTTCGCCGCGCAGGATTTTCGCGAAGATGTTGCTGTTATCGTAAGTGTTCATGGTGCATCCCGGACATTTGATGGCGCACCATCGCCGCCCGATGCTGCGCGGTCAAGCGCGCTGGTGCCGTCGGCGTGCATGTCAGGTTTCCCATGTCAGGTTTCCGTTGTGCGTTCGGGAGTGCCGGTGGCGATCTCGTCGATCCGGTCGGCAAGATCGGTCAGGTCGCGGTGGAGCCCGTCCAGTGTGAAAGCCAGCCCGAAAGCCCGCCCGACGGCGTTGAAATCGAGCGCACGCATGACCCCGGATTGCCGCAGCCCGGTGAAGGTTTCCGTAAAGGCCAGATGCGCAGCAGGAACATCGTTACGGGACACAACCGTCACCGCGTCGAGTGCTGCCGCGCACCGTGCGGTCAACTCGGCCTGCGCCCGCAACAGACGCGCGGCAGCAGGCGCCAGCGTCGGTGCGATCTGGGCCGGAAGAGGTTCCCGGAGCACTGTTCCGATGCCGACGAGATCGTTCCGCACGCGCCAGAGCGTGCGCGGGATTGCTGCGGGAATACGGTGATCGGCAAGCCTGGAAGCGCGCTCCCGGTCGGCGTCTTTCAGGGTCTGCTCGACGGCAGCTAGCGCCTGCCGCAATGCCGGATGCTCAGTGGAGGGGACCAGAGCCTCGCCGCGCTCAAGAGCATCGGCTTCCGATAGCAACAGCCGCTGGATACGCGCCAGGACGGCAACGGAGCGCGCGACAACAAGTGTGTGTGATCGCGCGGGAAAGATCAGCACCATTGCGAGCACGCCGATCAGACCGCCCAGCCCGATCTCGATGATGCGATCGAGAACGAACTGCTCGACCGGCGCGCCTGCCGGATCGGTCAGCAGCACGATTGCCGCCGTCACCGGCGCCACGCGCAACTGGGGGCGGATCGCAGCGGCCCACACCGTGGCGCATGTAACCAGCACCAGTGCGATCCCAACGCCGAGTGTCGTGTGCGAATGAAATGCCGCCGCAAGGCCGCCGACCAGCGCGCCGGCGAGTGTGCCCATCATGCGTTCGGTCGCAGCCCCGAGCGTGCCGCCGATCGAGCCCTGCATCACGATCATCACCGTGAAGACCGCCCAATAGCCCTGCGGCAGGCCGAGTGCCTTGTAGGCTGCATAGGCCGCGCCGGTGGCAATGGCGACGCGGAAAGTCTGGCGCAGTTCAGGGGCGCGCCGGATCAGAAATTCGCGAATGCGGTCGGAGATCGAACTCAAGGCGTGTCCCGCTGCGGTATCGTCACGCCGGTCAGGTTAGGCCGCCTGCAGGGCAATCACAACGGCTGGCCGGATCAGCTATCCGCATCGGTTTTGCGAAACGGTCCGGCCTCGGTCAATTCGCGGACGGCTTCCTGCACATAGCTGCGTTCGCGGGCCAGATAGTCGCGGATCGCGCGGCGCAAGGATGGGTCTGCGATGTAATGCGCCGAGTAGGTCGTCTGCGGCAGGTAGCCGCGCGCGATCTTGTGCTCGCCCTGCGCGCCGGCTTCAACATGCTTCAGCCCGCGCCGGATCGCGAAATCGATGGCCTGATAATAACAGACTTCGAAATGCAGGAACGGATGATGCTCGATCGCGCCCCAGTGTCGGCCGAACAACGTCTCGGAGCCGATGAAGTTGATCGCGCCGGCGATCCATCTTCCGTCCCGCTTCGCCATCACCAGCAGCACGTCCTTCGCCATGGTCGCGCCGATCTCGTCGTAAAACGAACGGGTGAGATAGGGGCGGCCCCATTTGCGCGAGCCGGTCTCCATGTAGAATTCGAAGAACGCATCCCATGCGTCCGGTGTGATGCCGTCGCCGGTCAGGGCGTGAATGGTGATACCGTCGGCAAGCGCATCGCGTCGCTCGCGGCGGATCGCCTTGCGATGGCGCGAGGCGAGGGTGGCGAGAAAATCCTCGAACGTGCCGTAGTCGTCATTGTGCCAGTGAAATTGCTGGTCGGTGCGCTGCAGGAATCCTTGCTTTGCAAGGAACGTCCATTCGTCCTTGTGTGCAAAGGTGACATGAACGGATGAGGCCTGCGTCGCGCCGCAGAGTGCGATCAACCCGGCCGCGAGATGTTCGCGCACGCGCTCCGTCTCGTCGCCTTGCCGGACCAGCAGACGAGGTCCGGTCGCGGGCGTGAAGGGGACGCTCGCCTGCAGCTTGGGATAATAGCTGCCGCCTGCGCGCGCATAGGCATCGGCCCAGCCGTGGTCGAAGACATATTCGCCCTGCGAGTGATTCTTCAGATAGCACGGCACGACGCCGACGACCTGACCCGCAATGCGTGCAATGAGATGTCGCGCCGCCCATCCCGTGCGCGCGACCGCTGAACCGGACGTTTCCAGGGCAGCGAAGAAGGCGTGCGTCACGAACGGATTGTATGTGCCATCCGAATTGGCGCAGGCGTCCCAGTCGCCGGCCGGGATCTGGCCGATCGAGGACACCGCTTCAAGGGTGATCTCGGGAGAATCCGTCAAGGGGCGGGCAACCGTCGCGAAGAGAAACTGAATGTGTTCAGCAGTATAGATCGGTTCTTCTGCGAATGACTTCAAGTCTCCGGGATCGCGACTTTGCGCTTATTCGGGGATGAAGCCCTCGAATGTCATCTGGTCGGCGTACCGGTAGGTCTTTGCCTGCTGTTCCGGTGTTCGCACCGTCCATGTGATCAGCGCGCAGCCGAAGATGTTGCGTGCGATCCATGGTGCGGGGGCAGGCAGATCGGTGATGCTGTAGCTGACGAAATGCGGACGTGTGCGGAACGCGTGGCGCAGGGCCGTCATCTCGTGAATTTTTTGCGGCGGCAACTGCTTCCATTCGCCATCAACATAGTGCCGCTCGGCGACAATACCGCGTGTCAGCTGTGGCATCACTTCGCGAACCGCCGCGACCTGATCGGGATCGAACGACATCGCCGCGACAGGACCTTTGTAAGACGCCAGCACTTCAGCCATCCGCTTGACCAGCGTCCGGCTGCCGCCGAAACGGCTCTTGATTTCCAGTACCAGCGGCACTTTTCCTGCGACACGCGCGCAGAGATCCCCGAGCGTCATCATCCGATCGGATGTGTTCTTGAAGACGGTCTGTTTGAGTTGTTCGGATGTCAGCGACAGCAATTCGCCGGTGCCTTCGGTAAGGCGTCCCAGCACATAATCGTGGTGCACCATCGCTTCGCCATCGGCGCTCGGCTGCAGGTCGACTTCAATGGCGAAGTTTCGGGCAACGGCAGCATCGATCGCCAACGGCATATTTTCGATGATGCCGCGCGCACGGTCATGCAGGCCCCGGTGGGCAATCGGCCGTGCCGTCAGCCATGCAGGTGCGCGCGACATATCCGGATCAAGCGACTTCGAAAATGCCTTCAACCTCGACGGCAGCGTCCGAGGGCAGGGCGGCCACGCCCACAGTGGTTCGCGCATGGCGGCCCTTGTCGCCGAATGCAGCCACCATCAGATCCGAAGCGCCATTGAGAACTTTCGGTCCGTCGAGGAAATCCGGCATCGCGTTGACGAAGCCGCCGAGACGCACCACACGCGCAACCTTGTCGAGGTCGCCGAGCGCCATCTTGACCTGTGCCAGCAGATTGATCGCACAGCCGCGCGCGGCCGCAGCACCTTGCTCGACGGTGACGCCTGCACCGAGCTTGCCCTTGGCGATCAGTTTACCCTCGGGCGTGTTACAGACCTGGCCGGAGACGAACAGCAGGTTTCCGGTGCGCACGAAACCAACGTAGTTGGCGATCGGCGGGTTGGGCTCATGCAGTGTAATGCCCAACTCGTTCAACTTCTGCTCGACCGTTCCCGGCATGGATTCCCCCAATATGCTTGTCATGTTTGCCCGAGACATTATTCGGTGCGCTTCATGCTGATGAACCGGGCGGGTCATATTTCACCCATCGTACGGCCACATGCAAGCACACCCGATGGACGATTTTGCCGCGATTTTTTAAGCTATTCTGCGACTTTGCCCCCGTTGCGGCACAATGTTGCAGCTACTATCCTTCGATTCTCACAGCTTCAAGGAGACGCTATGCGTCCTGCGCGCCGGATTTCAGCTTGTCGATCGCTTGCTCTGCCGCTTTTGCTGTCAGCCGCCTTTCTTGCGCCAGGTACGAGCGCTGCGCTGGCCGCGCCGAGTGTCGCCTTTCTCGCGCATCAAGCCGTTTACGATCTCAGCCTGAAAACGTCGCGCGGCAATGCCAGCGTGAACAATGCGACCGGTCGCATTCTCTACAACTTCACCGGCAGCGCCTGCGAAGGCTACACCACCGAATTCCGGCAGGTGTCGCAGCTCGACGCGGGAGAAAACAAAGTCACGGTCAGCGACCTGCGCTCGACCAGTTGGGAAGACAGCGACGGCAAGACCTATCGCTTCAAGATCGACACCCGAATGAACGATGCGGATGTCACGTCGGTCGACGGCATCGCGGAGCGTGACGGCAAGACCATCAAGGTCAAGCTGAAGAAGCCCAAGGCCAAGACCTTCACCATCGACGGCGCGGTGTTTCCGACAGAGCAGGTCAGGCTCATCATCGAGGCCGCCCGTGAGGGCAAGTCGCTGCTCGAACTCGTCGTCTATGACGGTTCGGACGATGGCGAAAAAGTTTACAACACGCTGACGGTGATTGGACAGCCGATCCCCGGCACAAAGGCTCCGGTGAAGCCGGATCCGACGACCAACAACGAGAAGTTCAAGTCGCAGACGCGATGGCCTGTCACGGTCAGCTATTACGACCGCGCCACGAAGTCGAATGCGGGCGAGCAGACCCCGGTCTATGCGATGTCGTTTGAATTGTATGAAGACGGTGTGTCCCGCGCGTTGTCGCTGGATTACAACGACTTCGTTATCGCGGGTGCGATGGGCAAGATCGACATCAAGGAAACCAAGCCCTGCAAGTAGGCGATGGCGTCACTCCGCCTTCGGAGGGCCATCATAGGCAATGCCGCGCATCACCGCGGCGTTTCCGAATTTCTTTCTGACATTATCCATCGCACGTTCGGCATGAGCGGAGCGGCGGTCCAACAAGTCCTGATCGTCGGCTTCCGAGCCCGGCTTCAGCGCGCTCACGCCTGCTCCGATCAGGCGATACGCGGTGCCGTCGATTTCGCGGCTGAGCATTTCGCGCACGGTCCCGAATATCCGCGTCGCCAGTTGGGTCGGGACTTGAAGCGATTGCGAACGCGTGCGCTGGCGGAAATCCGCGGTTTTCAGCTTCAGCGTGATGGTCGAGCCGGAAAGGTCGCCGCTCTTGAGACGCGCTGAAACACGCTCGCATAGCCGCCATAGAATCTTCTCCAGCGTCGGAAAATCCCGGACGTCAGATTCGAGTGTGGTTTCATTTGAAATCGTCTTCGCGCCGCGATCGGCGACAACCTTGCGGTCGTCTACGCCGCGCGCCAGGCGCCACAGCCGCCGTCCTTCGGGACCGAACTGTTTCATCAGCTCGGTCTCGTCCGCGCGCTGCAGATCCTTGATCACGCGGAAACCACGCTGTGCGAGTTTCTCCTGCGATGCGGGGCCGACGCCGTAAATGAATCCGACGGGCCTTTCGGCAAGCATCTCGCGCGCCTCGTCCTGATCCAGCGCGGCAAAGCCGCGCGGCTTGTCGAGGTCCGATGCGATCTTGGCAAGAAACTTGTTTACCGACAGACCGACCGACACGGTGATGCCGAGGTCGCGTTCGACCTGGGATGCGAATCGCGCCAGCACCTTCGCGGGAATCATGCCGTGGACAAGTTCGGTTCCGCGCAGATCAAGGAACGCCTCGTCAATGGAAAGGGGTTCGACCAGTGGGGTGAGGGCCATCATCGCCTGACGAACCTCGCGGCCGACGCGGACATACTTCGCCATATCGGGCCGCACCACGACAGCGGAGGGGCAAAGATCCAGTGCCTTGAACATCGGCATGGCGGAGCGCACGCCATACGTGCGGGCGATGTAACAGGCCGCCGACACCACGCCGCGCTTGCCGCCGCCGACGATCACGGGTTTGTCAGCAATGTCCGGGTTATCCCGCTTCTCGACGGTTGCATAGAACGCGTCACAATCGATATGCGCGAGTGCCAGAGCCGCGAGCGTGCGGTGACGGAGCAGACGCGGCGAGCCGCACGCCGCACAGCGCATGACCTTGCCTGCCGCGTCCGACAGGCAGTCGCGGCAGAAACCCGGCGGAACGCTAGGCGAGTGGTCGTTCATATCAGTCCCAGCGCGGGTCCAGCACCTCGCGCGCATTGGCAACGGCTTCCGGCGTCAGTTGTGAAGAATCAGCAAAGGCCTTCACGGTGGCGTCATCACGCACGATGAAATCGAGCACGCCGGCGAGGAATTTCGGGTCGGCTGCAGCGGTCCGGAGGGTCTGTGGGCCTATACCGCTCTCGGTCAGGAACAACCCCAAGCGTTCAGGGTCGGAAGCCAGGAAGGAAAGCGCCTGAATGGCAACAAATTCAGCAACTTCCTGCGGATTTTTGGGGCCCTTTGTCATTGATCGTGTTTGCCTTTCCGTAACTTATCGTCTCTATTTTGCGCCCATATTGCCCGAGTCACGACGGCGTGGCGAATTCAATGGTTTCAGCACGTACGGGCATTTTGCGGGAATTGGAGGGCCAGGATGGCCAAAACCGTCCTGATCGTGGAAGACAACGAGCTCAATATGAAGCTCTTCCGCGATTTACTGGAGGCTCATGGGTATCAGACGGTCGGCACACGCAATGGGGTGGAAGCACTCGATCTCGCGCGTACGCACCGGCCCGATCTCATTCTTATGGATATCCAGTTGCCTGAGGTTTCCGGTCTCGACGTGACACGCTGGATCAAGGCGGATGTCGAACTGCGCGCGATTCCCGTTGTTGCAGTGACGGCCTTTGCGATGAAAGGCGACGAAGAACGTATCCGCGAGGGCGGGTGCGAAGCGTATTTGTCCAAGCCGATATCGGTTGGAAAGTTTATTGAGACGGTTCGACGGTTTGTCGGCTAGGAAAGTTTGGAGACTTCAATGTCCGCGCGCGTTCTGGTCGTTGACGATGTTCTCGCCAACGTAAAGCTGCTCGAAGCGCGGCTGTCCGCCGAATACTTCGACGTGGTGACGGCAAATTGCGGAATGCAGGCTCTCGAAATCTGTGAACGCGCGGAATGCGACATCGTTCTGCTTGACGTGATGATGCCTGACATCGACGGGTTCGAGGTTTGCCGTCGCCTGAAGTCGAATCCGAAAACCCACTTCATTCCGGTGATCATGGTGACGGCGCTCGATAGTCCGTCTGATCGTGTGCGCGGACTTGATGCCGGCGCCGATGACTTTCTGACCAAGCCGGTTTCCGATGTCGTCATGATCGCCCGCGTTCGATCGTTGACCCGGCTGAAGATGATGACCGACGAATTGCGCATGCGCGCAATCACATCACTCGAGATCGGCGTCAATGCGCCCGAGCGCGAGGCCGTTGCCGATACGGGCAGGGGCGGCCGAGTTCTGCTGGTGGACGACCGGCCGTCATCCTATGAGCGGCTTGCGCCGGTGCTGGCGACCGAACACCACGTCGACGTCGAGCCGAATCCGGCGGAGGCGTTGTTTCATGCCGCTGACGGAAACTACGATCTTTTGATCGTCTCGCTGGGCCTTGAGAATTTCGATGGCTTGCGGCTTTGCAGTCAGGCGCGTTCGCTGGAACGCACGCGCAGCGTGCCGATCCTCGCCATCGCCGATGCCGACAACAACGCGCGGCTCCTGCGCGGGCTGGAAATCGGGGTCAACGACTACCTGCTGCGCCCAGTGGACAAGAACGAACTGCTCGCGCGTGCGCGAACGCAAGTCCGCAAGCGCCGCTATACCGATCATCTGCGCGATAACGTACAGAACTCCATTGAAATGGCGATTACCGATCCGCTGACCGGGCTGCACAACCGCCGCTACATGGAAAGCCACCTTTCAACGCTCGCCGAGCAGGCCGCGATGCGCGCCAAGCCGTTGGCGTTGATGATGCTCGACATCGATTACTTCAAGTCGATCAACGACAATTACGGCCACGATGCCGGTGACGACGTGCTGCGCGAATTCGCGGTGCGTATCCGCAAATCGATTCGGGGAATCGATCTGGCCTGCCGTTTCGGCGGCGAGGAATTCGTGATCGTCATGCCGGAGACCGATCTGCATGTGGCGGGGATGGTGGCTGAACGACTGCGCCGCTCGATCGCTGGAGAACCGTTCTCGGTCGAGAAAGGTGCGAAGCGCATTGAGGTGACGATTTCGATTGGTATTTCGACCCTTGAAACCAAGGGTGAGCCGATCAGCACTGTCCTCAAGCGTGCCGATCAGGCGCTATATCGCGCCAAGCACGATGGCCGTAACAGGGTCGTGGCCGCCGCGGCCTAATCCTGCAGCCGCCAAAGCCATTCCCACGGGGCATATCCGTCGATGACAGCTCTTGGGCGCGAATGCGGCTGCGGTTCTTTGCGTCAGATCAATGAGCGCGTTTGGTCATAAGTTAGGTTAGGCGATCAGGAGAGATCGTCATGGCCACCAGGGATTTCCTGCTTCCGCTCGTCAGCTATCCGAAGCCGCCGACAAAGGCTGCAATCGAGTCGGTTTTTCGTCTTAGCGAAAGCCTTCTGGCGCCGGATCATCCCAACGGGAATCGTTCAACGATTACCCAGCGCGTTTCCGCCGTGGTGTATGAGATCGAGATCGAGACGGGCCTCTATTTCGAGGGGGCGCATATTGGCGAGTTTCTCGAACGGGAAGCGGGAAAGAGCGCGGCCAACGCACAGCAACTCGTCCGCAGCTTCGAAGAGGTTGCCGCCAACCACAATGTGATGCACCGCTGCCATGTCGAGCGCCGGACGCCCTATGACATGACGCGGAATCTGATCGAGGCGGCGCGGCTCCATCATGTCACCGTCCAGCCGCTTCGGAAGGATACCGAAGACCAGTTCGATCTTGCTGAAAAGCTCATCTTTGAGTCCGGCCGTCCCGTTCTGATTTTTCCGGAGGAGCCGGTGCGGCCGCTGGCGACGGCGATCCACACCGCTGCCGTCGCGTGGGATGGCAGCCGGCAGGCAGCACGCGCTGTCGCGGATGCCTTGCCATTCCTCCGGCGCGCAAGGACAGTGAGGGCATTCACAGCGACGGACGACAAACCGCTCTCGTCGGCGCAGAGCCAGCAATTCGTGGAATATCTCGCAGGTTTTGGAATCGAGGCGATCCACGAAGACGTCAAAAAAACCGATCAGCATTCGATCGGCAGCTTCATGGAATCCTACGTCGCATCCCGCGAGATCGATCTTCTGGTGATGGGCGCTTATGGCCACTCCCGTTTGCGGGAGTTCATTCTCGGCGGGGCCACACGCTCGATTCTGGCGAATCCTCCGTGCTGGACCCTGTTGTCCCACTGATCCCGAAGGGGCGCTATTGTCGGGGACGATGATACTTCTCGCATAATTCGTTTTGGATTATGCTGACGTATCATGAATATTTCCGACATCGAAGCCTTTGTCGCCCTCGCGGAAACCGGTTCCGTCAATCGCGCGGCCATTCGCTTGCACATCACTCAGCCTACAACGCGGTTTGTTTGGTCGATCACGCGATATCCAAACGCAAAACGGGGCCGAAAGGCCCCGTTTTCGTTCAATGACTATTGAAGGAATTACTTGATCTTGGCTTCGCGAAACTCGACGTGCTTCTTCGCGACCGGATCGTACTTCTTCTTCACGAGCTTGTCGGTCATCGTGCGCGAGTTCTTCTTGGCGACGTAGTAGAAGCCGGTGTCGGCGCTCGAAACGAGTTTGACCTTGATGGTGACCGCTTTGGCCATGTTCAGAACCTCGGATGTCAGGAATCGGTAGCAGTCCAGACAGGCCGGGCCGCGTTTGGGCCGCAACCTAGCTCCGAACGCCCCAAAGTCAAGGTTTCAGGCCGGATTATTCGAAAACCGGCCCCTGTTCCGGGTGGTTTTCGCGCCCGAAATGCCCGGCAGCGGTAAATAGGCGCTGAAAGGCTGTTCAGCGGCGCTCACGGCGTCCACGGGCTCGAAAAACCGGTTTCTGGCCCTTTGCAGGCCGAGATTTTCCCCCAGCGTGCGGCCTTCGTACTTCTTCCGGAAGAGGCCCCGTTGGTGCGGTTCCGGCACGATCTTGTCCACGAAATCGTCCAGCCCCTGTGGCAGGAACGGAAACACGATGCCGAAACCGTCAGAGACCTCGGTCACCAGCTATTCTTCCATCTGGTCGGAGATCGTGGTCGAGGTCCCGATGAACGAGAGGCCGCCATAGCCGCCGACGTTTTGGGCGAGTTGGCCACCCGATTTGGCGGGGCATTTGTTCTCGGTCCGCCAGCTCTATCCGCCTCTGAAATCCTTCGGCGCGAAGCTAAGGTCAAGCATGCGCCACTGGTCATAACGATCGGCGGGCAGCATCGCGTAAGGTTGGCACTTCGCGAGGGCATCCATCGCGCTTCTCATCAGGGCGGGACCTTTTTCAGAAGCGCTGGCCTCGATCAGAATTGGTTCGGCTGCGAGTGTGCCATCCCGGCGGAACGCCACGCGCAAAACAACTGAAACATTATCCGTTGGCGAGACTGAGCGCGGCAAGGTCGAACATGTTTTCAGATGCGCACGAAGAGCCACTGCATCTTCGCGCGAGATATTTGCCTTTGCCGTTGCCTTGGCGTCGAAGTTTCCTGCTGCGCCTGCATCGGGAAGGGTGAACATCATGCCGAATTGGGACGTGATATCGGGGGCCGCAGTCGGCACATCCTGCTGCGGCTGTGCCGGGGGTGGCATCTGGGGCTGAGCCTGCTGCTGAGGTTGCGCTTGCGGCTGCTGTTGCGGCGGAGCAGGCTTGGGCTGTTCAGCCGGTTGTTGCTGCTGGAGAGCGGCCTGTTTTGTGTCCTGTTTCGGTTTTGCAGCAGGGGCGGGAGGCTCTGCGGGCTGTTGCTGCGCGCTGTCCTGCTGCTGCGCGGCCTGTTCCTGAGATTTTTCCTGGGAGTTCTCTTGAGCCTTTTCGTCCAGCGTCGGGAAGGAGTAGTCAGGCTCCTTGGGAAGCGGCGGTGCCTCCTCCGGCGTGACGATGTCGATGGTGATGGCTTCGGCCGTCGTTGGCTCGAACGGGCGCACGCCCGCGAGCAGAAGCCAGGCTGTCAGGGCCGCAACATGTGCGGCAACCGATATGGCGGCGCCGGTACGCATACAATTGTGGTTCGCCTGTCCCGGCGGACGTTTCGCCGCCTTCGAAGGTCAGCATATCAGCCCGCGCGGGCGCAAGAAACCACAACCCTGTGGATCACGTCTCGCTGAGGACAGCCGCGATCATCGCACCGACCGCCATATCGTCCTGTTGCCCGAAACCGTGATGATACACGGTGCCGTTGCGGCGGATCAGGATCAGGGTCGGTGTTCCTTGCATGCCGTAAGTTGCCATGGTGACGGGGACCGGCGTGTCTTCACCCGCGGTGTCCACGCCGATCGGGAAGGTGAGACGGTTTTCGTGCACAAATGCCTTAAGCGATACCGGCGTCATCGCGGCATGATGTTCGAAAACGGTGTGCAGGCCGATCACCTGCAAGTCCGAATTCCGGAACATATCGTGTGCACGCTGGGTCTGCGGCGTGCCGTGGGACACGCAGCCCGGGCACAGCATCTGAAAGGCGTGAAGCAGAACCGGCCGCCCGCGCAGGCCCGCGAGCGTCAGAGGCGTATCGGTGTTGAGCCATTCCGAGACCGACAGTTCAGGCGCAATGTCGATCGTCATGACAACTCCGCGGTCAGCCTCAGATCACGTCCCGCTGCATTTTGCCGCTATAGAAGTGGAAAAAGGGTACTTCGGCGACGTGTGACAGCGGTCCCAGAGAGAGGCGCTTGTCGAGTTCGCGCAGCACCATCTTGGTCATCTGATGCAGGTCCGCGAGAGACAGTGAACCGAGCTCAACCCAAGCAAGCTCAACGAGCTCGGCATCCGCATGGACGACGCCTTCAATACGGTGGGCGATGGCAGATGCGTCCGCAGTGAAGAATCGCGTGTCGAAGCGTCGGACGCGGCCGGGTGGTGTGATGGCGCGGGCGATCAGGAACAGGCCGGACGGATCAGGTAACAAACCCGCATCCGCGAAAGGCTTCCATTCGCCGGTCAGCTTCGACGCCACGCCATTCATGCGCGTGGGCTTGCGCCCAAGGCAAAGTCCGGTTTCTTCGCAGGCCTCGCGAATGGCCGCGACGGCCAGCGCGCGGGCGCGGGCAGGGGCAATCTTCGGGCTGCCGCTGATCAGCTTTTTCTCCAGCGCCTTCGGAATCTCTGCCGCGACGGGAATGCGATTGTCCGTTGCGTCGACGCGCCCGCCGGGAAACACGAATTTTCCCGGCATGAAGACAACATTGTCATGCCGTTTGCCGACCAGCACCTTGGGAACGCTTCCGCTGCGATCGACAAGGATCAGCGTCGCGGCGTCTTTCGGGCGGCGGTATGGATGACTGTCGTCTTCTTTTTCTTCTTTCTCGGGCTCGCTCATTTGACCACGTTCAGCTTCGCAATCGTGCCTTCTTCAACATCCGCGGGGCGGCTCTCATCGAAGCCATGCATGCGGAACGCCCATTGCAACCCGACCACGGCGCCCTTGACCGGCTGCAACAGGACGAGAGACGAGGCGAAGGTGATCGGCAGATAGAACGCCAGTTGCACCAGCATCGATGGCGCGTAATTGGTTTCGATCCACAGCGCGATCGGCACGATGATGTGGCCGACGATTACGATGACGAGGTAGGCAGGAAGGTCGTCAGCGCGGTGGTGGCTCAGGTTTTCGCCGCACACCGAGCATTTGTCCGTGACCTTCAGGAAGGCGCGGAAGATTTTGCCTTCGCCGCAGTTCGGGCAGCGGCAGCGCAAGCCGCGCGCCATTGCCTGCCAGACATCGCGCTTCGGCAGAGCCTGCGTTGCCGGGGTCCATGTTGCTGCGGGCGTCGTGCGGCTATCCATGATTTCTCCTTTGAAGGACGTCAGCCCTTCTTCTTCGATTTGCGCGCCTTGCTGCCGGAAGGCTTGCGCGGCTTTTTCTTCCTGCTCTTATCGCGGCCCGGCCGGGTCTTGCCGCCTGGATGCGGCTTGCCTGCGCGGTTATCGCGGATGCGGCCACCGCGCGGAGCAGTCCGTCCTTCGGACAGCAATTCGAACCGCAGCGCACCAGCCACGGGAGCAGCTTCTACCAGACGAACCTGCACCTCGTCACCCAATCGATGCATGGCACCGCTGCGCGACCCGATCAGGGCGTGGCGATTTTCATCATAGTTATAATACTCGCTGCCCAAAGTGCGCACGGGGATCAGGCCATCCGCGCCGGTCTCGGTCAGTTTCACGAACAATCCGGCGCGGGTTACGCCCGAGATTCGGCCCTCGAACGTCGCGCCCACGCGGTCGGCGAGGAAATGCGCGATCAGCCGGTCGGCGGTTTCGCGTTCGGCTTTCATTGCCCGGCGTTCGGTGAGCGAAATTGCCGCAGCCACTTCGTTCAGTGTTTCAAACGTCTCGTTCTCGGGCAATGCGCCTTCGCCGAGACCGAGGCCACGGATCAGTGCTCGATGAACGATAAGATCCGCGTATCGGCGGATAGGGGAAGTGAAATGAGCGTAGCGCCGCAGATTCAGTCCGAAGTGGCCGTAGTTCTCGGCGGAGTATTCCGCCTGCGCCTGTGAGCGCAGCACGACTTCGTTCACCAGCGGTTCCGCGTCGCGCCCTTTCACTTGCGCAAGAATGCGGTTGAAGACAGTGGGACGCAGCGCGCCGGTCGCGGAGAACGGCATTTCCAGCGTCTTGAGAAATTCGCGCAGGTTATGAACCTTCTCGACGGTCGGTTCGTCATGGACGCGATAGATCAGCGGCAGCGCCTTTTTCTCAAGCGTTTCGGCGGCGGCGACATTGGCGAGGATCATGAATTCCTCGATCAGCCGGTGCGCGTCGAGGCGCTCGGGTGTTGTTACGCGATCGACCGTGCCGTCGGGTTTCAGCAAAATCTTGCGCTCGGGCAGATCGAGATCGAGCGGGTCGCGTTCATCGCGCGCGCGTTTCACCAGCGCGTAGGCTGTCCACAGCGGCTTGAGGATCGGATCGAGCAGGGGACCGGTGGTATCGTCGGGACGGCCGTCGATGGCGGCCTGCGCCTGCGCGTAGCTGAGTTTTGCAGCCGAGCGCATCAATATGCGGTGGAATGTATGCGAGCGCTTGCGGCCGTCCTTGTCGATCACCATGCGCACTGCGAGGGCGCCGCGCGGCTCGCCTGGCTTAAGTGAACACAGGTCGTTCGAGATGCGCTCGGGCAGCATCGGGACAACACGGTCGGGGAAGTAGACCGAGTTTCCGCGCCGGAGCGCCTCGCGGTCAAGCGGCGCATTCGGGCGCACATAGAACGCGACGTCGGCAATGGCGACGTTGACGATATAGCCGCCCTTGTTGTTCGGATCGTCGTCCAACTCGGCATGAACCGCGTCGTCATGATCCTTCGCATCCGGCGGATCGATGGTGACAAGCGGCACCGAGCGCCAGTCCTCGCGTCCCGCAAGTGTTGCGGGCTTGGCTTCTTCCGACTCTGCGATGGCGTCGGCAGGAAACTCCTGCGGAATCTCGTGTGCGTGAATTGCGATCAGGCTCACGGCCTTCTCGGTCTTGAGCGAGCCGAGGCGTTCCTTCACCTTGCCCGAGGGCAGGCCGTAGCCGCGCGAGCGGATCAGTTCGACGCTGATCAGGTCGCCGTCCTGCGCGCCGCCGAAGTGAGCGGACGCAATGGCGAGTTCGCGGCCGGCTTGCTTCTTGTCGACGGGGATCATGCGGCCGTCGCCATTTGGCATCAGGCGGAAAATTCCGAGAACGCGGTGGGCGGTCTTGTCGAGCAGTTTGACCACACGGCCGCGATAGGCCTTGTCGTGTTTGCTGTCGGGCTTTTCAACGCGCAGCAAGGCGCGATCGCCAACACCGGGAACGGTGCCGGGCGCTGCGCGGCGCGGCACATGGATGCGGATGATCGGGGCAGGGCCGTCGACTTCCTCGAGCCATTCGGCAGGCGCGGCGAGCAGTTCGCCGTCGCTGTCGCGGCCCGTGACGTCCGCGACGATGGTGGGCGGAAGCGATTTGATCTCGCGCACCTTCTTGCCTTGTTTGGCAATCGCGCCTTCGTCGGCAAGCTCGCGCAAGATACGCCGCAACGCTGCACGGGATTCATTCTTCAATCCGAAATGCCGCGCCAGTTCACGCGTGCCGGCCTCGCCGGGATGCGCCTTGACGAACGCGATAATGCTCTCTCGGTCGGGAAAGGCAGTCGTCGCGTCGCTTTTCTTTTTCATTATCCGCGTGCTTTACCGGCGCTCTTCTTTTCCGCGACCTTGGTGACCTTGGCGGCGGCGACTTTCGATGCTTTGGCCTTGGCTGCTGCAGCTTCCTTCAATGAGACAGGCTCAGCCACCCCCTTCTTGGAAGCAGCCTTTTTCGCCACGGCTTTCTTTTTTGAAGCAGGTTTCTTCGCGGGCTTTTCGGATGCTGCGTCGTCGCCGGCCTTAGCTGCCGATTTCGGAGCTTTCTTCGTCGCCTTCTTGGTCGCGCCGCGCTTGGCTTTGCCGCCGGTCTTGGTTGCGCGTTCTTCGATCAAAGCAATGGCTTCCGCGATCGTCAGCTTTTCCGGCTCAATGCTGTCGGGAACGGTCGCATTGATGCCATCGATAGTGACATACGCGCCGTATTTGCCCTTCTTGAGCATGATCTTGCCGCCGCGCGCCGGGTAGTCGCCAACCTCCTTGCCGGGATCGGCGCCGAAACGGCGGCTCGGACCCTTGGCGATCTTCTCGGCGATGAGCGTGACCGCGCGGTTGAGACCGACGTGGTAGACATCGTCGCCGGCTTCAAGACTTGCATAGGTCTTGCCGTGGCGCACGAACGGGCCGAACCGGCCGATGCCGGCGGTGATGACTTCGCCGTCCTCCGGATGCGGTCCGATATCGCGCGGTAGCGACAGCAGCTTCAGCGCGAGTTCGAGTTCGACATCGGCGGGCGACATGTTCTTCGGAATGCCCGCGCGCTTCGGTTTTTCGTCCTCGCCGTAGTCCTTGGGCTCGCCGAGCTGGATGTAGGGACCAAACCGTCCGGCTTTCACCGCAACTTCGAGTCCCGACACGGGATCCTTGCCAAGCGGCCGGTCGCTCGCACCGCTGGAAGCGGCGAGGGGCCGGGTGTAGCGGCATTCGGGATAATTCGAGCAGCCGACGAAGGCCCCGAACTTCCCGGCCTTCAGATTGAGCTTGCCGTTGCCGCAGCTCGGGCACTGGCGTGGATCGCCGCCGTCGGCGCGAGGTTCGTAGATGTGTTCGCCGAGCATCGCGTCGAGCACGTCGAGCACCTCGGTGACGCGGACGTCCTTGATGTCGTTGACCGCGCCGATGAAATCCTTCCAGAAATCCGTCAGCACCTGCTTCCAAGAGATTTCGTTGTTCGAAATCAGGTCGAGCTTTTCTTCGAGGCCTGCGGTGAAATCGAATTCCACATAGCGCGCGAAATAATTTTCGAGGAAGGCCACGACAACGCGACCCTTGTCCTCGCCATGCAGGCGCTTCTTCTCGAGCTTCACATAGCCGCGATCCTTCAGCACCTGAATGATCGATGCGTAGGTGGAGGGCCGGCCGATGCCGAGTTCTTCCATGCGCTTGACCAGCGACGCTTCGGAGAAGCGCGGTGGCGGCTCGGTGAAATGCTGCGTGACGTCGAGCTTTTCACGCTTGACCGTTTCGCCCTGGTTGATCACCGGGAGGCGCTTGCTGTCTTCATCCTCTGGGTCATCGTCGCGGCCTTCCTGATAGACCGCGAGAAAGCCGTCAAACTTTACGACCTGGCCGGTGGCGCGCAGTTCGAGCGTGCGCGGGCCAGCCTTGGCAGTAATGTCGACAGTGGTGCGTTCGAGTTCCGCCGATTCCATCTGGCTGGCGACGGTGCGCATCCAGATCAGCTCATAGAGCCTTGCCTGATCGTTATCCAATCGGCTCTTCAATGAAGCCGGGCGGCGCGACAGATCAGTCGGGCGGATGGCTTCGTGCGCTTCCTGCGCGTTCTTGGCTTTGGACGTGTACTGGCGCGGGGAATCCGGAACATAATTCTTTCCGTAATCCTCGCCGATCACTTTGCGGACCTGCGTGACCGCCTCGGGAGCGATCGAGACACCATCGGTACGCATATAAGTAATGAGACCGGTGGTCTCGCCGCCGATATCGATACCTTCATAAAGACGCTGCGCGATGCGCATGGTGTGCGCGGGCGCAAAGCCCAGCTTGCGGCTGGCTTCCTGCTGCAGTGTCGAAGTGGTGAACGGCGATTGCGGATTGCGCCGCGCCGGCTTGGCTTCGACCGCGGTGACGGTGAAGTTCGCGGCTTCAAGCGCTTTCTTGAAATCCTCGGCTTCAACTCCACTGCCGATATCAAGACGCTGGATCTTCTTACCGTCGGCGCCGACGAGGCGGGCCTCGAAACTGTCGCCGCGCGGTGTCGCGAGTGTTGCCAGCAGCGACCAGTATTCGCGCGGGACAAACTTCTCGATTTCAAGCTCGCGATCGCAAACCAGCCGCAGCGCAACCGATTGGACGCGGCCGGCGGAGCGGGCGCCAGGCAGTTTGCGCCACAGAACGGGGGAGAGGGTGAAACCGACCAGATAGTCCAGCGCGCGGCGCGCCATATAGGCATCGACCAGTGCGCCATCGATCTGGCGAGGGTGCTGCATTGCCTCGGTAATGGCCTGCTTGGTGATGGCATTGAAGACAACGCGCTCGATCTTCTGATCTTTGAGCGCGCGCTTCTGCTTCATGACCTCCAGGACATGCCAGGAGATGGCCTCGCCTTCGCGATCAGGGTCGGTTGCAAGGATCAGCTTGTCGGCACCCTTCAGCGCCTTGGCGATGTCGTTGAGACGGCCAGCTGCCTTGGGGTCGGTTTCCCAGATCATCTGGAAATCAGCGTCCGGATCCACCGATCCATTCTTGGCCGGGAGGTCACGGACATGGCCGTACGAGGCCAAAACCTCATAGGAGGAGCCCAAATACTTGTTGATCGTCTTGGCCTTGGCGGGCGACTCGACAATGACGAGATTCATTTGATTCCAATAACTTAACGGGGGCACGCGGGCCGGAATCGCAAGATTCCATCAGGCTGGCTTGGCCGATACATGGGTAAAAGGGGGTCCGCTGTCAAATTGCGGTTTCGTAACGAAGATCGTTTTGTGGTCAAATTTCTCGTAAAAGTAGCAATTTATGGGTGCTTATGGTTGTGCATCTTATGCGTGTATTATAGATAAATACTCCTAATGAGAGATTTTCTGATCTGAAGAGGTGTGCGGATGGCCGTTCGCGACAGCCGCAACGACATGCTGCCGTCTGACCCGATTGAGGGAGGCGGTGGTCCAGCCGAAGCTGCAAGTATGATCTCCGAGGCCGTCGCGGAACTGGCTCAACTGTCACGCCGTCATCGCCTCGATATGCTGGCGCATTTGCTCGAGATGGCGAAGCTCGAAGCAGACGAGTTTGTCCAGCGTCAGGCTCGCCTGGGACGATTCTAGGCTGAATTGCTAGGCGGAAACGGGAACCAGGACCTTGGTTTCCGTTTGCTCCAGCAAGCGTCCGTCATGAGCGCGGATCTGTATTTTGCTGAGTGGCAGTTCATCTTTGCGATCCACCAGAGCACTGAATTTGTCTCCCGGTGCGAAGGCATATTGTTCACCCCACTGCCGCAGGGCGACGAGTACCGGAAAAAGCCCTCGCGCTTTGTCTGTCGGCACATAGTCCTGATAGGCGCTGCCATCAGAGGCTGGCTTCAATTCCAGAATGCCTTGCGCCACTAGGGTCCGCAGGCGGGTGGTTAGGATGTTTTTAGCCACGCCTAAGTTTTTCTGAAACTGGCTGAAGCGCCGCGCGCCCATAAGTGCGTCGCGGATGATCAGCAACGACCACCAGTCGCCGATAACGTCCAGTGTCCGGGCGATAGGACACAAATCCCCCTGAAGACTCTTACGTTTCACGGTCTGTCACTCCGGCTCAGAAATTCTGGTTGCATAATAAAACTCACGGGGCTACCTAGCAAGTGTAGTTTTATTATGAAACCAGATTGAGTTTGCAACCAGACAGGAGCGTTCCATGAGGCTTAAGGGCAAAACGGCATTCATCACCGGCGGTAACAGCGGCATCGGTCTCGCTACCGCGAAGTTGTTCGTGGCCGAAGGGGCGCGTGTGACGATCACGGGGCGCGATCAGGCCAAGCTCGACGCGGCAGTCGCCGAACTCGGACCGAACGGTTTTGGCGTCAACGCCGATGCAACCGATGTTGCGCAGCTCGAAGGTGCGATCGCGCAGGCGGTGAAGAAATTCGGCAAGCTCGACATCGTGTTTGCCAATGCGGGCATTGCGGGCAACACGCCGGTGGGTGGGACGACACTCGCGGCCTTCGAGAACGTCATCAAGACAAACCTCACCGCTGTCTTCTTCACCGTGCAGGCTGCAGTCGCACACCTGAACGACAACGGATCGATCATTCTCAACGGCTCCGTCATCTCGGTACTCGGCAATCCAGGCTACTCGGCCTATGCAGCGACCAAGGCGGGCGTACGCGCCATGGCGCGTGTCATGGCGTCCGAATTGTCGCCGCGTGGCATCCGCGTGAACGTGGTTTCGCCCGGCGGCACCCGCACCCCGATCTGGGGGCCTGGCATTGCAACGCCTGAAGCAGAGAAGATGCTCGAAAAACGTATCTCCGCCAGCACGCCGCTCGGGCGGATGGGCGAGGTGGATCACATCGCCAAGACCGTTCTGTTCCTTGCCTCCGACGATGCGGCGCATGTGCAAGGCCAGGAAATCTTCATTGACGGTGGCTCGACTGCGTCGCCTGCCGGCGCGCCGATCTATCGCGGATAACTAAAGAAGACAGATCATTCCGCCGCCGTGGCGCTCCAGCCGTCCTGCAAGTTCAAGTTCAAGCAGGACAGTGCGGACCACGGCGGCGGAAACGTCCGTCATGCGGATCAGGTCGTCGATCCCGATGGGAGAGGGGCCAAGCAGAGTGATGACGCGCTCGCGTTCGTCGGCATGCGGTTCGTTATCCAGCGGCGGATCGCCGGCCTCTGCAATCGGTAGTTCGACCGGACGCCCCATGATCGGCTGAACCGCGTTGATGACGTCGGCGGCTTCCGTCACCAGTGTCGCACCCTGCTTGATGAGATCGTTGGTCCCTGCGGCGCGTGGATCGAGCGGCGAGCCTGGCACGGCAAACACCTCGCGGCCCTGCTCGTTGGCAAAGCGCGCGGTGATCAACGACCCGGAGCGATGCGCCGCCTCGACAACGATGACGCCGAGCGCAACGCCGGAGATCAGGCGATTGCGCCGCGGAAAGTCGCGCGCGCGCGGGCCATGGCCGAGGGGCATTTCGGAGATTGCGCCGCTGCCCTGTTGGATGATCTCGAGCAGCAGATCTTCATGTTCGGCCGGATAGATTTTGTCGTGTCCGCCCGCCAGCACAGCGACTGTGCCGGTATCGAGCGTCACGCGATGCGCCGCCTGATCGATGCCGCGTGCGAGACCTGATGCGATGGCAAATCCCGCGCTGCCGAGATCCCGCGCGATGGTCTGCGCGAACTTCAATCCTGCGCCGGATGCATTACGCGAGCCGACGATGCCGATCATCGGCTGAGTCTGGACATTGAGGACGCCCCGCACGCCCAGCAGCGGGGGCGCGTCGTCGATCAGGGCGAGGCGGGGCGGATAGCCGTATTCGCCGGGGGCGAGCAGGGCGACGCCCATGCGACGGCTGCTGTCGATCTCGCGTTCGGCGTCCGCCTGCGTGCAGATGCGGCCGGCTTTCGACGCGCCACCGCGTTGCGCCAGATGGGGCAGACGCTCAAGCGCGGCGTGTGCGCTGCCGAAATGATTGACGAGAGAGCGGAATGTGCGCGGTCCGACGTTGTCGGAACGGATCAGCCGCATCCAGTCGATGCGCTGCGCGTCGGTTAATCTGGTCGTGGCTGGAGTCGTCGTGTCCACGCGTGCCCCCGTGGATGGGAAGTGTTACGCAAGACAAGCCCAAGGACAATGGCTTGCCGTCAGTGGGCAGTCCCTTTGGCGGTGAGAAACAGCAGTTTTCGTGCTTCGTGCTTTTGATAAAGCGCGAGCCAGCGTACTTCGTTGGCTGTTTTCCATTCCTTTGATGAGATGGGCGCAAGCAGGCCCTGGATCGCCTCTTCCAGAGTCAGGAATTCGCGAGTCTCGGCAACAGAGAGACCGATCAGAACGCGGTTGCCGTCGTCATCGATTTCATAGTCGTTGCTCATCCCGTTTCATTGAACGGGCGCTCGCAAGAGATCAACGCGTTCCCGGATTTAACCTAACCGCTCAACCTTACTTCGGGCGCGATGGAACTTTGAGAACGCGGAAGACAGGGGCAGGTTAACCCTTGCTGCCGATCTTGCCTTCGGTGCCATTCATCAGCCGCTGAATGTTGGCGCGGTGCATAATCCAGAGTGCGGCGGTCATGAGCGCGAAAACGGCGGCGAGCGCCGTGTGCTGCGACCAGAATAGCATCACCGGCACCACCAGGCTCGCGACAAGGGCCGCGAGGGAGGAGTAGCGGAAGATCAGAGCGACGGCGATCCAGATGGCGCAGAATGCGAGCGCCGCAGGCCAGAACAATCCGAGCAGCACGCCGATATAGGTGGCGACACCCTTGCCGCCCTTGAATTTCAGCCACACAGGGAAGAGGTGCCCGACGAAGGCACCCACACCAGCGGCGATCGCCGCGTTCGGTCCGCCGAAATATCCGGCGACGATCACCGCGATGGTGCCCTTCAGCATATCGCCGAGCAGCGTCGCAGCGGCGAGGCCCTTGTTGCCGGTGCGCAGCACATTGGTTGCGCCGATATTGCCCGAGCCGATGGAGCGCAGATCTTGCGTGCCCGCGAGCTTGGTCAGGATCAATCCGAACGGAATCGAGCCGCACAGATAGCCGAACAGGAAGGCCAGCACGAAACTCAGCGCGAAGGCCGTTAGAAAACCGCTCATGGTGCCTACCTATATTGCTGTGACGCGTCTTTAAGACGCCGATCACACATGCTCATACACGGTGCGCCCGTTGACAATGGTGCGGGCGACGCGACCGCTGAACCGCGCTTCGTCGAATGGCGTGTTCTTGCATTGCGATTTCAGATCGGCCGGATCGAGAACCCACGGCGTATCGAGATCGATTACGATCACATCGGCGGGAGAACCCGGGCGCAACGAGCCGCCGGGCAGGCCTAGCAGTTCGGCGGGACGGGTGGACATGGCGCGGATCAGTATCTTGAGATCAACCTCGCCGGAGTGAACGAGACGCAGGCCCGCCGACAGCATGGTTTCAAGGCCGATGGCCCCGGGCGCCGCTTCCGCGAACGGCAGGCGTTTCACCTCGACGTCCTGGGGATTGTGATCCGACATGATGACGTCGATCAGGCCGGAGGAGAGGCCCGCAACCAGCGCGGCGCGATCGCGTTCGGTGCGTAGCGGCGGAGAGACCTTGAGGAAGGTGCGGTAAGGACCGATGTCGTTTTCGTTCAGCGTGACGTGGTTGATCGAGGCCGAGGCGCTGACATTGAAGCCGGCGTCCTTGGCGCGTTTGAGAATATCGAGTGAGTCGATGCAGGTGAGGGACGCCGCGTGATAACGGCCGCCGGTGAGCGCCACGAGGCGCATGTCGCGCTCAAGCACCACGGCTTCAGACGCATTGGGAATTCCCATCAGGCCGATGCGCGAGGCGAACTCGCCTTCATTCATGACGCCTTCGCCGACGAGGTGAGGGTCTTCTGTGTGATGGACGATCAGTGCATCGAAATCGCGGGCATAGGTGAGGGCACGGCGCATCACCAGCGCATTCATCACGCTCTTGTCGCCGTCCGTGAAGGCGACAGCGCCTGCGGCCTTGAGGAGGCCGATTTCGGTCATTTCATCGCCTTTCATCCCCTTGGTCAGCGCGGCCATGGGGTGAATATTGACGATCGCGGTGTCGCGCGCGCGGCGCAGGACAAAGTCCACGGTCGCCGAATTGTCGATGACGGGTTTGGTATCTGGCTGGCAGACGATGGTGGTGATGCCACCGGCAGCTGCGGCGAGACTGGCAGAGGCAAAAGTCTCGCGATGGCCCGCGCCGGGTTCGCCCACAAAGGCGCGCATGTCCACGAGGCCCGGCGCGACGACCTTGCCGGCGCAATTAATAATGTCTGTGCCTTCAGGCACGCCCGCAGCTCCGATGCCCCGGCGGGCGTCGCGGATCATGCCGTCGGCAATCAGCACATCGCCGGGGCCATCAATATCCCGCGACGGATCGATCAGCCGGGCGTTGGCGAGCAGGATGGGGCGGCGATCTGTACGCATATGGTTCACGCGTTAGGCAGGTTGCGGGCGAGTGCTTCGAGCACCGCCATGCGAACCGCCACACCCATTTCGACCTGCTCACGGATCAGCGATTGCGCGCCGTCCGCCACGATGGAATCGATCTCGACACCGCGATTCATCGGACCGGGATGCATCACCAGCGCATCCGGCTTGGCATAGCCGAGTTTCTTCTGATCGAGGCCATAGTAGTGGAAGTATTCCGAGCTTGAGGGCACGAACGAGCCGTTCATGCGCTCGCGTTGCAGGCGTAGCATCATCACAATATCCGCGCCTTCGAGACCCTCGCGCATGTCGCGCGTCACCTCGACACCCATGCGCTCAATGCCGGGCGGCAGCAGCGTGGAGGGCGCCACCACGCGCACGCGCGCGCCCATCGCGTTCAGAAGAATGATATTGGAGCGTGCAACCCGCGAATGCAGAACGTCGCCGCAAATCGCCACCAGCAGGCCTTCGATATGGCCCTTGTTGCGGCGAATGGTCAGCGCATCGAGCAGAGCCTGCGTCGGATGTTCGTGCGCACCGTCGCCGGCATTGATGACCGAGCCGTCGACCTTCTGGGCGAGCAGTTCCACTGCGCCGGAGGCGTGATGGCGCACCACCAGAATATCCGGGTGCATGGCGTTGAGGGTCACAGCCGTGTCCATCAACGTTTCGCCCTTGCGGATCGAGGACGACGCGACCGACATATTCATCACGTCGGCGCCGAGCCGTTTGCCGGCGATTTCGAACGAGGACTGCGTGCGGGTGGAGGCCTCGAAAAACAGGTTGACCTGCGTGCGGCCGCGCAGGTTGCTGCGCTTCTTGTCCACCTGCCGGTTCAGTTCGACGAACTCTTCGGAAAGGTCCAGAAGGCCGCTGATATCGGCGACGGAAAGGCCCTCGATTCCCAGCAAATGCCGGTGCCCGAGGACAAAACTCGATTTCGATGCAGTTGTCATTAAAGCAAGAGCTATAGGCAGACTTGCCCGGCGGAGCAAGGCGGATTCGGCCCTTGTGGAGTTTTCCCCCGCTCATGTCCCGGGCAGGGTAAACGGGCAGGCAGAGGGATGCGGAAGCGTGCATCTACCGTAATTTGGCCGTGATGGCGGGATTGTTCCAGACCGGACGTACAGGACCGAACGATGAAACGGATCATCGCAATTCCGGCGATACTTCTGGGGATGTCGGCGGCGCTTGCCCAGCCGTTGCCCGCGGATTTTGTGCATCTGAGTGGCATCGATCCGACCATAATTCAGGATATGCGCTACGCCACGCCGAACAATTTTGTCGGACGCGTGTTGAACGGGTATGAGGCCGGGGAATGCATCGTTACCCGCCGCGTCGGTGCTGCGCTCAAGCGCGTGCAGGATGATCTGAGGCCGCGCGGTCTGTCGCTGAAGATGTACGATTGCTACCGGCCGCAACGGGCCGTGGACGATATGTATGCGTGGGCGCGGGACCAGCGTGAGACCGTGGCGCAGCGGCGCTACAATCCGAAGATGCGCAAGGAAGATTTGTTCCGGCTTGGCTACATTGCGCGACATTCCGGCCATTCGACCGGCAAGGCGGTCGACCTGACGCTCGTGCGGTTGCCCGTGCCGCAAGTTGCGTCCTTCGATCCGCATGCTGCCTATGCCGATTGCACCGGCCCGCAACAGCGTCGTGCGCCGGATAACAGCGTAGACATGGGCACCGGCTACGACTGCTCGGATGAGAATGCACATACCGGGTCGAAGGCGATCACACCTCAGCAGCGCAAGTGGCGCGAAATACTTGTAAGTGCGATGGCGAAGCAGGGATTTATCAACTACCGGCTCGAGTGGTGGCACTTCTCGCTGCCGGGGCAGGGAAATACCGCTTTCGATTTTCCGGTGACGAAGCGATAGCGTAGGCGTCAGGCTTGAATTCGGGTGGTGCGATCATACATCTAGCACTGCAGGCGCGCCCGGGAGCGCGATGCAGAAAGGCCTCGTTATGGGTAGGGGCGGAATAGCAGTTACGGCAGTCCTTCTGGCCATTTTGGCCGCGACAATCTGGTGGGCGTGGCAGGGTTGGGTTTCCCATGCCGATGTGGAGATGTCGATCCACGGCTATATCGCCATGGGACTCGGAATTTTCTTCTCGCTTCTCATCGGGTTCGGCTTGATGGCGCTGACGTTCTATTCCAGCCGCCGCGGATATGACGATCTTCCGCAGGCCAAAGAGCCCCGCAAGGAGCAAAACACTCCCTGACGGAAGTTGGATGAAACGTGCCGCGTTCCGGTATAGCCTGTTGTTCTCATGTCCGGGAACGACCCTATGACGCATTCTCTGCTCTCCCCAACGACCGACGTTTTCAATCAATCGCCTCCTTTCGAGGATGTGGATCTGTTCACGCTTGATCCTGCGCTTGTCGAAGCCGTAATGGCGAATGGCGGGGAGAGTGCAAGGCAGGAACTTGCCGATTTTGGCAGGCACTGGGGTTCGGCTGCGATGGCGCAGCGTGGCCGTATCGCCAACGAAAACACGCCGAAGCTGAAGACTTTCGATGCGCGCGGCTTTCGCCGCGACGAAGTCGAATTCCATCCGGCTTATCATGAACTGATGGCGCACAGCGCCCATGCAGGCCTCCACAATTCGACATGGAATGAAAAGGGCGAGGCAGCAGGCAGCGCGTCCGAAGTGGTGCGCGGTGCGAAGTTCTTCATAGCCGCGCAGGTCGAGACGGGGCATCTGTGCCCCATCACCATGACGCGCGCCGCCGTAGGTGCGCTATCCGTCGATCCGGCTTTGCGCGCGAAGGTGATGCCGGTGCTCGGAAGCCGCAGTTACGATCCTGCATTTGCGCCATGGTGGACCAAGCGCGGCATGACCATGGGCATGGGCATGACCGAGAAGCAGGGGGGCACCGATGTCCGTGCCAACATCACCCGCGCTGTGCGCGATGGCGATGCTTACAGGATCACCGGACACAAATGGTTCATGTCGGCACCAATGTGCGACGCGTTCCTTGTGTTGGCGCAGGCCGAGGGTGGGCTGACCTGTTTCTTCATGCCGCGCTTTGCGCCGGATGCTTCCGTGAACGGCATCCATTTCCAGCGTTTGAAGGACAAGCTCGGCAATCGGTCCAACGCTTCGTCCGAAGCCGTGTTTGACAATGCCTATGCGCTGCGGCTCGGCGAAGAAGGGCGCGGTGTGCCGACGATTATTCAGATGGTCTCGCTGACCCGGCAGGATTGTTCACTCGCGTCGGCGGGCCTGATGCGCTCGGGTCTGGCGCATGCGCTGCATCACACACGCCATCGCAGCGTGTTCCAGAAACATCTCGCCGATCAACCATTGATGCGCAGCGTGCTTGCCGACATGGCTGTGCATGTCGAAGCCTCGACTGCGCTGGTGATGCGGCTGTGCCGCTCGTTCGACCGGGCACCGCACGACAAGGCGGAGGCGGCGTACATGCGGTTGCTGACACCGGTGGTGAAGTACTGGACTTGCAAGAGCGCGCCGGGCTTTCTCTATGAAGCGATGGAATGTCTCGGCGGCAACGGTTATGTCGAGGAAGGCATTCTGGCGCGGCATTACCGCGAGTCACCGGTCAACGCGATCTGGGAAGGCTCGGGCAATGTCATGTGCCTCGACGTGTTGCGTGCGCTGTCGCGCGAAGCTGACGCTGCGGCCGACGTGCTGCGTGGTCTTGTCGAGCAGACCAGGGGATTGCCCGGTGTCGCCGAAGCCGTTGGCTTCATCGCAAAATCGTTTCGTCAGCCTGACGCCGAGCGAGTTGCGCGGCTTGCGGTGGAGAAACTGGCGCTGGTCGCGGCTGCGGCTGCACTTAATGAAGTGTCGCCGAGACATGCGGAACTTTTTGCCGCAACGCGGCTGGCGGCGGATCATGGCAATCTCTACGGCGCTGTCGATCTTGCCGATCAGGATATTAGCGGTTTGCTGGACCGTGCCTTGCCGGCGTGACAGTTCTTCATTGCGTGCAGCACGGGCGGAACAGTTCGAATGTTGCGCCGTTTCGCAAGCAATGGCTGAATGGATCATTAAGGACTGATCACCAGAATCGGCTCCAGGATGACGATGGACCGGAGACGAGAATCATGACCGCTGCCGAAAGCCCCGCCGACGCTGCTCCCGTGTCGCCGCCGGGCAGAGACCGTGAGCCGCGGGTCTGGAAATTTATCGGCACCAGTCTGTGGGGGCTCGCGTTGTTCGGCGCGATGTTCGCCGGGCAACTCACCGTGGTGCTGTGGTTTCTGGTCAGTAGCGGTGAGCCGATCGATACCAGCGTAATGACGACGTTGTTGTCAAACGGGCGCATTATTTCGCTGTCGGTCATCATGGGGTTGCCCGCCATTCTGATCGTGCTGTGGATCGCCACGCGGTTCTCACGGACACCGTTCGCGGATTATCTCGCGCTGCACTGGCCCTCATGGAAGATGCTCGCCGTCGGCGTCGCCGCTTTGGTTGCGTTGATGGTGGTGTGGGAGGTCATCAGCCGTGTGGCAGGGCGGGAGTCATCGCCGGGTTTCATGATGGATGTCCTCAAGACGGCGCGGGCGGACGGCGCACTATGGCTTCTTGTGATCGCGTTCTGCGTGGTCGCGCCGATCACCGAGGAATTCTTCGCCCGCGGGTTTCTCTATCGAGGGTGGTCCGAAACCTTTTTACGCCCTGCCGGGGCTATTCTGCTGTCGTCTGCGGTGTGGACCATGATGCACCTGCAGTATAACTGGTTCTTTCTCGCGCAGGTATTCTCGATCGGATTGCTGTTCGGGTATCTGCGCTATCGCAGCAACTCGACTTGGTTGACCGTTATTCTGCATGGGCTCAACAATCTGGCGGCCACCATCCAGACTATTTGGCTTGCGAACAATTCCTGACGTCAGGTCACCAGGGCAATGGCGATTGGCATCGTTATGATGGCGAGTGCCGTCTGCAGCGTCAGGATTTCCGCGACCAGCGGTGCGTCGCCGCCCATCTGCCGAGCCAGAACGTAGGCGCTGGATGCTGTCGGCACCGACGAGCAACAGGCAACAACCGCGAGATTGGTCCCGGACAATCCGAATGCAAGACCGAGCGAGATCGCCATCGCCGGCATAACGACGAGCTTGAGAATACAAGTCAGGAGTGCGGGTGCACCCGGGCGCAGGACGCCTCTGAGCTGAAGCCCTGCGCCGACAACGAGCAGACCAAGCGCGAGCGAGGATCTGCCGAGTGCATCGAGAAACTCGTCGATCCATGCCGGGAATTTCAGGCCGATCAGGTTGGCGATCAGTCCGAGTACGCAAGCCCAGATAAATGGGTTTTGTGCGATGGTGATCAGAATTCGCGCCCAGGACAGCCGCGTCGGCGCTGCATAACGCGCTAGCACCCATACCGACATCACATTGAGGATGGGAATCATCGCCACCATCGCCACAGAGGCGAGGGTGAGGCCGATGTCGCCAAACAGGTTGCCGGCAACTGCAAGGGCGACATATGTCTGCCAGCGGCACGAGCACTGAAAGATCGAGGTGAATGACGGCCCGCTCACATTGAGCCGCCGCATCAGGACAGGCCGCAATGCGAGGCAAAGCGCTGCCATCACCAACACAGCGATCAGTAGGGCACCGCCGACCCCGACCAACGGGACCTCGGACAGCTTTGCACGCGCGAGCGTCCTGAACAGCAGAGCCGGGAACAGCACGTAGTAGACAAGTTGTTCGGTGCCAACCCAGTGAGATTCTTCTTTCAGAAGAAGACGGCGCAGAACGAAACCCATCACGATCAGCAGAAAGATCGGCACGATGGCCGCAATGATCGTCAGCATGGGTCAGATGTCTCCGGACGTCTTGCGCAATATCGCGAGCCGGTCCAGCGCGCCTTGCAGAATGAATATCGCGGCGTGTTCGTCGATCACTTTGGCGCGCTTGGCGCGGCTCATGTCCATTTCGATCAATTCACGCTCGACTGCAACGGTGGACAGGCGCTCGTCCCACAGCCCGATAGCGAGCTCGGTCTGCCGTGCGAAATTGCGGGCGAAAGCGCGGGTGGATTGCGCACGGGGACCTTCGCTTCCGTCCATGTTGATTGGAAGCCCGAGAATGAAGCCGACGACCTGACGTTCAGCCGAAAGAGTCAGGAGTCGCGCAGCGTCGGCAGTAAAGGTTTTGCGCTGAATCGTTTCAATCCCGGTCGCGACCTTGCGGTCAGGGTCGGATACGGCGACACCGATTGTCTTGGTGCCGAGGTCGAGCCCGATCAGGGCGCCTCGTGCAGGCCAAAGCGCAGCGGATTCGATCAGCGGTAAAATGGACGCAGGCATTGCTTCGCTTATCACGCGGGATACGAAGGTTGCAAAGCAGGAAAAGCGACGCCAACAGATCGGTTGCCGTTATTCGGGTCGCTTGCCGCGCGACTATGCAGCGCTGGCCGCGGCGGGTTTCAGGAATGTCCCCTAGAGATTCTGCTTGGCCCGCCGCCTGGACCCGGAACCGGTCGCGGCGACCAATGTCCGTAAGGCCAGCACCGGCGGCGAGGCTTCACCTTTGCGCCAGATCAGCGGTGTGACGATCTCGCCTTGTGAGCGGGGAATAGGATTTCGCCGGACGCGTACTTGCGGCATGGAGTCGAGCACGGCTTCCGGCATCAGGGCAATGCCGGCGCCGGCCGCGACACAGGCGACGATAGCGTGATACGAGCTCAGCTCCAGCACCCGCGAGGTGGTCAGGCTGTCGCGCCTCAACCAGCGCTGCAGGGATCGGCGATAGGCGCAGCCATCGGGGAAGGCGATCAGGCTCTGGCCTTCGGCATCGCGTGAATTCCTGATGGGTTTGTGGTCGAGACTGGAGATGACGGCCAGTCTTTCGCGAAACACCGGCATGTGCGCGAGCGCATGTGACGACGGGCGCTCCGCGATGAAGGCGGCATCCAGACGCCGCTCGCTCACCGCATTCACCAGGGCATCGTTGGTGCCCGTGGTGAGTTCGAGGCGTATGTCAGGATATTGCCGATGAAACTCCGCAAGCAGACCGGGCAGGCGGCTGGCTGTGGTGCTTTCCAGGGCGCCGAGTTTCAACGCGCCCTGCGGCGTGGTGCCCGCGACCACATGGCGGGCTTCCTCGGAAAGATCGATCAGGCGCGCGGCATAACCCAGCAGCAGTTCACCGCTCGGCGACAGATGCAGACGCTGCCGGTCGCGATGAAACAGCGGAATGCCAACGGCGGCCTCAAGCTGTTTGATGCGCGTCGTGATATTGGACGGAACGCGGTGCAGTTTGCGGGCGGCCTTGACGATGCCGCCTTCGTCCACGACGGTTTTGAAGATTTGCAGGTCGGAAAAATTCATTGCAATTCTCCAGTATCATGCCGTTCCTAAGTTAGGAATATCATGTTCTCAATTATTCATTATTCGAGAATTGTAAACCAGCGTACTATCCTGAGCAAATGTGGTTTTCCGTTCGTCGCGGATATCTTTTTCCGATTGTCGCTCCTCAGGTCCGCCATGTCGTCCACAACCTCGCCCGTTTCCGTGTCGGTCACAGCTGGCGCCGCCGTCTGGACCGGACTGATAGGTCTGGCGGTTGCAATGGGGATTGGCCGTTTCGCGTTTACGCCTCTGCTACCGCTCATGCAGCAGGATGCCGGTTTGACCCTCGTGCACGGAGGCTGGCTCGCGACCGCGAATTATGTGGGCTACCTGACCGGTGCCGCCATCTGCATCTCGGCGCCGCCACGTCCCGCGCGTTCAGTTCAGTGGGGACTTGTGTCGATTGCAGTGTCGACACTTGGGATGGCCGTTATAAATAACTTTTGGCTGTGGTTCATGCTGCGGTTTCTTGCCGGGGCGGCAAGCGCCTTCGTGCTGGTCGGTGTCTCGGCGTGGGCGATGCCCATTCTTGCGCATTTGCAGAAGGGGGCGCTATCCGGAAGTGTCTTCTCCGGCGTCGGCATCGGTATCTGCTTTGCCGGCCTCGTCAGCCTCGTTGCCGGCGTTGCGGCATGGGGATCACGGGCGACATGGATAGTCCTGGGACTGACTGCGGCTGTTTTTTCATTGGTTTTATGGCGCCAACTCGCGGCTGATGCCGCACGCGTGTCCTCTGCAGGAGAGGAAACGCACACGTCGCTGTCCCTTCAGGCCTGGATAGCGGTTCTCTGCTACGGAGCGTTTGGCTACGGCTACATTATCCCCGCGACGTTCCTTCCAACATTGGCGCGTGAAGTGATCGCAAATCCTTCGGTCTTCGGCTGGGTCTGGCCGGTGTTCGGTGCCGCTGCTGCCATCTCGACAGTTCTTGCGGTGCGGATTTTTCCAGCACACTCGCCGCGCCGGCTCTGGATCTACGGGCAGGGTGTACTTGCGATCGGTGTCATCGCGCCGGTCTTTGCGGCTAATGTTTACGTGCTGATGTTCTCCGCATTATGCGTTGGCGGGACATTCATGGTCATCACGATGGCTGGGGTGCAGGAAGCACGGAGGCTGGGCGGTACGCAGGGGCCTCGGCTGATTGCGGCTTTCACCACCGCTTTTGCGCTCGGACAAGTCATCGGACCGCTCACGGTAAATTTGTTCCATGGCGATCTGGTCCGGCCGAGTGTGCTTGCTGCGGTTGTTTTGTTGGCGAGCAGTTTCATGCTTGCCTCCAGTGCGCGAGCCTCGGTTGACACGGGTTGATGCCATCGCCGCGCGATGAGATAGACTTGCAGATAAGATACGTTCAGCACTCCAGCACGAATGAGACAGATCATGTGGCCCGACCGCAGACTTATCGATCTTTTCAAGATTGACGTTCCGATTGTTCAAGCGCCGATGGCCGGCGTTCAGGATGTCGATGTCATGATCGGTGTAGCGGAGGGCGGGGCACTTGGATCGTTGCCCTGCGCGATGATTTCAGCAGAGAAAGCGCGCGAGCAGGTTCAGATCTTCCGTCAACGCGTCAGTGCGCCACTCAACATGAATTTCTTCTGTCATACGGCAGTCGAGGCTGATGCCGATCGTGAGGTCGGTTGGCGAAGGCGGCTTGCACCGTATTTTCAGGAACTGGGCCTTGATCCCGGCATGACTGTGAACGCCGCCAATCGTGCGCCGTTCGACGAGCAGATGTGCGGACTGGTCGAAGAGCTCAAGCCCGAGATCGTGAGCTTTCACTTCGGCTTGCCGGAGAAGACGTTGCTGGAACGTGTGAAAGCGGCAGGTGCGATCGTTGTCGGCTGCGCGACCATCGTGAAAGAGGCGATTTGGCTTGAGCAGCACGGAGCCGATGTCATCATCGCGCAGGGCGCGGAGGCCGGCGGTCACCGGGGCATGTTTTTGACGGACAATATCGCATCGCAGCCAGGGACGATGTCGCTGGTGCCGCAGGTGGTGGATGCGGTGCGGGTGCCTGTGATTGCCGCAGGCGGCATCGCGGATGGCCGCGGGATCGCGGCTGCATTTGCGCTGGGCGCCGCTGGCGTCCAGATCGGAACCGCTTACCTGCGGACTCCGGAATCCAAAGCGAGCGCCTTGGGAAAAGCAGCGCTTGCGGCGGCATCGGATGACGCCACGGTGATCACCAATGTCATGACAGGGCGTCCGGCACGCGGTGTCGCGAATCGTGCGATACGTGAGGTCGGTCCGGTATCTCCCGATGCGCCAGTATTTCCCCATGCAGCGACGGCCTTTGCGCCGCTCAAGACTGCTGCGGAAAAACTCGGCCGCGCCGATTTTACCAATCTTTGGGCCGGGCAGTCGGTGGCGCTTGGCCGTGAGTTTGGCGCTGCTGATCTCACACGCACGCTGGCGGTGGAAGCACAGGAGCGGTTGCGTTACCTCGCCGGCTGACTCCAAGGGGTATATTTTACCCATGAACCTGAAATTGTTGATTTAATTCAAGTCGCAACGGCATTTCCGCGACTTATTTGGCGTTGGCGATCAGCGCCGAATGCTCTATGAGGGCGGCTGAATACAGCCGTTCGGAGTTTCCTTGATATGTCAGTCGACGCCGCCACCGTCCGCCGGATCGCGCATCTCGCGCGCATCGCCGTGAAGGATGAGGAAGTGTCCCATCTTCAGGGCGAACTGAACGCGATGCTGGCCTTCGTCGAGCAGTTGACCGAAGTCAATGTTGAGGGCGTTGAGCCAATGACTTCGGTGATGCCGATGGAGATGAAGAAGCGTGCGGATGTTGTGACTGACGGCGAGATTCCGGACAAGGTTCTCGCCAATGCGCCGGCGACCGAAGATCACTTCTTCCTGGTGCCGAAAGTGGTCGAATAACCCGCGAGGCAAAAAACCATGTGCCTGTTGTGCAGCGACGAGAAAGCTTACGCGGCCTACATGACCTATCTCGACGAGATGGAGCGGCAAGGAAAGAACGTCGATCCCGACAAGGCGATAGATGCGGTGATCGACATGCTCGAAGCCGAAGCGGCACAGGCCAAGAAGAACAAGTCTCCCTTTATTTGCGATCCGATTGAAGAATAAGAAATGACCGATCTGACTTCACTGACGCTGGCCGATGCCCGCGAGGGCCTCGCGCAGAAATCCTTCACGGCGCTGGAACTGACCGACGCACATCTGGCCGCGATGGAAAAGGCGCGCGTGCTCAATGCCTATGTTCTGGAAACGCCGGAGCAGGCGCGGGCACAGGCGAAGGCCGCCGATGCGACCATCGCCAAGGGCGATGCGGGGCCGCTTGCCGGAATTCCTCTCGGCGTAAAGGACCTGTTCGCGACGACGGGCGTGCGCGCGACGGCATGTTCGAAAATCATCGGCAACTTCATCCCGCCGTATGAGTCCACGGTCACGTCGCAGCTCTGGCGCGACGGGGCGGTCATGCTCGGCAAGCTCAATTGCGACGAGTTCGCCATGGGCTCGTCCAACGAGACCTCGGCATTCGGCCCGGTGCTCAATCCGTGGCGGCGTGAAGGCTCGGACGACAACCTTGTTCCGGGCGGCTCGTCCGGCGGCTCGGCTTCGGCGGTTGCGGCCAATCTTTGCCTCGGTGCGACCGGTACAGACACCGGCGGTTCGATCCGCCAGCCTGCGGCATTCACTGGCATTGTCGGCATCAAGCCGACCTATGGCCGCTGCTCGCGCTGGGGCATTGTGGCGTTTGCTTCATCGCTGGATCAGGCGGGGCCGTTCGCGCGCACCGTGCGCGATACTGCGATCCTGATGCGCTCGATGGCCGGACATGATCCGAAGGATACGACCTCGGTGGATCGTCCGGTGCCGGACTATGAAGCCGCGATTGGCAAGTCGGTGAAGGGCATGAAGATCGGTATTCCGAAAGAGTATCGTCTCGACGGCATGTCCGGGGAAATCGACAAGCTGTGGGCGCAGGGTGCCGACTGGCTGAAGGCCGCAGGCGCGGAGCTTATCGAAGTCTCGCTTCCGCACACCAAATATGCGCTGCCGGCTTACTATGTCGTCGCGCCGGCGGAAGCCTCATCCAATCTCGCGCGCTACGACGGTGTACGTTATGGCGCGCGCGTCAACGGCAAGAATATCGTCGAGATGTATGAGAATACCCGCGCAGAAGGATTTGGCGCGGAAGTTCGCCGCCGGATCATGATCGGTACTTATGTTCTGTCCGCAGGCTATTATGACGCTTATTACCTGCGCGCGCAGAAAGTCCGGACGCTGATCAAGAAGGATTTTGAAGAGGTGTTCGCCAAGGGCGTGCACGCCATTCTGACCCCGGCAACGCCGTCCGCTGCATTCGGTGTCGGCGAGAAGGGCAACGCCGACCCGATCGAGATGTACCTCAACGACATCTTCACGGTGACGGTGAACATGGCCGGACTGCCGGGCATTGCTGTGCCTGCTGGCGCAGACGGGCAGGGGCTACCGCTTGGTCTGCAATTGATCGGACGGCCATTCGAGGAAGAGACGCTGTTTTCGCTCGGCGAGGTGATCGAGCAGGCGGCGGGGCACTTCACCGCGAAGAAGTGGTGGGCGTAAGGCTTTGGCCGGACGGCAAACCGGCGGCCGCCTTGAATTCACCGTTTCTGTCGTCGATGCCTGTTGGCAAAGGTATATTTTCATTAACCGCCTGGCGCGATAACGATGGCGGGATCGGTGAGCGATGCGTTGGGTGCGGCCTCTTGTGAGTGTTGCGTTGGTGTCGGGCGTTTTGCTCGGCTGCGCGTCGATTCAGAATGCGCCGGTCAATCTTCCAGGCTCCGATAATCTCGCTGAGAACGGCAATATCGGCTTCGGCGAAACAGCCAGTTTCGACGACACGATCGTCGGGCTGTCCTTTTCCGGCGGCGGAACGCGTGCGGCGGCATTCTCTTACGGCGTGCTGAAGGAGATGGAGCGGATCCCGCTGCGCGGCGCGCAGGGGCCGATGATCGACCGCGTTGAGTTTATCTCCGGCGTCTCGGGTGGTTCTGTGACAGCGGCGTATTACGGTTTGCGGAAGCGGGCTGCTCTCGCTGATTTTCGCGAACGCTTCCTGTTGCGCAATGCGGAGGAGGGCCTGCAGACAAGCCTGACGCTTGCGACACTTTCACGCGCGGCCGCGGGCGGTATCAATGACTCCACCGGCTTTCCGCGCTGGCTTGATGCCAATCTGTTCGAGGGCGCGACGTTTCGTGATCTTGGTCTGACAAGCCGGCCGCAGGTCTGGATCAACGCGTCCGACATCTACAACAGGACGCCGTTTGTGTTCGGCGCGGTGGCGTTCGGCGCCATGTGTTCCAATTTGTCGGAGTATCCCCTCGCAAACGCTGTTGCTGCGTCGGCCGCGGTTCCGGTGGCCTTTGCGCCGGTGGTGATGCAAACGTTCCCTGCAAAGTGCAACGACCGGCTGCCGCAATGGATCGTGCGCGCACGTGACAATGCCAATGCGCCGCCGATGTTGAACTCGTTTGCAAAAGCGATCAGCCGGTATCGCGATGGCTCGATGCCGTACATCAAACTGCTCGATGGCGGTCTCGTCGATAATTACGGCCTCGCCGGCATGACCATTGCGCGCTTATCTTCGGAGACGCCCTATGGACCACTATCGCCAAGACAGGCCGTCAGGCTGCGGCGCGCGTTGATTCTGGTGGTGGATGCCAAGACCGGTCTGTCCGGCAACTGGATCAACACCATCGAGGGGCCGAGCGGGGCGGAGCTTGTCAAGGCGGCCGCCGACACGGCCATCGATGCCAGCGTCGCTGGCAGTTTTACGGCCTTCAATGCGACCATGACGGACTGGCAGGGCGCGCTGGTGAGATGGCGCTGCGGGTTGTCCGCGGCGGACAGGGCGCGGTACGGCGCGCGAGCGGGCTGGAACTGCCGTGACGTCAAATTCTATGTCGGCCGGATTGGCTTCGATCAGCTCGAACAAAGCCGCGCTGCCGAACTTGAACGGGTCCCCACGCGCTTCCAGTTGCCGGCCGAACAGGTCGACAGCGTCATTGCGGCAGGTGGCGATGCACTGCGCGCAAGCCCGACCTTCCGCAGTTTCGCGGCAGGGCTTTAGGCCCTGATCTGCTCAGCCGGGGGTTTTCTCATCGGCCCCATCAAGGTAAAAGCCGCTCATGAACGCAAACGTCAAACCTTCCAAACTCATCAAGGGCGCGACCGGTGACTGGGAGATGGTCATCGGCCTGGAAGTCCACGCCCAGGTGACATCCAATTCCAAGTTGTTTTCGGGGGCCTCGACCGCGTTCGGAGGCGCGCCGAACGATCATGTTACGCTGGTGGACGCGGCGATGCCCGGCATGCTGCCCGTCATCAATGAGGAATGCGTGGCGCAGGCGGTCCGCACCGGCCTTGGTCTCAAAGCGCAGATCAACCTGAAGTCCACCTTCGACCGGAAGAACTACTTCTACCCGGATTTGCCGCAAGGCTATCAGATCAGCCAGTACAAGTCGCCGATCGTCGGGGAAGGTGCGGTGGTCGTCGATCTGTCCGGTGGCGAAAGCGTGACGGTTGGCATCGAGCGGCTGCATCTGGAGCAGGACGCCGGCAAGTTGATGCACGACCAGCATCCAACCATGTCCTTTGTCGATCTCAACCGCTCGGGCGTTGCCCTGATGGAGATTGTGTCCAAGCCGGATATTCGATCGGCCGAGGAAGCGCAGGGCTATGTCGCCAAGCTTCGATCGATCCTGCGCTATCTCGGCACCTGCGACGGTGACATGGAGAAGGGCAACCTGCGCGCTGACGTGAACGTTTCCGTCCGCAGGCCGGGCGAGCCGTTCGGAACGCGCTGCGAAATCAAGAACATGAATTCGATCCGTTTCATCGGGCAGGCGATTCATTATGAAGCTCGCCGCCAGATTGGCATTCTTGAAGATGGCGGGACCATCGATCAGGAAACCCGGCTGTATGATCCGAACAAGGGCGAGACTCGCTCGATGCGCTCAAAGGAAGAAGCGCACGACTACCGATACTTCCCGGACCCCGATCTGTTGCCGCTGGAATTCACCGCCGCCTACGTGGACGAGCTCAAGGCGACGCTGCCGGAACTTCCCGATGAGAAGCGCGAGCGTTTCATGGCGGACTTTGGTCTGACACCTTACGACGCGAGCGTACTGGTCGCCGAACGGGAGAGCGCAGACTTCTTCGAGGCGGTGTTGGGGCGGCTCTCCGACAAGGCGCGCGACGGCAAGCTTGCCGCCAACTGGGTTATCAACGAGCTGTTCGGCCGTCTCAACAAGGAAGGGCAGGATATTTCCTCGTCGCCGGTGTCGGCAGAGCAGATGGCGGCGATTATCGGCCTGATCGGAGATGGAACCATCTCCGGCAAGATCGCCAAAGACCTGTTCGAGATCGTCTGGACCAAGGGCGGTGACCCGCGCGCGCTTGTCGAAAGCCTCGGGATGAAGCAGGTCACGGATCTCGGCGCCATCGAGAAGGTGGTCGACGACATCATTGCCGCCAATCCGGACAAGGCGGAGCAGGCGCGCGCCAAGCCGCAGCTCATGGGCTGGTTTGTCGGCCAGGTCATGAAGTCGACCGGCGGCAAGGTGAATCCGCAGGCGGTGAACGACCTGTTGAAGGCCAAGCTCGGCATCTGAACATCTTCAATGCGGGTGATCCGGCGTGCGGAGCAGGCTCTTCGCGCGCCGTTTTGCGGTTTCGTTTTCCGTTTTCAGTGTCGCGAACTGTCCGTGCGATGACGTCGAGCGTCGATAAAACGTCCCGCGACGTGGAATCGAAATGCGAATCAGATTTCGCAAAAGCTCCTGAAAAGTTCTCCGGCGCGAGCGTTGATCGCTTCAAAAGCAAATTTTCCAGAAAATATTTTTGTTGCTAAAAAACGCGACTCAGAGTCCGCGACGCGGGCTTTTTGCACCATTCGAAGTTATGCGCGGTTTTATTGGGGTTATGATGCGCGTTGTATTCGAATGAAAAAAGTGCTTGCGGCGCAGCGGTTTCTTACATTGTCGAAGTCGTATCTTTCAATTGTTCGACGTGCGCGTTGCGATGTTCTGCGGATGCGTCGCTATGGTTTTGTTTTGTGTTTGCAGCGTGCGCTGTGCCTTGTGCGTAAACACTTCCTTAAGCGGGACGCTGTTTTTTTGAATGCGTTGGTGTAATCCAGTTGAAGTGCATTTCGATTCCCGAGTGCACACAGCGATTAAGCCATCTCACTAACTCAGGAGGGCAACATGGCCAAGAAAGCGAAGAAGGCGAAGAAGGCGAAGTCGGCAGTGAAGAAGACTGTCAAGAAGACGAAGAAGGTCGCCAAGAAGAAGAAGTAAGGCTACGCCTTATGGAATTGTCGGCACATGATGCCGGCATCGTCACACGAGCCGCCAGACCGATCTGTTCGCAAGAACGAGTTTGAACCGGCGGCTCCAGTCGACGAAAGAGGGTGTCGGCGAGACATCAGGCGAGACGGTCCGGCCATCCGGTCGGGCAGAAGAGTTCAAGAGCTCTTCGTTCGTTGCGGGGGATGACCCCGCAGTTTCCCGGTCGTTTGCTTCGGCAGATCATCGGTGAAATCTCTGTCCTGGCGTGTTCACCGACGCCCTCGTTTTTTTGAGCTGCCCGGCGCGCTCAGGATGCGCCCTTTGGCAGCTTACGTTCTCCGATCCATTTACCCAGCCCGCACCCGCTTGGTCAGATGTTCCAGAGCGTCCCTGGCGTTCCGTACCGGCCGCCGGTGCTATGCCGTCGGGCTCAGACCGTCGCCGTTCAAATCCTGACCGTCCACGATGGTTATCGCTTCGCCAATCGCGAAGGTGAATCGATTCTCTCGGCGATCGAGAAATGCCCGGAAACAGCCTGTTTCTGCGATTCGTCGTGCATCGCCACCGCGCGGCATTCACCTTCGATTCATCGCGATGCTTAAACCGCGATTCAAATTTTACGGGTTTTATGATCGCAACAAGCCGGCAAACGGCGAACGCGTATTCCGCAGAGTTGGTGAACCGGTTTTGCGGAATACGCGCCTCAAGCAATAGCGCATCAAACAGAGCCATGACAGGAGCCGCGCTCGCCGCGGCGGGAATCGGGAGAACCAAGATGTTTCAGGGGACGATTGATACCGGCGCCGCTATGGCGGTCGAAGCTACCGCGAATGGCGACGTGTTGTTCGATCTTGGCGTGCTTTATTCAAGCGGGCGGAACGGCCTGATTGATCTGATCGCGGCTCACAAGTGGTTCAACCTGGCCGCGCTGAAGGGCAGGGTGGATGCCATTTCTTTGCGTCAGGAAATCGCCGGGCAAATGTCGAGTGCCGAGATTGCGGCCGCTCAGCGTGAAGCGCGGGCGTGGATGACAACGTACTGATCAGACAACCGCTCCGGACAGCTGCTGTGTGCGATCACTCGCCCTCACGCAACGCAATCGCCTGATGCCTTCAGGAAACACACGGAGTGAATAGGGTGGCGCTTCAGGCGAAGCCTGATTCTGCTCGTTTCATGTGAACATGAGCGTGCAGGTGAAGTTTGAACTGTAATGCGCTGACTGCAGGTTTGGCGGAGACGGAGGGATTCGAACCCTCGATACCCTTTTCAAGGTATGCTCATTTAGCAAACGAGTGCCTTCAGCCGCTCGGCCACGTCTCCACAGGCTCGATATGCCTCACGCGATGACGCGCCGCAAGTCATTGAGTGCTTTTATAGTATCGTCGATCGACTGGTTTTTCGTCCGTAAGGCTCCTCAGCCTTTATAATGTCGCACGATAAACCCGTTCAGCGCGGCTGGTGCGCCACATTTTCTGCCCTAGAAGAGGGCTGGGGCCTCTTCTCAACGTAAAAATCTCCATCCGGTGGCCAGGTCGACACCCGGAATCGCGCCGCACAAGCGCGCTTGTCCGATTCCGATCTCCAAGCATTTGATTCGCATAATCCACACCGGTCGCGTTGCGCGGTACGGGTGCGCTGCCACATTCAGCTTTTTCGGGAACATTACGTGACAGTTCGATAATACTAGCAGTATCAACTGGTTACGGCTGTTTCGCGACGCGAGTTGCGTGCCATTTGTGCAACACATCTCTGAAAACGGCTGGAACCGCCCCATTTCAAGGCGGTCCTTTGTTGCGTGTTCACGACTGTTGGGCAATGGTCATCGGAGCGACGGAGGGGGGCATCCCGAGGTCGTCCCGTTTGGGAGTTTCGCTTAAGTCGCTCGCGTTCAGCGGGAGTGTCCGAAAGCGCGAGGCGAACAGCGGTTAGCGGGGATTAAGGGAACCAACCATGTGGTGTGACTTACACCACCGGCCAGGAACCTTCCCTAGAGAGCAAAACTTGGAGGTTTTATGAGCAAGATTAAGAGCCTTATCCTCGGATCGGCTGCAGTTATCGCAGCATCCGCTGGAGCACAGGCAGCCGATCTTCCCGTCAAGGCGAAAGCCGTTCAGTACGTGAAGATCTGCTCCCTTTATGGCGCCGGTTTCTACTACATCCCCGGCACCGACACCTGCATCAAGCTGGGTGGCTACGTCCAGGCTGACTGGAACATCAACGCCGGCAACTACGGCAAGCCAGCATGGGATGAAGGCGGGTTCCGCGCCAACGGTACCGGCAGCCGCGACAGCGACTACTTCACCACCCGCGCTCGCGTTCAGCTGAACATCGACACCCGCACCGCCACCGAATACGGCGTTGTTCGTACCTACTGGTCGAGCAACTTCGAACATTCGACCGGTTTCGGCCCGTCGTCGGGCAACCTGACCATGGACTACGGCTTCGTCCAGTTCGCCGGCTTCACCCTCGGTAAGGCGGTTTCTGGCTTCCAGACCCCATGGGGTGCTTACGGCGCCAACAACAACACCTCGTTCCTGCTCGGCGGCTACGACAACGCGACTGGCATCAACCAGATCGCCTATACGTGGCAGTTCGGCAACGGCGTGTCGGCTCAGGTCGGTATCGAAGACAACCGCGTCATCAACCGTGGTCAGCTGATCAACGCGAGCCTCGCGGCTACCAACGCGAACCTGTTCACCGGTGTCTACACCAACCAGTACGGCGGCAACGTTTCGCCTGACTTCGTCGGTAACATCCGTATCGACCAGGCTGCGTTCACCGCTCAGCTGTCGGGTGCCGTGCACAACGTTCACGCTGGCTACTACGGCGCGACCGAACAGACCGGCCATCCGCAGGATGAATGGGGCTTCGCAATTTCGGGTGGCATTCAGCTGAAGAACCTGCCAACCGGCCCTGGCGACAAGCTGTCGTTGGACGCGACCTATGCTGACGGTGCGACGAAGTACCTGATCAGCGGCGTGACCGGCAACAACTTCGATCACTTCTCCGGCGGCAACAACGGTTTCTACAACAGCTTCGCAGCTCTCGCTCTTGCTGATGGTGTGTTCACCAACGGCAGCAGCATCTCGAAGACCAATGGTTGGGGCTTCCGCGGCGCTTACGTGCACAACTGGACCCCGAATTGGGAATCCAGCGTGTTCGGTAGCTACACCCAGATCAACTACGGTTCGGCTGGTAAGGCTGCTCTCGTTGCACAGGCTGCAGCCGTCCTCCCAGCTGTTGGCGTGTTCGCTCCTGGAAGCGTCTACAATCCGAACTTTGCGATCTGGCAGGTCGGTACCCGTACTGCATGGACCCCGGTCAAGAACCTGACCTTCTCGGGTGAAGTGATGTACACCAACCTGGATCAGGCTAGCTCGGGTTCGTTCACGCCGGCAGCAGGAACCAACCCGGTTGGCTTTAAGCCAGGCGGTGTGGCCTACAACTTCGCAGATCAGGGCATCTGGTCGGGCAACCTCCGCGTTCGCCGCACCTGGTAATAACAACCGCCTAACGGCGATTGTTACCTGAACTAAAAGAGCCCCCGGCAGGAAACTGCCGGGGGCTTTTTTTGCGTTCTCTTCCCTCCACGAATGGAGGAGACGAAACGCCTGCCAAGCATGCTGCGTCGTCCCCGCGAAAGCGGGGACCCATAGCGACCGAAGGTTATTGGGGACTGTGCTGAGATTGCTTGCGCAGGGAAGTATGGCTCCCCGCTTTCGCGGGGAAGACAAAGAGGTCTGGGTCCGCCGGCAGGTTCTAGGGCGCTCTCGCTCCATCACATCGTGCACAGAACGCGACGATACGGTCCATCGTCGGCTTGTCTGCCAGGAGCGGCGCATGGCCCTGATCGGCCACCGTGACGAGATCGATGTCCGGCCTGCGCGTGACCATGTCCTTTACGCCCTGAACCGACAGCAGGTCCGACAGTGCGCCATGGATCAGCATCAGCGGAACTCCGGCCATTGCATCAAATAGCTCCCAGACCTGCGGCAGCGGATTGGAGGGATCGAGTCCATCGAGGGTGTGCGAAATCTTGAGATCATAGGTCCGCTCCAGTCCGCCGCCGGCTTTTTCCCGGAAGGCCCGGCGGGCCCATGCTGTCCACTCATCATCCGTCAGGGACGGGAACACCGTACCGAACAACTCCTTCAAGCCGTGCGCAGCCTCATCCCATGTCTTTCGCGGCGGAGGATTGGCGATATAGCCCTTGATCTTCATCAGGCCGTCGATTTCCAGCGCGGGACCGATGTCGTTCAGAATGACTCCCGCAAGCAATTTCGGCTGGGCCGCCGCCATCGCCATCGAGATCAAGCCTCCGCGCGAGGTGCCAAGCAGGATGGCGCGGGAGATTCCAAGCGAAGCCGCGATGGCCAGAACGTCGCCAAGTTCGACCGGCACCGCGTATTTGGCGGGATCGGGATCGTAGTCCGACAGGCCGCGTCCGCGATAATCGATCGCTACGACCTTGCGGGGTGTAGACGAACTGGTGGCAATCGCTCGCGCGATGTCATCGAAATCGTCGGTCGTTCGCGTCAGGCCGGGCAGGCAGAGCACGGGCAGGGCCGTGCTGTCGTCGGGGCCGATTACCTTGGCATGCAGTTTCAGCCCGTCGGCTGACTGGCAGAAAACATCACGGAACTGTGTGGACATGAATTTTCCCTGAGAACAGGCGTTGTGTCGCCGAGATAGCGGACAGGCCACCGGAACGGATCCGGCGGCCATCAGGAGGAAAAGTGTTCTTGAGATGGATTACGGGGTCAAGCCCCGATGAGAACAGCGCTGGATGCGCATAGCAGAGAAGTTTGCGGCCAGCCGGCTGCGCTTATTCCACGCCGGCGCCGCGGCGCAAGTCCGCCTCGATCAGCAGCTTGCTGCCACCACCGAAACGCGAACGATAGACCTGCAGGTTTTCCATGATGCGCTGGACATAGTTGCGTGTCTCGGAGAAGGGGATTTGCTCGACCCAGTCCACCGCATCCACTTTCGAATCGCGCGGATCACCGTAGCGCTCGATCCATTTGCGAACGCTGCCGCGTCCGGCATTGTAACCGGCGAACGTCATGATGTAGGAGCCCCGGTAGTCCTCAATCAGGCCGCCGAGTTCGGCAGCGCCAAAGGCGGCATTATACGCGGGGTCGGATTTCAGCCGGGTGAGGTCGAAGGTTGCGCCATGCCGTTTAGCGACGTATTTGCCAGCGGCGGGCGTCACTTGCATCAGCCCATAAGCTTGAGCCGGGGAGACGACTGACGGATTAAAGGCGCTTTCTTGCCGGGCAATGGCGTAGACGATCGCCTTTTCGACTTCCGGACCGAACTCCTTGTAGGGTGGAATACCGATCACCGGATAGGCGTAGTAATCGAGAGGCATCCCGCGGTTCAAACCGGCCTTACCGACGAGCAGCATGCCGCGCGCGTCGTTATGACGCTGGGTCAGCTCACAAAGTGCGAGCAGGCCATCCATATCGGCACGCTCCCCCATGTCGGCGAGAATGGGAACGGCAATGTCGCGCTCGTCGAGTGCATAAAGTAGGTCGACGGCGCGGACGACTTCCAGCCGATCGCCGCCCCGCGAGCGGCCCGGCACGCCATTCAAGGCAATTTGCGGTAGCCCAAGCTTCGCGCGCGCGAGCTGGCCGTAGTAGCTGGTCGATTGCGCTGCCGCGGATTCGTAGGCCGCGCGGGCCTCCCGCGCGTGTCCTGCAGCTTCAGCAGCACGGCCTTGCCAATAGCCAGCGCGCGCGAGAGCGGTGGGGTTGACGCTGCCCACGCCGATACGCGCGAAATGCTGGGCTGCGAGGTTCGGGTCATTGAGGAAACGCAGCGCAATCCAGCCCGCGGTGAACTCCGATTCGGTCTTGTAGATATCGCGTGCTGGCAGCGAGGCATCGCGCGCGACGGCATAGGCGGTGCGGGGCTCGTTGGTGTCGAGCAGCTTGCGCGCCAACAGGCGCCGTTCGATCCACCATTCATCGGCGTTCACCAGCCGCGCCGGATCGCGCGGTGCGGCCTGCATGGTGCGGGCAGCTTCAATGAACTTGTCCTCACGGCGGAGCCATTGCGCCTTGCTGAAGAGGTAGAGCGGATCGTTGTGCAAATCGCTTGGAACAGCGGCGAGCAGGGCCTTCGCGTTGGAGGCTTTCCCGTTGAGTGCGGTACGTGCTTTGGCCAGCGCGACATGACCGCTGCCGAGCCGCTTGGCTGAACGCAATGCGGCTTCTCCGTTGTTGCCGCTATACAGCAACATATCCATCCGCACTTTGATGTCGCCCGGAGTCAGCAGCGTGCCGAACCGTTCAAAGGCGGTGTCTTCGGTATCGGACGAGAAGGAATCGCTGCGCCAGGCTTCCCGCACCAGCCGTTCGGCGCTCGGCCTGTCGCCGCGCGCAAGCAATGCGCGCGCAAGCATGAAGCGGCCCTTTGCAGAGATCGGCTGTTCACCATTGAAGAACGAAAGGACGGCGGAATCGTCGCGCTTGTCATCCCACAATGCGGATTCGCCGCGCCGCCGGAGGAATATCACGCTCGGCCAGCCTGGATTCTCGGTGATAAAGGCTTTGTATCGCTCGGAGGATGCGCCGTTGTCGTCGCTGCGCAGGATCATCCATTCCGTGAGCTTGCGCGCGACGGGATCGGACAACGAGGCCTGCAACTGCGTCGCTTCCGCCGACTTCCGTTTGCGCACAAGTTCGATGATCTGCTCCAGCGTCTCCATGTCGGCTTTCGATGTGGAGGATGTGCTGGACATTGCCAGGGCCACCGAAGGCTTCCTTGGCGGCGCGGGGCGTGCGGCGAGAGGTTTCGGCGCAGGGGCAGCCGGCGTGGCTTTCGCGGACGAGGCGGCTGGCGGCTGAGCAGGCTTCGCTGGCGCTGTCTTCGGCGTCGCCTCGCGGGAGATCGGCCGGGGTTTCGGCAGCGGAACGGCGGACGCAGCGTACGACACCAGCGCAATCGCGCCCGCACCGAGCACGATAGCGGTCCAGCGTACCAGCCGGGCTGATCCCGAAGGTGAAGGAGCAAATGGCATCAAGGGCAGCCTATGCGGCGAATCATTCAAGACCTTCACCCTCAGGTGTAGTGCATTGAATATGTGGACAAAACATCAAATGTGCTAGAACCGACACAATGCCGCAACACCACGGCAAAATCGCGGCTGGCGCGGGTTTCTCACGGTGTCTGACGCGGTACAGGAGTGCGCGGGGCCTTTCATCGCGCCTCGTGACCCGGTATCAATCAATCATAAATCGCAATGTTTGCGATGCGTTCGGAGAATGACAATGGCAACCAAGACGAATTTCAGGGGGTCTCTTACCGCCTTGGTGACGCCATTCAAAAACGGAGCGCTGGACGAAGCTGGCTTGCGCGAACTCGTGAACTGGCAGATCGAGCAGGGGTCGCACGGCCTGGTTCCCGTCGGGACCACCGGCGAGAGTCCGACCCTCAGCCATGAAGAGCACAACAAGGTCACCGAGTGGTGCATCGCCGAAGCGAAGGGCCGTGTCCCGGTGATCGCAGGTGCGGGCTCCAACTCGACGCGCGAGGCCATCGCCCTGGCGCAGCACGCCGAAAAGGCGGGCGCTGATGCCGTGCTTGTGGTGACCCCCTATTACAACAAGCCGACGCAGGAAGGGATGTATCATCACTTCAAGGCGGTGAACGATGCGATCGGTATCCCGATCATCATCTATAACATTCCGCCGCGCTCGGTCGTCGATCTGTCGGTCGAGACCATGACCCGGCTGTTCGAGCTTAAGAACATCGCCGGCGTGAAAGATGCCACCGCCAATCTTGCCCGCGTTTCGCAGCAGCGTCATGCGATGGGGCCGGATTTCATCCAGCTCTCGGGCGAGGACATGACGGCGCTCGCCTATATGGCGGCGGGCGGGCACGGCTGCATTTCGGTTGTTGCCAATGTGGCGCCCAAGCAGTGCGCGGATCTGATGTCCGCCGTGTTCAAGGGCGACTATGCGGCTGCGCTGAAGATTCAGGATCGGCTGACGCCACTGCATGACGCCATCTTCAAGGAGCCGGGTCTCGCTGGCGCCAAGCACGGGCTCAAGCTGCTTGGCCGCGTGCAGGAAGAAGTGCGTCTGCCGCTCGTGCCGGTGACGCCGCCGACCGGTAAGGTTATTCACGATGCGATGGTCTATGCCGGAGTGCTCAACTGATGATCTACCAGGAAGGGGAATGCGCCGATGCTTGAGGAGTTCAAGAAGTTTGCCTTGAAGGGCAATGTCGTCGATCTCGCAGTCGGTGTGATTATTGGTGCGGCGTTCGGTGCCATCGTCAATTCGATGGTCGCCGACATCATCATGCCGATCATCGGCGCGATCACCGGCGGCCTTGATTTCTCCAACTATTTCACCGGCTTGTCGAAAACGGTCACGGCGACCAACCTGGCCGATGCCAAGAAGCAGGGCGCTGTTCTGGCATGGGGCAGTTTCCTCACGCTGACGTTGAATTTTATCATCATCGCGTTTGTGCTGTTCCTGGTCATTCGGCTTATGAACCGGCTGAAGGCCAAGGAAGAGGCTGCACCGCCTGCGCCTGAGAAGCCGACGAAAGATCAGGAACTGCTCACTGAAATCCGCGATCTTCTGAAATCGAAATAACTTCCTATCTGTCAGCAGCAGGTATTTTGTCGACCCTCTGACGGCGCGGAAGCCCGCGCCGTCAGAGCCGTATTGAAAGATTGCGAGGTCGCGCGAGCCACACTGTTCGCTTGCGCGAATACCGAGACATCTGATGGCTGAGAAGAAAGAACCCACGATCAAGGTCGTCGCCGAGAACCGCAAGGCGCGATTCAACTATGCCATCGAGGATACCGTCGAGGCGGGCATCGTACTGACCGGCACCGAGGTCAAATCGACGCGTAACGGCAAGACCACGATTGCGGAGTCCTATGCCGACTCCAGGGCTGGCGAAATATGGCTGGTGAACGCCAATATCCCCGAATACCTGCAGGCCAACCGCTTCAATCACGAGCCCAAGCGGGATCGTAAGCTGCTCTTGCATAAAAAGCAGATCAACAAGCTGATCGGCGCGATCGAGCGCGAAGGCATGACGCTCATCCCGCTCAAGATGTATGTCAATGAGCACGGCAAGGTTAAGCTTCAACTGGCTCTGGCAAAGGGCAAGAAGCTGCACGACAAGCGCGATACCGAAAAGAAACGCGATTGGGCGCGTGAAAAAGGCCGGTTGCTGAGAGCACGAGGGTAGTGATGAACCAGCCTAATCTGATGGATGTAGACTGGAGCAAGATCCCGGCGCCCGCCGATGACGGTGCGGCCAAACATCTCGCCGGCATGAGCATCCCGCCGGTTGCATTCCAGGCGACAGACGGATCGTCCGTCACGCTGGCGTCGCTGCCGGGCCGAACGGTGCTGTTTGCTTATCCGCGCACTGGTGAACCGGGCAAGATCGGGCTTGTCGATGACTGGGACATGATTCCGGGCGCACGAGGATGCACGCCGCAGACCTGTGCTTTTCGCGACCTGTTCAAGGACCTGAAAGACGCAGGTGCGCAGCATGTGTTCGGGATTTCCACTCAGGACACGGCTTATCAGCGCGCCATGGTGGAGCGGCTGCACGTGCCGTTTCAGATTTTGTCCGACGCCGATCTTGCGTTGACCCGCGCGTTGAAGCTGCCGTCGATGGATGTAGCGGGCCTGACGCTGATCAAGCGGCTCGCACTGATCGTTGATGATGCGACGATCACCCATGTGTTCTATCCGGTGTTTCCGCCGGATCGGAATGCGGGAGACGTGCTGGCCTGGCTGCAGGCCAATCCGCGTTAGCCGAGATAATCCCGCACGCTCTTGAACACCGCGCTGAACATCTCGGGTGTCAGGCGACGGGTGTTCGTGTTGTAACGCGAGCAGTGGTAGCTATCGAACAGCCGGACCGATCCCGCCTGATGCTGCGCGCCATGGGCGAAGGGGGCTTTTGCAGCGGGAACGCTGAGCGCTTTCAGCGTTGTATCGTGGGCCACACGGCCCAGCATGACGATCGCACGCAGGCGCGGCATCTCGTCGATCGCGGCCTGCATAAACGAACGGCAGGTGTTGATTTCGGCAGGTAGGGGTTTGTTCTGCGGAGGGACGCAGCGCACCGCGTTGCTGATCCGGCAATCGACCAGAGTCAATCCATCGTCGGGCCGTGCTTCAAATGTCCCCTGCGCGAAACCCAGTTCGAGCAGCGTTCCGTATAGGAGGTCGCCGGCGAAATCGCCGGTAAAAGGCCGCCCGGTGCGGTTGGCGCCCTGAAGGCCTGGTGCGAGGCCGATAATCAGAAGCTGTGCGTCGGTTGGCCCGAAAGAAGGCACCGGCGCATTGAACCAATTCGGATGTTGCGCGCGAGTGGCGTCGCGAAAGTCCTTCAGGCGTGGGCAGAGCGGGCAATCCCGGCCGGGTTCATACGATCGCGCTGAAACGGCAAAGGAAGGGCCGGCGCTGTTGCGCCGGCTTTCCTTGGTTTTATCAATCGTCGAATTCGTCATCGCCCCTTGGCGCCATTGAGGTGGTCGTCGTCCGCTGCAGGAATTGCGGCGTGTGCTGACGGGGTTCGCGCGGTTCGCGGGGAGCAGGGCGCTCACTCGGATCGCGGCCGAGCTTGGATTGTAGCTGGATCAGATCCGTAAAGACATCCGCCTGGCGGCGCAATTCGTCGGCGATCATCGGAGGCTGGCTGGCGATAGTGGAAATCACCGTCACGCGAACACCGCGCCGCTGGACAGCTTCGACCAGCGAACGGAAGTCACCGTCGCCCGAAAACAGCACCATATGGTCGATATGCTCGGCCAGCTCCATGGCATCGACGGCAAGCTCGATATCCATGTTGCCCTTCACCTTGCGGCGGCCGGATGCATCGATGAATTCTTTCGTCGCCTTGGTCACGACGGTGTAGCCGTTGTAGTCGAGCCAGTCGATCAGCGGCCGGATCGAGGAATACTCCTGATCTTCGATAATTGCGGTGTAGTAGAAGGCGCGAACCAGAGTGCCACGACTCTGGAATTCAAGCAGCAGTCTTTTGTAATCTATGTCGAAACCAAGCGTCTTCGCTGTTGCATAGAGGTTAGCACCGTCAATAAACAGCGCGATCTTGTTCGTGGCAGGCATCAGTTTTTTCTCGCATCGTTGTTATCAAATATATTCTTGGCGCGTATCCATCACCGCGCATTCCCAGTCAGTTCAGTTTCAGTGTTATTCGCCAGAAGGTTTAGAGAGGATAAAGGATCGGAAATATCAACCGCTGCGCTGGCGACTGCGCGGCAGAGCATTTCTGAGGAAGCAATGAAGCGATTTCTTGTCCATGGGGCCATTTGGCAGGGTGTAAGGCCCTCGTGGCGATCACCTCAGACTGGCCTTTTACCCGGCTTTTCGAAATTGGTGCTTGCGGAAAGGCCTGGGTCGCTATACCTACCGCGCATAGCGACATTTTTCAGACCCAGACCCGGAGCGACAGCCGATGGCGCGCGTCACTGTTGAAGATTGTATCGATAAGGTCGACAACCGGTTCGACCTCGTGCTGCTGGCCGCGCATCGTGCGCGGATGATTTCTTCGGGGTCGCCGTTGACCGTTGACCGCGACAATGACAAGAATCCTGTCGTTTCGCTACGCGAAATTGCCGATACCACCATTTCTCCTGAGGATTTGCGCGAGGAATTGGTCCATTCGCTGCAGAAATTCGTCGAAGTGGACGAGCCGGAACCCGATACAGTTCCGCTGATCGGTTCCGCCGGAGCCTCCGTCGATGCGGACGATACCGAAGTGGCCGTCGAGCGGATGACCGAAGAAGAGCTTTTGAAGGGCCTGGAAGGCCTTGCTCCGCCCGAGGAGCAGCCTGAGGAAGACGAATAAAGCTTCTTCCGTCGGACCGGCTTCCAAGCGTTCTTCACTATTTTTACAAAGGCCCGGGCTAATTGTCCGGGCCTTTGCATTTATTGACATTTTTAGGGTGTTCCTTGCGATTATTCGCGAACCAGCGATAGTGTGAATGGCGGTTCTTTTTCGGGGACCGAAGGCGAGGCGGACAGGCGAATGGCGACCGGGCGGCGGAACCAGCCCCAAATACAAGAGGCGACCGGGGTAGTCGCGGCGGTTCCAGCTGAGCAACCGGCCGGGCAGACGAAAAAGCCGATCCGCACCAAAATGATGCGCCAGTACGATCTGGTTGATCGGGTCCGTGCCTATAATCCGAACACCGACGAGGACCTGCTCAATCGGGCCTACGTTTACGCGATGATGGCCCATGGCGAGCAGAAACGGGCCTCCGGCGACCCCTATTTTTCCCACCCGCTCGAAGTGGCGGCGATCCTGACGAATCTGAAGCTGGACGACGCGACCATCGTTGCCGCGCTGCTTCACGACACCATTGAGGATACCGAATCCACCCGCGCCGAGATCGACCAGATGTTCGGCCCCGAGATCGGCGCGCTGGTAGAGGGCCTGACCAAGCTCAAGCGGCTCGAACTGGTCTCTCGCGAGGCCAAGCAGGCTGAGAACCTGCGCAAGCTATTGCTCGCGATTTCCGACGACGTGCGCGTTTTGCTGGTCAAGCTCGCCGACCGTCTCCACAACATGCGGACGATGGAGTTTATGCCTGCGGCATCCCGCCGGCGCATCGCGGAGGAAACGCTCGATATTTATGCGCCGCTTGCCGGTCGCATGGGTATGCAGGAGATGCGGGAGGAGCTTGAGGATCTGTCATTCAAGATCATCGATCCGGATGCTTATGCAGTTGTCGTGCAGCGCCTTGATGCGCTCGAAGCGCGCGATCGCGACATTATCGGGGAGATCGAGGCGCAACTGGCCGCCAAGCTCGCGAAGAACGGCATCAATGCGCACGTCAAGGGCCGCCGCAAGCAGCCGTTTTCGATCTGGATGAAGATGGAGCGCAAGTCCGTCGGTTTTGAACAATTGTCTGACATCTTTGGGTTCCGCATCATCGTCAACAGCATCGCGGAGGTCTATCGCACTGTCGGCATCGTCCATACGACCTGGCCGGTGGTGCCTGGCCGCTTCAAGGACTACATCTCGACGCCGAAGCAGAACGACTATCGCTCGATTCACACCACCGTGATCGGTCCCGGCAAACAGCGCGCCGAACTGCAGATTCGCACCGAGGAGATGGATCGCGTCAACGAATACGGCATCGCCGCGCATGCCTTCTACAAGGATGGTGTCGGCTCGCCCACCGAGCGGCTGGAGAGAGAATCCAACGCGTTCGCCTGGTTGCGCCACACGGTTGAGGTGCTTTCCGAGAGCGCCAATCCGGAAGAATTTCTCGAACACACCAAGATGGAGCTGTTCCACGATCAGGTGTTCTGCTTCACGCCGAAAGGCAAGCTGATCGCGCTGCCACGCCATGCCAATGTGATCGATTTCGCCTATGCTGTGCACACCGACGTCGGCAACAGCGCGGTCGGGTGCAAGATCAACGGCAAGTTCGCACCGTTGTCGTCGGAGTTGCAGAACGGTGACGAAGTTGAAGTCCTGACTTCGCAGGCGCAGTCCGCGCCGCCGTCGGCATGGGAATCCCTTGCGGTTACGGGCAAGGCGCGCGCTGCGATCCGCCGGGCGACGCGCACGGCGGTCCGCGATCAATACGCAGGATTGGGCCGGCGTATTGTCGAGCGTCTGTTCATGCGCGCGAAGATCGTCTACGCCGACGACAAGTTGAAGGGCGCGCTGCCGCGCCTCGCCCGTGCGTCCATCGACGACGTCATGGCTGCTGTCGGTCGCGGTGAAATGAAGGCTTCGGATGTCGCGCGAGCGATGTATCCCGACTACAAGGAAGAGGCACGTCTCAGCAGCAAAAAGATCGGTGCCGCCAATCCGAAGCCGGCGAGCGACGTCAAGGCATCGAGTGCGATTCCGATCCGCGGTATCAACAGCGATCTGCCGGTGAAGTTCGCACCCAACGGCGGCGCGGTCCCCGGTGACCGCATCGTCGGTATCGTTACGCCGGGCGAGGGGATCACGATCTATCCGATCCAGTCCCCTGCGCTGAAGGATTTCGAGGAAGAGCCCGAACGCTGGCTGGATGTTCGCTGGGATACAGACGAGGCGACACCAAGGCGCTTTCCGGCGCGGCTGCATGTGCAGAACGTGAACGAGCCGGGCAGTTTGGCGCAGGTGGCGTCGGTCATCGCCGAGCATGACGGCAATATCGACAACATCAACATGAGCCGCCGCTCACCGGATTTCACGGACCTGACCATCGATCTTGAGGTCTATGACCTGAAGCATTTGAACGGTATTATCGCTCAGCTTCGCGCCAAGGCGGTCGTCGCCAGCGTCGATCGCATCAACGGCTAATTATCGTTCTTTCCGGGTTTCTCATGTCCGTCATTCCGCCGCTGCGTCTCGGGGTTAATGTCGATCACGTTGCCACCCTTCGCAACGCGCGCGGTGGTCGCGCGCCGGATCCGGTGCGCGCAGCATTGATGGCGATAGAAGCGGGGGCCGACGGCATCACCGCCCATTTGCGCGAAGACCGCCGCCACATTCGCGACGAGGACATGAAGCGGCTGAAGGCGGAAATCTCAAAGCCGCTGAATTTTGAAATGGCGGCAACCGCCGAAATGCTGCAAATCGCGTTGGCGACAAAGCCGCATGCGGTATGTCTCGTCCCCGAGCGCCGTACGGAAGTGACGACGGAAGGGGGACTTGATGTGGTCGGCCAGCGCGATGCGCTGGGGCCGTTCATCGCGCGGCTGAACGATGCCGGAGTCCGCGTGTCGCTGTTCATCGCGGCGGATCCGGCTCAGATCGAGATGGCGGCGAAACTGAAATCGCCCGTGATCGAGATTCACACCGGTGCGTGGTGCGACGCCGTTACCGAGAAGCGCGCGTCACAGATCGATACCGAATGGCAGAAGATCGTCGCCGGTGCGAAATTCGCAAAGTCTGCAGGGCTGGAGGTTCATGCCGGGCACGGTCTTGACTATGTAACGGCGGAGACGATCGCGGCGTTGCCGGAGATCGTCGAATTGAACATCGGTCATTTCATGATGGGTGAGGCGATATTTGTAGGTCTGTCCCAGACCGTTCGCGACATGCGCGCAGCAATGGATCGCGGCCGCAAGACACTGCGGACTTATTTATGATCATCGGCATTGGATCGGACATTATCGACATCACCCGGATCGAAAAGGTGATCGGCCGTCACGGCGACCGGTTTATCGACCGGATCTTTACGGAGGCGGAGAGGGCCAAGGCCGAACGCCGTTCCAAGATGCCGAAACTGATCTGGGCGACTTATGCCAAGCGATTCGCAGCCAAGGAGGCCTGTTCCAAGGCTCTCGGAACGGGCATTCGGCGGGGGGTCTGGTGGCGGGACATGGGTGTGGTCAACCTGCCGGGTGGCCGCCCGACCATGAAACTGACCGGGGGAGCGCTGGCGCGGCTGGAATCCCTGCTTCCGCCGGGCCATGAAGCCCGCATTGACCTGACCATCACGGACGATTGGCCGCTGGCGCAGGCTTTTGTCATCATTTCAGCCGTCCCGGCCCCCACGGCTTGACCCACTTGGCCGCCAACGGGTCCGAACCGTCCAGAAATCTAAAATTCACTGGACTGTCAGACCATTAGCAAGTTTTCATGAGGGCGTTGATTGCACCCCCTGCGACAACGGTCTAAAACCCGCGCGGGTGATTTGGGCGGCGTGTTCGCCTCCGGCCAGGCCGATATAGTCGGGTCACGGGGCATGAAAACCAGGATTCGAAAGAGCAGATGAGCGTGACAACCCCGGCCAAATCCGAAGGCGGCGTCGGCGAAACGGTCCGTGTCGTCATTCACGCGCTCATTATCGCGCTGGTGATCCGCACCTTCCTGTTTCAACCCTTCAACATCCCATCCGGATCGATGAAGGCGACTTTGCTGGTCGGCGACTATCTGTTCGTCTCGAAATACTCCTACGGCTACAGCCATTATTCGATCCCACTCTCGCCGAGGCTGTTCACCGGCCGCATCTTTGGTTCCGATCCCGAACGCGGCGACATCGTCGTGTTCCGCCTGCCGAAGGACGACACCACCGACTACATCAAGCGCGTGATCGGACTGCCGGGCGACCGCATCCAGATGAAGGAGGGGCTTCTCTATATCAACGACAAGCCGGTGCAGCGCGAGCGTCTGCCGGATTTCGTTGGCGAGGATCCTTGCGGATCGGATGCGACCGCGCGCGTCAAGCAGTGGAAGGAAACACTGCCGAACGGCGTCAGCTACAAATCGCTCGATTGCGTCGATAACGGCTTCTACGACAACACAAATGTCTACACGGTGCCGCCCGGTCACTTCTTCATGATGGGTGACAACCGCGATAACTCAACCGACAGCCGCGTTCTATCGGCAGTAGGCTACGTGCCGTCCGAAAACCTGATCGGCCGCGCGCAGATGATCTTCTTCTCCATTGCCGAAGGCGAACAGGCCTGGCAGTTCTGGCGGTGGCCGGTTTCGGTGCGCTGGAATCGCATTTTCTCCATTGTGCGATGAGCGGCGAACCCGCAATCGTCAAAACTCCCCCGGTCCCGGACGACGCTGCTGATATCGGCGTCGTCGAGGTCAAGCCTGCAAAGAAAGCGCGCCGCCCGAGTGCGAAGGCTGCGGCCAAGATCATCGAGCAGCGTATCGGTCATACATTCGCCGATCCTTCCTTGCTGGCGACGGCGTTCACGCATGTGTCCGCTCTTAAGTCCGCGCGCAGCCGCGCCGACAGCTATCAGCGGCTCGAATTTCTCGGCGATCACGTGCTCGGTCTGATCGTGTCGGATATGCTCTATCGGGCATTTCCGAAGGCCGACGAGGGCGAATTGTCCAAACGACTCGCTGATCTGGTGCGGCGTGAGGCCTGCGCCGATGTTGCGAAAGCGCTCGGACTGGATGAGGCCATCAAGCTCGGATCGGTCGGCGCGGGAGCCGGAGCGCGGCTGCGCAACTCGGTGCTGGGCGATATCTGCGAAGCGGTGATCGGCGCCGTCTTTCTTGACGGCGGGTATGCGGCAGCCGCCGAATTTGTCGAGCGCAACTGGACCGAGCGGATGCGCAAGCCCGTGCGTCCGCTGCGCGACCCGAAGACGATCTTGCAGGAATGGGCGCAGGGCAAGGGCTTGCCGACGCCGGTCTACCGCGAGGTCGAGCGCACCGGGCCGCATCACGATCCGCAGTTTCGAGTTGCTGTGGAATTGCCGGGGCTGGCTCCGGCCGAAGGTGTCGGCGGCAGCAAGCGCGTCGCGGAAAAGCTGGCAGCGACGGCGCTGCTGAAGCGGGAAGGCGTAACGGGCGGCAACGATGCCTGACGAACAGGAAAAGAATTCAGATCGTGGGACGCGCTGCGGATTTGTCGCGCTGATCGGTGCGCCGAATGTCGGCAAGTCGACGCTGGTCAATGCGCTGGTCGGCTCGAAGGTCACTATCGTGTCGAAGAAAGTCCAGACGACACGCGCGCTGATCCGCGGCATCGTGGTGGAGGACAATGCACAGATCATCCTCGTCGATACGCCGGGCATCTTCGCACCCAAGCGCCGGCTCGATCGTGCGATGGTTTCGACCGCATGGAGCGGGGCGCATGACGCAGATCTTGTCTGCGCGCTCATAGATGCGCGTGCCGGAATCGACGAGGAGGCCGACGGCATCCTGAGCAAGCTCGAGGGCGTCAATCATCCGAAGATTCTGGTGTTGAACAAGATCGACCTGGTGCCGCGTGAGAAGTTGTTGGCGCTGGCGCAGAAAGCCAACGAACGGCTGAAGTTCACCCAGACTTTCATGGTGTCTGCGTTGTCGGGTGATGGCGTTGACGACCTTCGCCGCGCTTTGGCCAAGGACGTTCCTCCCGGGCCATTCCACTATCCTGAAGACCAGATGTCGGATGCTCCGATGCGGCAACTGGCGGCGGAAATTACGCGCGAGAAAATCTATCGTCATCTGCACCAGGAATTGCCGTATCAGTCCACCGTTGAGACCGACTCCTGGCAGGATCGCAAAGATGGTTCAGTGCGGATCGAGCAGACGATCTTTGTGGAGCGCGACAGCCAGCGCAAGATCGTGCTCGGTAAGAATGGCGCGACCATCAAGTCCATCGGCGCGGATTCGCGCAAGGAAATCGCGGAGATTGTCGGTCAGCCGGTGCATCTGTTTTTGTTCGTAAAGGTGCGCGACGGCTGGGGCGACGATCCGGAGCGTTATCGCGAGATGGGACTTGAGTTTCCCAAAGAGTGATCGAGGAATGATCAAAAGATGACCGGGCCGGACATCAAGGTGCCGACGCACATCTTCTATTTTGAAGTTTTGCTGTACCTGTCGTTGCTCATTGACGTGTTGTCGGCGGCGTTTCTGGATCGAATTTCTGATGATGTTTCGGACTCGACCAGACTCGCGGTTAATTTCATCGCGGTCTTGATGACGCTCGGGTTTATGCAGTTGATCTGGCTTGCCGCCCATCGGCGCAGGAACTGGGCGCGGATGGTGCTGGTTGCGGCATTGATGTTGTCGATCGCCTCCGTAGCAACAACGCTGAATGAAGCAGGTATGCAGTTCGGTACATTTATTGACATCATTTCAACGGCATTGACGGCGCTGGGCCTGTTTTACTCGTTTACAGGAGACGCGCAGGGATGGTTCCGGCAGCCAGACTGACATATCACATCGTCTCGGGCTGCGAAGATGCGTAGAATCCTGTAAGCTGGCGCCATGGAGTGGACCGACGAGGGCATTGTTCTGGGCGTGCGGCGGCATGGCGAATCCAGCGCCATTGTCGAACTTCTGACGCGCAGCCATGGCCGCCATCTTGGGCTGGTGCGCGGTGGCGCCGGTTCGCGGATGCGGCCGCTGCTCCAGCCGGGCAACACCGTAAGCGCGGTCTGGCGCGCGCGTCTTGACGAGCATCTTGGATATTACGCGATCGAAGGCACGCGGTTACGCGCGGCCACCATGTTCGGTACGCCTCATGCGGTTTACGGCGTGACGCATCTGGCCTCGCTGGTCCGGCTGCTGCCGGAGCGCGATCCGCACGAAGACATCTACGAGATGGTGGAAACGATCCTCGACGATTTCGACGACGCGTCTTTGGCCGGTGTTCAATTGGTAAGATTTGAACTGGCCATGCTGACCGAGCTTGGTTTCGGCCTGGATCTGTCGTGTTGCGTCGCAAGTGGTACGATGCGTGACCTGATTTATGTGTCGCCGAAATCCGGCGGAGCGGTTTCGCGTCAGGCCGGTGAGCCATGGCGCGACCGGCTGCTGCCGCTCCCGGCATTCCTGCGCGAGAGCGATGACGGCGCCAACGGCTGGTCCGGGCAGGACATCGAGGACGGTTTCCGGCTGACCGGATTATTTCTGTTGCGCAATGTGCTGGAGCCGCGCGGGCAGGGTCACTCGGATGCGCGGGACGGTTTTATCAACGCTGTTATGAGGCCGCGCACGACAGCCGCCGTTGAATGAAACAGGCCGGGAAGTGTCCGGCCTGTTTGCAGTCAGATTTAAGTCAAATCTGAAATCAGCGATGATGACGGTGATGATGATGCCGCGGACCGCGATGGTGCGGACGGATGTGATGCGGGCGGTGAGGGCGCACATAATGTGGACGCACGTCGCGGCAGCGACGGTCCCAGCGATAGCCGTTCCAGAACCGGGTGCAGACAAGGCGGACTTCTTCGGTCTGTGTGCCGGTCATGCCGATAGAGGGATTCAACGGCATGGCTTCAGCGCGGCTGACTGTGAGCGAGGCCCCAGCGGAGAGAGCAGCCACTGCGATCGCAGCTAGAACAAAACGGCGCATTCAAATTCCCTTCTTTATTGAGCTTAAGACCATTCGATGAATCCCGGATGGTATTCAGTTGCGGCAGCCGTTTTCGCCGGTTTTCGCTCCGGAAAGCCCGATTGCGACGCGCCTGAACTATGGCGGATGAATTGCGAACATAAGATGTCCGCGCGATTCATATGTTGTTCATTTGGCCGACTGGCGGTAATTCCTTCCTCATGGGAAAAAGACTGATTCCGCCAGAGCCGATGGATGTTCAGGAGGTCGCACTCCGCGAAGCGCTGGAAGAGCGCTATCTCGCCTATGCGCTTTCCACCATCATGCACCGCGCGCTCCCGGATGCGCGCGACGGATTGAAGCCGGTTCACCGCCGCATTCTCTACGGTATGCGCCTGCTGCGGCTTGACCCTGGCACGCCGTTCAAGAAATCCGCCAAGATCGTGGGCGATGTGATGGGCTCGTTCCATCCGCATGGCGACCAATCGATTTACGACGCGCTGGTGCGCCTCGCACAGGATTTCGCCTCTCGCTATCCGCTGGTGGACGGGCAGGGCAATTTCGGCAACATCGACGGCGATAATCCGGCGGCGTATCGTTATACCGAAGCGCGCATGACGGAAGTCGCGCGCCTGCTGCTGGAAGGTATTGACGAGGACGCGGTTGAATTCCGCCCCAACTACGATGGCCAGTCGAAGGAACCCTTCGTCCTGCCGGGCGCGTTCCCGAACCTGCTGGCGAACGGCGCACAGGGTATCGCGGTCGGAATGGCGACCTCGATCCCCCCGCATAACGCGGCGGAACTGTGCGACGCGGCGCTGCATCTGATCGATAAGCCGAACACGAAATCCAGCGGCCTGCTGCGTTACGTGAAGGGCCCGGACTTTCCCACCGGCGGCATTGTCGTCGACTCCAAGGAAAGCATCACCGAAGCCTACATGACCGGGCGCGGGTCGTTCCGTGTGCGCGCGAAGTGGCATCAGGAAGAGGGCGCGCGGGGCACCTGGAATATCGTCGTCACCGAAATTCCGTGGCTGGTGCAGAAGTCGCGCCTGATCGAGCGCATCGCCGAGCTTCTCAACGAAAAGAAGCTGCTGCTGGTCGGGGATATCCGCGACGAGTCGGCGGAAGACGTCCGCGTCGTCATCGAGCCGAAGTCAAAGAACGTCGATCCTGAAGTCCTGATGGAGACGTTGTTCAAGCAGACCGAGCTTGAAAGCAAGATTCCGCTGAACCTCAATGTGCTGGTGAAAGGCCGTATCCCGAAGGTGCTTGGCCTTGCCGAGTGCCTGCGCGAATGGCTGGACCATCTGCGCGATGTGCTGATCCGGCGCTCGAACTTCCGCAAGAACCAGATCGAGCATCGGCTCGAAGTTCTTGGCGGTTATCTGATTGCCTATCTGAACCTCGACAAGGTCATCAAGATCATCCGCACCGAGGATGAGCCGAAGCCGGTCCTGATCAAGACCTTCAAGCTCACCGATCTTCAGGCCGATTCCATCCTCAACATGCGCCTGCGTAATTTGCGCAAGCTCGAGGAGATGGAAATCCGTGGTGAGGACAAGGATCTTCGCAACGAATTGAAGGGCATCAAGGCCGTTCTCGCGTCCGAAGAAGAGCAGTGGAAGAAGGTCGGCGAACAGGTTCGCAAGGTGCGCGATACCTTCGGGCCGAAGACGCCGCTCGGCAAGCGCCGTACCCAGTTCGCCGATGCGCCGGAGCATGATCTCGCGGCCATCGAGGAGGCGTTGATCGAGCGCGAGCCGATCACGGTGGTCGTCTCGGACAAGGGCTGGGTCCGCACGCTCAAGGGACATGTCGAGGATCTGTCGAACCTCGCGTTCAAGACCGACGACAGCATGGGCTTCTCGTTCTTTGCCGAGAGCACATCCAAGCTCACGCTGTTCGCCAGCAACGGTCGTTTCTATACGCTCGATGCGCAGAAACTGCCGGGCGGGCGTGGCCATGGCGATCCGATCCGCATGACCATCGATATGGAAGGCGATGCCGATATCGTCTCGATGTTCGTTCAGAAAGGCGGGCGCAAGTTCCTCGTCGCGAGTAGTGACGGGCAGGGCTTCGTCGTCAATGAGGACGATTGCGTCGCTAACACCCGCAAGGGCAAGCAGGTTCTCAACGTCAGTGCGCCAAATCAGGCCGCGGTAATCGCGACCGTGACCGGCGATACCGTCGCCGTCATCGGCACCAACCACAAGATGGTGATTTTCCCGCTGGAGCAAGTGCCAGAAATGGCGCGCGGCCGCGGTGTGCGCCTGCAGAAGTACAGCGGCGGCAAGCTGTCCGACGTGATGACGTTCACGTCGAAGGATGGCATGACGTGGAAGGACTCGGCAGGCCGCGAACAAGCTTCGGCATGGAAAGAGCTCGCCGACTGGCGTGGCAACCGTGCGGATGCGGGCCGTTTGGCGCACGGCTTCCCGAAGTCGAACAAGTTCGGCAAGGTGATCGATTAAGGTGAGGACGCCGGCCCATTGCGCTGGTGCTTCAATCAAGGTTGCTTGCTCGCGCGAGCAACAAGGCTACACTGTCGGCATGATCAATGCGCCGGTGAGTTGAATGGTTCGCTATAACGAAATCCGCGAAGGTGAAGTCGCTGTCGAGCCGCCGCCGCCGACCGACGCGGGGCTTGTGTTCATCGGCCGCATCCACACGCCATGGACCGATAGGATGATGGCACCGCGGCAGGGCCGCCATGATGGGCCTGTCTGCAGGATCGAGATTTTTGAGCCTTGGGTTCCCGCACTGAAGGGCCTCGACAAGTTCACGCAGGTCGAAGTGATCTACTGGCTGCATCAGTCGCGCCGCGATCTGATCCTGCAAAGTCCCGCCAGCGACACCAATACGCATGGCACGTTCTCGCTGCGCTCGCCGGTGCGTCCCAATCCGCTCGGCACCTCCGTTGCAAAACTCGTCGGCATCGAAGGCGGCATGGTTCTGGTGCGCGGTCTCGATTGTCTCGATGGCACGCCGCTGGTTGATCTCAAGCCGGATCGTTGCCAGTTCACACCAATCGCCCCGCCGCAGCCCGGCGATTTCGAAACCGAAAAATAAGACTGCCTGGCATGCGCGGTTGCAGAGGCTCTGCGAGTGCAGGCCCATGGGTGAAATTCAGCCAGCGACTAACATCGAATTTACTTGTGACGCCCGGTGTAATCCCGGAAGCTCCCTTGGCGCGTCTCCGAATGGAAACATGTTCCGCTTGACTGAGGCGCTCCAAATTCGCGGCGGCGATGGAGAAGTCCGATGGCAAAGAACGAAGTTGCTGGCGTCGGCGACTATGAGGGCCCAGCGGGCGGGTGGGGTGCGCTGAAGGCTGTGGCGGAAGCCATCCGCGGACAGATGGCGCCGGTGAAGGAAACCCACGGTCTCCTCACCATGAACCAGCCGTACGGTTTCGACTGTCCGGGCTGTGCATGGCCGGATCCCAAGCACACTTCATCTTTCGAATTTTGTGAGAACGGCGCAAAGGCCGTGACGTGGGAGGCGACGTCGAAACGGACCACGCCGGAGTTCTTCGCGTCTCATACGGTCAGCGAGCTTTGGACCTGGTCAGACTACGATCTTGAGAATGAGGGGCGTCTGACTCATCCCATGGTCTATGACCACAGCAGCGATCGCTATCTGCCGATCTCATGGGACGATGCGCTGGCACGGATAGGGACGGCGCTGCGTGCGCTGCCTGACCCCGATATGGCGGAATTTTATACGTCCGGCCGTGCGTCCAACGAGGCAGCGTTTCTCTATCAGCTCTTCGCCCGTGAATTCGGAACCAACAATTTCCCCGATTGCTCGAACATGTGCCACGAGGCCACCAGCGTCGGCCTTCCGGAATCCATCGGCGTCGGGAAGGGTACCGTGACGCTCGAAGACTTCGATCACAGCGATGCTATCTTTTGCATCGGCCATAATCCGGGCACCAACCATCCACGCATGCTCACGACGCTGACAGAAGCCTCGCGGCGCGGCGTGCCGATCATCGCGATCAACCCACTTCTGGAACGCGGGCTTCAGCGCTTTACGCCGCCACAAAATCCGGTCGAGATGCTGACGCTGAGTTCGACGCCGATTGCATCGTCGTATTATCAGGTCAAGGTCGGCGGCGACATCGCTCTGCTGAAGGGGATGATGAAAACCCTGCTGGCTTTGGATGAGAAAAGCCGTGCGCAGGGCGGTTCAGGTATGCTGGATCGTGATTTCATCGCCCAGCATACGACCGGTGTGGATGCGCTGATCTCTGACGTCAATGCGACACCATGGGATGACATCGAGAAGGCATCCGGCCTGTCGCGTGCCGACATTGAAGCTGTCGGAACGATCTACGCCAACGCCAAGCGGGTCATCATCAATTACGGCATGGGGATCACGCAGCATCGTCATGGCACCGGCAATGTGCAGCAGATCGCCAACTTGCTGATGCTTCGCGGTAATATCGGAAAGCAGGGCGCTGGAATCTCTCCGCTGCGGGGACATTCCAATGTGCAGGGCGACAGAACTGTCGGCATCACGGAAATTCCCAAAGATGCTTTGCTTGACGGTCTCGAAAAGACGTTCGGTTTCAAACCGCCGCGCCACAAGGGACACAATGCGATTGAGGCCATTGAAGCGATCCGGGACGGGCGCTCGAAGGCGCTGATCGGTCTGGGCGGCAATCTTGCTGTGGCGATGTCCGATCCTGAAGTCACGTTCAAGGCAGTGCGGGGACTCGACCTTGCGGTCCATATCGCAACGAAGCTCAATCGCTCGCATCTCTTGATTGCGAAGGAGTCGATCATCCTGCCGTGCCTCGGGCGCACCGAGATCGACATGCAGGCGGGAGGTCCGCAGGCGGTGACGGTAGAGGACTCGATGTCCATGGTTCACGCCTCACGGGGCGGATTGAAACCGGCTTCGGAGCATTTGCGGTCTGAGCCTGCGATCATCGCAGGCATCGCGATGGCAACGCTGCGCAACAGCCGCGTGCCGTGGGCTGAGCTGATCGCGGACTATTCGAAAATCCGTGATCGCATCGAAGCTGTATTTCCCGCCTTCAAGGATTTTAACGCGAAGGTCGCCAAGCCCGGTGGTTTCCGGCTTTACAATGCAGCTTCGGCGCGCGAGTGGCTGACGCCGACGAAGAAAGCGAACTTTCTGATCTATCCGGGACTTCAGGAGGACCTTCCTGCAGAAGGGACTCTTACGCTCACGACGATCAGAAGCCATGATCAGTACAATACGACGATCTATGGCCTGAACGACCGCTACCGGGGCATCACCGGCCGCCGCGATGTTGTCTTCGTCAACAAGGATGATCTCGCGCGACGCGGATTGAAACACGGCGACCTGATCGATGTGGTGCTTGCCGCGCCCGGCGGTCAGAAGCGAATTTTTCCGAACCAGACTGCTGTGGCCTATGACATCCCGGCGGGCTCCATAGCGGCCTACTATCCCGAGGCGAACGTCCTGGTCACGCTTGATCAATACGACAAGCAATCGGGAACACCGTCCTACAAGTCCACGCCCGTCCGCATTCAGGCTGCCGCGCAGTAGGGAGAGTCCCAGCCGCGTAACCTGCTGTTGCAAATCACTTGCAACTGGATCCGTCGGCGTGCATATTGATGATATGGATGCACGTTCGCCGCTTTCGCCGCCTGATCAGGCCGCCACTCCGCCTGTGCCGGGGGGGTGGCGTTCAGCTCGTGGCGAGCCATCGCTGGCGGACATGTTCGGTTCGATCCGGGTCGCAAAAGGCGGCTCGTTCTGGCGCAAGCTGGCTGCCTTTCTGGGGCCGGGCTATCTTGTGGCCGTCGGGTATATGGACCCCGGCAACTGGGCGACCTCGCTCGCAGGCGGTTCCAAATTCGGCTACGCGCTGCTCGCTGTCGCGCTGATTTCCAACATCATGGCCATCGTCCTTCAGGCGCTGTGCGCGCGGCTGGGTGTCGGCTCGGGCCGCGATCTGGCACAGGCCTGCCGCGATGCCTATCCGAAATGGGTGTCCTGGCCGCTCTGGTTGCTTGCTGAAATCGCTATCAGCGCGACAGATCTTGCCGAGATCATCGGCACCGCCATCGGCCTCAATCTGCTGTTCGGAATTCCGCTCGAAATCGGCGTGCTGATCACGGCTGCCGATGTGTTTCTCATTCTGGCACTGCAGGCGATCGGCTTCCGCTGGATCGAAGCATTTGTGGTGGCCTTGCTCGGCGTCATCGCCGCATGCTTTGCGGTGCAGATCGCGATGGCCGATCCGGACTGGGGTGGCGTGATCCGGGGCTTCGCGCCGACGGTCGAGATCGTTCGCAATCCGGAGATGCTCTATCTCGCGCTCGGCATTCTCGGCGCGACGGTGATGCCGCATAATCTCTATCTGCATTCCGGTCTGGTGCAGACGCGCGGCTATGGCGACACGGTGCCTGAGAAAAAGGAAGCGATCACACTCGCGACCATCGATTCCACCATCGCGCTGTGCCTTGCGCTGCTCATCAATGCGTCGATCCTCATTCTCGCCGCCGCGACATTCCACAAGGCGGGTAAGGTCGACATTGCCGAGCTCGATCAGGCGCACACGCTGCTGGCGCCGATGCTCGGCTCTTCGATTGCGCCAACGCTTTTCGGCATAGCGTTGCTTTGCTGCGGATTGAATTCGACGGTGACAGCCACGCTGTCCGGCCAGATCGTGATGGAAGGCTTCATCAACATCAAGATCGCGCCGTGGTTGCGCCGTCTCGTGACGCGGATGATCGCCATCGTACCAGCCGCGATCGTGACGATCTGGTACGGTGAGAAGGGCACGGGCCAGCTACTCATTTTCAGCCAGGTTGTGCTGAGCTTGCAATTGCCGTTCGCCATCGTGCCGCTGGTGATGTTCACCGCGAGCAAGGCCAAGATGGGCACATTTGTTGCTCCGCGCTGGCTGTCGTTCATTGCAGCGCTCATTGCGGCGGTCGTGGTCGCGCTGAACGTGAAACTGCTGGTCGATTTTGTGTGGGGGTGAGGCGCGTAGTTGCGCGATCTCACCTGACTCAAGTTTGTCATCACCGGCTTGGCCGGTGACCTCGATCAGGTGAGGACGATGCTCGTCGTCCGCTATGGTCGAGGCTAATCCTGCGGCTCAGGCGCCACAGAGCCGGTCGCGTCAATGCGAAGCCATCCGCTCGGAGCGAGTCGCTGCTGGGGGAGGAAACGCGCCTTGTAATCCATCTTGCGCGAACCCTCGATCCAGTAGCCGAGGTACACATAAGGCAGGCCAAGCCTGCGCGCGCGCGCGATGTGATCGAGAATCATGAAGGTGCCCATCGAACGGCTTTCCTCGCCGGGTTCGAAGAACGAATAAACCATCGAAAGTCCGTCGACGAGAATATCGGTGAGCGCCACAGCGATCAGGTCGCCACCCTTGTCGGTGACGCCGCTGTCGGCAGTGCGCCGGCGATATTCGATAATGCGTGTTTCAACGTGGCTGTCCTCGACCATCATCGCGTAGTCGAGCACCGTCATGTCGGCCATGCCGCCGTCGCGATGGCGCGCGTCGAGATAGGCACGGAATACGGAGTATTGCTCTGACGTTGGCACTGCCGTGCGCAGTTCGCTGACGATGTCGGCGTTACGCGTCTGGATTTTGCGGAAATTACGCGAGGGACGAAACTCGTTGGCGATGACGCGCACCGACACGCAGGCGCGGCATTGATCGCAGGCAGGCCGATAGGCGATGGACTGGCTGCGGCGGAAGCCGCCATGGGTCAGAAGATCGTTCAGCTCGCCGGCTTTGTCGCCGACGAGATGGGTGAACACCTTGCGCTCCTGCTTTCCCTCCAGATAGGGGCAGGGGGAAGGAGCCGTCAGGTAAAACTGCGGCGTATTGCGCGAGTGTTGTGTCACGTGCGGCCGTTCGTCTCCGGTCAGCCCGATTCTCTCCCCAGCATCGCGCCGGGGAGGCCCGGGGGTCAACTGGTTTGAACTCGCCGATGCCGCAATGGCACGGCTTTCGGGCCTAATTTTGCAAATCGGGCAGACCACATGGATGTGATCTGCCCGAATCTGGAAGTCATCTAGACCCGCGTGGTCTGGACCATCGAAGGCTGGACGTTGCTGTTGATGAAGACCGTGCCGAGCACGATGTCATGCAACAGCCGACGGCGGCCATTGAACAGGCCGACCAGCAGGACCAGCGGGCTGAGAAACGAGACCGACACCCAGTAGAGAACGGCGTGAACGGCACCGAGCACGAAGTAGGGCTTCTCGCCAGTCCAGGTCCGCATCTCGATATCCATCATGCGCATGCCCACGGTCGCGCCGTTCGGCCCGCCGAGCGACATGCCGTAATAGAGCAGTGCCCAGATCACCGAAAACGGCGAGATCAGCCAGAACAAGAACCAGCCGAGCCCCAGCGTCACGATCCCGAACAGCGTGATGAAGAGGATCGCAAGCACGATCGGGATCGAGAGGATCACAAGGTCGATCAGGAATGCGAATACGCGTTTGGTCAGCACGCCGCGAAACAACTCGGGCTGCAGCCACGGATCATAAGCCTGCTGCGCGCTGGCCGATGGATTGTTGCGCCAAGTCGCACCTGAAGACGCGCCGCCAGTGTTTCTCGTGTCAGACATGGAACCCTCCTGAGCGGCCTTTTCCCGGACCACCTGCTGCGCACATGGCCTCGCCGGGTTCCTTGTGCAAGATGGTTTAGTCTCACATGGAGAAAAAGTTATCCGGCGCCAACGCGGGAATTGTCATGCCCGGACTTGGTCCGGGCCTCTCATCGCCTAAATAGCGCCGTCGGTGTATCCCCGGAAAAAGTCCGGTGATGACAGTTTAACGGCTTCGCCCCTTATCGTCCGGCCTTGAGTTTTTCCGCCGCCGCCGGTGCAAAATAGGTCAGAACGCCGTCGGCGCCCGCGCGCTTGAACGCCACGAGGCTTTCCATCATGGCGCGCTCGCCATCGATCCAGCCATTGTTGGCGGCGCCAGCGATCATCGCGTATTCGCCGGACACCTGATAGGCGAAGGTCGGCATCGCGAAGGTATCCTTCACGCGGCGCACGATGTCGAGATAGGGCAGGCCCGGTTTCACCATCACCATGTCGGCGCCTTCGGCAATGTCGAGTTCGACTTCGCGCAGCGCTTCATCCGAATTGGCGGAGTCCATCTGATAGGTGCGCTTGTCGCCGGTCAGTGTTTTTGCCGAGCCGATAGCGTCGCGGAACGGACCGTAGAAGGCGGAGGCATATTTCGCTGCATAGGCCATGATCTGCACATCGCTGAAGCCCGCACGATCGAGGCCGTCACGGATGGCAGCCACGCGGCCGTCCATCATGTCGCTTGGTGCAATGATGTCGCATCCGGCTTCCGCCTGCACCAGCGCCTGCCGCACCAGAAGAGCAACGGTTTCGTCGTTCAGAATTCGTCCATCGGAATGCAGCAGGCCGTCATGGCCATGGCTGGTGAAGGGATCGAGCGCCACGTCGCAGAGGACGCCGAGATCGGGAAATTCCTTCTTGATCGCGCGCACCGACTGACAGACCAGATTGTTGGCGTTCAGCGCCTCGGAACCGGTCTCGTCGCGCAGCGACGGTTCAGTATAGGGGAACAGCGCAATGCAGGGGATGTCGAGTTTCACCGCGCGTTCGGCGTCGCGCACGCACTGATCGACGCTGAGGCGATCAACGCCGGGCATCGAGGCAACCGGCGCGCGCAGATTGTTGCCGTCAACGACGAAGAGCGGCCAGATCAGATCATCCGTGGTGAGAACATTTTCCCGCACCAGCCGCCGGGCCCATTCGGATTTGCGGTTGCGGCGCATCCGGACGTTGAGATCGAGGGAAGGGGGGGTGTCCCGGACCGCATGATCCCGCACTTCGATCGGACGTCCGAATTTGATCGCCATCGTGAAACCGCTCCCGCGCAAAAACAGATGCCCCAATATGTAGCATCTGTGGATCCGCCCGTCACCGCACAGAGATGATTGATTTTACATGAGTAAGGCGTCAAACAGGCGGGATGAGCAAGGATATCCGCCAGCTAGTGACCGCGCGCATGCCGAAGGGCGCGAACGACGATGCGCCGCGCGAACAGGTCAATCTCGTCACGGCGATGACCGCGCCGGACGCTGAGACGGGCGAGACGACATGGACCACGCGCCTCGTACTGTTCTTGCGCGTGATGGCCGTGCTGTCGATGATCAAGGGGCTCTATCACTGGGCGCAGATCACCGGCTTCATCGGCGGCGAGGAGGGCGCGTTCGAGGCGCAGACCACGCAATGGCAAACTGCCACTGTGTACTTCGCGGTGATCGAACTGGTGGCTGCCGTCGGATTGTGGCTCGCAACGCCGTGGGGCGCTGTGGTGTGGCTCACCACCATCGTTTCGACCGCCGTGATCGAGCTGATGTTTCCTGCGATCTACGGTGGCAACCTGTTCGCGGTGCTGGTGTCGCTGATCCTGCTCGCGGCTTATCTCGTACTGGCCTGGTTTTCGGCACGCGAACGGCCGCCGTAGCGCGGAGCTGTTTTTTCGCTGCGGAGCGGCCGCCTTGATGTTTTACGAAGTCTTTCAAATTTGAGCAAAGGGTGTTCCGGAACGCGACAGGGGCTGCGACGAAGCGTGAACATCGCTCTGTTTCGGTGAATCAAAACTAACAAAAAGCCCTTGTTTTATCGATGTAACATACGATTCACCGTTTTAAATAAACCAACTCTTTATGCTGTTATTTAAGCTGATCTTCAAACGCCTCCCTTAGTTTGCACCTATCAGGCGAGACAAAAGTTTCGTCGAATAAGTCGTAAAAACGACAACAGGGGAAGTGTCATGATCAAGTCAGCCGCTACGGCCATTGAGCCCGCACGCGACAACGCCGCGCCGGTTCAGCCGCTTTATCTCGAAGCGCTCACGCTCGTCGAACGTCTGCATCGCCGTTTGCTCGACGTCATCAAGGACGAGTTCGACCGCCGCGGCCGCGCCGACATCAACTCGGTGCAGGCTCTGCTGCTCTACAACATCGGCGACAAGGAACTGACCGCGGGTGAACTGCGCACGCGCGGCTACTATCTCGGTTCGAACGTCTCGTACAATCTGAAGAAGCTTGTCGAGATGGGCTTCCTCGATCATCAGCGCTCGCGCGTTGATCGCCGTTCGGTCCGCATCCGTCTGACCGCGCAGGGCCAGGAAATCCGCCACATCGTCGACGCGCTGTATCAGAAGCACGTCAAGACGGTCGAGCAGGTGGGCGGCATCTCGAACGCCGAGTTCGCGACGCTGAACAAATCGCTGCATCGCCTCGAGCGCTTCTGGACCGACCAGATCCTCTATCGCCTCTGAGCATCGGAATAAGCAGGCCAAGCTGGCGCACTAAAAAGACCGGCGGCCTGTCTCGATCCTCTCAAAATATTAAGGCCGGTGCCCTCCGGCTGGCTACCGAAGTGCGCGCAAGACGCACGCGGAAGAATTCCGCACGAGCTTCCCCTGGTGTGGGATATGCGACTAGGCGCCCGTTTGGGCGCCTTTTCGCGTTCAGCGCGGAGAATCGACTCGTAAACGAGTCCTGAATCCTCGCCCGCCGAATCCAAAAATATGATTCGAGACTCTTGCGCGGAGTCTTTCCATCATCCTCACATCATGAGGCCGATTCTTAAATTCGCCGGCGACCGGCTGCAGGTCGCGTTGATGCTGGTTCTGCTGGCTGCATGCTCGCTGAACCTGATGTTCCTCTGCGCCCGGCTGTAACCCGCAGCATCGGCCTTTCCTGATTCTCCGACAGATTTCATCTAGGCCCTCGGGAATCCGATCCCGCATGGGTCAATTCACGTATTTCCGATCAGGCCGAACGGGTTCATGTGTGTGGGACGGTGCCGAGCAATGAATCGAAGAGCCGCGTGATGATCCAATCAAGGCTCTCAATGATGGATACGAGGAAACCCATGGATGCGCAGACCATCGCGATCGACGCGGTTGTCACCCTGACCGGGGGCAACCGGGAGGCGGTGACGGCCTTAATTCAGAAGCTCTACATGACCGGGGTCAAGGACCCGAAGCGGCTGACCTTCAAGGGCCTGCAGGCGGCAGCGCGGATCTGACCCGACCGCTGGACGGTAAAGGGTCAGTGCGATCCTCTTTACCCGCTGACGGCTGCGATTCTGGGCCGTTTCGCGGGGAAATCTGCCCAACCATCCGGTTCGGCGGTGTCGTGGGCTGAAACGCCTAAATCTGGCCCACCTGCTTGCGGAACTTGGCCGCTCCCGCCAGATATGGTATCTCGCGCCTGCCGCCCTTGATACCCTCAATAGCCGCCCGTAGCCGCTTCAAAGGCTGCGGCGGTGGAGACATTTCGCAATGAGCTCATCTGCCAAAACCGCTTCCGCTCCCGACTCGTTCTTCACGGCTTCCCTTGTGCAGGCCGACCCCGAGATCGCCGCCGCGATCAAGGGCGAACTCGGTCGTCAGCAGCATGAGATCGAGCTGATCGCCTCGGAGAACATTGTCAGCCGCGCGGTACTCGAGGCGCAGGGCTCGGTGATGACCAACAAGTATGCCGAGGGCTATCCGGGCGCGCGTTACTACGGCGGCTGCGAATTCGTCGATGTCGCCGAGAACCTCGCCATCGAGCGCGCCAAGAAGCTGTTCGGCGCGAACTTTGCCAACGTGCAGCCGAACTCCGGCAGCCAGATGAATCAGGCCGTGTTCCTCGCGCTGCTGCAGCCGGGCGACACCTTCATGGGTCTCGATCTCGCGGCTGGTGGCCATCTGACCCACGGCGCGCCGGTCAACATGTCCGGCAAGTGGTTCAAGCCGGTGCATTACACCGTGCGCCGCGAGGATCAACTGATCGATATGGATGCGGTGGCCAAGCAGGCCGAAGAGATCAGGCCGAAACTCATCATCGCGGGCGGCTCGGCTTACTCGCGCGCGTGGGATTTCAAGCGTTTTCGCGAGATCGCGGATAGCGTCGGCGCGTATCTCCTGGTGGATATGGCGCACTTCGCCGGTCTTGTCGCGGGTGGCGTTCATGCTTCGCCGGTGCCGCATGCGCATGTCACCACCACGACCACGCACAAGTCGCTGCGCGGCCCGCGCGGCGGCCTGATCCTCACCAACGACGAGGCGCTTCACAAGAAGCTCAATTCGGCGATTTTCCCCGGCTTGCAGGGCGGTCCGCTGATGCATGTGATCGCGGCCAAGGCAGTTGCCTTCAAGGAAGCGCTGCAGCCGGACTTCAAAATCTACGCCAGGAACGTGGTCGAGAATGCCAAGGCGCTGGCGGAAACGCTCCGCTCCAACGGTTTCGATATCGTCTCCGGCGGCACCGACAATCACCTGATGCTGGTGGACCTGCGGCCGAAGGGACTCAAGGGGAACGTCTCGGAGAAGGCGTTGGTCCGCGCTGGGCTCACCTGCAACAAGAACGGCATTCCTTACGATCCGGAGAAGCCGTTTGTCACCTCCGGCATTCGCCTCGGCACGCCCGCGGCCACCACGCGCGGCTTCGGTGTGGCGGAGTTCAAGCAGGTCGGCGCGCTGATTTCGGAGGTGCTGAACGCTGTTGCACAGTCCGGCGATGGTGCCGCGCCTTTGGTCGAGGCATCGGTGAAGGAGAAGGTGAAGGAGCTCACCAACCGCTTCCCGATCTATCAGTAAGGGACCCGCGGAATGCGTTGCCCGAGCTGCAACAGTCTCGATACACAGGTGAAGGATTCACGGCCGACGGAAGATTCGGCCGTGATCCGCCGCCGCCGTGTGTGCATGTCGTGCAACTTCCGTTTCACGACATTTGAGCGTGTGCAGCTTCGTGAGCTCACTGTCATCAAGCGCAACGGCCGCCGCGTTCCGTTCGACCGTGACAAGCTGGTGCGCTCGCTGCAGATCAGTCTGCGCAAGCGCCCGGTCGATCCCGAGCGGGTGGAGAAGATGGTGTCGGCCATCGTGCGCGAACTGGAAAGCGGCGGCGAAGCGGAGATTTCGTCGGAGGTCATCGGCGAGACCGTGATGGAGCATCTCCGCCAGCTCGACGATGTGGCTTATGTGCGCTTCGCGTCGGTCTACCGCAATTTCCGCGAGGCCAAGGATTTCGAGGCCGTCCTCGGCGAATTGTCAGGCGAGGACGAACCGCCGCGCCCGGTGGTTCTGCGGAAGTGATTTTTTCGCTCCGCACGGTCTGCTAGTCTGATGGCCGTGCCGGATACTGCTGATCCAATGACCGAAGATTTTCGTTACATGCAGCTTGCGTTGGCGCTGGGCCGCCGCGGGCAGGGCCGCACATGGCCCAATCCCGCTGTCGGCGCTGTGATCGTCAAGGACGGCGTCATCGTCGGGCGCGGCTGGACGCAAGCTGGCGGGCGGCCTCATGCCGAGCCTGAGGCGCTGCGGCGCGCAGGCGCGGCAGCGCGAGGTGCAACGCTTTATGTGACGCTGGAGCCATGTTCGCATTTCGGCAAATCGCCGCCGTGCGCGGATGCCGTCATCGCCGCGGGCATCAAACGTGTCGTATCCGCCATTGAAGATCCCAATCCCGAGGTCGGCGGGCAGGGCCATGCGCGGCTGCGTGCCGCCGGGATCGAGGTCGATGTCGGCCTTTGCAAGGACGAAGCGGCACGCGATCATGCCGGGCATTTCCTGCGCGTCGGTGCAAAGCGCCCATTCGTCATTCTGAAACTCGCCCTGTCGGCCGATGACCGGATCGCGGCGGCAGGTCATCAGCCTGTGGCGATCACAGGCGAGGTGGCAAAGGCGCGGGTGCATCTGTTGCGTGCGCAGAGCGATGCGATCCTCGTCGGCATCGGTACGGTGCTCGCGGACGATCCGATGCTGACCGTGCGCTTGCCGGGGCTGGAAGCACAATCGCCGGTGCGTGTGGTGCTGGATCGCGCGTTGCGCCTGCCGGGCGAGAGCCATCTCGTTCATTCGGCACGCCAGACGCCGCTCTGGGTGATGACGTCTGATCTGGCGGAAGCGCCTGCGGCGATGAAACTTGGTGCTGCGGGCGCGCAGGTGATCCGCGTGCCGGTGACAGACGGGCCGCCGCCCGGCCTCGATTTGAAGTTGGTTTTAAGCGCGCTCGCGGAGCGCGGCATCACCCGGCTGATGGTTGAGGGCGGTGCACGCGTGGCGTCATCGTTCCTGACCGCGGGTCTTGTTGACGAGGTCTGGCTGCTGCGCGGCCCGGATGCCATCGGTAGGGATGGTATTCCGGCGCTCGATACGCAACCGCTATCGGTCATCACCCGGTCGCCTCGCTGGCGCGCGCATGCTACCGAGGCTTTGGGCAAAGACACTCTTACAGTTTATGAGCGTACCTAGATGTTCACCGGCATCATCACCGACCTTGGGGAAATCACCAGCATCCAGCCGACCGCGCAAGGCCAGTTGCACCGGCTGCGGATCGCGTGCCGCTACGATCAGACAACGATTGCCGACGGTGCATCCATCGCCTGCAACGGCGTCTGCCTGACCGTGGTGCAGTCCGGCGTCGATGGCGGCAAGACATGGTTCGATGTCGATGCCGCCGCCGAAACGCTGCGCCTCACGACCGCGAAGGGTTGGGGGAAGGGCTCACGCCTCAACCTTGAGCGCGCGCTCAAGATCGGCGATGAACTCGGCGGCCATATTGTCGCGGGTCATGTCGATGGCATCGCGACGATTATTTCGCGCGAAGACCTGCCGGGCATGGCGAAGTTCGAATTGCGTGCGTCGCGCGATCTGGCGAAATTCATCGCGGCCAAGGGATCGGTCGTGCTCGACGGCGCCTCATTGACCGTGAATACCGCTGTCGATGACACATTCTCGGTGCTTATCATTCCGCATACGCTGCGGGTGACGACGCTGAACGACTGGCGCGTCGGCTCCGAGGTCAATATCGAAGTGGATTTGATGGCGCGTTACGCCGCGCGTCTGGTCGAGATGAAATAGGACGCGCGCCGAGGGCCGCAGGACGGACATGCGCAAGCAACTCACCGATCAGCAGGTCGAGGTCTTCCGGGAGCGGTTGCTGCGCGCCGCCGAAAAACTCTTTGCCAAACATGGCGTCGCCGGCGTGTCGATGCGCCAGATCGCACAGGCGCTGGGCTATAGCCAGACCGCTGCCTATCGCTATTTCGCCAACAAGGATGAAATCCTGCTGGCGATGCGGGCTGCGGCGCTCGACCGCTTCTGCGGCCACCTTGAAGCGGCTTTCGATCCGGCGCGAGACGCGCGCAAGAACGCCCGTGCGGTAGGGCAGGCCTTTCTCGATTTTGCGTTGAAGCATCCCGACACGTACCGGCTGATTTTCTTTACCGAGAACCTCGAGCAAGCGATCGCTCCGCAATTCCCCGCCACCATGACGCGGTTTCGCGCCACCATGACGACCTATGTGCAGGCGCTTCTCGATGCCGGGCATATCGAGGGTGACGCCGAGACGCTCGCCGAAACATTTTTCTCCGCTGCGCATGGCATTGTCATGATGCACATGAGCGGTCTCCTGAAAACGGTCCGGGCGCGGGACGAGCTTCATCGTGCGTCGATGCGGTTGATCGCGAAAGGCGCGGGCATGCGCGATGCTGCGCCTGACCGCGCGAAGCCTGTGCGAGCGGCCGCAGGCGAGCGGCCGCACAAAACTTGACGCTGTTAAATTAATTAAATAGCGTGCCGTCAAAATCGGGAAACGCGTCTGCGTCATAGCGGAACTTGGGATGGGGAACTGAAATGCCGTTGTTCAGCGATTATCCGGTTGCGACGCTTAACGATGTCATCAAATTTGAAACCGAGAAGACGCTGGAGCAGCGCTACGATGCGCGAAGCGTCTATGATATCTTCTCCAAAAGCGCCGCGCGTCACCCCGATCGCACCGCGCTGACCATGCTGATGACCGGCGTGGACGACGAGACGCCGCGCATCGTCACCTACCGGCAGATGCTGGACGGTATCACCCGCGCCGCAAATTTCTTTGCAAGCCTTGGTGGCGCAGGTGCGGGCGTTGCCTACATCCTGCCGAGCCTGGTTGAAACGCATTTCACGCTGTGGGGCGCGGAAGCGCAGGGCTATGCTGTCCCCATCAACTTCCTGCTGCAGGCGCAGAACATCGCCGATCTTGTTCGCGCGGCAGATGCAAAGATTCTCGTTGCGCTCGGGCCGCATCCTCAGCTCGATATCTGGCAGAAGGCCATCGAGGTCAAGAAGCTGTTGCCTGACATCAAGCTGGTGCAGGTGTCGCTGTCGGATGCGCCGTTGCCTGAAGGTGTTGTCGGCTTCGCATCTGGCCTCAAGGCGCAGGATGGCAACGCGCTCACTTTCGGCAAAGCGCGAAGCGGCGATGACGTTGCGGCTTATTTCCATACAGGCGGTACCACGGGCTCGCCCAAGCTCGTCACCCATACCCATCGCATGCAGATTGCGGCAGGGTTCGGCGGCACGGTGCTGCAGGATCTGAGCGAGGCCGACGCGATCACCAACGGCCTGCCGCTGTTTCACGTTGCTGCGACGATCTCGTGCGGCCTGTCGTTCTTCATCGCGGGCGCGAATGTGATCGTTCTGTCGCCGGGCGGCATGCGTAATCCGGTGATCATCAAGAACTTCTGGAAGATCGTGGAACGTTATCGCGCGAGCGTCATCGGCGGCGTGCCGACGGCGCTGGCCGCACTGCTGAACGTGCCGGTCGATGCGGATATTTCGTCGGCGCGTTTCAGTATTTCCGGTGCGTCGCTGTTGCCGCGCGCGGTGGCCGTACAATATCAGAAGATGACCGGCACCAGGATTCACGAAATCCTCGGCATGACCGAGACCGGCGGGCTTGTCTCCATCGATCCCGCGCCCGCGGAGCCGGTGCTGGGCTCTGTTGGCATCAGGCTGCCGTATACGCAGGTGGTCGTTCGAAAGCTGGCGGCGGATGGTTCGCTGGGCGAAGCCTGCGCGCCGCATGAGGTGGGCGTGATGACCGTGTCCGGCCCGAACGTGACGCCGGGTTACAAGGATCGGAGCCAGAACGGCGATGCGCTGCGCGGCGGCTATCTCGACAGCGGCGATCTTGCCTATACCGATGAGCAGGGGCGGCTCTATATCGCGGGCCGCTCGAAGGATCTGATTATCCGCAGCGGTCACAACATCGATCCCGTTCTGATCGAGGATGCGCTGCAGTCGCATCCCGCCGTCGCACTCGCTGCAGCCGTCGGACAGCCGGACAAATACGCGGGCGAACTGCCGGTGTGTTACGTCGCGCTCAAGCCCGGCGCACAGGTGACGCCCGATGAACTGAAAGCCTTTGCCGAGCCGCTGATCGCGGAGCGGCCTGCGTGGCCGAAGCAGATCATCGTGATCGACGCCATTCCGGTCACCAGCGTGGGCAAGATTTTCAAGCCGCAACTGCGCACGGACGCTGTGGAACGGCTGGTCGCGCAAGTGGTCGCGGAAGCAGCCGGATCGGACGGTGCGAAAATCGACGTTAACGCAGGCGGCAAGCGCGGCATCGATGTCGTGGTGACGCTGGCGGCGGCGCAGTCGGGTCAGCGGGATGCTGTCGAAAAGGCACTGGAAGGCTATCTGTTCGATTACAAGGTCGCCTGAGCTGTTTGAAACGCGGTCGCGCGCTGCATCCCTGCCTTGAAAGGGTCCCGTTTGGCTTGGCTTTGTCGCGCCCAGCGATTACAAACGCGCCAACACGGAACCCTTTGACTGGATGGAATGATGGCTGAACCGCGGCGCGCAGAACTCAAGGACCAGACCGATATCAGCGGATCGCGTGTCGTCATTATCGAAGCACGCTTCTACGATGATATTCAGGAAGCCCTGCTTCAGGGCGCACTCAAGGAATTGGAAGCTGCGGGCGTCGGCTACGACGTGATCAGCGTTCCCGGCGCGCTGGAAATTCCGGCTGCGATCGCGATTGCGATGGATGCCTCAAAAAAGATCGGCAAGCCGTATGACGGGGCGATTGCGCTCGGCTGCGTGGTGCGCGGCGACACCATCCATTTCGAAATCGTGTCGATGGAGTCCTCACGCGCGCTGATGGACCTTTCTGTGGCGCGCAGCCTTCCGCTCGGCAACGGCATTATCACGGTAAACACCACCGAGCAGGCGTGGGAACGCGCCCGTGCGGACCGGCTGAACAAGGGTGGCGATGCGGCCCGCGCGGCGCTCACCATGATGCGGATCAAGAAGCGTCTGGCGAAACCGCTATGAGCGATCCGAAGAAAGGCAGCGACAAGGGACCGGGCGAGCGCAAGGCCAACCGGCGCGGCGCGGCGCGGCTCGCTGCCGTGCAGGCGCTGTATCAGATGGACATTGCGGGCGCGGGCATCGGCGACATCTTCGCCGAGTTCGAAAGCCACTGGCTCGGTTCCGAAGTCGAGGGTGACACCTATCTTCCCGCCGAAGCCGCATTCTTTAAAGATGTGGTGTCTGGCGTGGTGCGCGACCAGACTAAAATCGATCCGCTGATCGACAAGGCGCTGGAAAGCGGCTGGCCACTGAAGCGCATTGACGCGATCCTGCGCGCCACGTTGCGGGCAGGGGCTTATGAGCTCGAACACCGCAAGGACATTCCGGCGCGTGTTGTCGTCTCGGAATATGTCGATGTCGCCCACGCCTTCGTGGACAAGGACGAAACCGGCATGGTGAACGCGGTGCTCGATCAGATCGCGCGGCAGTTTCGCGCGTCCGAGTTTGCACGCTAGCGGGGGTCGTCATCCTGAGGTGCGAGCTCTTGCGAGCCTCGATGGATGACGGATTATAACTCCGCCGCCGCTCTTCGAGGCCTCCGCTTCGCTACGGCACCTCAGGGTGACGCCAAGACGGTTTCGAGTTGTGGATTGCTCATGATGGCCTCCGGTGAAGACGATTTGATCGCGCGTTACTTCCGTCCGCTTGCGACCGATCCCGGCGCGCTCGGTCTGGTCGATGATGCCGCGCTGCTGACATCATCGGGCGACGACCTTGTCGTGACCACGGACGCGATTGTTGAAGGCGTCCATTTCCTCGCCGGTGATCCGCCGGACACCATCGCGCGCAAGGCATTGCGCGTGAACCTCTCCGATCTCGCTGCCAAAGGCGCGGTGCCTGCGGGCTTTGTGCTGACGCTGGTGTTGCGAGATGTGAAAGAGCAGTGGCTCGCGCCATTCGCCCGCGCGTTAGGCGAGGATGCGGCGGCGTTCAATTGTCCGGTGCTTGGCGGCGATACGGTCTCGACGCCGGGGCCGCTGATGATCTCGATCACCGCATTCGGCCGTGTCCCACCGGGCCAAATGGTTCGCCGTACGGATGCGCAGCCGGGCGATCTCATTGCCGTGACGGGCACCATTGGCGACGCCGCGATGGGTCTCCAGGCGTTGAAGGGAAAGAGCGACGGCCTCGATCCACCAGCGCGCGATTTCCTGATCCAGCGTTACCGCGTGCCGCAGCCGCGCAATGCGCTCGCCATCGCAATTCGCGATCATGCGAGCGCGGCGATGGATGTATCCGATGGACTGGCTGGCGACCTGACCAAGCTTTGCGCGGCGTCCGGTGTTTCGGCAGCGGTTAGTCTCGCAGACGTTCCGCTGTCCGCTGCTGCGCAGGCGCTCATTGCTGACGGCAGTTCAAGCATCGAGGCCGCCGTGTCCGGCGGCGACGATTACGAGATTCTCTGCACTATTCCGGAGAATCGGTGGGAATCATTCGCGGCCACCGCACGCCAGATCGGCGTTCAGGTCTCCTCTATCGGCAGGATTGAGGCGGCTGCAGCCGCACCGCGGTTCCTCGATGCCGCAGGTCAGCCGGTTGCGTTCAAACGCCTGTCCTACAGCCATTTCTAATGCTTTTCGCGCTGCACCAAAATGAGCTGTGCGGCATTCGTTGAATCACCCAAAAAGCCGCCTACGGAACGCCGGTGGCGTTGCGTCAAGGGTATGATTTTGGCATTGTCCGCGCCGAATTGAGGCAGCTTTTCGCCTTCGACGAAGCATGCCTTCTTTTTTGCGCGCCCGGCCACCCTGTATGGCCTGTGGGGCGTTTCTGGGGAAACAGCAGGGGATCTGAGGCAACATCAATGACAGCACTATGGTTGATTGTGCTCGCGGGCGTGCTTTCCATCGTCTACGCCGCGTGGGCAACATCGTCGGTACTTGGGGCGGATGCGGGCAATGCCCGCATGCAGGAAATCGCAGCAGCGGTGAGGGAAGGTGCGCAGGCGTACCTGAAGCGCCAGTACATGACGATCGGACTCGTCGGCATCGTGATCTTCGCGCTGCTCGCTTACTTCCTCGGCATTCTTGTCGCGGTCGGCTTCCTGATCGGCGCAGTGCTGTCGGGTGCAGCAGGCTTCATCGGCATGAACGTCTCGGTTCGCGCCAACGTGCGCACCGCGCAGGCGGCGACCAAGTCGCTGGCGGGCGGTCTTGAACTCGCCTTCAAGGCGGGCGCGATCACAGGCCTGCTGGTTGCCGGTCTCGCGCTGCTCGGCGTGACGCTGTACTTCATCTATCTCACCAAGAGCGCGGGCCTTCCGGCCAACAGCCGTACCGTGGTCGACGCCCTTGTGGCTCTCGGCTTCGGCGCATCGCTGATCTCGATCTTCGCCCGTCTCGGCGGCGGCATCTTCACCAAGGGTGCGGACGTCGGCGGCGATCTCGTCGGCAAGGTTGAAGCCGGCATTCCGGAAGATGATCCTCGCAACCCGGCCACAATCGCCGACAACGTCGGTGACAACGTCGGCGATTGCGCCGGCATGGCCGCCGACCTGTTCGAAACCTATGCCGTGACCGCGGTCGCGACCATGGTTCTCGCGGCGATCTTCTTCGCGACGTCGCCGCTGTTGGTGAACATGATGACGCTGCCGCTTGCTATCGGCGGCATCTGCATCATCACCTCGATCATCGGCACCTTCTTCGTGAAACTCGGCGCCAGCCAGTCGATCATGGGCGCGCTCTACAAGGGCCTGATCGCCACCGGCGTTCTGTCCCTGTTCGGCGTGGCTTTCGTGATCCACCAGTTGGTCGGCTTCGGTCCGCTGGCGGGCGTGAAGTACACCGGTCTCGCGCTGTTCGAATGCGGCGTGGTCGGCCTCGTGGTCACCGGTCTGATCATCTGGATCACCGAATACTACACCGGCACCGATTTCCGCCCGGTGAAGTCGATCGCACAGTCGTCAGTGACCGGCCACGGCACCAACGTCATTCAGGGTCTTGCCATTTCGATGGAGTCGACGGCGCTTCCCGCCATCGTCATCATCGCGGGCATTCTGGTGACCTACAGCCTCGCTGGCCTGTTCGGCATCGCGATTGCGACCACCACCATGCTGGCGCTGGCGGGCATGATCGTCGCGCTCGACGCCTTCGGTCCGGTGACGGACAACGCGGGCGGCATCGCCGAAATGGCTGGCCTTCCGAAGGAAGTGCGCAAGTCCACCGACGCGCTCGATGCGGTCGGCAACACCACCAAGGCCGTCACCAAGGGCTACGCCATCGGCTCTGCAGGTCTCGGCGCGCTGGTGCTGTTCGCGGCGTACAATGAAGACCTCAAGTTCTTCATTGCTTCGAAGAGCCCGTACTTCGTCGGCGTCAACCCGGACTTCTCGCTGAACAATCCTTACGTCGTGGTCGGCCTGCTGTTTGGCGGCCTGCTGCCGTATCTGTTCGGCGCGATGGGCATGACCGCTGTGGGCCGTGCTGCCGGTGCAATCGTTGAAGAAGTGCGCCGCCAGTTCCGTGAGAAGCCCGGCATCATGAAGGGCACCGACAAGCCGGACTACGGCAAGGCGGTCGACCTTCTGACCCGCGCTGCGATCAAGGAAATGATCATTCCGTCGCTGCTGCCGGTGCTGTCGCCGATCTTCGTCTACTTCGTGATCTATGCGATCGCGGGTGGCGGTGCGGCTGGCAAGTCGGCTGCGTTCTCGGCCGTCGGCGCGATGCTGCTCGGCGTGATCGTGACCGGTCTGTTCGTCGCGATCTCGATGACCTCGGGCGGCGGCGCATGGGACAACGCCAAGAAGTACATCGAAGACGGTCATCACGGCGGCAAAGGTTCGGATGCTCACAAGGCAGCCGTGACCGGCGATACCGTCGGCGATCCCTACAAGGACACCGCGGGTCCTGCCGTGAACCCGATGATCAAGATCACCAACATCGTGGCGCTGCTGCTGCTCGCGATCCTGGCGCACTAATCTCAAGTGCATCATTGAACAAGGAACCCCGCGACTCGCGTCGCGGGGTTTTTCTTTGCGCCGATGCCACAGAAGATTGTTGCGATTTGATGACAGATTGAATCGTCATCAACATGGAAATTTCTGCCTCGCGCTGAAACCCGATCAAGATTCTGTGCGTTGTCGGTTGTTGAACATAGGGAGGCATCACATGGCAGCAGATGACGGCGATCCGTTCGAGCAAGGGAAGCTCGCGCGATTCAATAACGAGCCGCACGATAACCCTTATCCTGAAAACAGCGAGCAGCATCAGCGCTGGGAAGCCGGCTACAAGTTTGTTGAGCAAGGGTTGGCGTCGGTTTGATGCTCGCGTGCTTGAATAAAAGAGCGGTCGCCTCGAGGGCGGCCGCTCTGCTTTATGAAAATCTTTGTGGCGTCAGTTGACGTCCATCTTCAGGCCTTCCTTGTTGATGATGCCTGCGAACTTCCTGATCTCGGCATCGATGAAGGCGCTGTATTGCTCGGGCGTTCCGTAGTCCGGCACGGCGCCCATCGCGGCGATGTTCTTCTTGATGTCGTCGCGCTCCAGCATCTTTTTAATCTCGGCATTGTACGCATCGACGATCGGGCGCGGCGTTCCAGCCTGAATAAACATGCCGAACCAGGATGAGACGTCGAAGTTGGCGAGTTCGGGCGCGCTCTCGCGCATGGTCGGAATGTTGGGGGCCTTGAAGCTGCGCTCTGGCGTCGTGACGGCCAGCGCGACCAGTTTTCCATCCTCCGTCTGCGGCAGTGACGGATAGAGATTGTCGAACAGGATCGCCACGTCGCCGCCAAGCGCGCCGGTCAGCGCCGGGCCGGCGCCGCGGAACGGAATGTGCGTCATCTTCACGCCGGTCAATTGCATGAACCAGACGGCGGTGAGATGCGGACTTTGCCCGACGCCCGAGGTGCCGTAGTTCAGCTTGTCCGGATTGGCTTTGAGGTAGGCGATCAATTCCTTGATCGACTTGATACCGCTGGACGGATGTGCGGAGACGATGTTGGGAATGCGGATCGCGTTGCTGATCGGCTGCAACTGGTCCGCTTTGTAGGGCAGGGACCGGAAGATGCTGAACGCGACGGCGTTCGGTCCGGGATTGCCGACCAGGATCGTATTGCCGTCCGGCTTCTGCTGGACGTAGTAAGCGGTGCCGATCGTGCCGCCGCCGCCGGACTTGTTTTCGACGACGGCCGATATACCCCATGCCTGCTGCAAATGCTGCGCGAGGTAGCGGCCGATGACGTCGGTGCTGCCGCCCGGCGCCGCAGGGACGATGATCCGCACCGTATCTGTCGGACGCCAATCGGCCGACCTTGCCGGGCGTGGCCAGAGCGGACTTGTAGAAAGTGCGGCAGCGCCTGACAGCACCGCACGGCGGGACAGTGAACGCGTCATCGATATCCTCCCAGATACATCCCGTTTTCGGGATATTATTGGGAGGAAGCGTATCGGGCAGGTTTCGCGACGGCAAGCATGGCCGCCGCCCGGGATATTTCGCTCAGCAAAATGCCGGCGGTTGCACGGCGGTCATTAATTCGGGCTGAGCAGTTTGAAGATCGGTGTCAGGTAACTCATTTCCTGACCGCTGGTCGGTGTCGTCCGGCTGATGAAGTCGAAGATCTTGCCGTCCTGAAGTCCATAATTGGCGACGCGCTGCACGGTTCGGTTCTTGTCGAAGTAGATCGCGATCACGCGCTGGTCGACAACGGTCTGCTGCATGAACGCCACTTTGCGCTCGGAGCGCTGCGAGATGTAGTAGAAAACCTCACCGCTCAGGGTCGCGACGGTAGACGGCGTTCCCATCACGATCAGGACCTGATCCTGGCTGGCGCCGATCGGAATCTGCTCGAGCGCGCCCGGTGGCAGAATATATCCCTTCTGGAACTGCTCGCCGGTGCAGGCCGTCAGCGCGGCGCTGACGAGCAGCATCGCGGCGGCCCCGCGCAAGCGGGCCACCAGTCTGCGTTCTCCAGCAATCGGCGATCTGAAAACGGTCATGTCTCGCCTGGCCTTCCTGTTGCCTCTTGCATCAGCTTGAGCGTTGACGTACCGGGCAGAGCATCCGATTTCAACATACCGGAAGCTCCGAGACGATCAGGATCGTGGCCGGCTTCGACGTGGAACCCTAAAATGCTTTGGCCATTCAATCGGTTCAGGAACCCCACCGTCCCGCGCGGCACCATTGAAGCGATCTATGGCATGATCGTGGCGCAAGCGCGAGAACCTGCGTTTTATGCGGGGCTTGGCGTGCGTGACACGGTTAACGGCCGATTCGACATGCTGATCCTGCACCTGTGGCTGGTGCTGCGCAGGCTGCAGCCGATGGATGGCGGGAATGGCCTGTCGCAGGCGCTGTTTGACCGGTTCTGCGCCGATATGGACGCCAACCTCCGCGAAATGGGTGTTGGGGATCTGACTGTGCCCAAGCGAATGCAGGCCTTTGGCGAGGCATTTTACGGCCGCTCTGCCGCTTACGATCTGGCCTTTGCGGGCGGCGGCGAGGATCTTGCACAAGCCCTGTCCAAGAATGTCTTCAACGGTGAGGCCATGGACAGCGCGCGGGTGCTGGCGGCCTACGTCCGTGACGCGAGCGATGGTTTGGGCGTGGTGGACAATGAGTCCGTCCGGAAGGGCGCGTGGACGTTTCCCAAGCCTCCACCTGTACCGTCGGGGGCGATGTCATGAGCAGGGCAGGTCACATGGCGGACGCCAGTCATCCCTGGAGCTTCCCGGTTCTGGTCAGCCAGCTACCGGAGGCCGGATTGCATCAGGTGCTGGAAACGACCCCCGCGCAGCGCGGCCTGCTGGCCGCCGCGGCCGGCGTCACGGCGGTGCTGCAAGCCGAGGCAAGCCTGGAGGTTACCCCCGAAGCCGGAGGCCGTGTGCATGTCGCAGGGACGGTTCGTGCGCGGGTGGAGCAGACCTGTGTGGTCTCGCTTGATCCCGTTGAGAACGACGTCGAGGAACTGATCGATGTGACCTTTGCGCCGCCGGACCAAATTTCAGCCATGCCGAAATCCGTTCAGAAGGAGCAGGGCGACGACGCCGAAATTCCCGATTTGCCGGAGCCAATCGTCAATGGCGCGATCGATCTTGGAAAGCTCGCGACGGAATTTCTGGTTTTGGGAATAGATCCCTACCCACGCAAGGCAGGGGCTGCTTTTGCAGCGCCGGAGACGCCGCCGGACCCTGACGAGCATCCGTTCGCGGCGCTGAGGGCGCTTAAGGAGGCGCCGGGCGGCTCCAAGGGCAAAAAACCCAAGGGAAAATGACGCGGTTGCAGGGGCGCTTGACCGAAGCTTTGGCTTGGGTCAAGCCGTTGTATCGCACCATAAAAACGCTATTGTCGCTGCCGGCTGGGGTTGTGTTCTCAGTAGCTGACTTTCGCCCTCCGCCATCGGACACGATGGCTTCCAGCTCGCGGCCGGTTTCGTCAAGGCTGCAACGATCAGGTTTCCGGAACGCTTATGCCGCAAAAGGTTCGAATCGCGCTTGACGCCATGGGCGGCGATTTCGGTGCATCGGTTGTCGTACCGGGCGCGGCGCTTGCGCTGATGCGGCATACCGATGTCGAATTTCTGATGGTGGGCGACAGTGCGCAGATCAATGCGCAGCTCGACGCCCATCCCGCGCTCAAGGCCGTCTCAAAAGTCCGCCACGCCGATATTGCGATCAGTATGGACGAAAAGCCGAGCCAGGCGCTGCGCCGCGGCCGCAAGTCCTCATCGATGTGGCTTGCGATCGATGCGGTGAAGCACGGGGAGGCCGATGTTGCCGTGTCGGCGGGCAACACCGGCGCCCTGATGGCGATGGCGCGGTTGAACCTGCGCATGATGCCCGGCATCGATCGTCCTGCCATTGCGGCGGTCTGGCCGACGGTGCGCGGCGAGTCCGTTGTACTCGATGTCGGTGCGTCCATTGGCGGTGATGCCCGCCATCTTGCATCGCTCGCCATCATGGGCAGCGCCATGGCGCGGGTTCTGTTCGACCTCGAACGGCCCACGGTCGGCCTGCTCAACATCGGCGTCGAGGAAGTGAAGGGCGTCGAGGAAGTGCGCGGCGCCGCCGAACTGCTGCGCGCCATGAACCCGCCGCAGCTCGATTTCATCGGCTTTGTCGAGGGCGACGGCATCGGCAAGGGCGCTGCGGATGTCATTGTCACTGAGGGGTTCAGCGGCAATATCGCGCTGAAGACCGCCGAGGGAACGGCTCGGCAGATCGCGGAATACCTGCGCAGCGCCATGGGCCGGACCTGGCGCTCCAAGCTCGGTTACATTTTCGCGCGCGGGGCGTTCAATGCGTTGCGGGACAAGATGGACCCGCGCAAGGTCAACGGGGGCGTTTTCCTCGGCCTGAATGGCGTGGTCATCAAAAGCCATGGCGGAACTGACGCCGAAGGTTTTGCGTCGGCAGTCGAGGTCGGTTACGACATGGTTCGCTACGATCTCCTGCCCAAGATCAATCAAACACTCAACCGCGACGGCCACGCTCTTTCGATCGTGCCGAATGCGCAGGAGGCTGTCTCGTGACTGTGATGCGTTCGGTAGTGCTCGGCCATGGTGCTTATTTGCCTGAGCGCGTTCTGACTAATGCCGAACTGGCGAAGATGGTCGACACCTCCGATGAGTGGATCGTCCAGCGCACCGGCATCAAGGAGCGCCACATTGCAGCCGAGGGAGAGTTCACCTCTCATCTTGGACTCAAGGCAGCGCAGGCCGCGCTTGCCAATGCCGGAATCGATGCACAATCGATTGACCTGATCGTGCTCGCGACCTCGACCCCGGACAATACCTTCCCGGCGACGGCGGTGGCGATCCAGAACGGACTTGGCATCAACCACGGCGCGGCATTCGATCTGCAAGCCGTTTGCTCCGGGTTCATTTTCGCTTTGGCGACCGCCGACAACTTTCTCAAGAGTGGCGCTTTCAAGCGTGCGCTGGTGATCGGGGCGGAAACCTTTTCGCGCATCCTCGACTGGAACGATCGCGGAACATGCGTGCTTTTCGGTGACGGTGCGGGCGCGGTGGTGCTGGAGGCGCAGCAGCAGGCGGGAACGACGGCCGATCGCGGCATCCTGACCACGCATCTGCGGTCTGACGGCCGCCACAAGGACAAGCTGTTTGTAGACGGTGGTCCGTCGAGCACACAGACCGTCGGTCATCTTCGAATGGAAGGCCGCGAAGTGTTCAAGCATGCCGTCGGCATGATTACCGACGTCATTGTCGATGCGTTCGAGGCGACAGGAACGACGGCGGAGGATGTGGACTGGCTGGTTCCGCATCAGGCTAACAAGCGCATCATCGATGCGTCGGCCAAAAAGCTGCATATTGCGCCGCAGAAAGTCGTTCTGACGGTCGATCGTCACGGCAACACGTCGGCGGCATCTATTCCGCTGGCACTGGCTGCCGCCGTCGATGACGGACGGATCAAACCAAACGATCTTTTGATGCTGGAAGCGATGGGCGGCGGCTTCACCTGGGGATCGGCGCTCTTGCGCTGGTGAGCTTTTTGCTAAAGTCTAACGCAAATTGAAAATGAATTCATGCTGTTGCATTGATGAGCAAGGTTGACCCTCGGTCACTAAGCTCATAATTTCAGAACAGAAAATTTTTCGCCGTGAGCGGGGCAGGCGATGACCGGAACCGGGAAGACAGTCACACGCGTTGATCTGTGCGAAGCCGTCTATCAAAAGGTAGGGCTGTCGCGCACGGAGTCGTCCGCGTTCGTGGAACTTGTACTCAAAGAGATCACAGATTGCCTCGAGAAGGGCGAGACAGTGAAACTGTCTTCGTTCGGCTCGTTCATGGTGCGCAAGAAGGGACAGCGCATCGGCCGTAATCCCAAGACCGGAACGGAAGTGCCTATCTCGCCGCGCCGGGTTATGGTGTTCAAACCGTCTGCGATTCTCAAGCAGCGCATCAACGGGAATGGCAGCGAAGGCGCTAACGGCGCTGACGACTGAGGTTTGAATAGAACGGCGGCTTTCAACGGGGAGCCCTGCAATTGGACAAGGCGCCGGACGCGTTTCGGACGATCAGTGAGGTTGCTGACGACCTCGATGTGCCGCAGCATGTCCTGAGGTTCTGGGAAACACGTTTCACCCAGATCAAGCCGATGAAGCGGAGCGGTGGTCGCCGCTATTACCGCCCCGACGATGTCAATCTGCTTCGCGGTATCCGCCGGCTGCTCTACGGCGAAGGGTACACCATTCGTGGTGTGCAACGCATTTTGCGGGAGCAGGGCATCAAATCGGTCCAAGGTCTCACAGACGCTTCTACCGATCACGCCAGGGCCTTGTTCGACGGCCCGTCATTCGCTGCGGAGAGGAGCGATGACATCCCCGATTTGGCAGAACTCGAAATCGCAACTGAAGACGAAGTTGAATTAGACGAGCCTGCCACCGACGAGCAAGAGGATGAGATTCCGGCATCGCCGCTGTCCTTGCGCGACCTCGGGCCGCCTTTGTCGGAGATGAGGCCTCCGAAGGTTGTCGTGGCCAAACCGGTTTCACCGGCGCCGGTCAACGGCTCGTCCGGTGCCGAGGCTTATGCTCCGCCGAACATCCGGAAAAATGCACGGCCGATGGATCGCGGCAAACTGCAGGCTGCGCTCGATGATCTGATCGGGGCGCGCGCGTTGATCGATCAGGTACTGAAAGACAGTTAGGCAGCTTCGCGGCAAGTTTTTAAAGCGTTGTTTGCTTGTCAGCCGAAGAGGCGGCGTAGCGCCTTCGCAAACCGGACCGATCGGGAGCGTTCGAGTTGTTCGTATCGGGACTGGTACTGGCTCCGTTCCTCGGCCCATTGCCCCATCGGTTCCAGTTTATTGACATAGGTTCGGCAGAACTGAATCTGCTCGCTGCGAAAAACATCCGGATCGAAAACGCGGCGCGTGCCGGACTGAATAACCGAGGCGTAGATATCTTCGAGTTGCAGGATTGTCCGATCCAGATCGGCATCCTGCCTCACGCGGCGACTGACGGACTCTGCGTCTTCTGCGGAGTATGCACTGACTGCATCGGTCAGGGCTGTCAACGTTGGTTGCTGCACAAGCATGCCGACGCCGAAGTTGAAGCTGCGCCCCAGATCGTAATTGTGTGTCGTGACAAGCCCGCCAAAGCCGCGGCCATCCATAAGAACGACGGCGGCACCGGACGCCATCGCCTCCAACGCCGTGCGGGCTGTCGTGAATACGATATCCGCTTCGGCGCATCGTTGCTCGACGTTATCGATGGGCTTTCCGACGCCGTGGCCGTAGGCTTCGAATTGCACGCCTGTCCGCCGACAAGCCTCGGCGATGATCACTTCCGGGCCGCTATGTTTGACAAGCGATAGTGCGCGCAGAGGTTTGAAGGGAAGGGGAAACGGACGTGGCCGAATGCGACGAAGGTCGACAGCATTGTGCAGTATTTCGATGTCGTCGGCAGATACTCCGTCAGATTTTACTAGGCGGGCCTTGCATGCTTCATCCACCGCAAATATGCGTAGGATTTGTGAGAAGCGAGGTGGTGCGTCGAACCACGCTGATGCGCTGTGACAAATCCAGATCGCGGGTGTGTTGGGAAAAGCGATGATCGCTTCGCCTGTATTCGGGGCATGATGTCCGTGAATGATATCGGGCGTGAACCGGAGCTTTAGAAGGTCGTCGACAACACAAATTCGGAGGTCTTTCAATTCCTCCGCCAGTGGACCGATCGTCGGTGCATAGATGGCGACTTCGTGCTGTCGCTCCGAAAGACGCCGCGCCAGATCCCGCACGACGATTTCGGTGCCGGTTCGTAAAGCCAGACGAATATTTGTAATCAGGATTTTCACCGAGGCTGCTCTCGGCGGGTATTCTCCAGCAGACCATGGATAATGTTTTCGACGTGATGCCAGCGGATGACATCGCCATAAATTCCCGCAGCTTTGCGTGCCTCTCCAAAGAATTCGTATTTGGGTTGCACACCGGGTGGTTGAATCACCTGTTCAAGGGACGGAGGTAGGAAGAAAGGTTCAGTTCGTGCGTGATCTTCACCCTCAATTTCTCTCAATTCAAGAACTTCGCGCTCGACGTCGGGATAGCGCCCGATGGCGGCGCGTTTTTCCGCGAGTTCATCGCTGGATAGTTCAACGCAAAATGCGCCGGCCCCTTTTTGCACCGGGCCAGCCAATTGCGCGGGGACGACATCGTATTGCAGGACCTGTATGGGAAAGCCAAGTTTGTCGGCAGCTTCCTGAGCCGCCAGCCGCCCCATGACATGAGTTAGATCGTGAGCAACCGAGTAAAGTTGCCAGCCATCGACTACGAGTTGCTGGGGACGATGCTTGACCAGAATTTCGACGGCAGTTTTCTTCCACCGTAGAAACGGCGCAATATCCCCCGCAAGAACGACAGCATAGAGGTCGCGGTCGAGCGTGTCGCCGAACAATTCTGATGGATCCGCACCGGTAATGGCGAGAATTTCTGCTGAGGCATTCAGCCTGCTTCTGTCGGCGCCCGATCGAGATCCGGTCGTCAGGATCATGCAGGCAGGTCTTGTACGGCGTATCCAACCATAGACCCGCAGTTCGTGTCCGGGATGCGCGATAAAAAGCGCAGGACGCGGCGCGGGGATGACTGCGGTCATATGGACGGACTAACTATTGGACATCCCTCGATCCAGAGCCGATGACGCGAATAGAGATCAAAATGGTCGGAGCGAGAGGATTCGAACCTCCGACCCCTAGTCCCCCAGACTAGTGCGCTAACCGGGCTGCGCTACGCTCCGAACCGTGCCAGAAGGCCCCGATGCTGTAGCGTCCTTCGGCCCCCCGCGCAAGAAGGGGAAGACTGTGATTTTAACGGGCCAAGGGCCATTTTCGGCACACAGCCAGCCCGGGTACGACCCGGATCGCGATCAGCCTGCGTGATATGCGATTGATCTAAAATCGCCGCGATTCGCTTAGGGGCCCTTCATGAACGAGACGCTGATTTCTGCCTGCCAAATGTTCCTCATTCCGGCAACGCTCCTCTTTGCCGCTGTGGGTGTCGCCAACAGCCGGGGCATCAAGCTGCTGATTTGCCTTTTGGGAGTCACAACAGCGGGACTGTGGATCTATCGCGTCTGGTACTGGTCAGGCCTGTCACTGCTCGACCGCAGGACGGCACTGGGACTTGCCGGTCTGTACGGCCTTGCGTGGGTCTTTACGCTCCTCGTCCAACTCAAAAACATGGTTTCGCCGGGTCATAACCGGCGCTGAGCTGGCTCGAGAAATTATCGAAGCTTACCCCGGGCGGCGACAGGGAGAATGCCGACGATCTCGTCGCCGCGCACCATGACGACCTCATCGGACATGTTCACCACCACGCAGACATGGTTCGGCACGATGCGGACAACATCGCCTATCCCGGGCCGGGTATTGCTCTTCGTCAGATCCAGAAAGCCATGTTCTTCGGCAAACCGTGCGATCTGCACCTCGGGGTGTTCAAGGATCAGCCCATAGCCGTTGAGGCCGCCGGTATCTGCAGTGAGGGTCTTCGAGCCCGCATCGAGAATGCCGCGATCGGGAGCGGCGCGGCTGACCACCGTGGAATAGACATGCAGGGCGCAGTCATCCCATGTCGCGACTCCAGCCCCGACCTGCATGCGATCGTTATAAATGTAGGTGCCGGGCCGATGCTCGGTCGCGCCGTTCAGCTTGCCGACATTTTTCAGGTTGGGTGACCCGCCGGTGGAGACAATTCCCGGATTGAGTCCCAGCTGACGCAGGCCCGACAGCGCGTCATCATGAAACCTCTGCGCATCGGCCCAGCCTGTTTCGGTGGGGTACATCAGCAGCCCGGCGAACGAGAGGCCGGGTGTGCCCTTGATCTGACTGGCAAGTGCAATGACTTCCGCTGGCGTCTCGACACCTGCACGCTTGCGGCCTGTGTCGCACTCGATCACGACAGGCACATTGCGCCCAGCTGCGTTGGCTGCAGCCGGTAGTCCGGCAATGACGACAGGATTATCCGCGGTCACGGTGACGTTTGTTTTGGCGAGGAGTGCGCCGAGACGTGCCATCTTCTCATCGCCAATCAGATTGTAGCTGATCAGAATGTCATCGATGCCGGCCTGTGCCATCACCTCAGCTTCGCCCAGTTTCTGGCAGGTAATGCCCTTCGCGCCGGACTCGATCTGAAGTTTGGCAAGGAGGGGGCTTTTGTGGGTCTTGATATGAGGCCGGTTGGCGACGCCCGCGTCGTCGCAAATCTTCTGGACGCGCGCGATATTGCGTTCGACGCGATCCATGTCGATGACAAGAGCCGGTGTTCCATACTCACGAGCGATCTTTTGAGCGAGAGATGTCTGCAAGATCAATTCTTTCCCGGCGCGTGAACCAACATTGTAAATGCCTGACCTTACCAGCAATAAATTAGCCCTCACAAGTGATTGATGCGTTGTTGATCTTCCCGCGCCAAATCCAACGTATTCCGCAGTCATGCTGGAACCGTTTTCGATTCTGCAAAGTTAGTGACCTGAATTTCCGCGCGGGCCTGTCGCGCTGATCGGTCGCAATGTGAGGTATGATGTTGTCTTGTCGTTCAATTGGCCGGGGTCTGGCCACTGTCACCATGGTTGGGATGTGCGTGTCCCCAATTGCCGCGCTGGCTCAGCAAGCGAACCCGTTTACCGGAATGTCCGGTGTTTGGTCCGGCAAGGGGACCATATCTCTGGAAAGTGGCGCCCGGGAGGCCATTCGCTGCCGGGCTACTTACGCGGTTCGGGCAGATGGCAATGCGCTTCAGCAAACGCTGCGCTGCGCGAGTGACAGTTACAAGATTGAATTGACCAGCAACGTCGTTGCCAGCGGCAACAAACTGTCCGGCACCTGGAGCGAATCCACGCGAAATGTCAGCGGCGACGTTCAGGGGACGGTCGCGGGCGAGAAATTTCAAGTCGTGGTCAGCGCCGGCACATTTTCCGCCGACCTTGCATTGACGACAAAAGGAAATTCCCAGTCCGTTGTGATCCGCTCCCATGGCAGCGAATTCAAGGGCGCCAATATCACCCTGGCCAGAACCTGACGCCCGTTTCGCGCCGCTCAGGATTTAGCGAACTGGCTGTTCGTAGGGGCTCTGGTTTGAGCGCCCGCGGCGATGCCGACCGCAAGCACGTAGAGCCAGCCTTGATAAAAATCGCTGAGATGCGAGTTGAACAGCGAACTGAGGATGTTCTGCACGACGGCGACGAAACCGATCCATGCAATGATGCCGTCTCCACGAAACGTCAGCAAGTGCGTGGCCCACATCGTGTATAGGAACACCGCGCCGAGCAGGCCCCACTGAATCATGAACAGAAGGGTCTGATTGTGCGGATTTCCGATTGCTGGAATGTTTGCCTGTTGTTCAAGGTCGCGGGTCAGCAAAATCCGCGCCGAGCCTGTGCCATGGCCGATCACCGGCGCGGCCTTGATCAGTTCGATGGATTTGCCCCATAGCTCCAGCCGTTGTCCGACCGAGGTCGTTCCCCGCTCGCTTTGAGCAAGTCTGTATTCGGTGAATGCCGCGGAAACCTTATGCTGCAGATTTGGGGAAACCATCCAAAGCCCCGCGAGAACGGCGAGCAGGGCGGGGCATGCGATCCAGAACTGTCTGCGTGCGAGATAGCGATACGCAAGCAGCAAGGCAAGGACAGGCGAATAGACCAACGCAGTTCGCGCAACGTTGACGAAAGCGAGATTCGCGAGCAGTGCGATTGCAATGATCGCGGCAGAAATCGCAATCAGTCGCCATCCGCGACGCATCGCTTCAATAGCCACCGCGGCAAGACTGAAGGCGCAGAACACGAAGCCCTGGCTCTGGTCGATATAATTTTTCACCGGAACGCCCGGCTGGTCTGATTTGTAGTGGATTGACAGGGCAGGCCAGTACAGCACGATCCACGAATACAGCATCAGAACCGTGCATGATGCGACAAATGCGTAAAAGACGTATCGGCCCCGGTCGGATTGACTGAAGTAGTATATCAGAATCGGGATGCCCAATAATTTTGCAATCGGGGTCAGTCCGCGAAGTCTTTCAAGCCAGGACAGGCTGTCCGCCCAAAAAACGCCAACGACGGCCAAGAGACACAGAGCCAGAGCTGTGGCACTGGCGGGATGTTTCAATGAACGGCAAAATGCGGCTGGTTTCACCGTGCTGAGAAAGCCGAGAAGAAAGGCTAGTCCGCAGGAAGAGGCGAGGGAGGTCGACCACGGCAACCCGGCGGCCGCGATGATCGCGAAATTCTCTGTGCCTTTGTGCCGAGCGGCCTGCGCAGCGGCCAAATTCGGCCCGGTCCACACGAAAAAGCCGATCCAGACATCGGTCAGCTCTCGCTTGATAACGGCGTACATTATCCCTCGATATTGCCATTTTTAGGTGTGTGGACGGGAAAATATGCGATATAGCTCAAGACGATAACTCGCGTTTGACGGTTGCGGCCGTCCTTGGAACGGACTTTACCCGGAAGCTGGATGAGCGCAATCGACGGCTATATCGTGCGAGCGACATTGCTGGCGTTCTTGTTGATTGTCGTCTCGTTGACGGGGGTCATCTGGATCACGCAAGCGCTGCGCGGCATCGATTTGATGACGGGGCAGGGCCAATCGATTTTGGTTTTTCTCGGTGTCACAGGATTGGCTATTCCGCTGCTCGCGATGGTTATTGCGCCAATCGCATTGTTGATTGCGGTGATGCATACGCTCAACAGGCTTGCGACCGATTCCGAAATCATCGTCATGAATGCCGCCGGCCTCTCACCCGGACGGTTTGTTCGTCCGTTTCTGTATGCAACATGTGTTGTCAGTTTGCTTGTTGCATTCCTTTCGCTTTATCTCGCGCCAGAATGCATGCGCGCTTTGCGGCGATGGCAGACGGAGATTGGCGCGGATGTGCTGACCAATATCCTGCGACCCGGCGAATTCCAGCGACTAGGTCCTCTCACCATTCGTATTCAGGGCCGCCAGCCCGGCGGATTGCTTGTCGGAATTTTCATCGACGATCAGCGCAACCCGGCCGAGCGGATTAACATTCTCGCGGATCGTGGGACGGTCCAGAAGAATGAACGCGGATCGTTTCTTATTCTGCAGGATGGCAATCTCCAGCGTTTCGAAACCGGCAAGCGGGATCCGGCCCTTGTTGCATTTGCGAGTTATGCTTTCGATTTATCTCAATTCTCTAACGTCGTTCAGACAGTGACCTACGGTCCGCGCGAACGGTCGATCGGTGATCTGATCTCTCCACCGCCCGATGATCCTGTTTACAAACGGATTCCCGGGGAATTCCGAACCGAGCTGCATGACCGGATATTCGCGCCGATCTATCCGTTTGTCTTTGTTTTGATGGCATTCGCCATTCTTGGCGCCCCGCGAACCACACGGCAGAATCGCAATTTTGCCATTGGGCTCCTGGTGTTAGGTATCCTCATTTTGCGTATCGCAGGGTTCGGGCTTTCGACCATGTCGACATCGAAGCCGATTGCGATACTCGTTCAATACGTCATGCTGGCGACGGTTAGCGCAGCAAGTGTCTGGATGATCTTGCGTGGCGTGATAATTGATGCACCGGCAAACCTGCTTGGGCGCATCAATGGCTTGTTTACGCGCGTTGCATCGCTACGGCCCCAGTAAGCGGCCATGGCGATTGAATTTAAAACGCCGGGAAGATCGTCACGATAAACCGGCGAAGATATAAAGGTTGATACGAAATGAAGAAGACCGCGCTTATTACGGGGGTCACCGGACAGGACGGTGCCTACCTTGCGGAATTGCTGTTGTCGAAGGGATATTGCGTTCACGGGATTAAACGCCGCACATCTCTGTTCAATACCGATCGTATCGATCATCTTTATCATGACCCGCACGACAAAGGTTATGACCTTACGCTGCATCATGGTGACCTGACGGATTCCTCGAGTCTGATCCGGATCGTACAGGAGGTTCAGCCGGACGAGATTTATAACCTGGCTGCACAGAGCCATGTCGCGGTGTCGTTCGAGGAGCCCGAATATACTGCCAATTCCGACGCGCTCGGTCCGCTACGAATTCTCGAGGCGATCCGTATCCTCGGACTCGAGAAGAAAGCCCGGTTTTATCAGGCGTCGACGTCAGAGCTGTACGGGCTGGTTCAGGAAATTCCTCAGAAGGAGACGACGCCTTTTTATCCCCGATCACCTTATGCAGTGGCCAAGCTCTACGCATACTGGATTACGGTGAATTATCGCGAAGCCTACGGCCTGTTCGCCTGTAACGGCATTCTCTTCAATCATGAATCGCCCATTCGCGGCGAAACGTTTGTCACGAGAAAGATTACGCGCGCTCTGGCGCGCATCAAGCTTGGTCTTCAGGAGAAGGTTTATCTCGGCAATCTGAATGCGCTGCGCGATTGGGGCCATGCGCGGGACTACGTGGAGATGCAATGGCGCATGTTGCAGCAAGACGTTGCAGAAGACTATGTCATCGCGACGGGCGAGCAACATTCGGTCCGCGAATTTCTGGAGGTGGCGGCGAAAGAGGTCGGAATTGCTATCCGATGGGAAGGCGAGGGCGTCAACGAAAAGGGGTACGATACGTCCAACGGGCGATGTATTGTCGAGGTCGACCCGCGTTACTTCCGGCCTGCCGAGGTGGAGACGCTGTTGGGCGATCCGTCAAAGGCCTACAAGAAATTGGGCTGGAAGCCGACAACGTCTTTTGTTGATCTCGTTGCGGAAATGATGCGGGAAGATCTGAAAACCGCACAGCGCGACGAACTTGTAAAGCAGCACGGTTTTAAGCACTTTAATTATAACGAGTAATTTCAAGGACGAGACCCGCCAGGGCTTTGATTCTGGCGGGTTTTCGTAAGTTTCAGTTTTATTCGGCCCCGCAACTGTAGATTATTTGAAATCGAGGGTGCCATTGAAGAGAAAAGTTCTCATTACCGGGGCCTCCGGTCAGGATGGCTTTTATCTGATCGGCCTGCTTCATCAGCAGGGCTGTATTGTGCATGCGCAGTCCCGCCGTGCGATCCATCCAAACTCAAATCTGGATGGTGTGCACTGGCATGTTGGCGACCCGGCCGATCCTGATTTTCTTCGCACGCTGATTTCGGGCGTGATGCCCGACGAAATCTACAATCTCGCTGCGATCTCTCGTCCGAGTCAGAGCTGGAGCGAGCCTCGCAAGACAGCCGAGATCAACGGACTGGTGCCGCAGGAAATCTGCGAGTTGCTGCTGCAATTCAAGCCGGATTGCCGTCTGTTTCAGGCCTCGTCTTCAGAGATGTTTGGTAGTGACGTTACGATCGCCCAAAACGAGCAGACTCGATGTTCTCCGAATACGCCTTATGGCGTGGCGAAGCTGTATGCCCATCGTATGATCGGCGCTTACAGGGCGCAGTATGGATTACATGTCTCGACCGGCATCTTGTTCAATCATGAAAGCCCCAGACGGCCTTTGACGTTTGTGTCACAGAAAATTGCTCATGCCGCCGCGGCCATCTCGCTCGGTCTGAGAAATACTTCCGAACTCGATGAGCGCGGACGTCCTGTTTTATCGGATGGAAAAATGGCGCTGGGTGATCTGAGCGTACGGCGGGATTTCGGCTTTGCCGGTGATTATGTGGAAGCAATGCAGCTCATCGTCCGGCATTCCGAACCAAATGATTATATTATTGGGACCGGACAAGATCACTCGATCGAAGATTTCTGCAATCAGGCGTTCGGCTTTGTCGGCCGCAAATGGTCCGACTATGTCGTTCTCGATCCCGCTCTGGTCCGTAAGGTCGATAGCCGCTATACGCGAGCCGACACCGCCAGAATTCGCTCCGTGTTACATTGGGAGCCTAAGATCAATTTTTCAGCCCTCGTCGCCATGATGGTGACAGCTCAGGTTGCGACGATTAAGAATAGCGTCCCGAGTTGATGTTTGAGGCCGGTTTGCCGAAACGATAAGCGTTAATGAAAATTCTTCACGCCTACAAGGTCTATTTGCCGAGTGTCTATGGCGGAATTCCTTCTGTCATCGCGACGTTGGCAACGCTTCCGCAACCGGAATTCGAGACCGAAATCCTCGTTGCACGCGAGCGCGGGATCGGTGGCAAGTATGAATTCGAAGGCATACAGGTTGAAGCTGTCTCGTCTCTCGCGACAGTCATGTCAACGCCGCTGGCACCTGCTTTTCCATTCAGGCTGTTCTGGAAAGCGAGAGCTTCGGATATCGTCGTTCATCATGCGCCATTTCCATTGACCGACATTGGCGCGCTTTTACTGCCGAAGCGATCTGTGTTGATCGTGCACTGGCATGCCGAAGTGGTTGGACGGTCATGGCTGATGCGGGTTTTGGCGCCTTTTATTCGGAATTCGCTCCGACGAGCTGATCGAATTATTGTGTCCGATCCGATCATTGTCGAGAAGTCCCGATTTCTGAGAGGCTTTTCTGAAAAATGCGTCGCCATTCCGTATGGATGCGACGAGGTGTATTGGGGGCAACTGGATGCAGACGACCGATTGGCCGTTGAGAGTCTCAGAAAGAAACACCCGCGTCTTGTGGTCGCGGTCGGCCGTCTTGTCAGTTACAAAGGCTACGAAGTCCTTCTTCATGCAATGAAAGATGTCGATGCCGATGCCGTGATTATCGGCGAAGGAAAGCTTCGGGCGGATCTTGTCGCGCTTGCCAAGCAACTCGGTGTTTTCGATCGGGTGACTTTTATTGGCACCCTCAGGCCTCATGAGGTCAAACAATATATTCATGCCGCTACGGCTCTCGCGTTTCCTTCCGTTTCGGAGGCTGAGGCCTTCGGCCTTGTTCAGCTTGAGGCGATGTCCGCCGGAAAGCCTGTTGTGAATACCGCGCTCCCGACGGCCGTTCCTACGATCGCCCGCGACGGCGAGGAGGGACTGACCGTGGTGCCGGGCGATCCGATTGCATTTGCGGGCGCGCTGAGCCGGCTGCTGGATCAGCCCGATCTTGCAGCGCGACTAGGGGAGGCGGGGAAGAGGCGCGTTCATTCAGAATACAGCCAATCCCTGTTTCTTTCCCGCATGCAGGATATCTATAAGCAAGCACTACAGCGCCGGACGCAGGAGCGGTGAGTCTTGCATCGCTCGTTTTTCGATGACAGCGGGTGATAGCAGTCATACCGATTGCACGATGGTACGATTGGGTGCTGTCGAGGATCAGTCCTTCGCAATCAAGGACGCCAGCTCCTTGCATCTGTCCTCAAGATGCCTGTACGCCGCAGTAACATAATTATCCAGGATATTTGCAGGAATGGAGATACTGTTACGCAGTTCCGGTTCTTCAGCCCTATAATAATAACGATTCAACCCATCGAACATCCCGAAGTTGTACCCCGCATCAAACAACAATCCCTCCCAATCGTACCATGCGGGTTCATTGGTCACGGGCTTCACAGATTCGACGACAATGATACGTGGCCGGAAGGCGCGCCACTCGGCGCTTTCAATTACGCCGCGCTCTCCACCCTCGACATCGATCTTCAGAAAATCGACGTTTGGCGGTGCGTATTGGGCCGTGATCTCGCAAAGCGGGATGACGTCGACCTCGATCTGTCTGGTGCTGAAATCGGATATGGCGTTGAAGGTGGTCAAACGTTCGGTTGTTTCGACCAGCCCAGACAAACCTGAATCTCCGTGCTGCACAAATTGGGCTCGCCCTCTGTTCGGGCCGACAGCTACTTTGAGATTGATATCCGTAGGCCGTCTTTCGACAAGCCGGGCGTGATAGAGATCGGTTGGCTCGATGTTTATCCCGCGCCAGCCGTTAAGATAAAAATGCTTCGTGACTGAATCGAGGTCAGGATCCCATGCGCCGACGTCGATATAGAATCCCGTGTGTTGCTTTGAGAGGGCTCTACTGAGGATCACATCCTCTGCATTCTGGGCGTAGGAAACCATGGGTTCGGGCATCGGACAACCTTGCGGCCCGTTTACTGGAAAATCGGTCTGGTCGTGGCTCGTTCAGTGGCGTAACGACGAGCCCGATTGGACGCTTCGAGGGCCTTTATGCTAACAATTTGCATCGAATATCCCAGAACAGTTTGAGTTTATCAATGACCCTTTGGATAGATGTTACAGATCTCTATCATTGGGGGCTCGGCCATTTAACCGGAATTCAGCGCACGTCAGCCAGTGTTTTGTCGGAGTTAGTTAAAGCGCGGCGCGACGTCGAGCTCTTTGCTTACGATCCTTCCAAACAAATCCTTCGCAAGGTCAGCGCCGATTCTCTGCCGAGCGTTGTTTGCCGATACATCGGTGTGGTGCAGACCATCCCGGCGGGTGAGGTGCGCGCGCAAAGTCCCGACCTTCCGGTCCCTCCGCGCGAGACAAGCGACAAAATCAGGCGGGCGCGCCGCCAGCTAGGGGAGTGGCTCTGGTTTCTGAAACCCGCCGTTCGGCGTCTGAGATCGGTGTTTCAGCGCCAGAAGTCCAGGTGGGAGAGTCAGGAAGCTGTTGAGGTCATCAGGGATTTTCGGCGAAGCACCCGGCGTCTCCTTGGATTGGTCTGGAGAAATTTCGCCGGCAGGAGACGGGCAGTCCAAGCCCCGCCAGCGTCAATTGAAACGATAACGGCAGGAGAGACGCTTTTCAGACAAGGGGACGTATGTCTTGCCTTGTCGGCAACGTGGGGATTTCCTCGCTACGGCGAGGTCATTGCGGCAGATACGCGCGCGAGCGGAGCGAAGTGTATCAACATGCTGTATGATCTGATTCCGACATTGTTTCCGCAATGGGTGCTTGAAGGTCATTCGCAAATGATCACGCTCTGGGCGCGGAAGCAAATTGAGAATGCGGACGCGATATTGACGATTTCGCAGTTTCAGAAACGGGAAATATCAGATTATATCGAAACCGACAGACTGCCTCCGCGGAATGTGGAGGTGGTTCGTCTTGGCGATAATCCACGGCTTGTAACAGCAATCGGGACATCGCTGTCGTTGCCGCGCTACGTGCCCGAGCGGCGGTTTGTCATTTGTGTTTCCACACTCGATGTCAGAAAAAATCACATCTTGTTGTACCGGGTTTGGCAGCGTCTGGTTGAGAAACTCGGCCCGGATTGTCCCCAGCTTCTTCTGATCGGAACGCCTCATCTCCACGTTGCTGACCTGCTTCATCAAATCCGGTACGACAGGTCGGTTAACCAGGTGATTGTTCATCTGCGAGATGTCACGGACGAGGAGTTGGCCTGGTACTATAGAAATTGTGCGTTCACTATATATCCGTCGGTCTATGAAGGTTGGGGACTTCCTATTTCGGAAAGTCTATCTCTCGGAAGGTACTGCATTTCCGGCGACCGAACCTCATTGCCCGAAGCAGGTGGCAATCTTGTCGATTACTTCGATCCATTCGATTTTGTCGCCTGCTATAATCTTGTTTATAGAGCCGCGACCGATCCGGACTATGTCAAACAATGTGAAGATCGAATCCGGGAGAGCTATGTACCTTATAGTTGGGCAATGACGGCGGCGCATATTTCGGAAATCGTAGATCGGGTAGCGGGCGTAGGCGGAGAGAAGCCTATCAACAGTGCGGCGGTCGCTTTTTCATAAAGAGCCTTTGATAATGCGTTTTCGTCACTCGATGCTGATACAAGTACTTTCTCGCTAGTTTGGGTGTTACGACGCATATGCGTATCGGTTTTGAATCCAGCATCTTGAATCGCGCGATGACCGGAGTCGCCAATTATACGTTCAATGTCATCCGTTGCGCGATGGAGCTTGATTCAAACATCGATTTTAGGGGCTTTGGTCATTTCAACTGGAAAAAATTCGATCGAGATGATGCGCTGCGGGTGAGCCGATATCATCAGAAGCAGGACGAAACCGAAAACACAAAGGCTGCTTCCGGAAACGGTTTGCGCAACGGCATCGTCGACAGTGCAGTTCGGTTGCGTGGTGCGCGCACAGCGGTCGCTGTGTATCGCGGACTGCGCCAGCGACGATTTTCGTCCTCGGTTCGGAAGCAATCTCTCGATCTGTTTCACGCGTTCAACTTCAGGCCGTTGAACGATCCCGGAATTCCGACGCTTCCTGTGATCTACGATCTGTCGACCTTTCGCCATCCCGAGTTTCATCCGCCGGATCGGGTCAAATGGCTTGAACCACTGCGTCTGTTTCTCGAGCAAGCTCCCCTTGTGCAAACAATTTCAGACTTCAGCAAACGTGAAATTGTTGAGGTTTTTAAATATCCATCTGAAAGGATATTTGTTGCGCCTCCCGCTGCATCAGACCTGTTCGTGCCGCATGGGATCGAAAAGACCCAGCGCGGACTAGGTGCGATGGATCTGACCTATGGCAATTTTTTTCTGATTGTCGGAACGCATGAGCCGCGTAAAAATATTCGCAGTGCGCTTTTCGCGTATGAACGATTGCCCGCCGGAATACGCGCGCAATATCCGCTGGTGTTGGCCGGCGGCAAGGGCTGGGGAGATCTTGATCTGCCGGCAAAGACGGAAAGCCTGATCAGGGAAGGGACAGTTCGGCTGGTTCGTGGCGTGGCTGATCCGCAGTTGCGGAATCTATATGAGGGGACGCGGCTTCTGATTGCGCCCTCGCTTTATGAGGGTTTCGGAATGCCTGTTGTGGAAGCCCTAGCTTGCGGTACACCGGTGGCGCACAGCGCTGATACATCGATGGACGAAATTTCCGGCTCTGAAAGCAGGCGCGTATCGGCACTGGATGTCGAAGGCTGGACGAGCGCACTCAAGGATTCGCTGGAGAGTGATGATTACGCCGATCCGGCGCGTCGGGCGTCCAGGATGGCGTGTGCGCGAAAATTTACGTGGCAGCACAGCGCATCGCTGGTGATAGATGCTTACCGCCAGATCGGCGGCGTCACCTAGGTGCGCATTGAGCCAAGGGTCGCCTTTCCTTACGACCGACGATCGAAGAAATTCCCAATCTTTTCAGAAATCATTGCGACGTCGTCTTCGGAAAGCTCGGGGTAGCTCGGCAATGTTACACCTCTTCCCGAGAGGTTCTCAGCTACTGGAAACACAGCTCCGCGGTTATAAGGCGGCAGACGATGAATCGGCGGAAAAAGCGGGCGCGTTTCGATCTTGGCTGCCTTTAGAAAATCCCTGAGGTCATTGCGAAGATGTTCGGTCTTAAGCAGCACCGAATACATCCACCATGAATGCTCTGTGTTTTTCTGGACCAGTTGGGTCTTGAGCGGCAGGTTGCGCAAATGCTGCTCGTACCAGCGCACGACCTGACGCTTTCGGGAGAGAATATGGTCTGCCTGCTCGAGTTGAGCCAGTCCGATCGCAGCGCAGACATTCGTCATCCGATAGTTGTAACCGATGACTTCGTGCCAGTATTCGCGGTGAGGTGATACGCCCTGCGTTTTCAGGCGGTATGCTTTTTCGTACAGGTCTGCGTCATTGGTTGCCACCATTCCGCCTTCGCCGGTGGTGATGGTCTTATTCCCGAAGAAGCTAAAGGTCGATATCTCTCCGAATGTTCCAACGTGCTGCCCTTCGTAGCGCGTACCAAAGGATTCCGCGCAATCTTCAATAAGCATGATGCCATGCGCTCGGCAGATGTCGACGATCGTCCCCATATCGCACGCGCCTCCGTAGAGGTGGACGATCATCACGGCCCTGGTTTTGGAGGTTATGGCTCGTTGGATTGCCTCTGGATCAATCTGCCATGTCGTGTCGAGCGAGTCTGCGAACACTGGCGTTGCGCCGGTCTGAACAATGGTATTGGCGGATGCCACATATGTCAGTGTCGGGACGATAACTTCGTCGCCGGGACCAATTCCGAGCGCCATTAGGGCGAGATGAAGCGCTACCGTACCGTTACAAACGGAGGTCGCGTGGTTAGTTTGGATGTATCTGCCAAAGCCATCTTCGAAACGATCGATATAGGCGCCACGCGATGATATCCAGGTCGAATCGATGCAATCGGTGACGTATTCCCTTTCTCGCCCAGCGAAGTACGGCCGATATACAGGAATCATCTTTTTATGATTTCCTCCCAGCGCTTTTAGTATAGTTAGGGGTATAATACCACGAGATCAACCCTGAATTGTATGAAGATGCCCTATATCCACGGAATCTACGAGGCTCGTTACTTCTGGATCCACCTCGCGTTGTCGGATTTGCGCGCCAAGTGGCGCCGGTCATATCTGGGTATAGCGTGGTCCCTTTTGCAGCCGCTCGGTATGACGCTGTTGCTGTCGTTCGTGTTCGCAAAGATATTCAAGCAAAGCATCGCGGGTTATGCCCCGTACATTTTATCCGGGATGATTGTCTGGGAATTCTTTATTGCAACGCTGACGTTAGGTTCCATGTCTTTCGTCCAGGCGGAACCCTACATCAAACAGTATCGTCATCCGCTTGCCATCTACACGCTGCGAAATACCCTGACCAATCTGATGGTTCTGGTCATGGCGAGTCTCAGTCTGATCGGCTGGGTGCTGATTGTGATGCCGCAGAATTTCGGGTGGTGCTGGATCGTCGCGCCCCTGGTGTTTCCCCTCGCTGCTCTTATCGCGTGGCCGGTCGCGACCGCACTGGCCTATATTGGGGCGCGATTCCGCGATCTCACTCCGGCGCTTGCGCTAATCATGCAGGCGATGTGGTTCGTGTCACCAATTTACTTCGAAGCGAGCCTGTTCCGGAACGGCGGTCTCGGGGTTCTCGTAGATTTCAACCCCATCTATCATCTGTTGGAAATTGTCCGCGCGCCACTTTTGCGCGGAGAGTGGCCAACGTTCGTCAACTTCGCAGCGTGCGGCTTCACAATAGTGGCGGCGTTTGCGGTTGCGTGGCTGATCGGCCGGAAGTCTGAAGACAAGGTCATCTTCTATCTATGACGGAAAATTATATTCGGCTCGACGCGATAAATTTGCACTATTCAGCGGTCGCGTTCAGGGAACGCTCGCTGAAAACGCTCCTTATGGGCGTGACGCCGGGTCGTCACCCAAAGCGGGAGGTCCATGATGTGCATGCGCTCAAGAACATCACGCTTCAGGTTAGGCAAGGCGAGCGGGTCGGACTGATCGGGCACAACGGTGCCGGAAAATCCACATTCCTCAAGATGGTGGCGGGTCTGTATCCCGTTTCATCCGGCTCGCGGCATGTGAAAGGCGTTGTGCGTTCGCTGTTCGATCTGAGTCTTGGCTTCGAGCCTGAGGCGACTGGTCGGGAAAATATTTTGTATCGCGGGCTGCTGCTGGGTTTAACGCCAAAATTCATGCGCACTGTCGCGGAGGATATTGTCGCTTTCGCCGATATCGGCGAATTCATCGACTACCCAATCAAGACTTACTCGGCAGGCATGCAGGTTCGGCTTGCCTTTGCCATCTCCACCATGGTCGGCGGCGATATCTTGCTTCTTGATGAGGTGATCGGAGCGGGCGACGCAAACTTCATGCAAAAGGCAAAGGCGCGCATCACAAAGCTGATCGAGGATTCGGAAATCCTCATCCTCGCAACACATGATTTTGGCTCGCTTCGCGATATTTGCGATCGCGCAATCGTTCTGCATCACGGCGAGATAAAATTCGACGGCGCTGTGGAGCCGGCGGTTAAGGAATACGGGCGATTGACGGGGACGGGAAAATGACGGAGCGGCCTCTCCGGGTGATGTGGCTTCTTAACCACACCACCGCGCGCCAGTTCGAGGTTCCGATGCTCAAGCGTATCGGGGTGCGAGAGGTGTTTTTGCCAAAGCGGATTCCGGCAGATCCCGCGTTTCGCTCTGCTTCGATTGATTGGTCAGAGGATCAACATCTTTCTATCCCGGCCGATGATCTAGCGATCCTGAACGCGGCGGACTGGTACGACGATCCGGGACGGGAAGCATGGGAGATTGCTAACAAGCATTTCGATATCGCGTTTTTCATTCTGCTTAAGACAGCTTTTTTCCGGTCGATGACCCGTCATTTCGGTGGCGCGAAGATCTGGCGTGCTTATGGTCTTCCGGAGGAATCTTACAGTGACAGTTTGACCTGGCGGTCGCATAGGGAAGGGTTGCTGGCTTCGCCGCAGGCGTTGGATTCAAGATTCTGGTTTGGCCAAGCCTATGCGCATTTGGAAAACAGAGAGTCTCCTTACTTGCAGAAGCGCGCTTTGTTCTTTCCGGCCGGTCTGCCGGATGCCCGTCTCGACGACAAATGGTCAGGCACGGACAAGCGAATCTTTTTCATCTGTCCGGATTTAGGATTTAGTACATACTATCAAAAAGTTTATAGCGAATTTGAGAAGACATTCTCAGGTCTGCCTTACGTAGTGGGCGGTGCCCAGCCTGCCCCTGTTCCTGACTCTCATGTCCTCGGCTTCCAGCCCAGTGAAGTCCACCGTCGGAACATGCAAGAGTTACGCGTGATGTTTTATCACGGCGCTGACCCCAATCATGTTCATTATCACCCGTTCGAAGCCATTCGCGCCGGCATGCCACTGGTCTTCATGGCCGGCGGCTTACTCGATAAGCTTGGCGGGAATGAGTTACCCGGCCGCTGCCGCACACAGGCCGAAGCGCGCAGCAAGATCGAGAGAATCTTGAACGATGATCGCCGTTTGATTGCTGAAATTCGCACGTCTCAACCGCAACTCCTTGAGCCGCTGATGGTAGAAAGCTGCGAACCCTCGTGGCGATCAAGCATTCGGAAGGTTCTTGAAGAACTGCGAACCGATGGTTCGCCGGTTGTCGATAAGCGAGGCCGAAGAAAGCGGGTTGCTGTTATTGTCCCTGTTAAGTATCGGGGTGGCAGCCTACGGGGCGCCAAGCTGCTGGCGCGTGCGATACAGGACGGAAGCCGGGC
>JAFKER010000012.1 GCA_017308595.1 Afipia sp.
TGTCTTGCGCTGGGTCTCGTCACCGTAGGCATAGATCGGATACATCACCAGCGACGACTGCACGCTGTTCATGGAACGATAACCGGAATCGACGCGTTCGATTTCGCGCGCGATCAGGCCATAGGCCACATAGCTCGCATTGGCACAGCTGTATTCTTCCGGCAGCGTGACGCCGATCAGACCAAGCTCGCCCATTTCGTTGAATATCTCGCGATCGGTCTTCTCTTCGATATAGGCTTGCGTCACGCGCGGCAGCAGCTTGTCCTGAGCGTACGCGCGCGCCGTGTCGCGGATCATCCGCTCGTCTTCGGTCAGCTGATCGTCAAGCAGGAACGGATCATCCCACTGGAATGTCGCCTTCGCGGGCTTGTCCTTGGTCTGCGGACGGGCACTCATGACACTATCCTTTCAGCTTGGATCTGCTGTTCTGAATTCACGATAAATCGTCGGCGTCAGGTTGCAAGTGCAAAACCAGTTCCGGCTCTCGCCGCGCCGACGCGATCACTAGCCCTCAAACGGCTCGTTGGCGACGATTTCGATGCCGAATCCGGAGAGGCCTTTGTAATCGTGCGCTGACGACGTGAGATGGCGGATCGATGTTACGCCGAGGTCGCGCAGAATTTGCGCACCAACGCCGACCTCACGCCACTGCCGATGACGGTCGGCCTCCGCCGAATGATCTTCCGCAATCGGCGCCACCGGCACGCCGGCCGCACCGTCGCGCAGATAGACCAGCACGCCGCTGCCGTTCTTCTTGAACATCTCAAGCGCGGCGTGAATCCGCCCTGATCCAAAAAAGACATCCTTGATGATGTTCGGCTTGTGAAAGCGCGTCAGAACATTCTGGCCATTGCCGACGCCCTTGTAGACGAAAGCGACGTGATGAATCGGATCGAAAGGCGAACGATAGGCATAGCCGTCGAGTTGCCCGATCGGGCTGTCGACCGTAAAGGTCGAAACCCGCTCGATCAGCTTCTCGCGCGCCTGCCGATACGAAATCATGTCCGCGATAGTGACATGCTTGAGATTGTGCTTGGCCGCGAACTGAACGACCTGCTCACCCTTCATCACCGTGCCATCATCATTCATCAATTCGCTGATGACGCCAACCGGCGGCAGGTCGCACAGCTTGCACAGATCGACAGCAGCTTCGGTATGTCCGGAGCGCAGCAGCACGCCGCCGTCACGCGCGATCAGCGGAAAGATGTGACCGGGACGCGCGAAATCGCTGGCGCCCGCATTCGGGTTCGCGAGCGCACGACAGCAGACGGTGCGCTCCTCGGCCGAAATGCCGGTGGTCATACCGGGCTTGTAGTCGATCGACACCGTAAACGCTGTGGTGTGATTGGAGTCGTTATGCGCGACCATCGGATCGAGCCGCAGGCGGCGCGCGTTGTCAGCCGTGATCGGTGCACAGACGATCCCCGAGGTGTGGCGGATGATAAAAGCCATCTTCTCCGCGGTGCACAGCGTTGCAGCGACGATCAGGTCGCCCTCGCCCTCGCGATCATCGTCGTCGGTCACTACGACGATTTCACCGGCTGCGAACGCCTTCAGGACTTCGGGGATAGGATGGGCCATAACGGACTCGCGCTCTTAAAAGGGTGCAGATCGTATGGCGCAGCGCGCGGTCTCACGCAACTGCCCCGGCCACATGGCCGTCATCTGCGGACGCTGAAATGAGAGATATGGCCTTGCCAAGCCGCGGCAAGGCGCCCGATTTGCATGCTGTCAGTCCAGTTTCTCAGTTTAAAACGAGACACTTTCGCGGAGCGGAATATCCTGACCGGCCCGTAAGGCTAGGGTAGCACTTCCCGGCGCTCACTCAGGAGGCCATCCATCTCGGCGCGTTTTTCCGCGAGCAACCCCTGATCGGCGGCATCGATTACCCGATACAGTTCCGCTGCATCGGTGATGCGGGTGACCGTCACGTAGTCGGCTCCCGCGGAATAGATGTCAGCCACATCAACCAGAAGATCCGCGGTGGAAATGATTTTCGCGTCCGGGTTCATCGAGCGGACGTGGCGAACCAGCTTTTCGTTGTTGGCGCCCTTGAGCAGCGAGTCCGGCACGCTGAGAATGATGATCTCGGCCTTTCCCACGCCGGCATGGAGCAATGTGTCGATGTTGCTGATGTCGCCGTAGATGACGTGAATGCCGCGCGCGGTCAGCGTGCGAAACACATTCGGATTGAAGTCCACAACGCTGATTTGGTCGAGCAGCAATTTGTTCTTCCGCTCGATCTCGCTGACCAATGCGCTCGCCGCACGGAAGAAACCGAGAATGACGATGCGCCGCGCCGCGCCATGACCTTCGTCGTGTTGCTCGTCCGGTACGCCCGCCTGATCCAGATCGCTAAATCCGATCCGCTTCAGGACAGGAATAGCCCACCGGGTGATCGGATCGCTTCGCATAATAACGAAGGTCGAGAGTACCGCGAGGATCACGAATGCGAATGACGCAGCGCTGGATGTCTCCGGCGTGATATGCCCGGCGACGATGCCGGTTTGAATGACCACCAGCGAGAACTCGCTGATCTGCGCAAGATTGAGCGCAGGCAGCAGACTGGCGCGGAGCCCCTGCTTCATGAAATAGAGCGGCAGGAACGTCGTGATCAGGCGGCTGATGACTGTGAATGCCGCGATCACCAGCGCGAGCCATATCGTTGCCGAATTCGGCACGGGGATCGTCATGCCGAGCGCCACGAAGAACAGCGTGATGAAGAAATCCCGCAGCGTGGTGACTTTTGCAGTGACGTCGAGCGCGTATGGAAACGTCGAAAGCGAGATGCCTGCAACCAGCGACCCCATTTCGCGGGACAGATGCAGGCGCTCGGCTACTTCACCTATCAGGAAGCACCAAGCCAGTGCCCCGAGCATCACGAGTTCGGGGTTGCGCGCGATCTGGTGAAATATCCGGGGCAGCACGAAGCGGCTGAGGATCATTGCGGTCGCGACCAGCAATCCGACGCGACCGATCGACATCAGGACGATACCGATCTGCAAATTGTCGAGGCTGGGCTGGATCGCCAAAAACAGGATCGCGAAAATATCCTGAAGAACCAGGATGCCGAGGGTGATGCGCCCTGGCAGCGTGTCCAGTTCGCGTTTCTCATAGAGAACCTTGACGATGATAACCGTGCTTGAAAGAGCGCAGGCCACGGTCAGATAGAGTGCATCAAACTTGCCGCTTCCCAGCGACAGGCCGATGGCGACAAAGAAACCGAGACCGAGCAGACACGCACCGATCAACTGCCCGCCAGCCGCGACCAGAATCACTTTGCCGGCGCGAATAATCTTCTTCAGGTCGATTTCGAGCCCGATCATGAAAAGCATGAAGATCAGGCCGAGTTCGGAGATGGTGCGGATCGATTCCTCGGATTTCACCCAGCCAATGCCGAATGGGCCGATGACGAAGCCACCGACCAGATAGGCGAGGATCAGAGGTTGCCGAAAAAAATGCGCGGCAAGGCCAAGCACCCAGGCAAACAGGATCGAAAAGGTAATATCGCGAATAAGCTCGTGCATGCCCTCGACCGGCTTGGCAGCATATAAATGGCCTGAATCAAGCCTGTGTATAAGGACCAAAGACCACCGCGAAATCAATATCTCTGGCGTATTTTGCGCGATTCAGAGCCGGGGCCCTTTAAGCGAGGACGGCCTCACGTGCAGTCAGGCTGCTTGATTATGCGACAGCTCGACGCGGAACACGCCTGATGGTGACCGCGAAGTGACAATTGCCAAAAACACGCTGATCCACATCGCTCCTTAGCTTGAATAAAGGCTTCGGCTGTATAGGTTCGCGCCGGGACTTGGGGCGACTGGAATACAGGCTGATCATGACTTCGAAATTGAATCTCTTTTTTGCGCTTTTTGTTTCCATAGCCTGCTGGAGTACGGCTTCGCTGGCCGACGAAGGGTCCCCTCACGGTCTCTGGCTGACGGAAAAGGGCGATGCCCGGATTCAGGTAGCCCAATGCGGGCGCGCGATCTGCGGCAAAGTCGCGTGGCTGCGCGAGGCCATCGACCCTGCGACAGGCAGACCGCAAACGGACGACAAGAACCCGGATCCTGCGCTGGCCTCGCGTCCGATGATCGGCGTGCAATTGTTCATTGGGATGGTTCCCACGGGCCCGGGCACCTGGACTGGCCGCATTTACAACGGCGACGACGGCAAGGTGTACGAGGGCAAAGTCCTGCTGACGGGACCGCGGACGTTGCGTGTCGAAGGCTGCGTCGGGGCAATCTGCGGCGGCGAAAACTGGTCTCGGGTCAGCAGCCGCTGACGCCGGTCCTTGCCGCGATGTTCGGATTGCGGCCAGGAGTTTCCTCGCGAGCCGAAAATCGAAAAACATCTTTGTTTTGTGGGGGTTATGGTCGGAGTAGCAGGATTTGAACCTGCGACCCCCTGCTCCCGAAGCAGGTGCGCTACCGGGCTGCGCTATACTCCGACATGGGCGCCGGTATAGCGTCGGCTCTCGCGAACCGCAAGAAGCTGTATAAGGGGGTAAATCCCTCCAAATGCGTTACCGGTGGCGCGGCTCCTGCGATGAAACTTGGTTTGAAGACAGTCATGATTCCGGCAGACGGCGCAGCAGAGCCTGCCGCGCGCTGCCTTGCGGACGGCGGACTTGTCGCCTTCCCGACCGAAACCGTCTACGGCCTTGGGGCTGATGCCACCAATGCCCGCGCCGTAGCGCGGCTTTATGAAGCCAAGGGCCGCCCGTCCTTCAATCCGCTGATCGCCCATGTCAGCGACCTGCATGCCGCGCGGCAGATCGCCCATTTCGATGACAAAAGCCTCCGGCTCGCCGAAGCATTCTGGCCGGGGCCGCTGACACTGGTCCTGCCGAAAATCGCCGGCTGCCCGGTGTCCGATCTTGCCACCGCAGGTCTGGAGACAGTTGCAGTCCGAATTCCGGCCCATCCGGCGGCGCGGGCCATTCTGCACGCTTTCGGAAAACCCGTTGTGGCGCCATCAGCCAATATCTCCGGGCATGTTTCGCCGACAACCGCAGACCATGTCTTCGGCGACCTCGCCGGCCGCATCGATTTGATTGTGGATGGCGGGCCGGTGGCGGTCGGCGTCGAATCGACCATCGTCGGCTGTTTCAACACGTCATTGCTGCTGCGGCCCGGCGGGTTGCCGCGTGAAGATATTGAGCGGGTCCTCGGCGAGAAGCTGGCACGCATCCCTGAAGACGCCGGCGCGGCGGATGCCCAACCGCTGGCGCCGGGCATGCTGGCCTCTCACTATGCACCGAGAGCCCGTGTCCGGCTGAATGTGGACACATTGGAGGCTGGCGAAGCTCTGCTTGCCTTCGGGCCAGACACTGTCCCCGGCTCCGAGCGGGCGATCGTCATGAATTTGTCCGAAGCCGGCGATCTGGTGGAGGCTGCGGCGAATCTTTTCGGTTACCTTCGCGACCTCGACGCCAAAGCCCCTCCCGCAATCGCCGTGATGGCCATCCCGTACGAAGGGCTGGGCGAAGCCATCAATGATCGCTTGCAGCGCGCCGCTGTTCCGCGAAGCTGATCACGTCAGGAATAAGAAAATGAACATCGTGCAGCCGTCACTGTCCCCGTCCACGCCGTCTCCCGAAGTGCTTGCTCGTTTCAAGGCCATCGTTGGCGGTAAATATGCGGTCACCGATCCGCAAGAAGCTGCACCCTATCTCACCGAAGAACGCGGCCTGTTCAGCGGTCACTCCCCGCTGATCCTGCGTCCGGGCTCGACGGCGGAAGTCGCGGCGATCTGCAAGATTGCCAGCGAAACCAGAACCGCGCTGGTACCGCAGGGCGGCAACACCGGCCTTGTCGGCGGCCAGATCCCGCATAACGGCGAGGTCGTCGTCTCCATGCGCCGCCTCGACAAAATCCGTGCGGTCGACACCCAATCCAACACCATGACCGTCGAAGCCGGCGTGATCCTCGCCAATGCGCAGCAGCGCGCGGCGGATGCCGACCGGCTGTTTCCGCTCTCGCTCGGCGCGGAAGGCAGTTGCACCATCGGCGGCAATCTCTCGACCAATGCCGGTGGCATCGCCGCACTGGCTTACGGTGTCGCACGCGATCTTGTGCTCGGACTTGAGGTCGTGCTCGCGGACGGGCGCATCATGCACGGATTGTCCAGCCTGAAGAAGGACAACACCGGTTACGACCTTCGCGATCTCTTCGTCGGCGCAGAAGGCACGCTGGGATTCATCACAGCAGCAACATTGAAGATGTTTCCGAAGCCGCGCTCCGTCGAGACAGCCTTCGCTGCGATCGCATCGCCCGACGATGCGCTCACGATGCTCGATATTTCCCGCGGTATCGCGGCAGGCAGCCTCACCAGCTTCGAGTTGATCCCGCAGATCGCCATCGATTTCGTGGTCAAGCACGGCCCATCGATCCGCGCGCCGCTGGAAGGCCGGCATCCATGGTACGTGCTGATGGAAATCTCCTCCTCGCGCGACGATGCCCGCGACACCATCGAAGCGATTCTGACCAAGGGCATGGAAGACGGCATCGTCCATGACGCCGTGATCGCCGCCAATCTCGATCAGCGCAACGCGTTCTGGAAACTGCGCGAAGTCATCTCCCCAGCCCAGAAGCCGGAAGGCGGTTCAATCAAGCACGACATTTCCGTGCCGGTCGCCGCCGTGCCCGCCTTTCTGCGTGAAGCCGATGAGGCAGTGCTCAAGCTGATCCCCGGTTCGCGGCCCTTCGCATTCGGTCATCTCGGTGACGGCAACATTCATTACAACGTCAGCCAGCCGATCGGCGCCGATACCGCCGCCTATCTTGCACGCTGGCACGATGTAAACGACGCGGTCCACGCGGTGGTCGCCAGGCACGGCGGGTCAATTTCCGCCGAACACGGCATCGGTGTTTTGAAGCGCGATGAGCTTCCGCAGGTCAAGGATCCGGTTGCACTCGACATCATGAGATCGATCAAGAATATGCTCGATCCGCACAACATCATGAATCCGGGCAAGGTGCTGTGACCGAGGTCTCCGGCCTTACGATCATCGCCATTGAGGATGCCGACATCCCGGCTGTCGTCGCGCTGTGGGAGCGCTGCGAACTGACACGGCCATGGAACGAACCTCAGGGCGACATTGCGCGCGCCCGCGGCAAATCCAATTCCGAAGTCCTCGTCGGCCACGCAGGCGACACCATTGCCGCAACCGTGATGGTGGGCCACGACGGGCATCGGGGATGGGCCTACTACGTCGCTGTCGATCCCGATCAACAGAAAAAGGGATATGGACGCGCGATCATGACGGCTGCAGAAAACTGGCTGCGCGAACGCGGCGTTGAAAAAATCCAATTGCTTGTTCGTGCCGACAACACGCGCGTGCAGGCGTTCTATGAAACGCTTGATTACGAAGAGCAGGAACGCGTCATCTTCGCAAAGTGGCTCGACGGCCGGCCGATGACACCGTGACACTTTTCACTAAAGGGTTGATATGAGTGTAAAGGACCGCATCCGCGTCAAAGACGTTCGCGTGCTCTCGGACCATCACTATACGCTGCGCGCCACGACATATGACTGGCAGCGATCCAGCGGGGAGTGGCAAACCCAGCATCGCCAGACTTTCGATCGCGGCAACGGCGTTGCGCTTCTCCCTTACAACAAGGCGCAGAGGACGGTGATCCTGATCCGCCAATTCCGCTATCCGACCTATGTCAACGGCTACGACGGACTGCTGGTGGAAGCACCCGCCGGCACGCTCGGCGACATCGATCCGGAAATCCGGATGCGGATGGAGGCGGAAGAGGAAATCGGCTACCGCCTTGGTGATATGCAGAAGGTTTTCGAGGCTTTCATGAGCCCCGGCGCCGTAACAGAGAAGCTCTATTTCTTTGTCGCCGAATACCGGGCCGATATGAAAGTCGGCGATGGCGGCGGCCTTCACGAAGAAGGTGAAGACATTCAGACGCTCGAACTGCCATTTTCCGAAGCATTCGCGATGATCGCGGATGGCGGCATCATCGACGCCAAGACGATCATGCTGCTGCAGTACGCGGCACTGAACATTTTCCCCGATAAAGACTAGAACAGCGAGCCTTTAGAACAAAGAACCCTGCCCGCTGTCTTCTTCAGGCGCGGCGGCCTTCTTCGCCCGCTCCTTCGGCTTTTTGCTCGCCGCCTCCGCGATGGCAATGTCCTCGGGGCTGCACGGCAGGATCAGATCCGCGCCATCATTGGCAACACGATTTACTGCCGTTGAAACCTCGTGCCAGACGAATGTGCCGCGTGGCGGAGCATTCAACATCATGATTGCTTCATCGGCATCTGTCGTATTGCCGTCGAGCCAGCGGTCAAAATCAGACGGCGCAATAGTCACCGGAACACGCTCGTGCAGCAGCGCCATCTCCGGGCCAGCCGCCGCGGTGACAATCGCAACCGTGTCGACCTCTTCGCCGTTCGGTCCAGCCCACGTTTCGGCTACGCCGGCGAAGGCAATCGGCGCGCCGTCGCGGCGGCGAATGAAGAACGGACGCTTGCGGGACGGTGACACCTGCCACTCGTAATATCCATCTGCCGGAAGCAAACACCGACGCCGCTTGATGGCGTTACGGAACGACGGCTTTTCAAGAACCGTCTCGGACCGTGCATTGATGACGAGCGCAAACTTGCCTGGGTCCTTCACCCATGACGGCAGGAACCCCCACCGCATCAAGCGAAACTGCCGCGCGCCATTTTCAAGAATGACCACCGGCACCGGCTGGGTGGGAGCAACGTTATACCGCGCCGGAAAATTGGGATGCTCGCTGTAGCCGAACAGACGGCGCAGCGCTTCCGGACTTGATGCAATGATGTATCGCCCGCACATAAAAAGACTCGAAATACGGTCCCTGCGCTGGAAAATGACACATAAGTCAAAGTTGTTCAGCCACCTTTAACTTCGAGTGCCCAAACATCAAGCACTATGCCGATACCAGTCTTGCAGGAAATGCCCCCCGCCGGTCAGGAGTGCGCGCCAGACGCGAGCTTCTCCGACGATGCGGTGACGCGCGCCCAGCGCCTGCTCGATGCCAATATCAATCCCCGGACCGGCCTCGCCACCGATTACCTGAATCATTTCAACGAGGCGATCATGCTGCTGGAGATGATCCCCGACATCCCCGAATGTTTCGAGGATTTTCTTGACTGGCAGCCCATGAGCTATCGCGAGCATTTCGCAGCGTCCGGTTTCAAGGCAAAGGAACTTGCCATCAGCGCCTATGATTCGAGTGATCCTGCGCTTCGTACGGAATTCGACAATATCACCCTCACCATGACCTCAATCCTCACAACGGTCGGGGACGCCATGCGCCAGGTCCGGCATACCGAAACCCGTACCGTCCTCGCCGAGCAGGCGACCGGCTGGGTCAAGCCGCTGGTGGCGCTGGCCGGCGGCCTCATCAACGGCGGCAGCAGCAATGCCGACGATGTCGACCAGATCATGAACCGCTGACCGTGACAGACTTTTCCCACAACGGCCCGCGCCTTGCCGTCAGCGCCGGCATTTTCCGCGACGGAAAGATCCTGCTGGTTCGCCGGGCCCGCGAGCCCGCCAAGGGCGTCTATACTTTCCCCGGCGGCCGGGTCGAGTTCGGCGAAAGCCTGACAGAGGCCCTGACCCGCGAAATCCGCGAGGAAACCGGACTTGTCATCGACATCGTTGGCCTTGCCGGTTACCGCGAGGCGCTGCCGCCCCGCACCGGCGGCCACGGGCATTTCGTGGTTCTGCCGTTTGCCGCCCGCTGGGTCGCGAACGAGGTGTCGCTCAACGACGAACTCGATGACGCCCGCTGGCTCTCGCCCAGAACCGCCGTGGATGGCCTGCGGACCACCCAGGGGCTCGATGAAACAATACGCGCCGCCACCGCCATCATGGGGCTGTAACGGCGTTGTATTTGGCGCGTTTTCTCCACGCGAACCGGTACCCACTTCGCTTGAAAACGCGACGGCCGCCTTGCTTCCGGCCCGCTGAAAGGGCATATGCGGCCCTCATGCTGAAGCGGATTTTCGCGATTTTCCTGCTGGCCGCCGTGGCCGGACCGACACCGGTCCGCGCCCAGGAGGCGGCTGCACCATTCGACGGGGACCTGCAGCGGCTGGCCGAGATTCTCGGCGCCCTGCATTACCTGCGCGGAATTTGCGGCACCAATGAAGGCCAGAAGTGGCGTTCCGAAATGCAGGCACTCGTCGATGCGGAGACACCGTCCGGCGAGCGGCGCAATCGCATGATTGCCAGCTTCAACCGCGGCTATAACGGGTTCCAGCAGACCTACCGCTCCTGCACGCCCGCGGCGACGGTCGCGATTCGCCGCTATCTCGAGGAAGGCTCGAAAATCTCGCGCGACCTTACCGCCCGCTACGCCAACTGAGTTTTCCGGTGGACAGCGCAGGGAGAGCCGGACGCAACTACCCGTAATTTCAGGATAACTTGCGTTTCCGCCGTTAACCTTTCCTAAAGAACTGGCTCGCGGGCCGCGCCCTGCATGCTAATGCTGCGTGGAGATTCCTGCCGCGCAGTCCCGCCGGTCCGTTCCACAGGTTCATTGATTTCATGTCGTATACTTATCCCTGGACGCCCACCCACGGCCTCTCCACCGATCAGGACCAGAAGCGGGCGGCGCTGAACTATCTCAACGAGGCCTGGGCTGAAGCACGGCATGATGGCGTCGACGGCGATTGCCTGGCACAGGCCAGCCTGTTCGCCGCATTCGCCGAACTGGTCAGCACCTACGGCGAAGACGCGGTGGCGAAGTTCGTCGAAGGCCTCGCCGGCCGCATTCGCAGCGGCGAATTTTCGGTGGTGGAATTCCGGCAGTAACTGCTGCCCTCACCTGATTCAATTTTCAAACAGCTCCCGCTTGCAGATGTGCGCTTGATGTTCGCGCATAACCTGATCCACAAACCGCTTCACTCGTTTTGGGTCACGCGCCATCGCCCCTGTTGTTGTGACGGCGCGGGGGCGCCCGAAGCTCTCATCGTTTCGCCATCGCGCGCCTGGGGCTTGCCCCATTCGCGCTACGCCCGATGAGGGCGTGCGGAACGCCGGATGCGCGAGCGCATCCGCAGCCCCGTGTGCAAAGTGAAAAGCACACGAGCAAGTCACCACGGTCACGCCGCTTCACCCGGCGTTCCGCACGCAATGGTTGGAACGGCTTGCCGCGCGAAAACCCCCGACGACCGGCCCTGAGGTGATCATCGCTGCAGGGGACTGACGCGCCGCCACTCTCCCTCTGTACGAGGAGAAAGCCTTGGCGCTGCCCCATGGTGCCAGGCGAGGCACCGGGATATCGCGTTCTGGGCCGTCCGCGAACGGCGTGGTCGTCATCGCTTTCCGCACACGATCTGTCCGAAAACAGAAGTTTCGTGCGCATCCGGCGATCGAACACCGCGCGCGGCCACCGCATCCCGCCCCGCGCTTCGTGACGATCGCGAAACGCCCCTCATCAACGGGGCGGGATACAAAGAATATATTCCTAGAACAGGGGGAATGTCAAGACTTCACTCGCCCCCGTTGATGGAACCCAAGTTCGGTATTCACGTTAAACCACAACTTAGGGCGCGCGTTATCGATGCGAGACTTGTCAGGCAAGACATCCTCGGACAACTCTCGGCGGCCCGTACACGGAGCCCGCCAATTTCAGTCGCATCACCAGCCTTCGGCACAAATCCCCAGCCGTCCTTCAGATTTCACCTCCGTCAGCAAACAGCAGCGGCTCATGCGGAGCTGGATGCGACAGTCGGACAATTCGAGTCTCTGGAGAGCTATCGCCGTTATTGCCGCGCAATGCTGCGATTCAGAGGGCCGCTGGAGCGTGCCGTCGTCTCTCTTGTGTCGAAGACCGACGAACAATGGTCATTTATTCCGATCAGTGACCATTTACGGGCCGATCTCAACGATCTCGGCGGCCCGGCATATCGCGAGCCGCTTTCCTCCTCTTGCCAGCTTGATGCAAAGCGGCTGCCGGGCGCGCTGTACGTCCTGGAAGGCTCGTCGCTGGGCGCACAGCTTCTGGTGAAGCGGGCGGCGCTGCTGGGTTTGTCGGCGCATCACGGCGCTCGGCACCTTGCCCAGCAGACCGGCGATCCGAAGCGATGGCCTGCTTTCGTGAAAACTCTGGAGCGCCATGGCACGGAGCATCCGGAAGAAGCGGTACGTGGTGCACTCGATGCCTTCGCTGCCGCACTTGAGGCATTCCGTCATGACGATTAGGGCAACAGAGCCGCCGCAGGTCGATCTCACCACATGCGATCGCGAGCCAATTCATATACCGGGGAGCATTCAACCTCACGGTTGCCTGCTGGCATGCGATATTTCCGCGAATTTCGTCTTACGGCATTCCGCGAACTGCGCGGACCTGCTCGGCATCGACGGCGACATCAACGGCCGCAAGCTCGACGCGCTTCTGGGAGAAGAGGCGGTTCACACCATTCGGAACGCCCTGACGCGGCTCGACGACGGATCGCGGCCTGTCCTGCTGTTCAATCTCGAAAACGCGACAGGACGCACGTTCGATATCGCCGTTCACAGATACAGGTCCGTTGCAATTATCGAGTTCGAGCCGTCGCTCGACGGAAACTCCCCGCCGCTCGATCTGGCCCGGGAAATGATCGGGCGGATATCATCCATCAATGCGGTGGACCACCTGCTACAGATCACGTCGCGCCTGGTACAAGGTCTGTTCAACTATGACCGTGTGATGGTCTACCAGTTGCTGCATGACGGCGCCGGGAAGGTGGTGAGCGAATCCAAACAGCCGCACCTCGAAAGTTTTCTCGGCCAGTACTTTCCCGCCAGCGACATTCCACAGCAGGCACGGCAGCTTTACCTTCGCAACACGATCCGGATTATTTCCGACGCCAATTTCGAACGGATTCCGGTCGTGCCGGTTCTCGATGCGTCGGGCGAACCGCTCGATCTTTCCTTCGCGCATCTGCGCAGCGTCTCGCCCATTCATTGCGAATATCTCCGCAACATGGGCGTCGGCGCATCCATGTCGATCTCCATCATCGTCGATGGCGCGCTATGGGGGCTGATCGCATGCCACCATTACGCACCGCGCACCCTCTCGATGGCGGAGCGCGTCGCAGCCGAGATGTTCGGCCAGTTTTTCTCGCTGCATCTGAACGCATTGCGACAGGCGAACAAACTGCAGTTCGCAACACGCGCTCGCCAGTCGCTTGACCGGTTTCTCCGGATCAACGCGCGTGTCAGCAATCTCGATGACGCGATTTTCGACAATCTGCCGGATTTCGCTTCGCTGATGCCGTGCGACGGCGCCGCGATCTGGCTCAAAGGAAAAAGCAGGAGCATCGGATCGGTGCCGCCCGCCAGCGGAATTGCAGCGCTGGCCCGTCTTGCCAACAAGCTGACGGAAGGATCGGTTTGGGCAACGCATATGCTCGCAAGCCATCTGCCCCGAGCGGAGAACTTCGCCGCTGCGGCTGCGGGCGTGCTGATTGTGCCGCTGTCGCACCGCCCCCGCGACTATCTGTTCTTCTTCCGCAAGGAAGTAGTGCAGACGCTGAACTGGGCGGGCAACCCCGACAAGTCTTACGAGACCGGACCACTCGGCGACCGGCTGACCCCGCGCAAGAGCTTTGCGATCTGGAAGGAGACGGTGCGCCAGCAATCGTCGCCATGGACCGATGAAGACCGCGAGATTGCGGAAGCAACGCGAACGGTGCTTGCCGAAGTCGCACTCAGTCACAGTGAACTTCTGGAGGAGGAGCGCCAGAAGGCCGACGTGCGCCAGCGCATGCTCAACGAGGAGCTCAATCACCGCGTCAAGAATATCCTTGCGGTCATCAAATCGCTGATCAACGTCCCCGGACAGGACGGACAATCGATCGAAACGTATGTTGAGTCCCTTCGCGGACGCATCCAGGCGCTGGCCTTCGCGCACGACCAGGTGGTGCGCGGCGATGGCGGCGGCTCGCTAATCGATCTCATTCATGCGGAGTTGACGCCCTATCGCGACCAGAGCCTGAATCTCGATATCGACGGCCCACCCGTCTGGCTGGACGCCCGCGCATTCTCGGTCATGGCGCTGCTGCTGCACGAGTTGTCGACCAACGCCGCCAAGTATGGATCGCTTTCGCAAAAGGGCGGCCTGCTCACCATGCGCTGGACCTGCAACGACACCGACGGATGCATCATCAACTGGATGGAAAGCGGTGGACCGCCGGTGAAACCGCCGGCCCGGCAAGGCTTCGGAACGGTGCTGATCGACCGTAGCATTTCATACGATCTCGGCGGCGAAAGCGAGGTCACCTATCATCCAGCGGGCTTGCGAGCGACATTTCGCATTCCATCGCGCCATGCGTCGCTCGACACCCGCGCGCAGACCGCAAGCGCACCAAGAGCCAATGTGGCGCATCAGTCTCACAGCGGCTTCGACGATCTGCATGTGCTTATTGTCGAAGATGAGATGCTCATCGCAATCAACCTGGAGCAGATTTTGCTGGATGCGGGCGTTTCCGAGATTACCACCGCCTCGTCCGCGTCCGACGCCCTGCAAAAAATCCGGTACGCCCAGCCCAACGTTGCAATCCTGGACGTCAATCTAGGCCATGAAACGTCGGTCGCTGTTGCAGAAGAACTGAAGCGACGGAATATCCCGTTCATGTTGACCACGGGCTATGGCGATCGGTCAGGTCTGGTCGAGCAATTCTCTACCGTGCCGATCCTGAACAAGCCCTACGAGGCGGCAGCCCTCATTGCAGAGTTGTCGATGATCGCGAGCGGGAAGATTTGACTCTCTCGCGTCTCAAGGCTTGAGCGTCTCCAGGAAGCGGACGGGCTCGCCGGTGGACGGCGTCATCACCTCGCCCTGCCACATCACGCGCTTGCCGCGCACAAAGGTGCCGACCGGCCAACCTTTCACTTTCACGCCGTCATAGGGCGTCCAGCCTGCCTTTGAGGCCACCCATTTGTTGGTGATGGTCTCCTCGCGCTTCATGTCGACGACGGTGAAGTCGGCGTCGTAGCCCGCCGCGATGCGGCCCTTGCAGGCGATGTTGAACAGCCGCGCGGGGCCGGCGCTGGTGAGATCGACAAAGCGCAGCAGCGACAGCCGTCCCGCGTTGACGTGATCGAGCATGATCGGCACTAGCGTCTGCACACCGGTCATGCCCGACGGCGAGGCCGGATAGACCTTGTCCTTTTCTTCCAGCGTATGCGGCGCGTGATCGGAGCCAAGCACGTCCACGATGCCCTGCTCGATGCCGCGCCAGATGCCGTCGCGGTGGCTGGCGTCGCGCACCGGCGGGTTCATCTGCGCGCGGGTGCCGAGCCGCTCGTAAGCCTCGGGGCCAGCCAGCGTCAGATGATGCGGTGTCGCTTCGCAGGACGCGACATCCTTGTGGTCACGCAGGTATTCGATCTCCTGCTTGGTGGAAATGTGCAGCACATGGATGCGCTTGCCGGTCTCGCGCGCAAGATTGACCAGACGCTGCGTGGCGATCAGGGCGGCGTCCTCGTCGCGCCACACCGGATGCGAGCGCGGATCGCCCTCGATGCGCAGATGCTTGCGATCGTTGAGGCGGTATTCGTCCTCGGCGTGGAACGCAGCGCGGCGGCGGATCACCTTGAAGATGCGGCGCAGGCTGTCGTCGTCCTCCACCAGCAGCGATCCGGTGCTCGATCCGATGAAGACCTTGACGCCCGCGCAGCCCGGGGCGCGTTCGAGATCGGGAAGATGATTCACATTCTCTCGGGTGCCGCCGATGAAAAAGGCGAAGTCGCAATGCATCCGGTGATGCCCGGCCTTTACTTTCGACGTGAAGGCCTCCTCGGTCACGGTCAGCGGATTGGTGTTCGGCATTTCGAACACGGCGGTGACGCCGCCGAGCACCGCGCTGCGCGATCCGGTTTCCAGATCCTCCTTGTGGGTGAGGCCCGGCTCGCGGAAGTGGACCTGCGTGTCCATCACGCCGGGCAGGATGTGCAGGCCCTTGCAGTCGATCACTTCGCCTGCGCTGGCTCCCCCCAAGGAGCCGATTTCCGCGATCCGCCCGCCGATGATGCCGATGTCCCGGACGCCCTCGCCGTCCTGGTTGACCACGGTGCCGGATTTGAGAATCACATCAAATGTCTGGGCCAATGCTGAAAACTCGCTGCTGTTGTTGGGCCTGCGGGCCTTGTTGTCCGCACTTTAGCGCCTTAGGTTGCGGTGTAACAACAAGCGGGCGATTTTTCCCAAAGAACTTGAGAATCCCGAGAAAATCTTATGAAAGCAGCGTTTCTGCCCGATCGCGGCGTCGTCAAAGTCAGCGGCGAGGACGCGAGGGCTTTCCTCGATGGCCTTATCACGACCAATGTGGAACTGGTGACGCCCGGCGTCGGCCGTTTCGGCGCGCTGCTCACGCCGCAGGGCAAGATCATCGTGGATTTTCTTGTCACGGAGGCACCGGAAGCCCACGGCGGCGGGTTTGTGTTCGATGTGCCGTTGGCGCTGGCCCAGGCCTTTGCCACCAAGCTCGGATTCTACAAACTGCGGAAGAAAGTCACGATCGATAACCTGTCGCCGCAGCTCGGCGTGATGGCGGTCTGGGACGGCACGCCCGCGACGAAACCCGATCTTGCCTTCGAAGACCCGCGCGACCCGCAGCTCGGCTGGCGCGTGTTTACGCCAGATGATCTGGTCGATGAAACCGCAGCCGCGCTCGGCGCGGAGGTCACCGACAGCGAAGCCTACGAGGCGCATCGCATCGCCAGCGGCGCACCGCGCGGCGGCGTCGACTTCATCTATGGCGATGCCTTCCCGCACGAAACCAACATGGACCGCCTGCACGGCGTCGATTTCGACAAGGGCTGCTATGTCGGACAGGAGGTCGTCTCCCGCATGCAGCATCGCGGCACCGCGCGCACGCGCACCATCCGCGTCCGGCTGGATGGTTCGGTGCCGGAAATCGGATTGCCGGTAATTGCAGGCGACAAGCCGGTCGGCACCATGGGATCATCCGCAAACGGCGTCGGTCTCGCACTTCTGCGCACCGACCGCGTGTCCGACGCACTCGACGCCGGATTGCCTCTGACCGCAGGCGGCCTGCCCATCAGCGTTGTGTCCGTGGACGATGTGGCTCCGCCGAAGAAAGCATCGGCATGAAAAGCGCGCGCCTGCACGAAGACGGCCTGCATCGCTGCCCGTGGCCCGGTGAAGACCCGCTCTATATGGCTTATCACGACACCGAATGGGGCGTGCCGGACTATGACGACCGCGCGCTGTTCGAAAAGCTGATCCTCGACGGCTTTCAGGCGGGCCTGTCGTGGATCACCATCCTGCGCAAGCGTGACAACTTCCGCAAAACCTTCGACGATTTCGAGCCGTCGAAGATCGTGCGTTACAGCGACAAGAAGATCGCCGCGCTGATGAACGACGCCGGCATCGTGCGCAACCGCGCCAAGATCGAAGGCACGGTGAACAGCGCAAAAGCCTATCTGAAAATCATGGAGGAAGGCCCCGGCTTCTCGGCTTTCCTGTGGGATTTCATGGACGGCAAGCCGAAGATCAACAATTTCAAGACCACGGCGTCAGTGCCTGCATCGACGCCCGTGTCCATCAAGATGTCGAAAGAACTGGTTGCACGCGGCTTCAAATTCGTCGGGCCGACGATCGTCTATGCCTTCATGCAGGCCACCGGCATGGTCAACGATCATCTGGTGAGCTGCCACTGTCACGAGACATGCAGCAAGCTGAAGAAACCGAAGCGCATCACATCGAAATGACCGCGAAAAAATCATCGCCTTCCAAAACCGCGTCGCGCGCGTGGCAGCGCATGCTGTCCGGCCGCCGCCTCGATCTGCTCGACCCTTCGCCGCTCGACATCGAGATCGAGGACATCGCCCACGGCCTTGCGCGTGTCGCGCGCTGGAACGGACAGACTCATGGCGCGCATATCTTCTCGGTCGCGCAACATACGCTGCTGGTCGAAGCCGTATTGCGCCAGCAGACACCGCGCGTCGATCATCGCATTCGTCTCGCGGCAATGCTTCACGATGCGCCGGAATATGTGATCGGTGACATGATCTCGCCCTTCAAGGCGGTAATCGGCGGATCGTACAAGGTCGTGGAGAAGCGGCTGCTCTCCGCAATCCACATCCGCTTCGGACTGCCCGCTGTTTTACCCGCTGAGATCGAGCAGCAGATCAAGGCCGCCGATATGGGCGCCGCCTATCTTGAGGCGACACACCTGGCGGGCTTCGCGCAGGCCGAGGCCAGGCGGCTGTTCGGCCGCGACCCGAAGCTGGCTGCGGCGACAGAAAAAGATTATGTGACGCCATGGTCGGCGGGGCGCGCCGAAAAGCAGTTTCTGGCGCGATTCAAGGCGCTTTTGGGATAGGAATCGCAGCACCGAGTTTGCCCTGCAGCATGACGGGCGAGAATCAGAGGACTATACTTGGGCCGATCATAAGGACCGCCATGATTCACGTTTGTTCGCTTGCCGCCCTGCCCTCCACGGTCGAATCCACCGGCGCGCAACACATCCTCACGGTGATGGCCAACGTGGCCCAGGTGGTGCGGCCGCCTTCGGTGCTGGAGGCCAATCACCTGCGCATCCAGATGGACGACATCAACGAGCCTGCGATGGGGTTCACCGCGCCGTCGCATGAGCATGTCGAAGAGGCGCTGGCGTTCATCCGCAAATGGGATCGCACCGCGCCAATGGTGATCCACTGCTATGCCGGGATCAGCCGCTCGACCGCGAGCGCCTTCATGGCGGCCTGTGCGCTCAATCCGCATCGCGACGAAATTGCCATCGCCCGGCAAATCCGCTCCGCATCTCCGAGCGCCTATCCGAACCGGCTGATCGTCGCGCTGGCGGACCGGCTGCTCGGCCGGAATGGACGCATGGTCCGCGCGCTCGATGCCATGGGGCCGAGCAACATGAGCATCGAAGGTCGGCCGTTCCGCGTCGAGCTTGAGTGACGCCGCGATTTCCAGTTGCACTGCGCCGTGAAAGACGTGGATGGCCGGAACAAGTTCGGCCATGGCGGCCCGAATGTCTGCTATTCAGACCCCTGCCATGACCGATAAAGTCCTCACACCCATCGAAATCGGGCTGACGGCGGCCATCGTGTCGGTCGACGGTAACGAGCCATCGATCCTGACGGCGTCCGGTGCCGACGGCGGCGAACTGGAAGGCCTGCCGTTCGGCCCGTTCGACGCGGTCGCTCATCGCACGATGGAAATCGGCCTGCGCTCATGGGTAGAGGAGCAGACCGGCCTGCGCCTCGGCTATGTCGAACAGCTCTATACATTCGGCGACCGCGGCCGCCACGCGCAACGCGGCGACACAGATGTGCATGTCGCCTCCGTCGGTTATCTCGCGCTGACGCGCGCGGCGGACAACACCTCGAAGCCGCAGGTGGCGGGTGCGACCTTCAAGCCATGGTACCGCTATTTTCCGTGGGAAGACTGGCGCGATGCGCCGCCGCCGATGATCGCGAAAGAAATTCTCCCCGCGCTGGAAACCTGGGCGGCGCAATCGGAAAAGCCGGATGCCGGGCGCGCATTGTCGCGCCGCGATCGCGTGAGACTTTATTTCGGCACGAATGATTCCAGCGGTGACGGAGCGCCATGGGACGAAGAGCGTGTACTCGACCGCTACGAATTGCTCTATGAAGCCGGGCTGATCGAGGAGGCCCGCCGCGACGAGCGCCCCGCGGCACTGGCACGCAAAACCATGCCCGCACTCGGCGCGCCCATGCGCTTTGACCATCGCCGGATTCTCGCCACCGCCATCGCTCGGCTGCGCGCAAAGCTAAAATATCGTCCCGTGGTGTTTGAACTTCTACCGCCTGACTTCACACTAACCGAATTGCAGCGGACCGTTGAAGCGATCTCGGGGCGTCATTTGCACAAGCAGAATTTCCGCCGTCTGGTGGAGACCGGCGCGCTGGTCGAGCCGACCGGCGAAATGTCCACCCAAACCGGCGGACGGCCGGCGGCGCTGTTTCGCTTCCGCCGCGAGGTTCTGCAGGAGCGTCCCGCGCCCGGATTGCGCGTGCGCGGACGGCGTTAGGATTTCGGCCTTCGCGACAAGGCCGCATTGAATTTTCGCGCGATGCGAGCCCTGCGCCAGACGCAGGCGGATCGCGCAAGGAGGAACGATGGAATTTATTGCGCTGGTCCTGGCACTTGTCGCCGTCATTTGGGCGAGAAAGGCCAACAACCGTTCTCTCGAACTCAATGCGCGACTGACGCAGTTCGAATCCTCGCTCGCCGGTGGAGCCCGCCCGGCGATGCCAGCAACAGCGCCCATCGCACCGCCGATAGCGCCCGAGACACCAACGCCCGAAATCGCCCAACAAGCGCCGTCCACACCGCCGCCGCTGCCCACAGGAGGCACGCCCTACACGGGGCCGGTTGACGACGTGGTATCCGCGACGCCCGCAACACCCAAGGAAACGGGCCCGGGATTTGAAGAACGGATCGGCACCCGCTGGGTGGTGTGGGTCGGCGGCCTCACGCTCGCGCTCGGCGGCATTTTTCTGGTCAAGTATTCCATCGAGGCAGGCCTGCTCGGTCCCAAGATTCGCGTGATGCTCGGCGGCCTGTTCGCGCTGGCGCTGCTTGCCGTCGGCGAAGCCGCGCGCCGCAAGGAGAGCCTGTCCTCCATCGCGCCGCTGCCGATCGCGAACATTCCCGCGATCCTGACCGCCGCCGGGACGGCGGTTGCCTTCGCGACCGTCTATGCGGCCTACGCGCTTTATGGCTTCCTCGCGCCACCGGTTGCGTTCGTGATGCTCGGCGCGGTCGCGCTCGGCACGCTTGCCGCAGCATTGCTGCACGGTCCTGCCCTCGCAGGCCTCGGCGTCGTCGGCGCGTTTGTCACGCCGGTGCTGGTATCCTCGGACAAACCCGACTACTGGGCGCTCTACATCTACATCGCTATCGTTACCGCAGCCGCCTTCGCCCTCGCGCGCATCCGGCTGTGGCGCTGGCTTGCCGTCACAACCATCGTGTTCAGCGCGCTCTGGATGGCGGTCGGCATCGAGAACACCGCAACATTCGCACCACATGCCTTCCACATGATCGCAGGCTTTGCGCTTGCGGCAGTCATGGTTGTGGCCGGATTCATGTTCGGTCCCACGGCGGAGCCGGGCCGCATCGAACGGGTGTCGTCGTTCTCGCTCGATGTGTTCCTCGCAGGGTCGATGGTGCTGGTGCTCACCAATAATCATGCCGACGCAGCGATGATCGTGTTCGCGCTGCTGGTCGCAGCCACATTCGTCATCGCCTGGCGCACGGAGAGCGCCGTCGGCGCCATCGGTGCGTCGGCATTGTTCGTCTTTGTGGTGTTCGCTGAATGGGCGATCCGCGCCAATCCCGAACTCACCGTGATGCCCGGCGGCGCAATGCCCGGTATCGGCACCCGCGCCGACGAGGGTTCGATCAGCATGCATCTGATCGCGGCGGCCGGTTTCGGTGTCGCCTTCGGTGCGGCGGGTTTTCTCGCGCAAGGCCGTTCCATCGGCGCAATCGTCCCCGTAGTCTGGGCCACCGCGGGTGTGTTCACGCCGCTGGCGCTGCTGGTGGCACTCTACGCACGCATTGCGCATCTCGATCGCTCGATCCCGTTCGCGATCATCGCCATTGCCGTCGCAGCCGCCTTCGCCGCCATCACCGAGATTCTGACCAAACGTGACGCGCGTCCGGGCCAGATGATCGCGACCGCGCTGTATGCCACCGGCACGCTCGCTGCACTCGCGCTGGCCTTCACCTTCGCGCTCGAAAAAGGCTGGCTCACCATCGCACTGGCGCTGATGTCGCTGGGCACCGCATGGATCTCGCTCAAACGGCCGATCCCGTTCCTGCGTGCGCTCTCCGCCATTCTCGCGGGCATCGTCGTGCTGCGCACGGGCCACGAGCCGCGCATTGTCGGCAGCGATCTCGGAACCACGCCGATCTTCAACTGGCTGCTGCTCGGCTATGGCATTCCCGCGGTCTCGTTCTGGCTCGGCGCGCACTTCCTGCGCAAGCGCGGCGACGACGGCCCGCTGCGCAGCCTGGAAGCCGCCGCGATCCTGTTTACGGTGCTGCTCGCCTTCACCGAGATCCGCCATTACATCAACAACGGCGACATCTATCGCCGGTCGTCGGATCTGATCGAGATCGGCCTTCAGGTCTGCGTCGCACTGGCGATGGCCATCGGCCTGGAGCGGATGCGCATCCGGACAGGCAGCGTCATTCACAACCTCGGCGCGCTGCTGCTGACATGGTTCGCGGGCCTCGCGATCCTGTTCGGGCTGTTCTTCATCGCCAACCCGGCGATCTGGAGCATCCGGATTGAAGGCACCTTCATCAATCCGCTGATCCTCGGCTATGCGATCCCGGCGGTGCTCGCGCTGCTGCTGTCCTATGCGGTCGCGGGCCACCGCGCGGCGGCCTATACCAACACCATCGCGGCCGGTGCGCTGGTTCTGGCGCTGGCCTGGATCACGCTTGAAATCAGGCGGCTGTATCACGGCCCGCTCATGAACAGCTTCAACACCTTCGACGCCGAGCAATACACCTACTCGGTGGCGTGGCTGGTGTTTGGCGTGATCCTGCTCGCTATCGGACTGCTGCTGCCGTCGCAGCGTGCGCGCCTTGCATCGGCGGTGATGATCGGAATCACCGTGCTCAAAGTGTTCCTGATCGACATGTCGAACCTGACCGGTGCCTACCGTGCGTTCTCGTTCATTGGTCTGGGCCTCGTACTGGTCGCGATCGGATGGCTGTATCAGCGCATCCTGTTCAGGCAAACGAAAACGCCGCCGGCTCAGCCGACGGCGTGATCGGAATTCTCTGCGCGAGGAATTACTCGCTTGCGGAGCGGCGCAGCTCGAGCGGCGCTTCGCTGCGCGCCGCGACCGGCTTGACCTCGGCACGCGGCGTCGCGTCCGCCGACTGGGTCACGCCCGGCGCACGCAGCGAACGGGGACGCGAGATCGACTGCGCGAGGAAAACGCGCGCATTGCCGTGCTTGCGGAAGTCGCAATAGGCGAAGCCCATGCCCGACACCGCACCACGGAAACTGACATTGCTGGTCTTGTCGAGATTGAAGCAGGGCTCGAACGGAATGCCCTTGATCGAGGCGCAAATCTGCTGGCCGCGCACCTGAAGCGTGTTGCTCGGCAACCGCATGTTGCGAGCTTCACCGGCGCCGCCGAACTGCACTGCGCCAGCCGCTGCACCATCATAAGTGATCTTGCCGACACCCTTGGTGCCGTCGAAGCAGGTGAAGGCGAACATCTTGTTCGCCACGAACTTGCGCGCTTCGTCCGCGTTCATGTTTTCTGCGAGAACTGGTGCTGCGAACGAACCGGCGAGCGCGGCTCCAAGAACGATGCGGGCGAGCATGCGGGCTACTCCAACTGACGAACTGCGGGTTCACACAACCGGCCGGGCGAAGTCGCCCGGCGGTTTACGCCTTAACCCGGTGATTACCATACCAACCATGGCAACATTGGCGCATCATGGTTGGTAAAGTCTGAACGTCCTCAGGAAATTCGCACGACCGTCCGGCCGCGGAGTTGCCCGGCGAGAACCTTCGACGCCGCGTCGAAAACTTCGTCCAGGCCGATTTCCTTAGTCATTTCAGCAAGTTTTGCGTGGTCGAGATCCTTCGCAAGCCGTGCCCAGGCAGCCTTGCGCGGCTCGATCGGGCACATCACGGAATCGATGCCCAAAAGGCACACTCCGCGCAAAATGAACGGCGCGACCGACGACGGCAGATCCATACCGCCCGCAAGACCGCAGGCGGCAATCGCGCCGCCGTACTGCGTCATCGACAGCAGGTTGGCCAGCGTGGTGGAGCCGACGCTGTCGACGCCACCCGCCCAGCGCTCCTTGCCGAGCATCTTGGCCGGACCGGAGAGTTCGTTGCGGTCGATGACTTCCGCAGCGCCGAGGCCACGCAGATAGTCCGTCTCACTCGCGCGGCCCGTCGAGGCAATGACATGAAAGCCGAGCTTGGCGAGGATCGCGACCGCCACCGAGCCGACGCCGCCGGCCGCGCCGGTGACAACCACTGGGCCGCTCTTCGGCGTGAGACCGTGTTTCTCCAGCGCCATCACCGACAGCATCGCCGTGAAGCCCGCCGTGCCGATCGCCATCGCCTGACGCGCGGTCATGCCATCGGGCAGACGCACCAGCCAGTCGCCCTTCACGCGCGCTTTCTCCGCATACGCGCCGAGATGCGTTTCACCGAGACCCCAGCCGGTGGAAACAACCTTGTCACCCTTCTTCCAGGCGGAATGCGACGATTCCAAAACCGTGCCGGCGAAATCGATGCCCGCGATCATCGGGAAACGGCGCACCACCGGGGACTTGCCGGTGATAGCGAGGCCGTCCTTGTAGTTCACCGTCGACCACTCGACCGCAACGGTGACGTCGCCATCCATCAGTTCAGCGTCATCGAACTGCGCCAGCGCCGCCGTTGTGCCTTTTTCAGCCTTGTCGATCCTGACTGCCTTGAAGGTTGCCAAACCCGCTCTCCTTTTTCTTGTGCGTTGAAAATCCGGCCCCCTGATTGGCCGCTCCGGTGAGGTTTGCCAAGTCCTTGCTCCCGGCTTCGCATCGGTTACGGCCCGATGCATTTCCGCTATGCGGGAATTTTCCAACTCACCTCTGGCGAGGTCCGGAGCGAGGTGCTATATTTGTTTTGCTCGATTTGAGTATAATTAGACGAGCCAAGATTCGAGATTGAAACGCCCGGCCCAAAAGGCCGGATTTCTCAGAACCCAAATATGCTCATATTGAGTATATAAGGCGACTTCAGGAGGCGAAAATGCCCATCACCGGAATTTACGGTCCCGACGATCTGGGGACTGCCGCTCGCCCTGCCGAGGCGATTGTCCGGGCACGCATCACCGCTTCCGAGCGCGCCCGCGCACTGCCGATGCCGTCGCTCGAATGGACGCCCGAGGTCGAACGCGCCACCGCGCATCTCTATGCCAGGGTGAAGAACGTCATTCCGGAAATCGAGTGGCCGTTCATGGCGCCCTATGTGAAGGCGATCAATGACCTGAAGAAGGAACGCGACGCCGTCATTCTCGCGCATAATTATCAGACGCCCGAAATCTTTCATTGCGTGGCCGACATCGGCGGCGACTCGCTTCAGCTTGCGCGCGAGGCCACGAAGGTGAAGCAAAAGGTCATCGTCCAGTGTGGCGTGCACTTCATGGCCGAGACATCGAAGATCCTGAACCCGGACAAGACCGTGCTGATCCCGGATTCGCGCGCCGGCTGTTCGCTGGCCTCCGCGATCACCGGCGCGGACGTCCGTCTGCTGCGCGAAAAATTCCCCGGCGTGCCGGTGGTCGCCTATGTCAACACGTCAGCCGATGTGAAGGCCGAGGTCGACATCTGCTGCACCTCGTCCAACGCCGTGCAGGTGGTGGAGAGCCTCAATGCCGACACCGTCATCTTCCTGCCGGATCAGTATCTGGCGAAATACGTCGCCTCGAAAACCAGCGTGAAGATCATCGCATGGAAAGGCGCGTGCGAAGTGCACGAACGCTTCACCGGCGACGAGCTGCGCACCTATCGCGAGGCCGATCCGTCAGTGCAGATCATCGCGCATCCGGAGTGCCCGCCGGACGTGATCGCGGAAGCCGACTTCACCGGCTCGACCGCCCACATGATCGACTGGGTGCGTAAGCATCAGCCCAAGCGCATTGTCATGGTCACCGAATGTTCGATGGCGGACAACGTGCAGGCCGAATTGCCGCATGTCGAGTTCGTCAAGCCGTGCAACCTGTGTCCCCATATGAAGCGCATCACGCTGCCGAAGATTCTCGACAGCCTGATTTACATGCGTGAGGAGGTCACAGTCGATCCCGCAATCGTCGGCAATGCCCGCCGCTCGGTGGAGCGCATGATTAATCTGAGGAATTGAAGGAGCCGTTGCCCTTCGAGGCTCGCTGCGCTCGCACCTCAGGGTGACGGCGGAGAGAAACACCAATCGTCATCCTGAGGTGCGAGCCGTCTTCGGCGAGCCTCGAAGGATGACAGCGCTGAAACGAAGACGTGGATGGCCGGGACAGGCCCGGCCATGACGTCCGAGAATTTTGAAAGCTCAACGCCATGAGCACGGCATTCGACAACGTCTCTCCAACCACCGACGTCCTTATCGTTGGTGGCGGACTCGCGGGCCTGTTCTGCGCGCTGAAACTCGCCCCCCGTCCCGTCACCGTCATCTCCGCGGCACCGCTCGGCGAAGGTGCATCGAGCGCGTGGGCGCAGGGCGGAATTGCAGCAGCCGTCGGCGAAGGCGATACGCCCGAAGCCCATGCGGCTGACACCGTCGCGGTCGGCGGCGGCATTGTTGACGAGGACGTTGCACTCGGTCTTGCGCGCGAAGCTCCCGACCGCATCCACGATCTCCTGCACTATGGTGTGCCGTTCGACCGCGATCTCGAAGGCAAGCTCGCTGTGGGGCGCGAAGCGGCGCATTCGGCGCGGCGCATTGTCCACGTTCAGGGCGACATGGCCGGCAAGGCGATCATCGCCGCGCTGGTCGCAGCCGTGCGCAACACACCATCGATCCATGTGATGGAAGGCTATGCCGCCGAAGCGCTGCTGACCGAAGGCGATGCCGTCACAGGCCTGCAACTGCGCAAGGCCGATGATCCAACAGCCGCGCCAATCGTCATCCCCTCGCGCGCCATTGTGCTGGCCACCGGCGGAATCGGACATCTCTATGCGGTGACCACCAACCCGGCGGAAGCCGGCGGCATCGGCCTTGCCATCGCCGCCCGCGCCGGTGCGATTATCGCCGATCCCGAATTCGTGCAGTTTCATCCCACGGCTCTGAACGTCGGACGCGATCCCGCGCCGCTGGCGACCGAAGCCCTGCGCGGCGAAGGCGCGATCCTTATCAACGGCAAGGGCGAGCGCTTCATGCTGGCGCGCGATCCGCTCGCGGAACTCGCACCACGCGATATCGTCGCGCGCGGCGTGTTCGCCGAGGTCACATCGGGGCGCGGTGCATTTCTCGATGCGACCAAGGCGCTCGGCGCAACCTTCGCAGCAAAGTTCCCAACCGTAAACGCAAGCTGCATGGCTGCAGGCATCGATCCCGCGAAGCAGCCGATCCCGGTTGCGCCAGCCGCGCACTACCACATGGGTGGCATCGCCGTGGATCGCCATGGCCGCACGTCGCTCAAAGGCCTGTGGGCTGGCGGCGAAGTCTCATCCACCGGCGCGCACGGCGCAAACCGCCTGGCATCCAATTCGCTGCTGGAAGCCGTGGTCTATGCCGCGCGCATCGCCGACGACATCAGCGGTCGGAGTTTTGCGCGGGCACCCGCTCTACTGACGTCACAAACACGGCCCAACGCCGCAATGCCGCCGCTGCGCGAAGCCAATATGCGCGCGATGATGAGTTCGCATGTTGGCGTGATCCGCAATGGCGACGATCTGGCGGAAGCCATCCGCACCTTTGCGGTGATCGAACAGACCACCGGCAACTTCGCCTTACGCAATATGGCGACCACGGCACTGATCGTGGCTACGTCGGCATGGGCGCGCTGCGAGAGCCGGGGCGCGCATTTCCGCGCCGACTATCCGGCGGAAGACACCGCACAGCGCCGCCGTACCATGACAACGCTCAATGAGGCGCGCCATATCGCGGCGTCGCTCGACCATACCCCTCTGAAACGTACGTCCGCAGGAGCCTGACCATGAGCATCAGTGATGTTCTCGATCCCGCAACCCTCATGCATCCCGATGCGTTGCTGTCGCCGCTGGCGATTGACGATGCTGTCACGCGCGCGCTGGCCGAAGATCTCGGCCGCGCCGGTGACGTGACGTCGACCGCGACCATTCCGCCCTCCGTCCATGCCCATGCCATTCTCGTGGCCCGGCAAGCGGGCGTGATCGCCGGATTGCCGCTCGCGGTTGCCGTGTTCCGACGTCTCTCGCCCGACATCAACATTCAGGCGCATGTCCGCGACGGCAATGCCGTAGCCGAGGGCGTGCATGTGCTGACCATCTCCGGCCCCGCCCGCGCCGTGCTGGCGGGCGAGCGCACGGCGCTGAACTTTGTCGGGCGCCTATCCGGCATCGCGACCCTGACCTTGGACACCATCCGCCATGCAGGCGTGACAAAAATGCGCATCTGCGACACCCGCAAAACCACGCCGGGCCTGCGGGCGCTGGAGAAGTATGCCGTGCGCTGCGGCGGCGGTTTCAACCATCGCTTCGGTCTCGACGACGCGGTCCTGATCAAGGACAACCACATCGCGGTCGCAGGAGGCGTCAAGCCTGTGCTGGAGCGCGCCCGCGCCCATGTCGGCCATCTGGTGAAAATCGAGATCGAGGTGGACACGCTCGATCAGTTGAGCGAGGTGCTTGCCACCGGCCTCGCGGACGTGGTGATGCTCGACAACATGGATATTCCGACATTGCGTGAGGCCGTCGCTATCACCAATGGCCGCGTGGTGCTGGAAGTTTCCGGCGGCGTGACGCTGGCGTCGATTGCGGAAATCGCAAAGACCGGCGTGGACTATGTGTCGTCCGGCGCGCTGACACATTCGGCGCCGAACTTCGATGTCGCGCTGGATATCGACGCGTGACATCTGCGTCGTCCCGGCCAAGCGAAGCGCGAGCCGGGCCCCATAAGCCCTGCGCGATCAGAGAAAGCGGAATGGCTCTGCGGCTTTGTCGATGAACATCATGTCCAGGGGGTATGGGTCCCGGCCTACGCCGGGACGACCATAAAATTCCGGACTCTAATCGAATCGCTCGTTACTTCCCGCCCGAAATCTCGGCCGAGCTTTTTGCCGCGCTGGCAAGCTCTGCGGAAATCGCTGCGGTCTGGGCTTCTGTGCCCCAGGTCGGTGCATCCTTGCCGTCGCCCCAGGCGCGCGGACGATAGAAGGTATGTACGCCGTATTTGTACATCTTCTTCATCTCGTTCACCCATGACGGGCGCACCCAATAAGCATGATAGTGAGTCGACTTTCCCACTTCGGGCAACCACAGGCGGCCGTCGAGGGATTCCTTCGCGATCTTTTTCGCGCGTTCCCACATGTCCGGCTCTTTCACCACATCGCGGATACCGTCGCAGGCGAAGGTGAACTGGCAGGACAGATGGCGGTGCGAGTTTTGATAAACCACGCCGCAGACCGTGGTCGGATAGTAACCGGAGAAGGCGCGGTTCAGCACCACCTGCGCCACCGCCATCTGGCCGCGGACGGCTTCGCCGCGTGCTTCGAAGTAAATTGCGTCGGTCAGACACTTCTCTGACTTGGCGCGGGTCTTGGCATCAAGCCCAAGACGTTCCGCCGGGGTGCGCGGGCGCTGGTTCTCGCCGGTGACTTCGCCCTTGCTGGCGACGCTTTCACCTCCCTCGGACGGAAGCGCGGATTCGTCCCGGCGCACTGCGGGCATCTTCATGTCCGGATCAACGCCGGGCAGCACGATGACGGGCTCTTCGCCCGGCTGCCAGCGCTCCAGCGTACCGCTCGTCACGCCGAGCGAGGAATTGCCAAAGTAGAGCGTCGCAGTCTGGAACGAGAAGCCATCGCGATTGGCACTCGGCTCCGTCGCCACGCTTTCTTCACGGCTCGCCGGAGGTGCTGCGTTCAGCGGATGATCCGCCGGAATGTCCTGCAAGGAAACGGCGGCTTCGTATTGCGGCAGATGCGGCGCCTTCATCGCAGCTTCAAGCTCGGCGTCGAGCGGCGCGGCATTTGCCGGCGCAGCTTCAGCCGTTTTCGCGCCGCGCACCGATGCGTTGGAATTCGGCTGATCCTGTTCCGGCTGCGGCGCGGCCACAGGCGCTGCCGTTTCAGGAACGAAGACCGGAAGCCGGTCACCCTTCGACGCGCGCACGACTTTCGGGAAATCTGATTTCTGTAACGGGCGCAGAACCGGTCCGAGCGGATCGCGGCCAAGCGATCCGGTCACATCTCCGCCCCCGCTATCGAGACTGGCGAGACGATAGGTCGGCGTTTCGCGCGTGTGGGTGCCGATCGGACGGGGAAGATTGAAGGACGCGACCTGCAACATGCGGCGCGACGATGCGAACATGTATTCCTGCCAGCGCTCCGCGACGCCGGGCTGGCGTGCCAGCAGCGACGCGAGATCCTGATAGCCGATTTCGGTCGGGCTCACTGTCAGGAGACAGAGAACAAAGCCGAAGGGCGCGAACCGCGCGCCCTTCGACCCGTTACGCAACACAGACATCGATACGCTCACGCAACTAACGCTTATACACACGCGACCGGACAGCACATTCGGTACAATCCGATCAATGTCGTTGGTATAGAATTAAAGTTGCCGCGGAGTTAATCGCTGCGTCCTCCGTACAACACGCAAGTTTCCGACAAAGATATCGCGATCACACCGAAAGCCTTGGTAAACAGCGCCTCCTGCAAGGTGGTAAACATCGCGTCAACAAAATTGGTGAATGCAATTTGACGCAATTTGGGTTCCCTACACGACTTTCAACCGACACGACGCGCGAAGCGCAGCCATCCACCGCTCAAAAGAAAAGATGAGTTGCTTCAAAAGACAGGATGGATTGCTTCGTCGCCATAGCGCGTCGAAGACGCGCGCGAATGGCTCTTCGTAATGACGCGTAACTGGTGCCCCCCAAAAAAACAAATGCCGCTCCGTTTCGGGAGCGGCATTGTGCTTCTTGAAGTTGCGCGGAACTTAAGCCTGACTGGCAGCAGCCTTGCCGAGCGCCGCCTGCGCCGCTGCAAGGCGCGCAATCGGCACGCGATACGGCGAGCAAGACACATAGTCCAGGCCGACATCGTGGCAGAACGCCACCGAAGCGGGATCGCCTCCGTGTTCGCCGCAGATACCCATCTTGAGATTGGGGCGAGTCTTGCGGCCGCGCTGCACGCCGATCTTCACCAACTCACCAACGCCATCGCGATCCACCGAAATGAACGGATCGATCTCGATGATGCCGCGTGAAACGTAGGTGCCGAGGAAGCTGGCCGCGTCGTCGCGGCTGATACCGAACGCCGTTTGCGTCAGATCGTTGGTGCCGAACGAGAAGAATTCGGCGGTCTTGGCGATATCGCCCGCCATTAGGCAGGCGCGCGGCAGTTCGATCATGGTGCCGGTCTGATAGTTGAGCTTCACGCCGGTTTCCTTGGTCACCGCATTCGCGGTGGCGTCGATCCGCGCCTTGACCAGATCAAACTCGGCGCGGGTGGCGATCAGCGGCACCATCACCTCAAGCCCGACCGGCTTGCCGGTGCGCTTGCCCGCTTCAGCGGCGGCTTCGAAAATGGCACGAGCCTGCATTTCCGCGATTTCCGGATAGGCAATCGCCAGACGGCAGCCACGGAAGCCGAGCATCGGATTGAACTCGGAGAGTTCACGCGCGCGATCAGCGATCTTGCGAGCGTCCGTGTTCATCGCACGGGCGACTTCCTCGATCTCGCTCTGCGAGTGCGGCAGGAACTCGTGCAGCGGCGGATCGAGCAGGCGGATGGTGACCGGCAGGCCCTTCATGATCTCGAACAGATCGACGAAGTCGGCGCGCTGCATCGGGAGAAGCTTCGCCAGCGCGGAGCGGCGCGAACCTTCGTCTTCCGCAAGGATCATCTCGCGCACCGTGCGGATGCGCGTTTCCTCGAAGAACATATGCTCGGTGCGGCAGAGGCCGATGCCTTCGGTGCCGAACTTCAACGCGGTGCGGGCGTCAGCAGGCGTATCCGCATTGGTGCGGACCTTCAGCTTGCGGACCTGATCAGCCCAGCCCATCAGCGTATTGAAGTCGCCGGACAGTTCCGGCTCGATCATGGGCATGCGGCCGGCCAGAACCTGCCCCAGCGAGCCGTCGATGGTAATGACATCGCCGGCCTTGAAGGTGCGGTTGCCGATGGTCATCATGCCGCGACCGTAATCGACGCGCACGGTACCGCAACCCGAGACGCAGGGCTTGCCCATGCCGCGCGCGACCACCGCCGCGTGCGAGGTCATGCCGCCGCGCGTGGTGAGGATACCTTCCGCGGCATGCATGCCGTGAATGTCTTCCGGCGAGGTTTCGACACGCACCAGAATAACCTTGCGGCCATCGGCCTGGAGCTTTGCGGCTTCGTCGGACGAAAATACGATTTCTCCCGCTGCCGCGCCCGGCGAAGCCGGAAGACCGGTGGCGATGACGTCGCGCTTGGCAACCGGATCGATGGTCGGATGCAGCAACTGGTCCAATGAAGCCGGATCGATCCGGGTGATCGCGTCCTTCTTCGTAATCAAACCTTCACTGGCGAGGTCGACCGCGATACGGAGCGCGGCTTTCGCGGTGCGCTTGCCGTTACGGGTCTGCAGCATCCACAGCTTGCCCTGCTCCACCGTGAATTCCATGTCCTGCATGTCACGATAGTGCTTTTCGAGCTGGGTGTAGATGCGTGTCAGTTCCTTGAACGCGTCCGGCATCGCGACTTCCATCGATGCCTTGTCGGAGCCGGACTCCTTGCGCGCATGCTCGGTGATGTCCTGCGGCGTGCGGATGCCCGCCACCACATCCTCACCCTGAGCGTTGATCAGAAACTCGCCATAAAGCCGCTTCTCGCCGGTGGACGGATTGCGCGTGAACGCCACGCCCGTGGCCGAAGTGTCGCCCATGTTGCCGAACACCATGGACTGAATGTTGACGGCGGTGCCCCACGACTCCGGAATGTCGTGCAGGCGGCGATAGGTGACCGCACGCGCGTTCATCCAAGATGAGAACACCGCACCGATCGCGCCCCAGAGCTGCGCATGCGGGTCCTGCGGGAATTCCTCGCCTGTTTCGTGCGCAACAGCTTCCTTGTAGCGGCCGACCAGATCAACCCAGTCGTCGGCGGTCAGTTCGGTGTCGAGCGAATAGCCCTTGCTGTCCTTGTAGGTGTCGAGAATATCTTCGAAGTGATGATGCTCGAAGCCGAGCACCACGTCCGAATACATGGTGATGAAGCGGCGATAGCTGTCATATGCGAACCGGCGGTCACCCGAGAGGCTCGCCAGCGCTTCGACGGTGGTGTCGTTGAGGCCGAGGTTGAGCACTGTGTCCATCATGCCCGGCATCGATGCGCGCCCGCCGGAGCGGACCGACACGAGCAGCGGGTTCTTCGCGTCGCCAAACGTCTTGCCCGCGATCTTGCCGACCGTGACCAGCGCCTTCTCGACCTGCGACTTCAGATCCTTCGGATAGGTTTTTCCATTGGCGTAGAAGTAAGTGCAGACCGACGTCGGAATCGTGAAGCCCGGAGGCACGGGCAATCCGAGGTTCGCCATCTCGGCGAGGTTCGCACCCTTGCCGCCAAGCAGGTCCCGCATGTTGGCTTTGCCTTCGGCGCGGCCATCACCGAACGTATAGACCCACCTGCCGGCCTGAACGCCCTGCGCTGCCTTCTTTGCGATCGGTGCGGATGCTTTCGCAGCTTTCGCGGCTGGCTTGCTCGCAGGCTTCGCCACAGCAGATTTTTTAGCTGCAGGCTTTGCCTTCACGGCAGGCTTCGACTTGGCTTTGGGGGAGGACTTTGTGGCAGATTTCTTCGATGAGGCTTTGGCCATGGCTTCCAGACGCTGCATGAGTGAAACGGCAGCGGCGTTACACCACGGCTGCACATCGACGCGCAAGCGGCGTCCTGCCGATATTCGCGTTTTGGATCACGAACGATTGCAAATTGTTACAGAAATGACCGAAATGCCCAGCATTGCGGCCAGTCCTGTAATAATTTGATATATTCCGTTACTTAATAATCCCCAAGCCGATGATCCCGACCAGGATCAGATAGATCGCCACGATGAAATTCAGCAGCCGCGGCATGATGAGAATGAGCACGCCAGCGATGAGTGCGACGATCGGCTGGATATGGGCGATGCTGATGGACATAGGGCCTCCCCGGCATTGAAACGAAGACATGTCTGGAAACGCAACAACTGCGAATCGAGAAGGAATCTATCCTTCCCGCCCGCATGGGAACATCTAACGGCGCGAACAAGCCGTGAGTTCCATGACCTTTCTAATTTCGACGCTTCAAACTTCTGCCGCCACGTCGGCGCGCACGTCACGAAAAGACCGCCGTGAAATCACAATCGTTCAGGAACGATGAGCGGTGAGCGTCATTGTCACCGCTGTCGATCGGCGCGAGCAGCCGCTTGCGTGCGACCGGTCTTTTCAATCGAGGAGAAAGCCATGCGTAATCCCCTTCTCGCAGCAGCGCTGCTGGCGACCGCCACAGCAATGCCGCTCGCGGCTCATGCCCAGCAGCGCATCATTGTCGAGGAAGGCGTAACAACCGGCCTGGCCGGCCCCGGCGTCGGAATCATTTCGGACGACGAGCGCCCGCGCTTCCGCCAGTACATCGTGGAGGAACGCGTGCCGTCCTACACCGTGGATACGCCGGTGCGTGTCGGCACCGTGCTACCTGAAAGCGGCGTGACTTATTACGATGTGCCTCAGCAATACGGCGCGACACGCTATCGCTACACCGTGGTCAACGACCGGCCGATTCTGGTCGAGCCGCGCACGCGCCGCGTGATGCAGGTGATCGATTAACGCAATCGGCTGACGCGACATCCAGCCCTGTTTGTGCTGACCGGTTCTCCCCTGCCGCCCAGCGCAAACGCAACAGCCCCGCGCGGATCACCGTGCGGGGCTTTTTTTGCAGCCAACGCCATGTCGTGCCGGAGATAAAATTTCGCTTACGCCCCCCGCAACATCGACAGGATATTGCTGGTCGACTTGTACTGCTGCAGCACATTGTCACGGAACGAGACTGTCCAGCCGGAAGCCTGACGCTCCTCGTCGCTCATGGCGGAATAACTCTGCAGAATGCCGAGGCTGAGTTGCGAAGGATCGCCGCTCTGCTGACTTTGCTTCAGCGAGGACAGGATGCTGGCGCGGTTGCGCGAACCCAGTTCCTTCTTCGCGGCGTAGATTTCCTCGTTCGAAAACTTCTGATCCTGATTGAGCGTGATCGCCGACAGCGAGCGGTTGTCGAACGACGAGAAGTCCACAAGCTGGCCGAACTTCCGGTTCGGATCGTAAACCAATTCGGTTTTGTTCTCTGTTGCAAGCCTGGCTTGCGCATCCAGCGCTGCGCGTGCGTTGGTCGCGACGGTGGCGAAAGTCTTGGTTGTGCCCGCGGGCGCGCCGTCCGGATACTTTGCCAGATAGCTGGCGACGATATCGCCCGAGATGCCCGATGGCGCCGTATCCGGCTTCTGCTTTGCCGCCTCATACCCTTTCAGCACAGCAGTGCGCTGTGTGGCCCAGGTGGTCGTCGCCTTTTCCTCAGGGCTGGCGCCGTCGAGGTAATCCAGCGCAGCCTTGTAGACGACCGTGTAGTTCTTGGTCATCGAGGTTGCGGCGGCAGCCGGCGCAAGCGCAGCGTTAAAGCGGCTGGTCAACTCCTGCGACGCGACGCTCTGCTCATCGGCGGTGAATTTCCCGCTATTGTTGGTGGCGATGGCGAATAGCGAACGGCGATCCATTGAAGACAGGTCGACGGTGGACTTGCCATCCGCCGTCAGCGGCCCGCTGACCTTCGCTGCGACGTAGAGTTTGTCGAGCGTCGCACGGGCATCGTTCGTGACGGTGGCGAAATCGGGTGTCGTAGCCTCGCTCGCCAGCTTGGCTTTCGCGGCGTCCGACAGCGTCAGGTTTGTCGCGGCATTGGGATCGAACGGATTGCTGCTTCCCGACTCCGCCGCGTTGAGCGCATCAGCGAGCGACGGCTGCGTCGCGGCAGCCGTTCGCGCATAAGCCGAGCCGAGCGCGGCATAGGGATTGTAGCCATTGATCGAGGTCATGCTGGTCCCGGCATTCGCTAACGGCTGTTAACGGAAGTTACCGGAACCTTACAGAATAGGGTTAATGAGAGGTAAACGAGGCAACATTACCCAAAGGTGGTCGTCCCCGCGCAGGCGGGGACCCAGAACCACCGGCGGTTCAATTGGGCCGGTTGGTTGGACATGCTCGTCTAATGTCGCTTCGACAGAAAGTCTGGGTCCCCGCCTGCGCGGGGACGACACCGTAATTTGTGAAGCGGCAGCGCCTCAATCCTGAATCTTCGAGAAATCCGCCACAGCGCGCGTGGCTTCGCGGATTTCGTTGAGCAGCTTCAGGCGGTTCTCGCGCACCTTGGCGTCGTCGTCGTTGACCTTCACCTTGTCGAAGAAGGCATCGACCGCCGGGCGCAGCTTGGCCATCGCGCTCATGGCCGACGCGAAGTCTTCCTTAGCGACCGCGGCACCCGCCTCAAGCTTCACCTGCGCGATGGCGGCGGCAAGCGCCTTTTCCTCATCGACCTTGAACAGCGACGCATCCGGCGCGCCGTCGAACTTGCGTTTGTCCTTCTTCTCCTCGATGGCCAAGATATTGCTCGCACGCTTGGTACCGGCGAGCAGGTTCTTGCCGTCATCGCTGTCGAGGAATTTGCCGAGCGCTTCGACGCGGCGAACGACCATCAACAGATCGTCCTGACCGCCAAGCGCGAACACCGCGTCCACGAGGTCATGCCGCGCGCCCTGATCGCGCAACTGAACTTTCAGACGATCGGCGAAGAAGGCGAGCAAGTCTTTTCCGTCATGCGGCTTCGCTGCCTTTGCAAAAGCAGAAAGCAGCGGCAGGCGAATTCCATTGTCGCCAACGAGACGGATCACACCCAGCGCAGCACGGCGCAGCGCAAACGGGTCTTTCGATCCGGTCGGTTTTTCGTCGATGGACCAGAAGCCGGTCAGAATGTCGAGCTTGTCCGCCAGCGCGACGGCAATGGCGACCGGATCGGTCGGCACGCGGTCCGCAGGCCCCTGCGGCTTGTAGTGATCCTCGATCGCGGCAGCGACGGACGCATCTTCGCCCTGCGCCAGCGCGTAATAACGGCCCATCAGGCCCTGCACTTCGGGGAATTCGCCGACAACTTCGGTGAGAAGGTCAGCCTTGGCCAACTGCGCGGCGCGCCTGGTCTTCGCGACATCTGCGCCGACCAGCGGCGCGATTTCAGCAGCCAGTTTTCCGATGCGCGCGATGCGCTCGGCCTGCGTGCCGAGTTTCTCGTGGAACACGATCTGCTCGAATTTTTGCAGCCGGTCTTCAAGCTTCGTCTTCAGGTCCGTTTCGTAGAAGAACTTCGCGTCCGACAGGCGCGCGCGGATCACGCGCTCGTTGCCCGCGACGATCGCCTTGCCTCCATCGGAGGCTTCGACATTCGCCGTCAGGATGAACTTGTTGGCGAGCTTGCCGGTCTTCGGATCGCGCACCACAAAGCACTTCTGGTTGTTGCGGATGGTGGCGCGGATCACTTCGCCCGGAATCGACAGGAAGCTCTCGTCGAACGAGCCCATCAGCACCACCGGCCACTCGACCAGGCCCGCCACTTCATCGAGCAGTACCTGATCCTCGACCAGCTCATAGCCTTGCGCGAAGGCGAAGTTCTTGGCCTCGGTGAGGATGATGTCCTTGCGGCGCTCCGGATCGAGCACGACTTTCGCAGCTTCGAGCTTCGACACGTAATCCTCGAAGCGGCGCACGCTGAATTCGGCAGGCGCCATGAAACGGTGGCCCCGCGTGGTCTGCCCAGCCTCGATGCCGGAAATGTCGAACTTCACGATCTCCGGCTCTTCGGTCTCGGGGCCGAAGGTCGCGATAATGGAATGCAGCGGGCGCACCCATGTCAGCGCACCGTTCCGCGCGGAGCGCTCGCCCCAGCGCATCTGCTTCGGCCACGGGAAAGTGCGGATGATCAGCGGAATGATTTCGGCGATCACGTCGATGGCGGGACGCCCCGCCTTCTCCATCAAGGCGATGTAGAAATCGCCCTTCGGATCGCGCTGGATCTTCGCTTCATCGAGCGACTTGAGACCTGCAGCTTTCAGGAAGCCTTGCACGGCACCGTCAGGCGCGCCGACCTTCGGCCCCTTGCGCTCCTGCTTGAGGTCTGGCTGGCGCAGCGGAATGCCGTGCACGGTGAGCGCGAGACGGCGCGGCGTGACGAACGCCTTCGCGCCTTCGTAGACGAGCCCTTCGGCGACCAGCTTGTCGGTGACCATCTTGCGCAGGTCATCCGCCGCCTTCGCCTGCATGCGCGCGGGAATTTCTTCGGAGAACAGTTCGAGGAGAAGATCGGGCATCGTCGTTACTCCGCCCTTCCCGCTTCGGTATGCACCCACGCTTCGCCGCAGGCCTTGGCGAGTTCGCGTACGCGCAGAATGTAGCTCTGGCGCTCGGTGACCGAGATTACGCCGCGTGCGTCGAGCAGGTTGAAGACGTGGCTGGCCTTGATGCACTGGTCGTAAGCGGGCAGCGCCATCAGATGCGCCTCGCGCTTGCCATCCTTCCAACCCGCATCGAGATATTTCTTGCAGGCGTTCTCGGCCATCTTGAACTGCTCGAACAGCATCGCCGTATCAGAGTGCTCGAAATTGTGCCGCGAGTATTCCTGCTCGGCCTGCAAAAACACGTCGCCATAGGTCACCTTGTCGGCGCCTTCGCGGCCGTTGAAGTTGAGATCGTAAACGCGGTCGACGCCCTGCACGTACATCGCAAGACGCTCGAGGCCGTAGGTGAGTTCGCCCGCGACCGGCGCGCATTCGACGCCCGCCACCTGCTGGAAATAGGTGAACTGCGAGACTTCCATGCCGTCGCACCAGCATTCCCAGCCGAGACCCCATGCGCCGAGCGTCGGGCTTTCCCAGTCGTCTTCGACAAAGCGAATGTCATGCAACGCGGAGTCGACGCCGATGGCTTTCAGCGATTGCAGATAGAGATCCTGAATATCCGGCGGCGACGGCTTCAGGATCACCTGAAACTGATAGTAGTGCTGCAACCGGTTCGGGTTCTCGCCATAGCGGCCGTCCTTCGGGCGGCGTGACGGCTGAACGTAAGCTGCATTCCAGCGCTTCGGACCCAGCGCGCGCAGCGTGGTCGCCGGATGGAACGTACCCGCGCCGACTTCCATGTCGTAGGGCTGCAGGATGACGCAGCCATAGTCAGCCCAAAAGCGCTGCAGGGTCAGGATCAGGCCCTGAAACGAGCGCTCGGGACGCATGTGCGGAGGCAGGGAATCCATTGGAAATCTTCAAGCTTTGGAATGGGGGTGATTTGCGCGCGGACCGTATCGGCGCGGCCTCACGGAATCAAGGCGATAGCCCGGATTCCAAATCAATTCCTGCCCAAATCGGCGCGATTTTAGCGTTTCCCAGAAGGCCGGTTTAACCGCAGCAACAGGTGGATTTCACTCGCGCAGGGTTTGTTAGGAGCTGAACGTTAGCAACGCCGGATTGCAACCAACGGCCGGGCCAACCGGCGATGCTTTGGCAGGGGCGACAATGATTGCGTTTCAGGTTCTCGTGGCGGCTCTCATCATGGCCGCGCTTTGCATCATGACCATTAACGACGTGCGGCGGCACGGCTGAGACTCATTCGGTATCAGGATCGTTAGCCCGGCCGGTAGGTCCCGGTGTCGGGATCGCGGCGCAGCTTCGGCATGCGCTCCTGCTCGGCAGCCATCGGCTTGCGCGCGGCATCAAGCTCGCGATTGATGCGGCGACTCTCGCGCACGGCGAGACGCAGCAATGCCGCGCCGCCAAGAATACCCGCAGCAACCAGAATCAGCGGCGGCATGATCGCTCTCCCATCCTACAACCCGTAACGTGCCCAGATCGCACGCTCTTCCAGCGCTGAAATCAGATCTTCCGAGAAACCGGGGAAACCGGGCAACGCCGCGCCTGCGCCGGGCTTGCGGCCTGAAAGATTGGAGAGCAGCCCCGTCGGTTGCGCGATCACAGGTGTTTGCACCTTGTCGCCATAGCGTGCGCGCAGCACCGTGCGCAGATCGCCGATGGCGTCGGCAAGACCGAGCTTCACCGCACGCTCGCCGGCCCAGTATTCGCCGGTGAAGAGATAGCTCTCCTCACCCTTCAATCGCGCGCCGCGGCTGCTTTTCACAAGCGCGATGAAGGTGTCATGAATCTCGCGCTGGATCGCTTTCAGCCGCGCAACGTCATCAGGGTTTTCCGGCAGGAATGGATCGAGCTGCGCCTTGTTGTCGCCCGAGGTGTAGAGCCTGCGCTCGATGCCGACTTTCTTGATGAGTTCGACAAATCCGAACGTGCCGCCGACAACACCGATCGAACCGACGATCGATGACGGATCGCAAAAGATTTCATCGCCAGCGCAGGCGATCATGTAACCGCCGGACGCCGCCACATCCTCAACGAACACCAGCACGCGCAAATTCTTCTCAGCGGCGAGTTGGCGGATCCGCTGATAAATCTGGCGCGACTGCACCGGCGAACCGCCCGGCGAGTTGATCACCAGCGCAACGGCCCGCGCGCCCTTTGTCGCGAAGGCTCGCTCCAGCAGGCGGGCAACGCCCGCCAGCGACATGCCGGGCCGCAGCGGCGTCACCGCGCCGATCACCCCGGAGAGGCGCACCACCGGCACCACAGCGCCGCCGCGCATCCTTGCCGGCAGCAGGCGCTTCAATCTCTCGACAATGTGACCGCCAAAACCACTCTCGGCCATCGAACGTCCTTCATGTTCACGGTTTATTATTCGGTAACTGGCATCAGGAGCCAGCAGCACATTCGCTATTCGTTAAGCACGTCGTTTGTGCCTGAATTTCGTCTAAGCGTCTGATTGAGCGAGATTTCTCTAAAACTTCTCCGGGCCTGGCCCGGAGTACGACAAGAAACTGGAACGCACTTTGCATTGCAACAACCACGAAGGTTGCAATGGCGCAGCCTGGAAGGTGCAGAAATGAAGATTTACCTCCTGATCATGCTGATTGGCGCTCTCCTGACCACAATTCACTTCACCCAGTCGCCCGACAAGACGCGCAAGACGGTATCACAGTAAGCAGATTGCGCGTTTTTCAGGCAGCCCTCACCGGCCTGCCAGCGCCAGCGCAGCCTTCCCGCCTAGCACGGCAGCCGCTTCCGATCCCCCTTCTCCATCCGGGTCCTGCAGGACCAATCCGGGAAGCAGCGCCATCGGCCCCCGTCCACCTTTGACCGCCGAGACGATCACACGGATCGCTGCACCTGTCGGACTGGGGTGGACCGGCAGAATGGCAATACCGCCGAAGCCACGCTCCAGCACAGCCAACACCTGCGGCAATCCGTCCGCACGCCAGATCAGCGTCAGCACGCCACCCGATTTCAGCACCCGGCGCGCGGCATGAGTCCATCGCTCCAGCGTATCGGCAGCCGCCACATGCGCGGACTGCCGCGCGGGATCGGGTGACGCACGATGTCTGTCAGCGTCATTGAACGGCGGATTCATCAGGATGATGTCCGCACTGTCTGGCGTTAAGCCGACGGTAGCGAAAGCATCCGCATTCGCGGTGACATCGAATGTCAGCACCTGTGCGGAAATGTCATTCGCTGCGGCATTCACGCGCGCCAGCGCCGCAAGGCTTTCGTCGATTTCAGCCAGCACCAGATCAAGCCCGGACACCCGGCGCGCGAGCGCCAGTCCTGCCGTGCCGACGCCTGCGCCGAACTCCACCACACGAAAGCCCGTACGCGCCGGGGCCGCAGCAGCCAGCAGGATGGCATCATGACCCGCGCGGTGACCGCGCTTCGGCTGGCGCAGCCGCAACTGCCCGCCGAGGATCATGTCCTCGGTCACCTCAGCGAAACCGGGCTCAGTCATTGTCCCGCAATTCATGGGCGAGGCCTGCATCGGTGAGCAGGCGGCGCGCGGCCAGATTGTCGTCCTCGTGAACCAGGATGCGGCGCGGAAGGACCCCCAGCGAGCCGTCCATGATGCTCATGTTACTGTCGAGCACGAGATGGTGGATGTTGGCGCCATCCAGCAGCGCCCCCACCGCCGACACCAGCACCGCATCGTTGGTCCGCACCAGTTCACGCAAAACCACCTTCTCCCGCGGTTGGAACAGCCCCCAAAAGTGGCCGTTCGTTGCTCTTGCCGCATCGCACCGCAGTTTCTATGGTGCCTTTAAATTCATCCGGAGACCGGACGTGGCGGTTATTGTACCCTTTGAGAGCCACTCGACGCCATCGATAGATCGGCTGGTCGAGCTTGTCGCGTCCGACATGGAACGCGTCAACAGCACGATTCTGTCGCGCACCGGCTCGGAAGTGACGATGATCCCGGAGGTCGCCAACCACCTGATCTCGTCGGGCGGCAAGCGCCTCCGGCCGATGCTGACGCTGGCAATGGCCAACCTCACCGGATACACCGGCGACGGCCATATCAAGCTCGCGGCTGCCGTGGAATTCATGCACACCGCAACGCTGCTGCATGACGACGTGGTGGACGAAAGCGAACTGCGGCGCGGCAAACTTTCCGCACGGATGCTCTGGGGCAACGAGGCCAGCGTGCTGGTCGGCGATTTCCTGCTCGGCCAGGCCTTCCGCATGATGGTCGAGGTCGGCTCGCTGCGCGCGCTGGATATTCTCTCGTCCGCGGCAGCCACCATCGCCGAAGGCGAAGTGATGCAGCTCGCCGCCGCCAAGAACACCGCGACCACTGAAGACGAATATCTCGCCGTCATTCGCGGCAAGACCGCCGAACTGTTTGCGGCGGCCTCCGAAGTCGGCCCGGTGATCGCGAACCGCCCCAAAGCGGAGCAGACGGCATCGCGTTCGTTCGGCATGAACCTCGGTATCGCCTTCCAGCTCATTGACGACGTGCTGGACTACGGCGGCAAGGCCGCCAAGCTCGGCAAGAATGTCGGCGACGATTTCCGCGAGGGCAAGATCACACTGCCTGTCGTGCTCGCGTTCCGGCGCGGCAATGATGCCGAGCGCGAATTCTGGATTCGCACACTGGAAAAGGGCGAGATCGGCGACAGCGACCTCGATCATGCCATCGGCCTGATGACCAAGCATCGCACGCTGGAAGATACGATGAGCCGCGCGCAGCATTATGGCGCCATGGCCGTCGATGCGCTGGCGCTATTCCCATCCTCGCCGATGAAGACGGCGCTCGAACAGGTCGTCGCGTTCTGCCTGGCAAGATCGCACTAAACAGATTGCCGTCATTGCTTCGTCGCGGACGCTGCTCGCAATGACAAGGATGTTTCAGCTCAGCACACCGGCATGCACCCACCATGCGGGATAAGCACGCGCAATCAGTTGCGCGGCGGCACGCGCCTCGGCATCGGTGGTAAAAATTCCAAAACACGTCGCGCCGGACCCTGACATGCGTGCCAGCCTGACGCCTTCGGTTTCACGCAGCGCCTGAAGCACATCACCGATCACCGGCTCGACCTGCAGCGCCGGTTTTTCAAGATCATTAGTGCCGAGAGAGACGGCGTCGATCCACTCATCGAAGGACGCTCCGCTCATCGGCCATCCCGGCGACAGCATGACGTCCCCGATGCCCGCAAGGAGTTCGCCCTTGCCGAGGCCGAGCGCTGTGAAGACATCCTTGGTCGCAACACCGACGCGCGGATTGACCATCACACACGGCATCGCCGGAATATCGAGCATCGCAAGATTTTCACCGACGCCGGTCATGGTGCAGGCACGCGAAGCCAGACAGACCGGAATGTCGGCGCCGGTCTCGCGCGCAACCTCGACAATCCGCTCATCGTCGATCGCAAGATGGTTGGCGCGCGCCAGCAGCCGCAAGGCAGCCGCTGCATCGGCCGAACCGCCGCCGATCCCCGCCGCGACGGGAAGATGCTTGTCCAGCGTGAACTGTCCGAGTGTGAGACCGGGAATGCGCTCGGCAAGTAACCGTGCCGCACGGATCACCAGATTGTCGGCCATGTCTCCGCAATCCTGCGCGCCCGGCCCGCTGGTGGAGAGACCAAGCTCGGCACCCGGCACGAGCGTCAACGCGTCTGCGCAATCGGCAAACGCGACCAGGCTCTCAAGATCATGATAGCCATCCGGGCGACGGCCAAGAACGCGCAGAGTCAGATTGACCTTGGCGCGCGCGGTTTCTGTCAGCAGTGTCATTTGTAGCCGCCCCGAACTCAGTAGGTCATGCGCAGGCATTGCCCGTCTAAAGCAGGCACCCCGCACATCCATCAAAAGCTGAGAACTTATTCAGGGCAATGGATTGCCGGGTCAAGCCCGGCAATGACATTCCGAGAGGGAAGGCAAGGAACAGGCTCTAACCGCCCTTTCCGTCTTCCTTCTTTTTCTCGGCGGCGGCGGCGTTGGATGTGTCCTCCGGCAGGCCGTCGCGCAGCTTGGCCTCGATCTTCGGCAGTTCGTCCGGCTCCGGCTTGAGGTCGCGCGCATGCGCCCACTGGAATTTCGCTTCCAGCGTCCGTCCGACACGCCAGTAGGCGTCGCCGAGGTGATCGTTGATGGTCGGATCTTCCGGCTTGAGATCGATCGCGCGCTCGAGATGCTTCACCGCGTTCTCGTAGTCCGCGATGCGGTAATAGGCCCAACCGAGCGAATCGACGATGTAGCCGTCGTCCGGCCGCTGATCCACCGCGCGGCGGATCATCTTCATCGCTTCGTCCAGATTGACGCCCTGATCGATCCACGAATAACCGAGATAGTTCAGCACATGGGGCTGCTCGGGCTGCATCTCCAGCGCCTTCTTCAGATCGACCTCGGCCTTGGCCCATTGCTTCGAACGCTCAAAGCAGATGCCCCGGAAATAATAGAACACCCAGTTCGGCTTCTCGCTGCCCGCCTGGGCTTCGATCCCCTTGGTGTAGGTGTCTCCGCAATCGGTGAATTTCTTGCGCGCACGCTCGATATTACCGAGCGCCATGATCGCCTCGAGGTCCTTCGGATCGTCGGCGACGACTCCTTGAAGAATCTTGATGCCTTCATCGGTGCGATCCACCGCGTCGAGATCGGTCGCGAGCTGGATCTGTGCATTGCGTTTGAGTGGCGAATTCGCAGGCACACGCTCATAGACCTTGATCGCCATCGCAGGCTTCTTCACGGACTCATAAAGGTCGGCGAGGGAGAGCAACGCCAGCGAATGGTTCGGATTGAGGTAGAGCGCGAGCTGCAGATAGACCAGCGCAAGGTCTTCGCCGCCGCGCCGCGTCAGCGATGCGCCAATACCGTACAAAGCCTCGGCCGCACCCTGCTGCGGATTCTCGGCGAGCGGCGGCAATTTCTTGCCTGCTTTTGTTTCGCGGATACCTTCCACCACCAGCGGATGACGCGCGAGCTTCTTGTCGAAGCCTTCATAAACCGCCGTCGCAGCCGCTGCGTCCTTGTTGCGCGAGAGCCAGCGCGCATAAGCATCGGAAACCCGCAACGCCGAATCGTCGAGCTTGTAGGCGCGTTCGAAGCGGGCTCCGGCTTCCTTCTGCTTGTTGGCAAGCTCATAGATCATGCCGGTGTGCAGATCCTTGAAAATTGGATACCACTCCGGTCCGGTGAGCTTGTCGATGTTCGAGATCGCAGTCTGCGTGTGGCCCGCGCCGTAGCTCGCCCAGCCGGCGACCAGCGTCGCGACCAGATCGGTAATCGGCCCGCGGATCGACTGATTGACGTTCTGCTGCGCGACGCCGTACTGCTTCTGCTTCAGCGCGCGTACGCCCGCCACGAGCCGCGCGACGCGGTTGTTCTTGTCGACCGAGAGAATGCGGTCGGCAAGCTTGACCGCCTCGTCGATGTCGCCATCAGCCAGCGCCGCGATGAAGGCGCGGTCCAGCAACTCGCTGTTCTTCGGATCGGAGCGCAGCGCCGCGCGATAAAACGCCGAAGCCGCGGTCGCATCGCGCTCGACACTGGCGTGACGCGCGGCCAGATAGCTGCCCGCAACTGTCAGTCCGATCAGATCGCGGCTGTTTGGAAATACCGATGGCTTGGCGCCCTCACTCGCGCTGGTGCGAGTCTGCGCCGCGAGCGGCCCGCTGAACGCGAGAACCGACACAAATCCGAGAGTGGCAACAGCCACGCGGCTGAAACGACGTTGAAAAATCACGCTCGCCGACTCCGTCAATTGAAGGTGGTGCGACCGGTCAGACCCAGCAGCACCGGGACAATGGCTTTTTTAGCCAGCATCCGCAAGGATTCGAGGCGACCGAGGAGCCTATCTACTATGGCGCAATCGTGGCGGTCGGCTTTTCTCGCGCAATCGTGCGTTTACATTGACTGATAATTAGGCCCGCCGCCGCCTTCGGGCGGAACCCAGGTGATGTTGCCGTTTGGATCCTTCACATCGCAGGTTTTACAGTGGACGCAGTTCTGCGCGTTGATCTGGAACCTCAGATCGCTGCCCTCTCCGACCCACTCGTAGACACCCGCCGGGCAATAGCGGTTCGAGGGGCCTGCGAACACATCATGCTCGGACGTCTTCTGCAGGTTCATGTCCGCGACCTTGAGATGGATCGGCTGATCCTCTTCATGGTTGGTGTTGGACAGGAATACCGACGACAGGCGGTCAAAGGTCAGCTTGCCGTCCGGCTTCGGACCCGGAATCGGCTGATGCTGCTTGGCAGGATCGAGGGTCTTGCGATCCGGCTTGGCATGCGACTGGGTGCCGAAGAAGGAGAAGCCGAACAGCGTATTGGTCCACATGTCGAGGCCGCCGAGCGCAACGCCGATCACGGTGCCAAACTTCGACCACAGCGGCTTGACGTTGCGGACCTTGAACAGGTCCTTACCCACGGCGGAATCGCGCCAGGTGTTTTCATACGCGACGATCTCATCGTTGGACCGGCCTGCCGCCAGCGCGGCCGCCACGTGCTCCGCCGCCTGCATGCCCGTGCCCATCGCGTTGTGCACGCCCTTGATACGCGGCACGTTGACGAAGCCCGCAGCGCAGCCGATCAAGGCACCGCCCTTGAAGGTCAGGCGCGGCACCGACTGGTAGCCGCCTTCGGTAATCGCGCGCGCCCCATAGCCGATCCGTTTCGCACCTTCGAAAACGGGGCTGATCTTCGGATGAGTCTTGAAGCGCTGGAATTCCTCGAACGGCGACAAATACGGATCGTCGTAGTTCAGATGCACGACAAACCCGACCGCAACGAGGTTCTCATTGTAGTGATAGAGGAACGAACCGCCGCCGGTGGACATGTTCAGCGGCCAGCCGAAGGAATGCTGGATCAGTCCCTTCTTGTGCTTGGCTGGATCGATCTGCCAGACCTCTTTCAAGCCGATGCCGAACTTGGAGGGCTCGCGATCCTTGTCGAGGCCGAACTTCGCAATCAGCTGCTTGGTAAGCGAACCCCGCGCGCCTTCGGCGAACAGCGTGTACTTGCCAAGAAGTTCCATGCCGCGTGTGAAACTGTCCTTCGGCTTGCCGTCGCGGCCGACACCCATGTCGCCGGTGGCGATGCCCCGCACTTCGCCATTCTCGCCGTAAAGAACTTCAACGGCCGCGAAGCCCGGATAGATTTCGACGCCGAGAGCTTCCGCGCGCGGTCCAAGCCAGCGGCAGACATCGCCGAGCGATCCGATATAGCAGTGATGGTTGTCCATCAGCGGCGGCATCATGAAGTTCGGCAACTTGATCGCAGAACTACCCGTCATCCAGAAGAACTGGTCGTCCTTGACCTGGGTCTTGAGCGGGCAATCGGCATCCTCGCGCCAGTCCGGAACCAGCTTGTCGAGAGACACCGGATCAATCACCGCGCCGGAAAGAATGTGGGCTCCGACTTCCGAGCCTTTCTCGACGACAACGACGCTCAGGTCCGGATTGATCTGCTTCAGCCGGATCGCGGCGCTGAGGCCCGAAGGACCTGCGCCGACGATAACAACGTCGAACTCCATGGACTCGCGCGGCGGCAGCTCTTCGGTACTCATGATTTCATCTCGAAATGACGGTTCAGAATGTTTCTAATCATCGTTCTTCCCGATTTTTGGCGCAAGAACAACCCCGTTTCGCTGCAACGCAATCCGATCTAGATTGTCAGCCGTGACCGCACCCGATCCCATGCCCACCGCACGCGAACTTCTTGCCTTTTATCTGGAGGCCGGAGTGGATTGCGCGTTGTCGGAAACCCCCGTCAATCGCCTGGTGGAAGAGGCGGTGATTGAGGAAAAGCCAGCGCCGAAACCGGCGTTGTTCCGCACTGCGAACCCGGCGCCGCCGTCAATGCCCGCGGACCTGACCCCGGCACCCGACGCCGCGATCATGTCAGCGCGCGAGATCGCACCACAGGCGGCGTCACTTCAGGAATTGCGCGAGTTGCTCGAGCGCTTCGATGGCTGCGCGCTGAAATCGACCGCGACGCGGCTGGTGTTCGCCGACGGCAATCCGCAAGCGAAGGTCATGTTCGTCGGCGAAGCGCCGGGACGCGACGAGGATCTCGAAGGCCTTCCGTTCGTCGGACGCTCGGGCAAACTGCTCGACCTGATGATGGCGGCGATCGGCCTCGACCGCAGCAAGGTCTATATTGCCAACATCATTCCCTGGCGGCCGCCGGGGAATCGTGATCCCTCGGCGCAGGAAACACAGATCTGCCTCCCTTTCATCCGGCGGCAGATTCAACTGGTCGATCCGGATGTGCTGGTCTGTCTCGGAAAGCCCTCGTCGCAGGCGATCCTCAACATTACCGACGGCATCGTGAAGTCGCGCGGCAAGTGGTTCGATTACGACACCGGCACGCGCAAGATCAGGGCGACCGCCACGTTCCATCCGGCCTATCTGTTGCGCCAGCCGATCTCGAAGCGCCAGACATGGCAGGACATGCGCGCCGTGCAGAAGGCCCTTCAGGCCGACAAGGCCACATGAGGCCGACGTCCCTCTCCCGTCACACCGCAAACCTTGCATGGCGGCTATCCCGGAATTGGCCGTAGAATAATTGACTATCTGCATCCATAAACGCGGAAAGAATTCTCCGCGAAGCATTGATGGATGGACATGACGGCTGTCACCGCAGAAACGATTGACGACACCGTCGCCCGCGCAAATGTGCGGCGGCTGGCGGCAGCGCAGGCCCTGACCGGCGCCAACGCTGCGGTGGTTTTTGCGACCGGCTCGATTGTCGGCGCGACCCTTGCGCCCAGCATTTCGCTCGCGACCCTGCCGCTGTCGATCTACATGCTCGGTCTTGCCGCAGGTACACTGCCGACCGGCATGATTTCGCAGGCCTACGGACGTCGCACGGCGTTCATCGCAGGAACCGGCTGCGGCGCGCTGTGCGGTCTCCTCGCCGCTGTTGCCATCCTTTATGGCTCTTTCGTCCTGTTCTGCTTTGCGACATTTCTCGGGGGAGTCTACGGCGCGGTTTCGCAATCCTATCGCTTCGCCGCGACCGACAGCGCAAGCGTGGCTTACCGGCCAAAAGCCATTTCATGGGTGATGGCGGGCGGCGTGTTCGCCGGCGTGCTCGGGCCGCAGCTCGTGCAGTGGACCATGGATATCTGGCCGCCTTACCTGTTCGCGGTGAGCTTCCTGGTTCAGGCCATCGTTGCATTGATCGCAATGGCGGTGCTGGCCGGCGTCAACGCACCAAAGCCGGCGCCCGCGCAAATGACCGGCGGACGGCCGCTCACCGAAATCATCAAGCAACCCCGGTTCATCGCCGCCGTGATCTGCGGCACGGTCTCTTATACCGGCATGAACTTCCTGATGACGTCCGCACCGCTGGCGATGAAGTTTTGCGGGCTGTCGCTGAGCGATTCCAATTTCGGCATTCAATGGCACATCGTTGCGATGTTCGGGCCGAGTTTCTTCACCGGACATTTGATCGCACGCTTCGGCGCAACGAAAGTCGCCGTCGTCGGGCTGCTGCTTGAAGCCGCGGCCGCCGTCATCGGCCTGTCGGGCATCACCGCGATGCACTTCTGGGCCGGACTTTTCGTGGTCGGTGTTGGCTGGAATTTCTCGTTTGTCGGCGCTTCTGCGCTGATCGTTGAAACGCACCGCCCGCAAGAGGGCAAGAAGGTGCAGGCCTTCAACGATTTCATCGTGTTCGGCCTCGTCGCGATCGGCTCGTTCTCGTCCGGTCAGTTGCTCGCGAGCCATGGCTGGTCGATGGTCAACATCGTGGTGTTTCCGGCTGTCGCGCTGGCGCTGACCGCCATTGCGGCGGCAACCGTCATGCAGCGCCGTGCGGTCGCGTAATCAGCCGATAGCGAACTTCGCGGCGAACACCAGCGCAAGCAGCATTACCGCGGGCTTCGCATCCGAGAAGCGGCCCGCGAGAATCTTGATCACCGCATAGGTGATGAAGCCGATCCCGATACCGGTCGCGATCGAGTAGGTCAGCGGCATCGCAATCGCCGTCACCACCGCTGGCGCATACTCAGTCACGTCGTCCCACGCCATGTCCGCAAGCCCGCGCGCCATCACGCAGGCGACATAAAGCAGTGCTGCTGCGGAGGCATAGGCGGGCACCATTCCCGCCAGCGGCGCAAAGAACAGCGCCAGCAGGAAAAACAGCGCAACGAACACCGCCGTGAGGCCAGTGCGGCCGCCAACGGCGACGCCCGACGCGCTTTCGATGTAGCTCGTGGTGGTCGATGTGCCGATCAATGCGCCGAACATCGCAGCAAAACTATCGGCCATGAGCGCCTGCTTCATCCGCGGCAGGTTGCCGTCCTTGTCGGTGAGGCCCGCGCGATGGGTGACGCCGATCAGCGTTCCGGCATTGTCGAACACATCGATGAACAGAAAGCTGAACACCACGATCAGGAACGTCAGTTCGGTGGCACGCGAGAAGTCGAGCTGAAACAGCGTCGGCGACAGTGACGGCGGCAACGATATCACGCCGGTAAAGCTGGTCAGCCCCATCGGCAAACCGAGCAGCGACACCGCAAGAATGCCGATCAGCGTTCCACTCGCAATGTTGCGCGCGTTCATCGCCACGATCAGCGCGAAGCCGAGCAGACAGAGCACCGGCGCGGGATGTGCGATGCCGAGCGGACCTGCGGTCACCAGCGTCGCCGGGCTTGCCACCACGATCTTGGCCTGTTCGAGCGCGATGATCGCAAGAAACAGGCCGACGCCTGCGGAAATCGCGAATTTCAGGTTTCGCGGAATGGCATCGATGACATATTCCCGCAGCCGGAAGACCGACAGCGCGAAGAAGATCACGCCCGAACAGAACACCGCGGCCAGCGCCTGCTGCCATGTGTATTTGTAGCCGAGGACAACGGTGAAGGCGAAGAACGCATTCAGTCCCATGCCGGGCGCCAGCGCGATCGGATAGTTGGCGAGAAACGCCATCGCCAGCGTCGAGACCGAGGCGGCAAGACAGGTGGCGACGAACACCGCCCCCTTGTCCATTCCTGCATTGGCAAGAATCACCGGATTGACGAAGACGATGTAGACCATCGTCAGGAATGTGGTGACCGCAGCAACGAATTCGGTGCGAACGCTGGTGCCATGCTGCGTGAGCCCGAACTGGCGGTCGAGAAATGTCATCCCGGATGTTTCCGCCTGCTCGCCCATGCTGCCCACTCCTATCGAGAGCCTTGGCCCGACGCCTGCGGACGCACGATCGCCCAGCCGATCCGCACGAGCGGCTGGCGGCCCTTCACCAGCCGTTCGAAGGAACGCGGCACTTCCGGCACGAGGCCCGGAAAGCGCGTACGAATATCTTCGGGCGGTGTGCCTGCCGTATCGGCCGCGCGCCACACCACGACGCCGCCATGCTCGGCAAACAGCTTTGATGTGATCCACGGCGTCTGCTGCGGTGTCGCATCGAACATCACATGCGGACGCGAGCGCGCCGCAAAACCGATCAGCGTCGCCAGATGCGGATCGCCCGCCACCGCCGCGAGCGGGCGGCCCGTGCGCCGCTCGAAATTCTCACCGAAGAAACGTCCGATGTCGCGTGCCGGCAACGATGTCCTGAGTTCGCTGCTGCCAACCCACGGCTGGATGAAAGCGGTGCCAAGAATGACGGCTGCCGGCGCCGCGATGACGACCAGCCAGACGGTACGCAGAAACTGCTGACGCCGCAGCGCGATCAGGTCTCCCGCGACGATGACGATCGCGAGCCCCGCAGGCAACAGTGCAACACCATCGCCGCCGATGACCTGATCCCGGTCAAACAGCGCGGCGATGAAACTGAGCACAAACGGCGGCACAAGCGCGAAGACATAGATATAGAGCCGCGCGAAGGAATCGACCGGCGGACGGAAAATCAGCGGCGGATCTTCGTTCTTGCGGTCCAGCGCGCGCGAATTGGCGATCAGCAACAGTACCGCACCCGATAGCGCGAACAGCAAACCGGCGAGCAACGCGCCCCAACCCAGCGCCCGATCCTGCAGCTGCGCCCATGCGGGCAGCGCAGGCAGCAGCACCATATCGGCGCGGACCAGCCAGACCAGATATGGCAACACCAGCACGAGCGTTACGATCGCGGCATAGAGCGCATCCATCGACGCCAAAGCACGCCGACCTTTTTGCGTCGCCAGCACGAACACCGCCAGCATCGTCAGCAAGGGCAGCGCAGCCGATGTCGTCAAAACCAGAAGGCCGATCTCAACCGACAGCACGGCCCAGGCGCGACGCCGCCCCTGCCCGATAATCTGCCAGGTGTGAAGGAGGATCAGCGCCCAGATCGGCCGCGCCACGATCGACGGGCCGAACTCGGCGCCGGGAAAGGAAAAGACAGTGATTGTCGCCGCCAGTAACACCGCCAGGATGGACTGCTGCGCGCCGACAATGGCGCGGCCCAGCCTGAACAGCGCCCAGAAGGTCAGAATGAAGCAGAGCTGCGCGGCAAGATAGACGCCGAAAATATGATTACCCGCGAGACGGAATGCGACATCGGCAAGCCAGAAGGCCAGCGGCGGGCCGAGATGCGTGCCGACCTGATACTCCCGGCCAAAGGCCAGCACGGTCGCGACATCACCAGGCGGGCTTCCGTAAACAAGCCAGGGCAAAAACAGCCAGAGCGCCGCCTGCGCAAGCACTACGATCCAGAAGATCAGGCGCGGCCGGGCGCGGATCAGTTCAACGATCAGGGATGTGAAGCGCATGAATCGCGTGAACCGGCTTCGCGGGAGGACATCTCACTGATAAAGCCCACGGCGTGATCAGGCAACCGAGCCGCTCAGCTTGCCACGATTGTTTCTTCAGGCAACATGCTCATCTCGATCTGTGTCGCCGCCTGCGGTGTGTCGTCTTCCCCGAAATGCTTGCGGCGTGACGCGACCACGGGCGCGAAAAAGCGGCGATGATGAATTGTCGGGCCGAGCCGATCCAGCGCTTCGAGGTGGGCCGGAACACCATATCCCATATGCTGCTCGAAGCCGTAACCGGGATGATCCAGCGCGAGACGGCCCATCAGCCGGTCGCGCGACACCTTGGCGACAATGGACGCAGCCGCAATCGACACGACGATACCGTCGCCGCCGATCACCGCCTCGCAATCGCACGACGTCGCCAGACGGTCGCGCCCGTCGACAAAGACATGCTTCGGCGCCTCGGGCAGCGCACGAACCGCACGCGTCAGTGCCCAAAGCGAGGCGCGCAGGATGTTGTCACGGTCGATTCGCGATGGCGGCGCGACCGCCACCGATACCAGCGCGGTGGCGCAGATTTCCTCGAACAACTCTTCGCGGCGGTCCTTTGACAGTCTTTTGGAGTCGTCGATTCCTTTGGGAATGCGCTTGGGATCGAGAATCACCGCCGCCGCGACCACCGGTCCTGCGAGCGGTCCGCGCCCGGCCTCGTCACAGCCCGCAACCGGCCACACGCCGCGCTTGATCAGCGCACGCTCGCGGCGAAAGCTCGGCGCAGCGACAGATCGCACGGCTTTCTTCGCAGCGGGAACCTTGGAGGACTTCTCTCGACTCATGCGGCCATGCTTGCGTCTTCAAGACACAAGGCGCAACCGCTAATCCCCACTATTATTCTTGTAGAATTACTCTTGTCTATTCCTGGAGATGGACACGCCTGTCATCGCCAACCTCAATTCCCGGCGCGACAACGACCTCCCATGGATGGCCGTCGGGATCGGTGAAATATCCCGAATATCCGCCGTAGCTGGTGTGATGCGCGGCCTTCTGCAGCGTCGCACCCCGACCGACGGCGAAGTTCAGCACCTCATCGACTTCGCCTTCACTGCGGCAGTTCCACGCCAATGTGATTCCGCGAAAGCCGGCCGGTTGCGGCTGCACAGGAAGAGCGGCATCCGCCGCCAGCTTGTCCCAGGGATACAGCGCCAGCACCGTTGCTCCGGTGTCGAAAAAAGCGACTTGCTCGCCGGTCTCGCGAAACTTTCGGGCAAAGCCGAGAGAGTCATAGAACGCGATGCTTCGGCGGATGTCGCTGACGCCAAGGGTCACAACCGTGAATCGGGCCACCGGTTTAGGAACGCTCATTGGAAACACTCACCCATACTCAGAACAAATCCAGTTGCGCATTCGCTGCCTTAGGCCGCGCGAAGTGAGCGGTCGTCAGCTTTGAGCGCCGCTTGTTAAGGCCGAGTTTCTCGCAGGCGATCTCGAAGCGCCGCCCGATCATCCAGGCCATCGGTCCGGTGCCCTTCATGCGCGTTCCCCATTGTGAGTCGTAATCACGGCCGTCGCGCATGTCCCGGATCAGCGTAAAGACGTGGCGATAACGGTCCGGATAATTCGCCAGCAGCCATTCGCGGAACAGGTCGCGCACTTCCAGCGGCAGGCGCAACAGCACATAGCTCGCTTCCTTGACACCGGCATGGGCCGCCGCATCGAGAATGCGTTCGATCTCGGAATCGTTCAGCGCAGGAATCACGGGCGCGACCATAACGGTGGTCGGAATTCCGGCTTCGGAGAGCTGGCGCAACGCCTCCAGCCGCTTTGGCGGCGTCGAAGCGCGCGGCTCCATGGTGCGCGACAGTTTCGGATCGAGCGACGTCACCGAAATCGCCACCTTGGCAAGGTTGCGCTTCGCCATCCGCGAAAGAATGTCGATGTCGCGCATCACCAGTGCAGACTTGGTGACAATGCCGACCGGATGACCCGCCCGCTCCAGCACCTCGAGAATGCCGCGCATGATTTTGTATTCGCGCTCGATGGGCTGATAAGGATCGGTGTTGGTGCCGATCGCGATCATGCGCGGTTCATACCCTGAAGCAGCCAGTTCCTTCTCAAGCAAAGCCGGCGCATCGGGCTTGGCGAACAGTCGCGATTCAAAATCAAGCCCTGGTGAAAGGCCCATATAGGCATGGGTCGGGCGCGCAAAGCAGTAGACGCATCCGTGCTCACAGCCGCGATAAGGGTTGATCGAGCGATCAAAGCCGATGTCCGGCGAGTCGTTACGAGTAATGACCTTGCGTGCCGTATCGGTGGCAACCGTCGTCTTGAACGGTGGAAGCTCCTCAAGGCTCTGCCAGCCGTCGTCGAACGTAACTCTTGCTTCGGCCTCGAACCGGCCGCTGGCGTTGGACTGCGCGCCGCGGCCACGACGCCGCTGCCGGTCGATCGCGACTTCGATCTCCGGAAAAGGGGAAGGAGCACCCGCCGGCCCCTGTAATGGGGATTGGGGGGGCGTTACCGGCGGGTGCTTGAGGGCATGGGATGCATGGCTCATGGAGAGAACATAACACCACATGAGAACAAAACAAGAACTTCAGACTCGACCGTCCCCAAAATATTTGGACCACGACCAAGTCCAAGCGCGATCGTCCGATGCCTGCTGACGGGATGCCTCGTTATGCATGAATGCCGCAAAAAGCTGCACCTGACGGGCTGTGCTCTCTGTGACAAGATGATAACGATTTCGCATCAAGCGGATACGCTAAGACAACGCACATCATGATCAGTGTCGTCATCCCCACAGAAGGCGCCGAGCAACCCGTTGTTGCCACCCTTGCGGCCCTCGTGCCGGGCGCAGCCGCCGGGCTGATCCGGGACGTGGTGCTGGTGGATCGCACCGGCTCAAGCAACATCGAGCGGGTCGCTGACGTTGCAGGCTGCAATTTCCTGAATTTCGAAGGCTCGCGCGCAGCCGCACTGGCGGCAGGCGCACACCAAAGCCGCTCTCCGTGGCTGCTGTTCCTGTTACCGGGCGCTGTGCTCGATTCCGGGTGGATCGATGAGACCACCCAGTTCATCCAGAACGTCTCGCTCAGCGGACGACAACGTGCCGGTGTGTTCCGCTATGCGCGTTCGCCTTACGAAAACGCCACCGTGCGCGACGGGGTGAAGTCGCTCGCGCGGTTCATTTCCGGCCCCTCGCCCGATCAGGGCCTGCTGATCGCCCGTGACCACTATGAGAAAGTCGGCGGATATGCCCCGGCAGCCCGGCGCGCGGAAGCCAAGCTGCTGTCGAAGCTCGGGCGGACCGGCCGCGCCGTGCTGAGGACCAGGATTTTCGTGGCGGCTTGAGAATAGTTGCCCTTGAAAATAGTTGCTCTGGTCAACTTATTAGTTGACACCGTCAACAATCAGCGCACATTTCGTACCGGAGACGAAATATGCCCCCACCTGCCATTCCTGAAGTTGAAAGCGATCCCGCCGTCGCCGCCATCCGGCGGTTCAACCGCTTCTACACCCGCAAGATCGGCGTGCTGGAGCAGAATCTCCTGCACAGCCCTTACTCCCTGACCGAGGCGCGGGTGCTGTTCGAACTCGCGCAGCAGGATGGCATGACCGCGAAGGAGATCGGCGCAAAACTCGGGCTCGATGCCGGTTACCTGAGCCGCATCGTCCATGCCTTCACGGAAAAGAACCTGATCACGCGTAAGGCGTCCCCAACCGACAAGCGGCAATACAGCCTCGCCCTCACCGCCAAGGGCCGATTGGCTTTCGGGCAGTTGAACAGAACGTCGCACAATGATGTCGCCGGAATGCTGGCCGCGCTGCCACCAAGCGGCAAGGAACGGCTGGTGGAGGCTATGTCTGCCATCGAGCATCTGCTCGATGACGAAGCCCCACACCCAAAGATCACGTTGCGCACGCATCGGCCCGGCGACATGGGCTGGATCGTGCAGCAACACGGCGCGCTTTATGCGCGCGAATACGGCTGGGACATTTCATTCGAGGGACTCTGCGCGGAGATCGCCGCGGAATTTCTGAAGAACTTCGATCCCACACGCGAGCGCTGCTGGATTGCCGAGATCGAGGGCAAACAGGTCGGCTCGGTCTTTCTGGTGAAGAAGTCCGATGAGGTCGCAAAAATCCGTCTGCTGTTGATCGACCCGGCGGCGCGCGGTCATGGGCTCGGCAAACGGCTGGTCGATGAGTGCATCGCCTTCGCCCGAAGCTGTGGCTATCGCAAGATCACGCTTTGGACACAGAGCATACTGCTTGCGGCACGCGGCATTTATCAGAGCGCGGGATTCGTCCATGTCGCGACCGAACCCCATCGCAGCTTCGGTCACGATCTGATCGGCGAGACGTGGGAGTTAACACTCTAAGCCGCGATCAACTCTTCGCTTTGCCGCGCTTCAGATGCTCGTCCAGCCGCGGCATGATCTCGACGAAGTTGCACGGCTTGGTGCGATAATCGAGCTGCGCGGCGAGAATGCCGTCCCACCCGTCCCTGCATGCGCCCGGCGATCCCGGCAGGCAGAAGATGAAAGTCGTGCCAGCCACACCGGCCACCGCGCGGCTTTGAATCGTCGATGTTCCGATCTTGGCGTGGCTCAGCATGTGAAACGCAATAGAGAAGCCGTCCATCCGCTTCTGAAACAGGGGCTCGGCTGCATCCGGCGTCACATCGCGCCCGGTGAATCCCGTTCCGCCCGTTGTAATAATGACGTCGACGCCGGGATCGCCAATCCACATCCGCAGCTTGGCCTGGATCGCATCGATATCGTCGGTGACAATATCCCGCGCCGCGAGGCGATGGCCCGCCGCGGTCAGGCGGTCCGCCAGCGTCGTACCCGACTTGTCATCGTCCAGGGACCGCGTGTCGGACACGGTCAACACCGCGATATTGAGCGGAATGAACGGTCTAGCCTGATCGGTTGAGAACATCGCGTTTTATTCCTGAGCCGTCACCCTGAGGTGCGAGGCGATTCTTCCGCCGAGCCTCGAAGGGCGACGGCGTTTTGCATCGTCATCCTTCGAGGCTCGCGAAGGGAATCGCACCTAAGGATGACGAAACCGATACCTTAAAGCTGCACGCCGGGCGCGAACGTGTTGCAGGCCTGTACCGAGCCCTGCTGATAGCCCGTCATGAACCAGCGCTTGCGCTGCGCAGCCGAGCCATGGGTGAATGAGTCGGGCACCACACGTCCGGTCGACTGACGCTGCAATGTGTCGTCGCCGATCGCAGATGCTGTCTGCAGCGCGGCATCGATGTCTCCCGCTTCGAGGAAGCCCGGCCTCTTCTTCTCTTCGCGGTTGACCCAGACGCCGGACAGGCAGTCGGCCTGCAATTCGACGCGGACCTGAATTGCGTTCGCCTCGGCCTTGCTGCCCGCACGCTCCTGCATCTGCCGTGCCTTGTCGAGAATGCCGAGCAGGTTCTGGATGTGATGACCCGCTTCGTGCGCGATGATGTAGGCCGCAGTGAATTTACAAGCATTGCCCGAGCAGCCGCGGAACCGGGTCTCGACCTCGCGGAAAAATCCGGTATCGAGGAAAATCTGCTTGTCGGGCGGGCAATAGAATGGGCCCATCGCCGACTGCGCCATACCGCAGCGTCCGCCATTGGTGGCATTTCTGAAGAGCACGATGCGCGGCCCGCGATAGGTCTGGCCGCTGGCCGCGAAAATTTCGCTCCAGCGGTCGTCGAGTTCGCCGAGCACGCCGGCGATCATGCTGCCCATTTCATCCGTCGGCGCGCCGGCCTTCGGCGGGCTGCTGGTTCTGCGATCGGTCTGATAGGTCGGAGCCTGCTGTCCGCCGGTCAGGATTTCAGCGCCGCCGATCAGGATGCGCGGGTCGATACCGACCGCCCAACCGATCAGGCCGAGCACAATGACCGTACCAATGCCGAGGCCACCGCCTCCGCCCATCGGAAATCCGAAACCGCCGCCTCCGCCGCCGCCACTGTCGTCGCGGCGATCGTCGATATTATCGCTGCGGCGGAAATCATCGTAACGCATCGGAAATCTCCTCAACCGGCGGGCGCATCATGATGACGCATCGTCACATGACGCGACGGAGCCGCAAAGCATCTGTTAACGATTCATACCGCGCCCGGCAAAAATTGCCTAGCACTGTCTCACGCGGCATTTCGATGTGTTTTCACTCCGTCACATGAATGGCGGCTGAATTTTCGCACCAAAACGAATGCATGCGAACGGCGATTCGAGCAGCCAACGGCATTGCACACTTGCATTCGCGTTAACGCGGTCCATCGCGTGAAAGTTTCGAAATCGATTTCGAATAATCACAAATCTGTTTTCGATTAAGCCGATTTTTACCTTGGGCCTTCATGGTGATGACAGTCGGATTTGTTAGTCCCGCGTCGCCGACTGCGTCGCCTGAGTCAGGTTTGGGTCATGGTAGTGTCGCGTCGCGGGGCGTCTGCAAAGGCGCCCCGCACTCAATTTGAAAATACCCCGAGTTCGCACATCGTCCTTGGCGATTGCGTCGCAGAGATGTCGAAGATGCAGGCCGGATCGGTCGATCTGGTCTTTGCGGATCCTCCATACAATCTGCAACTGAAGGGCGACCTCAAGCGCCCCGACGAATCCCATGTCGATGCCGTGAACAACGACTGGGACAAGTTCTCGTCTTTCACCGCGTATGATGATTTCACCCGCGCTTGGCTGCTTGCCGCACGCCGCGCCATGAAGCCGTCAGCGACGATCTGGGTGATCGGCTCCTATCACAACATTTTCCGCGTCGGCGCGATCATGCAGGATCTGGGCTTCTGGATTCTCAACGATATCGTGTGGCGCAAGACCAATCCGATGCCGAATTTCCGCGGCCGCCGTTTCACCAATGCGCATGAAACGATGATCTGGGCCGCGCGCGACGAAAACGCCAAGGGCTACACCTTCAACTACGAAGCGCTGAAGGCGGCCAACGAGGACGTGCAAGCACGTTCCGACTGGACCATCCCGCTTTGCACCGGCGAAGAACGCCTCAAAGGCAGCGACGGCAAGAAGGTTCACCCCACCCAGAAGCCGGAAGGTCTTCTTGCGCGCGTGTTGCTGTCGTCGTCAAAGCCTGGCGATCTGGTGATCGACCCGTTCAACGGCACCGGCACCACCGGTGCTGTCGCAAAGCGTCTCGGCCGCCGCTATATCGGCTTCGAGCGCGACAAGACCTATGCCAAGGCCGCCGAAGCACGTATCGCGGCCATCGAGCCGCTTCCCGAAGCCACGCTTGCGCCGTTCATGACCGCACGCGGCGCGCCGCGTGTCGCGTTCTCCGAACTGGTCGAACGCGGCATGATCGTCCCGGGTACCAAGCTGGTCGATTCCAAGAAAAAGCATGCCGCCCTGGTGCGCGCCGACGGCGCCATCATGCTGGGCGACAAGGTGGGCTCGATCCATCGCATGGGCGCGCTGGCCCAGGGTGCCGAAGCCTGCAACGGCTGGTCGTTCTGGCATGTCGAGACCAAGAAGGGCCTGCGCCTGATCGACGAACTGCGCGCCGAAATCCGCAGCGAGATGGCGGCGGGCTGATCCGCCGTCCCTTCTTCGCAATTGCCCCCATCCCCTCCTTCGTGCGATGACACTCTCAAAAATCGGGAGCGTCCATCATGACCATTCTCATCGCAGGCGGCGGAATCGGCGGGCTCACCCTCGCACTCAGTCTCCATCAGGTCGGCATTCCCTGCCGTGTGTTCGAAAGCGTGCCGGAACTCAAGCCGCTGGGCGTCGGCATCAATGTGCTGCCCCATGCGGTGCGCGAACTGACCGAGCTTGGCCTGCTCGACAAGCTCGATACCGCCGGTGTCCGGACCAAGGAGCTCGCCTACTTCTCAAAACGGGGCAAACCGATCTGGAGCGAGCCACGCGGACTGGATGCCGGTTACAAGTGGCCGCAGGTCTCGATCCATCGCGGCGTGCTGCACCATCTCCTGCTCGATGCCGTCATCGAGCGCCTTGGCCGCGACGCAGTGCTCAACAACCATCATTTGGCAAGCTTCGCCTCGACGCCGACAGGCGTCTCCGCCCGCTTCATCGACAAGGCGACTGGACAGCACGCCGGAACGTATGAAGGCTCGCTGCTGATTGCCGCCGATGGCATTCATTCCGCCGTGCGCGCAAAGCTCTATCCTGAAGAAGGCGCGCCGATCTGGAACGGCCGCATCCTCTGGCGCGGCATCACGGAAACCGAGGCCTTCCTGTCGGGCCGCACCATGATCATGGCGGGCCATGAAAGCCTGAAGTTCGTCTGCTACCCAATCTCCGGGGAATTGCCGAACGGCAAGCGCCGCATCAACTGGATCGCCGAGCGTTACTTCCCGCCGGAGCATCAGTGGCGGCGCGAGGACTACAACCGCGCGGCCAACCTCGAAGAATTCCTGCCCTGGTTCGAGGACTGGCATTTCGACTGGCTCGACGTGCCGGGCCTGATCCGCACGGCCTCGCAGGCCTACGAATATCCGCTGGTCGACCGCGATCCCATCGACCGCTGGACCTTCGGCAATGTCACGCTGCTCGGCGATGCCGCGCATCCGATGTATCCGATCGGCTCTAACGGTGCCTCGCAGGCCATTCTCGATGCTCGGGTGCTCACGCGCGAGATCATCAACCACGGCCAAACGACCGCGGCCCTGCAGGCCTATGAAGCCGAGCGCCGCCCGGCCACCACTGAACTGGTCAAGCTCAACCGCCGCAACGGCCCCGAGCAGGTGATGCAGCTGGTCGAAGAGCGCGCGCCGAACGGCTTCAATGTCGTCACCGAGGTGATGACGCAGCAGGAACTCGAAGACGTCGCCAACACCTACAAGCGCGTCGCGGGCTTCCAGGTCGAAGCGCTCAACGCCAAGCCGCCGATCGTGCCGCGCTCAGCCGCGTAAGGGACATGCTATCGAGCGCCGCTATTGCGGCGGCCTGGGTTGCGGCGAAGAATGCTGATGCATGATGCGCCACTGCCCATCGACATTGGCAATGACAAAAGTGTAACGCGCAGGTGCCGTGAAACTCTGGCCATCCGCGCGGGTGCCCGAAAACTCGTAAATCCCGGATAAAACAACCACGGAATCTGAAACCTTGGTTGCGGTCGGGCTGCCCACCACCTTCACCTGCGTTTTATTTTTCGCACCGGCCGCGAAATAGCTTTTGAGTCCCTCTGTCCCGGATGTCAGAGCCGGACTGAGCGTTCCGAAGACCGTTGCGCCAGGCGCGTACAATCCGACGGTAGCGTCCACGTCCCCCGAATTGAAATTCTTTTCCCATTTGGTGAGAACCGCCGCCGCGTCATCGGCCGGCGCGGCCATCGCTGCGGGGGCGCTGAGAAAAACAGACAGACAAAGGAAAAATTTAAGCAAAGATTTTCGCATCGTCGCGCTCCTGTTGGCTTTTCGAACGAGCAATAAACTTGCAGGACTAGATGGCAGGCTAGCGGATAATAATGACAATTATCAACTCGGAAGAGAGCTGTTTTTGCTCAATCCATGCGCAATCACCTTGCGCATCACATTCGGCAACGCCTCATCCTTGAGCGTCGCAATCGGCACCCAGCGCATGTCCTGCGGCGCGCGTGTGCGCGCAGGAACGCTGGTGACATAAACCACAAGCTCGAGCGGGAAATGCGTGAACACATGAGTCACGACGCCCGTCTTGCGATGCCAGCGCGAAACCTTGAGCGCAGGAGCCTGGATGCGCGCATCCTTGTCGTCATGACCGGCGAGCCAGTCGGACGTCGGCACCTCGGTCATGCCGCCGAGCAATCCTTTTTCCGGACGCGTACGCACCAGCAATTCATCGCCGCGCGTCACCACAAAAGCCGCGCCGCGCCGAAGCGCGCCGGTCTTCTTCGGAGCCTTGCGCGGGAATGTCTCCTGATCGCCGCGCTTGCGCGCCGCGCAGTTGTCATTGAGCGGGCACAATACGCAGGCAGGCTTCTTCGGCGTGCAGATCGTGGCGCCGAGATCCATCAGCGCCTGCGCGCTGTCGCCCGCACGCGATGTCCAGAGCAGGGCCGCTGCAAGTTCCTGAATCCGCGGCTTTGATTTCGGCAGCGGCTCTTCCACCGCGAACAACCGCGACACCACGCGTTCGATGTTGCCGTCCACCGGCATGGTCTGTCGGTCGAACGCGATCGCGGCAATCGCCGCTGCTGTATACGGCCCGACGCCGGGCAGCATGCGCAAGCCTTCCTCGGTATCGGGAAATACGCCGCCATGCTCGCGCAGCACCGTGACCGCGCAGGCGTAAAGATTGCGTGCGCGCGAATAGTAGCCGAGCCCGGCCCACATCCGCAGCACATCATCCAGCGACGCCGCACCCAGCGCGGCCACCGTCGGCCAGCGCGCGGTGAACTTCTCGAAATAAGGACCGACGGCTTTCACCGTGGTCTGCTGCAACATGATTTCCGACAACCATACGCGATAGGGATCGCTGGTCTGGCCCGGCGGCGCGCGCCACGGCAATTGCCGCCGATGGCGGTCGTACCAGGCGAGCAGCAGCGCCGGGCGATCGGTCTCATGCGCTTCCGGAGATTTCTTTCGCCGCGCGGCAGCGCCTGATAAGGTCATAACGCCATATGTACCGACGACAGCCGCCCATGAACAAGCCCGGTCCTCTCACTGCGAAGCCGTTATCCGCATTGCTCGGCAAAGCGATCAATGACGCCTTCGCCAAGCAGGGCTTTGCCTCGCGTGAACTGGTGACGCGGTGGGCCGATATCGTCGGCGCGCACGTCGCGGCCCATTCGGAACCGTTGAAAATCCAGTGGCCGCGCCCGGTCGAGAACCAGCAGCCCGAGCCGGCCACGTTGGTGCTGCGGGTGGAAGGGCCGATGGCGCTGGAAATCCAGCACACCTCGGATGTCATTCTGGAGCGGGTCAACCGCTTCTTCGGCTGGCAAGCTGTCGGGCGGATCGCGCTTCGCCAGGCGCCGCTGTCGCGCAGACCTGTGCGGCAGCGAAGAAAAGCGCCCGACGCCGCGGCGCTCGCGAAGGCCGAAGCGTCGCTCGGCACCGTGGACGACGCCGACTTACGCGCGGCGCTGGCGCGGCTCGGCGCATCGATCAAGCGAAATTGACCCGTCCGCGACGGGGCGCGGCTGCGGCCCGGCATTGCCACACCTGTTGTTTCAAGCTACGGCATGATCCCCGAAAAGCGGGAACCGGTTTCGCGTTCCCCAGCAGGCGTGACAGCGCCGATCGCACGACTTTCCCGGAGCAGACCGTTGAACATCACGCGCCGCACCTTCACCGCCACCCTGTCCCTGACCGCCGTTGCAGCGGCCCTCGGTCTCTCGCCCTGGCAGCTGGTCAGCGAGGCCAGCGCACAGACCGCTTCGGAAATCGCCCAGGCCGGTGAACTCGGCGATATGGCGCTCGGCTCGAAGGACGCGCCCGTCACCATTATCGAATACGCCTCGATGACCTGCCCGCATTGCGCGGCGTTCACCAAGGACGTGTTCCCGCAGATCAAGACCAACTACATCGACACCGGCAAGGTGCGCTTCATCTTCCGCGAATTTCCGCTGGATCAGGTCGCCCTCGCCGCCTCCGCGCTGGCGCGCTGCGTGGCCAAGGACGACGCTCAGAAGTATTTCGCCATCGTGGACATCCTGTTCAAGCAGCAGAACGATCTCGCCTCGGATGCGCTCGGCACCATCAATCGCGTCGGCAAGCAGGCCGGTTTCAGCGAGCAGATGATAAAGGATTGCGTGCAGGGCGATCCGAAGATCCAGAAGGGCATCCTGGACGTGCGCGAACACGCCTACACCAAGCTCAAGGTCAACTCGACGCCGTTCTTCTTCGTCAACGGAACACCTGTGAAGGGCGAGACCTCCTTCGACGCCTTCGAAAAGCTGATCAAGCCCCTGCTCAAGAGCTGAGTTCTCACCGCCCGCGATCGGGGAACCCGGCAAACATCCTGAGATTCCTTGGAAATCCCCGGGAATTTTGCCCAATTCGCTCCTAAATCCCTTGGGAAAAGCCCTCCGGGCCGGTTGCCCTGCGCAGCCGGCCTCGCCATTGTGCGGACAGTCCGAGGCGCATTCCGCGACTCAGTTATACTGGCACAGGCCTGCTATGACCTTGCCCCGGCTGGATAATTCCGACTTCGAGAATTCCCCGGCCAACAGAGTGTCGATTGCATGAAACTCACGCGTCTTCGCCTTCACGGCTTCAAGTCCTTCGTTGAACCGACCGATTTTCTGATCGAGCCGGGCCTGACCGGCGTTGTCGGTCCCAACGGTTGCGGCAAGTCGAACCTCGTTGAAGCGCTGCGCTGGGCGATGGGCGAAACCTCGTACAAGTCGCTCCGCGCCGCCGACATGGACGCCGTGATCTTCGCAGGCTCGGGCAACCGTCCGGCGCGCAATCATGCCGAAGTGGCAATGACCATCGATAACTCCGATCGCTCGGCGCCGGCCGCCGTCAACGATCAGGATATGCTGGAAATCTCGCGCCGCATCGAGCGCGAAGCCGGCTCGGTCTATCGCATCAACGGCAAGGATGTGCGCGCGCGTGACGTGCAGATCCTGTTCGCCGACGCCGCCACGGGCGCGCGCTCGCCCGCCCTCGTTCACCAGGGCAAGATCGGTGAAATCATCCAGGCCAAGCCTGAGCAGCGCCGCCGCGTGCTGGAAGATGCTGCCGGCGTTGCCGGTCTTCATGCGCGCCGTCACGAAGCCGAACTGCGCCTCAAGGCCGCCGAAACCAACCTCACCCGCGTCGAGGACGTGATCGGCCAGCTTGCCGGCCAGATCGACGGTCTGAAAAAGCAGGCACGTCAGGCGATCCGTTACCGCGAAGTCGCTGCCAAGGTCCGCAAGGCCGAAGCGCTGCTGTTCCATCTGCGCTGGCTGCAGGCCCATGCCGACGTCAATGACGCAGGCCAGACTCACGACCTGAATGTCCGCGAACAGGCCGAGCGTGTTCAGCAGCAGGCGGAAGCCGCACGCATCCAGGCGATCCGCGCCTCCGAACTGCCGGGCCTGCGCGACAGCGAAGCCCGCGCCGCCGCAGGTCTTCAGCGCCTGACCAATGCCCGCGAAATGCTCGACCGCGAGGAGGCGCGCGCGAAGGAGCGTGTCGTCGAACTCGACCGCCGCCTCACGCAGTTCGCCGCCGATATCGAGCGTGAACAGCGCCAGCTTTCCGATGCCGATGTTGCACTGGAACGTCTTGAATCCGAGGACAGCATTCTCAAGGAAGAAATCCGCTCGCGCGTCGACACCCGTTCCGGCGCCGACGAGCGCGTCGCGGAGGCCGAGGCCACGCTGGCTGCCGCCGAGCGCACCTTCTCCGAACTAACCACCGCGCTCGCCGACCTCACCGCGCGGCGCACTCAAATTGAATCCAACGTCCGCACTCATCGCGATCGCCTCGCGCGGCTCGATCAGGACATCGCTACCGTCGAAGGCGAAGTTGAAAAGCTGGCCGCGGAAACTGGCGGTTTTGGCGATCTCGATACGTTGGTCGCTGCGATGGAATCCGCCGCCGAGGCCGTGCTGATCGCCGAAGCAACGACACAGGCGAATGAAGCGGCACATGTCACTGCACGCGCGGCCCTTGAAGCCTCGCGCGCGCCGCTGGCCGATGCCGAAAAGCGCGTGCAGCGTCTGGAGACTGAAGCCAAGACGATCTCGAAGATCGTCAACGGCGAAACCAAGAACCTGTGGCCGCCGATCATCGACGGCGTCAATGTCGGCAAGGGTTTTGAAAAGGCGCTCGGCGCCGCGCTCGGCGACGATCTCGATGCACCTGTCGATCCGTCCGCACCGCTGCGCTGGGCCAGCGTCGGCCCGGTCAGCGGCGATCCGTCCCTGCCCTCGGGCGTTGAATCGCTCGCTGCGCATGTTACCGCGCCACCGGAACTGTCGCGCCGTCTGGCGCAGATCGGCGTCGTCACCCGCGAACGCGGCGCGCAACTCATGTCGCAGCTCAAGACCGGCCAGCGGCTGGTCTCGCGCGAAGGCGACCTGTGGCGCTGGGACGGCTTTGTCGCCGCAGCCCACGCACCAACCGGCGCTGCGCGCCGTCTCGCCGAGCGCGCCCGCCTTGTCGACATCGAAGCCGAGATCGAACAGGCGCGCGCCGATGCCGTCGCCAAGCGTCAGGCGCTGGAAAACGCCGAAACCGAACTGAAGGCCGCGTCCGCGGCTGAAAGCGCCGCACGCGAAGCGGTCCGCACCGCCCAGCGCGAAGCCAACGCGGCTCGCGAGCAACACGCGAACGCCGAGCGCGAAATCAACCGTCACGCCTCGCGCCGCTCCGCCCTCGACGAGCGCCGCACCCGCCTGACCGAAGACCGCACCGAGGCCACCGGCGCGCATGAAGCCGCCGTCGCGGCGCTCGGCGATCTGCCTTCGAGCGCCGAGAATGAGGAAAAGCTCGCTACCGTGCGCGCCGATATGGACGGCCATCGCCAATTGGCCGCGCAGGTGCGCGCCGAGGCGCAGGCGCTCGCCCGCGAAGCCGAACTCGCCGATCGCCGCGTGCAGGCCATCATTGCAGAGCGTACCGAATGGGTTCGCCGCAAGGACAATGCCGCCTCGCAGATATCGACAGTCGAGACCCGCATTGTCGAAGTCACGACCGAGCGCACCGAACTTGAAAACGCGCCGGAAGTTTTCGCCGAGAAGCGCAGCGCGCTGATCAGCGAGATCGAGCACGCCGAATCCGACCGCCGCATGGCCGCCGACGCACTGGCGACGGCGGAAGCCGCGATGGCGGAAACCGACCGCGTGGCCCGTGCTACGCTGGACGCGCTGTCCGCCTCGCGCGAAGCCTGCGCCCGTTCGGAAGAACGGATGGAAGGCACCCGCCGCCGTCTCGACGACATCGAACGCGAAATCCGCGACATGCTTGAAGTCGAGCCGCATGGGGTTGCAGCCCTCGCGGAGATCACACCGGAGAGCGAGCTTCCAGCAGTCACCGACATCGAGGCCGACCTGGAAAAGCTGCGCCGCGACCGCGAGCGCTTGGGCGCGGTCAACCTGCGCGCCGAGGAAGAACTCCGCGAGGTCGAAACCCAGCATACGGGCCTGACCACCGAGCGCGACGATCTGGTCGAGGCGATCAAGAAGCTGCGTACCGGTATCCAGAGCCTGAACAAGGAAGCACGCGAACGCCTCCTGACATCGTTCGAGACGGTCAACGCCCACTTCAAGCGGCTGTTCACCGAACTGTTCGGCGGCGGTCAGGCCGAACTGACCCTGATCGAGAGCGACGATCCGCTGGAAGCCGGTCTCGAAATCATCGCCAAGCCGCCCGGCAAGAAGCCGCAGACACTCTCGCTGCTCTCGGGCGGTGAGCAGGCGCTGACGGCGCTGGCGCTGATCTTCGCGGTGTTCCTCACCAACCCGTCACCGATCTGCGTGCTGGACGAAGTCGACGCACCGCTGGACGATCACAACGTCGAGCGGTTCTGCAACCTGCTGCATGAGATGACCTCGTCCACAGAGACGCGTTTCATCATCATCACCCACAACCCGATCACCATGGCACGCATGAACCGTTTGTTCGGTGTCACCATGGCGGAACGTGGCGTATCGCAGCTCGTGTCGGTTGACCTCGACGGCGCAATGAAGGTTCTCGACCAGAACGTGGCGTGATCTCTACCCTTCCCTTGAGGGGGAGTAGCGTCATCCTGAGGTGCGAGCCGCACTTGCGGCGAGCCTCAAAGGATGCGTGCAGTGTGCGACGCCGTCACCTTTGGAGGCTCGCAAGAGCTCGCACCTCAGGATGACGGCAAGCCAGGTGGAAAAGCCCCCGCCATGATCTCCCCGAACCTTCCCGCTGAATTACAGGCAGCTCTCGCCCGCAAGGCCGAGGGCTTGTCGCGCGCTGATGCCGCGCAGCGGGCAGACGCGATCTCGCAGACCTATCGCAGCGGCGGAAGCTCAAGCCGGATCAAGACCAGAGCAGACGCACTCGCCTATGCGCTGGCGCGGATGCCCGGCACCTATGCCGCCGTTGCGGCAAGCCTGAATGCGCTGATGAAGATCGATCCGGATTTCGCGCCGCTAAGCCTGCTCGATATCGGCGCAGGACCAGGAACAGCGACATGGGCAGCAAGCGAGGCTTTCACTTCCCTCGAAACGTTCACGCTGCTGGACGCGAACACAGCGCTGCGCGATCTCGCAACCGATCTCGTCACATCACAGCCGCGGCTTGAAACGCTCCGATACGACGCCGGCGACGCGCGCAAGGCGCTGGCGGATGCAACCGAGGCCGACCTCGTCGTTGCCAGTTACGTCATCAACGAACTGAGCGAGAGCGAGCGCGCAGCATTCGCTGACGCCTTGTGGGCGAAGACACGCAACATACTGCTGGTGGTCGAGCCCGGCACGCCCGCGGGCTATTCTCATATCATCGCATTGCGCGACCGGCTGATCGGACAAGGCGCATATGTCATTGCACCCTGCCCGCACGACGGAGCATGTCCACTGATCGCACCGGACTGGTGTCATTTCACGCAACGGCTGCAGCGATCGCGTGCGCATAAACACCTTAAAGCGGCGGACCTTCCCTATGAGGATGAGAAATTCAGCTACGTCATCCTCTCGCGCGCGCTGCCTGCAGAGCGTCCTGCGCGCGTGCTGGCACAGCCCCTTGTCACGAAAATCGCCGTAACCGCGAAAATCTGTACGCAGGATGGAATAAAAGCAGCGATTGTCCCGCATCGCGACAAAGCCGCCTACAAACGCGCCAAGAAATGGAACTGGGGCGACGCGATTTTTTCCGGGAACGACGGCGCCCCGGAATAATTCTCTCCTGATGGCGTTTGTGAAGGTGACGCGTTCGCGTCCGACGCAAACATTTCATCAGGAGTACACCCGCGATGTCCAAAACATTCGCCGCGATGGCGGCTGTCTCACTCATGCTCGCTTCATCCGCTGCTTTTGCACAGGCGGCAAAGGTCGCCGATACACCGAAGGGCAAAGCCTATGTCGATGCCAAGGGTATGACGCTCTACACATTTGACAAGGATGCCGGGGGCAAGTCGGCCTGCAACGGCCCCTGCGCCACCAACTGGCCGCCGCTGATGGCCGCCGCCGATGCCAAGGCGTCCGGCGACTGGACCATCGTGACCCGCGACGACGGCAGCAAGATGTGGGCGCTCAAGGGCAAGCCGCTCTACACCTTCGCGAAGGACACAAAGCCCGGTGACACCACCGGCGACGGCTTCCTGAACGGTGCCTGGCATATCGCGAAGCCATAAGCTTCCAGAACGTCATATCCTTGAAAAACAACTCCCTCTTCCCGCCGGAAGAGGGAGTTTTCTTGTTGGTAGCCTTGAACCATCTCTCCAAAGCGGCGACCAAAGAGAACCGGCGCTCCGGGCGGCCCCTGCCGCATGGGCGGTTTTTGGTCTAGGGTGCGCGCCATTCGTCGTCCTCAAGGAGTTTTCCCTCATGTCGTCCGGCTGGATTTTACTCGGTGTCATCGTCGTCATCGCCCTGTTCGTGTTCGGCGCCTATAACCGCCTCGTCGCGCTGGCGCAGCGGGTGTCGCAGGCTTTCGCCGACATCGATGTGCAGCTCAAGCAGCGCCACGACCTGATCCCGAACCTTGTCGAAACCGTCAAAGGCTACGCCACGCACGAACGCGGCACGCTGGAGGATGTTATCAAGGCGCGTAACGCCGCCATGTCGGCACAAGGCCCGGCGCAGGTGTCCGCCTCCGAAGGCCAGCTTACCGCGGCGCTCGGCCGCCTGATTGCGCTGTCGGAGGCCTATCCGGACCTCAAGGCCAACGCGAATTTCCAGCAGTTGCAAACCGAGCTGTCGGACATCGAAAACAAGATCGCCGCCAGCCGCCGCTTCTTCAACAACGCGGTTCAGGAATACAACACCGGCATCCAGCAGCTTCCGGCTGCTCTCTTCGCCGGCGCGCTCGGTTTCACGAAGAAGGATTTCTTCGACCTTGGCGAACAGCGCGGTCAGCTTGAACAGGCGCCGTCGGTGAAGTTCTAAGCGTCTCAATCCGGGTTAGCACGGGCAGCGTCATGGCCGCATACGGTCTCTATACGCATATCGCATCGAACAAGGTCCGTTCGATGCTGTTGCTCGGCGGCCTGTTCCTGCTCGTCTATGTGATGATTTTTGCCGGTGCGCTGCTGGCCGAAGTCGCGCTCAACAGCGACCGGCCGTTCGACGCCTATCTCACGCTGGCGGGGCGCGATCTCATCAAGGCGTTTCCGTTCGCCACCATCGGCGCTGCCGCATGGATCGTGATCGCGTACTTCTTTCACCAGAACATCATCGACGCTGTGACCGGCGGCCATGACGTGACGCGACAGGAACAACCACGGCTCTACAACCTGCTCGAAAATCTTTGCATCTCGCGCGGCATTCCGATGCCGAAGCTCAAGATCGTGGACAGCCCCGCGCTCAATGCCTTCGCCACCGGTCTGAACCGCAAGCAGTATGCGATCAGCGTCACAACCGGACTGATGAAGGCGCTCAACGACCGTGAGATGGAGGCCGTGCTCGGGCATGAGCTGACCCATATCCGCAACGGCGACGTACAACTGCTGGTGATCGCGGTGGTTATCGCGGGTGTCGTCGGATTTTTCGCAGAACTGTTCTTCCGAATTTTCTTCAATTCGGGAATGCGATTTACCGGCGGACGGTCTTCGTCATCGTCTGACGGCGATAAGAAGGGCGGCGGCGCCTTCGCCATCGTCCTGTTGGCGATCGCATTGATCGGCCTTGCCTGGGGCCTGTCGCTGGTGGTTCGGTTTGCCCTGTCGCGCTCACGCGAACTTCTGGCGGATGCCGGTTCGGTTGAACTGACCAAGGACCCGGATGCGATGATCTCGGCGCTGCGCAAGATCGAGGGCCGGGGCGAGCTGCCCGGAGCTACGTCCGCTGTCATGGAAATGTGCATCGACAACCCGCGCGAGGGCTTTGCCGACCTGTTCGCGACTCATCCCTCCATCGATTCGCGGGTCCAGGCCCTGGTCAAATATGCCGGCGGGCATGATCCCGGCCCGATGCCGCTGCCCGGCGGCGGGGCGGAGGACGGCGATCCCGGCACCTCCCGGACGAATTCGGGCCCTGAGAGGCTGCCGGAGGCGTCCCGCAACGGGCCGTGGGGCAGTTCCCCTCAGCCTGCACCATCGCCGGCAGGCCCGATTTCTGGCCCATGGGGCCGCCGGTAATCCCGGGCGTTAAGAAGCCGTTGGTTATTCAGCCGAACTGTCCGGTCAAGAATTGAATTATCCCTCGATTCTGCCATGGTCCGGCGGAAAGCAGGCTAAACCACCGTCGTCAGGCGGACGTGTTTGGCGCGTAAAGAGGTCTTATGGCGAAACCGGCAGTGATCGTAGTGGGTGCGGACAAGGGTGGGGTCGGCAAGACCACCGTTTCGCGCACCGTCCTCGACTATTTCAGCGCAAACAACATTCCGACCCGCGCCTTCGACACCGAAGCGCCGCGCGGCACGCTGAAGCGCTTCCATCCCGACATCACCGAGATCGTCGACGTCACATCGACGTCCGATCAGATGAAAATCTTCGACACGCTGAATTCGTCCGGCAACACCGTCACCGTCATCGACGTCCGCGCAGGACTGCTGTCGCCGACGCTGGCCTCGCTGCGCGATATCGGCTTTCTCGATGCAGCCAAATCCGGCCAGATTACCTTCGCCGTGTTCCACATTCTCGGCCCGTCGATCGCCTCGCTGGACGAGATCGCTGAAACCGCGAACTTCATGGACGGCGCAAAGTACTTCCTGGTGAAGAACTTCATCAACAACACCAGCTTCTTCGAATGGGATCAGGCGACCTACAACTCGTATTTCCATCGCATCAAGAATGCGACCGAGATCACGATTCCGAAGCTGAACGAAATGGCTTACGAGCAGGTCGAAGTCGCCTCGGTGCCGTTTCTCAAGTTCGTCGCCAACAAGGGCACCAAGGACGAGGCCGCGAACTACTCGTTCGTGCTGCGTGGCTATGTCCGCCACTGGCTGGGCAATGTCTGGGGCGAGTTCGACCGCATCAAGCTGACGGAAATCGTCGGCTCGAAGGATAGCAAGGCCACTCCTCGCGCGCCGACCAGCGAGATCTGAGGCTGGTGTGATCCGGCTCTGAGACTCGCCTTTCGACTTCAACGGACATCGCGCCGATGCGCCGCACGCCTGTTTATATCGTCTGCTCGCCCCGCCCCGCGGTGGGCAAGACGCTCATTGCGCGCGCTCTAACGGAATTCCTTCTGCTTCAGCGCGGTGCGGTCATCGCATTCGACCTCAATCTGCGCGAGCCATCGCTGCTGAACTATCTTCCCGCTGTCACCGAAACCGCGCTGATCAGCGACACCTTCGGCCAGATGGCACTGATGGATCGCCTGATCGTCAATGACGGCGTGCCGAAGGTGGTCGATCTCGGCTTCCATGCCTTCGACGACTTTTTCAAGATCATCGCCGAAATCGGCTTGATGAAGGAAGCCGACCGGCGCGGGGTCGATCCGATTGTGCTGTTCATCCCCGACCGCGACCGCTCCTCCAGCGTGGCGTGGGCGATGCTGCGCGAGACGTTTCCCAACGCGGCACTGGTGCCGGTCGAGAACGAGCATGTGCTGTGGGGGCCGCTGCCACAGGGATTTGGCCGCGTACGCCCGTTCAGGATCGCGGCATTGCCTGCGTTTCTCAAATCGATCATCGGGCGGCTGAACTTCTCGTTCACGCATTACCTGCGCACCAACAAGGATCAGTCGTCAGAGCTGCATCAATGGGTGCGCAACAACTACACCCGCTTTCGCGAGCTGGAGCTGAACCTGATCCTGCACAAGCTGGGATAAATCAGTAGTAGATGCTGCCCGGCGCGCCGCCGCCTGCCGCGATCGCATCGCCGTTGATAGCGATGGACTTCGGCGAGGCCAGGAATGCAACGATGTGGCCAATCTCTTCAGCCGTCACCAGACGGCGGATGGTGTTGAGATCGTTCATCGCCTTCTCGACCTCGGCTTCCGTTTTCTTCGTCACGCCCGCGCGCCACGCGATCACGCCCGGTGTTTTCTCGGTCCGGGTCAAGCCGGGGTGAACACAGGTCACATTGATGCCGCTCGGGCCGAGTTCGTCGGCAAGATTTTTCGTCAGCGCCGCGACGCCGACATTACGGATGCTGCCGATGGTCACGCCGGTCTGCCGCGCGCCCAATCCGCTGATATTGATGATGCGGCCCCAACCCTGCTGCTTCATCAGTGGTGCGACCTCGCGCGCCATGCGCAGATAGCCCATGACCTTGACGTTGACGTCGCTCCAGAACATCTCGTCGGTGATCTCGCTCAGCGACGGCGGCTTCGCCTGCCCGCTCGGTTGTGCTGCGCTGTTCACCAGCACGTCGATCCGACCGAAGTCCTTGTGGATTGCGGCAACTGCCGCGCGAACCGCATCGTCTTTGCCGGTGTCAGCGGAATAGGCGCGGATTGTGCAGCTGGTTTCGCCTGCGATCTCCGATGCGGTTGCCTTGGCGGCTTCGAGATCGCGACCGATGATGGCCACATCCATGCCTTCGCCTGCAAGCGACCGCGCAATCGCCTTGCCGATACCGCGCGTGCCGCCTGTGACCACCGCGATCTTTCCGGTGAGTTGAAGATCCATGGCGATTCTCCCGAAACAACTCTGCGATCAGATCGCGTGGTGTTCGATATTCAGTGCCCGTCGAAGGTCATCAGCGTCCGCACCGGCACATTCATGGCGCGCAGCTTCGCCGCGCCGCCAAGTTCTGGCAGGTCGATCACGAAACACGCAGCGACAACCTCCGCGCCGATCTGGCGCAGCAGCTTGACCGCACCTTCCGCCGTGCCACCGGTCGCGATCAGGTCATCGATCAGGATCACCCGCTCGCCGGGTTTGATCGCGTCGACATGCATTTCCATTTCATCGATGCCGTATTCCAGCGAATAGGCGATCCGCACTGTGGCGTGCGGCAGCTTGCCCTTCTTGCGGATCGGTACGAAGCCCGCCGAGACCTGATGCGCCACCGCGCCACCGAGGATGAAGCCGCGCGCTTCCATCCCCGCGACCTTGTCGATCTTGGAGCCGGCCCATGGCTGTACGAGCTCATCGACGGCGCGGCGAAACGCCCACGCATTGCCGAGCAATGTCGTGATGTCGCGAAACACGATGCCGGGCTTCGGATAGTCGTGAATGGCGCGGACGGTGGCTTTCAAATCGCTTTCGAGAGTCATTGTCTTTCTAATCCAACTGAATCAGAGAACTCGTCATTGCGAGGAGCGAGAGCGACGAAGCAATCCATACTCGGTTTTAAAAAGAGATTGCTGCGCTTCGCTCGCAATAACAATTGTTTTAGCCCGCCTGACCGAGCCTGAATGCATTTTCCACGATCCGCAGGCCTACATTGCCTTCCAGCGACATCAGCGACTCGGGATGAAACTGCACGCCACCCACAGGAAGAGTCTTGTGTTCGATGGCCATGGCGATGCCATCCTCGGTGCTGGCCGTGACTTGCAGCACGTCCGGCATGGTCTCGCGCTCGACATATAGCGAGTGATAGCGCCCGATCACCACTTCATTGGGGAGGTTGCCCATCAAGGTGCCGCCGCGCACCTGAACGCGCGAAGGGCGGCCATGGGCGGGCGTCGAGAGTTGCCCAAGCTTGCCGCCGAAGTATTCGCCGATGGCCTGCACGCCAAGGCAAACGCCGAACACCGGCAACTTCTTCTCCAGCGCGGCGCCGATGAAGTTCGACACGCCGAAATCTTCCGGACGGCCGGGACCAGGCGAGAGAACGAGCAGATCGTACTCGTTCTTTTTCAGAACATCGAGCGCGTGGTTGTGCCGCGTGACGCTGACCGTCGCGCCGACCTGACGGAAATAATCCGCCAGCATGTGCACGAACGAGTCCTCATGATCGATCAGCAGCACCCGCTTGCCCGAGCCTGACGCATCGGGCTGGAAGGTGGACAACGGCTTCGGCGGATCGCCGCGCAACGCCTGGAACAGCGCTGCCGCCTTGGTCTGGCATTCCTTCTCTTCGGCGACGGGATCGGAATCGAACAACAAGGTCGCGCCGACGCGCACCTCCGCAAGACCATCCTTCATGCGGATGGTGCGGATGGTGAGGCCCGTGTTGATGCTGCCGTCGAAGCCAAGGAATCCGAGTGCGCCCGCATACCAGCGGCGTGACGAGCGCTCGTGATCCTCGACGAACTGCATCGCCCACAGCTTCGGCGCGCCGGTGACGGTGACAGCCCACGCGTGGGTGAGGAAGCCGTCCAGCGCATCGAAGCCCGGCCGCAGCATGCCTTCGACATGATCGACGGTGTGGAAAAGCTTCGAATAGGTCTCGATCTGCCGCCGCGCAAGGACCTTGATCGTGCCCGGCTCGCAGACGCGCGCCTTATCGTTGCGATCGACGTCGGTGCACATGTTCAGTTCGAACTCGTCTTTCTGCGAATTCAAAAGCTCCTGAATCTGCTTGGCGTCGCTGATCGCGTCGGCACCGCGCGCGATAGTCCCGGAGATCGGACAGGTCTCGATCCGCTTGCCGTCGGAGCGCACGAACATCTCCGGCGAGGCCGCCACCAAAAATTCGCCATCGCCGAGATTGATCAGCGCGCCATAGGGCGACGGGTTGATTTTGCAAAGCCGCTGGAACACTTCCGCAGGCGTGCGCTCGCACGGTTCGGCGAACAATTGCCCCGGCACTGCTTCGAAAAGGTCACCGCGCGCAAAGGCCTGCCGCGCAGTCTCGACAGTCTGCTGATAGACGCCCGGCGCGTGATCGGCAAAACCCTGCCGCGGGGTTTTGGCGTACACGCTCTCGGAGGTTTCGCGGCTCAACCCCTTGGTCGACTGGCCGCCGAATGCAAACTCATAGCTCAGGATCACGCCGCGCCCGGTGGCGCGGTCATAGGCCAGAATAGAATCCGGAATGTAGAGAACGATGTCGCGCTGATCCTTCTCGCGCGCACGCTTCTGCACGAGATCTTCGAACTGGAACACGAGGTCGTAAGCGAAGGCGCCGAACAGGCCGAGCAGCCCGTCATTCGGCGAACTGAAGGCCGCGATAATGTCGCGCACCAGCGAGACGACCGAAGCGCGCCGGGTGCGCTGGTCCTCGTCCACCGGCGCATCGCCGCGCACGATGTGACCGGAAATGCGCGTGGCACTCTTGTCAGTGATGACAACACAAGGCTCGTTCAGATTCGCCGCAAGGAATGCAATCAACACCTTGCCGCGCTCGTTCAGCGCCTCGATGAAGAAGTCCGTGCCGGTGGATTCCAGCCGCAGCGGCGGGTCCGAAAAGCCGAGATCGAAACTCTCATAGCGGCCGGGCACCGTCGTCCCGGACGACAGCACCACGCCGCGGCGACTATCCAGCCGGTCGATCAGCCGGTCCAGCGCGGTGCCGCCGGTGAAATGCTCGACAGAACGGGCGACCTCGAGGCCACGGGCCGTCCGGTATTCGCTCTGGGCGGGAAGGGAAAAAAGGGTCCTGTTCATCTGGTCCTCTTACGAGACTTGCTGGAGGAACGCCACACAGGACAAACGAAAAAGGCCGTCGCTCTGCGATGACGGCCTCGAACGATTGAAATTCACATAAATCGCACCGGCCACCTTCAGAAGGTGCGCCACCAAAGACGGGTCGGGTTGGACAGGGTGCTCATGGCAGGCAAAACACCATTGCCGGGGGACGAAGTCAAGGCCCCGCCTGTTTGACAAAAATCGTGAGTTTTCGCTCCCCCACGTCCTCCTCGATCGGATTCCAGCCCTGCCGGACGTAGAACCGCCGCCTCTCCTTTTCCGCGCAGAGATAGACCCGCCTGAAATTCAGGGCAAAGGCTTCCTCCACCGCACGCGCCACCAACGCCGAACCGATCTCCCGCATCCGGTATTGCGGATCGACCCAGACCGCAGCAACCCATGGGGAGTATTGCGGGCGCTCCTCAAGATCGGCTGCGATCACCGAAGCCGTCCCGATAAAGGCGCTGTTCCGGTGCGCCACCAGCGCGAACGGGATCGGTGACGCGGTCATATTTTCACGCAAACGACCGGCGATGTAATCCGCCGGAAAGCCCTGCTCCTTCCACCATGCCCGCCAGATGCGGTCAGCAACCGCGTCGAAAAACGCCGGTTGCTGCCGCAGGTCGGAGATGGTGACATTCACCCCAAATGCTTCCTGAAGAAGTCGGTGGCACGGCCCCAGGCGAGTTCAGCCGCCTGCCGGTCATGAACGGCTGCCCGCTCCTCGTTGACGAAGGCATGATCGGCGTCATAGCGGAATGCCTCGAAGTCCTTGCCTGCTGCCTTCATCGCCTTTTCGAAGGCATCGACCGCCGCGGGTGTGCACCAGTCATCCTTGTTGGCGAAATGTCCCTGCAACGGAATCTTGACGTCGGCGGGTTTCGCCGCCTGTTCCGGCGGAATGCCATAGAAAGCGACACCAGCTGTCAGTTCGGGAATCTTCGCCGCGCCGATGATGGTCACCGCACCACCCATGCAGAAACCCGTCAGGCCGACCTTCGCGCCATTGCGCTTGAGGTACTGCACGGCACCGCGCACGTTCTGTTCGGTCGCCTCGATGAAATTCAGCGAGTTCATCTCTTTGCCCGCGGCGTCTGCATCATGATACGGCACGACGACACCGTCATAGAGATCAGGCGCGAGCGCATCGAAGCCCGCGAGCGCAAAGCGATCCACCAGCCCCATGATGTTCTCGGACAGGCCCCACCATTCCTGAATGACGACAACGCCCGGCGCATTGCCCCGCGCGGCGTTGGCGAGATAGCCCGTCGCGTCCTTGCCGTCCGGACGCTTGAAAGTGACGTTGGTGCCCATGGTGTCCTCCGATAAAGCTGGATGCGTTTTATACTGCGGGCGAAGCAATGCTCAAGCTCGCGATGGCTTTCTGAAGATCACGTTTGTATTGCAGGAAATCGACAAAAATACCGTGTTCGCCGCGACCCTTTGTTACAGGCCGCGCATGGAACGCAGCAATCTTGTCGCGGAAATTGGCTGTCACATCCGCGCTTTCCTTTTGCGCCTTGATATAAGCGGCAATCAGATCGGTCTGCAGCGCGCGTCCCGGCCAGCCAACGCCCGCACCTTCCAGCAGCCCCGCGACATAAAGCCCGTTGGGACGTGACGGAAAAATGTTGAGATAAAGACGCGGCGCGCCTTTCTCGGGCTGCCAATTCACCTCGCTCAGGTCTTCCAGAAACGGGAATGTGATCTCGTAGCCTGTCGCCAGCAGCACCAGATCGACCTGATCTTCCCTGCCGTCGGCGAAGACAACCGTATCGCCGCGAAATTCCTTGATCGGCTTGCGCAGCGCGACGTCGCCCTGCCCCAGATGCTGCAGCACCAGAGAATTGACGATCGGCGTCCTGTCATAGAGCCGATGCTCGGGCTTCGGCAATCCGAACCGCTCGGGCGGCCCGACCAGAAAGCGCAAAATCGGCTCATGCAGCATCGAGCGCAGACGCTTCGGAATATTGAAGCGCTTCGGCTTGTGATTGCCTTCGTCCGCAGGCTTGCCCGCTAGAAATTTCGGCACAAAATGATTGCCGCCGCGCACACTCCAAAGCACCTGCCTGGCGCGATGAATGGCATCGACCACGATATCGCAGCCGGTATTACCCATACCGACCACCAGCACGCGCTTGTCTTCGAAAATATCGGCGGTCTTGTAGTCTTTTGCGTGCATCAGCCTGCCACTGAACTCACCCGGAATCTTCGGCATGAGCGGATCGCTGAGATGGCCATTGGCGAAGATCACGCTTTCGTAGTCTTCGGTCGTGCCGTCACTCAGCGTCGCACGCCAGCTTCCGTCACGCTGTTCAAGCTTGCTGACTTCTGTATTGAAGCGGATCAGCGGATACAGATCGAACTGCTTCGCGAAGGACTTGAAATACTCCGACACCCGTTCGTGGCTCGGATAGGCCGGCCAGTCTTCCGGCATCGGGAAGTCCGCGTAAGCCGTGGTGCGTTTCGAGGAAATCAGGTGCGTCGAGGCGTAGACGGCGCTCGGCGCCGCGCCATAAAGCCACTGGCCGCCGACGTCGGCATTTTTCTCAACACACTTCACCGGCAGATCGGCCTGTTTGAGGCTTTTGACGGCCGCAAGACCCGCAGGCCCCGCACCAATGACGAGCGTCGTCATTTTCTCAGCTCCGCCCGTCCATCGCGATAACGCTCGAACACCTTGCGCGCATCGTAGCGCGGCGTGAATCCAAACTCGGCTTTCAGTTTCTCGTTAGCGAGCACTGGCCGGTACTGGATGAACTTGGCGTGGCCCGGCCCAAGCTGCGTGAGCCGCAACAGATGCAGCAACCATAGCGCGGACTTCAGAAGCCATGGCGGAATGGAAATATAAGGCCGGTGATTGAGCTCGGCGATTTCCCGCAAGCTCAACGTGCCGTCGCCGGCGAGATTATATGTTCCGGCTTTCGGCTGCCGCACCGCCTGCACCAGCGCATCCACCACATCGCTGTCGGCAATCAGAGAGAACGGCGTGGCCGTACCGCTGACGCCCATCACGATCGGCCGCTCAAAGATTGCGGTGATCTGATTGTTGGTGGTCGGTCCCAGCACCGTACAGGGACGGAACACGGTCTGCTGCAGATCGGGGTAAAGCTCTTTCCATTCGATCAGCATTTCCTCGACCTCGCGCTTGTTACGCGCATAAGGAAAGTCCGCATTGCCGCGCAGCGGGTCGGTTTCGTGCAGCGGCACCGGATTGTCGGCATGGTAGCCATAGGCGGAGCCGCTGGACGTTACGATGAGATGTTCGACACCGGCATCGAGTGCGCCTTGCAGCACGTTCTTGGTGCCGAGCACGTCGATTTCCCAGTCGCGTTGCGGATCGCCGCCCACCGCGACGACGGATGCCAGATGCACAATGGTCTGCGGACGACGGACCTGAAACATGTCCCGGAGCGCCGGATCACGCACGTCGCCGGTCAGATAGGTGACATTGGACAAGCGTTCGTCGGCGGGGACTTCGCGCATATCGAGCGCAACGATCTCCGAGTTCTTGTTGAGACGCGCAAGCTCCGCAATCAGCGACTTGCCGATGAACCCCGCCGCGCCGGTCACCAGCACGCCGCCGTTCATGGCATAGGGTCCTGCATGGGCATCGCTCATGTTGCGTGATCCGTTTGTGGGGTACCCTGCGGATGCGGATCGCGCCGCTTCCACCACGCGGCAAGCGCCCATCCGGAAATCAGGTGCCAGACGCCCCACCCGGCGGCGACCAGCGCCGCGCCGCCAATGCCGTCGAACTGGTTGAGGATCAGCGCAAGACCCAATCCTGAATTGTGCATACTGACTTCGATGGTCATCGCGCGCGTATCGTAATCACTCAGACGCAGCAGCTTTGCGGTGCCCCAGCCAAGCGCGATGGCAATGGCGTTGTGCAAAATGACAAACGGCAGGATCGATACGACAAAAGTGGTGAGATAGCGCGCATTGGTGAAGATTGCGCCGCCGATGAACACCACCAGAAACAGAAACGACAGGATCTGCAGAGGCCGGCGCAGCATGTGCCCGAGGCGCGGCCAGTAGTGCACGGTCGCAAGGCCAAGCGCCATCGGAATGCCGAGAATGAGCATGGTCGAGCCGAGGAACGACAGCGGCTCGATGCTCACCTGCCGCAGCAACGCGTTGGTGTCGGGATTGAGTCCCGCCCAGAAGATAATGTTGAGCGGCGTTGTCACAATCGCAAGCAGGCTGGACACGCCGGTCATGCTGATCGAAAGCGCGGTATTGCCGCGCGCCATATGGGTAATCAAGTTGGAAATGTTTCCACCCGGACAAGCCGCGACAACCATCATGCCAAGCGCGATGCTGGGCTGTGGCTTGAGAAGCATCGTGATTGCCCATGTGACAGCAGGCAACACGGCAAGCTGCGCAAGCAGCCCGGCAAGCGGCGCGACGGGTCTGCGGAAAACTTCGATGAAGTCCTCGATGCGCAGGTCGAGCGCCACACCATAGATAATCAGCGCCAGCACGGCGCCGAGCACGAGTTGCCCCGTCGGATTGATATTCAGCAGAATGTCGTCGATCGGTGCGCCCGTCATGTGTTCCTCAACCCCTCATCAAGAGGTTAGTTGAGCGGCCGACGGGACGCTAGTGGAGGGCTTCCGGCGCCGCGAGCCGCAGGACACGGCCATCAATGGGACCGCTGCTCCCCCGTTATGCGGCGTCGAAGCTTCCGCACAGCAAAAAGGCCCCTAAGCGGGGCCTTTCGCTATCTGGATCTCAGGAAGCGGTTAGTGAGCGTCGGCCCAAACCTTCTTCTTGGTGAAATACAACAGGCCCGAGAACACGAGCAGGAACAGCATAACCTGCAGACCAGTGCGCTTGCGGGCTTCGAGATGCGGCTCTGCAGCCCACATCAGGAACGCCGAGACATCCTTGGCGTATTGCTGCACGGTCGCCGGCGAGCCATCGTCGAAGGTCACCTGACCATCGCTGATCGGCTTCGGCATCTTGATCGCATGGCCGGGGAAGAACTTGTTGTAGTACGAACCTTCCGGCAGGTCGAAGCCAGCGGGAGCCTTGTCTTCGTAGCCCTGAAGAAGCGCATCGATATAGTTCGGGCCCTTCTCCTGGAACTGGGTGAAGGCATCGAAGATGAACTGCGGGAAGCCACGTTCATAGCCACGGGCCTTGGCGATCAGCGACAGGTCCGGCGGGAAAGCACCGCCATTGGATGCACGAGCGGCCTGCTCGTTCGGATATGGCGACGGGAAATAGTCCGCCGGGCGGCCATTGCGCTCGAACATCTCGCCCTTGTCGTCCGGACCGTCCTTGACCTTGTACTCCGCGGCAAACGCCGCAGCCTGCGCGGGCGAATAGCCCGGTCCGCCGGGATCCGCGAGGTTGCGGAAGGCCACGAACGACAGGCCGTGACAAGCCGAACAGACTTCCTTGTAAACCTTGAGGCCGCGCTGGAGCTGGCCCTGGTCGAACTTGCCAAGAGGTCCGGCGAAGGACCACTTCAGCGACGGCGGCGTCGGAGCGTGGCCGTCGGCAGCCTTGGCGTTGTTCATGCCGCCCATCAGCAGCATGCCACCGGCAACGAGCGCGATCACGGCCGAAACCGGGGTCTTGCCCGTCTTGCGCAGCACGTCTTCGGCGATCGAATTCGGCAGCGGACGCGCCTTTTCAATACGGCTGAGGATCGGCAGCACAATCAGGAAGTAGGCGAAGTAGGCAAACGTCAGGACGCGGCCAGCGACGACATAGATGCCTTCTGCAGGCTTTGCGCCCAGCCAGCCGAGGCCGAGGCAGATCGCCACGAAGATCCAGAAGAACTGCTTGGCCAGCGGACGGTACTTCGAGGAGCGGGTCTTCGCGCTGTCGAGCCACGGCAGGAAGGCCAGCACGATGATCGCCGAGAACATCGCGATGACGCCAGCGAGTTTGTTCGGGATCGAACGCAGGATCGCGTAGAACGGCAGGTAATACCATTCAGGCACGATATGCGCCGGCGTGACGGCCGGGTTGGCCGGAATGTAGTTGTCCGGATCGCCGAGATAGTTCGGAATGTAGAACAGGAACCACGAGAAGAAGAGCAGGAAGACGGTCATGCCAAACGCATCCTTGACGGTTGCGTAAGGCGTGAAAGGCACCACGTCCTTTTCGGTCTTCGGCTCGACGCCCGCCGGATTGTTCTGCCCGGCGACATGCAGTGCCCAGATGTGCAGCACGACAACGCCGGCAATCACGAAGGGCAGCAGGTAATGCAGCGAGAAGAAGCGGTTCAGCGTCGGGTTGCCGACCGAGTAGCCGCCCCACAGCAGGGTCACAATGCTCTCGCCGAAGTACGGGATGGCGGAGAACAGGTTGGTGATGACGGTGGCGCCCCAGAAGCTCATCTGGCCCCACGGCAGCACGTAGCCCATGAAGCCCGTGGCCATCATCAGAAGATAGATAATGACGCCGAGAATCCAGAGAACCTCGCGCGGCTCCTTGTATGACCCGTAGTAAAGACCGCGGAACATGTGGATGTAGACGGCGATGAAGAACATCGATGCGCCGTTGGAGTGCAGGTAGCGCAGCAGCCATCCGTAGTTGACGTCGCGCACGATCAGTTCGACCGACTTGAACGCGAAATCGACATGCGGGGTGTAGTGCATCGCCAGGATGATGCCGGTGATGATCTGCACACTGAGCATCATCGAAAGGATCGCGCCGAACGTCCACCAGTAGTTGAGGTTACGCGGGGTCGGGTAAGCGACGAAGGACGAGTGGATCAGCCCCCCGATCGGGAGACGCCGTTCAACCCATTTCAAGACTGGGTTTTGCGGGTTGTAGTTCGATGGTCCGCTCATGATGCGATCCTGACAAAGAAGAAGCGAGGCGATCGGGTCAGATTAGGAAATCAGCCGATTTTGATTTTGGTGTCGGAAACGAAGGAATACGGCGGCACCGGCAGGTTGGACGGCGCGGGCCCCTGACGGATGCGGCCCGACGTGTCGTACTGCGAGCCGTGGCACGGGCAGAAGAAGCCATCGTAGGTGCCTTCATGGGCAATCGGGATACAGCCAAGATGCGTGCAGATGCCGATCACGACCAGCCACTGGTCATGGCCTTCCTTGACGCGCGACTGGTCGGTCTGCGGGTCGGGCAGGCTCGCCACGTTGACCGAGCGCGCCTCGTCGATCTGCTTCTTGGTGCGGTTCATGATGTAGATCGGCTTGCCGCGCCAGAACACCTTGATGTCCTGTCCGGTGGCGATCGGCGAAAGATCGACTTCAATCGGGGCGCCCGCAGCGATGGTCGAGGCGTCCGGATTCATCTGGGAGATCAGCGGCCAGGCTACGGCGGCGGCGCCAACGGCGGCCACGGATCCCGTCGCTACATAAAGAAAATCACGGCGTGTCGCAGCGGCCGATGAGGAAGACGTCACGATTGCAAACCCTTTCCGAACTGCAACCGGCGGACCCCTCCCGAACGACGCAGCAGGCGCGCCAGGAGAGAAGCCGGTGCCCGCGGCCCCCCGCGGTGGCAGAATGACCACTTGTCCCACTCAACCGGGCAGAACATACGATCTAGAATCGATCTATTGGCACCCTTGCCGGGAGAGCGCAAGCCCGCTATCGGCACATTTAGTGCGACGCACTAAATGTGCCCGCCGCTGTGATTTTTCCTCAACTTTTCCACCAGGGCCGAAGGCCGCTGTCCGATGCGAGTCGTCCTTTTTCAACCCGACATCCCGCAAAACACCGGGACGATTCTGCGCCTCTGCGCCTGCCTCGCCGTGGAGGCCCATATCATCGAGCCGGCCGGATTTCCGGTGTCCGACCGCCATTTCCGCCGCTCCGGAATGGACTACCTCGACCAGGTCACCATTGTCCGGCACGTCTCCTGGACTGCCTTCGAGACTTGGCGTGCCGAAACCGGCGGACGGCTGGTTCTTTTTTCGACAAAGGCGGCAACGCCGTATCTCGATCATATCTACAGGGGCGACGACCTGCTGCTGTTCGGCAGGGAATCCGCCGGCGTACCGGATGACGTGGTAAACGCCGCCGACCAGCGGCTACTGATCCCGATCGCAGCCGGAATGAGGTCCCTGAACGTCGCCATGACGGTCGCCATGGCTCTCGGTGAAGCACTGAGACAAACAAGAGGAACGGCGCGTTGAGCTACGCGGTCAAGGAAATTTTCCTTACATTGCAAGGCGAAGGCGCTCACGCCGGACGCGCCGCGGTGTTCTGCCGGTTCGCCGGCTGCAACCTGTGGACCGGCCGCGAGCAGGATCGTCTTGAGGCAGTGTGCAAGTTCTGCGACACGGATTTCGTCGGGATGGACGGCACGCTGGGCGGCCGCTACGCGAACGCCGAAGAGCTTGCCTCGGCCATTGCCGCTCAATGGGAAGGGCCACCGGAACACTGCTACACCGTTCTGACCGGGGGTGAGCCGCTGCTACAGGTCGACCCTGCCCTCGTCGACGCCCTGCATGCGCGCGGCTTTACCATCGCTGTCGAAACCAACGGCACCATTGCCGCGCCGCCGGGGCTCGACTGGATTTGCGTCAGCCCGAAGGCCGGATCTGAACTGGTGCTCCGCAAGGGGCACGAACTGAAACTGGTTTATCCGCAGCCCGAAAACACTCCCGAGGATTTCGCAGGACTGGAATTCGAGCGGTTCTCGTTGCAGCCGATGGATGGACCTGACATAGCGCAAAGCATTCAGGCGGCGATCGCGTATTGCTTGGCGCATCCGCAGTGGCGTCTCAGCGTTCAAACGCACAAGACGCTCGGAATTAGATAAGGCTGGAATCAGCCAAGACCGGACAAAATTGATGTGGGAATTGACGAAATCCTTCCGTTTCGAGGCGGCGCATTCGCTGCCGGGCACGACGCTGGGTGAAGCCAGCGATGAAGTGCACGGCCACTCCTTCCGCGCCGAAATCACCATCCGCGGGACGCCTGATCCTGTGACTGGAATGGTGATGGACCTTGGCCTTCTCGAACAGCGGATGGCCGAGGTGCAGAAGATGCTCGACCACAAATGGCTCAACAAGATTGAGGCGCTGGGCGCCCCGACGCTGGAAAACCTGACGCGATTCATCTGGGACCGGGTTCAGCACACCGGACGTGTGGTCCGCGTCAGCGTTCACCGCGACAGTTGCGGCGAAAGCTGCGCCTATTTCGGCCCTCAAGACTGACGGGAGAAACCAGTTGGAAAAGCCCCTCACCGCGCTCGAACAGCGCAAGCAACAAGCTCGCATATGGTTCGAACACCTGCGGGACGACATTTGCCTCGCGCTGGAAAAACTTGAAGCCGATGCGCCCTCGGAGCTTTACCCCGGCGAAGCAGGCCGTTTCGTTCGCACGCCATGGGATCGCACCGATCATTCGGGCAAACCCGGCGGCGGCGGCGTGATGTCGGTGCTGCGTGGGCGCTTGTTCGAAAAAGCAGGCGTGCACTGCTCGACCGTCCATGGCGAATTTGCGCCTGAATTTCGTGCCCAGATTCCGGGTGCTGCGGACGATCCGCGCTTCTGGGCCTCGGGCATTTCGCTGATTATCCATCCGCGCAATCCGAACGTGCCGGCCGTCCACATGAACACCCGATTTGTGGTCACCACCAAGGCATGGTTCGGCGGCGGCGCGGACCTCACCCCGGTGCTGGACCGGCGGCGGACCCAGGACGACCCTGATACGGTCGCCTTCCATGCCGCTATGAAAGGAGCTTGCGACGCCCACACGGCCGTCGCGCCCTATGACAAGTTCAAAAACTGGTGTGACGAGTACTTTTACCTGCCCCACCGCAAGGAGCCGCGCGGCATCGGCGGTATTTTCTATGATTGGCTCGATTCGGGGGACTGGGACGCCGACCTTGCCTTCACCCGGGATGTCGGCCTGTCCTTTGCCCGGATTTACCCCGAGCTGGTTCGGCGCAATTTCAAGGATGCCTGGACCGACAAGGACCGTCAGGAGCAGCTCGTGCGCCGGGGCCGATATGTCGAGTTCAACCTGCTTTACGACCGTGGGACGATTTTCGGCCTGAAAACAGGGGGTAATGTCGACTCCATCCTCTCGTCGATGCCGCCTGAGGTGAAGTGGCCCTAGCCGTCTCGACCACGATCAAGAGCCTCCAAAACGCCCAATAACAGGGCATTTTGGAGCGTTTTTGACGTGTCACCGAGATAGCACACTTGCCAAAGAACGACGTTCGAAATCCCCAAAGCCCCTAGAACGCATTGAGCCGGTAACCACTCGCCGGTATTGCTAGGATCATAGGTGTGGCGGAATCGTGCCGCCACCAACGGTTCTTAAGGGGCTCCGATGCGCAAGATTGCTGTTCTCCTTCTCGCTGCCGCAGGCGTTAGCCTGGCTGGCGCGGCTTCTGCAGCCGATCTCGGTGCTGCACCGATTTATCGCAAGGCAGCTCCGGTGCAGGTCTTCTCCTGGACCGGCGGTTACATCGGCGGCTACGTTGGCGGTGCGTTCGGTGCCAACGACGCGACGACCACCGTTCCGGTCAACGCGGCTGGCGTAGCCCAATTCGGAGGCCCTGCGGCCTCCTATAAATACAATTCAAGCGTGATCGGCGGCTACACCAGCGGTTACAACTGGCAGTTCGCCCCGAACTGGGTGATCGGTTACGAAGGTGAAACCGGCTATATCGGCACCAAGGGTTCGGCATCGTATGCTGGCCGTGCGACTTCGATCGCAACGACCCGCGCCGAAGGCCTCTACAGCGTCTGGGCTGCCCGCTTCGGCTACGCCTTCGATCGCTCGCTGGTCTACGTTAAGGGCGGCGCCGCGCTGGTTAACTTCGAAACCGGCGCATCCGATGGCAGCGCTGCTGGCGTCCATCTCGACACCATGCACAACAAGTATCGCCTCGGCTACGCGATCGGTGGCGGCTGGGAATATGCCTTCGACAACAAGTGGAGCGTGAAGGCCGAATACCTCTATCTCGGCTTCGACAACAACATCACCACCACCGGCAACCTCGCCGGTAACGCTGGCACCCAAGTCTGGACCACGACCTCGCTGCCGGGGATCCACACCGCCAAGGTCGGCCTGAACTACAAGTTCGACGCCCTCAGCTACTTCCTCGGCGCGATGCGCTAAAAACTGAAACAGCACTGAACTTCAAAAGCCCCGGACATGGTCCGGGGCTTTTTCGTTGTGTTGTAAATCCGATCAAACTCTCTTTGTCGCCATGTCATGACACATCACTAGGCTGCAGGCTCCTCACAGCAGCAAGGAGCCAATCATGACATTGAAAGCAGGCGACGTCGTTGTTCTCAAATCCGGAGGGCAGGCCCTGACCGTTGCCGACGTCACCGACGAGATGGTTGAGTGCATCTGGATCGGCGAAGAAGGCGATCTGTTTCGCGAAAAACTTCCCGCTTCGGTTCTGGAACTTGTCACCATCGACATGTCCGAAGACGAGGACGAAGAAGATGACGAGGATAGCGAAGAGGATGAAGACGAACGCGACGACGACGATCATCCTGCAAAGAAAACAGCCGAAGTCGCCTGAGAAAATGTGACGCCGTTCATACCGCCTCCCCGCTTCCGGCCGGGAGGCGGTAACATCAGAGCCGATGGTCCCGCGTGAAGCGCGCGACCGTGTCGTCGGCGATGGCTTTCAGCGCCGCGTCATCCAGCGGAAACTGCAGCGCCAGCCACGCATCTTCCGCCAGTGCCAGCACGTGACCAAGCGCGGGTCCCTCTGCAATACCGCGCGCAATAAAATCCACCGCCTTGAGCGGAAACGCCGGAGCCGTCCAGCGTTCGGGCAGCATCGTCAGATCACGCCACTGCGGCGCATCGAAATCGCGCCCTGAACGCGCCCAGGCGAGCATCATCCGGTCGCGGTAACGCGGCGCTCCCAGCCGATACAATCGGCGCTGAGCGATAACTTCATCCATGCCAAACATTCGCCACCAGCGATGCCCCATGGAATCGAGCCGTTTTGCTTCGACATTCGACAGCCGCCAGCGCAGTGACAGACGCTTTGCGTCTTCGGTAACCGCAACCGCCAGTGCGCCGAGGCGGCGGATTGCGTCCGGGTCGATGCCAAGTGCGTGCTCGGCCGCCAGCATGTTGGCGAAGGCACCGTGATACACAACGCCCGCCGTCAGCCGCAGCAACAGTCCCGCATCGTCCATCGCGATCAGCGCCTCGGCGGCGCCCTTCGCGATCATCAGCTTGAGCATTTCCATGCGGATACGTTCGGCGGACAGGCCCGTGAGGCCGTCCCGTCCGGCAATGCAGGCTTCATATCCGGCAGCGTCCGGCGCGCCCTCGCCATAGGCGGCGTGAATCCGGAAGAAACGCAAGATGCGCAGATAATCCTCCGCGATACGCTGTGCGGGATCGCCAATGAAGCGAACCCGGCGTGCATCGATATCCGCCAACCCGCCGACCTCGTCATGCACCACGCCGTCGGCGGTCGCGAATAGACCGTTCATGGTGAAGTCGCGGCGCATGGCGTCGCGCGTCCAGTCCCGTCCGAACGCCACCTTGGCCTTGCGTCCGAAAGTCTCGATGTCTTCGCGAAGCGTGGTGACTTCGAACGGCTGGCCGTCGATCACCAATGTCACCGTACCGTGCTCGATACCGGTCGGCACCGACTTGATATGAGCGGCCTTGGCGCGGCGGATGACCTCATCAGGCAGCGCCGTGGTCGCGATGTCGATATCGCCGACCGGAAGCCCGAGCAGTGCATTGCGTACCGCGCCTCCGGCGACGCGCGCCTCCTCGCCATCGGCATTCAGCAGGGAAAGGACCCGCGCCGTCGCGCTCGACCTCAACCATGGGGCCTCGCGCAGCGAACGGGCGGCGCTCACTTCTCGGTCCCCCGAACAAGCTTGCCGTCTTCCATATGGGCGGGCGTGTAGGTCGATCCCGGAGGAGCGCCGGAAAAATGCGCCAGCAAGATAAGGCTGACAATGACAAGCACGAATGCAGCCACCGCCAGCTTCCCGACGATATGCAGGGGCCACGACGACTTGACCCAGACGCCCGAGCGGCTTGCGATCAGAAACGCCGCATACACCGCGAAAGGAATGAGAAAGATTCCGATCTCGGTCAGGACAGGGCGGATCATGAAAGGCAAATCCGCTCGTACATCGCGCGGAGCATGCCGGCGGTCGCGCCCCAAATGTAATGCTGCTCGAACGGCATCTCGTAGAACGAGCGCTGCATTCCGCGGAATTCCTTGCTGCCGAGCTTGTGATTGACCGGGTCCATCAAAAACGCCAGCGGCACCTCGAACACATCATCGACTTCGTTGGCGTTGATCTTGAGATCGAATCCGGGCCGGATACGCGCCAGCGTCGGCAATATCCGAAAGCCGAAACCGGTCGCATACACATCAAGGTAACCGATCGATTCGATGAAATCGCGCTTGAGCCCGATCTCCTCGTCCGCTTCGCGCAGCGCCGCGTCCAGAGGCGTCGCGTCACCCGGATCGATCTTGCCGCCTGGAAATGATACCTGTCCCGCATGTTCGTGAAGGTGTTCGGCGCGCTTGGTCAGCAGCACCGTCGGAACATCGCGCTCCACTATCGGAACGAGAACCGCCGCGGGACGCACCGGGCGCTCCTTCGCGATGATCTGCAGCATCGCATCGGTGCCGAAATCGCCGGTTGGGGCAAGCACCGCGGCATCGGTCAGCCCCGGCGGCACACTGAAATTCAGCCGCTCGTGCGCCCTGCGGAAAAATTCGCCGGACGTGATATCAGCCGGGGTCGCGATGCCGGGAGGTACAGCGTCCATCAAAACAGTTTTCGTCACCCAAGTCCTCTTTCGTCAGACAGGATCGCGCGCCTGCGCGGCATCCGCCATCGAGAAAAATTCACCGCCGGACATGACCCCGAACATTTCGCGACCATCGACCTGTCGAATTTCGCCCATCTCGACCAGATCATAATAGAGCGCGCGGGTGACTTTTGCCCACAAATCCGCACGCACGTGAAGGTAGGGCGTCAGCCCCCCGTCGGCGGCCGCTTCAAAGCGAAGCCGGTGATCGGCGTTGCATGGCACCCATTCGTCCACATTGGTGCGGAAATTCAGTTTTCGCGCGGCGCCCTCGCCTTCCTTTTCCATCTCGACCGCGAGGAAGGGCGCATCATCGACGCGGATGCCCACCTTCTCGACCGGCGTCACCAGAAAATACTTGCCATCCTCGCGCTTGAGAATTGTGGAAAACAGCTTCACCAGCGCGTGCCGCCCGATGGGCGTGCCGAGGTAGAACCATGTGCCATCGCTCGCGATCCGCATGTCGAGATCGCCGCAAAAAGGGGGATTCCAGAGGTGAACCGGCGGCAGACCTTTTGTCGCAGCTCCGCGCGCAGCCTCCGTCAGACCATCCAGACGCTGGGCCAGATTCGGCTCCTGTTTCTGCCCTTGGTTCGCCATTGTTTGCCCTGACCGTTGACGCTTCTGTTTGGCACGGATGGTGCACGAAAAGATGATGAAAACTGGCCTGAAAACCATTCCACCGCGTGGCGGGAATACTCGCTACATCGTGATCGGTTTCAAGCCCCCCGCCCGCTAATGTGGGGACAGCCTGAAGACGAGAATACATAAGAGAATACATGGCCTTTGCACGCGTTTAGCATAGGCCTGCGGTCTAGAATCCGGGCCTTGGGGTCCGCGGAACCGGAAGACGGACTGCAAAGTCCATTGAAGGAGCGACGAGCATGGCTGGCGCAGAAGGTGTCGAGAAACTGGAAGACGTGATCGTGCGCTCGGCCGAGCAGATCGCGGGGAACATCCGCGCCGCGCGGGAAGCGGTGTCGACTGTCATCTTCGGTCAGGAGCGCGTGGTCGACAATGCGCTGGTCACGATCCTGTCAGGCGGACACGCATTGCTGATCGGCGTTCCGGGTCTGGCGAAAACCAAGCTGGTCGAGACGCTCGGCATCACCCTCGGCCTCGATGCCAAGCGGGTGCAATTCACGCCGGACCTGATGCCGTCCGATATTCTTGGCGCCGAAGTGCTGGATGAAAGCGTCAGCGGCAAGCGCTCGTTCCGCTTCATTGCGGGTCCGGTGTTCGCGCAGCTTCTCATGGCGGACGAGATCAACCGCGCATCGCCGCGCACGCAGTCCGCGTTGCTGCAGGCGATGCAGGAGCAGCACATCACCGTCGCCGGTGCACGTCACGATTTGCCGAAGCCCTTCCACGTACTTGCGACGCAAAACCCGCTGGAGCAGGAGGGCACCTACCCGCTGCCGGAAGCCCAGCTCGACCGTTTCCTGATGGAGATCGACGTCGAATATCCGGACCGCGACGCCGAGCGGAAAATCCTGTTCGACACCACCGGCGCGGATCAATCGGTCGCCAAAGAAGCAATGACCGCCGAAACGCTTCTCACGGCACAGCGGCTGGTGCGCCGTCTGCCGGTCGGCGATTCCGTGGTCGAAGCAATCCTCTCGCTCGTGAGATCGGCGCGTCCCGGCGACGACAGTGGCGAGATCGGCAAGTCGATCGCATGGGGACCGGGGCCTCGCGCCAGTCAGGCACTCATGCTTGCGGTTCGCGCGCGCGCATTGCTCGACGGACGGCTTGCGCCATCGATCGATGACGTGCTCGACCTGGCCGAACCCGTGCTTAAACACCGCATGGCGCTGACATTCTCCGCCCGCGCCGAAGGCCGCACAGTCACCGATATCATCAAACAATTGAAATCACGGATCGGCTGATGGCAGCACGGCCGCAACCCGCACTGACGGAGATCGAGGCAATCCGGCGCGCAGATGGTGAAAGCCGTTCGCTCGCCGCGTCACTGCCGCGTCTGGTGCTGGAAGCGCGGCGTATCTCGGCCAACGTCATCCACGGCCTGCATGGACGGCGGCGCGCCGGCACCGGCGAGAATTTCTGGCAGTATCGCCGCTTCGTGTCCGGCGAAGCCTCTCAGAATGTCGACTGGCGGCGCTCGGCGCGCGACGATCATCTCTATGTCCGCGAGCAGGAATGGGAAGCCGCGCACACCGTGTGGCTGTGGCCGGATCGCTCGAAGTCGATGGCGTTCGCCTCAAAGACCGCGCGCGACAGCAAGCTTGAGCGCGCGCTGGTGGTGACTTTCGCGCTGGCCGATCTTCTGGTGTCCGGCGGCGAGCGTGTCGGCATTCCCGGCCTGATGAATCCAAGCTCAAGCCGCAACATCGTTGACAAGATGGCGCAGGCGATCCTGCACGACACGATGACACGCTCGAGCCTGCCGCCTGCTTTTGTGCCTTCGGCGCTGGCGGAAGTCGTGGTGCTATCGGATTTCTGGTCGCCGCTCGGTGAGATCCGCACCATGCTTGGTGGCCTCTCGTCATCCGGCGCGCATGGCACGCTGCTGCAGGTCGTTGACCCCGCCGAGGAGACATTTCCTTATTCCGGCCGCGTCGAATTCGTCGAACCCGAGGGTGGCGAGATGATTACCGCCGGACGCGCCGAGACCTGGGCAAAAGACTACACCGCGCGCGTTGCAGCGCATCGCGCTGCTATCCGGGAAGAAACCAACAAGCTTGGCTGGCTGTTCTCGACCCACACCACCGATCGCTCGGCGGCTGAACTCTTGCTGTACCTGCACAGTGGCATGATGGTCGCCAAAGGCGGCGCGGGCCGCGTCGTCATGGCAGCGGGGCGCGGCGCATGATGGGGCTTCCGCTCTCATTTGCCGAACCGTGGCTGCTGGCAGGCCTGCTGAGCATACCGGCGCTGTGGTGGTTGCTGCGGGTGATGCCGCCGCGCCCGCGCCGTGTCGATTTTCCGCCGACGCGCCTGTTGTTCGACATCGCGCCAAAGGAAGAAACCCCGTCGCGCTCGCCGTGGTGGCTGACGCTTCTGCGTTTGCTCGCCGCGGCCCTCGTCATTCTCGCTGCTGCCGGGCCGATCTGGAATCCGAGCGAAGGCGTGTCGCGCTCCAGTGCCCCGCTGGTGCTGCTGCTCGACGACGGCTGGAGCGCAGCCTCCAATTGGGAGGCGCGTATCAAGACTGCCGATGAACTGATTTCCAACGCAGAAGCAGACCGCCGTGCGGTGGCGCTCGTACCGTTGTCGGAATCAACCCGCGACCTCACGCTGATCCCGGCGGGGACCGCGCGCGTGACGTTGCGCCAGCTTGCACCGAAGCCTTATTCCGTCGAGCGGGTTGAAACGCTCCCCGCATTGCAACGCTTTCTCGCCAAGACCGGAGACAGCGAGATCGTCTGGCTCAGTGACGGAATCGATACCGGACGAGGCAGCGAATTCACCGACGGCCTGACCAAAACGATTCAAGACCGCGCACTCACTATTTTCGAGGGCGGCACGCCACCCGCCCATGCGCTGGCTGCCGCAGAAAACGCCGCGGCAAAGATGACGGTGAAGGTGCTGCGCGCCGGAACCGGTAGTGGCGACGTGGGACTCGTGCGTGCGCTCGACCAGAAGGGCTCGCCGATCGGCGAAGCGAAGTTCGCGTTCGGGATGCAGGACAGCGAAACCGAAGCAAGTTTCGACCTGCCGGTGGAACTGCGCAACGACATTACACGGCTTGAAGTCTCCGGCGAGCGCTCGGCGGGTGCCGTGCAACTGCTCGACAAGCGCTGGCGCCGCCGCGCCATCGGTATTGTCTCCGGCGCAACCAGCGACACCGCACAGCCGCTGCTCGCCTCGACCTTCTATCTGACCCGCGCGCTCGCGCCATTTGCCGATGTAAGGCTCGGCGAACGCGGCTCGCCTGCGGTCGCCATTGGACAGTTTCTCGACCAGAAACTGCCGATGATCGTGCTTGCGGATGTCGGCACACTGTCCCCCGAAATTCGCGACCGTCTCAACACATGGATCAAGCAGGGTGGCGTGCTGGTGCGCTTTGCCGGGCCACGCCTTGCTGCCGGCGACGATGATCTCGTGCCTGTGAGATTGCGCCGCGGCGGGCGCAGCCTCGGCGGCAGCCTGACATGGGAGAAACCACAGCCACTGGCATCTTTCGCCAATGATGGCCCATTCGCGGGCCTTGCGGTTCCGAAAGACATCACCGTCACCCGTCAGGTGCTGGCTGAACCGGATCCCGGCCTCGCTGCGCGAAGCTGGGCGTCGCTTGGCGACGGCACGCCGTTGGTGACGGGCGAGCATCGTGACAAGGGCATCATCGCGCTGTTCCATATCAGCGCCGATATGCGCTGGTCGGATCTGCCGATGTCTGGCACCTTTGTCGAGATGCTGCGGCGAATCGTCGATATGTCCGGCTATACGGCCAACGCGGGCGCGGGTGTCGCTGCGGAAGCCGGAGTGGAAACTGTTGCGCCGATCCGCACCCTCGACGGCTTCGGCGCATTCGGGCCGCCGCCCTCCACCGCAAAACCCTTGCGCGCGGATTATCGCGACCGCGCCACATCCGATCATCCGCCCGGTCTTTACGGTCCCGCCGACGGCCCGCTTGCCGTCAACACGCTCGCTGTGGCCGACCGGCTCGCGCCGCTCGATACGTCCGCGCTGAAGGCACGCCGCGCGACCTACACCAATGCCGAGCCGCGTGACTTGCGCGGCATCCTGCTCTCGGCTGCATTGGCGTTGTTTTTGCTCGATGCGATCATCGTCGCTATTCTCGGCGGCGGCATTGCCGCGCTGCTGCGGAGACGTGCGGCGACCGCCGCCCTCGCCCTCGCCTTTGCATTCGCCTCGATCAGCGGTGTTCCTTCGCCGTCTTATGCGCAAGCACAGAAATCCCGGGCGAAAGCTGCGCCTGCGACACCTCCCACGACCAGCAGTGCGGCAAATGACGACTTCGCCATCAAGGCTGTCTCGCAGACACGATTGGCTTACGTCCTTACGGGCAACGCCGATGTCGATTCCATCGTGAAGGCTGGTCTGTCAGGGCTGACGCTGTTTCTTGCGCAGCGCACGGCACTGGAAGCCGGCGAACCGGTCGGCGTCGATCCGGCGCGTGACGAACTCGCGTTCTTTCCGCTGATCTACTGGCCGGTGGTCACCGGCGCGCCGAAACCATCGCAGGAAGCGATCAACAAACTCGACGCCTACATGAAACAGGGCGGCACGGTGCTGTTCGACACCCGCGATGCCGTTGAGGCTCCGCCCGGCCCGGGCGGAGAGTCGCAGACGCCCGGTATGCTGACACTGCGAGAAATTCTCTCCTCGCTCGACATTCCCGAGCTTGAGCCGGTGCCGCGCGAACATGTGCTGACCAAGACGTTCTATCTGCTGCGCGACTTCCCCGGCCGCTTCAATTCAGGCCAGACCTGGGTCGAGACGCTGCCGCGCGTTGAGGATGAAGACGCCGCCGATCGTCCAGCGCGCGGCGGTGACGGCGTCTCGCCGATCATCATCACCTCGAACGATCTTGCCGGAGCCTGGGCGATGCGTTCCGACGGCCAGCCCATGCTGCCGTTGACCCCCGGCGATCCGCGCCAGCGCGAAATGGCGTTTCGTTCCGGCGTCAATATCGTGATGTACACCCTGACCGGCAACTACAAGGCAGATCAGGTCCATGCGCCGGCACTGATCGAACGGCTGGGGCAATAACATGCAGTATGGCATTGCCTTCGCGCCCCTCGTCCCGACAATGGTGCTATGGATCGGCATCGCGGCTATTGTTGTGATCGCCGCAATCCTGATGCTCACGCGGTCGCGCGGGGCAGCCATCCGCGTCGCCGCGCTGGCGCTGATCCTGCTGGCACTGGCGAATCCGTCCTTCACCCGCGAGGAGCGCGAACCGCTTTCTTCGGTCGTCGCGGTCGTCGTCGACAAAAGCCCAAGCCAGAATTTCGGCGAGCGCACCCGGGAGACCGAGCAGGCGCGTGAAGCCCTGGTCGCACGCCTGAAGGATATCAAGGGGCTTGAAGTGCGCGTCGTCGAGGCCGGTCAGGCGGACGGCGAAACCGATGGCACCAAACTGTTCTCCGCCGTCACGTCGGCGCTGTCCGATGTGCCCACCGATCGCGTTGCCGGTGCATTCCTCATTACCGACGGACGCGTGCACGACATCCCCGCCAACGCGGCTGCGATTGGCTTCAGTGCGCCGGTCCATGCGCTGATTACCGGCCGCAGCAACGAGCGCGACCGCCGGGTGGCCATTGTCGCCGCGCCGCGCTTCGGCATCGTCGGGCAAACCCAGACAATCACCTATCGTCTCGACGATCAGGGCGTGACCGGCGACAGCGCGCGCGTCGTGGTCCGGCGCGATGGCGATGTCTTGAGCGAACGCGCCGTCCGCAGCGGTGAGCAGGTCAGCGTAACGATTGAAATCCCGCATGCGGGCCCGAACATTGTCGAAATCGAAGCCTCAAAGCTCGATGGCGAACTGACGCCGGTAAACAACCGCGCCGTCGTTTCCATCGACGGCGTGCGCGACAAGCTGCGTGTGCTGCTGGTGTCGGGCGAGCCGCATTCCGGCGAGCGCACCTGGCGCAACCTGCTGAAATCCGACGCCAGCGTCGATCTGGTGCACTTCACCATTCTGCGCCCGCCGGAGAAGCAGGACGGCACCCCGATCAATGAACTGTCGCTGATCGCCTTCCCGACCCGCGAACTGTTCCAGCAGAAGATCAACGAATTTCAACTCATCATCTTCGACCGCTACGCGCGGCAGGGCGTGCTGCCGATCTCGTACTTCGACAACATCGCGCGTTACGTGCGTAACGGCGGCGCGGTGCTGGTCTCTGCCGGCCCCGACTATGCGAGCCAGACCAGCATCTGGCGCACGCCGCTCGATTCCATCCTGCCCGCAGAACCTGTGGGCGTCAGCGAGCAGGCGTTTACGGCGCGCCTGACCAATATCGGGAAGCGCCATCCGGTGACGCGCGGGCTGGAAGGCTCCAGCAGTGAACCGCCGCACTGGAGCCGTTTCTTCCGCCTCATCGATACCCGTAATCCGGTCAATCCGCCGATCATGGAAGGCGCGGACGGCAAGCCGCTGCTGCTGCTGTCGCGGCAGGGCGAAGGCCGCGTGGCCCTACTGCTGTCCGATCACATCTGGCTCTGGGCGCGAGGCTATGAGGGCGGCGGACCGCATCTCGATTTGCTGCGGCGGACGTCACACTGGCTGATGAAACAGCCCGACCTTGACGAAGAGGCGCTGCGGCTCAAGGTCGAGGGCCGCGATCTTGTCGTGCTGCGCCAGACCATGGCCGATACGGTACAGCCTGTGACCGTCACTTCACCCTCCGGCACGACTCGGCAAGTCACATTGACCGCAGGCGACCCCGGCGAATGGCGCGCGGCGCTGAGCGCCGATGAACTCGGCCTCTGGCAGGCGACCGACGGCTCGCTGAAAGCGCTAATCAATGTCGGGCCAATCAATCCGAAAGAGTTCGCCGAGGTCACATCCACCACGGAGGCGTTGCGGCCGCTGGCACAGGCCACCGGCGGCGATACACGCCGCATCGCGGACAGCGGCAGCATCGACCTGCCGAGGGTGTTGCCGGTGCGTGCCTCCACCGTATTCCGGGGCGAAGGCTGGCTTGGCGTGAAAATGCGCGATGCCAGCGTGGTGCGCGGCATCGGCGTGCTGCCGGTCTTCGCAGGGCTGATCGGTCTCTTGCTCCTGCTCGGTGCCTTCGCCAGCACCTGGCTGCGCGAAGGACGCTGATCCATTCGGTCTCCATCGGCCAGCTAAGGCCGATGTGACCCAGCCCCTCAGGCCTCGCCCCGCCAGTGTCGATGAAGCCACACTTCGCCGCGACACTGGCAGCCTCAGTCATCCCATGTTGACACCCCCACCCTGACCGGCGATGTTATATTATAACATCTGGAGCCGCGGGCCTCCTGCCCGGTTCGGATGGATAGGGCGTAACCGGTGTGAACTGGCTGAGAACAAAGGCGAAAAGGCTATCGTTGCTAGCGCTGTTTGCGTTGGCGCTGCAGCTCGGCCTGTCGTTCGGCCACACCCATGCCAACGTCGCGGTCGCCGGAATCTCGGCCTCGGGGAGCCAGTCGCAGGCCTCCACGCCGGATGCGGACCACGATCAGGACGTCCATCACGACCTATGCGCCATCTGCGCCACCATCGCGATGGCCAGCAGCCTTGTCGCCTCGGGGCCGCCGTCACTGGCGCTACCTCTGGCCATTACGGCGCAACAGATCGCTTTCCATTCGGAAATCTTCACACCCGACTCGCGGCGCGGCGCATTTCGCTCGCGCGCACCTCCGCATTCCTGACTCGAATTGTTGTCCAATCCCGATGACCCCCGCGTGGCGGGTGTCGCGGGACATTCGAGGTTAACCGCCAAACTGCCCAACGCGGATACGGCGGCATCAGGATCAATATCCCATGTCTTACAGGTTCATTCGCGCCTCAATGGCCGGCGGTTCTGCTGTGGCCATCGCGCTTGTTTTCAACAATACGGCGCTCTCGCAGCAGGCCGATGCCGGCGCGGGCGACACACTGCCCGAAATCGTGGTGCAGGCTCCAAGCCCGATCCAGCGGCCGCATCGGCACACCGCACGGCCGGGCCGCACAACAACAGCCGCGACGCCTGCAGCAGCCCCGGCCCCCAATCCGGATAGCTATGTCGGCACGCTGCCTGTCGTCACGGATCAATTCGCCACTGTCACGGTCGTGCCCAACGAGGAAATCCGGCGCAGCGCGGCCTCCACGCTCGGCGATCTTCTGAACAACAAGCCCGGCATCACCGGCTCATCCTACGCGCCAGGTGCATCGAGCCGCCCGATCATTCGCGGTCTCGATGTGAATCGTGTCGGCATCGTGGAAAATGGCATCGGCAGCAACGGCGCTTCCGATCTCGGCGAAGATCACTTCGTTCCGATCGACCCGCTGGCAACCAGCCAGGTCGAGGTCATTCGCGGACCGGCAACGCTGCGCTATGGATCACAGTCGATCGGCGGCGTGGTCAGCGCCAGCAACAATCGCATTCCCGAAACCTTGCCCTGCAGCGCGGTCCCATCGATCCAGACCTATGGCTATAACGTCAAGCCACCGGTGCTCTCGCCGTCCAATCCCTGCGCCAGTTTCGAGACGCGCTCCGCACTCTCCAGCGTCGATCTCGGCCGTGAAGGCGCCGTGCTGCTCGATGTCGGCGGCAACAATGTCGCGATCCACGCCGATGGCTATACGCGCAAGACGGAGGATTACAGCACGCCGCAAGGCATCCAGCGTAACACCGCAACCCAATCGACCGGCGGCTCGATCGGCGGCTCCTATTTCTTCGACGGCGGCTTTATTGGCGCGGCCGTGACGCAGACCAACAGCCTCTATCGCATCCCTGGAACAGAGGGCGAGGAATTCGGCACCCGGATCGACGCCAAGCAAACCAAGGTCACGCTGAAGGGCGACTACCATCCGGACAGCAAAGCCATCGACGTGATCCGCTTCTGGGCCGGTGCGACCGACTACAGGCACAACGAGCTTGGCCGCACCGATCCGAATGATTTTTCGACCGATGGTGTACGCCAGACCTTCACCAACAAGGAACAGGAAGGCCGTGTCGAAGTTCAGTTCGCCCCGCTCAATCTGCGTTTTGCATCCCTGACCACGGCGGTCGGTGCGCAGGCTTCGCATCAGGAACTGACCGCACCGAGCCCCGACGATCCGGGTAGCCCGCTGAACGGCCTGTGGGACCCGAACAAGAACACGCGAGTGGCGGGCTACATTTTCAACGAGTTCAAATTCAGTGAGGTTACCAAGGCCCAGGTCGCCGGACGCATCGAACATGTAAACCTGAGCGGCACCACGCCGGCTTTTGTGCCTGATGTTTTCGACCTCAATGCCGATCCAGCGGCGATCGGTCCGGCCACGCCACGTAACCTGAACTTCACGCCGGTCAGTGGAAGTGTCGGGCTGATACAGAATCTGCCCTGGAATCTCGCGGCCAGCATCACGGGCCAATATACCGAACGCGCGCCGAAGCCTGCGGAGCTGTTCTCACGCGGCGGCCACGATGCCACCACGACATTCGACATCGGAAATCCGAATCTCGGAATCGAAACCGCGAAGTCTGTCGAAGTCGGCCTGCGCCGCGCGACCGGTCCGTTCCGTTTCGAACTGACCGGCTACTACACGCGCTTTGACGGCTTCATCTATCGCCGGCTCACCGGAAATACCTGCGAAGACGTCACCTGTCAGGCAGGACCGGGACTCGAGCTCAACCAGGCGATCTATTCGCAGCGTAATGCGACCTTCCGTGGCGGTGAATTCCAATTCCAGTACGATGTGCTGCCCGTATGGGCCGGTCAGTTCGGCATCGAGGGGCAATACGACATTGTCCGCGCCACCTTCACCGACGGCACCAACGTGCCGCGTATTCCGCCTCAGCGTGTCGGCGGCGGCCTCTACTACCGTGACTCCAACTGGTTTGCGCGTATCAATCTCCTGCATGCCTTCGCGCAAAACGACGTCAGCGGGGTCGAGACGCCGACCGCAGGTTACAACAACCTGCGTGCGGAAATCAGCTACACGACGAAGCTCGCCAAGGATGGCTGGCTCGGTCCGCGAGAATTCACCTTCGGACTGGTCGGCAACAACCTGCTGAACGAGAACATCCGCAATGCTGTCGCCTACAACAAGGATCAGGTGCTGCAACCCGGCCTTGGCGTGCGCATGTTCGCGAATGTGAAGTATTGAGAGATGTCACGACATGGTCGTCCCCGCAAAAGCGGGGACCCATAACCACCGGCGTGACGACTCTGCGGTTAAAGCGTCACGCCCGCACAACTCCAACTTTAGGGAGTACGGGTCCCGGCATTCGCCGGGACGACAGGGACCATTTTTATACAGCCCGCGCGTGCGTCCAGTCCGGACGGATCGGCCCGCTGACATCCTCGAACGCACCATCGACAAGTTCACGCACCAGAAGCCGCGCATGATCGACCGGCCCCGGCATGGTGGCGCGGCCCTTCGGAATCCGTTTGAAGCCTGCGCGGCTGTAATAGGCCTCATCACCGACCAGCAGCACAAGACGATGGCCTTTCGCCGCCGCATCCTTCAAGGCACGCTCAAGCAGCGCACGGCCGACGCCGCGATCGCGGAACGGCGGCTCGACCGTCAGCGGTCCCAGCAACAGCGCCGGCGTATTACCGACGCAGACCGGCAACTGCCGCACCGAGCCGACCATCAGCGTGCCGATCCGCGCGGTGAACGACAGATCGAGCAGATGATCGACATGCTCGCGTAGCCGGTAAGCGCTGAGGGCGTAACGGCCGGGACCGAACGTGCGCTCGTGCAGGCGCTCGATGGCCTGTTGGTCGCCGGGGGTCTCGGCCAGAATGGTCAGGGAAAGATCGGACATGCTAGAGGCGCAGATAGCATCTGGCGGAGGTGTGGTCCATCGCAGAGACGATCAAATCAGATCCAGTCCTCGGTCGGAGGCTGACTGCCGAGTACCTCCGCGATCCGCGCTCGCGTCCCCCGGGTGGTGTCGGGCGGCAATTCGGCTACGCCGAAAAATCCGCAAGCCACGATCTCGCGGTTCGGCTCCGGCATGCCATCCTGCCGGTAGTCACGCACGACATAGACCGCGACATGGTCCCTCCGCGACACCTGGCGATTGAAGAACAGACCGTGCAGCACCGGTGCGCCGGTCATCTCGATCCGCCCCTCCTCGAGCAATTCGCGCCTCAATGAGGTCAGGAAGGTCTCGCCGGTCTCGACTCCGCCGCCCGGCAGGTGCCAGCCGGACACGTAGCTATGTTTGACCAGAAACACACGGTTCTCACCATCCAGAACCACCGCACGTACGCCAAGGGTCATGCCGCGCGCAAAGCGCCAGTAGAAATGAAACACGCGCCGGATCAAAGGTTCGAACCGCTGCCGCAAATGCTGGATCGTCATGACGCGGGATTCCGTCCGGCAGCCGTGTTATGTCAGACTGTCCCGCAAGGAATGATATGAGGACGAACGTGTGACGAACCGAAGCGTGATAGCATTTCAATCCCGGGCGGTCACGTTTCAATGACGCCGTTCCTGCTCGCGCATCTGTCCGATCCGCATCTCGGCCCGATGCCACCCGCGCGCCTGGGCGAACTCGCGAGCAAACGCGCCATCGGCTATCTCAACTGGCACCGCAAGCGGCACATGATCCATCGCCGCGACGTGCTTGGCGAACTGGTCGCCGATATGAAGGCCCATAACCCCGATCACATCGCCGTCACCGGTGATCTCGTCAACATCGCCTTGCCGCTCGAATTTGTGGAAGCGCGAAAGTGGCTGGAGGGCGTTGGTACACCGGACCACGTTTCGCTGGTGCCCGGTAACCATGACGCCTATGTGCGCGGTATCCGCGAGCATTTCCCGCACATATGGGCTGATTACTTTCGCGGCGACGACGGGACGTCCGGTAACGACGCGGCTTTTCCCTATCTGCAACGGCGAGGCCCGCTGGCGTTGATCGGTGTCTCCACCGCTGTGCCTACGGCGCCCTTCATGGCGACGGGGCGGCTCGGGCATGAGCAACGCGCCGGTCTTGGGAAAATTCTTCAGCAACTCGCGGCGGAGGATTTGTTTCGCGTTCTGTTGATCCACCATCCGCCGGTGACCTCGCCCGGACGATGGGCCGCGCGGCTGCGCGATTCACGCGACCTGCTGGAGTTGATCGCGCGTTATGGCGTCGATCTCGTTCTGCACGGACATGACCATCGCCACGCCACGGTCTGGCTCGACGGCCCGCGTGGGCGGATTCCGGCCGTCGGCGTGCCGTCGGCATCAGCCATGGCTCACGGGCACAATCATCCCGCAGCCTACAATCTGTTTTCAATCGAACGAAATGGCGATGCGTGGCGATGCCAGCAGCGTGTGCGCGGCTTCGCCGATGGCATGAAGCTCGGCGAGATCAAGGATGAACGGCTGATCTAGATTCCACGCAGCGCCATCACCAGCGCAAAACCGAACAGGGCGGCGAGTCCTGCAGCGAATCCAAACGCGAAAGTCCACATCGCGCTGCGGCGTTTCACTGGCGCAACAATGGAAGCAACCGTTGAAACGGGCGCGGCCGGTGCACTTGCCGGTCCAGCAGGAGAAGCCGGTGTCACCACCATCGCATGCTCACGCTCAATCAAGCGGCGCGCGATATAGTCGGTCACCGCATCGACCATCACCGGGACGTCATGCGATTCGGCGATTAGAATGCGCCCGAAGCGTGTGTCCTGCGTGAAACGATAAATCCGCTTGTCGCGGCCCATCGACACATGCGCCACCGAGTCGATCCAGAGCCGCGGCGTGTCGCCCTGGCTAATGCCGCGATCGAACAAATCGACGCCAGCGGGAATTTCCGCAAACAGGGAGTCGAGCGCTTCATAGAGAATCTCGAGCCGTGCCACTTCCGCGTCGCGCAGATCAACGACAACGCCAGTGCGGTCGGCAGCCTCGATCCGGGCTTTCCGCAAGGCGTCACGCAGACGAACCGGGCTCGGTTTGCCGGCCAAATCGTTCGGGACGCTCTGTTCCGCCATGGTCTTGAAACCTCGGGTTCGATCACTTTGTTTCGACCCGCTTAATCTATCAGTAACCCTGTTCCCCCGCAAAGGTTCTAGGCCTTTTGGCAGCTGCGCCACGGCATTATCCGTGTCCCAAAATGAAAACGGCCCTGTCCCGGAGCGGAGCAGGGCCGTAAATCGAGACTGCCCGGATGTGATCCGGGGAACCGCCGTCAGGTGTTGTTCGTGCGGTGCGGCTCTTCCACGATGGAGAAGCGCACGCCGGCGCGATGACGGTTCTCTTCCGAAACCGTGCGCCATGCATCCTCGGCTTCCTTGCGGGTCTTGAACGGTCCCTGCACCTGGGCCGATCCTTCCACAAGTTTGTGGAAGTTCATCGAGCCGAACTCGCCGCCAATCACCCAGAAGTTGCTGCCGCTCATATAAGCCTCCTGCATTCATTCGCTTGCGCGCATATCACTTGAGCCCGGACATATCTAGGCACGTTGGCGCCGTTTGTAATGCAAATTTTTCAAGAATCCAGTGCGAGCCGTCTTAGTCGGACGAGAATCCGAACGGAACGTTGAGCCGCCGGTAGTCATCCGGAAGCAGTTCACGCCCGATCGGAAGTTCGGACCGCGCGGCACATGTCGGGCGGTGACAAACACGGCAAGCAACCCCGATCGGCGTCGGGGCATCGGCGCGAGGCCCCGATTGATCACTGGTATAAATCAGTTTTTCGGCGTGTTCGGCGGCACAGCCGATCGCGATGGCACGCTCCACGCGCGGCGCTCCGAACGAGCCTCCCCCCGCAGTGACGGTGCGGGCAATCGAGAAAAACCGCTGGCCGTCCGGCAATTCCAGCCATTGCGTCACGATCTGACGCGGCGTCTTGAACACGCCATGAACCGACCATAACGGACAGGCACCGCCGTGTTTTGCAAAGGGGAAACCCGCACCGTCGAGCAGCTTGGAAATGTTGCCGGCGGGATCGACGCGGATCAGGAAAAACGGGACTTTCTCCGAACCTGGACGCTGCAGCGTGGTGATGCGATGTGCCGTCTGTTCGAAGCTGGTGCCGAACTGACGTGCCAGCGCCTCCATGTCGTAGCGGCGCGTTTCAGCGGCTTTCACGAAGGCGGAATACGGCATGATGAGCGCCGCCGCCGCGTAGCTCGCAAGCGAGCGATGCGCCAGCAACTCAGCACTTTTGCTGGTGAACTGGCCAGCTTTCAGCGCCATCGTGATCTCGCTTTCGAATTCGAGATAGGCAAGCTGCTGGGCCAGTTGAAAATTGAAACTCGCGGTATCGAGCGAATCGTCGAACAGGATTTCCTTGTGGTGGCGATCCAGCCGCCTGACAGCCCCGAGCATGACATTGGGCGGCAAATGGCGGACGCGAAGATTATGCTTCGTTCGCAGGCGTTCGATGAACCAGCCCTGATCCGCAGGACCATGCAGAATGCGTTCGGCGGCATCGTCGAGATCGGCGAAATTGTTGCGGCGAGCGGCGAGAAAGCGCCGCACTTCCGCAACCGGATCGCTTGCATCCTGATCGCCCCCCGATGCGGGACCGGTCAGGCTCGGTCCCCTGCGATCCGCCAGCGCAAGCTGTTCTTCGCGATAGGCGGTGTATAGCCGCAGGAACGCCTCGGCGAGCCCCGGATAGCCAATGGCGATATCGCTGATTTCAAGCGGCGGGATGTCGATGTCGGCAAACATCGGCTCCTTCAACACGGCCTGCATGCGGGCGGTGTGATCGGCGCCGCCATCGCCTGCGAGATCGGCCAGATCGATTTTGTAAGTGCGGGCGAGACGCAGCAGCATGTCCGCCGTCACCGGCCGCTGGTTTCGCTCCAGAAGCGCCACATAGGGCGCGGAAATGTCGAGATCCGCAGCCATATCGGCCTGAGTGAGGCCGAGATCGCGCCGCAGCCGCCGCAGCCGCGGCCCCATGAAAACCGAGCGAATTGTCGTTGTCGCCATGGGCGTCAGCCCTACTTTGATACCTTAATGTAAATTAATTACAGCATTACAACTAAAGTTTGTAAAGTCTGACAAGCTATCTTCAAACCCTCTAGCGATCGGCCGCGGGATGCGTTGAAAGAGGGACAACTTCACAAGGAAACATATCCATGAATTACCAATCGCGCGGAATCACCGACCAAGCAATTCAAGGCCCGTCTTCCTACAAGGCGGAGATCACTGCCGCTGAAGCTCTGCTCAAGGACCATCCGGCATGGAACGGCGTGACCGCCGAGGCCGTGGCGCGCATGCGCCTGCAGAACCGTTTCAAGACCGGCCTGGATGTCGCCCGTTACACCGCGGACGTGATGCGCGCGGACATGGCTGCGTATGACGCCGATCCGACCAAGTACACCCAGTCGCTGGGCTGCTGGCACGGCTTCATCGCCCAGCAGAAGCTGATCTCGATCAAGAAGCACTTCGGCGGCAAAACCGATCGCCGTTATCTCTACCTGTCGGGCTGGATGATCGCAGCGCTGCGCTCCGAATTCGGACCGCTGCCGGATCAGTCCATGCACGAGAAGACCTCGGTGCCTGCACTGATCGAAGAGCTCTACACCTTCCTGCGTCAGGCCGACTCGCGCGAACTCAACGACATCTTCCGTGAGCTCGACGCTGCCCGTAAGGCTGGCGACAAGGCGAAGGAAGCGACGCTGATCGACAAGATCGACAACTTCCAGACCCACGTTGTGCCGGTGATCGCCGACATCGACGCGGGCTTCGGCAACGCTGAAGCGACCTATCTGCTCGCCAAGAAGATGATCGAAGCAGGCGCCTGCGCCCTGCAGATCGAAAATCAGGTGTCGGACGAGAAGCAGTGCGGCCATCAGGACGGCAAGGTCACCGTGCCGCATGAAGTGTTCATCGCGAAGATCCGCGCCTGCCGCCACGCGTTCCTCGAACTCGGCATCGACAACGGCATCATCGTGACCCGCACCGACTCGCTCGGCGCAGGCCTCACGCAGCAGATCGCCGTCAGCCACAAGCCAGGCGATCTCGGCGACCAGTACAACAGCTTCCTCGATTGCGACGAAGTTGACGCGTCCAAGGTCGGCAATGGCGACGTGATCATCAGCCGCAACGGCAAGCTGCTGCGTCCGAAGCGTCTGCCGAGCAACCTGTATCAGTTCCGCTCCGGCACCGGTGTCGATCGCTGCGTTCTCGACAGCATCACCTCGCTGCAGCACGGCGCTGACCTGCTCTGGATCGAAACCGAGCGTCCGAACATCGCGCAGATCGCCGAAATGGTCGATCGTGTCCGTGAGGTGATCCCGAACGCGAAGCTGGCCTACAACAACTCGCCGTCGTTCAACTGGACGCTGAACTTCCGCTGGCAGGTGTTCGACGAGTGGAAGGCGGCCGGCAAGGATGTCAGCAAGTACAACCGCGCTGACCTGATGAAGGTGGAGTACGATGAGACCCCGCTGGCGATCGAAGCCGACCAGCTGATCCGCACCTTCCAGGCGGATTCGGCCAAGCGCGCTGGTATCTTCCATCACCTGATCACGCTGCCGACCTATCACACGGCTGCGCTGTCGACTGACAACCTGTCGAAGGAATACTTCGGCGACCAGGGCATGCTCGGCTACGTGAAGGGCGTTCAGCGTGCGGAAATCCGCCAGGGCATCGCCTGCGCTAAGCACCAGAACATGGCCGGCTCCGACATCGGCGACGACCACAAGGAATACTTCGCTGGCGAAGCGGCCCTCAAGGCTGGCGGCGTCCACAACACAATGAACCAGTTCGGCTAAACGAACGGCTCGACACAATCACAACAACGAGATGCCCGGCCGCAAGGCCGGGCATCTTCTTTTTGCGACAGCAAACCTCAGGCATAGCTCTGGCGAAAGCCGGGCGGTTATGTTGGACTACGGATATGCCACCGTTGCGCGAACTTTGATTCCACTCCATTCAAATACGGTTCCGATGCCAGCTCCTTCATTTCTGCGTCCCGTCACTGCCCTCCTCATTGCCATCAGCTTTTTCTCGGCACCCGCCCTCGCCCAATCCGGCGCGCGCTGCCACAACGGACAAAGCTTCGACCAGTTTCTGGCAGGACTGAAACAGGACGCTGTCGCCGCCGGCGTGTCGCAGCGCGCGATCGCTGCGGCTTCTCCTTATATGGTCTACGATCAGAGCATCGTGAACCGCGACCGCGGCCAGCGCGTGTTCGGCCAGATCTTCAGCGAGTTTTCCGGCCGCATGGCGTCCGAAGGACGCCGCGTCAAAGGCCAGCAATTGATCCAAACCTATGCGCAGGCCTTTGCCCGTGCCGAAAAGGAGTACGGCGTACCGCCTGCGGTGATCGCGGCATTCTGGGCACTGGAAAGCGATTTCGGCGCGGTGCAAGGCAAGCTTTCGACACTGCGCTCGCTGGTCTCGCTGGCTTACGACTGCCGCCGCGCGCAGATGTTTCACGACGAGACCATCGCAGCGTTGAAGATTGTCGAGCGTGGTGATCTTTCGCCTGCCGAGATGATCGGCTCGTGGGCCGGCGAACTCGGCCAGACGCAATTCCTCCCGCGCCACTATTTCGACTACGCGGTGGACTACGATGGCGACGGCCACCGCAACCTGCTGCGCAGCGCGCCGGACGTCATCGGATCAACGGCGAACTACATCGCCACCGGCCTGAAATGGCGGCGCGGCGAGCCATGGCTGCAGGAAATCCGCGTGCCTGCGAACCTGCCATGGGATCAAGCCGATCTCACCATCAAGCACCCGCGTTCGAAATGGGCTGCGTGGGGCGTGACTTACGCCGACGGAAGGCCGCTGCCGAAGGATGAACTGCCCGCGTCCGTTCTACTGCCGATGGGCCGCACCGGCCCGGCATTCCTCGCCTATGCGAACTTCGCCGCCTATACCGAATGGAACAATTCGCTGATCTATTCGACCACCGCCGCCTATCTCGCCACCCGCATCGCGGGCGCGGGTCCGATGCGCAAACCCGCAACGCCGGTCGCGCAACTGCAATTCAACGAGATCAAGGAATTGCAACAGTTGCTGGCAAAGCAAGGATTCAACGTCGGCAAGATCGACGGCATTCTCGGCCAACAGAGCCGCATTGCGGTCAAGACCATGCAGACCAAGTACGGCCTGCCTGCGGATTCATGGCCGACTACGGAATTATTGACGCGGATGCGTGGCCCTCGCGCGAGCGATGCGGCACCCCAGCCCCGTTGAAATAAATCCCCAAAGGGTGCGCCGCACTGCTCTTGCAGCGATGAAGGAAACAACTAGCTCGGGAAAGCCCACCTCATGGCATATTTTCCCGAAAGGCTTTCACATGACATTCTATGATGGTTCAGCTCCGGTCTTCATCCGCACATTGAATGCGCTGTCCGCGATTCTCACCAAAGCCGAGGCCCACGCCGCCGCAAACAACATCGCGCCAAGCGATCTGCTCGAGGCGCGGCTCCATCCGACGATGTATCCGCTGACGAAACAGGTTCAGCTTGCGTGCGATTTCTCGGGCAAGGCCTGCGCGCGCTTTACGCAAACCGAATTGCCGGTGATGGCCGACACCGAAACGACGTTCGCACAACTGCAGGCGCGCATCAAAAAAGTTCTATCGAATATCGAAGCGCTGCCGCCCGCCAAATACGAAGGAGCGGAAAAGCGCGACATTACGTTTCCCGTCGGCCCCGGCCAGACCATGACGGTGACCGGCCAGCAGTTTCTCAACCACTCGGCCATGCCGCAGTTCTTTTTTCATTGCACCACCGCCTATGACATTTTGCGTCACAAGGGCGTCGAGCTTGGAAAGCGCGATTTCCTCGGCGTCTGAGCTACACAGTTACTTTCTCTCACGTCGCACACAGCGCAGAGACGATTTTCATCCTCCCGCCATGGAAGACAGAAAATCGTTCTTTGTGGCCGGTACGATGTTTGAAACAGCCGAAACATGACAGCCATTCGCGCCGCCTGAAACGGCATTTTTCACCAAACGGCGGCTTGCATTCCCGCAAACGCGATCATTACATGCATCTGCATTGAACTCCTCTGAGGAAAAGCAGCCATGTCCGCTTCCAAACTTTTCGACCCCTACAAGCTCGGCAACGTCACCCTGACCAACCGCGCGGTCATGGCGCCGCTGACGCGCAATCGCGCGCTCGCGGGCTTCGTACCCAATCCCCTCGCCATCGAATATTACGGCCAGCGCGCATCTGCAGGCCTTCTGATTACCGAAGCGAGCCAGGTCTCGCAGCAGGGCCAAGGCTATCAGGACACACCCGGCATCTACACCAAGGAACAGGTTGCGGGCTGGCGCAAGGTGACGGATCGGGTGCACGAGCGCGGCGGCCATATTTACATTCAACTCTGGCATGTCGGACGCATCTCGCACACCAGCCTGCAGGCCAACGGCGGTGCGCCGGTCGCGCCATCCGCGATCCGCGCCAACACCAAGACCTTCGTAGGCGGCGCATTTGCCGATGTCTCCGAGCCCCGCGCGCTCGAGCTTGGGGAAATCCCCGGCATCATCGACAGTTTCAAGCGCGCGTCGGCGAACGCACTCGAAGCTGGATTTGACGGCGTCGAGATTCATGGCGCGAACGGCTATCTGCTCGATCAGTTCGCCAAGGACGGCACCAACAAGCGCACCGACGCCTACGGCGGCTCGATCGAGAATCGCGCACGCTTGATGATCGAAGTATCGAAGGCCGTCGCAGCCGAAGCGGGCGCAGACCGCACCGGCATCCGCATCTCGCCGGTGACACCCGCCAACGATGTATCCGACAGCAATCCGCAACCGCTGTTCGATCACATCGTCGACCAGCTCAACGCGCTGAAGCTGGTCTATATCCATGTCATCGAAGGTTCGACCGGCGGCCCGCGCGACAATGCGCCGTTCGACTATGCCAGCCTGCGCAAGCGCTTCAGCGGCACCTACATCGCCAACAACGGTTACGATTTCAAGCTGGCGACCGAGGTGCTTGACCAGAACAAAGCCGACCTGATCGCGTTCGGAAAACTGTTCATTTCGAATCCGGATCTTGTGGAGCGTCTCAAGCTCGGCGCGCCGCTGAACCCGTTCGACAAGGCGACTTTCTATGGCGGTGGCGCGAAAGGCTACACCGATTATCCAGCCCTCGGACAGCAAGCTGCGGCAGAATAAATATCTCACACAGAGTCAAAAAAGGCCGGGAAAGTCCCGGCCTTTTTCACGTCCGATTGCTTCAGGCTGGAACCGGGTCCAGCCGACCCGCCAGAACGCGGGTCGCAGCGCGCTCGGCTTCTCGCGCACTCTTGAATATCTGTCCATCGAGTGGATTGAACTTGTGGACGGCCGCGAAGAATCTGAAACCTGATTTTTCACGAACGACGATGCCCGCGGCTTCCGAGCTGACTTCGATGATGTAGGTATCCGACATGTCTTGTTCCGTGCCCCCGTCCTTAGGGTTCCTCAAGCGCTATAACTCCGAAGAGCTGAAAAGGTTTCAGTCGCGACATCTCCAACACATCACGCGTCTTCCTTTTCGTTATGCACATTGCGGGCCAACACATTTGGTCTGTTTTCAGTCTTGAATGATTCGAAAACAGACAAACGCTGACACGTCCCTGAGCAACCCGCCGCACCTGTAGGCGCTTCGCGCGACAGTTTTATAACCGGGGTGTTGAGTCTGGAAGACGATTGGCCGCAGTCTGGAGAAATAACAATGAGCCGATCGCGCTGCACTGCAATGGCGAACGAAAGAGCGCGCGCGAACGCTTCCCGCGCAAAAAGTCGTCTATTTGGCCGTTAAGATTTGTGACAAATCAGACGACGGTAGCAGGAGGTTCCTGCTGGATCGGCTGCGGATGACCGTGGTCGTCAATCGCCACATAGGTGTAGTTCCCGTCAGTGACGAGAATCAGATTCGATTCGTTGCGGCGCTGCACCCATGATTCGACATGCACCGTGATCGACGTACGGCCGACGCGGACAGTCGATGCGTAAACCGAGACCACGTCGCCAACAAATACCGGCTTGCGGAATGTCATCGCGTCGATCGCCACGGTCACGTTGCGGCTTTGCGTGGTCTTGTAGGCGAAAATACTGCCGGCCAGATCCATCTGGCTGAGCAACCAGCCGCCGAAAATATCGCCGTTCTGATTGGTATCCGCCGGCATGGCCAGCGTGCGGATCGACAATTCACCCTGCGGCGCTGCGGGTGCCGGGGCGGCGTGTGTTTCTGCCATTGATGAAATCCGTGACCCTTGTCGAACAAAAAAAACCAGATCAGGCGAATGTATCCCAGCCGGCATCGGGTTTGAAGCGATCTCCGAATTTCGTCTCCAGCGCCTTGAGCGCAGCTACGATATTGGCGCTGCCGCGTGTGCGTGCATAGTTCAGGGGCCCGCCGCGGAATGGCGCATAGCCGGTTCCGAAGATCATCGCGCCATCCACCACGTCGGAATTATCGACAATGCCTTCGCGCAGGCAGGCAACACAGACATTCGACATCGGCAGAACAAGCCGGTCGATCATTTCGTCGGTTGGCTGCACTGGCGACGGCATCTTGACGGCCTTGCCGTCCTTCCACTCGTAAAAGCCCTTGCCGGTCTTGCGGCCAAGCTCACCCTTCTTGACCTTATCGCGCAGCCAGTCCGGCGCGGGCGGCAGCGCGGCCTCGCCAAACTTCGAGCGCAACATGTCGCCCACCGCAAGACAGATATCGAGTCCGACCTGGTCGGCGAGTTCGATCGGCCCCATCGGCATACCGAACTTCTCCGCGGCAGCGTCGATCGTCGCCTTGTCGATCTTCTCGTCGAGCATCACCATCGCTTCCAGCATGTACGGCGTCAGCGCGCGGTTGACCAGGAAGCCAGGCGAACTCTTCACCGGCAGCGGCAGGCGGTCGATCGCGCCGACGAACTTTAACGCGGTCGCCAGCGCCTGCGGATCGACCGCGTCGTGGCTGACAACCTCGACCAGTTGCAGACGCGATACCGGATTGAAGAAGTGCAGGCCGAGCAGATGCCCGGGATTCTTCAACGTGGTTCGCAGATCCTGCAACGGAATGCTGGACGTGTTGGTGGCGAGGATCGCTCCCGGTTTCATGACCGGCTCCAGCCCCGCATAGACCTTCTGTTTGAGTTCGAGCTTTTCCGGCACCGCCTCGATAATCAGATCGGCATTGCGCGCGCCTTCGCCATTCATGTCCGGAATCAGCCGATCCAGCGCATCACGCCGGTCCGTCGGCTTGCGAATGATCTTGCCGAACAGATCGGACGCACGCTTGATCGCGCCCGCAATCGGCTCGGCCTTCATGTCAGCCAGCGTCACGCGCAGGCCCTGATTGGCGCACCATGCGGCAATGTCGCCGCCCATCGCGCCTGCGCCAATGACGTGAACATGCTTCACGGTGTTGCGGCCATCCGCGAGCTTCTTCATCTGCTCGCGCAGGAAAAACACGCGGATCAGATTTTGCGCCGTCGGCGTCACCATCAGATTGGCGAACGAGGTTTTCTCCGCCGCCAGCATCGCCTTGCGGTCGCCACCGTGCTTCTCCCACAGATCGATCAGCGCATAAGGTGCGGGATAATGCTCCTTCGGTGCCGTCTTTGCCGCCTCGCCGCGCATGCGGTTGCCAAGTAAGCCACGCACGGGCCCGAGATTCATCGCCTTGGCCAGCACCCCCTGCCGATGCGGCTTCAGCCGCCCGAAAATCGCGTCCTTGACAGCATTGCGGACATGACGCTCCTGCGTCACCGCATCGACAAGCCCAAGCGACTTCGCCTTGCGCGCGTCGATGGTCTTGCCGGTCAGCATCATCGTCATCGCTTCCAGCGGACTGATAAGATGCGTGAACCGCGCCGTTCCCCCCAAACCCGGATGAAGGCCGAGCATCACTTCGGGAAAGCCGAAACGCGCATTGTCGATCGCGATACGCGTGTTGCAGGCCAGCGCCACTTCGAGACCGCCGCCGAGACAAAAGCCATGGATCACCGCGACGGTCGGAATCTTGAAACCTTCCAGCCGGTCGACCACGGCATGAGCGCGCGCCATCCGGGTTTCGACCTCGCGCGGATCGCTCACCCCGCGAAACTCGTTAACGTCCGCGCCGGCAATAAAGCCAGAAGGTTTTGCCGAGCGAATGACGATGCCTGCCGGGCGATCCTGTTCCAGCGCGGCGATGACCGTCTCGAACTCGACCAGCACATCTTCAGACAGCGTGTTGGCGCTGGTACCTTCGCGATCGAACAACAGCCACGCAATGCCATCGTCATCGCGCGTCAGCTTGAAGTTCTTGTAAGGTCCTGTCGCAGGCTCCGGCCCGAGTTCGAGGACACGGTCCTTAAGAACATCCATGATACGTGAATCCATGTCCGTTCCCTTACACTGTCTCGATCAGCATCGCGCCGCCAAGGCCGCCGCCGATGCATTCGGTGGCGATGCCGCGCTTTGTTCCAAGCCGCCTCATCGCATTGACGAGATGCAGCACGATGCGGTTGCCGCTGGTGCCGACCGGATGACCGAGGCTGATCGCACCGCCGTCGACATTGAGCTTCGCGCGGTCGATTTCGCCCGCCGCACCGTCGAGGCCGAGCACCTCGCGGCAGAACTTGTCATCCTTCCAGGCCGCAAGACATGCCAGCACCTGCGCGGCGAAGGCTTCGTTTATTTCCCAGGTCTCAATATCCTGCAGCTTTAGCTTGTTACGCATCAGGAGTTGCGTAGAGGATAACACGGGGCCGAACCCCATGATCGCGGGATCGAGTCCCGCCCACTGGCTATCGATAATGATCGCCTTTGGCTTCAGGCCGTATTTGTTGACCGCATCTTCGGAAGCCAGAATGGTCCAGCATGCGCCATCGGTGATCTGCGACGAATTTCCCGGCGTCACCTGCCCCCATGGACGCTCGAAGGCGGGCTTGAGTTTCGCCAGCTTGTCGACGGATGAATCGGACCGCACACCGTCGTCGTGATCGTAGAACTTGCCGTCGCGCGCGAAAGAAGTCTCAACCTCGCCATGCAGGAAACCCTGCGCCTGCGCCGTCGCCAGCCGCCGATGGCTTTCCACCGCATAGGCGTCGGCCTGCTCCCGGGTCACCCCCATCAGATGTGCGATCACTTCGGCGGTCTGGCCCATATTCAAGTCGGTGATTGGATCGGTCAGCCCGCGTTCAAGCCCGATGATCGGCTTGAAGTCCGCAGGGCGCGCCTTCAGAAACGCGGTCAGTTTCGACATCGAGTCTTTCGCGGATGCCAGCCGCGCGAACCAGCGCACGCCCGACTGCGGAAACACCAGCGGCGCATAGCTCAATGCCTCTGCACCGCCTGCAAGGATCATGTCGGCCTTGCCGGCCTCGATATAACGATAGGCCGTATCGATTGACTGCATGCCGGAGCCGCAGTTGATCTGCACTGTGAACGCCACCATGCGCTCGCCCATGCCAAGGCGAAGCGCCGCGACGCGAGCAGGATTCATCTCGTCGGCGATGACGTTGACACAGCCAAGAATGACCTGATCGAACGCCGTCGGCGCGAACGGCTGCCGCGCCAGCAAGGGCCGTCCGGCCTGAACCGCGAGATCGACCGGGGTGAATGGCCCTGGTCCGCCCTGAGCCTTCAGAAACGGGGTCCGCGCGCCGTCAATAATATAAACCGGACGCGCCATCAGCTTGCCGCCCGGTCAGGCGTGGTCTGCTTTGCTTCCGTCCGCTTGTGATAGATCGGCGACAGCGCTTCAGGCGCAAAGTCATCCACCTCGATCACCAGCGCCACTGCATCGTGCGCGGCCTTGATCTTCTCGCCTTCCTCGGCGGTGATCACACCCTTCTTCACGGCGTCACTCCAGTCGCGGATTTTCGCAGCATGCATTTTCTTCTCGATTGGCTCATTGGCGGCGACAAGCAGAAACGCCCTTTCGAGCCGCGCCAGAGGTCCATCGTCGTTGGCATGATAAAGACCTGCGGTCAGCCGGTCACGCGCGGCCGAGGGCGCAAGAACCAGTTGCGCACAGCGATGCACCACATCATCCGAAGGACCAAGCGGGTTGGCACCAAGCGGCTGGATCAGAATTTTCAGAATCACGCCGACAAAGCGGTTCGGCAGGTTCGCGATCACTTCCGCCAAACGATTTTCAATCGTACGGATACCATTCGCCATGACCCATTCCAGCGCTGGAAAATCGGCCTGCTGACGGCCTTCGTCTTCCCACCGTTTCAAGGCTGCCGAGAGCAGATAAAGCTCCGAGAGAATGTCGCCCAAACGCGCGGAGAGCATCTCCTTGCGCTTGAGTGCGCCGCCGAGCGTCAGCAGCGCCATATCGGAGCACAGCGCGAACGCCGCGGAGTAGCGGGAAAGCTGACGGTAGTAACTTGTCGCGGCACCAGCCTCCGGCGCGGGTGCAAACATGCCGCCAGTCCAGCTTCGGCCCCAGGCGCGGAACGTATTGGTGATGGCGTGGCCGACATGCTTCCAGAATGAGGTGTCGAAATCAGCGAGCCCCTTCTTCTGGTCGGCGTCACCGATCGCGCTCATCTCGCTCAGGAGATAAGGATGCGCGCGCACAGATCCTTGCCCGAACACGATCAGGTTGCGCGTCAGAATGTTCGCGCCTTCCACCGTGATCGCCACCGGCACCGAGCGATAAAGATTGCCCATGTAGTTCTGCGGGCCGTCGATCACCGCCTTGCCGCCATGAACATCCATGGCGTCGTCGGTGGCGATACGCAGCCGTTCGGTGGCATGCAGTTTCATGATGCCGGAAATCACCGCCGGATGAATACCCTGATTGAGCGCGGCACAGGTCAGGCGCCGCGCGGCGTCGAGCTGATAGGCAATGCCCGCAATGCGCGCCAACGGCTCCTCGATACCTTCGAACTTCCCAATCGGAACGTGAAACTGCTCGCGGATGCGTGCATAAGCGCCGGTCGCGCGCGCGCAATACGCCGCACCGGCAGAGGACTGCGACGGCAAAGAGATGCCGCGGCCCGCGGCCAGCGCCGTCATCAGCATCTTCCAGCCCTGCCCGATGCGCTCCTGTCCGCCGATGATGAAGTCCATCGGAATGAAGACGTCCTTGCCCCAGTTCGGGCCGTTCTGAAACACCTGCATCGCAGGCAGATGGCGGCGACCGATGCTGACACCCGGCAAATCGGTCGGGATCAACGCCACGGTAATGCCGAGTTCGTCCTTGCTGCCAATCAGATGATCTGGATCGTAGGCCTTAAAGGCTAGGCCGAGCAGCGTCGCCACTGGGCCGAGCGTGATGTAGCGCTTGTGCCAGTTGAGCCGCAGGCCCAGCGTTTCCTTGCCGTTGAACGTGCCCTTGCAGATGATGCCGGTGTCGATCATCGACGCGGCATCGGAGCCAGCCTCCGGGCTGGTCAGACCGAAACACGGAATCTCGCGTCCCGCTGCAAGGCCCGGCAGCCACTTGTCGCGCTGCTCCTTTGTGCCGAACTGCATCAGGAGTTCACCCGGCCCGAGGGAATTCGGCACCATCACCGTCACAGCGGCAGTGACCGAGCGCGTCGATATCTTTCGCACCACTTCCGAATGGGCATAAGGCGAGAAACCAAGGCCTCCGTACTCCTTGGGAATGATCATGCCCAAAAAGCGATTGCGCTTGATGAAGTCCCACGCGTCCGGCGGAAGATCACGCCATTCCCAGCAGACCTTCCAGTCATCGATCATGCCGCAGAGTTCTTCGACCGGGCCGCTCAGGAAGGCCGCCTCTTCGTCGGTCAACTTGGCCGGTGCGAAAGCCAGGAGCTTTGACCAGTCCGGATTGCCGGTAAAGAGATCGGCGTCCCACCAGATGTCTCCGGCCTCGAGCGCTTCGCGTTCGGTGTCGGACATGGGCGGCAACGCCTTGTGCGCCCACGCATAGATCGGACGGGTGATGAAGTCGCGGCGGAAGGAGAAGCTCATGAGACTATCCTTTGGGACGATCCTTTTGAGGAAAGGCCGGCGTGACCAGTTGGCGGAAATGCTAGGGCATGATCTCCAAACCTGGGAGCGAATTCGAAGCAACCATGCCCAAACTCCTGCGGCGGCAACGCTGAAAAACCTGCTTTGGCGGCATATCGCGCTTAGAGCGAAAGCACCCAAAAATACCTACGTTTCAATAACCTGCAGAGCGGCGCAGCGTTCCGCTCCGGCTTCCTAAACAATCGGAAAGCCTCTTAAAATCACCAAGACTTGAGCCAAAATGCCGCTAACGCGGCCGCTTCATCTCAAACATCGTGTCAGGCCGGACCTGAGCATAATCACCCATGCGCCCCGCGCGCAGGATCGGATAGGCCTCGGCGGTCTGGTACACGCCGTCCCTGATCAGGCTCTTGTCGATATGGACGGCGACGACCTCGCCGAACGTGACCCAGGCGTCGGCCTTGGTACCGTCGACGCCTTCAAGCTGAAGCATCTGGGTGAACTTGCATTCGAACGAAACCAGGCTTTCGCCAACGCGAGGCACATCGATCTTGCGCGACGGTGCTTTGGTCAGCCCGGAAATCGTGAATTCATCTGTCTCGTGCGGCACGGTCGCCGAGGTCATGTTCATCTGTTCGGCGACGTGCTTGGTCACCAGATTCCAGGTGAATTCTCTCGTCTCCTGAATGTTGGAGACGGTGTCCTTCCAGCCGGTAGAGGAGAAGCCGATGATCGGCGGCACGTAGCAAAACGCATTGAAGAAGCTGTAAGGCGCGAGGTTGACATGCCCCTTGCCGTCTTTCGATGCGATCCAGCCGATGGGGCGAGGCCCGACAATGGCGTTGAACGGATCGTGCCGGAGACCGTGACCTTTTGAGGGTTCGTAATAGTGGAAATCAGCCATGAATTGCTTTGCCTTGCCTGGTGGAGTGGATTTGACATTCGCACCCGCTGGCAGCGAGTCCTCAAAGCGAATGTCAAATCCTAAGCTCCACCAGAAATTTATATTTTGCTAGTGATCCTTTGATTCTGACATTCGCAAGAATGCCTGCTGAAACGGGATGCGAATGTTAGAATCGGACCACTAGCGCTGTTTACCCAACAGTTCGGGCGTCCCCAGCGTAAGGCCAGCAATGACAAAGTCTATCATTTGGTTGAGTGTCGGACCCGGCTTTCTGGCGCACTGCTCAATCATTTGCGGATGGAAAAACCGCAGCATAGCCGTGCAGGTGCTCAGGGCCGCCAACTCAATATCCGCAACCTTGAAGGCGCCAGCCTTGGCGCCTTCGCCAATGACAGTTCCGATCGAGGCGGTGATACGTGCGATATGAGCCTCGCAAACATCCCAGCTTTCTTCCATCGCGATGGCGACCATCTCATGAATCTTGGCGTCGCCGACAAAACGCTCGGCGTTCATGACGCTAACTGTCGCAAGCAATTCCTTCAGCCGCTCGACCGGCGGCGTCGGGCTGGCCGCGATCGCCTCCGCAGCGTCCTCCACCTCGGCCATCAACCGCCGCGCGACGCCTTCATGGATCGCCTTCTTGGAATCGAAGAAGCGATAGATGTTCGCAGGCGACATCTTCAACGTCTTGGCAATGTCCGCAACGGTGGTCTTGAGATAGCCGATATCGCGAAACAGCCGTTCGGCTGTCGCGAGAATGCGGCATTTCATTTCCGTTTCGGTATCGTCGTGAAGCAGAGCCATCTCAGTTTCTGGTCTCGTTAGCCAAGGTTCACTTATTCGGCAGCATGAGCCAGCGGCGGGGCATGCTGAATTTGGTTTGGCTGCGCTGGCGCCGGAATATCGCCTTCGCCGCGCTCGTCCAGACTCTTCCTGAACCATAGCGCATAGAGGCCGGGCAGGAACAGCAGGGTCAGGAATGTTGCAACGAACAATCCACCCATGATGGTGATGGCCATTGGTCCCCAGAAAGCCGACCGAGACAGCGGAATCATGGCCAGAATCGCGGCCAAAGCCGTCAGCACTACTGGACGGGCCCGGCGCACGGTGGCTTCGACGATGGCCTCACGGCGGGTCAGGCCATGGGATACGTCGGTCTCGATCTGATCCACCAGAATCACCGAGTTGCGCATGATCATGCCAGCCAGCGCGATCAGGCCGAGCAAGGCCACGAAGCCGAACGGGCTGCCGGCGACATTGAGACCGAGCGACGCGCCGACAATGCCGAGCGGCGCAGTCAGAAACACCAGGACAAGCCGCGAGAAGCTCTGCAACTGGATCATCAACAGCGTCAGCATCCCGATGATCATCAACGGGAACAGCTTGTTGATCGAAGCATTGCCTTTCTCTGATTCCTCGATCGCGCCGCCGATCTCAATGCGATAAGCGGGCTTCAAACTCTTGCGAATGCCTTCGAGCTTCGGCCAGATCGCATTGGTCACGTCGGGTGCCTGCACGCCATCAACAATGTCCGCGCGCACCGTGATCGCCATGTCGCGGTTGCGCCGCCACAGGATAGGCTCCTCGTGGGCATATTCGATCTTGGCGATCTGCGACAACGGCACGGCAACGCCGCCCCGCGAATAGATCGTCAAGTCACCCACACGGCCGAGATCCAGCCGCTCCGAGGGAACAGCGCGGGCAACCACACCGACTTTTTCGATGCCGTCACGCAATGTCGTCACCTGCACGCCCGAAATCAGCATCGCCAGCGACTGCGAAATGTCCTGCGGCGTCAGGCCGAGCGCCCGGGCGCGGTCCTGATCGACAGCCAGCTTGAGATAAGGCGTCTGTTCGTTCCAGTCGAGATGCGGATCGACCACCTTGTCATTCGCGCGCATCACCTCGCGCACATGATAGGCGATGTCGCGCACGGTCTTGGTATCCGGTCCGACCACGCGGAACTGGACCGGGAAGCCAACCGGCGGACCAAAGTTGAAGCGGTCGACACGCACGCGCGCTTCCGACAGTGCACCATTGGCCACGGCCTTCTCCAGCCGCGCCTTGATACGCTCGCGCGCCGCCACGTCCTTCGACACGATCACCGTTTCGGAGAACGCTTCGTTCGGCAATTGCGGATTGAGGCCGAGCCAGAAGCGCGGCGAGCCCTGTCCGACATAGGTCGTGTAGGTCACGATGTCCTTGTCGTCCTTGAGCAGGGCTTCCGCCTTCTGCACACTATCCTTCGTGACGTTGAATGCCGTACCTTCGGGCAGGCGCAACTGCAAGAACAATTCAGGCCGCTCCGATAGCGGGAAGAACTGCTGCTGTACGTGGCCGAAGCCGACAATCGAGAGCACAAAGACGCCGATGGTCGCAAACACCACCGTGCCACGACGACGCACGCACCATTCGATCACCTTGCGCAAGCCACGATACATGCGTGTTTCATAGATCGCATGCGGATCGTGGTTGTGCTTGCCGTGGTTGAAATTCGGCAGCAGCTTGACACCGATATAGGGCGTAAAGATCACCGCGACGAACCACGATGCCACCAGCGCAATCGCCACCACCCAGAAGATGCCGCCGGCATATTCGCCGACCGACGAATTGGCAAAGCCGATGGGGAGGAAGCCAACGGCCGTAACCAGCGTTCCCGTGAGCATCGGAAACGCAGTTGATTCCCAGGCAAAGGAGGCCGCCTTCACGCGGTCCCAGCCTTGCTCCATTTTCACCACCATCATCTCGACAGCGATAATGGCGTCGTCGACCAGCAGGCCGAGCGCGATGATCAGCGCGCCGAGCGTGATGCGGTGCAGGTCCATGCCCATTGCGTTCATCACAATAAAGACAATCGCCAACACGAGAGGCACGGACAGCGCGACCACGATACCGGTCCGCCAGCCGAGCGCGAGGAAACTCACGAACAACACGATCGCCAGCGCCTCAATGAAGGAGCGCACGAATTCGCCAACCGCATGTTCGACAACTTTCGGCTGATCCGCGATCTGCTCGATATTGATGCCCTGCGGGACTGACGACATGAATTCATTGGTCGCCTTTTGAACATTCTCGCCGAGTTCAAGAATGTTGGCACCCTTGGCCATGACCACGCCAATGCCGAGCGCAGGCTTGCCCTCCTGCCGGACCTGATAGGTCGGCGGATCGACAAAACCATGCGTGACGGTCGCAATATCGCCCAGGCGGAACACCCGGCCATTGCCCTCCACGGGAGTCTCCGCCACCGCCTTTACGCTGTCATAGGCACCCGTGACGCGCAGCGGCACCCGCTGCGAAGAAGTCTCGACGGTCCCTGCAGGCACCACCGCATTCTGCTTGGCGAGCGAATCGAACAGCGCCTGCGTGGTGATGCCGAGTGTCGCAAGCTTGGCGTGCGAGAATTCGACAAAGACACGCTCGTCCTGCGTGCCATAGAGATTGACCTTGGTGACGTTCTCGACCTTCAAGAGCCGCTGGCGCAGGCCTTCCGCGACCTTCTTGAGCTGGGCGTAATCCGCACCCTCACCGGTCAGCATATAGAGAACGGAATCGACGTCGCCGTATTCGTCGTTGATGTTCGGCCCGATCAGGTTCGCAGGCAGATCGCCGCGAATATCACCGAGTTTCTTGCGTAGCTGGTAGAACAACTGCGGCACGTCCTTCGCAGGCGTATTATCCTTGAAGGTCAGCGTCATCGCCACGAACGACGGCTTGGTGTAGGTCTGCACCTTGTCGAAGTAAGGTAATTCCTGCAGCTTCTTCTCGATCGGGTCGGCGACCTGTTCCTGCATCTCCTTCGCGGTGGCTCCGGGCCACATCGCATTGAGGATGACCACCTTGATGGTGAACGAAGGGTCTTCCGCGCGGCCCAGCCGCTCATAGGAGAAGAACCCCGCGATGCCGAGCATCACGATGAAGAACAAAATCAGCGTCGGATGCGCCACGGCCCAGGCGGAAAGATTGAATCGCTTCATCGGACCCTCGTATATCTGCGGGGGATAGGCGTTGCGTTAGAACGACAATGACGAAACGATGCGGACCTTCTGGGCCGGATCGAGCTTTTGCACACCGAGCACCACGACACTGGCGCCTTCCTCGACGCCTCCGGTGATGATCACGTCCTTGGTCTCATAAGCCTTCACCGTGACGGGCTTGAGGGACACCGCACCGGTCTTGCCGTCCGCGACGTAGAGCGATGGTCCCTCGCCCTGGCTGAACAGCGCGGACAGCGGCAACCGCGCCACGCGCTCGGTGGCAGGATCGGCGAGCGTCAGGGTCGCGGTCATGCCGAGCGAGACGGCGTCATCCGCGCCGGGAAGCGAAAATTTCGCCAGATATGTACGTGTCGCGGGATCGGCATTCGGCGCGATCTCGCGCAGCTTCGCCGCATATTTCTTGCCCGGCTCCGACCATAGCGTGACGCTGGCCTGACCGGTCTTGGCGAAGGCGACCAGCGTTTCCGGCACCGCCACCACGGCTTCCTTTTCAGCAGAACGCGCCACGCGCACGGCTGTCTGCCCGGCTGCAACCACCTGTCCCGGCTCGATCAATGTTGCCGTCACGACGCCGCGGGCGTCGGCAACGAGGTTTGCGTAGGAGAGACTGTTCTTGGTGAGTTCCACCGAACGCTCGGCGCGATTGAGCCGCGCCCGCGCTTCGTCTGCGGCGGCTTTCACCTGATCGAGCTGAGCTTCGGTGGACCAGCCCTTGGTGCGCAATTCCTTCGACCGCCCCTCGGCGGCGGTTGCCTGCGACACCACGCCTTTCGCCGCGCTCAGCTCAGCCTCGGCCTGCTCGGCTTGCAATTTCAGATCGACTTCATCGAGCGTGGCCAGCGGTTGGCCGACATCGACCATCTGGCCCACTTCGACGAGGCGCTTGGCGACCTTGCCCGGAACGCGGAAGCCCATGTCGGCTTCGATACGGGGCCTGATGGTGCCGACGAAGCTACGCTCCGGCGACTGCGCCTCGTAATGGACAGTCGAGACCAGCACCGGCCGGCCCTTGTCGCCTTCCTGAGCCTGCTCCTTGCTGCACGCGCCCAGCGCAAGCGCCGAAACCATCAATCCGATAACAGGCAAAGCATTGGTTTTCATCGAGATTTTCGACATACGCAGCATCCGAGGCTCCCTTGGAAGGTTGCCGGAGCTTCTTATAACGACTGACGAATGTCAATAATCGTCAGTAGTCAGGGTGCCGCAGGCTAAACCCTTGCTTTGGAACCTCAAATTTCCGTCCACGCGAAGTCGGGCGTGACCCTGCAAGGAAATGTGATCGCCGGATCGGACGGCGCTCAACAGCAAAATGCCCGCGACGAGCGCGGGCATGGCTGCAATGGATTCGTGTGATCCAAATTACTTTTCGGCAGGATCGCGGTGGATCGGATCGACCCACAGCACGGTCTCCGGCTTTTCGACCGGCTCGATGTCGAGATTAATGGCGACCGCTTCGCCGTCGCTGCGCACCAGCACGCATTCCAGCACTTCATCCGGGCTGGCGTTGATCTCCTGATGCGGCACGTAAGGCGGAACGAAGATAAAGTCACCGGGGCCGGCCTCCGCCGTGAACTGCAGATTATCGCCCCAGCGCATCCGCGCCTTGCCCTTGACGATATAGATGATGCTTTCCAGATGGCCGTGATGATGCGCGCCGGTCTTGGCATCCGGCTTGATCGAAACGGTGCCGGCCCAGAGCTTCTGCGCGCCGACGCGGGCGAAATTGATCGCGGCCTTGCGGTCCATGCCCGCGGTGGACGGCACGTTCGGATCGAGCTGGTTGCCGGGAATGACCCGCACGCCGTCATGTTTCCAGCGATCATGATCGTGCGAATGGGAATGATCGTGTGAATGCTCGTGGGTGTGGTGATGATCGTGCGACATAGACTCGTTCTCTTGTTACTCGCGATTGTTGCTGTTGCTGACATCGTCGACGCGCAGCATTCTTAAATACGTCAACAGATATATCAGCGAACGTCAACGCCGCGAAACGAATGCCACGCCGGTGTTTCGGCATAACGAGATGGCTTCAATACGACTTCGGCAATCCCAGCACTTTCTCACCGATAAAACTGAGAATCAGTTGCGGGCTGATCGGCGCAATGCGCGGAATCATGACTTCACGCAGATACCGCTCGACATGATATTCCTTGGCGTAACCGAAGCCGCCATGGGTCATCACCGCCTGCTGGCAGGCGTCGAAGCCCGCTTCCCCTGCGAGGTATTTGGCGGCGTTCGCCGCCGGCCCGCACGGCAGTCCCTGATCGTAGTGCCACGCTGCCGACATCGTCATCAGCCATGCCGCCTCAAGATCGATCCAGTTCTTTGCCAGCGGATGCTGGATCGCCTGGTTCTGTCCGATCGGCCGGTTGAACACGATGCGCTGTTTCGCATAGGCGGCGGCGCGCTCCAGCGCCAGCTTGCCGAGACCCACCGCTTCCGCCGCGATCAGAACGCGTTCGGGATTCATGCCGTGCAAAATGTATTCGAATCCCCGGCCTTCCTCGCCGATACGATCCTCCACCGGAATCTCGAAATCGGCGAAGAAGAGTTCGTTGGAGTCGATGGCCTTGCGGCCCATTTTCTCGATCTCGTGTACCTTCACCCGCTCGCGATCGAAATCAGCGTAGAACAGGCTGAGCCCATGTGTCGGGCTTTTGACGTCCTCAAGCGGCGTGGTGCGCGCCAGCAGCAAGATCTTGTGCGCGACCTGTGCGGTCGAAATCCACACCTTCTGGCCGTTGACGATATACCTGTCGCCCCTGCGGACCGCCCGGGTTTTGAGTTGCGTGGTGTTGAGTCCGGTGTTCGGCTCTGTCACGCCGAAACATGCTTTCTCGCGCCCCTCGACGATGCCGGGCAGCATGCGCGCCCGCTGCTCGTCAGTGCCGAACACCACGACCGGGTTCAGTCCGAACACATTCATATGAATCGCGGATGCACCCGACATGCCCGCGCCCGACTCCGAGATCGCACGCATCATGATCGCGGCTTCGGTAATACCTAGACCCGCGCCGCCGAATTCCTCCGGGATGCAGATGCCGAGCCAGCCCGCCTGCGCCATCGCATCGTAAAACTCGTGGGGAAAACCGCCGTCGCGATCCCTTTCGAGCCAGTAAGCGTCGTCGAAACGGGCGCAGATTTTCAGGATCGCATCGCGAATGGAGTCCTGCTGCGGGCTCGGTGCGAAGTCCATTGAGATTGATCCTTTCGGTTGATAGAAATCCTTACGGCCTAAGCAGCCCCCCGGACAATCCCAAAAAGAACAGGCAAGCCGTGCGTATCGACATCTCGAAATTCTCCGCCACCATGTTCGGCATGGTTCTCGGCATCGGCGGCCTTGGCGCCGGCTGGCGCGCGGCCTCCCATGTCTGGGCCGCGCCGACCATAATCGGCGAGACACTGGCCCTGACCGCTTCCGCGATCTGGCTGGTCTGGTTTTCAGTTTACGTTCTGAAATGGATTCAGACCCCCGAAGCCGCCATGGCTGAGATCGCACATCCTATCCAGTCCTTCTTTGTCGTACTCATTCCGATGACGACAATGATCGCCGCCTGGTCGATTGCGCCCTATCTGCCGCGCATCGCGTTCGGCCTGTTTGTCGGCGGCGTGGCGGGACAGCTTGCGTTTACGGTCTGGGGCGTCGGTGGTCTATGGATCGGGGGCCGGACCACCGAGACGACCACACCGGTGCTTTACATGCCGACCGTCGGCGGCAGCTTTGTCAGCGCCATCGCCTGCGGCCTGTTCGGTTATCCTGACGCGGGACTGCTGTTTTTCGGCGTCGGCTTCTTCTCCATCATCGTGATGGAATCGGTGATTCTCACCCGGCTGCTCGCGCATGGCATTCCGGTGGCGCTACGCGCCACCATGGGGATTCATCTTGCTCCACCCGCGGTTGGCGCAGTGGCCTATCTCACAGTGACCAGAGGGCCGCCCGATCATCTGGCTTACATGCTGTTCGGTTACGCACTGTTTCAGGCGCTGGTGATGCTGCGACTGATCCCATGGCTACGCGAACAGCCATTCTCGCTGGCGGCGTGGGCCTACAGCTTCGGCGTCTCCGCCTTGCCACTCGCCGCGCTGCGCTTTGTCGAACGCGGAGAAACCGGCATCATCGCCAAACTGGCGCTGCCGATTTTCGCGCTCTCCAACCTGATTATCGGATGGCTTGCGCTGCGCAGCCTGCTGATCGGATGGCGCTATGTCTTCACATCGGCGAAAGCGAAGCCGGAGACGGAGGCTCTGCCATGAGTTCGGATCACGACATCCTCACCGCGCTCAACCGCGACTACATCGATTCGGTGCAAAACTGCGACGTCAAACGCTTCAACGAACTCCTTGCGCCGGACTTTTACTGCTCGAATCCGGACCGCTCGCTGGTGGACCGCGGCGGCTTCCTGGAGCAGACAGCCAGACCGGTCGCAGTCAGGAATCTCAAGGCCGAGGATGTGTTGATCCGCATCATCGGCGATATCGCCATTATCCATGCGCGAACAAGCTACCTGATGCCGGACGGCAGCACGGGCGGCGGACGCTATACGGATGTATGGGCCAGGATCGGCGGCCAGTGGCTCGCCGTCTCGGCGCACGTCACGCGCTAAAAAACTAGCGCGTGAACTTCGCTTCCATCGCGCGGCGGAAAGCAACCGCCTCGTCTTTGGTGTCGATCTCCACATCCGACCAGCGGACCACCGCGCCGTGCGCGACGTCGTTCGTCAGCTTGACGCGGTGCGCGAGACCGATCGGCAATGCGCCGGTCTTCAGGCTCTCTGCCGCGGGCATCAGCTTGCCCCAGACCGTATAGCCACCCTCGCCGTCGAGCATTTCGCCCGCGCGCAGATCTTTCTTCGCCACAGCAGCGACATCGCCGCGGAAACCCTGCGGCTGGCCGGTCGGTTCACCGCGCAGCGCCGCCGAGAGCACCGAGATGTTCAGTTCAAGACCGATCAGGTGATAGGGCTTATACATCGCCGCAAAACGGCCCGAGGAATCCGTCTTCAAGCCGTACTGGCGGAAACAATCCGCGGCATAATCATTCGGCGCTTCCAGCACGACATAGACGCCCCAGCGCAGATCGCGGAACACAGGCCGCCCATCGCGCTCCAGCGACGAGACGACCTCGACGACGCCGGACTTTTCAAGCACGCCACCCTTGTCCGTTGGGCGCATCACATGCGGCAGATCGTCGACGCCGCAGGGCGGAAACAGCAGGCCTGTCGAGGGCACATCAAGGCCGGTGGCGTTCGCGATGGCCGCCATTTCAATCGCGGACTTGGTGCCGTCGAGAAACGAGTTGAACATCTGCGGATTCATGCCCGCCGACTGCGCTTCGGCAGCCGTCAGGCCGTAGTGTCCCCAGACACCCGCGGGCGTCACATCATGATAGATTGGCAGATATTTTGTGCCCTTGCCTGCCGCGACGACCTTAAATCCCGTCGCGCGCGCCCAATCCACCATCTCGGCGGTGAGCGCGGGCTGATCGCCGTAAGCGAGCGAATAGACTACGCCCGCCTTGCGCGCCTCCTCCGCAAGCAGCGGCCCCGCCAGCACATCGGCTTCGACATTGACCATGACAATATGCTTGCCCGCTGCGATGGCCGCGCGTGCATGACGAATGCCCACGGAGGGATTGCCCGTCGCTTCCACCACGACTTCGATAGTCGCGCCGGTCGCGGCAGCGCCGTCCTTAGTAAACGTGGTGGCCGCGATCCGCGCATCATCCCACCCCACTGTGCGGCAGGCATCGCGTGCACGCTCGGGATCTAGATCAACGATCACCGGCACTTCAAGGCCCGGCGTATGCGGCACCTGGGAGAGAAACATCGAGCCGAATTTTCCGGCGCCGATCAGCGCGACTCGCACGGGTTTTCCCGCCGCGCGGCGCTTTTCGAGAAGATGATGCAGATTCATGGGGAGTTCGACCCGGCGGTTGGCTGCGACTTAACTGTCGCACATTGTTATCGTCGTGAGGCAATGTCTCCGTCCGAAGCGGGCATTGCTGCCGCTCGGCGGGACCAGCCGTCCATTGCTTTTAAAGACATCGATGCCCGGGACAAGCCCGGGCATGACGAAACGCCTGCGTTATTCCGCCGCCTGACGATGGCTGCGCGCGTAGCGGATCAGCGCATCGTCATCCACGGTCTGGATCGGCGTGAAGTCGCGATGAGCGATGAACTCCGGCCGCGTCGGCGTGCGGATGTAGTTCGAGACCGAATTCAATGTCAGGTAAACAATCTTGCGTGGATACGGCGTGATGTTGCCGGATGAGCCATGCACCAGATTGCCGTGGAACATCAGCATGCCGCCGGGCTTGCCGGTGGGCGCAACGATGCCGCCCTGCTCCACGAGACGGGTCACGGTTTCCTCATCGAGCGTCCAGAGCGGATAAGACGTGGTTGCAAGATCGTGCGACGCCTTTAGGTCGCCAGCGTTCTGGCTTTTGGGCACCAGCATCAGCGGGCCGTTGATTGGAAGCACCTCGTCGAGGAAGACCGCGATGTTCATGGCGAGCGGTTTCGGCATGCCATCGTCGCGTTTCCAGGTGCCGTAGTCCTGATGCCATTGCCAGACGTCGCCGGTGAAGGCGGATTTGGCGTTGATCTTGTACTGATGCATGTAGACCTTCTCGCCGAAGACCTGTTCGACCGGCTCGATCATGCGCGGATGCGCGCCAAGCAGGCGAAACGCCTCATTGTAAAGATGCGCGGCAAAGGCAGTGCGCGGCGCGCCGCTTTTCTCGCGCCAGACCTCGGGGCGCTGCTCGTCATAGATCGACACCGCCTCGCGGCGCAGGACCTCGACCTCCTCGGCATTGAAAAGCTCAGGCAGGAACAGCCAGCCTTCGGTGCGAAATTGCTCGAGCTGCGCGGGGGTCAGTTTCATGACGGTCCTCCTTGTTGTTTCAGGTCGTTTCCCGGTTGTCGTTCTTCTTGTCGGGTGTTTGCTCCATACCGGCCGTCGAGGCGCAGGTATCTTGATACACCGTTATTGCATTCTGAATTCAGTATTCTAAACTCAGGATGCGGCTTGCACCCCCCCCTGTCAAGCAGCAACCATACTGCCGCGCAGCGATGAGTCCTTTGGAGGAGAAGTGCTGGAGTCTTTGACCCCGCCGAAAAGTCTGGTCGATCAGGTCTATGAGGTGATCCTCGATGCCCTGTGCGACGGCACATTCAAGCCGGGCGAGCGCCTCACCCAGGAAAGTATCGCCGCACGCCTCAACGTGTCGCGGCAGCCAGTAACCCACGCGCTGGCTGTTTTAAAAGCCCAGGGATTTCTCGCACAGGGACGTCAGGGACTGACTGTCACCGCGGTCGACCCGGATTTCTTCGAGGCGATCTACCAGATCCGCTCGGCGGTCGAGCCGCTTGCGGTGAAGCTGGCGACGCCGCGCCTGACAAAAGAAACGATCGCGCGCGGCCGCGCTGTGATCGATCACGGCCGCAAGCTGGTGGCCGCCGGCGACAGCCGCGCCAGCCTTCAGGCCGATATGGACTTCCACTCATTCATCTACGATCTGTCGGGTAATCCCCTGATCGCCGAGACGATGCGGCTGCACTGGCGGCATCTGCGCCGCGCGATGGGCGAAGTGCTGCGCCATCCGGGCATGTCGATCAGCGTCTGGAAAGAACACGGCCTCATTCTGGAGGAGATGATCCGCGGCGACGGCGATGCCGCCGCCGAACTGATGCGCCGGCATCTTGTGGAATCCTATGAGCGCGTCGGAAAAACGGGCGAAGCCGGCAACACGCCGGCATGATGTAGCTACTCTCTACCGCGTTGCCGATTTCAGATTCTTCTGGTTTGCATTGACCGGCGACAGACTGAGATGGGTGAGCAGATACTGGTAGAGCATATCCGCCGCCGACGACGATCGTTCCACCGCTGAGCGATAGAGCAGAAGATCGACCATCGGCAGCGCCGGTAGATGAGCCGCCGCGGGCGGCTGCCGCAAACCAGGGACAAGCGCACTCTCGATCAGCACCGTAACGGCAATTCCGCAGAGCGCCGCCGTGTGAAGTCCACTGACACTGTCGCTGACGCAAGCAACATTCCAGTTGCGGCCCGCCCGGTCGAGCGCCTCGATAGCGTAATCTCGATAAATGTTGCCGGGTGGCAGCAACGCCATCGGCAAGGGGTCTTCAAAATGCGCAGACGATGTCGCCCCGGTTAGCCATATCAATTGCTCCCGGCCAACGACCTGCCCGCCCGTAAAGCCGTTCATGCGCGTTACCAGAGCAACATCCACACTCCCTTCCTTCACTCGCGCCACCAGCGGGCGCGACAAGGCGCAGCACAATTCAATGCGGATACGCGGATAGTCACGGCGAAATGCGCTCAGGATCGGCGGCAGGATGAATGCCGCATAAAGATCCGGCACCCCCAGAACGATCTTTTCTTCAATCATTTTAGGCGCGAGCTGCGCCATACACTCGTCTTGCTGGCGAAGAATTTGCTTTGCATGGGACAGAAAGATCGTTCCCGCTTCCGTCAACTCGAGTGTCCGGCGCGTGTCGTCAAAAAGCGGCTTTCCGATCAACTGCTCCAGTTTCTGAATCTGCTGAGTGATCGCGGATTGCGTACGGCCCATGCGCCGCGAAGCCTCGGTCACGCTGCCTGTTTCAACAGTGAGAACAAACGCGCGCATGGCGCGTATATCCAGATACGTAGAGGACATGCGGCTCGACTCCGGCTTTCTGGAGCAACCTTTATCATTTAGCTGGAATGACAGATAGCTTCGAAAGAAACCACAGGCTCCGGCGTGGACCGGCAAGCCGCCTGCCGCCCATCACCGCTCACAGCAGATGCAGCAAAACGATATCTCTACTCGACAGACGCCTTTTCCAGCCGAGCCGCAGCATCCGATATCAGGCCGAGCAGTTCGGCCGTTATCAAACCATCGGGTTTGGCGAGCTCATCCAGTATCGAAAAGTGGTGATGCCCCGGAAGCATGCGCGCCGTAAAGTCGATATTAAGGGCGTTAGCAGCCGCAACATAGTCGCGAGACTGTCTTTGCAACTCCGACAATTCGTTGCCGCCAAAAACAAGGCGCTGCAGCGGGCCGCCAGAGCGCAAGCGGCGCAGCGGGCTGAGGCGTTCAATATCGGGATGGCTTAGCTGCAGGGGATCATTCAGATAGTTCATCGAGACCGGCTCGAGGTCGAAGATTCCACTGATGGGAAGCGCTCCACGCACAGCGGGATGCTCGCAGGCCATCGCGGAAAGATGTCCGCCTGCCGACCAGCCGCCCACGAATATCCTGTCATCGTTAAAGCCGAACTGCGCAGATTGCTTTGCGAGAAATGTCAGGCACTGACTGACTTCGTCCACGATCTGCGAAAGCCGCGCCTCCGGTGCCAACGTATAGCCGATGACAACGACATCGATCCCGTGAGCGTTCGGCCCGTCCGCCAGAAAGGAGAACATCTCCCGGGAGTTTCTTACCCAGTAACCGCCGTGGATAAATACAAACAACGGAGCATTCCGCACACCTGCCGGGAAGTAATCTATTTTTGTCCGTTCCCGTGGCGCATAGGGAATGGCGAGCCTGACACCAGGCCTCACCTGCGCAGCCGCGCTGCGCGCGCGCCAATTGTCGAGCCATTTGGGACTGTCGGAGACCGCCGCGCTGTTGTTGTATGCAGCATCGAGCGCAGCCCGATCCATACTGCGATAGATTGCTGTTGTCGTTGCATTGTCGTGCATGCTGATAATGTCCGTGACAGCTTGCCAGTACATCGGCACAGAAGCGCGCCGAAGTCTGTATTGCTCGCGATTAACGCGGCAATTCCGGTAAAAGAATCCCCGTGACGATAGCGCTGGGCGACCGCCACGGGGATGGGGAAGTGCCTACTCAGGCAAGCCCTTGCCTTTGGTTTCCATTGCCCATGGCAGGATGGCCAGGCCAATCGCGAACGCGAAAGCAGTCGCGGCCACCGGCGTTCCCAGCGTGCCGGTCTGACTGATCGTCCAGCCAAGCAGCAAGTTCACGCCGGCTCCGATAAAGCGCCCGAACGAGATCGCCCATGCGAATGCCGTGGCGCGTATCGTCGTCGGATACTGCTCGGGTATCCAAATGCTGTAGACCGCGAAGTTGCCGCCGAAGTATCCGACAAACGCCATCGCGACGATGAAAGGCACCAAAGCGTTGTCCTGGTAGAAGAGATAACCGAATGCGACAAGAATCGAGACCAGCATGCCCACGAAGAACAGCGCCGTTGCTTTTCGCCGTCCCAGCCACTCCGCAAAGAACGGCAGTGTCAGGCAGCCAACGATCGTCATGAACGAAAAGAGCATGCTCGAATAGGAAACCAGTTGCGGAATAGCCGTCCCGGTGTAACCGGCCTTGGTGGCGAGTTGTGTCAGAGCCGTCGGCGCATACACAGCACCCGCCCAAAGCCCGATGATTGAACACATCAGCAATACCGTGAGCACCAGCGTCCGCTGGCGGAACTGGCTATTGAAGATTTCCCGCAGCGGCGAGCCCTTCTTCGCCTCAACTTCCTTCACTTCCCATTTGGCAGGCTCCTTGATCATCAGGCGCACCGCGAGCGCGACAACAACCGGCGCGAGGCCGCACAGGAACATTGCGCGCCAGCCAAAATGCGCACCGACGGTGAAGTTAAGTGCGGAGGCGATGAAGAAGCCGACATAGTATCCGGTCTGCAGATAGCCGCCTGCCTTGGCACGCCGGTCTTCCGGCCATATTTCGGCAATGAACGTACCCGCCAGCGCCCATTCACCACCGACGCCAATGCCCGCAAAGAAGCGGAACGCTGCAAGCTGATAGACATCCTGTGCAAAGGCCGCAGCCCCGGTGAAGACCGAATAGACGACGATCGTAAGCGCCAGCGTTCTGGCCCGGCCCCATTTGTCGCCAAGCGGCCCCCAGATAAACGCCATGCCCCACCCGATCAGGAACAGGGCGAACATCATGGAGCCTGCGAAGGCAATATTTGCAGCCGAGGCTTCGAATCCGGACGCCGGCAGGAGCTCTCGCATCGAGGGCACGAAGACCAGCGCGAAAATGAACGAATCGACACCGTCCATGACCCAACCAAGCCAGCACCCGAAGAAGCCGATGTAATGCTGCTTGGTAAGACGCGACCGAGGCTTTGCCGGCAAAGTGTCTATGCTTGTTGCTATTGTCATTATCCCCCCCTCGCGTCCATGCTCGAAGCTCAGGGCGAGCCGCATATGACGACGCGGGAGACGTTAGCGAGGCGCCTTGGCCGGTTGCAAATTAGAAGTACTAATCTGCGGTATTAGCGACATGGCCTGTCACGGTGCGACTCACACCTGCGTCGCACTCCAGGAGCCGGCAGCGCGCCCTGCTAAGGCGCGCTAAAGGAGACATTCGTAATGTCTCCCTCCCTTCAGACCGGCTCCAGTCCCAGCGATTTTGCGCTGTCCATCCAAACCGGCAATTCACGCTGATACAACGCATTGGTCTCCTTGAACCCCAACGCCGGTTCCAGGACGAATGTCGCAAGAACTTCCTTCACTCTCGGATCGTTATTGGCTGCGACGCAGAGTTCCGCCAGCCGATCAACGATCGGCTGCGGCGTGGCCTTCGGCAGTGCCCAGCCGGTGAAGCCGCTGACGGTGAAGAACTTCGATGTCGCACCTTGCTCGGGCAAGGTCTTGACGTTCGCAAGTGCATCGACCTTTTTCGAATGCACCGCGAATGCAACGCCCCGATTGCTTTGCAGGACCGGCTGCGCCGCTGTGTAGCTGCCCATGGCGACATCCAGCGTGCCTTCCATCAGCCCGGTCCACATCGGCGCTTCTCCGCGATAATGAACCGGTTCGATGTTGAGGCCGTACTGCTTGTTGAGCTCGTTGATGGTCATGTGCGGGGCCGAGCCCGCGCTATACGTTCCAAAATTCACCTTGCCGTTCTTTCGCGCAAAAGCGACGAACTCATCCAGCGTTGTCACCCCGGATTTCGGGCTTGCGACCAGCGGCAATCCGGCACCCGGAATAATGCTGACCAGCGTCAGATCCTTGTCCATGTCGTAACCGGGATTCTTCATCATCGCCCGGTTCATCACATAGGTGGTGGAGATGGAGCAGAGGATGGTGTGACCGTCAGGCGCGGCGCGCGCGACTTCACCGGCGCCGATGGAACCTGAGGCGCCCGCCTTGTTCTCGACAACGACGGTTTGTCCCACCTGCTTGCCGATGAACTCGCCGAACGCGCGCGCCAGCAGGTCGGTTTGTCCGCCGGCGGGATAGCTGCAGACCATCCGGATCTGCCGCGAGGGCCAGGCCCCTTGAGCCGTGCCCGCGCGGGAGAGGAAGGGCATTGCGACCACGGCGGAGCCGGATGCGATGAAATGGCGGCGATTGATTTTGGCTATCATGGCTTCCTCCTTGATTTTCCTGGAAGGGTATCTGATCGCTACCGCTCCGCCATGGGCACCGGGCGGGACAGATTGGCGCATTGCCAGCCACAGGCGAATGCGCCGTCTTTCTTCAAGGACATGAGAGTCAAAGGACCGGCCAGCGAAATTCGCTTTCACTGCAAAAGCCTTCAAAACAACTATATTATCGGCCAGTCTGAACAAGTTGCAGCCCTGCACAGGCGGGTTCCGGCGTGCCGTGCCTGAATATGCGGTACGTGCTGGTTGAATTCGCAAGCGCGGAGACTTATGCGTGGCGCCATGACAGCTCTCGCCGCACCCCTCGCTCAAACCGCAAAGCCCTTGATGTCCACGGCTCCTGTCCGGATGCCAGCCGGCAAGGCCGCGCCGTTCCTGCCCATGAGCCGCGCCGAGATGACGGCGCTCGGGTGGGATGCGTGCGACATCGTGCTGGTGACAGGCGACGCTTATGTCGACCATCCGAGCTTCGGCATGGCGATCATCGGGCGTCTGCTCGAAGCCCAGGGCTTCAGGGTCGGCATCATCTCACAGCCCGATTGGCATTCGGCCGAGCCATTCACGGCCCTGGGCAAGCCAAAGCTGTTCTTCGGGGTCACCGGCGGCAACATGGACTCGATGGTCAACCGCTATACGGCGGACCGGAGATTGCGCCACGACGATGCCTACACACCCGGCGGCGAAGGCGGCAAGCGGCCCGACCGCTGCACCATCGTTTATGCCCAGCGCTGCCGCGAAGCCTTCAAGGACGTGCCGATCGTTCTCGGCGGCATCGAGGCTTCGCTGCGCCGGATCGCGCATTTCGATTACTGGTCCGAGAAAGTGCGCCGCTCGATCCTGGCGGACGCGAAAGCGGATCTGCTGCTCTATGGCAACGCCGAGCGGGCCGTTGTCGAAGTCGCGCATCGGCTCGCGGCAGGTGATGCGCCGCGCGATCTCGATGATGTTCGCGGCGTCGCGCTGTTTCGCCGCGTGCCGGACAACTACACCGAACTGCACGCCGACGATCTCGATTCCGCCGATGAAGGCGCGAGCCGCCAGTCCGGAGCGACGGTGATCCGGCTGCCGTCCTGCGAGCAGGTCGAGCAGGATAAAGAGGCCTATGCGCGCGCCTCGCGCGTACTTCATCGCGAGGCCAATCCCGGCAACGCACGCGCGCTTGTGCAGCGTCATGGCGACCGCGATCTCTGGCTCAATCCGCCGCCGATCCCGCTGACATCAGACGAAATGGATTCCGTCTACGACCTGCCTTACGCCCGCGCGCCGCATCCGTCGTACGGCGATGCCAAGATTCCCGCATGGGACATGATCAAGTTCTCAGTGACGATCATGCGCGGCTGCTTCGGTGGCTGCACCTTCTGCTCCATTACCGAGCACGAAGGCCGCATCATCCAGAACCGTTCCGAGCGCTCGATCCTGCAGGAGATCGAACTGATCCGCGACAAGACGCCGGGCTTCACCGGCGTGATTTCCGATATCGGCGGCCCGACCGCCAACATGTACAGGATGGCGTGCAAGGACCCGAAGGTGGAAGCTGCCTGCCGTCTGCCCTCCTGCGTTTTCCCCGACATCTGCCCGAACCTGAACACCTCGCATGACGAGTTGATCAGCTTGTATCGCAAGGTGCGCGAGACCAAGGGCATCAAGAAGGTGATGGTCGCCTCCGGCGTGCGCTATGATCTTGCGGTGAAAAGTCCTGAATACGTCAAGGAACTCGTCACGCATCATGTCGGCGGCTATCTCAAGATCGCGCCCGAGCACACCGAGCGCGGCCCGCTCGACAAGATGATGAAGCCCGGCATCGGCACTTACGATCGCTTCAAGGAGATGTTCGAGGCTGCGGCGAAACAGGCCGGGAAGAAATACTACCTGATCCCGTATTTCATCGCTGCGCATCCCGGCACGACCGACAAGGACATGATGAACCTTGCGCTGTGGCTGAAGAGGAACCGCTATCGCGCCGATCAGGTGCAGACCTTCCTGCCTTCCCCGATGGCCACCGCCACCGCGATGTATCACACCGGCGTCAATCCGCTGCGCGGTGTGCGGCACGGGGCCAGCGAAAAGGTCGAGGCGATCAAGGGTCTGCGGCAGCGACGTCTGCACAAGGCGTTTCTGCGCTATCACGATCCGGACAACTGGCCGCTGCTGCGCGAAGCGCTGAAGGAGATGGGCCGTGCCGACCTGATCGGCTCGCGCCCCGACCAGCTTGTCCCGGCACATCAACCGCCCGGGACCGGCAAGGCGGCAGGCACACGCCGTCCGGTTCGCAGTGGCGGCAAGATGCAGCGCTTCACCACAAAGGGCGTGCCGTTCAGAAAATAGGCGAACGGAGCGGAGTGAAGCCCACCTCGTCCGCCAATGTCTCAGTCAGGCATCAATTAATCGAGAATGCTCTTGTAGTTGTCGGAGAAAACATCGCGGCCAATGATGAGCCGCATCACTTCGGAGCTTCCTGCCAGAATCCGGTTGACGCGCGCATCGGTGAACATCCGGCTGATCGGATATTCATCCATAAAGCCAGCACCGCCATGTAGCTGCACGCCGAGATCGAGCATCTTCCACTCGACTTCCGACGACATCATCTTGGCTTTCGCACCCATGTTGCTGGTCAAGCGACCCTCATTGTGTTCGGCGACGCAGTGATCGACATAGACCTGCACGAGATCGATCTCGGCATCCATCTCGGCCATGCGGAACTGGGTGTTCTGCTGCTCGGCGAGCGGTTTTCCGAACAGCTTGCGCTCCATCACATAGCTGCGTGTGATGTCGAACGCCTTGCGGGCGTTGGCGATCGAGCCTACGGCGGAAATGAGCCGCTCCTCGGCGAGGCCTTCCATCAGATAATAGAAGCCCTTGCCTGCCTCCCCCAGCACGTTGGCTTTGGGAACCTTCACATCATTGAAGAACAGTTCGGCAGTGTCCTGCGCCGGCATACCCATCTTCTTGAGATTGCGGCCGCGCTCAAAACCTTCCATGCCGCGCTCGACAATCAGCAGCACCATGGCGTGCTTCTTCTCCGCGCCCGCGACTTTCGCGGCGACGATCACCACGTCCGAATTGATGCCGTTGGAGATGTAGGTCTTCGAGCCCTTGAGCAGGAAATGGTCGCCCTTGTCTTCGGCCGTCGTGCGCATACCGGCGAGATCGGAGCCGGCACCCGGTTCAGTCATAGCGATCGCCAGGATGGTGTCGCCGCTGACACATTTCGGCAGGAAGCGTTCCCGCTGCTCTTCGGTGCCGAAGCGCTTGAAATAAGTGCCGACCAGGCGGCTATGCAGCGTGTTGAACCACCCCTTGCAGCCCGCGCGCCCGGTCTCTTCGATGATGATCTGCTCATAGCGGAAATCGCTGTCGCCCATGCCGCCGTATTTCGCCTCCGGCCAGATCATCAGGAAGCCGAGATCACCCGCTTTCTTGAACGCGCTGCGGTCGACAATGCCAGCCTCACGCCACTCTTCCATGTGAGGCGCGATCTCGCTGTTGATGAATTTTCTGTAGGCGTCGCGGAAAATGACCTGATCTTCGGTAAAGCTGCGCATCATTCACCCAATAATGTCTCAAACGGCACGGATACCGGTAAACTTGCGGAGAGACGCGCCGGTTCCGATTCCATCAAAACCGGCGCGTTGTTCGTGAAACAGCCGATGCTTACTTGCCCTTCCAGTTCGGCGCGCGCTTTTCCGCGAAGGCAGCCGCGCCCTCGCGTGCATCCTCGGATGTGAAGACGCGGGCAACGATCTCCTGCTGCTTCTTCCACATCTGGTCGTCCGGCCAGAGCCGGGACTCGACGATCACCTGCTTGGAGGCCTTCACGGCAAGAGGCCCGTTGGCGCCGACAGCGGCGGCAAGCTCAAGTGCGGCATCGATCGCAGGACCGTCGGTCACGCGGTTGATGATACCGAGCTGATAGGCACGGTCCGCACCAAAAAACTCACCGGTCAATGCGAATTCCATCGCCACACGGAACGGCATCTGGCGTGGCATGCGCATCAAGCCGCCACCCGCAGCGGCGAGCCCGCGCTTTGCTTCGGGAATGCCGAACTTGGCATTGCGGTTGGCGACAATCATGTCGCAGGCCAGAGCGATTTCCATACCGCCTGCGAGCGCAAAGCCATCGACAGCAGCGATCAGCGGCTTCTTCGGTGGCGCTTCGGTGAGACCAGCGAAGCCGCGTCCCGGAATCGTCGGCCGCTCGCCTTTCAGAAAGCCCTTGAGATCCATGCCGGAGCAGAACGTTCCGCCAGCACCGGTTATGATACCGACAGTCAGGGCATCATCGGAATCGAGACGATCCATCGCGGCCGCGACGCCCTGCGCAAGAGCAAGGTTGGCCGCGTTCTTCGCTTCCGGCCGGTTCAGGGTGACGATCAGCACAGGTCCGCGAACTTCCGTCAGGACAGGCGCATTGGTTTCTTCAGACATCTATTTTTACTCCCGATTATTTATTTTGAATCAGATCAGCGGGGCGCCATGCGAATGGCACCGTCCAGACGCACGTCTTCGCCGTTGAAATAACCGTTCTCGATCATCGTGAGAGCGAGATGCGCGTACTCATCGGCGCGGCCAAGCCGCTTCGGGAACGGCACAGACGCACGCAACCCGGCTTTCACGTTCTCCGGCGCACGCGCCAACAGCGGCGTATCGAATATGCCGGGCAGGATGGTGTTCACCCGGATGCCCTCACCCATCAGATCGCGCGCGATGGGAAGAGTCATGCCGACGACACCGGCTTTTGACGCCGTATAAGCAACCTGCCCGATCTGACCGTCTTCGGCGGCAACGGAGGCGGTGTTCACAATCGCGCCGCGATCGCCGTCGTCCTGCGCCGGCAGGGTCAGCATCCCTGCCGCAGACTTGGTGATGCAGCGGAACGTCCCGATCAGATTGACCTCGATGATCCGGTTGAAATTATCCAGCGGATATTCCTTGATCGAACCGTCTTCCTTCGAACGGCTGGCGGTCTTGCTGGCGCCGCCACCGACGCCTGCACAGTTCACAAGGACGCGCTCCTGCCCGTGAGCCGCGCGCGCCTTGGCGAAGCCAGCCACGACAGACTCTTCATTTGCAACATTGACCTCGCAATAGACGCCGCCGATTTCCTTGGCCACCGCCTCGCCGAGTTCGCTATTGAGATCGAACAGTGCGACTTTCACGCCTTTGGCAGCAAGCGCGCGGGCCGTCGCAGCGCCAAGACCTGACGCACCGCCGGTGACAACAGCGGCGACTGATTTATCGAGTTTCATTGCCTATCCTTTCGAGATCAAAGACGTTCGATGATGATCGCGGGCGCCATGCCGCCTGCGGCGCACATGGTGACAAGGCCGTACCGCCCGCCGCTGCGCTCAAGTTCATCCAGCGCGGTGCCGATCAGGATCGATCCGGTCGCGCCGATCGGATGGCCGAGTGCGATCGAGCCGCCATTGATGTTGACCTTCTCGCGGTCGAGATCGAGATCGCGGATGAATTTCTCGGCGACCACCGCAAACGCCTCGTTGATCTCCCAGACATCGATGTCCTCTTTCTTCAACCCGGCCTTGGCCAGAACCTTCTTTGCTGCCGGGACAGGTGCGTTGAGCATCAGCGTGGGGTCGTCACCCTGATTGGCATAGGCGACAATGCGCGCGCGCGGCTTGAGGCCGTGCTTGTCGGCATAGTCCTTCGACGTGATGAGCACTGCTGCAGCCCCATCGACTACGCCCGAGCTGTTGCCGGCATGATGCACGCCCTTCCATTCCAGGTTCGGATAACGGCGCTGGATCTGTTTCTTGAACGTGGTGCCGTTAATCTCGAAATCGGCGAGCTGTTCGAAGCTCGGCTTCAACGAAGCAAGACCTTCGGCCGTGGTTTCCGGACGCGGAAATTCCTCGCGGTCGAGCGCAACGCTGCCGTCCGCGTTCAACACAGGCACCACCGACTTGGCGAAGCGCCCCTCATCGATGGCCTTCTTGGCGCGCTGCTGGCTGACCAGCGCCAGCGCATCCACCGCCTCGCGGCTGATGCCTTCGATGGTGGCGATAGCGTCGCCGCAGACACCCTGATGCGACTGCGGATGAACAGCGTCGAGCTGCTCGTTGCCCGAACCCATCAGGCGCGGAGCCATTTTCGCATTGGCGCGCTCGGCGGCGAGGATCTGCTGATAGCTCATCATCTCGGTGCCGCCGGCGATGACGCAATCTTCCATGCCAGACATCACCGAGGCCGCAGCGAGATTGACCGACGTGATCCCGCCGCCGCAGAAGCGGTCGAGCGTGGTGCCGCTGGCCGTGATGTCATAACCCGCTGCAAGCGCGGACATGCGCCCGAGATCGCCGCCTTGTTTGCCTTCCTGGGTCGACGTCGACCAGATGATGTCATCGACGGTCGCGGTGTCGAGCTTGTTGCGATCCTTGATCGCCTTCAACACGGTCGCCGCCAGTTGCTGCGGATGCAGGTGCGAGAGCGCGCCCTTGCCCGGTTTGCCAACGCCGCGCGGCGTGCGAACTGCGTCGATGATATATGCGTCAGACATGCGTTTCCCTTTGTGTTGCAAATTGTCGTTGGAATTTGAGTGGCGCGGCGCGCAGTCAAGGCCGCTCGGCGAACTCATCGGATTTCCCGCCAGCCGTGTCGGCCGGCCATCAGACGCATTCTCCCTTAGGCGTATTATGGAGCCTGTCTCTGGCTTGTTGTTGGCGTTAATTAAATAGTTAATTAGGCGATTGGCAAACTAAAAAGGTGCCTGTTGCCGAGATCCGGCCAGGCATTTTGACGGTCTCGCGTTTGGAACGAGAGCACGACCATAGCCGCGGAATTAGCCCCGCAAGTATGGTCTCACGAACCGATATGATGGAGTTTTGAAGAACCGCAGCCGAAACGCTGCTGGCAAATGGTAGCGAGAGAGGGACTCGAACCCCCGACCCCAGGATTATGATTCCCGTGCTCTAACCAGCTGAGCTACCTCGCCACAGGTCCGAACCGCCTTCGCGGTCGCGAACGGCGGCATATAAGAAGTCACCCAAATGCCTGTCAAGCAATGACCGCACCCGGCCCCATATCATTGCAATTTAAGGCACCTTTCCCGGCGAAAGCGCGGATGACGGGACCAAATGCTTACTTTGGGCGAACCGAAGGATCGCCCCCGGGGCTGCCGGGCGGCGGAATCACGGGCATCTTGCCTCCCTGCGGCGTCGGGGCATGCATCTCGGGGTCCACACCGGGCGGCGGACACAATACACCGTCAGATTTTGCCAGCCTGTCGCCAAAAGTTTCCCCAGTTCCCGCGCGGCCGGTTGTCGTACCTCGCGGGGCAACGGTGCCTTCGTGCGGAACGGCGTCGGTCGGTACGCAATTCGTCGCGGCACGATCCGGGCTCGGCGGCGCGGTCTGCGCTTGAGGTGTAGCCGGCGCGGGAGGTGCCTGCGCGAAACTGGCAGTCGCCAGCAGCGCACACGCCGCACCAATCAGGAACGGAAATTTCTCTGTCATTGGGAGAAAACGGCGCAGCCGCGCGGATGTTCCCTGCGACACAGCGCAGCGTCAGCCCTTGCGATAACGGATCAGCGAGAAATGCCCCATCGGCGGCATCGGGCGGCGTTCGACAAGCGTGACGCCGCCGTGTTTCGCCGCCCAGTTCACCAGCCGCGCCCAGGGAAATTCCGGACGCCAGCCGAGCCTGCGCGCCAGTGGCGCAAAACAAAGTTCAAAGATTTTGCGCGGACCGCTCTCTGCGCCGATGTGATTGACCAGAATGAGTTCGCCGCCCGGTTTCAGCACACGCATGAAATCGTCCAGCGTCGCTTCGGGGTCCGGCACCGCCGTAATCACATATTGCGCCACCACCGCATCGAACGCGCCATCAGGAAACGCGAGATTCTTCGCGTCCATCACCGATAACGTTTCGACATTGGTAAGATTCTGCGCGCGCACGCGCTCCTGCGCCTTGCGCAGCATCGGTTCGGAAATATCGACGCCGTGAAGTTTGGTCGAGCGTGAATAATCCGACAACGACAGTCCCGTGCCGACACCGACATCAAGTACGCGCCCGCCGATTGCATCGGCCACCGCAATGGTCGACTTGCGGCCTTCATCGAACACCTTGCCGAACACCATGTCATAGATCGGAGCCCAGGCAGCGTAAGCCTTCGCCACTCCGGCGCGATCGATGTCGTTGGTCATGTCCCCGCCCTGAAACGCAATACGTGTTCTTGTTCCGGCAGGTTTCGCCGGAAGTCTCGCCATTCTTGGAGGATTAAGAGCATTTTTGCCAGCATGATCTTGTCCGAAAACCGGTCCCCACTTTTCGGGATCATGCTATCCGGCAAGAGCTTCGCGCAGGGCCGATATCGGCCGAAGGTTGCGCGGAGCGGCGGCAATGAAACCGCCGCCGAGAACGCGGGCCTGTCCGGCAGGCGCATCATAGAACACGCAGGCCTGTCCCGGCGAAACGCCTTCCTCGCCGTCGACCAGTTCGACTTCATACGTTCCGCCGACGCGGCGCAGCCACGCCGGCTGCGCCGGACGAGTGGAGCGCACTTTTACGAACAGTTCGAGTCCGTCGCCAATCGCACGATCGAGGTCGCCGCCGCCGATCCAGTTCACGTCACGCAGCATGATCTTGCGGACATTCAGCGCCTCGCGCGGACCGACCACAACGCGGCGCGTCTCCGCATCGAGGTGCACGACATAAAGCGGCGCGCTGGCAGCGATGCCGAGACCGCGCCGCTGGCCAATGGTGAACCCGATGATGCCCTGATGACGGCCAAGCACACGGCCTTCGAGATCGACGATATCGCCGGGCTCCATCGCGTTCGGCTTCAGGCGTTCGATCACATCGGTGTAGCGGCCGGTCGGCACAAAGCAGATGTCCTGACTGTCGTGCTTGTCGGCAACCGAAAGACCAAATCGGCGCGCCAGTTCGCGAGTCTGCGCCTTGGTCATGTCGCCGAGCGGGAAGCGGACGTCCGCCAATTGATCCTGCGTCGTCGCAAACAGGAAATAGCTCTGGTCGCGGTCGGCGTCCGCAGCGCACACCAGTGCGCGCGAGCCGTCATCAAGGCGGCGTGAAGCGACATAATGTCCGGTGGCCAGCGCCTTGGCGCCGAGATCGCGGGCGGTTGACAGCAGATCGCGAAACTTGATCGAGCGGTTGCACTCGATGCACGGCACCGGCGTCTCACCGTGCACATAGCTTTCGGCAAAGCTCTCGATCACGGATTCGCGGAAGCGGCTTTCGTAGTCGAGGACATAGTGCGGAATACCAAGCCGCGCGGCGACATCGCGCGCGTCGTGAATGTCCTGACCGGCGCAACACGCCCCCTTGCGATGGGTCGCGGCACCGTGATCGTAAAGCTGCAAGGTAATGCCGACGACTTCATACCCCTCAGCCTTGAGCAGCGCAGCCGTCGCCGAGGAATCGACGCCGCCGGACATGGCGACGACGACCCGGGTATCTTCCGGGCGACCTTCGAGGTCGAGGCTGTTGAGCATGGATGACGCCGATCTTGCTGTTGCCGGTGGTTTGCGCGCCCGTCTCGGCCGCCGCCGGTTTGAACTTTACTTATAGTCCGACCCTAGCCGAGGCAATCGCGGGCTGCCTTGATCTATTCCAATGAAACCTGCCTTTTTCACGGGGAAAATCTTGCCGCCGGGCAGAAATCCACCGGTTCCGCAGGGTCTAATCGGCTCATCGGCGACAAATAATTAATTGAATTCATTAGATATTTTAATTCCACCGGGATGGCCCGGTCCTTGCTGAACAGAGGTGGCAATCTTTGTGAAAGGCCGCCTGTGTTCAGCGTCACCCCGGACCCTGTCGTTTCCAAGCCCGCTTTTGATCCGCAGCCCCGGCAGGCGCGCGGCGATCAATCGTCATCGGACGGTTTTGCCGCACTGGTGGACAGCAACGCGGCTTCGGATGCCGACCGCCCTGTCCGCCCGGCACCCGATGCGCCACGGCGGGATGCGCGTGGAACCGATGCGCCTTCCCCACCCAATGACCGGACACAATCCGATGCATCGGCCGGCGCACCGAGCAACGATTCCGGCAAAATGCAGCAGGAGACCGAGACTGCGAAAGCGGGTCACGCGTCCGCGACAGGCGATAAACCTGCGGGCAAGACCAAGTCAGCGTCCGGCGACACCAAATCCGACGACACGCAGAACGCCGACGCTGCAGTAACCGCCGCGACGCCGGTCATTCCCGCCATCGCAACCGATCCGGTTGCTGTTGTAATCGCCGCCGCGGCAAATCCGGCGGCCATACCTGCCGATGATACGGCATCTCCCGCAACCACGGCGATCGCCGCCGTCGCAAGCGTCTCAACCGTTGTCACGCCCGCCGACGCATCAGCCGCACAAACATCCGCGGCTGCGGAGGCTGCGATCACCGCCGCAGCGACCAAGACCGACGCAGCGGCACCGACAACCGAAACCGCCGTCACTGATACCCCCACAGCCGCCACGTCAGCTGCGGCGACAGTGATCAAGCCCGAGAGCGGCAAGACCGAAACCGTCGCGAAGGGCGGCGAGGCAGACTCATCGCCGAAGGATACCAAGAACGCCAAACATGCCGCCGATCCCTCCGTCCAACCGGCGACGGATCAGGCGATCAAGCCCGAAGCAGGCGCAGACCATTCCGGCGACACATCGCAGCAGCATGAAAAGGCAGCTTCGGAAACGATTTCGACCGACACCGAGGCGACCAGGCATACTGCCAAGGGAACAACGCAATCCGAACACCGCGCCGCCGCTCCGGCCCCGCAACTGCTTCAGCCGACCGATCCCGCGCTGGTGCAACCCTCCAGCGGATTTCAGCAGCAGCCGATCCAGACCCACCCCGCCAACCTGACCGCGATCCCCGTGCCGACAGCAAATTCGGCGCTCGCCGATGCACCGGTGCCCCTGAACGGCCTTGCCGCGGACATTGCGCTGCGCGCAGCGGGCGGCAACAGCCGTTTTGAAATCAGACTCGACCCCGCCGAACTGGGCCGCATCGACGTGCGTCTCGATGTCGACAAGCACGGCAACGTCACCTCCCATCTGACAGTGGAGCGGCCCGCAACACTGGATATGCTGCGCAACGATGCGCCCCGGTTGCAGCAGGCGCTGGAAAACGCAGGCCTGAAGACCGGTGACTCGGGACTGCAGTTCAGCCTGCGCGACCAGTCATCGTCCGGTCGCGACGGCGATAACGGTTCGGGACATAACGCGCAGCGCGTTGTCATCGCCGACGAAGACACCATCCCCGCGCAGGTCGCAGGACGGACTTACGGACGCATGCTCGGATCGAGCAGCGGCGTCGATATCAGGATCTGAGGAGATCACCATGGCTGTTGATGCAGCGACCATTGCGACGACGCCGACATCGGCGCCCGCGACAACGACCGGCTCTTCAAGCAAATCGAATTCGAGCGGCACCAGCGGCGCGACCCTTGCGGATAACTTTCAATCCTTCCTGCTGCTGCTGACCACGCAGTTGCAGAACCAGAACCCGCTCGACCCGCTCGACACCAACCAGTTCACCCAGCAACTCGTGCAGTTCGCGCAGGTCGAACAGCAATTGAAATCGAACAGTCAGCTCGAGTCGCTGGTCAAGATCGAGCAGACCGCGCAATCGACGCAGGCGCTGGTGTTCGTCGGCCAGACCGTGGCGGTCGACGGCAGCACTGCGCATTTCAATGGCAATGCGACCTGGAATTTCAACGCACCGTCGAGCTCGAATGCGACCATCACCATCACCAATTCGGCGGGCCAGACCGCTTATTCAGGCAACTTCGCCGTCGGCTCCGGCAATTCCAGCTTTGTCTGGGACGGCAAGGGCAACGACGGTACGCAGTGGCCCGCGGGTGACTACAAGATGACTGTCACGGCGAAGGACTCCAACGGCAAGGACATCGCAATCTCAACCGAAGTTCAGGGCACCGTGGATTCCGTGGACCTCACGGCAAGCCCGGCGCTGCTCTCGATCGGCGGCAAGAACTACACCCTCGATCAGATCAAGCGTGTGGTGAAGGGTGCGTCTTCGGCCTGACGCGTAACGGTCGGCCCGCACGACACGACCGAACCATGACATTACAGGTTCTTCCAGGGCCGGCTCCTCAAGGAGCTGGCCTGTCCCGTTTTGGGCAGATCGAAGGAGAATCGTATTGGAGCCTTGGGTTTAGGTAAACTTTAAGCCGCGAAGGGTAGGTTGTTCCCACGAGTTCAGTTGTTTCGAGTTTGTGAGTACACCATGACAGAACCCCACCGCCCGAGGGTGAAGTACGTCATCGGGCCAGATGGCAGTCCGCTGACAATCGCGGACCTTCCCGCGCCCGGTACCAAACGGTGGGTGATCCGCCGTAAGGCCGAGGTTGTGGCCGCGGTACGCGGCGGCCTCCTCTCCCTTGAGGAAGCCTGCAGCCGTTATACCCTGACAGTGGACGAATTCCTGTCCTGGCAGTTCTCTATCGACCAGCATGGCCTGGCCGGACTGCGCACCACCCGTATCCAGCAGTACCGTCAGTAAGTTTCGGCGCCCTGCGCCCCAATACATCCTATTCAGGCAAATTTTCCGAAAACCGGCCCCTCTTGGAGAGGCCGGTTTTTGGCATGTCCGCGTTTTCTCCTCACCTGTTAACCCGCGTTAACCATATGGAAACCATAGATAGGCAAATTCTGCCCAGTCGGTGCGTGACACCGAATCTCTGGGGTTGGGTCGTTGCAGGGTCTGTTTTCCTTCCTGAAAGGTCTGGGCGCGGCGCGGATGGCGGCAATGGCCGCCGTGACGCTGGCTCTTGTCGGGTTCTTCGGCTTTGTCATCATGCGGGTCACCACCCCGCCGATGGCCACCCTGTTCACCGATCTCTCCTATGAAGACTCCTCGGCGATCATCAAGGATCTGGAGCGCCAGGGCATTCCCTATGAAATGAAGAACGACGGTGCCGTGATTCAGGTGCCGAAGGACAAGATCACCCGCCTGCGCATGAAACTGGCCGAGGGCGGCCTGCCAAAAGGCGGCGGCATCGGCTACGAGATCTTCGACAAGTCGGACGCGCTCGGCTCCACAAGTTTCGTCCAGAATATCAATCACCTGCGTGCGCTTGAAGGCGAACTCGCCCGCACCATCAAGGCGATCGACCGCATTCAGGCCGCGCGCGTCCATCTGGTTCTGCCGGAACGCCCCCTGTTCTCGCGTGAAACGCCCGAGCCGTCGGCGTCGATCGTGCTGCGCGTGCGCGGGGCGCTGGAGCCGCAGCAGGTTCGCGCCATCCGCCATATCGTCGCGTCGGCCGTCAACGGCATGAAGGCGCAGCGCGTCTCCATCGTGGACGAAACCGGCCAGTTGCTGGCCAACGGCGCAGCCGGTGACGGCGCAGCGGACGGCGGCAGCGGCGACGAGCGCCGGGCCTCCTTCGAAAAGCGCATGCGCGACCAGGTCGAGGCGATCGTGTCCTCGGTGGTCGGATCGGGCCGCGCCCGCGTCCAGCTCACCGCCGACTTTGACTACAACAAGATCACCCAGACTTCGGACAAGTTCGATCCCGAAGGGCGCGTGCTGCGCTCCAGCCAGTCGCGAGAAGAATCCGCAGCCACTGCGAACGCCAATGACGGACAGGTCACCGTCAACAACGAACTGCCGGGCGCGCAGGGACAGGGCGGCGGCGCGACGGCGAAGGATCAAAGCAAGAAGAGCGAGGAAATCAACAATTACGAGATTTCCCGCGTCACCAAGACCGAGGTGACCGAAGCAGGCCGCGTGAACCGCATTTCGGTCGCAGTGCTGGTGGACGGCAGCTACACCAAGAACGACAAGGGCGAGGTCGTCTACGCCGCGCGCTCGAAGGAAGACCTCGACCGTATCGCCACCCTCGTCCGCTCCGCCATCGGCTTCGACCAGAAGCGCGGCGACCAGGTCGAGATCGTGAACCTGCGCTTCGCGGATGTCCCCTCGGTGATCCCGGCAGAAACCCCGAAGGGTTTCCTCGGCATGTTCCAGTTCACCAAGGACGACATCATGTATTTCGTCGAACTCGGCGTGATGCTGGTCCTCGGCATCATCGTGGTGTTCATGGTGGTGCGCCCGCTGCTCAAGCGCGTTCTGGCCGCCGACCCGGCCCCGCCAGCGCCAGCGCCGCTTCCCGCCTTGCCCGAAACCGCGCCGCAGCCCGCCCATCAGCCGCAACTCGCCAACAATGCGACCGCGCAGATGATCGACGTCGCGCAGGTCCAAGGCCAGGTCCACGCCCAGTCCGTGCACCGCGTCGGCGAACTCGCCGATCGCAATCCGAACGAGACCGCTTCCATCATCCGTCAGTGGCTTTCCGAACCGGCTTGATCCGACATGGCAAACGCACCCGCGCTCACCAATCACACCCAGAACACCAACGACATCGCGGGTGTCGTTGCCACGCTGGCCAGCCGCCAGAGCGGACGCGCCAAGACCGCGCCGCTCTCCGGACCGAAGCGCGCCGCCATCATGATGCTGGCGCTGGGCGAACAGTATGGCGGCAAGATCTGGTCGATGCTGGACGACGACGAGGTGCGCGAGCTGTCGGTGGTGATGTCATCGCTCGGCACCGTCGAAGCAGATGTGGTCGAAGACCTGATGCTCGAGTTCGTCTCGCGCATGTCGGCTTCCGGCGCACTGATGGGGAACTTCGACGCCACCGAGCGCCTTCTGCAGCAATACCTGCCGTCGGATCGCGTCAACGGCATTATGGACGAAATTCGCGGCCCCGCCGGGCGCAACATGTGGGAGAAGCTCTCCAACGTGCAGGAAGAGGTCCTCGCCAACTACCTCAAGAACGAATATCCGCAGACCATCGCAGTGGTGCTGTCGAAGCTGAAGCCTGAACATGCAGCACGTGTGCTGGCGATCCTGCCCGAGGATATGGCGCTCGACGTCGTCAACCGCATGCTCAAGATGGAAGCGGTCCAGAAAGAAGTCATCGAGCGTGTCGAGCAGACCCTGCGCGTCGAATTCATGTCCAACCTCTCGCAGACCCGGCGCCGCGATGCGCATGAAGTCATGGCTGAAATCTTCAACAATTTTGACCGCCAGACCGAAACCCGCTTCATCACCTCCCTCGAAGAGGAAAACCGCGAAGCGGCCGAGCGCATCAAGGCGCTGATGTTCACCTTCGACGATCTGGTCAAGCTCGATGCCGGATCGGCGCAGACGCTGATGCGTCACGTTGACAAGGACAAGCTCGGCATCGCGCTGAAAGGCGCCAACGAGACGGTGCGCAGCTTCTTCATGGGCAATATGTCCAGCCGCGCCGCCAAGATGCTGATGGACGACATGGCCGCCGCAGGTCCCGTGCGCCTGCGCGACGTGGATGAAGCACAGGCGCTGCTGGTCAATCTCGCCAAGGATCTCGCGGCCAAGGGCGAAATCATGCTGCAGAAAAACCGCGCTGACGACGAACTGGTGTATTGATGGGCGCACCCGCAAAATTCCTGTTCGACCTCGACTTCGCGGCACCCGACGCGGCCAAGGAGCGCGCGGCAAACGCCGTCGAAATCGCACAGCAGATCGCGGAAGCCGAGGCACGCGGCTATCGCGCGGGCTTCGACGCCGCGCGTCATGAAGCCAAGGCTGAAAGTGACCGGCGCGCCGCGCTGGCGCTGGAGGAGATCGGAATTTCGATCAGATCCATCGCGGGCCGCTTCTCGACCATTGAGGAGCGGATGGAAACCGAAGCGGTTGACGTGGCGCTCGCGGTCGCCCGCAAGCTCTGCGCCGAATTGATCGCCGCCGAGCCGCTTACCGAAATGATGGCGCTGGTCAGCGACTGTTTCCGGCATCTGACCGCGACGCCGCATCTCGTGGTCCGGATCAACGACGCCTTGTACGACGCCGCACGCGTGCGGATCGAACACCTCGCCAAACAGAACGGATTCGAAGGCAAACTCGTCATTCTGGCGGAGCCGGACATCGCCACCGGCGACTGCAGGATCGAGTGGGCCGATGGCGGCGTGACACTCGACCGCTCCACCATCGACACGAAGATCAATGAACTCGTGGGGCGCTATCTGGCGTCCCGCAATCAGGCCGGCATCCCTGGCCATGAGGACTTGCCATGAGCGACACAGACACGAATGTCCCGCTTCCTGATCTCAACGCAGCAGATGCGCAGTTGCCTGACGAACAGGCCATGTTCGACGACAACGACTATGTCGGCCGCATCGCCTCGGACCTCGAAGCAGTCTTCGACGTTCCGGTCCAGGTTTCTGCCGTGCTCGGACGCTCCAAAATGGATGTCGCCGATCTTCTCAAGCTGGGCCCCGGCACCGTGCTCGAACTGGACCGGCGGGTGGGCGAAGCCATCGACATCTACGTCAACAACCGCCTCGTTGCGCGCGGCGAAGTGGTTCTCGTGGAAGACAAGCTCGGCGTGACAATGACCGAAATCATCAAGGCAGAGCGTTCCTGACCTTTCAACACAACACCGGCGCCGAAAATGGCCCGGACGACGAACAAGAGAATAACAGGAGACCATCATGCGGCTTCTCATCGTTGGCACCCTCAAGGGCCAGCTCACCACCGCCACCAAGATCGCCATGGACAACGGCGCGACGGTGACACACGCCGAAGACAGCGAACAGGCGATGCGCGTGGTGCGCGGCGGCAAGGGCGCTGATTTGCTGCTGGTCGATGTCGCTCTCGATATCCGCGATCTGGTGATCCGGCTGGAAGCCGAACACATCCATGTTCCGATTGTCGCCTGCGGCATCACCACCGATGCGCGCGCAGCGGTCGCCGCCATTCACGCGGGCGCGAAGGAATACATCCCGCTGCCGCCCGATCCGGAACTGATCGCCGCGGTACTGGCTGCCGTCGCCAACGACTCGCGCGATCTGATCTATCGCGACGATGCCATGGCCCGCGTGGTCAAGCTGGCGCAACAGATCGCGGGCTCCGATGCCTCGGTGATGATCACCGGCGAATCCGGCACCGGTAAGGAAGTGCTGGCCCGCTATGTTCACACTCGCTCGCAGCGTGCCAAGAAGCCGTTCATCTCGATCAACTGCGCTGCAATTCCCGAACATCTTCTCGAGTCCGAGCTGTTCGGCCACGAGAAAGGCTCCTTCACGGGCGCCATTGCACGCCGCATCGGCAAGTTCGAAGAAGCCACCGGCGGCACTTTATTGCTGGACGAAGTTTCGGAAATGGATGTTCGTCTGCAGTCGAAACTGCTGCGTGCTATTCAGGAGCGCGTGATCGACCGCGTCGGCGGCACCCGCCCCGTTCCGGTGGACATCCGCATCATCGCGACCTCGAACCGCAACCTCGCCGACGCCGTCAAGGCCGGGACGTTCCGCGAAGACCTGCTGTTCCGCCTCAATGTCGTGAACCTGAAAATTCCGGCGCTGCGCGACCGCCCCGCCGACATCCTCGAACTCGCCCAGCATTTCGTGAAGAAGTATGCCGACGCCAACGGCGTTCCACTGCGGCCTATCTCGGCGGACGCGCGCCGTGTGCTCACCACCAACCGCTGGCAGGGCAACGTCCGCGAGCTTGAGAACACCATGCACCGCGCGGTGCTGATGGCGAGCGGCGATGAGATCGGCGCGGATGCAATCATTTCGCCGGATGGCGACCGCCTCGACACCGCGAGGACATCACCAGCGGTGGCGCATGCCACCATGGCCGCCGAACAGGTGACCCGCGCGCTGGTGGGTCGCACCGTGGCGGATGTCGAACGCGACCTCATTCTGGAAACACTGAAGCATTGCCTCGGCAACCGGACCCATGCCGCAAACATTCTCGGCATCTCGATCCGCACCCTGCGCAACAAGTTGAACGAATATGCCGACGACGGTCAGCCGATCCCGCCACCGAACTCCGGCGAGATGCGCGGCGTGGCGGCGGCGTAAGGACCAAAAAACGTCTTGTGCGGGCTTGACCCGCGCATCCATCAGTTCTCAAAAAAGACGGATGGCCGGGTTAGGCCCGGCCACGACGAATTGTTAGCCTGCCGGACCCCGCCAAAGACCACAACGTCGTCCCCGCGAAAGCGGGGACGACGTGAAGAGAATGCCACTTCGCCGGCAAAATCCTAATTCTGCCCCGGCTTTTTCGTGCCCGCTTCAGCAATCCGCTTAATACCGGCGAGGCCCTTTGCCATCTCGCCGCCCAGCACATTGTCCATGCTGACAAACAGACCAATCGCCTTGCCGATAAAGTCATTTTGCCCGGACATGCTCCACGTCAGGGCCGTGCCGTCCCCTTCCGCCTTCAGGGTGAAGTCGGAATAACTGGTGCCGACGAACGGTTTGACGAAATCGGTTCTGATTTTCACCTGCGCGCCGGGCTGACTTTCCATCAACGTCATGCGGCCCTCACCGACCTCATTGTTGCCTGACCAGGCGAACACCGCGCCCTTGCCGCTGGCAGGACCGTCGAACGAAACCTTTGCCTTCGGATCGCGATCCGCCCAGGGCGACCACGCCTGCCAGCGGTGAAAATCGTCGATCTGCGCAAAGACCTCCTGCGCAGGCGCAGCGATCGTCGTCGCCCGGGTGATCCGGTAATCGGATGGCTGCAACAGGATCAGCGCCACGAACGAGCCGATGGTGGCGATCAGGCCAACCAGAATCTTCTGCATCATGACGTCAACTCTTGTCCACGTTCGCGCTGCGGCTCGGCACGCCGAACTCCTTGCGGCAAACTTCGGCCAGCGCGGCAACGCCCTCGCGGATTTCCTGCACCGACGGACTGGCGAAACATAAGCGCAGACGGCTTTTGCTATGCCCGGCATTGACCGACCATTCCGTGCCCGGATTGATGGAGATTCCGGCGGCCAGCGCTGCCTGATACAGCTTCATCGTATCGACGCTGTCCGGCAGCTTGACCCAAAGAAAGATCCCACCCGGCGGATCGTCAAATTCGGCAGCGGTGCCGAACTGTTCGGCCAGCGCTTCCATCATCGCTTCCAGCTTGACGCGCAAACCTTTCGCCAGTTTCGGCACATGATCGTTGAAATGCGCGGGGCAGAATTCCGCCAGCACCATTTGCTCCAGCGCGCCGGAACCCGCATCGGTCTTGATGGGCAGAATGCGCGACAGCACCGCCCACGGCGCGACGATGTAGCCGACGCGCAGCGCGGGCGCGACGGATTTGGAGAACGAGCCGATGTGGATCACATTGTCCGTCTTCGTCATGGCATAGAGCGCGGGGGGACGTTTACCGCTCCAGATCAGGTCGGCATAGCAATCGTCCTCGAAGATCGGCACACCGTAATCTTCCGATAGCTTCAGCAGTTCGCGCCGCCGCTGTTCGCTCATGATCGTGCCGGTCGGATTCTGCACCGTGGGAATGGTGTAGATGTATTTCGGCCGGATGCCCTTACTCCTGAGGTCCTTCAGCGCGGCTTCTACCGCGTCGACCCGCATTCCGTCATGATCGAGCGGAATGCCGACAATGTTGATGCCACGCCGCGTCAGCCGCGTGATCGATCCCTGATAGCATTCCTGCTCGATCAACACGGTGTCGCCCGGCGACAGCAGCAGGCCATTGACCAGATCAAGGCCCTGCAGGGATCCGGACGTAATCAGGATTTCATCGGCGGTGCAGGTGATCCCGGCATCGCGCTTCAACTTGCCGACGAGGAATTCGCGCAGCGGCCGATAGCCGAGCGGCCCGCTGTTCAGGCCATAGGTCGCGAGCGTCGCCCCCTCCCGCGTCAGCACCGCGGTCGAGGCTTCGAGCAGCTTCGCAACTGGCACCTGATCGGCGTCGTTGTTGCCGCCGACGAAATTGTATCTGGGAAAGCCGTTCGATTTCGCCGCGGCAGGCGGCAGACCGGCGGCCAGCAGCGGCGTGAAGTCGAACGATCCGGAGGCTGAAGTCATCACGGCGTCTCCCGTTTATTGTTGATTGTATGAGGGAGGCCCTCATTGCCGGCATTGCACCGGGGTGTACGGTCAACTTACAGAAACGGGCGACTGCCGCGCAACCGGCATCGCGCCGCATGTTCAGGCGCGGGACGGCCTGTTCGCGCGTTCATAAATCACCGGCGGCGGCTGATCGCCAGCGGTGTATCGCAGATAGAAGTTATAGGCGAACAGACCAAAGACCGCCGCGATGAAAGTGACGACCAAGGCGATCACGATGCGCTTGAGTATCGCCATCGGCAATCAGTGCGAAGGCAGCGCTGCACGCCGGGCGACGCGCCGCTGCAGCAGCCACAACAGCGGCGCATAAATTAATGTCATGAACAGGCCGAACAGCGCGCCGACGCTCGGAATTCCATGCAGCATCACCGAATAAAGCTCAGCCAGGCCGCCCAGCACGATCATAAAAGTCAGGATACCGAACCGCTCGCGATAGCGTTCGACATGAGGGATCGCGCACAGCAGCACGAGGCCCATACCCGTCATCATGCCGGAAAGCAGACGGAAGTAGTTATCGACAGTGATGGTGCCGACACCGTGCAGGAACTGCACGCCGAGGATGATGCCGCACAACCCGAGTCCAAGCAGCACCAGCGCACTGAATGCCGTGGCAACCTGAAGAAAGAAGCGTTCCATCCGCGCACCGGTTCTTTGGATATTCCGGGCGAACCTTATATGAGAAGCGCTCGCGAGTCAGTTATGCAGACATGCCTTGCCACGGCTGCTTTGTTCGCTTGCACCGGGCGTAATATAAAGTATCCAGCATCTCACGATGACGACCTTCACCCCGCACCAGAATCAGGCGCTGAGCGCCGTCGCCGCCTGGCTCAAGGCCAAGCCGGGCAAGAACGGCACGCCGCAGGTGTTCCGGCTGTTCGGCTACGCCGGAACCGGCAAAACGACGTTGGCGCGACATATTGCGGACGGCGTGAACGGCAATGTGAAATTCGCGGCCTTCACCGGCAAGGCGGCGCTCGTGATGCGCAACAAGGGCTGCGATAACGCCTCGACCATCCACTCGCTGATCTACCGTACCCGCGAATCCGGCGAGGAGCAGCCGAGCTTTGAACTGTGGGACGACGCGCCCGCCTCCAAGGCCAGGCTGATCGTGATTGACGAATGCTCGATGGTCGACGCCGAACTCGGCCGCGACCTGATGTCGTTCGATTGCCCGCTGCTGGTGCTGGGCGATCCTGCGCAGTTGCCGCCGATTCAGGGCGGCGGTTTCTTTACAGATGCCGAACCGGACGCAATGCTGACGGAAGTTCACCGGCAGGCGCAGGACGATCCCATCGTGCGCATGTCGATGGCGGTGCGCGAGGGCCGTTCGCTCGATCTCGGCACGTTCGGCGAAAGTGAGGTCGTGCGCCGCGACGGGCTCGATCCAGACCGCGTCATGGCGGCGGATCAGGTTCTGGTCGGGCGCAACAACACCCGCCGTGCCTACAACATGCGCGTGCGCCAGAAGCAGGGCATCGAAGACCCGTTGCCCGTGGCCGGCGACAAGCTTGTCTGCCTGCGCAACAACCGCAAGAAAGCGCTGTTCAATGGCGGCCTGTGGCGGGTGAAATCGCGCACCCCGTCGAAATCGAAAATCCTCACCATGCGGCTGTCACCGGACGAGGAATTCGGCGCCAAGGTCACCAAGGTTTCGGTCCGGCAGGACTGTTTCAGCGGCGGCATCGAGGACATTCCGTGGGAGCAGCGCCGCCCCTACGACGAGTTCGACTACGGTTACGTGCTGACCGTGCACAAGTCGCAAGGCTCGCAGTGGAACGATGTGGTGCTGTTCGACGAGAGCTTTGCCTTCCAGGACAGCCGGACCCGTTGGCTTTACACCGGCATCACCCGCGCGGCGAAACGGTTAACGATTGTGGTTTGATACTTTTGGCTAGACTGCCGGGTCTCGGCAGCTTTAGTCCGCGAAGCGAACTTCTGCTTTCGCGCTGCAAAATGCAATTTCCTTGAGCAGGTACCTTTCTCGCACTTATGGTGGAACCCGGCTGGCCGGATTGGCCGGCTTTCGCCGTGGGGGCATGGCGGGCGCGCCGCCGAAATGACGAGCAGCGCTGAATAAGGGTGGCTGGGGAACCCCGGGGATGACCGATTCCATAAGTGGCGGGCTGGAGATCTCCGGCCGCGATCTCACGGGCGCCCGCTTTGGCGAACGGCTGAAGCGTATTGCGCACTGGTTGAGCCAGCGCAACGTCTTCGACCTTGCCTCCTGCGTGGCACTCACGGCGCTGGTCATTCTCGCCGTTTGGACATTCCAGGACTATGCGATTTCCAACGACGAGGGCGTCCAGCACCGCTACGGCGAACTGATCGTCGCCTATTACAAAAGCGGTTTCACTGACCAATCGGTGTTCAAGCTCGATAATCTTTATCTGTATGGCGGGCTGTTCGACCTTCTCGGCCTCGGCCTGAGTTACATCATCCCCGTCGACCAGTATGAACTGCGCCATCTGTTGTGCGCACTGATCGGCATTGGCGGCATCGGCGCCGCGGCCGCCACCGCACGGCTGATCGCGAGCCCGCGCGCAGCCTTTTTCACCATTGTGGCGCTGGCGCTGTGCGGCTCGTGGTACGGCGCAATGTACAACCACACCAAGGGCATCCCGCTTGCCGCATTCATGGCGGGTGCGATGTATTTCCTCATCCGTGCGAGCCGCGACCTGCCGACTCCGCGTATGCGCGACGTGATCGGCTTTGGAATCATGACCGGCGCGGCGCTCGGCATCCGATCACTCAGCCTGCTGCTGCTCGGTTACCTTTGCCTTGCCATCCTGATCAATCTGCCACGCCCTGTGATCGGCCACTGGCAGGAGCGGGCCCGGTTCGCGCTGCGCTCGGCACTGTGGTTTCTTCCGGCACTGGTGATCGCCTATCTGATCATGATTGCCACATGGCCATGGGCTGCGCTGTCACCACTCAATCCGATCCGCGGCCTGATATCGTTCGGTGATTTTCATTATCACATCCGCACCATCCTGTTCGGCCAGACCTACGAGATGGCCGACGTACCGCGCTATTACGTGCCGACATATATCGCGATCCGCTTGCCTCTGCTGACGCTGGGCGCGACATTGTTTTCGTTGCTGCTGATAATGTTGCCGGCAAGAGCTGGCGGCGTCGTTGGCGCCCAGCGCCGCGAACTGGGGCTGATCGCATTCACCGCAATCTTTCCGATTGCGTGTCAGGTCGCAGTCGAAGGACCGGCGTTCGATGGTTGCAGGCATTTCCTGTTTGTATTTACGCCGATCGCGGTACTCGCCGGTGTGGGACTGAGCAAATCAATCGGCATACTGGCGCGATTTCATCGCTCAACGCTGGTGGTCTGGCTCGCGATAATCGCGACCTGCTACACTTGGACGGCAGGCAAGCTCTACCACCTGCATCCCTACGAGTATCTTTATTACAATCAACTCGTCGGCGGTCTGGAAGGCGCATCCCGGCGCTTCGTGACCGATTACTGGGTCAACAGCATGCCGGAAGCCGTCGAAGAGCTGCATGACTTTCTCGACCGCACCGAACCTGCAACCGCGCACACGAAACAGTACAAGGTCGCAGTATGCGGCGAGCGCGTCTCCTATGAAGAATACGCCCGGCCAAACCTGCAATGGATCAAGATGTACGACTGGCGCTTCGCGGATTTCTACATCGCGCCGACGCACATGAATTGCGATCGCATTCTCGCCGGCAAGGTAATCGCCAAGGTGGAGCGCATGGGCGTGACCATCGGTGTAGTAAAGGACCGTCGCAGGGTACGCGAAACGGAGGAGTAATCCGTCCGCACCGGACACGGACTCGTGTCCCCTGATCGTCATTAAGGTGCGATGATACGGAACCTTTCCCGCCTCAAGGGGTTACATTCCATTCGCACCAGCAATCAGTCCCCGGCGCAACATCGCGTTGCTCAAGCCCGGACTGGACCCCAAGCCACCTCAACTGAAGGATACTCAATGCGAACTGCAAAACTTCTCGCAGCGGCCCTGCTTGCAGGCGCGGCAGCCCTCACCGCCTCTCAGCCCGCAGCTGCTGCTCCGCTGATGAACAGCAAGGTCCTGTCCAGCGCGGCCTCGGCATCAAGCAACATCGAGAACGTGCAGTATTATCGCCGTGGTTACGGTCACCACCACCATCATCGCCGCGGATATGGCGGCACGGCAGCCGGCGTCGGCATCGGCCTGGCGGCGGGTGCCATCATCGGCGGCGCGATTGCCGCCTCTCAGGCACAGGCGCAGCAGAACGCCGCCTATTGCTCGCAGCGCTATCGCTCCTACGACCCGGCATCGGGCACATATCTCAACAGGGACGGCAACCGTTATCCCTGCCCGTAAGTTCTGCCCCTATCACAACATCAGCCGCGAGACATTTGTCTCGCGGTTTTTTATTGGCCTGACGCTACGATCGCTGGTATGCGGCAAAACCCTCGGCTAGGCTTCGCCACCAACAAGAATAACTGCCGGGGAAATGCCATGACCATCCGCACATACGGTCCACAATACGCCTTTGCCGTGCTTACGCTTGCAGGCATGGGCACGCTGTCCGCAACGGCGCTGAATGCGCAAACCGCCCAGCCCCTTCCGACAGCAGCGCAGACCGATCCGAAGACCCTTGGCCTGATGCAGGGCTTTCCCCCGCCGCCGGACAAGACCATCCGCTTTATCGACGGGACGTCGTCACGCTTTCCAAACACGCGCTGGTCGTTCAGTCATTTCCGCGAGCTGGTGCCGACCTCAACCGTCTCTCGTGGTGAAGGACCGATCGTGCCGCTGCCGCGCGCCGAACGCGACCTGGGAAATGTCGCGATCACGACACTCGATGGCAAGGCGATCACGCTTAATGATGCGCTTCAACTGACTTACACCGATGGCATCGTCGTGCTGCACAAGGGCAAGGTCATCTATGAGAAGTATTTCGGCGAAGGCAGCCCGCAGCAGCCGCATATCGCCTTCTCGGTGACGAAATCGTTCGTCGGCACGCTGGCGGCGGTGCTCGCCGCCAACGGCAAGCTCGATACAGCGGCTCCCGTGACGAAATATGTCCCTGAATTGAAAGACGGCGCCTATGGGGACGCGACCGTGCGTCAGGTCATGGACATGACCATCGGCGTGAAATACTCGGAGAATTATTCCGATCCGAAGGCTGAAGTGTTCGACTATGCCCGCGCTGGCGGCATGATGCCGCTGCCGCCGGGATATGACGGTCCGCGCAGCTTCTACGACTTCCTCATCAAGCTGCAGAAGGAAGGCGCACACGGCGACGCTTTCGCCTACAAGACGTCGAATGCCGAAGTGCTGGCGTGGATCGTCAAGCGCGCATCGAACCAGTCGCTGGCCAAGCTGCTGTCATCGGAAATCTGGTCCAAACTCGGCGCGGAGCAGGACGGCTACTTCATGGTCGACAGCGTCGGCACTGAATCCGGCGGCGGCGGCTACAACACTGTGCTGCGCGACCTGGCGCGGTTCGGCGAGATGATGCGCAACAAGGGCAAGTACAACGGCCAACAGATCATTCCAGAAGCCGCCGTCGCCGACATCACACAGGGCGGCAAGAAGGACGACTTCGCCAAAGCCGGATACGCGCTGCTAAAGGGCTGGTCCTATCGCGACATGTGGTGGATCACCCACAATGAACATAACGCCTACACGGCGCGCGGCATTTACGGCCAGAGTATCTATGTCGATCCGACCGCCGAAATGGTCGTGGCCCGCTATGCCTCGCATCCGATGGCAGCCAATGCCGCCAACGACCCTGTTTCATTGCCGATGTACATGGCGCTGGCCAAGGAGCTGATGAAGTAGGCGCCGTCTCGCGATCACGGGAGGCACTGAGCTCACACCTCGGTCACACAGCGTCGTCCCGGCGAAAGCCGGGACGATCCGAAAAGTCTCCTACGCCACGTCCTGCTTCGGCATTGCCAACAGGCCGTGCGCTTCGACCATATCCAGCACCTGCCGCAGCTCTTCTTCCAAGTACTCGTTGGCGATGATCAGGGCTTTCAGCGCGCCGCGCAGATCGCCGCCGCAGGTTGCAATCGCGCTATCCACGGCGCGTTCGTAACGATCAATGTCGGTCTGTGTAGCCGGTATGAACATGATGGCTTCTTTCCGATGCTGACGACGACCCACCAACCCGCGTCGACGGGATAGCGAGTCGCAGTAAAATGCATTGTTCTCTATTTGTTCTTTTGTTGTTTTAACTGTCAAGAGCCCCTTCGGGTTACCCACGATTGCGAACTCCTCACGTGTCATTCCGAGTCCCGCCGCAGGCGTAGGGCTGGAATCCAGAAGGTCAGAATTGTCATACTTGGCTCTGCCGCGCGTTTGCACGGGATGAAGACGAAGGCGATGAAAGCCCGCAACACGAAAGCTCACCTCGCGCAACGCACGGGAACGATCACGCGTGACTTCATTGGCGCGAATAGGACAGGTTCCACACGCGCACGCTGTATGAAAATCGAGGCTGTTACGCGACGCGCGAAGAAAGCTCGCGCGACGCCTCAACCAGACGATTGCGCCCGCGCGATTTGGCTTCATACAGCGCCTTGTCCGCTGCTTCGATCAGGTCCGCAGGCTGCCACGATGCATCCGGCACCAGGCTTGCGATACCCACGCTCACGGTCGTCGCCCACCGGTCGGCAGAGAGCATTTCCACATTCGCGCGGATGCTTTCCCCGACCGCCACCGCCGCCTCCATCGACTGGCCCGACAGCAACACGGCAAATTCCTCGCCGCCGTAACGCGCGGCGCAATCGCCGGGACGTTGTGCGGCCTCCGCGATGCGGCCCGCGATCCGCACCAGCACTTCGTCGCCGGCCTGATGCCCAAACATGTCGTTGTAGGTCTTGAAGTGATCGGCGTCGATCATCAGCAACGTCAGCGGCTCCTGCCGTTGCAGCGCGTGCTGCCACTGCTGGGCGATGATCTGATCGAACTTGCGGCGGTTGCGCAGACCGGTCAACGCATCGGTCGTCGCCAGTTCCTCGAGCTTGCGTTCGGCGCGCTCGCGCCGTCTGATTTCGCGCGCGAGCAGGATCGCCGCGCCGGCAACAAAGAAGATCAGCGGCAGCATAATTCCGCCCACGCGAAATGCCTGTCTGCGCCAGAGCGCGAAGATATCGTTCCAGGATTTTCCGACGACCACCACCAGCGGATGGCTGTTGTCACGCCAGATGAAAAGCCGTTCCACGGCATCGAATGGCCCTTTGCCCGAAAAGGATCCGCTATGTTCGGCAAACATCCGCTTGACGCCGGGCTTGCTGCTCAAATTTGTGCCGATGAGTTGCACATCGAACGGCCGCCGCATCACCACAACACCATCCTGACGGATAACGGTGATGATATCGTCCGGTGCAAGCATGAGGCGTCCCAGCAGGTCGTGGAAATAGCTGGCACGAAGCGAGCCGACGACAACGCCCTGAAATGAGCCATCCTTCCCCGTGATCCTGCGACTCAGAACCATGGAATAGGCACCCTTGTGCATGCCCGGAAGACCGATCAACAAACCCGCATCGGGATTGTCGCGGTGAACCTTGAAATAATCTTCATTGGCGCGGTTTTCCGGCTTTGGGTTCAGCGTTTCAGAATCGTGAGTCAGACGCCCGGCTGCGTCAAATACCTGAATTCCGCCGAAGTGTTTCGCGGTGGCTGCGTGGTCGAACAGAACGAGATTGAGAATCCGCTTACTGACGCCGGCCAGATCTGGCTCGGTGATGTGGCTAACGACATTTCTCAACGACAGATCGTACAACTCGATATTGCGGCTGATGTCGGAATCGATACTCGTGGCGAGGTTTTCCATGGTCTGGAGCGCCAGTGCCTGTTCGCCGCGCCGCATATCCAGCATCACGCTGCCACAAACCGCGGAAAATCCCGCAATTGCAACAAGTGAACACCATATCAGCATCCTTGCCGATATTGGCCGCTGGCTTGTCTGACGATTGGCAGCTCGGAAATTCATCGCACTCTTGTCTCCAAGAGTGCCTAGATGGATCGCAAATCGTTGCAGCGCCCTTTAAATGATCGGCCTCATATTGTTCGGAGTTAACAAAATGTTTCCGGGACCGGATATATTTGGCCGGAAATTTTCCGAGGACGGGAAAGCCTATCGCTGCACGCGGATGCCGAGCATCACAATTGTCGCAGCGGAGCTCGCGCCGTTGACCGAACTGTCCAGCCAGTCATGGCGCACCTGAGCTTTCAACTGGAACGTGCGCGACAGCTTGTAGACCAGATCGCCCTCCACGAAATAACGCCGGTCGAAGCGGGTGCCGTCATAGTCCGATGTACCGGTGCCGACCTTCGCCGTGCCGATCAGCCAACGGCGGAAGGCATGATCGACCTGCAGCGAATAGTCTCGGGAGATCACACCTGACACGCCGGGCAGTGTGGTCTCGTCGATGGATGAGGTCGCAGCCAGCGTCACGGTGGTCAGGCCCGACGCAGTCCAGATCAGCGAGGCGCTGGTCAGGAGACCCTTCATGTCGGTGAGGCGCGAGTCCTGATAGGTCCGCATCGAATAGCCGATAGCCGCCTCGCCCGTCAGCAAACGCGAGAATTCGAACGTGGTGCCGGCCTTCACATAGCCGCCGTTGGAATCGCGCTGATAACCGAAACGATCGGCCTTGACGTCATGCAGACGGGTGTCGCCCTGCGCTTCGCCGAAGGGTTTGAGGCCAGGCATCAGGTCATAGCTGACGCGCGCGAGCCCGCCGAACTGGTTGAAGTTGCGGTCGTCATTGTTGAAAGTCGAGCCGTCGGTGAGTTTCGACTCCTGATAGGTCGTGCGATCGGCAAGACCTGCGACCGACACCTGCAAACGATTGAAATCGTGCTCGATCCCGGCCGTGCCGCCGACCGTGGTCGCTAAAGGATATTTCGAAAGTCCGGCCTGAATGTTCGGCGAACCGGGATTGTCCGTGAACACCCGCATTCGTAGTTCGGTGTTGATGCGGGTGTCGCGCGCCGCGTCGATGCGGCCAGCGATCCTGCCGTTAAACGTCGGCGCATCAATGTTGGTCGGCACCGGCCCGACGGTCCCGGGCGGCACCGGAAATGTCGTGCTGTAGCCGGTGAACGAGCCCCGCAGATCGGCGATCAGCGAGTGACGTTCCCAGTCGGACGCAACGAGAAGCTCGGGGGCGACGGTGTAAAACGCAGATCCCTTCGGCGAAGTCATGCGGCCCGGGTTGCTGTTGTAGCCGCCCCAGAGTTCCACCGCAGCCTTGGTCAGGAATGTGCCGGTATGGAAGCCGACATTCGCGAACGGATCATCGTCGGGCTTCAGGCGGCGGCGCGGCGGCTGGCCGGGAAATGTCCCCGCGACCGATGCCGACACCGGCGCGGCGACTTTAGCCCTGGGCGGAGCAGGCGGCGGATTGCCGGGACCGACGACCTTCGGCTTCGGCGCGCCGGGATACAGCTTCGGCTTCTTGCGCGTGCGATTGAGCGAATCGAAGCCGCTGTCCGACGCGCCGGATGCTGGCGAAGTACCGTAAGTTGGGGTGACGCCGATCCGGGACGGCGCTGGCGCATTGCGCCGCAAACCATCGTCATCGGTCGTCGCCTGTGCCGTCCGGCGCAGAAGCGACTGATCGCGCGGCGCAAAGCCGCCCTGTGCCGGGTTCAGCATGTCGGGTGTGAGCGTCTGCGCGGAAACGGCCACCGGCTGGCACAGTATCAGCAACGCGCACGCCGGCAGCGCGCGCCATCCAGACGCACGCCGACGATGGTCCAAAACCCGGACAGGCTGCTGCGAGCCGTACACGTTTCACTCATTTCCCAGCTCCGATAGATGTCTGGAGCCGCGCCGAAAACCGAACAAATTCAGACAATTGCGACGGACATGCCGCCGCGCGGCGCGGGTCAAAACGCCGTTAACAGAGTTAAAACAATTATGGTTAACGGAGGGTTAGGCGGCCCGAGCGCGTCGCATCGGCGGCTTCCATGTGATAGGAAATTTCCTAGATAGGCGCGGTATGGCGCGCCCCTTCCCGTTCAATTGGAACTGACATGGCCTCTTCAACATCGCGGACAGCGACCCCTTCCGCGACCCGCGACGCATCTGCGGCGGTCGAATCCGCGCTCCGCACCCTCGACGCGGAAGCCAGCGGCATCACCGCGCTGGTGAACGCGCTGCAATCGGACCTCGGCAGCGCATTCGATGCGGCGGTCGAACTCGTGCGCAACGCCAAGGGACGCCTCATCGTCACCGGTCTCGGCAAGTCCGGCCACATCGGCAAGAAGATGGCAGCGTCCTTTGCCTCCACTGGAACGCCGTCGTTCTTCGTTCATGCTGCCGAAGCCAGCCATGGCGATCTCGGCATGATCACCACCGACGATGTGATCCTTGCGCTCTCGTGGTCCGGCGAAACGGCTGAACTCAAGAACCTCATCAACTATTCGCGCCGCTTCCGCATCGGCCTGATCGCCATGACCTCGGAAGCGAATTCCACCCTCGGTGCCGCCGCCGATATAGTGCTGACGTTACCGAAGGCGCGCGAGGCCTGTCCGCACAATCTCGCCCCGACCACCTCGTCGGTGATGCAGCTCGCGCTCGGCGATGCGCTGATGGTCGCATTGCTGGAAAGCCGGGGCTTCACCGCGCTCGACTTCGGCGCACTGCATCCATCGGGTAAACTGGGCGCAATGCTGAAATTCGTCCGCGACCTGATGCATAAGGATACCGAGCTGCCGATCAAGCCGCTCGGCACCAAGATGTCAGACGCACTGGTCGAGATGACCTCGAAGGGTTTTGGCTGCGTCGGTATTGTCGATGCGCGGGGCGAGATTGCCGGTATCGTCACCGACGGCGACCTCCGCCGTCACATGCGGCCAGACCTGATGGCCGCGTGTGTCGATGACGTGATGACGAAGAATCCGAAGACCATCGGCCCGGATTTGCTCGCAAGCGAAGCGCTGGAAATCCTCAACGCATCGAAGATCACGGCGTTGCTCGTCACTGAGGGCAAGAAGCCGATTGGCATCGTTCACCTGCACGACATCTTGCGCGCAGGGGTGGCATAACGGCGCGGCTTACGGCTTCGGAAAACGCGCCGCACTCGGCTCAAGCGGCGGGTCCAGTCCGTTGGCGCCGGTAGAAGCCGCAAAGCTGGATAATCTCCAGAATCTTCTCGTCGCTGTAATGCGCCTTGAGATTGTCGAACTTGTTTCCGCGCCATGTGGCGCGGAGAGCTTCAAACGCAAAGTGAACGAACGCAAGGAACTAGGTCACATCCACCCGCAGGCTCGCGCCATCCGCGCTGACGATTTTCACGTGACTGCCCGACGGCGCATCCGGGCCCGTGACACGCCAGACCGTATCGTCGATCCGCACCGTGCCGATACCATCGACAATCGGCTTCTCAAGCGTGAACACGCGCCCGACCAGACCTTCTGCGCGCTTGTTGAGGAATGGTTTGTCGGTCGGCCTGGCGTTCCTGCCGGAATAATAGCGCCACAACGGCACCATCGCGATCGACAGCGCCGCGAACGCTATCACCTGCGCCTGCCATGACCATGTGACGGCGAATGACAGCACACCTACGATCAGCGCCGCGAGCCCGAGCCACAGCATGAACACGCCGGGAGCGAAGGTCTCGATGGCCATCAGCACAACACTGAGGATCAGCCAGTTCCAGGTCCCGAGCTTAGACAGAAGATCCATCATCCGATGCGTGCCTTTCCCGTCAGGACTTGGTGTTCGGCACCGTCGGCGGACGCCGCGGCGCGGACGCCGATCCCCCGTCCCCGAACGTCGCCTTGGCGATCTCGGCGATGCCGCCGAGTGAGGATAAAACGCCGGTGGCCTCGATCGGCAGCATGATGATCTTCTGGTTCGGTGAATCCGCGATCTGTCCGAATGCCTTGATGTATTTATCCGCGATGAAGTAGTTCAGCGAAGCGACATCGCCGCTGGCAATCGCGTTGCTGACCATTTCGGTGGCACGAGCCTCTGCTTCGGCCGCGCGTTCGCGCGCCTCGGCGTCACGGAACGCAGCTTCGCGGCGGCCTTCGGCCTGAAGAATCTGCGATTGTTTGGCACCCTCCGCACGCAGGATTTCAGACTGGCGCTGACCTTCAGCCTGCAAAATATCCGCGCGCTTGACGCGCTCGGCCTTCATCTGCCGGCCCATGGCCTCAACCAGATCGTGCGGCGGCACGATGTCCTTGATCTCGATGCGGTTGACCTTCACGCCCCACGGCGACACTGCTGCATCGACCACGCGCAGCAGCCGCTCGTTGATCTCGTCGCGATGCGACAGCACCTGATCGAGGTCCATCGAGCCCATCACTGAGCGGATGTTGGTCATGGTCAGGGTCACGATTGCCTGATTGAGATTGGCGACTTCGTAACTCGCCTTCGCTGCATCGAACACCTGATAGAACGTGACGCCGTCCACCGTCACGGTGGCGTTGTCCTTGGTGATGACTTCCTGCTGGGGAATCTCGATCACCTGCTCCATCATGTTGACCTTGCGGCCGACGCGATCAAAATACGGGATGATGAGGTTTAGGCCCGGCCCCAGCGTGCGGGTGTATTTGCCGAACCGCTCGATCGTCCAGTCGTAGCCCTGCGACACGGTCTTGACGCCTGCGAACAGCGTGAGAATCACGAGCAGCAAAAGCGCAATCGCGAAAATATCGAAACCGGACATTGAAAACTCCCTGCGGGTGAAATCGTAGACGCGAGGCCTGACGCCAGTTTAGCACAGGCGCGCGACAACCGCTCTTGGTCTTGAGCAATTCTTGGTCGGCGAAACGATGGATAAGGTTCAACCAGAACCCGGTTCAGGCCGTCAAACCCAGCCCTGCAACTCGCGCAGAACGATTTGCCGGATCATGTCCATACCCTCGTCACTGTCGTTCAGGCAGGGAATGGCCGAGAAATCCTCGCCCCCGGCATGACGGAAGATTTCGCCATTCTCCATGACGATCTCTTCAAGAGTCTCGATGCAATCGGCGGCAAAGCCCGGTGTCACGACGGCAATTCGCCGCACACCGTCCTTGGCCAACTGCTCCACAACACCGGCGGTATAAGGCTTGAGCCATTCCTGATAACCGAACCGCGACTGAAACGTCAGCATCAGCCCCTTTTCGTCGAGCCCCATGCGTGCACGAAGCGCATTCACCGTCGCAACACATTGCGCCTGATAGGGATCGCCCTTGTCAATATAGGACTGCGGCATGCCGTGGAACGAGGCCACGATGGTTTCGGGCTTGAAGGACAAGGTCGCCAGATGGCGCTCGATCGAAACCGCGAGTGCATCAATGTAGCAGGCGTCGTCATAGTACGGCGGCGTGAAGCGAACGGTCGGCTGCGCACGCATGTCTTTCAGCGCTGCGGCCACCTTGTCGACCACGGTGGCTGAGGTCGACGCTGAATATTGCGGATAGAGCGGCATCACCAGAATGCGCTCGCAACCCTGCGACGTCAGTGCATCGATCCGCGACTTGAGCGACGGATTGCCGTAGCGCATGCCCCAATCGACGATGACATGCTTCTGATCGGCGATCGACGCTGCCAGTTTCTCGGCCTGCCCGCGCGTAATCGTCTTGAGCGGCGACTCGTTCTTCTCAGTGTTCCAGATTTTCAGGTAGTCCTTGGCCTTCTTGGCCGGACGGATCTGCAGCACGATCCCGTTGAGAATGACCTGCCAGATCAAGCCTTGATTTTCGATCACACGCGGATCGGACAGGAACTCACGCAGGTACACACGCACACCCTTGGCATCAGCCGTATCGGGCGTACCGAGATTGACCAGAAGAACGCCGACACGCGAGGACGATGCCTGCGCGGCCGGCCGGTGTGCATCGAGGGAAATGACGGCTGTCATGATCGGTGTGGCATCGCGCGTTGCAGAAAAGTTGTCAAGGCGAAGACAATCAGAAGCAGGTGACGCGTTCCGCGGCAATGTATCCCAGCAGCAGGCCGACGCCGAACAGCAGCACCAGCGCCGCCGCACCGAACTCGATGCCGCGCAGCAAAACCGCGCCGCCGCCATCGCGCCCAGCAGCGACGCGGGCGGCCAGCCCCTTGGCCGACACCGCCACAATGGCAATGGCGGACACTGTGATCGCGGTGCCGAGCCCCATCAGCAGCGTCGCGGCGACGCCGGCCCAGAACAGCCCCTGCGCCAGCGCGAACACCAGCACGAGGATTGCACCGGAACACGGTCGGATGCCGACGGTGAGAACAGCGCTCAAGCCCCGCGACCAGCCGCCGGGACCGGCCAGTTCGCTCGGCTCCGGCCCGTGGGAATGGCCGCAATGCTCGTCGTGAACGTGACCGGCATGATCGTGATGATGGCCATGGTCATGCTCGTGATGCGCCGCGCGCGCATGTGAGTGCCCGTGATCGTGAGAATGATCGTGGTGGCCGTGGTCATGCGCATGATTGTGCGCGTGATTTTGGACATGAGCCATGGCCGGAATCAATTGCGGCTCCGAGCGGTAAACGCCGAGGGCACGAATGAAGCCGCGCCCCTTGGACCAGACCAGCCGTGCACCAAAGGCCGCGATCAGGCCATAGCTTGCGATCTCGATCACGCGCTCGGCGCCGCACATGGTCTTTGCCGTGGCGTTCAACAGCAGCGCGCCGATGCCGACGATGGCAATGGCAACCAGCGCCTGCATCAGAGCCGAGGCGAACGACAGCAAAATGCCGCGTTTCGCCGTTTCCTCATTGGCGACCAGATAGGACGAGATCACCGCTTTGCCATGGCCGGGACCCGCGGCATGGAAGACACCGTAGGCAAACGAAATACCAAGCAGCGCCCACACCGCACTGCCATCAGTCTTGGCGGCGCGAATGGTCGCCGACATCTGGCGATAGAATTCGGATTGCTTCGCGAGCAGCCAGCCGATGATGCCGCTCGCCTGCGGCTCGGCAGCCGCGCCTTTCGGCGCACCGAACGGATTCTGCGCGAGAACCGCATGAATAGCGCCATCGAGACACAGCGCCGCGGCCAGCATCAGCGCGATGACAGCCACTTTATGCCAAGCGTCATTCCGGGATCCGCCGCCTGGTGCAGACCCGGAATCCGTTTTTCTCACTATCGCTCTGGATTGCGGGTTCGCACGCGATGCGCGCGCCCCGGAATGATGGTCTGCTGGCATCAAGGGCAATCCACCGTGATCTTGTTGGCGAACATTGCGCCATAATTCGAGTTGTCGCCGTTCATGAACGTCTGCTCGTTCATGGTCTGCGCCTGTGCGCTGCCGTCGGTCGGCCGCTGGAAGTTCAGCTTGCAGTTCGCCGGCGCGCCGACCAGCGTCACCGGGTCCTTCTCGTCCAGCTTGAAGTCGATGAAATAGGACGGATCGAACACCTCGACCGCCAGCGCCTGAGTCTTGAACGGCGTCTTGAACGGCAGCGTGAAGTGCAGCGTCAGCACAGAATCCTTGTAGTCGAGATAGTAGTCGACCGGATCGCTGAACTTCTCTTTCTTCTGGCTGCCTGCTGCACCAGCCTTTGCGAAAGTGAAGAAGGCATACTCCTTCAGCGACTCCACATTGGTCTGTGCCAGCGGCTTAAGTTCCTCGGACGTGTACACGCCCTTGGTCTTGCTCTCGATGCCCTGCAGGGCGTAGGTCGAGAACATGTCATCGAAAGTCCATGCGTGACGGACACCGGTAATGGTGCCATCCGGCGCATAGACAAGCTGGCTTTTGGCGACGATCCAGACATGCGGATGGGCTTGCGCGGCCATGCTTCCGAACATGATCGCGGCGATGAGGCTCAAGCCCTGAACGAGACGGCGTATCATTGTGCGCAATCCAATCTCATGCCGCTTCGGGTTCATTCAGCAGGCCGCGGCGGCGCAGCAGTGCATCTGGTTCGGGCTTGCGTCCGCGGAAGGCGATGTAAGCGTCTTCCGGATCGCGCGATCCGCCCGATGAATAGATATCGTCATGCAATCGCTTCGCCACAGCGGGATCGAAGATGTTGTGGACTTCCTCGAAGGCGCCGAACGCATCGGCGTCCATCACCTCGGACCACATGTAACTGTAATAGCCCGACGCATAGTGATCGCTGGAGAAGATGTGGCCGAACTGGGTCGGACGGTGGCGCAGCGCGATCTCCGCCGGCATGCCGATTTTCTCCAGCTCCTGCTTCTCGAAGGCCCGCACATCCGTGATCGATGCCGCAGGCTGGGTATGGAATTCGAGATCCATCAGAGCGGATGAAACGAATTCCACCGTGGCAAAGCCCTGGTTGAACTTGCGCGCGGCGATGAAGCGCTTGAGCAGGTCCTCCGGCAACGGCTCGCCGGTCTGATAGTGACGCGCGAACTGCTGCAAAACCTGCGGCTGCTCCTGCCAGTGTTCGTAAAGCTGCGAGGGCAACTCGACGAAATCGGTGAACACGCTGGTGCCCGACAGCGAGGGATAGACGACATTCGACAACATGCCGTGCAGGCCGTGGCCGAACTCGTGGAAAAGGGTGCGCGCATCATCCGGCGAAAGCAGCGATGGCTGCCCCCCGGTGCCCTTGGAAAAATTGCAGACATTGATCACCAGCGGCGTCACGTCGCCGTCGAGCTTCTGCTGATCGCGCAGTGAGGTCATCCACGCGCCGGATCGCTTGGACGGCCGGGCGAAATAATCGCCATAGAACAGCGCCTGCTGTCTGCCGTTGGCGTCCTTGACCTCCCAAACCCGGACGTCCGGATGCCAGACCGGGATGTCCTTGCGCTCGGCAAAGGTCACGCCGAACAGGCGGGTGGCGACGTCAAAAGCCGCCGCGATCATGTTGTCCAGCGTCAGGTAGGGCTTGATCGCGGCATCGTCGAAGTTTGCGCGGCGCTGGCGCAGCTTCTCCGCGTAGTAACGCCAGTCCCAGGCGGCGAGCTTGAAATTGCCGCCCTCCTCCGTGATGAGGCCCTGCAGGGCGTCGCGGTCCGCCATGGCACGGGCACGGGCCGGTTTCCAGACTCGCTCCAGAAGGCCGCGCACGGCTTCCGGCGTCCTGGCCATGGAATCCTCCAGCCGATAGGCGGCAAAGCTCGGATAACCGAGAATCTTCGCCCGCTCCTCACGCAGCTTGAGGACTTCGAGAATGATGGCGTTGTTGTCGTTGGCGTTGCCATTGTCGCCGCGGGCGATGAAGGCCTTGTAGAGCTTCTCCCGCAGGTCGCGGCGTGCGGAATCCTTCAAAAACGGCTCGACGAAGGAGCGCGACAGCGTCACCACCATCTTGCCCGGCATCCCGCGTTCTTCCGCCGCAGCCTTCGCGGCGGCGACAAAGCTGTCCGGCAAACCCGCCAGATCGTCCGCACCAAGCTCCATGGTCCATTCCTGCTCGTCGCCGAGCAGATGATGGCTGAAATCTGTCGAGAGGTGAGCCAGCCGCTCGTTGATCTCGGCGGTCCGCTTCTTGGCGGCCTCGGAGAGACCTGCGCCCGCGCGGTGGAAGCCGGTCCATGTCCGCTCCAGAAGCCGGGCCTGCTCGCCCGTCAGATTGAGCGAGGCCGCCTTGTCGCGCAACTTCGAGACGCGGCCAAACAGCGCAGCATCCATGCTGATCGGATTCCAGTGCCGCGCCTGCTTCAGCGCCACCTCGGATTCGATCTTAAGAAGCTCGGAATTGGAGTGTGCCCCGACGAGGTCATAGAACACTGCCGAGACCCTGGAGAGCAGCTTGCCCGCGCGCTCCAGCGCGGTGACGGTGTTCTCGAAGGTCGGCTCCTCCGGATTGGCCTTGATTGCCTCGATCTCTGCTGTGTGTTCCGCAAAGGCCTTGTCGAAAGCTGCCGGAAAGTGCTCGGGGCGAATCTGCGCGAAGGGCGGCGTCTCGAACGGCGTCTGCCAGGGGGCCAGCAGCGGATTTGCGTGGGAGGCGGCGGTCGGTTCTGACATTGCGGGGCCTTATTTGCAGCGATTTTCAGGTTCTTCTCTATACCATTGGGTGGGGCTTTTTTGCGCCCTTAACCCTTGATCGGGACCACGATTTCGCAGAGATTGCGGCCCGAAACGGGATCACAAAGTCATGAACGCCAAGAAGCTCGAAGCCAATGCCCGCGAAATCGCGTGGCCCAGCGTCATCACCGTCATCAGCGCCGCCATCCTGATCGGCGCCGAGGTGTTCGGCGCCGCCTTTGCCGGCGGCTGGGCGCTAGCGATCCTGTTCGGCCTCAGCGACACCGCCGCTCACGTCGTCCAGATCGTACTCTTCCTGATCGGCGTCGCGATCATGATCGCCTTCGTGCGCGGCGCACAGCGTGTCGAACCGTTCACTCGCAAGATTTGAGAATCCGACTGCGCTGCAGGCGCTTCTCGCACGCCGAAAACTTAACGCGTGTTCATCTTTCTCTCCGCGCGTTAATGCAAGCGCGGCATTTCGATCACGCTATGGGGAAAGTTGCCCCGTCGCGTAAAAAATACTTGCGAACCAGAGTCAAAACTCATATTTCCACGCTTGCCCAATTTCGCACGTGCCTGTGGTCGTGTGTCAGTCGGTAGGTATCCGGACAAGAGGCCGGACAGCCGCCAAGGGGAAGAAGAACCGAGGGTCGCTTCAGTCGTAAGACTTAAGAGGCCAGCATCTCTCTCAAGGGATGCCGTTGAAGGTGACTTCTCTCCTTGCAACCGTGACTGGCAGCCGGAGGCGAACCGGCGCACCCCGCTCTCAACGGGGGACGCGACTTAAAGCAACGACGGATCGGGCTTTTTTGGTCTCTACCGGCATTCCACCGCCGGCGCGGGCTACTGAAAAGGCTTGTCCTTCCGGCAGCACAGTTTGGTCTGAGTTTTAGGCTCTGTCGCGTCTCCACAGTGCGGCACAGGCTTATCGCTCATACCGACATCATTTTTGGACGGTCCGTCGCTGGGCCGTTTGGGAGGGTGCTATGACCGACCGTATCCAGGAATTCCTGCGCGACCGCCGCGCAAAGGGCCTCGACACCGAGCCATGCCTCGTCGTCGACCTCGAAGTCGTGCGCGACAACTATCAGACCTTCGCGAAGGCGCTGCCGGACTCCCGCGTGTTCTATGCGGTGAAGGCAAATCCTGCGCCCGAAGTGCTGTCGCTGCTCGCTTCGCTCGGCTCGTGCTTCGACACCGCGACCGTCGCGGAAATTGAAATGGCTCTGGCTGCCGGTGCGACCCCGGACCGCATCTCCTATGGCAACACGATCAAGAAGGAGCGTGACATTGCGCGCGCCTTCGCGCTCGGCATCCGCCTGTTCGCGGTGGACTGCGCGGCCGAAGTCGAGAAGATCTCCCGTGCCGCTCCCGGCGCGAAGGTCTTCTGCCGCATCCTGTACGACTGCGCCGGCGCCGAGTGGCCGCTGTCGCGGAAGTTCGGCTGCGACCCGGAGATGGCTGTCGACGTCCTCGACCTCGCCAAGAAGCTGGGCCTCGAGCCTGTGGGCATTTCGTTCCACGTCGGTTCGCAGCAGCGCAAGGTGAAGGCGTGGGACCGCGCGCTGGCAATGGCTTCGCAGGTCTTCCGTGACTGCGCCGAGCGTGGAATCAACCTGTCCCTGGTCAACATGGGCGGCGGATTCCCGACGAAGTACCTCAAGGACGTTCCTCCGGTCTTGCAGTATGGCCGGTCGATCTTCCGTGCGCTTCGCAAGCACTTCGGCAACCAGATCCCGGAGACCATCATCGAGCCAGGCCGCGGCATGGTTGGCAATGCGGGCGTCATCGAGACCGAAGTCGTTCTGATCTCGAAGAAGAGCGACGACGATGAAAACCGCTGGGTCTATCTCGACATCGGCAAGTTCGGCGGTCTCGCCGAGACGATGGACGAGTCGATCCGCTACCAGATCCGCACGCCGCACGATGGCGCGGATATGGCTCCGTGCGTTCTCGCCGGCCCGACCTGCGACTCCGCAGACGTGCTGTACGAGAAGGTGCCGTACCCGCTGCCCGTCACGCTCGAGATCGGCGACAAGCTGCTGATCGAAGGCACGGGTGCGTATACGTCGACTTACTCGGCGGTGGCTTTCAACGGCATTCCGCCGCTGAAGACGTATCATATCTGAACGGCCTCTTCTGAGGTCTAACTAACCGGACGCCGGCTTGCCGGCGTCCATCCCGTCACATCGCTATTTGCTGACAACACTCCGGAGCCCGCTGGGTTTTTGGAGTGGGGACTGACGTGCCATGACTGCTTTTCGGAAGATGACCGCTGCTGCCCTCACCCTCGATGCCGCTCCGTTCGCGATCCGTGCGGAACGGGCTTCGGACGTCGTCGCGCGTGAAGCGCTGCTGGATGCGAGCTTCGGCGAAGGCCGACATGCGCGCACCTGCCAGCGCCTGCGTGACGGACGCATGCCCGCTGAAGGCCTCGCCTTCTCGGCGGTGCATGAAGGCCGTCTGGTCGGGACCGTGCGGTTGTGGCACGTCAGCGCGGGGGGCATTCCTGCGCTGGTGCTCGGCCCTCTGGCCGTGGATGCGTCGTGCCGCTCGCTCGGCGTCGGTGCGGCGCTGATGGAGCACGCGCTGGCCGCCGCCAAGGCACGCGGCCATGGCGCCGTGATCCTGCGCGGTGACGCGGCCTATTACAGCCGCTTCGGCTTCTCGACCGAGAAGACCGGCGAACTGGCGCTGCCCGGCCCGTTCGAACGCGACCGGCTGCTGGCGGTCGAACTGCGGGAAGGCGCGCTGGATGATGCCTGGGGCATGATCGTCGCCACCGGCGACAAGGCCCGGCGTCCACGCGCCCGCGCAGCAGAGAAAGCTCGAAAGCTTCTCATCCAGGCCGCTTGATTTGAACGCCAAGACCCGGCATTGCGGGGCTTGAAATAAGCCCCGCAATTTCGTTGTCACAAGGAAAACACCCATGTCCCGCCGCCTGATCTCATCCGGATCGCCCTTCGAAAAAATCGCCGGCTACAGCCGCGCCGTGGTCGAAGGCGATATGTGTTTCGTCGCCGGAACCACCGGCTACGATCCCGTGACCAAGGTGCTGCCGGAAGATGTGGCCGAGCAGACCCGCAATTGCTTCAAGGTGATCGCGAGCGCGCTTAAGGACGGCGGTTTCGAAATGGCAGACCTTGTGCGCGCGACCTACTACGTCACCGATGCCAAGGATTTCGACGCGGTGTTTGCCGTGTGCGGCGAAACGCTCGGCGACATCCGACCGGCTGCGACGATTATTGCCGTCTCCGCGCTCTACAAGCCCGAGATGAAGGTCGAGATCGAAGCCACCGCCAAGCGACGCGCGACCTGACACATTCAACGCGCCAAGATGCCGCAGCCCGCGCGTTGACTTTCGCGCGGGCCGCCCTAGCTTAAAAAGATCATGTCGAACGTCTGCAACAACCGTCTACTGCTTCACGCAGGTCGCCTTCAAACCCGAAGGTGACCCGGGCGGACGCGCGTCTGCGCCGTCCCGGGTCTTTGCAGCCTTTCTCGCTCACAAATTGATCCCGTGAACCCGCTCGGCGCTTTAGCACCGGGCGTCGTGAGACATGTCATGATGCACGAACAGCTTCCCTCCATTCGCATTGGCGCGAACGATTTCTATCTTCTCAAGCTCGCTGCCATGCGGGCAGTGGAAGAACGGAACTCGGTCAGCCATTTTCTGGTGTCAGAACTGGAACGCGCGGAGGTTGTCGAATCCGCTGATCCGCTGCGCTGTGTTCGCCTCGACCACTGGGTGACATTCCGGGCGGACGACGGGCTGCTGCTGGAGAGCCGCATCCCGGTCCTGCCTGAAAATTTCCGCAGCAGTCATCTGCATGTCTCGATCCTGTCGCCGCTGGGTGCGGCTTTGATCGGCGTGCCTGTCGGAGCGCGCATGCCTTATCTCGGCATCGATGGTGTCAGCCATGTCCTCACAGTGGAAAGCCTCGAGCCGCCTCTGGGCGTGATTTCGCTGCAGCAACACCGTGCCATGAGATCCGTCCTGCGCACCGATGACAACGAGCCCGGCCCGCGCGGCCCGACGGCTGCCTGAAGAACCAAGGGAACCATATCATGAGCTATTTAACTCCTGAACTGCCTCCGATTTCCATCCGCATGTGCGACGCCGACCGGCTGCGCAACATCGCCGAAGCTGCGTCGGACAAATATCCGCAGACAACCGAGTTCCTCGCGCGCGAAATCGATCGCGCCGAAATTCTGACCGATGCGCATTCCCTGCCCGGCCTGGTTACGATGGAATCCGATGTCACCTTCCGCGACGACATTAGTCTACAGGAGCGATGCGTGACGCTGGTTTATCCGGAGGCCGCCGACGTGGACGCCGGAAAGATTTCGATCCTGACTCCGATCGGCGCGGCCCTGATTGGCCTGTCGATGGGACAGACCATCGAATTCCAGACGCCAGGAGGACGCTGGCGGTCGCTGACCGTACTCAAGGTGGATCAGCCTCGCTGACCAGCAGTTACAAGACGGTTTTGTGAAAATCAGTGTCTCGGTTCGCAAGTCCGTGCAGTTTCTTCAGGAAGCTCGTTTGCAGACTTGCGAACCGACGCCACACTGAAATTACGATCTCCAGTGCCCCTTAGAAATCCGAAGTTCGCTGCAAAGTCCGCTGAAAATGCGGACGAACCTCGGATTCTGCCCACGAGGCGGCAAAGCATCGTTGCCGCCACCCCTGAGTTGCCGTAGTTCTTCGTGCGCGGCAGCTTTTCTTCCCTGTGATCCGGAGTTCTGATTTTGAGCAAATTCCCCGTTTACGCGCGCATCACCGGTCCGATCGTCATGATCGGCTTCGGCTCCATCGGCAAAGGGACCCTGCCGATGATCGAGCGACATCTCGATTACGACAAGTCGCGCATCACGGTGATCGATCCCAAGGATGAAGGCCGCAAGGCGCATTGCGAGAAGCATAATGTGCGCTTCATCCAGCAGGGTGTGACCAAGGACAATTACCGTGAACTTCTGACCCCGCTGCTCACCGAAGGCGGCGGCCAGGGGTTCTGTGTCAATCTCTCGGTCGACACCGGCTCCACCGACATCATGGAACTCTGCAACGAACTCGGCGCGCTCTATATCGACACCGTCAACGAACCATGGCTCGGTTTCTATTTCGATGCGTCGAAGGGGCCGGAAGCGCGGTCAAACTATGCGCTGCGCGAGAACACGCTGGCGGCGAAAAAGGCCCGTCCCGCGGGCTCGACCACGGCTGTCTCCTGCTGCGGCGCCAATCCCGGCATGGTCTCGTTCTTTGTGAAGCAGGCCCTCCTGAATGTCGCCTCCGACCTCAAGCTCAACGCGCCGAGGCCGAAGACCAAGGCCGAGTGGGCCGACCTGATGCGCCAGGCCGGCATCAAGGGCATTCACATCGCCGAACGCGACACCCAGCGATCGAAGAAACCGAAAGAGCCGGATGTCTTCGTCAATACCTGGTCCGTGGAGGGCTTCCTGTCGGAAGGCGTGCAGCCATCCGAACTCGGCTGGGGCACACACGAAAAGTGGATGCCCGAAAACGCGCATACCCACCAAGCCGGATGCGGCGCGGCGATCTACCTGATGCAGCCCGGCGCCGACACGCGGGTGCGCACCTGGTGCCCGACGCGTGGCGCGCAATACGGTTTCCTCGTCACCCACAACGAGTCGATCTCGATCTCCGATTATTTCACCGCGCGCGATGCATCGGGCAAGGTGATTTACCGGCCGACCTGCCACTATGCCTATCATCCAGCGGATGACGCGGTGCTTTCGCTGCACGAAATGTTCGGCCGCGCCGCCAAAGCGCAGGAGAAGCATCACATCCTCGATGAAAACGAGATCGTCGACGGTATCGACGAACTCGGCGTGCTGCTCTACGGTCACGACAACAATGCCTATTGGTACGGTTCGCAGCTCTCTATCGAAGAGACACGCAAACTCGCGCCTTATCAGAACGCCACCGGCCTGCAGGTAACCTCCGCCGTCCTCGGCGGCATGGTATGGGCGCTGGAAAACCCGAACGAAGGCATCGTCGAAGCCGACGAAATGGATTTCGACCGGCTGCTGGAAATCCAGGGGCCATATCTCGGGCCGGTGAAGGGCTACTACACGGACTGGACGCCTCTGACCGACCGTCCGGGCCTGTTTCCAGAAGACATCGACACCACCGATCCCTGGCAGTTCAAGAACGTTCTGGTCCGCTGATCGGATCAACTGCAAGACCAAAAAGGCCAGACGTAAGTCTGGCCTTTTTTACTTCACATCAATTCCTGATTGGCTCGCCGATCTTTTCCGCAGGCGCAGGCGGCAGCGCGGGCTTGGCGCCGGCCTTCTGCGCATCGGCATCGGGCCGGGCCGGTTCCGGCGCGGGTGTTGTCGGCCTCGTATCGCCGGGTTTGGATTCCGCTGGTCCATCACCCTTCCCGGCAGGTACCGAAGGCTGGGACTCAGGCTGTGTCGTCTGAGCGAACTGAATTTGGGAGCGCGATGACAATTGCATCAGCGACAGGCCCGACAGGCCGCCCGCGATCAGAATTGCAGACAGAATGAAATTCGTTCGATTGGTCCGCTTGTCGTCCTCCGGTTTCATCTCGGCACCCGTCATTGATGTCCTCTTCACGAGAAACAACGGATGGCCGTAACGAAGGTTCCGGCACCAGCGAATGTGCGCAATAGCGGACTCAATGAATTGTGAAAGCGAACACGGAACCGATAGACAAAGAACGCGCCGCTCTAGTCCTTGGTGCTGACGTCCCATGTCGCGTGACGCACACCCGGCCGCCTTGCAAGATCGGCTGTGACGGCATCGAGTTCTTTCGCGTTTACCGCCGTGCTGACCAGCGTGGCGACAATCTCGACAACATCTTCGGCGCGCTCGATCACATTGACGTCGCTGACGGGATAACTCGCAGCTTCCAGCTTCTCGACAAGGAGATCGCGCAACGCGTCGATCGCAGCCGCATCCACCGTCAGCCTGATTTCGTAAGTCGCTTCCGACGCCCGCTCGTCCAGCGGACTGCGGTTGATGGCGTTGACCAGCGGCCGCAACAGCGTGTTTCCCGCCAGCACAAAGGCCGTGAGCGTCACAGCCTGCGCCAGCATATCGGCACCCGCGCAGCATCCGACCGCCGCAGAACCCCACAATGTCGCTGCCGTATTCAGGCCGCGAACATTCATACCCTCTTTCATGATGACGCCAGCACCGAGAAAGCCGATGCCCGACACCACATAGGCGATCACGCGTACCGCGCCGTCCGCTCCGGCAAGCTGCATGGCCAGATCGACAAAGGCCGCCGCGCTGACCGCAACCAGCACGTTGGTTCGCAGCCCCGCCGTGCGCAGGCGATACTGCCGTTCGGCCCCGATCAGCGTGCCGAACACAAACGCCGCCGTCAGGCTGACGAGCGTGTCGAGGAAATCGTAGGTCTGGAATGTCGTCAGAAAGCGCATGACGACTGCTTACCGGGCCAGCGTGGTGGTTTGCAAGCCCGCATCAATTCCACAGCACGCTTCGCGGACTAGAGGGTAAGCAGTCCAGCGTCGCCGTCCTCGGCTGCGAACGCCAGCAGCGACCCCTTTGCATTCCACGCCAGCGCGGCCACCGGCTCGCCTGCATTTCTGCGCACCAGGATTTCCGCACCGTCCTCGATCCGCACCATCAGGATGGTGCCGTCGCTGTAGCCAACCGCGAAGACCTCCTCCTTCGGATTGCAGGCAACCACCGTGGCCTTGGCCTGCAGCGGCGCGAGCATCAAGGGCTCCTTGCCCATCGGCCCGTCCTTGCTGGCGAACGGCCAGAGGATCACGCTGTCCGAGCCCGAAGTGGCAAGGAATTTTCCACCGGCGCTCCACGACATCGAGCGCACACGCGCGGGATAACCCGTCATCCGCATGTGCCGGGAGTCTGCCAGACGCCAGCCATGCAGCGCGGATTCATGCATCGAGGTGACAAGGAAGCGGTTATCGGCGCTGAAAGTCACGCCGAGATGCGAGCCCTTCCACTCGAGAAACTCCGGCTTCGCGCCCATGTTGGGAAACCACAGTGTCACGCCATTGTAATGCGCCACGGCAAGCCGTACGCCCTTGGGCGCGAAGGCCAGACCGCCCACTGTCGAGGGAACATCGAGCGACTTCTCATCGCCCTTCGGATTGCGGACAAAGGCAGTCTTGCCGGCAGACCATGCGACCGCGCCATCGGCATGAAGCGCGACATTGTCGATCCAGCGGCGTTTGGTGTCGGTCGCAAGGGTTTCGATAGTCGACTTGGCATCGAGCGACACCAGCTTGCCATCGTCCCCGCCCATGACGACGCGCTTGCCGTCGGAGGTGGAGCACAAAATGCCGCCGCCATGAATCGCGATGACGGTGGTGTCACCACCTGTTGCCAGCGTGACATTTTCTTCCGTGCCGACGAATGCTGCGACATCGCCGAGGAAATGCACCGCGGACGCCGGTCCGTTCAACGCAACCTTGGTCACGCGATCAGTGACGGAAACGATGGAAGCCTCTTCCGGAGGCAGGCCGAACTTCGACATCACGCGATGGTCTTCTCAAAGCCCTCGCGGATCGCCTGTTCGGGCAATTCGCGGCCGATGAAAACGACGCGGCTTTCGCGCTTCTCGTCGTTGCGCCATTTCCGCTGATGGTCGCCCTCCAGCATCATATGCACACCCTGAAATACGTAACGGTCGTCGTCGCCCTTGAAGGAGAGGATGCCTTTGGAGCGCAGGATTTTCTCACCATCCTTGGCCACCAGTTCCTGCAACCATGGCATGAACTTGGTCGGATCGATCGGCTTCTCGGTGCGCAGCGACAGGGATTGCATATCCTCGTCGTGATAGTGCTTCAGGCCATGGCCGTGATCATGTCCATGATGATGATCGTGGCCATGGTGATGATGCTCGTGGGTGCAGTTCTCGTCATGGCAGTGATCGTGGTCATGATCATGACCGCCGTCTTCGAGAAATTCCGGCTCGATTTCAAGAATTCGGTCGAGATCGAATGCACCGCGCTCCAGCACGTCCGACAGCTTCACCTGCGCGCGCTCCGTCTTGTGCAGCGTCGCATAAGGGTTGATGGCGCGGATGCGGGCCTCGACCTCGGCCAGTTCGGGCTTGGTCACAAGATCGGTCTTGTTGAGAACGATCACGTCGGCGAAGGCGATCTGGTTCTTGGCTTCCGGTGCGTCCTTGAGCCGGTCGCTTAGCCATTTTGCATCAGCCACAGTCACCACCGCATCAAGCGCGGTCTTCTCGCGCACATCCTCATCGACGAAGAACGTCTGCGCGACAGGCGCCGGGTCAGCGAGACCCGTGGTCTCCAGAATGATGGCGTCGAACTTGCCCTTGCGCTTCATCAGGCCATCGATGATGCGCACGAGGTCGCCGCGCACGGTGCAGCAGACGCAACCGTTGTTCATTTCGAACACTTCTTCGTCCGCGCCGACAATCAGGTCGTTGTCGATGCCGATCTCGCCGAATTCGTTGACGATCACCGCGTATTTCTTGCCGTGGTTTTCGGACAGGATGCGGTTCAGCAGCGTGGTCTTTCCGGCACCGAGGTAGCCGGTCAGAACGGTCACGGGGATCTTGTTGGCGGCGGCTTCAGACATGGAAACTCCAGGCGGATCATAAGCGCGCCCGGCGGCAGGGTGGCCCCTGCCCTAGCTCGACAGCGCGCTGGTCAGGGCCTTTATATTGTGCCGGACCATATCAATGTAAGTGGGGGCAGGCCCCTTTTCGTTGGTCAGACTGTCCGAATACAGCGTTCCACCGATCTTCGCCCCGGTCTCCGCGGCGATCCGCTGCATCAGGCGCGGATTGGTGACATTTTCCAGGAAAACAGCAGGAATTTTCTGCTTTTTGATCTGGGTAATGATGGCGGCAATGTCGCGGGCGCTGGGCTCGGATTCGGTCGAAACGCCCTGGGGGGCGATGAATTTGATCCCATAGGCCGCGGCGAAATAACCGAAGGCGTCGTGGGTCGAGATCACGCTGCGGCGCTCGGACGGAATTTTCGCCACCGTCTCGCGGATATCGCGGTCCAGCGCATCAAGTTTGGCGAGATAGGCCGTGGCATTGGCTCTGTAGGTCTCGGCACCCGCCGGATCGGCGGCAATCAAAACATCGCGGATATTGGTGACGTAGATTTTCGCATTATCGACCGACTGCCAGGCATGCGGATCGGCATCCGCCGGATCGTGGCTGTGGCCATCCTCGATCTTGCGTGCCGTAACGCCCTTCGTGGCAACCACCGTCACCGCCTTGCTGCCGGATGATTTCACCAACCGTGGCAGCCAGCCTTCGAGGCCGAGGCCGTTGACGATCACGAGCTTTGCATCGGCGATCTTTTTCGCGTCCGCCGGTGTCGGCGTGTAGACATGGGTGTCGCTGTTCTGACCGACCAGCGTCGTTACATTGACGCGGTCACCGCCGACGTTCTTCGCAAAATCGCCAAGGATCGAGAAAGTCGCGACCACATTGAGCGGCGCATTCGTGCTTTGGGCAAAAGCAAAACCGAAAGTGAGCGTTATAGCTGCTGCAGCGATACCGATGAACCGAAGCATAGCGTCTCTCACGCTTCGAGATGGCGGCCCGGAAAGAGCTGGCGGACCAAACCGCTGACACTTCCGAACAGAACCGACACGACATAAAGCGCCGCGCAGACCAGAATGATCGCCGGCCCCGACGGCACCTTGGTATGGAACGACAACAGCAAGCCTGCAAAACCTGACAACGCTGCGCTGGCGGCTGCAATCCCGATCATGCCGGTGATGTCGCGCGACCAGAACCGCGCGATGCCTGCGGGCAGGATCATCAGGCCCACTGCCAGCAGCGTGCCGAGCGCATGAAAACCATTGACCAGATTGATGACCACGAGCGCGAGAAACGCCAGATGCGCAGGCGCACCGGCGCGACTCACCGTGCGCAGGAAGACCGGATCGACACATTCGATCACCAGCGGGCGGTAGATCACCGCCAGCACCAGGAGCGTGATGGTGGCATTGAATGCGATCACCAGCAGCGTCTGATCGTCCATTGCCAGAATGTTGCCGAACAGCACATGCAGCAGATCGATGTTTGTGCCCTTGACTGAGACAATGGTCACGCCAAGCGCCAGCGACACCAAATAGAAGGCCGCCAGCGAAGCGTCCTCCTTCAATTCGGTACTACGCGCCACGAGGCCCGACAGCAGAGCGACCGTAAAACCCGCGATCAACCCGCCGAAGGTCATCGCGAACAAGTTAAGGCCGGACAGCAGGAAACCGACCGCCGCGCCCGGCAGGATCGCATGCGCCATGGCGTCGCCGACAAGGCTCATTCGGCGCAACATCAGGAAGACGCCGATCGGCGCGCCGCCGAGCGACAGCGCGATCACGCCCGCCAGAGCACGGCGCATGAACTCGAATTCCGTAAAGGGCGCGATCAACGCATCATAGATCATGATCGCCTCACGCCGCCTGCGATGGCGTGTCGGCGCATGGCGCGGCGCTATCGTCGAAGGCTTCGCACATATGTCGGGCAGCAAGCAGGTTTTCCGCTGTCAGCACCTCTGCGGTCTTGCCCCATGCCACCTTCGAGCGCGCCAGCAGCAGCGTCTCGGGGAAATTCGCGCGCACCAGCTCCATGTCATGCAGCGCCGCCAACACCGTGCGCATCTCGTCGTGCCAGCGCCGCACCAGCGCGATCAGGTCCGCCGTGGTCTTCGCATCGATGGCGTTGAACGGCTCGTCGAGTACGATCACGCGGGCATCTTGCAGCAGCACGCGGGCGAACAGCATGCGCTGCATCTGCCCGCCGGACAGCGTGCCGATGGGACGATTTTCAAATCCGCTCAAACCGACAGCAGCCAGTGCCTCGGTGATCCGTGTCTGCTCCGACTTGCCAAGACCACCAAAAATGCCTCGTCGGCGCCAAAGACCCGCACCGACAAAATCGTAGACCGAAATCGGAAAGCTGCGGTCGATGTCGGCGGTCTGCGGCAAGTAGGCGATGTCGCGCGCGTTGAGATCGCCGAGTCCGATCACGCCTGCCAGCGGCTTGAGAATGCCGACAATGCCGCGAAACAGGGTGGACTTGCCCGCACCATTCGGACCGACCACCGCCACCAGTGAACCGGGCACCACCTCGCCGCTGAGATGATGCACGGCGGGGTGCCGGTCATAGCCGAGGGTGACGTCGCGGAATGTCAGTTGCGCGGACATGCTCACCTCATCGCCAGCAGCACGATGGCCCAGAGGCCCGCGCTGATTGCCGCGGCAGCCGCCAGCCGCGCGCCGAGCGTCATCCGCAGGATTGACCAGTGCAGCGGTTGTGCCGGATGCGGCGAGACCGGGTCATGGCTGTGGGCATGATGGCTGTGCCCGTGATGGTCATGCGAATGACCATGCGTATGGCCGTGAGCGTGGGAGTGGCCGTGAGCATGGGCCATGGTCAGCTTTCCAAACCGGGTTGGGTGAGCGGTCCGGAAACCCCTCAAGTCAGAGAAATGTTACATTATAACATAACTCTCGTCCACGGTTCCGGAAGCTAACCCCCGCCCTATGGCTTCCCTATCAGCATCACGATGGCTGCGGCCAGAAACGGGAACGGGATCGATACCACGCAACGGAACCAGACAAACCGGGCCGGCATGAAGGGGATTTCCCACAGGATCACCCGCTGGAACGCAAACAGGGCCCAGGCGACCACATAAGCGACCACCTGCGGGGTTCCGCCGCCGCTTTTGAGCGCAACCGCTCCGATGGAAAAGCCCACCACCGGGCCGCCAGGGGTCGCTGCACCGGCCACAACGGCGGTCGCAACACCGAGCCAGCCGGTATCGGGGCCGAGCCCTCCGACGATCACCTCGGAGGGAATAATCGCCGCGATAAAGCCTGAGCCGATCACACCGAGCGCGATACGCGGCACGATGTTGATGAAATCCATCCCGCCGCTGCGCAGCGCCGTGCCGAGCACAGCCTTGTCCTGACGCCATGCGATCACGCTGACGCCGACCAGCGAGCCCCACAGCAGGATGTCGATGATCAGCGCGGTCACAGCTTGAACCTGTGGCGGACGCGAACATAGACGACACGCCCGAGCGCGCCCGCGAGGATCGGCATCGGCAACGAGATCACGATGCGCCAGAGCGTGAAGTCAGCGCCCATGATCGGCATTTCCCATGCCACCGCGCGGCCGTACCCGATCAACGTCCAACTCACCACCATGGCGATAGTCGCGCCGAAATCCGCGCCGACGGCAAGTAAGGCGCTGGCGACGGGATAGGCCGTAAACGGTCCGCCTGGCAGGATCGCGCCGAACGCCGTTCCAATCAGCAGACCTTTGAGGCCGGATTCCGGCCCGAGCGATTTCGACACCTTGTCGTGCGGCAGCACGGCTGCGATCAACCCGCCGAGCAGACAGCCCGCAAGGACGCGCGGCATGATTTCGCCGAACAACAGGACGTCGTGAGACAGGATGGCCCAGACGCCGTCGATGCCATCGCGCCGCCACACCAGCGCGCAGCTCACGAAGACAAGCACGGCAATCACGAATGTCGACCAGCCGAACGGCTTGCCCTTCTTGCGGGGCGCGCTCGCCTCAGCGCCCGCTCCGCTTTCGGGGGATTCGTTTTTCAGGGAAGGTTCGGACAAAGACGTATCTTGTTTTTGATTTTAAGCGAAGTGCCGCACCAGAGCCAGTCCGGCAAGTAGTCCTGCAATCGAGAGCACCACTGATCCCAGCACATAGAACAGCGCCAAGCCCATCTCGCCGCGCTGATACAGCGTCACTGCGTCCAGCGAAAACGCCGAGAATGTGGTGTAGCCGCCGAGAATGCCGGTCATCACAAACAGCCGCCATGGCTGCGAGGCCTCGCCTTTCAGTGCGAGATACCCTGCGATAATGCCCATCACCAGCGAGCCGGTGATGTTGATGACAAAGGTCCCGTAGGGAAAATTGATGCCGCAGGCGCGAGCACAGCCGACATTGATCGCATGGCGAAGCGAGGCACCGAGACCACCGCCGATAAACACAAGAAAATAGTTCATGGACGTTTCACGTTCGCCGGAACATTAAGCTCAAAAAAGGGGCCGCAAAATGCGGCCCCTTTGACTGAATGCGCTGGTTACGCCTTCTCGAACAGGGATTCGACATATTCCCAGTTCACGAGATGGTCGACGAAAGCCTTCAGATAATCCGGACGGCGATTGCGGTAGTCGATGTAATACGAATGCTCCCACACATCGACGCCGAGGATCGGCGTCGCGCCGTGCACCAGCGGGCTTTCACCGTTCGCGGTCTTCGAGACTTCGAGCTTGCCATTCTTGACCGACAGCCAAGCCCAGCCCGAACCGAACTGACCGGCGCCAGCGGCGGCGAAGTCGGCCTTGAACTTCTCAAGACCGCCGAGATCCTCGTCGATTTTCTTGGCGAGCTTACCGGGGAGCTTGTCGCCGCCGCCATTGGGCTTCATCCAGTTCCAGAAATGCAGATGGTTGTAGTGCTGACCTGCATTGTTGAAGAGCGGCGCGTTCTTGCCGAACGAGCCCTTCACGATATCTTCAAGGGACTTGCCTTCGAATTCGGTGCCCTTCAGCAGGTTGTTGCCGTTGGTCACATAAGCCTGATGATGCTTGTCATGGTGAAATTCGAGCGTCTCCTTGGACATATGCGGCTGGAGCGCGTCATAAGCATAAGGCAGGGGTGGGAGCGTGAAGGTCATGGGTCTATTTCCGGAAATTGTGGGTGACGAGGTGTCAACGCGGCGCACTATAGAAGGTTTCCCGGCAAGGGAAACAGCCATGCGGCCTCAATAGACATATAGCCCCACCCCGCCTGTGGCAGGGCAGCAATTTTTCCTGAGGCTTGCCCCTAGGCAGCGTTGGGCAGAGCGCCTGCGAGATCGTCCTTGGCCTTCGGCGGACGCACATTCATCAGCATCTGGAAGGATCCCGCGATCAGCCCGATGATAACCGCGGCTTTCCAGGCCATGTCGTAGTTGCCGAGATGATCAAAGATCAGCCCGCTGCCCCATGCGCCGATGGAAGACCCCACCTGATGGCTGAAGAACGCAATGCCGGTCAGGGTGGCCATGTACCGCAGGCCGAACAGTTGCGCGACCAGACCGTTCACCAGCGGGATGACACCCAGCCAGAGCGATCCCATCACGGCTGCGAAGATCAGCGTCGAAGCCGGCGTGGCGGGCAGGATGAAATACACCGCGATCGCCAGCGAACGCACGATATAGACGCCGCCCAGCAGCAGTTGTTTGGGATAACGGCCGCCGAGCCAGCCGAACAGATACGACCCGAATACGTTGAACAATCCGACCAGCGCCAGCGCCGTTGCGCCGAGCGACGGATCGAGACCACAGATCGCAAGATAGTTCGGCAGATGTGTCGTGATGAAGACAAGCTGCAATCCACATACGAAGAACGCCAGCGACATGATCACATAGCCGGAGTGGCCGAGCGCCGACTGAAGCACTGTCCCCAGGGACTGGTTCACGTCGTCCGCCTTGTCGATCTCGATCTTGTCAGCGCCGCCCGCGCCGAAGGCCGACGGCAGCATCACGCAGGCAAGGCCGATGAAACCCACCAGCGCGATCTGCCAGCCCGCGCTCGAAATCAGCTTCTGCGCCATCGGCGAGGCAATGACGAGGCCGATCGAACCGGCCGCTGAAATCGCGCCCATGGTGACGCTGCGCCTGGCGGCAGACACCGCGCGCGCCGCGACCGTCATGCTCATGCTCGATGCGGTACAGGACAGCGCCACGCCGATGCAGATACCCATGCCCAGGGTCAGCGCCAATGCCGTGGTCGCGAAGATCATGGTGACAAGGCCAAGGACATAGACCAGCACACCGACCAGCATCACATAGCGAGACCCGTAGCGATCCGCGAACACGCCGACGAACGGCTGGGTGATGCCCCAGACGATGTTCTGGATGGCGGTGGCGAGGGAGAAGTCGGCGCTGGTGATCTGGGTGTCGTGCAGGATCGAGGGCTGGAAAAGCCCGAAGCTCTGCCGCATACCCATCGACAGGCTCAACATCACTGATGCGCCGATCAGGATCGACCATTTCTGATAGGAACTGAGCTGGGCGGCCTGCATTGCAGAAAATTCTCCTGAGATGACGTTCATCATCGCATCGGAATCGGTATTTTACCATCTGCGTGGAGAACAGAGCTGATGTGCGCAGCGGATAGACAAAGACGGCAAGCAGGAAAATGAGCATCGAGATCGATATTACGACCGGAGATTCCGGTTGGCCGGCCGCCAAACCGCTGCTCGCATCCGTCTGGCCACCGGAAGCCGTCAAGGCCGCGCCTTGGGCTCATATCGTCTTTGCCCACGCCGACCTGCGGGTGATGATCGAACTGGACGGCGAAGTCGTCTGCCATGCCGGAATCTATCGCCGCACGGGAACCTGGAATGGCCGCAAGGTCGTCATCGGCGGGATCGGCGGCGTCGCAACACGGGAAGATTGCCGCAAACGCGGCTACGCGGGGCTGGCCATCAGTGCCGCAATCCATACCCTGACCGAAGAACGCGCCACCGATTTCGGCATGCTGTTCTGCGAACCGCACAACACCGCATACTATGAAAAACTCGGCTGGCAGAGCTTCAACGGCGCCGTCTACGCCGAGCAGCCTTCGTCCGGACGGGCAAAGTTTGATGCGATGCTGCCTTACGTTTTCAAAATCAAGCGCCTGCTGCGCGAAGGCACCATCGACCTTTGTGGTCTGCCGTGGTGATTTCAATCAAATAAAAACTGACATCCGAGGAGAGCGCCATGAGTGATGTACAGACCGATCCGCGCAAACTGCCGAAAGATGCTCATCCTGCGGTCGCGGCCTCCAATGCGGCTATGCGCGTAGCGCTCCCGTTTGAAGACCGTCAGGATTACGAGGACGCGAGCCGCGGCTTCATCGACACGCTTCCCGACGCAACCGTTACCAATGCTCAGGACCGCGTGATCTGGACGCTGAAGCCTTACGGCTTTCTCGCCTCGGCCGATGCACCGGCCACCGTCAATCCGAGCCTGTGGCGGCAAGCGCAACTCAACATGAACCATGGCCTGTTCGAGGTCTGCGACCGCGTCTATCAGGTGCGCGGCCTCGACATCGCCAACATGACGCTGATCGAAGGCGATACCGGCGTCATCGTTGTCGACACGCTGACATCCACCGAGGGCGCACGCGCCGGACTTGAACTCTACTTCAGGCATCGCGGGCGCAAGCCGGTCACCGCGGTGATCTACACCCACACGCACACCGATCACTGGGGCGGCGCGCGTGGCGTGCTCACCGACGAAGAGATCAATAACGATAGCGTGCCGATCATCGCGCCCAACCTGTTCATGGAATTTGCCGTCTCCGAGAACGTGATCGCAGGCAATGCGATGCTGCGGCGGGCGCAATATCAATTCGGGCCGTTTATTCCCCGCGGTGCTCGCGGGCAGGTCGATTGCGGCCTCGGCAAGTCGATGGCCGCAGGCACCGTCGCGCTGGTGGCGCCGACCGATCTTGTCATGAACACCGGCGACAAGCGGACCATCGACGGACTTGAGTTCGTGTTCCAGATGGCGCCGGAGAGCGAGGCGCCCGCCGAATTTCATTTCTATCTGCCGCAATTGAAATTGCTCAACATGGCGGAGAACGCTTCGCACAACTTTCATAACCTGCTCCCCTTCCGCGGCTCGGAAGTGCGCAATGCACTGGCGTGGTCCGGCTATCTAAATGAAGCGTTGCAGATGTGGGGCGACGATGCCGAAATACTGGTCGGGCAGCATCATTGGCCGGTTTGGAGCAATGCGCGTGTGCAAACGCATCTAAAACAGCAGCGCGATCTCTATAAATTCGCGCACGATCAGACGCTGCGCATGATCAATCACGGCATGACCGCATCCGAGATCGCCGAGGCGATCCGGCTCCCCAAGAGCCTCGAAAGCGCATGGCATACGCGCGGCTACTACGGGCATATCCGGCATAACGTGAAGGCAATCTATCAGCGCACCCTCGGCTGGTACGATTCCAATCCCGCCAATCTCGATCCGCTTCCGCCGGTCGCGCTCGGCAAGAAGCTCCTCGCCTATATGGGCGGCGCGGAGCGTGTGCTGGCGAAGGCGCAGGAGGATTTCGCCGCTGGCGAATTCCGGATCGTCGCGGAGGTTCTCAATCATCTCGTGTTTGCCGAACCCGGCAACGAGGCCGCCCGGCTGCTGCTCGCCGACACCTATGAACAGCTCGGCTATGCCAGCGAAAGCGCGACCTGGCGCAATGCCTATCTGTTCGGCGCGCAGGAATTGCGCCACGGCATGCCGAAGGTGCCGAGCCGCAGTCCGATTTCAAACGACACGGTGCGCGCACTGCACACCGGCCAGTTGTTCGAATATCTGGGCGTCCGTCTCAACGGCCCGAAAGCCGAAGGCAAGACCATGGCGCTGAACTGGGAGTTCACCGAGACCGGAGACCGTTTCGTTCTCAATCTGGAGAATTGTGCCCTCACCCATACGAGTGGGCGTCATGTCGCCAGTCCCGACGCGGCGATCACGCTCGACCGCAAGACCTTCAACGAACTGGTGCTGCAGACATCGACCATGGCCGATGCCGTGGCTGCCGGAAAAGCGCGCGTCAGCGGGAATGCCGAGCGCTTCGACGAACTGATGGCGATGATGGATAACTTCGAGCGCATGTTCGAGATCGTGGAGCCGCGTACGCGGCGCGAACAAGCCTGATTGCGAAGCCGCATCGCCTTCGTACTTCACTATCCATTGCTCGCTGCAATCGGCTGAGCTAGCTTCCTTGCACAAGAAAAAACAAGGGAGAGAACAACCATGACAAAAATCAAAACTACCCTGACGATTGCCGGATGCGCCGCTGCAGCCATGCTGTTGCTGCAGCCGGTTGCCAAGGCCGAGACTGACGCAGACGGCTTCATCCGCATCAAGCAGGGCGAAGAGCAATACAAGAATCCGTTCGGCGTTGGCGTTGAGGTCGCGACACTGTTCGGCGATCCCTCGAAGCCCGGCATCTATGTGCTGCGCATCAAGTGGCCGCCCGGCATCATGAGCCAGCCGCACAAGCATCCCGAAGACCGCCACGTCGTGGTGCTGTCAGGAACCTGGTACACCGGCACGGGCGAGACCTTCGAGCCCGCGAAAGCGATCCCGCTCAAGACCGGTGCCTACATGATGCATCCGAACGGCAAGGTGCATTGGGATGGCACGCGCGAGGAAGGCGCGATCATCCAGATCACCGGATACGGACCGAGCGGCAACGTGTTCAGCAAGCCGGACGAGCCTCAGTTCGGGAAGACCAACTGAGACATCGCACGAGCCAGTCCAAAAAGCCGTCCCAAGGGGCGGCTTTTTCCTTGGCGTATGCACCGGATCCGGCCGCCGGATCTCTGGTATAATGATTGTCTCGTATACCAGTTTGCGTTAGATACCGGATGCCCCCTGCAACGGGAGCAATTTCCCCTGTCATTTCAAGGGCCTTGCTGGTGCCATCGTCTGGCCCGGTGCGGGTTTTGAGTTGATGGACACATCCGGCCCGCAGCCGGAGCGTTAAAAACATAGTGTGGACGAGTGAGCATGGCGCGCAACATTCTGATTCTTGGAGCCTCTTATGGCTCGCTGCTGGGAACGAAGCTTCTGATGGCCGGTCACAACGTGACTCTGGTCTGCCGCAGAAACACCGCGGACCTCATCAACCGCGACGGCACCGAAGTCCGCATCAAGCTGCGCGATGAGCCGACGCACCGTTCGATCTTCTCACGCACCCTGCCCGGCAAGCTGGACGCAACATCGCCCGACAAGGTTGACCTGTCCCGCTACGACATGGTCGCGCTGGCGATGCAGGAGCCGCAGTACACCAACCACACCATCCGCGTGCTGATGATCAAGATCGCGGCGGCAAATCTGCCCTGCCTGTCGATCATGAACATGCCGCCGCTGCCTTATCTCAAGCGCATTCCGGCGCTGGCGAACATAGACCTCGAAGAAGCCTATACCAACGCGCAGGTCTGGGAACGCTTCAAGCCGGGTCTGGTAACACTCTGCTCGCCAGACCCGCAGGCCTTCCGTCCACCGGAGGAAAGCGCCAACGTGCTTCATGTCGGCTTGCCGACCAACTTCAAGGCCGCGACCTTTGAAGATGAAGCGCACAACAAACTGCTGCGCGAACTCGAAGCCGATATCGACGCCGTGAAGCTCGACGGCCAGGACGTGCCGGTGAAGCTTAAGGTGTTCGACTCGCTGTTCGTGCCGCTGGCGAAGTGGTCCATGCTGCTGACCGGAAACTATCGCTGCATCACGCCGACCGATCCGCGCCCGATCCGCGACGCTGTGCATGGCGACCTGAACCTGTCGAAGTCGATCTACGATCACGTTGACGCCATCGCGCGCAAGCTCGGTGCGGAAGCGGAAGACCAGGTACCGTTCGAGAAGTATGCCAAGGCCGCGGAAAGCCTGCTCAAGCCATCATCCGCGGCCCGTGCCGTGGCCAGCGGCGCGCCCTTCATCGAGCGCGTCGATCTGCTGGTGAAGCTGATCTCGCACCAGATCAACATGCCGAACGCCGAGATCGACCGCACCGTGCAGGTGGTCGATCAGAAGCTGAGCGAGAAGATCGTTGTGGGTGGCGGTGGCTAGCTGCCCGCCGTTTAAAACACCAATTCGAGAAAACCCTCCAGATTGCCTTCTGGAGGGTTTTTCTTTTGGCATCCTATAAATGGTGCAACCCTGCCCGCACCTATCAAGCAGCGCATTCGTGCTTTATGAACTCTCCCGAGGAAACATCCACGGGAGAGACTTTGTATGAAACACCACGCTTACGTGCCGCGCACGACCAGTTACGGGCTCAATCCGGGCGATGAACTCAACGATCTGCGCATGTCGGATCAGGTCCGCCCGCTGTTCGAACACGTCAGGAAGTTCATCCGCGAAACCGTCGATCCGATGCTGGTCGAATACACCAAGCATGGCGAAGGCAAGAAGGACCGCTGGAGCTTCACACAGGGCCAACTCGATGTTCTTGGAAAAGCCAAGGCGAAGGCCAAGGAAGAAGGTCTTTGGAACTTCTTTTTGCCAGACAGCGAAACCGGCGAAGGCCTGAAGAATCTCGACTACGCCTATATCGCGGTCGAGCTCGCAAAAAATCCGCTGGCTTCCGAAACCATGAATTGCTCCGCGCCGGACACCGGCAACATGGAAGTGCTGGAACGCGTCGGCACCAAGGAGCAGAAGGAAAAGTGGCTGAAGCCGCTGCTGAACGGCGAGATCCGCTCGGCCTACGCCATGACCGAACCTGCCGTGGCATCCTCGGATGCCAAGAACATCACGACCACCGCGAAACTCGAGGGCAATGAGTGGGTGATCAACGGCGAGAAATATTACATCTCCGGTCTTGGCGATCCGCGCTGCAAGATCATGATCGCGATGGTGAAGACCAATCCCGACGCGCCACGCGGCAAGCAGCAATCGCAGATTCTGGTGCCCGTCGACACCCCCGGCGTTGAGGTCATCGGGCCGATGCATGTGTTCGGCGCCGATCACGCGCCACGCGGACACATGCACATGCGCTTTAATAACGTCCGCGTGCCAAAGGAGAACATCCTGCTCGGCGAAGGCCGCGGCTTTGAAATTTCGCAGGTCCGTCTCGGCCCCGGCCGCATCCATCACTGCATGCGCACGATCGGCAAGGCAGAGAAAGCGCTCGACCTGATGGTGGCGCGCGGCCTGACCCGGGAAGCCTTCGGCAAACCGATCGCGCATCTCGGCGGCAACCTGCAGATTATCGCGCAGGCCCGTTGCGAAATCGAAGCGATGCGCCTGATGGTGCTCAAAGCTGCCAAGGCGATGGACGTGCTAGGCAACAAGGAAGCCCGCGTCTGGGTCAGCATGGTCAAGGCAATGGTGCCGGAACGCACCTGCAAGATCATCGATCAGGCGATCCAGATCCACGGCGCCACCGGCATCTCGGAGTGGACGCCGCTCGCCGATATGTATGCCGACGTGCGCCACCTGCGCTTTGCCGACGGCCCGGATGAAGTGCACTGGATGGTGGTCGGCCGCCATGAACTGAGCATGGCGTAAGCGCGCAAGTCGATCTCCAAATCGAACGAAAAACAAAAAGCCGCCCGAAAGGGCGGCTTTAATCGCAATTGTAACCGTTGGCAGGCTCAAGCAGAAATCCTATCAACGGTACATTTTCAATTGGATTCCGATTGCGAAGCATGTGCGTGAACGGCCTCTGCCTCGCATATGCCAGACAAGCAGCGGCGATCATCATTCCCCCTTCATGCCGTAAGCGCGAGAGCATGCGTGTCAGCCGGCTGGAAATGGGACAGTGAGCGGTGCTTAGGTTTGGGTCACAGTAGCGACCAGACGCGTCTGGTACGGATTCATGATTTCAAGAGCCCGCTGAACCCGGCTTTGATCGGCTTTGCCGGCGTCGACCACGACCAGGATGACTCCCACCGCAGACAACAGCGGCGTAAAGTCCTGATCACCGATGGCTCCCCCATCGATCAGAGTCGTTCCGCTATATGCCAGAGCGCAACCGTTCTTCGTCGACAGCGCACTTGGAAGCGCGCTTGTGCTGCGCACGCCTGCTGGAAGAACTTGCAGGCCCTGAACCGTCATCTCGAGTTCCTTCAACGCCACCGCACTCCGCATTGCATCGAAGAAGCCCGGCTTCCCTTCAAGGCCGAACAGCTTTGTGATGAGCCTGGTATCCGTTGCATCTACCGTCAGCGCCTGCAGGCCCTGCTGGGAAAACTGCCGGGCCAGCGCAACGGTGAATCCGCAGCTTGCGGCCGGGCCGCCGGTCCCGACGATGAGAATCGCACCCGGCGATCTCTCCAACGCCTGAATCAGGACCGCGGGTAGTTCGGCCAGCCCGTCGACCCGAACGGAATTATTTGAAGAGTCGGCTCGGCTCGCCGCCCCGATGGCCTTTCGGGACACGGTCGCCAGATTGAACACGTCAGCATGCTCGTACAAATCCGGCGAATCGCGACGGCCTGGCGCCCCGCCGCCGATCTGATTCAGGAAGGCTGCCAAAAATACACCCGCGAGCAACCCGATAACGAGACCGCCGGCAACGACCAGGGTTCGCGGCACAATGTACTGTGCGGGCTGGATGGCGGCCGGAGAAATGATCCGGGAATTTGTCCGGTCGAGCATTCCTTCTTCGCGAACTTCCTTCGCCCGGCGCTGCAGCGTTTCGTAAACGACGCGCTGAGCGGCGACATCGTTCTCAAGATCCTTCAGCTTCTGAACGGGGGGTTGTCCCGAGGCCGAAACCTGCCGCGCGGCAATAATCTGGCGATTGAGTTCTCCCTCCACCGCCTTTGTCCGCTGATATTCCGTTTCGAGGCTGCGCTGGATGCGCACGAGTTCTGCGTCGATGAGTTCGCGAACCTGCCGGACTTGCGCGCGCGCTGTGATGACCGCCGGATGCAGCGGGCCAAGCGATACCGCAGTGTCGGCCTCTGCCTTTTTGGCCTCGGCATAACGCGCGCGCAGATCGAACATGGTTTGAGATTGCAGCGCCTCCGCAATGGTGTCGATTGGCGGATTGTTGACGTTGCGTTTGCGAAGAATATCCATGCGAGCCAGCAATTCCGCGCCGCGTATCCGCTGAGCCGAAAGCTGGGTGGTGAGATCGCTCAGTTCCTTCTCGCTGAGGAGATTTCCCTGACCGCCCACAAGGTTGTTCTGGATGCGATAGGCCTCAACCTGCTTTTCCGCGTTCGTCAGATTTTGACGCAGAGTATTGAGACGGGACTCAAGCGCATTTGCCGTGCGGCTGGCCGCCTCCGTCTGCATTTGCAATTGCACTTCCAGGTAGGCTTGTGCGATGGCATCTGCAATCTGCTTCGACTTTTCCGGCGAGGATGATGTCCAGACCGAAACATCCAGAACGAAGGTGCGATCAGGCCGCCGAACGTCGATGCGCTTGCGTAGGGTCCGAAGAACGGCACGTGTCCGCGCATCCGCCCCAGAAGACGAGTCGGCGGAATCATTTCCGATAAATTCCGGATCGCTGGTCAGATTGAGCCTGGCGACCACCTTCTCCAACACCTCGGTCGAAGTGATGACCTGAACCTGGCTCTCAACGACGGCGAAAGTGGCATCGGCCGACACCGCACCCGGGCTGAGGTCGTTGGGAAGAATCTGGAGGCCGCGCGGATCGATCAGGATCTTGATCTGCGAAACATACCGCGGCGTCATGAAAAGTGCGACCACAAGTGCCAACAGCACGCATGCCGCAGTCACCGCTGCGATCAGCTTCTTGCGGCGGTTGAACACCGACATCAGGCCGCGAAGGTCGATAACCGCAGCCGGCGCCTCACGCATGTCGATTGTCATTGACATGCGCAAGCACCTGCTAAACGCAACGAGAACGACGGATTTGGACGCTTACGCATGAGACGGCCCGAACGCAACAGATCGCCCGCACCAACATCGCGGGCTTACAGGCACCTTGGCTCGGTTATGGTTAATATTGCTTGAAGAATCCGGGCTTTCATCACCCGCCTTGCAGACGCCGATCAGAGCGGCGCGCCGTAAAGATCAATCACTTCGATGTCGCCGGCCCGATTCATGCTGTGCGGCCCTCGCTGAACCTTGCCATCACGCAACCGAACGGTGCTCTGAACGCTCTGGCGCACAGACTGCAGATCGAGCGTATCGATGCGACAGAATGCAAGACCAGAACCATAGCCGTCGGAGCAGTCCTGCGCAGGACGCCACAGTGCACCATCGTGACGAAAGAATTCACCAGCCGGGCGTGCGCAGCGATGATCGACGAGGATGGGATTTCCGGCATGGGGCTGCCATGGCCCCGTTAATTCTGATGCCCAGAATACGCTGAGCGTGTCCCAGTTCGAGCCGAGCCAACTGCGTGTCGCCGCGAACATCCACCACAATCCGCCGTGCCTGCAGATCGTCGCGTCGGACGCTTCGATATCCTGAAGCAGGGTCGCCTCGTGAACCCAGCCGCCCGGGAAACTGGTGGCCCGGTAAAGATCGACTGTTCTCGACTGCAGGGATTCAGGGATCATCCATATCGTCCCCTCATGTTCGAACACATGCGGATACGACAGATGATACGGCGTTTCGAGAACCGGCTTCGGCCGCTCGAAGCCGCCAGACGTCAGCATAGAGACCGAGATCAATCCCTTCCCCAGCGACATGTCATATTCTTCGACGAAAAGATGCATCTTGCCATCGACAACAATCGGAAACGGGTCCGCATAGTATCGACCACCATCATCCGCCAGACGTTGATATGCAGCAATGCCCGGCAAGGATATGGTGTCCGGATCATGCATCTGCCGCCACGCCACAAACCAGTGCGGCGCCCGCCGGCAAAGTTTCGCAATGCGCGTGTTCAACTTGTCCTTCAGCGCTGCGGCGCCGAAGGCGAGAAATTTGCCTGCATGCATATCCCGCGCGGGGACCGGCGGCACAGACGATTGCGAACCGCTCGTCATCGGCGCAGTCGCTGCTTTCTCACATAGCTGCAACAGCGCTGAAAAAACGTTATCGAGTGCTCGCGTTGCAACGGTCCTGTCTTCCACAGCGGACAGACCTGACATCATCACCCGATCCGCCCCGCTCACAATCGACAAGGCGGGGCTGCGTCCCTCCAGCACAGCGAGTAACACCGCATCATCTGAAACGGACCCGTCGTAGAGAACGTTGATATCGGAACGGATGCCTGTGACAGCCTGCCCCGTCAGATCGAGCACTCTGCCGTTGTCTCCCGCACCCGGCGTATCCTGGTAGGATTCGAGAATGTTTTCATCGAGCAGATTGCAGGCATGTTCGCCATGCAAACGAAATACGAGCTTCTCCAGTTCGAGGAGAAGCTTGAAAGTACGCGGGACATGCGGCCCATCTATCAGACGCACGACGGGATAAACATCGCGATGGCGTGCAAGCCGCTCCACCAGTTCGACTTGCCACCGCCATATACGCGAGCGGTTGAGATATATCGTTACGGATTTCCGGTTCGCTGTCGTCATGCCGCACAATCAGTTGTTGAAGGTTGAGCGGGAAGCCCCAATGCTTCAAGTGTCACGCGATCCAGCTTGGATTCGTTGCCGCTATCGACAATCGCCATGCCGCCAGCCCCGCTGAGTTCCCAGACCGACCAACGAAACTTCCGGCGCTCGGCAGCGCATCGAACGTCCCGCAGCCATCGCGCTCGCGCACCCGCGCCGACGACGCTCCGGGTTGCGCCGAATTCCCCGAGAATAATGCGATCCGCAGCAATACCGTTTCGGGACGCCCATCCCGTCACCGCCTCAAAAGCGACGGCCACGACGCCGGCGTTCCAGCCTTCGCGGAAATACGTGGCGATTGAGCCTTTCGCCGAATTGAATTGACGAATCTTCTCGGAAGGAGAGAACGAAGCGTCGGCAAAAATCCGACTTTCAACCGCGCGGATCGCGGCACCCTCTTCGCCTTTGATCGCCGGATATGGAAGGGCCTGCATATCGCGCCAGAACCGCTCCTTCGGCTCCGAGGACTCAACGCCCTGATGAGTCAAAAGATGGGGCTCGTAATAATGAAATGAGAAAAGAACATGCTCATCGCGAAACGGCGCGGGATCCAGCAGAACGAGACCGCGCCAACTGCCCCCCTGCGCGCCGGTAAGGATCAGGGTCAAATCCGGAGCTTGCTGACGAGCAGCCCGGTAGAGCTGTTCCATCATCGTTTGCCAGCGCGCTGCGGTGGCTGAATCATAACCCGCCGGCGGCTCGTTGACCGGCTCCAGCGCCACATTCGGATCCTTCATCTCGGCAATCAGGTGTGCCGTTCGCGAAACCGCCGTTGCATAGGCCTGAAACAGCGGGTTCTGCGCATCGGTGAAGATCGCTTCAGGACGATATTGCGCGACCTGGGAATTGGAATGAAAATTGATGATAACGCTCAGATCTCGGGCGCGAAATCGCCGGATTGCCGACCGCAGGATCGTATCGAGAGCGTCGCGACGCTCTCCCTTCATCTGCAGGAACGGCCCAGGATCGACGGTCAAGCGGACAAAATCGAATCCGGATTTTCGCACGGCAGTGATCAGATCGTCCGGAACATAGTGTTCTGCGGTCGCGAATGGCGGCCACGTATAGAGCGAGTTATCCGCTGGTGACACAGATGCCCAGTTCAGAGGCCTGTGCACGCCAATCCCCCGCTGAAATACACTGGCGCCGTCAGCGGCATGTACCGCAGTGACGGTCGTCGCCGCGCATATCAGAATGACAATACGGGAGAGAAACCGCATCACGGCGTCCAGCGGACGCGCCGCACCGTGTGATCGCACATCGTCAATAATGTCATCATCAGGATATCGGCCGATTTGACTGAGAGAGCGTTGTTGGTCAATGCGAGCGCGAAGAACATGATCGCGGCCAGACTGACGATGGCCGACCGTCCTTTCAGGAGAGCCCGGAACAAATTGGCCAGCAACAGAGCAAAGAGTATCGCACCGATCAGACCAAACTGAACGGTAAAAATGACAAACGAACTCTCAATGAAGGGAAGCCCGAAGATGTCCAACGCGATCCGCTGAACCCGGGCGATGTCCGCTCCGAAAAGAAATTCCTTCCAGGAGAGGTAGTCAAATACGCCGTAAATGCTCACCCGCGCCAGCGAGCTTTGATCGACGAATCCACTTTCAAACCGGCTTAACGCGCCCGCCGCGAACATGACCGATATGACTGCGATCAGCACCACCAGTCCGGCAATCCCGAGCATCAATTTCCGCTGAATGGCATCGACCCGGGAAGACGCCGGAATTGGCTCGAGCATCAGGAACAATACGCATGATACGCAGGCAGCCACACCGGCGATGCGGGCTCCCGAGGCGAGCGCGCCTACAAACAGGATGACAACACCCATCAGCTTGAAGAGCGGCTTCCACCGCGCGACGCTCATAAAACAGATGCCAACCGCGCACCACTGGCCGAGTTGCAATGGATGATCGGACAGGCCTGTCGGACGGAAGACGTCTTCGCCCGCGGCATATGGCAACAGACGTGTCCGCAACGCGAATTCGCCAATTCCGACAATTGCGCTCAGGATCAGAAACAAGAGTATCAATTCGCCGAGGTTCGATCTCCACTGAAGGGGCAGTGTCATCATGACGAACGCCGCCATGCACGCGACAATGTAGGTATCAAGGATGTAACCGGACGACGTGCTCTGGCCGCTGATAGAGAGCATGAGAAGCAGGCCGCAGATGCCGGCCAGGAAAACGATCATTGCGCGCAGGATTCCCAGATCCTGTGCGCTCAGCACAATGCGATAGTTGAACAGGATCGCAAGCGCCACCAGACCAATTCCGTAGAACGCCGGATGGATCTTCTCGATCGTCGACCCTTCTATCGTCGTGTAGTTGATGAACTGATTGAGGATGAGTGCGTTGAGCCCGATCCTCAGCAATATGAAAAAGACAAACGCAGCATAGAGCATGCGCAGCAGAATATAGCTGTCGCTCGGCTCGGTGACTGCGTAACCGGAACGGATCATTGAATCTACACGACAGTGGCTGGCGGGATTGACTGTAGGAAATCCGCGTTAACAGTTGGCTAACCAAACGGTGCGTATGGGGTAGGTGTTGGCTTCCGCCATATCCGGCGCCGAGCATGCGAGAAATGCTAGATGCCCCCCGTTCGCGTCTTGTGTGTCACCCCCTTCGGTCCCGCGGGCAAGGGCGGCATTGATCGGCTCTATCATTACTTCCGCGAGTTCATGGCAAAGAACCGGGTTGCCGGAATCGATTTGCATTTTGCGCGCTCTCGCGGTGATGCGAGCGGTAATTGGTGGATTGCGTCATTTCCACTCATCCTGGCGACCATCGGACTTGAGCTTGCCCGCTTCCGGCCGGACATAGTGCATATCAACTTCGCGACCGGAGGTAGCCTGCCGCGCAAGTACGCGATCCTGAAACTCGCCAGAGCGTTCGGCGCACGGACCATTGTGCACTTCCACGGCCAGTTCATTGAGGATCAAGTTACCGCACGCACCATCCCCGGCCGTCTATTCGCGTCGATTGCAAGGCAAGCCGATTGCGTCGTCGCATTGGGCAAAGTTCACGCAGATGCTTTCGAGCGCATCGGCGTTCCGCGCGAGCGGATTATGATCGTTCCCAACGGAATCCCCGACTTTGCCGCAGACCTCGTCCTTCCAAAGCCGGATGCCGGTGCGCTGGCGATCCTGTTTTCCGGACTGCTGACCGAGAACAAGGGCATGCACGTTCTCATTCCGGCGCTTGCACGACTTCGCCAGACCACAGACACCTGGCACTGCACGGTCGCCGGCAACGGCGACGTTCAACATTTCACGCAGATGGCGCGCGAAGCGGGTCTCGACGGCAAAATGACCTTTACAGGCTGGATCGAAGCAAACGACATGCTGGCGCTGATGCGCGAAGCCGATGTGGTTGTGTTGCCCTCACGTACCGAAGCTCTGCCACTCAGTCTGATCGAGGGCGCATGCGCGGGGGCGGCGCTGGTTGCGACAGATGTCGGAAACGTCCGTGATATCGTGCACGAGGGAACCAACGGGATTCTCGTTGCGAGGAATCCCGAGGCAATCGCTTCGGCTTTGCTGAAACTTGCGGCCGATCGCCCCGAGCTGCAGGACATGCAGATCGCGTCACGGCAGATCTATCTGCAGCATTTCACCATTTCGGCTTTTGCCGAGCGACTACGCGACATCTATACCCGTGTCGCAAGAGACAGCAGGCCGTAGGTATCGGCTTCAGACTTTCGGAATTGTGAGCTGCTGATCGATGAATTTGCGCTTGCCCCTGCCTGTCATCCGCAGTTTATCAACAACCTTCAGATGGATCGTAAGATCGCCCGCGCTACGCTCCGCCATCCGGAAAAGGTAGTCGGAAAAATCAGGTTGCTGTCCGCCTTCTGTCACGACCAACAGCTCAACCTCGCCCGGAACGCGCTGGCAGAACTGCACTTCGCGCGTCAGGTCATGCCGGTCAATCGGCACGCAGAGACCGTTGAAGGGGATAAGCGACCCGGATCGGCTGACTATAAATTCGCTGCTGCGCCGCGGCGCCAGATGATTCAGGACGAGCTGATATCCATTGCGCGCGCTCGGCAATTCGACAAGTTGCGCCATATCCCGCGTATCGTAGCGGATAAGCGGCATGCCCCTGAACATCAGCCCGGTCGACACCACACGACCCGCTTGACCCGGTGTGACGATGGGGCGCCCTTCGTCATCGACAAGTTCGGTATATCCGTAAATCGGATTGAACTCATAGGTGTCCGCTTCCCCTGCCCGCTCCACAGCGAATGCGACCTTTTCGCTCAACCCGTAGAACGGCACAATCGTCGCACGATCGAAAACCTGAGCGAGCAAATCGCGCTGATGAGAAAACAGCTTCTCGGAAATCGGAAAGACCCCGCGGATCTGCGACAGCGGCGCAGCACCTGTTCGCACAAGATACTGCGCAAAGATTGTCATCGCGGAAGGATAGCCGTGAATGAAACGAATCTTGCGCTCACGAATGGCCGACAAATAAGAGGCCATGGTCGCGTCATCGAGGTGAAAAATCGACAACCGCAACTCCCGCAACGCCGGTTCCGACTCCATGTGGATGTTGTCGCGGTCGGCCAGATCAAATCCACGAAAAACACAGCGCCAGTCATGCGCCGTAAAGCCTGCTCTTGACCAGGCGTCGTGGATGAAAGCGTATTCGATCGGACTTCGGTTACGGTCGAGCATGAACGAAAGCGGTTCGCCGGACGACCCATCCGTCGATGCACGGTCCAGACGATCCGGTGAAACGGTGCACATCCCGTCCCGATGATCGAGCACGGTCTGACGCGACAGGACGGGTATTCGGGACCAGGCCTCGCTTCCAAGAAGCTCGTCCGGCGCAAGATCTCCGACGACCGGCTTGAGAGTCCGCGTATAATAAGGTGCGTTCCGGATTGCCGACTGAACGACTTCCCCGAGAGCTTGCTGGCGATAGGACCGGACGAAATCGGCGTCGGTCCTCGAACGATCGATCACACCGCGCCAATGGCGATAAGTACTGCCGAACTTGATCGACGTGGGCACGAACTGAAGAATGCGTCCAAGCTGAGCGCGCGTCGAGAGCGGCAACCGGACATATGCACCGCGAGCGACATCCAGAACAGTCATCGGTTTCCCCTGCTTTGCCAGATACGATTATGTACCGCAGTCGAGAAATAGTCCGAGGTAAATCGGACATTTACCTTAACCATGCATGGTCAATTTGATGGTTATTGAATCAAAACACGTCGCGCTTTACGTGCCGGCACTGAACAGAGGTGGAGCGGAACGCGTTGCCGCGTTGTTGGCATCCGGCTTTTTCAAGGCCGGCTGGCGGGTAACCCTGCTTGTCGATTACTCGGCATCCGAGAACCTTGCCCTAGTGGATCCCGGCGTGCCCATACGAGTTCTCGGAAGCTCACATGGCCGGTCGGTATTGAGCCTCGTTCGCTTTCTCCGCTCGCAGAAACCGGACGTTGTCCTGGCGATCGGGGGGGCTGCGAACGTCAAATTCTCACTTGCCCGTCTGTTCGCAGGCGGACGGTCGCGAGTCGTTCTTTCCTACCATGGACGGTCGGACGTCGGGCGCGGCCGGCTTGGCCATTTGTCCTACTCACTGGCGCCATGGCTTGCGCGCCGCGCGGATGCGATCGTCTGTGTATCCGATGGATTGCTCGATCACCTTCGCGACGACTGGAACGCGCCCCCCGACAAACTGACCCGTATCTACAATCCGGTATCGGTGGAGAATGCGATCCCGGCCAGCGCCAGCGATCTTCTGCAGCGTCCGCCCATCGTGCTGAGCGTCGGCAGACTCAATCCCGAGAAAGGCTATGCTGCCTTGATCGAAGCGCTTCCGTATCTGCACCCGGATGCGAAACTCATGATCTTCGGTGAAGGTCCGGATCGAGAGAACCTGATGGCGCATGCGAAAAGGCTGGGTGTCGCAGACCGGCTCGCGTTGCCCGGCTATCAGGATAATCCCTGGCCTTGCTATACACAGGCCCGATGTTTCGTCCTCACCTCCCGAAAGGAAGCTTTCGGAAACGTGGTGGTGGAAGCTCTGGCATCGGGACTGCCGGTCGTGTCAACCCGAAGCGGTGGCCCGGATGAAATTCTGGACCATGGGCGGTTCGGCCCGCTCGTTGAGAATGACGATATCGATGCTCTTGCTCATGCGATCAATAGTGTCCTCTCGAATCCTGGGGATCCTGAGCCTCGGATCGCGCGCGCGAGAGAGTTCGATGCCACGACTGCGATCGGAAGCTATCTCGCCTTGTTCAATAAGATCCTGACTCGGCAGTAGCCGCCGCTCTGGAACGATCGCTCCAGATTTCCCATGGCCTGTCGAGCAAGCGAACCAGCACAAATCCGGATGCGGAGAGTGTCGACGCAAAAATAGCGATGAACGTCGCCGTTCCTCCGAACAAAATAAGCAGTGGCGGCTGTCCACCCAGAATAATGCAGGTCCCCAGAGTCGCCCCCGAGGCAAGAGCGAATGAAACGGCCATGCCCGCAGCGGCGCGCCAAGGAATAGAGAACGGCAGCAGGCGGGTTGACAGAAACGAACTGGCCGCGAGCGAAATAAACGAGGAGAAGGCAGCAATCATCGCGGCAGCCAACGGGCCGCCCCGCGGGATCAAAAGCAGACCCAACAGCAACGAGATGCCGGCCGACGGCACCATGCTGATGAACTGCTGCCAGTTTTTTCGTGTGATATAAAAGGCATTGTCGAAGCAGAAGTTCTTCAAGCTAGCGAACAGTGTCGCGAATGCGATCCAGGGCATAACCCGTGCGGCTTCATAGCGGTAGGCTTCCGGCAAAATCAATTCTGCAAACGGCCGCGACAGCAGCGCGATGCCGACCGCCACGCTGCCACACAGCAAAATCAGTGTCAGGATATTCCCGCTTTGAACGCGGCCGGCCGCTTCCCGCCCTTCGGACGAATAGCTGCGGACGAGCATCGGGAACAGATACGGATTGAGTGAGCCACTGAACAATTCCACGGGCTGCCGCGCCAATGCATAGGCCGCGGCATACAGACCCACACTCGCGGGCCCAAGCGCATGATTGAGAATGAAACGATCGAGCCAGCCGACGGTCTGCGCGAGGATCGTGACTGACACGATCGGCACGCCGAACAACAGAGCACCGCGATATCCCTGGCGCGGGATATACGGCCAAGGCAACACGCGGAAGGCAGTCAGGCAGGCAAGCGATCCCAATACCAGCGTCACCAGGGAAATTCCGAGCGACGCTGCAAAGAACGTCGGCTCGACCAGAGTGACCGCACCCACTCCGCACGCGAGCGACAAAACACCCCGGGCGATCTCGATTCCCGCGTACAGGGCGTGGCGCTGCTGCGTTTGCACCAGCGTCAGTCCGAGCCGCAATACGGCAAATGCCAGCACATAGACACAAACGGCGACGGTGAACCATCCCGACAAGCTGGGCTGCACAGCCGACAACAGAAGCGCACCCAACAGCGACAGCACACATGACAATGCCGTCAGGACAAGCGTGCGGCCAACTCGGCCCGCGGACGGCACGCGCTCGTTGCTCTCGCTGCTCAACACGAAGAGGCGCACCCATCCTCCGGTTGCCATGTCGAGAATCTCGCCCGTCACGACGACGAGTGCAAACATCCCGTAATCGTCCATCGACAACAACCGGGTCAACACCAGAAGAAGAACGAACGTCGCCAGGCGGGGAGCAAGATTGGCGCCGAAATAAAATATGACGTTCAGATTTTTCATCGGAACACCGCATCCGTCAGGATCGGCATCTGAGCCTGATGCGGCTGCAGCGACGGCGAAAAGCCTGCGTCGGAGCTAGCAAGAGGCTGCACTTCGATGCGCGTCTGGAATTCGCGTGAGGTCATGTCATTCGCATGGAACACGACCCGCGTCGCCTTCTCCATGACACCGAACGCGGGAGAATATTCCGCATCTTCGAGTGCAGCGGAAACATTCGGCTCGCAGCACATTTTGATCAGGATGTCGCCGCTGCGCTCCACCACCACCACGGCTCCTCCATCAATGAATGCCGAGCATTCAGGATGAAGCAGAAAGCCCAAACTGAGCGACGTCAGTGGCTTTGGATCCGCTTTGTCCGTTGCAAGAAGCCTGTCCGTGACAACCAGTCCCGCGGCGTCGATATTCACCGAACGCTCACATATCAGCCCGTAGTCACGCGCATATCCATCGTGCTGCGCCGAAACCACAACGCCTTGTCCCGCCGCCTGAAGGGCGAGAAGCTTCGATGCGGCCTTTCGCCGCCAGTTGAATGCACCGGCAATCTCGCTCTGATTCTCACCGTTGATACAGAGGGTGTTGTGCGCGGCCGTACCACGCAAACGATCGCGGACACGGCCACCGGAATGATAGAGATATGTTCCCGCATCTACGAAAACCGGCTTTGAACCGAGATGCAGCATCAAGGACAAGGCGTCGGCATGGCCATGCGCGGCAATCGAAAGATAGCCGAGGGGACCGTGATCGAACACCACGAGCGCCTCGCGGCCGTTCATCTCGCCTCTGGAAACTGTATATCCGCCGCTTTCGAAGAGCCGCGTTCCCGAATTCAACGCCGAACCAGTCGCAGGCCAGCCGAGAACGAGGTTTCGCAGCTGCCAGCGCCCCTTTCCCACGGCAATATCCGGACGTCCCGCCAATGCCGAGATGCCATTCAGGACCGAAGCCACATAGCCCGGCTCATGCCCCGCGCCGGATGCGATGACGCGGCCTTCATCGTCGTCACCGATGCGGGGATGGTGTCCCTCACCGTCGAGAATCCATCGCAGATGCTCCCCAGCGGTCGCAACGCGTGCAATCACATCATCCGGAAACGGCGTGCCCGCCTGATGAGCGACAGCGAACGCCAGAAGATACCACTCGCATGTGAATGCGGTATATGTCGGCGATTGCTCCGCGCCGACGCCATCGTCATGAATCTGATTGAGGGCTTCCGCGGTCAGCACGTCCTTCGCCGCAGATGCATCAATCGCGGCATCGGGGCAGAGAGTGCCGAGGATAAAGAGAGCCGCCTCCTCCGCGATCAAGTGATTGTTCGCAGAGGAGTACCGCGAGGGATATCTCTTGAGCCAATAGGCGTGAGCGGAAAGACAATTTGCGATCTTGCCGGAGAGCCTTGCATCAATCCGATTCCGGCCGATCAGCCCGACCGCCAGCAGGATCGCCACAACGCGCAAAGCGAGTTCGATCCCGGAGACCCAATTGACCCCCTTGAATGGCGGATTCGCGTCGATCCAGCTCTCGATCATGTCCAGGGCGGTCTGAGCCAGATCATCGTCATTTTCGAGCCGCGATAACGCGGCCATCACCGGCACGAACTGCAGGCGATTGAGCTCCCATACCAGCTTCACATCGCCGCGCTTCTGATCATGCCGATAGTCGATATCGAAACAGTAGACATCATCGGGCCACCGCAGCCCCGAGGCAGGGTCCAGATGCCAATCGATATCCTTCGACAACCGGAAGTCATGACCGAGCGCACGATAGATTCCCGGCGCAGTTGCCGATGGTGCCACCGACCGCCAGAGCGTCCGCGTCGTTTCGTCGGTCAAGTGCAGACGGGTCGTGTCAACGGGCAAGAAAGGAAGATCGCCGGCAGCTACGCCAACTCGTGCGCCATGGTACGGCCGCATCGCGGACACACGGCGCTTTCCGGCTTCTCGCAGGCGATGGCCCAGCTCGGGGACGCTCATTGCCCGAAGCCGGTTGAGATACCATTCCAGTTTACCGAGCAGGCCTGCCATGTTTCACGGTCATTTCTTAGCGTGGCTGGGGCGTCACCGTAACGGGCGATTTCGTCTTGGGCCGCTTCGTCATTTTGCTGATCAAGGCGGCGTAGGCACCGATCAGTTTTGGTGCTTCGTGCTCCCAGGACAAATCCCGTTCGATCCGTTTCCGTCCGAATGCGCCCATGGCAGCGCGGCGTTCAGGGTCGTCCAGAAGTTCGACGATCTTGCTCGCCATATCGCGCGTATCGTTATGGCGGGCATACAGCGAGGCCTCGGCCGCAGACACACGCCCCTCTGTCAGATCGAACTGAACAATCGGCTTGCTCAACGCCATGTACTCCATGATTTTGTTCATGGTGGACTTGTCGTTCATTTCATCGGCCTTGTCGGGATTGACGCAGACATCCGCCGTATTCAACATTTCAAAGAGATCGTGATCGCTGGCGCGGCCGGTGAACGTGACATAGTCCTGGACACCCAGCGTCTTCGCCAACGCCTTCATCTCCTCGAGCGCTGGCCCTCCGCCGACAAGCCCGAAATGGATATCCGACCGTCCGAAATCCTCGACAATCACTTTCACTGATTCGAGCAGCAGGTCGATTCCTTCCTGCGCGCCCATCACGCCGACATAGCCGACCAGGAAGCGGCGTCCTTTGCGCAACGCCGGATTGGGCGGAAGAATCTGAATGCGCTTCAGATCCGGACCGGAGCGAACGACAAAAACATTCTCGTCACGCATGCCGCCGCGGGACAGCGCAATCGCCCGATACGATTCATTCGTCGCAAGCGAGATGTCAGCCGTGCGAAAAGTCATCCTCTCAAGCAGAACGAGCAGCTTGTAGAAAACATCCTTGCGCCCGAACTTCGACATGTACAGTTCAGGATTGATGTCGTGGTGATCGAACACGAACATCTTTCCAAACAGGAACTTGAAGAATCCGCCAATCAGGAAGATCGTATCGGGCGGATTGCAGGCGTGAATCACGTCGAACCCGCGCGCGAAGAGAACCTTCCAGCTCAGGAAAAATTCGCAAGCCAGCGCCCAGCCATATTCCAGCGGATAGCCCGAAGCACGCTTGGCTTCGAATGGCATGCCGTGACGATGAATATGGACGCCGTCGACAAACTCGTAACTCTTCTGGGCGTTGAATCCCTTCGGGCAGATGACCGACACGACGCACCCGGCCCTGGCCATGGTCTTCGCTTCCGACCATACCCGCCGGTCGAATGGGACCGACAGATTCTCGACAATGATCAGGATGCGCAGCGGCCGCCCGTCCTTGACGAGACTCAGGTCACCAATTGATTCCGACATAGCGGGCTTTCATATTCGGGGATTCCCAAAGCCTGGCGAGGTCCAGCACGATCTGGTCTTCGCTCAGCATCGGCTCGATGCTCCGGAATTCCGGAGAAGCGTTTCCGATAATGATGACGTCCGCCGCAACTACGGTTTTCCGCAGCGATGTCATCATGATCGAGCCGATGTGGGGAATCGCCTTTTCGATATACTGCCTGTTCACGCCCGTCAGCGCCGACAGATTGACGCTCGGATCGTAGAGCTTGAGATTGTATCCCTTGCCAATGAGGCGTTCGATCAGTTCGACTTGCGGGCTTTCGCGCAGATCGTCCGTGCCGGGCTTGAAGCTGAATCCAAGCACGGCGATGTCGCGTTGACCGAACCCGACGACCTTGTTGATCGCTCTTTCGATCTGATTGCGATTGCTCGGAAGAATATTGGAAAGGATCGGCACTTCGACATCGAGTTGGCGCGCAAGATATGTCAGCGCACGCGCATCCTTCGGCAGGCACGATCCGCCGAAAGCGTAACCCGGCTTGAGATAGTATGGCGATATGTTGAGCTTCGTGTCGGAGCAGAACACATTCATCAGTTCATGACTGTCGATGTTCAGCGCCTGGCAGATATTTCCGATCTCGTTTCCGAAGCAGACTTTCAGCGCATGCCATGTGTTGTCGGCATACTTGATCATCTCGCTCGCTTCGAACGACACCGTGAACAGCGGCGCGCGAATTCCTTCGTAGAGATTTGCGACCTGAAGCGCCGCGCTCGGATCGTCCGCACCGACAACGGTCTTGGGGGGCGCGAAGAAATCGGCCACCGCGGTGCTTTCCCTGAGAAATTCAGGATTGTACGCCACGAGCAACCCTTCACCGCAGCGGCGCCCGGATTCGCGCTCGAGAATCGGAATGATGGTGTTGCGCATGGTGCCGGGAATCATTGTCGATCGGATAACGACAAGATGCTCTCCCTGTTTGTCGCGGAGCGCACGTCCGATTTCGGCGACGACGGTGCCGACCGTATCGGTGTTGATGCTGCCGTTTTCGCGGCTAGGTGTGCCGACGCAGATAAGGGAAACGTCGGTATCGCGTATTGCCTGATTGATGTCGTCGGTTGCAGTCAGGCGGCCCGACCGGACCCCATGCTGCATGAAATCGTCAAGACCAGCTTCGACGACCGGTGGCTTGCCTTCGCGAAAACACTGACGCTTGATGTCGTTAACATCCAGGCCGATGACCGTATGGCCCACCCGGGAAAAACATGCGGCCGATACCGCACCGACATAACCGAGACCGAAAATGCTGATCCGGCGCGGCGCGGGGTTGCGCGGGATGACCGGAGCAACAGCCGGCGCGCGGCCAGCAGCCGCTTGCGTGCTACCGGGAGCGAGTTCGATAAGATCGGAACCGTCAAGCCATGAATTCATTTGAGCAACCTCGTCTTTCTCAATGTCGTAAGCTGACGGCGGCGAGAAAGGAAGGCGAAGCGAAACATCATCGCTCGTTATGCTTACCTCATATCAAAATGATCGAATCGATTAACGAGCTGTTAACCCATCGGTCGGAAGTGAAGGTAGCCCCTGGAATTCGCTCTATAAGTCGCACCCCGCCAGCGTGGATCAGAGATGCAAAGCACGATGCTCAGAACGACTTTTCAGGTGATTGCGTGGATGTCCATTCTTGCCATCGTGATCGTAACGGACGGTCCGATAAGCTGGCGTCCGGTTACTCATCTTCCGGTGAGCGTCGAAAGATTTTCGGCCCTGCTTATCGTCGCGACCCTATTCACCCTCGCCTATCCGAACAAAATTTTCCTTGTCGGGCTTGGTCTCGTGCTGGCCGTCTTCATGATTGAATTTGCGCAAATCGCCTCACTCGGGCGTCACGCCCGGCTGCGTGACGCGGGAATTAAGACGCTGGGCGTTCTCGCGGGAGTGGCATTGGGATACGGCCTACAAACTGGGCTCGCATGGACAGCGTGGCGGCGCAGTGCCCAACGCGACAACAAGGCATGACGCAAGCGAAAGCCCTTGGATGCACCGTTGCCGGAGCTATCCGATAACCGTTCATTAACCATAAGTGCCGCAAATCGGACCTGTCCTCATTCAGGGGGCAGGTCCGGAGCGTTTTATGCGTGCGTCGCGCTGGTCGCTGATCGCTGTCGTTCTCACTGCGCTCGCGCTCGCGGGCTGCATGCAGACATCCGCGTCCATGACCACGGGCTATGCCCCGGTCGATGAACCGTACCGGCTCGATGCGGGAGACAAGCTGCGCATCGTGGTCTACGGCCAGGACGGTCTCACCAATACCTATGCGGTCGGCGCCAGCGGATCGATCACCATGCCGCTGATCGGTTCGGTGTCCGCGCGGGGCCTGACGCCCGCGCAACTCGCTGCTGCCGTCACCGCACGTCTGAAGCGGGGTTACTTGCGCGAGCCTTATGTCGCCGCGGAAGTCGAAAGCTATCGCCCGTTCTTCATCCTCGGCGAAGTCGCGGCTCCCGGACAATATCCTTATGTGCCGAACATGACTGCGGAGAGCGCGGTGGCGATTGCAGGCGGGTTCACCCCGCGCGCGCAGCGCAATGCCATTAAGCTGACGCGCGTCGGCGAGGAAGGCGCGGCACAGGCGGTGGTGCCGCCCGGCACATTCCTCAAGCCCGGCGATACCGTCGTCGTCGCCGAGCGGTGGTTCTGACGATGCGCCGGCTGCCGGGCGGATCGTTCTCCTCGCTGGCGTTCTTCATTGGAAAGGCTGCTGGGGATGAACTCGCGCGGGCGATGAATCTTCCTGCGGGCCATGACAACGCCATCACAGTTCTGAAAACGTGAGAATCCTGCCTTTTGGCGGGTAAAGTTCAAACGTCGGCAGGTTCGCCACAGCGTAGGGACACGGTCGCCGATACTGACCAAAAAGAAAAGCCGCCCCGAAGGACGGCTTTCTAAAATTTCACTGATAATTCAGTGACTTGTTTGGTTGCGGGGGCTGGATTTGAACCAACGACCTTCAGGTTATGAGCCTGACGAGCTACCGGGCTGCTCCACCCCGCGATAAACCGGTGCAAGCCTTCAAAGGCAGACGGACGACAGGTCAACGCCATAAGCGTCGTTCCAACCCGTCCGGAGGCGAGAGAAGGCAACCAAGGCAAAGCCCGTGGCGCGAGGGGTATGTACCAACGACACTCCGCTTTGGAAAGGCCTGCGGGCGATCTTTTTCACGATTTTATGACGCCCCTCCAAGGGCCTGATCCCGGGGCATTTTTGTCGCCCGGACTTGCCAAGCAGACTGTGAACGATCAGCCTTCCGCCTAACAATAACCGGGCTCTGGAACCGGCAGCGACAGGCTCAGGGAAGCGCGAGGAAGTTCATGAACCAGATCGTCAGGAATCCCGTCACAGGCGGCGTTGAGGACGTGTTCCAGCGCGCGATAACCCTCTCGCGGGCGGCGGAACCCACACTTGCGGAGCGGCGCGACCGGCTGGCCCGGCTCCGCGCATTGGTTGTCGAAAACGAGACCCGGTTCGACGAGGTGATCTCCGCAGATTTCGGCAACCGCTCAAAGACCGAGACCCTGATCGCCGAAACGCTGTTTGTGCTTGCCGAAATCAAGCACGCCACCAAAAACCTCAGCCGCTGGATGGCGCCCAAGCATGTCGCGACCGATCTACAATACTTTCCAGCGAAAAACCTGCTGCTGCCGCAACCGCTCGGCGTGGTCGGCATCATTGCGCCCTGGAACTACCCGCTGCAATTAACGCTCGCGCCCGCCGTCGCGGCCATTGCTGCCGGCAATCGCGTCATGATCAAGCCGAGCGAACTGGTCCCCCAGTTCTCCGCGCTGCTGCAGAAGCTGATCGCGGAAAAATTCGACGAGACAGAATTGATGGTCACCGGCATCGACGGCGACATTTCCGAGCGCTTCGCGGCTCTGCCGTTCGATCACCTGATTTTCACCGGTTCGACCCGTGTCGGACGACTGGTGGCCGAGGCTGCGGGCCGTAATCTCACACCGGTCACACTTGAACTCGGCGGCAAGTCACCTGCGATCATCGACCCTTCCGCCAATATCGCAGAAGCTGCCGAGCGTATCGTTTACGGCAAGCTGATGAATGCGGGACAAACCTGCATCGCACCGGATTATGTGCTGATCGCGCCAAACAAGGTGGACGAGTTCATCACCAAGGCGAACCGTGCGGTCGCGCGCATGTTCGGCACCAGTCCCGATAACACGGACTACACATCGATCGTGTCGGACAAACATTATGCCCGGCTCGAAAGCCTTGTGCAGGACGCCGCGGCGCATGGCGCAAAGATCGTTCAGCCCGCCAAAGCTGACGATCCGGCATGGAAATCAAAACGGAAATTTCCACCGACCTTCGTCAGCGGCGCCACGACCGACATGAAGGTGATGCAGGAAGAAATCTTCGGGCCGATTCTGCCGGTGTTTGCCTGTGAGAACACCGATGCGGCCATCGCCCATATCAACGCCAACGACCGCCCGCTGGCGCTATACTGGTTCGGCAAGGACAATGCCGCGCGCGATCGGGTTCTGGCACGCACGGTGTCCGGCGGCGTCACCGTCAACGACTGCCTGTTTCATTTCGTGCAGGCCAATCAGCCGATGGGCGGCGTCGGCGCGTCGGGCATCGGCGCCTATCATGGCGAATGGGGCTTCCGGACTTTGAGCAAGATGAAGCCGGTGTTTTACCGCTCGCCGCTCAATCGTCTCGCCGACCTTTACCCGCCCTATGGCAGCAAGATCGCACGCCTGATCAAGTTGCTGCGTTTCATGTCGTAAAAATTTCAGAATCGATACGACCGGCATCAATGCCGGCGTAATAATCTCGGCTGGGGAAATGAAGATGGCTGACACGTTTGACTATGTGGTGGTGGGCGCGGGCTCCGGAGGCTGCGCGGTCGCAAGCCGGCTCTCGGAGGATCCCAATGTCTCTGTCGCGCTGCTGGAAGCCGGCGGCAAGGATGACAACTGGGTTGTCACCACGCCCGGCGCATTGATCTTCATGGTATCCGGCCCGGTCAACAACTGGGCGTTCGAGACCGTGCCGCAGCCCGGCCTCAACGGCCGCAAGGGCTATCAGCCGCGCGGCAAGGGCCTTGGTGGATCGTCCTCCATCAACGCGATGTGCTACATCCGCGGCCACAAGGCCGACTACGACCACTGGGCCGCCATGGGCAACACCGGATGGTCCTATGCGGATGTGCTGCCGTACTTCAAGCGATCCGAGGACAACAGCGAACTCGACGGCGCCTATCATGGCAAGGGCGGACCGCTCAGCGTCACCAAGCTGCAGAGCGACAATCCTGTTCAGGAGATTTATCTGCAGGCGGCGCGCGAAGCGCAGTTCAGGATCAATGAGGATTTCAACGGCGCGGAACAGGAAGGTCTCGGCGTCTATCAGGTGACGCAGAAGAACGGCGAACGATGGAGTGCTGCGCGGGGCTACATCCATCCCTTCATGGAAAATCGCAAGAACCTGCATGTCATCACCGGCGCGCACGCCACGCGCATTCTGTTCGACGGCAAGCGCGCCACCGGCATCGAGTATCGTCAGGGCAAGGAAACCAAGCGAGTTATAGCGCGGCGCGAAGTCGTTCTCGGTCTCGGTGCATTCCAGACACCGCAGCTCCTGATGTTGTCGGGCATCGGCGACAAGGACGAACTCGCCAAGCACGGCATCGCCTCGGTTCATCATCTTCCCGGCGTCGGCAAGAACCTGCACGATCATCCGGATTTCGTGTTCGGCTTCCGCTCCGACAATCCGAACTTCACCGGCCTGACGCTTAAAGGCATCGGACGCATCATCAAATCGATCTTCCAGTACCGGCGCGAGCGCCGCGGCCCGATGACCTCGAACATCGCCGAATGCGGCGGCTTTCTCAAAACCCGGCCCGATCTTGATCTGCCGGACATTCAGTTGCACTTCTGCATGGCGGTTGTGAACAACCACGGCCGCACGCCATTCTTCGGCAATGGCTTCTCATGCCATGTCTGCCTGCTGCGTCCGAAAAGCCGCGGCAGCGTCTGGCTGCAAAGCGCCGATTCGATGCAACCGCCGGCCATTGATCCGAATTTCTTCGGCGACCCGACCGATCTCGAAGCGATGGTCGCAGGCTTCAAAACAACAAAGCGGCTGCTTGACGCGCCTGCGCTGAAAGCCATTCAGACGGCCGATGCCTTTACCGCCGGGGTCGAATCCGACGAGCAAATCAGGAAGGCTCTGCGTGCGCGGACCGATACGGTCTACCACCCTGTGGGGACTTGCAAGATGGGCGTCAACGATCCCATGGCCGTGGTCGATCCAACGCTGAAAGTCTACGGCGTCGAAGGCCTGCGCATCGCGGATGCCTCGATCATGCCCGACATCATCGGTGGAAATACCAATGCACCGACGATCATGATCGGCGAGAAGGCCGCCGACATGATCAGGGCAGAAATGCGCGCTCACTGATTGCGCGCCCACCCGCGATGAGGCAAGACGCTATCGGGAACGGCAAAGGTCCGATGATTGGCCTTGAACCGGCAATGAACACAACAAAGAGGAAGTGACCCATGGATCTCGGAATTTCAGGACGGCGCGCGATTGTGTGTGCGGCAAGCAAGGGCCTGGGCCGCGCCTGCGCCATCGCGCTCGCCAATGAGGGCGTTCATGTCACCATCACCGCGCGCGGTGCCGAGGCGCTTGGCAAGACCGCGGCGCATATTCGCAAGCTCAACCCGAATGTGACGGTGACGGAAGTTGTCGGCGACATCACAACGCCCGAAGGCCGCGAGGCTGCACTGAAGGCCTGTCCCGATCCAGATATTCTCATCAACAACGCCGGTGGTCCACCGCCCGGCGATTTCCGCAACTGGACCCGCGACGACTGGATCAAGGCCATCGACGCCAACATGCTGACCCCAATCGAGCTGATCAAGGCGACGGTTGACGGCATGATGGCGCGCAAATTCGGCCGCATCGTCAACATCACTTCGGCTGCGGTGAAAGCGCCTATCGATATTCTGGGACTGTCGAACGGCGCGCGTAGCGGCCTCACGGGTTTTGTTGCAGGCCTTGCGCGCAAGACCGTCATCAACAACGTCACCATCAACGGCCTGCTGCCGGGACCGTTCGATACCGACCGCGTACGCGGCCCCATGCTGGAAGCCGCCGCGAAGGCACAGGGCATTTCGCCAGATGAAGTACTCAAGCAACGCATGAAGGCAAACCCCGCAGGCCGCTTTGGCGACCCCGAAGAGTTCGGTATTGCCTGCGCATTCCTCTGCGGCGCAAAGGCCGGCTTCATCACCGGACAGAATCTCCTGATGGATGGCGGCGCTTATCCCGGCACGATGTAAGCGCATAAAGCACGATCCTCGTAAAATGCCCTCGGATCGAAGATCCGAGGGCATGAAAAGCGACCGGGAGCTAATCCGATGCAGTGGACCGTGGGCCGCGTCAAAATCACCAATGTCGTGGAGATCGGCGCGACAGGGGGCACACGATTCATTCTCCCGCAAGCGACACCTGAAGAAGCGCAGAAGATGCCATGGCTGGTGCCGCACTATGCCAATGCAGAAGGGCGCCTCCGGCTCAATGTCCAGTCATGGATTGTGGAAACGCCGAGCCACAAAATCATTGTCGATACCTGCATCGGTAACGACAAGGCGAATCGTTCAGTTCCCGTGTGGAATGGATTGAACAAACCTTTCCTGAACGACCTTGCGGCCGCAGGCTACCCGATCGACACGATCGACACCGTGCTCTGCACCCACCTCCATGTCGACCACGTCGGCTGGAATACAACACTCCTCGGCGGCAAGTGGGTGCCGACATTCGCCAATGCCCGCTACCTGTTCGGCAAGACCGAGTATGAGCACTGGGCCGCGCATAGTCCGGAGGGCGAACACCGGGCGGTGTTCGAGGATTCCGTGCAGCCGATTGTCGATGCCGGACGCGCCAACCTGATCGGCAGCGATCACCGCATCGGTGACGAGATATCCCTCATTTCGACACCCGGACATACGCCGGGTCACATGAGCATCCTGGTCACATCCGACGGCCAGCAGGCGCTGCTCACCGGCGACGTCGCGCATCATCCATGCCAGATGGCACACCTTGACTGGTCATCGACCGCGGATTCCGATCCGGTCCAGTCCATTGAGACCCGGAAAATGCTGTTTTCGCGCTTTGCGGACACCCCGGCGCTGGTCTTTGGCGGCCACTACGACCCCGGACACATCGTGCGCGACGGCGACGCCTTCAGGCTGATCGCGGCTACAAGGCCTTCGTGAAATGAGCGCGCTGCACAATGCGGGAGAAGGTTGAATTTCCCTGCGCCCTGTCGCATGAAACATCCGACGAATGAAATATCTGGCAAGAATGAAAAGGAACTGCCCATGAAACTGGTTCGTTATGGCACCGCCGGTCAGGAAAAGCCCGGACTGCTCGACCGCTCCGGCCGCATCCGCGACCTCTCCGCGCTGGTCAGGGACATCAACGGGGATGCGCTCTCGCCGGCTGCTCTTGCCAAGATCGCCGCCGTCGATCCGGCGTCGCTGCCGCTGGTAGACGGCAATCCGCGCCTCGGCGCACCCGTCACGGACATCACCAAGTTCGTCGCCATCGGCCTGAACTATGCCGATCACGCCGCGGAAGCCGGCATGGCGATTCCGTCCGAGCCGATCGTGTTCCTGAAGGCCAACACCAGCCTGTGCGGCCCGAACGACAATGTCGAAAAACCGCGCGGCTCCACCAAGCTGGACTGGGAAGTCGAACTCGCCATTATCATCGGCACCAAGGCGAAGTATGTCACCGAGGCCGATGCCCTGAAGCACGTCGCCGGTTACGCGGTCTGCAACGACGTCTCCGAGCGCAACTTCCAGATCGAACGCGGCGGCCAGTGGACCAAGGGCAAATCTCACGACACCTTCGGCCCGGTCGGCCCATGGCTCGTGACGGCGGATGAAATTGCGGACGTACACAAGCTCGGCATGTGGCTCGACGTCAACGGCACGCGCTGCCAGACCGGTTCGACCGCGACCATGATTTTCAACGTACCGAAGATCATCGCTTATGTCTCCGGCCTGATGACGCTGTATCCCGGCGACATCATCACAACCGGCACACCACCGGGCGTCGGCATGGGCATGAAGCCGCCGAAATTTCTCAACGCCGGAGACGTTGTCACCCTCGGCATCGATGGCCTCGGCGCGCAGCGTCAGGAAATCATCGCAGCTTAAACCGCATTGCGCTTCTGGCTCCAGCATCCGTGCTGGAGCCGGCGGCTCAATTCCTTCACGCAGGACCGCTCCATGAAACTTGTCTATTCACCGCCATCGCCGTTCGCGCGCAAGATCCGCATTGTGGCGATGGAGCTCGGCCTGTTCGATAAGATCGAGCTGATTTCTCCGATCAAGGCGATCCCGGTCACGGAGAATGATGAGTACGCGCGCAACGTCTCCCCGTTGCGGAAGATTCCGGCGCTGATCCTTGATAGCGGTCAGGTCATCGTGGATTCCTACGTGATTGCCGAATATCTCGACGAGCTCGCCGGCGGCAAACTGATCCCTGCATCCGGTCCCGCGAAGTGGGAGGTCAAGACCGATCACTCCATTCTTCAGGGTATGCTCGATGCGCTGTTGCTGTGCCGCTACGAGAAGATGCTGCGGCCGCCGGAATTTCTCTGGGCCGGTTGGGCAGACGATCAGTTCAAGCGCGCATGGGACGGTCTGGTCCGCTACGAGGCGCATCCCGATGTGCTGACACGCCCGCTGGACATCGTGCAGATCGGCCTTGTCTGCGTGCTCGGCTATCTTGATTTCCGCTTTCCCGATTGTGGCTGGCGCAAGGCGTTTCCGAAGCTGGACGCCTTCCACGAGAAGATGATGCAGCGCGAGTCAGTAAAGACCACCGTGCCGCCGCCGGCTTGATCGGACAGATAATGAGCGAGCGCGCTGACGGCAGCGAATTCAAAGCCTGGCACGCGGTCGCCGATCTCTATCACGCCTACTTCACCGGCCTTGTCATGTCGCTGGTGACACGCCGCGGCTCTGCCGAGGCGGCAGAATTCATGTTTCGTGTGTTCCGGCGCCAGCATCATGAGCGCTTTCTCGCGGGCATCGAAAAGTTCGGCCTCACCAATACGCCGCATGCAGTTGCTGCCGCGCAGTATCACTATCTCAGCAACCAGATCGGCGGCGTGAATGTCGAATACATGCGCGAATCCGATCGCAAGGCCTGGATCCGCTATCCGCCCCCGCGCTGGGTCTGGCGCGGCACGGCGATCTGCGCCATTCCCGGCGAAGTCTCCGCCGGGATGCTGCGCGGGTGGCATGCCCATAACGGCGCCTCATTCAAGAATCCGCGCATGGGCTTTGTCTGCACCAAGCAGACCGTCGATGGCCAGAATGGACTTGAAGGCTTCTATTACGAATACGACCGCGACCTACTGCCCGAAGAAAGGCTCGTGTTTGCGCGGCATCTCGAGGCTCCAGCGTTCGATCCCGCAGCCTCACCGAAACTCGCGAGCGATACCTGGCCGCGCTCACGGCTGGAAAAGGCCTATCGCAATTATGCGATGGAGTATGTGCGCTCCTCGCTGCCGGTGATCGTCAACCAGTTCAGCCCGCCCGACGCGGGTCACCTGCTCTATCTAACCGGCAAACTGGTTGGCATGCAGTTCTATCCGGATATTGCGGCGAGCTTCCCGGCAACGCACGATTCTGGCCCGCAGGGTTTCGGCGCACTCCTGCTCGAATTTCTGCACGCCGAAGGCGACGACGCGGACAGCAATCAAAGCAATGGCTGCGTCACAATCTCACAGAAGCAATGGGGATTGATCGCAGGCGTTCCCGATTATCATCCAATGTGCCTGCAGGCGCTGCGCGGATTGATCGAGGGCCTGATGACCGCCCATGATCGGCGGCTGTCGCTGGATTTTTTGGCGGAGAACGACCGCGCGCCTGGTCCGCTGCGATGGATCATCACGCAGAGACCGCTTGCCCCGACCGACGACGGACGCTTTCCAGCGTAAGGCCTTTACCACTCCAGCGCGGCGCGATCCCATTTTCCTGCGTTGGCCGCGGCCGCGTAGGTGCTCCGAAGAAAATCGAGCACCATCGCGTCGGGATCGTGCGACAATCGGACGATGTCGTAATCCAGAATGAACTCGCCAAGCGTCCTATCGAACGATGCCTGCGGCGGCAACAGCTCCGCATCGGCAAATCCCGCAGGTGCCGGATAGGCGTAAGAATAAAACGCGGCCTTTCCGAAGCCGCCGTTTCCCGGCCAGAAACCGCAACTTGAGACCTCGTGCGAATAGGCTTCGCGTGCCACCCAGTCGCCGAGATTGGGCATGCCGCCGGGATGCGGCGGCGCCGTGCGCCCGGAGAACCGGGTCACGGCCAAATCGAAACTGCCCCAGAAAAAATGCACGGGGCTGACCTTGCCGATGAAACCTGCACGAAATTGCTTCATGAGGCGATCAGCCTGCACCAGCACACGCCAGAAGCGCTGAGCTGCGCCCGCATCGTAGGATTTGTGCTGCTGGTCCTTTTCGAAGGGAATCGCGTTCGCGACTTCGACCGGCATTGTCCAGATCTTAATCTCAATACCGAGATCACGCAGCGTCTGCATGATCCTGTCGTAGAATTCCGCAACCGGCATTGGCGTTAGCGGAAATTCCCTGTGCTGCGGATCGCTGGTCCGAATCACAAGAGCATGGTGGCAGAAATCAAAATCGATCTGGAAGCTGCGCGATTGATAGGGCATCGGCGACGTCGTCAGCCCGGTCGCCGTGACATAGAGCGGCACCTGCCACCACTGATTCACCATCGGCTCCTGAGCGAGGCGAATCTTGCCGACGATCTGCGTCCACATATGCAGCGTCGTGCAGGTATCCTGCCAGCCGATATAGGGCAACGCCGGCCACGCGCCGCCGGACATATCTATCTGCGCCATGAGACCTCCAGCCTCCCACCCCGACAGAAACCTAGCGAAAACCGGCGGCGGCAGAAAGCAAAACACCGCCCGAAGGGCGGTGTTTCTCAACACATCTGCGAGCGCAATGGCATCTCACTCATCGTCCTGCATCATGACGGCGAGCTTGTCATAATATTTGCCGACCAGCTCGATATTCGCCTTGTACTCCAATGCGGGCGGAGGCGACTTCAGCGCCTCGTTGATCTCGGCCAAAGCCTCCTTCTTTTCAGCGGCGGGCATCTTCTTGTCTGCTTGAATATCTGCGAGTTGTTGCTTGAGTACCGTTTCCGGGCCGACATAGGTCTTGGTCTTCGGATCGAACCCGCTCATCACCAGTTCAATGTTCGATTGCACGATCGCAAAGTCAGCGTAATTCGCGAATCCGTATTTCTTCGCAACCTCATCGAGCTTGCCGAGCATGTTCGATGTGGCCTTCGCGCCCGGTTTAGGCGCTTCCTGGCTGCCCAGCGCATCGAAATCCTTCTGCGAGGCAATCACCGATTCGATTTGCTTTTCGGTGAGCGCCACCTGTTTCGCTTCGGGAACCGGAGCCGGCGCAGCTTCCTTGGCCGGAGCCTGCTTGGGCGGTGCCGGCTGCTGTTTGGCCTGAGCGAAGGCCGGACCGGTCATCGCCACCGCGCCGATCAGGCAGGTTGCGGCCAGAGTCAGGACGGCGATCGGCGAGCGGACGGCAATGCGCATGGAAATCTCCTGGACGTGGATCGAATGAAAAGCAGTCGTGAGGATTGGGAATCCGGTTCGACACAATGGGGGATGATTGTCGCAGATCATGACAAAAACAAAGCAACAGCCCGTGTTCCGGTTCCTAATACAGCAAGATGACAGGCAGTATTCCGGATAGCGCCAATGCCCCGCTCGGATCCATCGCGCTGCTGCGCAGTTCTTGCTACCGCGAGCCTCGCAAGCCGCCGAAACAACAGGCATCCATCAGGCCAAAACGCAAAAACGCCGCCTCCCGAAGGAAGCGGCGTTTTGTGTATCGAACATCGTTATGAGGAGAATTTCTGTCTTTTGCAGGCCTGGCAGCGACCTACTCTCCCAGGGCTTGAGCCATAGTACCATTGGCGCTGAAGAGTTTAACGGCCGAGTTCGGAATGGGATCGGGTTGAGGCTCTTCGCTAGAACCACCAGGCCGGCGAAAGACAGAATTTACGAAGCAATCTCGTCAATCACACACACACAGAGTGCGTGTGGACATTGAAAATGAGAGCAATCAAGCCAATCGAACGATTAGTACCGGTAAGCTACATGCATTACTGCACTTCCACACCCGGCCTATCAACGTGGTCGTCTTCCACGGTTCTCAAGGGAATTCTCGTTTTGAGGTGGGTTTCCCGCTTAGATGCTTTCAGCGGTTATCCCGTCCGTACATAGCTATGCTGCACTGCCGCTGGCGCGACAACAGCTCCACCAGAGGTACGTTCATCCCGGTCCTCTCGTACTAGGGACAAATCCTCTCAAAATTCCAACACCCACGGCAGATAGGGACCGAACTGTCTCACGACGTTCTGAACCCAGCTCACGTACCACTTTAAACGGCGGACAGCCGTACCCTTGGGACCTTCTCCAGCCCCAGGATGTGATGAGCCGAC
>JAFKER010000013.1 GCA_017308595.1 Afipia sp.
AGCAGGAAATGCTTGCTGGCGTTGTGCGCCCTGAAGGCGAGCGCCGCGTCGCAGTCGATGCTGTGTTCGATTCGGTGTCGGTCGCAACCACGTTCCAGGCTGAACTAAAGAAGGCCGGCGTGATCTTCATGCCGATCTCGGAAGCGATCAGCGAGCATCCCGAACTAGTGAAGAAATATCTCGGCACCGTCGTGCCGACCTCTGACAACTATTTCGCGACGCTCAACTCGGCAGTGTTCTCCGACGGCTCATTCGTTTACGTGCCGGAAGGCGTTCGCTGCCCGATGGAGTTGTCGACGTATTTCCGCATCAACGAGCGCAACACCGGCCAGTTCGAGCGCACGCTGATCATCGCCGACAAGGGCGCTTACGTCTCCTACCTCGAAGGCTGCACCGCTCCGCAGCGCGACGAGAATCAGTTGCACGCCGCAGTGGTCGAACTTGTCACGCTCGATGACGCCGAGATCAAGTATTCGACGGTTCAGAACTGGTATCCGGGCAACTCGGAAGGCAAGGGCGGCATCTACAACTTCGTCACCAAGCGCGGCGATTGCCGCGGGAAGAACTCCAAGATCTCGTGGACGCAGGTGGAAACCGGCTCCGCGATTACCTGGAAGTATCCGAGCTGCATCCTGCGCGGTGATAACTCGCAAGGCGAGTTCTATTCGATCGCGATCTCGAACGGATATCAGCAGGTCGATTCCGGCACCAAGATGATTCATCTCGGCAAGAACACGTCGAGCCGCATCATCTCGAAGGGTATCGCCGCGGGCAAATCGCAGAACACCTATCGTGGCCTCGTCACCGCGCATCGCAAGGCGACCGGCGCGCGCAACTTCACCGCGTGCGACTCGCTGCTGATCGGCGACAAGTGCGGCGCGCACACCGTGCCGTATATCGAAGCCAAGAACTCGTCGGCGCATTTCGAGCACGAAGCGACGACATCGAAGATCTCGGAAGACATGCTGTTCTACTGCGTCCAGCGCGGACTTAGCCAGGAAGAAGCCGTGGCGCTGGTCGTCAACGGTTTCGTGAAGGACGTGCTGCAGCAGTTGCCGATGGAATTTGCGGTCGAGGCGCAGAAGCTGATCTCGATCTCGCTGGAAGGAAGTGTTGGATGACCGCGCTACTCGAAGTCAAAGGCCTCAAGGTTCAGGTGGAAGATAACGAGATTCTTCATGGTCTCGACCTCACCGTGAATGCTGGCCAAGTTCACGCCATCATGGGCCCGAACGGTTCGGGCAAGTCGACCCTGTCGCATGTCATCGCCGGCAAGCCTGGCTATGAAGTGACCGGCGGCGAAATCCTGTTCAAGGGTGAAGACCTCCTTGAAATGGAGCCGGACGAGCGCGCCGCCAAGGGTGTGTTCCTCGCGTTCCAGTATCCGGTGGAAATCCCGGGTGTCACCACGATGAATTTCCTGCACACGGCGCTCAATGCCCAGCGCAAGGCGCGGGGCGAGATCGAGTTGATGGCGCCTGAGTTTCTCAAGAAGGTGCGCGAGATCGCCAAGTCGCTCAACATTCCGATGGATATGCTCAAGCGCGGCGTCAACGTCGGCTTCTCGGGCGGCGAGAAGAAACGCAACGAAGTGCTGCAGATGGGGCTGTTCCAGCCGAGCCTGTGCATTCTCGACGAAATGGACTCGGGTCTCGACATCGATGCACTGCGCATCGCGGCAGACGGCGTCAACGCGCTGCGTTCGCCGGAGCGTGCGATGGTTGTCATCACTCACTATCAGCGGCTGCTGAACTACATCGTGCCGGACGTGGTCCACGTCATGTCGAAGGGCAGGGTGGTCAAGAGCGGCGGCAAGGAACTGGCGCTGGAGCTGGAGAAGTCCGGTTACGCCCAGTACGAAGGCAAGGCAGCGTAAGCAGGTCCGATCATGAACGTTGCATTGGTTCAATCGACAACGGACGCGCTTGGCGAATTGTTCGCCGCGGCGCGCAGCCGTCTGCCCGGCTCGGGTCCGGTTGCCGAGGTCCGTCAGAGCGCTTTTGACGATTTCGCCCGCCGTGGTCTGCCGCACCGGCGGATCGAGGAATGGAAGTACACGGACCTGCGTGCCTTGCTGCGCGACGTCGCGCCGCTGGCGGCTGGCCCGGATCAGGCTGACCTGACCCGCGCGGCGAAGGCGATCAAGTCGCTCGGCATCGAGAATACGCAGAAGCTTGTGCTGGTGGATGGTGTATTCGCGCCGCAGCTCTCGGATGTGACTACGCTGGAAGCGGGCGTGCATCTGCGGACGCTGCGCGAGGTTCTTGAGGACGGCGGCAACAAGGTTCGTGCCGATTTGCTTAAGACAAATGCTGCTTCCGATGCGATGATTTCGCTGAATGCCGCGCTGGCGACGGACGGTGTCGTGATCGATGTCGCCGAAGGCGTCACGCTGACAAAGCCGATCCATATTGTCCACGTCGCCACCGACTCAGGCTCGTCGCTGGTGACGCGCTCGCTGCTGAAGCTTGCGAAGGGCGCGCGCGCAACGCTGGTGGAAAACTTTGTCGCTGCCGAAGGCGCAAAGTCCTATCAGACCCACGATTCCGTTGTGATCTGGATCGGTGACGAAGCCGAGTTGCAGCATGTCCGCTTGATGGAAGATGCACTCGATGCCGCGCATGTCGCGACGGGCATCATCACCCTCGGTGCAAAGGCGAAGCTGAACACGTTCAACCTGACCAACGGCGGCAGCGTCAGCCGCTATCAGGGCTTCATCAAGTTTGCCGGCGAGGGCAGTGAACTGACCACCAACGGCGTCAACCTGCTCGGGGCCCGCCGTCATGGCGATACCACGCTGGTGGTCGATCATGCGGTGCCGAATTGCTCAAGCCGCGAGGTCTTCCGCGCGGTTCTCGATGATCGTGCGCATTCGGTGTTCCAGGGCCGCATCATCGTGCAGCCTGACGCACAGAAGACCGACGGCAAAATGATGACCCGCGCGCTGCTTCTCTCGGACGAAGCAGAAGCGGACAGCAAGCCTGAGCTTGAAATCTTCGCGGACGACGTGACCTGCGGTCACGGCGCGACCGCGGGTGCGCTGGACGAGACCCTGATGTTCTATTTGCGCGCGCGCGGCCTGCCGGAGAAAGAAGCGCAGGCGCTTCTGATCGCCGCTTTCGTCGGTGAGGCCATCGAGTCGATCGTGGATGACAGTCTGCGTGAGGTTGCGATGGCGGCTGCCGGGCGATGGCTGGCGACGCGGGGCTGACCATGCACCCGGCTGTTGCAAACGGCTCATACGATGTTGAACGCGTCCGCCAGGATTTTCCGGCGCTCGCGATGAAGGTGTACGGCAAGCCGCTTGTGTATCTCGACAACGCAGCCTCGGCGCAAAAGCCGACTGCCGTGCTCGACCGGATGACTGAGGCCTACAAGTCTGAATACGCCAATGTCCATCGCGGTCTGCACTATCTGGCCAATGCCGCGACCGATGCCTATGAGGGCGGCCGCACGAGTGTCGCGCAGTTTCTGAATGCGAAGCGCAACGAAGAGATCATCTTCACGCGCAACGCTACCGAGGCGATCAACCTTGTTGCGTCATCGTGGGGTGCGCCGAACATCAAGGAGGGCGATGAGATCGTCGTCTCCATCATGGAGCATCACTCCAACATAGTGCCGTGGCATTTCCTGCGTGAGCGGCAGGGCGCTGTTCTCAAGTGGGCGCCGGTCGATGACGAAGGAAACTTCCTGATCGAGGAGTTCGAAAAGCTCCTGACACCGAAGACCAAGATCGTCGCGATCACCCAGATGTCCAATGCCCTTGGGACGGTTGTTCCGATCAAGGAAGTCGTGAAGATCGCCCACGCCCGCGGCATTCCTGTGCTGGTCGATGGCAGCCAGGCGGCTGTGCACCAGACTATCGACGTTCAGGACATCGACTGCGATTTCTACATCTTCACCGGCCACAAGCTCTATGGGCCGACCGGCATCGGTGTGCTGCACGCCAAGTACGAGCATCTGGTTGCCATGCGCCCCTACAATGGCGGCGGCGAGATGATCCGCGAAGTCGCGAAGGATTGGGTCACCTATGGCGATCCGCCGCACAAATTCGAGGCGGGCACGCCCGCGATCGTCGAGTCCATCGGGCTTGGCGCTGCCATCGACTACGTTAATTCGATCGGCAAGGAACGTATCGCGGCTCACGAGCACGATCTCCTGACCTATGCCACCGACCGGCTGCGGGAGATCAATTCGATCCGCATCATTGGCAATGCCAGGGGCAAGGGTCCGGTGATCTCTTTCGAAATGGCCGGCGCGCACCCACATGATGTGGCGACAATCATTGACCGCAGCGGAATCGCGGTTCGGGCAGGGACCCACTGCGTCATGCCGCTTCTGGAGCGATTCAACGTAACGGCAACGTGCCGGGCCTCATTCGGCATGTATAATACGCGCGCTGAGGTCGATCAGTTGGCGCAGGCGCTTATCAAGGCGCGGGAGCTATTCGCATGAACGACACCGTCCAGACCGCCGAACCGGCGGGCCTGAAGTTCGATACCCAGTCGGCGCTGCCGCCCGAGGAAACCGAGCGGCTGGGCACCGATATCGTGGCCGCGCTGAAGACCGTTTTCGACCCGGAAATTCCGGCGGACATCTACGAGCTTGGTCTGATCTACAAGGTCGACATCAAGGACGACCGCTCCGTGGACGTCGAGATGACGCTGACCACGCCGAACTGTCCGGCTGCCGGTGAATTGCCGACCATGGTGGAGAACGCCGTGGCGAGCGTCGCAGGTGTTGGTCCCGTGAGCGTAAACGTGGTCTGGGAGCCGACCTGGACTCCCGACCGGATGTCGGATGAGGCGCGCCTCGTCCTCAATATGTGGTGAGTTGAGACGACTCAGTTTCGGTATCTATTCTGCATTTCAGAGCGGCCTTGAACCGCTACGAGGAATGAACACATGACCGGTATGACGCCAAATGCTCCTGCGCCCTCCAAGCCCGCTGTACGGCCCCGCCCGCAGGTGATGCGCCTGACGGACGCCGCTGCCTCGCGTGTTAAGGAACTTGCGTCGCGCGCCGACTCCGAAATCGTCGGCCTGCGCGTCGGCATCAAGAACGGTGGCTGCGCCGGCCAGTCCTACACCGTCGAATACGCCCATGACGTCAAGCCGACCGACGAAATCGTCGAGGACAAAGGCGTGAAGATCCTTGTCGATCCAAAAGCCGTTCTGTTCCTGCTCGGCACCGAGATGGACTACAAGGCCGACAAGATGCAGGCTCAGTTCGTGTTCAACAATCCGAACCAGATCAGCGCCTGCGGTTGCGGCGAGTCGGTTCAGCTGACTCCGGCAAAGATCGACGGTTGAAGGATCGATCCAGCTTTTTGGTTTCGCGTATTCTGGTCGCATAACCGGTGCCCACCCTCGGGTCGAGCCCAAGGGCATGCTTTTGCGAGATACGTGCATGGATCGCGATGACCTGATCGATCTCTTTTCCGAATTTGGGCCGATCACTCTGCGCAAGATGTTCAGCGGCTTCGGCATCACCGCCGATGGCGTGAATTTCGCGATGGCGCTGCGCGCCGGAATCATCTTCAGAGTCGATGAACTGACAATTCCCCGCTACGACGCCGAGGGCGCCAAGCCATTTCAGTACGACACCAGAAACAAGACCGTTGTCGTGAATTCCTATCGCCATTTGCCGGAGCGGCTCTACGACGATCCCGAGGAACTCGCGGCGTGGGCTCGTGAAGCCGTTGGAGCGGCGAAACGTGCGGCGGTAAAGAAGTCCGGCGTGAAGAAGCACGCGCCGAAGCAGGCGGTGAAATCTGCCGCAAAGAAAGCAAAGCCGCGCGCAAGCAAGAAAACCTCGGCCAAAATCGCCGAGGGCAGCAAAGCAGCTTCCAAACGCAAGAACGCAAAGAAGCGCTAGGCAACCTGGATGCGGTCGGTCGGCGAGAATTCTGGATCGGCTTCGCAAATGACCCGGTTGCGGCCGTTCCGCTTGGCGGCGTAAAGGCAGGCATCGGCGCGTTCGATAAGCCGGTCGCGGTCATCACCGGGCTGCAGCATCGACACACCCACCGAGATCGTGACGCGGCCGAGAATTTCGCCGGTGGATTTCTTCTTGAGCTGTTTCGACATCACGGCACGACGGATGTTGTCGGCAACCGTCAGGGCCTGACGCAGCGCCGTATTGGGCAGGACCACTGCAAACTCTTCGCCGCCGTAGCGGGCAGCGATATCCTGGCCCTTGGTTGTCTGCTTCAGCGACATCGCCACAAGGCGCAATACCTGATCGCCCGTAAGGTGGCCGTAGTTGTCGTTGAATGATTTGAAATGGTCGATATCGAGCATCAGAAGTGACAGCGGCTCGCCACCTTCAGCCGCCTGTGTGACGGCATTTTCAAGGGCACGGTCGAAGAACTTCCGGTTGCCGAGCGATGTGAGAGGATCGGTCAGGCTCTCGTTACGAATCGCCTCGAGGCTATGCTGAAGGCTGCTGATCTGTTGCTTCGATGTGGCGAGACGCGCTTCCAGCGCCTTGTTGGTTTCCTGCATCTCGCGCGTGGTGGCGACAAGAGCTTCAACCACAGCCTTGACCTGTTCGCGATCCCGCGCGCCGGACAGTTTCTGTGTCGCGCCTTCAAGGTTGCGTCCAAAGGTGGAGGTCATTCCCAATGCGTCGGTGATGAGGTTCATCACGTCATCGATTTCGTTGATCACCCGCGTACCGACGGTGTCGATCCGCTCTGTGGTCCGATGCTGGGAGAGGTAGGTTTCGTAAATCTGCTCGAGATCGGCTTCGGTCAGCTTGCCGTTGCGGCTGAGCGTCTCGTTGATGATTTTGTTGAGCGCGGCGTTGTAGCCGGTCGCGTAGATATACCAGATCTCGTAATTTCGCGGCACCGCATTCTGACGCAAGGATCGGATTTGACCCAAAGCGACTTCGGCGAACGCCAAGGTGCGTTCGTATTCTTCCAGCAGGCCAATCACGTTCCGTGCCCTTCAAAGACGAGCTTCTGCCCATCCTCTTAACGAAATGGCTAAAAGTAATGAAGGCACGTTAGGGGATGAGAATGAATGACCCGTAAACGGATTCAATCCGCTGACGAGTCAATCGGTTGCGGTTAACCGCGCGCGCGGATTGGCCGCAGCAGGAATGCCGGCAGATGGGAGTGATCGCCCGGCTCGGAATGCTGTTCGCGCGCAGCCATCGGCAAGGGGCGACCGATAGAAGGTGGTTGCTGTGGTGCAACTCGCTCGGCCGCTGGAGGTTTGCGCTCTGTCCCACTGGATTTGCGCGGCTTGTTTCGGCCCCCACGGCTGCGCTGGGATTCGCGGCGTGGCTTACGTTCTTCAGCCGTTGCCTCGGCGGAAATTTCGCGGGCTGCTGGTTCGCCTTCGACCGCGACGCTCACCGGTGGTGCAACGTCGTCACGGGAGATCGGCTGTCCGATCAGCTTCTCGATGGCGGCGAGGGATTTCTGGTCAGCAGGGCTCACAATAGAGATCGCGGTTCCGAGCCGTCCGGCGCGGCCGGTACGGCCAATGCGGTGCACGTAGTCGTCGGGATGATGGGGAACGTCGAAATTAAAGACGTGGCTGACTTCGGGGATGTCGAGACCGCGAGCGGCAACATCGGAGGCGACGAGCAGGGGTAGTTCACCCTTGCGGAATTGATCGAGCGCCGCCATGCGGGCTGTTTGATCCATGTCGCCGTGCAGGGCTCCCACACTGAAGCCGTGCTTTTGCAGCGACTTATAAACGACTGCGACATCGCGCTTGCGGTTGCAGAAGATGATCGCGTTCTTGAGGTCCTTGGCGTCGCGCAGCAACTGCCTGAGCATTTCGCGCTTCTCGTGCGGCTCACGGCCGACACTGACATGGGACTGGGTGACGGTAACGGCGGTTGAGGCCGGTTTAGAGACTTCGACCTTGACCGGATTGTGCAGGAAGGTCTCGGTGATACGCCGGATTTCCGACGGCATCGTCGCGGTGAAGAACAGGGTCTGGCGGGTGAACGGGACGAGCTTGCAGATACGCTCGATGTCCGGGATGAAGCCCATGTCCAGCATGCGATCGGCTTCGTCGATCACCAGCACTTCGATGCCGGTCAGCAGCAGCTTGCCGCGTTCGGTGTGGTCGAGCAGGCGGCCCGGGGTTGCGATCAGCACGTCGACACCGCGCGAGAGCTTCAAGTCCTGATCGCCGAACGATACACCGCCGATCAGCAGCGCCACATTCAGCTTCTGGCCCGCGCCGTACTTGTCGAAGTTCTCCTTGACCTGTGCGGCAAGCTCACGGGTCGGCTCCAGGATCAGCGTGCGCGGCATGAGTGCGCGGGCGCGGCCCTTTTCGAGCAGCGTGATCATCGGGAGCGTAAAGGCAGCGGTCTTGCCCGTGCCGGTTTGAGCGATGCCGAGCACGTCGCGCCGGGCGAGAACGTGGGGAATCGCTTGTTCCTGAATGGGGGTGGGGGTCGTGTAACCGGTGGCCGCAACAGCGGAGAGAACCTTGTCGGACAGGCCGAGATTGGAAAAGGACATTGAGCCTCTGTTTTTGGCACGATCTGGTCCGAAAACCGGAAGACCACTTTTCGGGATCATGTCTCTGGTCGAAATCGCCGTTCCGACTCTGGAAATCTGGCTGTCGCGCTCACCCCGGAACGGCACGCTTTAAGGGCACGGGGAGGAGATATCTCGCAGACAGACGGCTGGCCAGGAACTCACATCACGATTCTGACCGCGTTGCAGCGAAACATAGGCCGGAAACGCCGAAAGTCAATGAATTTGAGGGCAAAAATCGCGAAAAACCTTAATACGACAACAAGTTGAAGGGCTTTCAGGTCTCCGAAACGGCTCGTGAACCGCCTTCCCGGATGAGGCGACTATGACATACTACCCGCCGGAACCGGGCTCGCCCGCCGGACGGTCTTCAGGGGACAAGAACATGAATCTCTTTGGGCTAAGAACGCTGCTGGCGGGCTTGATCGCGATAACAGCCGTCGTCGCGCCTGCCTTCGCCGAGAAGCGAGTCGCCCTTGTCATCGGCAACAATGATTACCGGAATGTCCCGCCGTTGCAGAAGGCCGTGAACGATGCGCGCGCCATGAGCGATGCGCTCAAGCAACTCGGCTTTACAGTGTTGTTTGCCGAAAACCAGAACCGCAAGGCATTCAGCGAAACCATGCTGGCCTTCGACAAGGCGGTCGATCCTGGCGACACGGCATTTTTCTTCTTCGCGGGGCACGGGTTTGAAATCAACGGTCAGAACTACTTGCTGCCGACCGACATCGCGGCCGTAACGCAAGGGCAGGAAGAATTGATCCGCGATGGGGCATTCGCTGCCGAGCGTGTGATCTCGCGTCTCCAGGCGCGCGGCGCGAGAACATCGATTTTTGTGTTCGATGCCTGCCGCAACAATCCGTTTGAAGCGACCGGAACGCGTGCGCTGGGCGGCAGCGGAGGGCTTGCGCCGATCTCGCCACCGGAAGGCGTGTTCGTGATCTTCTCCGCGGGCGCCAAGCAGACCGCGCTTGACCGTCTCAACGACAACGATCCCAACCCGAACTCGGTGTTCACGCGCACGTTCGTGCGCGAACTGGCGCAGCCGGGTCTCAACCTCGTGCAGATCGCCAAGCGAACGCAATCCGACGTGCGCAAGATGACGGTGGCTGCAAACCGGATGCAGACACCTGCCTACTACGACCAGATTGTCGGCGATTTCATCTTGAAGCCTGTGAAGGACGGAGAGCGCGCCATCGCGGTCGAGGCGCAAACACAGGTTGCCGCGCTGCCTGTGCAGCCGGTACCTCCGCTTGCGATCGACAACGGCAATGCGCCGATTGCGAGCTTCATGCGCCACAATGGCGGATGGTCGATTGCCTTTTCAATCGCCGATCCGACACTCGCGATTTCATGGCGGCTGGGCGAGAGCGGCGAGTTCAAGGAAACCGGCTTTACCGATGCGCTTGATCCTCGCACGCGGCGGCGGATGCCGAACCCGTCGATCGAACTGCCGAACGACGCGCCGGCTGCGACGATACAGGTCCGTTATGTCGATCCGACCGGTCAGATGCAGGGACCGTTCCCGATCAAGTTCGATCCGGACGCCGCGCTGATTGCCAGCCATCGCAAGCTGCTGGATATGACATCCAATAGCTGGCTCTCGTTCGGCGGCTACAGCGGGCCGCTGGTCTATTACTCGCAGATACTGTCGTTCCGCTGCGCCGTGAGGGAGATGCGCATCGGAATCGACACCACCGTGCCGAACCAGGTCGTGAAAATTCCGCCGTGTAATCCGAAGGACCCGTCGGCGATCCCGGAAAATGCCGCTTCGTACATGAAAATTCCGGCATCGACCCGATCGATATCGGTCGAACTGACCTATCAGGACGGCAGCCTTTCAGAGATCAAGAACTTCCGGCGTTGACGGCGCGTTCAGCTTTGAACCGAATAACCGCCATCGACCGGGATCGATGTGCCGGTGACGAAGTCGGACGCTGATGACGCAAGAAAGACGGCCGTTCCGGCGAGATCGTCGATATTGCCCCATCGCTTTGCGGGCGTTCGGGTCAGCACGTTCTCGTTGAGGCCCGGCACCTGTTCACGTGCTTTTAGTGTCAGTGCAGTATCGATCCAGCCGGGCAGGATCGCGTTTGCCTGAATGTTGTCGCCCGCCCACGACAGCGCAATTGACTTCGTGAATTGCACGATTCCACCTTTACTGGCCGCATAGGCAGGCGCGAAGCTGGCGCCGAAGATCGACATCATCGAGCCGATATTGATGATCTTGCCGCCGCCGGCGTCTTTCATCGCAGGGTACACCGCCTTGGAGCAAATGAAGGCGCTGGTGAGATTGGTGTCGATCACCGTATTCCAGTCTTCCAGGCTGATGACGTGCGCTGGCTGACGCACACTCATGCCGGCATTGTTGATCAGAATATCTATCCGGCCGAATTGTTTGAGTGTGGCTTCAACCATTGCCGCGACGGAAGAGGTGTCGGTCACATTGACAGAAATTGCGAGGGCCTCGGCACCAAGCGCCTCGACGTCGCGCACAGCCTCTTTGGATTTATCCTTGTTGCGTCCGGCAATGACGATGCTTGCGCCAGCGCGTGCGAGGCCACGCGCCATGCCGAGGCCGATGCCGCCATTGCCGCCGGTGATGATGGCGACTTTGCCCGTAAGGTCGAAAGGCGAGGGCATCATGTTCTGTTCTCCACCGCGGTCTTGGTGCCGCTTTGGAAGGAGAACATACCCTTTGTTGAAAGGCTAGCTGGCGCGGCTTGAACCTACGCCGCTGCCGGGGCCGCTGGGCGTTACACGTCCAGCAATTCCTCGCTGGCGAATTCCGCCTTGTCGGAAATGAAGGCAAAGCGCGCTTCGGCCTTGGTGCCCATCAGGCGCTCGACTGAATCCGCCGTGCCTTCGCGATCGTCGGGCAGCAGCACGACGCGCAGCATGGTGCGCTTCGCCGGGTCCATCGTGGTTTCTTTCAATTGCGCCGGCATCATTTCACCGAGGCCTTTGAAGCGGCCGATCTCGACCTTGGCGTTGGCGTGGAATTCCTTCTTGAGCAGTTCGTCGCGATGTTTTTCGTCGCGGGCATAGAAGGTCTTCGAGCCGTGGGTAAGACGATAGAGCGGAGGCACCGCAAGATAGAGGTGGCCTTCGTCGATCAGGCGCGGCATCTGGCGATAGAAGAACGTGATCAGCAGCGACGCGATATGCGCACCGTCCACGTCCGCGTCGGTCATGATGATGATGCGGGAGTATCGCAAATCTTCTTCGCGATACTGCGGGCCGATCCCGGCGCCGATAGCCTGAATGAGATCGGACAGCTGGGCGTTGGCGGTGAGTTTGTCCTTGGTCGCGGAAGCGACGTTGAGGATCTTTCCGCGTAACGGCAGAATCGCCTGCGTCTTGCGGTCGCGCGCCTGCTTGGCGCTGCCGCCTGCGGAGTCGCCCTCGACGATGAAAAGTTCGGAGCCCTCGGTGGCGCTGTTGGTGCAGTCGGCGAGCTTGCCCGGCAGACGCAGTTTCTTCACCGCGGTCTTGCGCGAGGTTTCCTTCTCGGCCCGTCGGCGCAGCCGCTCGTCCGCACGCTCGACCACGAACTCGAGCAGCTTGTTGGCCTGCACCGGGTTGCCGGTGAGCCAGTGATCGAACGGGTCCTTGATGGCCTGCTCGACAATCTTCTGCGCTTCAGCAGTGGCGAGCCGATCTTTGGTCTGGCCCTGAAATTCCGGCTCGCGCACGAACACCGATAGCATCGCGGCCGCGCCCACCATCACGTCTTCGGAGGTGATGGACGATGACTTTTTGCCCTGACCGATGCGTTCGCCATAGTCCTTCAGGCCACGCAGCAGGGCGCTGCGGAAGCCGGCTTCGTGCGTGCCGCCATCCGGCGTCGGAACGGTGTTTGTGTAGGACGACAGGAAGCCATCGGCGTCGGCAGTCCAGGCGACCGCCCATTCGCACGCGCCGTGCGCGCCGTTGCGGCCAGACTTGCCGGAGAAAATATCCGGATGCACCAGCGTGTCCGCATGGATCGCTGCGGCGAGATAGTCTTTCAGGCCACCGGGGAAGTGGAACGTATCTTCGGCGGGAACATCATCGACGCCCTTGAGCAGTTCGGGATCGCAACGCCAGCGGATTTCGACGCCGCCGAACAGGTAAGCCTTGGAGCGCGCCATTTTGAACAGGCGCTGTGGTTTAAAATGAGCCTTCGCGCCGAAAATCTCGGTGTCGGGCTTGAAGCGGATGCTGGTGCCGCGGCGATTGTTGATCTTGCCGAGTTCGTCGAGCTTGCCCTTCGGTTTGCCGCGTTCGAAGGTCATCCGATAGAGCTGCTGGTTGCGCGCGACCTCGACCACGAGTTCGGAAGAGAGGGCGTTCACCACCGAGACGCCGACGCCGTGCAGACCGCCCGAAGTTTCATAGACCTTTGAGTCGAATTTGCCGCCCGCGTGCAGCGTGCACATGATGATTTCGAGAGCGGACTTCTTTGGGAATTTCGGATGCGGATCGACGGGAATGCCACGTCCATTGTCGATGACCGTGAGATATCCGTCGACGCCGAGATGAACTTCGATGAAGGTCGCATGGCCCGCCAGCGCCTCATCCATCGAGTTGTCGATGACCTCGGCAAAGAGATGGTGCAGCGCCTTCTCGTCGGTGCCGCCGATGTACATGCCGGGACGGCGGCGTACGGGCTCCAGACCTTCCAGGACCTCGATATCGCGCGCGGTATAACCGGCTTCGGCACCCGACGGCTTCGCTGCCGGCCTCGCTGGAGCGGTCGCCTTTTTGTCGGAAGATCCGAACAGGTCAGTTTTATCTTTCTTATTCAGTGACTTAGCCATGCTTCTTAAATCTTGATATATCGTGATCTGGACGCGAATCGTTGGCTGTTACTATGCCACGGTTAGGGCGGCAAATGTGACGCAGGCGAGCTCCCGGACAGGCGGCATGGGCCGTGGTATCTGGCATCAGGGGAACCGGCGGATTCGATAAGCCGGATTGGGACAAGTATGACGTTCGAGGAAATGACGCGCGGACTGGCTGAATTTGTCCGCGACCATCAGATGTGGGCGATGCCGGTTGTTTTCGCGCTCGCGTTCGCGGAGTCGCTGGCGTTTCTTTCACTGGTCATTCCTGCTTGGGGCGCATTGGTGTCCATCGGTGCCTTGATCGGCGTCAGCGGCATCAGTTTCTGGCCCGTCTGGATCGCGGGCGGATTGGGCGCTGCCTGCGGCGACTGGCTGTCCTACTGGATCGGTGTCAGATTCCACGATCGCATTGCGCATATGTGGCCGATGTCGAGTTTTCCGGACATGCTGCCGCGTGCGGAACGCTTCATGAAAAAATGGGGCGTGCTCGGGATTTTTATCGGACGCTTCTCGGGGCCGTTGCGCGCGACCGTGCCGCTGGTCGCTGGCGTTGTTGAAATGGAGTACTGGCATTTCCAGATCGCGAACTTCATCTCGGCGTTCCTGTGGGCTGGTCTGCTCATGGCGCCCGGGATGTTCGGCGTCAAAATGCTCATGTGACAGGTGCCTGCTAAATTGTTTGTGATCAGGAATAGCTGTCTTGAAGTGGTGTTAACGTGATGACAATCACGCGCTTGATCGCTGCGAATGATTTGCAGGACTGCTCAAGCAGCGATTGTCCAACCATAGATTTCCAACAATTTTAGCCGACCGGGAGAGACACCATGGAATTGACGCGACGTCACGCGCTGGCCGGTGCGGCCGCTCTTGCTGCGGCCCCGCTGATGCCGGCAAACACGGCGAAGGCAGCCGCGCCTGTTGCCGGTAAGCAGAACGCGAGCTTCTATCGCTACAAGGTAGGCGATGCCGAAGTCACGGTGATCTCCGACGGCGCCAACACGTTCCCGCTTGGTGATGGCTTCGTCCTCAACGCCAAAAAGGACGAGGTCAATGCAGCGCTGGAGAGTGCTTTCCGTCCGCGCGATAAAATGACAATCCAGTTCGGTCCGCTGGTGATCAATACCGGGGGTAAGCTTGTCGTCATCGACACAGGTAACGGGCCGGGTGCGTTCGCATCGAGCAAAGGTGTGGTTGGTCAGTTCGCGACCAACATGGCGGCAGCCGGGATCGATCCCAAATCGATCGATATGGTGGTGATTTCTCACTTCCATGGCGATCACATCAACGGGTTGCTGAATGCTGATAACCAGCTCGCATTTCCCAATGCTGAAGTTCTGGTGCCTGCGGCGGAATGGAAATACTTTATGGACGACGGCGAGATGAGCCGCGCTCCGGCCGGCCGTATGGAAGGCGTTTTCAAAAATGCCCGCCGTGTCTTTGAAGCCGGTCTCAAGAAAAAGGCCACACCCTACGAATGGGGCAAGGATGTCGCGCCCGGGTTGATGACGGTGGAGACGATTGGCCATACCCCGGGCCATACGTCGTTCGTCCTGTCGTCGGGTGCGGACAAGGTTTTCATCCAGTCGGATGTGACGAACGATCCGGACCTGTTTGCCCGTAACCCAGGCTGGCACCTGATGTTCGATCAGGATCCTGTCCAGGCCGAGACGACGCGGCGGAAGGTCTACGACATGATCGCAACCGACAAGATGCGCGTGCAGGGCTTTCACTACCCGTTCCCCGGCCTCGCCAACCTCGAAAAGGACGGCACGGGCTATCGCTGGAAGCCTGCTCCCTGGAATCCAAGCATCTGAACGCATTGATCGTGACTTGACGGGAACTGGGCGCGGACCTATATCCGCGCCCATGATTTTGAGCGCAACCATCATAGCTGCCCGCCGCCGCCGCATTCTCGCGGTATGGGCGGTTGATTGCGTCTAAATCACCCCCGTGCCGCCGGAGACAACCCGCGGCACACCTTCTTTCCAGACATACGCGGTTTGATCTCGGCGGCTCCTCGCAGAAGCAGGAGTTTGCAATGTATGTTCCACCCGCCTTCCGAGTTGATCGCGCCACTTGTCTCGCGTTCGCTGCCGCGCGCGGGTTTGGGCTGGCCTGCGCCCATGACGGCGACAAGCCGGTAGCCTCGCCGGTGCCGTTCCATATCGAATACGGAAGCGACGGCACGCCGCTGCTCTGCTTTCATCTGGCGCGTCATAATCCGCTGATCGGACTCGCCGACGGCGTGACTCCATGGCTGTTCGCCGTCAACGAGGCGGACTCCTACGTGTCGCCCGACTGGTATGTGTCACCGGATCAGGTGCCGACATGGCTCTATCGGTCGGTTCACATGACGGGTGCTGTGAAGATTATGACGGGACAGCAATTGCCCGATCATCTGAATCAGGCCAGCGCCCGGTTCGAGAACGATCTTGCGCCGAAAAAGCCCTGGACGGTGGACAAGATGTCGGCAGGCCGTTTCGATGCCATGATGAAGGGCATTGCGGGGCTTGTCATGACGGTCGAGGAGGTCGAGGGCAGCTTCAAGCTGAACCAGCACAAATCGGATGCGGATCATGTTGCGGTGACCCGCGCTTTGGCCTTACAGACATCGCCGGGAGCGGACATTTTGTCGGCTGCGATGCGCGCCATGCGCCCGCAGGCCTTTGCCGCCGTTGAAGACAATGAAGTGTTGAGCACTGTGCACGAAGGGATCGCGCCATGAGCACGAAGAAGAAAATCGGCATTCTCGGTGCCTCCGGTTACACGGGGGCGGAGCTTGTCCGGCTGCTGTTGCGCCATCCTCGCGTGGAGATCGCCCTGCTGACTGCCGACAGGCGGGCAGGGCAGATGATGGGAGATGTGTTCCCGCAGTTCGCGCCGTATGACCTGCCGCGGCTCGTGACCATCGATGAGGTGGATTGGGCGAACGCGGGCCTCGATCTCGTGTTCTGCGCACTGCCTCATGCGACCACGCAGAAGGTGCTGAAGGATGTTTTCGCCAAGGCGCCCGGCATCAAGATCGTCGATCTGTCGGCGGACTTCCGGCTGGAAGATCCGGCAGCCTATGCCAAGTGGTACGGCCATGAGCACCATGCGCTCGAACTGCAGAAGGAGGCGGTCTATGGGCTTGTCGAAGTCTATCGGCGCGATATCAAGAAAGCGCGGCTTGTCGCAAATCCTGGCTGCTACACCACCTGCGCGCAACTGCCGCTGGTCCCGCTGCTAAAGGCCAAGGCCATCGAGCCCGATGAGATCGTCATCGACGCCAAGTCCGGCATGACCGGCGCGGGACGCTCGGCAAAAGAAGAGATGTTGTTCTCGGAAGTCTCCGAAGGTTTCAACGCCTATGGCGTCGGCCAGCATCGGCATATGGCCGAGCTCGATCAGGAGTTTTCGAAGGCGGCAGGCAAAGAGGTTGTCGTTTCCTTCACCCCACATCTGTTGCCGATGAACCGGGGCATCTTCTCGACCATTTATGTGCGGGGCCGGCGGGGAAAGATCGCGCAGGACTTCCACGAGATTCTGGTCAAGCAATACGAGAAGGAGCCGTTTGTTCACGTCCTGCCGTTCGGCAAGACGCCGCATTCGCGGCATGTGCGCGGTTCGAACATGACCTTCATCGGCGTGGCTGCGGATCGCATTCCGGGCCGGGCGATCATTGTTTCGACGCTCGACAATCTCACCAAGGGCGCATCGGGGCAGGCGGTGCAGAACATGAATCTGGTGCTCGGTTTTCCCGAGACGATGGGCATCGATCAGCCGCCGATGTTCCCGTAAAACATTTACGACCCAACAAAGGAAAAGGGACGGCGATGAGCCGTCCCTTTTTGTTGCCGCTCATATGTTCAGCGATCAGACGATCTTGAAAATCGCCAGCGCAAGCACGGCCTGTGCGATAAAACCGATTGTGAAGGTCAGCGTGCGAAGTATCGGAACGCCGAGCGTGTAAACGATCAGGTGAGCGAGGCGCGACCAGAAATACACAGCGCAAGCCAGCACGGTCCACTTGCTCGAATAATCAATCGCGTTGAGGATCAGCACCAGCGGCGCGAAGATCACCAGATTTTCGACGGCATTGTCATGGGCGAACATCAGCCGGTTGGCCCATTCGGCCTGCGGCTTGTCGTTGCGCGACGGGTTTGCCATGGCGCCGCCGAGACCGCGCACCTGACAGCGATTGAGAACGTAAGGCACCCACAGCAGGCCAGTGAGAATAACGGTCAGCGTCAGCCAGAACAGTTCACGTGTCATCGACGTTTTTCCTTCAATCTTGCTCGTGTGGTGGTTCGCAAGTCCGCAATCGTTTTGAGATCCGCTGAGAGGTGGATGGAAATGCCTTCATCGCCCCGTCACACAACGGGGCGAGTCGACCAACCTAATAACCTGAGAAGTCATAAACGATCGGCGACGCGAGGCCAATGTGGCGAACGGCGTTTTTGTCAGGCGCGGACCCGGACATAGCTTCCCGGCGCGTCTTCGATCACGTCCAGTGGCCCTGCTGCTGGGTTGCGGGCAGGAACCTGCTCGGCATCGATTGTTTCGATCCATGATCGCCAGTCCGGCCACCACGAGCCTTTGTGCTCCTGTGCATCCTTGACCCAGTCCGCAAGGGTGACGTCGCTGATGCGGTCGTTGGTCCAGTACTGGTATTTTCCCAATTCCGGCGGATTGACCACGCCGGCGATGTGGCCCGACCCGGCCAGCACGTATTTGACCGGACCGCCAAAGAACTGGGAGCCGTACAGCACGGACTCTGCAGGGGCGATGTGATCTTCCTTGGTGGCAAGATTGTAGACCGGCACCTTCACCTTGGAGAGATCGAGTTGTGCATTGTCGATGGTCATCGAGCCGGAGGACAGGCGGTTCTCAAGATAGCAGTTGCGCAGGTAGAAGGAGTGGTTCGCCGCGGGCATGCGGGTGGCGTCCGAATTCCAGTGCAGCAGGTCGAAGGCGGCGGGCTCCTTGCCCTTGAGGTAGTTGCTGACGACGTAAGACCAGATCAGGTCGTTCGAGCGCAGCATGTTGAAGGCCATCGCCATCTTGCTGCCTTCGAGCACGCCGGCCCGGTTCATGTCGCGTTCGAGATTTGAAATCTGGCTCTCATCCACGAAGACGAGCAGATCGCCCGCATGGGTGAAGTCGACCTGTGCGGCGAGGAACGTCGCCGACGTCACGCGCACCTGCCGCTTCTCGGCGAGCCATGCCAGCGTTGTCGCGAGCAGTGTGCCGCCGACGCAATAGCCCATGGTGTGGACGCGCATTTCGCCGGTGGCTTTCTCGATGACGTCCATGGCCGTCAGCGGGCCTTGGCGCATGTAATCTTCAAAGGTTTTGCCGCCGAGCGACTTGTCGGGATTGACCCACGAGATCAGGAACACCGTGATGCCCTGATTGACGCACCACTGGACGAACGACTTCTGCTTGTTGAGATCGAGAATGTAGAACTTGTTGATCCACGGCGGCACGATCAGCAGCGGCGTGCGCAACACGCTCTCCGTTGCCGGCGCATACTGAATAAGCTGCATGATCTCGTTCTGATAGATCACCTTGCCTGGCGTCAGCGCCACATCGCGGCCGATTTCAAGGTTACCTGCCGACTGGCGAATCTTGAGCGTGCCGTGGCCGGCTTCGATGTCTTCCGCGAGCATGGTCATGCCACGGACGAGATTGTCTGCATTACTGGACAGCGTTTGCCGCAGCACTTCCGGATTTGTCAGTACGAAATTCGATGGTGAGATCGCGTTGGTAACCTGCTGAACGTAGAATTCCGCCTTCTTGCGGGTATGTGCATCGAGCCCATCGGCATTCTTGACGAGATCGTTCGCGCATTGCGTGGTCAGCAGATAGGCCTGCATGACGAAGTCGAAGAACTGGTTGGACTTCCATTCGGGATCCTGGAAGCGCTTGTCGCGCGGGGAGGGATCGGCGGCGCGTGTCGTGGCCTCTCCTGACAGGCGCTGCGCGGCGCTGGTCATCAGGTCCAGATAAGCCTTGCCCAGTTTTGCCTGAACGCTGGCGGCGCGGTCCTTGTCCGAAAGCCAGTATTCCGCGACTGACGTGAAGGTCTTCACGAGTTCATTCAACTCGCCGGGCGGACGATCCCTCAGCTCGCCGTTTTCGGTCGGCTTCAGATAGGCGGAGAGGGCGCGGCCGCTGCTTTCAAGAGCGCGTGCGAGATTTGCAGAGAACGCTTCCGCGTCGAAGCTTTTGGTGGAGCCCGCATCGCCGGGCTTCGTGCTGAGCAGTGTGTCACTCATCGCTTACTTCTGGACTTTCATTTCGATCCGCTGCGAACCACACGAGTTCGCACGATCATCATGGCATAGTTCGGATCGGTGTGGAGATTTCCATGTGCTGCGTTGCGGCATGATTAATACTTCGGTCACATTAGAGCCTCATGAACACGATCTGCTCCGCGCCGATAAGACGCAGAGCTAACGTTCGTCGTTGGCGTCGGTTCGTTTCGCCTGCAATATCGCAGAGCAGGAATCGTGCCGCTTGAACCAGGGGATCAAACGATTTCTGTGCGGTGCCACATAGAGAAGGCTTGGTCGCCGTTGGCGGCGGCTGGCATGATGTTGCTTGCCGTTGCGCTGGGAGGCTGCGCCAGTCAGATCGCGGATACGCCGCTGGTCGGGCTGCCGGCAAATACACCTGCAAGACCGGCTAATCCTGGGGAATATCTTCCTGTCCACGACGTGCCCGCTCCCCGTCAAGAGACGGTCCTCAATCAGGCCGAGCAGGCCAGGCTGGAGAAAGAGCTGCTCGCCGCGCGAGATCGTCAGGCTTCTGGCGCCAAGGCTGCCCAGCGGCGCAGCAATTAAGCTTCGCCGCAACTGCAGGTGGTGCTAAAAAGAACACGATTCAATCGCAAAAACGCAAATTCCGCGCAGGACATTTCCGCATCGCGTTCGAATCCGCGTAATATGCTGAAATTCCGCGCCTTCTAACCCCTGCCGATTTCCACTTCGGCATAAACACGTTACTGAACTGATCTGTCGTTATCGCCGGTTTTTACCGGCTCCCGGAGCCCCGACCCATGGAAGAGTTTTATCGTATCCGCCGTTTGCCGCCTTATGTGTTCGAGCAGGTCAATCGGGCCAAGGCGGCCGCGCGGAACGCCGGGGCCGACATCATCGACATGGGGATGGGCAATCCGGACCTGCCGACCCCGCCACACGTGATCGAGAAACTCAAAGAAACTCTCGGCAAGCCGCGCACTGACCGTTATTCGGCGTCGAAGGGCATCACCGGCCTTCGCCGTGCGCAGGCTGCCTATTATGAGCGTCGTTTCGGCGTGAAGCTCAACCCGGAAACCCAGATTGTCGCGACACTCGGCTCCAAGGAGGGGTTCGCGAACGTCGCGCAGGCGATCACGTCCCCCGGCGACGTCGTGCTGGTGCCGAATCCGAGCTACCCGATCCACGCTTTCGGCTTCCTGATGGCTGGCGGTGTCGTGCGGTCTGTCCCGGCCGAGCCGACCCCCGAATTGTTCAGCGCACTCGAAAAGGCGATCATCCATTCGATCCCCAAGCCGATCGCCATGATCGCTTGTTATCCGTCAAACCCGACGGCCTATGTGGCATCGCTGGATTTCTACAAGGATCTGGTTGCGTTCGCGAAGAAGCACGAGATTTTCATTCTTTCCGATCTGGCGTATGCCGAACTCTATTTCGACGGCGTGCCGCCGCCGTCGGTGCTGCAGGTGCCGGGCGCGATCGACGTCACGGTGGAATTCACCTCGATGTCGAAAACATTCTCGATGGCCGGCTGGCGCATGGGCTTCGCGGTTGGCAATGAGCGGATCATCGCGGCGCTGACCCGTGTGAAATCCTATCTCGACTATGGAGCGTTCACACCGGTGCAGGTCGCGGCGACGGCTGCGCTCAATGGGCCGCAGGACTGCATCAAGGAAATGCGCGATACCTACCGCAAACGTCGCGATGTGCTGGTGGAAACCTTCGGTCGCGCGGGATGGGATATTCCGCCACCCGCCGCATCGATGTTCGCCTGGGCTCCGTTACCGGAAAAGTTCCGCGACGTCGGCAGCATGGCCTTTGCCACGCTGATGGTCGAGAAGTCCGGCGTCGTGGTTTCTCCCGGCGTCGCCTTCGGCGAGCATGGCGAAGGCTATGTGCGCATCGCAATGGTGGAAAACGAGCAACGAATCCGTCAGGCCGCCCGCAATATCCGGCGGTTCCTTGAAAGTGGCGTTGAATCGTTGCACAACGTGGTTCCGCTCGCCAATCGGCGATAATTTCCGGCAGGTTTTCAGCAAGATGGTCGCACCACTCAAGGTGGGTATCGCGGGCCTCGGCACCGTGGGTGCCGAGGTAGTCCGCCTGATCGAGAGTCAGAGCAGGGCGCTGTCGGCGCGTTGCGGCCGGGGCGTCAAGGTTGTGGCGGTCTCTGCGCGTTCCAAGGTTAAAAAACGCGGTGTCGATCTGCGTGGGATCGATTGGGCGAAAAATCCGCTGGCGCTGGCCAACGATCCCCGGATCGACTGTTTCGTGGAATTGATGGGCGGTGCTGGCGAGCCGGCACTTTCGGCCATCGAGACTGCGTTGCGGAATGGCAAGTCCGTCGTTACGGCGAACAAGGCTCTGATCGCCAAGCACGGATCTCGGCTTGCGGTGTTGGCCGAGAAGCATGGCGGCGCACTGAACTACGAGGCTGCCGTCGGCGCCGCTATTCCCGTCATCAAGACATTGCGCGAGGGCCTTGCCGGTACCGGCATCAACCGCGTGTATGGCATCCTCAACGGCACCTGCAATTACATCCTGACGCGGATGGAGCGCGAAGGACTTTCGTTCGCGGAATGCCTCAAGGATGCGCAGCGGCTCGGTTACGCCGAAGCCAATCCGTCGTTCGATGTGGACGGTCACGATACCGCGCAGAAGCTTGCCATTCTCGCGAGCCTCGCATTCGGCACCAAGGTCAACCAGAGCGCGGTTTACGTCGAGGGCATTTCATCCATCGCGCCGGAAGATCTGCGCGCAGCGGAAGAGCTTGGTTATCGCGTCAAGCTGCTGGGCGTTGCGGTGCGTACCGAGTCCGGCATCGAGCAACGCGTGCATCCGACGATGGTGCCGCGCACGTCGTCGATCGCGCAGGTGATGGATGTCACCAATGCGGTGACGATCGATGGCGAGGGCATTCCACCGATCACACTGGTGGGTCCGGGCGCTGGCGGCGCGGCGACAGCCTCGGCTGTGCTTGCCGACATCGCGGATGTTGTACGCGGCATTCGTGCGGCCCCGTTCGGGCGGCCCGTCGCAAAACTCAAGACCACCAGCAAGGCGCCGATGAAGCGGCATGAGGGCGGCTACTACATTCGCCTGATGGCGCGCGACCTTGCCGGAACGGCGGCGACCATCGCCACGCGACTGGCCGAACAGAAAATTTCGATTGAATCGATTGTGCAGCGTCATCCGGATGGCGCAGTCGAACTGCTAAAGACCCGCGGCAAGCCATCGCCGGTGCCGGTTATTCTCATCACTTACGCAACCACCGAGGATGCGGTGCGCCGCGCCCTGCATGCCGTCCAGCAGGATCGGGTGATTACCGGCCGTCCTCAGGTGATCCGGATCGAAAAGAACTGACAGGACCGGTTGCCGGTCCCGTCGCTACGTGTTGTCTACGGTATTCTCTTGGGAGTTAGCCTATGTCCGTTACGATTTCCGTTCCTCCGCAGCTTCTGCTGGAACGTATTCTCACCCTCGAAATCGTTCGCGTGACTGAACGTGCCGCGGTCTCCGCAGCGCGCCTCCGGGGCCACGGCAACGAGAAGGCGGCCGACCAGGCAGCGGTGGACGCGATGCGCCGCGAACTCAACAAGATTCCAATTCAGGGCACAGTGGTGATCGGCGAGGGCGAGCGCGACGAAGCGCCGATGCTGTTCATCGGTGAAAAGGTCGGCGCGGAAGGCGGCCCCGATGTCGATATCGCGGTCGATCCGCTCGAAGGCACCACGCTGTGCGCCAAGAACATGCCGGGCGCGATTGCGACCATGGCGATGGCGGAAGGCGGCACGCTGCTCAATGCGCCTGACGTTTATATGCAGAAGATTGCTGTCGGTCCGGGTTATCCGAAGCACGTTGTGGATCTCGATGCGCCTCCGGCTGAAAACATCCGCCGCCTGGCCCGCGCCAAGGACGTGCATCCATCCGCCATCACCGCGCTGGTGCTGGATCGTCCGCGCCATGCCGAGATCATCAACGCGATCCGCTCGACGGGCGCGGCTGTTCGCCTGATTACAGACGGCGACGTCGCTGGCGTCATTCACACCGCCGATTCCGAAAACACCGGCGTCGATATTTACATGGGCACGGGCGGTGCGCCCGAAGGCGTGCTGGCTGCTGCCGCTTTGCGCTGCATCGGCGGCCAGATGCAGTGCCGCCTCATACTCGACACGGCCGAGAAGCGTGAGCGAGCCACCAAGATGGGCATTCAGGATCATAACATGATCTATGGCATCGAGGACATGGCGCGGGGTGACTGCCTGTTCGCTGCGACCGGCGTGACCGACGGTTCGTTGTTGTCCGGCGTCAAGTTCCGCAAGAACGTGATCGAGACCGAGACTGTCGTGATGCGCTCCGTCACTGGCACCGTCCGCATCATCAAGGGCGAACATCGCCAGTTCGAGAAATTCCACCTCGACTAAGCCAAGGAAATTCCATGACCGATCGCGTTGTCATCCGGCCTCTTCGCATGGATGAGCGCGAGGCGTGGGAGCCGCTCTGGCAAGGCTATCTCAGGTTCTACAAGTCGACTGTTCCGGACGAGACCACGGCCGTCACATGGCAGCGGTTTCACGATGATGCTGAGCCGATGTATGTGCTCGGTGCATTTGTCGACGACAAGCTGACCGGCATCGTTCATTTCCTTTATCATCGCTCCTGCTGGACTGTCGGCAACTACTGCTATCTGCAGGACCTTTTCGTGAATGAAGGCGCGCGCGGCCATGGCGTCGGTCGCAAGCTGATCGAGGCTGTCTACGAGAAGGCCAGGATGGCAGGTGCAAGCCGGGTTCACTGGCTGACGCAATTCGAAAACGCGCGCGCGCAAATCCTGTACGATGAAGTCGCTGATCGTTCGGGCTTCATGCAGTACCGCAAGATTCTCTGAGGAAATCTGATGTCTGAGATCAAGGCGCTCGTATTCGATGTGTTCGGCACTGTTGTCGACTGGCGCACCAGCCTGATCGACAACTTTACGGCATGGGCGAACAAGAGGGGTATCAAGGGCGACTGGACGGCGCTGGTGGATGGATGGCGTGCGGCGTACATGCCCTCGATGGATGAGGTCCGTAAAAGGCCTGAGAGCGATTTCGTCATTCTGGACGATCTGCAGCGGCGGTCGATCGAACCGCTGGCGGCAAAGCTCGGCATCTCCGGACTCACATCGGAGGATTTCGACTATCTGACCAAGGGCTGGCACCGTCTGAATCCATGGCCGGACAGCGTCAGCGGTCTGACACGGTTGAAGACGAAGTTCATCATCAGTCCGCTATCGAACGGCAATGTCGCACTGCTCACCAACATGGCCAAGTATGCAGGCCTGCCGTGGGATCTCGTGCTGAGCGCCGAGGTTTTCCGGCACTACAAGCCTGACGCGGAAACCTATCTAGGTGCGGCGAAGATTCTTGGCCTCACCCCCGGGCAGGTGATGATCGTCGCCGCGCACAACAACGATCTGGCGGCGGCGCAGGCACTCGGTCTGAAAACGGCCTTCGTGCCGCGCGTGACGGAATACGGCCCGCACCAGGACCGTGATTTCAAGGCCGATGGCAATTGGGACTACGTGGTCACCGATTTCAACGATCTGGCAGCCAAGCTCGGCTGTTAGGATCGCGACTGCGAATCATTGAACGCTGACGCTACGTGCTTATTTGCGGAAGGCATCATGACGCTCCCTGCATCTGCATTGCCTGTTGAGACCGGCCCCGCCTTCCTGGGCGTGGAGCGGTCTGCGACTGGCCGCGTGTGGCGTGACCGGCTCGATCCGCGTGGTGCTGCGAAGGCACTGGCCATCGCGCAGCGCTATCAGGTGCCGGAAATGCTGTCGCGGATCATCGCCGGGCGCGGGATCGACATCGATGCCGTCGAGGTGTTCCTCGATCCGACCATTCGCAAGCTACTGCCGGATCCCTTGACGGTCACCGACATGGAGGCTGCTGCCAAGCGCATCGCCGACGCGGCGACACGCGGCGAGACCGTCGCGATCTTCGGTGACTATGACGTGGACGGTGCGACCTCGGCGGCGCTCCTGACCTGGCATCTGCGCCACTGCGGACTCGATCCGTTGATCCATATTCCGGATCGCATCTTCGAAGGCTACGGTCCCAATGTCGAAGCCGTGCGCGGCCTCGCCAACAAGGGGGCGACGCTGCTGGTCACGGTCGATTGCGGCACCACGAGCATGGAGCCGCTGGCGGAAGCCAAGCGCCTCGGCATGGACGTGGTGGTGATCGACCACCATCAATGCGGCGACGAGCTTCCAATCGTCGATGCACTGGTGAATCCGAACCGCCTCGATGACCTGTCCGGCCTTGGGCATCTCGCCGCCGTCGGCCTTGTATTCGTGACGCTGGTGGCTGTGAACCGCGAACTGCGCGCGCGCAATTTCTGGAGCGATGTAAGGCCCGAGCCCAATCTGCTCGATGCGCTTCACCATGTGGCGCTCGGCACCGTGGCGGACGTTGCCGTCTTGACCGGACTGAACCGTGCGTTCGTCGCCAAAGGACTGATTGCCTTGCGCCGCCGCGATCATGTTGGACACACGGCGCTGATGGATGTCGCGCGTCTCAGTGGACCACCTGAGGCCTGGCATCTCGGATTCATGCTCGGACCGCGTATCAATGCAGGCGGGCGCATCGGACGCGCCGATCTCGGCGTGCGGTTGCTGTTGGAAGGCGATGTGTCGGAAGCGGCGCGCATCGCCGCCGAGCTTGATCGCCTCAACACCGAGCGCCGCGTTATCGAACAACAAGCGGAAGCGCAGGCCGAAGCCGAGGCGCTGGCCTCGCTTGGTCTTGACGACAAGGGCTCCGTGATCGTCACGGCTTCCGAGGGCTGGCATCCCGGCGTGGTGGGCCTTGTGGCGTCGCGGCTCAAGGAGAAGTTCTCGCGGCCTGCATTCGCGATTGCGCTGGAACCCGGCGGTATCGGCACAGGCTCTGGCCGCTCCATTCCGGGCGTCGATTTGGGCAAGGTCGTGCGCGAGGCAGTGCACGAGGGAATTCTGCTGAAGGGCGGCGGTCACGCCATGGCGGCGGGCATCACGCTGCGCAAGGAAAACCTCGCAGAGTTTCGCGCGTTCGTGGAAGCGGCTTTAGCGGCGACCGTTGCCGAGGCGCGGCACGCCAATGAGCTTTTCATCGATGGCGCGGTCAGCGCGCGTGCCGTGACGACGGATTTCGTCTCGACGCTCAACCGCGCCGGGCCATATGGCGCGGGCAATCCTGAGCCGCTGATTGCGCTGCCGTCGCATCAGCTTGTTTATGCCGATGAAGTCGGACAGGCGCATCTGCGCCTGCGCTTCAAATCCGGAGACGGCGCATTCGTCAACGGCATTGCATTTCGCTCCATCGGCCAGAAACTCGGCAATGCGCTGATCGAAAATCGCGGCCAGATGCTACATGTCGCAGGATCGCTCACCGTCGATCGCTGGCAGGGCTCCGAGCGCGTGCAGATGCGTGTGACGGACGTCGCGGTGCCAGATCCGGGGCCGAGGGTGATTAGGTAACCTCATATGAGCGGGCCAACGCAAGAAGACAGACCGTCGTTCTTAGGGCCGCACGAAGGGCGTGAACTTGATCTTATGCTTGCGGGGAAAAAACATCTCAGCAGATTCGATTTTGAAGATGGTGCTTTACCGACATTTCCTCAAAAAGAATTCGAGCAGAAGGTTGCTGATGGGCTGTTCTTAAAAGACGAACAGATTGAGGAATATCTAGCGCCTGATGGAAGCAAGATCGTTATGCGGAAGGTGCTATATGCGACGATCAGCGAAGCCTGGAGAATTCCAGCAATGCGAATGGTTGACGATGCTTACCAGAACCTTCCGGGTTGGAGAGCTGACCTGGAGCGACTGATTGGCTCACTACTCGGATACAATAGTAAGGATGTAGAGCTGTTCATTCAGCGGTTAGCTAAAAATAACAAGCTCTCCTACGACCCCTGACGCAGCCGCGCGAGCACCTTCAGTCCGGCATAGCCGTCCGCTGGCAGCAATCCCGCCTTGGTCTGGAAGTCGCGCACCGCTTGCATGGTGTCGTTGCCGACGCGGCCATCGGTGCCGCCGGTATCGAAGCCCGCTTTGGTGAGGCGCGTTTGCACTTCCTGGATTTCGGCCAGCGTGAGCGCGCGTTCCGAGCCGGGGAAGGGCTGAACGAACGGGCCTGCGCCCTGAATGCGGTCACCGAGGTGCACGATCGCGAGCGCGTAGTTCATCGAGGGATTGTAGCTCTTCACCGCGTAGAAGTTCGGTCCCAGCAGGAACGATGGCCCGCCCTGCACGGGCGTCCAGAGTTGCGCGGAATCGTTCGGGCGCGGAAAGGGCTGGCCATCGGCACGGGTTACGCCCGCAGCGGCCCACTGCGCATAGGTCTTGCTGCCACTCCCGCTCGTCGCGCCCTTGACCTCATAGCCCCAATGTTCCCCACGACGATACTTGCCACGGTTGACGAGATATCGCGCGCTGGAGCCGAGGGCATCGTCGGGCCTGCCGAACGGAGAGACACGGCCATCGCCGTCATAGTCGAAGCCGACATTGAGCCAGACTTCCGGCATCCACTGGGTATGCCCCATCGCGCCGGCCCAAGAGCCGCGCATTTCCTCTGGCGTACTCCAGTGCTTGTCGACGATGCGCAGCGCGTTGATGAGTTCCGTCTCCCAGTATTTCTTGCGGCGCGGCTCGTTCCACGCCAGCGCGGCGAGCGACGGAAACACAGGCCGCATATGGTTCTGCTGCACCAGCGGATCGCCATACGCCGTCTCGACTCCCCAGAGCGCCAGTAAGGTGCCGCGCTCGACGCCAAAATCCTTTTCGATCCGCGCAAACAGCGCACCGTATTTTTGCAGCGCGACCTTGCCTGCGGCCAGACGCCAGTCCGAGACACGGCGGTTGATATACTGCCAGAGCTGCTCGTTGAACTCCGGCTGCTTGCGCATCTTCTGGAAGACGCTCATGTCCGGCTCGATGCGGGCGAGGCAGTGGATGTAAGTGCCTTCGGAAATCCCGCGTGCGAGCGCGCGCGCCCGGAAGCCTTCGCGCCATTGATCGAAGCCGGGCGGCGTCGCGGCAAACGCGCGCGCCGGACTTGCCATCCATGCGCTCGCGCCGAGCGCGGAGCCAAGCAGTTTGCGGCGGGTGAGGGAGGATTTCGAAGAATCTTTGTGCGTCATGGCGTCAGTCTAGCGCGACATGTCCGGTTGGGACAAAGGCCAATCGCCGCGGATATGCAAGCGATCGTGCCGGAAAAACCGGTTCCGCTGCAGCCACGCCTATTGATCCTGACCTTCCTTGACGGCATTCGCGGGAAGATCCGAGGGCGGCTGGGCATGCGCCATGGCAGGCGCTTCCGGCGGCGGCTGGACGTATTCACGGCCGCGGCCACCGATCAGGCGCTCATAGGACGAGATCAGGGTGACGTAGGGATTGACCCAAAGCCAGCCGTCGGGCGTGAACACCTGCACGTCGAAATGCAGGTGGCTCGTGGTGCCGCCGGGCCGATCCTGAAAATTCGACACCATGCCGATCTTTTCGCCTTCGGTCACGCGCCGTCCGTTCACGATGCCATCGGCGTCCATGCGCAACGGGTTCATGTGCATGTAACGGAAGCGGACATGCTCGTTGCGCGCATTGACAAGCAGGAAGGCGGCCTGTTGCTTCGGTGACCTGACGATCACGCCGTCACGCACCGCGACGGTTGCGAAAAGGTCGGGAATGCAACGGTCGGCGCCGTCGTTGCGCAGGTGGCAGGACGACGGGCGGATGTCCTGGCCCTGATGGCCCATTCCGTTGGCGCATTGTCCGACCTGAAAATCGCGCGTCTCGCAGAAATTATCCTGCCAGGGATAGCTGTAGTTGTCCTTGGCGGATTCATCGAACACCAGCGGCTTGTCATTGCGCTTGCAGCGATAGGAATCGCCCTTGGTCGGTGCGAAGGAAACCCGGCCCGTGAGATTGCAGTCGCCCCAGTTCATGAACGATTGCGAGTTGGCGAAAGCGGGGGCCTTTTCAATCGGAAAGCGGATCTGCGAATAGACCGTGAAATCCTGGTGCCCGCCCTGGCCGCGATAGCCGCTGTTGGCGATAATTTCTCCCGGAGGGCGATAGGTAAAGCTCGAGTCGAATTCGATGGGCCGCTCGGAATTGTAGGAGGCGATGTTGTAACGCGGCTCGCGCGGCGTGCCGCCAGCTACCCGCAAGGACTTGATAAAGCGTTCGGCGACCGGCGATGCTTCGCGGCAAGAGAGGCGCCTGCTGCGCGCCACGCTGTCGAGACACTGGATTGATACCACGTAAGGGACGCCAAAGCGTGTGAACGCGTAACGTACGTAACCTTCGCGGATGACCCGGCGCAGGTTCGGAAACTGCGAGGCGAGCGCCTTCACGGGTTCGCCCTTGCCTGCGAGCGGGTCCTTGTTGTCATAGAGCAGCAAGGACGCCGTGATCTGGACTTCGACCGGCTGGGCATAAACGCGGGACGGCATGTTGTCGCCGGCACCGCGCTCCAGCATGAACACCGCATCGTAACCGGCGGGGCCGGCTTCGAACATCGCGGCGGCGCTGAAGCCTGCCTGATAACGCGGGATCAGAAGATTGACCGCACCGCTGCGCTGGTCGCTGAGATAGAGAGCGCTGTCAAACGGCAGCAGGACCGGGACAGGACTAAGCTCGACACCGGCGAAAATTGGCGATGTCACGGTATTGATCTGCGAGATCGCCGTGATGCGTTTCTCTGAAATCCGACGCGGGACGGGGCGCGGGCCCATGAAGTTGAAATTATCGACGGCTGCCGGCTGCGAGTCGATCTCCGCCTTCAACTGGGTCACCGCCGCGGGCCAGTCCGGCTTCATGACGGATATTGCAGGTGTCTTGAACTCGATGCTTTGCGCCTGAGCGTGCGGGAAAGGGACGGCGGCGGACAGCGAAGCAAGGATCAGAACACGGCTCCAGATCGTCCCAGATGCCGTCTTTCCGCGATGCGCTGCTTTCGCTGCCGTCAATCCGCCCTCACGAGGTCTGCGCTCAGTCCTTCGCGCGTTCGACGTAGGAGCCGTCTTCGGTCAGAACGACGATACGCGTTCCCGTGCCGATGTGCGGCGGAACGCCGGTACGGACACCGTTGGACAGAATTGCCGGCTTGTAGGACGACGATGCGGTCTGACCTTTGGTGACCGGCTCGGTCTCGACGACCTCAAGGGTGACACGCTGCGGCAGCACGATCGCGACGGCGTTACCCTCGAAAATCGAGAGTTTCACGGTCATGTTTTCCTGCAGGTAGGGAGCCTGCGTCCCGACCACATCCTTGGGCACAAGCAGTTGGTCGTAGGTTTCATTGTTCATGAAATGGAAGCCGTCGCCGTCTTCGTAAAGGAAGTTGAAGTCCCGGTCTTCAACGAAGGCGCGTTCGACCTGGTCGGTGGTCTTGTAGCGCTCGGACACCTTGGTGCCGTCGCTGATTCGGCGCATTTCGATCTGGCTGACCGGGGTTCCCTTGCCGGGGTGGATGTTCTCCGCGCTCAGAACGACATATAGCTTGCCGTCCTGCTCAATGATGTTGCCCTTGCGGATCGAACTGGCGATGACTTTCACAGATTGGTTTCCTAATGTTCTGGGCCGGGTGCTGCGCCCGACCGGCGCTTCGCCGTCCGGCAAGGCTGTTTCGGGCCGCAACATACCGATCTGGACCGGTAAAGCCAGCATTTTGCGGTCGAATCAGGCATTTCCGGCATGAATGCAGGACAGGAACTCTCGCCCTGGTGGACGCCCGGCCGCCATCTCGACCGCAAGCCGTTTTTGCATGCGCGCACCGCCATTACGAGGGCCACACGGGCTTGGTTTGCCGGTGAGGGGTTCACGGAGGTTGAGACCGGAATTCTGCAAAAATCCCCCGGAAACGAGACGCACCTTCACGCTCCGGCGGCCAACCTGACATCCGGCACCGGTGAAACATCCCCTCACTACCTGCGAACTTCGCCGGAATTTGCGTGCAAGAAACTGCTGGCGGCGGGAGAGACCAGGATCGTGGAATTCGCACGGGTGTTTCGGGACCGCGAGCGGGGGCCGTTGCACCTTCCGGAATTCACCATGCTGGAATGGTATCGTGCCAATGAGAGCTACGAGGCCGTGATGGCTGACTGCGTCGTGGTGATCGCGCGCGCGGCTCAGGAGACGGGAATCGGCACGTTCTCGTTTCGCGGCAGGAGCGCCGATCCTTTTGCCACGCCGGAATTGCTCACCGTGGCCGATGCGTTCTCACGCTTTGCATCCATCGATCTGCTGGCGACGATTGCAGACGGGCACGGGCAGCGGGATGCGCTGGCGAAAGCGGCGGCAGATCGGGTCCGCGTGACTGAAGATGATACGTGGTCAGATATTTTCAGCAAGGTTCTGGTCGAACATGTCGAGCCGAATCTTGGAGAGGAACGCCTGACAATTCTTTACGAGTATCCAGCCCCTGAAGCCGCACTTGCGCGCACCAAAATCTCCGATCCGCGCGTGGCCGAGCGCTTCGAGGTTTATGCCTGCGGTGTCGAGCTTGCGAACGGCTTCGGCGAACTGATCGACCCGGACGAACAGCGCCAGCGCTTCACACAAGCGATGGACGAGAAGGAGCGGCGTTACGGCGAACGGTATCCGCTCGACGAGGATTTCCTCGCGGCGATGGCCCACATGCCGGACGCCTGCGGCGTCGCGCTGGGCTTCGACCGGCTCGTGATGTTGGCCAGCGGTGCGGCGCGTGTCGATCAGGTGGTGTGGACGCCGACGGGCAGCGACGCATGAGCGGCCGCGCTACGACTCTGCGAACCCCAGGCGAACTGATCGTGCAGGGTTATGCTTCGCAGGATAGCCTGCCGGCGCTTGAGCAGGTGGCCGCGCGTTATGCCGTCGCAGTGACGCCTGCTGTTGCGGCGCTGATCGACAAGGCCGATTCAGACGATCCCATCGCCCGTCAGTACATTCCTTCGGCAGACGAACTGATAACGCAACCGGGCGAAGACGCCGATCCCATCGGCGATCATCCTCATTCGCCGGTCAGCGGCATCGTGCATCGGTATCCGGATCGCGTGCTGTTCAAGCTGGTCCATGTCTGCGCGGTCTATTGCCGGTTCTGTTTTCGCCGCGAAATGGTCGGGCCGGGCAAGGACAACGGCCTTTCGGATGACGTTTATTCAAAGGCGCTGGATTATATCCGGTCGCATCCGGAGGTCTGGGAAGTCATCCTGACCGGCGGCGATCCCCTGATGCTGTCGGCGCGGCGGCTCAGGGAAGTCATGAACGATCTGGCCGCTATCGATCATGTGAAGATCATCCGGATTCACACCCGTGTGCCGGTCGCCGATCCTGCGCGCGTGACGGACGACGTCGCCGCCGCGTTGCGTGTGCATGGCGCGACCACATGGGTTGCTGTTCATGCCAACCATCCGCGCGAATTCACCGTTGAGGCGCGGGATGCCTGCGCGCGGATCATCGATGCCGGTATTCCGATGGTCAGCCAATCGGTGCTGCTGCGCGGCGTGAACGATAATCCTGAAACGCTCGAAGCCTTGATGCGCACTTTCGTCGAATGCCGGATCAAGCCGTATTACCTGCATCACGGCGATCTTGCGCCGGGCACGGCCCATCTGCGAACCACGATTGAAGAAGGGCAGAGGCTGATGCAACACCTGCGCGGGCGTGTCTCGGGATTGTGTCAGCCGGATTATGTACTCGATATTCCAGGCGGTCACGGCAAGGCGCCGATCGGCCCGCAATACCTGTCGCGCATAAGTGAAAGTTCTGGGAGTGGATACCGCATTGCGGATTATTGCGGCGATGTTCACATCTATCCACCTGTGGACACATGACGAAACCCGAACCGCCCGAGAACGACGGCAATCGTGCCATCGAAAATGCTGTGATGCTTGGCTTTTTCGTTGTGCTGGTGGCTGCGGGTATCTGGCTGCTTGGATCGATGGCCGATCTGCGTAAAGTGCAGGATTGTGCAGCGCAGGGCAGGCGCAATTGCGGAACGATAGAAAGTCCCAATCATTCTCAGTAGAGTAAGCTAGTGGAGTGGATTTGACATTCGCGCCCCGCTGCTCGCGAGTCCTCAAAGCGAATGTCAAATCCTAAACTCCACTAGAAACTTATATTTGCTAGTGGTCCTTTAATTCTAACATTCGCAGGGATGCCTGCTGAAACGGAATGCGAATGTTAGAATTGGACCACTAGCTGAGGAATCGAATTGGTGGAGGTGTGACATGAGAAAATCCATCCCGGTTGCCGCGATGGCTTTGCTGCTCGCCGCATCAGGCGCATTCGCGCAGAGCAAGAGCGGATCGAGCGGCCCCTCGGCGACCAGCAGTTCCGGCGCTGTGACTCCGGCCCCTGTCGGACATCGCCAGCCGCGCGCGGCGGACGTGCCGTCTGCGCAGGAGAAGGGTTACACCGAGTCCGCAGAGGACAAGGCGCTCGATCGCAAGATCAAGAGCATTTGCAGGGGCTGTTAATCCCAGCCCCACACGTCAGGCATTGCGCGCGGCGAGTGCCATCCCGATCAGGGACGTTCCGCCGAACACGAGGTTGATGCCGACCAGAAGCCCGATGGCCCATGCAGCGGAGCCCGGCAGCCCGGCGATGATGATCGCCGCCAGGATGAGATCGACCAGCCCCGACATCAGCAGCCACCCCCATCGTCCGGACAATTCCTTCCGATGGGCGAGAGCGCCCATGATGACCGTAATGCCTTCGGCAATGAAATATGCGCTGACAACGAGCGTGAGGGTCAGCGTTCCGGCGATGGGCCGAACGATCAGAATGAGGCCTGCGCCGATCGCCAGGAGGGCGGAGAGCACCGACCACCAGTGGCCGGGCAGGTTACGAGACGTGAAGGCCAGATAGAGACCCACGGCGCCGCTGATCAAGAACAGCCAGCCAAGGAAGATCGTCACCGCGATGCTGGCCAGCAGGGGAATGGCGACTGCCGCCATGCCGAGGATCACCATCACGATGCCCTTGATCAGGAAGACCTTCCAGTTTGCTTTGACAGCTTCCTTCATCTGGCTTTGAAGCTGGGCGACATCCTGAGGCATCGTCATCGTGCTCTCCTGTTTCTGAGCCGGCGTGGCCGGGCCGTTCAAGCTTAGTCCCGTGGCGCGTCTTTTGTTAAGCTCAATATAGCGGCTAGGTATCCAGAATAGCTACAGCTCGCGTCCAGCCGGCAGAGGCACGTTCGATCTTCACCGGAAAGCATGAAACGGTGAATCCGGCCGATGGCAATTGTTCTAAATTGTGCAGCTTCTCGATGTGACAATAGCCAATGTGACGGCCGGCCTTGTGGCCCTCCCAGATCAGGCTGGCGTCTTTCGTCTCGGCATATTTCTTCGCCGTGTAAACGAACGGTGCGTCCCAGCTCCAGCCGTCGATGCCGGTGAGGCGAACGCCGCGTTCGAGCAGATACATCGTCGCCTCGTAACCCATGCCGCAGCCGGACGTGACGTAATCCGGCTGGCCGTATTTCACACCGGCGCTGGTGTTGACGACGACGATCTCAAGCGGCTTGAGCGTGTGTCCGATCCGCTTGAGTTCGGCTTCGACATCCGCAGCGGTCGCGACATAGCCGTCGGGGAAATGGCGGAAGTCGAGCTTCACGCCGGGCTGGAGGCACCAATCCAGCGGGACTTCATCGATGGTCCAGGAGCGCTCGCCGCGATTCATGGTGGGATGGAAATGATAAGGCGCGTCGAGATGCGTGCCATTGTGGGTCGACAGATTGACCTGTTCGACGGCCCAGCCCTGACCGTCGGGAAGATCCTCCTTCTTCAGCCCGTCGAAGAACTGCAGCATGCGCGGCAGGCCCTGCTGATGGTCGATGTATTGGATCGTCGGATGTCCGCCCGGAGGGTCCGCCGGCACGTCGTTCTGGAGTGGGACGGAAATGTCGATCAGCTTGCGGGTCATGCATGGCGCTCCGGCGTTCTGGCCCACTGCGGGCGCAGGTCCGGGGAGTGTGCATGAAGTTGCGTGGAGCGCTCAAGCAGGGGTATCTCGCGGCTTGCCGCAGCCGCGAAACGCCTTTATACGTTCCCCCGCGTCGGCCAAATTGCCTCGAGGAATTGCGGTTCGACGCTCGCCCCAACACTGCTAACCTGTTGGTTTTGTGCGATTAATGCTCCCTTCGTCTATCGGTTAGGACGCCACCCTTTCACGGTGGAGAGAGCGGTTCGATTCCGCTAGGGAGCGCCACCTAAATCCCTTTTCAATTCCGATGTGAATTCTGCGATCTCGCGGAACCCGTCGCCGTGCCTTGCCGTTGTCGCTTCAGGGAGGCTCAGTTGGAGGCTGCGATGGCTGATCGTTCGTACCAGATCCACGTAAATCCCGAGGACCATATCGGCACTCCCGGATTGGAAGAGGCCGCCTACGTTGCCGGATGGGCGCTGAGCGCGTCTGCGGCTCTGGGCGTGGTCCTGCTGGTCTGGCAGCTCAATATCTGACCGACGTCCGTGGTTCGGCGGGCATCGAACTAGCCGTCTTGCGTGCCGCAAGGACGGATGCTGATGCTCAGCTTTAGTTCAAGTGATAGATGAAGTTCTTTGTCTGTTAAGTTTAGGATGATCGCTAAGTCACTTTAGATTCGTTCTTTTGGGGCCGAGTAGGCAAAGGTGACATCCAGGGCTCGCCGCCGTAGCGGAATGCACTATGCTGCGGACCTATGAGTCCCCATCCTCTTTCCCGCATTGTCAGCCGTTTCAAGCGCGAGCCTTCGCGCACCGGCTCCCTCATCATCACCTTCTACGGCGACGCGATTCTCCCGCGCGGCGGATCAGTCTGGCTTGGCACGCTGCTGCAGTTTTTGGACATGCTTGGAACGGATGGCGGCGTGGTCCGCACCGCAGTGTCGCGCCTTGCCGCCGACGGCTGGCTCGATCGCGATAAGTCGGGCCGCAAGAGTTTCTACAAACTCGCCAAGCGTGGCCGTGAGCGGTTCGAGGCTGCCGTCGAGCACGTCTACAACCCGCATCCGTCGGACTGGGCAGGACGCTTCGAGCTTCTCCTGATCGGCAATGGTGCGGATCGCGACGCCTCGCGGGCGGCGCTGACAGAGGCCGGTTTTGGCAGCCCTGTGCCGGGTGTGTGGGTGGCGCCATCCAATGTGCCCACGCCATCCATTGCAAAAGGCGCGATCCGGCTCGAGGTTTCGGCTGATGACGCAGAGGGACGGCGATTGGTCGAGGCGAGCTGGTCGCTGGAGCGGACTGCCGAGTCCTATCGCGAATTCATGAAAACCTTCGCGCCGCTGGAGGATTGGGTCCGCGCTGCCAACGATATCGCGTCCGCAGATGCCATCCTCGCACGCGTGCTTTTGATCCACCATTACCGGCGGGTGATTTTGCGCGATCCGCTGCTTCCCGCATCGCTTTTGCCGCCGGCATGGCCCGCCCTGGAGGCGCGGAAGTTCTGCGCCAGTCTCTATCAGGCGCTTCTGCCGGCCTCCGAATCCTGGCTCGATACGCATGGGGAAAGCGCCACCGGCCGCCTGCAGCCGCCGGGGCCGGAACTCGCGGGGCGGTTCTCGGACGTGCAACGCAATATGTTACAAAAATAACTTGCTTAGAGATATTCTTGTTATATATTCGTTGTCGTCTCCCGGGAGGAAACGGCGATGTACACCCAAGCCCTCAATACATCTGAAGCCGAAGTCGTTCATGTCGAGGACGCGCAGCGCGCGGCGCATTTTCAGGCGCGCATTGATGCCGATGATCGCATCGAGGCCAATAACTGGATGCCGGCGGCTTATCGCAAGACGCTGACGCGGCAGATTTCGCAGCACGCCCATTCGGAAATCGTCGGGATGCTGCCGGAAGGTAACTGGATCACCCGCGCCCCAACGCTGCGTCGCAAGGCCGCGTTGCTCGCCAAGGTTCAGGACGAGTGCGGCCACGGCCTGTATCTCTACGCCGCAGCTGAAACTCTCGGTTCGTCGCGCGAAGAACTTTATGACGCGATGCTGAGCGGCAAAGCGAAGTATTCCTCCATCTTCAACTATCCGACCCCGACCTGGGCCGATATCGGCGCGATCGGCTGGCTGGTGGACGGCGCGGCGATCATGAACCAGATCCCGCTGTGCCGTTGCTCCTATGGTCCGTATGCGCGCGCGATGATCCGCGTCTGCAAGGAAGAGTCGTTCCATCAGCGTCAGGGCTACGAAATCATGCTCACGCTGTCGCGCGGCACCGAGGAGCAGAAGGCGATGGCGCAGGATGCGCTGAACCGCTGGTGGTGGCCGTGCCTGATGATGTTCGGTCCGCCGGACAGTCAAAGCCAGCACAGCGATCAGTCGACGGCCTGGAAGATCAAGCGCTTCTCGAACGACGATCTGCGCCAGAAGTTCATCGATGCGACCGTGCCGCAGGCGCACTATCTCGGTCTGACCATTCCCGATGCCGACCTCAAATTTAACGAGGAGACGAAGCACTGGGAGTATGGCGCGATCGACTGGGACGAATTCAAGCAGGTGCTGGCGGGCAATGGTCCGTGCAACCGTGATCGCATGGCCGCGCGCCGCAAAGCGCATGACGAGGGGGCCTGGGTTCGTGAAGCCGCGGCGGCCTATGCCGCAAAACAGCAGGCCCGCAGCACCGCTGCGGCGGCAGCGTAAGGAGGCGGCCATGACAACTCAGAATACGCAGCTTTGGGAAGTTTTCATCCGCAGCCGTAACGGCCTTGCGCACAAGCATGTCGGCTCGCTTCACGCGGCCGACGCTACGCTGGCGCTTCAGGCCGCGCGCGATATCTACACCCGGCGCGGCGAGGGGCTTTCGATCTGGATCGTGCCGTCGAATGCGATCATTGCGTCCGATCCCTCCGAAAAGGGCATGATGTTCGAACCGGCAATGTCGAAGATCTATCGCCACCCGACATTTTACGACGTGCCGGAAGAAGTCGGCCATATGTAGCGAGCATTCTCTCGTCATTCCGGGGCGCGAGTGTAACGAGCGAACCCGGAATCTATAACTATTAGAGCGCATGGATTCCGGGCCTGCGCCAAGAGGCGCATCCCGGAATGACATCGCGAGTATTGAACATGGCAACGCCCTCTATCAATGTCACCGAGAGCCCGCTTGTTCTCTACGCACTCCGACGCGCCGACGATGCGCTGATCCTCGGACATCGTGTGTCGGAATGGTGCGGTCATGCACCGATGCTGGAAGAGGACATGGCGCTCGCTAATATGGGTCTCGACCTGATCGGGCAGGCGCGCGAACTCTACACTTACGCAGCCAAGGTTGAAGACGCGGGCAACGACGAGGACAAGCTCGCTTATCTGCGCGACGTCCGCCAGTACCGCAATCTGCTGCTGGTCGAGCAGCCGAACGGCGATTTCGCACGCACCATCGTGCGGCAGTTCTTCTATTCGGCATTCGCCGATCCGTATTGGCGCGCCATGATGAGGTCCAAGGACGCAACGCTGGCGGCGATCGCCGCCAAGTCCGAGAAGGAAAGCGCCTATCATCTGCGCCACACCTCGGAATGGATGATCCGTCTCGGCGACGGCACCGCCGAAAGCCATCGCCGCGCGCAAAGCGCCATTGACGATCTCTGGGCGTTTACCGGCGAACTGTTCCACGCCGACCAGAGCGACGCGGAATTGATCGCATCCGGCATTGCGGTTGATCCCGAAGCGCTGCGCGGCATCTGGACCGATACCGTTTCCAATGTTCTCGGCGTGGCTACGCTGAAACGTCCGGCGAATGACTGGATGCAGAAGGGCGGACGTTCCGGCAGCCACACCGAACATCTCGGGCATCTGCTCAGCGAACTGCAATCGATGCAGCGAACCTTCCCGAACGCGACATGGTAACTGGCAACGCCAACACACGTGATCTTCGCCAGACCGCATGGAATGCGGCGGCGCAGGTGGTCGATCCGGAAATCCCGGTTTTGACCATCGCGGATCTTGGCGTGCTGCGTGAGGTCACGGTGACCGATAACGGAGTCGAAGTCGCGATCACGCCGACCTATTCCGGCTGTCCCGCGATGAACATGATTGCACTGGAAATCGAACTGGCGCTGGAACGCGAAGGCATCCGCAATCCGAAAATCCGTACCGTATTGTCGCCGGCCTGGACCACGGACTGGATGAGCGAGCAGGGCCGCCAGAAGCTGAGGGAATACGGCATTGCGCCGCCGCAGGCCGGGGGCGGACGCCGCGCGCTGTTTGGCGAGCAGCAGGTCGCGTGCCCGCAGTGCGGATCGGTGGACACCGAGGTGCTGTCCGAATTCGGGTCAACGTCCTGCAAGGCGCTGTGGCGCTGCAAGAGCTGCCACGAGCCGTTCGATTATTTCAAATGCCATTAGCTTTCTTGTCATTGCGAGCGAAGCGAAGCAATCCATAGCGGAGGATAAATGGATTGCTTCGTTGCTGCGCTCCTCGCAATGACGAGAGACTCAATTTGGTCGTCACAAAGCAGAGCAGGTTGTCATGTCGCATGTTCCAAAGTTTCATCGTCTGGCTGTCGCCGACCTGAAGCGCGAAACCGCCGATGCGGTGTCGATGACGTTCGCCATTCCTGGTGAACTGGCCAAGGACTATGCCTTTGCGCCGGGGCAGTACCTGACGCTGCGCACCACCATGGATGGTGAAGAAGTACGGCGCTCTTATTCGATTTGTTCGAGTCCGGACGATCATGAACTGCGCATTGCCGTCAAGAAGGTCGATGGCGGCGCGTTCTCAAGCTGGGCGCTGGAAGAACTGAAGTCCGGTGATGAGCTGGATGTCATGACACCGACCGGCCGCTTCGGTGTCGCTCATGTGCCGGATCAGGCGCGCATTCATATCGGTTTCGCTGCCGGGTCAGGCATCACGCCAATCATGTCGATTGTGCGCGGCATTCTTGCGCGGGAGCCGAACAGCCGTTTCTTCCTGTTCTACGGTAACCGCGCGACCAACGGCATTCTGTTCCGCGAGGCGCTGGAAGAATTGAAAGACCGTTTCATGGGCCGTCTATCGGTGTTCCATGTGCTGTCGCAGGAAGAACAGGACTTGCCGATCCTTTACGGGCGTCTCGATCGCGAGAAGGTCGAAGTGCTGCTGCGCGCGATGGTGCCTGCCGCCGCGGTCGATCATGTCTTCGTCTGCGGCCCGGTCGCGATGAGCGAGGACATCGAGAAGACTTGCATCGACATGGGCATTCCGGCCGAACGCGTTCATGTTGAGCGTTTCGTCTCGGAGTTCGGCGGAAAGCCGCGCCCCAAGGTTCAGGTTGCGCCGGAAGCGCCGCCGAAGGCGGTTGCATCACTGATCGTTGACGGCAAGCGCAAGGATGTGCCGATCGCCGAAGGCGAGGTCGTTCTCGACGCCGCTCTGCGCGCGGGCATGGATTTGCCTTATGCCTGCAAGGGCGGCATGTGCTCGACATGCCGCGCCAAGGTTGTCGAAGGCGAAGTGACGATGGACGTGAACTATTCACTGGAGCCGTGGGAACTGGAAGCCGGTTTCGTTCTCACCTGTCAGGCGCATCCGGTCTCGTCACGTCTCGTCGTCGATTACGACCAGATGTAGCTATCGTTATAATTACTTGAATAATTATTTGGCGTCGCGGAGCAGGGCGTAGGCGGTTTGCGCCATGGCGACGGGCCGCTCGTCGCCATCCGTTCGCAGCGTAATGCTGCCATAGGCCATGGTCTTGCCGAGCCGAACGACACGCGCTTCGGCGAGAACATCGGCGCGCATCGCCGGACGCATGAAGTGGACGGTTTGATCCACGGTGGTCATGGGGAAATACCCGCCTGCTGCCGAGGCGACGGCAAGGATCATCGCGGTGTCGGCAAAGCTCATCAGCGCCTGTCCGCACACCACGCCGTTGTCGCGGCACAGCTTGTCCGAGAAGCGCATCCGCAGGACAGCGCCATCGGCCGCGACGCTTTCAACGGACAAATCGAGATCCTGCACCCATGGCGCGGGCGCCGATTTCAAAAGTTCAAGGGCGGCGGTCTTGTCGAACGTGGTCATCTGATTTCCTGATCTGGAATAATTAGGCGAGCGTGACGGGAAGCGTTGTGAATCCGCGAAAGCGCACGCGCCTTGCGCGATGGGCCGGGCCGCTGGCAGCATAGTTTGGAAAGCGCGCGAGAAACCGCCCAATGGCGATGCGGCCTTCTAGGCGGGCGAGGGTCAGGCCGACGCAGGCATGCGCGCCGGACGCAAAGGCCAGATGCCGGTTCGGGGCGCGGGTAATGTCAAGGCGTTCCGGCTGGGCAAATACCTCCGGATCGCGGTTCGCCGCGCCGATGCAGAGCGTGATCAACGAGCCCGCCGGGAGAGCCACGCCCTCGATCTCGGTGTCCTGAACCACGCGGCGATTGCCGAGCTGATTTGAACTCTCGAAACGCAGGAACTCCTCAACAGCGGTTTTGATCAGCGCGGGGTCATCGATCAGGCGCTGCCGCTGGTCGGGAAAACGGAGCAGGAGTTCAAGCCCGTTACCGATCAGGTTTGTGGTGGTTTCGTGCCCTGCATTCAGGATGAAAATACAATTCTGCAGCAGTTCGATCTCGCTAAGCTTCTCCCCGCCGGCCTCGCCAGCGATCAGGCGCGTCAGCACGTCATGTTCGGCATTGCCGGGACGCGCGCGGCGATCCGCGACGAGTTGGCGAAGATAGTCGAGAAATTCTCCGACGGCCAGTTCGCCGCGAGCCTGGACCTCCTCGCTTAGGAACGGCTCCAGCGCGCCGAGAATGGCGAGCGACCAGCCGCGCAACGGCTCGCGATCCTTGTGAGGTACAGCGAGCAGATTGCCGATGACTTCGACGGGAATCGCCGAGGCGAAGTCTTCGATGAGGTCGGCGCTGCCACGGGCCTGCATGTCATCCAGCAGCCGATCCACAAGCGCGATCAGTCCCGGCTCCATTTCGGAAATCGCGCGGGGATTGAGCGCGCCCGCGATCAGGCGGCGCACCCGCGTATGCAGCGGCGGATCGTTGAAGACCAGGCTTGTGGTATGGTGTTGAAACAACAGGGAGTCAGTGCCGTATTTCGGTCCGAACTCGACCTTCTTGTCGGAGCTGAAGCGCGCCGTATCCTTGTAGATGGCTTCCAGATCACGGTGCCGTGTCAGAAACAGCGATCCATCCGGCATCCGATGGATTGGATCGGCGGATTGCAGCGCGCGATAGGTCGGGTAGGGATCGTCATAGAACGCGCCGGGGAGATCCTTCAGCGAGAAGGAACGCGCAATTTCCGCATCCCCGTCCGAGGCCGGATCAGGAGTGTTCTGTCCCCCGGTATGCTGCATCATTTCCGGCACGCGATTGACGCGACCTAGAACACGATATCGTTGATTTGCACCACAGACTGCGCCTTGGTGAAATTCGGAATGTCGGCGAAGATTTCCTTGCCGTGCGCTTTGCCGGCGGCCTTGAAATCGTCCATCGAGCCGAATGTCATCAGTGCTATCATCTGGTAGTCCGGCGCGCTGCCATCGGGCTTTGCGACGCCCTTGATCGCCTGCGCGCTCTTGAGCCCGAGCGGCCCCCAACGATCCTTCACCAGCGGCATGTGCGTCTTGAGATAATAGTCGGTGTCGAAGGCTTCGCCGGCTGGATACATCACGGTGACGAGAATCATGGTTTTCTCCCTGTGGTTCTTTTTGATCAGGCCGCTGGCCGGACCGCATTCATGGTGAGAAGTTCGTAGGTCGCGGCAGACTCGTCCTTGTCGGTCAGGATTTCGACATCCCAGCGCACTTCGCCATATTGCTTGTTGCGCGGCGACTTGTCTTTCGCGGTGAGCCTGACCTTGATTGTCTCGCCCGGCTGGATCGGTTTGATGAAGCGCAGTGAGTCGAGGCCGTAGTTCGCCAGCACCGGACCCGGATCGGGATCGACGAACAGGCCCGCGGCAAATGACAGCAGCAGGTAGCCATGTGCAACGCGGCCGGGGAAGAAAGGATGACCCTTGGTCGCTTCCTCGTCCATGTGGGCGTAGAACGTGTCGCCGGTGAAATGCGCGAAATGCTCGATATCTTCCAGCGTGATGGTGCGTTCTTTCGAATAGAAGGTTTGCCCCACGTCGAGGTCTTCGAAATGAAACCGGAAGGGGTGCCGGTCTTTTTCGATGATGGGTGCATTCCTGGTCCAGCTTCCGGTCACGCCGGTCAGCATACGCGGCGAGCCCTGAAGCGCGGTGCGCTGCATATAGTGATGCACGCTGCGCACGCCGCCGAGTTCTTCGCCGCCGCCCGCGCGGCCGGGGCCGCCATGGACCATCTGCGGCATCGGCGAGCCATGGCCAGTCTGTTCCTTGGCGCAGTCGCGATCGATCAGCACAAGCCGTCCATGAAAACTGCTGACGCCAAACACGAGATCGGACGCGACCTTGGGGTCATGCGTATACACCGACGCCACGAGGCTGCCGCCGCCACGATTGGTCAGCGTGACGGCTTCGTCCAGATCGCTGTAGCCCATCACCGTACTGACGGGGCCGAATGCCTCGACCGAATGCACCTTGGTGGCTTGAATCGGATTCGCACAATGCAGCAGGATCGGCGGAACGAACGCGCCGCGAACGACATCGGCACCCTCGATGTCGAAGTTATCGGGATCGCCGGCCACAAGCTGGGCCTCCGTGCGCAATGCCTTGACGTGGTTCAGCACATCGCGGCGCTGGTCGAGGCCGACAACCGGACCCATGCGCACGTTATCCTGCTCGGGGTTTCCGATCACGACCTTGTTCAGCCGCTCGCGCAGCGCGTCGATCACGGGCTCGACGTAGGCGGTTGGTGTCAGCACCCGGCGGATCGCCGTGCATTTCTGCCCGGCCTTGACCGTCATTTCCTTGGCGACTTCCTTGATGAACAGATCGAACTCGGGCGTGCCGGGGCCCGAGTCCGGCGCAAGGATTGCCGCATTGAGCGAGTCCCGCTCGGCAACGAAACGCACGGCCTCGCGCGCGATCACCGGATGTCGTTGGAGCTTTTCAGACGTTTCGGCGGAGCCGGTGAACGAGACGACATCCTGGCAGGTGAGATGATCGAACAGGTCTCCCGTTGAGCCGACGATGAATTGGAACGCACCTTCGGGAAGAATTCCGGATTCAGCGATCATGCGCGCGAGCGCATGGGCGACGTAGGATGTGACGGTCGCCGGTTTCGATACGACAGGAACACCGGCGAGTAGGGCGGGCGCCAGCTTCTCAAGCAGACCCCAGCATGGGAAGTTGAAGGCGTTGATATGAACCGCAACGCCCTGCAGCGAGGTCATGATGTGCTGTCCCGCGAACGTACCGGCCTTGCCCATTGGCTCGACCGCGCCATCCAGCAGGAAGGTGGAATTCGGCAATTCGCGTCGGCCTTTTCCCGCGTAGACGAACAGTGTGCCGATGCCGCCGTCGACATCGATGAAGTTGTCCGTGCGCGTCGCCCCGGTCTGGAACGACAGTTTGTAGAGCTGGTCCTTCCGCTCGGTGAGATACTGCGCCAGCTTTTTCAGCAAGTCGGCGCGCTGATGAAAGGACAGTCGCCGCAGATTCCTGCCGCCGGTGTTACGCGCGTAGGCGAGGATGCCGCGCATATCCAGCCCGCCGCTCATCGCCTCGGCGACAACATCGCCTGTCACCGCGCTGCGCACTTCGGTGAAATCACCGTTTGGGACGATCCATTGTCCGTTGACGTAGCTGTCGAGTTTCATGGGATCACTTTGATGTTGGGTGCGACAGCACCGGGTGGACAATGAGCCTATTCAGCGGCGGCGGTTCGCTTCGTCTTTGCGGGAGGGGCGGTTTTGGCAGGTGTCTTGAGCACGCTGCGGGTGCCGTCGGAGATCAGCCGGGTCACGAGATCCGCATATTCGGCACGGGTAACCGAGCCGTTGTTTTTGAACCAGAGATAATGCCAGTTGACCATGCCGAACAGCGACATGGTCACCGGGGTCAACATCTTGGTGCCTTTGAGATGGGGCGCAACACCTGCCACGGCGGCAGAGAAGGTTGTGACAAGCTCACGCTCCATGCCTTTCAGCTCGGCCTGCCGCTCTTTCGGCAGGAAGCGCATGCTGCTGATCTGCACGTTGTGCTGGGAATCCGCATCGCGATAGGCCTCGAGCAGCGCCGCGATCAGATCGTGCAGCCGCGTCTCGGGTGGTGCCTCGGGATTGTCGGCAGCCTCGACAACATCCAGAAGTTCCTTGAGATGGAAGCGGATGACGTCAAAGAGCAGGCCCTCCTTGTCCTTGTAGTAGTGATAGAGGTTCGCCTTCGACACGCCGCAGGCTTCGGCGATCTTGTTCATCGACGCTCGGTCATAGCCGTGCGCGGAGAAAAGCACAGCCGAGCGATCGAGGATCGCCTGTCGCTTGTCGTCGTAATCGTTGGCGCGCTTGCGGGCCATATTAGTGCTGTTCCTTAGGGCGACGGTCGATAATGCGCTTGGCCTTGCCGACGGAACGTTCGATGCTGCCGGGATCGAGCACCGTGACAGCGGCTGTGATGCCGATGGTGTCCTTCACCGATTGCACCAGTTGTCTCGCGGCGGCCTCCCGCGCCGGGAAGCTGGCATCCGGCCGTGCTTCCACCTGGATTTCCATATTGTCCATGCGGCCGTCGCGGGTGAGCACAAGCTGGTAGTGCAGGGAGAGGTCGTGGATGGTGAGCAGCTTTTCCTCGATCTGCGTGGGAAACACGTTCACGCCGCGGATGATCATCATGTCATCCGAACGCCCCGTGACTTTCTCCATGCGGCGCATCGAGCGCGCCGTGCCTGGCAAAAGCCGCGTCAGGTCGCGGGTGCGATAGCGGATCACGGGCATGGCTTCCTTGGTCAGCGAGGTGAAGACGAGTTCGCCTTTCTCGCCATCGGGCAGCACTTCGCCGGTCGCAGGGTTGATGACCTCGGGATAGAAATGGTCCTCCCAGATGTGCAGGCCATCCTTGGTTTCCACGCATTCATTGGCGACGCCCGGACCCATGACTTCGGACAGCCCGTAAATATCAACGGCGTGCAGGTCGAAGGCTTCCTCGATCTCCTCGCGCATCGCATTGGTCCATGGTTCGGCACCGAAGATACCGACCCGCAACGAAGATTTGCGCGGATCGAGACCCTGCTTTTTGAATTCATCAAGGATCGCCAGCATGTACGAGGGCGTCACCATGATGATTTCAGGCTTGAAGTCATTGATGAGCTGAACCTGACGTTCGGTCATGCCGCCAGAAATCGGAATGACGGTGCAGCCGAGCCGCTCGGCGCCATAATGCGCGCCAAGGCCGCCGGTGAACAGTCCGTAGCCATAGGCGATATGCACCTTCATGCCGGGACGGCCGCCCGCAGCGCGGATCGAGCGTGCGACCACGTCGCTCCATGTTTCGATGTCGCGTTTGGTATAGCCGACGACGGTCGGTTTGCCTGTCGTGCCGGATGACGCGTGAATGCGCGCAACCTTCGATTCCGGCACGGCAAACATGCCGAAGGGATAGTTGTCGCGCAGGTCGGTCTTCAGCGTGAAGGGAAACTTGGCCAGATCAGGCAGATCCTTGAACTGGTCGGGATGTACGCCGGCTGCGTCGAACTTCGCGCGATAGTGCGGGACGTTGTCATAAGCGTGCCGCAGCGACCATGCGAGACGCTCGCGCTGGAGAATGCGGATGTCCTCGCGGGACGCAATCTCGTAACGGTCGAGCTCCGCGGGTTCGGGTTTCAGCCGGTCGAGCTTGCGAAGCGGAATCTGGAGCAAGGGTCTCTCTCCCAATTTTAACTGTTGTCGTGCTGATGCTCGTCGAGCAACCGGCCCGATATCGTTCGTGAGTGTCCGCGAAACTCGGCAACCACTTTGTTGCTGCTGTCGCGGACAGTGACGTCGTAAATCCCGCCGCGCCCCGCGCGATGGCGTTCCACGGCATGGGCCGTCAGTGTTTCACCTTCGGGGACCGCGGCGAGAAACGTCACGGCGCATTGCTGCGCGACGGTACGCTGGTCATAGGTGTTGCACGCAAACGCGAACGTGGAGTCGGCGAGGGTGAACATGAAGCCGCCGTGGCAGATGCCATGGCCATTGGTCATGTCCTTGCGGACAATCATTGAAAGGACAGCTTCACCCGGCGCGACCCGCTGCAGCGTCATGCCGAGGCCCTTGCTGGCCCGGTCGTCCTGCCACATCTTGTCGGCACAGGCTTGCGCGACGGCCTGCGCATCCTTGCTGGCTGACGCAGACGCATCCATCACAGGCCTCCTGCAAAGCGCGGTGCGCGCTTTTCGAGAAAGGCACTCACGCCCTCCGCGAAGTCAGGTCCACGTCCCGCCATGCCTTGAAGGTCGCGCTCGAGATCGAGTTGCTGGTCGAGTGTATTCGTTTCGGATGCATCGAGTGCCTGCTTGGTGAGGGCGAGGGCACCGGTCGGCTGTTTGGCAAGATGCGCGGCAAGCTTGTTCGCTTCCGCCATCAGGCCTGCATCGTCGACGACTTTCCAGATCATGCCCCATGCTTCTGCCTGTTCTGCGGAGATCGGCTCGGCCAGCATCGCTAGAGCGCGTGCGCGGGCACTCCCGGCGAGGCGCGGGAGGAACCAGGTGCCGCCGCAGTCAGGAACAAGCGCGATTTTCGAGAATGCTTGAATGAATTTCGCAGAACGTGCGGCCAGCACGATATCGCAGGCAAAGGCGACGTTCGCGCCGCCGCCGGCGGCCACACCATTTACTGCGCAGATGATGGGGAGCGGCATCTTCCGCATTCGGCGAATAAGAGGGTTGTAGTTCTGCTCCAGCGTCACCGAGAGATCGGGCTTCTGGCCGGGAACGAACTCGACTTCGGACAGATCCTGTCCGGCACAGAACCCGCGTCCAGCGCCTGTCAGGATCAGCGCGCGACATGTCTTGTCTGTTTCCGCTTCATCCAGCGCTGCATTCATCGCAGCATGGAGGCTCCGATTGAACGAGTTCAGACTGTCAGGCCTGTTGAGCGTGATGACGCGATATCCATCGCGGATGTCGGTCAGGACCAGATCCTTGTCCACTGCGTCCTCCCAATCGGCCTGTTTGTCGCGGCCATTGCGAGCAACTTACTATTGACCAACCGTTCGGTCAATTATATTGTTCACCAGAGCTGATAATGGTTGCACTTGAAACTATTGTCAGTCTGTGTTGGAAACGAAACGGGCAAGCCTCCAAAAATCAGGCGCCCATCATCAGGGAGGGACGAAACGGTGAAATCCACATCAGCATTGGGATTCGTGTTGGCTGCCGGAATGGCGTTCAGCGGTTCCGCGCTTGCGCAGCAGACCATCAAGATCGGTTCCGTTCTCTCGGTAACGGGTCCGGCATCGTTCCTCGGCGAGCCTGAGGACAAGACGTTGCGGATGTATTTCGACAAGATCAACGCGGCAGGCGGCGTCAACGGCAAGAAGATCGAACTCGTTGTCTATGACGATGGCGGCGATGCCAACAAGGCGCGCACCTTCGCGACCCGCCTGATCGAAGACGACAAGGTTGTGGCGATGGCGGGCGGTTCGACCACCGGCACCACCATGGCGATGATCCCGGTGTTCGAGGAAGCGCAGATTCCGTTCATTTCGTTCGGCGGCGCAGTTGAAATCATCGACCCGGTCCGCAAGTACACCTTCAAGACCCCGCACACCGACAAGATGGCGTGCGAAAAGATCTTCGAAAACCTGAAGCAGCGCAAGCTGACCAACATCGCGATGATCTCAGGCACCGACGGCTTCGGCGCGTCGATGAAGGCGCAGTGCACCAAGGTCGCGCCGAACTACGACATCAAGATCATCACCGAGGAGAGCTACGGTCCGCGCGATAGCGACATGACCGGCCAGCTCACCAAGATCAAGAACACCCCCGGCGTGCAGGCCATCGTCAATCCGGGATTCGGGCAGGGGCCTGCGATCGTTACCCGCAACTATGCCCAGCTCGGCATGACTGCGACGCCGCTCTATCAGAGCCATGGTGTGGCCTCGAAGAGCTTCATCGAACTCGCAGGCCCTGCTGCGGAAGGTATCCGTCTTCCGGCGGCAGCGTTGCTGGTCGGTGACAAGCTGCCGGACAACGATCCACAGAAGAAGGTCGTGGTCGATTACAAAAAGACCTATGAGGACACCGCGAAGAGCCCGGTCTCGACCTTCGGCGGCCATGCCTATGACGGCCTGATGATCCTTGTCGAAGCCATGAAGCGCGCCAACTCGACCGATCCGAAGAAGGTTCGCGACGAGATCGAAAAGACCAAGGGCTTCGTCGGCACTGGCGGCATTGTGAATATGTCACCGACCGATCACCTCGGTCTCGATCTGTCGGCGTTCCGTATGCTTCAGATCAAGGGCGGCGACTGGACGCTGGTCGCTCCGGGAACATAACGGCGCGCGATACACGATGCTTCCGGACGGCGCGGCTCGCTCCGTCCGGAAGCATGACCTCTCAGTTTGAACAATCAATTTTGCCGGAACCGCAGCCGCTGGCTGCCATCACGTTCGTGGAGCCGGAATGCCCGAGTTTGTCCAGTTTCTTGTTTCCGGACTGACCGTGGGCGCGGTCTATGCGCTGGTCGCGCTCGGTTTCACGCTGGTCTACAATGCGTCGGATGTCGTGAATTTCGCGCAGGGCGAATTCGTCATGCTTGGCGGCATGGTGACGGTGTTCGCCACAGCCGCAGGCGTTCCGCTTCCGCTGGCGGCGCTGCTTGCCGTTGTCGTCTCCATCGTCGTCGGACTCTTGCTGTACTGGCTCGCCATCGAGCCCGCGCGCGATGCATCTCCGGTGACGCTCATTATTATCACCATCGGCGCGTCGATCCTGCTGCGCGGTGCGGCGCAGATCCTGTTCGACAAGCAGTTTCACAAGCTGCCCAGCATTTCCGGCGATACGCCGGTGAATCTCCTGGGGGCGGCGATCCAGCCGCAGAGCTTCTGGGTCCTCGGCGGCACGGCGGTCATCGTGATCCTGCTCTATATATTCCTGGAACGTACGGTCATCGGCAAAGCGGTGCTGGCGACCGCCGCAAACAAGCTGGCTGCACGCCTCGTCGGTATCAACACCGCAACCGTCATGGCGCTGGCCTTCGGCGGATCGGCAGCCATCGGCGCCGTCGCGGGTGTTCTGATCACGCCGATTACGCTGACGAGCTACGATGTCGGCACGATGCTGGCGCTGAAGGGGTTTGCCGCCGCGATGCTTGGGGGCATGGGCAATCCATTGGGCGCAGTGGCAGGCGGCCTGATCCTCGGCCTTCTTGAGGCGCTCGGCGTCGGTTACATCAGTTCGACCTACAAGGATGCGTTTGCCTTCATCGTCATCCTGCTGGTGCTGTTTGCCATGCCGCAGGGCCTGTTTGGCCGCCGGACCGTGGAAAGGGTCTGAGCGGTGCTGCAGAAGGTCGACAATCGCTACCTGATCCTGATCACACTCGCCGTGATCGTCGCCGTGCTGCCGCTGGTCTTTCCATCGAGCTATTACTTCCGCGTGGCATCTCTGGTGTGGGTGTCTGCGCTCGCGGCTATCGGTCTTAATGTTCTGATGGGCAATGCGGGGCAGGTGAGCCTCGGTCATGCCGGGTTCTTCGGGATCGGCGCCTATGCGGTCGCCATCGGTCCCGCCCATTTCGGAATCCCGCCGTGGGCGGCGCTGCTGATCGGGTGCGCGATATCGTCGGTGCTGGCCTATCTCGTCGGCCGTCCAATCCTGAAGCTGAAGGGGCATTATCTCGCCATCGCAACACTCGGTCTTGGCGTACTGGTTGCGCTGGTCATCACGACCGAAAGCCGCTGGACCGGCGGGCCGGACGGTATGCCCGTCGCGAAGCTGACGCTGTTCGGCTGGCGCGTCAGCGGATCGGACACCTGGTACTGGATTTCAGGCGGACTGTTGTGGCTCGGCACATGGCTTGCGCTCAATCTCTACAACACACCGACGGGACGCGCCTTCCGCGCGCTGCACGACAGCGAGGTCGCCGCGCGGGTTGCAGGCATCAATGTGGCGCGGTTCAAGCTGCAGGCATTCGTGATTGCGGCCGCCTATGCGTCCGTCGCCGGATCGGTTCTGGCGCTGATGAATGGTTTCATCAATCCCGATCAGGCCGGCTTTCTTCATTCGGTGGAAATGGTGACCATGGTGGTGCTGGGCGGTCTTGGCTCGGTTGTCGGTGCCATTGTCGGTGCCGCCGTGCTGATCACGCTGCCGCAGGTCCTCACTGTGTTTCAGGAATATGAACACCTGCTCCTCGGCTTCATCATCATCGTTTCGATGATCTTTATGCGCGAAGGCATCGTTCCAACGCTGTCCCGTATCCTGGCCAAGAGATCGCAGGCATGACCATCCTTGCCGCAAAAGATATCGGAATTTCGTTCGGAGGCATTAAGGCTATCGACGGCGTGAGCTTCGAGGTCAGTCCGGGGCAGATTCTTTCCATCATCGGACCGAACGGCGCAGGCAAGACGACGCTGTTCAACATCGTCTCCGGTGTGTACGAGCGCGATCAGGGCCGGATCGAACTGTCCGGCGAGGACGTGACCGGGTTAACGCCGGACAAACTGGCGGCGCGCGGCCTGTCGCGGACTTTCCAGAACCTGCAGATATTCCAGCGCATGACCGCGGCGGAGAACGTCATGGTCGGCCGCCATCTGCGTGAACGCTGCAATCTGCTCGCGGACATGTTTCGGTTGCCCTCGGTAACCCGGCAGAACAGCGAAACGCGCGAAGCTGCGCTGGCGTTGCTGGATGGTGTCGGTTTGAAAGGCAGCGCGGATGTTTCCGCGGGCTCGCTGTCCTATGGGGCCTGCAAACGTCTCGAAATCGCCCGTGCGCTGGCGGCAGAACCGCGCGTGTTGCTGCTCGATGAGCCCGCCGCCGGCTGCAATGCTGTGGAAACCGAAGAGATCGATGAACTGATCCGCCGTGTCGCAGCCAAGGGGATCGCGGTTGTTCTGGTCGAGCACGACATGAAGCTGGTGATGAAGATTTCCGATCACATCCTCGTCCTTAACCGCGGGAAGCCGATTGCCGAAGGCAAGCCGCGTGAGGTGCGTGACAATCCGGCGGTGCTGGAGGCCTATCTCGGCAAGCATGGTGCGAGGGAGGCGGCCCGTGCTTGAGGTCGTCAATCTGCGCAGCGCCTATGGACGCATCGAAGTGCTGCACGGCGTCAATCTCAGCGTGCGCGCAGGCGAGGTCGTGGCCCTGATCGGATCGAACGGCGCGGGCAAGACCACGCTGCTGCGTGCATTGTCCGGCGTGCAGCCGATCACCGGGGGCGAAATCACGTTCCTGGGCGAGCGCATTGATCGATTGCCACCGCATCGGCGGGTGCAGCGGGGTATGACTCAGTCGCCGGAAGGGCGGCAGGTATTCGGACCGCTGACCGTTCAGGACAATCTGCGTCTTGGCGCCTACATGCGGCGCGACAAGGAAATCGATAGCGACCGGGATCTCGTCTTCGAGATGTTTCCCGTTCTCGCCGAAAAGCGTCATCAACTCGCGGGCGGGCTGTCCGGCGGTCAGCAGCAGATGCTTGCGATCGGGCGGGCGCTGATGGGCAAACCGAAGTTGTTGTTGCTCGACGAGCCGTCGCTTGGCCTGTCACCAACATTGGTCGATCAGATTCTGGAGGCCATTGTCGCTCTGCGAAGCAAGAGTGTGACGGTCCTGCTGGTCGAACAGAACGCCAGCGCTGCCCTTGAGATTGCCGATCGCGGTTATGTTCTCGAAACCGGCAAAGTCGCGTTCGAGGGCTCGGGCACGACGCTGCTTTCCGATCCGAAAGTGAAGGCCGCGTATCTCGGCGCGGCCTGATCGTTGTCAACCGCGCGAGGGCTGTGGCTCCCGCGATGGCTCGGTTTCCGCGCCTTCGCTTACCGGAACACGCCCGAACCACGCGTAAAGTGCCGGAAGCACGAACAACGTCAGCAGTGTCGCACTGATCAATCCGCCGATGACCACCGTTGCAATCGGCCGCTGTACCTCTGCGCCTGTGCCGGTCGCCAGTGCCATCGGCACGAAACCGAGGGAGGCGACCAAAGCTGTCATGGCAACAGGCCGCAACCGGGTCAGCGCACCGGTGAAGATGGCCGACGCCTTGTCATGTCCTCTGACGATCAACTGCTTGATGTAGGTCAGCATCACAAGACCATTGAGGACGGCGACACCGGACAGTGCGATGAATCCCACCGCAGCCGAGACCGAGAACGGCATTCCGCGCAGCCACAGTGCGATGACGCCGCCGGTTAGGGCGAGCGGAATGGCACTGAACACGATCAGCGCGTCGCGTGCGGTGCCGAGCGCGCCCATCAACAGCAGGAAGATCAGAACAAAGCAGGCCGGAACCACGATCGACAGTTTCTGTCGTGCTGCGGCGAGATTTTCGAACTGGCCGCCCCACGACAACCAGTAGCCGGGTGGTAGCGTGACGCCCGTTTCGATCTGCGCGCGGGCATCATGTACGACGGATGCGATGTCGCGATCCCGAACGTTCGCGGTAATGACAACTCGGCGCTTGCCGTTCTCGCGGCTGATCTGATTCGGTCCTTCGCTGATTTTGAAGGACGCCAGTTCGCCCAGCGGCACGGTAAGCGGCGCCGGCCCTGCCAGCGGCAGTGACACCGGAAGGCTCTTAAGGGCATCGATATCCCCGCGGATATCTTCCGGCAGACGCACGACGATATCGAAACTGCGGTCGCCTTCGAAAACGGCTCCCGCAGATCGGCCGCCGATGGCGGTGCCGATAACATCCTGTACCATGTTGAGGCTCAGTCCGCGCCGCGCGATCTCGGCCTTGTTAACGCTGATGTCGAGAACCGACAGGCCGCTGGCCTGTTCGATCCGAACATCGGTCGCGCCCTTGGTTGTCCTCAGGATCGCGGCGATCTGTCCGGCACTGCGCAGCAGCGGTTCGAAGTCGTCACCGAAAACCTTGATGGCGAGATCGCCGCGGACGCCGGCCAGCAGTTCGTTGAACCGCATCTGGATCGGCTGGGTGAACTCGTAAGCGTTGCCGGGCAACTCGCGCACGGCATCCTCGATCTGGTCGAGCAGGGCGGTTTTGCCCAGCTTTGGATCAGGCCACTGTTCCTGCGGCTTGAGAATGATGAACGTATCAGACGCACTCGGCGGCATCGGATCAGCGGCGATTTCAGCGGTGCCGGTCTTGGAGAAGACGTGAGCGACCTGAGGAAACGCACGGATCGCCTTTTCGACATCAAGCTGCATCGCCTGCGACTGATTGAGGCTGGTACTCGGAATCCGGAGTGCATGCATGGCGATGTTCTTTTCATCCAGCGTCGGAATGAACTCCTGACCAAGACGAGAGAACAGCAACAGTGCACCGGCAAACAGCACCAGTCCCATGGCGATGGCCGCGAGCGGCTTATCAATAGTGCGTCTCAAAAGCGGCGCGTACCACGTCTTGAGGCGGCGCACGGCGCGATTGTCCGTCTCCGTCACGCGGCCCGTGATCGCAATGGCGATCATGGCGGGCACGAACGTCAGCGACAGCACGAAGGCTGAAAGCAGCGCGAGAATGACGGTGAGAGCCATCGGCTCGAACATCTTTCCCTCGACGCCGGTAAACGTCAGCAGCGGAACATAAACCAGGATGATGATCGCCTGGCCGTAAACAGTGGGGCCTATCATTTCTTCGGCGGATTGCCTTACGGTCGCGAGGCGTTCCTGCAACGTCAGCGGCCGCCCGGTTTCGCTCTGCCTTTCCGCCAGATGGCGCAGCGCGTTTTCCGTGATGATCACCGCCCCGTCGACGATCAGGCCGAAATCAACCGCGCCTAGACTCATCAAATTGGCGCTGATGCGCCCTTGCAGCATTCCGGTTGCGGTCATCAGCATCGCGAGCGGGATGACCAGCGCCGTGATAAGAGCGGCACGGAGGTTGCCAAGCAGCAGAAACAGAACGGCGATAACGAGCAGGGCACCTTCGCTGAGATTTTTCGTTACCGTGCTGATCGTGGCATCGACAAGCTGGGTTCGGTTGAGAACCGTTTCGGTGACGACGCCTGCGGGAAGCGAGCGGCGGACCTCAGCCATTCTTGCATCGACGGCGGCAGACACCGTGCGGCTGTTGCTTCCGACCAGCATCAACGCCGTGCCGATCACCACCTCGCTCCCATCGCGGCTGGCGCTGCCGGTGCGGATTTCGCCGCCGATAGAGACGTCCGCGACATCGCGGACCCGAACCGGCACTCCCCCTCGGGTGATGACCGTCACGTCGGCAATGTCGGCGAGCTTTTCAAGCCGTCCGCCTGTGCGCACCGCGATGCCTTCACCGTTGCGGTCGATGGTGCTGGCGCCGCGGCTGATATTGTTGGTTTCGATGGCACGCACGACATCGCCGAACGACAGGCCGAGCGAAATCAGCTTCGCCGGATTGGGCTTCACCTGGTATTCTTTGACATATCCGCCGATGGAATCGACGCCGGCCACGCCGGGAACGGTTTTAATCTGCGGGCGGATGATCCAGTCCTGCACGGTTCGCAGATAGGCGCCCCGTTCAACATCGGTTTTCAGCAGATCGCCTTCCGGTGTCCGGAATGATCCGTTTTTCTGCCAGCCGGAGTTTCCGTCGCTGAATTTGGGATCGAGTGCGACAGTCCACATGTAGATTTCGCCGAGGCCGGTCGAGATCGGTCCCAGTCTCGGTTCCGCGCCGGGCGGCAAGCTGGCGCGGACATCGCTCAGCCGCTCGCTGATCTGCTGACGCGCGAAGTAAATGTCGGTCTTCTCGTCGAAGATCGCAGTCACTTGCGAAAAGCCGTTGCGCGACAGCGAGCGTGTCGTCTGCAGCCCGGCGATGCCCGCAAGGGCATTTTCGATGCGGAACGTGACTTGCTTTTCGACCTCCACCGGCGACAGCGCGGGCGCCGTGGTGTTGATCTGCACCTGTTTGTTGGTGATGTCGGGCACTGCATCGACGGGAAGGTGCGCAAGCGACCATGCGCCCACCGCCACAAGTCCGAGGCTGAGCAGGACTACGAGCCAGCGGTGCTGAATGGACAGTTGGAGAATGCGATTGATCATGATGGCCGCCTAATGTGCGTGAGCGGCTTCGTTCCGGCCGAGGTCGGCTTTCAGAACGAACGTGTTGATGGTGGCGATGGCTTCGCCGCGCGACAGTCCGGAAGTGACTTCGATGGATTTTCCATCTTCGCGTCCCGTGACGATCCTGCGGGGCATGAAGCCTTCTGGCGTCCTGATGAAGACGGCGCTCTCGCCTTCGACACTCTGAACGGCGGTCTTGGGTACAACGATCTCAGCTTGAATCTGCTGGGATGGAATAAGCGCGGTCACGAACATTCCGGGCCGAAGGGTCAGCGAAGGATTATCGACCGACGCGACCACGCGCGCGAGGCGCGTTTCCTTGTCCAGCAACGGGCTCACGAACATGATGGTCGCGGGCAGGGGATCGGAATTTGCGCTTTCGATGCTGATCTGCAGGCCTTCGCGAACCATGGCAAGATCGGTTACGGACAGCGCCAGTTCGGCCCATACCACGCGGGAATCGACGATCGTGAACAACTCGCTTTCCTGACCCTCGCGCCCCACCAGCGAGCCGAGATCGACCCGCCGCTCGGCAATCCGTCCGCTCATCGGAGCGCGTAGCTCCTGCAGTCTCAGGCTTTCGACCGGTTGCTGCGGCAACGCGGCGATCTGGTCGCCGGTCAGGCCGAGTGCAAAAAGCTTCTGTCGCGCGACATCGTACTTGATGCGGATGTCCTCGAACGCGGTTCGCGCGCGCAGATAATCGTTCTCGCTGCTGACCTTGGATTCGAAAAGGCTCTTTGAACGGTTGAACAGCGTTTCCTGCAAATCAAAGGCAATGCGCGCGGCGAGATACTGGCTTTTGGCATCGGCGACCTCGCGGCTTTCGATGATCGCCAGAACTTCGCCTTCATTGACGGTATCGCCCAGACGCTTGCGTACCTCCGCGACGGTGCCGAGCAACCGGACGGAGACCTTGGCAATGCGTTCACCACTGGGAACGATGGTGCCCGGTACGGCAATGCGTTTGCTTAGTATTCCTCCGGTCACCTCCCGGATCGCAAAATTTCCCGCGGCGATCTGACGTTCGGTGAGTTTGATGCCACCGTCATCAACCGGCGCGGGGCGCTTTTGCTGAGCAGGTGCTTCGTGGGCATCGGAGGCGGCAAGAAGAACGGTTGCGAGGGCGCAGAGAGCGCCGAACGCGACACGAAGAGGTCGTCTGGTCATTGCTGAAATCCCGCGAGCGGTCAGGCTCGTACATCGTCAATTCAACGCGTTGCGGCAGCCGCAACAGCGATTGCAGATGGAAGTCGCGCAGCCGCGAGGCTACGGACACGGCGAACAGGCCTTGCGGCCCGGGATTTACGCGCGGGGTGGTTTGAAGAGCGGAAGACCGGCGAGGGAAGCCAGTATTTGTGCTCGACCGGCAGGTGGTACCTGATGATCGGCGTCCGCCGGAAGCTGCACGGCGAAGGCCGGCTGCGCAGTCACATGACTGAGACAGTGGCCGCAATGGGCAGGCAGCGTGTGGTCGGGAGAATCCGGCGGTACGGCGCCATCAAAATCCATGGCGACAACCGTTGCATCCGGGCCGGCAATGCCAAGGTCGACAGCGCTGAACTCGCTCGTGCAATGAAACAGGGATGCCAGCAGACCAAACACGAGCGCAGCCACAAGCGACAGGCGGCGTTGCCGTCCGTTACCCTGTCCTGCACTGATTTGTCGATCGCGAGTCATGCCCTACCACTAAGGTCTCTGTCAGGCCTTTTCAAGGCTGGTGAGACGGTATCGTCAAGCGATAGCGCGCAGGCCGAGCCTGCACTCGTCATGATCTGGATGGTCGTATGCTGGATTTTGAAGGCCTCTTCCAGATGACGCGTAACTTCGATCAGGAAAGGATCTCCGGGCTGGCCGGACGGCATGACAAGATGGCATGTTAGCGCCACTTCGGTCGTGCTCATCGGCCAGATATGAAGGTCGTAGACCTCGCTGACGCCGGGCTGCTGTTCGAGGTAGCGGCGAACTGCCACAGGATCGATATGGGACGGCACAGCGCCGAGCGACATTGCTGTGCTGTCGCGGAGAAGCCCCCATGTGCCCCACACGATGATGGCAACGATGATGAGACTTGTTACCGCATCAAGCCAAAGCCAGCCGGTATACATGATCACCAGCGCAGCAATGACGACTCCTGCGGAGATCGCCGCGTCGGCGGCCATGTGAAGATAAGCGCCCTGAATGTTGAGATCGCTCTTCCGGCCGGAGGCGAACAGCCACGCGGTGAAACCGTTGATGACGATACCGATGGTTGCGACCACCATCACGGTGACTTCGGCGACAGGTTCGGGATTGAACAGCCGCAGCACTGCCTGCCAGCCGATGGCGCCCACCGCGATCAGCAGGAACACGGCGTTGAACAGCGCCGCGAGGATGGATGATGCGCGCAGGCCGTAAGTGTAGCGGTCCGAAGGCGGGCGCTTTGAGAGGATGATGGCGATCCATGCCACGATCAGGCCAAGCACATCGGACAGGTTGTGGCCGGCGTCAGCGACCAGAGCTGTCGAATTGCTGATGTAGCCATAGATCGCTTCGACCACGATGAAGATCGTGTTGAGCGCAATGCCGACGGCGAACGCGGTCCCAAAGCTTGCGGGCGCATGCGAATGGCCGCCCGGTCCATGAGAATCGTTATGAGAATGTCCATGAGAAGGTTCATGGGCATGATCATGGCCGGAATGATCGTGAGCGGCGTGTGAATGCGTCATGCAGTTCCCGTGATCTGACGCCCGAAGGCCCAGTCGCTGCATGGGATATGCTGCATTCGCAAAGCGAATACTATCACACCGGGAAAGAATTCAGTGCCAATTGAGAATGCGTCTTACTGGAACGGCTTCACGCCCGCGACGGCACGAGAGCGTGCGACCGTGGCTGTGATATTTTCCGCAAGCAGGCGGGCGAGGCACGAGTAACCCCAGTCGTTCATGTGTAAGCCGTCGGCCGTGATGAACCGGTCGATGGCGATGGCCTGATCTTCATGCCAGTGGCGCATGGCGACGTAGCGGCGGAACACCGGCACATGGGCCTGCTTGGCGACGTAGGCAATCAGCCCGACCATTTCGCTGACGGCGGGCTTCGCATTCACGCGCGGCGCGAACTGCGGATCGATCAGCAGCACATCCGCGCCGGTCTTCTTGATCCGGTTAATGCCGGCCTGCAGCAGGGTGCCGGTTTCCGGGATATTGCCGTCGCGCAGGAGGGTGTTGGTACCGAGTTGCCAGATTATCAGATCAGGCTTCGGCGCAAGAACCGCGTCCATGCGAGCCATCATCGAGGCGGTGTCCTCACCGTTCACGCCCTGATTGATCACGGAGATCGGCGTGTCGGGAAAGCGCTGGCGAAGTTCGCGTTCGAGACGGCTGGGATAGGAATAGGACGGCGAGCTTGCGCCCGATCCGCCGGTCGAGGATGAGCCGACGGCGACAATGGTGACGGGCTCATGTGCATCGAGACGTTTGGCGACGCGCGCGATCGGCGCATCGAGCTGCGCGAGCGACTTCGACTGCAGGCATGGCTGGGTCTTGAAAACGCTGTTGAGGTCGTCGTTCAGGGCAGGCGTGCTGGTCGCCTGCTCGGCGCGGGACGTGGCCGGTGAGACGACAAGCGTGGAGATGCCAAGCGCAAAGGCGCTCATAACTGCGGCAATCGTCGAAGCCGTTTCTCGGCGAGGCAAGGGGCTGAACATCAAGACGCGAACCCTGGCAGCGCGGCCATTCAGGTCCGCATCCCAAAATACCTAGCGAAAACGGCTGCCATATTCAATGCGCCGTTCGACGATCGGGAACTCATAGCTAATCAAAAGTATCCGATAAAACAGCCGCTTGGCGGCAGGCTGCGTCTTTTGCGACGCACAAAAACGTGAGGTTTCCACCGTTTCGGGGCCTCAGCCGACCTTGCTGAACAGCACGCTGCATCCGTTCCAGATGATCTGGATGCCGATACAGAACAGGATGAAGGCGGAGAGCCGCATCACCACATCCGTTCCGCGCTTGCCGAGAAAGGCGATGATGCGGTCCGCGAAGCGATAGCTGACGAAGATGGTCAGCGCGATAGCAGCGAGACCCGCGATTGCAGCGCCTCCAAGGACCGTCAGTTGCGCGAGATCTTCCGACGGTGTCGGGCGCTGACTGCCGAGCGTCATCGCAACGGACATCGAGCCGGGACCGACCGTGAGCGGCATGGTCAACGGATAGAACGCATCGATGGACGGGCCTGGCGTATCGACCTTCGGGCGATCTGCGTCAGGCGCCTCCGGTGCATGCAGCAGTTGCCACCCGAATGCCGCAACCACCATGCCGCCCGCGATGCGTACGACGGGGAGGGTGATTCCGAAAAATTCCAGCACATGAGAGCCGATGAACAGTGATCCCAGCAGCAGAAAGAAGCTGTTGAAGGCGACATTGAGTGCAAGAACGCTGCGTTCGGCGGCGCTGCGGCCACGGGTCATGCGCAGGAACAGCGGCGCGCTTCCAATCGGATTGACGATCGGAAACAGCGCTGCATAAACCAGCAAAAACGCGTTGATGATGTTTTGCACGGCGTCCGTCCGGTGGCCCAGGTCCAGTTGCCGATTTCGACCAGAGATCGCGGGCGTTTGCAACTCCGCAAGCATGTGGATCGATGCGCTGGCCGCGCCGCCGATGAAATCCTCGTTTTGCGGGGGCGGGCTTGCTAACGTGGCCGGGTCAACAACACCGGTTGGTTCATGCGACGCGAATTCTGGATGATCTTGTTCTGGATGATCTTGCCAGCGGTTTTTATCGGAGTGGCAATGCCTGCACTGCAGGCGGAGCCCGCGCCGGTGACATGCACCATCATGCCGGACGGAGAATCGGCAAGCGTGATGCTGACGAATCCCCTCGGCTTCACGGCATCATGTCAGGTGAACTGTAAGTTCTCGACCGCTGTCTATGACGACAATCCTCAGATCATCTGCGCCAAGCCGGTGCCTGCGGGCAAAGAGGTTGAGATGTGTATTCTCAGGGCGGCTGGAAACAAGCTGCTGAAGCTTGTCGAAGCCACGGCCGATTGCAGAAAACCCTAGCCCGCAGCGGCCTGAACGAGATGGCGAGCCGGGTGAGATGAAAGCCCCGCGGGCGCGGGAGCTTTCATGATGATGGCCTCAGCGTCCGAAGAACAGCCAAAGCAGAATGATCACCGGGATCGGCACGCCCAGCAGCCACAGCAGAATTCCGCGTCCCATTTTTTGTCTCCATATGTCCTCAGGGATTTGGAAACGTCAAAGCAATGCCATTGTTCCCGAACAAGCCGCGCTTTCGGGTTACCAGTGCCCGGTGTTGGGCATTGAGGTCCATGGTTCGGCGGGCGCGAGTGCATCGCCTTTCTGCAGAAGCTCGATGGAGTGCAGGTCGGGCGAACGGATGAAGGCCATCTGGCCGTCGCGCGGGGGCCGGTTAATGGTAATGCCGAGCTTCATTAGCCGCGCGCAGGTCGCGTAGATATCGTCGACCTCGTAGGCAAGATGTCCGAAGTAGCGATCCTCGCCATAGGTCTCTTCATCCCAGTTGTAAGTCAGTTCGACCAGCGGCGCGCCGCGTCCTTTCACCTGCTTGAGCAGTGTTTCGTCCTCATCGGCGCAGAGGAAAACCAGTGTGAAGCGGCCTTTCTCGCTCTCGGTCCGGCGGACTTCTTTCAGGCCGAGCGCGTCGCTGTAGAACTTCAGGGCGACGTCGAGATTTCGGACACGCAGCATGGTGTGCAGATAACGCATGTTTATTGATCCTTCTTCGAACGTTGCCGGAGTGGAGGGCAGTCGGCGGGACGCGTGATGCAATATCAGCAAATGATGTCCGATGGCAGACAGGGGGCGGGAACTTTTTTGCTGCGCCGCCGTTATCCTTCACAACTTCGAGATCATGGAGGTGCTTTTGAACGAGGTGATTGACCGCGTAATCCATACTTTTGGAATGATGCGCAACCTGAGCGAAGATTCCCTTGTCGACGCTCGCGAAAGCCTTGGCACTTACTTCGAAACTCTTTCATCCGCCGGCGAGACCGACCCGCAGCGTCTGGCCGTGTGTGGATTGGCTTATCTGCGCAATCGCCACGACGGTGCTTCACCGAAGTTCAGCGGCTGCTGACGAGTACGGCACTTACAATTCACGGGAAGATCGAGAGGTGCTGGGGGCTTCGCGCCCCCAGCTTTGTGTGGCTATATTCCGCGCAAACCGACGTTCAGGCTTCTCGGGATGATTGCACCGGATCTTCGCAGCGGAATTGACATGCTTGGCGACATGATCGCCGAAGCGAAAACCATCGTGCCTTTTACGGGGGCCGGAATCTCGACTGAAAGCGGAATTCCTGACTTTCGTTCCCCGGGTGGCCTGTGGACGCGAAATCGTCCGATTCCCTTCGATGAATTTGTCGCCAGTCAGGAGGCGAGGGACGAATCCTGGCGCCGCCGCTTCGCAATGGAGCCGAGCTTCGCGGCGGCACGCCCCAGCCGCGGGCATCGCGCGCTGGCCTCGCTGTACAAGGCGGGGAAAATACCGGCAATCGTCACGCAGAATATCGATAACCTGCATCAGGCCTCCGGTTTTTCCAGCGAACATGTCGTCGAACTGCACGGCAACACCACCTATGCCCGCTGCATCGGATGCGGAGCGCGCTACGAGATCGCGTGGGTCAGGGAACGCTTCGAGCCGGAAGGCATCGCGCCGGCCTGCACGGCATGTGACGAGCCGGTAAAGTCCGCGACGATTTCATTCGGCCAGTCCATGCCGGAAGAGGAAATGCGCCGCGCGGCGGAACTCGCGCAGCGTTGCGACCTGTTCCTTGCGATCGGATCATCGCTTGTGGTGTGGCCCGCAGCCGGCTTTCCGCTGATGGCCCGGAATTGCGGAGCAAGGCTGGTCATCATCAACAATGAGCCGACGGATCAAGATGATGTTGCCGATCTCGTGATCCGCCACGACATCGGCGAAACGCTCGGGCCGTTTGTCGGTAATTGAACTGGTGATCTGATTCGCCCCCTCCAAGGCTGTTCATAGGTCACGACTGATTTCTTTTTTGTCTTTCAGCCCTGTTCCGGAGTGTTATCGTTAATCAAGGATTCGCCTTGGTTCATTTTGATTCGTCACGATGAGAGAGCGAAACGAGTTTTGTTGAATAACGTAAGCGGTCGGTGGCTGACCGCAGATTGTTTGGGGTCCGGGGGTCATGGGTTCGGACGCATTTGAGTCGAAGAAGGCAGGTGGTTCACTGGGCGGCGCGGGCTCCGACAGGTTCGCCCCGAGTGAATTGTCCTCCACAGTCGAACGGAATTCGGCCGTCGACCCCTTTGCTGCTGCCGATGGCGCGGCGGTGAACCTCGTCGAGATTTCCGGCGTCATCAAATGGTTTGACGCTTCCAAGGGCTACGGCTTCATTGTGCCCGACAACGGCGCAGCCGACGTGCTGTTGCACGTCACCATCCTGCGCCGCGACGGCTATCAGACAGCCTATGAGGGCGCGCGTCTGGTCGTTGAATGCGTTCAGCGCCAGAAGGGTTATCAGGCCTTCCGCATCGTCTCGATGGACGAGTCCACGGCCATCCACCCGGCCCAGATGCTGCCGGCGCGGACCCATGTCAGCGTCACGCCCACCAGTGGGCTGGAGCGGGCACAGGTCAAATGGTTCAACCGCTTGCGCGGCTTTGGATTCCTGACTTGCGGCGAGGGAACGCCGGACATTTTCGTGCATATGGAAACCTTGCGCCGTTATGGCATGACCGAACTACGCCCCGGCCAGTATGTGCTGGTGCGGTTCGGGCCGGGATCGAAAGGCATGATGGCGGCTGAGATCCAGCCGGAGGCCGGCGCGCCGGGCCTGTCCTCGCACTAAACGCGTTGCGACTGCTGTAATGTCTTGCGGTCGCTCTATTTCCTGCCAGCCACATCCGCGTGATCCTGAACGAACTATCCGGTCTGCGTCTGGCCTTTGCCATGATTGGCGGGCTAGGGTGCCGCTGTCGTTGGTTCAGGACATTGCTTGCGTATGCTGTTTGCTCGTCTGCCTAAACACCCTTTCATGAAATCGGATATCCGGGCCATCGCCGCTGCGATGATCGCGTGGTTTGCGCTGGCCGTGACCAGCGCGACCGCTGCGGAGTTTCAGCCGCTGGAAATCGTCACGAAATCCGGCGTGCATGTCTTCACGGTCGAGATCGCCAAGACCGAACAGGAGCGGGCCACCGGGCTGATGTACCGCAAGGAACTGGCCGAGGGGCGGGGGATGCTATTTGACTTTTCGCCGGAGCAGCCGGTGTCGATGTGGATGAAGAACACCTTCATCCCCCTCGACATGATCTTTATCCGCAGCGATGGCCGTATCCTCCGCATTGCGGAGAACACGGAGCCGCATTCCGAGAAGATCATTTCATCCGGAGGGCTGGCAAAAGGTGTCCTTGAGGTGATCGGGGGAACGGCCCGGAAGTATGGGATTCAGCCCGGAGACCGTGTGGCCCATCCATTGTTCGGCACGCGCTGAAAGCCGTTCAGCCACGGCCTCGAAGGCGTGGCGGCTGCGCTCGCGCAAACATCTGATATAATTGAAGATTTGGTCGGGGCAGGAGGATTCGAACCTCCGACCTGCGGTACCCAAAACCGCCGCGCTACCAGGCTACGCTATACCCCGAGAAGCCCCAGTCGATACACGCTTCGGGTGGTGCCAGCAAGGCAGAACGAACGGATGCGGCAGGTTTAAATAACCGCATCCGGAACCGTGCTGTTGACCGGGTCAGGCGCCGGGTGCCGGTGAGGCCTGCGGCGCCGGGGTCGATGCAGGTGCCGGTGTCGGCGCCTTGGGCGTCCGCGCGGATGGTTTGTCCTGCTTCTTCGACCAGCTTCCGTAATAGGCCACGGCGGTCAGGATCGCGACACCGACAATGCTGACGCCGAGTTGCGCCCAGACCGTGCCCCAGCTCAGCATCAGCACGAAATGCGCGACGAACGACAGGAAAATGCCGACGCAGAACACCTGAAGCGATTGCTGGCCGCACTTGATGACGGGCTCCGCCCACTTCGATTCAAGCGGCTTCCAATCCTTTGGAATGAAGCGCGTGATGAAGAACGCGATCACCACAAAGTGGATGACGCGATAGGGCGCGAGGAACGTCTTGTCGTTCGGGTTGAACGCGTCATAGAGCCACCTCGGAAACAGCGCGCCGAACGATTCAAAGCGCCCGGCCATGGTCATGATCAAGGCGAAGACGAGATAAATCGAGCCAGCGATCAGCAGCCATTGTGACTTGATGACGGAGCGGGATTCGATCGCGCCGCCCAGCGCAAACCATGCGCCGAACACAAACAGCAGCTGCCAGGTATAGGGATTGAAGTACCAGGAGCCGACCGGATAGGCCGAGAAATTCCAGCCGAACTGGCGGGCGGCAAAGTACAGGACCAGCGAGGCGATCATCACCATGTCCGGCTTGCGCAGCATCAGCCACAGCACCGGCGGGAAGAAGCCCATCAGGATGATGTAAAGCGGCAGCACGTCCAGATTGACCGGCTTGAAACGAAGCAAAAGCCCTTGGTCGAGCGTCTGGATCGGATTGGCGATCAGGCCCGCGACGTTGAACTCGTTAAGAATGTCCGGATCGGCGTAGCGCAACGCGACCCAGCCGATCGCGGCGATATAGATGACGAACAGGATGACGTGGGCGACGTAAAGTTGCCAGACCCGCTTCCACAGCCGGGTTGAGCCGACAATGAAGCCCCGATCGAGCATCATCTTGGCGTAGACAAACGAGGCGGTGTAGCCGGAGATGAAAACGAACAGGTCCGCCGCGTCGCTGAAGCCGTAGTTCCGGGGGGTTACCCAGTTGATGACATTGTTGGGGATGTGATCGAGAAAGATCCACCAGTTGGCGATACCGCGGAAGAAGTCGAGCCGCAGATCGCGGCCCTTTTCTGGAAGTGTTGCCTGGATTTCCATGAGTACCGTTTCGTGATGCGATATCGGGCCAAATAATATCGGCGGCGCCTGTCCGGGCCTGGGCCGCCCAACATTGTCACCGCGTTTCGGACGGACTATACCAGAATTTGCCGAGAAAAGTCTCGGTCCGGGCAGCTATGCTCAGGATCTTGATATTGCCCGGCAGTCGAATGTCGTAGTTTTTATCTATCCGATCGATGCGCGAGCGATCAGGCTCAGGACCCGTTAGCTGTATGACCGCAAGAATCTTCAAACCTGCGAAAAATGCGATGCAGTCAGGTGCTGCCAAGACAAAGGCATGGCAGCTCGACTATGAGCCCGAACAGCCCCGTGTGATCGAGCCGTTGATGGGGTGGACGTCGTCCAGCGACATGAAGCAGCAGTTGACCCTCCGCTTCGACACCAAGGAGGAGGCGGTCGCCTATTGCGAGCGGCAGGGCATTCCCTACCAGGTGCTGGAGCCGAAGGAGTTGCAGCCGCGTGCGAAAGCCTATGCGGACAACTTCGCCTTCCGCCGTCCGGAGCCTTGGACGCACTAAAAACCTGGACGCGTCAGGATTTGCACGCGTCAGGTCCTTCCAGCGACAAGCGGAATGTGCCGGGAAATGTCGGGGACATGACATTTCCGTAGAGCGCCATGCCCTATGCAGGACGCCTGACCGTCTGCAAGTCTCGCCGCGAAAGTTGTGGTTGCATTCAGCCGCCAAGCAGTGACACCTTGCGGGTCCAATCCGTCCGGACTGGATGGAAGCTAGCAAGATCAAAACGTTACGCGGCGGGAAACAATGGCACTTCGTTCCGGACTCGATTCCAAATCGGCCGACTTCACCCGCAATGCCGAGGTCATGCGCGGCCTGGTTACCGATCTTCGGGACAAGCTCTCGCAGGTGGCTGGCGGCGGCGGCGAAGCTTCTCGCGCCAAGCATACCTCGCGCGGCAAGATGTTCGCCCGTGATCGCGTTGACCTGCTGATTGATCCGGGGACCGCATTTCTCGAGTTCTCGCCAATGGCGGCCTATGGGCTTTATGGCGGCAACGTGCATTCAGCCAGCATCGTCACCGGCATCGGCCGTGTCTCGGGCCGCGAATGCGTAATCGTCGCCAACGACGCCACGATCAGCGGCGGCACTTACTATCCGATGACGGTGAAGAAGCACCTGCGCGCGCAGGACATCGCGCGCCAGAACAACCTGCCATGCATCTACATGGTGGACTCCGGCGGCGCGTTCCTTCCGCAGCAGGACGAGATTTTTCCGGACGAAAAGCACTTTGGCCGCATCTTCTACAATCAGGCCAACATGTCCGCGCAGGGCATTCCGCAGATCGCCATTGTGATGGGCTCGTGCACGGCCGGCGGCGCGTATGTGCCTGCGATGTCGGACGAGAGCATCATCGTGCGCAATCAGGGCACGATCTTCCTCGGTGGCCCGCCGCTGGTGAAAGCGGCGACAGGCGAGGTCGTGACCGCCGAAGAACTCGGCGGCGCGGACGTGCATAGCCGCCAGTCCGGTGTGACCGATCATTATGCGCAGAACGACGGCCACGCCATCGGCATCGCGCGCCGCATCGTCGGCAATCTCAATCCGGCGACGTCATCCGCGACGGGACTGCGCGAGCCTCGCGATCCGCTGTTCGACCGCGAGGATATCTACGGTGTGGTGCCAGCCGATGCGCGCAAGCCGTTCGATGTGCGCGAGATCATCGCGCGCATTGTCGACGGCTCGGAGTTCGAGGAATTCAAGAAGCTCTACGGCACCACGCTGGTCTGCGGCTTCGCGCACATCTGGGGCTATCCGGTTGGCATCATTGCCAACAACGGCATCCTCTTCAGCGAGAGTTCGCTGAAGGGCGCGCACTTCATCGAACTTTGCTGCCAACGCGGCATTCCGCTGCTGTTCCTGCAGAACATCACGGGCTTCATGGTCGGCAAGAAGTACGAGGCGGGCGGCATTGCGCGCGATGGCGCAAAGCTTGTGACCGCAGTCGCGACTGCGTCGGTGCCGAAGTTCACCGTGGTGATCGGCGGCTCATACGGCGCAGGCAATTACGGCATGTGCGGCCGCGCCTACAGCCCGCGCTTCCTCTGGATGTGGCCGAATGCGCGCATCTCGGTGATGGGCGGCGAACAGGCGTCCATGGTGCTGAGCCAGCTTCGCCGCGACAATATCGAGGCCAAGGGCGGTACATGGTCGGCGCAGGAGGAGGATGCTTTCCGCAGCCCCATCCGCGAGCAATACGAAACGCAGGGTCATCCGTATTACGCCACGGCGCGGCTGTGGGACGACGGCGTGATCGATCCCGCCGATACGCGCCTCGTACTCGGTCTCGGCCTGTCCGCTGCCGCCAATGCACCGATCGAACCGCCGAAGTTCGGCGTGTTCCGGATGTGACGCGGAGCAAATGATGACCGATCTTGTCCGCATCGAACGCGATCAGGACGTGGCGCGCGTCACGCTGAACCGCCCTGAACTCAACAACGCCCTCAATCGCGCGCTGATCGAGGAATTGCGCGGGGCGTTCGAAAGCATTGCCGCCGATCGCTCCATCGCAACGATGGTGCTGGCCGGCGAAGGCAAAAGCCTCTGTGCGGGTGCCGACATCAGTGCGATGCGCGAAGCGGGCACTTTCACACGAGAAGAGAACATTGCTGACGCCATGCCGCTGGTGCGGATGCTGTCGGCGCTCGACCGGATGCCCCAGACCACCATTGGCCGTGTCCATGGACCGATCTATGGCGGCGGCGTCGGCGTTGTCGCAGCCTGCGATATCGCCATCGGGACCTCCAGCGCGACGTTCTGCCTGTCGGAGACGCGTCTCGGCATCGTGCCGGGCATGATTAGCCCTTATGTGCTGCGCGCCATCGGCGAGCGCACTGCGCGGCGCTATTTCCAGACCGCCGAAGTGTTCGATGCGCACGAAGCGATGCGGATCGGCCTGCTGCATGAAGTCGTCGAACCGGAGGCGCTGGACGAGCGCATCGGCAAGCTGCTCAAGCAGTTGAAATCCGCCGCGCCGGGCGCACGCGCTATCGCCAAGAAGCTCGCGGGCGATATTGCGGGCCGCACCATCGACGAAGCGCTGATGAACGAGACGGCGCAATTGATCGCCGACGTGCGGGCCAAACCCGAGGCACGCGAGGGTCTCTCGGCATTTCTCGAAAAGCGCAAGCCGTCGTGGAGTTGATTCGATGAACGCAAAAGCTCCCGCCGCGCTCTATCGCCGCTTCAATACATTGCTCATTGCCAATCGCGGCGAGATCGCCTGCCGCGTGATCCGCACCGCGCGAGCCATGGGCCTGCGCACCGTCGCTGTTTATTCCGAAGCGGACGCGGATGCGGTGCATGTCGCCATGGCTGACGATGCCGTGCTGCTCGGCCCGGCCCGGGCACGCGACAGCTATCTCAATGTCGATCGCATTATCGAGGCGGCTAAGAAGACTGGCGCTGAGGCCGTCCATCCGGGTTATGGTTTCCTGTCCGAAAACGCGGACTTCGCGCGGCGCTGCGCGGCGGAAGGGATCGTGTTCGTCGGCCCGACCGGCGAGATGATGGAAGCCATGGGCTCGAAGTCCGGCTCCAAGGCGCTGATGGAAAAGGCGGGCGTGCCCCTGGTGCCCGGCTATCACGGCGAAGCGCAAGACGAGAAGACCTTGGCCGACGCGGCCAACAAGATCGGCTATCCGGTTCTTGCAAAAGCATCGGCGGGCGGCGGCGGGCGCGGCATGCGCATCGTCCGCAGCGCGGACGAACTCGGACCGGCCATTGTCAGCGCGAAGCGCGAGGCGCTCGCCGCCTTCGGCGATGACCGGATGCTGATCGAGAAGTTCGTTCTGAATCCTCGCCACATCGAAGTGCAGATCATCGGCGACAGCCATGGCAACCTGATCTCGCTGTTCGAGCGCGAATGCACCTTGCAGCGCCGCCATCAGAAGGTGATCGAGGAAGCGCCGTCGCCGACGCTCAATGCCACGCAACGCGAAGCTGTCTGCGAAGCGGCGCGTAAGGCGGCAGGCGCGGTGAACTATGTTGGCGCGGGCACTATTGAATTCGTCTCCGACGGAAAGGAGACCTTCTTCATCGAAATGAACACGCGTCTTCAGGTCGAACATCCGGTGACCGAACTCATTACCGGCGTTGATCTGGTTGAACTGCAGTTGCGCGTGGCATTCGGCGAAAAGCTGCCGCTGACGCAGGATCAGGTCACGTTGAACGGTCACGCTGTCGAAGCGCGTGTCTACGCGGAAAACCCGAACAAGAATTTCATGCCGTCCGTGGGCCGCATCCGCACCTGGCGCACGCCGGAGGAAGTGGACGGGCTGCGCATCGACGCCGGTTACGCTGAAGGCAAGACCGTTTCGCCAAATTACGACGCGATGCTGGCCAAGGTCATCGCCTGGGCGCCGACACGGGATTTGGCAATCTCGCGGCTCAATCGCGGCCTACAGGAAACCGACGTTCGCGGCATCGTCACCAACATTCCGTTCCTGTCGGCGCTGATTACGCATCCCGATGTGCGCGCCAACACCATCGACACCAGCTTCATCGAGCGCGAGCTTGCGAAGCTGACGCCTGCGGAAGCCGAACTCTCCGATCTTGAGCTTGCCGCCGCGGTTGCTTCCATCCTGCAAAGCGAGGCTGTCGCCGCCGGATCAGACTCAAAATCGCCGTGGCGCGCATCGGCAGGGTGGGCCGCCGTTGGCGCGCGGCATCGCCGCTTCCTGTTCCGGCAGGCGGATGGCACCGAGCGCAAGGCATCGCTGCGCTACGGGCAGGGGGCTTCCACGCTGGCAATCGACGGGCGGAAACTCGATTTCGCAAGTTCGACCTCACCACGCGGCGGCATCGATCTTGTACTCGATGGTGTGAAGCATCATGTGACAGGTCTGCTCGATGGCCGCGAGGTCTATGTCCGTACCCGTCACGGACGCTTCGAGGTCCATTGGATCGACCCATTCGGGACGGAGGATGAGGAACAGTCGGGCGCGGATCGCGTGGTCGCGCCGCTGCCGGGTACGGTCGTTGCCCTGCTGGTGGAAGAAGGCGCTGCGGTCGAGAAGGGTGCCGCGATTCTCACGCTGGAAGTGATGAAAATGGAGCAGACCCTGCGCGCGCCTTTTGCGGGCACGGTGAAGGCGCTCAAGTGTAAGGTCGGCGACATCGTGGCGGAAGGTGTCGAACTCGCCGAGATCGAACCGAAAGCATAAGTCATGAGCGATCAGGTCCGCATTGTCGAAGTCGGCCCGCGCGACGGGCTGCAGAACGAAAAGACCCCGGTGAGTGCCGAGGCGCGGATCGCGTTTGTCGAAAATCTGGTGAAAGCCGGACTGGATATCATCGAAGTCGGCAGTTTCGTGTCACCGAAAGCCATTCCGCAAATGGCCAATTCGGATCAGGTGTTGCGCGCGGTCGATCATCATCCCGGACACGAGTTTCATGTTCTCGTGCCGAACGAGAAGGGATACGAGGGCGCGAAGGCAGCGGGCGCGAAAGTGATCGCGGTATTCGCCTCGGCCTCCGAAGGTTTTTCCAAGGCGAACATCAACTGCACCATCGCGGAATCGATTCAGCGTTTCGTGCCGGTGCTGGAGCGTGCCAAGGCCGATGGCATTAAAGTGCGCGGCTATGTGTCGTGCGTACTCGGCTGTCCCTATGACGGCGAGGTGAAGCCATCTGCTGTTACCGACGTTACGAAAAAGCTCTGGGATCTCGGCTGCTACGAGGTTTCGCTTGGTGACACCATCGGCGTCGGCACCCCGGCCAAAGCGCGGCAACTGTTGCGTGCCGTCGCCACCGAAGTTCCAATGCAAAATCTCGGCATGCATTTCCATGACACTTACGGTCAGGCGCTTGCCAATCTGTATGCGGGCCTGGAAGAGGGTGCGCGCGTGATCGACTCGGCAGCTGGCGGTCTCGGCGGTTGTCCCTATGCGCCCGGCGCGACGGGCAATGTTGCGACGGAAGATGTCGTCTACATGCTGGAAGGCATGGGCGTGAAAACCGGCGTGGACATGGCGCAGCTTCTCGCCGCGACCAACGACATCGCGCAGGTTCTCGGAAAGACACCGGTCAGCCGCGTCGCGTCAGCGCTGAACGCCAAGCTCAATGCCAGGGCGCGCGCGTAAGCTCGCATTTTCGTGATCGGCCGGCTCGTGTCGTTTTACGATGCCGGGCATCGGAAAATAATCAGTCCGGCCGATGTAACAAAACTTCCTCTGTCCCGAACATCCATAGGCGGCATACGTCGCTTAACATAACCGGATTCAGAGGATCGCTTCACATGGCACGCACTTCACGTATCGCGCTTGGCACCGCCGCTGCAGTTCTTTCGCTTGGTCTGGCGTTCGCGCCCGCCGCATTCGCCCAGGACAAGATGTCCAAGGACGGAATGAAGAAGGAAGACACGATGTCCAAAGACGGCATGAAGAAAGACTCCATGTCAAAGGATGGCATGAAGAAGGACAGCATGGCGAAGGACGGTATGAAAAAAGACGAGATGAAGAAGTAACTTCATCCCGTCTTTTGTTTTTGCAGGCTCGCCCATCGGGGCGGGCCTGCCGTTATTGTCAACTGTGACAGTCTGCGGCGTTACTTCTTCGCCTTGCGGGCGGCGTACCGCGCATCGCGTGCGGCCTTTTGCTGGGCCTTGAGCGCAGCTTCGGCGGCTTCCTTCTCGGCCTGAACACGAAGCGCTTCCGCAGCAGCCTGGGCCGCGAGTTCGGCTTCGCGTGCGAGCTTTTCGGCTTTAGCCGCATCGCGCAGCTTCTGTGCCTCGGCGCGCGCCGCTGCCTGAGCCTGTCGCTCGGCTGCTTTCTTCAGGACTTCGGGGTCGTTCGGACCCGGCTGTGCCTTGAATTTCTCAACAATGCTTTTCCTGGAATTCCGCGCGGCTGCTGCGCGGTCCGCGAAACTCGGTTCCTTGAAACCCATACGGTCGATGTCTCTCTTTTGAAGGTCGTATCGCGGCTTGTAGCAGATTTGCAGAGCCTGTCAGCGGGGGAGTTGTGGAAGTCCCGGACTCTGCGGAGAATAACCATCGGCGAAATTCACCTAGCATTTCCAGACCTTTGGCGTGATCCCCGGTCTTATCGGCCGCGAACAAAATGGCAAAGATTGCGAAAAGGTGTGACTTGCGGGTGATAGTGGCCCTCACAGTTTCCGGATACCGTCGGCGGATTCTCCAAAGGGGCTGTTTTAATGACGAGGTCTTTTTTTCTCGCGGCTGGCTTTGCTGCTTTAGGTACTGTTGCCGCACAGGCAGCCGACTTGCCGGTGCGTCCCTACACCAAAGCGCCCGTGCTTGCCCCGACCTATGACTGGAGCGGATTTTACCTCGGCGTGAATGTCGGCCTGGGACTGGGCCGCGATCTGAGTAACATCACCAACACAACCGCTCTGCAATCGAGCACGGCCTATCTCGGACCAATCGGTGCGATTGGCGGCGCTCAGGCCGGCTACAACTGGCAGACTGGGGATTGGGTGTTTGGTCTGGAGACCGACATTCAGGGCTCTGCGATGCGCGATGATGGATTTTGCGGACGGTTTTGTAGAGTCGGTTACTTCCGTTTCGACCAGAAGCTGGATTGGTTCGGGACGACCCGGGCACGTGTCGGCCTCGCGACAGGTCCGGTTCTTAGCTACGTCACCGGCGGTGTCGCCTATGGCGGTGTTCAAACCGATGCGGCATTCTTCGACTTTGCTCCCGGCACGTTCAGCATGAAAGGGACGCGAACCGGCTGGACAGTGGGTTCAGGGGTCGAAGCCTCGCTCGGCGGCGCCTGGACTGCCAAGATTGAGTATCTTTACGTTGATCTCGGGACCCAGTCGGCCAACTTTACCGCTGGTGGATTCAATTACGCTGTCAGTTCCGAGATCCGTGAACATATTTTTCGCGCGGGCCTGAACTACCGTCTCGGTGCGAACAGTTCGTATGCGGCTGCGCCGGTCGCATACTGGAGCGGGTTCTACGTGGGTGCGAACGTCGGCGGCGCGACAGCCCGCAACCAGACACGTTTCGCCGACACCGCTGCGGCTCCGATATTCTCGGAGACCTACAATCTCATGCCCGACGGATATGTCGGCGGGTTGCAGGCTGGCTACAATTGGCAGTCTGCGGCATGGGTGCTCGGCATCGAAGCGGACTTTCAGGGTTCGACGCAGCGTGACAACAAGAGCTGCATGTTGGCCTGCTTCCTGCCGCCTGCGGGGCCACAGCAACTCAATGTCGATCAGCGCATGAACTGGTTCGGCACCGTGCGGGGACGCGTGGGCTATTCCGTCGGTCAGACATTGTTTTATGGCACGGGCGGTCTCGCTTACGGCAACATCAAGAATAACGTCACTGAGCTTGCTGGCCCTCCATTCAGCGTGTCTTTCGATCACACGAAAACGGGCTGGACCGCCGGTGCCGGCATCGAGACGCCATTCGAGTTCTTGGGAATGTTCGGCAAAGGATGGACGACAAAAACGGAATATCTCTATGTCGATCTGGGCCGTGTCACCGACAATTTCACCAACGTCGGAATCAATCAGGAGATATCCAGCCGCGTGACCGAGCATATTTTCCGAGGCGGTATCAACTACCACTTCAATACGGACGTGGTGACGAAGTAACCGGGGCTGCAGGCAGATGGCGCTTGCGGTGTTGACCGCCGCTATCTGAACCCGCCGCCAGTCAGAGACTGGCATCGTCCCCGCAAATTGAGTCGCGGCTTCGTCGATGATCTTAGTTGCGACCGCGAAAGGTTTTCGACCGGCGAGACTGGTCGGATTGTCCGGGGCGTATCTTCATACCTTTGTGGACGACAAATATATCACACTCGGACACATACCGGAAAATCCAATGAGTTCCTTAGCTTAACCAATTGATCGCTCATCTTGCCCCCACGTAAAAACGCCGCGTTCAAGTTTTTGTTATTGGGGGTTTTTTTATGTTTCGCCGTTTTATTGGCAGGGGTGTTCTTAGCGCGATCTTTGCTTCTGCACTCGTTTTGTCGACGCCGTCTACCAAGCCAGCAAGCGCATACACGATCACGGGTGGATTTGGCGCATTGGGCCTATTGAATGGGTCTTTTGCTGACGTCCGTGATGAACAAATTAAACAGATGGCACTGGCCGGGGCCACGGCAGCTGCGATCTTTGCGTTTGACGCGGTCTTTTCATCGACTCTCGGCATTCCATCGTTGTTCGAAGAATTGAGCGGGACGGCCTCTCGATCCAACCGTGGCCTGCTTGACGCGTTTGCTTATGCCCCTGAAGGCGATGCTCTCGCATACGGTCCTCGCAAGCGTGATCGTGCTGCGATGATTACCAAGGCGATGGCACCACGTCCGGTCGCAAACTGGTCGGGGCTTTATGGTGGCGTCAATCTCGGCTGGGGATTTGGTACGAGCGGCTGGATTGATGCATTCGGAGATGTTGCGGGCATCCCCGGATCATCACTGGGCGTGCGGACAAATGGTGTCGTCGGCGGTCTGCAAGCAGGCGTAAATTTTCAATCTGGCAGGTTTGTCTATGGCCTCGAAGGCACGTTTTCCGGCAGCGATATTCATGGCAGCACGGTGCGGAACCTGCCTCCTGCAGTCGGAACATTCAGCAATCGGTTGAACTGGCTTGCCAGCATCACCGGTCGAGTGGGTTATACGCTCCCTGTCACCATGTTCTACGTGAAGGGTGGCGCCGCTTTCGCGGAGTTTGAAAACAACATGCGTCTCGATGGCAATGCCGGCCCGTTTGTATTTCCGGGGCAAACGGCAACTCGCGCGGGCTGGACCGTCGGCATGGGTGCAGAGCGTGCGCTGAATGATCGCTTGTCACTGCGGTACGAGTGGAATTATTTCGACTTTGGCAAGCAGCGCTACGATACGTTCTTGCAAGCGTTTGGACCGGCCCGGGTCGATATCGACCAGACTGTCCACACTGTCACGGTTGGGCTGAACTATCGGTTCGGCAGCAACTAGCCGCAAGACTGCATCTTGAGCCGCCGTCCCTTTATCGGGGCGGCGGCTTTTTCGTTTCTCAAACCACCTGCGCCATTATGGCGGGTGACGATCTTTGAATTTATCGCCCCTTAGCTCTCTGTCCGGAAGCGCGACAGGCGGGAGAAAGCTGATCGCGGTGACTTCTCAGACACGCATTGCGAGCCTGAGTGTCGGTAGCGACGTGAGAACAGAATTGAGCAACTTCGGCAGCGCAGGGGCCTTGGCCGCCATATTTTGCCCTCGGCCCCTGGGCCAACGACGGCGTGGCGAACATAAGAATAGCAGCGATTGTAATACCCAGCTTCATGATGACCACTCAAAAAAAAGAACGACAAATGTTTCTGGCGGAATAATCAGCAAATTATCGGCGACTACCGCGCACAATGCCAGATCATCTTTCTCACCCTGAAGCCGTCGGGGCGGCGGCCGACGTTGAACGGGATCGCCCGGGAACTAATTGAACGCGGCGTAGCGCCGGAACAGAGGCGATTCGCGAACCGCTTTCGGAAGACGACTCTTCAAGTTGAGCGAACTTCAGATTTTTAGTTTCCTGTTTGTGTTTGACGGTATCCCTTAACTGACGATCGATGGAACATGTTGCAGTAAAGGCTCACAGCCAGTTTGAAATGTTCAAGATGTGAGCATTCAGTTGATCTGTTGAAGTAACAATGATTTTTCTGAGACATCGAAATTTCATTTCACGGGTTCCCTAATTATGAAACTTAAGCTGATTGCTGCCGCTCTTCTCGCGTCCACCTCCATCGCTGCCGCCGCCGACATGCCGGCGCGGACCTATACTAAGGCACCGGTGGTTTCGCCCGCTTTCAACTGGACCGGATTTTATGTCGGTGTTCATGCCGGTTATGGCTGGGGCAACAGCAAAAGCGTAGCGACCAACGGTACTCTTCCGTTTCCCGCGGGATCGGTGACCTCTAACGATCTCGACGGATGGTTGGCTGGCGGGCAGCTGGGATATAACTACCAGTTTTCTCCGAATTGGTTGATCGGCATCGAAGGTGACATGGCGGGAACCGGAATCAAGGGGAGCACATCCGGGTTCAGCACCGTTGGTGGTTTTACGACAACGCGTTTTCAAACCTCCAACCTCGATGTGAACTGGCTCGCGACCGTTACCGGCCGACTGGGTTACGTTGCCGGGCCAGCGTTGCTCTACGTCAAGGGTGGTGTTGCTTTCGGCGAGTTTAGCGCCAACTCGAGAACGGTGAACCCTGCGGCTGGTAATGCTCTTATTGCCACCTCGAACGGTGGCGAAACCCGAACAGGCTGGACTGTCGGCGCGGGCGCGGAGTGGGCGTTCGCAGGCAATTGGTCGACGAAGGTCGAATACAACTACGTGGATTTTGGCACCGACTCCATTTCGCGGGATGTTACTTATTTTGTTGGTGCAGGACCGAATCCGCTTCTTCGTGATGCCAGCACTCACCTCCATCTCGTGAAGGTTGGTCTCAACTACCGGTTTGGTCCTTATTGATCTTTGGACTTGCTTGATCTCTGAAAGCCCCGGTTACCCCGGGGCTTTTTGTTTTCAAAGCAGATCTCGAGATCGATATGTATCCGAACCAGAGATCGTAGCCCGCGTGGATTGCTGCACGATCGGCGTGCCCGTCAGCCCGACAGTTCCTTTGCAGCTCAACGACTGCAATCACGATCGGCGAGCATTCGCCTGCAGGGGGCGTGATCTCACGCTTGCGGGCTTCGTGCGCAACATCGCTTGGGCGAATTGATCTGATCGAAAGAAACGTACCGACGACGGACATTTCTTTTCAGCCCGTCGGCTATGGCCAGCGGGTTATTCAATCGTCCGCAAACGCTCTTCTAGATCAAGAATAAGCTGGGTGAAGCGAGCTACCGTGTCAGGATCGGTTGCGTCTTGCGATGCCTTGCGAGCTTCCTCCAGCTCTGTGAGCAAGGCTGCCCGCGTCTGTTCATCTGGTTGCGCCATTGTCAACAATCCGCGCTGCGAGGCATTTCCAAACCTTCATGTCGCGTGATCGGCTTCGGCGCGGAGGAGGCCGTGCGCAATGATGGCTGGGGCTTTTCGGATCGAGGTTTTGCAACGTCAGGCACGGTCGATCTCCATTTGATGCAGGGCAACGCGCGCTGCAGACGATCGTTCCGATGTTCAGCGTGAATGGACGCTGAACCGTCATGTTGCATCGACTCATCGGGGTCGATCGGGAAAGCCTAGTCCTCAAGGGTTTTACAGTACAGAACCCGACACGGATTCCCGGAGAGCAAAACACGCAGTGTCTTGAAAAGACTGGCGATCCCGACAGGATTCGAACCTGTAACCCGCGGAGTAGAAATCCGCTACTCTATCCAGTTGAGCTACGGGACCGTTGGAGCCTCTCTTACCATCCCAGTGGTGAAAAAACCGCCCCGGTTTTTGGGAAAGTTTCGAACCAATCGAAGGCGGGGTGCGACAAACCGGCGAGGTAATATCGGGGGTCTGGTGCCATGGGCGTCTCCCGACCTAAAGTCCTGATCTCGCCGGGTCAATGGTCCCGTGCAAAGTCGCGTTTTTACAGGGTCGCGGCTGTCGCGCGGAATTTTTTGAGCCGCTATCGGTACGACCATGAGTCTGTCACGATTCGCGCATTGTCTATGTTTCAAGGCGGCCGTTTTGATCGCTGCCGGCGGCGTGTGGTTATTCGCAAGGCCGCATCATTCTCGCGGCATACTCCGTATGCGGACTTGCGAATGAAAACCACACGCGACCTGTATTTTCCAGTGTCCTTTCGAACCCCAAGTTCGGTTCGGGGGACGCTGCAACCAAGCCGAACTTCGGGTTCGGGACACTGGGAGTTTTCATCATGATTGGTCTGGTTCGCGCCCTCTCGGTTTGCGCCGCGCTGGCGTTCGGTCTGGTTTCAGCCCATGCCGCCGACAAGGCGTTCAAGCGGGATGATCTGGCGGATTCCGCCATCCGGCTCGAGGCCCAGATCAAGACCGAGGCCGGGATCATCAACAAGACCGCGGCCACGCTGAAGTCGGATACCGACGCGGCCTTCAAGCGGGGTGACCTGCGCGGCGTCCTGCAACTCCTCGGGCAGACGGCGGCCGTCGCCCCGGAGGACAGCGGCAACTGGCTGCGGCTGGCCAAGACCATTTTCCAGATCCGCCCCACGGACAACCGCGAGCGGATTTTCTTCTACGAGCGGGCCTCCACCGCCGCCTATATCGCCTATCTGCGCGCCACCAATCCCAACGAAGAGGCCGACGCGCTCGCGGTTCTCGGCAATGCATTGTCGGAACGGAAGCTCTGGCGTCCGGCGCTCGATGCGCTGCGCCTGTCGCTCGACCAGAAGGAGGTCGCGGAGGTGCGCGGCCAGTATGAGAAGCTGCGCGACGAGAAGGGATTCCGGCTGCTCGATTACAGCGTGGATTCGGATTCGGCGTCGCCGCGCGCCTGCTTCCAGTTCTCCGAAGAACTGCCCAAGCGTGCCGACTTCAATCCGTTCGTTGCACTTGCGGGAACCGACAGCCCCGCGCTGACCTCGGAAGAAAAGCAGCTTTGCGTCGAAGGCCTCAAGCACGGCGAGCGCTACACCATCAACCTGCGCGCCGGCATGCCCTCGACGGTGAAGGAAACTCTGCCGAAGTCGGCGGAGTTCAACATCTATGTCCGTGACCGCAAGCCGTTCGTGCGCTTCACCGGCCGCGCCTATGTGCTGCCGCGTACCGGCCAGAAGGGCATTCCGCTGGTGAGCGTCAACACGCCGTCGGTTTCGGTGAACATTTTCCGGATCGGCGACCGCAACCTGATCAATTCGGTGCTGGGCAGCGACTTCCAGCGCAGCCTCTCGAGCTACGAACTGTCGGACCTCGGCAGCGAGAAGGGCGTCAAGGTCTGGACCGGCGAGGTCGCCACCCAGCCGACCCTGAATGCCGATGTGGTCACCGCATTCCCGATCGATCAGGCCGTGGGTGAGATGCAGCCCGGCGTCTATGTAATGACCGCTGCCGCCAAGGGACCGGGCTCGGCTGGCGACGACGATTCCAGTTCGCTCGCGACCCAGTGGTTCATCGTCTCGGATCTGGGCCTGACCGCCTATTCCGGCAATGACGGCGTGCATGTGTTCGTCAATTCGCTGGCCTCGACCGAGCCAACCGCGAATGCCGAAGTCCGGCTGGTCTCGCGCAGCAACGAAATTCTGGCGGCCCGCAAGACAGACAGCGCGGGTCATGTGCTGTTCGAGGCAGGGCTGGCGCGGGGCGAGGGCGGCCTGTCGCCCGCTCTGTTGTCCGTCTCCGGCGACAAGGGCGATTATGCCTTCCTCAGCCTCAAGTCCAACGCGTTCGACCTGAGCGATCGCGGCGTCTCCGGACGGGTTGTTCCCGCAGGCCCGGATGCGTTCGTCTACACCGAGCGCGGCGTCTACCGCTCCGGCGAGACGGTCTACGTCACCGCGCTCTTGCGCGACGGCAAGGGCAACGGCGTCACCGGCACGCCGATGACGCTGGTGGTCGAGCGTCCGGACGGCGTGGAATTCCGCCGCTCCGTGGTGGCGGATCAGGGCGCGGGTGGCCGCAGCCTCACGCTGCCGCTGAACTCGGCAGTACCGACCGGCACCTGGCGGGTGCGCGCTTTCACCGATCCGAAGGCGCCTTCTGTCGGTGAAACCACCTTCATGGTCGAGGATTACATCGCTGACCGGATCGAATTCACCTTGAATTCCAAGGCGAAGCAGATCACGGCTGAACTTCCTGCAGAACTTGAAGTCGATGGCCGCTTTCTCTACGGCGCGCCGGCTTCGGGCCTGGCCCTTGAGGGCGACCTGCTGATCGCAACGGCGACCGATCGTCCGGGCTATGCGGGCTACAAGTTCGGCGTTGCCGATGATGAAAGCACCAACAACGAACGCACGCCGCTGGAAAACCTTCCGGAGGCGGACGCCAACGGCAAGGCGACATTCAACGTCAGCCTGCCCAAACCGCCGTCCTCGCAGCGTCCTCAGGAAGCGCAGGTCTTCGTGCGCATGGTCGAGACGGGTGGCCGCGCGGTCGAGCGCAAGCTGACCATTCCGGTCGCGCCGGGCGATGACATGATCGGCGTGAAGCCGTTGTTTTCCGATCGCAATGTCGCGGAAGGCGACCCGGCCGGTTTCGACGTGGTCTATGTCACACCGGACGGCAAGCCGATGGCGCGTAGCGGCTTGCGCTACGAACTGCTGAAAATGGAGTCGCGTTATCAGTGGTACCGGCAGGGCTCGTCCTGGGATTATGAGCCGGTGAAATCCACCAAGCGCGTGGCGGATGGCGATGTCACCATTACCGCCGACAAGCCCGCGCGCATCACCGTCTCGCCGCAGCCGGGACGCTACCGGCTGGACGTGAAGTCGACCGATGTGGACGGCCCGATCACCTCGGTGCAGTTTGATGTCGGCTGGTATTCCGACGGCAGCGCCGATACGCCGGACCTTCTGGAAACCTCCATCGACAAGCCGGAATACAAGTCCGGCGACACCATGGTCGTGTCCGTGAATGCGCGCACGGCAGGCAAGCTCACCATCAATGTGCTGGGCGACCGCCTGCTGACCACGCAGTCCGCCGACATCAAGGAAGGCCAGAACAAGGTCAACATCGCGGTTGGGAAAGACTGGGGCACGGGCGCTTATGTCGTCGCCACGCTGCGCCGTCCGCTGGATAGCGCTGCCCAGCGCATGCCGGGCCGGGCCATTGGCCTGAAATGGTTCGGCATCGACAAGGCCGAGCGCACGCTCAAGGTCTCGTTGTCGCCGCCCGCGCTCGTGCGTCCGGGCACGGCGCTCAAGCTGCCGGTGAAGATCGAAGGCCTCAGCCGCGGCGAGGACGCCAAGATCGTGGTCGCTGCCGTCGATGTCGGCATCCTGAACCTGACCAACTACAAGCCGCCCGCGCCGGATGACTACTATCTCGGCCAGCGCCGCATGACGTCCGAAATCCGCGATCTCTACGGGCAACTGATCGACGGTATGCAGGGTACCCGCGGCCAGATCCGCACCGGCGGCGACGGCGCGGGGGCCGAACTGTCGGGCAGCCCTCCAACCCAGAAGCCGCTCGCGCTCTATTCGGGCATCGTTACGGTCGGCGCGGACGGCACGGCGAACATCTCCTTCGACATTCCGGAGTTTGCGGGCACCGCGCGCGTCATGGCCGTGGCCTGGACGGCCACGAAAGTCGGCCGCGCCAACACCGACGTGACCGTGCGCGATCCCGTGGTGCTGACGGCGACGCTACCGCGCTTCCTGCTCAGCGGCGACCGCGGCACCATGAACCTCGATCTCGACAACGTGGAAGGCGCCGCGGGTGATTACGTCATCAGCGTCAAGCCGTCGGGACCGCTCAAGATTACCGGCAATCCGGCGACCACCATGCGGCTGGCTGCCAAGCAGCGCAGCACGGTCGCACTCGCCATCGATGCGGCGGGCGGAGCAGGGGCGGCGGCCCTCGACGTGAACATCACGGGGCCGAACGGGCTGACGCTCGCGCGGCACTACGACCTCAACGTCAAACCCGCGACGCAAATTCTTGCGCGGCGCTCGGTTCGCACGCTGGCGAAGGGTGAGAGCCTGACGCTGACCAACGATATGTTCAGCGATCTGATACAGGGCACCGGCGGTGTCCAACTATCCGTCGGCCTGTCCACAGCGCTGGATGCGGCGACGATCCTCAAGGCGCTGGACCGTTATCCGTTCGGCTGCTCCGAACAGATCACCAGCCGCGCCATGCCGCTGCTCTACGTCAACGATCTGGCGGCAGAGAACCATCTGGCGCTGGATGCCGGTGTCGATCAGCGCATCAAGGATGCCATTGACCGCTTGCTCGCACGGCAGGGTTCGAACGGCTCGTTCGGGCTCTGGTCGGCGGGCGGCGACGACGCCTGGCTCGATGCCTATGTCACCGACTTCCTGACGCGGGCGCGTGAGAAAGGCTTCGCCGTGCCGGACGTGTTGTTCAGGACGGCGCTGGATCGTATCCGCAACTCGGTCGTCAACGCCGAGGAGCCGGAGAAGGACGGCGGCCGCGATCTCGCCTACGGCCTCTATGTGCTGGCGAAGAACGGCACCGCGCCGATCGGCGACCTGCGTTATCTGGCCGATACCAAACTGAACAATATCGCAACACCGATCGCCAAGGCGCAGCTCGCCGCGGCGCTGGCATTGGTCGGCGACCGGGCGCGTGCTGAACGCGTCTATGCGGCGGCGGTGAACAGCCTTGCGCCTAAGCCCGCGCTGGAGTTCGGCCGCATGGACTACGGCTCGTCGCTGCGCGATGCGGCGGCGTTGGTTTCGTTGTCCAGCGAAGGCAACGCGCCGAAGGCGACGATCAGCCTCGCGGTCGAACGGGTCGAAGCCGCACGCGGCCTGACGCCCTATACTTCGACGCAGGAGAATGCGTGGCTGGTTCTGGCGTCGCGCGCACTGGCCAAGGAGGCGAACAGCCTTGCGGTGACCGTCAACGGCGAAGCGGTAAAGCGTGCTGTCTATCGCAACTATCGCGGCGGCGACATCGCGGCAAAGCCCGTGACCATCACAAACACCGGCGATGCACCAGTGCAGGCGGTCGTCTCCGTGACCGGTGCGCCGATCACGCCGGAGCCTGCGGCGTCGAACGGCTTCAAGATCGAGCGCAACTTCTTCACGCTCGACGGCAAGCCAGCCGACGTGAGCAAGGCCAGGCAGAACGACCGCTTTGCCGTCGTACTCAAGGTCACCGAAGCCAAGCCGGAGTTCGGCCGCATCATGGTGGTCGATTATCTCCCGGCGGGCCTTGAGATCGACAATCCGAAGCTGGTGTCGTCCGGCGATAGCGGAACGCTCGACTGGATCGAGGACGGCGAGGAGCCTGAGCACACCGAATTCCGCGATGACCGTTTCAGCGCGGCTATCGAACGCGAAGCCAAGGACGAAGCGGTGTTCACGGTCGCCTACATTGTGCGCGCGGTTTCGCCCGGCAAGTACGTGCTGCCGCAGGCTTATGTCGAGGACATGTACAATCCTTCGCGCTACGGCCGCACCGGCACCGGAACCGTCGAGGTGACGAAGGCAAAATGAGCGAGAGGCCCGACCATAGCTCAAGGGTGACCGGGGAAAATTCTCCGGTCGTCCCGGCGAAAGCCGGGACCCATCAGCCCTGTCAGGAATCATTGGAGCGTGATGTCCAACAAGCGCATTCAACTGATCGGTCAGGGAGTATGGATCCCGGCTTTCGCCGGGATGACAAGGTGAGAGGTCGGCGGATTATTCGAACACTCTCGGCTTCGGCTGCGATTGTTTCCATCGCGATGGTGACCGCCGCCGCCGTCTGGATCGCTTCCCTTCCGCCGCTGCCGTTCGCCGACGCCAAGAAGGTTTCGACCACCATCCTCGACCGCAACGGCAAGCTGCTGCGCGCCTTCGCCATGGCGGACGGACGCTGGCGGTTGCCTGCGCACGCCAAGGATGTCGATCCCGGTTATCTCAATCTGCTGCTGAATTACGAGGACCGGCGTTTCCGCTCGCATATCGGCGTCGATCCGCTGGCGATGGGCCGCGCCGCGTTTCAGTTGGTGACGCGCGGGCACATCGTCTCCGGCGGCTCGACCATCACCATGCAGGTGGCGCGGCTGATGGAGCCGCGTCAGGAACGCTCGGTCTCGGCCAAGTTGCGGCAGATGGTGCGCGCCGTTCAGCTTGAACGCAAACTCAGCAAGGACGAGATCCTCGATCTGTATCTGACGCTGGCGCCGTTCGGCGGAAACCTCGAAGGCGTGCGCGCCGCCTCGTTCGCTTATTTCGGCAAGGAGCCGAAACGGCTGTCGCTGGCCGAGTCCGCGCTGCTGGTGGCGCTGCCGCAGTCGCCGGAAACGCGGCGGCTTGATAGGCACCCGCAGGCGGCGCGTGCCGCGCGCGACCGCGTCATCTCCCGCATGGTCGCCGATGGGCGTGTCTCTGCGGACGATGCGGCTCAGGCAAAGCACGAGGCCGTGCCGCGCCTGCGCAAGCCGATGCCATTGCTCGCGCCGCATTCGACCGACCAGTCCCTCGCAACGATGAAGGACACGCCGGTCATCCAGCTCACGCTGGATTCCACCATTCAGGCGGCACTGGAGCAGTTGGCGCGGGATCGTGCGATTGCTCAGGGCCCCGATGTCTCGATTGGTATTCTCGCGGTCGATAACGAGACCGGCGATGTGATCGCCCACGTCGGCTCATCGGATTACTTCGATGTGAAGCGCGCAGGGCAGGTGGATATGACCCGCGCCGTGCGCTCGCCCGGCTCGACGCTCAAGCCGTTCATTTACGGTCTCGCATTCGAGGACGGCTTCGTTCATCCCGAGAGCCTGATCGAGGACCGGCCCGTTCGTTACGGCGTCTACGCGCCGGAAAATTTCGACATGACCTTTCAGGGTACGGTGACCGTGCGCAAGGCGCTGCAGATGTCGCTGAACGTGCCGGCCATCGCGCTGCTTGATCGTATCGGCTCGAACCGTCTGACGGCGCGGATCAAGCAGGCAGGCGCCAACCTGATCCTGCCCAAGGACGAGACGCCCGGTCTCGCGATGGGTCTTGGCGGCGTCGGCATCACCTTGAGCGATCTGGTCCGGCTCTATGCGGGTCTGGCGCGGACCGGCGACACGGTCGCATTGCGCGAAATCGTCCGCCCCGATGACAAGGAGGAGCCGGACACCCGGCGGCTGCTCGATCCGTCGGCCGCCTGGCTCGTCGGCAATGTCCTGATGGGAACGCCGCCGCCGGACAACGCTCCCCGTAACCGGCTCGCGTTTAAAACGGGCACCAGCTACGGCTACCGCGACGCCTGGTCGATCGGCTTCGATGGCCGTATGACCATCGGGGTCTGGGTGGGCCGCCCGGATGGCGCGCCGGTGCCTGGCCTGACCGGCCGCACCGCGGCCGCGCCGATCCTGTTCGACGCCTTCGCGCGCACGGGCAAGCTGCCGCAGGGGCTGGCGAAAGCTCCGAAGGGAACATTGATCGCGAGCAATGCCAAATTGCCGCTGCCGCTGCGGCGCTTCCGTCCGTCTGGCGATTTTGTCCGGACCGGAAGCGAACAGACGCTGCGCATCCAGTTCCCGCTGAACGGCTCGCGGATCGATTCCTACGGCGGGGGGCAGGGAGACGTCTCGCCGCTGCCCGTCAGGATCGCGGGTGGAGTGCTGCCCCTGACCATGATGGTCAATGGCGTGACCGTCGGCAGCATCGATAGCCGCCGCCAGAAGCTGGTCGATCCGCCGGGTCCGGGCTTTGCCCGGCTCACCGTGATGGACGCGGCTGGCGCGGCGGACACAGTTGTCGTGAGAATTCAGTAGAACCGGTCCAAGCTGTTGTCCGGCGGGTGGTTTCCGCGTATGCGGAACCCATGGCTGAGAGCTACCCGAGACCCCGATTTGGCGCGCCGCGCGAGCCCGTGGAACAGAAAAATCCCGGCAGCGGTCTGGTGCGCGTGGTCGATTTCGCCGTCGGCAGCCACACCCGCGCGACCCTGCTGCTGATCGTGGCGGGCCTGCTGTTTTTCCTGCCCGGTTTTTTCACCATTCCGCCGGTCGACCGCGATGAAGCCCGCTTCGCGCAGGCCACCAAGCAGATGGTGGAGAGCAACGACTTCGTCGATATCCGCTTCCAGGACGAAGTGCGATACAAGAAGCCGGTCGGCATCTATTGGGCGCAGGCCGCCGTCGTGGAGTCGGCTTCCGCCCTCGGCCTGCCGCGCGCGCAAGTGCGCATCTGGCTCTATCGCGTGCCGTCGCTGATCGGCGCGATCGGCGCCGTGCTTCTCACATACTGGACGGCGCTCGCATTCGTGACCCGGCGCGGCGCGTTTCTTGCTGCTTTGATGATGTGCAGTTCGATCCTGCTGGGGGTCGAGGCGCGTCTCGCCAAGACCGACGCCATGCTGCTGCTCACCACGACCGCGGTGATGGGCGCGATGGCGCGCGCCTACCTGTCGTGGCAGCGCGGCGACGAAAATCCGCATCCGTCGTGGAAGCTTGCCTTCATCTTCTGGACAGCCATGGCAGGCGGCATCCTGCTCAAAGGCCCGCTGATCCTGATGTTCGTTGCACTTACCGTCGTGACGCTGACGATCCTCGATCGTTCGGCGGCGTGGTTGTGGCGGCTGCGCCCGGTCTGGGGCCTGATGTGGACTCTGGTGCTGGTGCTGCCCTGGTTCGTTCTGATTTTTCTCAAAGCGGGCGACACGTTCTTCGCGGATTCGCTCGGCAGCGACATGCTGAACAAGGTTGCGAGCGCGCAGGAGTCCCATGGTGCGCCGCCGGGACTGTATTTCCTGCTGTTCTGGGTCACATTCTGGCCGGGCGCGACACTTGCGGGCCTTGCGGTGCCCGCGGTCTGGCGTGCGCGTCGCGAGCCAGGCGCGCAATTCCTGTTGGCATGGCTGCTGCCGGCGTGGATCATTTTCGAACTGGTGATTACGAAGCTGCCGCATTACGTGCTGCCGCTTTATCCGGCCATCGGAATCCTGATCATCGGCGCGCTCGAACGCAGGGTGCTGTCACAGGGCGCGTGGATCGTGCGCGGCACGGCCTGGTGGTTCGTGTTCCCGCTGATCGTCGCGGTTGCTTCGATCGTCGGTGCGATTTCGCTGCTTCGCCAGCCGGAATTCCTGGCATGGCCGTTCGGTGCGGCGGCGCTGATCTTCGGGTTGTTCGCATGGTGGATGTATGACGATCACCGCGCCGAGCGCTCGCTGCTGAACGGCATCGGTGCGTCGTGGTTTCTCGCCGTCTGCATCTACGGCGTTGTGGTGCCGTCGCTCGCGCCCTTGTTTCCGAGCGTTCAGATCGCGCGCGCCCTGCGGAATGTCCAGTGCGTCGGTCCTGCGGCTGCTGCGGCAGGTTTCCATGAACCGAGTCTCGTGTTCATGGTCGGCACCTCGACGGTCCTGACCAACGGATCCGGCGCTGCGGATTTCCTGTTGCAGGGAAGCTGCCGTTTTGCACTCGTTGAATGGCGCGAAGAGCGCGCCTTCGCGCAGCGGGCTGAAACCATCGGCCTGCGTTACAACGTGGCGTCGCGTATCGACGGCTACAACATATCGCAGGGACGCGCGGTTTCGATTGCGATCTTCCGCTCGGAAGGGACCGAATAGGATGGCAACCGGAACCAGCGGCAGCCATTCGTCGGGCTATGTGGCGCAGCTCGGGTCCGTTGCCTGGCAATCGCTGTCGCGCCTTGTCCGCACGCCGTCGCATTCACGCCGCGCCGAGGCTCGCCGTGCGCTGGCCCGTCGCTGGCTCGGACTTGCCATGCTCACGGCGCTTGCGATCGGACTTTTGATGTTCGCGGTGGACGTGGCCGCCATCAAGCAGATGCCGCCGCGTGGCACGGCCAGCCTCTGGCCGCTGCGGATTTTCACCGATCTCGGAAAATCCACCTACGTGTTATGGGCGCTGGCGGGCCTGCTGCTTCTCATCCTGCTCATAATGCCACGGCTGACAGGATTGTCGCGGCAGGTCTGGATCGCGTTCGGTGTCCGCGTTCAGTACATCTTTCTGTCGGTCGGGGTCGCGGTTCTGTCCGCCGAAGTGCTCAAGTACATCATCGGGCGGAGCAGGCCGTTTGTCGGCGGTGAAGCCAACGCGTTTCTGTATCAGCACTTTGCGGGCAATCCGGCCTTTGAGAGCCTGCCATCCGGCCATGCCACGACCGCTTTCGCGCTGGCCTTCGCGGTTTCGGCGGTCTGGCGGAAGGTGACGCTGCTGATGATGGTCTACGCGGTACTGATCTGCGTCAGCCGCGTGATCCTGCTCGCCCATCACCCAAGCGATGTGGTCGGCGGCGCCCTGACCGGCGTGATCGGCGCGATGTTTGTCCGGTATTGGTTCGCGGCCCGCCGTCTTGGGTTCAGCATTGGCCGGGACGGGAGCATTGAGCCCCTCGCAGGGCCGTCCGGAGCCTCCCTGAAAAGGGTTGCCCGAGAGGCCTTGGCACCATAAGAAGCGGTCGCCCCTGCAGGGTTCGACTGCTTTTGCGGGCGTTTTGGACCTCAATCGGCATATGAGCGATCAATCAGCAACATCCGGCCTGCCCGCCCCCGACGTATCGATCGTGGTTCCCGTTCGCAACGAACAGGACAACGTCGCGCCGCTGATCGCCGAGATTGCCGCGGCGCTCGACGGCCGCTGGCGCTATGAGATCATCTACGTCAACGACGGGTCAACCGACGCAACCGGCGAGCGGCTCGCCGCGGAAATGAAGGCGCGAAACAATGTGCGCCAGATTCGCCATGCGGCGTCATCGGGCCAGTCTGCGGCGGTGCGGACCGGCGTGCGCGCGGCGCGCGGCAAGATTGTCGCGACCCTCGATGGCGATGGACAGAACAATCCCGCATTTCTGGTGAACCTGATCGAGGCGATCGAGAAGGGTGGCGACAAAGTCGGCCTTGCCGCTGGGCAGCGCATTGGACGCAAGGACACCGGCTTCAAGCGGTTTCAGTCGCGCACCGCTAATGGTGTGCGCAACGCGATCCTGCATGACGGGACGCGTGACACCGGTTGCGGGCTGAAAGCATTTCGCCGCGATGTGTTCCTCGCGTTGCCATATTTCGATGGTCTGCATCGTTTCCTGCCGGCTCTGGTGCGGCGTGAGGGTTATGACATCGCCTATGTCGATGTGATCGACCGTCCGCGTCACTCCGGTGTCTCGAATTACGGTTTCTTCGATCGGTTGTGGATCGGGATCATGGATCTCGCAGGCGTGTGGTGGCTGGTCCGCCGCAAGAAGTCCACGCCGGTTGCGACGGAGGTGACCTGATGCTGATTCAGTTCGGTCAGGATCTTGGCGATTATCTCTACGATGTATTCGTCGCGAAGTTCGATTTCTGGCTCGCGTTCGGTCTGGTCGCTCAGTTGCTGTTCACCGCGCGCTTCCTCGTGCAGTGGATTTCGAGCGAGCGTGCGGGCCAGAGCGTGGTGCCGATGGCGTTCTGGTTCTTCTCCATGGGCGGCGGCTTCATGACCCTGATCTACGGCATCGCCAAGCGTGAGCCGGTGATCATTCTCGGACAGGGTCTCGCAACGCTGATTTACGTCCGCAACATCATGCTGATCGTGAAGAACCGCGGTTCCGGCTCGAAGGTCGAGAAGGAATAGAGGTCATATCTTGCGTCACTCCGGGGCGCGCAACGCGCGAACCCGGAATCCTGCAGAGTTGATCGAGATTCCGGATCAACGCACTCCGCGCGCTGTCCGGAATGACGGCTTATCACGCCGCCTTCAGCGCCGCAAAGCCGCGATCAAGATCGGCTTTCAAATCATCCAGATTCTCAAGTCCGATGTGGAATCGCAATGTCGGTCCGCCGGGATTCCACTTGGTCGCAGTCCGATACGACGAACAGTCAAACGGAATGACGAGGCTTTCGAAGCCGCCCCACGAATAGCCCATGCCGAACAGCGTCACGGTGTCGAGAAACGCATCGACCGCCTTCTGCGACACCGGCTTCAGCACGATGCTGAACAGGCCGCTCGCGCCGGTGAAGTCGCGTTTCCAGATCGCATGACCCGGATCGGATTCCAGTGCGGGATGGATCACGCGCAGCACTTCGGGCCGCGCGGCGAACCAGCGCGCCATCTCAAGGCCCGCCTGCTGATGATGGGCGAGGCGTACAGCCAGCGTGCGCAAACCGCGCAGCGCGAGGAACACGTCGTCCGGTCCGGCGCAGACGCCGAGAAGGCGGATCGCGTCCGTGATCAGCGGCCATGTCTTTGCGTTGGCGGCGATGGTGCCGAACATGATGTCGGAATGACCGCCGATATACTTGGTGCCGGCCTGAATGCTGATGTCGACGCCCTGATCGAGCGAACGGTGGAAGTACGGCGTCGCCCATGTGTTGTCGTCGACGACAATCGCGCCCTTTGCCCGGGCGACAGCGGCGATGGCCGGAATATCCGGCATCTCGAAGGACTGCGACCCCGGCGCCTCCACAAGAACGGCGCGGGTGTTCGGCCTGAACAGCTTTTCGATTCCTGCTCCGATCATCGGATCGAAATAGGTGGTCTCGATTCCACAGCGCTTGAGCAGCGAGTCGCAGAAGTTGCGCGTCGGGCGATACACGCTGTCGATGACAAGGACGTGATCGCCCGCCTTGAGAATCGCCAGCAGCGTCGTGGAAATCGCAGCAACCCCAGACGGCGCCAATCCAACTCCGGCACAGTTCGGCCCCTCCAGCGTCATCAGCGCCTGCTGCAGCGCCTTCGTGGTCGGCGTGCCGTGACGGCCATATTGAAATTCGCCGCGATGCGCGTGAAGGTCTTCGGCAGTCGGATAAAGCACTGTCGATCCGCGCACGATAGGCGGATTGATAAAACCCTTCTGCGCGGCCGTATCCCGCCCGGATGTCACCAGTTCGGTTTGAGGGGCGAGGGATGAGGAAGGCCGATCGTCGTTTCGGGACATCATGGATTCACTTGTGGAAGACATCTTGCCGCAGCGTGGCGGAGAGCAATCGTTGTGCGGCTTCTGAGTGGTATGCTCAGTAAGCTGACCGCGATGCCCGACGTCAACCCCTTGACCCGTCGCGCTCGGCGTTCTGTTATGTCGGTCAAATGTTTAGCCACGGTTTTGTGTGTTCAAAGGATCGTTTGGCCCGGTGCGGCGTTGTCTGTCGCCAGTGCCGAACCATCGGGAAAGGTATTCTATGAAAAGGGTCTCGCTCGCTCTTATTTCAGTCGTCGCGGCATGGACCGTCTCGCCTTCGATCGGCCAGGCACAGGACAAGCCCAAGGACCGCGGAACATTGCAGGGCGTGAAGGATCGGGGCAGCCTGTCCTGCGGCGTCAGCCAGGGTTTGCCCGGCTTCTCTGCGCCCGACGACAAGGGCAACTGGACGGGGCTCGACGTTGACGTGTGCCGCGCTCTCGCCGCGGCGATTTTCAACGATCCGACGAAAGTGAAGTTCGTGCCGCTGTCGGCAAAGGACCGGTTCACGGCGCTGCAGTCCGGCGAAATTGATGTGCTGTCGCGCAATTCCACATGGACGCTGTCGCGCGATACGTCGCTCGGCCTCAACTACACCGGCATTTCCTATTATGACGGGCAGGGCTTCATGATCCGCAAGTCGCTCAAGGTGAATTCCGCCCTTGAGCTGAACAGCGCATCGATCTGCGTGCAGACCGGCACCACGAATGAGCAGAACGTCTCGGACTACTTCAAAGGCAATAACATGAAGTACGAACTGATCGCGTTCGGCACCGCCGACGAGACGGTGAAAGCCTATGAATCCGGCCGCTGCGACGTGTTCACCTCCGACGTATCGCAGCTTTACGCCGAACGCCTCAAGCTCGCGGCGCCGAACGATCATGCCGTGCTGCCGGAAGTCATTTCCAAGGAGCCGCTCGGTCCGGTCGTGCGCCATGGCGACGACCAGTGGTTCGACATTGTGAAGTGGACGCTGTTCGCGATGATCAATGCCGAGGAATACGCCATTACGCAAAAGAACGTCGACGAGATGGCGAAGTCGTCCAAGCCGGAACTGAAGCGTATGTTCGGCACCGACGGCAGCCTCGGTGAGCAGCTTGGCCTGACCAAGGACTGGGTCGCGCGAATTATCAAGGCGACGGGCAACTACGGCGAGTCGTTCGATCGCAATGTCGGCGCGGGCTCGAAGCTCAATATCGCCCGGGGACTGAACAAGCTCTGGAACCAGGGCGGCCTGCAATACGCACCGCCGATTCGCTGACGCGTTGCCGGTTCAGGCAATGGCAGACGAATCTCGCAAGCCTCCGCTCCGTCTGGTTGCACGGCTCCGCCGCGCGCTCGGCGGACAGGCGGGGTGGAGCGGCGTGATCGTGCAAATCGTATTCGTCGCGGTTGTGGTCTGGGTCGGTTACGAGATTGTCCAGAATGCGCGCGCCAACCTGCAGGCGCAGCGCATCGCCTCCGGTTTCGGCTTCCTGTCGAACACGGCCAGTTTCGCGGTCAGTCAGGCGCTGATCCCGTACTCGGAAAGCGACACCTATGCACGGGTGTTCATGGTCGGCCTCCTGAACACGCTGCTGGTGTCCATCGTCGGTATCATCATCGCCACCATTATCGGCGTGATTGTTGCGCTCGGGCGCCTGTCACCCAATTGGCTGCTGGCGCGCATCTCCGGCGGCTATGTCGAACTGATCCGCAACCTGCCGCTGCTGTTCCAGATCCTGTTCTGGTATCTCGCCGTGCTGGCGACCCTGCCCAGCCCGCGCCAGAGCATCTCGCTGTTCGGCGCGGTTTTTCTGAGCAATCGCGGACTGATCGTCCCCGATCTCGTTCCGCAGCCACCGTTCGGTGTCTTTATCGCGGCCGTCGTGATCGGCATTGTCGCGTCGCTCCTGATGCGGCTCTACGCGCGCAGGCAACTCTATGCCGTGGGGGAAAAGATCGCGATCTGGCCGTTCGTGCTGGCGATGCTGGTCGGCCTGCCGGTGCTGGCAATCCTGATTTTCGGCGCTCCGTTCACGCTCGACATGCCGCAGTTGAAAGGATTCAACTTTGCGGGCGGCGCGAAAGTGCTGCCTGAATTCGCGGCGCTGACGATTGCACTGTCCACTTACACGGCGGCATTCATCGCTGAAATTGTCCGCGCCGGATTGCAGTCCGTGCCGAAGGGACAGATGGAGGCTGGCGCGTCGCTTGGGCTTTCGCGCGGAGAGACGCTGCGGCTGGTCATCATTCCGCAGGCCATGCGCGTGATCCTGCCGCCGCTGACCAACCAGTATCTCAATCTCACCAAGAACTCGTCGCTTGCGGTTGCCATAGGTTATCCCGACCTGTTCTCCGTCTTTGCCGGAACGACCCTGAGCCAGACCGGGCAGGCGGTGGAAATCATCGCGCTGACCATGGGCGTGTATCTTCTGATCTCGCTGGTGACGAGCGCGATCATGAGTTTCTACGGCTGGCGTCTGAACCGGAGCCTTGCGGCATGACGGATCAGACAGCATTCGTCCGCCAGACCATCACCGAGCCGCGGCGTCCTCCGGTCAGGACGACGGGGATTGTCGGCTTCGCGCGCGAACGGTTGTTCAACACGCCGCTCAACATCATGATCACGCTGATCGGCGCGGCGCTGCTGTGGCTGATCCTGGTCCCGGTCTTCAAATTCCTTTTTGTTGATGCGGTCTGGCAGGGCAGCGACCGCAACGCTTGTCTGGAGGCCAATGTCGGGCGTGTGGTCGGCGCGTGCTGGCCTTTCGTGCAGGCGAAGTTCGATCAGTTCATTTACGGCTTCTATCCAGAGGACCAGCGCTGGCGGGTCAATCTGACATTCGCGCTCGGGGCGTTGCTGCTGCTTCCGCTGCTGATCCCGCGCGCACCCGCCAAGACACTCAATTCCGGCCTGTTCTTCTTCGCTTATCCGGTGATCGGCTTTTTCCTGCTGCGCGGCGGCGGGCTGAAAGGCTTTGCCATCCACTGGATCGCCGATCTCGGATCGGGCTTCGCGGCCAGTCTTGTGGATGCAGGCAGGCAACTCGCGCAGGCGGGTGCGTCCATGAGCCGGGGCTGGCTCAGTGCGCCCGCGGCATGGATCGGCGAGGGGCTCGCATGGTTCGGGCAGGGCCTCGGCTGGCTGATCTGGCCGCTGGAATGGCTGCGCGACTACACCGAGAAATTCCACTCGCCGTTATGGGCTGACCTGATCGCCACGGCGATCATCGTGTCGCTGATTGCCTTCTTCGTCACCGGCGGTTTCCGCAACGGCTGGCGCGCACTGTTCGGCAGCATCGCGGCGTTCGCCGGCATTGCTCTGGTGATCGCGGTGATGGGCCTCGACAAGGGCGGCCTGCCGATTGTCGATACGCGCTCATGGGGCGGCCTGCTGGTGACGCTGGTGGTCTCGGTCACCGGCATTGTCGCATCGATGCCGGTCGGGATGATCCTCGCGCTCGGGCGGCGCTCGACCATTCCGCTGATCCGCGTGTTCTCGATCGCCTTCATCGAGTTCTGGCGCGGCGTGCCGCTGATCACGGTGCTGTTCTTTGCAACCTACATGCTGCCGTTGTTCCTGCCGGGTAACTTCACCGTCGACGGTCTGGTACGCGTGCTGATCGGCATCGCGCTGTTCGCGGGAGCCTATAATGCCGAAGTCATTCGCGGCGGTCTGCAGGCTGTGCCGCGCGGGCAGGGTGAAGCCGCTAGCGCGCTCGGCTTGTCCTATTGGAAAACCACCGGCCTGATCGTGATGCCGCAGGCTTTGCGCAATGTCATCCCGGCGCTGGTCAACAGCTTCATCGCGCTGTTCAAGGACACGACGCTGGTGCTGATCGTGGCGATCTTCGATCTGCTCGGGCAATTGCGTGCGTCGTTCGCCGATCCGAACTGGGCGACGCCGACCACGCTGTTCACCGGCTTCGCCTTCACCGGCATCATCTACTTCGTGTTCTGCTTTGGAATGTCGCGCTACTCGCTGTTCGTGGAACGGCGGCTGAATGCCCACAAGAATGTCTGAGATGAAGCCATGACCGCAGAACCCATTGTCAGCATCTCAAACCTCAACAAGTGGTTTGGCGATTTCCATGTGCTGCGTGACATCGACCTCACGGTCGGCCGCGGCGAGCGCATTGTGATCTGCGGCCCGTCGGGATCGGGAAAATCGACGCTGATCCGCTGCGTCAATGCGCTGGAGGAATTTCAGGAAGGCCGCATCAATGTCGACGGCATCGAACTCGGACCGAACCTGCGCCGCGTCGATGATGTGCGCCGCGAGGTCGGCATGGTGTTCCAGAGCTTCAACCTGTTTCCGCATCTGACCGTGCTGGAGAACTGCACGCTGGCGCCGATCTGGGTGCGCAACATCCCGAAGAAGGATGCCGAAGCCGCGGCGATGAAATATCTCGAACGCGTGCGCATTCCCGACAAGGCGGACAAGTATCCGGGCCAGATTTCAGGCGGCCAGCAGCAGCGCGTGGCGATCGCGCGCGCGCTGACGATGAATCCGAAGGTGATGCTGTTTGATGAGCCGACGTCGGCGCTCGATCCCGAAATGGTCAAGGAGGTGCTCGACACCATGGTCGATCTCGCCAAGGAAGGCATGACCATGTTGGTTGTGACCCACGAAATGGGCTTTGCCCGCGAGGTCGCTGACCGCGTGGTGTTCATGGATGCGGGACAGATCGTGGAAGCGAACACGCCGGATCGCTTCTTCTCGAATCCGCAGCATGCGCGAACCAAGCTGTTCCTCAGTCAGATTTTGCGGTGAATGTCCGAGCGCGTCATTCCGGACAGTCCGCACAGCGGGCTGATCCGGAATCCAGAAGAGCTCATCGAAAGAAAGTAACATCTGGATTCCGGGCTCGCTCGCAATTGCTCGCGCCCCGGAATGACGTTATCTCGTGCGGGGCTCACACAAACGGCGGCTTGATCTTGCTTTTGTGTTCAAGCCAGGCCGGGACCGGAAGGTTCTTCGAGCGCAGGAAGTCCGGATTGAACAGCTTCGACTGATAGCGCGTGCCGTAATCCGCAAGGATGGTCACGATGGTGTGGCCGGGGCCGAGGTCCTTCGCTAGGCGAATGGCACCTGCGATATTCACGCCCGACGAGCCGCCGACACAGATGCCTTCGTTTTCAACGAGATCGAACACGATCGGCACCGCCTCGGAATCCTCGATCAGGTAAGCCTTGTCGACATGGACGCCTTCGATGATCGGGGTGAGGCGGCCGAGACCGATGCCTTCGGTCACTGAGCCACCTTCGGTCGATTTCATCTCGCCGTGATCGAAGTAGTTGTACATCGCAGCACCACGCGGATCGGCGACCCCGATCTTGATGTCCTTGCTCTTCTCGCGAAGATAGATCGACGTTCCCGCCAGCGTGCCGCCGCTGCCGATGGAGCAGATGAAGCCGTCGACCTTGCCGCCGGTCTGGTCCCAGATCTCGGGTCCGGTCGACACGTAATGCGCCTTGCGGTTGTCGAGGTTATTCCACTGGTCGGCGAACAGAACGCCGTTCTTCTCGGTCTTGCGCAGTTCATCTGCGAGACGGCGGCCGACATGCTGGTAATTGTTCGGATTGCTGAAGGGCAATGCTGGCACTTCGACGAGTTCAGCGCCGAGCAGGCGCAGCACGTCCTTCTTTTCCTGGCTCTGCGTTTCCGGAATCACGATGATGGTGCGATAACCGCGCGCGGCGGCGACCAGTGCAAGGCCGATGCCGGTGTTGCCGGCGGTGCTTTCGACAACGAGACCACCGGGCTTGAGATCGCCGCGCTTCTCCGCCTCAAGGATCATCTGCTTGCCGGCACGGTCTTTCACGGACTGGCCTGGATTCATGAACTCGGCCTTGCCGAGAATGGTGCAACCGGTGATTTCCGAGGCGCGTTTCAGTTTGATGAGCGGCGTGTTGCCGATGGCTTCGATGACGTCATTACGAATGGGCATTGGGACCGGATGATTTGGGCACGGAGGGAAGGGCGGGAGTATGAACTCGCCAACCTAGCAGGCTGTTCAAAAAGTCACCACCCGTCATTCCGGACAGGCCGCGCAGCGGGCTGATCCGGAATCCAGAAAGAATTCATCGGAAACAACAGTGTCTGGATTCCGGGTTCGCTCGGTAAGCCTCGCGCCCCGGAATGACGGAGGTGTCAACCCGATTTGGCGAACACCACCTGACGAACGTCGATGTTGCCGGACAGGAAACCGGCTTCGCAGTAGGCGAGGTAGTATTCCCACAGACGCCGGAAACGCTCGTCGAATCCGAGCGGCATCAAGTTCGGCCATGCCGCGCGGAAATTGTCTCTCCATGTCGCGAGCGTCTTGGCATAATCTTCTCCAAAAATGCGCTCGCGGATGACAGGTACACCGAACTTCTCGCCGAGTGATTTCAACACCTGCGGCGAGGGCAGCATTCCGCCCGGAAAAACGTACCGCTGGATAAAATCGACCTCGCGCCGGTAGGTGTTGAAGAACTTGTCCTGAATGGTGATTGCCTGAATGCCCGCAAAGCCGCCGGGAACTAGACGGTCGCGGAGCTGCGAGAAGTATTGCGGCCAGAACTGTTCGCCGACAGCCTCGATCATCTCGATAGACGCGATCCGGTCATACTGTCCGCGCTCGTCGCGGTAGTCCTGAAACCGGATTTCGACCTTCTCGTTCAATCCGGCCGCCTGCATCCGTTTCAACGCGAAGTCGCGCTGCTCGGTGCTGATGGTGAGACCGACAACTTTCGCATCGTGGTGCTTCGCCGCATATTCGGCGAAGCCGCCCCAGCCGCAGCCAATCTCCAGCACGGTCTGGCCCGGCTGCAAATTGATCGCTTCCGCGAGCCGTCTGTACTTGTTGTTCTGCGCGGCGGTGAGATCGGGCGTATCGTCCTCGAACAGCGCCGACGAATAGGTCATGCTCGGATCGAGCCACGCCGAATAGAACGAATTGCCAATGTCGTAGTGGGCGTAGATGTTGCGCCGCGCCTGCTTCTTCGTATTGCGGTTGAACCAGTGACGCACCGACTGCGCAAAACGCGCGACCGGCCTGTCGCCGAGCATGCTCTGGATCAGATCGTGATTGACGCAGAAGACATAGAGAAATTGCGTCAGGTCGGGTGTGTCCCATTCGCGGCGGAGATAAGCCTCGGCGATGCCGATGTCGCCGCCGCGCGCCAGCCGCCAGGCAAAATTGTAGTTGTAGATGGTCATTTGCGCGGCGGGGCCGGGCTCCAGCCCGCCGCAACGCACGATGCGGCCGTCCGGCAGCGTCATGTCGAGGGTGCCGCGCCTGAGATTGGATGCGAACCTGATGGCAAATCGAACCAGCTTGGGCACATCCGGCAAGACCGCCTCGACATTGTCAGGGGTCAGGGTGATCACGTCAGACATCGCGCAATTCCATCAGTGTGATGTGGCTCTGCGTCCAAATCTTCTGCTCGCGTGTGCCGGCCGTTTGTCCGCCGAACTGTCCTTCTCTGTTGGTCTTGCCACAATTCTTGCGCCCTTTAGCCAAAGACGCAAGGCCTCCCAATGGATCGCCGCCATGATTTTGAATGTCACCAACGGCAGTGCAGCGAACGCGCGCGCCAGTGCTACTGAAGTCAGCCGCCGCCGCTCTCCGCTGAATGCCGCGGCCAGAACCGGACCTTCTGCGTCAGTTTCCAAGATCCGCAGCCGTACAACGTCACCCGGCGGCGTCACCCGAAAATGATACCGCATCGCCATCTCGATGAAGGGAGAGACGTAAAACAGTTTGTCCTGTTCTTGGCGGATACCGGCAGGGCTGATCTCGTCCGGACCGACGGGCAGCGCGTAGGCGTGAATTTCGCCGAAGGTGTTGCGGACTTCGTAGATCAGCATCGCAAGCGTGCCATTGGCGCGATAGCAGAAATAGACCGACAGCGGATTGAACGTGTAGCCGAGCAATCGCGGATAGCACAGCAGCAGCACCCTGCCGCCGGTGAGGTCAATGCCGTGTCCGTCCGCGCAGCGCCGGGCGTAGCACAGCAGCGATGAACCATCGCGATCGCCGTGGTCGGATTCATGGAAGCTGTAGAGCGCCGCGCGGTTGACGCCGAACAGGCGCGACTGCCGGTCGGCTTCATCCAGCCGGCCAAGGTCGATCAGCAGGCTCATGACGCGGTAGCTGAAACGGTGGCCCCCGGACCTTTCCGTTACGGGCTTCAGCCGCGCATGCATGACGTCGCCGAGATACAGCGCCGCTGCGTCATCGGAGATGGCCTGCAGGTTCGGCGTCTTGTCCCGCATGGATTACTCCGCCGCCTGGGTGAGTTCTTGCGAGCGCTCATTCCACGGCGCCGATGCGCCAAGGGCATCGGCCACCGCAAATCCAGACCGCAATCCGTCCTCGTGAAAGCCGTAGCCGGTCCACGCTCCGCAAAACCAGGTGCGGCGCTTGCCCTGAATCTCTCCGAGCCGCTTCTGTGCCGCGAACGCCGCCGTGTCGTATTGCGGATGATCGCAAAGATAACGGCCGAATGTCAGATCCGGATCGGGCGCGAAGGGCGGGTTGAGGCTGACGAACAGCGGCCGCGAACTGTCCAGCCCTTGAAGAGGATTCATCCAGTACGTCACCGCGACATCGTTCACCGCCGCGCCGTCCCGTTTCCAGCGCAGAAAATTCCACGAGGCCCAGGCGTTCTTCCGCATCGGCATCAGCCTCGGGTCACGATGCAGATAAACGATGTTCGGCGCGTAGCGGATGTCGCCGAGCACGCTGCGCTCATTCGCGTCGGCATCGGTCAGCATATCGAGCGCCTGATCGCTATGGGTGGCGATCACGACATGATCGTAGGTGTCGCTATGCCCGAGACTATCTTCCACAACGACGCCATGGGCGGTGCGCCGGATCGACGTTACGGCGCGGCCGAGACGCATACGATCGCGGAAGGCCGCCGTGAGCCGGTCGACATAGACCCGGCTGCCGCCTTTGATCGAGCGCCATTTCGGACGATCGTATTGCAGCAGGCGGTGATTGCTGAAGAACGCGACGAAGTTCTCGGCGGGAAATTCGAGAATGCGGCTCGCGGGTGCGGACCAGATCGCGGCCGCCATCGGCGCGAGATAATCCGTCAGCAGGCGCGGCGCAAAACCGCGCATCCTGAAATATGTGCCGAGCGACAGGCCGGACAGAGTTCCGTCCGCGTGATCTTTCACGCTGGCGTCGTTGAACGTGAGAATGTCGCGAAGCATCCACAAATAGGATGGGGAGAGCAGGTTTCTCGGTTGCGCGAACAGGCCCTTGGCCGTTTCTGGCCAGGTATCGCCGCCTCCTTTCCATTCGAAGCGGCCATTATCCGCCGTCACTGCGAAGCTCATGCAACTCTCGACCGTCTCGACACCGAGGTGGTCCAGCAAAGCGGTAAATCCCGGATAGTTCACCTCGTTGTAGACGATGAAGCCGGTATCGACGGCAACCGGGGTTCCGTCATAATCGACCGTAACCGTGTGACTGTGTCCTCCGGGGCGAAGCTCGCGCTCATAGACCGTGACCGGATATCGCCGGGACAAGGCCCACGCGGCGGCGTTCCCGGCAATTCCCGTTCCAATAATCGCAATTCGCATCCAGACCCCCGTTGACAAAACCGTGTCAGAGATACGGGCGGGATGCTGACGAGGTTTCAGGCGCCGCGTTGTCGGCTCCGGGCTGTTCCGGACGAGCGAATCGGAGATGAAATCTTCGTAAGACTGGAAATGTTCAAGTCCCCGAATTTCAAAAAGCCCTCATTTGCAGGGATAACCCGGATTTCCGGAGTGACACCGCAAGGACACAGGTGCCTCTTGTGTTGGGGAACGCAATGGAACATCCCTGTGCGCCGCGATAACAGCCAGCTACACTCAGATTCTGGCTTACGGAGAATGGTTTACGCCGGTGTTTGAGCTGCCTTCCAAGTTGCTGCGCGGAACATTCCCGCGGCCCTCGCTCGCGCTTTGCGCGGCATTGGCCATGGCGGCGACATCGGGCGGCTGCATCCTGACCGCCGACCTGCCGGACCCGGCGCTGGACGTGCCAGCGGGGTACAAGTCTGCGGACGCCGCACCCGACAAGGCGGTGCCGACATTGGACTGGTGGCGCGGCTTCCGCTCAAAGGAACTCACGGTCCTGATGGAAGAGGCGCAGACCGTCAACCTCGACATCGCCGCTGCCATCGCACGCATCCGCCAGGCCGACGCACTGGCGCAGACCGCAGGCGCGGCGTTGTTACCCAACGTCACCGGTACGTTCTCCGGATCGCGGTCGCGTTCGTCGAGCAATACGGGTGTTGTGACATCGGGCAGTGCAATTGGACGCGGTGAAGTCACCAATCATGTCGCGTCGATGAGCGCGAGTTATGAAATCGATTTCTGGGGCAAGAACCGCGACGCGCTGCTGGCCGCCGAAGAGACCGCCAACGCCAACCGCTTTGACCGTGACGTTGTTGCGCTGACCACACTGGCGAGCGTCGCCAATGCCTATTTCAACGTGGTCGCTTCGCAGGAACGCATCAACATCGCCACCCGTAACATCGCCAGCGCCCAGCGCATCTATGACGCCATCAAGGCGCGCGTCGATGCCGGAACCGGGTCGGAACTCGATCTTGCGCAGCAGGAGAGCCTGCTGGCGAACCAAAAGGCCGCGATCCCGCCGCTGCGGCAAGCGCTGGCACAGAACGCCAACATTCTGGCCACGCTGGTGGCGCGTCCGCCGGAGCGGGTGAGGCTCACCGGCGGCTCGCTCGGCAGCATCGCGATCCCGCGCGTGACGCCCGGCATTCCGTCGGATCTGTTGACCCAGCGGCCAGACATCCGGCGTCAGGAAAACCAGCTCGCGTCAGCGACGGCGAATGTCGGCAGCGCGCGGGCGCAGTTCTTCCCGAGCATCCAACTGACGGCCTCGGGCGGCTACCAGAGCGCGGCGCTCGCCGCGCTGTTCACGCCGCAATCGGCGTTTTTCAACATGGCGGCGGGGTTGACCCAGCCCATTTTCGATGCGGGCCGGATTCAGGCCAATTTCGACCTGATGCAGGCGCGGCAGGATGAAATGCTGCAGACCTATCGCAAGACCGTGATCTCGGCTTTCGCGGATGTGGATACGGCGCTGACCACCCTCAAGCAGGCGAACGAGCGGCTGCGGCTGCAGCGCATTGTGGTGACGTCGTCCCGCCGGGCTTTTGAACTGTCGGAGCGGCAGCTTCGGGCCGGCACGGCTGACATCGTGACTGTGCTAAACACGCAATTGACGCTATTTCAGGCTGAAGATTCGCTGGCCCAGTACCAGCTTGCCCGGCTGCTGGCGGTCGTCAGTCTCTATCAGGCATTGGGCGGCGGTTGGTCGCCAAGGACGGAAGGCCCGGCGAATGCTCTTTAAGCCCGATCTCAACGAGAAGGCCAAAGCGGCGGGAGAAGGCGTGGCGCGCGTGGCCTCGGGCGCGCGGCGGCGGACTGTTTCCATCGTCGTCTGGCTGCTGATCCTTGGCGGTCTTGGCTATCTCGGCTGGAACTATTTCAAGAAGACGGAAACGGCTGCGCGCACGCGGCCGATCTCTGCGATTCCGGTGCTTGCAGCAACGCCGCGCATCGAGGACGTGCCGGTCTATCTCGATGGCGTCGGCACCGTGCGCGCCCTGAATAACGTGACCGTGCGCGCGCAGGTGAACGGCAAGCTGCTGTCGGTCAACTTCAAGGAAGGTCAGGACGTGAAGGCGGGCGACGTGCTCGCCGAGATCGATCCGGTGATCTATCAGGCGCAGTACGATCAGGCCGTCGCGAAGAAAGCGCAGGACGAAGCGACCCTCGCCAACGCACGCACCGATCTCGTCCGCTATCAGCAACTGGCAAACGCGAAGGCAGGCTCGGCACAGCAGGCCGATACGCAGAAGGCGCTGGTCGCCCAACTCGAGGCACAGGTCAAATCCGATCAGGCCGCCATCGACAATGCGCAGGCAACTCTTGGCTACACCAAGATCGTCGCGCCGCTTTCCGGACGCGTCGGTCTGCGTCAGGTCGATCCGGGCAACATCGTGCAGACCTCGGACGCGACCGGCGTTGTCGTCATCACACAGTTGCAACCCATCGCCGTTCAGTTCAGCCTGCCGCAGCAGCAGATATTCCGGGTCAACACGGCCTTCGCGAAGGGACCGCTTACGGTCGATGTGTTCGCCAACGACGGCAAGGCAGTCGCCGATACGGGCAACGTGATGGGCGTCGACAATCAGGTCGACCAGACCACCGGCACCGTGAAGGTGAAGGCGGAATTCCCCAACGCGCATTTCCAGCTCTGGCCCGGACAGTTCGTCAACGTGCGGCTGAAGGTGAACACCCTCGACAAGGCAACGGTCATTCCGACGGCCGCCGTCCAGCGCGGACCGGCAGGCACGTTCGTTTACGTCATCAACGACAACGTCGTGAATGCAAAAACCGTGACCGTGACACAGCAGAACGAAACCATTGCCGTGATCGCGTCGGGCATCACTGTCGAGGATCGTGTGGTGACGACCGGATTCGCCAACCTGTCTGAAGGCGCGCGTGTTGCGATCAGCAAGGAGGTCGAGACACCAACTCCCGACCTCGCGCCACGCAGACAGAGGGGTCAGGGCGGGCAGGGCGGCGGTGACAAGGGCCAGCGCGGCGAGCGCCGCGGCCAGAAGGAGCAGGGCACTGCACCGCAAAGCGGACAACAGGGCAGCGGCGCGAAAGCACCGCAGTGAACCCGTGAAGTTAAACCCGTGAGTACGCATCGATGAGCGTCTCTGAGCCATTTATCCGACGGCCCATCGCGACCTCGCTGCTCGGCGTGGCGCTGATGATCGGCGGCGCGCTCGGATACTGGGCGCTGCCGGTGTCGGCGCTGCCGCAGGTGGATTTCCCGACGGTTCAGGTGACAACCCAGTTGCCGGGTGCGAGTCCGGACGTCGCCGCCTCGCTGATTACCGCGCCGCTGGAACGCCAGCTCGGGCAGATCCCGTCGCTGGTCTCGATGAACTCGACCAGTTCGTTCGGCGTCAGCCAGATTTCGCTGCAGTTCGATCTTAACCGCGACATCGACGGCGCGACGCAGGACGTGCAGGCCGCGATCAATGCCGCCGCAGGCGTGTTGCCGAAGAACCTGCCGTATCCGCCGACCTACGCGAAGGTCAATCCGGCGGATGCGCCGGTGCTGACGCTGGCGATGACATCGGACACGTCGCCGCTGCGCGCGATGAGCGATCTCGCCGACACCATGATGGCGCAGCGCCTCGCGCAGATATCCGGCGTGGGCCGTGTCTCGATCCTGGGCGGGTTGAAACCCGCCGTCCGCGTGCAGGCCGATCTGGCGCGGCTCGCGGCTTACGGAATTTCGATGGAGGATCTTCGCACCGCGATTGCGGGCGCGAATGTCTCCGGTCCGAAGGGATCGCTCGACGGGGCGCAACAGTCCTATACCATCGCCGCCAACGACCAGATCGCGACCGCCGAGGCCTACAAGCCGATCATCATCGCCTATCGCAACGGTTCGCCGGTCACCATCGGCGACGTGGCGCGCATCGTCGACGGACTGGAGAACGAGAAGACCGGCGCGTGGTATCAGGGCAAGCCCGCCGTCGTGATTGAAATCCAGCGCCAGCCGGGCGCGAACGTGATCGATGTCGTGCGGCAGATCCAGGCGGAAATCCCGAAACTGCAGAGGGCGGTTCCGGCTGGCGTCAATCTGCATGTTGTCAGCGACCGTACCGTCACCATCCGCGCATCCGTGCGCGATGTGCAATTCACGCTGGTCTTGAGCGTGTTCCTCGTCACCATGGTGGTGCTGATCTTCCTGCGCTCGCTGCGCGCCACGATGATCGCGGGCGTGGCCCTGCCGTTGTCGCTGATCACCAGTTTCGGCGTGATGTATTTCGCAGGCTTCAGCCTCGACAACCTGTCCCTGATGGCGCTCACCATCGGCACGGGCTTCGTGGTGGACGATGCCATCGTGATGATCGAGAACATCGTCCGTCACATGGAAGACGGCGAGGGCGTGATGGAGGCGGCGCTGAAAGGCGCCAGCGAAATCGGATTCACCGTCATATCGCTGACGGTATCCCTGATTGCGGTTTTCATCCCGCTGCTGTTCATGTCGGGTCTTGTCGGCCGCATGTTCCGCGAGTTCGCGCTGACACTGACGATTGCCGTTGTCACGTCCGCGGTTGTCTCGCTGACGCTGACCCCGATGATGTGTTCGCGGCTCCTGAAATTGCACCACGAGGAAATGCAGGTGCCGGGACTGGCCACGCTGAGCGGCTGGATCGACCGGATGGTCGCGTTCTATGAGCGAACGCTGCTGGTTGTTTTGCGGCATCAGCGTGCGACGCTCGTGGTCACGTTCCTGACCATTATTGCGACACTTCTCCTTTATGTCGTCGCGCCGAAGGGCTTTCTGCCGCTGCAGGACACTGCCTCGATCACGGCGGTGACAGAAGCCGGACCCGAGGTCTCGTTCGCGGACATGAAGCTGCGGCAGACCCAGGTCGCCGATGCCATCAGGGCCGATCCCGACATCGTCGGCGTCGTTTCCGTGATCGGTGCCGGTTCGGTCAATCCGACCACCAATGTCGGGCGTCTTGTCATGACGCTGAAGCCGCGCGGGGATCGCAAGACCGATATTGCCGTGGTCGTGGACCGGCTGAAGCAGCGCGTGTCGGGCATTCCCGGCATGACGGTGTATTTCCAGGCGGTACAGGATGTTCAGATCAGCACACGGGCCAGCCGGTCGCAGTATCAATATACGCTGACGGCGACAGATGCGGCAGCGGTCAACGAATGGTCGAAAAAACTGGTGCAGGAGATGCGTCAGGATCCGCTGTTCCGCGATGTGTCGTCGGACGGGCAGGAGGGCGGCCTTCGCGCGCTGGTCACGGTCGATCGCCAGCGTGCCGGACAGCTCGGTGTGTCGGTACAGGCGGTCAATGACACGCTGAACGATGCGTTCGCGCAGCGGCAGATTTCAACGATCTTCGGACAGGCCAACCAGTACCGCGTCGTACTCGAAGCCCTGCCGGAATATCAGCGCGATCCGTCGGTGCTGTCGAAGCTCTACGTGCCGGGCTCCGCCGGCGCGGCCGGCGCGCCGACCGCGCAGGTGCCGATTGATGCCGTGGCCAGCGTGACGCGTACCACAGCGCCGCTGTCGATCTCGCATCAGTCGCAGTTCCCGGCAGTGTCACTGTCGTTCAATCTCGCGCCGGGTGAGGCGCTCGGCAACGCGGTTCAGCGCGTGACGGACATCGAAAAACGTATCGGAATGCCGGGCAACATCGTCGGCGTCTATTCCGGAGACGCGGCGGAGTTCTCCAAGTCGCTGTCGGGCCAGCCGTGGCTGATCCTCGCCGCGCTGGTGACGATCTACATCGTGCTGGGTGTCCTGTATGAGAGCTACATTCACCCTATCACCATTCTTTCGACGCTTCCGTCCGCGGGTGTCGGCGCGATCCTGGCGCTGATCCTGTGCGGTCAGGACCTGTCGGTCATCGGTCTGATCGGCATCATTCTGCTGATGGGCATCGTGAAGAAGAACGCGATCATGATGATCGACTTCGCGCTGGAAGCGGAGCGGCATCAGGGCCTGTCGTCCTATGACGCGATCGTCAAGGCGTGCCTGTTGCGTTTCCGCCCGATCATGATGACCACGCTGGCGGCGCTGTTCGGCGCGCTGCCGCTGGCGCTGGAAAGCGGGACGGGATCGGAACTGCGCTTTCCGCTCGGCGTGTCGATCATCGGCGGCCTGATCGTGTCGCAGGTGCTGACGCTCTACACGACGCCGGTGATTTACCTCGCGCTCGACCGGATCAACCGCAAGATCGAGGCCGCTGTGCCGCCCGATGAATCCGGCAAGCCATCGCCGCCGGCTGCGGGAGCCACGGAGGGCGTGCAGTGATGACGCAAACATCGGATAGAGGACGTTCGTAATGTCCTCGCTCTCCGAGCCATTCATCCGAAGGTCGGTCGGCACGACGCTGCTGGCCATTGGATTGTTTCTGGTCGGCGCGGTCGCCTACAACTTCCTGCCGGTGGCGAGCATTCCGTCGGTCGATTTCCCGTCGATCCGGGTCAGCGCATCGCGGCCCGGTGCCGATCCGACCATCATGTCATCCACCGTCGCGGCGCCTTTGGAGCGGCGGCTCGGTGAAATCGCGGGCATCGATCAGATCACGTCATCCAGTTCGCTTGGCACGACCAGCATTTCGCTGCAGTTCGCCATCGGCCGCAACATCGACCGCGCGGCACGCGACGTACAGGCCGCGATCAACGCTTCGCTCGCGGACCTGCCGACAGACCTTCCATCGCTGCCGAACTTCCGCAAGGCCAATCCGGCGGCATCGCCGGTCCTGATTATCGCTCTGACTTCGAAAACCATGCTGACGGGCGCGATCTATGACGTCGCCGACACCGTCATCGCCCAGCGCATTTCGCAGGTTCCGGGCGTGGGAGAGGCGACCGTCAGCGGCGCCGATCAACCCGCCGTCCGCATTCAACTCAATCCCGGTGCGCTGGCGACGGCGGGAATTTCCAGTGACGATGTCCGCACCGCCATCGTCAACGCCAATGCGATCGGTCCGGTCGGGGCGTTCGATGGTGCGGCCCTCGGGGAAACACTGGCTGCCAATCCGCAGATGCGCACCGCCGCGCAGTTCCGCGACATCGTGATCAAGGCGGCCAACGGCAATTTCGTGAAACTGTCCGACGTCGCGACCGTTCTCGATGCCACGCGCAACAGCCGTTCGATCGCCTGGTTCAACAAGCAACCGGCAGTGCTGATCCTGATCACCAAACAGCAGGACGCCAACGTCATCGACACCGTCGATCGCGTGAAGGCGCTGTTGCCCGAACTCAAGCAATGGATTCCGGGCGGCGTGGAAATTTCCATTCTCTCGGATCGCACCGGAACCATCCGCGCCAATGTCGAAGATATGGAGTGGACGCTGCTTGCGACCGCGTTTCTGGTCATGCTTGTCGTATTCGTGTTCGTGCGCCGGATGACGCCGACCATCGCGGCGGGCATTTCCGTCCCGCTCGCGCTGGCGGGAACTTGCGCGGCGATGTGGGTCGCCGGATTTTCGATCAATAACCTGTCGCTGATGGCGCTGGCGGTGTCCGTCGGCTTCGTGGTCGACGACGCCATTGTCATGATCGAGAACATGTACCGCAATCTGGAAGAGGGCATGAAGCCATATCAGGCAGCGCTCTTGGGGGCGAAGCAGATCGGCTTCACGGTGCTGTCGATCAGCATTTCGCTGGTCGCGGCGTTCATTCCGCTGATCTTCATGGATGGCATTGTCGGGCGGCTGTTCCGGGAATTCTCGCTGACGCTGACTTTCGCCATTCTGGTCTCGATGGCGGTGTCGTTGACCGTCACGCCGATGATCTGCGCGCACTACATCAAGACGCCCGTCTCGCCGGATGCGACATGGTTCGACCGGCTAGTCGAGGGCAACCTGTCGCGTATCGTGCGCTTCTACGAGCGGACGCTGCATATAGTGCTGCGGTTTCCGATCCTGACCATGCTGGTGTTCGTCGCGACTATCGCATTGACGGTCACGCTCTACATCAAGACGCCGAAAGGATATTTCCCGACGGACGACAGCGGCCTCGTGATCGGCGCAACACGCGCCTCGCCGGACGTCTCGTTTCAGGCCATGCTCGGTCTGCAGCAGAGGATCGCCGATATCGTCATGGCCGATCCCGCCGTGGCAGGTGTCGGTTCGAGCCTTGGCGGCAGCGGAGGGCCGGGCGGGGGCTCGAATACGGGCCGTATGTTCATCAGCCTGAAGTCGCTTGAGGAGCGCGGCGGCCTGACGACCACGCAGGTCATCGATCGCCTGCGGCGCAATCTCGGCATGGTGCCCGGCATTCGCCTGTTCATGTTCGCCGCACAGGATCTGCGTGCGGGCGGACGCCAGAGTGACTCCAACTACCAGTATACGCTGATCAGTTCCGATCTCGATTTGCTGGCGAAGTGGGCACCGATCGTTGCGAAGAAATTCGAAAGCGTCGAAGGCATCACGGATGTGTCGAGCGATCGCGACGCCGCCGGTCTGGCGCTGAACCTCTCCATCGACCGGAAGGCCGCCGCCAGCCTCGGCGTGCAGGTTCAGGACATCGACAACGCCCTGAACAACGCGTTTTCGCAGCGGCAGATTTCGACCATCTACACCCAGCGGAACCAGTATAAAATCATTCTGGAGGTCGATCCGCGTCTGCAGGGCGATCCGTCGGCACTCGACAGGATTTATGTCGCGGGCTCGGGTGACGCGCAGGTGCCGTTGTCTGCAGTGGTGAAGATGGAGCGCGGCCTGACGCCGCTGTCCGTCTTCCATCAGGCCTCGTTCCCCTCGAACACCATTTCATTCAATGTGCCCGACGGCGTGCCGCTGCAGACGGCAACCGACAACATCCTGCGCGCGGTCGAGGAACTGCATATGCCGGAAGGCATCCGCGGCGAGTTCGCGGGCAACGCCGCCGACAGCCAGAAGACGGCGAGCAAACAGCCACTGCTGATCCTCGGCGCGCTGACCGCGGTCTATATCGTCCTCGGCGTTCTGTATGAGAGCCTCGCGCATCCGCTGACCATCATCTCGACGCTGCCGTCGGCGGGACTGGGCGCGCTGCTGGCGCTCCAACTGACCAACACGCCGCTGACCGTGATCGCGTTCATCGGCATCATTCTTCTGATCGGCATCGTGAAGAAGAACGGGATCATGATCGTGGACTTCGCGCTGGAGGGCGAGCGGCATCGGGGACTGGGTTCGGAGGAGGCGATCTTTGAAGCCTGTATCGCGCGTTTCCGGCCGATCCTGATGACGACCATGGCAGCGTTGCTGGCGGCGGTTCCGCTGGTGCTGGCGACAGGGCCGGGCACTGAACTGCGCAGGCCGCTCGGTATCACCATCATCGGCGGCCTGATCGTCTCGCAAATTCTTACGCTTTACACGACGCCGGTGATCTATCTGCTGATCGACCGGCTGCGCGGCGCGGATCGGCCCACCGCGTCGCCGCAGACAGCGCCTGCGGAATAATTTGCGGCGATGCAACGCGTATGCTGGAACCAGAGAGTTCCATCCGCGTTGAGGCGGTATGAAGAAACCGCCGATTCAAGAAGTTGTCGCCGAAACCGGTCAGCCGGTCGAAGCTCCTCCACCCGAAATGCTGGAACCCGATCCGGGGCTTTCACCGGAAGAAGTCGAACAGCTCAAGCGTGATTATCTGCTGACGCGCTTCTGGATCAGCGCACGCGGTTACTGGGGATCAGGCGGCAGCCGGCTCGCATGGATCTTCACCATCGGGCTATTCGCGCTGATCGTTCTGCAAATCACTTTTCAATACGGCATCAATGTCTGGAACAGGTCGATCTTCGATGCCATCGAGAAGAAGGATGCCTCGAAGGTCTTCTACCTGACCGGCGTCTTCTTTCCGCTCGCCATCGGCAGTGTTGCCATCGGCGTCACGCAGGTGTTCGCCCGCATGAGCATTCAGCGGCGCTGGCGCGCGTGGCTGACCAATGCCGTCACCTCGCGCTGGTTGAGCAACGGCCGCTACTATCAGCTCAATCTGGTGGACGGCGATCACAAGAACCCCGAATACCGGATCGCGGAGGATTTGCGTGTCGCCACCGACGCGCCGGTGGATTTCGCCGCCGGTGTGACGCAGGCATTTCTTTCGGCGACCACATTCATTGTGGTGCTGTGGACCATCGGTGGCGCGCTGACGGTATCGCTCGGCGGCAGCACCGTCACCATTCCGGGTTTTCTCGTCATCGCAGCCATCGTGTATGCGGCCATCGCCAGCGGCTCCATGGTCATCATCGGCCGGAACTTCGTCTCGGTGTCCGAAGCCAAAAACCAGAGCGAAGCCGAATTCCGCTACGTTCTGACGCGCGTGCGCGAGAACGGCGAAAGCATCGCGCTGCTTGGCGGCGAGGAGGAGGAACGCTCCGGCATCGACAAGTCGTTCGGCAATGTTTTGCGGCAATGGGCACGCCTGTGCGGACAACACATGCGCACCACCATCGTCTCGCAGGGATCGAGCCTGATCGCGCCCGTGATTCCGATTTTGCTCTGCGCGCCGAAATTCCTCGAAGGCAGCATGAGTCTGGGGCAGGTGATGCAGGCCGCATCCGCCTTCACCATCGTGCAGGCCGCATTCGGCTGGCTGGTCGACAATTATCCGCGCCTCGCGGAATGGAATGCGGGTGCGCGGCGCATCGCATCGTTGATGATGTCGCTGGATGGCCTTGAGCGAGCCGAGCAGGGCGAAGGCATCAACCGCATCCAGCGTGGGGAAACGACCGACGATGCCATGCTCCGGCTGAACGATCTTTCCGTGACATTGAACGATGGCACCGCAGTGGTCGGAGAATCCGAAGTCGTGATCGAACCCGGCGAACGTGTGCTCGTTGCGGGCGAGTCCGGTTCCGGCAAGAGCACGCTGGTGCGCGCCATCGCCGGTCTGTGGCCTTGGGGCGGCGGCAGCGTAGATTTCCATCCCGATCGCCGCATCTTCATGTTGCCGCAGAAACCTTATGTGCCGTCCGGCACGTTGCGGCGCGCCGTGGCCTATCCCGGCGCGGCGGAGGACTGGACCGCGGAGCAGGTCGCCGAGACCCTCGACAAGGTGGGACTTGCGCATCTCAAAGAGAAGGTCGAGGAGGACGCGCCGTGGGATCAGACGCTGTCGGGCGGCGAGAAGCAGCGGCTGGCTTTCGCGCGGCTGTTGTTGCATCGGCCTGACATCATCGTGCTGGATGAAGCGACATCCGCGCTGGACGATACCGGGCAGGACAACCTGATGAAGCTGCTTCAAGGCGACTTGAAGGACGCGACCATCATCAGCGTCGCGCACCGCACCGAGCTGGAAGAGTTTCACAGCCGCAAGATCACGCTGGAACGTCGCAAGGGCGGTGCGAAGCTCGTCAGCGACATCGAACTCATTCCGCGCAAGGGCAAGCGCCGCCTGCTGGGCGGTTGGCTCCGGCGGCGGCATGCGCCGGCTTCCGGCGCAGCGTGATGAAATATCGTGGTGAGCGGCATGGCCGGTTGCCGTTCACCGGCGCTCAGCGTATAGCCGGGCCATGTCCAAATCGCCCAAAGCCGTTGCCGCCGATGAGATCGAGGAATGCCCGCGCTGCGGCAAGCCGCTGCCGCTGTGCATCTGCGACAGCGTCACGCCGATCGCGAACCGCGTCGAGCTTCTGATCCTGCAGCATCCGCAGGAACAGGACCGCGCACTCGGGACGGCCCGGTTGACAGCGCAGCACTTCGAGAAAGTGACTCACAGGATCGGCTTGTCGTGGCCGAGCCTGTCGAAGGCGCTGGGCCGGACGGCCGATCCGCAGGACTGGGCCATTCTCTACCTCGGCTCGGCGAAGGTGGCCGATCTTGCGACCGACAAGGACGTGGTCGCGATCAATCGGCAGGGCGAGATCGAGGATCATCAACGCCAGATCCTGAAAGATATCGAGGGCGTCGTCCTGCTCGACGGGACATGGAGCCAGGCCAAGGCGCTGTGGTGGCGCAACGCCTGGATGCTCCGTTGCCGCCGCATCATCCTCGGGCCCGCCAAGCCATCGCTCTATGGCAAGCTGCGCAAGGAGCCGCGCAGCGATGGACTGTCGACCATCGAGGCCGCGGGCATGGTTCTTGGCAGGCTGGAAGGGCGTCCGGACATCGAAGCCGAACTCAACGCGACGTTCCAGCGGATGCTGACGCAGTATCGCGAGGTTCAGTCGTCCATGCCTGAACTCGCACCCAAGCCGAAGAAGCGCGACTACCGCCGCCCGGAGAACCGGCGCGGGAAGGGCGCGAAGAGTTAGCGATGACCATCGTCATTACCGCCTTCGAACGTTCACCCGACGGCGGTAAGGGACTGGCGCGCGATACGCGCGTGCGCTGGGCGCTGGAAGAAGCCGAACTGCCTTATGACGTTCGCCTCGTGTCCTTTCAGGCGATGAAGGAGCCGGCGCATCTGGCGCTTCACCCTTTCGGTCAGATTCCGACCTTTGAGGACGGCGACCTTGCTTTGTTCGAAACGGGCGCGATCGTCCTTCACATCGCCGAACACCATGGGGGATTGCTGCCCAAAGATGGCAATGCACGGGCACGCGCAATCGCGTGGATGTTCGCGGCGGTGAATACGATCGAACCGCCGATCCTTGAACTTGTCACTGCGAAAATCCTGGAGGCTGACAAGCCCTGGACCAAGGATCGTCTGCCGCTGGTGATGGATCGCATTCGCGAGCGGCTGAACCAGTTGTCCGTCCGCATGGGCGAGTCCGCGTGGCTCGATGGTGCGTTCAGCGCGGGCGACCTGATGATGGTGTCGGTTCTGTTGAGACTGAGACCGTCAGGACTCCTGGACGAGTATCCAAACCTCTCCACCTATGTTGCGCGCGGCGAGGCGCGGCCCGCCTACAAGCGGGCGTTCGCAGCCCAGCTGGCCGTCAACGCGCCGCTTCCTTGAGATTGTCAGAACGTGCGGCGCACGCCGACGTTGCCCGAAATCACACCCTGATCCTTGAAATCATAGACCGCGGTCGGCTTGAACGTGCCGGTCAGCGCACCGGGATTCGCCAGCGTTTGCGATCCGGTGTGAGACTGATCGAGCACCGTGTACATCACCTCCAGGCCGAACGTCAGGTTCTTGACGGGGGTCCATGCCGTGCGTGTGCCGATCTGCCAGATGTTGAAATCCGGATTGCAACTGTAGCCGTTCGACTTCGGAGAGAGTGCCGTGAACGTCGCACAGAACGCCGCGGACGCATTCGCGCTGTAGTCGATATGCGTGTAGCTGCCGAAGATGCCGGTCTGCCAGGCGGGCGACCAGTTGTGCAGGAATCCGCCACGGAAACCCCAGCCTTTTGTCTTTTCGATGCGGCTGCCTGTTGTGTAAACGCCGTCGAGCAGGGACAGCACCGCCATGCCGTTATAGCTCCCGGCGAAATTGGTGCCGCCGCTGAAGGCATCGAAACTGCTGCCGGTGACACCGCCGATGAGATATTTCACGGCACCGTCGACATAGGTGATGTCCAGCGACAGCTTGTCGCCGGGGCCGGTCGGCAGTTCCTTCAGTTGAAGACCGCCCATCACCGCGAATCCCCAGACATCGTCCGGATGGCCGTTGGTTTCGACAGGCGCAATGCCGCCGGGACCGGCATAGTAGTTCGCATGAATATTATGCGCTGCGCCGGACAGTTGCGCAGTGAAGGCTTTCTGGTCGATCCGGATGTTGCCTGTGAAATCCGGAGAGACGTTGCCGCCATAGGAATTGGTGAACACGCCGCTGAACACACCGGTCGCGGGTTGTGTGAGGCTCGCATTGAGCAACGGCGCACGATTGATGACGCGATTGTCCTCGATCGCTGCCGAAGCCGAGACGCCGTTGCCGAACTCCCATGTATAGGCGATCTGCGAAATGCCGTTGATGTTGTCGTAACCGCCGATCAGGAACGAGGTCGCGCTGTTCGCGCCGCTCGATCCCCACGGGGTCTGAAAGATCGAGATGGCTTTGCCGAGGGTGAAGCCGGCAAACTGAACGAACCCGAAGTCCAGTGTCAGCACGCCCGTGTCCGGCGCAGCGCCGGTGTCGAACTGGAAGCGCGGATTCATGTAGGTCCGCACCACGCCATACTCGGTCTGGGTGCGGGTATCGATCTGCAGTTCGGTGCGCACGCGGCTCGTGAAGTAGTCGCGGTCGCGCGACTTGGTGCCTTGCGCGTTGCCCTGATCCCAGCCGGGCTTGTTATAGTTGCCGCCAAGGAGATTCCAATCGGCGCGGACGTATCCGCTCAGCTTGATGCAGGTATCGGTGCCGGGGATGTAGTAATAGCCCGCGCCGTACGCTGAGCAGATTTTCATATACTGGACCGCCGTGGCCTTAACCGGCAGATCGGCGGCTTGCGCGCCTGCCGTCACAGCGAGGCTTGCCGCCGACGCAAGGGCAACGCGCCCCATCGGCGAGATCAGCTTTCGGGCGTTTTCCATCACGCGCGTGATCTGCATCGACTCAGCCCCCAAAAGGTATCATTTGAGGATTGTTGTCGCGGGGATTATCGGGAGCAAGATGGAGGGGCGCGCCGGGCACGTATCCCGGCGCGATTGCGACATTTTTGCAATAAGAGCTTACGGCGCGTGCGTCAGCGCCATCCGGCGTTTTGAACCAGCAGCACGCCCACGATCACCATAAGCGTCACTGCGGTTGCGATCAGCAGGGCCTGCCTGCTCATGCTGCGCCCGATCCACCACAGCAATGCCGCGCCCATCACGATCGGAACGATGATGTCGAGCGGCGAACTCATTTCTTTTCCGCTTCTCCCGGTGGCTGGCGCCGCCGGTTCTGCCATTCCGTCCATTTCCGTTCACCCCAGCCCAGCCCTTTGGCCAGAGGCCGCTGCAGGAACGGCAGATCCTGTGCAATCAGCAGCAGGCCGAGCGGCAGCATCCACAGGCCGAGAACCGGCAGGAAACTGAAAATGCCGCCGAGAATCAGAAGAAGGGCGAGGGGAATCCGCACCCAGCGGGAGGACGGCTGCCGCACCCAACGGACGAATCGCGCGCCCTTGTCAGGGAGCCGGTCCGCGATCCAGTCGAAATGGCGGTCGAGATCAGCCTTGGCGTCTGCGCTCACTTCAAAACCGCCTGTTCCATTCTGGAATCGCCTCGAAAGCTCCTTCGGAAGCTACCTATTGGCTGAGCTATGAGGGCACACGATGGCGCGCAAGATGCAATCTGCTCCCTGACGTCGGGAAACATCCGCACGCGAAGCCTAACCCTGGTTCGGCTGCAGGTTCCCCTCCATAAATACCTTTTCGGGAGCCTGTTACCGCCACGACACAGACTTGGCGGGAGCTTGGCGCTAAGGTCGGTATTATTTTATTCCACCCATCTCGTATGGATATTTCAGATGAAACGCCTTGGAATTGCTCTTGGCTTGTCGGTTTTCAGCGCCGCCGTTTCGTTCGCGGCCGACCTGCCGGTGAAGGCAGTCAGCGCCGAGCCTGTGCAGGTGTACAATTGGTCAGGCATCTATGGTGGCCTGAATGCGGGCTATCAGTGGAATAGGCTTGATTGGGCGTATTACAATCTCCCCGGTCAAACCATTGCTCGCCGTCCTGACGGCGGTCAGATCGGCGGCCATGTCGGTGCCCAATATCAATGGAATCAGTTTGTCTTCGGCGTCGAAGCGCAGTGGCAAACGCGAAAGTTCAAACAAGATGGACCCGATGCTCCCATCTTCGCAGCGGCTTTTGATGCCGATATGGCCATCTCGCAACTGGTCATGGTCGGACCGCGCGCCGGTTGGGTTTTCAGCCCGCAATGGATGGTCTACGGAACGGGCGGTTATGCTCAGGCGGCCGTCCGCTCCGCCTACTATGCCAAGGGCTTTCCCAACGTACCCGCCTTGGTCGATAAACACCGCGACGGCTGGTATGCTGGCGGCGGCATCGAATACCTTATCACAAACTGGCTCTACGCCGGCGTCGAGTATCGTCACATCGAGTTCGACACCGATCTGTATTCATCGACTGTCATTCCTGCGACAGGCGCAGCTCGATATATTTCGGCCAATGCAGACATCGTTCAATTTCGCCTCGGTCTGAAATTCGCGCCGTGGCTCAAATAGCGTATCCAGTCATCTCGAAGTTCGGCGAGGGCGCGGGATAATTCTCGCGCCTTTTTCTTTGACCGCGATACGGGCAGCGATTCCCAAAATCCTGTGACACCAGCGTGGCTCACCAACGAAAGTGAGTGCGGAAGCCGATGCAGTCGGCAGGAACGCTGGACGGTCAAGCGCAACGGATCAGCCGTGGCCGGCATCGCTGGCGTCGTGCCTTGACGTGCAACCCGATTCTCCGGCGTGCAGGATGGGAGTTCCAAAAACCGAGCGACCACAGGGAAGGGCTGGCCGGATTAAAGCCAGCCTATGAAGATCGCCATTTAAGTTATTGAATTTGCTGGCTCCCCGGGCTGGATTCGAACCAGCGACCATTCGATTAACAGTCGAATGCTCTACCGCTGAGCTACCGAGGAACACTGCTGAAGCAGCAATGGGCCGCCTATAGCAAAGGCCCCGAGTCTTGCAAAGCGTAAATCGCCCAAAATCGGGATAGTTGCGCGAATGCCTAAGGAAAATTGGAGGCCACGACCGGAATTGAACCGGTGTACACGGTTTTGCAGACCGTTGCGTCACCACTCCGCCACGTGGCCTCAACAATCGGGGTTCTTATAGTCCCTCAAGGGCTTATGCAATGGCTTCGCGATGCCGGTGTTGTTTCCTTGGCGCAACGTTGGAAACGGTTTCTTTCACAGAAAAGCCCGGCATCAGCCGGGCTTTCGCAACACGTCTGGCTGGTGCGGTTACTGGAAGCGGTAGCTCAGACCCGCGCGCAAGATATGGGACGTCATGTCGTAGGACGTCGAGAACGGCGTGTATTCCGGAGCGTGCGGAGGGTTGTTGATGAGCATGCTCGCCGTCGACGTTCCCAGGTCCACGTACATGTATTCGGCGCGCACGGTCCAGTTACGGGCATAGGCGTATTCGAGGCCTGCGCCCGCCGTCCAGCCCAACTTGAACTGTTCAGTCGTAATCGCGCCGTTGCCTCCGAGAGGTCCGCCGTGATTGTGCGTGTCCAGATAGTTGCTGGACACCGTGGTCCGGCCGACAGCGAGACCGCCGGTGCCGTAAGCCAAAAGACTTGGCGAGATAGCGTAACCCAAGCGTCCGCGGAAGGTGAACAGGAAGTCGCTCGAAGCGGACGTGTTGACCCAGAAGGCGTCGCCGCCGAGGCTAGCACCGCCGCCACCGCCGGTCGTATACACGCCGGTGCCGGTCTGCCGCTTGCCGATGTTGAGGTAGCCGAGATCGCTTTCGATGCCATAAACAAACGCGCCCGACTGCCAGTTGATACCCGCATGCGCGCCGCCGGTGAACTGACCGCCCGATGTTGAGCGAACCAGCGAATTCAGCAGTTCGGATGCTGCAGTCGGATCGTTGCTGTTGCAGATATAAACATCAAGGCCGCCCGGCGCGCCGCAGGTTGCGGAGTTCGATCCACCCGAGTTGCTCCACGAGCCGCCGGCATTGATGCCGGTGTAAGTCCCGGCCCACGTCCCCTGTGCTTGAGCCGCAGAAGTGCCAAGAACCGCAATCGCGGCCGCGATCAAAATCTTTCTCATGAAAAGCCTCAGGCAAAATGTTTAGAAAAGCATTTCGGTACCAGTGCGCCAGAATAAGCAGATACCGCACGGGAAAGCTGTAGCGGCCTCGCAACACCTAAGACATTACAATCGCAGCCAGATCGGCTTTTTCGCTTCAAGGTTGAGGAATGAGGCGCCGGTGGGCTGAGGGAACTCGAAGGACCGTTACCCGCCGCTCTTTTCGTTGCTGACCGTGATCACCTTCATCATGTCCGCGACAGGGAAACCGCCGCGATTCATCGCGCAGAGAACGTCGATCATCTGATCGCTCGGCTCGTTGGCCGACATCAGGGCCGCGCGCACCTCGGCCGGAAGATCATCGAACTCGTCCATCTGCTTGCGCATCCGCGACAAACCATGTGCTGAAAGCGAACCCTGTCCCGGGTGCGGTTCGGTCTGGTCCGGCGTGCTGCTGCCATGTTTGCGCGGGGCTTTTCTCATGGTCCCGACATAAGCTGACTTCGGCCAAAAGCCTATAGAGGGACAGGCTTTGCGGGACAGGCTTGCAACGCATTCGCCCTTGCAGCAAATATGCCCCGCCAAGGATGAGAATCCGGTGGTCAGGTCTTTGCTCCAAGCGGTTATCCCAAGAGGCTCTCCCATGTCAGATTTCACGGCCCTGCGGCGGACTATGGTCGACTGTCAGGTGCGGCCGAGCGACGTGACGGACCTGCGCATTATCGATGCGATGCTGGCCGTGCCGCGTGAGCGTTTCGTGCCGGAGAGCAAGCGGGCCATCGCTTATCTGGATATGGATATCGACGTCGCAGCAGCGGGGCAGGCGAAACGCTGCCTGATCCAGCCGGCTGTCCTGGCGAAAATGCTTCAAGCCGCTGCAATCTCCGAGACCGACCGGGTGCTCGTGGTCGGTTGCGCGACGGGTTACTCGGCGGCGGTCGTGTCGCATCTCGCAGCCGCAGTGTTCGCCACCGAGCCGGATTCGGCGCTCGCCTCGTCCGCGACATCGACATTGGCTGCGCTGGGCCTTGCCAATGTAACAGTCACTACCGCCGCACCGGCGGACGGTGACCGTGCCCACGGACCGTATGACGTCATTGTTCTGGATGGCGCCACGGAACTCGACCCTGAGCACCTTTATGATCAGTTGAACATGGGCGGACGCCTGGTGGGCGTGTTTGCGACCAGCCGGCCTCCGCGGGCGACGCTGGTTACACGCTCCCCGGCCGACTTCGGCAGCCGGGTGCTTTTCGACGCGTCTGCTCCGGTTTTGACCGGTCTGGAGCGCCGCCCGGCGTTCGTTTTCTAGGACCAAAATCCTCCTATTTTCGCAAGTGTGGCTACAATGTCCCAGCCGAACTGTTTCGGTTGGGACAGGGCTGAAAGGGTTTCACCCCGGCTTGGCGATGCATAGACTTACGCGGAACGGGCACAGGCGACTCAGATATCCGGTGCACGCGCGCCTCCATTGGCGAGCGTGTCCGGTTTGGGGACAGACGTAATGCAAGTTAAGTATCGGAAGAAACTCAGTGCGGGTGCCGCGCTTGCGGCACTCTTGATGAGTCAGGTCATGACGACTCCCGTCGTGGCTGACACCATCGAGGCCGCACTGGTGCGTGCCTATCAAAACAACCCGCAATTGAATGCCCAGCGTGCTTCGGTGCGCGCCACGGACGAAAGCGTGCCACAGGCACTGTCCGGTTACCGTCCGCGCGTTGCCGTTACCGCTAGCGCGGGAACCCAGTACACCGACGGCGCGCAGAACACCAATGTCGGCGGCCGCCTCAGCACGACCAGCATTGCCGGCGTGAACGCGCCGCGTTCCGTTGGCGCGACGATCAGCCAGACGCTTTACAACGGCGGCCAGACCGGCAACCGCACCCGCGCGGCAGAGAGTCAGGTTTCGGCGGCGCGCGAAGGCTTGCGCGTGCTGGAGCAAACCGTGCTGTTCTCGGCCGCGACTGTTTACATGGACTATCTGCGCGACTCGGCGATCGTCGAGGTGCAGAAGAGCAACGTCCGTGTGCTTGAGCAGACTCTCAAGCAGACCCGCGACCGGTTCAATGTCGGCGAAGTGACTCGCACCGACGTGGCCCAGTCGGAAGCCCAGCTCGCGGCGGGCAAGACGCAGCTCCTGACCGCAGAGTCCAACCTGACCACGACGCGCGCGAATTTCCGCCGCATCATCGGCAACGATCCGGGGAATCTTGCACCGGGTTCGCCGGTCGATCGTTACCTGCCTGGCACGCTGACCGGTGCCGTCGATCTTGGCCTGCTGGAAAACCCCAACGTCACCGCCGCGATGTACGGCATCGACGTGAGCTTCCTGCAAGTGAAGGTCAGCGAAGGCGCGCTGTTCCCGACGGTGACCCTGCAGGGCAGCGTGCAGCAGTCCTACGAGAGCACGATGACCACGTACCGCGCGTTCGGCGCGTCGGCGGTCGCGCAGTTGACCGTGCCGGTCTATCAGGGCGGTGCGGAATACTCGCTGATCCGCCAGTCCAAAGAAACGCTCGCCCAGCAGCGCCTGAATCTCGAACAGGTCCGTGACCAGACCCGCGCCACGATCGCGCAGGCTTGGGGGCAGCTTGTTGCCGGCAAGGCGCAGGTGCAGTCGGCGCAGTCGCAGGTCACCGCGTCCGAAATCGCGCTCAACGGCGTTCGCGAAGAGGCGAGGGTCGGTCAGCGCACCACGCTCGACGTCTTGAACGCGCAGCAGGCGCTCGTGAACGCGCGCGTCGCGCTCGTCACCGCGCAGCATGACCGCGTGGTTGCGTCCTATAGCGTGCTGAACTCCGTCGGCCGTCTGTCGCCGAGCGTTCTGCGGCTCGCAACCAACGTCTACGATCCGAGCGTCCACTATCATCAGGTTCGCGACAGCTGGTTCGGCGTCCGGACTCCTGACGGACGCTAATCGACACTGACATTCGCGCCGCGCATTTGGCCCGGCGCGAATGTCGAACGGCTTCGCCGCCGTGCCGGTTAACCTTCCCACATCAGTGCTGTGATCAACGGGCCGGGCACACCGGCCGTTGCTTGCAATCATTTGTTGCCATGACATACGGTCAGAGGAAGCGCGAAAGCGATTCGTGACGATGGTGTGCGGCTTTCTGACGATCTGATAGATCCGGGCCGATGATGTGGAGTCCGAAATGACGCAACCGGCAAAGGCGCAGGAGCCCTCCATGGAGGAGATTCTGGCGTCGATCAGGCGCATCATTTCCGATGACGAAGCCAAGCCTGCTGCGGGCGCTGCTGCTGCGGCCCCGGCTCCTGCCGCGCCGCCCCAGAAAACCGAAGTTCCCAAGGCCGAAATGTCGCGTCCCGCCGCAGCACCGGCGCGTCCGGCGATGACAGGGATTCCGCCGTCGAAGATCGCACCGGCACGTCCGGCTCCTGCACCCGCACCTGCGGCAAAGAACAGCCAGTCGGAAATCGATGCCATGATGGCAAGTTTCGATGCGCCGGCAGCTCCCGCCAAGGCTCCCGAGCCCGAAGACGACGTGTTCGAACTGACAGAACAGATGGCGGTTCCTGAAACGCCGGTGTTCAACAAGATTGAACCTGACGACGACCTCGAATTTGCTGAAACACCTGTGGCCGAAATTCCTGCACCACGTCCAGCGCCGCAGCGCACGTTCATCGAGCGCGAGCCTGTGCGCGAGGCACCGGTTCAACAGATCATGTCGGGTTCGACCGTGTCAGCGGTCGAGTCTGCGTTCAACGCGCTGCAAAACACCGTACTCAGCAACAACGCCCGCACCCTTGAGGATCTCGTCAAGGAGATGCTCCGGCCGATGCTGAAATCCTGGCTGGACGACAATCTGCCCAATCTCGTCGAGCGGATCGTCAAGGCCGAGATCGAGCGGGTTTCGCGGGGCCGCTAATCGCTCGACCGGGCAAACCTCATCCGGAATCTCGGCTTCCGGGCGTCAAGCCTCTGCAACAGCGCAGGTTTTGCTTTCAGGGTCGACACCCCATATAGTCCCGCACGCGTTTCCCAACGCATTCCGGATTTCCCGACGCCTGAAAACACGCTAGAGCGCGCACACGAGCGCGCCGGATGCGTTCCAGCGCGATAAACTGACGATTGCACGGACGATGATCGAGAAAAATTACCAGCCCGCCGAGATCGAAAACCGTATCGCGAAGGCGTGGGAAGACGCCGGTGCGTTCAAGGCCGGACGGCCCGAGCGCAAGGACGCCGAACCTTTCACGATCGTCATTCCCCCGCCGAACGTCACCGGCTCGCTCCATATGGGCCACGCGCTCAACAACACGCTGCAGGATATTCTCTGCCGGTTCGAGCGTATGCGCGGCCGCGATGTGCTCTGGCAGCCAGGCACCGACCACGCCGGCATCGCCACACAGATGGTTGTCGAGCGGCAGTTGATGGAGCGGCAGGAGCCGGGCCGCCGCGACATGGGCCGCGCCAAGTTCCTCGAACGCGTGTGGCAGTGGAAAGCCGAATCCGGCGGCACCATCGTCAATCAGCTCAAGCGCCTCGGGGCGTCGTGCGACTGGTCGCGCGAGCGCTTCACCATGGACGAGGGCCTGTCGCGCGCCGTCGCCAAGGTGTTCGTCGAGCTTTACGCGCAGGGCCTGATTTACAAGGACAAGCGGCTGGTCAACTGGGACCCGAAGCTGCTGACCGCGATCTCCGATCTCGAAGTTCAGCAGATCGAGGTCAAGGGCAGCCTCTGGCATCTGCGTTATCCGCTCGAAGGCAAAGAGTTCAATCCGGAAGATCCGACCACCTTCATCGTGGTCGCGACCACGCGTCCTGAGACCATGCTCGGCGACACGGCCGTTGCCGTGAATCCCGAGGACGACCGTTACAAGAGTGTGGTCGGCAAGAACGTCGTGCTGCCGCTGGTCGGCCGCCTGATTCCGATCGTCGCCGACGATTACTCCGATCCGGAGAAGGGTTCGGGCGCGGTGAAGATCACGCCCGCGCATGACTTCAACGACTTCGAGGTCGGCCGCCGTCACAACCTGCGCTCCATCAGCGTGCTCGATCAGGAAGCGCGCATGTCGCTGTCCGCCAACGAGGACTATCTGCGCGACTTGCCGGAAGCCGCGCTGATCTTCGCCGAGGAACTGCACGGCAAGGACCGCTTTGCCGCGCGCAAGCTGATCGTCGCCAAGCTGGAAGAAGCGGGCTTCCTCGAAAAGATCGAGCCGAACACGCATATGGTGCCGCATGGCGACCGCTCGAACGTCGTGATCGAGCCGTATCTGACCGACCAGTGGTATGTCGACGCCAAGACGCTGGCAGCGCCCGCGATTGCCGCCGTGCGCAGCGGCGAAACCGCGTTCGTGCCGAAGAACTGGGAGAAGACCTACTTCGAGTGGATGGAAAACATCCAGCCGTGGTGTATCTCGCGCCAGCTCTGGTGGGGTCATCAGATCCCGGCCTGGTACGGCCCGGACGGCAAGGTGTTCGTCGCCGAGACCGAGGACGAAGCCGTCGGCAAGGCGCTCGGCTATTATGTCGAGCAGGGCGTGATTTCGCCGGAGCAGGGCGAAGCGATGGCGCGCGACGCAGCCAAGCGCGAGGGCTTCATCACGCGCGATGAAGACGTGCTCGACACCTGGTTCTCGTCCGCGCTGTGGCCATTCTCGACGCTGGGCTGGCCCGACACCGACGTCGACGTGAAGCGCTACTATCCGACCAATGTCCTCGTGACAGGCTTCGACATCATCTTCTTCTGGGTCGCCCGGATGATGATGATGGGCCTGCACTTCATGAAGGATGTGCCGTTCCCGACTGTCTACATCCACGCCCTCGTCCGTGACGAGAAGGGCGCGAAGATGTCGAAGTCGAAAGGCAACGTCATCGATCCGCTGCATCTGATCGACGATTATGGCGCCGACGCGCTGCGCTTCACGCTGTCCGCGATGGCGGCGCAGGGCCGTGACATCAAGCTCTCGACCCAGCGCGTCGAGGGCTATCGCAACTTCGCGACCAAGCTGTGGAACGCCTCGCGCTTCGCAGAAATGAACGGCTGCGCGCTGGCCGACGGCTTCGATCCGGCGAATGCCAAGGAGACGCTCAACCGCTGGATCGCGCACGAAACCGCGCGCGCCACGCAGGAAGTCACTGAAGCCATCCAGGCTTACCGCTTCAACGATGCGGCAAACAGCATGTACCGCTTCGTCTGGAACATCTTCTGCGACTGGTATCTCGAACTTGCCAAGCCCGTGCTGATGGGGCCGGATACTCCGGCCAAGGCCGAGACGCAGGCGAGCATCGCCTGGGCGCGCGACGAAATCCTGAAACTGCTGCACCCGTTCATGCCGTTCCTCACCGAGGAGCTCTGGGCGGTGACGGCCAAGCGCGACGGTCTGCTCGCGCTCGCCGAGTGGCCGATGAAAGCACCGGCTGAGCCGATCATCGAGCCTGCGATCTCCGGCGATCCGCTGGCGATGCCGGTCGTGGTCATGCCCGCGCCGGAGGTCGCTCAGTTCAGCGATCCCGCCGCCGAATCCGAAATCGGCTGGCTGACCGAACTGATCTCGGCGATCCGCTCGATGCGCGCGGAAATGAACATTCCGCCCGCAACGCTGTTCCCGCTGGTGCTGGTTGGTGCCTCTGCCGACATCAAGGCGCGCGCGGAACGCTGGAGCGATGTGATGAAGCGCCTCGCGCGCCTCGGCGACATTTCCTTCGCGGATCGCGCGCCCGATGGCTCGGTGCAATTGCTGGTGCGCGGCGAGGTGGCTGCCATCCCGCTCAAGGGCGTGATCGATCTCGGCGCCGAGAAGGTGCGTCTCGACAAGGAGCTTGCAAAGGCCAACGCCGACATCCAGCGCGTCGACGCCAAACTCGGCAATGAGAAGTTCGTCGCCAACGCGCCGGAAGAGGTCATCGAAGAACAGCGCGAGAAGCGCGAGGAAGCTGAAAGCCGCAAGGCCAAGATCCTCGAAGCTTTGGAGCGGCTCAAGGGCGCGGAATGACCTCCCAGCGGTCATCGTCCTTCAGCGCGTTATTCCTGCTCTGGCTTGCGGGAAATGGCCTGCGGCTGACAATTCTTGCGATCCCGCCGGTGCTGGCGCTGATCATTGTCGATCTCAAGCTGTCCGGCACCGAGGTCGGTATTCTCAACGCCATTCCGGTCAGCCTGTTCGCGCTGGTCGCCGTGCCGGGCTCGCTGCTGATTGCGCGCGTCGGTGCAGTGCCTGCGCTGATCATCGGCCTTCTGATCGCCGCCGCTGGCTCGGCGCTGCGCGGCTTCGCATCAGATCCGTGGATGCTTTACATCACGACGATCATCATGGCGGCGGGCATCGCGGTGATGCAGCCATCGTTGCCGCCGACCGTGCGTCAGTGGGTGCCGAACCGGATCGGCTTTGCCACGGCGGTCTACACCAATGGACTTCTGTGCGGCGAGATTTTCCCCGTGGCGTTCGCGGGTGTCCTCCTGCCGCTATTGGCTGGAAGCTGGCGCGCCAGTCTGGTGCTCTGGTCCATTCCGCTCGTGGTCATCGCTATCATCATTTTCCTGCTTCAGCCCGGCGGCAAGAGCGCGCCGGTGTCGCGTCATCATCTGTGGATGCCGGATTGGCGCGATCCGTTGCTCTGGAAAGTCGGCATCATCATGAGCGCCGCCAACCAGCTCTATTTCTGCACCAACGCGTTTCTTCCGGGCTTTCTTCTACAGACCGGCCGCACCGACCTGATCGGTCCGGCGCTCACCGCGCTCAATGTCGGGCAATTACCGGCGTCTTTCATCCTGCTTGCCATGGCTAGCCGGTGGGAGCGCAGGAAGTGGCCGCTGCTGGCGGCGGTCGCAATCGGCGTTCTCGGAGTTGCAGGCACGCTCGCATTTACCGGAACGTGGGGCGTTGTTCTTTCAGCGGCCCTGATCGGCTTTGCTTGTGCAGTGATACTGACTCTCGTGCTGGCGCTTCCGGCGTTGCTGATCGCACCTGACGACGTGCCGCGCATGTCCGCGGGCGTGTTCACACTCGGCTACGGCTTTGCGATGACCATGTCGATCCTCGGCGGCATTGCCTGGGACATCAGCGGGAAAGCGATGTTTGCGTTCCTGCCGGTGACCGTCTGGCTGCTGCCTGCGGTCATTCTGATTTTCATGACGGACCTTTCGCAGCGCCGGGCCTGAGCGGCGGCTTGCATCGTATCGCGCCGCCGGGTTTGATGATTGCAAATCCGGGAGTGCCAGATGCTCGATCATGTATCGATTACCGTCTCCGATATTGCAGCGGCGGAAAAATTCTACGACGCGATCATGCATGCGCTTGGCGTTGTGAAGGTCGGGCGCCGCGATGACTGGCTCGGCTATGGCGAACGGTCCCGCGCATCCTATCCGGATCGCGTTTACATCTCGATCCGGAAAGGCACAAAGCCGGAAGACGCACCGGGCCGTCACTGGTGCTTCAAGGCGAAGTGGCAGACGCAGGTCGATGCGTTTTGGGATGCAGGTATTGCCGCGGGAGGCAACGACGAGGGCGCGCCGGGTCTGCGGGACTATCACTCGTCCTACTACGCGGCGTTCCTTCGTGACCCTGATGGCAACCGCATTGAGGCGGTGTGTCACGCGGCGGTGTGATCGCATGCACACGCTGCCTTCGCCTTGATGGATGCTCATCCTTGCGGCAAGGAGATTGTCAGCGTTATGCGATCGACGCATGGCGCGCGCTTGGCGCGGGTCTCCAAAACCCAATCAGATGAAAAATCGCTTCATCGCGATGTCGTCACCACTTCGCCTTTTGCAGCGAAGTTCGCCGCCGTTTGGCCTTATGCCGGAAACGGCTTGCTGAGAAACTTCGAGCCCTTCAATCCATAACGCCATGGCAGCTCAGCCGCCTTGGTGATGCCGATCCGGATGCCGCTGACGATCTCCGGTTTGTGAGTCCGCGCATGGATCGCGATAGGCGGTGCGTCAAGTGGCAAGGTGTTGTGTTTGATGCTGACACCCATCGCTTCACAGAGCTTACCGGGGCCGGTGCAGAGCGATCGCTCGTCGTGCAATCCGCGCCGCCGCCGCATCGCCGGGATGCCGTGGGTCGGTTCGAGCGCGCGGATCAGCACCGCGCTGGCGGAGCCTTCCTTCTCGCAAACGAAATTCATGCACCAGTGAATGCCATAGGAGCGATAGACGTAGAGAAAACCCGGCGGGCCGAACATCACCATGTTGCGCGGGGTCGGCCCGTTGAAGGAATGCGCCGCGGGCTCGGTGTGATGATAGGCCTCGACCTCCGTGATGATGCCGCCGACGCCGTCCACCAGCAGCGTCGCGCCGATCAGGGCAGGGGCAACCTCATGAACGCTGCGCGCGAAGAATGTCTTCGTCAAAAGACGCCCCAGCGGCGCAGCGGGCTTCAGGTCAGCCATTTATGGGCAGGGGATGAGCGTGGGAGGCCATGCGGGATCGTCTGGAAACGTGATATTCATTCCAAGGTAGCATGATCGTTGCGGCTTGCGCCAAGGGATCGGCGAGCCTAGGTAAGTACAGGATATTCGCGGACTTTTCATGGTAACTCTGATCGATACGGTGTCGCCCAATCAGGTGCGCCCGCGCCATCCCGAGAAGGTCAACCGGCCCGACGCCAAGTCACCGGCCAAGCCCGACTGGATTCGTGTGCGCGCGCCGAATTCGCGTGGCTATGCCAACACCCGCAACATCGTGAAAGAGAACGGCCTCGTTACAGTGTGCGAGGAGGCAGGGTGCCCGAACATCGGTGAGTGCTGGGACAAGAAGCACGCAACCTTCATGATCATGGGTGACACCTGCACCCGCGCCTGCGCCTTCTGTAACGTCAAGACCGGAATGCCGAACGCGCTCGATGCGTCCGAGCCCGAGCATGTGGCGCTCGCGGTGCAGAAGCTCGGCCTGCATCACGTCGTTATTACGTCAGTCGATCGCGACGATCTCGCCGATGGCGGCGCGGATCATTTCGCCAGGACAATTCGCGCCATTCGCGCGAGTTGCCCGACCACGACCATCGAAATCCTCACGCCGGACTTCCTGCGCAAGGACGGCGCGCTGGAGCAGGTGGTCGCGGCCAAGCCTGACGTCTTCAACCACAACCTCGAAACCGTGCCGTCGCGCTATCTGACGGTGCGGCCCGGTGCCCGCTATTTCCATTCCATCCGCCTGCTGCAACGGGTCAAGGAAATGGACCCGACCATCTTCACCAAGTCCGGCATCATGGTTGGTCTAGGCGAGGAGCGGCACGAAGTGCTGCAGGTGATGGACGACTTGCGCTCCGCGGACGTGGATTTTCTCACCATCGGCCAGTACCTGCAGCCGAGTCTCAAGCATCACGCCGTGATGCGCTATGTGACACCGGATGAGTTTGGCGGCTACGAGCGCGTGGCCTATACGAAAGGCTTTCTGATGGTCTCGGCAAGCCCGCTGACTCGCTCATCGCATCATGCAGGCGAAGACTTTGCGAAGCTGCAGGCGGCGCGCGCAGCAGCGAAACGCTAACGTCCGATGCCGCAATTCTCAAACAAGCGCCGTGTCCGTCACAGCGCCGCGAAAATGTTCGATCTCGTTGCCGACGTCGAACGCTATCCCGAATTCGTACCGATGTGCCAGTCGCTGAAAGTCCGTCAGCGCACGGAAAAGCCGGACGGCAGCGAGGTCATTGTCGCTGACATGACGGTGTCGTTTCAGGTGGTGCGCGAAACTTTTACCAGCCGCGTCACTCTCGACAGGCCGAACCTGAAAATCCTGGTGGAGTATCTGCAAGGGCCGTTCAGCAAGCTCGAGAACCGCTGGACGTTCGAGGCGAAATCCGAGGATTCTTGCGAAGTCGGGTTCTTCATCGCCTACGAGTTCAAGAGTCGGATGCTCGCGGTGCTGATGGGCGCGATGTTCGACGCCGCTTTCCAGCGGTTCGCCGCGGCGTTCGAGAAACGCGCGGATGCGGTCTATGGGCCGCCGCGCGTGGGCGTTTCTTGAGCGGCGGCTGCGGGCCGCGCGCCATCTCGGTCAACATCTTCAGTGCTTCGATCACCGACTGCTCGCGCACATTGCTGCGTCCGACAGCACCGAAGCGGCATTCCTTATGAATGATGCGGCCGTCGCGCGCCGCGACTGCAAGGTGGACCAATCCCACAGGCTTGCCCGGTGTTGCGCCGCCGGGGCCCGCGATCCCCGTGATTGAAACAGCAAGATCGACGTCAGCATGTTCCAGTGCGCCGAATGCCATCGCGGTCGCAGTTTCCTTGCTCACCGCGCCGAAGGTGTCGAGTGTTGAAGTCTCGACACCGAGCATCGCGTGCTTGGCATCGTTGGAGTAGGTGACGAAGCCGCGATCGACCACATCGGATGAGCCGGGAATTTCAGTCAGCGCAGCGGCGACGAGGCCGCCGGTGCAGGACTCCGCCGTGGCGATGGTCAGCTTGCGCATCCGGCACAGATCCAGCAGTGAGCGGGAGAGGGCACGGATGGCGCTGGCGGTCATGCGGAAGGTCCCGCGGTCAGGGTTTCATCCCAGGGCAGGCGGATGGTTGCGGCGGCCGTTGCCGCGATACCTTCCTGACGTCCTGTGAATCCAAGACGCTCGCTGGTGGTGGCCTTCACGGCAATTCTTGATTGGGGAAGTCCGGTGATCTCGGCGATCTTCGCGCGCATCGCATCGCGCAGCGGACCGATCTTCGGCGCTTCGCAGATCATCGTCACTTCCAGATTGGCGATACGGCCGCCGCGCTGATGCACGAGGCTGACCGCATGTTTCAGGAATTGATCGGATGCAGCGCCCTTCCACTTCGGATCGCTCGGCGGGAAGTGTGAGCCGATGTCGCCGTCCGCCAACGCGCCAAGGATCGCATCAACAATCGCATGCAAGCCGACATCGCCATCGGAATGCGCAAGGAATCCGCGGTTGAACGGCACACGCACGCCGCACAGCATTAGATGATCGCCGTCGGTCAGCGCATGCACATCGTAGCCCGTGCCGGTGCGGATATCGCCCAGCATCGCGCCGAGGCGCGCTTCTTCACGCGCAAAGTCTTCCGGGGTGGTCAGCTTCATGTTCGCAACATCGCCTTCGAACGTCGTCACCGTCAATCCCGCCCATTCTGCAATCGCGGCATCATCGGTGAAATCATCGCGGCTTTCACGCGCGGCACGACGATGAGCTTCCAGAATGACATCAAATCGAAATGCCTGCGGTGTCTGCGCGATCCGCAGGCCCGCGCGATCCGGCGTCGCGGTGATCGCACCCGATCCATCGACCACCTTGATGGTATCGGTGACCGGGACGACGGGAATCGCCGCGCCGGTGATCAAAGCGGAATCAATCGCACGCGATATCACCTTGTCCGTGACGAAGGCGCGCGCCGCGTCGTGAATCAGGACGATATCCGGTGCGTGACTTGCGAGCGCCTCAAGGCCCGCGCGAACCGAGGCCTGACGCGTGGCGCCGCCATTCACCGGCGTCTGGTAGGTGAGGTGACTCACCGCCTGGCCGAAAATATCGGCGTCGTCCGGGTTACGCACCGGCTGAACCGCGAACACGTCAGGATGCGAGCAAAATGGCTCCATCGCCCTTGAAAGGACGGTTTTTCCGCCGATGGATCGGTATTGCTTGGGACCGCCACCCCCGGCGCGAAGTCCGCGACCGGCAGCGACGATGATGGCGGCAGTCCGTTTGGGTATTGGCATAGGCAGTAACGACAGTCCGAGCAGATGAATAAGCCTGATATTGGCGGCTTGGGTGCTGCCCTTACCATATTCGGGCGGGAAACAGCACAATTCCGCAACCCTGTGAAGAATTTAGAAGAATTGTTGCGCCGCACTTGCAAGCTGTCCGCAAATGGCTAAACTGTAGGCATGATTTGCGATTGCTTAGAAATTGAGCTATTGGCTTCCGGCAACGGCGCGGGAAGTGTCAGAAAACGGATTATGCGGTGATCAAGCCTCCGGCACGTCAGGCAACACTGACCATTGGCGATATCGAGGTCGCCAATCGGGTCTTGCTTGCACCCATGTCCGGCGTCACCGATGCACCCTTCCGCCGCATTACCGCTGAGCTTGGAGCCGGACTCGTCGTCTCCGAAATGACGGCCAGCGATGACTTGGCGCGCGGCCGCCCGATGTCTGTGCTCCGTTGTGAGGCGACCGGTATCGGTCCGCACGTCGTTCAACTCGCAGGCTGTGAAACCCACTGGATGGCAGAGGGCGCGCGGATCGCCGAAGGCGGCGGCGCCGACATTATCGACATCAATATGGGTTGTCCGGCGCGCCACGTGACGGGCGGCCAGTCTGGGTCGGCGCTGATGCGCGATCTCGATCACGCTTTGCGGCTGATCGAGGCGACTGTATCGGCGGTCAATGTTCCCGTGACGCTGAAGATGCGCCTCGGCTGGGACGACCGGTCTCTCAATGCCCCGGAACTCGCAAGCCGCGCAGAAGAGGCGGGCGTGAAGATGATTACCGTGCACGGACGGACGCGCTGTCAGTTCTATAAAGGCAGCGCTAGCTGGGCTGCTGTGCGCCGGGTCAAGGACGCTGTGACTGTGCCTGTGGTGGTCAACGGCGATATCACCTCGTTCGAACAGGCATCCATTGCGCTTGAGGAATCAGGCGCAGATGCCGTCATGATCGGACGCGGTGCGCAGGGCCAACCCTGGCTGCCGGGACAGATCGCTCGCCGCCTCGACGGAGGCGCGCCGGAGCAAGCCCCGCAGCTCAGCACGCAGCTGGATCATATCTGTAATCTCTACGATCAGGTTGTGGAGCATTACGGACCTCATGTCGGCACGCGCCACGCGCGCAAGCATCTCGGCTGGGCTCTCGATGTTGCGGCAGAAGGAAGCGCGGCGTCCACCGAAGCTCTCAAACGCTGGCGTCAGATCATTCTGACTGCGACCGAACCGGCCTACGTGCGCCGCTCGCTTCGCGATGCCTTCGGCGAATTTTCCTGGAGCGCTGCCGCATGAGCAATGTTGCCGAAAAGCGCATTCCACAGCTCGCCAATAGCGACGCGATTTTAAACGCGCTGCCCAATCCGGTGATCCTGATCGCTCCGGACGGCAAGATTCTGGATGCAAACATCGCAGCCGAATCCTTCTTCGAGACATCCATCCCTCATCTGCAGCGGCAGATGCTGCGCGAACTTGTTCCGTTCGGAAGTCCATTGTTAGCGCTGATCGATCAGGTTCGCCGCACCAATTCCGCCGTGAACGAATACAAGGTCGATCTCGGCACGCCGCGTATCGGCGGCGATCGTCAGGTCGATCTTCATGTCGCTCCGCTCGGCGAGCATCCGGGGCACATCGTTGTCATGCTTCAGGAGCGCACCATTGCCGACAAGATGGACCGGCAACTGACCCATCGCAGTGCCGCGCGATCGGTCACAGCGCTGGCTGCGATGCTGGCGCACGAGATCAAGAATCCGCTCTCGGGTATTCGCGGAGCAGCCCAGCTGCTCGAGCAGGCTGCATCGCCCGAAGACCGCACGCTGACGCGTCTCATCTGCGATGAAGCAGATCGGATTGTCACGCTCGTTGACCGGATGGAAGTGTTCGGCGACGAGCGGCCGGTCGCGCGCGGCCCTGTGAACATTCACTCGGTATTCGATCATGTGAAGCGGCTTGCCCAGTCCGGCTTTGCGCGCAACGTCAAGTTCATCGAGGAATATGACCCGTCGCTGCCACCGGTCTTGGCCAATCAGGATCAGCTCATTCAGGTATTTTTGAACCTTGTGAAGAATGCGGCCGAAGCCGTCGCGGATCTTGGCACCGATGCGGAAATCCATCTTACCACGGCGTTCCGGCCGGGTGTCCGTCTTTCAGTTCCGGGTAAGAAGTCGCGCGTCTCGTTGCCACTCGAGTTTTGCGTCAAGGACAACGGTCCGGGCGTCCCCGATGATCTGTTGCCAAATCTGTTCGATCCATTTGTCACCACGAAACCGACCGGGAGCGGGCTTGGCCTCGCACTCGTTGCCAAGATCGTCAACGATCACGGCGGAATCATCGAATGTGAATCACAGCCGCGGAAGACAGTTTTTCGCGTGCTGCTACCGATGTTCAATCCAACCAAGAACCATAACCACAGCAATAGCGATGCGCGCCCGGGAACGCCATCGCCTGCCTCACAGACTGCAGATGAGGAATAAAAATGCCCGCAGGTAGCATACTTGTCGCTGACGACGACACAGCCATCCGCACTGTCCTCAATCAGGCGCTGTCGCGCGCCGGATATGAGGTGCGCTTGACCGGAAACGCTGCCACGCTGTGGCGCTGGGTCAGCCAGGGCGAGGGGGATCTGGTCATCACCGACGTCGTGATGCCGGATGAAAACGCCTTCGATCTGCTGCCGCGGATCAAGAAGATGCGGCCGAATTTGCCGGTCATTGTCATGAGCGCGCAGAATACCTTCATGACCGCGATCCGCGCATCGGAGCGGGGGGCTTACGAATACCTGCCGAAGCCATTCGATCTCAAGGAACTCATTGCCATCGTCGGTCGCGCCCTGTCTGAGCCGAAGGAACGCCCGACAGCGACCAAGGACGAAGGTGAATTCGATTCCATCCCGCTGGTCGGCCGCTCCCCGGCAATGCAGGAAATCTATCGCGTTCTTGCGCGGTTGATGCAGACAGACCTAACGGTGATGATCTCCGGCGAGTCCGGCACCGGCAAGGAACTGGTCGCGCGCGCGCTTCATGACTACGGCAAGCGGCGCAACGGCCCGTTTGTAGCAGTCAACATGGCCGCGATTCCTCGAGACTTGATCGAGTCAGAACTGTTCGGCCATGAACGAGGTGCGTTTACCGGCGCGAACGCCCGCGCGACCGGGCGCTTCGAGCAGGCCGAAGGCGGCACGCTGTTCCTCGACGAAATCGGCGACATGCCGATGGAAGCGCAGACCCGCCTGCTTCGGGTGCTGCAGCAGGGTGAGTACACCACGGTTGGAGGTCGCACGCCGATCAAGACAGATGTGCGGATCGTTGCAGCGAGCAACAAGGATCTGCGTATCCTGATTCAGCAAGGCCTGTTCCGCGAAGATCTGTTTTTCCGCCTCAACGTGGTGCCGCTGCGGTTGCCGCCGTTGCGCGAACGCATCGAAGATCTGCCGGACCTGATCCGTCATTTTTTTGCACTCGCGGAAAAGGACGGTTTGCCGCCAAAGAAGCTCGATGCTCAGGCGCTTGAACGTCTCAAACAGCATCGGTGGCCTGGCAACGTGCGCGAGCTTGAAAATCTCGCACGGCGTCTCGCTGCGCTTTATCCGCAGGATGTGATCACGGGCTCCGTGATTGAGGGCGAACTGGCGCCGCCAGCCGTCGTCTCCGGTGGCAGCATGCCGCAGAGCGTCGACAATCTGGGCGGTGCGGTCGAGATGTATCTCGCATCTCATTTTGCCGGCTTCCCGAATGGCCTGCCGCCGCCAGGTCTCTACCATCGCATCCTGAAGGAGATCGAAATCCCGCTGCTGACTGCAGCGCTGGCGGCTAACCGGGGCAACCAGATCAGGGCGGCGGACCTCCTTGGCCTGAACAGGAACACCCTGCGCAAGAAGATTAGGGATCTCGATATTCAGGTCTACCGCAGCGGTAACTGACCGGATTTCCGAACCTGCTGGCACCAGGCACGTCCGGCGACGCTTTACGGGCGTGGTAATACGGCACCTAGGCACATTCAGGCCTAGGAAGCATTGGAAGGTGTGCCTTGCCGCCTGCCGCGCCTAGGAATTGTCGCAATTGAGCAACATTGTGGTATGAATGCATCACTGGATGCGGTGACCGCCGCAACCCCATGAAAATTTGGCCTGACACGATCCACGCATGAGCGCAGCAGAAGCGTCGGCCCAGTCGCTTGAACCGCCCATCACCGAGCCGGCCAACAAGCCTTGGCACCGGCTGTTGGCGCCATTTGCCGTGGCTCTGGCCCTGTTTTCGGCCTTCCTGACTTTCGTGGTGCTGACCGGGCTGACACCCATTGCGCCCACTCATAACGTGGTCATTACGTTCCTTTTGATCAACGGCGCAACCATCCTGATCCTGTTGGCGATCATCGCCCGCGAGGTTTGGCAGGTTGTTCAGGCGAGGCGCCGAGGACGGGCGGCCGCGCGTCTCCATGTTCAGATTGTGAGCCTGTTTTCGGTAATCGCGGTGTTACCGGCAGTGCTCGTTTCGATTGTGGCAAACGTCACACTCGATCGCGGGCTTGATCGCCTGTTCTCAGTCCGCACCCGCGCGGTGATCGAAAATTCGCTGATCGTCGCCAATGCGTACGTTTACGAACACGCCCAACTCATTCGAGGGGACATCCTCGGCATGTCGGGCGACATTGCTCGTGCAAGGCCACTTTACGATCAGGATCGCCAGACATTCCGCAACCTGCTGACGTCGAGCGCGGCATCTCGCAATCTTCCCGGCGCGATGATCATCGACAAGGATCGCCACATTCTGGAGACTGCCGCAACCGGCATAACACAGGAATTCCAGACGCCAGCTCCGGATTTTCTCAAGAACGTCACGGAAGATGAACCCCAGATCGGCGTGTTCATCGAACAGAATTATGTGGCGGCGGTTATTCGTTTGCGCGCCTTCCAGGATACGTTCCTTTATGTCGCGCGCCTGCTCGATCCGCGAGTGGTCGCGCAGTTACAGCAGACGCAAGCGAGTGTGAAAGAATACGCCGAACTGGAATCGAGGCGTCTCGGAATTCAGGTCGCATTCGCCCTCATGTTCACCGTGATCGCGCTGACCGTCCTGATGTCGTCGGTGCTGATCGGTCTTAACTTCGCAAACTGGCTCGTGGCTCCGATCCGGCGGCTGATGGGCGCGGCCAATCTCGTCTCCACGGGAGATCTTCACGTCCAGGTGCCTGTCAATAAATCCGAGGGCGACCTCGCCAGTCTTGGCGAGACCTTCAACAAGATGACGCAGGAGTTGCGGACGCAGCGCGACGATCTCGTCAATGCGAGCGGGCTGATTGACAGCCGCCGCCGATTTATCGAGGCCGTGCTCTCTTCCGCGAGCGCCGGCATCATCGGCGTCGACGGCGAGGGCAAGATCGCGGTTCTTAATCGCTCGGCGGAAAAATTGATCGGGCACTCCGAATCCGAGGTCATGGGCCAGTCGCTATCCGAAATTGTTCCGGAGTTGAACGATCTGATGGCAACGGCGCGCAGCAGTGCGCAGCGACTTTTGCAAGGTCAGATCGAAATCAACCGTGACAATATCGAACGGCAACTCTCGGTGCGGGTCAGCTCAGAACAAACCGGACAGTCGAACGAAAGCTACATCATCACGCTGGACGACATCACGGAGCTGGTGACTGCGCAACGCACTTCGGCATGGGCGGACGTGGCGCGCCGAATCGCGCACGAAATCAAAAATCCGCTGACGCCGATTCAATTGTCTGCAGAACGCATCCGCCGCAAGTTTGGCAAGGTTATTATCGAAGATCGCCCGATCTTCGATCAATGCACGGATACCATTATCCGTCAGGTCGATGACATCCGCCGGATGGTTGACGAATTCTCCAAGTTCGCGCGCATGCCAAAACCTGTCATCGAGGGCGAAGATGTCGCAGACACCGTTCGCCAGACAGTTTTCCTGATGCGCGTCGGCTATCCTGACACCGATATCGAGGTAGATATCAAGCAGGAGCCTATGCATGCGAAATTCGATCGCCGCCTGATTTCTCAAGGGCTAACGAACATCATCAAGAATGCAACCGAAGCTATCAGCGCGGTTCCGGCCGGCGAGATCGAGCGCGGACACATTGATGTTATCGCGGCGCGCGAAAACGACGATATCATCATCGACGTTGTGGACAACGGCGTCGGGTTGCCCAAAGAAAGCCGCGCGCGCTTGCTTGAGCCTTATGTCACCACCCGCGAGAAAGGGACTGGTCTTGGACTGGCGATCGTCGGCCGTGTCCTCGAAGACCACGGCGGGCGGATCGAATTGAACGACGCATCGGCTCTTCGCCCCGGCGCAAGGGGGGCATGGGTCCGGATGCGATTTTCTGTCTTTGGTCAGGCGCAAGACACCAAGGCAGAGAAGCCTAACGAAACAAAAGCAGAAGCCGTAACCGGCGATTGACAGAGCGGGCGTGATTTATGGCCAATGATATTTTGATCGTCGATGACGAAGCGGATATTCGGGACCTCGTCGCGGGAATCCTTGAGGACGAAGGCTTCAAGACACGCACCGCGCGCGACAGCGACACTGCAATGGCGGAAATCGCCGGCCGCCGGCCGAACCTGATCTTCCTCGACATTTGGCTTCAAGGCAGCAAGCTGGACGGCTTGCAACTACTGGAGCAAATCAAGCTCGAACATCCCGAAGTGCCGATTGTCATGATCTCCGGACACGGCAACATCGAAACCGCCGTCGCAGCGATCAAGCGCGGAGCTTATGATTTCATCGAGAAGCCCTTTAAGGCAGATCGGCTAATTCTGGTTGCGAACCGCGCGCTGGAAACTTCCCGCCTCAAGCGAGAAGTGCGTGAATTGAAACAGCATGCGCCTTCTTCGGCGACGCTGGTCGGCAAGTCCCCGTGCATGAACCAGTTGCGACAGACCATCGACCGCGCGGCGAAGGCGAACAGCCGCATCATGATTGTCGGGCCGTCCGGCGGCGGCAAAGAGCTCGTTGCACGCACGCTGCACGCGATGTCGAGCCGGGCCGAGGGCCCGTTCGTTGTGATTAATGCGGCGGCCATCACGCCCGAGCGGATGGAGGTCGAACTATTTGGCGTTGAATTGTCCGATGGCGAAACCGGCCGTAAACCAGGCGCGCTGGAAGAAGCCCATGGCGGGACGCTGTTTATTGACGAAATCGCGGACCTGCCACGTGAAACCCAGAACCGGATTCTGCGCGTGCTGGTCGATCAGACCTTCCAGCGGGCAGGCGGCACGACCAAAGTCAGTGTGGATGTGCGTATCGTGTCGTCGACCGCGCGGAATCTGGAAGCCGAGATAGCTGAAGGAAAATTCCGCGAAGATCTTTATCATCGTCTATCGGTCGTTCCGATCCGCGTGCCTCCCTTGTCGGAACGTCGTGAGGATATTCCAGATCTCGTTGAGTACTTCATGGATCAGATTTCCTCCGCGACCGGCCTGCCGAAACGGCGGATCGGCGAGGATGCGATGGCTGTTCTGCAATCTCACGTCTGGCCGGGGAATGTCCGCCAGTTGCGCAATAACGTCGAGCGCGTGATGATTTTGGCAGGCGGCGATGCCGAGGCTGCGATCACCGCTGACATGCTACCGCAGGACGTCGGCTCGATGATTCCTGCAATGCCGACTGGAAACAACGGTGAACACATTATGGGACTGCCGCTTCGCGAGGCGCGCGAGGTCTTCGAGCGCGATTATCTGATCGCGCAAATCAGTCGATTCTCGGGTAACATCTCGCGCACGGCGGAATTCGTTGGCATGGAGCGCTCTGCACTCCATCGCAAGCTCAAGGCACTCGGAGTAGGCTAACTTCATGTCGCGCATTGCCTACGTGAACGGCCAATACCGCGACATGCGGGACGCCAGCGTAAATATCGAAGATCGCGGCTACCAGTTCTCCGATGGAGTCTACGAGGTCTGTGAGATCAGAAACGGCAAGGTTGTCGACATGCCGCGTCACCTGACTCGGCTGCAGCGCTCCCTGCGCGAGTTGCGGATCGATATGCCGATGCCGCTGGCTTCGCTTGAAGTCGTGATTCATGAGACCGTCCGTCGCAATCGTGTCAACTACGGCATTGTCTATCTGCAGGTCACGCGCGGCGTTGCACGGCGCGACCATGCATTTCCTGTCAATCCGGTGAAACCTGCATTGGTGGTGACTGCACGCGGTTTGAATTTTCAGAAAAATCAGGACACGGCATCGAAGGGTATTGGTGTCATCACCATTCCCGAGAACCGCTGGCCGCGTGTCGACATCAAGTCCGTGTCACTATTGCCGAACGTGCTCGCCAAGCAGCAGGCGCGTGAGAACAATGCTTACGAAGCATGGTTCGTCGATCACGATGGCCATGTGACCGAAGGCGCATCGAGCAACGCGTGGATCATCACAAAGGATGGTAAAGTTATCACCCGATCAGCAGATAGCGGTATTCTCGCCGGTGTAACGAGGGCTGTGCTGACGGAGGTGCTAGCGGCGTTGCAGATCAAGCTCGAGGTGAGGCCGTTCACCCCAGCGGAAGCCTATGAGGCGGCCGAGGCATTCGTCACGGCTTCCAGCCAGATCGTCATGCCGGTCGTCCGAGTCGATGGTCGCAGCATCGGAAACGGGAAACCAGGCCCGCTCTCCTTGCGGCTCAGGGACGAATTCCACCGGTTTTCAGCATTTTCATAAGTTTTTCCGTCCTTTGATCGCCTAACCGGTTACCGTGGTCTTGCCTAACAACCGGACCTGCCTTTTAATCGCTCTGCAGCACCCGGAGGGGGATCTCAGGGACGCCGGCAGTCAGACCACGCTCCGAAGAGGGCAGGCTGGCCCAAAAACAAGAATGCGGGATAAGAAAATGGCGGCAGACCGCGCACAGAACCTACAAGATACTTTTCTCAATCACGTTCGCAAAACCAAAACGCCACTGACGATCTTTCTGGTCAATGGAGTGAAGCTGCAGGGCATTGTCACCTGGTTTGACAATTTCTGTCTCTTGCTTCGGCGCGACGGTCACTCGCAGCTTGTTTACAAGCACGCGATCTCGACCATCATGCCGGGCGCTCCGATCCAGTTGTTTGAAGGCGGCGAGGATCCAGCTTGAGATTGAACTAATTTGGAACCCCGCAACTTCGACGGGGGCGTCGATCGTCCAAGATCGGCGCGGGGCGATACAGGGCGGGTGCTGGTCATCGGTCCTTACAGGCGCATGCGGCGGGGTGATCCCGATACGCCGTCCATTTCCCATGGAGTACGCAATCCCGAGGCGCGGCTTGAAGAAGCTGCGGGCCTTGCTCGTGCCATCGATCTCACCGTTGTGGAAGCGATCAGCGCTCCGCTGAGCGAGATTCGTCCGGCGACCTATCTCGGCAAGGGCAAGGTCGAGGAGATGACGGGCCTGATCAAGGCCAATAACGTCGATCTCGTGGTGATGGACTGCGCGCTGTCGCCGGTCCAGCAGCGCAACCTTGAAAAGGAGTGGAATGCGAAGGTGCTCGATCGCACCGGGCTGATTCTGGAAATCTTCGGCCGACGCGCCAAGACCCGCGAAGGCACGCTGCAGGTCGAACTCGCGCATCTGAACTACCAGCGCAGCCGTCTTGTGCGGTCATGGACCCATCTTGAGCGTCAGCGCGGCGGCTTCGGCTTTATGGGCGGCCCCGGTGAAACGCAGATCGAAGCTGACCGGCGCATGATCAGTGAACGCATCTCGAAGATCGAATCCGAACTCAAGAAGGTGCAGGCGACCCGGCGGCTGCATCGCGCCGGCCGCCAGCGCGTGCCGTATCGTGTCGTTGCCCTGGTTGGTTATACCAACGCAGGCAAGTCGACACTGTTCAATCGGCTGACCCGTGCAGACGTGCAGGCTGCGGACATGCTGTTCGCCACGCTCGATCCCACGCTGCGTGCCCTGACGCTTCCGCATGGCGGCAAGGCGATGCTGTCCGATACCGTCGGCTTTATTTCCGATCTGCCGACCATGCTGGTGGCTGCGTTCCGCGCGACACTGGAAGAGGTGATCGAAGCCGATGTCATCCTGCACGTGCGGGATATTTCGCACGAGGATGCCGAACCGCAGCAGCATGACGTCGAAGGCGTATTGCGCCAGCTGGGGGTCGATCCTGATGGCGGTCAACGTATTCTTGAAGTCTGGAACAAGATCGATCGCTTCGATGACGAGGGCCGCGCGAACCTGATGAACATCGCCGCGCGAAGGCCGCCCGAGCGGCCTTGCTTTCCTGTTTCGGCTGAAACGGGAGAGGGCATCAATGCGCTGCTCGCCGCGATCGAGGATCGCCTCGCGACGACCCGCGTGACGCTGGATTTGACCATCGATTCATCCGACGGTGCGGGCATTAGCTGGCTGCATCGCAACGCAGAAGTGCTCGATAAGCATCTGGAGGATGGCCGCTTTGCGATGACCGTTCGTGTCGATATTTCAAAGCGGGATATCACAATTGCGAAATTCGGCGCGATCCCAAGCTCAAATTGAGACTCTTGCATAAGAGAGCCTTTCGCTGTTTTGAGAAGAAAGACTTGACCGCGAGCCAGTCGCGGCTATTCATCCGATGAATAATCAATCAAGAACCACAGGAGCGCCCCATGACGTATCCGAATGTCAATCTTCTCATCGATGGTAAGTGGCGGCCGAGCAATTCCGGACGGACCATCGCCGTCCTGAATCCGGCCACCGAAGAGCAGATCGGGACCGTTGCGCACGCAGACAAGTCTGATCTCGACGAGGCGCTGGCTGCAGCCGAAAAGGGCTTCAAAGTCTGGCGCGCCATCGCGCCGTTCGAGCGCGCCAAGGTGATGCGCAAGGCTGCCGCACTGATGCGGGAGCGCGCTGATACCATTGGGCCGATCCTGACCATGGAGCAGGGCAAGACGCTTGCCGAGGCAACCCTTGAAGCAAATCTCTCTGCCGACATCATCGAGTGGTTTGCGGAGGAAGGAAAGCGCGCCTACGGCCGCATCATCCCGGCACGCGGACCCGGCATCTATCAGCTTGCGATGAAAGAGCCGGTTGGTCCCGTCGCAGCGTTCACGCCCTGGAATTTCCCGATCAATCAGGTGGTGCGCAAACTCTCTGCTGCGCTGGCGGCGGGATGCTCGATCATCGTGAAGGCACCGGAAGAAACCCCGGCAGCTCCGGCTGAGTTGCTGCGGGCATTTGTCGATGCCGGTGTGCCTGCAGGTGTGGTCAATCTGGTCTACGGCGTTCCGTCTGAGATTTCTGAATATCTCATTCCGCATCCGACGATCCGCAAGATTTCCTTCACAGGCTCGACCAATGTCGGCAAGCAGCTTTCGGCGCTCGCCGGCCTTCACATGAAGCGCGCGACGATGGAACTCGGCGGCCATGCGCCGGTAATCGTGTTCAACGACGCAGACATCGACTCCGCTGCCAAAATTCTCGTTGGCGCGAAGTACCGGAACGCCGGTCAGGTCTGCATCTCGCCGACGCGTTTTATGGTGCAGGAAGGCGTCTACGATCAGTTCATCGAGAAGTTCGTGGCCAACACGAAATCCATCAAGGTGGGTAACGGCCTCGACCAAGATTCGCGGATGGGATCGCTTGCCAATCCGCGCCGTGTCGCAGCTATCGAGGAGATGGTTCAGGATGCGGTTGGCAAAGGCGCAAAGGTTGCGACCGGCGGAAGCCGTGTCGGCAACAAGGGTTACTTCTTCGAGCCGACGGTTGTGACCGACGTGCCGAAGAACGCGCGGGCCATGAGCGAGGAGCCGTTTGGGCCGCTGGCACTGGTGTCGCCGTTCTCGAAGTTCGACGATGCAGCGGAGGAGGCGAACCGTCTGCCGTTCGGCCTTGCGTCCTACGCCTTCACCAGTTCGACCAAGACGGCAACTGCGATTGGTGCAGCCATCGAGGCCGGCATGGTGTCGATCAACAGCTTTGGTTTGGCGCTGCCCGAGACGCCGTTCGGCGGCATCAAGGACTCTGGCTACGGCTCGGAGGGCGGCACCGAGGCGATGGAAGCCTACTTCAATACGAAATTCATCAGCCAGACTGGCGTCTGATTTCGAGCACTTACCGGATTCGATACCACTCCAAATGGCCGCATCACATCGATGCGGTCATTTTTCTGTCTTCGCCTCGTTCCATAGCGCGTCCATTTCATTGAGCGTTGCCTGTTGAAGCGACGAACCTCGCGCGGCGAGGGCACGCTCGATGTAGGCGAAACGCCGTTCGAATTTTGCATTGGTTGCGCGCAGAGCCATTTCAGGATCGGCCTTGGCGTGACGCGCCAGATTGACCACGGCGAACAAGAGATCGCCGGTTTCCTCTGCGATATGAGCATCGTCGCCACTGTCCAAGGCGGCCTCAATCTCGTCGGCTTCCTCGCGGATTTTTGCCAGTACCGCACGCGGATCGTTCCAGTCAAAACCGACTGTCGAGGCGGTACGCTGCAAGTCGATCGCGCGCGCCAAAGCAGGCTGGCTCTTCTTCACGCTCTCCAACAGACCGGGCCTCGCGTCGGGAATCTCGCCGCGCAACCGGGCTCGCTCGGCCTTTTCCTCAGCCTTGATGCTGTGCCACACATTTTTCACTTCGTCCGCCGTCATGCGGCCCGCGCGTTCACCGAACACATGCGGATGGCGCCGTATCATCTTGGCGTTGATGGCCGCCGCGACGTCGTTGAATGCGAATGATCCCTGTTCCTCCGCCATCCGTGCATGAAACACCACCTGCAGCAGGAGGTCACCAAGTTCCTCTTTGAGGTCTTCAAGATCATTGCGCGCGATGGCGTCGGCGACCTCATACGCTTCTTCAATTGTGTAGGGCGCAATGGTCGCGAAGGTTTGTTCGAGGTCCCACGGACAACCGGTTTTGGGAGTACGCAGCGCGGTCATGATGTCGAGAAGTTTCGAAATTTCCGAAGGTGATGACATGGCACACCGCGAGTTTGACAGGTTCGGCCTTCTATGCCGGAACGACGACTTTGATACAATTGGCGGCGCGTCGTCCGGGTGCTAAATGCGGTCCCATGACGGAACCGGTTCAGAAAAACGCAGCATTGGTACTCTTTTCAGGCGGGCAGGATTCCGCAACGTGCCTGGCGTGGGCACTTGCCCGTTTTGAGCGGGTTGAAACCATCGGATTTTCCTATGGTCAGAGGCACGCCATCGAACTCGATAGCCGGGCAAAGCTGATCGACGGCATGATAGCGCTGCGGCCGGAATGGGCGGCAAGGCTCGGCGAAAATCATACGCTGGATATCCCGACCCTCGGCGATGTTTCGGAAACCGCGCTTACCCGAGAAACCGCGATCGAAATGAACGATGACGGCCTGCCGAATACATTCGTGCCGGGCCGCAATCTGGTGTTCCTGACCTTCGCTGCGGCGCTGGCCTATCGGCGCGGCATCACCCATATCCTCGGCGGGATGTGCGAGACGGATTTCTCCGGTTATCCCGATTGCCGCGACGACACCATCAAGGCGCTCAACGTCGCGCTCAATCTCGGCATGGCGCGTCCGTTTGAACTGCACACGCCGCTGATGTGGCTCGACAAGGCCCAAACATGGGCGCTGGCCGAGAGGCTCGGCGGCAAGGGGCTGGTCGATCTGATCGTCGAGCATTCCCACACCTGTTACCTCGGCGAGCGCGGCGCGCGGCACGATTGGGGCTATGGATGTGGCGAGTGTCCCGCCTGCAGCCTGCGCGCCAAGGGCTGGGCGACTTACGCCGCAAAGGCCAAGATCGAAGCGCGATGACACTCACCAGCCGTCTTCGGGCTGAGGGCTTTCTGTTCCTCGCCGCCTATATTGCCTGCATTCCGGTCGCTAACTGGCTGATCCAGCACGTCGGCACCGTTTGTCCGCCGGATGGCCCGTGCCTGATCCCGGTTGCGCCGGGTTTGATGGCGCCGAGCGGCGTTCTGATGGCTGGTCTTGCACTCGTGCTGCGCGATCTGGTGCAGCGTCGGCTTGGCGTGACGTATGGACTTACGGCTATCGTGGCGGGGACCGTGCTGTCAGCAGCGCTGGCGCCCGCACCATTGGTCGTTGCGTCGGCGGTCGCGTTCTTGCTGTCCGAACTGGCAGACTTCGCAGTCTACACACCGCTGCAGAAGCGCGGACTTGTATTCGCCGTAGCGGCGAGCAGCTTTGTCGGATTGATCGCGGACTCTCTGCTGTTTCTCTGGCTGGCTTTCGGTAGCCTGCAGTTTCTCGCAGGCCAGATCGCAGGCAAGGCCATCATGGTGTTGCTGACACTGCCCGCGATCCGCTGGCTCCGGAACCGGGACCGGCGACTGGGCGCGGTGTAACCTCAACGTCCCTTGAAATCCCCGGGGCGCTTTTCAAGGAACGATGCGAGACCCTCGCGAAAATCCTGCGTACGCATCAAGGGCAACAGTTGCAGGAAAACACGGTGCACATAATCCTTGCATCGCTCTGGGATCCGATCCCGGAGCCACGGGCAGGTGGATCACAATGTGCGATGGCACAAGGATCTGCCCTGTGGAGATGCCTTGCGTCCGATCTGGCAGCCGCATACGCTTGCCCTGTTGCGCAAGGGAGAAGCGAGATGATGAAGCTCAAACCGAATTGCGAATGCTGCGACAAAGATCTTCCGCCGGAAAGCGGCGAGGCAGTGATCTGTACGTTTGAATGCACGTTCTGTGCGACGTGCGCCGACACCGTATTTGGCGGGGCCTGTCCGAATTGCGGTGGAAACTTCGTTTCACGGCCTATTCGGCCTGCTGCCTTGCTTCGTAAGTATCCGCCGTCTGCCGAACGGCATTTGCGCGAGCAGCCGTGCCTCTCAAAAGCAGGCTGACGTGCTCAATCCTTGCGGTTATGAGTGTCAGTACGCGGATGTTGATGCCGCCATTCCCGCGGTGGCGTGAACGATCCGGCCCATATTCCGCGTTTGGCTGACTTTGCCTCCTGCTGCTGCGCTCCGTAGACATTCGCGAAGCCCGATGTCACCGCCCAGCCTTGCCTGACCATCCACGCATTGATGTCGGTTCCGTCCGGAAGGGTGCAGGTGGCGAGGGTGCGTCCGTACTTGTCGATCGATCTCGGCCGGCAGGTGAGGTCATGTCCACGGACCCGGCTGCGCAGTTGGGCCGACGCCTGCCGCCCACACGGCCAGTCGCGGCCCTGGGCGTCGAGGCACATTTGGTCGAGCTCGGGCGCATCGATGTCGATCAGGCGTATCCGCGTCCCGGCGATCGTCAGCGTATCGCCGTCTGCGACGAATGCATTACCGGCAACCGGGGCATCTGGCGCCTTCAGCCAGCGCTCTGCGGCATAGATCCCTAGTGAACCGATCAAGACAATGACGGCGATGGTCCAGCGGCGCGTATCTCCGTCTTGGCCGAAGCGGCCGCGCCGGTTGGACTTCTGCAAAGGGGAAAAGTTCATAAGGGGCCAACGGAACGCTGCGGGTTCTATTCGGAAGACGATTCGTTCTCCCCGTCCGAAAGCGGGGGGAAGGTGGGCCGCGATCACTACATTGACCGCCCAAAACCGAGGCGAAATCCTAACTTGCCCTTACCAGTCCTGACAAAGCGCGCTCAAAGCGTAATTGTTTGGCTGACAGTGATATTTTTGACACACAACGTGGAGGGCTGATATTCGCGCATCGAGAGACGCCAAAACATTCTCAAAACAGGGAAAAAACCTCTCTTGGGATACCATCCGACGCCCCTATTGCCACGCAACGCGTGCATCCCGCGCTTTCCTCGTTCTGTTGCGAGCATCACTGAATGGTGATAGCAGAGTTCCAGGGTGGGCTTATGTATATTTTTCAATTATTTACGATCCTGCTGGGTATTAGCACGACGATCAGGCCCGCGTCGCGGCCATGTTGCTGCTGACCCTGCGAGGCACGCCGACGCTGTATTACGGCGACGAAATCGGCATGCCGCAAGTCCATATCCCGCCGCATCAGGTGAGGGATCCATGGGAGAAAAATCTGGCGGGTCTCGGGCTCGGCCGCGACGGCTGCCGCACGCCGATGCGATGGGACCGGACGCTCAACGGCGGCTTTAGCGACGGCAAGCCATGGCTGCCGCTCGGACCTGATGTGGCGTCGTGCAACGGGGCGGCTCAGACTGACAATCCGGCTTCCATGCTGAGCCTGTATCGAGCGCTGATTGCATTGCGCCGGACAACTCCAGAGCTCACACTTGGTGATTATCGGTCGCTTGAAGCTTCGTGCGATCTGCTGGCTTACGCGCGCGGGCATCAAGGTGGGCGGGTATTGATCGTCCTGAATTTCGGACGCGTGCCGGCGTCGTTCGATGCATCGCGCTCGCCGGGCCAGGTTTTGCTGTCGACCTTTATGGATCGTCGGGGTGAGCCGGTGGCAGGCACGATGGAGCTGCGAGCCTCAGAGGGCCTCATAGTGAGACTGTCGGAGTAAGCGTGACACCCAGGCGGGTACGCACTTCGGGGAATGCTCGGCCATACCCCTAATTCGCATAAGGTATATTATGGAATATATTATATTCCAGCAATTCCAAGGCCATCCATCAAATTGTCGATATATGACGCGAATTAACTCGGGTTTTATCTGAAAATCTCCCTGCATCTGACCTGTCTTGCTCTGGCGTCCGAGAGCGCGTCATCTCCGGCTCTTCAAGGTCCTTATCGCGGCGATTATTCAGCCATGAGGTCCTGCCGATATCTCTGCCGCTGCAATTGACCTCATGGGTTCGGGATGTAGAACCTGATTGAAAGACGATCTGACAATTCCGGGAGTTTGCGATGACCAGCCAGGGCCACTACAGCATCGGCCTCGACAAGAACGCGGCCAACTACGTGCCCCTGTCGCCAATGAGTTTCCTCGTTCGGAGCGCCAGCGTCTATCCGGACCACACCAGCGCCGTCTACGAAGGCCGTACGTTCACCTGGTCACAGACCTATGAACGCTGCAAGCGCTTCGCTTCGTTTCTGGCCGCCCGTGGCATCCGCCGTGGCGATACCGTCGCGGCCATGCTGCCCAACATTCCGGCGATGAACGAGCTTCATTTTGCCGTGCCGATGGCCGCTGGCGTGCTGAATGCGCTGAACATCCGTCTCGACGCTGCTGCCATCGCATTCCAGCTCGACCATGGCGGCGCAAAAATCATTCTGGTCGATCCCGAGTTCAGCGGCGTGATTTCGGATGCCTTGGGTCTGATGAAGGGCTCCAGACCGCTTGTGATCGATGTCGACGATGCGGCCTTTGACGGCGGCAAACGCATCGGCGAAATCGAATACGAAGCCGCTGTCGCATACGGCGATCCGGCCTTCGCGTGGATAAAGCCTGAAGACGAATGGGACGCGATCTCACTGGGATATACGTCGGGCACGACTGGCAACCCAAAGGGCGTCGTCACGCATTATCGCGGCGCCTATCTCAACGCGGTCAGCAACATCCTCGCAGGCGGCCTCGGTACGCATCCGATCTACCTCTGGACGCTTCCGATGTTCCACTGCAACGGATGGTGCTTCCCATGGACCATTGCCGCATCGGCCGGCGTCAATGTCTGCCTGCGCAAGGTCGATCCGGCGAAGATTTTCGAACTGATCCCGAAGCATGGCGTGACCCACATGTGCGGCGCGCCGATCGTCTACAACACGCTGATCAACGCGCCGGGTGCGCCGAAGGGCAAAGCTACCAAGCCTGTCGTGGGATTGATCGCAGGCGCCGCGCCGCCGGTCGCCGTGCTCGAGGGCGCTGAGAACATCGGCATTAAGCTGACCCACGTCTATGGCCTCACAGAGGTCTATGGCCCCGCCTCGGTCTGCGCGGAGCAGCCCGGCTGGGACAATCTGCCAGCGGAAGAGCGCGCGCAGCTTAAGCGCCGTCAGGGCGTGCCCTATCCGCTTCAGGAAGCCGTCACGGTGCTCGATCCGGAGACCATGCAGGAAGTGCCGCGCGATGGCGAAACCATCGGCGAGGTCATGTTCCGCGGCAACATCGTCATGAAGGGCTATCTGAAGAACGAGGCGGCGACCAAGGAAGCCTTCGAAGGCGGCTGGTTTCATACCGGCGATCTCGGCGTCCTCGATCAGTTCGGCTACGTCATCATCAAGGACCGTTCCAAGGACATCATCATTTCGGGCGGTGAAAATATCTCGTCCGTAGAGGTCGAGGACGTCCTCTACAAGCATCCAGCGATCCTGTTTGCGGCCGTCGTCGCCAAACCCGACCCAAAATGGGGCGAGGTGCCTTGCGCCTTCGTCGAACTGAAGGAAGGCGCCACCGCCACGGAAGCTGAAATTCTGGCTTACTGCAAAGGCGTATTGCCGGGCTTCAAATCACCGAAGTCCGTGATATTCGGCTTCATCCCGAAGACCTCGACCGGCAAGATCCAGAAGTTCGCTTTGCGCGATCAGGTCAATTCGGCGAAGGCGATCTCGGCCTGAATCGTCAGGCGTCGATCTCCAGCCGCATGCCGTCATAGCCCGCTTCAACACCCGGCGGCAGCTTGGCCCGGAGCACGTCGTAATCGAGATCGGAATGCAGATTGGTCAAGACCGCCCTGCGCGGCTTGAACTTCGCGATCCACGACAGCGCGTCATCGAGGCTGAAATGGCTGGGATGCGGCGCATAGCGCAGCGCGTCGACGATCCACAGATCGAGACCTTCCAGCGCATGAAAGCTCTCGGGCGGAATGTCGTTGAGGTCCGGCGTATAGGCGGCGTTGCCGATGCGATAGCCGAGCGCCGGGATATTTCCGTGCTGGAGAATGAAAGCGGCCAGGGCGAGGGCACCGCCCTTCCCCTCGATGGTCTGTGTTTCGCCTGCTTCGATCGAACGCTTTTCCAGGATCGCCGGATAATCGCTGCCCGGCGCCTGCTCGAAACAGTAAGCGAAGCGCATCAGGATATCTTTGCCGGTCGACTTGTTGAGATAGACCGGAATGCGCCTGCGCTGATGCAGAACAACCGAGCGAAGATCATCGATGCCGTGAGTCTGATCGGCGTGCTCGTGGGTCAGGAACGTCGCGTCCAGATGATCCACGTGAGCGTCGATCAACTGCTCACGCAGATCGGGTGACGTGTCGATCAGGACTCGCGTGATACCGTTCGGACCCGCCTTCTCGGCCAGCATCGAACAACGGCGGCGGCGATTTTTCGGATTTTTCGGATCGCACGCACCCCAGCCTAACGCCGGACGCGGCACACCGGCGGACGAGCCGGAACCGAGAATTGTCAGCGTGACCGTCATGCCGCTTGCGCGTCCGGGCGCGGCACCTTGTCGAACAGCCGGAAGAAGTTTTCCGTGGTTTGCCGCGAAATCTCCTCGACGGACACGCCGCGCGTTTCCGCAAGCACCCTTGCGGTCTCGGTGACGAACGATGGCTCATTACGCTTGCCGCGATACTTCCCAGGCGCAAGATACGGCGCGTCGGTCTCAACCATGATGCGATCGGCAGGAAGTTCAGCGGCGATATCGCGGATGGACTGTGAGTTCTTGAAAGTCAGAATGCCCGTGAATGAGATCGACAGGCCGAGGTCGATGGCTTTCATCGCAAGCTCACGGCCGCCCGTATAGCAATGCAGCACCGCCTTGAACGGCCCTTTGGCAATTTCCTCATCGAGGATCTCACCGCAGCGCTCATCGGCTTCGCGGGTATGGATCACCAGCGGCAGACCCGTCGCGCGGGCTGCCGCGATATGCGCGCGAAAGCCCCGCTCCTGCGCTGCAGGCGATCCGTCCGTGTAGTGATTGTCCAGCCCTGCCTCTCCGAGTGCTACAACCTTCGGATGTTTGGTTAGCGCGATCAGCTCGTCCGCCGTGATGCCGTCTTCCTCATCGGCGTTATGCGGGTGCGTGCCGACCGAGCAAAAGACATTGGAAAAACGATCCGTGATCTTCAGCAATCCATCGAGCTTCCGCACGCGGGTCGAGATCGTGACGATGCGGCTCACGCCAGCGGTCTCCGCGCGTTTCACGATGGCATCGAGATCGTCCGCGAAATCCGGAAAATCGAGGTGGCAGTGACTATCGACCAGCATCTGGCTTAACTCGCCGCGCCGTCTTTTGGTTCGACATACCGCGGGAACACGGGCGCAGGTGGCGGCAGTTGCGAGCCGCCCTTGATCCGCGTAGCGAGCGCCGCGAAGTCACGCGCATCGGGTGCGATCCCGAGAATGTCGAGCAGCTTGGTGCAGGCCTCCGGCATCGCGGGCTGGGCCAAGATCGCAATCTGACGGACCACTTCGGCGGTGACATACAGCACCGTCTGCTGACGTGCCGGATCGGTCTTTGCCAGTGCCCATGGTGCCTCGCCCGCAAAATAGCGGTTGGCTTCGGCTACCACGGCCCAGATCGCGTTGAGCGCCTGATGAATCTGCTGCGTGGCCATAGCCGTGCGCGCCTGCTCCAGCATGCCGTCGGCCATCGCGAGAATGGCTTTGTCGTTGTCGCTGAATTCACCCGGCTGCGGCAGTACGCCCTGATACTGCTTCGCAATCATCGAGAGCGAGCGCTGCGCAAGATTGCCGAAATCGTTGGCAAGATCCGCATTCGTGCGCGCCACGATGGCTTCATGGTTGTAGTTGCCGTCCTGACCGAACGGCACCTCCCGCAGGAAGAAATAGCGCAGCTGGTCAACGCCGTAGGCATCCGCGAGACTGAACGGATCGACCACGTTGCCGACCGACTTCGACATTTTCTCACCGCGGTTGAACAGGAAGCCGTGCGCGAACACGCGCTTCTGCACCGGAATGCCCGCCGACATCAGAAAAGCCGGCCAGTACACCGCGTGGAAGCGGATGATGTCCTTGCCGATGATGTGAATGTCCGCCGGCCAATAGTGCCAGTTCTTGTCGCCTTCATCGGGGAAACCTACGCCGGTGATGTAGTTGGTCAGCGCATCGACCCACACGTACATCACATGCTCTTCGTCGCCCGGCACCTTAACGCCCCAGTCGAAGGTGGTGCGCGAAATCGACAGATCCTTCAGGCCGCTTTTGACAAAGCTGACGACCTCGTTCTTGCGCGAATCCGGACCGATGAAATCGGGCTGGTTCTCGTAAAGCGCAAGCAGCTTGTCCTGATAGGCGGAAAGCCTGAAGAAGTAACTCTTCTCCTCGACCCACTCGACCGGCGTGCCTTGCGGCCCACGGCGCACACTATCTTCGCCGACAACGGTCTCGTCTTCCGCGTAGTAGGCTTCGTCGCGGACGGAATACCAACCAGCGTAACTGTCGAGATAGATATCTCCGTTCGCGGCCATCCTTTTCCAGATTTCCTGCGTTGACTCGTGATGCTGTTTCTCCGACGTGCGGATGAAGCGATCGAACGAGATATTCAGGCGCTGATCCATCTCCTTGAACCGCGCGGCATTACGTGTCGCCAGTTCCAACGGCGTCATGTTTTCCTTCTGCGCCGTCTGGATCATCTTCTGGCCGTGCTCGTCGGTGCCAGTCAGGAAGAATACGTCCTTGCCGTCGAGGCGCTGGAAGCGCGCCAGCGCATCGGTCGCTATCGCTTCATAGGCGTGGCCGATATGTGGCGCCCCGTTCGGATAGGCGATGGCGGTTGTGATGTAGAACGAGTTCTTTGCAGAAGCGCTTGCAACAGCCTGGGGCACGGTCGCAACCTTGGCTTTAACCTTAGCCGGCTTCGGCGGCGCCTTCGGTGTCACGGGCTTTGCGGCTTGGGTTGCCTTCGCAGATGCCTTCTTTGCAGCAGATGTCTTTGCCGCAGCCTTCTTCGCAACAGTCTTCTTGGCGCTGCTCTTCTTGGCAACAGCCTTCTTGCCCGCGCGCTTAGGTGCGGTTTTCTTCAACGCCTTTTTTCCCGCTTTCTTGACGGTTTTCTTGCCAGCTTTCTTGACTACCTTTTTCGCGGCTGCCTTGCGTCCCTTTTTCTTCGGCGCAGCTACCGCGCTTCGGCTTACGGCCTTGCGCGCCGATTTGGCGGCCTTCTTGGCTGCTTTCTTCTTGGAGATGGTCTTCTTGGCTTTGGCCATTACGATTCCTTGAAGTTCAAAACGCCGCCGACGTCTGCGCGCGCATTCATGATGTGATGTTGCAAAGCCGCTAGTGGTCCAATTCTAACATTCGCATCCCGTTTCAGCAGACATCCCTGCGAATGTTAGAATTAAAGGACCACTAGCAAATATAAGTTTCTAGTGGAGTTTTGGATTTGACATTCGCTTTGAGGACTCGCCGCCAGCGGAACGCGAATGTCAAATCCACTCCACTAAGGCTATCCGGTTAGCGAGCTGCGGTCGCTTCTGCGAGCATACCGAACACCGAGAAAACCAGCGGCTTCCGTTCCAGATTGAAGCTTTCCGTATCGCGCGCGGCGTTGTTGATCTTTTCCCATACCTCGGCAAGCCGTGCAAGGCGCGGCAGATTTGCGCCGACATCCGGTCCATGCAGATGCCCCGTGAGCCAACGGTCGATGGTGTCGACAAAGGCGCGCAATCCGGCCCGATCGTTAAGCGGCAACGCATCGCCGAGCGCGTGCAGGGCCCGCTGATCGAGTTGCGGCAGGCGGTTGAGAAGGTCCAGCGTACGTTGCTGAAGTCCGAGGGACTGGCCGCCAAGCAACGTCAGCGCCCGCGCCACACTTCCTTCGGCCGCATTTGCCGCCTCAGCCAGCGCAGGATCGTGGCGGCTCAAACCGGCCGCTCCGGCTGCAGCCTCAATCACATCCCCGGTTTCCAGTGATCGCAACGACAGCTTGCGGCAACGTGACTGGATTGTGGCAAGTACGCGTGCCGGAGCGTGACTGATGAGCAGGAAGAGTGAACGAGCGGGCGGCTCTTCGAGTATCTTCAGCAGTGCATTCGATGCATTCGCGTTAAGCTCGTCAACCGTATCGACGACACAAACACGCCATCCGCCAACCGATGCGGCGGTTGAGCCGAAAAATCCGATGGTCTCGCGCGACTCGTCCACCGTAATGACGGTTCGCATCGTCCCCTTCTCGTTGGCGGTGCGCTCCAGCGTCAGCAATCCGCCGTGGCTCCCGTTCGCGACTTGACGCGCCACGGGATGATCCTGATCGACGTGGAGATCGTCGGCACCTTGAACCGATTGCGCCGCTGGATCGGGATGCGCGAGCACAAATCGCGCCATGCGATAGGCCAGCGTCGCCTTGCCGATGCCCTGCCCGCCACCAATCAGCCATGCATGAGGTATGCGCCCGCTGCGATAAGCCGTCAGCAGGGTCTGCTCGGCATCGCGATGACCGAACAGCGCGGTGGTTTCGCGCGGCGGCGATACGGTGATCTCAGGTTCTACCGACTTGGCGCTCATACCTGAGACGTCTCACGAGTCGTTGCCACGGAAAACAGGTGATCGCGCAGCGCTTTCCAGACACGCTCCGCAACGGTTTTGGGATCCGCATCGGCATCGACCAGCGCGCAGCGCTGCGGATCGCCGTTAGCAATCTTGAGATAGGCATCGCGCAATTTTTCGTGAAAGCTGACGCCCTCGCCTTCGAATCGGTCAGGCGCCGCCGTCCCGCGCCGCTTGAGCGCACGCTCCATGCCGACCGCGACCGGCACATCCAGAATGATCGTGAGATCCGGCTTGAGACTGCCGATTGTGACGCGCTCCATCGCACGGATGAGTTTCGGATCGACCTTTCCAAGTTCGCCCTGATAAACCCGCGTTGAATCCGTGAACCGGTCGCACAGCACCCACGTTCCCTGCGCCAGTGCGGGTTCGATGACCTGGTTGACATGATCGTCGCGCGCCGCTGCAAATAGCAGGGACTCAGTTTCCGGACCGAATGCCTTGGCCATTCCGGATAGCAGCAAATGCCGCACGATCTCTGCGCCCGCCGATCCGCCTGGCTCGCGCGTCGTGATCGTGCGCAGTTTCGCGGCGTTTAACCGATCCGCCAGCAACTGGATTTGGGTCGATTTCCCGGAGCCCTCACCGCCCTCAAATGTAATGAAACGGCCCCGCGGCTGCGGTGGTTTCGGTTTAGCAGCGTCGCTCATGTCAGAGCTTCTCCGCGCCTGCGCGGAACAGGCCAATCACCAGTTCGCTGGCGCCGTCGATTGCGCGTCGTGTCGTTGAGCCAGTCGCAACTGCTTCTGCCGATACAAGCGGGGCTTCCACCGCAATGTTGTTGCCGCGCCAGACCTTTAGCACGCCGATCCGCTGGCCGGGCTGAACCGGAGCGCGAACGGGGCCGTTATAGACAATCCGCGCAATGAGTTTGTCAGTGCCGTTTCGCTGCACCATGACCTTGATCGGTTCGGGGCTGGACAATTTCACAGAACGGCTATCACCACCAAAAACCTTTGCGTAGCCGACGGCCTGGTCTGCTGCGAACAGCGTCCGTGCCTCAAAATTGCGGAAGCCCCATTCCAGCAGCTTCTTCGCCTCAGTCGCGCGATCATCCGCATCTTCAAGACCGTTGACGACGACGATCAGGCGCATGCCGTTCTGAACAGCGGAGCCGACCATGCCGTAACCGCCTTCCTTGGTGAAGCCGGTCTTCAGGCCGTCCGCGCCTTCAAGAGACGTCAGCAGGGGATTCCGGTTCTGCTGACGAATTTTGTTCCAGGTGAATTCGCGTTCACCGAAAAGCTTGTAGTGCTCGGGATAGGTCAGGATGATGTGACGCGCCAGCAACGCCAGTTCGCGCACCGTCATCTTGTTGCCGGGGTCAGGAAGGCCGTTGGAATTCGCGAATGTGGACTTCGCCATTCCAAGTTCGCGCGCGCGCTTTGTCATGCGCTCCGCAAAAGCGGCTTCAGTGTTCGACAGCCCCTCGGCCAGCGCCATACACGAGTCATTGCCGCTCTGGATGATGGCGCCGTGCAACAGATCATCCACACTGACGCGGCTGTTGATGGCGGCGAACATGGTGGAGCCGCCGGACGGCGCACCGCCTTTGCGCCATGTATTCTCGCTGATCCTGAATTCGTCGGTGGGCTTGATCTCCCCCTTCTTAAGGGCATCGAACACCACTTCGGCCGTCATCAGCTTCATCATGCTGGAGGGCGCTCGAAGCTCGTCGGCGTTCTTCTCGAACAGGATACTGCCGGATTTCGCTTCGATCAGGATCGCGGTCGGTGCATCGACATCGTATCCGTCTTCCTTTTTAGCGCCCTGCACGCTGTTGTTGGCAGCGTAAGCCACACCCCCGAGCACCACGCCGGCCGTCAGGACAGCCGCGACAAGCGGCCAGAACCGCCCAGTCCGACGCCTGCGAATCCGGGATGCTGTGAGAATGGCTGCCATGTCGAGATTCCTGAGGATCGCCTTGTATCAGTTGGGCTGGTACCAAACAACGTGCGGCTGGCTGTCACGGCATGTCCGAGCTCTTCGAAATCTTGAAAATGAGGCAGAAATCGATGTCGTCATCTCGGATGATCTCAGCCAACGGCATTGAGATTTTTGTGACCGAACAGGGCTCAGGCCCGCTGGTTCTGCTGTGCCACGGCTGGCCCGAACTTTCGCATTCGTGGCGACATCAGCTCCCTGCCCTCGCCGCAGCCGGGTACCACGTCGTGGCTCCCGACATGCGTGGCTACGGGCGGACCTCCGCGCCGCAGGATATTTCTGCTTATTCGATCTTCGATCTGGTCGGAGACATGGTCGGGCTGGTCACTGCGCTCGGCGAGACCAAGGCCATCATCATCGGCCATGATTGGGGCGCGCCGGTCGCCTGGCATGCGGCTCTGTTCCGGCCGGACATGTTCACTGCCGTCGGTGGATTGAGCGTGCCACCTCCGTTTCGGGGGCGCGAACGCCCGCTCGATACGCTGGCGAAAAGCGGAGTGACCAACTTCTACTGGCAATACTTCCAGACACCGGGCGTTGCTGAAGCAGAGTTCGAGCGCGATGTCGGCTTTACGATGCGCGCGGTCACCTTTGGTGTCGAATCCTCCCTGTTCCTAAAAGACGGACATGGATTTCTCGGAGATCCGGCCAAGGATCGCCCCCGTCCCGGCTGGGTCAGCGAGGACGATCTCGCACATGTCGTCGAGACTTATACGCGCACGGGATTTCGCGGAGGTCTGAACTGGTATCGGAACATCGACAGGAACTGGGAGCTGACGGCCCCCTGGCAGGGCGCGCAGATCCACCAGCCAGCCATCTTCATCGCAGGAGCTGACGATGCGGTGGTGACCGGGATTATCGGCGGCAAGCGCGTCACCGAGATGGACAAGGTGCTTCCGAACCTGCGTCGCAAGCTGCTCATCGAAGGCGCAGGCCACTGGATTCAGCAGGAGCGACCGAACGAGGTGAATGCCGCGCTGATCGAATTCCTGAACGGCCTGCGGTAAAGGACTGATCTGTAAGGCTATGGCGGCTCAGTAGAGGCCGCGCCCGGACATCAGGTTTGTGTTGCCGCTACGTGAAACAGAAACGTACGAGGCCACTGGCTTCTTGGTTGCCGGCGTTTCTTCTTCAGCCACGTCCTCCACCTCGGTCTGGATGGTACGCTCAATCCGCCGACCGCGTGACGAGCGGGACGCCGAGACTTCGGAAGCGCCTGCGGCGGCCACATCATCCCGGGTATGACCTAACGTATACGGACGCCCGGCGGGCAGCGGAACATCGCCACGGACGACGCCGCGTGACGCGGGGATTTCGGGAATGAACGCATTCGCGGAAGCCACCCGGACAGACGACGGTGCCGGAGCGGGCTGGCCGGTTCGGAGGGTCGCTATAAGCTGCCGATCGTCGGAACCGTCTAACGGGGCACGGCCGACATATTCGACCCGCACGCGCCCGATGCCATTATCGCGGAATTCCAATAGCTTGGCGGCTGTATTTGAGACGTCGATCAAGCGATTTCCGTGGTAAGGCCCGCGATCGTTGACCCGGACGATGACCGACTTGCCGTTGGCCAGATTGGTGACGCGGGCGTAGCTCGGGAGCGGAAGGGTCGGATGGGCTGCCGTGAGCGAGGTCATGTCAAATACCTCGCCATTGGCCGTCAGGCGGCCGTGAAAGGCGTCGCCGTACCAGGAGGCCACACCCTCGGCCCGATAGTTTGGATTTTCCTCGGGGACATAGGTCCGGCCTGCAACGACGTAGGGTTTGCCGACGCGGTAGGTCCCGCCCCCCTTTGGAACGGCCTCCCCGAAATCGACCACACGCGGACTGCTCGAAACGCCGTATTTAGGGTCGACCCGGCTGGACAGCTTGTTCGCCGATCCGCAATTGGCCACGAGCAGGCACACCGCACCCACCGCCGCCAGACGCGAGACCGCCTTGCCCGATTCCCTGACGCAAATCCCCATAAAACCCCGAATAGCACTTTTGCCGCCACCTTGCCTACCGGCCCTGTGACGGGACGCCCCCGCACCTCTTACGACGATTACCTTAACCTATTGCTGATGAGCCTGAAACGGCCCGCTGTATGAGGTGGTAAACCAGAGATTGAGAACCGCCTCTGCCCGCGTTCCACTGATCGGCTGACGACGCGAGGCCCCACCCGGCCAGGATCGCAAGCATCTTCCTTATTGCCGGTGATCGTCGTTGCGCTGGTGCTATTGATTGCGAAATGCCTGATCTCCAGCGACCGCCGAAGCTAAACGACTGCTGAACAGGCTTTGGCGGAAGGGGTGGGATTCGAACCCACGGTGCCCTTGCAGGCACGCCGGTTTTCAAGACCGGTGCCTTAAACCACTCGGCCACCCTTCCTGAACGCAGAAGATCAGCACTTAGCAAAGCGGGCGGGGCAACGAAAGGGGCGGTAGCCCTGAAAATGCGATTGGCTCAAGCCGGGCCGAAATAACCGAATTCGCCTAGGCGGCCGATCCGCGCGCTGGGCCCAATGTCAGCATCGAGAGAATTTCTGAGAACGGAACATGGATGGTCACCGGCTTCAGACGAAGCTGGAATGTGGCAATCGGCTCGTGGCAGCGAAGCCCCTTCCCGCCCTTGACCAGGCCCAGATCACGAATGAGCTTGTAGGTTTTTCCGTCAGCCATTCGGACCAGACGAACATTCTCAAAATACTTGAGCACGCACGCTCTCCTTGCACGCAAGGAGAGCAGCCGTTTGTTACGATTCGGTCAAGATTTGACGTATTGATCGCGGTCATATGATTCGCCCGCGAAGGTCGGCATCCGATCCTTCAGGCCCGCACGGCCCCTGGATTGATTGCGGTGGGCTTGTCAAACTTGTGCGCCAGCCACGATGAGAACGTTGCGGGAATGAAGCCGACCAGACCGTACAGAAGGTAATGCTGGAAACCGGTTTCGCTGCCGAGCGTTCCGTAAAGTATCGCCGTCGCGGCGAAAGCAACGAGCCCCGTCAGCACCATACGGAGAAACGGCCCGATCATCCGGATATGGAGCAGGATATCATCTACGGCTCCAATCATCAGGGCCGGGATGAAGCCGAACAGATAATTGTAGGGCACGGTCACCAGCATCACCTTGAACAGCTTTTGGATGACGTTGACCCCATCCCAGTATCCGGCCGGCGCGCCAAGAATGAGCAGGAAAAACCCGCCGATTAACGGACCGATCGCTGCGAAGATGATGTACCGCTTCATGACCCTCTGCCCGGTTGCTTGCCAGCGCGCCACGCTTATTCGTAAGGCCATAAGAAAACGAGAACAGGTCCCGGCGCAAGCCGTGATCACTCACATCCCATCTCAGCGGACGGGAAATTCGCGCCCCCGGTGCCGGAACCAACCGCAAGACCGCAACGTTATTCAGGCAAGGGCGGAAAACCGGAAACGGCGGCGCGCTCGAAGAGCTTCTCCCGATGCCTTGGCTTGGGGCAACGCTTTTTCGGAGGTGAAGATGCCCTACGCCCTCTTCTGCGAGGATGCCAAAATCAGCAGAGCCTATCCCACGGAAGCCGATGTCTGGAAACACGCCGCAGAAAACGGTCTCGTCGTGGATGTCGCCTCGGAGGGCAACCACCCCAAACGGATTCTGGATAACGGATATACGATCCGACCTTGCCAGCGCGACCCGATTGAAAAACATGTGCGGGGGGCGACGGACCTCAAACTTACCTTGGGCTCTTGAGGAACAGAGGCCCTAGCGCGCACCACGAAGCTTGCATGAAGTCGAACAGGTCGTCCTCACCCCTGCATTGCAAGCCATGCACACGGCGACACACTGATCAAAATTCTTTGGGTCGTATGAGCTATAAAGCTTCGACGCGCACGCCACTGTCACCGCAGGCGGCTCAGCTGGTTTTAGCGATTGCGTCAAGGCAAAGACAGCGACCAGCAGGCATACGGTCATCGACACGAAAATAACCACGCCACGGATCATGCGTGGACGCTCTCGCCGTACCGTCCTTTCAGCGCCGTCCAACTGGCTGCCCGTCACCTCGGACTCCTTCAAGTCATTAACGTGGCATGCCTCGCCTCAGTTCCGGTCGCGACAAAAACTCGCATTCTCCCTGAAAAGAGCCAGTCATTGTCAACAATGAACCGTTTCTCGCTCAGGTGATTACCTGCGTCAGCGATGAGTTGTTCAACAACCACCCAGGGGTCTGACTCCGGATCATTTGGTTCCGGCATCGCTGATCCGGCATCCCCGACACCACTCCGTTCATCCCGGACGAGAGTGATTAATGATGCATTAAAAACACACCCGATCATTCGTGCTTTGATTCAAATTTTCCGAAACTTCCAAACGCTATGACATCCCATCAATCAGGGAGCGCAAGTCATGGCTGTTTTCAAAAGAGAGTCACGCAAGCCCCGTCACACCACGCGGCACGATGCGTGGATGTTGCTCGACGGCGGCTTTGCAAAACGCAACTGCACCATCCTCGACCTGTCATCCGGCGGGGCACGCATCAAGCTTGCCGATGTCGGATCGATCGGAAACAGGGTTAGCGTCGCGCTGACTCGCGATGTCCGGAAAGTGACCCATTGCCGCCTGGTCTGGCGCAAGGACACGATCATCGGCGTCGAGTTCGTCGGTCGCACCTGAAGGGTCGCGCTCCGGCAAAACAAATGGAGGGGTGGCTGAGTGGCTTAAGGCACCGCATGCGGTACACGGGCAACCGTGTCGGAGGTTCGAATCCTTCCCCTCTCCGCCACACTTGGGCGACGCCGCACGGGCACCGCCTGTCCTGGACGTATCAGCGCCGGCTTCCCCTGCCAGATGGCGCCACAGGCTCAACAGGCACACCGCCGCGGCTGTAGGCGAGCCGCCAGTTCGGCGCGCAGGTTCCGTTCAAGCCGCCAGTCGATGCCTGACATTGTGCCATCGTTGTGTATTCACACCGTTCGATGGTGCCGGCCCAGCCCTCAACATACGTCATACAATAGGGATAATCCGCTGCCTTTGCGGGTGCTTGTCCGAGAAGGACAAGGCCGGCGAGTGCCAGCAGGATACGGTGCGAATTGGTCATAAAGTCCTCGATTCTAGCTCGGCGGCATCAGACACCAAGCTGTCATGTTCCTCAAGACGGCAGGATTGCCGGTTCGATCACGGTTCAGAGAACCCGGGACGACGCGGCCTGAACGAAGCCATCGTCCGAAATATCGGTTTTGGTCTTTGCGGATTGATCCCGGAGCCAGTTAAGCTGCTCCGATCCTTTGCCCCTCGCCGTTCAGGAGAAGCCGTGAGTAATCCGCAGGACAACAGGGAACGCAACCTGGAGATAGCCGAGAATGAAGCGACGCGCGAACGCAAGAGCGATGTCCGTCTGACAAGCTGGGCGATCGGAACCACGATCGTCGTTGCGCTGATCGTTCTGGCGATTTTTCTGAAACGATAGAGAACGGTTCAGGCCGCATCGCGGGTCCTTCCCGCGAGGCGGCCAAACTCCGGAAGCAGAGACCTATTTGTCGAAGGTCATGTCGACGCATTTCATGACATCGGGTCCAACGCCGACGCCGAGAATGATGCATCCTTTTGCGACGAGTTTCGTGCTGTCCGCGACCCAGATCGCGGTGCCGCCCGAGCCGAAGAAGGAGTTTGTATTCGGCGGTTCCGTCTCCGTGGCATCGAAAGCGTAGTTCGAGTCCGATGGGAATATCCGCCCCTTGAGTTTGCAAGATCCGTCGGTATCGACTTTCAGCACTTCCTTGTTATCCCGCGTCACTCCGACATTGACCTGGCACCGGTAGAACTCCGATGTCTTCGTATTGAAAATATAAGCGTAGGACTTGCAGGTGATGTTCTGCAGCTTGCCCGCATTCAGTCCCCGGCCGCACGCGATCCGCTGATTGTTGCTGAGCTTGATCTCCTCGGCGGCGCTGGCTGCGGTGATGGTCGAGAAGGCGGTGAGTGCGAAAAGCGGCAAAAGCGCCAAAATAGATTTGCGAAATTCAGTCATCGAGTATCCCCATGTTGCACATGCCGCATACGGCAAAGTTACGCCGGGCACCGTACATTGGCCCGACACTAATGCAGTTTTTGTCGCCAGGCTATCGGTCAATATCCGGCATCAATGAGCCAGTGCCTGCGTCCTGAGCTGCTCCACAGCGATCAGCACACGGCTCGGATCCTGGACAGCGGCGTCCGCATCGCGTGCTATGGCTATAGCGTCGCCGAGCGTCCGAAGCGGGAGATCTCCGTCGCATGTCGGTTTGACGAGGCGATCGATAATTGCATTCCATTCTGCAAGTCCATTCTGATAGGCGTCGCCGTGTCCTTTGATGAGGGTCGCGGTTCTTATGATCGCGACCGTCGCCTCCGGTTGCTTGATCAGGCTGCGGTCAACCATGTGCAGCCATCGCTCGACCCACACGCGCTCCTTCTTGAACCGATCAGAAAACGGGCGTGTAATTCTCAGCGCAGCCAGCCATTTCAGCTTGCGCAATGCAAATCGGCTTTTTGCGCTGAACCGTAATGTGACGGATCGGCGGGTCAACCGCGCCAGCCGCAGTCGCCTGAATATATCGAGCGCGGGAGCCGCCGCCTTTGTCGGAAGCATCGGGATGACCTCGTCCCAGCGAAACCGCTCCAACCTGTCAGTGAACCGCTCATGTGGTTCGACATCCGGTCCGCCGACGTCCAGCAGCTTGAGTTGCGCGACCCGGATCGGATCTTCGAAATGCATACGGTCCGACAGAAGCTGCGCCAGTTCTGGAAGGTTGGGAACGGTGATACCGACCGGCCCGACATAACGCTCGATCCGGTCGAGATATGCCAGCGCGTAATCCGGATCCTGATAGTCGATCAACGAATGAACGGCTTCGCTGACGATGGGCACGACTTCGGCCGGCAATCGCGCCGAGATCCGGGCCAGCGCAGCACGCGCCACCCGCGGATTTCGTGTTTCCTCGCCAAAGTAGCGTTCCTTGAGCAGCCGGTACGGTGACGGCGGAACCTTAACCCGTATTTTCATGACGAAGCCTGCGCCACGCGCTCTGCAAGCTGGGTCTCCAGCCGTCCAAGATTTTGGAACAGGCGCGCGCTGACGAGGCGCAGGAAATAGAATCCGAACTCCGGATTCTGGACGTACAGCTCCTGAACCTTTGCGTAGGTCACGCTAAGGACCAGCCCCCCTTCGAGACATTCGAGCGTCTGCGTCCTTTTGTTCGATGGCGACAGCATTCCGAGTTCGCCGACAAGGGCGCCGACCGGCAACTCGATGCCGGACTCCACAAGCCGGTAGCGGCCACTGACGATGTAATACATCTCCTCCGCCTGCTCATGCTTGTAAAACAGCACCTCGCCCGTGGTGCATTTGCGTTCCGTCATGAACGGCTTCAGCCATGCCATCGAAAGATCGCTGTTCACCGAGCGTTTTACCTCGGCCACCAGTTGCAGCATTTCCCGCAGGCGATAGATATTCAGCGGCAGCAGGATCATGTGCAACACCATCACCGGGTAATGGTGATGGACGAGCGAGAACGCAATGAGAAGTACGTTGGTGATGATGCCGAAGATGCGCAGCGGGATCATCGTCCGCATCGTGTAGCCCGCCACCACGAACGCGGACGCGATAAAACCGCCGGCTCCGGAAACGAGACCTGACATATCCATCGGAATCAACCTGATGCTAAGGAAATCTGTTACGCATTATGCCGTCCGGCCCGCCTCACAACAACGGTCATGGACGCTGGTACTTTAATCTGCTGTCACATCCGTGTGCGCGAGTTCACGTCCGGGCAAGCGCGCTTCCCAAAACATGCGCAATCCCTCCGTTCAAATATCGATTGATAGCCCTTCCCTCGCGACCACCGTTCCGGGGCGCGCCTTTGCCGCAGCAGCCGCAATACGGTCCATCTCGTCGTCATCATGTTCGGGATCATGGTGAAACAGAAACAGCTTCCCCACCCCTGCCTCGTTGGCAAGGCGGACGGCCTGTTGCCAGCTTGAATGTCCCCAACCGACATGTTCGGGCAATTCTTCGTCCGTATATGTCGTATCGATGATGACAATGGATGCATCGCGGGCGAGTTCCAGCAAGGCGGGGTCCACGGCATCCGCGTTGAGTTCGGTATCGGTGATGTAAGCCATGGCGCGGCCGCCATATTCGACACGGTATCCGGTCGCGCCACCGGGATGATTGAGCGGCGTTGTCATGACCTGAATACCTGGCCGCGGTGTCAAAACGGCTCCGGCTTCGAAGTCATTAAACTCGATCTTGCCCTGCGCCGCTTCGATCTCGATCGGGAACAGCGGATAGCTCATCAGCTTTCGGACGGTTTCCCGCACCCCGCCGGCTGCTTTCAAATTGCCGGCCCAGAGGCGAAGGTGGTTTCCCTTCACAAAGGCGGGCACGAAGAACGGCAAGCCGATCAGATGATCGATGTGACAGTGGCTCAAAAACAGATCGATGTCGGTCGGCCCGGCATCATCTGCCAGCGCAAGGCCCAGCGCGCGCAGTCCAGACCCGGCGTCGAAGACGAGCCGATGATCTCCGCATCGTACTTCGACACACGACGTATTCCCGCCGTAGCGTACGGTATTGGGACCAGGACATGGAATGCTCCCGCGAACACCCCAGAACCGCACAGACATTGTGGCCGGCATGAAAAAACTCAATGAATCTTTCACAAGAATGGCATGCGCCGGTCATCTCCACCAACATCATCCGTCCAGCGACCATCAAAAAAATGGCTTGCCAGAAAGCTGTGTCGGCGATAGCTGCGGCGGCCCTCCTCGCTCTATTTGGTTGTCAGTGCAACGACGCCGTCCCAATCATCGGGCGGCGGCGTTTTGCGGAACGTTTCGATACGGTCTGAATAGAGGTCGTAAAGCGCGCTGAACTCCTTCGCTTCATCGGCAATCCGGCTTTTTGCAATTGCAGCGAGCGCGCTGTCCCAGTCACGGCTGCGATAACAGGCCAGCATTTCGATGCAGAGGTTGCGGATTCGCTGAAACCGCCCCGACTGGGCAACGTCCTCCCGCCCGACGATGGCGTAAATCACCTCCGGCTCCTTCTTGCCCTTCACGGTGATGAAGTCGATTTCAAGAATGGCGAACTTGTCCTTTGCCGCGATTGCAGTGGCTGATCCGGCAATGATCGGAACGCCGTAGGATTTCGACTGTCCCTCGAGGCGCGAGGCGAGATTCACGGCGTCGCCCAGTACCGAATAATCGAACCGCAGATTCGACCCCATGTTACCGACGACGCACGTTCCCGTATTTAATCCGATCCCCACCTTCATGGGAATGAACGGCTTGCCGGTTTCATTCGCTTCCTTTTCGCGCTCGACATTCAGGGTCTCGATTCGATCGATCATGTCCAGGGCAGCATTGCAGGCATTGATCTGATGCTCCTGATCGCTGAGCGGTGCATTCCAGAACGCCATGATCGCATCGCCCATATACTTGTCGATCGTGCCCTTGCGGTCGAGGATCGCATTGGTGAGCGGGGTCAGAAACCGGTTCATCAGCGAGGTCAAACCCTGCGGATCGCTCTTGAATGACTCGGAGATGGTGGTGAAACCGCGCACATCGCTGAACATGATGGTCATGTTCCGCTCCTCGCCGCCGAGTACCAGCTTTTCCGGCGACTGCGCCAGTTGTTCGACGAGCGCCGGCGATAGGTATTGACCGAAAGCGGAGCGAATGCGGCGGCGCTGCGCCTGTTCACGGAAATAGCTGCTGAACACCAGCACGAGATAAATCGACGTGCTTGCGAGCAGCGGAAACGTGAAATCGATCAGCAGGCGGTGCTCGATGAAGAAATACCAGGATGTCGCGACCATGATCGCGACGATCACCGCCCCGAACAGCAGCAGCATGATTGCGCTCAGGATTGGTGCGAGCCAGATAATCGCGATGCCGAACAGGATCGCGGCAAGGATTTCGGCACCCACCGCATAATTGGGCTGCGACAAGACAGAGCGTGTCAGTGCCGCCTCCAGCACCTGCGCATGAACCTCCACTCCCGGCATCACCGGATCGAGCGGGGTTGTCTTGACGTCGAGCAACCCGACTGCGGAGGTGCCGACCAGCATCAGCTTGCGCGAAATCTGCTCAGGACCAACCTTGCCGTCCAGCACATCGGCTGCCGAGACGTAACGAGCCGCATCGTGTTTGGCGAAGTGCACCCAAAGCTGCCCGTTGCGGTCGGTCGGAATTTCAAATCCCGGCACGGCGACGCTCTTCACGCCCGCTTCGTCAGATTTGATCAGGATGGTATCGGACTTGGTAACGATGCGCAGCATCTCGAATGTCAGCGAGGGCATCAGGTCGCCCTGGGCTTGCATGATCATCGGAACACGGCGGACGATGCCATCGCGTTCGGTGCGAATAGTGAACAGCCCGCGCCCGGGCGCCGCCTCCTCAAGGATCGGGATATTCCGGAGCAGGCCCGGAAACTGAAGGAGGAAAGGCTTTGGATCACTGCCCAACGTCGCCAGGCCGGTCAACGGCAGTTTCAGGTCCGGCTGCGGAACGAACTTCGGCAGACCGGATTCGCCGAGTACCACGGGTGACTTCCGCAGCACACTGGCGAACACCTCGTCATTGCTCGGCAAGGCCCTGAGCTTCTCTCTGCTGACCTCGTCCAGATCGCGGAACGTGTTCGCCGCATTGCCGGGCGACAGCCGGTCCTGCTCTGCAAACACGATATCGAATGCGATCGCTGCCGCACCAAGTTCGGTCAGGCGCTGGACCAGGTCGGCGACGCGCGTGCGCGGCCATGGCCACTGGCCGAACCTCGCAAGGCTCTTCTCATCGATGTCGATGATGACCACAGGTCTTTGCGTGATCTTCCGTGGATGCAGGATCTGATAGCCATCGAATGTCCGGACGCGTAACTCCTCAAGCGGAAATGGATCCGCGATCCGCAAACCGATCATCCCGGCAAGCAGCAGGAAACATAGCAGCCGGGCATATCCGAACATGCGCGCATAACGCCGAAGCCGCGCAAGGAAGCGGACCACCGATCTCAGAATCGCATGCAGCATGTTGTCAGCCGGAACCTGTCATTTCTCGCGGAATGCACGCATGAGCTGATCACTCAGCGGCTTCGCAAGATACGATATCATGGTGCGCTCCCCGGTTTGTACAAAAGCCTCGACCGGCATACCGGGAATAAGCTTGACGTCGCCAAGCCGCGCGACCTCCTCCGGCGGGAGCGAAACACGGATGGTGTAGTAGCTCTGGCCTGTGCGCTGGTCGACGGTGGTATCGGGGGAAATGCGGCTGATCGTTCCGTTCAATTCCGGCGTAGTGCGCTGATTGAACGCCGAAAGCCGCAGCAGCGTCTTTTGCCCGATCCTGAGCTGATCGATGTCCTGCGGATTGACCTTGGCTTCAACCGACAGATTGTCGGATTCCGGCACGATCAGCATGATTGCATCGCCTGCGGTGATAACGCCGCCCACTGTATGAACCGTTGATTGCAACACCATGCCGTTCTGCGGGGCGCGAATATCGATGCGGCGGAGTTGATCCTCCGCAGTCACCTTGCGCTCGACGAATTCACCGATCTTGTCGTTGATCTCGCGCATTTCCTTGGAGACTTCGCTCGAAAGATCCTTGTCGATCTGAATGATCTGCAGTTCGATCTCCGTAATCTTGCCCTTGGCCTGCGCCTTTTGCGCGACAAACTGCGCGCGGTCCCCGTCGAGACGCGCCGCGTCGCGTTCAAGAACCGTCAGGCGCGAAATCTGGACGAGGTTCTTGGCATACAGATCGCGGACGCCGACCAGCTCTTTCTGGATCAGTTCGATCTCACGTGACTTGGCATTCTCCTGTGCCTCGAGGCCGCCGATCTCCTCCTTGAGCTGCGCGATACGTTCCTTGAGCTGTGCCTTCTGGTTGACGCGGCCGGATGAGCGAACCTGAAACAGCTTGACCTCGTTGCCAATCAGCGAACGGACTTCCGGATCGGAGAAATAATCCATCAGCTCAGGCGGAAACGTGATCCGGTCCAGGCCTTCTTGTTCGGCGAGCAACCGTGCACGGCGAGCCAGCAGACCGTTCAGGCCCTTGGTCACAATGGCGAGGCTTGCCTTGGTCACCGTGTCGTCGAGCCGCACAACGATGTCGCCGGCCTTGACGCGGTCGCCGTCGCGCGCCCGGACCTCGCCGACCACGCCGCCGGTCGGATGCTGGACCTTCTTGACGTTGGAATCGACCACGATGGAGCCCGGTGCAATCAGCGCTCCCGAAATTTGCGCGGTCGAAGCCCACCCGCCGATGCCACACGTCAGCAGCGTGACCACCACGAGACCGACGATCAGATGGAAACGGATCGACCTGCGCGAACCCGGCTGATCCAGGCTCTTGAAAATCGAGATACGCTCCAGTGGCGAAAACAGGGCATTCAGGATGCCGCGAATGGTGCCTTCGGTTCCGGCGAGGGTCGGCTTTTTCATGACGGCGCTCCACCCTTGTCCGACACGATCTTGATGGCGGGCGGCGCAGAGACCGGGCGCTGCAGCACCTGTCCAAGCACGGCCTCTTTCGGTCCGAAAGCCTGGGCACGACCGTCTTTCATCACCAGAATAAGATCCACGCTCTCAATGCCAATCGGACGATGCGCCACCACAACCACGACGCCCCCTCGGGCACGGACGGCGAGAATAGCCTTGTTCAGAGCAACATCGCCTTCGCTATCGAGATTGGAGTTCGGCTCGTCGAGCACCACGAGAAACGGATTGCCGTAGAGCGCTCGCGCCAGCGCAATGCGCTGAGCCTGCCCAGCCGACAGCACGCTGCCCTGATCGCCGATCTGGGTGTCGTAACCGTCCTTCATGCCGATAATCAGGTCGTGGACGCGGGCGTCACGCGCGGCGGCAATGATGCTCTCGGGCGAAGCGTCATCCTCGAAGCGCGAAATGTTCTGCGCAATGGTTCCGGCAAAGAGTTCGACATCCTGCGGCAGGTAGCCGATATGGCGGCCGAGAATTTCCGGCGACCACTGGTCGAGTGCGGCACCATCGAGCCGAACTTTGCCGCGCACCGGCTGCCAGACGCCCACCAAAGCGCGCACCAGCGACGACTTGCCTGAGCCGCTGGGACCGATGACGCCGACGGCCTGTCCTGCCTCAAGGGCGAAAGTGATATCCTGTGCCACCACCTTCTGTTCGCCGGGCGGGCTGATGCTGAGCGTCTCGACCGAAAGCTTGCCCGCCGGTGGCTCCAGCAATGTCGGCGCTGCTTGCTCCGGCAACATCCCCAGCAATCGATTGAGGCGATGCCAGCTCTGCCGGGCAGCCACAAAGCCCTTCCAGTGTGCGATGGCGAGATCGACCGGCGCCAGCGCCCGCGCGCTGAGAATTGACCCGGCGATAATGATGCCCGCGGTCGCCTGCTGGTTGATGACAAGATACGCGCCGACGCCAAGCACGGCAGACTGCAGCATCATGCGCATCACCTTGGCGATGGCGCCGAGACCGCCTGCGACATCGCTCGCCCGCTGGTTCGTGGCGAGATAGTCGCGGTTCGACTCTTCCCAGCGCTTGCCGACGCGGCCGGCCATCCCCATGGCTGCCAGAACTTCGGCATTACGGCGGCCAGCAAGAGCCAAATCCTGACGCCGCATGGCCAGCGCCGTCGAGCGTTTCATCGGCTCATGGGTCAGGTATTCGGTCAGGACAGTCAAAGCGATCAAAAGCGCCGCGCCAACCAACGCAGTCACGCCAATCAGCGGATGGAACGCAAAGCAGATCGCGAGATAGAGTGGTAGCCATGGCAGGTCGAACAAAGCGCCCGGCCCCATCCCGGAGAGAAACGAGCGGACATTGTCCAGATCGCGCAGCGGTTGAATCCCCTCGCTGCGGTTCCCTGCGAACAGCGGCATCCGCACAACCACGTCATACACGCGGCGGCTCAGCATTTCGTCCAGCGTCGAGCCAATCCGGATCAGGATGCGGCCGCGTATCAGGTCGAGTATGCCCTGAACCATGTAAAGACCGCCCGCCAGCACGATCAGGCCCACCAGCGTCGGGATGCTCCGGCTCGGCAGCACGCGATCGTAAATCTCCAGCATGAAGAACGAGCCGGTCAGATACAGAATGTTGATGACGCAGCTCATGACGCCGACACCGACAAAAGCGCTGCGGCAGGCGCGTAGCGCCGTGCCCAGTTCGGACTTGGGCGAAGGAGCGTGACTGGGTGTCTTGGCGGGCTGCATCGATACCTGGCTTGCCGGCGGCGATCAGGGCAACAATTTGCGGGTCATGAGCGGACGATCCGGCAGGCGCATCATGCCATGAGGCAGGCCGTCGTTGCAGCCGGAAACGTGATCGAAGTTAACGTTCCCGGCCCTCCCGGCCTCACGCATGGAGGATGAAATCGCTGGCTGTCAGCGAGGTTATGCCCTTCACCAGCACGGTATCGGTGGTGCCGTTGAGATGAAGCAGCGTGTCGCTGCCGCCGTTGGCGCTTTCAGCGGCTGTCGCAAGCCAGCTTACGATGGTGGCCGCTGTCGGACCGCCGGTGAGCATGTGAAGATCGATCTTGTCGTCGCCATGAGTAAAGTCCGTAATCTCGTCATGACCGGACGACGGCGCGAATACGAAGTTGTCATGGCCGGCGCCCCCCGTCATGACGTCGTTGCCGGTACTTGATAGAATCCAGTCCTTGCCCGCAGTGCCGTCCAGAGTCACGCCGCCGGGTGCGAATTGCTTGAAAATAAAGTTCACCGTGTCGCTGCCGCCGTGGCCGTCGGTCACCGTCAGAGTGACCTTATCCGTCGGGGAAGCGTTGTCTGGCGTATAAACCGCGCCGCCGGTGAAGATGTCGCTGATCTCTGCAAACGTCCCCTGGACACCGGAACCTGCAAGCGGCTGCCCGTTGGCCGTCGAAACCGTTCCATGATCGGCCGTCGCCGTCACGGTGAAAGTATCGGTTCCTGCGTCAACATCGGAGAGCGTGACGCCGAGAACCTTCGTCACACCGCCGCCGAGTTCGATGGGCGCGACGCTGTCAAAATTCATGACCGGAGCATCGTTCACGCCATTGATTGTTATCGTCTCGGTCTGATGAATTAACAGGCCCAGCGTATCCTTGACGTCGTAGGACACCTCGATAGTGGTGTGCTGCCCTGCTCCGAGATGATCGAACGAACTGTCGGTGGGGTCGATGCTCAGCGTGGAACCCGTCAGCGAAATCCCGCTTGGGGCCGTGCTGGACGCCGCTCCCGTACCGACCTTATAGGTCACATTGACGACCGACAGTATGTCGCCATCATCCACGTCAGCGGCTCCGGTCAGCAAGTTTCTGCTGAAAGCCGCATCGCCTTCATTCGCGGAATCCGTCAGCGGTCCGGCGACTGTCGGCGCGTCGTTGGTGCCATTGATGGTGATGGTCTCAGTCTGATGCACTAGCAGGCCGAGCAGATCCTTAACGTCGTAAGACACCTGGATCTTTGTGCTTTGCCCAAAAGCAAGATGATCGAACGAAGAATGCGCGGGATCGATATTCAGTGTCGAGCCCGACAAGGAAATTCCTGCCGGGGGTACCCCTGATGCCGATCCGCCATCGACCGTATAGCTCACATTCGCGACCGAAAGCGTATCGCCATCATCGACGTCAGACGCATGTGTCAGCAGGTTTCGGGTAAAAGCAGCATCGCCTTCATTCGCTGTGTCCGTCAGCGCAGCAGACACCGTCGGCGCATCGTTGGTCCCGGTAATTGTCCACGATACCGACGCTGCGGTCGGCACAGTGACGATTCCGTCGGTGACGCCATAATTTACGGTGACGACGGTTGTTTGCCCTGCCGCCAAATGCTGATAAGCCGCGTTGCCCGGATCGAGCGTGAAAGTGTGGTGAACCGCATCGTAGGTGACACCGGCCGGCAGCGT
>JAFKER010000027.1 GCA_017308595.1 Afipia sp.
GAGCCTTCAACGAACGGGCCTTTCCAGACTGAACGAACCATGTCCGGCGATCCTTACTTCTTCCGCTTGTGGCGGCTGATGAGAATGAACTTGTTGGTCGACTTGTTGGTGCGGGTCTTCTTGCCCTTGGTCGGCTTGCCCCACGGAGTAACCGGGTGACGGCCGCCCGAGGTGCGGCCTTCACCGCCGCCGTGCGGATGGTCGACCGGGTTCATGACGACGCCGCGGTTGTGCGGGCGACGGCCCATCCAACGCTTGCGGCCAGCCTTGCCGATCGAGATGTTCATGTGATCCGGGTTGGACACCGCACCGATGGTCGCTGTGCAGCGGCCGTGAACCAGACGCTGTTCGCCCGAGTTCAGACGAACGATCACGAAGTCATGGTCGCGGCCGACGATCTGGGCGTAGGTGCCCGCGGAACGAGCGATCTGGCCGCCCTTCCCGATCTTCAGCTCGACGTTGTGCACGATCGTACCAACCGGCATGTTGCCCAGCGGCATGACATTGCCCGGCTTCACGTCGACATAGCTGCCGGCGACAACGGTGTCGCCCACGGCCAGACGCTGCGGCGCGAGGATGTAGGCCTGGGTGCCGTCTTCGTACTTGATCAGCGCAATGAAGGCGGTGCGGTTCGGATCGTACTCAAGACGCTCGACCTTCGCCGGAACATCGACCTTGGTGCGCTTGAAATCGACGATGCGGTAAGCCTGCTTATGGCCGCCGCCGCGGAAGCGCACGGTGATCCGGCCCGTGTTGCCACGGCCGCCCTTCGAGTGCTTGCCTTCGGTCAGAGTCTTGACCGGCTTGCCCTTGTAGAGCGCCGAACGATCGACCATCACCAGCTGGCGCTGGCCTGGCGTCGTGGGGTTGAATGTTTTCAATGCCATCGTCGTTCGCCTTACAGCCCGGTGGTCACGTCGATGCGGTGGCCCTCTTCAAGGGTCACGACAGCGCGCTTGGTGTCCGACTGAGAACCGAACTGGCCGCGGAAGACTTTCATCTTACCCTTGCGAACCAGCGTGTTGACGCTCTTCACCTTGACGTCGAACAGCTTCTCAATCGCGTCCTTGATCTGCGGCTTGGTCGCCTTGGCAGCAACCTTGAACACAACCTTGTTGTGCTCCGAAGCCACGGTCGCCTTTTCGGTGATCACCGGGGCGACAATGATGTCGTAATGACGCGCATCATGAGTGGTCATTTGAAGCGCGCCTCCAACGCATCGAGAGCGGCCTTGGTCAGAACGAGCTTCTGACGGCGCAGGATGTCATAGACGTTGATGCCCTGAATCGGCAGCACGTCGATGTGCGGAATGTTGCGCGCAGCCTGCGCGAAACCGGTGTTCACTTCGGCACCGTCGATGATCAGCGCGTTGGTGATTTCCAGGCCCGAGAAGTGGCCGAGCAGCGCCTTGGTCTTGGCGTCCTTCAGATCGATATTCTCGACCACGATCAGACCGCCGTCCTGAGCCTTCGCCGACAGGGCGTGCTTCAGGCCGAGCGCGCGGACCTTCTTCGGCAAGTCGTGCGCATGGGAGCGAACGACCGGACCGAAAGCACGTCCACCGCCACGGAACTGCGGAACGCGAGCCGAGCCGTGACGAGCACCGCCGGTGCCCTTCTGCTTGTACATCTTCTTGCCGGTGCGCCAGACTTCCGCACGGCCCTTGGCCTTGTGCGTGCCAGCCTGACGCTTGGCGAGCTGCCAGTTCACGACGCGCTGGATCAGATCCTTGCGCGGCTCGAGACCGAAGATCGCGTCCGACAGCTGAACCGAGCCAGCCGACTTGCCTTCAAGGGTTGTGACCTTCAATTCCATCACGCACCCTCCCCAGCCGGAGCTGCTTCAGGAGCAGCGTCGGTTTCGCCAGCCAGCTTGAACTTGCCGGGCTTCGGCGCATCCTTCGGCAATGCTTTCTTCACCGCATCGCGCACGGTGATCCAGCCACCCTTGGAGCCCGGAACGGCGCCTTCGATGAGCAGCAGGCCACGCGCAACGTCCGTCTGAACGACGCGCAGGTTCAGCGTGGTGACGCGATCGACGCCCATGTGACCAGGCATCTTCTTGTTCTTGAAGGTCTTGCCCGGATCCTGACGGCCGCCGGTCGAACCGATCGAGCGGTGCGAAACCGAGACGCCGTGAGTTGCGCGCAGACCGCCGAAATTCCAGCGCTTCATGCCGCCGGCGAAGCCCTTACCGACCGAGGTGCCGGAGACGTCGACGAACTGACCGACGACGAAGTGATCCGCCTGGATCTCCGCACCGACCGGGATCAGCGAGTCTTCCGACACGCGGAATTCCGCGACCTTGCGCTTCGGCTCGACCTTGGCGACGGCGAACTGGCCGCGCTCAGCCTTCGGCAGATAGACGCTCTTGCGCGAGCCCGAACCGAGCTGCAGCGCGACATATCCATTCTTCTCGGTCGTGCGATGGCCAACAACCTGGCAATTGCCCAACTTGAGCACGGTCACAGGGATATGTTCACCGGTCTCAGTAAAGACCCGTGTCATCCCGACCTTTTGTGCGATCACTCCGGAGCGCATCGGCGTGCTTCCTGTTCTTTCTGTCCCGAGGGACTAACTAACTTATCTTGTGAGCACGACCCGGTCCGAAAACCGGTGCCCACTTACGGGGTCATGCTCAGAGCTTGATCTCGACGTCGACACCAGCGGCGAGGTCGAGCTTCATCAGCGCGTCCACGGTCTGAGGGGTCGGATCGACGATATCGAGAAGGCGCTTATGGGTGCGCATCTCGAACTGCTCGCGGCTCTTCTTGTCGACGTGCGGCGAACGGTTGACGGTGAACTTCTCGATGCGGGTCGGCAGCGGAATGGGTCCGCGAACCTGGGCACCGGTGCGTTTTGCCGTGTTCACGATCTCGCGGGTCGACGTATCGAGAATCCGATGGTCGAACGCCTTGAGACGGATGCGAATATTCTGGCCGTTCATTGCCGCTTCTTTCTTTAGTGAGTGGTGAGTAGCGAGTAGCGAATATCCCTACTCGCCACTCCCCAATCGCTATTGGCTCTTATTCGATGATGCTGGAGACGACGCCCGAACCGACGGTGCGGCCGCCTTCACGGATCGCGAAGCGGAGCTTCTCTTCCATCGCGATCGGCACGATCAGGTGCACTTCCATCGCGATGTTGTCGCCCGGCATCACCATTTCCGTGCCTTCCGGCAGGTGCACAACACCGGTCACGTCGGTGGTGCGGAAGTAGAACTGCGGACGGTAGTTGGTGAAGAATGGCGTATGACGGCCACCCTCTTCCTTGGTGAGGATGTAAGCCTCAGCCTTGAACTTGGTGTGCGGCTTAACCGAACCCGGCTTGCAGAGAATCTGGCCGCGCTCGACTTCCTCGCGCTTGGTGCCGCGGAGAAGCGCACCGATGTTGTCGCCAGCCTGGCCCTGATCGAGCAACTTGCGGAACATTTCAACGCCGGTGACGATGGTCTTCTGGGTGTCCTTCAGACCAACGATTTCGATTTCTTCGCCAACCTTGATGATGCCGCGCTCGACACGACCGGTCACGACGGTGCCGCGGCCGGAGATCGAGAACACGTCTTCCACCGGCATCAGGAACGGCTGGTCAACCGGGCGGGCCGGCTGCGGAATGAACTCGTCAACAGCCTTCATCAGTTCGAGAACGGCGTCGTGGCCGAGCTTCGGCTCCTTGTTTTCGAGCGCGCAGAGCGCCGAACCACGGATGATCGGAATGTCGTCGCCCGGGAAGTTGTACTTCGAGAGCAGTTCACGAACTTCCATCTCGACGAGTTCGAGCAGTTCCGGATCGTCGACCATGTCGCACTTGTTCAGGAACACGACGATCGCAGGAACGCCGACCTGACGGGCGAGCAGGATGTGCTCACGGGTCTGCGGCATCGGGCCGTCAGCAGCGGACACGACGAGGATAGCGCCGTCCATCTGCGCAGCGCCGGTGATCATGTTCTTCACATAGTCGGCGTGGCCGGGGCAGTCGACGTGCGCGTAGTGGCGGTTCGGGGTCTCATACTCGACGTGAGCGGTCGAGATGGTGATGCCGCGCGCCTTCTCTTCCGGCGCCTTGTCGATCTGGTCGTAAGCGGTGAACGTCGCGCCGCCGGCTTCAGCGAGAACCTTGGTGATCGCCGCGGTCAGCGACGTCTTGCCATGGTCGACGTGACCGATGGTGCCGATGTTACAGTGCGGTTTGGTACGTTCAAATTTAGCTTTAGCCATGACGTTCTCCGTTCAACTTTGACTCGCGTCAAAGAAATCAAGCAAACTTTTTCTGGACTTCTGCCGACACGTTGGCCGGCGCTTCAGCGTAGTGATCGAATTGCATCGTGAAGGTCGCGCGGCCCTGGCTCATCGAGCGCAGGTTGTTCACGTAACCGAACATGTTCATGAGCGGCACCATCGCGTTGACGACGTTGGCGTTGCCGCGCATGTCCTGACCCTGGATCTGGCCACGGCGGGAGTTGAGATCGCCGATCACCGAACCCGTATAGTCCTCAGGCGTCACAACCTCGACCTTCATGATTGGCTCGAGGAGGACCGACTTGCCCTTCTGCAGCGCTTCACGGAATGCAGCACGCGAAGCGATTTCGAAGGCGAGAGCCGACGAGTCGACGTCGTGGTACTTGCCGTCCACGAGGGCGACCTTGACGTCCACCACCGGGAAGCCGGCGACAACGCCCGACCCCATAACGCTGTTGAGACCCTTTTCGACGCCGGGGATGTATTCCTTCGGAACCGCACCACCGACAATCTTGGATTCGAACACGAAGCCGGCACCCGGCTCGTTGGGCTCGACCACAAGCGAGACTTCAGCGAACTGGCCGGTACCGCCGGTCTGCTTCTTGTGGGTGTACTTGACCTCGGCCGGCTTGGTGATCTTCTCGCGGAACGCAACCTGCGGCGCGCCGATGTTGGCGTCGACCTTGTAGGTGCGGCGGAGAATGTCGACCTTGATGTCGAGATGAAGTTCGCCCATGCCCTTGAGGATGGTCTGGCCGGACTCGTGGTCGGTCGACACGCGGAACGAAGGATCTTCGTTCGCGAGCTTCGCCAGAGCAACGCCCAGCTACTCCTGATCGGCTTTCGACTTCGGCTCGATCGCGATTTCAATGACCGGATCCGGGAATTCCATCTTTTCAAGGATGACCGGATGATCGGGATCGCACAGCGTGTCACCGGTGCGAGCTTCCTTGAGGCCGGCCAGCGCGACGATGTCGCCGGCGTAGGCTTCCTTGATGTCTTCGCGGTTGTTCGCATGCATCAACAGCATACGGCCGATACGCTCTTTCTTGTCACGGGTCGAATTGATGACGCCGGTGCCGCTGACGAGAACGCCCGAATAGATGCGGCAGAAAGTGATCGTGCCGACGAACGGATCGTCCATGATCTTGAACGCGAGCAGAGCCAGCGGCTCCTTGTCGTCAGCCTTGCGCACGACCTCGTTGCCGTCGTCGTCGATGCCCTTGATCGCAGGCACGTCGAGCGGCGACGGAAGATAAGCGACAACTGCGTCGAGCAGCGGCTGGACACCCTTGTTCTTGAACGCCGTACCGCAGAGAACCGGATAGAAAGCACCGGTGAGCACGGCCTTGCGGATCAAGCGCTTCAGGGTAGCCTCGTCCGGCTCGGTGCCGTCGAGATAGGCAGCCATGGCATCGTCGTCGAGTTCGACGGCGGCTTCGACCAGCTTCTCGCGATATTCCTTCGCCTTGTCGGCGAGGTCAGCCGGAATCGGCTCGACGTCGTACATCGATCCAAGCGAGTCCTGATTGTAGACCAGCGCCTGCATCCGAACGAGGTCGATCATGCCCTTGAAGTTATTCTCGGCACCGATCGGCAGCTGGATCGCAACCGGCTTCGCGCCGAGACGATCGATGATGTCCTGCAGGCACTTGTAGAAGTCAGCGCCGGTCTTATCCATCTTGTTGGCGAAGACGATGCGCGGAACGCGATACTTGTCGCCCTGGCGCCAAACGGTCTCGGTCTGCGGCTCGACGCCCTGGTTGGAGTCGAGAACGCAAACGGCGCCGTCGAGCACGCGCAGCGAACGCTCGACTTCAATGGTGAAGTCGACGTGGCCGGGGGTGTCGATGATGTTCAGACGCTTGCCTTCCCAGAACGCGGTCGTAGCAGCCGACGTAATGGTGATGCCGCGCTCCTGCTCCTGCGTCATCCAGTCCATCGTCGCGGCACCTTCGTGCACTTCGCCGATTTTGTGGCTCTTGCCGGTATAATAGAGGATGCGCTCGGTCGTCGTCGTTTTACCGGCGTCGATGTGCGCCATGATACCGAAATTACGGTAATCCTCGATGGCATGTTGGCGGGGCATGGGCTGTCCTTAATGTCCGTTCGTTTCGCCGTTACCAGCGATAGTGCGAGAAGGCACGGTTGGCTTCCGCCATCTTGTGCACGTCTTCACGCTTCTTGACTGCGTTGCCACGATTGTTCGACGCGTCGAGAAGCTCAGCGGAGAGCCGCTCGGTCATCGTCTTTTCGTTGCGGCCACGGGCAGCCGTGATGAGCCAGCGAATGCCCAGCGCCTGACGGCGCACGGAGCGAACCTCGACCGGCACCTGATAGGTGGCGCCACCGACGCGGCGCGAGCGCACTTCGATGGTCGGCATGACGTTTTCCAGCGCCTGCTCGAACACGGTGAGCGGGCCCTGCTTGGTCTTCTGCTCGATCAGGTCGAAAGCACCGTAAACGATGTTTTCGGCGGCAGACTTCTTGCCGTCGTACATGATCGAATTCATGAACTTGGTGACGATGATGTTCCCGAACTTCGGATCCGGGTTCACTTCGCGCTTTTCGGCAGAGTGGCGACGAGACATTGATTCCGCTCCTGCTTACTTCGGACGCTTCGCGCCGTACTTCGAACGGCGCTGCTTGCGGTTCTTGACGCCCTGCGTATCGAGGACGCCGCGGAGGATGTGGTAGCGCACGCCGGGAAGGTCCTTCACGCGGCCGCCGCGGATCATGACCACCGAGTGTTCCTGAAGGTTGTGGCCTTCACCCGGAATGTAGCCGATGACCTCGAAGCCGTTGGTCAGACGCACCTTGGCGACCTTACGAAGCGCGGAGTTCGGCTTCTTCGGAGTCGTCGTATAGACGCGCGTGCAAACGCCACGCTTCTGCGGCGACTGCTGCAGCGCTGGCACCTTCTTGCGCGACTTCTGCGCTTCGCGTGGATTCGCGATCAGCTGGTTGATCGTCGGCATCGTTCGCCTTCACCCTTGTTCGCGCGAAACCTTCTCGGCTTCGCAAATTCGTTCGGAGCAACTGCCCCACTCGCTTCACGTCGGCCCCGACCATCCGCCTCGCACGCAAAAACTCAAAAGACCCGCGCGCAAAACGAAATCGCGCCACCCATTCATCGCTGAATGGAAAGCGCTTGACCGCCACAGAGGATCGCAATCGAAACCGCGATCATGCATCCGAGACTGAGCTCATAAGGCGCGCGAATACGCGGTGGCCCGAGAGATCAATGTTGTCCTGGCATTGCCTGGCTAGTGCCGACAGCGTTTGAGCGACATCCGTCGAGGTTGGTGCCGATCCATTCCCGGACAAGGTCGCGGGGCTGAAAAGGTGATCCGTTCCGACGCAGGGAAGCTCACCGCCTGTCGTGAAGTGGCCGGGTTTTATAAGCCATGCACACTCAAGTCAAGGCTAAACAACATGCCAAAAGCGCAAGTGGCAGAGCCACTTCTTGCACACAGCATGAAACCCAGGAGGCTCCGATTATGACATGGGGCGCGAATCTTTTCCGCATGAGATTCGGCCGATTCCGGTACCCCTGAAACAGGTTCAGGCCGGCTTCGAGGGCCCGCCCCGCCTCCAGGCGCAACCGGCCACTGGCTTCCCGAGCGACCAACGCGATCCTCGACAGAAGGGAATATAGTTATATTTCAATGGATTACAAGAATACCCCGACCTAACGGGTTCACGGCGTTGGGGCCAGCCGCCGTTTTGTCGGCAGCACGGACATAGCCCGGAGCCAGTCCCGGATATCCCGCAGCCGCTCATAGCCATATTGGCGGGCCGCCTCCATTCCGAACACCAGCGAACGGGTCGGGCTGACATCCACCACCATATCAACCATGGATTTCCGGCCGGTCCAGATCTGGGCCATGAAGCTGTCCTGCGCGGAGCACGAATCGATCGCCTGCACGTCAGTCGTGGCGAAGAGCTGTTCGGTCATCTTGTCGACCACCAGCACACCCGGCGAATACCTAGCGTACTCCCCATCAAAGGCGATTTTCCAGGTGTAGGCCATTGGCCCACAATAGAGCAGCACCTGAGCCGCGATGGTCTTGCCATCAAGCCGGAGCACTGCGACCGACGCGTTACCCTCGGCGGCGAGGTCACCGATCAGGCGGCGCGTAAATGCGGTGTCCCGCTCGCTGCAGAGGATCGCGGTCCCCTTCTCGCCCTTCCAGCTTCGCTTCTCGAGAACGAGAAAGTCTTCGAAAGCCGCCCGCGTCGCTTCGGCGCTTCGCTCATTGACCATTTCCAGCTTGCCGAGGCCCGATAGCCGGTTCCAGTCCTGCCGCAGCTTCTTGCGAGTCGAGCCGGACGTCTTGACGCCCTTCTCCCGCGTCACCGACGGCCTCAAGGTCTGCGTGAGGGTCAGATGTGCAAGCCGCTGATCCTCAATCGTCTTGCGGATTGCCGCATAGGCGTCGGAGTCCGCATCCATTTCCTTCAAGCTGACCACATGAGGCAGCTCCGGATTCTTGATGATCGCGGCAAAGAACGCGGGCATCACCTCCATCGCAAAAGCGGGATCGACAACGGGCGTAGACAGGAACGCATAGTTATAGGGCCGCGCCTCGAGCATCGGCGGCCAGAACGGAATGACGTTGCGATGCTGCAAGGCCCATAGCCCCACCAGACGCGCCGACTCGACGCCCTCTTCCCATGCCAGCAGCACAGTCACCGCCGCAAACATGGTGTCGAGTGCAGCCTTGAGCGCTGTTGGATTCATGAAGGCATTGCCCGGCGCGCGGCGGATGAGATCATTCCACTGCGCGGTGAAATCCTGGCCGGGCTTTGCGACGGTCACTGAAATCATAGCGGCAAAACCTGCGTCGAAGCGTACCGAGACCGCATTCTCGCGGAGCCAAATCGCGGGTGCATGACTGAAATCCAAACGTCAAAACCGCCCCCGGTTCCATTAATGCTGCGGCGGCACGCCGCAGGCAAGTCGCAATCATTTAAATCGTTAATACTCACGTTTTCGCGGCATTAACCTAAGCAACCGTTCATCACGTTTCTTTCAAGCTTTAGTCGAGTTTGCAGCCGTAGTGCTAAGTAGCTGAAAAGAGGCGCAACATGCGGCACACGGACATCGCCATCATTGGCGGCGGACTTGCGGGATCGACGGCGGCCGCGATGCTCGGCCGCGCTGGCATCTCCACCATCCTGATCGACCCTCACAAAATCTATCCGCCGGATTTTCGCTGTGAAAAGCTCGGCGGCCATCAGCTCGACCTTCTGCGCAAAACCGGCATCGCCGATCCGGTGCTTGCGGCCACCACGCTCGACGGCAATGCCTGGACCGCGCGGCTCGGACATCTGCTCGACAAGAAGCCGAGCGACCAGCACGGCATCATCTACGACGATCTCGTCAACACGGTGCGCCGGCAAATTCCGGAGAACGTCGAGTTCATCGAAGACAAAGTGACCGGTGTTGCAACCAGTTCAGATCGCCAGACGCTGACGCTCTCGAACGGCGAAACCATTTCCGCGCGGCTGATCGTGCTGGCGAACGGCCTGAATATCGGCCTGCGCCACACCCTTGGCATCGAGCGCGAAGTCATCAGCCCGTGCCATTCGATTACGGTCGGATTCAATGTCGTGCCAGTCGGCCGCGATGCGTTTGATTTTCCGGCGCTGACCTATTTCACGGAAAGCTCCGCGGCACAGATGTCATATCTGACACTGTTTCCGATTGGCTCCGCCATGCGCGCGAACCTGATGGTTTACCGCGGCATGGATGATCCGTGGTTGCGGCGGATGCGCCAGACGCCTGAGCAAGCCATTCACGAATTGATGCCGAACCTTCGCGCCCTCTCCGGTGAATTCAAGGTCGATGGCGTCATCAAGATCCGCCCGGCAGATTTGTATATAACCAAGGGACACCGGCAGGCCGGTATCGTCCTCGTCGGCGACGCGTTCTGCACATCGTGTCCTGCTGCAGGCACAGGCACCGACAAGGTGTTCATGGACGTGCAGCGGCTGTGCAACGCCTACATCCCGGCATGGCTCAAATCCGGCGGCATGGGCGCGGAGAAGATTTCGCAATTCTATGACGATCCGGAGAAGTGCGCGAACGACGCATCGTCACAACGTCAGGCTTACGACCTGCGGTCGATCTCCATCGACACCGGCTTGTCCTGGCACATGCGGCGCTGGATCCGCTTCCTGCTCCGCGCAGGGGTCGGCACGCTGCGTCATGTGCGTGAAACGCTTTCCGTCCGGCGGACAGCGCAGCCGTAAGGAACTTCCGGTCATACGGGGAACCGGGAAAACCGTTTCCCTTCATTCCGGGGCGCGAGCGCTTGCGAACGAACCCGGAATCCAAAGACTTGTTTCCGATAAACTCTTCCGGATTCCGGATCAGCCCGCTACGCGGCCTGTCCGGAATGACCTGAATTTAGGTCAATCTTCGTCATCGTCATCATCGTCGTCATCCTCTGATGCATGATGCGACTGATGAAGCTGGTCGTCCCAAAGCTTGCGGTACATGCCGTTGGCCTTGAGCAGTTCGGCATGCGGGCCGCGCTCGACGGCCTTGCCGTTGCTGACAACGATGATTTCATCCATGTCGACCACTGACGTCAGGCGATGGGTCGAAAAAATCATCGTGCGGCCCTTGGCGACCTTGAGCAGCGTGCGGTTGATCGCTGCTTCCGTGGTCTGGTCGAGGGCCGATGTCGCTTCATCGAGCAGAAGCACTGACGGATTACGGACAATGGCGCGCGCGATCGCAATGCGCTGGCGCTGACCGCCCGACAGCGTATCGCCGCGCTCACCCACCACCGTGTCGTATTTCTGCGGCAACGTCATGATGTAGCGATGGATCTCGGCCTTCTTCGCTGCCTCCACGACTTCAGCGTCGGTGGCGCCATCCTTGCCGAGCCGGATGTTTTCGCGGATCGACATGTTGAACAGCATGTTTTCCTGAAACACGACCGCCATGCTGGCGCGCAGGGAATCGCGGGTCACCTTGCGGATATCGACGCCGTCGATGCTCACCCTGCCCTCGTTCGGCTCGTAAAGCCGCAGGATCAGATTAAGCAGCGTGCTCTTACCCGAACCGCTCGGCCCGACGATCGCGATGTTCTTGCCCGCACCGAGCTTGAGCGACAAACTATCCAGAACCGGGTTTTCGCTGCCTTCGTATTTGAAGACCACGCGATCGAACGCGATGTTGTCGGTAATGCGCGGCAGGTCCGGCGCACCCGGCCGATCCGCGCCACGCGTCGGCTCATCGAGCAATTCCTCCATATGGCGCACGGCCGCGGCGGCTTGAATCGCCACCGGAATAAAATGCATCAGATGAGCGATGTTGTAGGAAATCTCCCAGAATGCGCTCTCGAACGTGACGAAGGTGCCGATGGAAATTTTGCCGATGGTCGCAAGATAGGCGCCGATCGCCAGCACGATCAGATGCAGCAACAGCACCGATACAGTGACGGTGCGCTCCACCATGGTCGACAGAAACGTCGCATCCGCCATCGAGTGGCGCGCCGCATTGTTGCGGAAGGTAAACCAGCCGAACGCCTTGCGCTGCAGGCCGAATGCCTTAACCACCATTTGCGCCGCGACGTTCTCCTGCACCACGCCAAGGATCGCGGATTCGTTGACCTTCTGCTCGTAGTTCGCCTGCACCGCCTTCGGAGTCAGGATGCGCGGGCCGATCAGGGTAATCGGGAAGATCAGCAGCGCCACGGCGGCGAGTTGCCAGTTCAGCCAGATCATCAGGCCGATGCCCGCGATCAGTTCTAAGAACGGCAGCATCGCACTGTTGGCGAAGTGCTTGACCGAGGATTCATAGCCGGCCATGTCGACGGAGAACCGCGACAGGATTTCGCCGCGCTTGGTGCGCCCGAAGAACGCTGCCGGCAAATTCTGGACATGCCCGAACAGCCGGGACCGGACATCGGAAATGACCGCCGCGGCCAGCCTTGCATCCCAACGCTCGTACCAGATCGCGACGATGGACGTGATGATACCCGCCACCGCCAGCACACCCAGAATGGTGTAAAGCGCCTGGAAGTCTTCCTCGCCGAGCGCATCGTCGATCAGGAACTTCAGGCTGAGCGGCATGATGACGTTGAATAACGTCTCGATGAAAAGACCTATCGCGACGAAGCTGAGCCAGGTCCTGTAGTTGCGCAGATGCGGCCAGGTGAAACGCCACAGCGTCGCGAACGCGCCTGCCGCCTCGCTCGCAGTATAGGCGACGAGATCCTCATCATCATCATCGTCGTCGTCATCATCGATGTCGTCGGGATATGGGGGCGGCAATGTCAGTTCGGCTTGCGCCGCAAGTCGCGCAGCCTCGTCATCCAGCGGCGGGCCCGACGCCGGCTTATCGGTATCCGAATTGGGTGGCTTGCTTGCCATCTAGAACCGTCGCTACGCGGCTTCGCTGCCGCAATCATGCCGCAGCGGCCGGATGGCCGATGCCCTGCCTTTAAGCGATTAGTCGTCGTCAGCAATCTTGTCAAAGAACGAATAGCGCAAGCTGTCCGCGTCCGCGTACCAGTCGCCCGGCCCCTTATTGGCCTTGAGCGTCGCGTCCCATACGGCGTCGGTCGTGTCGCGCCGGTGCATGGACAGATCGAAACCGTTGCCGAAGAACAGTTCCGACCATTCCCACCAGGTGCCTAATTTCTTGACACCGCGCAGCAGGTCGTAGCGGTCGATCAGCGCCGGAGCCATGTCGCTGGTGACCGAACCGAATATGAAACCGGTCTTCACCACGCGGTTGAGTTCGCGCACTGCGCGCTTCACCTGCTTTTCCGGGACATGACAGAGGCTGGTTTCGAAGACGAAGTCGAACTCCTCGGCCTTATAGGGCAGCTTGGCCAGTGAACCGAACTTGTTGTACTTGCGCAGCGCCTTCGGCGTCTTGCCATGGATATAACGATTGTTCTCGATGCCCCAGGCATCGATACCGCGCTCGCGCAGTGCGCCGACCAGTTCGCCACTCGCGGAACCTGCGACCAGCAGCTTGTAGCCCTTGGCCCGGCCCCAGACGATCTTGATGAGATTCATCAGATAGTCCGGATCGGTGAACTTGCTCCAAACCTCGCCGTATGGGCCGGTGTTGCGGTAGTTGTCGAAATAAGCGCGGTCAATCTTGTCGGACGGAACATTGCCGCTCTCGCCGCGCTCATAGCGCAGCTTGATCATCTGCGTGAGGATGATGTCAGTCGCAGCATCCGACGAGTCGAGCAGACCGTTCAGCGTCGAGTCGAACAGATAATCGCCGACAACGACAAAACCCGGATGGTCGGTCGGCTCGGGGTGATGGTTGGTCATCACATCGCGGGCAGGCAAGCCGCCGGGAATGCAGTTCACCGACGACAGCCAGCGATGGGTCTTGCCCTCGAGGAAATGCTTGCGCGCGTCGCCGAACGACTTCGGCAGCGACTTGATTGCCGCGTCGATAAGTTCCTTGTCGCTGAGATTGGCGAAAGCGAGCGCATCGGAACCGGGGATCAGCCAGTTCAGCACGCCGTTGCGGCCGACATCATGTCTCGCGCCTTCAACATACACGCAGCAGCCGCCGAACGCTTCGGACATCCACCATGCGCCCGGAACCTTGTCGCCCCAGAACGGCTCATCGAACAGGATCGAAACGCGAAGATAGTGCGCGGGCCGATCAAAGTAAGCGATGTGCTTGATCATCGAGTGACGCAGCAGCTCGCCTTCCCAGTTCATGGTGGTCAGCCACGAATGCGGCAGGCACATCACCACGAGGTCATGCTCCTTGGTGATCGGCCCCTTCCCGTTCATCATGTTGATGGCGTAGCGGCCGGAATCCGCCTTGCCGACCTTCAGCACGCGATGGTTCAGCTGGATGTCGGCGTCGATCTCGCTTTTGAGGCTGTGGATCAACTGCTCGTTGCCGTTCTGGATCGAGTAGAGGCCGATATAGCCATCCACATCCATCACGAAATTCTTGAGTGCGTTGAGGCCGTTGGTGTTGTGCGGCTCCGTTGCGATGTCGGAGCGTGCCATCACTTTCAGGAACCGCTTGGCGACCGGATCGGCCACTTCGCGGTCCAGCAATTCCTCGGCGCTGAGGTAGGCCCACGGATGTTCGTTGTCGTGCGCACCGACGCCTTCATAGTATTCGGTCGGCGACACCATTTTGGTGCAAAGCTTGCGGAAGTCCTCAATGGCCTTGGCGGTCTGCGGGCCGTACTTGCGGCGCATGCCGGGGACATCGTTGAGCAGTTCGCCGTCGAGCTGCACCTGCTCGGCATCCATCGGGATGGTCTGCAGGCCGAAATGCTGGATAAGTTCCCGCAGCGGGTCCGGGCCGGTCATGGAGTAATCGTAAATTTCGGCGACGCCGGCCTCGTACATGGCGGGCGCGGTGTCGAAGGTCTTGGTCAGGATCTTGCCGCCGAGCCGGTCGGATGCCTCATAGATCGTGATGCGGCAGAGCGCCCCAAGCTTCTTCTTGAGGTACCACGCACTCATAAGCCCGCCTGGGCCGCCGCCGACTATCGCCAGATCGAGCATGTTGTCCTTCGCCCCTCGCTGGCGTTCTTTCTGATACCGCCAGTCTAACTCACCCTAAACAAATGCGTTTTTCATCTGAAGGGAAGATGAACAAACCGCGATCTGGGATGAAAAAGACCCACATGGCGGAAAGAAGATGCCATTTGCCGCAGCTCCGGGCGGCATTGAAGAGACCGCTCGCTCCAGCCCCGGACACCCACAGGGTCCAAATATTCCGCAGTGCGAAACACTGCAAAAGAAAATGGGCCGGCAAAGCCGACCCATGTGAAGGATACTTCTCATTATTCTGAGCCACGGACACCAAAATCATCACCGCGAGGCGATCATGTCCTATGGCTGAAAACTATCGTCCTGTTTGAATGCCCTGCCCCTTAATCAATGGACTTCTTGGTAGGTCATAGAATGGCCACAGACTAGAAATCGGGCAGCCCGGCACATCCCCCAAATGGGTGAAAGCCTTTCTGCTTTTGGCAATCAATCGCAATTGTCCGCCAGTGTTGCCGAAACGCCTACCTGATCACAAGCCTCGCCATCATCGCCGCCAGCTCGCTCTGCCGGGACACGCCGACCTTGGAGAACACCCGCTTCAACACCGAGCGGGCGGTTTCCTCGGCGATACCGAGCCGTTCCGCAGCATCCTTGGGTGACAAGCCGGACCCGACCAGCGCGGCAATCCTCGCCTCGCCGAGGGTGACGCCGAGAACATCGCGGATCAGCGATGGATCCGGAATGCCGTCAGCGGTCGGATTCATCAGAAGGACAATGGCGCGGGCGCGGGTCAAAAAGCCGTTTCCGGAATTCTGCGCCGGGATCGGCAGGACGTAGAGAGCCAATGGCCGGTTCGCATTCTGGCGATGGACCAGAATTGGTTTGGTTTCCTGCGCGACCAGAATACGCGTGCCATCCAGCGCATTCCGGATCGCGTTGACCGCCTCCTCGCTTGCCGCCGGATTGGTGAGGACAAGGCGGTCATTGACGACGTTCAATCCATCACCAAGCAGCGCCTGCGAGGCCGCATTGGACGCTACCACGCGCCCCATGGAATCCAGCGCAAAGACGCCGATTCCGATGCGAGCCATGGCCGTGCCCATGCCGGAATTCATTGCCTTCGCATCCATCAGGTGAATGCTCAGCCGCAGCGAGGTTTCGACATGCGGAGCGAGCCGCTCCAGAAACCTCAGTTCATCTTCCGAATACTCGGGACGTCCGATCGCCCGCTGCACACTCAGCGCAACCTCGATATGAGGATCCGGCGAGACGGTCGCCGCGGCGAAATATTGCAAGCCGTTCCGGCGCAGGAAATCGTTATAGAATGGGTGGGTCTCCATATCCTCGGGAGTCATCAGATCGCGGTCGGTGATCACATCGCGCTTGAAGAAATAGCCACGTTCACGCGCGCGGATCGCCCGCAAATCGCGATCGCTCCAGCCCTGCGCATATTCGGCGCTCACATGCTTGAGCGACGGCGACTCGATCACGCCAAAGCTGCCGTCATCGCGGCCGTAAAGGAGAATTGCCCCGACGTCATCGAAACAGCTTGCGATGAACGCGAGAGTTGACGGCCAGCGTGAGGGATCGGCCGCAGCGGCGTAAATGGATTCAATCGCCGCAATGAGGCGGTCATGCTTGCTCAAACGGTCCCCGCAATGTCGTAAGACCCAGGATCAAGAACCAACACAATAACATCTTGTTCCTCCGCCTGAGGCAGAGGGAAATCACTTATAAAAACACGCCGGACAGATAAAAATTTCCGGAACCTTAGCAAAAAAAGGCCGCCCCGAAGAGCGGCCTTTTCATCATGGCAGACACGCCGATCGGCGTGAAGTTATTCCGCAGGCGGCAGGGCCAGCGGTTCGGCTTCCGGAGCAGCCGGCGTAATAGAGGCCTGCTTCTCGCGCTCGTCGAGGATCATCTTGTCGCGCTTGGTTGCGACTTCGCGGATCTTCGCCATCGAAGCGCCGGTGCCGGCCGGGATGAGACGGCCGACAATGACGTTTTCCTTGAGGCCTTCGAGCGGGTCCACCTTGCCGTTGACGGCAGCTTCGGTGAGCACGCGCGTGGTCTCCTGGAACGACGCTGCCGAGAAGAACGAGCGGGTCTGCAGCGAGGCCTTGGTGATGCCGAGCAGCACAGGGTTTCCGGTCGCGGGCTTCTTGCCCTCGTCCTTCGCCTTGGCATTGAGCGCGTCGAACTCGATCTTGTCGACCTGCTCGCCCGAGATCATGTCGGTTTCACCCTGATCGGTGACCTCGATCTTCTGCAGCATCTGACGGACAATCACTTCGATGTGCTTGTCGTTGATGAGCACGCCCTGCAACCGGTAGACTTCCTGGATTTCGTTGACCAGATAGGCAGCGAGTTCCTCGATGCCCTTGATCGCCAGGATGTCGTGCGGCGCCGGATTGCCCTCGACGATGAAATCGCCCTTTTCGACGATATCGCCGTCCTGCAGATGGATGTGCTTGCCCTTCGGAATGAGGTACTCGCGAGTCTCCTCGTTCTTGTCGACAGGCTCGATCGAAATGCGGCGCTTGTTCTTGTAGTCGCGGCCGAAGCGGATCGTACCGCTGATTTCCGCGATGATCGCGGCATCCTTCGGCTTGCGGGCTTCGAACAGTTCCGCAACGCGCGGCAGACCGCCGGTGATGTCGCGGGTCTTGGCGCTTTCAGTCGAGACACGGGCGAGAATGTCGCCGGCCTTGACCTTGGCACCAACGTCCACGGACAGAATGCCATCCACCGAAAGCATGTAACGGGCATCGCCGCCACGCGCCAGCTTCAGGACCTTGCCGTCCTTGCCCTTGATCACGATCGCCGGACGCAGATCGGCACCGCGGCCGGTCGTGCGCCAGTCGATGACGACGCGCTTCGCGATACCCGTGGATTCGTCGAGCGTTTCCGAGATCGACTGGCCTTCGACCAGATCCTCGAATCCGATCGTGCCTTCCACCTCGGTCAGGATCGGACGTGAGTATGGATCCCACTCCGCGATGCGCTGGCCACGCTTGATCATATCGCCTTCCTCGACGCGCATACGCGCGCCGTACTGAATGCGATGAGTTGCGCGTTCGGTGCCGTCGGCATCCACCACCGCGACGACCATGTTGCGGACCATTGCAACATTGAAGCCTTCGCTGTTGGTCGCGATCGCCTTGTTCTTGATGACGATCTTGCCGTCGAAGTTCGACTCGATGAACGACTGTTCGTTGATCTGCGCAGCGCCGCCGATGTGGAACGTGCGCATGGTGAGCTGCGTGCCCGGTTCGCCGATCGACTGCGCGGCGATGACACCGACAGCCTCGCCGTGGTTGACGGGCGTACCGCGGGCGAGATCGCGCCCGTAGCACTTGCCGCAGATGCCGTTAACCAGTTCGCAGGTCAGCGCCGAGCGGATCTTCACTTCCTGGATACCAGCCTGCTGGATGGCGTCGACGTCCGACTCCTCCATCAGGGTGTTGCGCTTGATGATGACCTTGTTGGTGGCCGGATCACGGATATCGTCGCACGCCGTGCGGCCAAGGATGCGCGAACCGAGCGAGGCAACGACCGTGCCCGCGTCGATGATGGCGCGCATCTTGATGCCCAGCTTGGTGCCGCAATCGTCCTGCGTGATGATGCAGTCCTGCGCCACGTCCACCAGACGGCGGGTGAGATAGCCCGAGTTCGCGGTCTTCAACGCCGTATCCGCGAGGCCCTTACGGGCGCCGTGGGTGGAGTTGAAGTACTCCATAACCGTAAGGCCTTCCTTGAAGTTCGACACGATCGGCGTTTCGATGATCGAGCCGTCCGGCTTGGCCATCAGGCCGCGCATGCCGGCGAGCTGACGCATCTGGGCCGGCGAACCACGCGCACCCGAGTGAGCCATCATGTAGATCGAGTTGATCTG
>JAFKER010000002.1 GCA_017308595.1 Afipia sp.
CGGCATGCTCCTTCAAAACCTTGATGATCTGCTCTTCCGTGAACCTGCTTTTACGCATCCTCTGTCTCCTCAATGGAGAACAGAAATCCTAACTCAAAATCGAGGGCGTTTCAGGGGTGCAGGTCAGTAATTTACGTGCACACATAGGCGCGACGTATGGTTGGTTTCTCGAAAGCGGTTGCGTAATCGAAGTAAATGAAGTTCTTGCAGAGCCCGAAGAATTCGAACAGTGGGCTTTCCCTCCGAATTATGCGCCGCGTAGAGCGCGGTTTCATGCCGATTTCGGTAAAGAAGGAAAAGTGACCTGCGAAATAACCGTAGGTTTGATTAGAAATCGCGAACCGAAAGCCGAGAACTATGGCGCATATTTCTACTGTAACCATCGTCTCGTCGTAAAAGAACTAAAAACGCGGGATGTGGGGTACTATAGCGAAATAGGCGTTCCTCACCCTGACGCGTCTCTCTGCCGAGCGATAATAAGACTGCAAGGGCCTGCCGCGTTGATGCCTTGGAACAGTACCAAAAGCGGAATAAATATTGCGCACCCGGTATTTGAGCGTCTGCGGCCAACTTTAGTGGAGCTCATGGCTCATTTTACTTCTTTATCTAGGCGGCTCAAGGACGATTGGGAAAATCAAGTATTTAAGTACGATGCCGGGGTGATAGAAAAGATTGAGCCAATCGAGGGTAGTGAGAGACTGCATTTGACGCTTCCGCCTCTGCCTCGAGTGCGAAGGAGTTCTGTACTCGACTTAAAAGCGGAAAATTCTCAAAAGCTACAGGACATGCCGTGGACGCTTGGACTTGTAGAAGCGATAGGTCTGATCGATGTAATTAAACGGCAGAAATTACAAACCAAGAATCGTATCTCTCTCATCCTTTTGGACAGCAATTTTGAAATTGCTTTGAAAGAATTTTTAGTTCACAGAACCGACCTTTTTCCAAAAAAGACTTATACCGATACAAAAATAAAGGAGCTATTTTCGAGGCGCCATCTTGTTGTTGCGGAGATAAGTAAACACGTCAAAATTCCAGAAAAGCTTCTCCTTATCGTTGAGCATTACTATGAACAACGAAACAAACTGATCCACGAGCGTGCTACAATGGACGTTGCTGACAAAGACATCGAAGTTTATCGATCGACAATCGAAAAAATTCTCGGAATCCTTTTTGGATTGAGTTTTGCTGTTGAATAGCTCCATGCCCCACATCTTCGTCGTCCGTGCCACTGTCCCCGATGAATCCAAACGCACCGCGTTCGATGCGTGGTATTCGCGCGAGCATCTGCCGGATGCCGTGAAATCGTTTGGCAGCAAGCGCGCGTGGCGCTACTGGCTCGCCAACGATCCCGCCGTGCATCTGGCGATGTATGAATTCCCGGATCGCGTGTCGCTGGACAGCGCGGTGGGCGGGGAGGAGATGAAGCGCCTGATCCGCGACTTCGACCGCGACTGGCCGGATGTAAAGCGCACGCGCGACATCATGGTGCAGGCGGAGAGCTGGCCGGGCTGAATGCTGCGGCAGCGCGCGTAGCCCGGATGCAGCGAAGCGCAATCCGGGATTCCTCTGCGATACGCCCCGCATTCCGCTGCGCTTCATGCGGGCTACGGGTGATCGCAGCGGTTCCGGAACTATGCTACGCCTCCGTCATGGAGCCCGCCGAATCGATACTCTTTTTCTTCGGATTGTTCGCGCTGGTCGCCGAGGCCATGACGGCGGCGCTCGCGGCCGGGCGGCGCAAAATGGACTGGTTCTGACCTGCCACTGAACTTTCATCCGGCGGCGATTAGAGTCTCGGCGGATTTTACGCCGTCTGGCGCGGGTGGAGCAACGTGTGATCGGCGGAGCTGGTCCGGGTTGCGTAGCTGATCGCACGTTGCGGTGAGATTGGCGGCATAAGCCG
>JAFKER010000028.1 GCA_017308595.1 Afipia sp.
TTATGCCGCCAATCTCACCGCAACGTGCGATCAGCTACGCAACCCGGACCAGCTCCGCCGATCACACGTTGCTCCACCCGCGCCAGACGGCGTAAAATCCGCCGAGACTCTAATCGCCGCCGGATGAAAGTTCAGTGGCAGGTCACCGGTTTGCTGCTGGTAGCACGCGATGTGACCGACTTTGCAGTGATAGATCTTCGATCTGTAAAGATCGAATTTGATGCCAGTAAATTTGATGAGCGAGGGCCGCCCCCGTCCGACAGCGCGCGGGTTGGTTCGGCGTGGGAATATTCTAACAAAGATGGGACGCGCGACCTGCGCTATCGCGACAATCGGGAATTCCCGCTCATGTTGTATGGCCAGTTTAGGTTCCGATCAGATACGGGCTTGAATGAGCACTTCATGATTTCAAACATTGATGCCTGCGCCAGCTTTTCGGATGCACTCCTAAAATTTGAGCAACTTCTGACACGCAGGAGGTCCTGAAGATGCGCGTCTTTTTTATCGCTGCTATTGGCGTCACCGCACCTAGGGCAAGGGACAAAGCCCGCCGGTTGGCGAATTGCGTCGCTCTACTCCTAGCGGCGCCGGGACTCGCATTTGCATCTTCCGCTGCCTACTCATTGCCTTCGAACGATCTCAATTTCCTCTGCATTCCCGAAGCGGCCGGTGGCGTCAGCTTCAACGAAAACACCAAACGATGGGAGAGCACTAAATTTCGACTAAAACGAGGACTTGTAGTCAAGTTGAAACATCTCCGGACTTTCTCGGAGAAAAACACCTTCGGGAGAAGCGAGACTTTCACTGAATTTCGTATACGGATGACGGAAGTCGGGGAAAAAGACGAGTATCGATGCTATCACGCCAGCAAGCATACTGATGAAGTCACTATTGGAGAGACAGATTTCTTAACTTGCAGCGGCAGCGACCTAACCGAGCGACAACAATAGTGATACCCCGTCCGTGACGGTCGGCACCTGCACCAAAATTAACTAGGTACGCCCGGAAGATCATGCCGGAAGTGAGAAAGTGCGAGACGCGATGAAGATAACATCATGCATTGGCGCGGTAGCTATTTTTACACTTTTTTCGTCGTCGGCCTCACATGCGCAAAAGCCGGAATACGGCAGCGGAAACTATATGCTGAAGCATTGCCAACATTTCTTGCAAGAAAACTATCGATATGACCCCTTCGACGGCGAATGCTCTGGAATTGTGAGCACGGCAATGTTCTTCGGAAAGTCCCTACCGCCGGACTTTCGTTTCTGCGTTCCAGAAAGCGCCTCGCTCGGTCAAGCGATACGGATCGTAATCAAGTATATGGAGAGCAACCCTCAACTGCTCCACCTAGACCTGCGCGGACTAGCAACCACCGCACTTCACGAAGCATGGCCCTGTAAACGGTGAAGGCAAATAAAACCCCGCCGAAGCACGCCTAGTCCATCAGCGCCGCATCGCAACAATGATTGCAACCTGAGAGTGGTATCGCGGGACCTTTATTTGTCTAGTGTGGCTGTTTGATCGGCGGGCGGGCATGCAGGATTTCAAAGAGAGAATTGAAAAGTTGCGGGAAGACGCCGCTGAATGCGAGTTGATCGCGCGGCTCGCAACCTCATCCGTAAAACAGCAAGCCTTCACAAATCTGGCCGATATTTATCGAGAGATGGCCAAAAACTTAGAGCTGCAAATCGCGAGCGGAAAAGGCATCTAAGTAAGCACCACCGTAGCGGGATCATGCCCAACCGAACCGTCTCAATTCCAAAGATTTGCTTTATCCCAATCGACAGGGAATCCCGCTGCCGAAAGATCGAGAATTTTTGAATCTGGGAAATCTTGCACCTCAGTCTTGAAACGATCCTTCCAGCGAGAACTTGGGTTGATGCTTTTTAGCAAATGCGCGCACATGCACGCTAACCCGTAAATTCTTGTTTTAGCTCGGGTGTCGTTCTCGATGTGACCAAGATCCGGGCACTCTGCTGCTGTTGGCCAGACGGGCCGAGCGGCATTCGGCTTATTCCAGAACCGACTATGATGCGCACATATGTTTCTCGAAACATTGATGTAATGCAACCATGAGGACAGAACCTTGAAGGATGGGACATTGAAAATTCGAGCAACTTGGTCCTGATCCGCTTTTTTCATTCCGGCGTACAGAAACGACATGTGCCCAAAGTCCCACAGTTCGGCGGCAATCCATATCGGCGGGAATTCGCCTGAGTATTTATCTTTAAAGTGCTTTGCGAACTCTTCCTTCGACCTAGCGAAAGCCTCGTCATGGAGACGCAGCCATTTGGCATGCCCCGATTCTTGAGTCACCGGGTCTAGTCGTGTCGTAAAATTAGGATGGAGTGAAGCTGGGTCGCGGTGAGCCATCGCCCCCTGCTTGCCAAGCTGAAGCGTGATCTGAACTCGCAGCGCGATCTCGATTCTCTCGATTACGTCCATCATGAGAAGACGCAACCGCTTGTCGAAAACGTAGAGTTCTACGACTTCAGAGAATTTGGTATCCTCTCGAAATTGATCCGTGACTTCAGTTTTATCAGAAAGAGTTTTGGCAACGCGGTAGGGATACCAATAACCGCTCAACCTGTAATAGCCGATGCGATTGAGGTAAGCCTGAGCCAACGCATCGTCGGTTACGATCATCCCCCTGCTCTTGATAAGAGCGAGTTGATCCGACACCGGTAAGTATGGCTTGGAATATGGGGCCATTTCTTACCCCACAAAAGAAGACCGACCCGTACGCTTTCGCGCAGAGGGGCCGGGCGTGTTGCAATACATATGATTCACCCTGCTGATATGGTCAAGGGGCAAATTTTCTCCGCCGACATGGAACTTTTCTTGATTTGTTAAGTGATTTCAAGTCGATTCGCGAAGATTAATCTGCTGTACGCAGCCGCCTCATCGTGAACTCGATCCGGTCGCCGGGCAGTTCGAAATGGCTCTCGACTGCGGTCATGTAGGCCTCTTTCGGGTATTTCTTGAACCAAGCCTCGGCTTTCGCCCTCGCCTGCCCGCGTGGCAGCGAGAAGGATTCCCGCACCCAGCCGTCGTCGAAGGGCTTGGGTCTGGACCTCTCAGGCTGGTTGAACCGCTTCGCCAGATCGTCTGGGGTAAGGCGCCTGCGCATTGCGAAACTCCCCCTGCAGCAACCTTACAAATAGGGGGAAAATCCAACCCCTTGGAGTCAGTAATTGGTGATTTTTGCCGTATTCTGAGCCGGATCAGCGCGGGGACGATCTTGGCTACGCATCACGAATTTGGCGGGCAACACACCGAACTCAAGTTGTCCGTGGTTGAGGGATATCTTAAAGCCTACGCACAGGCACTCCGACCGAAGTTCCGGTCGCTTTGGTACGTCGACGCTTTCGCGGGAACCGGCAGCCGTACAACCCGGACGACAATTGGACCTACCCTGCTGTCACCCCGTGAGATTACCCTAATCGACACACGGCGTGGTTCGGCCCGGATCGCTATCGACGTAAAGCCGAACTTCGACCTTCTAGTCTTCATCGAGAAGAACCCGGCCTTCGTCTCGGAGTTGAATGCTCTGGCAGCTAGGCACGCGCAGCGGTCGATAGTTGTGGCTCAGGACGACACAAATGCCGCGCTTAAGTCGCTCGTTTCCAATAACACCTGGGACGACAAGCGGGCTGTAGTTTTCCTTGACCCATACGGAATGGAGGTCGAGTGGTCGACACTAGAAGCGCTTGCTTCCACGAAGGCAATCGACGTCTGGTTTCTTTTCCCTCTATCAGGCCTCTTTCGTCAGGCAACGCGAAAGCTGACAGACATAGACCAACATAAGCGCGCAGCGCTAACGCGAATGTTCGGTTGCGCAGATTGGGAGGAAGAACTCTATCCGGACGGAGAATTAGACCTATTCGGCAACACTGGAGAACGACGGCGCGAACTAGATCCGCAGGGTCTTGAACGTTACGTAAAGGGGCGTCTTGAGAAGATTTTCGCTCGGGTGCTTAAGCCTCTGGCGCTTCCAATCGATTCAAAACCTCAGCGCTTTTCGTTGTTTCTATGCATTGCCAATGACTCTCCCGAGGCCATTGGACTCGCTACGCGCATCGGAAATCACCTCTTAGATCGCAAGCGGCATCTCATCGTAGGTTCTGCCATTTAGCATCCGTCCCGCCGCCTTCTTGTTCTTCCCGCCCCACTGTTTGAAGAAAAACGCGGTCTTCGACCGACGACATAGCTGCTCGATTTCGTCGACCCAGTCAGGATTCATGTCCCGGGCTTTCGGACCGCTCTCTCCACCGACAATTGCCCAATGGATATCTGTGAGGTTGGCGCTGGCCACTGATCCGATAAGAGGCTCGAAAGAAATGAACCGGACGAATGCCGGTACGTTCCGCAGATCGTCGATGCGACCGAGAACGCGATCATCTTCGACACTCGTCCCAAGCCAGACGTTCGATAGCCGTTTTAACGCCGGGACCAATTCAACCATGCGGTCTGGGCGCTTCGTGAGGATCTGATAGGTGTGGTGAGGCGTCGCCTCCATCGTATGCCAGACCTTCGCGATAAACTCGGCCGGAACAGCTTCGTGAAACAGATCGGACATTGAGTTGACGAAAACCTTGCGCGGCTTCCGCCACGCAAGCGGAGCCAAGAGCGCGGCCTCGTCGAGCCTGATCTTGCCAGTCCACACCGCCCTCTTCCCGCTTTTGCGAGTGAGACCGCGGTACTTTTCAGTGCCCATGGCTTCGAGGCGCGACGCCATCCGCATCGCGTAGCAGTTGGTGCACCCGGCAGTCAGAATCGTGCACCCGGCGACCGGATTCCATGTCGCGTCGGTCCACTCGATTGACGTCTCAGCCATAGAAACCTCCCAAGTATCTATAGAATCTCAAGAAAGTGGTTAGATTTAGTTACCATTTTCTTCTCTAGAACCGTGCGCGCGACCGCAGAATTTGCCAAGCGAGCGCGCGAACGTACTGATCATTTTCCAGCGCGTCGCCAGTGTGGCGTGTTGTTAGAAAGTTCAACTTTTCTTTCCGCTGAGACGATAGGATGGACACGCGGTGGCGGTGGGTTGCGGAACACCAGATGTCATGAGGCTGTTGCGATGATGCGAACTCTAGCCATTGCCGTCCTCGCTCTAGCCAGTTTTTCCGCTGTAGCCGCAGAGGTTGCTGGTCTCGCTAAAGTAATCGACGGCGATACCGTACAGATTGGAAGCCACCGCGTTCGACTTCAAGGCATGGACGCACCTGAAACTGATCAGATTTGCCTCGATCACAAAGGCGAACGATGGGCTTGCGGCCTCGCAGCCCGAGAGCAGTTGACCAAACACGCCAACAATGGCCCATGGATTTGTCGCGGGACAACTAAAGACCGCTTCGGCCGCTTGATTGCAACGTGCGAAGTCAACGGCGAAAACGTCCAAAGGTGGATGGTGCACAACGGGTGGGCGCTTTCGTTCGTCCGATATTCTCACATCTACGACGCCGAAGAAGCAGAAGCTCGGCCTGCGAAGTCCGGTCTGTGGGCAGGCGCGTTCATTGCTCCGTGGGACTGGCGCAACCGAAATAGAAACACCGTCATTCTCGGGGCAATGACCGTACCGGCTGAAGCACGGGAAAAGCTTTTATCGGCAGCTTCAGCAGCGGGCGCGCCTGCGCCGGGCTGCGATATAAAAGGCAATGTCAACCGAAGCGGTGTCTGCATTTATCATCAGCCCGGAAGCCGGTGGTACGCAAAGATTAATATGGAATTGAACGGCAAGCGGTGGTTTTGCTCAACCCAAGAGGCTGAAGCCGCGGGGTGTCGGGCGACTAAACGATAGCGATCGAAAGAATGACTACAAATGATGCGCTAGTGGGCCATTATCTAAGGGCAGTCGCGATCGGTGCAGTCTTCGTGGACTATGCTGGACACATCGACACAGCCGAGAGCGTGGAAGTTATATTTCCGCATGGGCACATAGCGTTCTGTTGTGTTCGGCATAAGCAGGAGCGCGTTGCGCAACGCGCCAGAGCGCTCGCAAACGGAACACCAGACCGAGAAGCCGCGGTTGCTTCGATCCGCCAAGCCGCAGCCGAATTATCGGTCGGCCTCACGCCGCATGAAACTGTCGTCAAGCGAGCGCACGTGGCCGTCGCCAAAGTGGAGCAGACAATGGCCGACATGCAAAAGACCGGCGCCTTAAAAGCGATGAACCGCGAGTTCAAAGCGGCCCGCGAGGCGGGCCTTGCCTCTTCATACAGCGCTTTCATCCATACGAAGAAGATCTCGCTGCTAGAAGCGATGGCCGCCGGGCGTCGTTAGCGCCAAACAATTTCAATGTGGCCGTCTAGGGCTTCGATAGCCCGCAATAATGGTTCTATGTGTGGGTTTGTTTTCAGGCGGCTACTCGTGAAGTAAGAACGGTTCTTGGTCAGGTGATCGATATCCGTCAAAGTCAAATCCAGCTTTCGACCGCGCGCGCGAATTTCTTCTATCAGAGGATGTATTGCTGGCAATTGCTGCGAAGGCCGACGTAAGCGTAGTGAGGAAGCTTTAGCGCGGAGCCGTCCCCAAGAGTACTCGGGAAACGCTCGTGAAATATCGTCACGCGACCCGCGAACCCAGAGCTTTCGTAACAGCAATACTTTTGCTGCCGTCCACGGCTTGCATTTCCTTGTTACGCCGAGCTTGAAAGCCTTCGCTTGGATGGCGCGTGAGGTTCGATGCGGAACACAGCGTTGAATTCTTTCCAAATCGGGATAATGCCGCTTGACGTAGGCTTCTTCCGAGCGCGACCAAATTTTGTAGCCGCATGGCGTGAAACCCTTGCGACGCATTCGCGCGCTGATCCTCGCTCCGCGTGTTGCGTTCTCCGAAAAGTACCTGAGATCCATCGCCGCGCCTCCCGTTGAGGCGAGTTAAAGATGTGCGATGGGAAGCGTTGAAGCGGCCGTTATCGATCATCCCCGGTATCCACCGGGTAAAGCGGCACGCCCGCCGCAACCCGTCATTTACGAGCAAAGAATTCTAACCTGCTTTCCCACGGACCCTGCACATAGGCGAGGATCCTTCGGCGGCCGTCCTTCCATTGAATCTTGAGAACAGTTTCGCCGTCGAATCTCACATCGAGGGAATGCGGCGCAACCGCACGAAGGCGACCGTCAATGCGCTCGGCGTGGGCAAAGTAGCCGATGGCCAAGCGGCCTCGGCTATAGTCGATCCCGCGCATCGGTCCCGAGGAAGGCTCGATTGTGTACTGCGGGCACGTTGCGAGCAGCCTGCGGATCGACGGCAAGAGCGCATCGATCTGAGATAGCTGCGGGGAGGGCTTTCGCATGGCCTTTTCCCGAACGAAAGGCGGCGGCTGATGCCGCCGCACCGGTTAATCGGCCCGCCTAGCGCGCAAGCGCGATCGTTTCGTCCATCAAATTCAACACCTGATCGGCGCTGAATTTTGCGCGGATCAGAACGCGGATAACTTCGCGTTCGTCGCCAAGATCGGTCCCCATGGTGCGAAGAAGCGTGGCCATGACCACGACGGGCGGCACATTAACGCTAGCAGCGGGATGGTTCGATCGGAGCGGGAGTTGTGTGATATTCTCTTCGGCAGCCTGAAACATGGGATCATCCGTGTTGAGGGTTAGGGCCGATGCCAAGGTTGCCGCCTTGCATCGGCCTGCATTTACTGTAAAACTGATATTATGGCAAAGTCAATAATCGTAAAACAGAAAAAGCGCGGTCGCCCGGCGACGGGCGTCGATCCGTTCGTAGGAATTCGGCTTCCGGAAAGTCTGATTGAACAAATCGCCGACTGGTCTGACAAGCATGGCGCGGCCTCACGTTCCGAAGCGATCCGCCGTCTTGTCGAGCTTGGGCTTAAGTCAAAAGTGCCCCGATGATCCGTTGCGCGGGCAAAATCTCAGATGGCCATAAGGTTTAGGACACTCTATAAGCTGCCCCTTTTCGCAGACGAAGAGGCCATCTCGGTTGCGGTTTTGGGACCCGGAAAATTTGCGCAAGGGCGACAGATCGTCCCTTTACTTGAACGGCGCGGCTTTCCTACCGTAAGCCTTCAAATGGGCGGCCGATATACGCCCGCCGTTCGAGCGTTCTTCGATCGGGAATATAAGGTTCAGGGCGAAAGCCAAGTACGGGCACCGCACGCGCCTGTCGACCTGGGCGCCAGCCGACGCATTCGCGAAGAACAAAGGCTCGCGAAGTTTAACAGCACAAGGAAATCGAAATGAGTATTTCGGCAACACTGTTTGTTGGTCCCGATATGGAAGGGCCGCCTACGGTTCGTCGTGAAACCATCTATTTTGAGCAAGTTGAAGATGCGATCATTCACGCAGTCGAAAAGCTGTCGATGGATCGTCAGTATGGTGCCTACATAAAAACGTCGGACGGCGATCGAATTGAGATGGATAATATCCGTCAGCGTTACAAGGCACAAACCAAATGAGCGGCACACTCCGGCGCCACATTCCACCGCCAGACAATCTTGATCCCCGTCTAGCTGAGTTCGTAGCAGAACTTGCGCGCGCGACCGTACGGCGGCAGATGCGAGCGCGTCAGAGCGAGGCATTGGTGGCGTCAGATGAAGCCTCGAATGGCTAGACACGTTCAGAAGATCAAAGCGGTCTCTGTCATCGGCCCATCGCGGCTTCAGATCGTTTGGCAAGACGCCGCCACCGATCAAGTCGATCTTTCCGATTGGATCAAAACCGGCGGAGAAACGCTTGCGCCACTGCTTGATCGGAAGATGTTCGCAAAGGCCGCCGTGGCTAACCACGGCGCGGCCGTAACTTGGGATGAAGGCGAAGGCGACCTGTCGATCGATGCCCATCATCTGAGCCTTATCGGAGAACAATAGCGAAGCTAAAGATCGCTTGTCTGACCGTCGCCGTGTAGAGCCACCCAAAGGAATGGACCCAGCCACTGCCGGTTCATCGAAGTCCTTGCGCGTGCCGCGGCTAGATGCCGCTGCTCCGTACGACAAACAGTTCAAGCCACATTACAGCAACCCGATAGTGAGATTTTAGAATAGGTAGCTACGCGGATTTTTTACGTCCTCGCCCTTTTGAAGATTGGGGCGCCACCAACAGTGGTTCATCGATGGGAAGAGAAATCTGCTTGCTGGCCGCTTTACCTCCAGAAATCGGATACTTGAATTGCGGCTGGTTTCGAATTTCGTCGGCTGTAAGCTCTGAAGGACGGCTCTTTCCTCGACGCGCGGCTGCTGCTGCCGAAATGATATCGTAAACGGGCGGGAGCTTAGGTTTCTTTCCTTTGAGAAGATCTGCTACTGAACAAATTTGCACGCGAGGAATGAGCTTCCCCCCTGCCTCAACAGACTCCGCTTCACGAGCTGTTTTCAGCATCGCGGATGTTGGCTCATTCAACGTAACAAGCAATCCTAGCTTTGCTCTCTGATTATTCATGGTCCCGATCAGATCGCGGACATGCTGGGCGTGGATATTAATGCCGCCCTTCACTGAAACGACTGCCTGACCTGTATTCTTCGAATCGTCCTGAAAGAAGACGACGCCATCAACTCCCTTATCAGCGCCTTTCTTACCGCCATCACGGGGCTGCCCGTCCACCAAGGTGAGCGCCCACAACTGAAACTGATGAGGATCTTCCGCGAAAAGCCGCCGTGCGCCGTCCATATCGAGCGGAATGCCATCTACCAGATAATGAGAATTTCTCCGCAGCCCCATGCGTGACAAACGCCGCTCGACAACGTCGATTGCTAATGCTGTAATATCAATTCCAACCCACTTGCGACCGAGCGATTGTGCCGCCTCGATCGCTGTGCCGCAGCCGCAAAAGGGATCAAGGACAACATCACCGGGCTTACTTGAAAGCTTGATGATGCGCTCAAGAAGAGCGAGAGGCTTTTGTGTCGGATAGCCTAACCGTTCTTGAGCTTGAGAGTTCAACGGTGGTATATCCGTCCACACGTCATCTAAAGGCGTGCCGCGCTGTTTATCCAGATAACGTTTGAAGCGGGGTACGCGGCCGGGCGCGCTCTGAACAACAAACCCTTCTTCATATGCAGCCTGCATCCGATCTTTAGTCCAGCGCCAGACGCGGGTAACACCAAGAAACTCGTAAGTAAGATTCGGGCGATTTTGATTTGGATTGATCAAGCTAGTCAGCTGATATCGTCGGCCATCCGTATCAATCTGAGAGTATTTTTCCGAGGTTTTGTCAGAGAGATCGGTGGGATCATATGGCAGGAAGGCCGAATCCTCATTCCAGTAATTGTCACCGACGGAATACAAAAGAACGGTGTCATGATTAGTTGCTAGCCTACGCGACATGAGCGACTTCGCGTTTGACCGCTTCCAGATAATTTCGTTACGAAACGCTGACGTTCCGAAAATCGAATCTAAAATGATCTTGAGATAATGGCTGGCGCTGGAATCGCAGTGCAAATATAGCGTGGCGGTAGGCTTCATGACTCTTCGAAGCTCTATGAGCCTAGCGGCCATCATGACCAAGTAGGCCATGAGATCGCTTTTTTGCATATAGTTATTCAGCGAACTCAGAATGTTCGCAGCGGGCGATCCACTCCGCATAATTGATACAAAGGCAGCGTCAGTCGCAGGCCCCCACCGCCAAGAGTCAACGAAGGCTTGATACTGCGCTTGCGCTGCCTCTCCATCTGGCGATTTGTATAGAAGATTGTACGTCGCTTGAGAATTAAAGGGCGGGTCCAAATAGACAAGATCGACGCTCTGTGCGTCCATCTTGGCAAGCCAATCGAGATTGTCGCCAAAGTACAGCTTATTCAAAATGCGATCGGCGAAGCGCAGCCGCTCCCTGCTAAAATGCAGGGACGCTCGCATAAAGAGCGGCCCTCGTCGTCTACAAGCTTAGGAAAAGGTTAACGCCGCGGCTTGTGATAGCTGATTACGCCGTTCGATCCGCTCGAAAGCGGTAGTAGGTCAATTAAAACCGCCTACCTAGCGTAAGACACTCTAATCAATGACATACTATGGCCACCCCATGGATCGGGATCATTTTGTTGTTCGCCGTCTTAATGCGCGCCGCAAAGCTTGTCCCCGCAGTGCACGCCGTATCGGCCGTTTCAACAACGATCCGGCCCGACTGCCCTCGGCCAATCTGTGCCAACGTCGCAGATGACCAATTCGTACCGCCGTTACACGTCAACTCCACGATAAGGTCTGTATTGAGCGTTGGCGCGGCAGAATTGTCGATTTCGAGCAGCCCCCGCGCATTCGAAACGTTCGCATCGGCCGTTTGCGACGCGGTGACTAGCGTCATGCTCTGCGGAGCACCAACTTGCGTTGCTCTAAACGATGGAAGACTGAGATTTCCGACATATTCAGTCACACCGACACCAGCGCCGGTAACATTACCCGACGCCACAAATCCAGTTGCACTTCCATTGTACTTAATGCTCGGGTTCGCAGCGAAATGCGCGCCCACATAGTAGGAGCCACTCGCAGGAACCGTGAACGGTGTGGTCAATACCACGTCGGCCCAGCCGCCGCCGGGATGCGATAAGGATTGCGATACGACGACATCGACACTCGATGATGAATTTTTGAGAACGATCTTCATCGTCAATGTCGCTGCGACATCCGCATACATGCCAATCGACTGGATCGTCACGTTGTTCGGTAGAGCCGATGTCTCAGAGATATAGACGTTGTTTGTCCAGCCTCCGGTTGGACCGAGCGCGGGTGGATTGCCGCCAACTGTGGTTACAGTTCCGGCGGCATTGCTTGGCAAGACCCGCTTGTTCGTACCATCTTGACTGTAGTTGCTACTCGCCCCGGTGTTGATGCCATCGCTTGCAGAAAACCCATCCGCGAAATAGCCGAGACCGCGACGCGCGAACCCAAGCATCTTTGAAAGGTAGCTGGACGTTAGAAGTGCGTTACGCCGATCAGTATCCGGAAGGGATGCGCCGGGTAGATTTGTCAGCAGCGAGCCATCAACAGCAGGGAGCTTCCCTGTTGAAGGATCAAGCTGAACAACATTGCCCGCAGACGTACCAACATTCTTGGTTGCGGCGGTCCCGAGGCCCGCAGCGGTTACGAAAGCCGCCGTGTTCGAAGCCGCCATAAGCGAGCGGCCGAAGGAAGTCACCGTTGCGACCCCGACTGTACCGGTGCCGGTGCCGTAAATGAAGCTGTCGGCGACGATCGACAGCGCAGCGATGGCGGTCAGAAGCGCGCTGGATGCCTGATAGAGGCCGGTTCCGAAGAACTGGCTGAAGTTGATGGCGGTTGTTCCAAGCGTGCCGCCGGACGCGACAGCAGCGACAAAGCCCTTGTTGGCATTCGTCGCCGTCGCGTGATCTTCGACAATCAAACAGGCACCGGGGACCTCGGACCATGCGTTCATGTCGTCAGTGCGAATGAGCGCTACGGCAGCCCCTTGGAAAATATAAAGGCCGTTTTCGGCCGGGGCGGTCTGATTTTTCAATAGCCAGCGGTCGCCGACAGCGCCCGTAACCGTATCCAGCGACGAAGGCGCGCTGGCAAGGTTCACGTTGGCCACCGAAGCGGCCTTGACCGACTGCTTGATATCCAGCCCGGCGGCGAGGTTCTCCGCATACGCCTTGTTCACAACGTCAGTTGCGATGACCGGCGCAGAAGTGACGCCCAGCGTATTGAATGAACCGGTGCCGCCCGCGATGGCGACGCTATCCACGTTTTGCAGGGCCAGCGAACCAAGCTGAAGCTTTACGCGCGCACCCGCCGCCGTTGATGCGCCCGTGCCGCCCTGCGCAATATCAATGATGCCGTCAAAATCTGGATCGTAGACCGAGCGCAGCATGTCGGCGAGGTTGTCCCGCGCGCGCAGCGCCTGATAGGTGCTTCCGTTCGAAACGATGATCGCCCACTGGCCTTGTGAGATCTTCAGATCAGCTTGCGCGTTGATCGTGCCAGCAGTTGGCGTGATCGTCCCCGTCCCCAAGCCGAAGCCCTGAACGAAGCAAAACCAGCCCTTCTTGCACTCGCCGCCTTCGCCGGGCTGCTTGATCGACAATGCCAGCGCGGTTGCAGAGTTTAGGACGATGATCGTTCCGCGATCGTCTTCGCCGATTTCATCGGCGCCAGTGACCAGACGATAATCCAGATTAATCAGATGTTCGTCGTTCCATTCGGACGGTTTAATCAGCCCGTCAGTAACTTGATCTGGCACATCGGACTGCTTCTTGTGACGTACAGAAATACCCATCGCTGAACTTCCTATTTGAGATTATTGCAAGCTTTCTAAGGCAAGCTAATCGGACGAACGCGCTGCCGAATTCCACCGCGCGTCCGGATGATCACCAACTGAGGTTGCCACGCCGAACCCTTCGTTCCGTCTCATCGATCAGACCCTGAATCGCTTCTTCAATCTTCAATTTTATCACTTGCGTATCGCTCAGATCGTCAACTTGATCTCTCATGCTCGTAACTACTTTCGCGCTTCGCGCTGCACTCAGAATCTCTAATGCAGTTTCTTTCGGCAAAAGCTTCAGCGTAATGGGGAAGATAATTCCTACAACGTATTCTAGCGCTTCCTGCCTTGCCTGCAGATCAGCCACGCGCTGAACCAATAGGTGCAGTTTTTCGTCATTAGTCATCACTACCCTCCGCTTCGACCAGAGTTCGCATCTGGCGAAGACTTCCCAGTAGAGCCGGGACCATTTCCGTTCAGTTGGCCCGAAAGCTTGATGACGTTTTGCGCCTGCTCAACGATCTGAATAAGCGTTGACCCGGCTTCGACCTTCAGCGTCGCTTCCCCTGACACTTGACCAGAGACGGACAGCGACTTGTCACCGCCGACGCCAGTTCCGTAAGTCATCGTTGGAGTGATTTCAGGGGCCGCGGGGAAGTCGTATCCTCACGCGCGCCGACGCGCGTCGCGCATGGACCCGCCGCGCTGCTTTCGCATCCGCTCGCCGCTTGTCATGCCTTCGTACTGGCGCGTCTGATCGTACATCGCCCACAGCCCGAAGGCGCCGCCAGCAGCGCCAGCAACCCACGGAAAGGCGGCCGCCGCAGTAGCACTCCATCCGCCCGCGGTAGCCGCAGCAGCGGCGCCAGAAGCGACCGTGACGGCCTTTCCGCCGTTCAACGTCGCAGCCGCACCGGTCAGGGCTGCGGCCGCCGCATCCAGCGCCGCAGCTGAAGCCGTGAGGCCGCCGCCCGTCGTCAGTATCTGAAGAAGTTTGTACGCGCCAATCGCTCCGGCAGCCAATCCACCGGCCCCCACAGCAGCCGACCCGGCAGCAATGGTACCGTTGCCTCGCTCCGCCAACCACTGAGTGGCGATGCCCGCCCAATCCGTCCCCATGGTCAACAGGCCGCCCTTACCGTCGTTGTCAAACGAGCGTCCGATAGCCGTCTGAAGGTTCTTCACCGCGCCTTCGAACCGGCTCACCGCACCGTCAAAGCCCGCCATCCGTTCGTCGGAAATCGTCTTCGCATAGCCGTCCGATCCGCCGGTAAGTTCCTTCACCATCTTCTTGAAGGTTTCAGGATCGCCAAGCGCGGTCGCGATGCGGCCACCCTGCTTCGCACCGAAGATCGCATTGGCAAGCTGAAGGTTGCCGGGGATCTTCGTCATCAGGTCCAAGATGTACGCATTCACATCGATGCCCTGCATCGATGAATTGCGATATCGGTTCGCCATCCCGGCGATGCTGCGCTTGCTCTTGGCATCATCGCTGCCGAGCGTGTCGCCCAGCACAGACATAATGGCCGGGGTGAATTTCGCCGGATCGGAAATCAGATCCTTATTCCCGAAGACCTTCCCAAGTCCGGCCTGCGCATCCTTGTTCAGCTTCACGCCATACTGTGCAGCCACGTTTTCAATGAACGGCGCAAGCGCAAGGCTGTCAGGGTTCTTCTGGTAGTTCTTGAAGTTCAGACCATTCGCCAACATGGCTTCGCGCGCGCCGCGCGTCGGCGACTGCGCGGCCGCCATCAAGGCGCGGAATGCGACGCCGCTTTCGTCGCCGCCCATGTTGGCCTTCTTCGAAATGCCTGCGAACGCCAGCAGCGTTTCTTCGCTGACCCCCGACAATCGCGCTGGCGTCGCGCCGTATTTGTACGCCTGCGTAATGTCTTCCGGCGTCATGCCGGAAATCTTCGCAGCCTTCACCTGAACATCAGCCGTGCGCGTCGCCGAAGCGAGCGCCGCATCAAGCGTGCTGATATCCTTCTTGAAGCCGAAGATTGCGCCTTCCATCTGCTTGACGGCATCAGGAAGCTTCAGATCAAGCGCCATGCCGAGGTTACCGGCTGGCGTCATCATGCCCATGATCTGGCCCTTGTTCAGGCCGCGGGCCGCAAGCTCGCGCTGCGCCTCCAAAACCTGAATGTCGTTGAATTTCGTTGTCGCGCCCATGTGGATCGCTTGGTTCACAAGCGGCGCCTGCTCTGCATCCGTCAGGCCCATCACGGCCTTGCCGAAGCGGCGTTCCTTATCGAACTCGCGGTAAGTGTGAAGCGTTGCCTTCGCGCCGGTCTTGACGCCGTGCGCTGCCATGGCGCCACCGGCAGCCAGTGCAGACCCCAGCGCCAGCCGCCGGGCCGCGCCCCGCTCCGATCGTTCCTGCGCCCGGCCCTGCGCCAGCAACGCTTGATTGGTCCGCTCGACAGCAGAACGAAGACGCGCCTGATGCGTCGCCGCGGACCCGATATTGATCCCCATGCCTTCCATCGCGCGCTTGTTGCCGATCAGAAGGTTCTTCTGACTTTCGTATGCGCGGCTTGCAGAAGCGACGTTCTGCTGCGCGCGCTTGAAGGCGCGCTCCATTTCGCGCGACGGTTCTTTTGTATTCGCCATTTCGCGGGCGAGATTGCGGACTTCAGTCTGCGCATCGCGGAAGCTCTTGCGCGCAGTCGCGAAGCCACCGCGCGACAGATCGAATTTGTCGATCGCCTTCATTTGCGTTTGTGCCGTCTGCAACGCCTTGGTCATGCGTTCGACTTGCTCACCCGCCTTACCGGCCTTGCCGATGCTCTCCATCTTCTTGGCAATTTTGTCCAGAACGGCGCTCGCGTTCCGGTCTTCGGCGCTGATGACCGCGCGGGCCTCAATGATACGAGCCATAGAAGTTGCCCCCTAACCCCATCTAGATCATTGATCCGCTGCGACCGGTGCGGCATGCGGGACAAGGATAAGCTCTGTCTCGACGGGCCGCTCTTTGGTCTCATCGCGTGGAACATCCAGCGCCAACAAACAGTCGCGAGCGCTGCGGACACGCTCGCCGTCCCAAGCCAGTCCAGGCCGATCGGCTAGAGGCAGTCGGATCGTCCTGAACATCGATTGAGGCATTTCAGCGCGCTCGGCCGGATTGAACGAGACCGAGCGATAGAGTTGCTGGCGGCAACGATGATCCCAGCCCATGGTTGTCCGCAAAACTCCGCGGCCGCCGCCCTGATCCTCCACTCTGTCTTGATCACCGATCAGATACCCGCTGTCGCTCCTGACCCAGAGCATGAGATTTTTT
>JAFKER010000014.1 GCA_017308595.1 Afipia sp.
GATCGCTTCCGAGATCGGCATGAAGATCACGCCGGCCTTCTTTAGTTCAGCCTGGAACGTGGTTGCGACCGACACCGAATCGAACACAGCATCGACTGCGACGCGGCGCTCGCCTTCAGGGCGCACAACGCCAGCAAGCATTTCCTGCTCGCGGAGCGGAATGCCGAGCTTCTCGTAGGTCTTCAGAATTTCTGGATCGACTTCATCGAGCGAAGCCAGTTCCTTCTTCTTCGGCGCGGAATAGTAATAGAGATCCTGATAGTCGATCTTTGGATAATCGACGCGCGCCCAGGTTGGCTCTTCCATGGTTTGCCAGCGGCGGAACGCCTCAAGGCGCCATTCCAGCATCCACTCCGGTTCGTTCTTCTTCGCGGAGATGAATCGGACGGTGTCTTCGGAAAGACCCTTCGGGGCCTTTTCGGATTCGATGATGGTTTCGAATCCATAGCGATATTGATCGACGTCGATCTGGCGAACCCGATCAACCGTCTCTTGTACGGCCGGCATCTTTAATCCTCCGCTCGCGGTTTCAAGGACCGCGGTGGACCGCGTAAATTGTAGCGGGCAAAAACACTCGCAATGCGAGAATGTTAGAACTGTTCAAGCCCGGTAGCTGAGGCTTTACCTAATACACTCGAGAGCTTTATCCAAGCCTCCAGACACCGATCTATGTCCGCTTCCGTGGTGTCCCAGCCCAGACTCAGGCGAATGGCTCCCTGCAGAAGCGCTGGATCGGCGTTCATCGCCTGCAGGACGTGGGACGGCTGAACCTTGCCGGATGAACAGGCCGAGCCCGAGGACACTGCAATGCCAGCCAGATCGAAGCCGATCACGGTGGTCTCTGCCTTCAGGCCACGCGCAGACATGAGGGTCGTATTGGGCAATCGCGGAACCGAATCCGAAAAAATCACGGTTCCCGGATGGCTTCGGAGGCCCTTTTCAAGCCGCGCCTGAAGCTCTCTCATTCGCGCGGCAACAGCTTCCATGGATGCTATTGCGGCTCTCACGGCTGCTCCAAAGCCCGTTATGCCGGGAACATTCTCCGTTCCCGCGCGCCTGCCCTGTTCCTGACCACCGCCTCTTATCAGCGCTTCCAGTCCGGACAGGGTATCCCCCACGATCATGGCCCCAACGCCCTTGGGGCCGCCGATCTTGTGCGCAGAAATGGTCAGAACATCCGCCCCGATGGCCTTGATATCGATGGGTATTTTCGAAAGCGCCTGGACTGCATCGACATGCAGGACGCCGCCGGCCTCATGAACCAGTTCCGCCACCTCACGAACCGGCTGGATTGCGCCGGTTTCGTTGTTGGCCAGCAGGACGGACACCAGCACCGGGCGATTATCCGCGAGTAGCGCCGCAAGCGCATCCAGATCGATAACACCCGAGGGCAGCACCGGTGCGGTCTTGATGGCGCCTGCCGCGAATCGTCCGCCAGCCAACACCGACGGATGCTCGATCGCCGAGACGATCAAATGCTGCACGGGTTCCGCGCGTCCCCGACGAAGGCCGGGAGTCAGCGCCAGCGCATTGGCCTCTGTTCCTCCCGAGGTAAAAACCACATTCCGCTGATCTGCCCCAACAGCGCAAGCAATTGCTGAACGCGCATCCTCAATCAGTTTCCGCGCGGCCCGGCCCTCGCTGTGAACAGACGACGGATTGCCGGTGACATCGAACGCAGCAGCCATCGCACTGCGGGCTTCCGGCCGCAGCGGGGTCGTCGCATTCCAGTCGAGATAGACACGCTCGCGCATCATGAGGTCGATCGTCCAATCCGGTCTGAGCGCCGTTTTATTCCGCAATTGCATGAAAATAATCAGCAATCCGGCCTAACAGCACCTCTCCGCAGGCGCAATATGCTTGCTTTTTGCCCCTTGCCCCATGCTAGAACGCGGCACCATTCGACAGACACTTCGTTTGTATCGGCCACTCGGTCCGCTCAACGACGCTTCAAAGGAATTTTGATGCCTGAGGTCATTTTCACCGGCCCTGCCGGCCGTCTTGAAGGCCGCTACCACCCGGCGAAGCAGAAGAACGCCCCGATTGCGATGGTGCTGCACCCGCATCCGCAGTTCCAGGGCAATATGAACCATCCGATCGTGTATCAGGTTTATTACGCGTTCGTCGCACGCGGCTTCTCAGTACTGCGTTTCAACTTCCGCGGTGTCGGCCGCAGCCAGGGACAATTCGATCACGGCACCGGCGAGCTGTCAGACGCCGCCTCTGCACTCGACTGGGCACAGACCATCAATCCAGAAGCACGTGCCTGCTGGGTCGCAGGCTTCTCGTTCGGCGCGTGGATCGGCATGCAGCTTCTGATGCGCCGTCCAGAAGTCGAGGGCTTCATCTCAATCGCACCTGAGCCGAACCGCTATGACTTCTCGTTCCTTGCGCCCTGCCCGTCGTCCGGCCTGATCGTCCATGGCGACAAGGACATCGTGGCGCCAGCAAAGGACGTCACCACGCTGGTCGAGAAGCTGAAGACGCAAAAGGGAATCGTGATCGACCAGCAGGTCATTCCCGGCGCCAACCACTTCTTCGTCGACAAGATGGAGCCGCTGATGGAGTCAGTGACGTCCTATCTCGACATGCGGCTCGCCAACGTCCGCTGACGGCAACTACACTCCCAAACAGAAATGGCGCGGATGAGGGATCATTCCGCGCCATTCTTGTAACTGAACCCGCGCCCTTAAGCAGCGGCACGCCGGTCCAGCTGGGAAAGATACGATTTGTGCTTTTTCAGAAACGCCGTCAGCAAAGCGGGATATTCGGCACTCACTGCGGCGCTGACTGACGGCCGTTCGCGAAGACTCTTGCGCCAGCGGGCGATCTTCGGTTTGTCGGCCAGAATCCCGAAATCACCGATCTCATCGATCGTATCAAAATAACGGAACACGGGTGCGAACACCGCATCCACCAGCGAGAACTGGTCACCATCGAACCATGGGCTCGCAACAAGGCGCGCCTCAAGCCGCACGAATTTTTCGGTAGCCTGTTTCGCCTTGGTATCGAATGCCGCCTTATCGGGAACCGTCTCCAGTCCCCAGATGTCGCCCAGCACCGCCGACCCGAATTCCATCCACGCGCGATGCTCCGCGCGGGTCAGTGGATCCTTCGGATGCAAGGGATTGGGCTGGGTTTCTTCCAGATATTCGAGAATGACTGCCGACTCAAAAACCACCTTGTCGCCGACTTGCAGCACCGGCACCTTGCCCAACGGAGAAAGTTTCAGGAACCAGTCCGGCTTGTTGTCGAGATCAATGTCGATCCGCTCGAACGGAACGCCCTTTTCGCGCAAAGAAATCACTGCGCGTTGAACGTAAGGGCATAGCTTGTGGCTGATGAGCTTGAGCGTTTCGGTCATGAATCAATTCCCGGATTGCGGACATAACGAATGGCTTTGGTCACGCGACACCGCGTGATGCGGACAGCACCGCGGGCGGTGAAGAACAGTTGGGTCGCCAAAAAGACGGCGTCAGAAATAGGCATCGGAATCTCTATAAAGATGCATTTGCATCTTTATAGGCGCAGCGCCTGAGGCCGTCAAGTTTCATGCAACTGCATGAAATCACGGTTTCGCGAGAACCCCGCCGGTCAGGGCCGTAGCTACTCCGGTGGTGCCGGGGAATGTCAGTGGCAACCCGTTGAGGCTGCGGACAGCCATGTAGGCAAAAGCCTGCGCCTCCACAGCATCGCTGGACCAGCCCAAGTCCGTTCCGCGCAATACCGCCGCCGGAGCCAAACGCTCGCCGAGCATACTCATGAGAGTGGGATTATTCGCGCCTCCACCGACGACGATCCATCGTGCGGGCGGCGTGGGAAGAATCGGCGCTATCGTGGCTATTGAAGCTGCCGTGAATGCGGTCAGCGTCGCCGCACCGTCCTCGGTACTCATGCCGTCAATTCTCAAGGCGGCGAAGTCATTGCGGTCGAGCGATTTCGGCGGGGATAGTGTGAAGAACGGACGATCCAATGCGCGGGCAATCCATTCCCGGTCAGCACGTCCCCTCGCGCCTGCGCGACCATCGCGATCAACCGCTTCGCCCGTCTTGCTCAGCATGAAATCGTCGAGCAGCGCATTTCCCGGCCCGGTATCGCAAGCAATCAGCGTATCGCTATCGATAAATGTGATGTTTGCAACGCCGCCGATATTCACAACAACGGTTGGCCCGTCGCTATTGATCATGCTTACCAGTGCGCGGTGATAAATCGGCACCAACGGCGCGCCCTGCCCGCCGGCAGCGACGTCCGCCGCACGCAGATCGAATACAACCGGTATCCCGAGTGTCTTGGCCAGAGTGTGTCCATCGCCGATCTGTACAGTCAGCTTCTGCTCCGGGCGATGCAGCACCGTCTGTCCGTGAAATCCAATGACGCCGATATCCTCGCGCGCCAGATTATTGGCCCGCAGAAAACCATCAACAGCCTCCGCGTGCGCGCGTGTGACGAGGTGTTCCGCATCCGCCAGTACACCAGGCCGCGCGGCGCGATCTGTCATGGGCACTGCATCGGCAAGGGCCCGGCACAGCAGGCTGCGCTCATCGTCGGTATAGGCGCGACAAAATGTCGGTCCAAACCGGCCGATACGCTCGCCATCCGTCTCGATCAGAGCGACATCCACCCCATCCAGAGATGTGCCGCTCATGAGGCCAATCGCAGTCAGCACAGGGCGTTCCTCGTTTGAATCCGGTAGCGGACCTGATACACCACAGGCGCGAATAAAACGCTAAACTTACCTGAATCGCCAAACGAGTGCCGTCATGAGTGTCTACAAGTCCGACTTCCTTAATGTGCTGCAACAGCGGGGGCTGATCCACCAAATTTCTGACCCGGTGGCACTCGATGACGTCTGCGCCAAGGGGCCGATCACGGCCTATGTCGGCTATGATGCGACAGCAACCAGCCTGCACATCGGCAACTTGATCTCGGTCACGATGCTCTATTGGCTGCAACAGACCGGTCATCAGCCAATCACGCTGATGGGCGGCGGCACCTCGATGGTCGGCGATCCGTCCTTCCGCGACGAACAGCGCCAGCTCCTGAATGAAGAATCTATCGCCAGGAACATTGAAGGCATCAAAAAAATCTTCGGACGGATACTGCGCTACGGTGACGGGCCGAACGACGCGCTGATGATTAACAATGCGGACTGGCTGCTGAAGCTGAACTATGTGTCCTTCCTGCGGGAGGTCGGACGACATTTCTCAGTCAACCGTATGCTGTCGTTCGACAGCGTAAAGCTGCGTCTCGATCGCCAGCAATCGCTGTCGTTCCTCGAATTCAACTACATGATTATGCAAGGCTACGACTTCGTCGAAATTAACCGACGCTACAACTGCATTTTGCAGATGGGAGGATCGGATCAATGGGGCAACATCATTAATGGCGTCGAACTCAGTCATCGCATGGGCGGCCCGCAGCTCTACGCGTTGACGACGCCGCTCCTCACCACGTCGTCGGGTGCAAAGATGGGCAAGAGCGCCAAGGGGGCGGTGTGGCTGAATGGCGACCTCTTTAGCCCCTACGATTTCTGGCAATACTTTCGCAATACCGAGGACGCAGATGTCGGCCGCTTCCTGAAGGTGTTCACGCGGCTGCCCCTCGACGAAATCGCGCGACTGGAAGCTCTCGGCGGTTCCGAAATCAACGAGGCTAAAAAGATTCTCGCCACCGAAGCCACCGCTGTGGTTCATGGGCGAGAGGCCGCGGACGCCGCGTCAGAAACCGCGCGCAAGACCTTCGAGGAAGGCACTGTCGGGGGTGACCTTCCGACGCTGGAAATTTCCCGCGCCGAACTCGACGCCGGTGCGCCAGCTCTCGGGCTGTTCGTCAAGGCGGGGCTTGTCGCGTCGAACGGCGAGGCCCGGCGTCAGATCAAGGGCGGCGGCCTGCGCATCAACGATGCACCGGTCACGGATGAGAAAATCAGCCTGACGCTCAAAGACCTGACCTCGGAAGGCGTGGTGAAGTTGTCGATGGGGCGCAAGAAGCACGTTTTGCTGAAGCCGGTGTGATAAAGACGTCGCTCAAGGATCGGCTTGTCGGCTGCGGATGTTACGCCGCAAACGAGGCGTTCACTACTGATGCGGCGTCGAAAAGTCCGCGGGAGCGTTCTGCCGGCCTGTGTTGAAATCGAAAATCTTGCGGAACACGCCTGGCGCCATTGCTGAGATCGGATTGACGCGCAGCACAGGAGCTCCGGGCGTTCCAACGACTTCGTAGGTTATGCCGATCAGGCCTTCGTTGCTGCCGCCGCCGAGGAACAGCCCGACAATCGGTATCTGCCCGAACATATTGTTCAAGCCATAAAGCGGGACGAAGGTACCGCTCATCTTCACCTGATTGACCGGATAATCGATGAATCCTTCGATCGTCGCCCCGATCGTCGGGCCGCGCAAAACACCGTCCTTAATCCGCAATTGACCGCTCTGACGGGTGAACTCAGCGCGCATGCCGGAGAAGGCAACGCCTTGCGAATTTGTGTTCGGAGCGTTGGCCACTGCACGGTCAAGCGCCGCTTCGCCCTTGATGGTGAAATCACGGACGTTCAGCAATCCCTCCTGTGGCGACGTATCCGATGTCGGCGGGTCCACAGCCAGCCACATCTTGCCGCCGCTCATCTTGGCGTAGGTGTCGGTGAAACGGAAAAACGCGCCGGCGTCATTCGTCTCAAGATACATCACGTCGCGCCCCTGCCCGCGTCCGCGCATATCGCCGATCACGGGTGTGTCGCGTCCGAGCTTGCCGTTAAGCGAAAACGACCGGATGGCTCCGCCGCGGCGCGTGAGCTTGAGATCGATGCTGCGCACCGCCTCGCCATAGTAACCGGCCAGCGCGCCAAGCTTGGCGTCGATATCGATGTCGAACGTCTTCGACTTTTCCTTGGCGCTCTGGTCCCGGCCTGACATTGCGCTCTTGATAAAGCCGCGGCCGTCGAACACGTCGCCGCGCATCGTCACCTTAAGCATACCATCAGGCTGCCGTTCGGCTTTCAGATTTGCCTTGTCGCCCTCTGATGGCGAAAATGTCGGAAACGACGCATTGACGAGGTCGTTCTTGTCGTCGATTTCCAGGGATCCCTTGATCGAAGTGCCGTTGCCTTCGACCACGATATCCTCGAAGCGCGTTCCCTGCGGCTTTTGAACGACGTTGAACGTCATCTTGGTCGTCCTGCCGGCGACCTTGGTCCAGCCCGGCAAGAGATTGTCGATGCGCGCTGCGGTCAGATCGGCCTCGACGCCAAAACGATTGTCGCGGTTGTCGCCCTCGCTCCCGGATATCTTGCCTGTCAGCTTGATCGGCACAGCGCCGCTGAGGCTTGATCCAAGATCGACGCCGAGACGTGCGCGTGCAGCATCATCGAGCGTGGCGGCCACACGAACGTCGGCGTCGCCGTCGCTGTTTTTGCGATAGTCAAGCGATGCAGGTTGTCCCGCGATCTTAACGTCGCCCTTTACGCGATAACCCTGATTGTCGGCGACGACCTTCAGCGAACTTGCCTCGAGTTTCTGGTTCATCGCGAGCTTATCGACGGCAAGTGCACCGAGATCGAGACTGATCGAATATGTCGTATCGGCTTTGCTCAGCGCGTTCTTCAAAGGCATGGCAAGCGTGACGATCGCCGATACCGTGCCCTTGCTCGAATTTGGATCGATAACCGTATCGCCCGTGTCACGCAACCGATCCGATTGCAGTATCTCGGCGGCGGCGGGAACCGGCCCGTCAACACGGAAGCGGACCTTTGTGGGTGCAGGCTTCGGTGCGAGATCGGGCACATCGAAGGTCAGATCGGAAATGTTCAGCCGCCGGCCAGCTGGCGTATCAACCGCGCCCTGCCCGACGTTGATGTTGACGGTGCGCCCGCTGACGCGCCCCTTCATATCGGCGTCGCGAACCAGCGGCAGATCGTCAACCGGCTTGATGGTAAGACCCGACGCGAGGAAGTTCACGGACAGTCCATCGTCCGGAATCGGCGGACCGCCGCGAACCAGCGTATGCACAGGTGCATTCACGGCAATATCGAGCCGCTGCAGGTTTCCGCGATCGACCCGCTCAGCGACCCATTCACGAACCTCGGGCACGACCAGAACCGGCCAGATCCGCTTGAGGATCTGTACCGGCATCGGCGTCGCCGCCATGCCGAGGGTCAATCGCGGTTCACCCGCGTAATCCAGGCTTCCAGAACCGGCGATACCGATTTCGCCGTTGCTGATGTCGCACTGGGTCAGCAGCACGCGCTTATTGTCTGTATCGAACCGGATGCGGACGGCGATCCGGTTGAAAATCGATGGGGCCTCGCCCGCCTCGCCGGCAAGCAGAATTGTTCCGCCGCTCAAACCGAGCTGCCAGTTCGGGACGCTGTCGTTCGGCGGCTCAAGATGAGCAAGCAGCGTAACGCGGTTGGCCCCGGCGTAGACATGAAAGGGCGCGACCATCACCCGACGGCCAGAATCCCATTCCACCCGCGCGTCGGCGTGATCGATCACCATCGGATAGTCGGGCACGTTAAGATCAACGATGGTGCCCTTGCCCGTGATAATCTCACCCCGGAAATAGGTCGGAAGCCCGTCGCGGCCAATCTCGCCCTTGAACTCGCCGGTGATCGGCATGTCCGCTGAGTAGGTAAAATCCTTCAGGCGAGCGGCAAGCAGCAGATTATTGGCCGGAACTTTGTTGGCATTGATCTCGACCGATCGCACGCCATTCGATGGCGCGCCGACTGCGACCTTCAATTCCCATCCGTTCTTGCCTTCCTCGCCTACGCTGAGCGCAACGCCGCCATCGTGAGGCCGTCGAAGGCTCATGCTGATATTCGAGAAGTTGATCGTACCGCCGTTGCGCTGGTCCTCGACGACCAACGCACCATTGCGCAGTCCGATTTCGTTCAGGCTTTTTCCGTCGAGACCGTTTGCGCTCAGGCTATCGAGCCAATCAAGCGCGGCGATCAGTCCGCCTGTGCCATTGGAAGCTGCAGTCCCGGGCGCGGGTCCGGCCGGCGGCGGCGCAGGCGAAGCCTGGAATGGCAATGGTGGCGGAGCCGACGACACTTGCGGCGCCGACTTAACGGGAACCTTGCCGGTCGCGAGCGGTGTGTTGCTCTGCCCGGTCGACACAATGACGCGGCCATCCGGCGTAATCCGGACCGCGAGCTCGGCGCCGACAAGCCGCAGCGTTTCAGCACGAAGACGTCCCGTGAGCAGCGCCATGCCGGACAGCCGCACTTCAGCCTTCGGTGCGCTTGCGACGATGTTGCGAGAATGATCCCGTACAATGATGTCGCGAAGGCGCACAGCGATGCGAACGCGGCCCGCACGCTCGATCTGAGTGCCACCGACTTCGACGGTATGATCGTGTCCGAGATTTTCTTCGATCGCCGATGCCAGCCACGGCGTGACAATGTCGAGATTGACCGGGCCGGCACCAAGCCGCAGCCAGAGCGCGCCGAACGCCGCACCGAAAATAATACTGAGTGACACCAGGACCAGCGCGACCCGCCCGATCCATGGGCTGTGGCTTCCGCCGCCTCTGCGGCGCAGTCTGCGGAACCAGTCCGTGAAGCGGTGAACGCCCATCGTCGGCCGATTGAGAAGCTTGATCGCCCGATCGCAGGCAGCATCGTCATGGTGATTCCATCCGGAATCCTCCCAATGCCGGTGCTCATCTGCAGCCTTCGCAAAGGCTTTCTGGGGCTCTGATCTCGGCATTGCCTCTCGGGTCGTGATGTCTGCCTGGTCGCGCCGCCGGGCGTCAAAGCGTGAAACTGGAGACTTGCTCCGTCGGTGTCGGGCCAGACTAAACGTCCAGTCTTAGTTTATCGTTCTATGGTCATTCGTGCTGCGGCTGAGAAAGTCGTAAATTCAATAAATTGGCGTTCCAGCATACCTTGGGGCCGCCGGATTTGCCCAGCCGGCGAAGTTGGCTTTGATGGTCCGATTATGTGTCTCGTGATTCCTTAAATACCCCGCCGAAAGCGACGAAAGGAAGGCGTATGCCCAAGAAAACGCGTGAGAAATCGTCCAAATCGGCACCGAAAACTATCCCCGGAAAAGCAAAAACCGCCAAACGGGCGGTCGCCAAAACTGCAACCAATAAGTCCGTGAAGAAGACAGCGGCTAAACGACCTGCGGCGAAGATTCCTGTTGCCGGAAAGTCTGTGACGAAAAAGGCCCAAACTCCTGCGAGCAAGGCTGCTCCGTTGCTCGCGGAAGGTCAGCCGGCGCCGGCGTTCTCCCTGCCGCGTGACGGTGGACAGACCGTGTCACTGGCGAGTTATGCCGGGCGCAAGCTGGTAATTTTCTTCTATCCCCGCGCCGACACGCCGGGTTGTACATTGGAAGCCATCGCCTTCAGCCGCCTTGCTGATGATTTCGCGATCGCAGGGACAGCCATCCTTGGCGTCTCGGCTGATCCAGTGACCAAGCAGGACGCCTTTCGGGACAAGCACGGCCTGACCGTGCCCCTCGCCTCGGACGAAACGCTCGCGATGCTCAAAGCATATGGCGTCTGGGGCGAAAAATCCCTGTACGGCAAGGTCTTCATGGGGATCATTCGGACGACAGTTCTGGTCGATTCCACCGGCAGGATCGCGAAAGTCTGGCGCAATGTCAGGGTCGACGGGCATGCCGACGCTGTGCTGGCGGCTGCCCGCTCCGCTTAGGTGGCATTTTCCGAAAATTAACCATGAAAGGTTCAAATTAGCCTCTGTAATTGAGCCGCCTGGATCAAATCCGGCCGGCGCGGGAGTGCTGATGTCTAACCGTTCCGCCCACCATTCTGATCGCCACCACCACCATCCCTCCCATGACCATGCCAGGGCGCAGCAGCGGCGCCAGCCGCATCATCGTCCGGACCGGAACGGATATACGATTGTTCATCACGGCAAAGCCGTGCGCTTTGGCCCGGTCGTATTCTGGATCGTGGCGGGATCGATCGTCGTCATGGGCGCATGGTCGGCGGCGACCGCGACCTACTTCGCGTTTCGCGATGACGTTTTAACGCGGTTGATCGCCCGTCAGGCCGAGATGCAGTATGCCTACGAGGACCGGATCGCAGAATTGCGTGCACGTGTCGACCGCACCACCAGCCGCCAGCTGCTCGATCAGGAGCAATACGACCAGAAGCTGAACCAGATCATGCGGCGGCAGGCGCAACTGGAATCGCGCGCGGCTGCCCTCAACGCCCTGCCCGATGCCGCGCCGACCGGCTCGATCAAGCCGGCCGCGCGAGGCCAGCAATCGACTGAAGTCATCGCACCCGCCGGAACCGCGAGGCCGTCTCCCATCAACGACACTGTGGTTTTCGTGACGCCGCCCGATCGCGAAGCCCGGCTCGAATCCCGCGCCCCCGTCTCCGCCCAACCCCGAACCGAATTCGCAAAGGCAAATGGTGTCGATAGCGTTCTGGCAAACCTGCAAACCGCGCTCGATAAGGTCGAAGGCAGACAGACGGCAATCCTGAGTTCCGTGGAAGGCAGCTATGAATCCCGCATGCGACGGATGCGCGGTCTGATTACCGATCTCGGCCTCGACATGGGGCAGCTCGAAGCTGCCACGCCGAAAGGCGGAATGGGCGGACCGTTCATCCCCGTGGCCAAGCCGTCATCCGATGCCAGCGCGTTTGACCGCCAAATGTACCGGATCAATCTCAGCCGCGCGCAGGTCGATAAACTCACGCGAACCCTGTCGCTGGTCCCTTATCGCAAGCCGGTTGTCGGCAATGTCGAATTTTCATCCGGTTTCGGCGTGCGCAGCGATCCATTCCTTGGCCGCCCGGCAATGCACAGCGGGCTGGATTTCCGCGCCTCGACTGGTGACCCGGTTCGCGCCACCGCGAACGGCAAAGTCGTGAACGCCGGATGGAGCGGTGGTTACGGCCGTCTGGTGGAGATTGACCACGGCAACGGACTGTCGACTCGCTACGGACATCTGTCAGCCATCAATGTAAAAGTCGGCCAGCATGTCACCATCGGTCAGGTGGTCGGCGAAGTCGGCTCGACCGGACGATCAACCGGCCCGCATCTGCATTATGAAACGCGGATCGATGGCGATGCCGTTGATCCTCAGAAGTTTCTGCGTGCCGGCGTCCGCTTGACGCAAGGCTAAGGTGCCTGATCAGACCGGTCCGGACCGGCTGAACAGACGAAACACGCGGCCATCCATGACCAGCAGCGCGCTCGCAATCACGAGTGCGCCAATAATCTCGCGGGCGTCGATCCTCTCCCCCAGGAAGAAATAGCCGAGAAGGATCGCGCTGACGGGAACGAGCAGCGTGACCAGCATCACATTGCTGGCGCCGGATCGCTCGATGATCTGAAAGAACAGAATAAACGCGAGCGACGTTGAAAGTGCCGCAAGGCCGAAAACCGCCAGCCATGTCGTTGCGCCCGGAATCTGCAATTGCCATGGCCGATCAAAGATGCTTGCCAGAACGAGCATCATCAGGCTTCCGGACAGCAACTGAAACGTCGCTGCACCGATCGGAGGAGCACCAGCAAGCTTTCGCTTGGCCCACAAGGCGGAGAAACCGAAACAGGTCGTCGCACCCAGACAGAGCAAAATGCCGATGGTCTGACTTGAAGCAAGATCGAACTCAAATCCCTTAAGGATGACGACGCCACACAGGCCCAGCAGCACGCCTGCAACACGGCGGAGGATCAATCGTTCCTCTCTGAATGCCGCCGCAACCAGAACCGTGAAAACCGGTGTCGTGGCATTCACCACCGCAGACGTTCCGCCCGGGATATAGGTTTGGCCCATCACAATCAGCGAGAACGGAATGACGTTGTTGATCAGCGCCATGATCGCATAAGGCCACCAGCCCGCGAATCCCCTCGGGAAAGGAATGCGATTGATCCACAGCACCGGAAGAAGGATCAGCGTCGCGAGCGATAGCCGAATGCAGACAAGCGTGAGTGGCGGCAGTTCTTTCAGCGCAACCCCGGTAAAGAAAAACGTCCCGCCCCACAGGACGGACAGAAACACGAGCCGCGACCAGTCGCGCTCGTCCATCCGCAGTTCGGTTTTGATGAGTCGATCCTGAACAACAGCCATGGTGAACAGGAATACGCGGTGGTTCAATTTTGAACCACCCGCTTCCCGGCAACCCGGCCCCGCGTCTGGAGCGCTTTCACGCGAAATCGGGGCTGGCTCGCGTCAGGAAAACGCGACCATCGAACCTAGTCCACGTCCTCGATGGCGCCCGGTGTGGTGCCGAATGCCTTCTGCGCCAGAGTGGCGGCCATGAACTCGTCGAGGTCGCCGTCGAGCACGCCCTGCGTGTCGGACGTCTGCACTCCGGTGCGCAAGTCTTTCACCATCTGATATGGCTGCAGGACGTAGGATCGGATCTGATGACCCCAGCCAATGTCAGTCTTGGCGGCCTGATCGGCAGCGGCCTTTTCTTCGCGCTTCTTGAGTTCGATCTCGTAGAGGCGCGCGCGCAGCATGTCCCAGGCCTGAGCGCGGTTCTTGTGTTGCGAGCGCCCTGCCTGACAGACTACCGCCACGCCGGTCGGAATGTGCGTCAAACGCACCGCCGATTCGGTCTTGTTGACATGCTGGCCGCCCGCACCGCCCGAGCGCATCGTATCGGTGCGCACATCGGCTTCTTTGATGTCGATCTTGATGCTGTCATCGACCACCGGGAAGATCGCGACGCTCGAGAAGGACGTATGCCGCCGCGCGTTGGAGTCGAACGGAGATATACGCACCAGCCGGTGCACACCGCCTTCCGTCTTCAACCAGCCGTAAGCATTGTGGCCGCTGATCTGGATCGTTGCGGATTTGATGCCCGCTTCTTCGCCTTCGGTCTCTTCAAGGTATTCGACCTTGAAACCGCGCTTCTCCGCCCAGCGCGTATACATGCGCAGCAGCATCGATGCCCAGTCCTGACTCTCGGTGCCGCCGGCACCGGCATGGACTTCAAGATAGGTGTTGAACTTGTCGGCTTCGCCGGAGAGCAAGGCTTCCAGTTCCTGCTTCGCGACATCCTTCTTGAGTGCCTTCAGTGCGTTCTCGGCTTCGAGAACAACCCCCTCGTCCTTCTCGGACTCGCCGAGTTCAATCATGCCGATCTGATCTTCGACCTCGCGCTCGATCCGGCCGATCCCGGTGAGCTGCCCCTCGAGCGAGGTGCGTTCCTGCATCAGCTTCTGGGCTTTCTGCGGGTCGTTCCAGAGACTGGGATCTTCGGCGAGGGCGTTCAGTTCGGCGAGACGAGCCGTGGCAGCATCGACGTCAAAGATGCCTCCTCAGCAGCCCGACTGACTGCTTGATCTCTTCGACAAGGCGTTCGATTTCAGGACGCATGACAATTCCAACTGGCGAATTTAAAGCCGCGATTCAAAAGACGTGAGGGATGTAGCGGCTGACGGCGGCCAGCGCAATGTGGCGCGTTGCGCTGGTGCTAGTAGAGGCCGCCGGTGCCCGGCCGGAAGATCGCCCGATCCGCATCCGGCGAAATGCCCTGCGAGCGGCCATCCGCGTCAGCCACGCCGATAACAGAGTAGTTGTCAGGCGGAGCTGTACCAGGCTTGAAGGCTTCCAGAATCGTCCGGCCGCTGTCGCCGGGGCCCGCGCGCATACCGGACTTGGCATCGACCCGGATCAATTTGATACCGGCAGGAACCTTGAAGGGCACCGCAGGCTTGTCAGCAAGCGCGAGCTTCATGAATTCCTTGACCACCGGAGCGGCCAGATGTCCGCCGGTGCCGCCACGGCCAAGGTTTCGCGGCTTGTCATAGCCGATGTAGACGCCCACCACGAGGTCGGGCGAGAAGCCGATAAACCATGCGTCCTTTTCATCGTTGGTCGTGCCGGTCTTGCCCGCGATCGGCTTGCCTACTTCACGCAGAACTGTTGCCGTGCCGCTCTGCACGACGCCCTCCATCATCGACGTGATCTGGTAGGCGGTCATGGAATCCAGAACCTGTTCACGGCGATCGACCAGCGAAGGCTCCGGCTGGTTCTTCCAGCCATCGGCAGCATCGCAGCCACGGCATTCACGCTGATCGTGCTTGAAAATCGTGTGACCGTAGCGGTCCTGAATGCGGTCGATCAGCGTCGGCTTCACCCGCTTGCCGCCGTTCGCAAACATCGAATAGGCGGTGACCATGCGCATCACCGTCGTTTCGCCCGCGCCGAGCGCGTAGGACAGATAGTTCGGCAGTTCGTCATAGATTCCGAAGCGCTTGGCGTATTCGCCGATCAGCGGCATCCCGACGTCTTGCGCAAGGCGCACGGTCACGGTGTTGAGCGAACGGATCAGCGCGTTGCGCAGCGTCGTCGGCCCGTAATACTTGCCTGTCGAATAGTTTTCCGGCCGCCATACGCCCGCGCCCTGCCCCTGATCGATTTCGATGGGAGCGTCGACGACAACGGTTGATGGCGTATAGCCATTGTCCATCGCGGTCGAATAGACAATCGGTTTGAAGGACGAACCCGGCTGACGATAGGCCTGTGTCGCACGGTTGAACTGGCTTTGATCGAACGAGAAGCCGCCGACCATGGCGACGACGCGCCCGGTCCACGGATCCATCGCGACCATCGCGCCGGAGACTTCCGGCACCTGACGAAGACGATATTGCCCCTCGACCTTGTTGCCGTCCTTGTCCAGCAAAGGATCGACGTAGATTACATCACCCGGCGACAGCACCTGCGTCACCGCGGTCGGTGTCTTGAAGCGTGTCGGACCGGCAGCCGCCTTCGCCCATCGCACGCCGTCGAGCGAGATCAGACCCGTATCGCGGGTCTTGGAAACCGCTCCGCCCAATTCCCGGCCCGGCTGGAAGCCGACGCGCGCGGATTGATCGTTGGCCTCGAGAACCACCGCCATGCGCCATGGCGAAATGTCGGAGAGCGACTTGACGTCCGCAAGCTTCACGCCCCAATCGCCGGTAATGTCGATCTTGTTTGGAGCCCCGCGCCAGCCTTGCGCTTCGTCAAACTTGACGAGGCCAGCCACCATCGACTTGCGCGCCATCATCTGAAGTTTGGGATCGAGCGAGGTGCGGACCGAGAGCCCGCCTTCATAGAGCTTCTTCTCGCCATAGCGCTCGAAGATGTCACGACGGACTTCTTCCGCGAAGTACTCGCCAGCAAAAATATGGCCCGCATTGGAACGCGACGTGACGTTCAGCGGTTCCTTGCGCGCGGCAACAGCGTCCGCCTGCTTGATCCATCCGTTTTCAAGCAACCGGTCGATCACGTAGTTTCGGCGCTCGATGGCACGATCGCGATTGCGCACCGGATGCAGGCTCGACGGCGCCTTCGGCAGAGCCGCGAGATAAGCCGCTTCGGCAACGGTCAATTCGTTGACCGATTTATCGAAATAAACCAGCGACGCTGCGGCAATGCCGTAAGCACTCAGGCCGAGATAGATTTCATTGAGATACAGTTCGAGGATCTTGTCCTTGGTGTAGGTGCGCTCGATACGCATCGCCAGCAAGGCTTCCTTGATCTTGCGGTTGAACGACACTTCGTTGGTCAGAAGGAAGTTCTTCGCGACCTGCTGGGTGATCGTGGACGCGCCTTGGGGACGGCGGTTGGAGCCGAAGTTCTGCGCATACAGAACCGCGGCACGGGCCATGCCTGTGAAATCGATGCCGCCGTGCTCGTAGAAGTTTTTGTCTTCCGCTGCGAGGAACGCGTTGATGACCGGCTTCGGGATCGCCTGGATCGGAAGATAAAGACGGCGCTCTTTCGAATACTCACCGAGCAGCGAGCCGTCCGCGGCATGGACACGTGTCATCACCGCCGGCTCATAATCCTGCAACTGCGAGTAGTCCGGCAGATCCTTGGAGAAGTGCCAGATCAACCCAGCCACGGCTCCCACGCCGACGAGGAACACGATCGTTCCGGCCGCAAACAGGAAGCCCATGAACCGCAACAGCAAGCGCATCGTCTGTATCCGTCCTTAGCGTCTCTGTGCGATCATTGCGCACGTCGGGATTCCGAACCGGACTATACCATCCACCCTTAGGGGCGTGGGCCGATTCTGATCCCTTGCGACCTGAATTCCTATAGAGCCGCCGCTGTGGCCAAACTAGGGCTTCGATGATGATTCCGCTGCGAATTCAAGCCGAAGGCGTTTATTTCGAAGTCCCGGCGGAAACCACGCGTTTTCCGAGGAAGGCATCCACCGCTTGCGCGACGGAACCGACCGTCCGCGAACGCCAGTTTTCCGAAACCAGATGCTGCAGGTCGTCCTTGTTCGAGACGTAGCCGAGTTCGACCAGCACGGACGGGACATCATGCGCCTTGAGGACCTTGAAGCCGGCTGACTTCAGCGGGTGCTTATGCATCCGAGCGACGGTCTTCATCTCATTGGCCAGCATCTTGGCAAATCGATTTGAAAACGTCCGGGTCTCACGCTGGGTCAGATCGATCAGAATATCCGCCACCTCGGCGGGCTCTTCCGTCAGGTTGATACCGGCAATGGCATCGGCCTTGTTCTCCGCCTCGGCGAGCTTTTCGGCCTCCGCGTCAGACGCCTTGTCCGAGAGCGTATAGATCGTGGCGCCCTGCGCATCGCCTTCCCGTTTTGGCAACGCATCGGCATGGATCGAAACGAACAGCGCAGCCATGTTGCTGCGTGCGATCTTCACGCGTTCTCCAAGCGGGATGAAGGTGTCGTCGTCCCGGGTCATCACCACGCGGAACTTTCCGCCTTTCTCGATCCGGTCCCGAAGAGCCTTGGCGAAATCGAGAACGATTGTTTTTTCGGCCTCACCGCTGGCAGCCTGGGTCCCGTTGTCGACGCCCCCATGGCCAGCATCGATCACAATCACAGGCCGGGCATCGTTCGCCCTGGCGGACCCGGTCGCGCCTGTGGTTTCACTGGAACTATCGGCAACAATCGTCGGGCGCAGTTGAATCTTTTCGCCCGCTGCCTGCGCAGCCTTGAAAGCTGCGCGGTCGACGGCGGCAAGTTCGACCACAAGCCGCGACGGCTGCCCGTTCGCGGCATCCATGACGTAGGCTTTTTCGACCTTTGCCGGGCCGGTCAGATCGAAAACCACGCGCGACCCACCGGGCATCACGAGGCCGTAGCGAAACGCACGAATCAGCCCTCGCCCCGAAGCGCCGGTCCCGGCCGGGAGATCGAAGGTCACCTGAGGAATGTCGAGGACAACCCGATAAGGATCGCCGAGTACGAATGCTCGCACGTCTATCTTGCGATCGAGGTCCAGGATGAAGCGGGTTTGCTTGGAGTCGCCCGCCACGCGCACGTCGGAGGCGACTGGAAAGGCTTCCGCAACCGCCGGCTGCGCCGGGCGCGACTCAACCGCATGGGCCGCCGGAATCATGGAACACAGGAATGCTGCAGCGCACACCCAAAAGGCAGCCCCAAATGTGCGTATTTTCCTGAGGTTCATCGACAAATCCGCAGCCTCCGGACACCTCATACCGCAATAGAACCGCACAGTTAACGGCGGCTTACCAACGGCGGGACGATTGCCGCGCTGTGTTGCAGCGCTGTGACGCTTCGCTTGCCAGAACGCGGTGTTCGACGTATGTATGAAGGGCTGACGGTTTAAACTTGCGGTTGTGTCGCGTTCAGCTTCCCGGTGCAGCGCCTGTTCCTCGCATTCAGTTAGAGGTTCCAGCGTACCTTCCGACCCTCTCCAGCCAGCGCAGCGCGCGGTTGACACGGAGCGGCGGTTACCAGCCCGAGCGGCTACTCCCATAACCGGCGACTGCTGCTGCAAGGCAGCGGACCATCGAGAGCCAGCGCGCGCACCATGCGCTGCGGTGGCACTGTCAGCAGCGAACCGGCTGCCCACGTCGGCGGCAGGATATGGCGGCACCTTGCCGCCCCAGTATACGGCGGCTTTGGCCGCCCAACGAATTAAACGGGCCGACGCTTGATGCGCCAGACTCTATTGCCGAACGGGATTGTTCAAAAGATCCCATCGATGCCAGCAACGATACGACGCGAAACTTTTCCGCGTCGCGCTTCGCTGACATCGCGGTCGGCATGGTGCCTCGGGTGGCGTTTTGGCCTTCCCCTCACCCCCGAATCAGGTGGACCGTCACGAACCCCGGCTAAGCGCCACGCGCTGGCCGCCGAACGTGCCGTTCGCCGTCAAGAGCTCCAAAATGCCCAACAAAATGTTGATCGATGCGACCCACCCGGAAGAGACCCGGGTGGTCGTGGTCCGCGGCAATCGCGTCGAGGAATTTGATTTCGAGTCTGCCCAGCGCAAGCAACTGCGCGGCAATATCTATCTCGCCAAGGTTACGCGCGTTGAGCCGTCACTGCAGGCTGCCTTCATTGAGTACGGCGGCAACCGTCACGGTTTCCTTGCCTTCAGCGAAATCCATCCCGATTACTATCAGATCCCGGTTGCCGATCGTCAGGCCCTGATCGAGGCCGACGAGCGTGCGCACCGCGAAGCCGAGGAAGAAAACGAAAATCGCGCCAGCCGCCGGCGTTCGCGTCATCGCAGTTCCCGGCGCCGCGATCGCGGCGAGCGTGTCCAGAGCGAGATCGTTGAAGGCGCGAGCTCGGAAGGCGATACCCAACCGCACGCAGATGCCGCACAGGTCGGCGACCATGCGCCGGACTATCCGCATGGTGCCGATTCCGCGCATCACGACGATCAGGGTCACGACAGCCACGATCATTCTGCTCAGGCGCTTGACGCGCATGGTCAGGATGACCACGGCCATGACGACCACGGTGATCACGCTCATGAGACTCCGCACGAGGCGTCCAACACCGCGGCTCGCTTAAGCGAAGATGCCCCTGCCATATCTCCGGTCAGCGACGACGCCCCGGTGGAATCCGCCAGTGCTGGCGGCACCGACGTATCCCATGATGATGATCATCACCACGATGACCATCATGAAAATGACCATGCGCACGACGAGCCGCATGATCATGAATCGGACGATGTGTCCCACGCCTCTGATGCCATCGCCCTTGGTGAGGATCACCAGGACGAGCACCACGCCGACGATGCGGACGGCGAAGATGACGAAGACGGCGACGACGCCGAGGAAGAAGTTGTCGAGTCGGTTGGCGGTGACGACGTGCTGGAGGAAGTTCCGGAGCGAGCCTTCCGTCCGCGCCGCCAGTACAAGATTCAGGAAGTCATCAAGCGCCGCCAGGTGATGCTGGTTCAGGTCGTGAAGGAAGAGCGCGGCAACAAAGGCGCGGCGCTGACGACCTATCTCTCGCTCGCCGGACGTTACGCCGTTCTGATGCCGAACACCGCTCGCGGCGGCGGCATCAGCCGCAAGATCACCTCGGCGCAGGATCGCAACCGCCTCAAGGACGTGGTGCAGGATCTCGATGTGCCGGAAGGCATGGGGATCATCCTGCGCACGGCAGGCGCATCCCGCACCAAGCCCGAAATCAAGCGTGACTTCGAGTATCTGATCCGGATGTGGGAAACCGTCCGCGACACCACGCTCAAATCGCAGGCACCGACCCTCGTTTACGAAGAAGGCTCGTTGATCAAGCGTTCGCTGCGCGATCTGTACAACAAGGAAATCGACGAAGTTCTTGTGGCAGGTGAATCCGGCTTCACGGAAGCCCGCGACTTCATGAAGATGCTGATGCCGAGCAACGTCCGCTCCGTAAAGCAGTATCGCGACGGCCAGCCGCTCTTCTCGCGCATGGGCGTCGAGAGCCAGTTGGACGCGATGTTCTCGCCGACAGTGACGTTGCGATCGGGCGGCTACATTGTCATCAACCAGACCGAAGCGCTGGTTTCGATCGACGTGAACTCGGGCCGCTCGACCCGTGAACACCATATCGAAGATACCGCGCTCAAGACCAATCTCGAAGCCGCTGAAGAAGTCGCTCGTCAGCTCCGGCTCCGCGACCTCGCGGGCCTGATCGTTATCGACTTCATCGACATGGACGAGAAGCGGAACAACCGTGCGGTCGAGCGCAAACTCAGCGACTGCCTGCGTCAGGACCGCGCCCGCATCCAGGTGGGACGTATCTCGCACTTCGGATTGCTCGAGATGTCGCGCCAGCGCATCCGCGCCAGCGTGCTGGAAAGCTCCACCGAGCCCTGCCCGCATTGCGGCGGCACCGGCCATGTCCGTTCGGTCTCGTCCGTCGCGTTGCAGTTGCTGCGCGGGCTCGAAGAAAACCTCATGAAGGGGCCGACCCACAATCTCACGGTACGCACGCGCACCGATGTCGCGCTCTATGTGCTGAATCACAAGCGCGGCCATCTGCGCGATCTCGAGAACAGCTTCAAGGTCACGCTGGCGGTGATCGCCGATGCGACGATCAGCGGTCAACAGTCCTTCGTGATTGATCGTGGCGAGGCCGTGCATACGCTCGAAGCCGCCAAGGCGATTCTCGCCGCTCAGCTCGCAGCTTCCCCTGCCGTGGTCGAGGACACCTACGATTACGGGGACGATGAAACCTTCGAGGCCGAAGCCGAGTTCGAAGGCGATGATGACGCCGAGGGCGAAAGCGACGGTGACGAAGCCCAGTCCGCGAGCAGCCCTTCAGAAGGCGAAGAAGGACCGCGCCGCAAGCGCCGCCGCCGCCGCCGCGGTCGTGGCGGGGAAACCCGCGAGGGTGCGCAGGCTGGCGAACGGGGCGAGTCAGCTGGGGTTGTCCCGCAGGATGACACCGTCGAAGCCGGTGATACCGACGAAGGCGACGACGAGCAGGATGAAACAAACGGCGAAGCTCGTGCCGAACAGGGGCCGAATGGCGAGCGCCGTCCGCGCCGCCGCGGTCGCCGTGGTGGCCGTCGCCGTCGGGGCAATGGCGAAGCTGGCCAAAGCGATGGCACCCAGCCGGGTGAAGGGATCGTCTCGACGATAGCTGACGATCTTGATCCCCCGGCCGAGCCCGAATCCACTGAAGCGGCGGCCGATCTCTCCGCACCGGCCGAGCCGGTTCGCGTGGAAGCTCCGGCACCCGCTCCGCAGCCTGAGCCAGAGCCTGTGTCGCATCACATCGCGGCCGCGGACAACGCTGACGTGACGCCGCGCAAGCGATCGACCGTCCGCGAAAAGGTCAGCTTCTTCTTCGGAGAATCTCCGAAAGCGGAACCAGCGCCTGCAGAAACGCCGGTTGCGTCAAACGAACCCGCGCCTTCAGAACAGTCAAACGAGACGGCCGCGCCTCGCCGTGCGGGCTGGTGGTCGCGCCGCGGGGAGTAATCGCACCCGCTATTCAAAACAAAACCGCCCGCTTCACAGCGGGCGGTTTTCTTTTTGGCTTCCGTGTCCCGCAGTTCACCCCTTCGATAGCCAGCGGGTGATCCGTGCCACCGCATCGGTAATCTCCTGCGTCGAGCGCGAATACGAAAAGCGCACGAAGGACTTTCCGTGGAACGGATCGAAATCCACGCCCGGCGTCGCTGCGACATGCGCCTGCTGCAGCATCGCCTTGGCGAATTCAAAACTGTCGGAATTGAACTTTGAGATATCCGCGTAAAGATAAAATGCGCCGTCCACCGGCAGGAACTCGGTTAGGCCGACCTTCGGCAGACCTTCGATCAGGATGCGCCGGTTCTCTTCATAACCGTGCTTGATCACATCCATCTCGGCGCAACCGTCGAACGCCGCTTCGGCTGCAATCTGCGACAGCGTCGGCACTGAAATCGAAAGATTCTGCTGCAGGGTTTCAACAGATCGCACCAATTGCTCCGGCACGACGATCCAGCCGACGCGCCAGCCGGTCATGCAGAAGTACTTCGAGAATGAATTGATGATGATCGCTTCGGACGACAATTCCGCGGCCGTGACCGCAGGGAATGCGTAGTCGAGGCCATGATAGATCTCGTCCGAAATGAACCGGATGCCTGCGCTATCCGCCGCCGCAATCAGGTCGGACATGGCTTCGCGCGTCATCATGGTGCCGGTTGGATTGGCCGGGCTGGCAACCAGCACGCCTTTCAGCGGCGTCTTGCGATGCGTCTCGAGCAGCATCTCTCCCGTCAAGGCATGTCGAGTCGCGCTGGTGGTTTCGATCAAAACCGGCTCGCAGCCGAGCGCGCGCAGGATATGACGGTAAGGCGGATAGCCTGGCGAGGTAATCGCCACCCTGTCGCCCGGCTCGAATGCCGACAGGAACGCAAGTACAAACGCCCCAGATGAGCCGGTGGTGATCACGATGCGAGCAGGATCCACCTCCTGCTCGTAGGTTTCTCGGTAGTGGCGCGAAATCCGCCGTCGCAGCGATGGAATACCAATCGCCGCCGTATAGTCGATCTTCCCGACATCGAGCGCCGCCCGAGCCGCAGCAATCGCCGTTTGCGGCGCAGGCGCAGCAGGTTGTCCCACCTCCATGTGAATCACATTGCCGCCCTCCGCCTCGATTTTGGCGGCGGCAGCCATCACATCCATCACCATGAACGGTGGAACATTGCCCCGGCTTGAGGGCACCAAAAGGGCTTTTGCCTTGTCTCTCACATCAAGCATGAAATCTGCTATTCCCCGGGGGCGGCGACATGCCAGAAAGCATGAACGACCGTGCCGTTGTACTGCCGCATTCGGCGTCTTGTTAGATCGTGGTTTTAGCACCCTCCAGGCCGCCGCTCCATTGCCAAGCTCGCTGACCAAGCCATGACAGAAGCCCTCTTGACCATGCCGCCCGAAGGCACGCCTATCCTCGTTCGGGCAGGCAAACGCATCTCGTCGCTCGCCCGGCGCGCAACGGCCGTTGCCACCGCCGCAGCGCTTCTTGTCGGCTCCTGGCCGGTTCACGCCCAGCAGGGCGGCCCTCCGCTGCTGCGTGACGCGGAAACCGAACAACTCCTGCGCGACTATACGCGCCCGATCCTGCGTGCGGCAGGGCTTGAGAAGCAGAACATCCAGGTCGTCATCATCAACGATTCGACCTTCAATGCGTTCGTCGCCGACGGGCGCAGGATATTCGTCAACTACGGCGCGCTGCGCGAATCCGAAACACCGAACCAGATCATCGGCGTGCTCGCCCACGAGACTGGCCATCTCGCAGGGGGACATCTGGCAAAGCTGCGCGAACAGGTCTCCCGCGCGCAAACCCAGTTGATCATCGCGATGCTGCTGGGGCTAGGCGCTGCCGTCGCCGGCGCGCGGGCTGGCGCGGGAAACGCGGGGGCCGCAGCGGTTGCCGCGCCGCAGGCCGCGATCATGCGCACCATGTTGTCCTACCAGCGGCAACAGGAAGAAAATGCGGACAAGGCCGGCGTGAAATTCCTCAATGCCACCGGTCAGTCGGCGCGCGGCATGTACGAGACTTTCAAACGCTTCTCCGAACAAAGCCTGTACGCCGCCGCCGGTGCCGATCCCTACAACATGTCCCATCCGATGCCGGCCGAACGCGTCCGGGCATTGGCGGAACTGGCCAGATCGAGTCCGTATTGGGACAAGAAGGACGATCCGGCCCTGCAGCTTCGTCACGACATGATGCGCGCCAAAGTTTCCGGCTTCATGGAGCGCCCGGACACGGTACTTCGCCGCTATCCGCCCTCGAACGACAGCCTGCCTGCCCGCTACGCCCGCGCCATCGCGGCCTATCGTCACGGCGATCTGCGCAACGCCATGACCCAGATCGACGCTTTGATCCGCGTTCAGCCCAACAACCCTTATTTCTACGAGTTGAAGGGGCAAGCTTACCTGGAAGGCGGCAAGCCCAACGAAGCCATCGCGCCGCTGCGCAAGGCGGTCCAGTTGTCGAACAACGCGCCGCTCATCGAGATGTTACTTGGCCAGGCCTTCGTGGCATCCGAGAATAAGGCTTACACCGAGGAAGCCATCAGGATGCTGCGCTCGGCATTGGTGCGCGAACCCGAGGCTGCGCTTGGATATACCCAACTCGCGATGGCCTATGGCCGCAAGGGCGACTACGCGGAAGCCGATCTCGCCTCGGCGCAGGCTGCTTTTCTGCGCGGGGACCAGAAAACCGCACGCGATCTTGCATCGCGTGCGAAAACCAGATTTGCGATCGGCACGCCCGGCTGGGTGAAGGCCGACGACATTGTTAATACGAAGCCGATAAAGAATTGAAACCCGGCAACATTCCGGTCAGCAGCTCCGAAGGAACATCCATGATCTCGCTCCGCTCTTTTGCTCCCCTCGCCTTCGCGCTGGTGCTGGGCCTGCCTGTCACGTCGCATGCGCAGTCGTTCAACGATGCGCAGAAAAGCGAGATTCAAAAGATCATCAAGGAATATCTCGTTGCCAATCCTGAACTGCTTGAGGAAATGTCTGCCGAGTTGCAGAAGCGACAGGCCGCAGCGGAAGCGGAGAAGCATCGCGCCGCCGTTCAGAAGAATGCGGAGGTGATCTTCAACTCCCCGCGCGGTGTCATTGTCGGCAACCGTGATGGCGATGTGAATTTCGTCGAGTTCTTCGATTACAACTGCGGCTACTGCAAACACGCAATGGCCGACATGCTGACGCTGATGAAATCGGATCCCAAGCTGCGTGTGGTGCTGAAAGAATTCCCGGTGCTCGGGCCAAGCTCGGTGGAAGCCGCTCAGGTCGCAGTCGCGGTTCGCATGCAGGATCCGAGCGGCAAGAAGTATCTCGACTTCCATCAGAAGCTGTTGAACGGACGCGGTCAGGCTGACAAGGCGCGCGCCATGGCCGCCGCCAAGGAGGCAGGTGTTGATATGGCAAGACTCGAAAAGGATCTGACCAGCCCGGAGATCAACGCCACCCTCAACGAGAACTTCAAGCTCGCAGAGGAAATGGGCCTGAACGGAACTCCTAGCTATGTCATCGGGAAAGACGTCGTGGTCGGCGCAGTCGGCGCGCCGGGTCTTGCCAAGAAAATCTCCGAGGCCCGCTGTGGAAAGGCAACCTGCTAGTCCCCAGGCGGCCCGACAATGAGCGCCCGGAACATCCGTTAATATTGGTTAACTATTGATTTCAAGGCCTTTTACCGAGCTTTTCGTCTGATTTCTGAACGATTTGACGGGGGACGGTGAAGCCATCAGGCTTCCCTCCCGGCCTCAGGTTGCCTATAAACTCGCCGAAGCCGCGCGCGCCGCATCATTTCGCCGACATCGTTGGATTTGGTTTTCGGATGGCAAAGACGATCTACGTGCTCAACGGGCCGAACCTTAATCTGCTCGGCACCCGCGAGCCCGAGACCTACGGCCATCACACGCTGGCCGATGTCGAAAAGCTCTGCCACGACACCGCCGCGCTTTACGGGCTGACGGCCGATTGCCGCCAGTCTAACCGTGAAGGCGAACTGATCGATTTCGTGCACGAGGCAGGCGCCAAGAAAGCCGCCGGCATCATTATCAATGCGGGCGGCTACTCCCACACCTCGATCGCGCTCCACGATGCGCTGATGGCGGTCAAGCTTCCGACGGTAGAAGTTCACGTCTCGAATATCTTTGCCCGTGAGCCGTTCCGTCATCACTCCTTCGTCTCGTCCGCTGCCGTGGCAACTTTGTGCGGCTTCGGAATCGACGGCTATCGCCTTGCCATCAGTGGCCTCGCCGCGCGGATCGGCGCCAAGGCGAAAGCCTGATCGCTCTAAATCAGTCAAGAAAGACCCGGATTTCACATGGCCTCCTCGCCGAAAGAACCATCTGCTCCCAAGGAAAAGCCAGCCGACGAGCGCGAGCTTATTCGCGAACTGGCGATGCTGCTCGATGAAACCAATCTGACGGAAATCGAGATCGAACGCGCCGGACTGCGTCTGCGGGTCGCGCGCAACATCAGCATCGCGGCCGCGGCACCCGTTTCCTATCAGCCCGCGCCTGTCTCAGCGGCACCCGCGGCCACACCCGTCGCAGCCGCGACGTCTGCCGATATCTCGAAACATCCCGGCGTCGTTCCCTCGCCGATGGTCGGCACGGCCTATCTCGCATCCGAACCAGGCGCCAAGCCGTTCATTGACGTCGGCAGCAAGGTGAAGGTCGGCGATACGCTCATCATCATCGAAGCGATGAAGACGATGAACCAGATTCCGGCAACCCGCGCCGGCACGGTCACGCAGATCCTTGTCGAGGACGGCCAGCCGGTCGAATTCGGCGAGCCGCTCGTTATCATTGAATAATCGTTCTTAACGTCAGGCGCTGCGATGTTCGACAAGATCCTGATTGCCAATCGCGGCGAGATTGCCTTGCGCGTGCTGCGCGCCTGCAAGGAACTTGGCATTGCGACCGTGGCGGTGCATTCGACTGCTGACGCCAACGCCATGCATGTCCGCCTCGCTGACGAAAGCGTCTGCATCGGCCCGCCGCCCGCCAAGGACAGCTATCTGAACGTGCCCGCCCTGCTCGCCGCCTGCGAGATTACGGGCGCGGACGCAGTTCATCCGGGTTACGGTTTCCTGTCGGAAAACGCACGCTTCGCGGAAATCCTTGCGGACCATAACCTTCATTTCATCGGTCCGAAGGCTGAGCACATCCGACTGATGGGCGACAAGATCGAGGCCAAGAAGACAGCCAAGCGTCTGGGTATCCCCGTGGTTCCCGGATCGGACGGTGGCATTGGCCCTGGCGACGATGCCATGGCCATCGCCAAGAAGATCGGCTTTCCGGTTCTGGTCAAGGCAGCCGCAGGCGGCGGCGGACGCGGCATGAAGGTCGCTCCTACCGAAGCCGATCTGCTGCTCGCGTTGTCGACCGCCAGCAACGAAGCCAAGGCAGCGTTCGGTGATGGATCGGTCTATCTGGAGAAGTACCTCGGCAAGCCACGTCACATCGAAATCCAGATTCTCGGTGACGGCCGGGGCGGTGCGATCCATCTTGGCGAGCGCGATTGTTCGCTGCAGCGCCGTCACCAGAAGGTCTGGGAGGAAGGCCCCTCGCCTATTCTGAGCGCTGCTGCGCGCGCCAAGATCGGCGAGACTTGCGCCAAGGCGATGCGCGAGATGCAGTATCTCGGCGTCGGTACAATCGAGTTCCTTTATGAGGATGGCGAGTTCTATTTCATCGAAATGAACACGCGCATTCAGGTCGAACATCCAGTGACCGAGATGATCACCGGAATCGACCTTGTGATCGAGCAGATCCGCGTCGCAGCCGGCGGCGACTTGCCTTGCACGCAGGATGAGATTGTCATCAACGGTCATGCAATCGAATGCCGGGTCAACGCCGAAAATCCAGTGTCCTTCCGGCCTTCACCCGGCAAAATCCTGCAGTATCACCCCCCCGGCGGGCTTGGCGTGCGGATCGATTCCGCTGTCTATCAGGGTTATGTGATCCCGCCTTATTACGACTCGCTGGTCGGCAAGCTCATTGTCCACGGCAAGACCCGTGGTGAATGCCTGATGCGGTTACGCCGCGCCCTTGATGAAATGGTGGTGGACGGCGTCGAGACCACCCTGCCGCTGTTCCGGGGACTGGTCCGGGAGCCCAGCATTATCGATGGCGATTACCACATCCATTGGCTTGAGCATTATCTCGCGGCTGGCGACACAAAGTCCTCTTAAAAGCCTTCTCTGATTTAGTTCCATTGATGGAACTAAATACCTGTTTGCGCATTATCCTGAACATCCGTTATCTGTACGGATCTTGGGGTAGCAATTTGAATTCTCGGCAATTTATCCGTTCCCGAAACAGCACGGGACTCAGGTGACGCGGGACGCGGCCCGACGGCGCACGCTTTGGCAGATTGCCCTGTTGTCAGCGGGGTTTCTGGTGCTGGCCGCCATCAGCGTCATTTCCATCGTCCTGGTCAACAGGGCGCGGGATGACAGCCGGTGGGTGGTTCATACCGTCGAAGTGGAAAACCAGATTTCGACCGTCCTGCTTGATGTCAGGCGCGCCGAAAGCGCCGCCAGAGGTTACCTTCTGACCTCGCAGCCAAAGTTTCTGGCCGAGCATGAGGCTGCCGTCGAGCGCATCCCGCCCGCCATGGAACGACTTGCGAACCTCACCACAGACAGTTCGCTTCAGATCGACAACACCAAACAGTTGCGGGCGGCGATTACAATGCGGTTGGCCGAATTTGCAAAGGCCATCGAGTTTGTAAGACGAAACGACATTCCCGGCGGCGTTGCGATGTTGCGTGATGGCAGTAACGCCGCTGTCGAGCGCGTCGGCGAGATTGCCGCGGCCATGCGCAAGGAAGAAGAACGACTTTTCAACGCACGCACAGTCGCAGCAGACACCAGCCAGTCCCTCGCAGCGGTGGTCACAAGCGCCGGTTCGGGCCTTGTGTTGCTTTTGGCGGGAGCTTCACTTTTTCTGGTCCGGCGATCAACGCGCGCGCGTGACCAAGCTGAACAGCAATTGCGCGACAACAACATTAATCTCGAAGCGACGGTAGAGACACGAACCGCTGACCTTCGGGAAGCTAACGAAGAGATCCAGCGCTTCGCCTACATTGTGAGCCACGATCTTCGCTCTCCGCTTGTGAATATCATGGGCTTCACGAGCGAACTCGAGGAATTGCGTAACGACATCTTCACGCGCATTGCAAAATACAGCCGCGCGGCGTCAACAACCTCGTCTGTCCCCGAGGTCATCAAGGATACCGATCCGGGCGCTGCGCCGGAGCTTCAACAGGAAGACAAGCAGCTATCGCAAGACTTTTCGGAGGCCCTCGGCTTCATCAAGTCGTCGATCGGCAAAATGGATCGCTTGATTTCCGCCATTCTCAACCTGACGCGCGAAGGCCGTCGCGATTTCCATCCCGTGCCGATCGATACGCGGGAGTTGATCGAGACCATTATCTCGTCCGTTGCTCACCAGGCGTCTGAGGCTGACGCGCAAATTCGCGTCGAGCCGCTTCCGAATATCGTCAGTGACCGCCTGGCGATGGAACAAATCTTCTCTAATCTGGTTGATAATGCTCTCAAATATCTCAAGCCGGGTGTGCCGGGCGACATCCTGATCAAGGGCCGCCCCAAGCTCGGTTTTGTTATCTTCGAAGTCACGGACAACGGACGCGGCATCGACCCGAAGGATCACCAGCGGATATTCGATCTCTTTCGCCGGGCTGGAATTCAGGATCAACAGGGACAAGGCATCGGCCTTGCCCACGTCCGCGCCCTGGTGCGCCGCATGGGCGGCACGATTAATGTCTCTTCAGAACTTCACAAAGGCAGCACGTTCACGGTAACCCTGCCCGCACAGTGGAATTTCGGAACTCAAGGAAAAGAAGTATGAGCCTGCCAGTCAAAATCGTCATGATCGAGGACGACGAGGGTCATGCCCGTCTGATCGAGCGCAACATCCGGCGCTCAGGCGTCAACAACGAAATCTTGCCGTTTACGAACGGTAGCGATGCGGTGAAGTATCTGTTCGGCAAGGATGGCTCAGGTGCCGAACACAAGGATCAGGCGCTACTGATTCTGCTGGACCTCAATCTTCCCGATATGACCGGAATCGATATTCTCAAGCGGATCAAGGAGAACGCGCACGTCAAATGCGCGCCCGTCGTCGTGCTGACAACCACGGACGACGAACAGGAAATCAAGCGCTGCTACGAACTGGGCTGCAACGTCTACATTACCAAGCCGGTCAATTACGAAAGCTTTGCCAACGCCATTCGTCAGCTGGGGCTTTTCTTTTCAGTCATCAAGGTTCCCCCTGTCACAACATGAAACCCGCAACGCCCCTTCTTTTGTACATTGACGACGATGCCGGTCTCGCGCGGCTGGTCGAGCGTGGGTTAAGACGTCAGGGCTTTACGGTCGAGCATGCGCCGGATGGTGCAAGCGGTCTTTCACGTATCCAGCAGGGTGGCATTGATGTCGTGGCGCTGGACCAGCACATGCCCGGCCTCGATGGCCTCGAGACACTTGCCGAAATCCAGAAAATACCGAATGCGCCGCCTGTGATTTTTGTCACTGCATCACAGGACAGCAAAATCGCAATCACCGCCCTGAAGGCTGGGTCTGCGGACTATCTGGTCAAGGACACGCAGGGTGAATTTCTCGCCCTGCTCGACGTCGCGGCCAAAGGAGCGATCGAGCAGTCATTGGTGCGCAAGGCGCGCGACGATGCCGAGGCGGAAGTCCACGCATCGCGCGACCGCTACGCGGCGCTGGCTGCGGAGCGGGAAGTTTTGCTTCGCGAAGTCAACCACCGCGTCGGCAACAGCTTGCAGATCATTGCGTCACTGCTTCATCTCCAGGCAAACTCCGCAACGGACGACGATGTGAAGGCCGCGCTCACCAACGCGATGGGCCGCGTCGCTGCCGTGGCACAAGTCCATCGCCGCCTTTACACCTCGCAGGACTTGAAGACGGTGATGCTGAATCAGTATCTCGAAGCCCTGCTCGAGGATTTGCGGCGGTCGGCCGAAGGCAACCGAATGTCACGCCTTACGCTCAAGGCGGAGCCGGTTGAAATCGATCCGGATCGCGCGGTCGCAATCGGCATCATTGTCAACGAACTGGTGATGAATGCCGTCAAGTATGCCTATCCAGACGGCGCGGGCCCGATCCATGTTGATCTGCTATCCTGCAAGGATGGGCTTGAACTCTCGATCTCTGACGATGGCGTTGGATTGCAGGTCAAGCAGAACCCCCGATCCACCGGCATGGGCCAACGCATCGTCACCGCCATGGCCACCAAGCTGGGAACCAGGGCAGAACGCGATCCATCCCACTCCGGAACGCGCATTGTGCTGAAACTTGGGAGCGCTTTGCAACGGGAGACGGGACAAGTGGCCGGAGCGGCCTGACGGTCGCGCGAAGTGGCGTAACCTGCTAAGATTGCGCATGAGTTCGCGCGACACCGCCTCCTCCGAGATTACGCCCAGTGTCCTGCTGCGCGCCTATGCCTGCGGCATTTTCCCAATGTCGGAAAGCGTCGACGATCCCACAATTTTCTGGGTCGAGCCGGAGAACCGCGGCATCATCCCGCTTGACGGCTTTCGCGTTGCGTCGCGCCTTGCGCGAACAGTCCGATCGGACAGCTTCCGTGTCACGGTCAATACGGCGTTCAAGCAGACAATCGCAGGCTGCGCCGCGCCGCAGCCCGGCCGCGATGACACCTGGATCAATGGACGCATCCGCGATCTCTACACGTCATTGCACGAGATCGGTCATTGCCACAGCGTCGAAGTCTGGCGCGGCGGCGATTTGGTCGGCGGCCTCTATGGCGTCAGCCTTGGCCGCGCATTCTTCGGTGAAAGCATGTTTCACACCGAGCGCGACGCCTCGAAGGTCGCGCTGGTTCATCTGGTGGCCCGCTTGATCGCAGGCCGTTTCGTGCTGCTCGACACGCAGTTCGTGACCGATCATCTGCGCAGCTTTGGTGCCGTTGAAGTTTCCCGGCGGCGCTATCGGGCAATGCTCGACGATGCAATCACCGGGCATGGCGACTTTTTCGCTCTCCCCGCAGATCGGTCTGTGACAGGCGCGGAAGCACTGGCATTTCTGGCGCAGGCCTAGACCGCCCCGCGCATTATCGCTGGAACGGAGGAAACGGATTGGGCGGCGGCAAAGGCCGCGCAGGCTGCTTTGCCGGACGCTTCGGCTGCTGTTGAGGCGGCGGCGGAGGCGCGGCTGCCTTGGGTGCCTCCTGCTGCGCAACGGTTGATGACGGCCCTTTACAGTCGGTCAGCCAGATGTCGTAAATCGGATGTTCGACACCGTGCAGGCCGGGACTGGCCGCGAACATCCAGCCGGAGAAAATCCGCTTGACCTCACCCTGCAGCGTGATTTCATCGACTTCGACGAACGCATCGGTGTTGGCGGCTTCCGTCGACGGCCGCGTGTAGCAGGCCTGAGGCTTGACCCGCAACGCGCCGAACTGAACGGTTTCGCCCATCTCCGCATCAAACTTGATGATGCGTCCGGTGATCTTGTCGAGGCCCGCAAACACCGCCTGCTTGTTGACGATCTTCTGCGCGGGCGGCTCGGTGACGACTTCGTCGCCCGGCTGCAGGGTCGCGGGTGACGGCGGTGCGCCGCGCGGTTGCTTTTGCCCGGGCGGTAAACCGGGAAGCGGATTAACGGTTGCAGCATTCGGTGCTGGTTGCGCTGAGCCGGGCGGCGGCGGGAGCGGCTGGCTCTGCACGTTGGCGGGCGGCGGAGCGCCCTGCCCCGGCGGCAACTGGCGGTTCGGCGTCGGAAGCAGACGGCCCTGCGGCGGCAGGTCCGGGACCTCCTCTTCCTCGGGCTCCTGAATCGGTTCGCCGCGCTGGATATTGGCCGGCGGGCGCGGCCGGTCAGAAAAGATGTTGCCGATCTGGGCATGGACAGGTGTCACAAGCGAGATCAGCGATGTCGCGATCAGGCTTGCGAAAGCTGTTGTCGTGGCGATCCGGAGCATCGGGTGCAACTTCACGAAAGCACGATGCGATGACATGCGAAGCGGCTTCCGGAAAACATCGTGCTCCACACCTGTCGGAACGATCACGTTCATGATCTCAAAATGATCCGGCCCCAATCAGCGACTCAACCGAATCGGTTACGCGCCATTTTACAGACAATGGGCCTCGGCATCTGTGGGTTAACACGCCGAATACGGCGGGGAAAGGGCGCGGCCTAGCCCCTGCAGTGGCGGCGTTATTGTCCGGGGGTCCAGGCCTGATAGTCGCCCGTCGCTTTCGGACGTCGGCCACTGGCGAGCGTCGAACCGGAGGGGCGGTAAGCGGCCGGCGTGCCAGTCATGTTGGGACGGTGAGACTTCTCCCATTCGCGCGGCTTGTAGTCGACCTCGGTCGGAGGCGTATCCACCGTATGATGGAGCCAACCGTGCCATGCCGGCGGCACCCGCGTCGCTTCAGCGTAACCATTGTAGATCACCCACCGGCGCTCAAAGCCCAGCGTCGGGTCGATCTTGCCGCCACGCGTCCGGTAATAGGTATTTCCGCTCTCGTCCTGCCCGACAACTTCACCAAACCGGCGGGTCCATAGCTGCGTGCCGAAGGTCGACCCGCTCCACCACGTGAAAAAACGCAGGAAAAACAGCTTCATGGCGCGAATCCGAATTTGGGCATAAAGGCCGCAGGAGGGCTTTTTGATGCCACTGCGCGGGCCAATTGTCCAGCACCAACAGCAACTTGGTGCAATGCATGAACCTCTTTCCGGCCTGCGCGTTGATGTGGTCCAGCACGCAGTTCCCCGGATTCCCCGAATGCTTGAGGCTATCAAATACAGCTATGCAGAAATCCTGCACACGCTTCTGCGGTTGCCTGACTGGCTGGCCGCGTCCGCGCTCGTCGCGGGAGGAATCGTTGTCGCGCTGATTGCCCACGCGCTGATCGTGCACACCATCCGGAATACGCTTGGTGTCCGTCATCCCAAAACCCGGTCGCTGCTGACGCGCAGTAAGGGGCCTCTCCAATTGGCTCTGATCGTTCTGGCGCTCAAACTTGTGGTCGGTGTCGCGCCGATCGGAGAGACCGCCGCTGTCTTGTTCGGCAACATCCTCAGTGTGTCATTTATTGCGCTGCTGGGATGGACAGCACTCATCGCCGTTCAGATCGGATCGCAAATTTATCTGCGGCGCTTCAGCCTCGACGCCGAAGACAATCTGCTGGCGCGCAAGCACGTCACACAGATCGGCATCCTCAAGCGCGCCGCGGACACGCTGATCGTCATCATGACTGTCGCGGCCGCCATGATGAGCTTCGAAGAGGTGCGGCAGTACGGCGTTAGCCTGTTTGCATCCGCCGGTGTCGCCGGCCTCGCGATCGGTCTGGCGGCACGCCCCCTGCTCTCAAACCTGATTGCCGGCGTGCAGATCGCCGTAGCCCAGCCAATCCGTCTCGACGATGTCGTTTTTCTTGAAGGCGAATACGGCACCATCGAGGAAATCACCACGACCTATGTCGTGATCAAGCTCTGGGATTGGCGCCGCATGGTCGTGCCGCTGAGTTACTTTATCGAAAAACCTTTTCAGAACTGGACGCGGGAAACATCCGCGCTGATCGGCTCGGTGTTTCTCTATGTCGACTACACCGTGCCGGTCGAGAAAGTTCGCGAGAAGCTGATGGAGGTGGCGCGGGCCTCGCCGCTGTGGGATGGCCGTGTCGTGGTGCTTCAAGTCAGCGACGCCAAGGACCACACCATCGAATTGCGCGCATTGCTCAGTGCGCGAAGCGCACCCGCAGCGTGGGACTTGCGCTGCGACGTGCGGGAAAAGCTGATCGCCTATCTGCAGGCAGAATATCCCGAAGCGCTCCCGCGAACCCGGCAGGAGTTTGTCGCACGCGGACAGCGCCATCACAGCGAACGATCGCCACCCTCGCTGGTGCCCGATCACCATTCCGTGTCACGCTGACACCGTTTAGGCGCATTCCGTTCATGCTGCATTGGGCTGGCGCGTGCAAGTCTCAGCGTGAAACTTTGGAAAGCGCGGAACATCCGAGTTTGGCTTCCGTTCTTTAATGAAGTTCATCGGAGTTCGAACAATGATCAATCTCAAGGTTATCGGCGCAGCAGCCCTGCTCGCAATTGCCCCAGCTCTCGCTTCATCGGTCGCTGACGCCCGTCCGGGCGGCGGCGGATTTTCCCGCGGTGGAGGTGGTGGAGGCGCTGCATTCCGCGGCGGAGGCGGCGGTGGATTTCGTGGTGGCGGATTTGCCGCGCGTCCTAGCTTTGGCGGCGGATTCCGCGGCGGAAACTTTGCGGCACGCCCGAGTTTCGGCGGCGGTCCGCGCGTCGGGAATTTCGGTGGCAACAACTTCGGACGTGCTGCCATAGCAGGAGCTGGTGTGGGAGCCCTGTCCACCAATCGTTCCTGGCGGCCGGTCGCTCAGCTTGGCGGCGGCAGGCAGTGGAATGGAAACCGGCATTGGCGCGGACGGCATTGGCGCGGTCCCGGCTATGGCTTTGGTGCCGGACTGGCGCTCGGCGCTCTCGGCTCGTCGTATTATTATAGCGATCCATACTATTACGATGACTCATACGCCTACGCACCGGATGGCTATGTAGATGACGGACAGTATGCTGCCGTACCGGCATCCGACAGCGATGCGGCCTACTGTGCCCAGCGGTACAAATCCTACGATCCCGCCTCGGGTACCTATCTGAACTACGACGGCAACCGTTACCCTTGCCCGTAAGCCCACGCGGTTAACCAGACGACTTCCGGGGCGTGTTCCGAGTGCGGAACCGCCCCAGAAGCGCCTGAATCCCCACGAACATTACGGTTCCCTGAATGGAAGCGGCGCATCCCGCGCGGCCTCCCAATTCAGAGTGATCGATGCGGGCTTCAATGAGGAAATCATGATCACCTTGAGATACGGATGCGCGGTCGCAGCAATCGCGTTGACGCTTCCGATGGCTGCAATCTCATCCAGCAACGCCGCTCCCCTGACAGGTCAGTCTGTGGTTGCGGCTCATGCCAACACAAGCAATTCGCTGGTCACAGAGGTTCAGTACCGGCGGCGCGGATATTATCGCGGCGGCGGCGCCGCAGCGGGTCTGGGCATCGGCCTGGCGGCAGGTGCGCTGATCGGCGGCGCGATCGCGGCAGGCTCCGGTCCCGCCTATTACGGTCCGGGCTATTACGCCCCTCCTCCGCCTGCCTACTATGTGCGGCCGGCTCCAGTTTATGGTGGCGATGATGTCGCTTACTGCATGCAGCGATATCGCTCCTACGATCCGGCATCAGGCACATATCTGAATTACGACGGCAACCGGTATCCCTGCCCGTAACCCCGGACAGATCTCATTTCAGAAACGGCGGTACATGCAGATGTGCCGCCGTTTTTCTTTGGAGCTTTAGAACGCAACCTTCACGCCGCCGCGGCCTGTGATGGTCTGACTCTGATCCGACATTGCGGTGAATTCGGTTGCTCCGAAAATGGAGATGCCCGAAGCATTCCGCCAATCGAAGCCGGCCCCGGCATAAAAGCCGACAATGTTTCCACTGCCCGGAGTCGCGAAAGCCAGGCTTTGACCCAGCAAGACGGTGTTGACGTTGCTATCGCCAACGCGCTGCAGGGCCACCAGACCGACAGTGCCACTCAACTGAAGCTGCTCCGAGGACGTCGCCTGCGTGGTGTGGGTCAATTTGAACTCGCTACGCTCCTCGAAATTATGTGACACGCGCGAGCCGGCCGAGAGGTTCGCCGACGAACCGGTTTCCTGATATCCTCCGAAACCAGCCGCGAGATAGCGCACCCGCGCAGACGGCGTCAGCGTCAGATTATACCCGAGCGCCCGCTGAAAACCGTAAGCGACTTCGGGGCTGACAAACCAGCCGTTATATTTGCCGCTTGCGTACTCATACCCACCCGGCACGAGGTTGTTGGCGAGCGTGCGCTTCACATCGTTGCTGCTGTAGCCACCGAGCAGTGAGAAATCGAGAAATGCCTGCCCCATCGCATAACGGCCGTAGATGCCACCGAAACCGATGTCGCTCGACGTGTTACCGGAATTCAGATCGATGTTGGACTTGATCGCGCCGCCCCCGATGAACCCGCCGAGCCGCAAACCGGGTTGCACCGTCTTGTCGATGCCGAGCACGCCGCCATAAAAATTATTCACCGAGCGCAGTGTCGGGGCATCCGCGCGCTGAACGCGTTGACCGCCGAACCCCTGCGCCCAGATGCTCGTCCCGTCCGCCGCCGTGTAATTCGGATTACTCAGCAGAACGCGGTCATTGTTCGCATAGGCGAGCGTGGAAATCCCGGAGAAAGCATCGTTGGCCATATCCCGCGCAACGTTGCCGGACGGCGCAAAGCCCATCGCATTCGATCCGTTGCCACTGATCGGCGCGGGATTGGTAAGACGGCTCGTAACCAGAGACGAGATAGTGCGTGTCACATCGACCACATTGCGATCCGCAGCCGCGAAAGACGTCGGGTCAAGAATAGCAACGGTATCGCCATTGATAACGTAAGGCGCACCGCCGGTGACATTGACGACGGACCCGGTGTCAAGGAGACCGTTGCCGCAAACACAACCTCCACCGAACGTGAGCACGGATGAGATGTCGTGGCCGCCAAGAATGTTAACCCGGGTGCCGACAGCAGACGGATCCGTGATATCGCCATTCAGTCCGATCTGACCAATGATGCGCGATCCCGGCAGGATATTGAGTGTGGTTGGAATGGACGGATCGCCACGCGACAAGTCGACAGCCACTCCGGTGGGAAACGGACCATACGTCCCGTCGACCAACCCGGCATTGCTGAATGTGACCGAGCCGCCAACCGTGTTTCCCAACCTGATCCCGCCGAGAATGCGCCCTGCGTTATAAGCGGTGGTTTTTCCATCCCAGGCACCAACGGTGACCCCCACGAAATCGCCGTAGATCGTGCCGTAATTATTGAAAGTCGCATTTCCCGGTCCGCCGCTACTGGCACCTGCGATGACAGCGACATCGCCCGTGACTGTCCCGTAATTGTGAAGCGTTGAATTGCCGCCGCCGCTGGTCAATCCGGTTAGCGTATAGATTCCCCCATTCACCGTGCCGACGTTGACTGTCGTCGCATCACCGCCATTTGCAGACACATTAAAAATGCCGTTCGGCGTAGGACCGCAGCACCCCGCAGCGAACAAGATACGGCCGCTGTTGATGACCGTCGCATTGCCGCCGTCGTTAGTGATGTTGGAGATTGAGTCAACCGTACCTGAATTGATCGAGGTTGCATTGCCACCACCCGAACCAGTTCCGCCATTGCTGGTGAACGTCCTCAGTTCTCCGACCACCGTTCCGGAGTTTCGGGTAATGGCATCTCCCCCGCCATTCGCCGATGTGAGGATCCCGTCGGCGACAAAGCCGGAATTGATTGTCGTTGCCGAGCCTCGAAGTGGCCCCGAAGTTATGGCGTAGGTTGTAAGTGCATCGGCGACGCCCGAGTTGTTCGTCAGCGCGTTGCCCCCGTCCTGCGCCATCGTCGTAATATCCTGCGCTACGGTTCCCGAGTTGTTGGTCGTAGCATTGCCGCTCCCGGTCAGCGTGTAGATATACGATCCGATCAAGCCCGAATTGTTTGATGTCGCATTGCCGAGACCGCTGGCTGATGTCTCGAGCATATCGGCATTGTTGCCGGAATTCGTCGCCGTGACATTGCCGTCAACGCTGGTCGTGGTGATGCCGTTGCTCGCAACCGAACTGGTGGTCGTCAGATTGAACGCGCCGAGTTGATCTTGAAGAAACGGAACGGCCGTCGTGCCGGTATTCGTGCAGGTGACATCACCCGCGCCGAGCGTCCCGACGCAGGCGAACTGCGCATGCGCTTCGCACGAAACCATTCCGCAGCCAAATACCGCAAGAGCAAGCAGCCATCGCCTCGTCGCTAAGGCCGGTCCGCAATCACCCAACGCAACTTTTGTCCGCATCGACGCTACCGTCAGCCCCACTCACCCATGGGCGTTGATCGCCCTTTGGATTAAGCGGGAACCTATCAGGCGGCGGTTCCGGTTTCTGTTGCAATTGCAACACAACGCCCAACAATGGACCTCTTTACGGGCCTTTCCTGCGCGGATTGAGAACTGAGAAGACTGCTAGGAGCGCGATGCCAGCACGACGCCTGCAATCGTGAAAGCCAATGCAGCGACTTTCGCGATTCCCAGTGGCTCGCCCAACGCTGCGGCAGATGCCAGCACGCCGATCACCGGGACCAGCAGCGTTCCAATCGCAGCAACAGACGCAGGAAGGCGTTGAAGCGCTGCGAACCAGCATGCGTAAGCGACACAGAACTGCACCACGATGGAATAGCCAAACAGCGTCCAGCCGAGCGGTGACAGCGCTGTAAAGTGGGGCTGCTCAATCACAAGACCGAGTATGGCGACCGGCAAACAGCCGATCAGGATCTGCCAGACCGCCGAAGTCAACGGCGGCAACGTCAATGGCCATCGCTTTCCGAACACCGTGCCAACCGCAAACAGGAAAGCTCCGCCTAACGCAAGCAGAATGCCCGGCAGCTTGGCGTAGCTCGCAGCGATGCCGCCCCCGCCCATCAGCACGACCAGACCAGCAATCGCCATCGCCATCGCGACCACGCGCATCAGTGAAATCCGCTCGCCGAGAATTGGCCAGGCCAGCACCGATGCCCAGACCGGCATCGAATAAGCCATCACCGCCGCTTCGCTCGCCGGCAGGTAAACCAGCGCGAGGCCCATCAAAGCCATCCAGGCGGTGACGTTGAGGCCGGACAGCAGCACCAGCCGCGGCCACTGCGCACGCGGCACTTTCAGCGATTGGCGAAATGCAACGGCGAGCACAGCGAGCAGAGCGGCACCAACAATGCCAGACACGCCGCGCACCGAGAGCGGCGGCAATTCCGACAGCAGATGCTTGGTGACCGGCCAGTTCAGTCCCCAGCCGACCGATGTCGCCACCAGCAACAGATAACCGATCGTCCGGGCGCGCCGCTGAGCGGCCGCGCTCTCGCCGGCGGACGTTTCGGTCAATGCATCGGCTGGTGTGCGGCTATCCACAGGTTCGTCCTTCGACTCGCATGTCTACACGGTCGACTCGCAATTCACACCGTGTGGATGACGGGGAGAAAGACCACGCATGTGTCACGCAATCCACCCGAAAACCGCAGAATGAGCGCATAGCAAAGACGCGATTTTGGAGGCTCGCGACAAACTTTGGAGGAACTCACAAAGCGGTGAGATTTCGGCTTCCGAATCCACAAGGACTCACCGATACTTCCCGCACTGCGAGCCTAACCGGCGATGTCTCATTCCGCTGGAAATCCGCATTTTCCACCATATTTAGTGTTTGATTCAGATTTCGACACTAATCCTTGACGGGCTGGATGGAGTCGGCCTAGCTTTGGGATTGTTCGGCGCGGGGGTTTTCAGTCTCGCCGGGCACCTCCCGAAAAGGGTCAAACAGACATCTCCGTCAGGCCGGTCGAGGCCACGGGACGTGGATTTGTCTGCTCTTTTTCCAGGAGCGGACCGGACCGGCGGGTGACCATTTGCCGACCGGCAATACGGCCGCCGAAGACGGCAAACGTAATGGCGAAACCGCGGCAAACCGCGGCGCATAAGGCGAGTTTGGGGCGTTCGGGCAAGACCGGTTTGGGGACCGGATCGTGCCCGCCAGAGTTAACAGGCCGCGGCTTCGAACCCGAACCGGGACGACGTGAACGGCAAACACAAGCGAACGAACCGGTTCGCAATTTGAAATCTCCGGCTTACCGTCAAGGGACGGGAGCGCCGGCAAAGGACGGGGCACTACCATGCGCATCGAACGCCGCTACACCAAAGCCGATCAGTCACCCTACGCCGCGATCGATTTCAGACTGACGACAAGCGAGATCCGCAATCCCGACGGCTCGGTGGTGTTCCGCCTTGAGAACGTGGAAGTGCCGGAGTTCTGGTCGCAGGTCGCCTCCGACGTTCTGGCGCAGAAGTATTTCCGCAAGGCGGGCGTCGCCTCGCGCCTGAAGAAGGTCGAGGAAGAAACCGTCCCCTCGTGGCTGTGGCGCTCGGTGCCGGATACCGAAGCTCTCGCCCTGCTCCCCGAATCCGAGCGGATCGGCGGCGAGCATTCCGCCAAGCAGGTGTTCGACCGCCTTGCCGGCTGCTGGACCTATTGGGGCTGGAAGGGCTCGTACTTCTCCTCGGAAGAAGACGCCAAAGCGTTCTACGACGAACTGCGCTTCATGCTCGCCAAGCAGATGGTCGCGCCGAACTCGCCGCAGTGGTTCAACACCGGACTGCACTGGGCTTACGGCGTCGATGGTCCCGGCCAGGGCCACTACTACGTGGACTGGAAGACCGGAAAGCTGACCAAATCCAAATCGTCCTACGAACATCCGCAGCCGCACGCCTGCTTCATTCAGGGCGTGGACGACGACCTCGTCAACGAAGGCGGCATCATGGACCTGTGGGTGCGCGAAGCGCGCCTGTTCAAATACGGCTCGGGCACCGGCTCCAACTTCTCGCGCCTGCGCGGCGAAGGCGAAAAGCTTTCGGGCGGCGGCCGCTCAAGCGGCCTGATGAGCTTCCTCAAGATCGGCGACCGCGCTGCGGGCGCGATCAAGTCGGGCGGCACCACGCGCCGCGCGGCCAAGATGGTCGTGGTCGACGCCGATCATCCGGACATCGAGACCTATATCGACTGGAAGGTGAAGGAGGAGCAGAAGGTCGCCGCGCTCGTCACCGGCTCCAAGATCAACCAGAAGCACCTCAAGGCCATCATGAAGGCCTGCGTGAACTGCGAAGGTTCAGGCGACGACTGCTTCGATCCCGAGAAGAACCCGGCGCTGCGCCGCGAAATCAAGCTGGCCCGCCGCGCGCTGGTGCAGGACAACCTGATCAAGCGCGTGATGCAGTTCGCCAAGCAGGGCTACAAGGACATCTCGTTCGACACCTATGACACCGATTGGGATTCGGAAGCCTACCTGACCGTTGCGGGCCAGAACTCGAACAACTCGGTCTCGCTGAAGGATGATTTCCTGCGCGCGGTGGAAACCGACGGCGACTGGAATCTGATCGGCCGCACCAACAAGAAGGTGACGAAGACCATCAAGGCCCGCGACCTGTGGGAGAAGATCGGTTACGCCGCGTGGGCGAGCGCCGATCCCGGCCTGCACTACAACACCACCATGAACGACTGGCACACTTGTAAAGCCAGCGGCGACATCCGCGCGTCCAATCCGTGCTCGGAATACATGTTCCTCGACGACACGGCGTGCAACCTCGCCTCCGCCAACCTCTTGACCTTCTACGATACGCAGACCCGCCGCTTCGACGTCGAAGCCTACGAGCATCTCTGCCGCCTGTGGACGGTCGTGCTCGAAATCTCGGTGATGATGGCGCAGTTCCCGTCGAAGGCGATCGCCGAACTCTCCTACGAATTCCGCACGCTGGGCCTCGGCTATGCCAACATCGGCGGCCTGCTGATGACCATGGGTCTATCCTACGACTCGAAGGAAGGCCGCGCGCTCTGCGGCGCGCTGACCGCCGTCATGACCGGCACGAGCTACGCCACCTCGGCTGAAATGGCGAAGGAGCTTGGCCCCTTCCCCGGCTACAAGAAGAACGCCGCGCACATGCTGCGCGTGATCCGCAACCATCGCCGCGCCGCGCACGGCGAAGCGACGGGCTATGAAGCGCTCGCCGTCAATCCGGTGCCGCTCGATCACGCAAGCTGCCCGCAGGGCGACATCGTGACCCGCGCCAAGGCGATCTGGGATGCGGCGCTCGACCTCGGCCAGCAGCACGGCTACCGCAACGCGCAGACCACGGTGGTCGCGCCGACCGGCACCATCGGCCTCGTGATGGACTGCGACACCACGGGCATCGAGCCGGACTTCGCGCTGGTGAAATTCAAGAAGCTCGCTGGCGGCGGCTACTGGAAGATCATCAACCGCGCAGTCCCCGAAGCGCTGCGCGCCCTCGGCTATCCCGAAAGCGAGATCGCCGAGATCGAAGCCTACGCTGTCGGTCACGGCTCGCTCGGTCAGGCGCCGGGCATCAACCGCTCGACCCTGAAGGCCAAGGGCTTCACCGATGAAGCCCTCGACAAGATCGAGAAGCAGCTGCCGACCGCCTTCGACATCAAGTTCGCCTTCAACAAGTGGACGCTGGGCGAAGACTTCCTGCGCGATACGCTCAAGATCGATCCGGAAGCGTCCAACGCGCCGGGCTTCGACCTGCTCGCCGCGCTCGGCTTCACCAAGCGCGAGATCGAAGCCGCCAACGTGCACATCTGCGGCGCGATGACGGTGGAAGGCGCGCCGCACCTCAAGGCCGAACACTACAGCGTGTTCGACTGCGCCAATCCCTGCGGCAAGATCGGCAAGCGTTACCTGTCGGTGGAAAGCCACATCCGCATGATGGCGGCCTCGCAGCCCTTCATCTCGGGTGCGATCTCCAAGACCATCAACATGCCGAACGACGCCACGGTGGAGGACTGCAAGTCCGCTTACCTGCTGTCGTGGAAACTCGCGCTCAAGGCCAACGCGCTCTATCGCGACGGCTCGAAGCTCAGCCAGCCGCTGAATGCACAGCTCATCAGCGACGATGACGAAGACGAAGACGTGATCGAGGCGTTCCACGACAAGCCGATGGCGGCACGCACCGCCCAGGTGTCGGAGAAGATCGTCGAGAAGCTGGTCGAGCGTATCGTGGTGATGCGCGAGCGCGAGAAGATGCCGGATCGCCGCAAGGGCTACACCCAGAAGGCCGTGGTCGGCGGGCACAAGGTTTATCTCCGCACCGGCGAATACGATGACGGCCGCATCGGCGAAATCTTCATCGACATGCACAAGGAAGGCGCGGCGCTGCGCTCCTTCGTCAACAACTTCGCCATCTCCGTCTCGCTGGGTCTCCAGTACGGCGTGCCGCTGGAAGAATATGTCGACGCCTTCACCTTCACCCGCTTCGAGCCCGCAGGCCCCGTGCAGGGCAACGACTCGATCAAGTTCGCGACCTCGATCCTCGACTACGTGTTCCGCGAACTGGCCGTGAGCTACATGGGCCGCTTCGATCTCGGACATGTCGATCCGAGCGACATGGGCTTCGACGCGCTCGGCAAGGGCGTCGAAGAAGGCAAGGCGCCCGAAGCCCACGGCGCAACCAAGTATCTGTCGAAGGGCCTCACCCGCTCACGCACGGATAATCTGGTGGTGATGCGCGGCGGCGCTGCGGCCATCACGGCGAACGACGACAGCGCGCCTGCGGGCGGCGCGAAGGTGACGGCGCTCTCGGGCGCACATGTGGGCGACAGTGTGGACGGCGCGGTGGCCCTCAAAGTGGCCGAGCCCGAGCGCGATCTCTCGCCGACGGAAAAGCTGGAAGCGCAAGCGTGGAGCAAAGCGGGCTCAGCGGCACAGGCCGCGCCATCCAAGGCCGAGCGCCGCGCCGAAGCAAAAGCCCGCGGCTACGAGGGCGACATGTGCACGGAGTGCAGCAACTTCACGCTGGTGCGGAACGGCACGTGCATGAAGTGCGATACGTGTGGCAGCACGACGGGGTGTTCGTGAGGCATTAAAGAAACAGCTAAATGGCCGCCCTTTTGAGCGGCCATTTTTGCTTATTCAAAAAGATGGGGAAAAGCTGACACGGACCCGCTTGCAGAACGAACAAAGCATGATCGAGGTATATCCTAAAATGAGGCAGAACTGATTCGTTCGGCCTGAAATACCAATGCCGAGGCGAACCTCGGCATTGGAACCCGCGAAGCACTGTTGAGGTACTTACGGGGGCATCGAGAAAGCAGACGCTTCCTCTCAGTGGCATGAGCAGTTAAGCGATTCTGCAGTCCGGCGTCCAGCGGAGCCTCAACGTTTTCCAACGCCTAATACGCGTAGATGGAGCACGTCTGATGCCAAAGTATACCCGCAACTCCGGGAACGAATGGAACCCCTCTGAGGTCAAACAACTTCGACGAGAAGCCAGTCAAAATACGCCAACGCGTGTTATTGGCCTGCATCTCGGGCGCACCGAGAATGCGGTTCGCAATCGAGCTTGCCAAGAGGGCATCTCTCTGAAGCCGACCAACCAATCTCCCTACAATCGCAAGAAGTAACCGGGAGACCGACATGGTATGGAATGGCGTAACAGCCCGCTTCAAGCAGTTCGACACAAATTTAAGGCTGACTAACGACCAAATATCTGACGGAACAACAAAACACAAAGGCATAACAAAATGCCTCAACACCAATTACTACGAGATGTCGTCCGAAACCAGCAACTCGATGCTAGTCGGATCATGGGGCAAGCAAACGCGCATGCGCCCTCCTCGAGATATTGATCTGCTATATGAACTGCCTACCAGCGTTTACCATCGCTTTGAAAAATATATCGGCAACAAGCAGTCCGCACTACTTCAAGAAATAAAGGGCGTATTGGAAAAAACATACCCCAGCACGGCAATGCGTGCCGACGGACAGGTAATAATCGTCCGGTTTAATACAATTAACGTCGAAGTCGTCCCCGCATTTCCGCTGACGAATGGTCAGTACTGGATATGCGACACGAACAACGGCAGAAAATACAAAGAATTCGACGCCGTTGCCGAAATAGAAAATATGAAAAAAGCCAACAACGAGACAAATGGCAACGCAAGATTTCTTACGAAGTTTATGAAGGCCTGGCAGCGCGAGTGTAGCGTTCCGATAAAGTCCTTTTGGATTGAATTGCTAGCAATCGATTTCTTGTCGAGTTGGCCATACAAGCAAAGTAGCCCGTTTTATCATGACTGGATGACGCGTGACTTTCTAAAATATCTGTGCGGCAAGAAAAACTCGCATATCGTCGTGCCTGGGACTTACGAATATATCGGACTAGGTGACGATTGGTTTAGCCGAGCCGAGACAGCGCACAATCGCGCTGTGAAGGCGGAGCAATACGAATACAGAGATGAAATCCAAGCTGCAGGTGAGGAATGGCAGAAGATATTCGGCTCACAGATTCCGATCCACGTGTGATGGAATTACGTCGCGCGGAAATCATCAAGGAATGCCTGAGGCAATCTGAATCCTGTCTTTATACATCAACTATGCTCTTCGCTTGGTTGCGCCGTGTTCGAATTCAAAGGCAATTGTTCGTTGCGCTGCCCATATTACTCGGGGGCCTCGCGGGCGTCACCGTTCTGAAGAATGCTTGGCCAGATTGGGTAATTGCTGTGCTAGCCCTTGGAGCAAGCCTATTTCCGGCACTGGCTGATGCGCTAAAAATACAGACAAGCGTGGATGAACTAGCTAGGGCTGCGGCAGAGTATAAGGTCTTACAAGATCGCTTTCGTATCAACGCTAATCTTACTTCGCTGCAAGATGTGGACGAAGCTCAGCGAGTGTTGAGCGATCTAATGGATCGGATGGATATAGTACGAAGCACGTCTTTGACACCTCCCGAGAAATACTTCAGCGAGGCGCAACGAAAGATAGATCAGGGACACTATGATTTCGATGTTGACGACGGTCCATCGAGAAAGAACGAACCAGAGTAGCGCGGATATTGCGTAGCGAAATCTGGGAACGACTGTGTTGCGCACTCCCGCATTGCGCTTCGCTCCATTGGGCTAGAGCGTTTCGGTCACCCCAATCACTCAAGCTCTCGTGACCTTGCCTCCTACTCTCCCCATCCCCATCTAGAGCGGACCGGCCCACGCACGAGTCCCCCGCCTCCATGAAGAAAATCGGCTTTCTGTCCTTCGGCCACTGGTCGCCGTCGTCCCATTCGCAGACACGCTCGGCCTCGGACACACTCCTGCAATCCATCGATCTTGCTGTCGCCGCCGAAGAGCTTGGCGCGGACGGCGCGTATTTCCGCGTGCATCATTTCGCGCGCCAGCTCGCCTCGCCCTTTCCGCTGCTCGCTGCTGTCGGCGCGAGGACCAGCAGGATCGAGATCGGCACCGCCGTGATCGACATGCGCTACGAGAACCCGCTCTACATGGCGGAGGACGCGGGCGCGGCCGATCTCATCTCGGGCGGGCGTTTGCAACTCGGCATCAGCCGCGGTTCGCCCGAACAGGTGATCGAGGGCTGGCGCTATTTCGGCTATCAGCCCGCTGAGGGCGAGACCGACGCCGACATGGGACGCCGCCACGGCGAGGTGTTCTACGACATCATTCGCGGCAAGGGTTTCGCGCAGCCGAACCCGCGCCCGATGTTTCCCAATCCGCCCGGACTTCTCCGGCTTGAGCCGCATTCCGAAGGCCTGCGCGACCGCATCTGGTGGGGCGCGGCCTCAAACGCGACCGCGCAGTGGGCGGGCAAGCTCGGCATGAACCTGCAAAGCTCAACATTGAAGAAGAACGAGACCAACGAGCCGTTTCACGTCCAGCAGGCGAAACAAATTCGCCTCTACCGCGACGCCTACAAGGACGCGGGCCACACGCGCCCGCCGCGCGTCTCGGTGAGCCGCAGCATCTTCGCGCTGATGGACGACCGCGACCGCGACTTTTTCGGCAACGGCAACGAGGACAGCGATCAGGTCGGGTTCATCGACGCCGACATGCAGGCGATCTTCGGGCGCGGCTATACGGCGGAGCCGGACAAGCTGATCGACCTGTTGAAGGCGGACGAAGGCATCGCCGAGGCCGATACGCTGTTGCTGACGGTGCCCAATCAGTTGGGCGTCGATTACAATGCTCATGTCATTGAATCGATCCTGAAGCATGTCGCTCCGGCGCTCGGCTGGCGCTGAACAAACATCCTTTCGAAGCCGTGGATGGCGAAGCCGGACGGGCGTTGACGTCCGTCTTCTTCGCGTGCCCGTCACTTTGTGGTGGTAACGTCATGCCACTCAGTTAAGCTCGGCCCATTGAGAGCCAATAAGAGCCAATCAATTTTCAGGAGACGCATTATGACAAAAATCATTTCCGCTGCGGCCCTCGCCTTTGTCATGGCCCTCACGCTGGTTGCGCCTGCGGAGGCCGCGACCTGCAGCGGCTCGTTCAACACCTGCGTCTCGCGTTGCAAGACCAAGTATGCCGCCGACAAAAGCTGCGTCTCCGATCACTGCTCGCCGAAGCTCGCGACCTGCAAGACCACCGGATGCTGGCAGCAGGGCGGCGATTTCGGCAACGTGCGGACCTGCAACCTCGACAAGCGCTGAGGTTTTCACGCGCGTCTCACGCGACACAAACCGCGCCATGCTGTGGCGCGGCGCGATGTCCCATGGACTTCCCGCACCGCACATCAACATCCGCGACATCAACATCTGCAAATACGTCAGCCCTGCTGCTGGAACGCTTTCGCCATGGGCGTATTGTTAATTCCGGAGGCGAGCGGAGTGACGCGCATGCGGCTTCATCTCGATGACGAGAAACATGAAACGCAGATGTGTCTGGCGCTGGTGATCGCGATCATGATCCTCACTGGGTCCGCGATCCTGTACATGGGTACACACTATCAGGTGACAGCGCAGACCGTGAAGCGAACTCCGCTCGCCTCGCCGCTCTGATCCGCCCTGACGCGCGCATCATGCCGCGCATGGCTTCGGCTGTGTGCATCTTTCCATCCTGTTCCCGACTGTTGTAGGATTCGCGGATAACAAAAGCCGCGGCCGGCCGGAGGGCTGGAAACCGCGCACCGGGAAAGGAATACGCCGAAAATGAAGTCTCTCGTCCGCGCGCTGGGTGCGCTTGCCGTCATTGCTGCCTCGACCTGCAGCGCATCCGCGCAGAATTGGCCGACCCGGCCGATCCGCATGGTCGTTCCCTACACCCCCGGCGGCTACACCGACATGATGGCGCGCCTTGTCTCGGAGAAGATCGCAGCCTCGCTCGGACAGAGCATCATCATCGAGAACAAGCCCGGCGCCAATGCCGTGATCGGCACCGATGTCGTCGCCAAGGCCGCGCCTGACGGATATACCTTCGGCACCGTGATCGCGGCGCATTCGGTCAATCCCTCGCTCAAGGCGAACCTGCCTTACGACACGGAAAAGAGCTTCACCTATGTCTCGCTGATGAGCGTCGCGCCGCTGATCCTGATCGCGACGCCGTCGCTCCCCGCCAAGAACATGCAGGAATTCATCGCGCTGGCGAAGTCGAAGCCCGGCCAGCTCAATTTCGCCTCCAGCGGCATCGGCGCGGCGGCGCACCTGACCATGGAAATGCTCAAGAACCGCGAGGGTATCAACCTGCAGCACGTGCCCTATAAAGGCACCGCGGGCGCGCTGCAGGATCTCGTCGGCGGCCAGATCAACGTCATGTTCGACATCATCGGCCCGCTGATGGAGCAGGTGCGCGCGGGCAATGCGCGGGCACTCGGCGTAGCGTCGAAGGAGCGCGTGCCGGCGGCGGGCGATACGCCGACCCTGATCGAACAGGGCGTGAAGGATTTCACCTCGGGCACCTGGGCGGGCATCATCGCGCCTGCGGGCACGCCGAAGGAAATCGTCGACCGCATGGCCGCGGAAGCGAAGAAAGCCCTCGCCGATCCCGAGTTGAAAAAGAAGCTCGAACAGCAGGGCATCGTCGCCATGGGCACCTCGCCTGAAGAGTTCAAGGCCTTCGTGGGCGAGGAAGTCGCGCGCTGGAAGCAGGTCATCACCGCCGCCGACATCAAGATCGAGTAACGCACATCGCGGCGCGGTGGCCTGCTAGCGCCGCGCCGCACGCTTCATTGAAAGTCCGGCAGCCTTGCAATGTCGCCGGACGGCGGCAGCGATTTCGGCCGCTGCGCGGCTGCGCGCGCGTCCGCTGCGCCAGATGATCGCCGCGGTGCGGGTCACGCCCGGCTGGACGATCTCGATCTGCCGCAACCCGCTGTCCTTATCGATGGTACGCTCGAACAGGATCCCCGCCGTCTGCCTCTGCAGGCGGATGGTTTCGAGCATGGCGTCGATCGAACTCATCTCCAGCCAGATGTTGTCCGCAATCCACGTCCCGAGTTGCGCATTAATGATCCGGCGCGACAGGAAGCGCTCGGTCTGCACCGTCAGCCGAAGTCCGGCGAGCATCCGCGCGGAAACGGATTTTCGCCGCGCCAGCGGATGATCGTCCCGCACCACCAGCATCAACCGCTCCGAGAACAGCGGCTCCACCTCGACATCCGCGCGCCCCGGCGTCGCGAATGACAGGCCCAGATGCAGCGCGCCGCTGCCGACCTGCGCCGCGATGTCCGGCGCGGGCAGATCTTCAACCGAGATATGAATACCGGGATAGGTCTGCGCGAATTCCGCGATCACGGCGGGAAGCAGCGTGGTGTTGTAGGTGTGGATCGCGCCGATCCGGACGCGCCCGCGCACCAGGTCGCGCAGGCCGTCGAGTGCAAACTGCCCCTCGTCCACCTCCTCCAGCGCGCGCCGTGCATAGTCAGAGAAGGTCCGTCCGGCATCGGTCAGTTGGATCCCGCGCCCGATCCGGTCGAACAGCTGCGTCCCGAGCAGCGCCTCAAGCTGAGTGATCTGATGCGACAGCGTGGACTGCGTGACATGCAGCGCATCGGCCGCGCGCGAGACATGCTCATGGCGTGCGACCTCCAGAAAATACCGCAGATGTCTAAGTTCAATCATTCGATGTCATCGATTAATCCGGGGCAGATATATCATTTGACTCATTGGACGGTCCACTTCCTAAGTGGCTGTAAAAGCAACACTCAGCCTTGCGGAGGAAACCGTTTTGCGAACGATCTTGATAACGATGTGCATGGCCCTGGGCCTCGGCCAGGCTATGGCTGCCGACTTTCCTACCCGTCCGATCCGGCTGATCGTCCACTTCCCCGCAGGCTCGTCCACCGACGTGATCGCGCGTACGCTGGGCGAAAACGTCTCGAAGCAGCTCGGCCAGCAGATCGTCATCGACAACAAGCCCGGCGCAGACGGCTCGATCGCCGCCGCCGAACTGAAGCGCAGCGCGCCGGATGGTTATACCATCATGCTCGCCACCAACAGTGCGATGTCCGGCGTCCCCGCGACGCGCAAGACGCCGCCTTACGATGTCACCACTGATTTCACGCCGATCACCGAAATCGGCCGCTACAATTTCTTCCTCTATGTGAACAAGGACGTTCCGGCTAAAAGCCTGACGGAACTGCTCGCTTACGCCAAGGCCAATCCCGGCAAGCTCGCCTACGGCTCCGGCAACATCACCGGCCGCCTGGCATTCGCCTCGATCGTGGCGGCGAACAATCTCGACGTCACGCCCGTTCCCTACAAGGGCGAGCCGCCCGCGATCACCGACTTGATTACCGGCCGCATTCAGGTCATGGTCGCGACCTCAGGCACCGGCCTTCCCCATGTGAAGGACGGCAAGGTTCGTGCGCTCGCCACCATTCTCGACAAGCGCAGCGCCGCCGCGCCGGACGTGCCGACCATCGCTGAAGCCGGCTTCACCGGGTTCACCATCGAGCCATGGGCCGGCCTGTTCGGTCCGCCGAACATGCCCAAGGATATCGTGACTGCGCTGAACACCGCGTTCGGCAAGGCCATGTCCGATCCGGCCGTGAAGCAGCGGATGGCCGAGCAGGATTTCGCGCTCACGCCAACCACGCCGGAGGCCCTCGGTGCGCTGGTGAAACGGCAGCTCGACATCCATCGCAAGCTGGTCAGCGCCGCGGGGCTGGAAATCATCGAGTAAGGCCCGGCGAGGTGGAGCAATGCGGGGAGCCGGCTGACAAAGCCAGCTCCCCATCTGCTTTGAACGCCGTTCTTAAACGCTGTGGCGCGGCTTGATGATCTCGCCGCGCACGGACGCCACGCCCATCTCGAAGCTGTCGGCGATGCGGCGGGCGCGAATGATGAAGGCCTCGGCCACATCACCCTCGAAAATCTCGCGCGCTGTCTTCTCAAACAGCAACAGCCAGCGGTCGAAATGTTCGCCCTTCAGCGGCAGCCTCAGATGCGGACGCATCGGACGGCCGTTGTAGCGCCCCGTGCGCAGCATCATGGATGACCAGAAATCACTGATCTGCGCGATATGATGGTCCCAGTCCTCGACCTGCGCATTGAAGATCGGCCCGATCAGATCGTCCTCGCGCGCACGGCCATAAAAGGTCGCAACAAGGCGCGCGATATTCGCTTCCGTGAGATCGGGATGGAAGGTGTGAATGGCAGGATTGGCCGGCTCGGTCATGGCCCTGATGTAGGCCGTCGGCCCCGCGCGGGCAACCTGCGCAGCGCATGGCCGCGCTGCGGTGCCGCCTTGATTCAGGTCTTTGCTATTTGCAGATCTTGTCGCGGCGCTTGTCCTGCAGCCGCCGCTCGCAAAAGGTGGTGCATGTTTTGCCGCTCACCTTGGTGCAATAGGCCACACACTTGTCGTAATTGCAGCCCCACACATCGGCGGCGCGGACCGGCTCCGGCGCGGCCACGAACATCATCACAACCACAGACGCGATCAGTCCCCTGATGAGCAGCATGTCGGCCTCCGTACTCCGCAAGATGCGAGCCGGAGCGAGGCTACATCAGCCACCCGCCGCGCGAACTATCCAAACAGAGAGCCGTGGCGGATTTTCCGTCTTTCTGTTTCAAACGGCGCGGACACAGTTGTGCGTTTGATCCGGATCAAGGGCCGCGTATGGTTTGCCATGCACAAGTCAGGATCACCTGAGGAGACCCAAGATGTCCGCATCTGAGATTGCAAACCGTCACTTCGCAGCGGCCATTGCCGAAGCCGCGGCCTCCGGACAGGACACCGACAGCATCTGCCGCGCCCTGCTCGGCCTGGTGGTCAACAAATATCTCGAAACGCGCGGCGTGGCCGATGTCCAGTCGGAGTTGCGCTTTCTTGCCGACAACTGCGATCCGGACACCGACTTCGCCTTCATGCGTCCGTAAACAGACGCGGCGGGCCTTGCCCGCCTGTCCTCAGGCCTTCGCGTAGCTATAGAAACCCTGGCCGGTCTTGCGGCCAAGATGACCGGCATCGACCATTTCCTTGAGCAGCGGCGCAGGCCGGTACTTCGGATCGTTGAAGCCGGTGTAGAACACCTCCATCACCGACAGCATGGTGTCGAGGCCGATCATGTCGGCGAGCGCCAGCGGGCCGATCGGATGGTTGCAGCCGAGCTTCATGCCGGCGTCAATTTCTTCCGCAGAAGCGATGCCTTCCGAGAGCGCGAAAATCGCTTCGTTGATCATCGGGCACAGGATGCGGTTGACGGCAAAGCCGGGGCTGTTCTTCGCGGTGACCGCAACCTTCCCGACGCGCTGGGCGAACGCCAGCGCCTTGGCATGGGTATCGTCGGAGGTCTGCAGGCCGCGGATCAATTCGAGAAGCTGCATCACCGGCACCGGATTGAAGAAGTGCATGCCGATGAAACGGTCCGGACGATCGGTGGCAGCAGCAAGGCGCGTCACCGAGATCGACGAGGTGTTGGTCGCGACCAGCGCATGCGGCTGCAGGTTGGCGCAGAGGTCCTTCAGAATCTTGATCTTGAGGTCTTCATTCTCGGTCGCGGCCTCGATCACGAGGTCGCAGGAGGACAGCTTGGACTTGTCGGTGGTGCCGTTGACGCGCTTGAGTACGGCGTCGCGGTCGGCTGCGCTCATCTTCTCCTTCTTGACGAGACGGTCGAGGCTGCCGCCGATAGTCGCCACGCCCCGCGAAACGGCAGCGTCGGAAATGTCCACCATCACGACCTGAAGGCCAGCCGCGGCGCAAATCTGCGCGATGCCGTTGCCCATGGTGCCAGCGCCGATAATGCCAACCGTTTCAATCATATTCCATGTCCTTTCAAGAGATCAGTTCAAGGGCGGACAGGTCTCTCGGGTTGCTCCCCGGGGCCGGTTCACGCCGTCATTGGATCGGGTATCTACTCCGCCCGGACCGGCGGCGCTAGTACGGCGGTTTCTTCCTTGCGCGCTGCTCCCGTGCGGCTTCGACCCACCACATCAGATCGTCCGCAAAGCGGGGAAACGCCCTCACCAGCGCCTTACCGCCATCCCCGATCAGCTCGCCGGTCTCGGAGAGCGATTGCCCGATCGGCCCGACCGCGATGGTCGTCGAGGTCACCACCATGCCCATCTCCGACAGCGTGCCGTGCCATGCCAGCGCGGCCCGCGCTCCGGAGAAACGTCCGGCGGAATAGCTGGCGATCGCCGCAGGCCGCCAGAACCACTCCTCCAGGAAATGATCGGTGAGATTCTTCAGGCCCGGCTGAATGCCCCAATTGTACTCGCCGGTGACGAACACGAATCCATCCGCGCCGATGACCTTCTGCGCAAGATCTTCCAGCGCCGCAGGCGCCTGTCCCTTGGGATGCTCCTTGTACATCCGGTCCAGCATCGGCAGACCGACCGCCTTGGCGTCGATCAGTTCGGCATCCGCGCCGCGCTCGCGCAAATTGCGAACGACGAAATCCGCGAGACGAATGCCCATCCTGTCCGAACGATAGGAACCGTAGAAAACGAGAATGCGGTCAGTCATGCGATGCCCTCCTCGCAGCCGATGTTCATGCCGCGGAGCATCCCGTCACCCCGCGCTTGCCGTGGCGAAGGAACGTGCCCTTCTTGGTCATGGTGAGCGTGACGCCCCGACCGGTGTAGCGCGCGCCCGAGAGCGTAAACCGCTTGCGCAGGGTCACGGCCTTGCCGTCGATCTGCAGATGCGCCTGTTTGGGATCCTGCGTCAGAAAAGCCGCCGTGAACCGCGAGCCATCGGCACATATGAAATTCTGGAACGTCGACTGCGCTGTGGCAGGCGACGCGCCAGCCAACGCCAACGCGGCGACGGCTGCAGCAGCGAACGAGGTGTGCCGTTTCATCATTCGGTTCCGGATTTCAATGTCGGTCCATGGTTTGCCTGACTCGCGTCGGAATAAAGGTTCCTCCGGCCGGCGGCGGCCCAGTCTAGCAGGGCCACCTTTCCTGTGCATATCGCCACGGGAGGCGCGAGCAGTCTGCCGCGCGGGGGTAAACTGCGCGGATCGTCAGCGCTTGCCATCTCGCAAGCGCCTCAAATATCAGAGATTTCCGGCATTTCCCGAGACGGCCACGCCGCCGTTCATGGAAATTCCGCACAGCCCGGAGGGAGGTTCAGATGCTTGAAAACGTGCCGCTCCGGGACGCCAGGCCAGCCGTGATCGTGTGCCCGGAATGCAGGCAACACCTCATGGAGGTGATGGATGTGCGCTGGGCAATGACCAAGCTGGAATTCACTTACGCCTGTACCGGATGCGGCGCGCAAACCCTCCGCGCCATTGCGGGCGACACGCCGGTCTTTGTCTCGCGTGCATCGACCCATCTGCGCAACCTCGAGATCTTCAACTTCGACCCCGACGCCGGAAAGACACCGCGTCATCGCACAGGCGACACCGCCATCAGTTCGCAGACCATCCGCGAACGGCGCAGCGTCTGAGCGTCACCGTCCGGAAGCACAGATTTCTAGAAGCACAGATTGGTCATCACCTTGCCGGACTTGTCCTTCAGCACATAAGGACATTCCGCACGCTTGAGCGCCGCCTTGGCCTCGTCGTTGCCGAGCGCCGCAGCCTTCTCGTAATAGGCTTTCGCTGCGTTCGTATCCTGCGGACCGCCTCGCCCTGCCTTCGCGAATGCGCCCATACGCTCAAGCGCACCCGGATGATCCTGCGCCGCCGCTTTCTCGAACAGGTTGCGCGCGCCCGCATCGTCCTTCGGGCCGCCGACGCCATCCTGCAACATCAGGCCGAGCTGGAATTGTGCTTCCGCATTGGTTTCCGCGGCCTTGGCCAGCAACGCGCGCGAGCGGGCCGCATCCGCAGGCGCGGCGCCCTTCCCCGACAGCGCGGCGAGATTGCTGACGCCGCGCGGATTGCCGCCTTGCGCGGCACGCTCGAACAATTTGGCGGCGGCAGCCTCGTCTTTGTTGACGCCCGCGCCAGTGGCATAAGCCACGCCGAGTTCGACCATTGCCGATGTGCTGCCTTTGTCGGCGGCCTTGCGCCATGCGCCGATGGCCTCATTGGTCTGGCGGTTCGCCGCATAGGCACGGCCAAGCTGATACATCGCGCGTCGAGAATTTGAGACCTGCTTGCAGAATTTGATCGCGGTCGCGACATCGCCTGCCGCGACCGTGGCAACGCCTTTGACATCCGCAGGCTTGTCAGGGTCAGCCGGATCGGCTGCCAGCCGATCGCACAGCACGAGATCCGCGGACTGCGCATAGGCGCCACAGCTTGCCGAAAGCGCCACCAGCGCGGCAGCACCGGCGATGACGTATTGCGTGAGACGCCGAGATCGTTTCATCAACTGTCTTAAATTTGTGCTGTTATACGACAGCATAGTACGGTTACGGGGAGGCTTCAGCAAGCGTGGGCCATGCGATCCCATGCTCGGCAAATCGGCTATTCAGCAAAATGTGTGATGCAGGCTGCAACCCCGGCGGGGCAAGATGGTTATCGTCACGCCATCCCGCCAGAAGCATCACTCCCTCACCCTTTTCTCGCCGCTGAAATTCATCAATCCTTTCATCGGAGCGCAGCATGTCGAAAACCGTCGCGGAAATTCTCGTCGAAGTCCTCGAAGAAATTGGTGTGCAGCAAATCTTCGGACTGATCGGAGACTCGCTGAATCCGCTCGGCGACGCGGTGCGCAAGAGCAGGATCGAATGGGTCGGCGTCCGGCATGAAGAAGGCGCGGCGCTGGCCGCCGCCGGACAAGCCAAGCTCACCGGCAGACTCGGCGTCTGCGCCGGCACCACAGGCCCCGGCAGCACGCACCTGGTCGCCGGTCTCTACGAAGCTGCGCGCGATCATGCGCCAGTTCTGGCGCTCTCTGGCGAAATGATGCGAGCCGTGCGCGGAACCGACTTTTTCCAGACCACCGAACCCGACCTGCTGTTTCGCGACGTCTCGCTATATACCGAAACAATTTCCGTTCCTGCGCAGGCGCCCGCCGTGATCCATCAGGCCATTGCCGCAGCCTATGGCGGCCCGGGCGTTGCGCATCTGACGCTGCCGCAGGATCTGCTGTCCGCCAAAGCTACCGGCACGACTTCGAGTATTGCCACGCTGCGGCCGCGAACCGAGATCACGCCCGCCGCCTCCGAGATCGCCGACATCGCCCAGCGGATCGACGCCGCGGAGAATGTCGTTTTCATGTGCGGTCACGGCTGCCTCGGCGCAGCCGATCTTTTGCGCGCTCTTTCTGACAAGCTGAAGGCGCCGCTGGTTCATACCTATCGCGGCAAGGAGATCATGGCGTTCGACGATCCGCGCTGGATGGGCGGTCTCGGCATGATCGGCACCAAACCGGTCTACAACGCGGTGCAGAATTCCGACCTGCTGGTCATGGTCGGCACCGACTATCCTTTCTCCAATTATCTGCCCTCCCATGGCCGCGTGATTCAGATCGACGAGCGCGCGCAGGTGCTGGGACGGCGTACGCCGACGCAACTCGGCGTGATCGGCTCCGTGCGGCCGACGCTGAAATTGCTGTTCGACAGGGTTGCCGCCAAGGCCGACACGGCGTTTTTCGACAAGGTCACCGGCGAGCGGCACAAGTGGGACGACAAGATCAACAAGCAGGCGGACATTGCGCGCAGCAAGGACCGTATCCATCCGCAGGCGGTGGCACGCATGGTCAGCGATCACGCGACGCGCGATGCCACTTTTGTCTTCGATACCGGACTGAACACGCTCTGGTCCGCCAACTGGGTTCGCCAGAGCGGAAACCAGCGCATTGTCGGCTCATACAACAACGCTGCCGTCGGCACGGCAGTCGCCATGGCCAACGGCATCCAGGCGCTGGAACGTTCGAAGCAAGTCATCGTGCTCACCGGCGACGGCGGCTTCAATATGCTGATGGGCGAATTCATGACGGCGGTCCATCACAAACTGCCGATCAAGGTGATCGTCTACAACAACTCCTCTCTCGGGCTTATCAAGCTCGAAGCCGAGAGCGTCGGCCTCGCGCCTTTCACCGAAGCGATCAATTTTCCCAACCCGGATTTTGCCGCGCTGGCGCGCGCCTGCGGCGGTCAGGGATTTACGGCGAAGCTGCCGGGTGACCTCGAAGGCGCGATCCGCAGCGCGCTGAATGCCGACGGCCCTGTGATCGTCGATGCGGTGGTTGCCGCCGACGAAGTGCCGAATGTGCCGCATCTCGAAGCCGAACTGCTCGGCAATTTCGCCATTGCCAAGATCAAGGAAGCGGTGTTGGCGGTGACGGGATAACGGCGATTGAATGTACCGTCATTGGGAGAAGCCATCAGCGCGTTGACGCGCGATGGGGACGAAGAAATGCCTTTTATGATTCAAGTATGGATTGCTTCGCTTTGCTCGCAATGACGTCAATGTCTACCCCTTCAGCCATTGCAGGATCGGCGCATTGATCTCGCGCGGATAGGTATGGCTGAGATCGTCGATCTCGCGGTAGGTCACGTCGGCCCCTGCGGCTGACAGCGCGCGCTGCGCCTGCCGCGCGACCTCGACCGGAAACATCCAGTCCAGTGCACCGTGGGTGAGGAAGATCGGCAACCCCTGCAAGCGTTCGGAGTCTGCGGTTGAGATCAGCATGGGATGAAACGTTGCTGAGACGGGCGCGAGATGCGTGAACGGTGATCCGCGATCGAGCGCGCTGACATAACAGAAGGTGCCGCCGTCGCTCATGCCGGTGAGCAACAGTTTCGCCGGATCGATGTTCCAGCGCCCGCGCACGCCTTCAACGATGCGAGCCAGATTGGGCGTATCGTTGTCGTCGCCCATCAGCGCCCATGTCGAACCAAGCGAATTGCCCGACGATGTCGGGGCGATCAGGATCGCGCCGAAGCTGCGCGCATCGCGCAACCAGCTCCAGAGAAAGCCGCGCCCGTGTCCGCTGCCGCCATGCAGGGCCACCACAAGCGGCCATGCGCGGTCCGGCGTATAGCTTTCCGGCACATAGAGCGAGAAGCCGCCGCGCGTGCGCGGCTCATTCTCGACATGAAACACGCCGGTCTCGTTTTCGCGCGGCGGCTGCATCGCACGCCTGAGCGCATCGGCATCGGATCGCAGTGACGGATCGAGAAAGAATGCATTCACCACCGGGATCATGGAGGCCAGCGGATAGAGTGCTTCCTGCGCGCGGGGCAGATGCCGCAAGGCCTTGAACACGAGGCGGACATCGCCCTGCCCGGCGGCTTCGCGCAATTCGGCAAAACCTGCGAGCGCTTCGTCACTGGCGCGGGCAAGCAAACCGCCGACACTGTCAGGGCCGCCGTTGCCGTCGAACTGCGGACGCATCGCCTGCAAAGCGGTTTCCGGCGTGCCGATGGCCTCCATCACCTCGCCGAACGCGGACGGATCGAGATGCCGCGCCACGAGGCCGAGCGTCTCGATACAGGTCAGCAAAGGCAGGATGGTCTGGGCTGGATCGGATGTCATGCCGCGCACGCTACCGTCCGGAGCGGCGCGCAGGCAAGGCGCGGGCGGCGACTGGCAGTCATGAATTCCGCTGTTACTCCTCCGGCTCCGTGGTGAAGAACAGCGGATAGCCCTTCGCCTTGCCGAGTTCAGTCGCTTCCTTGGCCTTCGTCTCGGCGACATCCCGCGTATAGACTGCAATAACGCAGGCGCCCTTCTGGTGCGCGGTCAGCATGACGCGGCTCGCCGTCTCCTCGCCCATCCGGAACACGGCCTTGAGCACCATGACCACGAATTCGCGCGGCGTGTAGTCATCGTTGAGCAGGATCACCTTGTAGAGCGGCGGCCGTTGCAGTTTGGTCTTTGTCGTGGTCTTCGGTTTGACGGTGGTCGGGCTCATCTGCGATCTCTCGGCGCCGTGCGGTGTCTGGATTGGCGGCACCGGCGCTGTGCCCATGTGAAGGTGCGCAGCGCAACAAGAGCGGCACGCCGCAGGCCGCATCCAGCGTGATTGGCAGATCGACTATAACGCGGGCGCGTGCAGGCTTCACGTCACTTTCACGCGTATCGAGCCTGCGTCCATGCCGGCAGTTCCGGCGGGAACGACGCCCCACCGGACTTTCGCGAAGGGCAAATTCTCCAGCAGCCCGCCGCCGCCGTGACGCCGCTCTCGCGAGGCAGACCGGAAGCCTCCCATTCGCGCAACCGACTTAAAAGTACCGATTTGATACTTTAATAGGGAATTGCTGCGATCGGTCGCATGAAAGTCGATCAGATCAACACAAAATAGGGATTCTTTCTGCTTGCCCTGCGTTTTTCCGGAGGCTAATTCTAAGTTCTTAAATTGAACTAATATGCCAAATGAAACGGGCCAGCGGCTTACGGGAGAGAAAGAACCACTATGTCGAGGAAATTATTCGCGGCTCTGGCCGCATCGCTCACACTGACAACAACGGCGATCGCAGCCGACGCCCCCGGCGTCACGGCAACCGAGATCAAGATTGGAGCCACCTTCCCCTATAGCGGACCCGCTTCTGCGCTCGGCAATGTGGGAAAATCCGCGACGGCCTACATTAATTCCGTCAATGAACGAGGCGGCATCAATGGCCGCAAGATCAACTTCATCACCTATGACGATGCCTACAGCCCGCCGAAAGCGGTCGAGCACACGCGCAAACTCATCGAAAGCGACGAAGTGGCCTTCATGTTCGGCCAGCTCGGAACACCGGCCAACTCGGCGACCGTCAAATACCTCACCGGCAAGAAGATCCCGGCCACTTTCATCACGACCGGCGCGACGAAATTTACGGATAGCAAGGAATATCCGTTCACCACGACCTCGCTGCCAAGCTACGACACCGAAGGAAAGATTTACGCCAAGTACGTTCGCGCCCAGCTTCCAAACGCGAAAGTCGGCATTCTTTATCAGAATGACGATCTGGGTAAGGACTTCGTGACTGCCTTCAAGGCGATCTACAAGGATGAGTTCGCGACGAAAGTCACCGCGCTAGCCTATGAAGTTGCCGATCCGACAGTCGACTCCCAAGTCGTCAATCTGAGAGCTGCAGCTCCCGAGGCGCTTCTCATCGCAGGCACGCCGAAATTTGCCGCGCAGGCGTTGCGCAAGATGCACGAAATGGGCTGGAAGCCGCTGACGGTGGTCAATTTCGTATCCGCGTCCATCGGCGCGACCTTTACGCCGGTCGGCCTCGACAAGGTTGCTGGCGTTGTGTCTGCGAATATCCAGAAAGACCCCGTCGATCCGAAGTGGAAGGAAGACAAGGGCGTGAAGGATTTCCTTGCGTTCATGCAAAAGTATCTGCCGGGCGCTGATGTCACCGATTCAAACTACATGTACGGCTATCAACAGGGCATGCTTCTCGAACAACTCGTCAAGCAGGCCGGCAACGATCTGTCGCGCGAAAACATCCTCAAGCAATCGAAGAGCATCAAGGAGCTCGTGCTGCCGACCGTGCTGCCCGGCATCAAGATCAATACCAGCGAAACTGTCAATCAGGCTTATACCCAGATGCAGATGCAGCGCTGGACCGGTACGAACTGGGATCAGTTCGGTGAGGTCATGAAGGCTGACTGACGCAACCGTCAATCTTTCTGTCGATCAGGGCGTCGCGATCCGTTAGCGGCGCCCTTTGCTTTGCGCGGCAATGGCATCACCCATGCGGAACATAGAAGCGGCGATAGCGTTATTATCGCGCAACGTCGCTTAGACAACGTCTGCGGCAAAATCACCTCCTCCACATGCAGGAACCATGGACCCGCTGCGATGACTGCGACCTATTATTCAGATCCATCGACGCCATCATTTATGAGCCGCCCCGTCTCCTTCATCTTCCCCGATGACGGATCGATTCCGAACAGTCCGCTGCCGTTCCTGCTCTACAAGGGCGCAATCCATCTCGATGGCGATCCGGAAAAATCCATTGAAGACCTGTTCGCTGCGAACGGCTGGGGCCAGATGTGGCGCAATGGAATCTACGATTATCTCCACTATCACGCGACGGTTCATGAAGCGCTGGCGATCGCGCGAGGCCGTGCGCTGGTCCGCTTCGGCGGCAATCACGGCGAAGAGTTCGAGCTGAGAAAAGGCGACGTGGCTATCCTGCCCGCCGGTACCGGACATCAATGCCTGTCGGCCTCCAGTGATCTTGTGGTGATCGGTGCCTACCCGCCCGGCGCGCCGATGCAGATCACGCGGCCAACGCCGGAGAACTACCGGCTCGCGATCAGGGTCATCCCGCAGGTCGCCGTGCCGGAAACCGATCCGGTTTACGGGCAGGATGGTCCGCTGGTCGGACTTTGGAAGAAGAACCGCCGGTAACCGCCGGTCTACGGAATCGCGACAACGCGCGATGCCTGCTCCGGCCCCATGGGCACGCAGGCTCTCTTGCGGCGAAGCGCGCCGCTTCCGCCCGTGACTTTCATCACCTTGCCGACACCGCAGGTCCCGTTGTCGACATAGACGACGGACCACGGCGACAGGAAGTACGGCTCTTTCTTGAGGAAGTTGGGGCTCAGCTCCTGCGCCAGGCTTGGCGCGGACATGGCCGCAAGAAACACCACGGCGACGACGGTACGCATGACGCTCATCCCAAAAGCCGGGGACCAACCCCCGGCATGCCTTACAATGCGCGGTTTCTGTGAACGTTCCAAGACGCGAACAACAGCACGCTGATCATTTTCGCAGCATGCCTATGCCACACATCATAGCGAATTCCGGAACGGCTGACACTGCGACGTGTTGTGCCTCCCATAACAGTGGAGGTTCTAATGCGACGTAAACTGCTTCTGACCACCGTGATCGCCGCTTCGCTCGCCGTTTCCACTCTCGCCGCATCTGCGCAGGTCGCTCCGCCGTCGTCGCCGGGCGGCTCGGCAGCAGGCTCTCCCGGCGTTTCGCCCGCGACGCCACCACCACCCGCAGCGGCTCCGTCGGCACCAGCCACAACCGGCAGCAACACGGGCGTCAACCAGCCAGGCGTACCCAACACATCCACGCCGGGCAAAATCGGCACTGGTGTATCCCCGAGCGGCCTGCCCGGCGACAGCCCGTCTAATCCCGGCTATCCGGGCAAGGTCGGAAAGTAACGGTCCGCAGGGCCGCAAGGGTTACCTCTCGCTTGCGGCCTTGCCTTCCTGCTTGAACGGTACAAGCAGCCATAGCGTCAGGAACGTAAACAGGGAGATCACCACCGCGACGTCGTATGCTCCAAGGCCTACTGCAGCGCCGGTGGCTCCCGTGGCCCACAGGCTGGCGGCTGTCGCCGTACCCCGAACCGAATTTTCGGTCTTCAGGATCGCGCCGCCTCCGATGAAACCCATGCCGGTCATCAGGCCCTCGATGATCCGGGCGGTGCCTTCGGGATGCCCTTCGAGGATGTTCTCCGTCGCCTGCACGATACCGCAGGTCGCCAGCGCAACCAGCGGGAATGTCCGCAGCCCTGCGCTCCGCTCGGCTTTCTCGCGATTCCATCCGATCGGCAGTGCAAGCACATAAGCGACGGCGAGCGCAAACAGGTGCGGGCCGAGCCGAAAGCTGCCCGCGGCTTCCAAGAGTGACTGCATTGTTCCTCCAGCGACAATCACAACGTGACACGCCGGGAGGAAGTTCCGTTACTCTGTCTTGGTGTTGGCGTTGGAACTGGTCCGCGGCAATCCATCCTTGCCGGCGCCCGCGATACGCACCAGATCGCCATCGGCGAGGCCGTCGGGCGGCGACAGAACGATGCGGTCGTCCGGAGCCAGTCCCGTGGCAATTTCGATCTCGCGGCCGAGATCGCGGGCGATGGTCACTATCTTGAACAGGATCTTGTCACCGGAACTGACCGTGGCAACGCGCAGGCCGCTGCTGTTGAAGATCAGCGCGCTCGACGGAATGCTGAGCGGCTGAACATCCCGTGTCAGGTTGATTTTCACATTGGCGAAAGCACCCGGACGCAGCTCCTTGTTCGGATTTTCGATCGACAGCTGCATACGCGTCGTTCCCGAGGAGATATCAACCGACTGCGCGGATGCCTCGACCGTCGCCGGGAACGTGCGGTCGGCATATTCAGGCACGGTCACCGATGCCTGCGATCCCATCCGGATGCCGGGGAGATAGCTCTGCGGCACATTCACATAAAGACGCAGCTTCTTCACGTCGGACACCACGAACATCGCAGCCCCCGAGCCGGTGCCGCCATTGATGAGCGCACCGACATCCGTATTGCGTTCCGTCACCACGCCGTCGAACGGGGCCGTGACGTTCTTGTAGTTCGCGAGGGCCTCCAGCCGTTCGACATTCGCCTGCTGCGCACGTACCTGCGCTTCCTTGCTGGCGAGGTCGGCCGAACGCTCGTCGATTTCCTGCTGCGAGACGAAGTTCGAGGCCTGCAAGGTCTTGCGGCGCGCCAGCGTCGCGGCCGACAGCTTGGCCGCCGCCTGGCTGTTCATGAGATCGGCGCGGGCCTGCAGCAGTTGCTGGTCGAGATCGGGGGCCTCGATCTCGGCAAGCTTCTGTCCTGCGGTCACCTGCGCTCCGATGTCCGCATTCCAGCTTTTGAGATAGCCGCTGACACGGGCGTAGATCGGCGCGCGCGAATAGGCTTCAAGGCGTCCCGGCAGTTCGAGCGTCGCGTTGAGCGGCTTGTTGCCCGGCAGCGCCACGGTGACGGACGGAATGGCCTGCGCGTCAGTCCATTGCTTGAGGTCGGCGTCGCTCTTGGAACGGCTGATAATGCCGGTAACGACGACGACGCCGAGAACGCTGGCGGCAATCATGCCAACCAACTTGATCTTTCCTGGCGACACCGAAGGTTTCTTCTCAGGTTGCATGAACGAGCTCCGGAGCAGGCGCGGGTTTCGCCGACTGCTTCTTGTGAACCATACTGAAAACCACAGGGACAAAGATCAGGGTCGCCACGGTCGCGAAAATCAGTCCGCCGATCACCGCACGGCCGAGCGGCGCGTTCTGTTCGCCGCCCTCGCCGAGGCCCAGCGCCATCGGCGTCATGCCGATGATCATCGCGAGCGCCGTCATGAGAACCGGGCGGATGCGGACGAAGCCGGCATCCAGCGCGGCGGCGACCGGATCGCCAAGTTCCTCATAACGCTCCCGCGCGAAGGCGATCACCAGCACCGAGTTGGCTGTCGCGACGCCCATGCACATGATCGCGCCGGTCAGCGCCGGCACCGACAGCGTGGTGTGCGTCGCGAACAGCATCCAGATGATCCCGGCCAGCGCCGCGGGCAGCGCCGACACGATGACGAACGGATCGGCCCATGACTGGAAGTTGACCACAATCAGAAGATAGATCAGCACGATTGCGCCGAGCAGGCCGAACAGCAGGCCCGCGAAGGCGCTGTTCATGGTCTCGACCTGTCCGAGCAACACCACGCGGCTGCCGCGCGGCAGTTCCTTGGCGGTCTCGTCGATCGCCTTCTGGATATCCTTGGCGACCGCGCCAAGATCCCTTCCCTGCGGGGTCGCGAAAATCTGCACCATGGTTTGAATGTCGTATTGCGACACCACGGCGCTGGACGCAGAACGGTTGATCTCTGCGATGCCGCCCAGCATCGGCGCCGTCGGCGCTCCGGTGCCGGAAATCGGCAGCGCCTCCAGCTTGCTCAGCGAGTCAATCTGGTATTGCGGCGTCTGCATCACGATCGAATAGGACACGCCGTTGTTCGGATCGAGGAAGAATGTCGGCGCGACCTGCGAGCTGCCCGCCAGATTCACCACCATGCTGTTGGTCACGTCGCGCGCGGTCAGACCGACATACTGCGCGCGGGTGCGGTCCACGTCCACATTGAAGGCGGGACTGCTGGGCGACTGCTGGATGCGCGCATCGGCAACGCCGGGAATGAGGCGGACGCGCCGCAGCAGATTGTTGGCGTATTTGAAGTTCTCCACCGTGTTGGCGCCGCGCACCTGAATGTCGATCGGCGCAGGCGATCCGAAATTCAGGATCTGGCTGACGATATCGGCGGGAAGAAACGCAAACGAAATGCCCGGGAATTCGCGCGGCAGCTTCTCGCGAAGCTCGCGGACATATTCCTCGGTCGGCTTACGGTTTTCCTTCAGCTTGATCTGGATGTCGCCGTCCTGCGGGCCGATAACGCCGGTGTTGCTATAGGTCAGGTTGATGCCCGAGATCGGCATACCGATATTGTCGGCCATGGTGTCGATCTTGTCGGGCGGGATAATCTGCCGGATGAACTTCTGAACGTCCGCGAGCCGGTTGGCGGTTTCCTCGACGCGGGTCCCGATCTGCGAGCGGGTATGGATCAGAATCTGGCCAGTATCGACCGCCGGGAAGAAGTTGCGGCCGAGAAACGGAACCAGCAGGAACGACAGTCCGACGAATCCGAGGAAGCAGACGACGAACACCTTGCGGTGAGTGAGCGCCATGCGAAGCAGATCGTGATAGACGTCGCGGAACCGCTCGAACCGCGCTTCGAACCCGCGCTGGAATGCAACCAGCGGATTGCGCGTCGGCGGCTTCTCCCCGTCCTCATGATGGACGTGCTTGTGCAGCATGTACTTCGCCATCGTCGGCACCAGCGTGCGTGACAGGATGAACGACCAGATCATGGCGAAGATCACCGACAGCGCCATCGGCACGAACAGGAAGCGCGACACGCCGGTCAGGAAGAACATCGGCACGAACACGATGCAGATACACAGCATCGAGACGAAAGCCGGCGTCACGATCTGACGCGCGCCGTCGAGGATCGATTCCTCGACCTCCTTGCCCTGCTCCAGATGCCAGTTGATGTTCTCGACGGTCACGGTCGCGTCATCGACCAGGATGCCCACCGCCAGCGCGAGGCCCCCGAGCGTCATGATGTTGAGCGTCTCACCCACGGCGGCAAGACAAATGATCGCGCCGAGCACCGACAGCGGGATCGAGATCGCGATGATGATGGTCGAGCGCCAGCTTCCGAGGAAAAGCAGGATCATGACGCTGGTCAGCGCCGCCGCCAGGATACCCTCGAAGGCGACACCGGCGATGGCACCGCGCACGAAGATCGACTGGTCGCCGAGCAGATTGACCCGCAACTGTTCCGGCAACTGATCCTTGGTATCGATGATTTTCTGCTTGATGCCCGCGATGATATCGAGCGTCGATGTCGCGCCCGCCTTCAACACCATCATCAGCACCGAACGCGTGCCATCGACATGGACGATATTGGTCTGCGGAGGATTGCCGTCGCGGACCTGTGCCACATCGCGGATATAGACTGTCGCGCCGTTGACGACCTTGATCGGCAGGTTGCCCAGTTCCTCGATCTTGCGCGGCGCGTTATTGAGCTGGATGTTGTACTCGAAATTGCCGATCTTCTGGGTGCCGACCGGCGTAATCAGGTTCTGCGCGGCGAGTGCGTTGGCAACATCCTGCCCGGACAGGCCGAGCGCCTGCATCGCGGCCGGATTGATATCGAGCTGGATCTGGCGCTGCTTGCCGCCGAACGGCCACGGGATCGCCGCGCCCGGTACGGTCACCAATGGCGTACGCAACTGGTTGGTGGCGATGTCGAACATATTCTGCTCGGTCAGCCCCTCGCCGCCGAGCGCGAGCTGAATGATCGGCACGGTCGACGCGCTGTAATTCAGGATCAGCGGCGGCGTCGAACCGGGTGGCAATTGCCGCAACATGGTCTGCGCGATGGCAGTCACTTGCGCGTTCGCGGTGCGGATATCGACGTTCGGCTGGAAGAAGATCTTGATGACGCCGTAAGTGGTGTACGAGTTGGCGGTGATATGCTCGATGTCATTGACCGTGGTGGTCAGTGCGCGCTGGAACGGCGTCACGATACGGCCGGACATCTGATCCGGCGGCAGGCCGGTGTACTGCCACACCACGCCGATCACCGGGATGCGAATTTCCGGAAAGATATCCGTCGGCGTGCGCAGGGCTGCCAGCGGCCCCACAATCAGCAGGAGGAGCGCGAGCACGACAAACGTATAGGGTCGGCTCAGGGCAATCCGGACAAGCGCATTCATCGGTTAACGTTTCTCGGTCGGCAGACGCGGCATGGCCCCTGCGGGAAAGACCTGTTGTCTTAACGCTTTATATTCAGGAGTTGATCTATCCGAATCTGGCGCCGTGGCGCAACGCCACCGACCTCACAGTCGCTTGTTCGGAGCGTTCCGGACGCCCTTTTTAAGGCTTTTTGGCTGATTGGCCGCCTCCCGAGACTAATTTATCACAAGATCATCTGGGTCTGGGTTACGACCGCGACCAGCCTGCCTGCTCCCTTTCCAGCCGAGTTTGCCAGACCTAGGTCCCCTGGATCCGCTGCCCCCGATGGACCGGGTGGCACAGCCCATCACGACATCAACGGAAACCAGACAGCACAGCCAGCCAAGAAGTCTGCACAAGCAGACTGTGTGGCTGGCTCAACTCTGATCGCAAAAAGTAACCGGCTTAGAATCGATAGTTCGCGCCAAAACGGACCACGTTGAAATGGAGGTCCGAAAAATGCGCATTAAACGAGGTGGGAGGATTTGCTCCCAAGGGACGCGCGAACACTGTCGTATCGCTGCTGCCGAGGTTTACGTACAGATATTCAACCTTGAACGTCACATTGCTCCACGCGGCGTATTCCAAGCCGCCACCGGCCGTGTAACCGACGAGGACCTTCGAAGAACCACCGGTGAAGCAGCCGACCGGAAACGTAATACAATCGTGGCTGGACCCACCGCCCGCACCCGCAGATGCCGCGGCCGTCGTCATGCTCACCGAGAGATTTTCTTTAACCGACCCGTAAGCCAAGCCGCCGGTGCCATAAATCAGCAGTTTATCGTTTGCAAGCCAGCCCGCGCGAGCGCGCAATGTTCCAAACCACTCAACCTTTTGCTCGCTCGAGATTGCTGCAGGATCGATCCAGGCGAAATTTGCCACGCTCGAATTCTTGATCCCGCTTCCCTGGAAATCCGCTTCAACGCCAATGAGCCAGTTCGGTGCGGCCTGATAATTGTAGCCGATCTGGCCACCGCCGAGCACGCCGGCAACATCATAAGCAAACTGTTGCGATGCCGGCATCCGGGCCGCGGCGTGCGCATCGTTCGGTGTGGATGTGACCGTCGGATCGCTAAAACCGTAGCCGATGTTTACGCCCGCATAAAAACCGGTCCAGTTTGCGACAGCGACGGCTGGTGCCTTGGTGTAAACGGGCCGCGCCGCAATGTCAGCAGATTGCGCAGATGAACTGGCCGCCAACAAAACAGCCGAAATCAGAATTGTCTTTTTCAAATTCGCCCCCATCAAAACGGGAATCAAAAAAATATAAAATCTGGTTCTATTATACCTGAGAACCGCCGCCGCCGTATTGCACCGCTGCAACATCCAAAAGTTTATCGACGAAGACGGATGGCAAACGAAGGTTCCCTTCAGAGCACCAGTTGGGTCTGGGTCACGACCGCCACCAGCTTGCCCTCTTCCGTTTCCAGCCGGGTCTGCCAGACCTGCGTCCGCCGCCCAAGATGGACCGGGGTCGCCGTGGCCGTAACGGTCGCGCCTGCCTTGGCACCGCCGACAAAGTTGGTCTTGCTTTCGATGGTGGTGGTTCCCTTGGCGTCCGGCGGCAGGTTGATCACGGTCGCCGCCGCGCCGACGGAATCGGCGAAGGCCATCACCGCGCCGCCATGGATCGTGTGGCCAAGGGTGCAGAGGTCTTCCCGGACTACCATGGTCGCCACCACCTTGTCCGGCTCGGCCTGCGTGAAAGTCACTCCCATCAGAACAGCGAGCGGCATCGGCCGTGACTGGATCTTTTCAAGCAGGCTCAAGCGGCCCCTCCATCTGTTAAAGCGATACACGAAGCTGCTGCCGGAGGCGCGAGCCAGTTAAAGTAACGGATGAAGTCCAATTTCATGCCGCGTCCACGCCGCACCAGTTCGCCACGAACAGCGCGATGGCGCGCGTCGTTTTGCGCAGGGATTCGATCTCCACGCGTTCATTGAAACCGTGCATCGCCTCGGCATTGGCCCCGAAGCAGAGGCTCGGGATACCGGCGTTGAGACCATAGAACCGGGTATCGGTCAGCGCGGTAAACGCCAGTTCCTTCATCGGCCCGCCATAGACAGTCTCATAGGCCGAGCGCAGCACGGCTTCGGAGTCCTCTGCCCCCGTCAGTTCATAGCCCTCGGACAGAAAGCCGGACCACTCAACGACCGGCGGGTTCTTCGCCAGAAACGGATGCTGTTTCGCTGCGGCTTCGACACAGGCGACGATCTCGGCCTGATGATCGGGAATCGACCAGCCCGGCAGCACCGCGATACGGCAATCGAGATCGCACCACGCTGGAACCGACGACGCCCAGTCGCCCCCCTTGATGATGCCGGGATTGAAATTGATGGGATGCTTCACGACCTTGAAGTGCCTGTCGCTCGCAGCCCGCCGGTTCCAGTCCTCCTCCAGCCCTTCAAGCGCCTGAACGAGGTGATAGGCCGCCTTGATCGCATTGGCCCCTGCTCCCGCCTCGAACACATGCACCGGCTTGCCGCGCACCTTGAGGCGAAACCAGATCACGCCGACCTGCGAGCGCACCAGCTTGCCGTTGGTCGGCTCCGGGATGAAACAGCAGTCGGCGCGATAGCCGCGCTGCACCGTGGAGAGCGCGCCGACGCCGGTGCTCTCCTCTTCGATGACGGACTGAAAGTGAATCCGCGCTGTCGGCTTCAACCCCGCCGCACGTAACGCATCGAGCGCATAAAGCGCAGCGATGGTGCCGGACTTCATGTCGCCCGCGCCGCGACCATAGAGCCAGCCATCCCTCACCGTCGGCGAGAATGGCGGTGTATCCCACATGTCGAGCGGGCCGGCCGGCACCACATCGCAGTGCCCTTGCAGGATCAGCGAACGGCCCGCCTCACGCACCGGACGATATGTGCCGACCACGCTGCGCGCGCGGGAGAAATCATGCTCGATCGGGCCGAAGCCGCGCAGGTCTTTCAGGTCATCGACATTGATGCGCCAGTCATCCACCTCAAAGCCGCGCTCGCGCAGCAGATCATGCATCATGTCCTGACACGGGCCTTCCGCGCCACGGGTCGAGGGAATGGCCGAGAACTGCTTCGTGGTCTCGATCTGCCGGTCGAAGGCATCGTCCACCGCATCGAGAATGCGGCGCTGGACCTCGTTCGAGGTGGCTTTGGCGTCCATCGCGTTCCATCCCTTCATGCCCGCGTCTGCCGCGCGGATTGCGGGCGTGAGTGTAGCCAGTTTTACGGGACTGTTGGAAGTGAAGCGATGACCCCGGAGGTAAACGGCGAGGTCCGGGCCGCACGAGAACCGGAGAAGATTCCGAGACTGCCAGTCTGGTTGAACCTTATGTCGCGAAGCAACCACTCATGGTAGCAGCCGATACAGGGGTCCAAGCGGATCGATCCCGCTCCAGCCAAGTGTTACACAATGCCCATGACGTCCGATCGATTTCAATACTCAGCCCTTGCGCTGATGCTGCTGGCGATAGTGCTCGCCTGGTACAAGGGACGGCGCGCCGTTTCTGCGGACGGACGGTCGCTCGCCTGGACTTACGTTCCCCTGATTGCTTTTTTGACGGTCTCTCTCGGCCCGAGCGTGGTCGCTACGTTTCTCTATCTCGGCACCAAATCCGGTCTGCTGCAGGCCGCACCATCCGGCGTTCGATTTTCATCGTTCATTTTTCAGCTCCCGCTTGATTTCGCGGTCATGAACTGGGGATTTGTTGCCCTGTATGTGGTTTGCCGGCTGTATCCGAATTTTCGATCGGCGCGGTCTGCGATGTGGGTTTCCACAATCGTGATGTGTGTTTTGAACGTGCCGCTGTTCTTCCTGGCACCCGACATGATCTCCAACGTCTTCGATGCGGGCCAGGGCATCGGCATTATTCAGGCCATACTCAGCATGCCGCTCTGGTTCGGTTCATACCCCGGTTTTCTTGATCCCAGTTCAGGCATTGGCCGTCTTGTCTTCGCGCCGCTCGCACCCATTCCGTTATCTGGCTTGATTGTCTGGATCGCTGCACAACTCATCGGAGGCTCCGCCGGTTCTCCGAGACGGAAAACCGCGCGGCCGTAAGGCACCGGAGGCACCAGCCGTCTCCGGTAAGAAAGATATTTCCCAAGTCGTCAGATCCCATGCGACGACCGGAGCGTGGCGGACGGATCAATACCCGACCGTGAACCGCTGCTTGGTGTGCGCGGGCTTCTCCACCTCATCCGCAAGTGCGATCGCATAATCCGCGAACGAGATGCTGCTGCCCTTCTCATTGCTCAGCAGTTGATCTTTGCCGAGGCGGAATGTGCCGGTGCGCGGCCCGTCGAAGAACAGTGCCGACGGTGAGAGGAACGTCCAGTCCAAAGCCTTTTCCTGACGCAGCAGCGCAAGGAAATCGCCGCCCTTGAATGCTTCCGCCTTGTATTCGGCGGGAAAGCCAGGCGTCGTGACCAGCGCAACGCCGGGCGCGACCTCGAGACTGCCCGCGCCGCCAACCACCAGATAACGCGTCACGCCCGCCGCCTTCACGGCGTCGATGAGAATCTGCGGATCGCTTGCGGTGAAATGCACAGCGCTGACGACAGCGTCATGCCCCTTCAGCAATTCTGTCAGTCCGGCTTTATCGAACACGTCGCCTTTCTTCGCGGTGACGTTGGCGCCCGCAGGCACCTTCTCCGGATTGCGGACGATGGCAGTGACGTGATGGCCGCGGCGAACCAGTTCCTTCAGAATTTCCGAACCTGCGCGGCCGGTGGCTCCGATCAGTGCGATATTCATGATTTGCGTCCTTTGCGCGATATGGTATCAAATGGATACCAACTAACCAATGGACATCAGATGCCCACAAGCAACGCCGTTGTGAAGAAGGCACTTTCCCGAGACATGGTTCCTTCGGAGAAACCCAAAGCCGCCCGGGCATCGAAGGCTGCGCGCGGGAACTGGCCCGCCAATCCCTATGCGGAAGATTGCCCGACACGGCTGGTGCTCGACCGCATCGCCGACAAATGGACCGTGCTGCTGCTCATTCTTCTTTCGCGCCGTCCGTGGCGCTTCAACGAACTGCGCCGCGAGATCGGCGGGCTGACACAGAAGATGGCCTCACAGACTTTAAAGGGGCTCGAGCGCGACGGCCTTGTCACGCGCAAGGTGACGCCGACGGTTCCGGTCACTGTCGAGTATTCGATCACGCCGCTTGGCCGCACACTCAGTGAGACGGTCGATGCGCTGCGCATGTGGGCCGAGCGGCACATGGGTGATGTCGCCAAGGCCCAGTCGCAATATGACCGGACCAAGGCAACAACTGTGTAGATTAGGTCACACACACGAGCTTTGTGCGGATGTTCTTCGTGCGTTCGCAACAGTTGATGAGGTGTTTTAGGCTTGCGCGCTAGGATGGCGCATCATCGGCGACGGTCTAGAGAGTTTACGATGACATCTCGCCGGCGATGAGAATGAGCTCCCAAACTCAAGGAGAGCAATCATGCCAGCCTATGCGCAGCATCACCCGAGGCGTCAGATTTTCCACGCAGCGATGACCGTGTGTCCAAGCTGCCTGAGCCTGCCCATGCAGATCAGAGAGGTTCATCCCCATTGGGATCTGGCGCGGGTCGACTTCGTTTATGAATGCCCGGCCTGCTGCACCGAAGTCCGGGAAACCGTCGCGAAGCACTGATTGCCAGTTCGCGCTGCCTATGAGAATCAGGGTCGTCCGACTACGATGAGGCATGACCTACGCCTACCTCATCGCCGCGATCATCCTTGAGGTGATTGGAACTTCCGCGCTGCAGGCGTCGGAGCAATTCACCAAGCCGAAGCCGCTGATCCTCACAGTGCTCGGCTATGCCGCCTCGTTCTATTTTCTGTCGCTCGTGCTGCGGAGCATGCCGGTCGGGATCGCCTACGCGATCTGGTCGGGCCTTGGCATCGTGCTGATCACACTTGTCGGCCTTGTCTGGTTCGGCCAGAAACTCGATATGCCGGCCGTCATCGGGCTTGCGCTGATTATTGCGGGCGTCGGCACCATCAACCTGTTTTCATCAACCGTTTCACACTGAGCTATTGGAGACACCGCGCATGAACAATCGCAACATCCTCTACGCAGTCGTCGGCGCGCTCGTGATCGCGGTCGCCGTCCTTGGCTACAAGGTCTATCAGGACAATCGCGAGCCGAAGGGTCTGCAGATCAATGTCGGCCCGGGCGGCGTCAAAATCCAGAACAAGTGAGCTGTTGCATGACCGCATTCTCGTCGTCACGAACGCTGCTGCTTGGCCTGGCCGCCTCATTTGCCCTTGCCGCTGCCGCGCGCGCCGACATTGTCGGGCGCGAATCCGACATCACCGATCTGCGGCTCGGCCAGAAAGTGTATGTCGACGACGGTGCCTGTCCTGCAGGACAGATCAAGGAAGTCAGCGGACTTCGCCTCGGTACATCCGGTACTGTCGAGAGCGTCAAGAAATGCGTGGATCGCAAGGGCAAGCGGTAGAATTCCTGTCCGTCATTGCGAGCCAAAGGGTCCACACCAAAAGCGTAGTTACGCGTGTCCTGGACGCGCTATGGCGCGGCCCGATGATAAACTCCGCGAAGCAATCCATTCTTCTGTCCAAGACATGGATTGCTTCGTGGCTACCGCTCCTCGCAATGACGGCATGTGATCTTCTATAAAATCCAACTAGATCGTCCGCCCGCCATCCACCGGCAGGACCACGCCCGTGATAAAGCCGGCATCGTCCGACGCCAGATACACGCACGCCTTGGCGATGTCCTCCGGCTGTGACATGCGGCCGAGCGGAATGGTCGCAATGAATTTTGCACGGTTCTCCGGCGTGTCCGGCACACCCATGAAGGTTTCGAGCAACGCCGTCTCGCCCATCACCGGCGCGACGCAGTTGACGCGAATTTTGTCCGGCGCAAGCTCCGCCGCCATGGCGCCGGAGAGCAGGTTCACCGCGCCCTTTGAGCCGTTGTACCAGGTCAGTCCCGGACGCGGGCGGATGCCGCCGGTCGAGCCGATGTTGATGATGCAGCCGCCGCCCTGCTTGCGCATCACCGGCACCGCCGCATTGGTCATGTGAAAAATCGATTTGACGTTGACCGCGAACACGCGGTCGAACTCGTCTTCGGTCACCTCCATGATCGGCTTGTTGCGGAACGACCAGCCTGCATTGTTCACGACGATATCGAGCCGCCCGAACTTCTCGATCGCCAGCGCAACCGCCTTGTCGATGTCGGGGCGCTTCGACACGTCTCCGGCGATCGCCACCGCGCCGCCAGTGTTCGCGGCAACACGCGCAGCGCCCTCGCCGTTCAGATCAACGATGACGACCTTTGCGCCTTCATCCACGAAGTGCCGCGCTATGGCCGCACCAAATCCCGACGCGCCACCGGTGACCAGCGCAACCTTATCCTTGAGACGCATATCGCTGCCCTTTGATTGTCGTTGTCGCGAAAGCGTCGATCAAACGGCCTCCAAAGGCAAGCGCGTTACGTCCGATTCGAAATCGCACAAGACAATTCGATGACTTATGGCCCAGCTTTTCGTCGTAGATATTCGCAGTTGCAGCGTGACCACAGGTTGCATCGTCCTAGACTTGCAAGGCGCGGCGATGAGTCCGGGACCGCCGTGATGAACCGACTCCGGACTTCGAAACGGAATCATTTGGAGGCGAAACCATGTCGGGCATGCTTGTCAGTCTGCTGATCCAGATCGTCGGCGGCGCTATCGGCGGAAACGTCGCGGGTGGTGCGGCGAAGAATATCGATCTCGGAACACTCGGAAACACCATCGCCGGGGCGATCGGCGGCGGCGTGGGCGGACAAATCCTCGGAATGCTGATTCCGATGCTGGCGAATTCAGCGTCGACGCCGGACATCGGTGCGATCATCGGTCAAGCCGCAGGCGGCGGTGTTGCCGGAGCTGTGCTGACTGCCATTGTCGGCGCGCTGAAGAACCGGACGGCTTAGAAGCCGCCAAATCTTTTCGCGAAGATCGGAGATTTCTCTCCGATCATTCCCGCGCAAGTGGGAATTCGGGAGTTGCGACTGTCTGGGTCCCCGCCCTCGCGGGGACGACCGGAGCAAAAATCATTCGACAGTCGTTTCTATCCCGAAATGAAGTCGCCGCATTTCTGGATGGTGTCGCTCGCGCCCCACGGCATGATCGGAACAGACGACGTCGAGTTCTTCGGCGAGCCGTCGATCAGTTTGTCCGAGTAGACCATGTAGACCAGCACGTTGCGCTTGGTGTCGCAGCCGCGCACGATCTGCATCTTCTTGAAGAACAGCGAGCGGCGCTGGCGGAACATGTCCTCGCCCTGGCTTGCCTTGGCCTTGAAACGGATCGGCCCGATCTGGCGGCATGACAGGGAAATATCCGAGACCTGCTCGGCCAGCCCCAGCCAGCCGGTATAGCCGCCCTTCTCCGGGATCGTGAAATGACACGCCACGCCCTCGACGGCGGGATCGTCCACGCCATAGGTCGCGAGTTTATCGTCCGGGCTGAGGAGCTTGAACACCGTGGAGCGGCGGAAGATCAGGTCCGGCTCGTCAGCCGCGGCCAGCGGTGTGGCAGCCAGTCCGGCAAAGACGGCGGCCAGCAGCGCGGCGGCAATTACGTGGATCGAACGGAAAGACATCTTCAGGCTCCACAGGCTCACAACAAGGCCCGGGAGACGCCCGGGCCGGAACCCCTCATGTGGGGTGTCTTCGCCGGGTTGAAAGGCACGGAATTGTGACCGTTAAGCGCTTTTGAAGGCTGAGCGGCTAGCATTTCAGCAACGTGAATCGCGCAGAATGCGGTAACGAGGCCGAATGAACGATTTAGCCGGATGGCGACACTCATACTGGAAGCAATTGAGGAATTTGGCGTGCGCGGCAATCAGTTACCTTTCTCGGGCGTTCTTTATACAGACGAGATCCCTTCATCCAGATCCAGCAACGATTTCGGTTCCCGTCCGACCCGTTCCGGGCTGAGGCAGACCGCCTGGGTCGCTGCATTGCTGACCACAGGTTTTGCGCTTCCTGCGGAGGCCCAGATTTTCTGGCCGATGGATTCCGGCGGCAGCGTCTACGCCGAACCACCATCCTACTCCGAACCGCGCCGCCCCCGGATCGCACGCCCGCGCCAAAAACTGCCCGATGCACCGAAGGACACCGCCAAGCCGGTCAGCCCGATCACGGTTGCGATTTCGATCGAGAACCAGACCCTGAAGCTCTACGACCAGAACGGCCTGTTCGCGGAATCCCCGGTCTCCACCGGCATGCGTGGGCACTCGACGCCGATGGGCGTGTTCAGCATCATCCAGAAAAACAAGTATCACCGCTCGAACATCTACAGCGGTGCGCCGATGCCCTACATGCAGCGCATCACATGGTCAGGCATCGCCCTCCATGCGGGTGCGCTGCCGGGCTATCCCGCATCCCACGGCTGCATCCGCATGCCGATGAACTTCGCGATGCGGATGTGGGGCTGGACCCGCATGGGCGCACGCGTTGTAATCACGCCGGGTGAAATCTCCCCGTCCGATATTTCCCATCCGCTGCTGATCTCGCGCAAGCCGGAGACCAAGCCGGTCGCCGCCGTCATCGCACCAGAGAAACATGCGGAGACGACGCCGAAATCCGACCGTTCTTCGATTGTCGACGCTGCCGCTCACGAGAAGCCGCAGTTGCGCCTGACTTCCATCCAGGACAGCCAGCCGATCCGCACCGCCGATGCCAGCGGTGCCCTGCCGCAGAAGAGCGACGCTGGTGACATCGTTGTTGCACAGCGCTGGGACGCAGGCCGCGATGGCTCGCCCGCGCCTGAAGAAAAAAATGAGGCTTTAAAGGACGGCGTTGCCGCCGCACCGAAGGATGGCGCGGATAGCAGCGGCGCGGCCAAGGACGACGCGGCAAAGACCGATGGCGCAAACACCGATGGCAGCAATTCCGGCGACAAGCCTGCGGATGCCAAGCCGGACGACAAGAAGACCGAGGCGCCCGCAGACACTCTGAAGGAAGCCTCGGCGGAAACTCGCAAGATTGACAAGGATCAGGCTCGCGCCACCGATCCGGTGATGGCAGCCATGGTGCCCCCACCGCTCGAGGGATCGGCAGAGTTCATCGGCCCGGTGAAGCCGCGCAGCGGTCACCTCGCCGTTTTCATCAGCCGGAAGGAAAACAAGATTTTCGTGCGGCAGAATTTCGAGCCGTGGTTTGAAGCGCCCGTCGCCATCGCGGCCTCGGACCGTCCGCTCGGCACCCATGTCTTCACGGTGCGCGCCGACAAGACCGATGCCGACGCGTTGCGCTGGTCGGTGGTGTCGCTTCCTGCACCGCCCCGCGCCGAAGAAACCCCGCGCCGCAAGCACGGCAACCCTGCGGTGGTTACAGCTCCCGCCCCTCCGTCGTCGCCGAAGGAAGCCCTCGACCGGCTGACCATTCCCGAAGAGACCATGCAGCGGATCGCCTCGGCGCTCGCGCCCGGCGGCTCGATCACCGTGTCCGACCGTGGTCTTGGCGACGAGACCGGCCGGGGCACGGACTTCATCGTCCCGCTGCGGTAGTGGCGGCACATCGTTGGCTTTCGGCGGCGCGTTAAGCTAGAACGCGCCGGTCATGACAGCTTCTCCCGATAGCCAATCCGCACCGCCCCTCAACGACCCGCGCCGCGATGCCCTCGCCCGGCTGACGCCGTTTGGCTGGCGCGGCGGAATGGCCGTCATCCTGATCGGCCTTGCCCTGTCGTTCTTTCTCGCCGGTTATTTCGTCGTCTACTGGCGCAATGCCGACATGGATTTCATGATCGTCTACAACGCGCTTGTCCTGAACGACGGCAAGCCGCAGGCATTCTTCGATCATCCGTCCTATTTCACCATCCTGTCCGTGAAAACCTGGTTTCAGTTGATGCACGCGCTGGGACTGCTCGATGCGTGGAAACTGTCTGCAATCCCGTCGGCGTTGAACGTTCCCGGCTTCGATGCCGCGATGACCAGCGCCGTGCGCGCGGGGCGCATCGTTGCGTGGCTGACCGCGACGCTCTTTGTCGTTGTTTTTGCGGCTCTCGCGCGCCGCGTTTTCAGGGATTGGCGGATCGCGCTGCTCGCGACCTTCGCCTTCGCATTTTCCGGCGGCATCGCGGTTCACATGCGTATCCTGCGCAGCGAACTGATCGCGGGCTGCCTGTTCACCTTCGCCCTGTTGCTGTTGATCGCCGCCGCACGCCGCGCCGGCAACTGGCGGCCACTGGCAATGGCCGCAGCCGCCGCGCTCTGCGTGCTCGGCATGGAAAACAAGGTCCAGATCATCCTGCTGATCGCGGCACTGCCGATGATCATGCTGCCATTCAGCACCGCGGATAGCGCCAGCACCGCATTCTGGCGGCGACCGGCGGGATGGATCGCCGCGCTGCTCTCGGCCATTGCGGCCAGCGCCATGCTCGCTCTCGCCTGGCCCCTGATCGGCGTGGGGCTTGAGCCTGAGTCAATTGACGTCGCCCAGCTCCATGCCCTGATCGCCGGCCGGTTCGGGATTTATCAGATTGCCCTTCTCCTATGGATCTGTGCCGCCATGATCGCCTTCGCGATGCTGTGGCGTGTCAGCGCGGCGGAAACGCTGTCCTCGATTTTCGCGATTGCGGCTGGTGCGTCGCTCGGACTGCTCGCGCTCTATATCGCGTTTGATCCGCAGAATGTGGTTGCCGTCATCAACCCGATTGAAAAAATGCTGGTGTTCGCGGATGCACCCACCACGTCGGCCACCGAAGGCGGCAAGATATGGGCGGCCATCATCCTGCTGTTGCAGGGTGTCCAGTCGGTGCTGCAGCGCTACAGCTTCGTGCTGTTCAGCTCTCCGCGTCCGACCGTCTTCCTGACCTGGCTCGTCTTCCCGGGTATCGTCTATGCGTGGCTCAAGGGCGAGCGGCAGGTCGCCATTCAGGCGGCAATCCTCATGCTGTCTGCCATCGGTATCGATGCGCTCGGCGTGCGGCGAAATCTCAAGGCCGAATACTTCATCCTGACCGACCCGCTGATTATTATCGCCGGTGCATTGCTGCTGGAAAAACTGAACGCTCTGCGGTTCAGCCGATGGGCGTATCCGATCGGTGCGGCGCTGATCGTCGCCCATGTCGCCGTCAGCCAGGCTGAACCCATCAAGCATGTGATGAAGCGCAGTGGTCCCGAATATATCTGCGAGTGGAACGAGTATTACCAGCCGCTGCTGCCGATGCCATGGTGCGACAAGCCGCCCAAGCGCCCGTGACAATCGTCACGGCTTCTTGAAACCTGGGACGACGATGATCCGTTATCTTGCCGACGGGTTTCAATGGGAGCGCACCATGATCGACCGCCGAACCATGCTGACAGCCATTGCCGCCGGCGCGGCTCTCCCGTTTGCAACACGCAAGGTCTTCGCACAGGCCGCCATGAGCCGCATGACGGCTTACGGCTTTTCCTTCTCCAGCCTCAAAGGCGGCGATATCCGCCTCGCTGATTATGCGGGTAAGCCGCTGCTGGTCGTGAACACCGCTTCGCTTTGCGGATTCACGCCACAATATGCCGGACTTGAGGAAGTCTGGGCAAAATTCAAGGATCGCGGGTTCGTCGTGATCGGCGTGCCGTCGAACGACTTCGGCGCACAGGAGCCGGGCGGTGCGAGCGACATCGCCCACACCGCCGAGCAGACCTATCACGTCAGCTTCCCGATCGCGGCAAAGACTTCCGTAAAGGGACCGAACGCGCATCCCTTCTACAAATGGGCTGCGAGCGAACGCCCGGCCGATATTCCCGGCTGGAACTTCCACAAATACCTCGTCGGCCGCGACGGTCACATCGCGGAAGCATTCTCTTCGCGCGTTGAGCCGACTGATACGCGCGTCGTGACCGCCATCGCGCGCGCTTTAAACTCCTGACGACGACCTCCCTCGATTAACCCTGCCAACGCTCCTGTGGAAAATCGGTTGGCGCGATTTTCATTGTGGGTCTAGGCTCACCGATGGGGATTATGTTGGCGTCCGACGGTCCGGACGTAGAGGATTTTGCGTTCAGGGGTATTGCGATGCGTATCAAGGCAACACTTTTCGCCGCCAGCGCCGTTTCGGTCTGTGCTTTCACCAGCGTCTGGTCGCAAGCCCTTATCCCGCAGCGCACTACCCCGCCTCCCGCACCCGCCGCTGCACCGGCTCCAGCGACGCCCGCACCGGCCCCTGCAGCAGCCGCTCCGGCACCTGCTCCGACTGCCGCAAAAGCCAATTGTGCAAATCCGAACGCCCTTGGCGTCGGGCGCGTCGTACAAATCGACACCACCGGCGGCCCCGGTTTCGGCTTCGAACATTTCAAGCAGCTCGACTTCCTGCGCGACAAGGAAGTGGTTCTGACATTCGATGACGGCCCATGGCCGGTGAACACGCCGTCCGTACTCAAGACTCTCGCGGACGAATGCACCAAGGCGATTTTCTTCCCGATCGGCAAGCACGCCACCTACTATCCGGAAATTCTCAAGCACGTCGCAGCCGAAGGTCACACCGTCGGCGCGCACACCTGGTCGCACGCCAACCTCAACAACAAGAAGCTGACCGACGACCAGCGCAAGGACGAGATCGAAAAGGGGTTCAGTGCCGTGAAGTGGGCTCTTGGCGCAGCGCCCTCGCCGTTTTTCCGCTTCCCGGCGCTCCAGCACCCGCCGACCATGGTGACTTATCTGGGCGAGCGTAACATCTCGATGTGGTCATGCGACCTCGACTCATTCGATTTCAAATCGCGTACCGCCCAAAAGATTGTCGATACCGTGATGTCGAAGCTGGAGAAGAACGGCAAAGGCATCATCCTGATGCACGACTTCCAAAAGCATACCGCCGAGGCCTTGCCCGAAATCATGAAGCGGCTGAAAGCCGGCGGCTACAAGGTCGTTCAGGTGAAAGCCAAGGCGCCGCTGCAGACCATCGCGAAATACGACGAGGAACTGGTCAAGGACGTGAAACTGCCGACGGTCAGCTCGCGTCCGGTGAACAGCGTCGTGCAGACCATCTCCGAGTAGCGGCAAAGGCGCACTTGCGGTTGTCCCGGAAATGGCTAAACCGCCATCCATGCGTATTGAAGGTTATGTAATCGTCTCCGCCGACGGCATGCTCGCTGACGCAAACGGCGTGATGCCCGCCTCGCTCAAGTTCGAAGCCGACCAGCGGTTTTTCGAGTCGGCGCTCGATGCGGCGGACCTGATCGTCCATGGACGCCACTCGTTCGAGGATCAGCCTCGCTCACCCGAGCGCACGCGCATCTGGGTGACACAAACGGTTCCAGCCGTTTCCCCAGATCCGGCCAATCCCAAGGCCACCTTGTGGAATCCCGCAGGCGCGTCGTTTGAAGACGCCTGCCGGATGAGCGGCGTGACGGACGGCATCGCCGCCATCATCGGCGGGCCTGTCGTGTTCGACATGTTCCTGGATCGCTACGACACCTTCTGGCTATCGCAGGCGCACAACCTGACCATCCCCGGTGGCATGGGTGGCTTTCCCGGCGTGCCGCAGCAGGCGCCGCAGGACATTCTCGCCGCGCATGGATTGAAGCCTGAAGAAACGCGCGTACTCGACGCGGCGCACCGCGTCGATGTCACGGCCTGGCGGCGGAGCTAAACCCCTGTATATCGCCCGCTGTCTTCCATCATGACCGGGCGTGGATAACCCGCAATCACCAGAAGCCCGCCGATCAGAGACAGGTTCTTCAGGGCGTGGATCATGTTGTTGATCTTGTCCGCGCCGGTCATGTCCCAGAAATTGTGGAAGTAGAACGTGGCTACAGCGACGAACAGGACCAGCAGCCAGGCGAAGGTTCGCGTGCCGAAATTGAGCGCAATGAACAATCCGCCGATCACTTCCAGAGCGCCCGCCAGGATCGCCAGCATCTGCGCGGTCGGCATCCCCGTCACGCCCTCAAGCTGGGCCGTGTAGGGCGTTAGCAGCGAAGGCAGGACCACCTTGTCAGTGATCGCCTGCGTGGTCGACGCGATATCGAACAGCTTGGACGCGCCGGAAAACACAAACAGGACGACGAACAGTACGCGTCCGACCGTGACGATGGCTGGCATTTGCGGCCCCGTAAAATCCCCGATAGCGGGACTATACAGGAGTTCCCGTCAGCCGAACAGCGTCGGCTGCTGCCGTCCCGCCCGCTCCTGCGCCTCGACCGCCGCAACCGCCGTCATGTTCAGAATGCCCCGCGCCGTCACCGACGGAGTCAGGATGTGCGCCGGACGCGCCGGTCCGATCAGGATCGGGCCCACGGGCAGCGCATCGGCCAGAATCTTGATCATCTGGTAGGCGATATTCGCCGCATCGAGGTTCGGCATAATCAGGATATTGGCCGAACCTTCAAGCCGGGAATGCGGCAACACAAGCTGGCGTGACAGCGCAGTCAGCGCGGAATCGCCCTGCATTTCGCCGTCGGCTTCGATCTCGGGATGATCGTTCACCAAAATCTCTGTGGCGCGGCGCATTTTCTGCGCGGAGCTTGAATCGTAGCTGCCGAAATCGGAATGCGACAGGAATGCGACCTTCGGCTTGATCCCGAAGCGCTGAACATGGACAGCCGCGAGCGCCGCCATTTCCGCCAGTTCCTCGGCGGTCGGATTGGGCCGGATCTGGGTATCGGCGATGAAATACGAGCCCTTGCTGGTGATCACCAGCGCCAGTGCCGAATAATCCGCGAGGCCCGGCGTAACGCCGATGATCTCACGAATTCTCCTGAGATGGCTCATGTAGCGGCCATCGACACCGCACAGCATGGCGTCGGCCTCGCCGCGCGCCACCGCCAGCGCCGCGATCACGGTGGCATTGGTGCGCACCAGCGTCCGTGCCGCTTCCGGCGTGATGCCGTGCCGCCCGGCCAGATCGATATAGCTCTGCACATAGGAGCGATAACGCGGATCGTCTTCGGGGTTGATCAGGTCGAAATCGCTGCCGGGATTGATCGAAAGGCCGAACCGCTTGATACGCGCGGCCACCACGGTCGGACGCCCGACCAAAATCGGCCGCGCCAGTTTCTCCTCAAGTACCACCTGTACAGCGCGCAGCACGCGCTCATCCTCGCCTTCGGCGTAGATTACGCGAACCGGCTGGGTCTTCGCCTTTGCGAACACCGGCTTCATGACCAAGCCGGACCGGAATGCGAAGCGGTCGAGCTGGCTGATATAGGCATCGAAATCGGTGATGGGCCGCGTCGCCACGCCGGATTCCATCGCGGCCTTCGCGACCGCAGGCGCGACGCGCAGGATGAGCCGCGGATCGAACGGCGACGGGATCAGCGAACCGGGACCGAAGCCCTGTGTTTCTCCGCCGTCGAAACGTACCACCACATCGGACGGCGGATCGCGCGCAAGCTGGGCCAGCGCATCGACGGCCGCGATCTTCATCGCTTCATTGATCGCGGTCGCGCCCACATCGAGCGCGCCACGGAAGATGAAGGGGAAGCACAGGACGTTGTTGACCTGATTGGGAAAGTCCGAGCGACCGGTGCAGATCATCGCATCGGGGCGCGCCTTGCGCGCTTCGTCCGGCATGATCTCGGGGTTTGGATTGGCCAGCGCCATCACCAGCGGCTGATCCGCCATCTGTTTGACCATCTCGGGCTTCAGCACGCCGCCCGCCGAAACGCCGAGGAAAATATCCGCGCCGCCGATCACATCGCCCAGCGTGCGCTTGTCGGTCTTCTGCGCATAGACAGACTTCCATTTGTCCATCAGCGTATTGCGGCCTTCATAGACAAGTCCATCGATGTCGCAGACCCAGATGTTCTTGCGCTGCGCGCCGAGCGACACCAGAAGATTGAGACAAGCGATCGCGGCCGCACCCGCGCCTGACGCCACGATCTTGCAATCTTCCAGCTTCTTGCCGTTGATCGTCAGCGCATTGCGGATCGCCGCGCAGACGATGATGGCCGTGCCGTGCTGATCGTCGTGGAAGACGGGAATTTTCATCCGCGCCTTGAGCTGCTCCTCGATCTCGAAGCACTCCGGCCCCTTGATGTCTTCAAGGTTGATGCCGCCGAAGGTCGGCTCCAGCGCGGCGACCGTTTCGACGACACGCGCGATGGTATCCGCTGCAATTTCGATGTCGAACACATCGATGCCGGCGAACTTCTTGAACAGAACCGCCTTGCCTTCCATCACGGGCTTGGAGGCGAGCGGCCCGATATTGCCAAGGCCGAGAACCGCAGTGCCGTTGCTGACGACCGCAACAAGATTCGAGCGTGTTGTGAATTCGGCTGCCTGCGCCGGATCGGCAGCGATCGCTTCACAGGCCGCAGCAACACCCGGCGAATAAGCCAGCGCGAGATCGCGCTGGTTCGCGAGCGGCTTGGTCGCCTGAATCTCGAGCTTACCGGGACGGGGGTTGCGGTGATACGACAACGCCGCAAGGCGCAGTTCTTCGGACAACGTCGACGCCATACCCACTCCCGATATCTTCTTCAGTCCCATCATACGACGAGCTGTTTAGTCTCGTCTTGCGACGGTTATGCGATTCAGTTTTGCGGCAGATTGAGCCTGATATGCAGTTCGCGCAACTGCTTGAGCGCAACCTCGGATGGCGCGCCCATGAGCAAATCTTCGGCACGCTGGTTCATGGGGAACAGCGAGATTTCACGCAGATTGTTCGTCCCGCAAAGCAACATGACGATGCGATCGACGCCCGCCGCCATACCGCCATGCGGCGGTGCGCCATACTGGAACGCGCGGTACATGCCGCCGAAACGCTCAATGACCGTTTCTTCGCCATAACCCGCGATCTCGAATGCCTTCACCATCGCCTGCGGGCGATGATTGCGGATACCGCCGGACGCGATCTCGTAACCGTTGCAGGCGATGTCGTACTGGAACGCCTTGATGGTCAGCGGGTCCTGAGTCTCGAGCGCTTCAAGACCGCCCTGCGGCATCGAGAACGGGTTGTGCGAGAAGTCGACCTTCTTGTCGTCCTCGTTGTACTCGTACATCGGGAAATCGACGATCCAGGCGAGTTCGAACCGATCCTTGTCGATCAGGTTCAACTCTTCACCGAGTTTGGTGCGCGCGAGGCCCGCGAACTTCCAGAACTTCGACGGATCGCCCGCGACGAAGAACGCGGCATCGCCTTCCTTCAAACCAAGTTGATCGCGGATCGCAGCGGTGCGCTCCGGCCCGATATTGTTGGCAAGCGGGCCTGCGCCCTCTCCGCCCTCGCGCCACATGATGTAGCCGAGGCCCGGCTGACCTTCACCTTGTGCCCACGAATTCATGCGGTCACAGAAGGCACGCGAACCGCCCCCCGGTCCGGGAATGGCCCAGACCTGATTGCTGGCATCTTCGAGCATGCGCGCGAACACCTTGAAGCCCGAGCCGCGGAAGTGCTCGGAGACATCCTGCATCACCAGCGGATTGCGCAGGTCGGGCTTGTCGGTGCCGTACTTGCGCAGGCTCTCCGCGAACGGAATGCGCGGCCAGTTCTTGGTCACCGGCTTGCCGTTCGCAAACTCCTCGAACACGCCGGTAATGACCGGCTCCATCGCGGCGAACACGTCTTCCTGCGTAACGAAGCTCATCTCCAGATCGAGCTGATAGAACTCGCCCGGCAGGCGGTCGGCGCGCGGATCTTCGTCGCGGAAGCACGGCGCGATCTGGAAGTAACGGTCGAAGCCCGACATCATCAGCAATTGCTTGTACTGCTGCGGCGCCTGCGGCAGCGCGTAGAACTTGCCGGGGTGAATGCGCGAGGGCACGAGGAAATCGCGTGCACCTTCCGGCGACGACGCGGTGAGGATCGGCGTCTGGAATTCAAAGAAACCGGCCTTCTTCATCCGCGCACGCATCGAATCGACGATGGCGCCGCGCGTCATGATGTTCTGGTGCAGCTTCTCGCGGCGCAGATCGAGGAAGCGATACTTGAGGCGGATTTCCTCAGGATATTCCTGATCGCCGAACACCGGCATCGGCAACTCGCCCGCCTCGCCCAGCACTTCGATCTCGTTGATGAAGATTTCGACCGTGCCGGTCGGCAATTCTGGATTGTCGGTGCCCTCGGGGCGGCGGCGGACCTTGCCGTCGATTTTCACCACCCACTCGGCGCGCAGCTTTTCGGCCAGACCGAACGCCTTGGAATCCGGGTCCACCACACATTGCGTCATGCCGTAGTGGTCGCGCAGGTCGATAAACAGCAGACCGCCGTGATCTCGAATGCGGTGGCACCAGCCGGACAGACGGACCTCTTGACCAATATCGGCTTCGCGGAGCGCGCCGCAGGTGTGGGAACGGTAACGATGCATGGAAATCCTGGAAAACGTCGTCAGAGGTCAGAATCAGGGAATGCGGTGAGTATCCCGCGCGCGCAGGGTTTACCCGAGCGAAGGGAACGCGGCAACCGGATGGTGCCGCTTCTCGTCCCAAACGGCGGGAAAAAACTTAATAAAAACAACGAATCTGTCACCGAACGTACAGATCGCCCGCTAGTTGTCGCTGTCCGCGCGCTGGCTCTGCTGGATCACGATGGTCGGCACCCCAAAAGTCCCGGTCCGGACCGTGAAAACCCGGGTGCCGGGCTTACGCCCCTCACGGACCTCCGAAACCTCCAGACCGGCTTCCTGGAGCCGGGTCCGGGTCGCTTCAACGTCCGCCACGCGCCAGGACACCCCGTAAATTTTGTCGGGATCGTCGCTTCTGCCGTCCTTGATGCGGTGAATGATCTCGAACACCAGCCCGCCGGTCCGAAAGAACAGGAAGCGCGTCCCGATCGCGGCGATGGTCCGGTCCAGTTTCATATCGAGGCCGAGCCGCGCGCCATAGAGCGCTGCAGTCCGCTCCGGGTCGGGAGTTGCGATCACGAGATGATCGAGCATCGAGACGGCTGCGGACGCGGTCTCCGTCGAGCGCGGGAGTTTCTCGTTGCGCTGAAGGAAGAATAACCGGATGCCGTGGGTGGCCTCCGCCGATGCGCGGGTCCGCTTCCACGTCAGCGTGCGGCCGGACGCGAGATCGGTACTCGCCCCCTCGCTGATCGCCTCCGGCGCAAGACCAAGCCGGGTCAAACGATGATGTGCCTTCGCGATATCATCGACCGCGAAGGCCAGACTGACGAGTCCCTCGCCCTGCTTGTCGAGCGCGGCGCGCACCCGATCGGCAGCTTCGCCTTCCCCAGACGGCGCCATGAGCTCGAGCGATGTGTTGTCGAACGCGAAAATCGCGCTGGCCGCACCGTTGCTGTTCGCGCGCCAAGCCGGTGCGCGGCCGAGCAGTGTCTGATAGCCGGCGACACCGGCTTCGATATCGCGAACCAGAACGACGGCGTGATCAAGTCCGGTAATCATGATGGTGCCTAAGCTCTCATATGGAGCCGCACCTAATCATGCCACCGCGCGTAATGCAGCCCTTTTGGGACAGTGCATGGCTGGTGTGGCGGTTTGCAGGTCCGTCCCTTGTCTCCGGCGCGTCTATTGCGGACTTGCAAACCAAAGCCGCACCAGAATTATGTTTTCTGGTGTCCTTTTGAATCCGAAGCTAACGAGGAGCGCGCTGAAAAACCGGGCGAACTTCGGATTCAGGACACCAGGTTGATTTCACCTTGCGGAATCTCGTTCTAGCGATCCCGACGGCAGTGCCATTCCCGCTTGCCCTTTACGGTGACTCTGTAACGCTCGTCCGCGCGGCAGTTCTCCGACAGGTCGATCTCGCGAAAAGTCCGGGCTTTGACATCGACATTGATCGTGTTGTTGAGATTGACGTGCGGCCGGATCGGGATATGGGTGCCACCGGTGTTGATGTTGAGATTGTTTGCCAGTGCCATGCCGGGAATCAGCACGGCGAGACAAAACGCTGCTCCGGCACCTGCGAAACGTTTCCCGGCCATGGCCGCCAGTCCTTCCCGTCCAAAATAGTGCGCTGCGACAATATCCATTGGTCGCGCGTCCTGTTCCGTGGGTTCAGACGGGGCAAAAAATGTCCCCTGCCATGACCTGAGAGCGTGCCCGATGGGCCGATTTTCACATGGAAAATTCCGTCCAAGGCGTTCATAACCCCCGCATGGAAATGATCACCACCACCGACGAACTCGCCTCCGTCTGCAATCGCCTCGCCAAACATCGCGTCATCACTGTCGATACCGAGTTTTTGCGCGAAACCACCTACTATCCGCTGCTTTGCGTCGTGCAGATGGCGAGCGCGGACGAGGCTGTCGTGATCGACGCACTCGCAGAGGGAATCGACCTCAAGCCGTTCTTCGACCTGATGGCCAACGAGAACGTGCTGAAAGTCTTCCATGCCGCGCGTCAGGATATCGAGATCATCTTTCATCGCGCGAGCATCATTCCCCATCCGGTATTCGACACGCAGGTCGCGGCCATGGTGCTGGGCTATGGCGATTCGATTGCCTACGATCAGCTTGTCGAGCGCATCACCGGCCATCGTCCCGATAAGACCCACCGTTTCACCGACTGGTCGAACCGCCCGCTGTCGCAGGACCAGATCACCTATGCCGTCGCCGATGTCACCCATCTGCGCGACGTGTTCGCAGCGCTCGATGCCGATCTCAAGAAGCGCGGCCGCAGCGAATGGGTCAGCGAGGAGATGGATATCCTGACCTCTCCAAAGACCTACGACGTCCAGCCCGAGCGCGCATGGGAGCGGCTCAAAACCCGCGTCCGCAAGCCGAAGGATCTCGCAGTGCTGATGGAAGTCGCGGCATGGCGCGAACAGGAAGCGCAGAGCCGCGACGTGCCGCGCTCACGCGTGCTGAAGGACGACGCTATCGGCGATATTGCAACCCACGCACCGACCTCGCTTGAACGGCTCGCAAACCTGCGCTCGCTGCCCAAGGGGTTCGACAAGTCGAAATGGGGCCAGGACATCATCGCCGCGGTGAAGCGCGGCATTGCGCGCGACCTGACCAAATTGCCAAAACTCGACAAGTCGCGCGGCAATGCGAATGGCGGCGCGACCGTCGAACTGCTCAAGGTTCTGCTGCGCATGACCTCCGAGCGGCACGCAGTTGCCAGCAAGGTGATCGCGACCGTCGACGATCTCGAACAGATCGCGACCGATGACAACGCCGACGTCGGCGCGCTTCATGGCTGGCGGCGTGAGCTGTTCGGCGAAGCTGCGCTGGCGCTCAAGAAAGGCCGCCTCGCCCTTGCCATCGACAAAGGCCGCGTGGTGCGGGTCGATCGCGAGTAGCACTCGACAGGAGTTTGCCCATGCCCGTTGTGTATCGTCCTGCGCGCGAACACGAACTGGAACGGGCCGAGCAACTCGTCGTTCAGAGCATCAATGACCTGACCCAGCGTCACGGCTTTGGGAAAATGGCGTCGTTGCGCCCGGCACATTTTCAGTCATTTTCCCTTCGCGACGATCCGGACGGCTTGTGGATTGCCGAGGATGGCGGCGATATTTTCGGCTTCGCTTTCAGTTGGGTCTGCGGCGATCTGTGGTTTCTTGCGGAACTGTTCGTGGCTCCCGGACAACAGGGGCGCGGTATCGGCAACGAATTGCTTGCGCGAACGCTGGCACACGCCGAGACCAAGAAGGCAACTCGCAAGGCCCTTATCACCTTCGCCTTCAACACGGTATCCCAGGGTCTTTATGTCCAGCATGGACTGCTTCCGCGGCTACCTCTCAATTTTCTGAATATCTCGCGCGACACCTTGCTAAACGGCCTGCAGAACGCATCGATACAATCTGCCGCGCTGAAGGCCACCGACCTGCAACACCTGTCAGATATCGACGCGCATGCACTGGGAACATCCCGCGAGAAGCATCATCGCTATCTCATGAGCGATTCCGGGATGACGGGGTTTCTGCTGCACTCTGGAGATGAGTGTATCGGTTATCTCTACGTCAACTCCGAGGGACATATCGGTCCGCTCGCCGTCACGCGGGCCGATATAATGGGCCCGGCATTCCAGACAGCGCTGAAACTCGCAGCCGAACAGGGCTCCGCGCAGGTGACAGCGTTCATTCCAGGGACAAACGACGCTGCGCTCAAGATCGCGGTCGATCACGGAATGCGGATCACCTTCCCGATGCTGATGATGTCATCAGCCAACTTCGGCGACTGGAAGTGCTATCTGCCGCGCAATCCGGGGTTCATGTAAGCGCCTGCTATCTCGTTTCTCAACAAAACAGCTTCAGCGCGTCTTCCTGAACGTCAGGTTGATCCGCTGGCTGCCGAGCAGCGGATGATAGCCATCCGCCAGCGGCAACACGCCATGATAGGCCAGCCGCACCGGGCCGCCCCACACCACGACATCACCATGCGCCAACCTGTAACGCGCGGTCTTGTCGTTGCGGTTCAATCCGCCAAACAGGAATGTCGCGGGCAATCCCAATGACACCGACACGATCGGCGCGTTGAAATCCAGTTCATCCTTGTCCTGATGCAGCGAGAGTTTCGCGCCGGGACCATAGCGATTGATAAGACAGGCATCGGGGCGGAAATTCGCGTAACCAGCCTTGTCGGCGGCGCGCAACGCAAGATCGACGAACGCATCAGGCATCGGCGGCCACGGCTGTCTCGTCTCCGGATCAATCGCGGTATAGCGGTAACCGGTGCGATCACTCACCCAGCCAGCCGTCCCGCAACTGGTCATTGCCACGGACATGCGGTGGCCGCCGGGCGTGACAAGATGGCGAAACGGAGCACATTCGACCACGCTGCTTGCCGCTGCAAGCAACGGCGTTTCGAATGACCGCGCAAAACCCGTAAGCAGCACTGCGCCGGGCGCAAGTTGTACGTTGCGCGGTTCATTCTCCACAATGTTATCAAACAAATCCATCGTTATGCTTCTCTATCCGACATGGCCTTGTGATCACGTCACTTCGCATCATGGAAAATAATGCCGACGGTATGGCGGTGACCTGACCGCAACTGGCTGACGCCATGCCGCAGATTGACGCGATAGGTTCCGCGCGTGCCTTGTACCGGACGCTGATGGACCGCAAACACCACCGCGTCGCCCTGTCTCAGCGGCACCACCGCGGCGCGCGACTGCATCCGCGGACGCTGCTCGGTCAGCACGAACTCGCCTCCGGTGAAATCCTGTTCCGGCTGCGACAGCAGGATCGCCACCTGCAACGGAAACACGTGCTCGCCGTAAAGATCCTGATGCAGGCAGTTGTAGTCGCCAGCGCCGTATTGAAGCAGCAGCGGCGTCGGTCGCATCTGGCCAGCCTTGTGGCAACGTTTGATGAAATCGGCGTGCCCGGCGGGATAGCGCACATCGATCCCCATTGCCTCGTTCCAGCGGTTGGCAATTGGGGCCAGTTGCGGATAGAGCGCGGTCCGCAGGTCCGCAACCAGGTCCGGCAGCGGATAGGAAAAGTATTTGTACTCCCCTCGCCCGAAACCATGCCGCGCCATGATGATGTGGCTGCGGAAGATATCGCTTTCAGCGTAGAGACCGGCGATCGAGCGGCATTCATCGGAGGTGAGCAATCCCTCAAGCACCGCCCAGCCGTTGCCGTCGAGATGCGCGGCAATGCCAGACCAATCCTGCGTAGCAACACGAGGCGACGTGACTGGGGGCGAAGTGTGGGCTTTTGCGGCAGCGACCATGATCGGCTCCTGTATGACGAGCCGGATTTAAGTCAGCCACGCGCCGCACTCCACCCGATTTCCGGGTGTGTGACCCGCAAAAAAATAAGCCGGACAGAAGCGAATGCTTCCGTCCGGCGGAGAGTCCAAGCCTTGGAGGAAAGTCTTGGCAGGAAAGTCTTGGGAGAAAAAGTCTTGGATGGGAGTCTTGGAGAGAACGAAGTCAGATTTAAGCGTCATTCCGGGACGCGCCCAGCGCGAACCCGGAATCTCGCATAACTCGCCTGGATTCCGGATCAACGCGCAGGCGCGTTGTCCGGAATGACGTAACCGCGAGTCCAGGTCTCAGGCTGCAGCCTTCTTCGATGTCGGAACTTCCGAAATCGTCTTCAGGATCTGCGAAGCGATCTGGTAGGGGTCGCCCTGCGAGTTCGGGCGGCGATCTTCCAGATAGCCCTTGTAGTCGTTGTTGACGAAGGAGTGCGGCACGCGGATTGACGCGCCACGATCCGCCACGCCGTAAGAGAACTTGTTCCACGGCGCGGTCTCGTGCTTGCCGGTCAGGCGCTTGTCGTTATCCGGACCGTAAACTGCGATGTGATCCATCAGGTTCTTGTCGAACGCCTTCATCAGAGCTTCGAAATAGTCCTTGCCGCCGACCGTACGCATGTACTCGGTCGAGAAATTGGCGTGCATGCCCGAACCGTTCCAGTCGGTGTCGCCGAGCGGCTTGCAATGGAATTCGATGTCGATGCCGTACTTCTCGGTGAGGCGGAGAAGCAGGTAGCGCGCGATCCACATTTCGTCAGCGGCCTTCTTGGAGCCCTTGCCGAAAATCTGGAATTCCCACTGGCCCTTCGCCACTTCGGCGTTGATGCCTTCATGGTTGATGCCGGCGGCGAGACAGAGGTTGAGGTGCTCCTCAACGATTTCACGAGCGACCGAGCCGACGTTCTTGTAGCCGACGCCGGTGTAGTACGGACCCTGCGGAGCCGGATAGCCTTCGGTCGGGAAGCCGAGCGGACGGCCATCCTTATAGAAGAAGTATTCCTGCTCGAAGCCGAACCATGCGCCGGCGTCATCTAGGATGGTGGCGCGCTTGTTCGTGCTGTGCGGGGTCTTTCCGTCCGGCATCATGACTTCGCACATCACCAGCGCGCCGTTGATGCGCGTGGTATCCGGATAGACAGCGACCGGCTTCAGAACGCAATCAGAGCTGTGGCCTTCGGCCTGCATGGTCGAGCTTCCATCGAAGCCCCAGAGCGGGAGCTGCTCGAGGGTCGGAAACGCGTCGAATTCCTTGATCTGGGTTTTGCCGCGAAGATTCGGGGTCGGCGTATAGCCATCGAGCCAGATGTACTCGAGCTTGTACTTGGTCATTTCGATCTCTCGTGAGTGAACGATTGCGTTGCTAAGTTCCCGGCCGGTTTAGCCGCCGGAAAACCGGCCGCAAACGGCTGCGCCCGTTAACAAGCATTTAACGTGCCAACCGCTCACCTCAGGCAAATCTCCCGACCCGGTCCCGAAGCAGGCAAAGCAGAACGGTCCCGGCGAAGTGATTCGCCGACCTCTCGCAGGCGCGTGCGCGTTTTCTCATCAATTTCAAAGCCTGCCTTGTTTGGCAGCGAAGCCATTTTTGCCAGTCAAGCGTGGAAACCCCGTCCAGGGGACTGCGTTAAGACTTCAATCGCATGCTGATGGAAGGCGCAGAATCGCCGGTGCGCAAATTGTATGCAAATGACTGCTTTTTATAGGGCAAATCGCGCAAAAGACGTGCGTTTCTCCTACATTATCTCGACGCGCAGACGCGCCAAACGAGAGGAGACCGGAATGACACCTAATTCGACCCAGCCGACGGCGAAGATATACCAATTCCCTGTCGGTGGCCGGGCGGCACTCGCCAGCCGCAGCAAGCCCGCCGAGCCGATGCTGGACTACGCCGTTTCGGGTGCCGGCTGGTACCACGAGGCTGCCATCGAAGAAACCAAGCGCGGCAGCGAGCACTAATGCCAGCCGCCTGCAGGACGCCCGGGTGGCCTGATCGCCCGGTGGAGACTTGTAAAGCTAAATAAAGGGTCGAAGCATCGCGCTTCGGCCCTTTCTCTTTGGGACTTCGTCACGCCCCAAAGATCGACCAGCCCATCCGCTTGCTGAGGATTTCCAGCGCGTCGCGCCCCAGCCGGGAATTGCCGTTGGCATCCAGCCCCGGCGACCAGACCGCGATCGATGCCTTGCCCGGCGCAATGGCCAGAATGCCCCCACCCACGCCGCTTTTTCCCGGCAGACCGACCCGGTAGGCGAATTCGCCCGATCCGTCGTAATGGCCGCATGTCAGCATCACCGCGTTGATGCGCCGCGCCCGCTCCGCCGGAACGACCAGAAATCCCGTCGACGGATTACGCCCCGAATGCGCGAGAAACCGGCCGGCCAGCGCAAGCTGACGGCAGGACATCGCGATCGCGCATTGGTGGAAATACACGCCAAGGGTCAGTTCGGCCGGGTTCTCGATGACGCCGAACGACTTCATGTAGTTCGCCAGCGCGATGTTGCGAAAGCCGGTGCGTTGCTCGGAGGCCGCGACGGACTCGTCGATCTTGATCGAGGAGTCCCCGGAAAGGAACTGCATGAAGCGGATGATCTCGCCCAGCGTCTCACGCGGCTGATGGCCCGAGAGAATGGCGTCGGTGACCGCAATCGCGCCCGCATTGATAAAGGGATTGCGCGGGATGCCGCGTTCGCGCTCAAGCTGAACGATGGAGTTGAACGGACTGCCCGACGGCTCGCGCCCCACCCTCTGCCATAGCTTGTCGCCGATCATGCCCAGCGCCAGTGTCAGCGTGAAGACCTTGGAAATGCTTTGAATCGAGAACGCTGTATCCGCATCGCCGCCCGCAGCGACATGCCCGCTGGCATCCGCCACCACAAGACCGAATCCGTTGACATCAACGCCGGCCAGTTCAGGGATATAAGTCGCGACTTCGCCGCGATCTTTTCGTTCCATCATCTCGTCGGCGATTTCCTTGACGACGCGGTTCAGGGTGGCGTTGCTCATTTCATTCCGGTTCGGTTCGAAGTCTGTCTTGATCGGTGGCGGCGGAATTTATGCGACAAACGTGCCAATCGCCACCGCGCCGGCATCGATCAGTGCCGGGCCGTGTTTCGATAGAGAACGGCATATGCGTTGGCGGCCACAGGCGCCACATCGCGCGGCGGCTGTAATGGAGCCGGCGGATCAATCAGCAGGACATCGTCGAAATTGTTGCGCCAGTCCGCCAGGTATCGGGCTGTCGCGAGATCCATCCCCGAGAATTGGTCTTGCTGCAGCAGCGGCCAGTCCACCGGCTCACCGAGTGGTTGGGCGATGCGGTCATAAGGCGGCTTCACCGCCAGAGGCTGCTGGGCAGGATCCGCAAACATCAAGGGCCAGAACGCGCGCCGCTCGATCAGGAGCAATGCGCCGAGATGACCATCGAGCCGGTACATGCCCGGCAGCGCGCGCTCCGGCGACGATATGCCTTTCGTTTCGTGTCCCGGATGACCGCGCGCGACCAGCACGCGCGAACCCGGCTGCACTCCGGCGATAACAGATCGCACATCCGCGATGTCCTGCCGATGATCCACCCAGGCCGCAGCAACATAAATGGTGCGAATTCCGACCAGCCCCACAATGAGAAGCCCCGCCAGCCAGCCTGCGCGGGGCGTCATCCGCGGCTGCATGCCCGCGAACATCAGCAGCACGAATATCAATGCCAGCCTTGCCTCAACAAAGGTGCCGCCCTTGATCGTGGACGGCGCAGCAACGAACACGATCGCCAATGCCGCAAGGGCCAACGGGATTCCCTGCGCGAAAGCCGCCTGCCGCCAGACCAGGACAAGAAGCAGAAAGACGACGGCGCCGGTCAGCACCGTCAGCATCATGCTGTAAATGCCGAATGGCGCGAACATCACAAACGCCTTTTGCAAACCGTTCCATGTACCGGGCGTGGCATCGCCAGACAGCGGCGAAGCGAGATAGAGCACGAGCGCGGGAGCGAGCAACAACGCAACCGGGAGAACGGTTCGCACCACTGCTTCGGCTGTCAGCTTTTCGCCCTTCCACAATGCGAAGAGACGCGACAGTTCACAAGAACCGATCAGCAATGCGGCCAGCAGAACACCGAAGATGTGACAGAAGAAAATGACCGCCATGCCGATCGCGACAAGCAATGCGGCAAGCCATCGGCTGCCACGCCGATCCAGCGCGATCCAGAGCGCGGCAACACCAAAAGCCAATCCCACCGACAACAGGAAATTCATGAATCCGAGAAAGAACACCGCATTCCACGCCACCAGTCCAGACGCCAGAGACCAGTAGGTGAAGCGCCCGAAGGCTACGCGGCTGTAGACAACGACACCGGCGACGGGTGCAAACAGACTGATCGCCAGCAGCATGCGGCCGCCGACATGGGGATCGAAAAACTTCAACAGAACGACGGCGGCTGCGTCCAAACCGATATTCGGCAGAATTGCCCAACGCGGCGTGTACATCTGCGACAGGATGGGATCGTCCGGATGTGCCAGCACGACGTAGCGCGCCAGATGATTTGGATAATCCAGCACCGGCGGAACATCGACCAGGAAGAATGGAATGGCCAAGTTTGCCGCCAGGGCCAGCGCCAGAAGAAACCACACCGGATCGGGATTTGGCCTGCCAGAACGATCAGCAGACAATCGCATCACTAGGGCTTCACAATGGTCCCGGCACGCCCCATCAAACGCACCAGTTGCTTATAACGGTTGACGACACGATCCGCAGCCAGATCGGCGACGCGCTTGTCGAATGCCAGCACGAGCTTGCGGTTCTGAGTGCGGAAATGAGTATGCGCAAGCACACCCCGCTGCGCCGCTGAAATCATGAAGGCCACGCGGAATGCAGCGCCAACCAACCGCGCGCGATCGACCATGGTCGGCGGGATCAATGCGCGAACCGCTTCCGGCGCCTCGTTCTCCGCGTTCAGTCCGGCATAACGATAGTAGATCGTCAGCGCGAGGAATGCCCGGCCCTCATGGGTGACCGCGCCGAAATTGCCGTTGGTGATCAGGTTGAGCGTCTGCTCGCCGCGATAATCCGGATGCGCGCGCCAGCCTGCGTCCGACAGCCAGCACGCCACATGACGCAGCCGCTTCTCTTCATCGGTTTCACGCAGACCCGCGACACGGAACAACTTGTCCGTCCACGCGATCAGATCGTCGGCGTGGCGCGGCGAGCGCGAGCGCAATTCGTTCAGGGTCTGCGCCGTAGCGATCAGCCCGTCCTTGTGCTGCTCCTTTTCGGAGAGCATTTCGTACATCAGGCCCTCGCGCACGCCATAGGTCGAAAACATGATGGTCTTCGGCTTGGCGACGCGAATGATGTATTCCAGCACGAGCGCTGCATAGGTCAGCAGCGGACGGCGCGCATCGGCGACGGTCTCGATGTCGGCCAGCGTGTTGCTCGCCGCAAGCCGGCGCAAACGCTTGACGAAGTCGAGGGCGTCCACAGCCGGGATGGTGTAACCGTGCATGACACGCAGCGGATATCCGCTCTGGATGATGTGGATGCGCGCCAGCGCACGCCATGTGCCGCCGACGGCATAGAACGTGCGGCCTCGTCCGGCTTTCAGTTGTGGAAGCCCGGTCAGTTTTTCGGCGACGATTCGCTCGGCCTTCTTGAGCGACTTCTGCGACGCATCCTGCAGCGCCAGTCCGCCGAGCGGAAGCGTGGTACCGGAACGCAGCCGATGGCCGCGCACGTCGATCAGTTCAAGCGAACCACCGCCGAGATCGCCGACGATGCCGTCCGGTTTGTAGACGCCCGACGCCACTCCGAGCGCGGACAGCCGCGCCTCCCGCGCACCGGACAGAATGTCGACGGTGCAGCCGCAAATACGTTCCGCCTTGGCGATGAAGTCCGGCCCGTTGGTCGCGTCGCGGCACGCCGCGGTGGCGATTGCATGAACTTCACCAACCTTCATCATCCTGCACAGCGCCTTGAAGCGCCGTAGCGCCGCCAGCGCCTTCTCCACCGCATCGGCGGCAAGCAAGCCGGTGGACTGCACCTCGCGGCCGAGGCCGCACAAGGTCTTCTCGTTGAAAATCGGCGCAAGATTGCGCGTCTTGTCCTCGTAAACGACCAGGCGGACCGAGTTCGATCCGATGTCGATAACGGCAACACTCTTGGACGATTTGCGATGAGGTTCGCGAGCTGGAGCGGTGATCACGGATTCGTTCTTCGTGCCGCTAACGCTCCGAACGGCGCGTAAGACGGCGTGGCGAAGATTCTTTAAGCGACTTTCCACGGCCTGACAGACTCGGATTCGTCATGAAGTAATTGTGCACGTTGAAAGGCTCCTCGCCTTTCGCGGCCTTCATACGCGTTGATGACCCATCGGGCAACAACTGCCAGCTCTGTTCATTGTCCTTCAGGTTCGCGACCATGATCTGTTCGAGAACCTGCTGATGAACCGTCGGATTCTGCAATGGACACAATACCTCGACACGGCGGTCGAGATTGCGCGGCATCATGTCGGCCGACGAGATATACACAGCAGCCTTGGCGCTGGGCAGGCCGTGACCCATGCCAAAGCAGTAGATTCGCCCATGTTCCAAGAACCGGCCGATGATCGATTTGACCCGGATGTTTTCCGACAATCCGGGAACTCCCGGCCGCAGGCAACAGATTCCGCGGATCACCAGATCGATCGAGACGCCCGCCTGCGAGGCCTCGTACAGCGCATCGATGATATCCGGATCGACCAAGGAGTTCATCTTCAGCCAGATCGCGCCGGGTTTGCCGTGGCGGGCAAAATTCGCCTCGCCATGAATATGCTCAAGCATCCGCTTGCGCAGCGTGAGTGGCGACACACCCATTTTCTCGATGTCGCGCGGCTCGGCGTAGCCGGTGATGTAGTTGAACACGCGCGCAGCGTCGCGCGCGATCACCGGGTCCGAGGTGAAGTACGACAGATCGGTATAGATGCGCGCGGTGACCGGATGATAGTTGCCCGTTCCGGCGTGCACGTAAGTGGTGAGGCCCGCGCCTTCGCGGCGAACCACCAGCGACAGTTTTGCGTGGGTCTTCAGTTCGAGGAAGCCATAGACCACCTGCACGCCCGCGCGCTCCAGATCGCGCGCCCAGCGGATGTTGGCCTCTTCATCGAACCGTGCTTTCAGTTCGACCAGCGCCGTCACCGACTTTCCGGCTTCGGCAGCTTCCGCGAGCGTGCGCACGATCGGTGAATCGCGCGAGGTGCGATACAGCGTCTGCTTGATCGCCACGACATCAGGATCGCGCGCCGCCTGCTGCAGGAACTGCACCACGACGTCGAACGATTCATACGGGTGATGGACCACGAGGTCCTTCTGGCGAATCGCGGCGAAGATGTCGCCGCCATGGTCGCGGACGCGTTCCGGATGGCGCGGAACGTAGGGCGTGAATTCGAGATCGGGCCGATCCAGCCGCGTCAATTGGGACAGTTCGTTCATGGCGAGCACGCCGTCGACCAGCAGCACATCGTCGTCAGGCACCGACAGCGCACGCTGCACGAAGGCGCGCAGTTCATCCGGCATTGTCCCCTCGATCTCGAGACGGATCACCGAGCCGCGGCGGCGGCGTTTGAGCGCGGATTCGAACAGGCGAACGAGATCTTCGGCCTCTTCTTCGATTTCCAGTTCGGAGTCGCGGATGATGCGGAACGCACCCTGCCCCTTGACCGTGTAGCCGGGAAACAGTTGCCCGATGAACAGGCTGGTCGCCTGTTCCAGTGTTATCAGGCGCACCGAACCATCCTTGGCCGCAGGCAGCCGGATGAAACGATCGATCTTGCCCGGCATACGGATGAGCGCGTTCATCGCCTTGCCATCCGACACCCGCGCCAGATGCAGCGCGATGGTAAAGCCGAGCGACGGAATGAACGGGAACGGATGCGCCGGATCAATCGCAAGCGGCGTCAGCAGCGGGAAGATATTGTGAAGGAAGTGATCCTCGATCCAGGTGCCTTCCGCCTTGGTCACGTCCTTGCCGTCGACCAGAACAATGCCGACCTCGGCCAGCATGCTGCGCAGGTCGCGCCAGATGGCCTGCTGGTCGCTGGCGAGCTTGGAGACGGTCTCGTTGATCTTCACGAGTTGCTCCGTCGGCGTCGAACCATCGGGGCTGCGCTCGGCAATGCCTTCGCGGACCTGGGCCTTGAGGCCCGCGACGCGGACCATGAAGAACTCATCAAGGTTATTGGCTGAAATCGAAAGGAACCGGACCCGTTCGAGTGCCGGATGGTTTGGATTGACCGACTCTTCGAGCACCCGGCGGTTGAAGTGAAGCCACGAGAGCTCGCGATTGATGAAACGTTCAGGGCTGGAGCCGATCGACGAAACGCTCACGGATTCCTGATTTTCTTCTTTTTTTACAGTAGCTTGAACGGCATCCATGAAGCGAAACCTTATATCGTGTCATCCGGCCGGACCTTAGGCCCGTTGCGCAGAGACAATGTGCCAGTCTCGTGACAGTTCAATGACATGATGCGGCAGGAAGTCTTAATGACAAAGACCCTGCGCGGTCAGGCCGCAGGATCTTTCAGGACCTCGGCCGCCAGCGCGCGGGTGACCGGCCGGCCTTGCCGGAGTGCTTCCTCGTCCAGCAGTTCGACCGTGCGCCTTGCAGCGGCGAAGGAACGCTCGATGCGGGTCGCGAGATAGCTGACGATGCTCTCGTCCACGGTCATCTGGCGGTCGGCACAGAACTTCACGATCAGGGCGCGAAACAGCTGGTCGTCGGGCGGCGTCAAGGGAATGACCGGCACCGCCCGCAGCCGCGACCGCAGGTCGTGCAGCGTGATGTCAAACGACGACGGCGGTACCCGTCCGGTCAGCAGGATAGAGGCCCCGTCTTCGCGTGCCAGATTAAGAAGATGAAACAGCGCCCGCTCGTCGAACGAGGCCGGATCGAGATCATCGACCACCAGTGCGCCGGTCGCGAGTTCACCAGGCACGTTCGCTGGTGTCAGGGCATGAGCCATAACCGAGCGTGCGCCGGCTTCCGACGCCCAGATCGATGCGAGGTGGCTTTTGCCGCTGCCCTCCGGCCCCACCAGCATCATCACGCGGTTGGGCCAGTCCGGCCATCGGTCGACCAGCGCCAGTGCCTGCGCGTTGGCCGATCCTTCCAGAAAATTGTCACGCGTCAGGCTTTCCGCGTGCGGTAACGCAAGAGCCAACTGACGGGGGCGAACGCGAACAACCACGCGGTTACTCCGACCTGCGCAACAAACAGCCTACCGGCCGTATCAAGATAAAGGCGGTGTGCCCGCACTCATGTGCCGCGCCCATTCCACGAGATAGAAGGACACCGAAAGCAGCGTCAAGACCGTCACGCACAACATCAGAATGATCTCGTAAGGCGCTGTGCTGAAACCGAAACCCAGCGACGCCAGCACCAGAGCAGCGAAGGAGACCTGCGCCACGGTGTTGAGTTTCGACACCATGAGCGGCTTCATCGGAACCGGATTGTCGAGAATCCACGAAATGATCACGGCACCCACGATCATGAAATCGCGCGACACGACGAGGATCACGAGCCAGCGCGGAATGTCTCCGGAGATTCCGAGCGTGACGTAGATCGACACCAGCAGCGCCTTGTCGGCCACCGGATCAAGCAATGCGCCGATCTCGGTCGTCATGTTGAAACGCTTGGCGAGGAATCCGTCGATCGCGTCGCTGACCCCCGCCGTCACGAAGATCACAAAGGCAATAGCCATCTGGTTCGACGCAATCGCCCAGACGATGACCGGCACCAGCAGGATGCGGCCAAGGGTAATGATGTTCGGCAGATTCACGCGACGTTTCCCGGCTCAGTCCCTTTTAGCGAGCCCCTCCCGCCTTGCATAGGACATGGCGCTGCGGCTCCGTGTCTGAGGGGCCGTTGTCATAGCTATGCACAAGGCTGTCCGGGAGCCATTGCGCCAGCGCCAAATCCGACGTAACCACCGGCTAACTCACGGAATCCCAGCGTAATGGCTCGCAAGTCCGCATCATGACCGATCAAAAATCCGGCCTGACCTACTCATCCGCAGGCGTCGACATCGACGCTGGAAACCGGCTGGTGGACCTCATCAAGCCCATGGTCCGCGCTACCGCGCGTGCGGGTGCCGATGCAGAAATCGGCGGATTCGGCGGCCTGTTCGACCTCAAGGCGGCCGGTTTCAAGGACCCTGTTCTGGTGGCGGCCACGGATGGCGTCGGGACCAAGGTCAAGATCGCGATCGACACCGGCATCCATGGCGGTATCGGCATCGATCTCGTGGCCATGTCGGTCAACGACCTCGTGGTTCAGGGCGCGGAACCGCTGTTCTTTTTGGACTATTTCGCCTGCGGCAAGCTCGATCCCGAGGCCACGGCCTCGATCGTGGCAGGTGTCGCCGAAGGCTGCCGCGAATCCGGTTGCGCGCTGATCGGCGGCGAGACCGCCGAGATGCCGGGCCTCTACAAGGACGGCGATTACGATCTCGCGGGCTTCGCGGTTGGCGCCGCTGAGCGCGGCACCCTCCTGCCGCACAAGGACATCGGCCCCGGCGATGCCGTGATCGGCCTTGCCTCGTCGGGCGTTCACTCCAACGGCTTCTCGCTGGTCCGCAAGGTGGTCGAGAAATCAGGCGTCGCGTTCGACGCCCCGGCCCCTTTCGCACCCGTAATGACACTCGGCGGCGCGCTGCTCGCGCCCACCAAACTTTATGTGAAGTCCTGCCTTGCCGCGATCCGCCAGACGGGCGCCGTGAAAGGCCTCGCACACATCACCGGCGGCGGCTTCACCGACAACATTCCCCGCGTGCTGCCGAAGCATCTCGGCGTCCGGATCAACCTGAACACCGTTCCAGTGCTGCCGGTGTTCAAGTGGCTGGCCCGCGAGGGCAACATCGCCGAACTCGAATTGCTGCGCACCTTCAACTGCGGCATCGGTATGATCGCCATCGTCAAGCGCGAGCAGCTTGTCGAGGTGATGGATGTGTTCGCGCAGAGCGGCGAAACCGTTGTCGATCTCGGCGAGGTTGTCGAAGCGTCCGGTGACGAGCGCGTGATCTATAGCGGCCACCTCAATCTGGCGGATTGAGATGACCAAGCGCCGCGTCGCCATTCTGATCTCCGGGCGCGGTTCCAACATGACCGCACTGATCGAGGCCGCGAAGGCGAAAGATTTTCCGGCGGATATCGTTCTCGTCGTATCGAATATCGCCGGCGCGGCAGGCCTTGCCAGAGCGAGCGAGGCCGGCATCGCAACCGCGACGGTTGAAAGCAAACCTTTCGGCAAGGATCGTGAAGCGTTTGAGCGAAGGCTCCAGGACACCCTCGTCAGCCACAATATCGAAATCGTCTGCCTTGCAGGATTTCTGCGCCTGCTGACGCCATGGTTCGTCAAACAATGGGATGGCCGGATGATCAACATCCATCCCGCTCTGCTGCCGTCCTACAAAGGTCTGCACACCCATGAGCGCGCACTCGCCGATGGCGTGAAGATTCACGGCGCAACGGTTCACTTCGTTGTCCCGGAAATGGACTCCGGTCCGATCATCATGCAGGGCGCCGTCGCCGTGCGCGATGACGATACGCCCGACCTACTCGCAGCGCGCGTTCTCGAAATTGAGCATCAGATCTATCCGGACTCGCTGCGATTGGTCGCCAGCGGCCGCACCCGGATCGAGAACGGCCACTGCAAGACCGACGCCGGCAGCCCGGACGACGCGTTGATCTCGCCGGAAATCATCTAGCTACGCATCGATCCGTTGACGCCCAAGGTCATTCGGCGATGGGCGCAAACAAAACCCCGGCACACGGGTTGCCGGGGATCATCACATTCCGTGAGCTTGTGAAATCAGGAAACCTTCAGGTTTTCCGCCGAGGCTTTTCCGCGATTTTCAACCAGTTCGTATTCGACCGTCTGGTTTTCGTTGAGGGTCGAAAGCCCTGCCCGCTCCACCGCCGAGATGTGCACGAACACATCCTTGTCGCCAACCGCCGGTTTGATGAACCCATAGCCCTTTGTCGGGTTGAACCACTTGACCGTACCTTTTGCCAACGTCTGTCTCCTTTCAAAATACAAAAAGACGCGGTCACGCTCATCGCGTGCCGCGCTGCTAGCGGGCTTCAAATGTCTTGCAGAATATAGCGTCTTCCAATTGCACAGCCGAACGGCCCAAATCCGATTGCTGACCCCGATCCCAACATGAAAATTTCGGCTTAGCAAGACGGCGCAAAGCCACAAACGGTCTGTGGCCCGAGCACCACAGACCGGTGGAATGGCCGCCCGACGGCGGACCCGCGTTGACGCAAGCGGCGGATTCAGGGCAAATCGCAGGACACGATTGCAGCAAGCCCTTTTGAGTTCCCGTTTCCATGAGAGTTTTCGCGCAGCATCCCGGACCAAGCCGAACGGCGGCGCTGCATGCGACGGTGGCGGGTCTTGCCGTGCTATGCGGCGCTTCGAGCGCCCATGCGCAGTTCGTGCCGGTCTTTCCAAGTCCAACCGACAACGCCTCTCAGCTTTCGGTCAATGCCTCCCAGTTCGACATCGGCAGCAGTTTCCTGCAACGGATGGGCCGCGAAGCAACCTATGGATATGCGGCTCGGGACAATTCGGGCGGCGGCGGCGCATCGCAGAGTACCGCTGAACCTCAGTATCGGACGTGGGCCGAAACCTACGGCAACCGTGCACGTACGGCTGCGCAAGGCACTTTCGTGGGTGACAAGCGCGGAACGCTCGGCATCGTCGGCGGTATCGGGGCAACGATTGCTCCCGGTCTGAACGTCGGGTTCTCGGTCGATCAGAGCAATACCTGGATCGACGTGCCGCTCGCGCTGCAGACCGCGACCCTCGGCATGACCCAGCTTGGCGTCAACGCTTCCTACTCCACCGGTCCTTGGACGGTGGCGATGGCCGCGGTTCATGGCTTCGCGCATATCAACTCGATCCGCACCACCGCGCTCGGCGGCGCAGTCGCCAACTATCGCGGCAGCATCGACGGCGTTCTCGGCGAAGTGAACTACACTTACGGGTTCGGGCAGAGCCGGATCGTGCCCAAGGTCGCGCTTGAATATGTTTCGGCGCGCACCGATGCTTTTGCTGAAACCGGCGGCTTCGATCCTGTCACGGTCGCCGGCGGATTTGGTGAGCGCGCCCGCGTGCTGGCAGGGGCCGAGGTCGGCCACTACTGGATCATCGGTCAGCAGGCCATCGACGTGTCGGCCTACGGCAAGTTCGTCGACAACTTCACCCAGAATATCGGCGCGGTTCAGGTCAGCTTGGGCAACAATGCGATCAGCGTTGCGGGCGTCCGCGAAAGCCGCAATGGCGCCGACGCAGGTGCCGCCGTGTCGTGGATCCTGAGCAATACGGCAAGGCTTTACGCCAACTACGACGGCCGCTACCGCAGCGGCTTCGAATCCCATCAGGGCACGGTCGGCGTTGAGCTGAAGTGGTAAGCGGCTGAACGGCGCCCAACCAATATAATTTCATGGCATCGTCATTCCGGGGCGCTCGCAGAGCGAGCGAACCCGGAATCCAGCAGTCGTTTCCGATGAACTCTTCGGGATTCCGGATCAGCCCGCTGCTGCGGGCTGTCCGGAATGACGAGCGACAAAAGCCTTAGGCCGCCGCGGGTGCTTCGTGATGCGCGCGCAGCGCCCGCCTTCGCCAGATCGAGCCGACCACCAGCACCACGATCACGCCAAGCACAGCGAGCGCCAGTTCGCCGACCTCGCCGTTGAATTTGAGATGCTTGGCGAAGCCGAACATCGCCGAAGTCGTATCGACATCGAGAGCGATATGGCCGTCGAGTACACGATGCAGCCACGGCGCAACCGCAGGATCGGTGGCAATCACCTCGCCTGCGATCCACCCAAGCAGTGCCGCGCCGAGCCAGACCAGAGCTGGCAGACGGTCGAGCAGCGCCATGATCAGCGCCGCACCGGCGACGATCATCGGAATGCTGATGGCAAGGCCGAGGATCAGGAGGATGGCGCTGCCGTTGGCCGCTGCGGCCACCGCGATCACGTTGTCGAGGCTCATGATGATGTCGGCAACCGCCACGATGCGCACCGCCGCCCACAGATGGGCCGCAGCCTGCACGCCGTCCTCGTCTTCCTTTTCAGGAACCAGAAGCTTCGCCGCGATCACCAGCAACGCGAGGCCGCCGATCAGTTTCAGGAACGGCATCGTCATCAACGTTACGACGATGAAGGTGAAGATGATGCGGAGGAACACCGCAACACCCGCACCCAGGATCATGCCCCAGACGCGCTGCTTGGGCTGCAACCCGCGGCACGCCAGAGCGATCACCAGCGCGTTGTCGCCGGACAACAGCACGTTGATCCAGATGATCTTGGTCAGGGCGACCCAGAACTGGGGTTGCTGAATCTCATTCTCGAACTGAGTGATGAGACCGCCGATTGTGGCGGGATCGAAGATCTGCGCAATCCAGTTCACGATTTAAGGCCCCCCGACCGTGTTTTGCGTCAGCTGTTGATCAGCCGACGATTTCGTTGCCTGCAAAGAACTGGGCGATCTCGATCACTGCCGTTTCCGCAGCGTCCGAACCATGCACCGAGTTTTCACCGATCGACTTGGCGTGCGCCTTGCGGATGGTGCCCTCGGCGGCCTTCGACGGATCGGTCGCGCCCATCACGTCGCGGTACTTCAGGATCGCGCCTTCGCCTTCGAGAACCTGAACCACCACGGGGCCGGAGACCATGAAGTCCACCAGTTCACCGAAGAATGGGCGTGCCTTGTGCACGGCGTAGAAGGTTTCAGCCTGTGCGCGGGTCATCAGGATACGCTTCTGCGCGACGATGCGCAGCCCGGCCTTCTCGATGATGGCGTTGACGGCGCCGGTGAGATTGCGCGCGGTCGCGTCCGGCTTGATGATCGAAAAGGTGCGCTCAATCGCCATGTGTAGTGTCCTTAAAGCATGTCTGTTGGATGATTTGCCGCGCTTATAACGGCGCGGTGATGCAACGGCAAGCTGGTATACCAGCAACCCGCCCTGGATGGGCGACATCCCGCCCCCGATACCGCCAGAGCGCGGCGCTGCCAAGGCCTGCGCAACGTTCTGGATGGATTTTTCCGGCTTCGCTTACGCCGATTTCATCGACATGAACCGAGACTGACCGGCCTGTCACGGCTGAGTTCAGGATGACCGGATTACCTTGTGACCAACGAGGCTTCCAAAGCTCAATTCACCCGGCCTCGAACACGAGGAGATCATCATGATGCGCAAACTCATTCTTGCATGCGCTGCGACCGTAGCCCTTGGCGCGGCTGCATTTACGCCCTCCGCTGCTTCCGCACACGGCTGGTACGGCGGCGGTCATGGCGGATGGCACGGCGGCGGCTTTTACCGCGGCTGGGGCGGACCGCGTTTCTACGGCCGCCCGGTCTACTTCGGCGGCGGCTATGGCGGCTGCTACGTGAAGCGCCTGGTTCCCACGCCATGGGGCTATCGCTACCGGCTGGTGAACCGCTGCTACTGACCGGACAGTCGCTTCCGGGCCTCCACAACCAGCCGCCGGAAGGCGGCTGGTCTTTTTGTCGCACCCCTTTTCCCGCCCCGGATCGAACCGCTCGCAAGACCGCGCAGACAGACATGCAGGGACACATCAACGGCGCGCCGCGCCAAACCGAAGGAGACTTGTCATGTTGCGCAAACTCGTTCTTGGACTGGCCGCCGTCGCTGCTCTGTCCACCACCGCGATGATTTCCACCGAAGCTTCCGCGAAGGGCTGGAAAGGCGGCTGGCATCATCATCACCATCACGGCCATTGGGGCGGCGGATACGGCCTCTATGTCGGCGGCTATGGTCCCGGTTACGGCAGCTGCTACGTGAAGCGCCTCGTTCCGACCCCTTATGGCATGCGCTACCGCGTCGTGAACGTCTGCTACTGAGCGGCAACCTTCACTCCTCCCGACCTGGGCCCCCGGCAGCAAAACTGACCGGGGGTTTCTTTTCCCTGGCGAGGCGGTTCCAGTTCCCGATATTTAAATTTTTACCGGATTCAAACCATGCGCGGCAAAGTCGCGAACCCAAATGACGGTCACCGCATTATCTCGTGATATTGAAGAGAACTTGAATTGAAATGGCCGAATTGGAACAGATCATGGCGACTCGATTGAACGCTCCTGATGTCCATCTCGATCACCTCCACAGCGAAGCTGTCTGGCAAGGCGTGGGGGAAAAACTGCGCGATGCGCTTGAGCGTGAGTCGCCGGCGGTGCCGCAACGGCTCAGCGCGCTGATCGCACGCCTGCCTGAACTCGATGGCGAACCTGTCCCCTCGCTGGTGCCGGATATGGAAACGCATTAACCCGCAGCAGGATGCGCAGGCCGAAAAACGCCGCGCACTCCCGCTGACAAAGCTGTTGCGTTCGGCGGACTGTTCCGTAAAAGCCCGCCATGCTGTCCATCAATGACATTTCGATCCGGATCGCCGGACGCCTTCTGATCGACCAGAGCACGGTGCAGATCGTACCGGGCGCGCGCGTCGGCTTTGTCGGGCGTAATGGTGTCGGCAAATCGACGCTGTTTCACGCCATTCGCGGCGAACTTCCAACGGAAACCGGCTCGATCTCGATTCCCCCGCGCTGGCGCGTCGGCAGTCTCGCGCAGGAAGCCCCCGATGGACCGGAAAGCCTGATTGAGGTTGTACTCAAGGCCGATCTGGAGCGCGCAGCGCTGCTACAGGAAGCAGAAACCGCACAGGACCCGCATCGCATCGCCGACATCCAGACGCGCCTCGTGGACATCGACGCGCACTCCGCCCCTGCCCGCGCGGCTGCGATTCTCTCCGGCCTCGGGTTCTCCGCAGCCGATCAGTTACGCTCCTGTTCGGAATTCTCCGGCGGCTGGCGCATGCGCGTGGCGCTGGCGGCGACGCTGTTCGCCGCACCCGATCTGCTGCTGCTCGATGAGCCGACCAACTATCTCGACCTCGAAGGCACGCTCTGGCTCGAGGATCATCTTGCAAATTATCCGCGCACGGTGATCGTCATCAGCCATGACCGCGACCTGCTCGACACGTCTGTCGACCAGATCCTGCATCTCGATCGCGGCAAGCTCACGCTTTACAAGGGCACGTATTCGTCGTTCGAGGAGCAGCGCGCCACGCGCGAAATGCTCGACGCAAAGCACGCCAGAAAACAAGCCGACGAACGCAAGCGGCTGCAGGCTTTCGTGGATCGCTTCAAGGCGAAGGCTTCCAAAGCAAAACAGGCCCAATCCCGCGTCAAGATGCTGGAGCGGATGAAGCCGGTGACGGCGCTCGTCACGCAGGACGTTCGCGAAATTACATTCCCGGTTCCCGAGAAGACGCTGTCGCCGCCGATCATCGCCGTCGATGGCGTTTCTGTCGGATACGACCCGGAAAAGCCCGTACTCAATAAGGTCACGCTGCGCGTCGACAACGACGACCGCATCGCCTTGCTCGGCTCCAACGGCAACGGCAAATCGACCTTGGTGAAACTGTTGGCGGGAAAACTCGCACCGTTTTCGGGCAAGGTCGTCCGCGCCGCCAATCTGTCGGTCGGCTACTTCGCGCAGCACCAGACCGACGAACTCGACCTTGAAGGATCGGCTTACGATCATCTGCGGCGGCTGATGCCGAACGAGACTGAAACCAGGGTCCGCGCGCGCACCGGCGCCATCGGTTTTTCAGGCAAGGCCGGCGACACCAAAGTGAGTTCGCTCTCCGGCGGTGAGAAGGCACGTCTGCTGCTGGGTCTCGCAACGTTCTACGGCCCGAACATGATCATCCTCGACGAGCCGACCAACCACCTGGACATTGATAGCCGCGCGGCGCTGGCGGAAGCGATCAACGATTTCCCCGGCGCGATCATCATGGTGTCGCATGACCGCTACCTGATCGAGGCCTGCGCCGATCAGTTATGGGTGGTGGCCGACCGCGCCGTGACGCCTTACGACGGCGACCTTGATGATTATCGTCGCTCGGTTCTCACCACGCGGTCGTCATCGGCCCGCGACCGCGCGAGCAACGAACGCAGCGCAAGCCGCGACAAGCCGCAGCCGCGTGTGAAAGAAAAACGTACGCCGCTGAAGCAGAAGATTGCGCAGGCTGAAACCGAAATCGCGCGAATCGCCGGGATCATCGGGAAAATCGATGCGGCGCTCGCCCTGCCCGACCTGTTCAAGCGCGATCCCAAACAGGCCGCGCAACTGACCAAGGCTCGCGCAAGCGCAACCGAAGCGCTGCAACGCGCGGAAGACCAGTGGCTGGAAGCGAGTTCGTCCTACGACGAGGCCGCGAGTTGAAGGATTACGCCCGCTTCTTCTTCGGCGCGCGGGCAGGCTTTTCCGGCGGCGGTACATCGACACGTTCGATCGATGTCAGGCGACCCGAGGTAAATGTGTAGGCGCCGGGACGTGGTCCTGTTCTCCACGTCACCAGTGCAACGCGGTCACCACGCTCGTTGTTGGTCAGATTCACATTGTCAGGGGCGACGGCGATCGCGCGTGCGACATCGCACTCGGTGTGGCCGAGCGCCACCGGAGCGGCAACCACCTGCCCCTCTGTCGATGCATTGGCATCGGCGGGACCGGGAGCGACTGCGCCCGGGCATTGACCGTCCGATGAAATCAGATCGTTAGGCGAGACGTCCTTGCTCGCGCTCAGCGGTGGCGTTTCGATCGAACTGTTGCCGCCTTTGAAAATCTTGCCCGGCCGGGCGAACCATTCCTGATCCTTCAACGAAAAATCGGACAGCGCCCCGACCCCGCCGCAGCCGGTCACCATTGGAGCCAAGATCACGAGGGCCGCCAATTGCCGGACACGGGTGCTTTTACGCAGGACGCTCAATCTTCACTCTCACAGAACTCAGCGCTCGCAAGCGCATCACGGAACCGGAACAACACCTAAAGCAAATGCCTAAAGAATCATTTGCGCGCCTTTTCGCAGCACATACCGCATTTCGCGCCAATTGCCGCAGACACCCGGCCTTCCACCACCCCTTTACGGCACCATGGTGGCTAACCGCCCGTCAGGTCAACGAAAAAGACGGTAATGTTAATGTTCGCCCGCCGAAGTTTCAGGCCCGTTCGCGCCTGACCTCAAGCGCGCTTCTGCCATTTTCCGCGCTCGTCGGTCTGCCAGTATGTCAGGTCGAGGCCGCGTGATTTTCCGTCGGCCCAGGCCGCACGCGCCACACCGAGAGCCTCGTCATCATCGCCGTTGAACACCAGAACCACGCGGTCATATGTCGCGCAGTCTTTCGGCAGACCGGCCGCATCGACGATGAACCTGACATTGGCGTTGTTGGGATTACCGTCGTCCACGGTCAGCACGATCGGCTGGGTCGCGACGTCGCTCTCCCGCCATGTGCCATGCGGTAGAAACGAATCGTCGCGGTAGGTCCACAGATGCGCGTCGAGAGCCTCGGCACGCTCCTCCGATCCGGTCTGCACGGCAACACGCCAGCCTCGTTCAAGAGATTTCTCAAGCAGCGGCGGCAACACCTTCTCAAGTGTCGTGTCTTGCAGATGATAGAACAGGACTTCGGTCATCACGTGCCTGCAAGTTCGCGCACAGTTACAAAGTTCGCCGTCACCCTGAGGTGCGCAGGCGGCGAGGCCGCCAAAGCCTCGAAGGCGACGGCTCGCCTTACAGCGTCATCCTTCGAGGCTTGCAATTGCTCGCATCTCAGGATGACGACAACCGTGCGCTACCTCTTCGCCTCGTAATTGTCGGCCACAAGCTGGTTCAGCAGACGTACACCGTATCCCGATCCCCAACTGCGGTTCAGATCCGACGCCGGAACGCCCATCGCCGTACCCGCGATGTCGAGATGCGCCCATGGCGTCCCATCGACGAAGCGCTGCAGGAACTGCGCCGCCGTGATCGAGCCGCCGTTCCGGGTTCCGGTATTCTTCATGTCGGCGAACTGCGAGTCGATCTGCTTGTCGTATTCGGGACCGAGCGGCATGCGCCAGACCCGCTCGCCGGTCTCCTGCCCTGCCGCAGTCAGACGCTCCGCGAGTTTGTCGTCGTTCGAGAACATGCCGGCATAGTCGACGCCGAGCGCGACCATGATCGCCCCCGTGAGCGTCGCCAGATCGACCATGAACTTCGGCTTGTGCTTTTTCGCGACATACCAAAGCACATCCGCCAGCACGAGGCGGCCTTCCGCGTCGGTATTGATGATCTCGATGGTCTGTCCGGACATCGAGGTAACGATGTCGCCCGGCCGCTGGGCGTTACCGTCCGGCATGTTCTCCACAAGACCGATGGCGCCGATCACATTCACCTTCGCCTTGCGTGCGGCCAGCGCATGCATGAGGCCGACGACGCAGGCCGCCCCGCCCATGTCCCCCTTCATGTCTTCCATGCTGCCTGCCGGCTTGATCGAAATGCCGCCGGTATCGAAGCAGACTCCCTTGCCGACAAAGGCAATCGGCTGCTCGCCCGCCTTGCCGCCGTTCCAGCGCATGATGACCATGCGGCCATCATGTTCGGAGCCTTGCGACACGCCGAGCAGCGCGCCCATGCCGAGCTTCGTCATCGCCTTGACATCGAGCACCTCGACCTTGACGCCGAGCTTGCGCAGCAAGGTCGCGCGCCGCGCAAATTCAGCGGGGAAAAGCACATTCGGCGGCTCGTTGACGAGTTCGCGCGCAACCAGCACGCCATCCACGACCTGATTTTCCGGCGCGAAGGCCTTACGCGCCGCGGCGACGTCGGCAACGGCAATCGAGAACTGCGCACGAAGCGGCGCGTTGTCGCTGTCCTTCTTGGTGGTCTTGTAGCGCGTGAAGCGATAAGCGCGCAGCCGGACACCCGCTGCGATCGATGCGGCCTGCGATCCTTTCATCGCGCCCGACGGCAATTCGGCGAGAATCGTGACGGCTTCGGTACCGGCGGTGATCTTGGCGGCGATCTTGCCGCCGAGCTTGATAAAGTCACCGTCCTTGACCGACGCAAGCTTGCCGACGCCAACAACGATCAGACGAGCGGTCTTTAGACCTTCCGGCGCCAGAATATCCAGCACGCCGCCGGTCTTGCCCTTGAACTGGTTGGCTGCCGCCGCGCGCTTGACCGCGTTTGCCGTTGCCCCCAGCGCTTTGACCGTTGCAGGGCCAAATTTCAGCGTATCGTCGCAAAACACCACCAGAACGCCGCGTGCGGCAGCTGAAAACGGTACGAAGCCGACCTTGACGGCGTCGGTCATAAGCAAATCCTCCAGATCATCGCGATTAAGCAGTAGGGAGACCCGAATCCGTCTGACATCCGGATTCGGGACATGAGATAGCCCACTATGGCGCTTTCCAGCGGGCACTGCCAAGCGCGGTGCACCCTCCACTGAAACACGCATACGTGTACGACACAGTGCGCGCCACGAATGCGTGGCCCCAATGCAACGATGGGGGTTTATTAACCACAGTTTACAGCTGGCCTCAGCTCGGCCATTTTGTTGACCAATCAAAGGGATGCTATGAAATAAGAAATCACCGGAAAGCTTGATTCCGCGCCCTGGGGAAACCTTAAAAAGGGTTGGGCGCGCTCGGGAAATCCGGCTGGAGTTGGGGATATTGCTGCCTAATGGGGTCGATCGACACCACTGACCGCCGGACGATCGCATCGCCGTCCGCTGAAACCACTGCGTCCGCCCGGCTCGTCCGGCGGCTGTCGCTGGCTTGAGGCGGCCGTCCGCATGGTCACGACAATTCTCGCACGCTATTTCGCCGCCCGTTTCGTGATTGCTTCGGTTGCGACATTCGCGTCGATCTTCGTGCTCGTGATCACCGTCGATTACATCGAACTGATGCGCCGCGCCGGAAGCCTTCCGAATGTGTCCGGGCTTTTCGTCGCGCAGACCGCGCTGTTCCGCGTGCCGTTGTCGCTCGAAAAGCTGATGCCGTTCTGCATCCTGATCGGCGCGATGGTGTCGTTTCTCGCATTGTCGCGGCGGCTCGAACTGGTAATCGCGCGCGCCGCGGGAATCTCCGCATGGCAGTTCACCACACCGGCGCTGCTGAGCGCTCTGATCCTCGGGCTGCTCGCCACCGTTCTCTACAATCCGATGTCTGCGGAAATGCTCGAACGCGCCAAGGTGATGGAGACTCGAATCTTCACGGATGGTGCGCCGCGCGTTCAGGACGGTGCGGGCTTCTGGCTCAATCAGTCCACCAGCGAAGGACAAAGCATCATCAATGCTGCCCGCAGTCAGGGACAGGGAACGCTCCTGACCGGAATTACCGTGTTCAGATATGACCCCAGCGGTGCCTTCAAGGAGAGAATTGAAGCCAGCGAGGCGACCCTTGAACCCGGCCGCTGGGTGTTCAAACAGGTCCGCCGCTACCAGCTCGACAGTCCGATGGAGGAACTGGATACCCTGACCTTGAGCACGACGCTGACGTTGGCGCAGGTCCGGAACAGTTTCTCCACTCCGGAAACTGTGTCTTTTTGGCAACTCCCGGATTACATCCGGTCGTCGGAGAACTCCGGACAGGCCACAGCGGGTTACCGCCTGCAGTACCAGAAGCTCATTGCACGCCCGTTTTTGCTGGCTGCGATGGTGATGCTCGCAGCTGCGGTAAGCCTGCGGTTCTTCCGGTTCGGCGGCGTGCAAAAGATGGTTTTAAGTGGCGTTGCAGCAGGGTTTCTGCTCTATGTCCTATCGAAAGTAACTGAGGATTTAAGCAAGGCCGAGTTGATGCATCCGCTCGCTGCCGCGTGGTTGCCCGTTTGCGTGGGCGGCCTCTCGGGATTTTTGGCCTTGCTGTACCAGGAGGACGGGTAGTGGCCGTTGTCGCCGCCCTCCAAGGACGGACGCCTGCGTTCAGGCGGCGCATTCGCTTGCGCCGTCAAAGCACGGTCATGTCTGCCGTTCTGGGACTGTGTATGGCCCTCGGCTTCGGTGTTGCCGACGTGACGCCGGCATCGGCGCAACAGGCATTCCGGTACAACCAGCTCCCGCCCCGGCCGCCCAAACAGCCGCCGAACCAGCGGACCAATGACGGGCAGATGCTCGTCCAGGCCACCGAGGTCAACTACGACTACAACAACTCGCGCGTCTCGGCGGTTGGCAGCGTTCAGATCTACTACAACGGATCGACGCTGGAGGCCGACAAGGTCATCTACGATCAGAAGACCAAGCGCCTGCACGCAGAGGGAAATGTCCGCCTGACCGACCCGGACGGCAAGATCACCTACGCCAACCTGCTCGACCTGTCCGACGACTACCGCGACGGTTTCGTCGACTCTCTGCGGCTCGACACCGCCGACCAGACCCGTATGGCGGCAACGCGCGCGGATCGCACCGGCGGTGAGATCACTGTTTTCCAGAATGGCGTCTACACGGCCTGCGCGGCCTGTAAGGACGATCCAAAGAAGCCCCCGCTATGGCAGGTCAAGGGCGCGCGCATCATTCATAACCAGACCGAGAAGATGATGTATTTCGAGGACGCGCGCCTCGAGTTCTTCGGTCAGCCAATCGCCTATCTGCCGTTCTTCTCGACACCTGACCCCTCGGTCAAGCGCAAGAGCGGCTTCCTGATCCCAAGCTACTCGTCCAGCACCCGTTACGGTGTCGGCGTGTCGGTGCCGTATTATTTCGCGCTGGCGCCCGATTACGATCTCACCGTCGCGCCGCGTTATACGACCAAGCAGGGCCTGCTGATGGAAACCGAGTTCCGTCAGCGCCTGATCAACGGTGCTTACGACATCAGGGCCTACGGAATTCGCCAGAACGACCCGGGGCAGTTCAACAGCGAACCAGGCAACCGCGAATTCCGCGGCGGCATCGACACCAAGGGCCAGTTTGCGCTCAACGACAAATGGGTCTGGGGCTGGGACGCAGTTGCGGTCTCCGACAAGTCGTTCTTCTTCGATTACGGTCTTGGACCTTACAAAAACGCGCTCAACGCATTCCTGCTGACTCCCGATACGGGCCTGTCGCAGATTTATCTGACCGGCGTCGGCAACCGCAGCTATTTTGATGCGCGCGTCATGCACTTCCTCGGCTATTCGGCGGCCGACAATCAGAGCCAAATTCCGATCGTTCACCCGGTGATCGATTACTCGAACGTGCTCAACCGCAATGTTCTCGGCGGCGAGTTCAGCTACAAGGCAAACTTCACCAGCCTGAGCCGTCAGACCGCCTCGTTCGACGCGATCAATCCGACCGCCCTCCTCAACGGCTGGTGCCTGCCGACATCCGCCGATCCGACAAAGAAGATTCCGTCGAACTGCCTGCTGCGCGGCATCCCCGGCGACTACACGCGCCTGACCGCCGAAGTCGAATGGCGCCGCTCGTTCACCGATTCCATCGGCCAGATTTTCACGCCGTTCGCTTCGCTGCGCGGCGACCTGATCAGCGCCAACATCGACAACCAGCCGGGCGTCTCCAACTATCTGCCGGTCGGCTCGACCCAGACCGCGCGCCTGATGCCGACTGTCGGTGTTGAATACCGCTATCCCTTCATCAACGTGCAGCCGTGGGGCACCACGACGATCGAGCCTATCGGCCAGTTGATCATCCGTCCGAACGAACCGAACGCCGGCCGCCTCCCCAACGAAGATGCGCAGAGCTTCACGTTCGACGACAGCAACCTGTTCCGTGTCGACAAATTCTCCGGCTACGACCGCGTCGAAGGCGGCGGCCGTGCCAATGTCGGCGTTCAGGCCACCACGCAATTCGACCGCGGCGGCTTCGTGAACGTGCTGTTCGGCCAGTCCTACCAGTTGTTCGGCATGAACTCGTTCGCCGTGCAGGATTTGACCAATACCGGCCTCGGCAGCGGTCTGGACAAGTCCCGTTCCGACTACGTGGCCCGTGTGTCGTACCAGCCGAACAAGATTTACAGCCTGACGGCGCGCACCCGGCTGGACGAAGCCACCGGCGCCGTGCGCCGCTTCGAACTCGAAGGCCGCGCCAACTTCGATCGCTTCCAGGTCAGCCTGCTTTACGGCAACTACGACAAGCAGCCGGAACTCGGCTTCCTCAACCGCCGCGAAGGCATTGTCGGAACCGGCACTTTCAAGGTGGCGTCGAACTGGGTTCTGTCCGGCGGTTTGCGCTACGACATTACCAACCAGACCGTGAACCAGTACATCGTCGGTGCCGGCTACGTGGATGATTGCTTCATCATCGCTGCCAACTACATCACCGACTACGCCTACACCTCGACAAGCTACACGAGCCCGGTCACCGATCACCGCATCATGCTGCAGATCGGCCTGCGCACGATCGGTACATCATCGTTCAGCGCCGCTCAGTAATTCTCCGGTATCGGAATAGCGCAGCACGTTGCGTTTGGAGAAAATGCCGAGAACCCGCCAATGTGCGCATTAACGCCGCAAACTCGGGGTTGATTTTGCAGACGGCGCGCTGGAATCTCCAACGCTCACCAGGACCGGTTTGAAGACGGATTTGAATATGATCGCGACTTTTCTGCGCTACGCACGAACAGCTTCACTCGCCGCTGCAGTCCTTGCGGCGTCGGGCTTCGGCGCGTCCGTCATGGCGCAATCGGTTGCGGCAATGGTCAATGGCGAAGCCATCACGAATCTGGACATCGATCAGCGTATCAAGCTGACAATGTTGACCACAAAGAAATCGATCTCGCGTCAGGAAGCCCTCACCGAGCTGATCAACGACAAACTCAAGATCAAGGAAGCCAAGCGCTACGGTCTCGATCTGTCGTCGTCCGATGTCGACGCCGCTTACGGTAACATGGCGTCCCGCATGCGCATGAGCTCCGAGCAGCTCAACAAGACGCTTGAAGGTCACGGTATCCGTCCCGAGACTCTCAAGTCCCGCATCAAGGCGGACATGACCTGGGGCAACCTCGTGCGCGGCCGCTTCCAGTCAAACTTGCTGGTGCCGGAAAAGGATCTGGCGGGCTTCGATACGCCGGGCGGCAAATCGGAAAACGAGAGCTTCGAATATCTCGTCCGCCCCATCGTCCTGATCGTGCCGCGTGGTTCACCATCAAGCGTAATGGAAGCACGGCGCAAGGAAGCCGAAATACTGCGCGGCAGAATTTCGTCTTGTGAGGAAGCGCAGGAGCTGTTCCGCTCGATGCGGGACGCGGCCATCCGCGATCAACTCACCAAGACATCGGCGGACCTGCCGCCAAACCTGCGTGAACTGCTGGACAAATTGCCGGTGGGAAAGCTGACGCCGCCGGAAGTCACCAAACAGGGCGTGGAAATGGTGGCGCTGTGCAGCCGAAAGCCGACCAAGGCGGACACGCCGGCCAAGCGCGAAGCGCGCGAGAAAATCTACAATCAGAAGTACGAAGCCAAGTCCAAGTCGTATCTTGAGGAAGTCCGCAAGGGCGCCATGATCGAGATTCGCGGCAAATGACATCACTCCCTGCATCGCTGGTATGAGCAACCCTCCTCATGAGCAACGTCTTTCATGAGTAAAGCTCTGGCGCTGACGCTCGGTGAACCTGCGGGCATCGGCCCCGATATCGCCATTGCTGCATGGCTCAAGCGGCGCGAACTCAATCTTCCGGCATTCTACCTCATCGGTGACAGCGCATTCGTCAAAGCGCGGGCCAGCGCGCTGAATGCACCCATCACTGTTGCCGACATCAAACCGGAAGATGCTTCCGCTGCCTTCCCCGACACTCTCCCGATTGTCAAAACCGGGATTGCCACCACAGCGCGGCCAGGCCAGCCGGACGACAGCAGCGCGCCCTCCGCAATCGCCTCGATCCGGCACGCCGTCGCCGATGTGATCGAACGGCGCGCCAGCGCAGTGGTCACCAATCCCATCGCCAAGAGCGTGCTCTATCGCGCGGGCTTCTCGCATCCGGGTCACACTGAATTTCTTGCGCAACTGTCCGCCGCCGTGAACGGCACAGTGCCACATCCGGTCATGATGCTGTGGTCGCCGGACCTCGCCGTCGTGCCGGTGACCATCCATCTGCCGCTCCGCGATGCGATCACGCAATTGACGACCGACCTGATCGTGAGAACGGCACGCATTACCGTTGCGGATATGAAGTCACGACTTGGCATTGCCAGCCCGCGGATTGCGATTTCCGGCCTTAACCCCCACGCAGGCGAAGACGGCACGCTTGGCCCCGAAGATCAATCCGTCATCGCACCGGCAATCGCGACATTGCGGCAAGACGGCATCGACGTACGCGGACCCCTGCCTGCAGACACCATGTTCCATGCCGGCGCGCGCAAAACCTATGACTGCGCGATCTGCATGTATCACGATCAGGCCTTGATCCCGATCAAGACCATCGCGTTTGATGACGGTGTTAATGTCACACTTGGACTGCCGTTCATCCGCACATCGCCGGATCACGGCACGGCCTTCGATATCGCAGGCACCGGGCGCGCCAATCCCTCCAGCCTGATCGCGGCACTGCGTCTTGCCGCGCGGATGGCGGCCTCGAACACATGAGCGCGATCGACGATCTGCCGCCGCTGAGCGACGTGATCCGGCGCTTCGAGTTGTCCGCGCGCAAATCGCTCGGCCAGAACTTCCTGCTCGATCTCAATCTCACATCGCGGATCGCGCGGGCGGCAGCTCCGCTCGAAGGCGCGACGATTGTGGAAATCGGCCCAGGCCCCGGCGGATTGACGCGTGCCTTGCTGGCGCAGGGCGTCAAGCGCGTGATTGCGGTGGAGCGCGATGAACGCGCGATCCCCGCGCTTGAAGAAATCGCGCAGCGCTATCCGGGCCGTCTGACCATCGTCAATGACGACGCGATGACGTTCGATCCGCGTCCGCTCCTGGATGGCGAACGCGCCAGGATCGTCGCCAACCTGCCCTACAATATCGCGACTGTGCTGCTGATCGACTGGCTCTGCGCCGAGCCGTGGCCACCGTGGTACGACATGATGGTGCTGATGTTTCAGCGGGAGGTCGCCGAACGCATCGTGGCCCGCGAGAACGACGACGCCTATGGCCGCCTTGGTGTGCTGGCCAACTGGCGCGCGGAAACCAAGATCCTGTTCGATATTTCGCCGAGCGCCTTCGTGCCGCCGCCCAAGGTGACGTCTTCCGTGGTGCGGCTGATCCCTCGTGCGGCGCCAGAACCCGTTGATCGGCGCGCGCTGGAGCGCGTGGCATCCGCCGCTTTCGGGCAGCGCCGCAAGATGCTGCGGCAAAGTCTAAAATCGCTGGGCGTCGATCCGGCGCTGCTCGCCGCTGCCGCAGGCGTCGACCCGACCCGCCGAGCAGAGACTATTCCCGTGTCCGGCTTTGTTGCCATGGCTCGGGAATTGGCGGATATAACAGCCGCAAAAGCAAAAACGCCGTAATGGAGAAAGCCCGATGGCTCAGATGCGCCGCCAGTCTCTCGTCAAATTCGATGCTCCGCTCTGCGAAACAATCGTGGACACTCCCAAGCCGCAAGGCCGGGAAGTTCTGGTGCGTATCGAGCGCTGCGGCCTGTGTCATTCGGACCTGCATATTCAGGACGGCTATGCTGATCTGGGGAACGGCAAGAAGCTCGACACCACGCGCGGTATGACCCTGCCCTTCACTCTCGGTCACGAAATCGCGGGCGTTGTCGATGAAGTTGGCCCCGATGCGGACAAGTCGCTGATCGGCAAGAAGATGGCCGTCTTCCCGTGGATCGGCTGCGGCAAGTGCCGTGACTGCCTCAACGGCGACGAGAACCTTTGTGCGCGTAACCGCTTCCTCGGCGTGTCGATCGACGGCGGCTTTGCCAGCCACGTCCTCGTACCCGACGAGAAATATCTGATCGATTACGGTTCAGTGCCGATCGATACCGCAGCGACGCTGATGTGCTCAGGCATCACCGCTTACGGCGCGTTGAAGCGTCTCGTCGATCGGCCACGCCAGCGCAATATCCTGCTGATCGGCCTCGGTGGCGTCGGCATGATGGGTGTCTCGCTCGCTCAGGCGATGTTCAAGCAGCCGGTCTCGGTCGCTGATCTCAGCGCATCGGCCCGAGATGCAGCGCTCAAGAACGGCGCGGCCACCGCTTACGATCCGACGGAAGCAGACATTGCCAAGCGCATCCTGAAAGAAACCGATGGCGGATTTGACGGCATTGTCGATTTCGCCGGCAACGAAAAGTCGATGGCGTTCGCCACGGCTGTCGTTGCACGCGGCGGCAAGATTGTCGTGTCGGGTCTGATGGGCGGAAACTTCAACCTGCCGATGGTGCAGTGGATCTACAAGCGCATGACCATCGAAGGCTTCATGACCGGCACGCTTGCGGAAGGCCGGGAACTGATGGAACTGGCCAAAGCGGGTAAGGTCAAGCCGACGCCGATGAAGGAAGAGCCGATGGGCGACGTTCAGAAGTGGATCGATCAGTTGCGCGCCGGCAAGGTCGTCGGCCGCATCATGCTGACGAACTAAAGCGAATTAGAACTTTTGGCCGACCTATCGGGTCGGCCATTAGTCTTTATTAATTTGAAGTATTTTGCTCAACATTGGGAACGAGAGATGCGAATTGGACACGCGTCGTTGATAATGCTCTTGGTTTTTATTCTCGTGTCCAGCGAATCGAGGGGGCAGACTGCCGATAGCAATCAATTTCAAACCTTCACCAAGTCTGATTTCTATAAACGGTTGGTTGGCAGTAGTCTGAGGGCAATTCCAGAAATCGTTTTCAAACAATGCCCTGCTCTCAAGTCCGGGAACTCAAATTTATTGATCATAAAACCCGTCTCGTTTGGCCAAAGTGGCTACCCAAATGGGGGTGCGTGGAAACAGACATTTCCTGTAAGCGGATGCGGCAATGATACGATCTTGAATCTCTATTTCTTCGCTGGCGCCGACGAGAAGGTGAATACAGCGATTGGCATACCCGGCACGACGCTTGCTGATCCCATACTGCAACGTGACGCTGTGCAATACGCGAATATAGGCTCAAGCCTCGCGGCAAAGGACTGCAAGCTGTTTCTCGTTAAAAACACAAAGTTTGAGAGTTTTGGCCTTTCGATACCACCAACGCCTGACCCAGGCCCAAGTCAACGGTTTCGTCCCTGGTGGGAAACATGGACAATGGTTGGATGCAATCGGACCTTTAGAACTCCGATGAACTTTATCCCGGACGCAAAAGGCACGAGAGTCGTTCAGCCCGGTGGAGTGATCGAGCAATAGTTTACCCTCTCTGATCAAGCCGGGTCGCGATCCAGATCACATGACGCGCGCCACCGCCTTTGCGACTGGCGCGCGTTTTGATTTCATCGACATCAAATCCAGCTCTCGTCAGGCGCTGCGTGAAACGCGGATCGGGACCGGACGACCATACAGCCAGCACGCCGCCCGGGCGCAACGCGGCGTGCGCCGTTGCAAGCCCGCTCGTGTTGTAGAGCGCATCGTTGGCCTCCCGGCTCAATCCCTCGGGGCCGTTATCGACATCAAGCAGGATGGCATCAAAAGCCGATCGCTCGGCGCGGATCAGAAGTCCAACATCCTTCTCGCGGATGCTGACGCGCGGATCGTTCAAGCTATCGCCGAACACCTCCGCCATCGGCCCGCGCGCCCACGCCACAACTTCCGGCACCAGTTCGGCGACAACAACGCGCGCATTCGCATCGAGTTTCGAGAGCGCCGCGCGCAAGGTGAACCCCATGCCGAGGCCGCCGATCAGCAGTCGAGGTTGCTTGCAGCCTTGCAGCCGCTCGCACGTCAATGTCGCCAGCGCCTCCTCGGAGCCACTGAGACGGCTGTTCATCAACTCGTTCTGCCCGAGCTTGATGGAAAATTCCGTGCCCCGCTGCATCAAGCGGAGTTCGACGCCTCCGGGAATTTGCGCCGTATCCAGCAGTTTCCAGGAAATCAACCGTCTATCCTCAATTGTCCGGCACCCACCTGAACGGGTTCCCGCGCGCCCGAATTAAGCCTTAGCCTGTCCGGATTTGCGGCCTATTCCGACCCAACTTGTCACCCACAACGTCCGCGGGAATGAGTTCGTGTTGCGTAAGGGGGACAGAATGTCAAACCGCACCGCTGCAATTGCTTTCGCGGCCATCACCGGCTGCGTTTCATTGTTCAGTTTTACGTCGTCGCCGAACGCGGCTCCAGCCGCACCGGAAAGCACCGCCAAACCCGCCGACGAATGCCTTGCTGCTCCGAAAGCGACCACACCGGCAGGTGCCCACTGGTACTACCGTCTCGAGAAGGGCACCAAGCGCAAGTGCTGGTATCTCGCGGACGAAGTCACCAGGGCAAAGAAGGCAGCAGCCACTGCCTCCGCAGATGCCGCCGAGGCAGATGCACCTCCTCCGACGAAGATCACTCCCCCTGCAAGGCAGGAAGCCGGAAAGAAACCGCTTCATAAGTCCGTCGCAAACGCCCGCGCGGAGTTAGGTGCAGGCGGCGATGACGATGCATCGCTCGCGGAAACGACCTGGCCGCCGATGCCCGATGCATCCGCGAAGGCCGATATTCGCTCGGACAATCAGGCGGCAGCGATAACGCCGCCCTCGTCCTTTGATAACAAGCAAGACGGAAACGTCGCGACGCGCTGGCCGGACCCTGCCTCAGTTGTCGCCGCCGCTGACCAGCCCGCACCGACCCAATCACAACCCGCGCCGCCCGCTCCGGCTTTGACCACCGAACGCCTGGTCACCGCGGCCGCAAATCCGCCCGCCGCAACTGCGCCCGCCATGACGACGGGTGCGGCCACTCAGCAATCACAACAGCAGCCCACCGCCTCGGCGGAAACCGAGGGCTTCTCCATGCGCGTGATGCTCGCAGTTCTGGTTGGCCTCCTGGCGCTCGCCGCGATCCTCGGACCGCTGTTGTTCAAGTATTTCCGCCCGAAGCCGCGTGAGGACGACCGCACCTACGGTCAGCGCCGCCCGATCTGGGATCTGAACGAAACCAATCGCCCGTTCCCGCAGGACTATCCCCCGCTGGCGGATGACACACACTATGTCGATGCCCCCCGCTATGGCCGCGCCCTGCCCGAAGCGCGAGTCCTCGACACGGATATGCGTGGTCTGGATTCCAACGTCGATGAAATCGAGGAATTGCTTGCCCGCGCAGCGAAGCGCCCGGCAGCGTAACCATGAACATGGTGGGCGGTGGGGAAACCCGCCGCTTACTTTTCCAATTGCTTTTGCAATTCGCGCACAAAGGCCGACAGGCCCGTTTGACGCTCGCGCTTGAGCCGCTCGGCTTTCAGAATTGTAACGACCTGTGCATAGGCGTCGTCCAACTGATTGTTGGTCACGACGTAGTCGTATTCCGCCCAGTGACTGAGTTCGTGGCTGGCGCGGCTCATGCGCCCGGCAATCACCTCATCGGAATCCTGCGCGCGGGTATGCAGCCGCTTTTCCAGATCGGCCGCAGACGGCGGCAGGATGAAAACGCTGACAACATCGGCACGCGCCTTTTCGCGAAGCTGCTGGGTGCCCTGCCAGTCGATATCGAACAGCACGTCCTGCCCGGACGACAATGCATCCTCAACCGGTTTGCGCGGCGTACCATAAAAATTATCGAACACCGGCGCGTGCTCGAGAAGTTCGTTCCCCTTCACCATGGCATCAAACTTCGGCTTGTCGATGAAGTAGTAGTGCTGCCCCTCGATCTCGCCGGGACGTTTCGCCCGCGTGGTGACCGACACCGACATGCTCAGATCGCTCATCTTCTCGATCAGCATCCGCGCCAGCGTGGATTTTCCCGCGCCCGACGGCGATGACAACACGAACATCAAGCCGCGCCGCTCGCCGTCTTTCAAGGTGCCCCCCACCGCCATGGTTCAATCCTATTCCAGATTCTGGACCTGCTCGCGAAACTGCTCGACGACTGTCTTCATCTCAAGTCCGGTATTGGTGAGTTCGATGTCGTTCGACTTCGAGCAGGTGGTGTTCACTTCGCGATTGAATTCCTGCGCCAGGAAATCCAGCCGCCGTCCGACGGCCCCGCCCTTGCCGAGCAGTTCGCGCGTCTGCGCGATGTGCGCGGCAATCCGGTCCAGTTCTTCGCGAATGTCCGCCTTGGCCGCGATCATCACCGCTTCCTGACTAAGCCGGTCGGCGTCGAAACGATCGGACGTTTCAAGCAACGCCGCGATCTGTTCGGAAAGCCGGGCGCGGATGGCTTCCGGCTTGCGGCCGGGAGCCTCTTCCGCCTGCTTCGCAAGGCGCACCATTTCGTCCATGCGCTGGCCCAGAATCTGACCGAGCGCCACGCCTTCGCGCTTGCGCATGTCGATCAGACTCTGCAGCGCCTGTTCGAAAGATGCCGATACGGCAGCGCGCGTGGCCTGCATTTCGGCCTCGTCGCTCTCCGGCTCGACGACTTCGATGACGCCCTTGATCCCGAGCAAGCCATCGACGCTCGGCGCAACCGCATCGGTACGCGCGGAAATCTCGGCGGCAACCTTCAGGATCGACGCCAGCACATCTTCGTTGATACGCACAATGGAGGCTGCGCCGGTGCGCTTGACGGTGAGATTTGCATAAACGGTGCCGCGCGACAGCAGCTCAGTGGCGCGCTTGCGGGCCGCCGTTTCGACGTCATCCCAGCCAGGAGGCAGCCGCATCCGGAAATCAAAACCCTTGGCGTTGACCGATTTCAATTCCCATTCGAACGCATAAGGTCCGCTGGTGCCGTGGCTTCGGGCAAAGCCGGTCATGCTCGACAACGCCATTACGAGAGTGTCTCCGTGGCAGGCAATGGTTGATGCTCAGCTTGTCCCTGAAATCGGGAAAGCGTGCAAGCGATCCTGCAGAGGCGTGCGAGCCTGCTACTGGGTCTTTTCCTCAGGCTCCGGCTCAGCCGGCGCGGATGCCGGGGCGCGCTTGGCAGTCCGCTTGCGCGAAGCCGCGCCATCGGCCGCCGGCTCGTTGGCGATAATGCTCGCGGGCGCGGAAGCTTTCGGCGCGGATGCCTTGGGAGCCGCCTTTGGGGCAGTTGGTTTCGCAGGCGCGGCAGCAGCCGGAGCGCCTGCCGCAGGCGACGGAACCGCCGCGACTGGCGGCTGATCGTCAGCCTCCGCCGTGTCGTTCTGCTGCTGCTTTTCCATCGCGCGCAGTTTCGCGACGCCCTTCTGGTGCTGATCGTAGGTTTCCGTGAACGAATGCCCGCCCGTGCCGTCGGCAACGAAGAACAGATCACGGGTGCGCGCCGGATTCGCGGTCGCCTCCAGCGAGGCGCGGCCAGGATTGGCGATCGGTCCCGGCGGCAAGCCTTCGATCACATAGGTATTGTAGGGGGATGGCTGCTGGATTTCGCTGCGCTTGATCGGACGGCCAAGGGTGCCCTTGCCGCCGACAAGTCCGTAAATGATGGTCGGGTCGGACTGCAGCTTGATCCGCTGGCGAAGACGATTGGTGAACACGGCGGCGACGCGGCTGCGCTCATCAGCGCGGCCGGTTTCCTTCTCGACAATGGACGCAAGCGTCACGAGTTGTTCAGGAGAACGAAGGGGAACGTCGGGATTGCGGCGTGCCCATACCTCGGCAAGCACGCGCTTCTGTGCCTGCTGCATCCGGTGGATGACCTGATCGCGCGGCGTGCCGCGCGGAAAGTTGTAGGTGTCGGGCAGCAATGTGCCTTCGCGCGGCTGCTCCTTCAGCGAGCCCGAGAAGATATCGTTGTCCTGCAGCCGGGCGACAATCTGTTCCGATGTGAGGCCTTCCGGAATGGTGATGGCATGCTGCACCACCTTGCCTTCGACGATGGTGTTGATCACATCGCGCAGGCTGGCATTTTTCTGGAACAGGTACTCGCCGGACTTCAACCCCGAACGCGCATTCATCGCAAGGACACCGCCGATGAAGGTCCAGCGGTCGGCGGAAATCACGCCCGCGCGGAGAAGGATGTCGCCGATGTCGGTCATACCAGCACGCGGCGGAATGTTGACGACCTTGTCCTCTGCGAGCGGGCCTTTGGCCTCGATAGTTTTCTTGCCGTAGAAAAACACACCGCCGACCAGAAGCATCGCCACGATCAGGAAGGTGAAGATCGCGTTGCCCACCACGACGAGTGTGCTTCGTGCGCGCCGCGAGTGCTTCGGCGGCTGCGGTACCTGTTCCGGCTCAAGCGCCGCGCGCGGACTGCGAGGGGCGATGGGTGGTCTCTGGCTCATAAGGCAACCTGAATTCTGCAGGCGGTTTAGTCGTGCGCTTTCAGCATTATAACCGCGCCCGTAAGAGAAATTATGTCCGATTGGGGCAAAACCGTGAAGTCAGCCCCGCTTAGTTTCTACAGTCTCTAACTCTTGAAAACGCGAAACGCTTAATTCGCCAGCCGCCGCATGATCAGCGAGGCATTGGTGCCACCGAATCCGAACGAATTCGAAAGCGCCACATTGATCTCGCGCGGTCTTGCCTTATTCGGCACGAGATCGATCGCCGTCTCAACGGAAGGATTGTCGAGGTTGATGGTCGGCGGGGCGATGTTGTCCCGAATCGCCAGCACGCAGAAAATCGCTTCGATGGCACCGGCTGCGCCGAGCAGATGGCCGGTGGACGACTTGGTCGAGGACATCGATACTTTCGACGCCGCATTGCCAAGCAGCCGCTGCGCCGCACCGAGTTCGATCTCGTCGCCGAGCGGCGTCGAAGTACCGTGCGCATTGATGTAGTCGATATCCGACGCGGTCACGCCGGCGCGCTTCATGGCCGCGCTCATGCAGCGGTATGCGCCGTCACCGTCTTCAGCCGGAGCGGTAATGTGATAGGCGTCGCCGCTGAGACCATAGCCGACGACCTCGGCGTAAATCTTCGCGCCGCGCTTCTTGGCGTGCTCGTATTCTTCGAGCACCACAACGCCCGCGCCCTCGCCCATTACGAAGCCATCGCGATCCTTGTCATAGGGGCGCGACGCAATGGTCGGATTGTCGTTGTACTTGGTGGCCATCGCGCGCAATGCGCAGAACCCGCCCATGGCAAGGCGATTGACGGCGGATTCCGCGCCGCCCGCAACCATCACGTCGGCATCACCGAATGCAATCAGGCGGCTGGCGTCGCCGATCGCGTGCGCGCCGGTCGAGCAAGCGGTGACAACCGCATGGTTCGGACCCTTGAGCCCGTGCTTGATGGATACATAACCGGACGCAAGATTGATCAGGCGGCCCGGAATAAAGAACGGCGACAGTTTGCGCGGTCCACGTTCTTTCAGGATCACGGCCGCTTCGCCGATCCCCTCGATGCCGCCGATTCCGGAACCGATCATGGTGCCGGTGGCGCAGCGCTCTTCCTCGGTGCTCGGATGCCAGTTGGCGTCATCAAGCGCCTGCGTGGCTGCTGCCATCGCAAAAATGATGAAATCGTCGACCTTGCGCTGCTCCTTCGGCTCCATCCAGTCGTCCGGATTGAAGGTGCCGTCCGTACCGTCACCGCGTGGAACCATGCAGGCGATCTGACAGGTCAGGTCCGAGACTTCGAACCTTTCGATGCGCCTAGCGCCGCTGTCGCCGTTGAGGATGCGTTTCCAGGTCTGCTCGACACCATTTGCGAGCGGCGAAACCATGCCCAGACCCGTGACGACAACCCTCCGCATCTTTATCTCTCCGGCTCGATCGGCGAGCGCCAAAGCGCGGCTATGACAGCAAGACGGCGGGTCGTTTGATTACAACCCGCCGCGTGTCGTCATCGCTGCGCGCTAGCGTCAGCTCTTTGCGTTTTTCTCAAGAAACTTGGTGGCGTCGCCCACGGTGAGAATGGTTTCCGCGGCATCGTCCGGAATTTCGCAACCGAACTCTTCTTCGAACGCCATCACGAGTTCGACCGTATCGAGGCTGTCGGCGCCGAGATCGTCGATGAAGCTGGCAGCATCGACAACCTTCTCCGGCTCGACACCAAGGTGCTCGACCACGATCTTCTTAACTCGCTCGCCAATCTCACTCATCGTTTAACCTCGTGCTTGTTCCATTAAACTCGACCGTAAAACGATCCGAGCCCCTCGCGGTGCGAAAAATTGCGAATTCGTGCCGTCCGTACCACGCATCCCTGCATCTTCGCCAGAGCGGCGAAGTCACCGAAAGCGGCGGCTGGCGCCGGAACGGCAATATACGGGGTTTGGCGATCCTGCAATGGCGTTTTCCCCAACCGAGTGCCGTTCGGTTACCATACTTCCCCGGACTTGACCACACGGCCCGGAGCGCCGTCCAGCGCCCTGTCCGCTTGACAAACCGCCCGGAAAAAGGGCGTCAAATCATGGCCATACCGCCGTTGACGTGAAGCGTCTGGCCGGTCACGTAAGCCGCCTCGTTGGACGCCAGATAGACCGCTGCCGCAGCGATGTCCTCGGGCGTTCCAAGCCGTCCCGCGGGCACCTTGGCCAACACGCCTTCGCGCTGCTTTTCGTTCAAAACATCCGTCATCGGCGTCGCGATAAATCCGGGCGCGATACAGTTGGCCGTGACGTTGCGGCGGGCATATTCCGCAGCCACAGACTTCATCATGCCGATCAGGCCAGCCTTGGATGCCGCATAGTTGCCCTGCCCGGCATTCCCCGTCACGCCGACCACGGAGGTGATCGCGATGATTCGTCCGAACCGCTTGCGCATCATCAGCTTGGTCGCCGCGCGCGCCAGTCGGAACGTCGCGGTGAGATTGACGCGGATCACGTCGTCGAAATCCTCGTCGCGCAACTGAACAAACAGGTTGTCCCGGGTGATCCCTGCGTTGGCGACCAAGATATCGAGCTGTCCCATCGCCTTTTCGGCGGCGGGAACCAGCGCCTCGACCTCTTCCATACTGGAGAGATTGCAGGGCAGCACATGGACCCGCTCTTTCAATTCGCCGGCGAGCGCATCCAGCGCCTCGCGCCGGGTGCCCGAAATAGCAACCGTGGCGCCCTGTGCGTGCAACGCTTTTGCAACCGCGCCGCCGATGCCGCCTGTCGCGCCGGTGACCAGCGCGGTCCTGCCTGTCAAATCGAACATATCGCCCCCTTGGGAGAAGTTCCGGGTATCCCGGCTTAAAACGAGGCTCCGTTTGCCGCAATAAAATGCCGTTCGTCAATGACCCCTGCTCGCTCAGACGTCACAAAGCGGACGAGATCACCTGCGTTGCCTTGATTTGCGGCGCTTTCCGTGGCTGGCGCATCGCGCCGCAACAAGCATTTACGTGATACGTTGCCACCTGGCAGGCTACGGAGGCAATCGATGCGCTATGGTACAGTCATCGCGTCCCAGATTTTCGCGTTCGACGATCTGAAGCAGGTGATGGCCTATGCGAGCCCGGAGCGCTCCGGTGACACCCTCGCCGGCATCAGCGCTGCCACCGCGCAGGAGCGGATGGCCGCGCGTCATGTTCTCGCGGATGTCCCGCTCAAACAGTTCCTGACAGAGGCGCTGATTCCCTACGAGGACGACAACATCACACGGCTGATCATCGACAACCACGATGTACTTGCCTTTGCGCCGGTCTCGCACATGACCGTCGGCGATTTTCGCAACTGGCTGTTGTCCGAACACGCGACGACGCAAGCGCTCGCTGCACTTGCGCCGGGGCTCACACCGGAAATGGTTGCGGCCGTGTCCAAGATCATGCGCAATCAGGATCTGATCGCCGTGGCGCGCAAGTGCCGTGTCATCACGCACTTTCGCAATACGATCGGTCTTGGGGGACACCTATCCGTCCGCCTGCAGCCGAACCATCCCACCGACGACCTGCGCGGTATAGCAGCCTCGACGCTCGATGGGTTGCTGATGGGATCTGGCGATGCGGTGATCGGCATCAATCCGGCTTCCGACAGTACCCCGGTCCTCGGCCAGTTGCTGCGGATGCTGGATGAAGTGATCCATCGCTTCGAAATTCCCACGCAAGGCTGCGTGCTGACCCACGTCACCAACACCATCAAGCTGATGGAAGGTGGCGCGCCGGTCGATCTCGTATTCCAGTCCATCGGCGGGACGGAGAAGACCAATCTGTCTTTCGGGGTGACGCCGGACATTCTCGATGAAGCTTATGAGGCGGCGTTGTCGCTAAAACGCGGCACCATCGGCAACAACGTGATGTACTTCGAGACTGGACAAGGCAGCGCGCTATCGGCAGATGCCAACTTCGGGGTCGACCAGCAGACCTGCGAAGCGCGCGCCTATGCGCTGGCACGGCGCTACAAGCCGCTGCTCATCAACACCGTGGTCGGCTTCATCGGTCCGGAATATCTCTACGACGGCAAGCAGATCATTCGCGCAGGGCTTGAAGATCATTTCTGCGGCAAGCTGCTCGGCCTGCCGATCGGCTGCGACATCTGCTACACCAACCACGCCGAAGCCGATCAGGACGACATGGACAACCTGCTGGTGTTGCTCGGCGCGGCGGGCGTGAATTTCATCATGGGCGTGCCAGGCGCTGACGACGTCATGCTCAATTACCAGAGTACGTCATTCCACGATGCGCTGTTCCTGCGCGAAACGCTCGGCCTGAAGCGCGCGCCGGAATTCGAGGCATGGCTGCAGCGCATGCAGATTACCGACGATGCGGGGCGGCTGCGTCCACCCTCACCCAATCCATTGCTCGGCGGCATGGGCCATCTCAAGTCGCTGGTCGCATGACGGACAAGACGATTATCGGCAGTCCGTGGAGCGAATGGCGCGACGTTACGCCCGCGCGGCTTGCGCTGGGCCGCGCCGGTGCAGGTATGCCGACCGATGAAGTGCTGCACTTTGGCTGGGCGCACGCAATGGCGCGCGATGCAATTCACGCTGCGCTCGATGTACCCAAACTCGAAGAAGCGTTACGTGCGCAAGGATGGACCGTCGCGCATGTCCACAGCCGCGCACCCGACCGCACCACCTATCTGAGGCGGCCGGATCTCGGGCGCGTGATCGATCCGGACGCCATCGCAAAGCTGCGCGCAGAGCCCATCGTGCGCAGCGACGTCTGCATTGTGATCGGCGACGGATTGTCGTCGCTGGCGGTCGAGCGTCACGCCGCGGCGTTGCTCGCGGCGCTGAAGCCTCTTCTCGTAAATGAACTTCAGCACGCTCCGGTCGTTATCGCGACGCAGGCGCGGGTCGCGCTGGCGGACGAAATCGGCGAGCTTCTGCAGGCAAAACTGACGATCATGTTGATCGGCGAGCGGCCCGGCCTGAGCTCGCCCGACAGCCTCGGCGTCTATCTCACCCATGCGCCGTTTCGCGGGCGCAGCGACGCCAACCGCAACTGTATTTCCAACGTGCGTCCGGAAGGGCTGAGCTACGCAGCCGCTGCATTCAAGCTTGCGTGGCTCGTGCGCGAGGCCCTAGCCCGCGCACTGACAGGCATCGATCTGAAAGATGAGAGCGATCTCGCGTTGCTGAAAACAAAGGCAGCACGTCAAATCCCGGGCAATGGCACGCCGGAATAAAAAAGCCGCCGGCGTCGCGAAGACACCGGCGGCAATGCCCCAGCCCAAAAGGGGCTGCTACTCAAAAACTGGAGTAAATGAGCAGCCCGACAGACGTAGCAACAATCGGGCCACTGGGAAATGAGGCGATAATACCGCTGGCGACAATGTCCGGCGGTAATCTTAACGCGATGCTGCGATCGCTGCCTTCGCAGCCTCGATATCACCCGGGCCTCCGACCGAAACACCTACCGCGCCGTCGGCAATACGCTTGACCAGACCCGACAACACCTTGCCCGCACCGATTTCAAGAAAGTGCGTCACACCCTGCGAGGCCATCCACGCCACACTCTCGCGCCAGCGCACCGTGCCGGTCACCTGCTCAACCAGCCGCTTGCGAATTTCATCCGGATCCGTGATCGCAGATGCCAGCACATTCGATACGACAGGCACCTTCGGCTTGTTGATCGTCACGCCCGCGAGCGCCTGTGCCATCGCGTCGGCGGCGGGTTGCATCAGCCGGCAGTGGAACGGCGCAGACACCTGCAGCAGCATGGCGCGCTTGGCACCCTTGGCCTTGGCGATCTCAACGGCACGCTCGACGGCGGCCTTGTCGCCCGAGACAACCACCTGCCCGCCGCCGTTGTCGTTGGCCGCCTGGCAGACTTGTCCTTGCGCGGCCTCTTCCGCCACCGCGACGGCGGCGTCGTAATCAAGTCCAAGGAGTGCGGCCATCGCACCGACCCCGACGGGAGTCGCCTTCTGCATCGCCAGACCGCGCGTGCGCAACAGCTTTGCCGTATCGCTGATCGAGAACGCGCCCGCAGCAGCCAGCGCGGAGTATTCGCCGAGCGAATGCCCCGCAACGAAGGCTGCATCGCGGGCAACATCGATACCCGCCTCGGTCTCCAGCACGCGCAGCGTCGCCAGTGACACTGCCATCAATGCGGGCTGGGCGTTCTCGGTGAGTTGAAGCGTTTCCGCGGGGCCTTCCCAGATGATCGCGGTCAGCTTTTCGCCGAGCGCAGCATCCACTTCGTCGAACACGGCCTTTGCCACCGGAAACGCGTCGGCGAGCGCCTTGCCCATACCGACTGCCTGCGACCCCTGCCCCGGAAACGTAAATGCTGCTGTCATGGAAATCCCCGCAAATGAGAAGGCCGTAAGACACCGCTGAAGCGGCGGGTGTCAAGCTGCGGCGCGGTGGATCGCGCGTGCAGACCGGCCAGCGAACGACAGGCCACCGGCTGATAGGCCATTGGCCCAGCGCCGGAACCCGGTACGCAGCCACGCGTTTCTATAAGGGGCGCCAAGCGGAGTGCAACGCTATGGAAAAGGAACCCCGGAAGCCACAAACTCTGGCGCTCGCGCCTGTTCTGATCTTTGCGGCCGTTCTATTCGCTGTTTTCGGTGCCGCACTGGTGACGACTTTCGACCGGACGCCGATGGTCGTCACCGCCGCCGACAAATCGCCGCCGGGGACAACCGGAATGGCGAGGCCGCATGTCGTGCCCGAACCGCGATAATTGCCAGGAAACGCAGGCTTTTGGGTCAAAATCGGCCCTGTTTTGCCACGTAACTCCCTTGCAAACACTCCCGGAATCCTTATAACGGCGCCATCCGTGGGTCCCGGCCGGGAGCTGAACGGACGGTCTCAGCAATTTCCCTTTCTGAAAATGAAATCGATTTTGATGTGACAGGGCCAGTCGGTCCGTCGTCCCGTGCTTCCGCCTTCTGAGCAATATCGAGTCCTTTCCGAAGGTCTCGAAGGGCTTGCCGCCAGGACCCGCGCTAACACAGGAAAGGACACCCATGCCTCTTTACGAGCATGT
>JAFKER010000005.1:0-134931 GCA_017308595.1 Afipia sp.
CAGATCGCTCGCCGAAACACCAGCGGCATGCTCCTTCAAAACCTTGATGATCTGCTCTTCCGTGAACCTGCTTTTACGCATCCTCTGTCTCCTCAATGGAGAACAGAAATCCTAACTCAAAATCGAGGGCGTTTCAGGGGTGCAGGTCAGGTCGTTTATCGGTAAATCGCGAAGATTTTGCTGGCGGGATAATTTCTATGGCAACCTTGGAGTGCGGTTTGGACCAAGGGATAGTGATAACGGATCGTGATTTGCCTCTGGCTTTTAACTGATCCGCATTGGCCGAGCGCTCAACTTTCAACGTGTTCAAGCCAACTTCGACACGCGCGATGTGATCGCGGACGATTGATGTGGAAAGCTCAGTCTGCTTCAAGCGTTTCCGAATTGCATCAATGACCAGTTTCTCAATCAGTAGCGCTGGAACACGCGGGACACTGCCGACGTTACGGGGCTGACCCTGTAGGAGATTGCCCGAGATGTAGTGGCGATAGCTAACTCCGTTTTTCAGTTTCGAGGTCGGTGTCATCCGGTTGCCGCGGTCATCGAAGATGCGGCCCATGAGGAGAGCCTCGGAATTGCTTCTCGCTGTGGCGGTCGCTTGGCGTTGCTGGTCGAGCTTGGCTTGGACGGCATCAAACAGCTTGCGATCAAGGATGGGCTTCTGCGCGCCTTGCAGGACCTCGTTCCTGTATTTGACCTCGCCGATATGGAAGCGGTTGCGGAGAAGATGAGCAACCGGTCACGAAGCGCACCGCATGTCATGCTGACCTGTACGAAGTTTTTCAACACCGAGCTATCACGCTAGGTCAGATCGGATCAGCGCATGATACGTTTGATGATCGTTGCGTTGTTTCTTGTCCCGTCTTTCGCGCCTGCGGCCATTCAGGCTATCGCTTCACTTTGCGAAGATAGGCATGGAAACCGCGTTCCGCCTCGCCAGACGCAATCGACATGCCCTCATCCCGAACCTCGCTCGGCGTCACGCCAAACTGCTCGCGGAAAGCCCGCAAGAACTGATTGCTGCTCGAGAAACCCAACTTGTGGGCGATGCTGGTGATCGAACCGGTCTTGCCTCGGTGCGAAAGGATCTGGCGGTAGGCGGCATTCAGCCGCCTGTCGCGGATGATGGCCCGCACCCCGCCGTCCCCGGCGAACATCCGGTAGAGATGGGCGCGCGACACCCGGAACTGCTGCATGAGAAGTGCTAGATCGAGGTCCGGGCGGTGTAGGTTCGCATCGATGAATTGCAGGACACGCTGGCGGAATATCCGGCTCAGCACCGGATCCTCCGGCAACTCGTCGATCGTCCGGCCGGCAATCACGGAGACGAGCAGCGTCGTGACCGCCTCCTCGATGGCTAGCGCGACCGCGATGCCCATAGATGGCAAGCGGTCCAGACTCATAATTAGATCGGAAATCAGTCGGGTGACCGGCAGACCGGCCTTGAGGATGAGGCCGTCCAGGGGCCGGCCGCCCAGCGCCCGATCCAGCGGCGCGCGCGGCAAAACAAGGGGCAGCCCTGAACCAGCAGAAAACTGACTTGTAAAAGCCCGGCCAAGATCCAGAAGGCAGACATCGCCATCTTCGATGGTCATGGTGTGCCCTTGGCAATCCATCTTTCCGTTCGCCGCCGTGAAGAGTTCGAGCATGTAGAAATCGCTCATCTCACTCCTCAGGACCAGGCGCCGGCTTCGGTTCAGGTGCTGGGCACTAAAGGTCGTGCGGGAGATGATCAGTCCGGCAATAAAACGTACGTCGACCGATCCTTCCAGATGGGTGTTGCGCGCACTTTCAAGCGGCTCGGCATCAAAAAACGGGGCAACCATCTCGCGCCAGTAATCGCTGCGCAAATCCGGCTCGACGGAGTCTGTCGATAATAAGAGCCTGTCCTCCATGTCTTCGTTTAAATCTTCCCCAAGCCGCTTTCAACTGCCCGCGTCATTATATGACGGCGCACCATGAGATGAGCCCCTGCGCCGAAGAAAAAGAGCCCCTGCGCCGATCGCAAGCTGCGCGTTGCCTTTATTTCTGAAGTGGCTGGCTAAGGTGCGGGGGGCGAGGATCTTGAGTAACCGACGTGGCAAGAGCCTCATCTCCCTTCTGCTCGGGAGCACGGCGCTGGCTGGGGTTGCGGCCATCTGCCTGGGACCGGAAGCTGCCGCGCAGACTTTCACCGGCAACCAGACGACGAGTGGCCCATTTGCCAGCGGGACGCAGCTTTTCTACAACACCAGCGCGCTCAACGCCTCGGCCGCTGATGCCGTCAGCGGCGGAGAGCAGTATTTCTACAGCGCCAGCACACTCAACGCCTCTGCCGCCAATGCCGTCAGCGGTGGGAGGCAGTATTTCTACAACACCAGCGTGCTCAGCGCCTCTGCCGCCAATGCCATCAGCGGCGAGTATCAGTATTTCTACACCAGCAGCGCGCTGAACGCCTCTGCCGCCAATGCCATCAGCGGCGGTACGCAGATTTTCCACGACACCAGCGCGCTGAATGCCTCGTCCGCCAATGCCGTCAGCGGCGGGACGCAGATTTTCTTCACCAGCAGCGCGCTGAACGCCTCGGCCGCCAATGCCGTCAGCGGCGGGACGCAGAATTTCTACACCAGGAGCGCGCTGAACGCCTCGGCCGCCAATGCCGTCAGCGGCGGGACGCAGTATTTCTACGACGGCAGCACGCTCAACGCCTCCGCCGCCGATGCCGTCAGCGGCGGGACGCAGTATTTCAACAAAACCAGCGCGCTGAACGCCTCGGCCGCCAACGCCGTCAGCGGCGGGACGCAGTACTTCTGGGAGAACAGCGCACTCAACGCCTCCGCCGCCAACGCCGTCAGCGGTGGGAGGCAGAATTTCAACGCCACCAGCGCACTCAACGCCTCGGCCGCCAATGCCATCAGCGGCGGGCAGCAGTATTTCTACGATACGAGCGTGCTCAACGCCTCCGCCGCCGATGCCGTCAGCGGCGGGACGCAGATATTCTACGCCACCAGCGCGCTCAACGCTTCGGTAGCCAGTGCCGTCAGCGGCGGGCAGCAGGATTTCTACGCCACCAGCGCGCTCAACGCCTCGGCCACCAATGCCGTCAGCGGCGGGACGCATTATTTCTACGACACCAGCGTGCTCAACGCCTCCGCCGCCAACGCCGTCAACGGCGGGGAGCAGTATTTCATCAACACCAGCACTCTCAATGCCTCGGTTGCCAGTGCCGTCAGCGGCGGCTTGCAGTATTTCTACGCCACCAGCGTGCTCAACGCCTCGGCCGCCGATGCTGTTAGCGGTGGGGTGCAGCGTTTCATCGACACCAGCGCACTGAACGCCTCGGCTGCCAATGCGGTTAGCGGTGGGACACAGGGTTTCATCGCCAGCAGCACGCTGAACGCTTCGGTCGCCAATGCCGTCAGCGGAGGCATACAGACCTTCTACCAGTCGAGTACCCTGAACGTGCTTGCGGACAATGCGCTCACGGAAGGTGTGACGGTCAATTTCGACAACCAGTATGGCGGTCCCGGCGGTACGTTGCGGCTCAACGGTCACAACACGGTGGTCGGCGCCATCCAGAGCCTGTCGGCCGGTTCGGGTATCATCGAGAATGGCGGCGCTGCCGACAGCATCCTGACCATCGATGGTTCGACCGCCGGACACTCATCCTTTTCCGGCCTGATCCGCGACGGCGGCGCGGGCCGGCTGGGGCTGACGCTGGCCGGCGGCACGCTGACGCTCGATGGCGTGCACAGTTATACCGGCCCGACCAATGTGGACAGCGGCGCAACGCTCGCGGTCAACGGCACGATCGCCTCGTCGCAGATGCTGACGATCAACGGAACGGTTGCCGGCACCGGCACGATCGGCAACACCAGCGTCAATGCGGGCGGCACGATCGCGCCCGGCAACGGTGGCATCGGCACGCTCTCGGTGCAGGGCAGTCTGGCCATGGTCGCCGGTTCGCGGTTTGCCGCCCAGATCGATGGCACCGGCGCCTCCGACCGCATCACCGTCACCGGCGCCGCCAATATCAGCGGCGCAACGCTCGATGTCTCGGCCTCCGGCATGGCGCTCGCGCGTTATACGGTTCTGACGACCACCGGCGGCCTCACCGGAACCTTTGATGTCGGTCCGATCTCGGCCTTTGTCGGCGTTACCGCCATCTATGACGCCAACAACGCCTATATCGATATATCGAGGATGCGCGACTTCGCCGACGCCGGCGCGACCCGCAATCAGAAGGCGGCTGCCTACGGCATCCAGAGCATTTCGGGCGGCAATCCGTTCTTCACCGGCAATGCGCTCTACAATGCAGTGCTGGCATTGCCGACCGATGCCGCCGCCCGCAACGCCTTCGATCAGGCCTCGGGTGAGGCACACGCCTCGGCCAAGAGCGCTCTGATCGAGGACAGCCACTTTGTGCGTGATGCCGCGACGAGCCGCATTCGAGCAGCCTTCGGCGCGGTCGGTGCATCCCGTGCGCCGGTTATGGCCTATGCCGACCCGACCGATGGCAAGACCGACGCCTATGCCGCTTTCGCCTCGCTCTATTCCGGGACGGTCGCAGTCGCGCCGACGACCGACCGTTTTGCGCTCTGGGGGCAGGGCTTCGGCGGCTGGGGCTCCACGAACAGCGACGGCAACGCCGCGCGCCTATCCCACTCGACCGGCGGCTTCCTGATCGGCGGCGACGTCCCGATCTTCGACACCTGGCGGCTCGGCATGATGGCAGGATACAGCCGCACCACCTTCAACGTGCGTGACCGCGCCTCCTCGGGCTCAAGCGACAACTATCACCTCGGCCTCTACGGCGGCACGCAATGGGGCAACCTCGGCTTCCGCACCGGTGCGGCCTATACGTGGCACGACATCACGACCAGCCGCAGCGTGGCGTTCCCCGGCTTCGGTGACAGCCTGAAGGGGGATTATCGCGCTGGCACGACACAGGTGTTCGGCGAACTGGGCTATGGCATCCGTGCTGGCAGCTTCAGCTTCGAGCCGTTTGCTAACCTCGCTTATGTGAACCTCAGCACCGATGGTTTCGCGGAGAACGGCGGCGCTGCGGCCTTGCGTAGCAACAGCACCAGCACGGGCGTCACCTTCACCACGCTCGGCCTGCACGCCTCGACCAACTTCGATCTCGGCACGACAACGGCAATGCTGCGCAGCACACTCGGCTGGCGTCATGCCGTTGGCGACACCACGCCGCTCGCCACTTTCACCTTTGCCGGCGGCTCGCCCTTCACCGTCGCGGGCATGCCGATCACGCAGGATGCGCTGGTGCTGGATGTCGGGCTGGACGTCGCCATTACCAGGAACACCACCCTCGGCGTCTCCTACGGCGGGCAATACGGCGGCAACGCCATCGACCAGTCCGTTCGCGCAAACTTCAACGTCAGATTCTGATGAGATGAAGCTGGGGTTTCCAACGACGTTCGCTGCCACTGACCGGCCCCCACGAAGTGGTCCGTTTGGAATGTTAGTTTAGAGCCTGCGTCTGCGCCACAGGTTTTGGCGCCGGACAGACGAGTGCTTCGGCTGCTGGCGGTCGATGTCCCAGCGATGAGTGCGGCCGCATCGTATTGTAATGGCGCCCCAGTTTTCGATCACGAGCTGGGCCTCCTTCAACGTATAGAAGATCTCGCCGTTGAGCAGTTCATCGCGCAGCTTGTCGTGGCTAGTGGGTTAGGACCTCTTGTCCGGAACTCAATCTCCCTGAAATAATGAAATCAGCTCATCTTGCTCATTCGGCGAAAATTTGCGCGTTGCAAAACGGACATTTTGTCCGGAGATGCCGCCATCTTGTCCTTGATCAGCGGTTGTGCCGCCCTAAGCTCATGAAATTGCTGTCAACATTAGTTGGCATGTCTGTTGCTGACGCACTCAACAATGAGTGAGAGTCGGAGCATCAGCAGATGGCACGAGACCTGACACTATTTATCGCCAACCGTTATGACCGGTTGCAAAACGCGCTCTCTCTTTGCCGTGTTCGCGCAGCACAATTTCCGCACGCTGACACACGCACACCGCTATCCGCGCGTGCGGAAGACTATCGACCGAACATCCTGAACTCCATGCGCGCCGTCATAGCTGGATAACGGCGATCGGAGGATTCCGCTTTCTTAGTTCGAAAGTCATCAGACAGGGCAAAAGCAGAAAACCTAAAACTAGGAGGACGTGGTGGCAAAAGTTATCGGAATCGACCTGGGCACAACCAATTCTTGCGTCGCCATCATGGATGGCAAGAATGCGCGTATCATTGAGAACGCCGAGGGCGCGCGGACGACGCCCTCGATCGTGGCATTTACCAGCGACGGGGAGCGCCTTGTCGGCCAGCCAGCAAGGCGGCAGGCAGTTACAAACCCGATCAACACGATCTTTGCCGTGAAGCGGCTAATCGGACGCCGTTATGACGATCCCATCGTTGAAAAAGACAAGGCGCTGGTTCCTTATAAGATCGTGAAAGCGTCAAACGGCGATGCCTGGGTCGAAGCGGAAGGAAAGAGCTATTCGCCATCGCAGATATCGGCATTCATTCTGCAGAAGATGAAAGAGACGGCTGAGTCCAATCTCGGTGAGAAGATCAGCCAGGCTGTCATAACTGTTCCTGCCTACTTCAACGATGCGCAACGTCAGGCGACGAAGGATGCGGGCAAGATCGCAGGTCTGGAAGTCTTGCGTATTATCAATGAGCCTACCGCTGCGGCGCTTGCCTACGGGCTCGACAAGAAGAAGCAAGCGAAAATCGCGGTCTACGATCTCGGTGGCGGAACGTTCGACATCTCCATTCTCGATATTGGAGATGGTGTTTTCGAAGTGAAATCCACCAATGGCGATACGTTCCTGGGCGGCGAGGATTTCGACATGCGCCTTGTGAACTATCTGGCGGACGAGTTTCAGAAAGAGCAGGGTATTGACCTGCGAAAAGACAAGCTGGCTCTGCAGCGTCTGAAGGAGGCGGCAGAGAAAGCGAAGATCGAACTCTCGACCATTACCCAAACGGAAATCAACCTGCCTTTCATCACGGCGGATGCCGCGGGACCGAAGCATCTTCAGGTCAAACTGACCCGCGCGAAGTTCGAATCTCTAGTCGAAGATCTGGTCCAGCGGACCATCGAACCATGCCTCAATGCGCTGAAAGATGCAGGGCTGACGGCCAAGGATATCAACGAGGTCGTCCTTGTCGGCGGCATGACACGAATGCCGAAGATTCAGGAAATCGTTCAAAAGATATTCGGTCAGGAGCCGCATAAGGGCGTTAATCCGGACGAGGTTGTTGCGATCGGTGCAGCGATCCAGGCGGGTGTTCTTCAAGGCGACATTAAGGACGTCCTGCTTCTCGATGTTACTCCGCTTTCGCTCGGCCTTGAAACTCTAGGTGGCGTGTTCACGCGTCTCATCGAGCGCAACACCACAGTTCCGGCAAAGAAGAGCCAGGTGTTCTCCACTGCGGAGGATAACCAGAATGCGGTCACTATCCGGGTGTTTCAGGGTGAGCGCGAAATGGCCGCCGATAACAAGCTGCTCGGACAGTTCGATCTGATGGGAATTCCACCGGCGCCGCGTGGAACGCCGCAGATTGAGGTGACCTTCGATATCGACGCCAACGGCATCGTCAATGTCTCGGCAAAGGACAAGGGTACAGGCAGAGAGCAGCGTATCCAGATTCAAGCCTCCGGGGGTCTTTCGGAAGCGGATATCGAGAGAATGGTCAAGGAAGCGGAGACGCATGCTGTCGAGGATAAGAAGCGTAAGGAGGCTGTCGAAGCCAAGAACAACGCCGAAGCACTTTTGCACGCGACGGAGAAAACGGCAGCAGAGCATGGCGCTAAGCTTTCCGACGCGGATCGTCGCGAGCTGGAGAATGCCATGGCTGGCCTGCGCGAAGCCCTCAAGGGAGATGATGCGTCTGCCATCAGCGCCAAGACGAACGCTCTCCAGCAGGCATCCATCAAGCTTGGAGAGGCTGTCTATGCACAGTCTCAGAAGCCAGTCGACGGAGCGTCGCAATCCGGCGGCGACAATGTCGTGGACGCGGAATTCACGGAGGTCGAAGACGACGAAAAAAAACAATCAACCTAACCTCGGCCTGTGCGCCAAAGTTCAACGATATCATCTCATATCAGGAGTTCAGACTATGCAACGACCAGTTCTTGCCACTCTCGCCGGGGGCATGCTGATCGCTCTCCTTTCATCCGCCGATGCACAACAGCCGCCGCCTGCGCGAGTCCAGGTCGGTGTGCTCGAGTGCCGCGGAGGAGCAAGCATCGGCTTCATTGTTGGATCGGTCACCAACCTCGGATGCGTTTTGCGCATCAATGGTCTGCCGGAAGATTACTACACTGCTGTCATTCAGAAGGTCGGCATCGATATTGGGATCACGGAAAGTACAGCTCTTGCGTGGTCGGTCTTTTCGCCGGTCGCTCAGCCTGGCCGCGGCGATATCTCCGGAAAATATGCGGGTGTCGATGCCAGCGCCGCCGCTATTGTCGGTGTGGGCGGCAATGTGTTGCTCGGGGGCTCCAACAATTCCATCGCTTTGCAGCCTCTCAGCGTGGAAGGACAGACGGGACTTAGTGTTGCCGCAGGCCTGGAAAGCTTGGAGCTTCGGCCGGGTCGGTAACCACGAGGAGTAAAGGACAGTGTTCGATTGCGATCTGTTTTCCGGCTCGAAATCGAACGCTGTTCCTTCCTCGGGGACTGAATGAGGAGTGGCATTGAAGACCCAGAAAACGGAGGCTAGTGATGAGATCTTCTCTTGGAGGTAACGGGCAGCTCGATGATGGCAAGTTGCGGCTGACAGAAGATGACATCGCTCGAGCCGAACTCGGCCCGCGCGGCGTGCCGGGAAAGCCTGATCCTGCCAGAATGACACCCCAGCAGGCAAAAAATTTCCCCAACTATGTAGATCCGGGACATGTCGAGTAACGCGTGAAAGCGGCACTCATTCGCTGGGCTGTTTCGCCGTTTCAGGGGAATGATACAGTCGGTTGCAGGTAGGCTACCGCGCGAACAGCCGGGCCTTGGATTTTCGGAGCAGGTCGTGAAAAGTCCGTACGAAGTTCTCGGCGTTACCCCCGCTGCTTCTGCTGGAGATATCCAGAAGGCATATCGCAAGCTGGCGAAAAAACTTCATCCGGATTTGAACCCTGGTGACAAGTCGGCCGAGGAGAAATTCAAGGAAGTTGCCGGTGCCTACGATCTGTTGGGCGATGCCGACAAGCGGAAGCGATTCGATAGCGGCGAGATCGACGCAACTGGCGTGGAGCGTCCACAGCACAATTTCTATCGGGATTTTGCGACATCCGATGAGGGGCATCGCTACGCCGATAGCTCCGGCTTTGCCGACTTTATGGACACCGATGATGCATTTGCCGATTTTCTGCGGCAAGGACAGCGTGCACGGTCCAACCGGCGGGGAAGGGACCTGCACTACGGTTTACGTGTCGATTTTGCGGACTCGATCACAGGCGCGAACAGGCGCTTGACGCTGCCGGATGGCGGTACACTGGACGTCAAGATTCCGCCGGGCGTGGTCGACGGACAGGTTCTTCGGCTTAAGGGCAAGGGCGCGCCTGGCTCCGGCAACGGGGCTGCTGGAGATGCACTGATCGAAGTGGAAACCGTGCCTGATGGCCGCTTTACCCGAGAAGGCGACGATATCACTCTCGAGTTTCCGATTTCGCTGTCCGAAGCCGTGCTGGGCGGTCGCGTCCGAGTTCCAACGCCGACGGGCGACGTTACAATGTCGGTCCCCAAAGGATCGAACACGGGAACGACGCTGCGCCTCAAGGGAAAGGGCGCGCCCCATCGCGGGGGCGGCCACGGCGATCAGTTCGTCAGGCTCAAGGTGGTCCTGCCCAGAACGCCGGATCCCGAACTCGAGGCCTTTGTCTCGAACTGGGAGAAAGGCAAAGACTTCAACCCGCGTGAGGACAGGATATCCTGATCATGAACAAGCAAGAGTTTCTGGCTTTCTCGGGGTTGCAGGTACAAACGCTGGATTTCTGGCTTGAACAGCAATGGTTGGTTCCGGAAGAGACCATCGGTGGGGTCGAATTCTCCAGTGTCGATGTGGCGCGGGCGCATCTCATTCTTGATTTAAAGAACGATCTCGGTGCCAATGACGAAGGCATCGACATTATTCTTCATCTGATGGATCAGCTTCACGGTCTACGTCAGGCGCTCGCGCAGTTGAAAACGGATATCAAGCGACCGCTCTAGGCATAGCTGTTTACGGGATTCGAGAGGATCTGAAATGGTAATGGATGAGAACCGCGACTCCGCGGACGTCGTTGTGGATCCCGAATTTGGACCATGGCTGGCGCAGGCATCCATTCTGATCGTCGACGATGAACCGGGCATTCGCAATTTTCTGGTCAAGATTCTGGGGCCGCGTTGCAAGCTGATAGAAGAAGCCGCGGATACGAGGCAGGCATCCCGCAAGCTTGATGAGCAGCACTTCGATGTCGTAATCCTCGACAATATCATGCCGGGTCAGAAAGGGATCGATTGGCTCGCGGAGCAGCGCGCCATTGGTTTTTTTGCCGACGTTATTCTGATGACCGCTTATGCCGATCTTGATACGGCGATCGGAGCTTTGCGTGCCGGTGCCATCGATTTCATTCTAAAGCCGTTCCGTTCAAATCAGTTGCTCAATGCGGTGGCTCGCTGTCTCGATCGCATCCGGCTGCAGCGGGAAAACGATGTTCTTCATCACGAGCTCCAGTCGCCTGGGCACCAGACATATTTGCGCAGCAAGCTGATCGGTGACTCAAAAGCGATCCAGCACATTCGAGATACCATTGCCCGTGTGGCTCCTTTGCCGACTTCGATTCTGCTGACTGGAAAGTCAGGCACGGGCAAGGAGGTTGCCGCACGCTCGCTCCATTCGCTTTCCGGCCGGTCTGGCAAATTGTTCGTGCCGATCAATTGCGGCGCGATTCCAGCAGATATGATTGAAAGCGAATTGTTCGGCCATCTCAAGGGGGCATTTACCGGTGCAGGACGGGCACGCGAGGGATTATTTATGCACGCTCAAGGTGGCACGGTATTTCTCGACGAAATCGGAGAGCTCCCTTATCTGCTTCAGACGAAGCTGCTGCGGGTGCTGGAAGATCGCCGCGTCCGGCCTGTGGGATCGGAGCGTGAAGTTCCGTTCGATGCGCGATTTATCTTCGCGACGAATGTCGATCTTCCCAAGCGTGTCGAGGCCGGGACGTTTCGTGCCGATCTCTATTTTCGCATCAATGTGATGCAAATTCACCTGCCGCCGCTCAAGGATCGAGGTGCGGATGTGCTGGAGCTCGCAGCCCTCTTTATGCGCGAGTTCGCGCAGCAACTCGGAATGCCGTCTATTGCTATCGATGAAAAGGCTCGCGCCGCGCTCACACATTACGATTGGCCAGGAAATATCCGAGAACTGCGCAATCTGATCGAGCGCACTGTGATTCTCGGCGCATTTCCGGAGGACTTCGAGAGGTTCGTTGGTGACGGCGATGGCGATAGAGGGGGGCAAAGTTTAGCAGAAGTGGAGCGGCGGCATATTCTATCTGTCCTACGCGAAGTCGGTGGAGATCGTGAAGAAGCTGCCCGGCGGTTGGGGATATCGCGCAAAACGATCGACCGAAAATGCGTAAGCTGGAATGTCTGAGCATAAAGTCATCGCTACAAGCAGAGGAACCTCAGTTCGCTATCGTCTGCTGGCGATAGCACTTGTACCCATGCTGATTATTTTGCCTCTGCTGCTTGGCGTCAGCATCTATCGTTGGAATGTCAAATTTGACGCCATGACGATGTCCAAGGTCAACGACGACTTGACGATTGCGCATCAGTACATGGGCCAGCTTCTGGAAAAGGTCGAGAGCCAGCTTGCCTCCACGAGCAATTCGGCGAAGTTCAGCGAATTGATTTCGAACGAAAGTTCTTCGAATGGCCGTCTCTCGTTGTTCTTGGGGGAGGTGGCCCGGCAGCACAAATTTAATTTTGTCTATGTGATAGGCCGCGACGGGAATGTTATCGCGAGCGGCATTCCGATGTCGTCCGTTTCCATTCGGTCGGACTGGCCAATCATCAAGGCTGCTCTGGATGGCAAATCGAGAACCAGTCTCGATGTTTTCGAGCGAAAGGATCTGGCTGTATTTTCATCTGAACTTGCCCAGCGAGCGCAGATCGAAATTGTTCCGGTTGAGGCTGGCAACAGTTCGTCTCAGGAAACGCGAGGCCTGGTTCTGCAATCGGCAAGTCCTGTTGTGATGCCGAATGGCGAGCGAGTGGCACTGGTTGCTGGTGTTCTGCTGAACAAAAATCTCGCATTCGTCGATGCAATCAACGATCTCATCTATCACGACACAGGTGTGCCGGAAGGTAGCCATGGAACGGTGACCTTGTTTCTCGACGATATCAGGATCAGTACAAACGTTACGTTGTTTGAAGGGACGCGCGCGATCGGGACACGTGTTTCAGCGGATGTTCGCACCGCGGTACTCGACCGGGGAAAGACGTGGCGCGACAGTGCGTTTGTTGTGAATGACTGGTACATCTCGGCTTATGAGCCGATCCTCGATAGTTATGGACGCCGCGTCGGCATGCTCTATGCCGGCTTCTTGCAGAAGCCGCTTACACAAGCGAAGTATGAGACTCTCCTTGCCATAGCGGCCGCGTTTCTGATTGCGGTTACGGCGACGGTTCCGCTGTTCTTGACGTGGGCAAGCAGTATCTTCAGGCCACTGGAGCGCATGAGTGGCGCGATTGACCGCGTTGAGTGTGGTGATCTTTCCGCACGCACCGGAGCGATCAGGGATCGAAGTGAGATCGGGCAGGTTGCGCAGCATCTCGACCATTTACTCGATCTCGTGCAGGAACGCGATCAGCAGCTGCGCGATTGGAACAAAGAGCTCAACGAGCGTGTCGAGGCGAGGGCGCTCGAACTACAGGACGCGACGCTGCAACTTGAAACGACAACAAAGCAGCTTGTCATGTCGGAAAAGCTGGCCGCGATAGGCGAGATCACGGCGGGTGTTGCGCACGAGATCAATAATCCCATTGCGGTTATGCAGGGGAATCTCGAGGTGATCCGGGATTTGATGGGGCCTTCCGCGGACAAGGCAAGCACCGAGTTTCGTCTGATCGATGAGCAGATGCATCGCATTACAGAACTGGTGACAAAATTGCTCCAGTTCGCCAAGCCGCAGGAATATGCCGGCTATACTGACCAATACACTACGGCGGGTATCGTATCGGATACGCTGCCACTGGTGCAGCATCTGCTGAAAAGAACGACGATCTCTGTCGATAGGGAGGATCGTGCGCTGCAGCTGATTTCGATCAATCGAACCGAGTTGCAGCAGGTTCTGGTGAATCTAATCGTGAATGCGATTCATGCGATGCCGCAGGGCGGACGTCTCACATTACGGACATATGACAGCGATATGGACGGACGTCACGGTGTTGCGATCGAGGTTGCAGATACCGGCGGAGGGATGTTGCCGGATGTGATGCAGAGAATTTTCGATCCTTTTTTTACAACGAAAACCCGCGAGGGCACCGGACTTGGCCTTTCGATCAGTCAGATGCTGGTGACACGTCAAGGCGGGAAGATATCGGTTCGGAGCGAACCCGATATCGGAACAACATTCACAGTTTGGCTGCCGGCGGCGCGCTGAGCCGCGCTCGTTCGTTTGGACATTTTGTCCGCTCCACTCCTGACATATTGTCCGTTGCGGACGACGATTTGTCGTCAAGCGATTGATATTTTGACAGATTTTAGCTGGCATGTGCATTGCTCGGAGAGAGGCAATGCGATCGCTATTCCGCAACGCATGCGTCATGCCAGGTTCCGATCATCATTAGGTGTTTCTGAATCTCATGCGGTGGTCTCCCGGAGAGTTCATGCTGTTTCGTTTCCCGATCTTGTGTTCCGGCAGTGCATCGCGAAGACCATACGTCGCGCTTGAATTATTTCCCGACCGGGACGACGCTATGTGGCCGCGAGTAGCCATCACAAAGTGGATGGCCGGAAGGCAGGAGCAGCGTATGCGTCCGATACCGATTGGTGCGAAAGGCCAATTTACCCTTGAGGTAGAACCGCGGCATCTCGCAAATCAGGTTAAGGATTCGATACTTCCGCCGGTGTTTGCGACACCGATGATGATCCTGGCGATAGAAAACGCCGCGCTGAATGCGATCCGCGAGACGGCAGAAGCGGAAGTCACCGAAGTGGATGGGCGGCGAGTGGTGTTCGCGGTTACCGCGCGCGATGACATTGAGGAGATCGGCGAGGGGACTCACGAGCGAAGGGTGGTCGATCTTCGGCGTCTTACGCAGAAATTAGAGGCAAAAAGAGCTTATGAGTAACCGCGTATTGGATATGCGGTTGGCTTCTGAGTGGTCATGGCGGGTTGGGATCAGGCGTTAAGTGAGGTGAGAAATGAACTCGGAGAAATACACCGATCGAGCGAGAGGGTTCATTCAGTCCGCGCAGTCGCTCGCGATGCGGGAAGGGAATCAACAATTCACACCGCTTCACGTTTTAAAGGTTCTGCTCGATGATAATGAAGGCCTTGCAGCCAGCCTGATTGATCGTGCCGGTGGAACTTCGCAGGCTATTCTAAAATCCACCGAGGAGGCTCTGGCCAAGCTTCCGAAAGTCTCCGGCGCCGGTGCAGGTCAGGTCTATCTCGCGCCCGATACGGCGCGCCTGTTCAATGCGGCGCAACAGATTGCGGAGAAAGCTGGCGATAGTTTTGTGACGGTGGAGCGGCTGCTGCAGGCGCTGGCCTCAGACAAAGATAGCGAAGCAGGAAAGCTGCTCGCGAAGGGCGGTCTTTCCGTTCCCAGTCTTGTCGCCGCGATCGATGCGTTGCGTAAGGGCCGCACCGCCGATAGCTCGTCGACCGAAAACGCATATGATGCATTGAAAAAGTATGCGCGTGATCTCACGCAGGCAGCGCGCGACGGCAAACTGGACCCCGTGATCGGCCGCGATGAAGAAATCCGCCGCACCATACAGGTGCTTTCGCGGCGTACCAAGAATAACCCGGTCTTGATTGGTGAGCCTGGCGTTGGAAAAACGGCCATTGTGGAGGGACTGGCGCTGCGCATCGTCGATGGTGACGTGCCTGACAATCTGCAAGACAAGAAGCTGCTGTCCCTTGACCTTGGTGCTTTGATTGCCGGCGCAAAATATCGCGGAGAGTTCGAAGAGCGACTCAAGTCCGTACTGCAGGAAGTGACGTCGGCCGAAGGCGGCATCATCCTGTTTATCGACGAAATGCATACCCTGATCGGCGCCGGAAAAACCGATGGCACGATGGATGCGTCGAACCTGCTCAAACCCGCTCTGGCGCGGGGCGAGTTGCATTGCGTCGGGGCGACGACACTGGATGAGTATCGCAAGCATGTCGAGAAAGACCCGGCTCTGGCGCGGCGGTTTCAACCGGTATTCGTTTCGGAGCCGACGGTTGAGGACACGATCTCGATCTTACGTGGGCTGAAGGAGAAATATGAATTGCACCACGGTGTGCGGATAGCGGATTCCGCGCTGGTGTCCGCCGCAACATTGTCGAACCGCTATATCACGGACCGGTTTCTGCCGGATAAGGCGATCGACTTGATCGATGAGGCGGCGGCCCGGTTGAAGATGCAGGTCGATTCCAAGCCGGAAGAGTTGGACTCGCTCGACCGGGAGATCGTGCGCCGCAAGATCGAGCAGGAAGCGCTCAAGAAGGAAAGTGACGCGGGCTCCAAGAGCCGGTTGCAAACACTTGAGAAGGAATTGATCGGGCTTGACAAGAAGTCGGCCGACCTCACGTCGAAATGGCGGTCTGAGAAAAGCAAGCTCTCTGATGCGCAGAAGCTGAAGAGCGAACTGGAACAGCTTCGAACCGAACTTGCCAATGCGCAGCGGAAGGGTGAATTCCAGAAAGCAGGCGAGCTGACCTACGGCCGTATTCCCGAGCTGGAGAAAAAGCTCGCTGCAGTTGAGTCCGGCGAAAGTTCCTCAATCAGTGAAACGGTCACGTCCAACAATATCGCTCAGGTGGTGTCCCGCTGGACTGGTGTTCCTGTCGACAAGATGCTGGAGGGCGAAAAGGAAAAGTTGCTCCACATGGAGGAGGAAATCATCAAACGGGTTGTCGGTCAGTCGGCCGCGGTGCGCGCGGTCTCGACCGCGGTCCGCCGGGCGCGGGCAGGCCTGCAAGATTCCAACCGCCCGATGGGGTCTTTCATGTTTCTGGGGCCGACCGGCGTCGGCAAGACGGAACTTGCCAAGGCGCTGGCGGAGTTCCTGTTTGCCGATGAGACCGCGATGGTCCGCATAGATATGTCAGAATTCATGGAGAAGCACTCCGTCGCTCGGCTGATCGGCGCGCCTCCCGGTTATGTCGGCTACGACGAGGGCGGCGTGCTTACGGAAGCGGTGCGGCGACGGCCATATCAGGTGATCCTCTTCGACGAAATTGAGAAGGCGCATCCAGATACGTTCAATGTGCTGCTGCAGGTTCTTGACGATGGCCGCCTGACCGACGGTCAGGGCCGTACTGTCGATTTCCGCAACACGCTCATCATCATGACGTCGAACATTGGTGCAGAATATCTTGTCAATCAGTCAGAGGGCGAGAAGACGAGTGCAGTGCGCGAACAGGTCATGACGATGGTCCGTTCACACTTCCGCCCTGAATTCCTCAACCGTATCGATGCGATTATTCTTTTCAGCCGGCTGCAGAAAAATGAAATGGGGCGGATTGTCGAAATTCAGTTCGCCCGGCTGAAGAAGCTCGTGGAAGATCGCAAGATTACTCTTTCGCTCGATGCCAAGGGGCAGAACTGGCTCGCGGAGAAGGGCTGGGATCCCGCTTATGGCGCGCGTCCGCTTAAGCGCGTGATCCAGCGTTATGTTCAGGACCCTCTTGCTGAAATGCTTCTGGCTGGAGGAATCCGCGATGGTTCCACGGTCAAGATTTCGGCAGGCAAGAATGGCCTGACGTTCAATGGAAAGGTACCGGAAGCAATTGACGAGGATGAATTGGAGGCAGTCTGAACGACCGTCAGCCAAGATCATCCGATAGATTGTGTTTATGTACGAACTCCATCGGAGTTCAGTGAAGGAGGAGGCCGCGATGAGTAATCAGATCAAGGAAAACATGGAAGTGATCGGCGCTGACGGTGTGCACGTCGGAACGGTTGATCGCATGGAAGGCGATCGTATCAAACTCAAGAAAAGCGACAGTTTCGGCAAGCACGAGGGCCATCATCACTACATTGAGAAAGGTTTTGTTGCTGGCGTTGAGGGAAACAAGGTTCGCCTGTCTGCCAATGCGGACATTGCCGTGACTCTGGAAGAGGAACCTTCGGGCCGGCCCGTCAGGCTTTAACTTAGTCCCGAGGCAGCCTATGGCTGCCTTGCTTACTGTCATTTCCGCGAGATGCGCGGCCGGAAAAGTGCCGCTCGCCTCGTTTTTGTTGCAGCTAAAAGAAAGTCGGTTCGATGCAGGAATACGATCTCTATATCAACGCAAAAAAGCCAGCCATCGGTCTCTACGTCCATAAAGGCGCGGGTCTGCCCGATCTGGCCGACAAGGCAGACTGGCTTTTTGACGGCACCGCCGCGCAGGATCTTCTGCCGCCGGATGTCGTGAAGGATGTCGCCGCCGACGGACATGCATTCCGGAATATGGATTGAGCTGAAGGCGCGCGAACTGGCGAGCTGGCCGCGATCTTGAGGCAATGTCCGGCTGAGTTCGGGTGTGTTGCCTTGACATCGTGGCGGTGCGCTGGCTTGCATGTCGTTCGGATTGAGGAGCTTTGAGTGTCATTAGTTGTATCGCAACCGGTAGTCGCAAGGTTGACACGGTCGGCGATTTTTCTTGTTGTGACGATCAATCCCGGAGCAGGAGCTGAGGCAACGGTGCGCGGGTTGTGCGCCGATCTGTCCAGTCTGCTGCGAGGGGTCGGCTTTCGCGATCTCGACGGGCAGTTGTCCTGCATCATGGGGGTCGGTTCAGAAGCCTGGGACCGGCTGTTCGGCGCGCCGCGGCCGAAGGACTTGCATCCATTCCGCGAGATTTGCGGCGTACACACCGCGGTCTCGACGCCGGGCGACATTCTCTTTCACCTCCGTGCTGCGAGCATGGATCTGTGCTTTGAGCTGGCAACGCACATTATGTCACGCCTTGCAGGCGCGGTGACGGTCGTCGATGAAGTGCATGGCTTCAAGAGCTTCGATGATCGCGATCTGCTTGGCTTTGTCGACGGAACGGAGAACCCGGTCGGTCAGGCCGCCGATGTCGCGACTCTGATCGGCGACGAGGACGCGCGTTTCGCCGGTGGCAGCTATGTGATCGTGCAAAAGTATCTGCACGACCTGGAACGGTGGAACAAGGTGCCTGTCGAAGAGCAGGAGAACATCATCGGCCGGCACAAGCTGTCCGATATCGAGCAACCCGATGCAGTGAAGAAGCCTTATGCCCATAACGTGCTGACCTCGATTGAGGAGAACGGTGAGCAGATCCAGATCCTGCGCGACAACATGCCGTTCGGCGAGGTGGGCAAGAGCGAGTTCGGAACTTACTTCATAGGCTATGCCCGCGCGCCGCAGCCGATCGAGACGATGCTGGACAACATGTTCATCGGCAATCCGCCGGGCACCTACGACCATCTGCTGGATTTCAGCCGTGCGGCGACGGGATGCCTGTTCTTTGTGCCGACGGCGACATTCCTCGACGATGTCGACCCCGATGCAGAACCGGCCACCGGCACCAGTGCGCACGAGCCATCAACAACGTCGCAACCCGAAGCATCGCAGACCGAGACACCGCAACCGGCTCTATCGCGCGGCGATGGATCGCTCGGGATCGGATCCCTGAAGGAAAGAGGCACGATATGAACAATCTCCATCGGCACCTTGCGCCCATCTCCGACGCGGCATGGGAGCAGATCGAACAGGAAGCCTCCCGCACACTCAAGCGTCATCTCGCCGCGCGGCGGGTTGTGGATGTGGTGGGACCGAAGGGCGTCGATCTGGCCGCCATCGGCACCGGCCATCTGCATCAGATCCAGCCGCCCGGCGATGGCATCCTGGCCTCGCAGCGCGAAGCCCAGCCGCTGATCGAAGTGCGTGTGCCGTTCGAACTGACACGGCAGGCAATTGACGATGTGGAGCGTGGCGCGAGCGATTCCGACTGGTCGCCAGTCAAGGAAGCGGCGCGCAAGATTGCGTTCGCCGAAGATCGCGCAGTGTTCGATGGCTATGGCGCCGCCGGAATCCAGGGCCTGCGCACCGGCAGCAGTAATATGGGTGTTGCCTTGCCTGTCAGTGTGAAAAGCTATCCGGACGCCGTCGCACAGGCGGTGAGCCAGCTGCGCCTCGCCGGATGCGAGGGGCCTTATGCACTTGTGCTCGGCGCCGATGCCTACACCACGGCTTCCGGCGGCAGTGACGAAGGCTATCCCGTGCTCCATCATATCGAGCGGATCGTCGATGGCGGAGTGATCTGGGCGCCCGCGCTCAAGGGCGGCTTCCTGCTGACCACGCGCGGCGGTGATTTCGAGCTGGATATCGGTCAGGACTTCTCAATCGGCTATCTCAGCCATTCGAGCACGACGGTCGAACTCTATATGCAGGAGAGCTTCACCTTCCGCCTGCTCACCACAGAAGCATCTGTCGTCCTCACTCAGGCAGGGTAGAGGCAGTCAGAAGTGGTTGCGTAATCGCTTTTACGAACCAATGTATTCAAATGGAGGTGTCCCTATGTCTCGTCACAACAAGATGCCGCCTGTCCCGCCAGCCAATCGCAGTCCGAAGGGGGCCGGCGGGAAACAGGATATCAAGAAAGATGAAGCCCCACAAAGTGCGCATGAGAATATCGCGGAGCAGGGCGAAGCCGCCAACATCAGGCAAAACACGACAAACGCCGGATTCTTTCGCGGCCGCCGTGTGAAATAGAATCAGGCGCTCGACCTATGGGCACCGTGCGCCATACCGCGCGCGGTGCTTTCAGACACGAACAATGAGGTCGATGTCGGTGGGGCCTGTTGTTCGAAGGAGATTCCATGACGGTCGTGTCTCCCGATCAGCTCTCCCGTGATATGCAGCCGTTCGCGCGACGGCTTGTGGAACAGGTTGGACTTGTTCCACAAGCGCAGGATCGTCCGCTTAATTCCGGCGACCTGCTTTTCTATCTCAGCGAAACATCGATGCCGATGGCGGCCTTTCTGCGCAAGCACGGACTTTTCATGGACGAAGATGGTTTGCACTTCGACCTTACGCAATTCCGCATTATAAGAGACCTCGCTGACAAAGTCATAGCTGAGTACGAAGCCGGGCATCTGAATGGCGTCTGGCAAAAATTCGATCTTTCCGGAGAAGACGACGCCAACTGTGATGGCGGTTATGTTCTGACAGCGATCACTGCGCTCGAATCGATATATGGTCCAAAAGAATAGGAGGAGCAATTTTTCAGAACGAGAAATTCAATCGATGTTCTTATTTCTGAAGAATATACTGTTGGTGTTCCGGTTGCGATAAGGTCAAACTCCGATAATCCTGTTGCCGCCAAAGAATACCCTGATTGGGAATCATTATTCCCTGTTATTCTCGTAGGGAATTTTCTCGAAAAGCCCAATTTGGACTGCTTTTTACTAGAGGCGGTTTCGCTTTTGTGCCGAGAATCGGAGAAGTCCCTGTAAAGATCCCTGTTAGCAGGGAATTTGATGCGGACACCGGTGGGCAGGTGACTGCGTCCGCCACCAGCGATCTCAATAGGTTGAGAGCGCGTCGACAAATGCCTCTCCTGCCTCGGCCCAATGATTCATTTCCAGACCGATAACCGATCGCTCGCACCGCGTTCCGAAGGTGCAGCGGATGATGATGGCCGTAGACCCGATCAAGCAGATCGACGACGAAATGCTTATCATTTGATCACACGCCGTTGGGCATGTCGCTTCCACCATCTGATGGTTTGAATCCCCGCTCCAGCCACTTAGTGCGGATTTCGGAGAATTCCCTTATTTTGCGAGAGAAAGGCCCGCCAATAGCGGGCTTTTCGAGCGCGCAGATTCTCTACTGAGACCGAAATCGAACCGCCACCTTCCGGAACCGGCTGACATTTTCCAAGCAATCATTGAGGAATTCCCGTTTTCCAGAGTCACTTGCAAGAGACCGGAGAATAAAGCCACTGCGCGATGGAGCAGTGGAGATTCGGGTGGGCGCTCCGCGTCAAGGTGGTCTCTAGTTTCAACGATCAACGTTTTCTGAACGAACATACAGCTTGACGAGCAACTTCAGGCGCAATACGTACGAACATTCGTTCGTATTAGAAATTAGTGTCTTGAGGAGCTTGCTCATGCACATCATTATCGTCGGCGCGGGTATCGCAGGCATGACGACCGCCATCGCCCTTCATCAACGAGGGCATGATGTGACTGTGCTTGAGCAGACGACCGCCTTGAAGGAAATCGGCGCAGGCATTCAACTCGCCGCCAATGGGACGCATGTCCTTCGTGAACTGGGACTGGAAGAAGCTGTCGCGAAAGCCGGCGTGATCCCGCAATCCTATGAGATGCGTGATATCAGCACCGGAAAGCTGCTGAATCTTTCTCCGCTCGGCGATCTTGGAACGAAGCACTGGGGTGCGCCGCTCTACAATATTCATCGTGCCGATCTGATCGATATTCTGGCGCAAGCGGTTCCGGCAGGTGCGCTCCGGCTCGGCGCGCAGGTCGTTGACTTTGTGCAGGACGATGACAGCGTGACGGTTCGTTTGACGTCCGGTGAGCAGATTAGCGGCGATGTCCTGATCGGAGCCGACGGCATTCACTCTGTCATTCGCAAGCAATTGCGCGGGGAAGAGCCCACGCATTTCTCCAATATTCTGATGTGGCGTGCGCTCATCCCGGCGGAGAAGCTGAGTCACATCAATCTTGAGGAAAAAGGAAACTACTGGTTCGGTCCGGGCCGGACACTGATCACCTATTGGGTGCGTTCGAAAAAACTCTACAGCATTCTCGCCTCTGTGCCGGTGACGGAAGTTCAGCGTGAGTCGTGGACGGAAAGCGGCGATATCGAGGAACTGCGGCGCTCATTCTCGGATATCGAACCGCGCGCACGCGCGATGATGGAGCAGATCGAAACTGCATTCATCACCGGCATGTATTATCGCGATCCCATCGACCGCTGGACGTATGGACGCGTCACGCTGATGGGCGATGCTGCACATCCCATGGTGCCATTCCTTGCACAGGGCGCCTGTCAGGGCATCGAGGATGCATGGACCATGGCGACCGTGTTGTCGAACATTTCGACCAAGAGTGTGGGATCGGCGCTTCAGGAGTATGAGCAGCGCCGGCGTCCGCGCACTACGCGTGTGCAATCGGGCGCACGCGCCATGGTCAAGCTGACGCATGAATCCGAACCCGACCGCATCCGGGCGCGGAACGGCCGCTGGAAGGGCATGCAACACATCGATCCTATGACCGAAACGACCTGGGGATTCGTGTGGGGATATGACGTGTTGAAAGCCGTCAATCAGTCTGCCGGGGAAGTTCTCGGCCTGTCGGCAACGCGCGAAGGCAAAAATCTCAAGCGCCCGGAGAGCCAGCGCGCTTTCTCGTTGTGGAAGAACGCCTTTTCGCCGGAGCAGGTCGCCAGAGGTCATGATGGCCTTCGCGAAGGATATGAGGAGTTTCTCGCGAAGAATTTCCCGGTTGGGAAAGATATCAATGTTGAGCCGGTCGAATTGCGCGGCGTTCCAGCACTAAAAGTGGGTGCATCTAAGAAAAGGGGAAATGCACCGACCATCCTGCATTTCCATGGCGGCGGATATGTCCTCGGCTCCGCACGCGGCTCTCTGGAGTATGCGCACCGGTTGGCCGAAACGGTCGGCGGGACCTGTATCACTGTCGATTATCGCCTCGCGCCGGATCATCCTTATCCCGCGGCGATCGATGACGCGCTCGATGCATATCGCGGTTTGATCGAGAGCGGTGTGTCCGCATCGTCCGTGCTTCTCAGTGGTGAGTCATCCGGCGGCGGGCTGGCGCTGGCCACCGCGCTGGCGCTCAGGGCTGCTGGAGATGAATTGCCGGCGGGGATCATCGGCGTCTGCCCGTTCGTGGATCTGACGCTGCGCGGACCAAGCGTTGCGAAGTTCGCCGGCGACGATCCCGCGGCGAACAAGGACATGCTGGCCTATCTCGGTGCTTCTTATTTCCAGGGACATGAGCCGACCGATCCGCTCGTCTCGCCGCTCCATGGCGATCTTGCCGGTCTGCCGCCGATGTTCCTGACGGCCAGCGAGGGCGAAGTGCTGCTGAGCGATACGACCCGTTTGGTTGAACGTGCGCAAAAGGCCGGCGTCGATGTGACGTCGCGTATCGTCGAAGACTCGGTGCACGTCTATACGGTCTTCCCATTTCTGCCAGAGACCGCTTCGACCATGGCAGCGATCGGGGAGTGGGCTGGCAAGCGGGTGGCCGCCTAGAATTTCAGCGACACAACGTCACAAGCGATGCTCTTCTTACGAGCGTCGCCTCGTATGAAATCAACAAAACAAAAAGAGGAATGTTCATGAGAATGTCTGGACGACTGATGGCTGCGTCGGCTCTTGCTTTGCTGATCGCCGGAGGCGCGCATGCGCAGGGAATTTCAAACGGCACCGTTAAGATTGGCGTACTCGGCGATATGTCCGGCGTATTTCAGGACCTGAGTGGCGCAAGTTCAGTCGCAGCGGCGAAGATGGCGGTCGATGATTTCATCAAGAACGAAAAGCCGCCGTTCAAGGTGGAGCTTGTGACTTCGGATCATCAGAACAAGCCGGATATTGCGGTTAGCCGTGCGCGGGAATGGTACGACGTCGATGGCGTTGACATGGTGACGGACGCGATCAACTCGGCGGTTGCGCTGGCGGTCTCGGGTGTGACGCGGGAGAAGAATCGCGTTCTCATGGTGACGGGCGCTGGCACGACGGCGCTGATCAACGAGCAGTGCTCGCCGAATACGATCCTATACGCATGGGATACTTACGGCATCTCGAATTCTCTTGCTGGATCGATCACACGTTCGGGCAAGAAGAACTGGTACTTCCTTTCGGTTGACTATGCGCTCGGTCAGGCCATTGAGAAGGATGCGACGCGAGCCATTGAGGCCGCGGGGGGCAAGGTTGTCGGGTCGCGCAAACATCCAACAGGAACGGCCGACTTCTCGTCGTTTGTTTTGACGGCCCAAAACTCCGGTGCCGATGTCATCGGATTGGCGAATGCGGGCGGCGACCTGATCAACTCTGTGAAAGCCACACAGGATTTCGGCATTACTCAGAAGCAGACCATCGCGCCCATGGCCGCGACACTGATGGACGTTCATGCGATCGGCCTTGCTTCGTCTCAGGGTCTTATGCTGGTTGAGGGGTTCTATTGGGATCGGAACGACGAATCGCGGGCGTGGAGTGAACGGTTCTTCAAAGAGCGGAACAGAATGCCGATCATGCTGCAGGCCGGGCTCTATTCTGCAATCACCACCTATCTCAAGGCGGTGAAGGAAACCGGAACCGATGATGCGAAGACGGTTCTCGATCATATGAAGAAAATGGAAATCAATGATCTGTTCGCGAAGGGCGGCCGCATTCGTGCCGACGGCCGCATGGTCTACGACATGTATGTTCTGGCAGTGAAGAAGCCCGCGGCCTCCAAGAGAGCCTGGGATTATCTTGAAATAAAGGACACAATCTCGGGTGCTGATGCTTACCAGCCGCTCTCCGATTCACGGTGCCCGTTGGTCAAGAACTGACGGAGATAGTCTGAAACATCGCGCGTCGCGAAAGTTTCGCGGCGCGCAGCCCTCCGGATATCAGATCTTCGAAGACGGTCGGCATGAACTAGGATCGCGACAACTTCTGGACCTCAAGATGCCAACCCATCAGCAATCTCTAAAAACATGGCCGCGCCGATTGCCGGCATCGATCGAGCCGCCGGCCACGTCGTTATGGGATAGCCTTGCTGTCAACGCGCGCCGCTATCCTGATCGGGCGGCGATGATCTTTCTCGGGTCCTCGACCACATATCGCGAGTTGCAGGACGCGTCCGAACGGCTTGCGGGGCAACTGCATGCGTTTGGAATCAAACGAGGCGACCGGGTGATGGTCGTTATGCAGAATTGTCCGCAACTGGTGATCGCGCACTTGGCCATCGCTCGCGCCAACGCAGTTGTTGTGCCGGTCAATCCGATGAATCGGGCCGAAGAGCTGCGTCACTATATTTCGGATGCAGAGGCGAAAGTCTGTATCACAACGGCTGATCTTGCGCATGAGCTGGCGATTGCCAGCAACGGATTGGAACCACGTAACGGACTTACTCATCTTGTCGTCAGCCACTTTACCGATGCAATTGACGCTAACGATCGATCAAATGTTCCGCCGCAATGGCGCGGCTGGCTGCTGACTGAGCATGAACTTCCAGAGCTGGCCGAGGGATCTGTCCATCATTGGCGCGATGCGATGGAAAGCGCTGGCAAGCTTCCCGATCCTGAAGTGGCCCGTGACGATCTGGCTTTGCTTCCCTATACAAGCGGAACGACTGGCCTTCCCAAGGGATGCATGCTGACGCATGGCAATGTCATGCATAATGCTGTCGGCTCAACCTTCTGGCTTGGTATGACACCGGAAACGGTCAGCCTGACGGTACTGCCGCTGTTTCACATCACCGGTCTTGTCTGCGTGATGCATGCGTCGATTTATGCGGGCGGCACCATGGTTATCATGCCGCGCTGGGATCGCGAGCTGGCTGGGCAATTGATTTCGCGATACCGGGTGAGTCATTGGACTTCGATTCCGACGATGATCATTGATCTTCTCGCCAGTCCGAATCTCGACGGCTTTGATCTATCCAGCCTTGCCTATATCGGCGGGGGCGGAGCAGCGATGCCCCAGGCTGTTGCCGAAACGCTTCTCGCAAGGTTTGGGCTGAGGTTCGTCGAAGGATACGGAATGACCGAATCGGCAGCGGTGACGCTGTTCAACCCGTGCGACGATCCCAAACTCCAGTGCCTCGGAATTCCTTTTCTCAGTGTGGATGCCCGGATCATGGACATCGAAGGCGGCGCTGAGCTGTCCGATGGCGAGCAGGGGGAGATCGTTGTCCATGGCCCGCAGGTGTTTCAAGGATATTGGAAGCGGACTGATGCCTCCAGAGAGACACTCGTCACGATCGACGGGAAGACATTTCTGCGTACGGGAGACATTGGTTACAGAGACCCGGATGGCTACTTCTTCATTACGGACCGCCTGAAACGGATGATCAATGCGTCCGGATATAAGGTGTGGCCTGCGGAGATTGAGGCGCTTCTGTTCCGGCATCCGGCGATTCAGGAAGCATGCATCATCAGTTCGAAGGATAGCTATCGGGGGGAGACCGTGAAGGCTGTTGTCGTGGTCAAGCAGTCTCATGCTGGTATCAAGGAAAACGAGATTATCGACTGGTGCAGAGCCCAGGTGAGTTCGTACAAGGTGCCGCGGGTTGTGAAGTTTGTCGATGCACTGCCCAAAAGCGCCTCCGGAAAAGTCATGTGGCGCGCCTTGCAGGAATTGGAATCGCAGGAGGTTGCTCCCGCTGGTTAGCCCAATGGCGCAATCTGGTTGAGTGAGCGCCCCTCTCTGGACGGCTCGGTTGCCAGTTTGCCAAGGCTCGGCTACCTCTCGTCCGGGCGTGTTCGCCTGTTGGAGCAAAAGAGCTATGAGCCGGACACCGATGAAGCGTACCCGGACCGGGGCACGGGTGCCTGCGGACGAGGTGGCTCTGACATATGCCAATCAGGCGATTGATGAAGGGGCGATTGTCGAGCAGCCGGATACGGCTGCCGGAAAAATGCGGATTCGCATTTTACTGACTGCGATCGCGCTGGTCGCCGAGCGAGGTTATGAAACTTGCAGCATGCGAACGATTGCGAGTGCCGTCGGTCTGCGCGCGCCTACGCTTTATAACTACTATCCATCAAAGGAAGCGCTGCTGGTCGAGGCTATCGATTTTGGAATCGATAACTTCTTCTCGTATGTTTTGAAAGATGTCGACCAGAAGCCCCGCAGCGAGCGTTTATTCGAGATTGCCCGGCGTCACATTGATTACAAGCTGCGCCATCAAGTGATTGCCCGGGCCAATGACCGCCTGATCGATCCACAGTTTGCGAAGCTGTTTCTCTCGGAGAAGGATCGCAAACACTTCGGAAAACGATTGGACAACTATCGCTATAAGATCCACGACTTGGTCAAAGACTTGGTTGGTGAGAAGTCCCCTGTGGATCCAATGTTCATCACGCTTTCTGTCATGAACCAATGGGATCGTGCGGCGTACTGGTATAATCCCAAAGGCAAACGCTCCCACGCGGAAACCGCAGAACAGCTTCTGATACTTACCGGGAGATTGTTGGCTTTGGATACGCCAAGATCAAACAGGTCGGGGCAGAAGGCCTAAATCGGATAAAAATTCTAGAATATCACAGTGCCTTAGTTGAGATTGGTTAGATCGGGAATGCGTGAGTTCGATTCCTCTCTCTCCAGCCGGCGAGTGTGTGTTTGAGAGAATTCCTCCGTTAATTGCGAAAAAGGACCGCCAATGGCGGGCTTCTTACGCGAGGGTATTCTCTAGGGAGACCGGAAACGATCCGCCACTCTCCCAAATTGGCCGACATTCGCTGGCCAACCATTGAAGAATTCCAGTTTTCGATCTGCCGGGCATATCCGGCAGCCTTTTGCTGCTGACAACGCGGGGCGTATCATGACGTCGTTCTGATCGATCATTGTAAAACGCGGCGCTTATCTTCCAGATATTCTGCTCGGCAGGTTATTGGCCGTTCGGGAGTGGCATTAGCTCCCGCGTAGCCAACAAACGAGCCATTCTGAAAACAGCGCTCCGAATTTGCACTATCGCAACGTTGCTTGCTGCCTGCTGCGCTACACGGATTTTGCAACGGGGACATCGATCCGGTCCTCGAAGTCAGAAAGGCAAAGCGATGAAACAGGCGATAACAACCACCATGGTTCTGGCCGGGTTACTGGTCACTGGCGCTGCGCAGGCAGCAGATTATCAAGTGCAGATGCTCAACAAGGGCACGCGCGGGGCCATGGTATTCGAGCCGGATTTCATCAAGGCTGTTCCTGGTGACACGGTTACATTCGTCGCCACCGACAAAGGGCATGATGCGGTGAGCATCGACGGCATGATCCCGGACGGAGCGCAGCCCTTCAAGGGCGAGATGAACAAACCGGTTACGGTCAAAATCGACAAGGAAGGCGTCTATGGCGTCAAATGCGCGCCGCACTACGGCATGGGAATGGTGGCGCTGATCGTTGCCGGAAAGCCGGTCAATCTGGAGCAAGCCAAGGCGGTCAGACAGCCCGGCAAGGCCAAGGGGGTATTCGATGAGCTTTTGATGAAGGCGGCGGCAGGGAACTGACCGGTTAGCCAGCCGCCGTTTGCTTGGTCGCAAGCGGCGGCCCGATCAAGGCGGTGAAAGCGAGTCTTGCGGCCACGCAAATGGCAATTTGCGGAGAAAACATCTTACGAGGGTGATATGGCGGTCCCCCGCGTCCGGCCGGGGAATTATCCGGCGATTTTATCTTACGGCTTCCGGCCGTTCTTTCTGTTAGGCGCGCTCTATGCTGGACTAACAATCCTGTTTTGGTTGCCGCTGCTGCATGGCGCGCTCGATACGGCGAGTCTGTTCGCTCCGGTGGACTGGCACATTCATGAAATGTTGTTCGGCTATCTGGCTGCGGTTGTCGCCGGATTTCTATTGACAGCGATCCCCAACTGGACCGGTCGTCTTCCGGTGCAGGGAACTCCTCTGCTGCTTCTGGTCCTGATCTGGCTCGCCGGACGCATCGCCGTGTTTTTCTCGGGTGCCATCGGCTGGCTGGCAGCGACCATGATCGACAGTTCTTTCTTACTGGCCGTCGTGGCAGCAGCGATGATTGAGATCGTCGTTGGACGCAACTGGGGCAACCTCAAGGTCCTCGTGCCGGTCAGCGTGCTGTTCGCGGCTAATTTCCTATTCCACGTCGAAGCGCATGCAAATGGATCGTCGGACATTAGCCGGCGGCTGGCGATCAGCGCGATTGTTGTGCTGATCGTGATCATCGGTGGACGCATCATACCCAGTTTCACGCGTAACTGGCTGGTCAAGTTCAACCCGGGGCGGTTACCTGCGCCGTTCTCGCGCTTCGATGTCGCGATCATCATGTTCACAGCTCTTGTTCTGCTCGGCTGGACCTTTGTGCCGAGCAGAACAGGCACCGGCCTCGCCTTGATCGTTGCGGCTGTTCTCAATGCGGCGAGGTTGGCACGCTGGGCCGGTGTCCGAACGTTCCGCGATCCCCTGGTTCTGATTCTGCACCTTGCTTATGCTTTCGTGCCTGTCGGATTCATGCTGACCGGTTTGTCTGCGCTCGCCCCGGATACCGTGCCGTTGGCGGCAGGCCTGCATGCTTTTGGCGTCGGTGCGGCAGGATCCATGACGCTTAGCGTGATGGTCCGTGCGACGCTCGGGCATACCGGCCGCGAATTACGAGCCGGTGTTGAGGGCTGCGTCGTGTTCGCCATGATTTTAATGGCGGCCGTGCTGCGCATCTGCGCCGCCTTCCACCCCGAGCAACTCGTCTTGCTCTACGGTTCCGCCGGGGCTTGGGCCATCGCATTCCTCGGCTATGCGGTGTTTTTCGGCGGCATGCTGGCGCGCCCCCGCCTGAAGCCCGGCGAGGACGAGGGACGGATTGTAACTCGGCTTTTTGTGACAAGACATATCTGATCAGGGAGCCCGCCGCGGGAGGCACGGGATTGTTTTGCAATGAGGCGGGCGCATCGATAGAAGTGGCCGGGATACTGGAAAATCCCGATATGAGCCGCCTCGACCGTTCCCTTATCGCCCGGCTGCCAGCGTTCCAAGGACTGACGCCGGACGATCTCGACCGCGTGCTCGCGCGAGCCACGCCGTTGCGCATCGCGAAGGGAGCGCCGATCTTTGAGTGCGAGCAGGAGGCGCAGTCCTTTTTCCTACTGCTCGACGGCCATGTCCGGGTGGTGAGAACGACACCGCAGGGGCAGGAAGTCATTATCCGTTACATCAGTCCGGGCGAGCTCCTGGGGATCGCCATCGCGGTGGGCCGTGCCACCTATCCGGCGACGGCCGTTGCCGCCATCGATTGTGTTGTGCTGGCGTGGCCGAGTCAGCTTTGGCCGGACTTCGTCGCTGCCTATCCTGGCTTCGCCGGCAATGCCTACAAGACTATTGGCGATCGTTTGCAGGATGCCCATGCGCGCGTGATTGAACTGTCCACGGCACAGGTCGATCAGCGTGTGGCGCTGGCGCTGGTGAAGTTGGCACAACAGACGGGCAAGCCGACAGCGGAGGGATTGCTGATCGATTTTCCGATCTCGCGTCAGGACATTGCGGAGATGACCGGAACGACGCTTCACACCGTGAGCCGACTTCTGACCGCATGGCAGGAATCGGGGCTCGTCAAAAGCGGCCGCCAGAAGGTGACTGTCGTGGATTCTGACAGACTTCTGGCGCTCGCTGAGGCGGCGCCGTCCTAACCGGAGGTCGGACGGCGCTGGAGATTATTTGCCTGGCTTTGCTTTCTCCGGCTCTTTGCCGGTATCCTTCGCCGGGCCTTCATGCATGATGTCATCGTTCTTTGGGCCATCGACGATCAATTGTCCCGCCAGCCCGCGTTCGGCACGCGAGAGAGCGTGATCGACCAGAACATAGGTGCCGCCGCGATCGATCTTGAAATCGACCACCGTAGCGCCGCCGGGTGCGACGGTTACGGTCTGCACGTTGGTGAGGGGCGGCGATGTGAGGCTGCCCAGATTGTAGACGTGGTCGAAGATCTCGCCGATGACATGGAACGACGATGTGAAGTTCGGGCCGCCTACGCCAAAGAAGATCCGCACGGTTTCGCCGGCATTGGCGTAAAGCGGGTGCGACTTGCTCAACGCACCGACGGCGCCGTTGAACAGGAAGTATTCCGGCCGCTCGGAGATCAGCTTGTCATAGTCCATTTCCATCGCGCCCTTCGAACCAAAAGGTGACACGGTGTAGAGCTCGCCCTGCATCACGTAGAATTCGCGATCCACCTGCGGCAGCCCGCCTTCCGGCTCGACAACGATCAGGCCGTACATGCCGCTGGCGATGTGATGAGCCACGCTGGGCGTCGCGCAGTGGTAGACATAGACGCCGGGCTTCAGCGCCTTGAAGGTGACTGTCGCACTTTCGCCCGGTGCGATCTGGGTGAAATGCGCGCCGCCGCCGGGGCCAGTGGCCGCATGGAAGTCGATCGAATGCATCATGACGCTGTCGGCCGCATTCTGAAGCGTGACCTCGACCGTATCACCGGTTTTTACGCGTAACAGCGGACCGGGCACTTTGCGGTTGAACGTCCAGTAGGTGTAGTTCGTGCCGTCGTCGAGTCGACCTTCCAGTTCGACGGTCTCAAGCTTGACCTTCACCACCTGCGGCTGGCGGGAACCTATCGGTCCCGGAAGATCAGCAGGGTCGCGCACGATATCGGCTGCGCTGGTCGCGGTTCCGGATCGCGTGCCCGGGATCACCTGAATCAAGCCCTCCATGCCCGCGGCACGGTGGCCGGCGATGGAGCAGAAATAGGCAAAGTCGCCGACCTTACTGGCGACGAATGAAAAGGTCGAGGACGCGTTCTTGCCGACGACGACCGATGAGCGCGCGGCATATTGGTCCAGCACGATGTCGTGCTGGGCGCCTTCGCCGTTGATAAGGTTGATCTGAACCAGTTCCCCCTCATGCACGATGAGCGCCGGATTGACCTTGCCGTCGATCTTGCCGCCGACTCCCAGATAGACCATCCGGCCCTCGGCGATCCCAGTTCTCAAGGTGAAAATGGTGGCCGAATGATAATTGACGGCGGGAGGATCGGCCGCGCCTGCCTTGCCCGCTGCTGCGGGCGCGGACTTGGCAGCCGGCGCGCTCTGCGCGGACTTGGCGGCGGCGTCATGCTTGTGGACCTGGCCGTAGGCAGGCATCGCCAGCGCGCTTGTCACACACACCGCAGCGAGCCACCGCTGAAAGCTTTGATCGAGCTTTGTCGTCTGTCGGAAACTTCTCTTTGTACGTTCTCGAAGTGTATCTTTTGCCTTGGTCATTACAGCATTTTCCCTTCGCTTCGTGAGTCCCGCGGGAAGATGCCAGATGATGCGGCGGTGATCATTGCGCAGGCGCAATCAATGCAAGCAAATCTGGCTCGGAGGGCAATCAGGGGTGCAGGTCACGCAAAGCAGACTTAATCCCCTCAGCTAATTTTGTTCACGTTAGTTTTAGGCGAGCAGGCTTTGAAACGTCATTCAACAGAGGGTGAGATCGTTCCTCCGTTATGTCGCTGCTGATGATCGGCGTGAGGAGCGCGAGCCTCGGATTTCCCGGTACGCGTCAGGATCGATCTTGTTTGTTTGACGAGGTGTTTGATCTGAGCATATTTGCCGATCTTGAGATCGCTCAGCTAGAGCAGAAATTCGGGTGCAGCGCGAAAATGTTTCGAGATGCATTGGCTAGTTGATTTTAAGTAGCGTGTACCTCTAGGTTGGCCGCAGTTCGGATAAGGACGCTGGGATATGCCCATCGAACACGATCCGACGCTGGTTGCTCTGTCACTGCTCGTGGCAATACAAGCAAGCTACGTCGGCTTGAACCTCGCGCTTCGCGTTTCGCAAGCATTTGCACTAAACCGCCGCCTCTTGATTGCCGGTGCGGCACTGTCGTTTGCGGTCGGTATCTGGGCGATGCACTTCGTCGGAATGCTGGCGGCGAGGCTTCCTGTATCCGTCGACTACGTCGTTCTCCCGACATTGCTGTCATTTCTTGTCTGTGTGCTGGTCGTCGGCATTGCCGTTTATCTTGCGACATTGCGTTCACAGCGGTTGCTGTTCATCGCCGCCACGGTGATGGGCCTGGGGATCGCGTCGATGCATTACATCGGGATGCAGGCGCTCCATGCCAGCGCCCACATGATGCACAATCCGGTCTACGTGCTGGCGAGCGTGCTGATCGCCGTCGTTGCGTCGGGATTGGCGCTGTGGCTGGCTTTCGCGTCCGAGACGAGGCCTCCTTTGCTGGTCTGCGCCACGGTTCTCGGCTGCGCAATCTCGGGAATGCACTACACCGCCATGGCAGGGCTGACACTGCACCCGATTGTCGGTGTGCCGCCATCGGGCACGCCTGCTATTTCGGGCGATCTGCTCGCGGTGATCGTTAGCGTCGTTGCATTTCTGGTCTCGGGCGTTTTCATGCTGGCGCTGGTCCCGGATCAGCGTGAAGCTGCCGCGGACGCGGTGATCCTGTCCGACGCCGGTGAACAGCTTTCTGTCGTAGCGGCGGAGCCGGCCGCGCTGGAGAAGGCGACGCCGGTTTCGGTCCCGCCCATTCCGGATCATCCCCCGCAGCCTTTGTCCGAACCGCGAGCCTATGAAACCACCCTCCCGGTCGAGAAATATCGCGGCAGCAAGACCATTCTCGTCGCGGACATTTTTTCAGTCCACGCCAACGCTCATTATACCTACGTGTTTAATGGCCGAGAGGACATCTTCTGCCCGCTATCCATCAGCGAGATCATTGTCCGCCTCCCGCCAGATATGTTCTTCCGTGTGCACCGCAGCTATATCGTCAATATCGAACGTGTTGCGCGTTTGAAGCGTGCTGGCGACGGCGGTGTAGCCGATCTCGATTCGCCCGTGCGTCGTTCGGTGCCGGTGAGTCGCGGACGACTCTCGCAACTGCGAGAGAAGCTGACTGCATATCTTCAATCAAAGGAAAATTGAGACAGCGATCCTGACGCACTTCGTGCGCCGTCACCGCTTTTGGTGCCAAAAAGCGATGTCTGGTGCGTCCATTCTTGAATGTTTCTAATCGATCGGCCTCCTAGAGCCTGCGCTCAAGTAAACCGGATCCAACAGAGGTTCGGGGCGCAGGTAACCTGGGGAGGTCGCCGTGATACCTGGTTCATTCGATTACCATCGTCCGAAATCTGTTTCGGATGCGGTCGCGCTTCTGGTGAAGCTCGGCGAAGATGCCCGGCCGCTGGCCGGCGGTCACAGTCTGATCCCGATGATGAAAACCCGGCTTGCGACGCCGGAGCATCTGGTCGACCTGAGGGATATCGGGGACCTCAAGGGCATTCGGGAAGAGGGCGGCGACATCGTCATTGGAGCGATGACCACCCAGCACGCGCTGATCGACTCTGATCTGCTGGCGACGAAGCTGCCGATCATTCGCGAGACGTCGCTGCTGATTGCCGATCCGCAAATCCGCTACCTGGGGACCATTGGCGGCAACGCTGCCAACGGCGATCCGGGCAACGACATGCCGGCGCTGATGCAGTGCCTCGGTGCGGCCTATGAACTGACCGGGCCGAAAGGCGTCCGCAGGGTTGCAGCGCGAGACTATTATCAGGGTGCCTATTTTACCGCGATCGAGCCTGGTGAAATTCTCACCGCAATCCGGATTCCCGCGCCGCCCGCCGGACATGGCTACGCCTATGAGAAGCTGAAACGCAAGATAGGGGACTACGCCACGGCCGCAGCCGCCGTTGTGCTGACCATGAGCGGGGGCAAGTGCACCGCAGCCTCCATCGGTCTCACAAATCTTGCCGATACACCACTCTGGGCGGAGGAAGCAGGCAAGGCACTGGTCGGCACCACGCTCGATAAATCGTCGCTCGACAAGGCCGTTGCCGCGGCCGAAGCGATCACCAGTCCCGCCTCGGACGGACGCGGCCCCGCTGAATACCGCACCAAGATGGCGGGCGTGATGCTGCGCCGCGCGGTCGAACGGGCCAAAGCCCGCGCCAAAAACTAGAAAATCAGGGAGAGCCTCATCATGGCGAAAGCCCATATCGAGCTGACGATCAACGGACAGCCGGTGGAAGCGCTGGTTGAACCGCGCACACTGCTGATCCACTTCATCCGCGAACAGCAAAATCTCACCGGCGCGCATATCGGCTGCGACACCAGCCATTGCGGTGCATGTACTGTCGATCTCGACGGCATGTCGGTGAAAAGCTGTACCATGTTCGCGGTTCAGGCCAATGGCGCGTCCATCACCACGGTGGAAGGCATGGCGGCGCCGGATGGCACGCTGAGTGCATTGCAGGAAGGTTTCCGCATGATGCATGGCCTGCAGTGCGGCTATTGCACGCCGGGCATGATCATGCGCTCGCACCGTCTGCTGCAGGAAAATCCGAATCCGACCGAGGATGAAATCCGCTTCGGCATCGGCGGTAATCTCTGCCGCTGCACCGGTTATCAGAACATCGTCAAGGCGATTCAATACGCGGCCGCCAAGATCAACGGCGTGCCCTTCCAGGAGGCCGCAGAATGAACATCCAGACCCCCGTTGAACCGACCAGCGCCGAGCGTGCCGAAAAATTGCAGGGCATGGGCTGCAAGCGCAAACGCGTGGAAGACATCCGCTTCACGCAGGGCAAAGGCAACTACGTCGATGACCTCAAGCTGCCGGGCATGCTGTTCGGCGACTTCGTGCGTTCGTCGCATGCTCATGCACGAATCAAGAGCATCGATACCTCGAAAGCCAAGGCGCTGCCGGGTGTGCTCGCGGTGCTGACCGCTGCGGATCTTAAGCCGCTGAACCTGCACTACATGCCGACGCTGGCTGGTGACGTGCAGGCGGTGCTGGCCGACGAGAAGGTGCTGTTCCAGAATCAGGAAATCGCTTTTGTCGTTGCAAGAGATCGCTATATCGCGGCTGATGCGATCGAACTGGTGGAAGTCGAGTACGAACCGCTGCCGGTTCTGGTCGATCCGTTCAAGGCGATGGATCCGGACGCGCCGCTGCTGCGTGAAGACATCAAGGACAAGATGACCGGCGCGCACGGCGCGCGCAAACATCACAACCACATCTTCTTCTGGGACATCGGCGACAAGCAGGGCACCGACGACGTTTTCGCCAAGGCTGACGTCGTGTCCAAGGATATGTTCACCTATCAGCGTGTGCATCCATCGCCGCTGGAAACCTGCCAGTGCGTCGCCTCGATGGACAAGATCAAGGGCGAATTGACGCTATGGGGCACCTTCCAGGCGCCGCATGTCATCCGCACCGTGGTGTCGCTGATCTCAGGACTTCCGGAGCATAAGATTCACGTCATCGCGCCGGACATCGGCGGCGGCTTCGGTAACAAGGTCGGCGCTTACTCCGGTTATGTTTGCGCGGTGGTTGCGTCCATCGTGCTTGGCGTACCGGTGAAGTGGGTCGAGGACCGGATGGAGAATCTCTCCACCACGTCTTTCGCACGCGATTATCACATGACCACGGAGCTCGCGGCTACCAAGGACGGCAAGCTCCTCGCCATGCGCTGTCATGTGCTGGCCGATCATGGCGCGTTCGATGCTTGCGCCGATCCGTCGAAATGGCCCGCGGGCTTCATGAACATCTGCACCGGCTCCTATGATATGCCGGTGGCATATCTTTCGGTGGATGGCGTCTACACCAACAAGGCATCGGGCGGTGTCGCCTATCGCTGTTCGTTCCGGGTGACGGAAGCGGTCTATGCCATCGAGCGCGCCATCGAAACGCTGGCGCAGCGGCTCGGCATGGATTCGGCTGACCTTCGCATCAAGAACTTCATCCAGCCGGAGCAATTCCCCTACAAGGCTGCGCTTGGCTGGGAATACGACAGCGGCAACTATCCGCTCGCCATGAAGAAGGCGATGGACACCATCGGCTATCGCCAGCTCCGGGCCGAGCAAAAACAGAAGCAGGAAGCCTTCATGCGCGGCGAGACTCGCGAGATCATGGGCATCGGCGTTTCGTTCTTCACCGAGATCGTCGGCGCAGGCCCATCGAAGAATTGCGATATTCTCGGCGTTGCCATGTTCGATTCCGCGGAAATCCGTATCCATCCGACCGGCTCGATCATTGCACGCATGGGAACGAAGAGTCAGGGGCAGGGGCATGAAACGACCTATGCCCAGATCATCGCGACCGAACTCGGCATTCCCGCCGACGACATCATGATCGAGGAGGGCAATACCGATACTGCGCCGTACGGTCTCGGCACCTACGGCTCGCGCTCGACGCCCACGGCCGGTGCGGCAACTGCCGTGGCCGCGCGAAAGATCAAGGCCAAGGCGCAGATGATCGCGGCCCACATGCTCGAAGTGCATGAGGGCGATCTGGAATGGGATGTGGATCGTTTCCGGGTGAAAGGCCTTCCGGAAAAGTTCAAGACCATGAAGGAAATCGCCTGGGCGTCCTACAACAGTCCGCCGCCGAATCTCGAGCCGGGTCTGGAGGCGGTGAACTATTACGATCCGCCGAACCTGACCTATCCGTTTGGCGCATATTTCTGCGTGATGGACATCGATGTCGATACTGGAGTCGCCAAGACCCGGCGCTTCTATGCGCTGGACGATTGCGGCACCCGCATCAACCCGATGATCATCGAAGGGCAGGTCCACGGCGGCCTCACCGAAGCCTTCGCTGTCGCGATGGGACAGGAGATTCATTACGACGAGCAGGGCAACGTGCTCGGTGCGTCGTTCATGGACTTCTTCCTGCCGACAGCGGTTGAGACGCCAAAGTGGGAGACGGACTACACTGTCACCCCGTCGCCGCATCATCCGATCGGCGCCAAGGGCGTCGGCGAAAGTCCGCATGTCGGCGGCGTGCCGTGCTTTTCGAATGCCGTGAACGACGCCTATGCATTCCTGAATGCCGGTCATATCCAGATGCCGCACGATGCGTGGCGGCTGTGGAAGGTCGGCGAGCGGCTCGGTCTGCACGTCTAACAGGTGCGGCCGCCCTCGAAGACGGGCGGCATGGAAATCGCTCATGCGTGATCATGCTGAACGAGACAGGATTGCCGAGCGGCTGGCCCTTGCAGGCTATATTCCCGATCGCGATCTTGCGACTGCCGTCTGGCTGATGGAAAGCCTGTCACGCCCGCTGTTGCTGGAAGGCGAAGCGGGTGTCGGCAAGACCGAAGTCGCGCTGACGCTGGCACGGGCGAATGACACCCGGCTCATTCGCCTGCAGTGCTATGAAGGCCTCGACCAGAACGCCGCACTCTATGAGTGGAACTATCAGCGGCAACTGCTCGCGATCAAGGCACGGGAAAGTCACGCCGATGCCGCGGATGTCATTGAAGACCACATCTTTTCTGAAAAGTTTTTGCTGGAACGCCCTCTTCTGGCGGCGATCCGTCAGCCCAAGTCACCCGTCCTGCTGATTGACGAGGTCGACCGGGCGGACGAGGAATTCGAGGCTTTTCTGCTCGAACTGCTCTCGGCCTATCAGGTGTCGATCCCCGAACTCGGCACCATCCGCGCCACGACAATTCCACAGGTGGTCCTGACGTCGAACGGCACGCGCGAACTGTCCGACGCGCTGCGACGCCGCTGCCTTTATCATTACGTCGACTTTCCCGACGTGGAGCGCGAGGCGCGCATCATCACCGCGCGGATGCCGGTTATCGATGTAGCGTTGGCGTTGCAGATCGCCCGTATGGTTGAGGCCATCCGCAAGGAAAATCTGCGCAAGAGCCCGGGCGTCGCGGAGACGCTCGATTGGGCGGCAGCGCTGGCCGGGCTAGGCATCGACGATCTGCGCGCGGAGCCCGAAGCGGTATTCGAGACCATGATGTGTCTGATCAAGACAGCCGAGGACAAATCGCGCATGACACGCGAAGTGTCGGACCGGTTGCTGGGCAAGGTGGCCTGACATGGCAAGCGCCGCAGCCATTCGCGAGACAAGCGCTGCACCAGCCGGCGCGGGCGCGCGCCGCAAGCTCGGCGATTTCGTCCGTGTGCTGCGCGACAATGGATTCATTGCGGGATTGGCTGAGATCAGCGATGCGCTCACCGTGCTGAACAGCCCTGCATCCCTGACGCCGTCACGTCTGCGTCCGGCGCTGCGAGCGTTGTTTTGCAGCAACAAGGCGGACTGGGAGAAATTCGGAGAGATTTTCGACGCGTTCTGGCTCGGACGCGGCATGAAATCCGCAACGCGTATTTCCGGCGTGTTGCAGAAGAATCCACCGGGCATGGACAGTTCGAAGAGCGGCGACCGGCCCGGCAATCCCGATGGTGCGCCGGATCATGTGCAGCGGCGGCGTGGTGTCGATGGTGAGAGCGACGACAATGCACCTGGCCTGCGCGAAGGCGCATCGCGGTCGGATTCGCTGGCCAAGGCTGATTTCCGTCATCTCGCCAATCCGGATGATCTTGCCGAGGCGCATGCGGTTGCGGCAAGACTCGCAAAGGCCATGCGCATACGCCTCACTCGCCGCGAGCAGGCCCGCAGCCGCGGACGGCATATCGATCTGCGCCGCACCATTCACAAGAGCATCGCCCATGGCGGCACGCCGATGGAACTGGTCTGGCGGCAGCGCAAGCACAAGCCGCTGCGGCTGGTCGTGCTGCTGGATGCGTCAGGCTCCATGAGCATGTATTCCGCTGTGTTCCTGCGCTTCATGCACGGCATTCTCGACAATTTCCGCGAGGCTGAGGCCTTCGTGTTCCACACGCGTCTCGTTCACATTTCACCTGCGCTGCGTGAACGTGACGCCACGCGTGCGGTGGAGCGCATGTCCTTGCTCGCGCAGGGCGTCGGCGGTGGCACGCGGATCGGTGAATCGCTTGCGACCTTCAATCGCTGGCATGCAAGGCGCGCTATCCATTCGCGCACTTGCGTGATGATTGTTTCCGATGGTTACGATACTGGCTCGGCAGAACAACTGGGTTGTGAAATGGCGGCGCTGCATCGGCGTTGCCGCCGCATCGCCTGGCTCAATCCGATGATCGGTTGGCGCGACTATGCGCCGGAGGCGGCGGGCATGAAGGCGGCGCTCCCCCATGTCGATCTGTTCGCGCCGGCGCACAATCTTGAAAGCCTGCAGGCTCTCGAACCTTATCTGGCGAGGATTTGAGCCATGACACTCGCTCCTGATGTCCTCGATCTTGTGAATGACATGAAGGTCCGCGGTGAGCCGTTCGCGCTGGCGACGGTGGTGCGGACGGTGTCGCTCACGGCAGCCAAGGCTGGCGCGAAGGCTGTCATCCTCAGCGACGGCACCATAACCGCGGGCTGGATCGGCGGTGGCTGCGCACGGGCCAATGTGCTGAAAGCTGCGCGGCAATCGCTGTCGGACGGTCAGCCGCGTCTGATCAGCGTGCAGCCGAAGGATGTGCTGGAGGAACACGGCCTGAAAGCAGGTGAGGCGCATGAGGGCGTGCTCTACGCCAACAACATGTGCCCGAGCCACGGCACGATGGATATTTTTGTCGAGCCGATCCTGCCGCGCCCGCAGCTTTACATTTGCGGCGCATCGCCGGTGGCGGTCGCGATTGCAGCGATCGCGCCGCGCATGGGTTTCTTCGTCTCGGTCTGCGCGCCTGTCTCCGATCATGGGCTGTTCGGCGATGCAGATCGGTTGATTGACGGCTACGAGATTCCGGCTGACAGCGGCCTCGGCCGCTATGTCATCGTTTCCACGCAGGGACGCGGTGACACCGCAGCGCTGAAGGCGGCACTGGCCACACCGTCAGCCTATGTGGCGTTCGTCGGTTCGCGCAAGAAAGCCGCCGTGCTGAAGGACGAACTGGCCGCGGCGGGCGTCTCGCCATCTGAACTGGAAGCACTGCGCGCACCGGCCGGACTCGATCTTGGGGCCATTACGACTGAGGAAATTGCACTCTCGATCGTCGCGGAGATGGTCGAAGTGCGTCGCCGTGGCCAGCGGCGGCCGGACGATCAGAAAGAAGAAGGACGCACCTGATGGATATGAACGGTTCACAGCGCATCGAAGCTTCGCGCGAAAAAGTTTATGCGGCACTCAACGACGTTGAGGTACTACGGCAATGTATTCCGGGCTGCGAGTCCATCGAGAAGACGTCCGACAATGAGATGAATGCTAAGGTCACGTTGCGGGTCGGCCCGGTGAAGGCGTCGTTCACGGGAAAGGTGCTTCTCTCCGATCTCGACCCGCCGAACGGCTACACCATCACCGGTGAGGGGGCGGGCGGCATGGCCGGATTTGCAAAGGGCAGCGCTGCGGTGAATCTTGAAGTCGACGGGAGTGCCACGATCCTTCATTACACGGTAAAGGCGGATGTCGGCGGCAAACTGGCGCAGCTTGGCGGCCGTCTGATCGACGCCACGGCGACAAAACTTGCGGGGGAGTTCTTCGAGAAGTTCGGCAGCATTGTCGGTGGGCCATTGGCGGCGGCTTCCGAAGCGGAGCCTGCGGCGAAACAGGGCTGGCTTGGCAAGATTGCCGGTGCCCTCAGCGTCATTGCTTTCGCCCTTATGGTCAGTGGCTATTGGTGCTGCATTGGTGGACACGTCCATAAGCTAAACGATCCGCTAATGAGTTCGATATGCTCCTCCCAAACCTGATTGGCGACTGGAACGCAACACGTTGTGGATCGAGCTAAGCTCCTCGCGGCTAAGTGGCCGTGGCGCAGGAGAGCATGTCAGCGCAGCTTAGAGCAAATGTAAGCCGTCGAGATTGTGCGACGATCATTCTGCTTATATTCGAAAGGGGAAGGCTGGAGCCGGGTTCGGTACGGACGATGTGGGACGTGCAACAATTGTTTCGCCGCTACAATGGCGATCTGAAGCGCTATCTGCGCCGACGCGGCGCCTCCGCCGAGACAGCTGCGGACCTCACGCAGGAAACTTTTCTCCGGCTGCTGACGGCATCGCCGATTAGTCCTGTCGATAATGTGCAAGCCTATATCTTCCGTACGGCCAGCAACCTTTCGATTGATCTGGCCCGGCGGCAGCGGCTATTGCCTTTTCTTGAGAATGGCGAAGAGGTGCTGGATCACCTCGTGGATGAGGCGCCTTCAGCCGAGCGCGTGGTGATGTCACGGCAGGAACTCTCAGTGCTGCAGGCCGCGCTCAATCAGGTGCCGCAGACACCGCGCAGCGTTTTCCTGTTGCGGCTGGACGGCCGCACCTTTGAGGACATCGGCCGCTCTGTCGGCATCCCGACCCAGACCGCCTTCAGCCAGATGGTCAGGGTGATGATGCATTTGAGGGCCGCTCTCGATCGGGCCCGGAAATAATTTTGAGAATTAATTTCTGATCTTCTCAGAAATCTCGCACTTTAGATCGTCTCCAGATAATGAGGGCCATCTGTGTCGGGCGGAACTGAGCCGTCCATGGAAGGGTTGCGAGCTGTGGGTGATCACTCCGAGTGGACCGACGAGCCGGGTAAGGAGTTGGACTCGGTCTCGCGCGAAGCTGTGACATGGTTCGCCGCTATGCATGCGGACGAGGTCACGGCCTCGACCCGTTCGGCTTTTCGCGCCTGGTTGCGCCGCGATGTTCGCCATCAGGCGGCCTATGCGGATATTGAGCGGATTTGGTCCGCAGCCTCAGACTTGCCTGCGGTCAAGTCACATCGCTGGGCGACGGGTTTGGCGTTGACGCGCCGCGCGCTGGGGAAGGCTGCACTTGCTGCTGTAGTTGGTGGAAGTGGCTTGCTTGCCTATCAGCAATATTTTATCGGCGATTATCGCACTGGTGCAGGCGAGCGCCGGTCCGTGCGGCTGCCGGACAACTCGAATGTGGAACTGGCGGGCGCGACGGTGCTGTCGCTCGATTTCAGCCCCCAGCTTCGTCTTGTGACCCTGCACCGGGGTGAAGCGTTTTTCTCCACCGCGCAGGATAAGTCTCGCCCGTTTGTGGTCGATGCGGGTGCAGGCCGCACCATGGCGTCAGGCGCAGCTTTCAATATCGACTATGTTGCGGACGACGATGTGCATGTGACTGTGCTGGAGAATGCGGCCGATATTCGCCTTGGCACTGCGGATGTTCGCGCGGCAGCGGGGCGGCAGGTCAACTACAGCAACAAGACCATCGGTGCTCCGAACGCTGTGGATCCTGCAGAGGCACTGGCGTGGCGTGAGGGGCGTCTGGTTTTTGTCTCGGTGCCGTTCGGGCGGGTGGTTACGTCTCTCAATCGTTGGCGCAGCGGCAAATTCGTGATCGTCAGTCCGTCGCTCATGGAACGGTCAGTGACGCTGATCGTCGATCTCAATACGATCGATGATGTTCCAGATGTCCTTCGCGACAGCCTTCCCGTTCGTCTTGTGAACGTCACGCCCTACGTGACGTTCATCATGGCGGCATGATCGTCAAAAAATTACGAAACGATTCATAAAACGCGAAAGACCCTTCGTCTGATCCAGTAGGGCAGGTCGAACTGTGACTGCCTTTCTCTGGAGGGCGATTGTGCTTTTGAACAATTCTCAAAGAGCGATGCGGCTTGCTCTGCTGCTGGGATCGACATCGATTGCAGGTGTCTGCACTCATCCATCGCAAGCATTTGCGCAATCTCCCGCGCCTGCGAGTGTAGGCGCCGCTCGCACGATCACCTTTGCGATTCCGCCGCAACCTTTGTCGAGTGCGATTGTTGCATTCTCCCGCGCCGCTGGCGTGAGTGTCGCATTCGATGGCGCGGTTCCGCGCGAGATGAACACCAAAGGTGTTTCAGGAGCGATGACGCCGAACGCTGCGTTGTATCGCCTGTTGGGTGGAACAGGTCTTTCCGCGCGGTTCAACAGCGCATCCAGTATCACACTGTATCGGCCGGACAGTGCGGGCGCAGTTGGGCCAGTGCCGGATGGCACCACTCTTCTCGACACGCTCGATGTGTCGGGTGCAGGTGTGAAACCTGAGATCCAGCCGTATCAGACACCGGGTGCAACCAGTTACATCTCGCAGGAAACCATTGATCGCTTTCGTGGCTCCAGCCCTGCGGATATTTTCCGCGGAACGCCGGGTGTCATGTCTGGCGAAGCGCGCAATGGCGGCGGCGGTATCGACGTCAATATCCGCGGCATGCAGGGCATGGGCCGCGTTGCGGTGACGATCGATGGCGCCGAGAATGGCTTGACCGTCTATCAGGGCTATCAGGGTATTTCGAACCGCACGTTTGTCGACCCTGATCTGCTTTCCGGCGTCGATATCCGGAAGGGCTCGGATGCCGGCTCGCGCGGCATTGCGGGTGCAGTCGCGATGCGCACGCTGAGCGCCGACGATGTGGTGAAGCCCGGCGAAAACTGGGGCGTATGGGTCAAGAGCGGTTTCGGCACAAACACAACAACGCCGCGTCCAGGTGACCGCGGCGGTTACAACTGGCCGATGCCATATCTCAGCGATCCTCAGCCCTATCCGGTCCCGACAGCTCCTGCCGCGGGTCTTGATCGTCCGGGTTGGCTCGATCCGACCAGCGGTTCGTTCAGCACAGTCGCAGCGGTGAAAGAGCAGAACTACGATCTGCTTTGGGGTTACGCGTTCCGCAAACAGGGCAATTACTTTGCCGGCAAGAATGGGCCGGGAGCCCAGGTGCTCGATACAGGTCCCCAGCCCTACTGCTACTCAAGTGGCTATTGTCCGTTTCCGCTCGGAGATCCGTACTCCTATGCGCACGTTTACAAAAACACGGGTCTGACGAATTACCGGACTGGTGAGCAAGTTCTCAACACACAGCTGCAAACCGAATCGTATCTCGCCAAGGCCACCATTCGCGACGACAACGGTCAAAGTCTTCAGGTCGGGTATACGGGATACCGCAGCAAGGCTGGCGACGTTATCGCATCGCTGTTTTCAAGCGTGCAAAGCCAGGCCACGCAGCAGGCGCAGGAAGATACGACAAAGCTCGACACTGGAACGCTTCGCTATCGCTGGAATCCCGGCGACAACGATCTTGTCGATCTGCGAGCCAATTTCTGGCTGACCAAGCTCAATCTTCGGACTCCGCCGCGCACGAGTATTCCGGGGAACGTCAAGCCCGAAGATTTCGGCCTCCCGTATGACTACCTTCCGGGCAACGACAGCACGATGTGGGGCGGCGACGTCACCAACAAATCGCATTTCGGACTTGAACAGTTCGGTTCGATCGATGTGACTTACGGCATGTCCTACCTCAACGAGGCGACCAAGCCGATCCCGTTCACCGACCAGTTGAACCTCGGCATTCCGTCGAGAAATGGTAATCGCGAGGAGGTCGCCGGTTTCGGCAAGGTGGCCTATAAGCCTGTCGAATGGCTGACGCTGAATGGCGGTTTGCGTTACTCTCACTATTCGTCGCAGGACCGCAGCGTCATCGCTAATGCGGCGCAGGTCAATCAGACGCCCTCGCGCGGAGATGGTGGTTACAGTCCGTCCGCCGGCGTTGTGCTGGAGCCCATCAAGGGAACGCAACTCTACGTGAACTATTCCAGCGCCCTGCGTATGCCAACGCTCTTTGAATCGGTCGCAGCTTACAGCCTGATCCCCAATTCCAATCTTCGTCCTGAACGTTCGAATAATTGGGAAGCCGGTATCAATGTCATCAAGGATGACGTCTTCTCCTCGAAGGACAAGGCGATGTTGAAGTTTGGATACTTCAACTGGAACGTGAAAGACTATGCCGCCCGCATAAGCCGGACGTTCGTCGATCCGACCTATGGCTATAGCTACACTGGGCTGCAGGTCTTTAATATCGATCGCGCACGTTTCGAGGGCCTGGAATTCTCAGGCCGTTACGAGAACAACGGGTTCACAGCGGAATTGGCGGCGAACTACTACCTGAATGTCGAGTTCTGCCTCACCTCGAATTCTTGCATGGGCTCGACGCTGTCGGGTGACTATGCGGCCAATCAGGTCCCGCCGGCCTATTCGGCAAATCTGACCGTATCGCAGAAGTTGCTCAATGATGATCTCACGGTTGGTGGACGTGTCAGCTACACCGGTCCTCGTTCCATCGGGCACGGCGCCATACAATACGGTGCAGCAGCAATCATCGCGCCGATTTTCTGGAATCCCTATCTGCTGTTCGATGTATTCACAGAATACAAGCTGTCGAAGGACATCACATTCTGGGCAACGATCGAGAACCTGACGGATCATTATTACGTCGATCCGCTGAGTTTGGTGCAGCAACCGGGTCCAGGGCGCACCGCCCGCGTCGGTCTCACCGGCAAGTTCGGTGGCAATGATCCCGTGTCTCAGCTCTCGATGGCGCGTATTTTTGGCTCATCGTCGACCGTCGCGAACTGGGGCGGATTTTATGCAGGCGTGAACACGACTTACAATTTTGCGGAGTTCCGCGGACAGATGACGGCGGCGAGCGGCGCTATCGCTGGTCGGGAGACGCCGAACATGGACGTCAAAGCGCTCTCCTTCGGCATTCACGCCGGTTACAACTATCAATTCAGCAATCACATGGTTCTCGGAATTGAAGCCGATATCGCGCGTTCCGAGATCGGAGGTTCGCAAGTCGCTTTCGCAGCGGAAGGTTCTACCGGTCCTTTCGGCGATAATCTGAACAGGTTGCGTCAATTGGAGGCCGTGCAAAAAAGCCAGATCGAATGGCTTTCAACTGTGCGCGGCCGTCTTGGCTACGGCTTCAATGACCGGTTGATGATCTATGCGACAGGTGGCGTTGCGTTCATGCGGCAGAACGAAACTCGCACGCAATATGTCGGCGCAAAGACAGGGACCGGTCTGTTCGATCCTGTTAACACCACTGTCGCTTCGTTCGCAGAAAGTGCGTCTGTGCTACGGACTGGATACGTGATCGGCGGCGGTGCCGAGTATGCGCTCAGCAATTCGTGGTCCTTGAAGGGAGAATATCTGCTCGCCCGCTTCGCTGACGCCGAACTGCAATTCCAGAACGCAAGAGCCGGTGTGATGATCGCCAATGGTTATGGTTATCCGGTCACGACGAATACGGTAACGGGGCGGCGCCTACTCAGCAAAGTCGAGATTCCGATGGTCAAGGTCGGCGTGAACTATAAGTTTTGATGGTACCTAGCCTGATGAATTGCAAAAAACTGATGTCAGTCAGCCGACTAAAGTAAAGATCAAAGATGGAGTCAATTTGGCTGATTGATAAAAATAAGAGAGATGGAGTCAGTTGATTTCAATTGATGGGGAAGTGATGCCTGGGCTGTAAGGGGCTTGCGAATACAACTATCTAAGTCGCTAACCGTTTCTATCGCGGACGTCATTGGGGTGTCCTGCGCATCGGATACTCGCTATCACGGTCTTAAGGCTTCACGGTACTGATGGTCCACACGCCCTCAAACATGGCTCGCATCAATGCGGCAAACTCGCTGCTTTCGATCACGAGGCCATAATTCTCGCGCTTTGAAGACAGGTAACTGACCGTCTCGTCATTGATATACATGGTCATGCCCAAATCAATTGACGGCGGGGCGTATCGCATCTCGCGAAGTTCGGATTTTGACGTCGGCCATATCTTCGATGTTTCGCGTCCGCCGGAGCGCAGCACCCTGAGATGGATGCCGCGTTTAAGGCGCTCGGCGATGTAGCGCTGCATGCCTGCAGTGCCAGGAATCTCCAGCAGTTCGTGCATGGAGAGAATGCCGAGCAGCACGCCCGAGCGGCACTCGAGGGTTTCCCAGAGCACGCGGGTGATGCCTTCCGCACCTTCATAAAACCGGATACGCGGCCGGTTCGTGGTCGCGTTGAACAGCGAGCGCAGTTCCGGCACCAAGCCGTCCAGCGTCGTCCGCGTCCGTTCCCAGTTAGAGATCAGAACCTTGGGGTCTTCGGCGACCACAACGCGCGGTCCGTCTCCCGTGCTCTGGCGCACGAGGCCACGCGCTTCGAGGCGCGCCAGCAGGTCGTAGCCATTGGTGCGCGTCACGCCCGCGCGTGCGGCGATTTCAGTCACGGAGGCTGCGCCGAGTTGCAGGACGGCAAGATAGAAGCGCCGTTCCTTTTCATCTAGCCCGATGGATGCAAGCTGTTCGTCGATCATAAGTGATTGTCGATAAATGTCGACACAATGTCAATGGGTGGCGAAGAAGTGAGGTCCAGATCGAGTCTCTCAAACAAAGAGGTTCGTGGCTACTTCCTGCGCGTTATATTCGTGCATCAGCCTCCATTTTAGTCTGTGGAGTGTCCGGTCCGCGCGTTCATGTCAAGATTTATTGACATGCTGTTTCGCGTCGTGGGACAGGCGGGCATTGATCATGATGGAGAGAGTCGATGGATACGTTTGAACTCGCCGGTCTGGCACCCGGTCTTCGCTACAAGCTGCTGGCCGGACTTGTCGTGCCCCGGCCGATTGCGCTGATCACCACCATCTCTGAAGCGGGCATTGTGAATGCCGCGCCGTATTCGTTCTTCAATGTGTTCTCCGAAGATCCGCCAGTGGTTGTCGTTGGCCTGCAGGCGAAGGACGATCTGTCGCCCAAGGATACTGCGCGCAACGTGCGGCTGTCCGGTGAGTTCGTGGTCAACATGGTCGATGAGGCTCTGGCAGTCGCCATGAACAACTGCGCCATCGACTTTCCGCCGGAGCAGGGCGAGCCGGACAATCTCGATCTGCCGCTCGCTGGGAGCCTGAAAGTGGATGTGCCGCGTCTGGCCGGGAGTCCCGTCGCGCTCGAATGCCGCAAGATCACGATGATGAACTTCGGTGCAGGCCGCGATCTTCTGGTGGGCGAAGTGCTTGCGATCCAGGCACGCGAAGGGATCGTCGATCCTAAGACCCTGCGCACGGAATATGCACGTTACAGCCCGGTCGGTCGTCTCACGGGCTTTCAGTATGTGCGCTCGAACGACCGCTTCGAGCTGGTGCGCGAAAGCTTCGCGGCCTGGCTGGAGCAGAAAAGCGCTGACGACGCAGCTTCATAGCCGCGATGCGCGGGACATCATCTCTCTGCAGTGTTGTCGATAATTTTTGACACAATATATGTGACCAAATATTGCTTTATTTGCTGAATAAATCAGCATAATGAAATTGCAATGACATGATAGTGTCGAAGTATCGTGACATAAGAGGGGAGCGTAATGTTCGGAAAATCCATACTGGCAGCGGTCGCAGGCATTGCGGCGTTTGGGGCGAGCTTTGAATATGCGCCAGCCGCCGAGCCCGTGAAGATCGGAGTTCTGGTGCCGCTCAGCGGTTCGACCTCGCAATTCGGCATTAACACGCGCAACGGCGTCGAGCTTGCGCTGGAAGACATCAAGGCCGCGGGGGGCATCAAGTCGCTCGGGGCTGATGTGGAACTGGTTTATGCCGACGTGCCCGCGCCGAACGCGGCGGCAGCTGCGGTGCAGCGGCTGGTCAGTCAGGACAAGGTCGTCGGCATCGTCGGTTCGTTCGTGAGTTCGACCACGCTTGCTGCATCCGAAGTGACGGAGCGTCTCGGCGTTCCGATGATCACCCATTCTTTCGCCGACCAGATCACCAGCCGCGGCTACAAGTACATCTTCCAGGTGTCGAACAAGGCTAGCACCATCGGCCAGAAGCAGTTCGACTATGCGGTCGAAATCGCCAAGCGTGCGGGCAAGCCCATCACCAAGGCGGCTATTCTCTACGAAGACACTGCGTATGGCACGGCGCAAGCCAAGGGGCTGCGCGACGCGGCCGCTGCTGCGAAAATCCCGGTCGTGCTCGACGAGAGCTATCCGTTGAACGTCACCGATGCCTCGCCGCTCGTGAACAAGATCCGCGCCTCGGGGGCCGATCTCGTCTTCCCCGTGTCGTATTTCAACGACGCGCTGATGATCATCCGCACCATGAAGCAGCAGAAGCTTGATATCCCGACCGTCGGCGGTGCGGCGGGCTACATCGTGCCGGACTTCAAGAAGGGTCTCGGTGAATTCACCGAAGGCGTGTTCTCGATTGCGCCAGCCAACTACGACAACGCGCCTGCGATTGCTGCCCGCTACAAGGCTAAGCATGGCATGTTCATGGCGCACGAAGCGTTGATGTATGGCGCGGCCTTTCAGCACATGGTGAAGGCCATCGATGAGGCCAAGTCGCGCGATCCGGACAAGATTCGTGACGCCATCGCCAAGCTGAAGAAGTGCGACGGCTTTTCGGCGGGTCTTCCCGGTGGCTGCACGGCGTTCGACGCCAACGGCCTGACCTCGGTGGCCTTCCCGATCTTCGTGCAGTGGAAGGGTGAGGACATTGCGACAGTCTATCCGCCGGAAGCCGCCAAGGCTCCGCCGGTGTGGCACGGCAAAGACGTCAAGTAAGGGCTATCGCGGTGATCGCATTCATCCAGGCGCTGATTGACGGCGTTCTTGTCGGCGGGGTCTACGGCGTCATCGCCGTAGGCCTGTCGCTGGTGTTCGGCGTGCTGGGGATCGTGAATTTTGCGCAAGCGGAATTCATGATGATGGGCATGTATGCCGCATGGTTCGCGTGGCGCTATCTCGGCCTCGATCCTTTGATCGGTGCCGTGTTCTCGTTCCTTGTCGGGTTCGGGATCGGCGCGCTCGCTCAGCGGTTTCTCATTCAGCGCGTGATGAATGCGCCGCATGTGTCGCAGATTTTCCTCACAGTCGGCATTCTGATCGTGATGGAAAACGCCGCACTGCTGCTGTTCGGCGCGGATTTCCGCACCGTGCAGACGCCGTATCAGACACAATCCCTGCAACTGGGGCCGTTCTTTGTCTCGGTGCCGTATCTCGCGGCATTCGGCATGGCGCTGGTCGTGTCCGTCGCACTGTGGCTGGTGATGGCGCGCACCTGGATCGGGCGAGCCATCCGCGCCACCGCGCAGAATGCGATGGCGGCGGGGATCTTCGGCGTCGATGCCAAGCGCGTCTATATGGTCGCGTTCGGGCTCGGCACCGGCCTCACCGCGTTCGGCGGCGGGATCATTCTCTCCTATTCATCGGTGAGCCCGACCTCGGGCGCGCAATATGTGGTTCTCATGTTCACCGTGGTTGTGCTTGGCGGGCTCGGCAGCGTCATGGGCGCGATCATCGGCGGCGTTGCGGTCGGTATCATCCAGTCGCTCTCGACACTGGTGATGCCGATTCAGGTCCAGAACCTGGCCTTGTTCGTCATTTTCATTGCGCTTCTCACCTTCCGCCCGCAGGGCCTGCTCGGAGGCGCATCGCGATGACCCGATCTCTTATCATTATCGCGGTGGTGGCCGCACTTGCGCTCGTTGCGGGCGCGATGCTCGATCCGCGCGGCTATGTCGTGCGCGTGGTTTGTCTGATGCTGCTGGCAGCCTCGCTCGGGCAGTGCTGGAACATCGTGGGCGGGCTCGCCAACCAGATTTCCCTCGGTCACGCGGCGTTCTTCGGCATCGGAGCCTACACGTCTACGATTCTGCAGCTGCGTTACGGCATCTCGCCATGGTTCGGGATGCTGGCCGGCGCGGCCATCGCGGGCGTTGTCGGGCTTCTGATCTCGATCCCGACCATGCGTCTCAAGGGTTCGTATTTCGCGCTCGCTACCCTCGCGTTCGGCGAGGCGTGCCGGATTTTCGCGACCGCTGCGACAGGTCTCACGGGCGGGCCGCAGGGAGTCTCCGTGCCGTTTCTCGGCAATTCATGGACCATGATGCAGTTTCGCGGTGCGGGCCCGTATGTTCCTATTCTGGTCGGCCTGTTCGTGCTGGTCAGCGTGGTGTTCGCGATCCTGTCGCATGGCCGGCTCGGCTATCTGCTGCGCGCCACCCGCGAGAGCGAGGATGCGGCGGAAGCTGCCGGTGTGAACACGCTCGGCGTCAAGCTCACCGGCAGCGCCATCTCGGCGGCATTGACGGCTATCGTCGGAACTATGTTCGCACAGTTCAATTTCTTCATCGATCCGGACATCGTGTTCAATCCGACGAGCATCTCGATCCGCGCTGCGCTGATCGCCATTGTCGGCGGCGTGGGCGTGCTCACGGGGCCGATCTTCGGCGCAGTCGTGATCGTGACCATGGAAGAGGTGCTGTCGGCCTATCTCTCCAATCAGGCGGCAGGCATCGCACCGCTGATCTTCGGCATGATGCTGATTGCCATCGTGCTTTGGAAGCCTGCGGGATTGAGCGCCATCTCCTTCTCGATGCGGAGGATGCCGTCATGACCGCACTGCTCGATGTTGCAGGTGTGACCGTGCGGTTCGGCGGTCTCACGGCGCTCTCGGATGTGACTTTCAATGTGCAGTCCGGCGAAATCGTCGGTCTGATCGGGCCAAACGGCGCCGGAAAAACCACGTTGTTCAATTCCCTTGCCGGGCTGACGCGCCCGACCGAAGGGCGGATCGTGTTTGGCGGCGCGCAGATGAAAGGCCTGCGGCCGCACCGGATCGCGCGCCATGGCATGACCAAGACGTTTCAGAACACGGCGCTGTTTCCGGGCATGTCGCTGCGGGACAATGTGGTAATCGGCGCGCTTTGCCGCGCGAGTCTCAAGGACGCGCGCGGAATCGCGGATGAATGCCTCGCCAAGGTCGGGTTGTTGAAAGACGCCGATTCCGATGTCGACGACCTCACCTTTCCGCAGAAAGCCCTCGGCGAAGTGGCGCGGGCGCTGGCAACAGGTCCGAAACTCGTCCTGCTGGACGAGGTCATGGCTGCGCTGACGCCGACGGAAATGACTGCGATCATGGCGTCGCTGCGCGCGTTGCGAGACCGTGACGGCATCACGCTGATGATCGTGGAGCATCACATGCGCGCCATCATGGAATTGTCCGAGCGCATTCTGGTGCTGAACTTCGGCAAGCTGATCGCGAACGGCACGCCGCAGCAGGTGTCGGCCGACCCGCAGGTGATCGCGGCCTATCTGGGGAGCTCTCATGCTGCGCATTGAAGGATTGTCGGCCGCTTACGGCCCAAGGCCGGTGCTGTCGGACATCGATCTTCACGTCGATGCGGGCGAGACGGTCGCGCTGCTCGGTGCCAATACCGCGGGCAAGACCACCATGATCCGCGCCATCACCGGCACCGCGCCGCGCGTCAGCGGAAAAGTCCTGTTCGAGAACAAGGACATCACCGCGCTGCCGAGCCACCGGCGAGTGGGGCGGGGGATCGCCTGCGTTCCCGAAGGGCGTCACGTTTTCCGCGACATGACGGTGACGGAAAACCTCGTAATGGGAGCGTTTCATCGTCGCACCGATTTCGAGGAAAGCGAACTCAAGGCGTGCATCGAATTGTTTCCACGTCTTGGAGAGCGTCAGCATCAACTCGCCGGAACGCTGTCCGGTGGTGAACAGCAGATGGTGGCGATCTGCCGCGCACTGATGGCGAAGCCGAAACTTCTGCTGCTGGACGAGCCGAGTCACGGGCTTGCCCCGCTGATGGTGGACGAAGTGCACAAGGCCATCGGCAAGATCAACAAGAGCGGCGTGAGCGTTCTGCTGGTTGAGCAGAATGTCGGTTCGGCGCTGAAGATTGTCGATCGCGGCTATGTGCTGGAGAGCGGACGACTGGCGCTGTCGGGAACGAGCGCCGAACTGCAGAACAACGACGAGGTGCGTCGCACCTATCTGGGAATATGAAAGGATCCGGAAGATGACGAAATTCACGGCAGCGGTGGTGCAAGCGTCGACGGTGGCCGGCGATACGGAGGCGACCGTGCGCAAGGCAGTCGACCTGATCGCGGAGACGGCTCGCCGCGGGGCGAAGGTCGCGGTGTTTCCGGAGGCCTTCATTGGCGGATATCCCAAGGGCGCGGACTTCCACATCTATCTCGGCGGCCGCACGCCGGAAGGTCGGCAGGAATTTGCCGCCTACCATGCCAGCGCCATCAATGTTCCGGGTCCGGAAACGGACGTGATCGGTAAGGCGGCAAAGGAGGCCAATCTGTTTGTCACCATCGGTGTCATCGAGCGTGACGGCGGCACGCTTCATTGCACAGCGCTGTATTTCGGCGACAACGGACGGCTGCTCGGCAAGCACCGCAAGCTGATGCCAACCGCATTGGAGCGGCTGTGCTGGGGTTTTGGGGACGGGTCGACCATCAACACGGTGGACACACCCTTCGGTCCGATGGGATCGGTGATCTGCTGGGAAAATTACATGCCGATGCTGCGCATGGCGATGTACAGCAAAGGCATCGCCATCTATTGCGCGCCGACGGCGGATGATCGCGATAGCTGGGTTTCCACCATGCAGCACGTCGCGCTGGAAGGGCGCTGTTTCGTGCTGTCGGCATGTCAGTACCTGACGCGGGCGCAGTTTCCGGCCGACATGCACAACAGGTTGAGCGATGATGCGGACCATGTTCTCATGCGTGGCGGCAGCATGATCGTCGATGCGTTGGGGCGGATCGTGGCCGGGCCTGATTACTCCGGCGAAACCATTTTGACGGCGGAACTCGACACCGACGACATTCCGCGTGGAAAGTTCGATTTTGATGCCGTCGGCCACTACGCAAGGCCGGACATTTTCACGCTGATGGTGAACGAACAGCCGATGCAGCCCGTGGTCGGGAAGACGTCGGAGTAAATGCCATGGTGTTTCACATCGAGTATCCAAGGATCATCCCTGCTCGGAAGCCCGAAGGGCATGAACCGAGGGCACCGCGATATACCTTGCGGTGGGAGAAGCCCGTCGCCGGAATGGTGTCGGACTACTTCGCGATTCAGGGCAACGATCTCACCTGGGACGATGAGCGCGCGTTCTTTGATCGCGTGACCGCAGCATTCGCCGCACCGGACGGTCCCGGTGCGCACGAGATTATGCGATTTCGCGACGAGGCTGGAGAGACAAATGCCGTGGTTGTCGGCTATTGGACAGACCCGACGGCGAACGGCCGCTGGTTTGCGTCCTCCGAACTTTCTTCATGGCTCGCAGGCGACGAGCGCCTGTCCGATCCGGCGATAGGCTATTGGCGTGAGACGATTTCTGTTCCTTACGACCGGCATGAGACGATCTATTCGGCACCGTGGTATCGCATCGGCCTCGCGCGGTTGCCGGACTCCGCTATCGTCTCGATGACGACCAACGGCTATTTTGGAGCGGCGCGCGACCGTCTGCCGATTTCCGCCATCGATCCGCTCGAAAGCCCGTTGAGAAATCAGCCTCCGGTGGCGAAGGACGTCTCAAGTCGCGGACGAAGACTGCGCGTGATGACCCCCCAAAATCTGTGCGCGTTGCGATCCGGCCAGTACTGGGAGGGCGCCGGGAAGGAGCAGGCTGACGATTATTATGAAAGCCTGCAACCGAAACTCATGCGCGGAATGGATTTCCTGACAGAGCATAAGGCGGAAACTGGCACGCTCTCGCTGCGTGTCATGACCAATGTGGGCCCGGGGGGGCAGGGGCGTTCCGAGACATCGGTGCTCGCGTACTTCCTGTCGCTTGAGCAACTCGAAGCGTGGGCAAAGTCTCACGAGACGCATCTGGCCATCTACGGCCACGCGATTGCTGCGAACAGGAAGTTCAAGGAGAAGCGGGAAGTGGTGACCTGGCACGAGGTGTTCATCCTGCCTGCTGCATCCTCCTTTGAGTATATCAACTGCCACGCCCGCACGGGTTTCCTGCCATTCTTCACCTTGTTCGAGGAGGCCGGCAGATAGCTGCCGCGCGGTGATGCCATACGCCTGCAAAATTGACGGCCATCCGTCACTTAGCTGACTGATAAGGAAATTGAAGAAATGGAGTCAGTTACCTACTGACAAGAAAATGACGAAAAATTTTATCAGTCGCTTATGGTGGCAAAGCGAGTTTACACGTTCCTTTGTTCGATAAGTTGGCTCTCGTCCGGTTCGATATTCTGCATTCTTGCGAGGAGAACGTCATTGTATGCGGGCCCGTATTTACCTGCGTGGACTCGTCGATGGCTAATAACTTCGCATAATGAGTGGTTATGGAATGCGTGGTTTCCAACACGTTTCGCATTGGTGTTGGTCAAACGTTTAACCTGATGCGCGTTGAGTGCTGTGGACCTTCGCCCGAAATCTAAAGCCTTTCGTTTCGGACGATCTCGATGCCGAAGCCGGACAATCCTCTAAAATGATGAATCGAGGATGTGAGGTGGCGGATCGATGTGATGCCCAGATCCCGAAGGATCTGCGCGCCTGCCTCGATTTCGCGCCACTGCCGGTTACGGTCGGCTTCGATCGAAACTGACGATTCAATAGGGATCGGCGGGACACCGGCGGCGCCATCCCGAAAATAGACGAGCACGCCGCTTCCGTTATTCCTGAACCGTTCAAGCACGACACTCATTTTTGCCTGAGCCTGCCCCGAGAACATGTCGCGTACGATGTTTGGCTTGTAAAACCGCGTCAGCACGTTTTGCCATCGGCGATATCGCCGTAGACGTAAGCCACGTGGTGAATTGGGTCGAACGGTGCGCGGTAGGAGTAGCCTTGTAATGAGCCGATTGGGCTATCCGCCGTCACGGCGGAAACCCGTTCAATCAACCTTTCGCGCCCTTGCCGGAAGCGAACGATGTCGGCGATGGTGATGTGCTTCAATCGATGTCTGGCTGCGAACTCGATGACTTGCGAGCCTTTCATTACCGAGCCGTCGTCGTTCATTAACTCGCTGATAACGCCGACCGGAGGCAACTTTGTAAGATCGGCCGCCGCTTCTGTCTTGCGCGGACGAAGCCATTGAGCGGGCCTGTTTGTGCGTCGCAGCGAATTGAATGAGACTGATTGGTAAGTTGTAAGAGCGGGCGGTATCGCGGCTCACAACAACATTTCGGCAAATAACCTCCAAGCGTCGACAAGTACGCGTAGGAGGAGGGGGCGGTATCGCGGCTTTTGCCGGTCACCGTTGTGAGCGCCCCCAAATCGTATGCCGGTGCCTGAAAGACAATCCGATCTAGCCTTGCAGCCAGTGGATGTTGTTGCTCGTCCGAACGTCCTGCAGGCCAACCATAACGATAATTCCGCTCAAGCGGACGTACCGCTGCTCTAAGGGAGATGAATGAGATGATGAAAACAACAATGCTGGCTGGTCTGCTTACGGCCACCGCCCTGACGGGTCCAGCTGCAGCCGCAGATCCAATCAAGATCGGTGTCGTTACGCCGCTGTCGGGAACCTACACGCCGATTGGTCAGCAGGTTCGATGGGGGCTTGAGCTTGCAACCAAGGAAGTGAATGCCGCTGGCGGCATCATGGGACGTCAGGTGCAGTTGATCTTCGAGGACGAAGAAGCAAATCCATCGGTCGCGGTGCAAAAGGCTGAAAAACTATTTGAAGTGCAGAAAGTCGATTTCCTTACCGGCACTGTTAATTCGGGTTCGACCCTCGCGGTCGGGCAAACCGCGGAGCGGGCTGGCAAACTCATAGCGACTACGGTCTCATTTGCAGACTCGATTACCGGCGACAAGTGTTCGCCGAACGTCTTCCGAGTGAATGCCAAGGCAGGACAGCAATCGACTGCGTTGGCCGCGTGGGTCGCGAAGCAGAAGCCGAAGGCCAAGGTGTTCTTCCTCGGTCCGGATTACGAAATGGGTCGTTCGACAGTCGCCACGTTCAAGAAGACGATCGAAGGACTCGGTGCGGTCTCGACAGGGGAAGTTTTCGCTCCTTTGGACAGTAAGGATTACACGCAGTACTTCGGTCAGCTACGCCAGGCAAAGCCTGAAGTGCTTTATACATCAGTCGCGGGTAACGATACCGTCCGTCTGCTCACGCAGATGCAGGATTTTGGCCTTCTGGGTAATCTTCTCGTCGTTGGCGCATCCGGCACAGTGACCTCACAGAACATCGCGGCAATTGGTGCAGCGGCGGATGGCTTCGGCACAGGCGTTGGCTACTCCACTCAGATCGATACTCCGGAAAACAAGAAGTTCGTCGAGGCATTTAAGGCTGCGAACAAGGCCGATCCTGATCTTTACGGAGCAGATAGCTACGGTCTGATTTATTTTTACAAGGCCGCTGTCGAAAAAGCCAAATCAACCGAAACCGATAAAGTGCGTGACGCGATGAAGGACCTCAAGTGGATGACACCGCAGGGTGAAAAGACCATGCGAGCAGGAGATCATCAGGCGATCCAGCCCATGTACGTGGCTCGGGTCAACGGTGGTCAATTCAAGATCGTTGGCAATGTCGGTGGCGAAGAGGCCATTGGTCCTGACGAGTGCAAGCGCTTCTGACGCTGAAAAAGCTCTCATCTAGGCGCTTGCGACGAGTAGGCAAGAACGCAATCAGAGACAGATTGCGTTCCCCCCTATGAGTTCTAAAGCGAGGAGCATAATAGTGGATCGCAGTGGTTTTGATGGATGACCGGATTTCTTGAATACGTTCAATTTGTCCTAGCGCCGCAAATGATTACGGGCTTGGCACTTGGGATTGCCGTGGTTCTGGTCGCGCTGGGCCTCACCATCATTTTCGGTCTTCTTGACGTCATCAATATGGCCCATGGTGAGTTCTATGCGGTTGGCGCTTATCTGGCGCTGGCACTCGGAGCGTCCGGTATCAGCTTCTGGGTGCTTCTTATAATCGTTCCCCTGTTGATGCTCCCGATCGGATACGCAATCGAACGGGGCTTAATCCAGCGGGTGTTCAATTTACCTGACCGGCATGTCACGACGCTGCTGCTGACTTTTGGCCTGGGCCTCGTCATTGAAGAGGGCCTGAAGGTTGTGTTCGGCTCGAACACTCAGCGGCCTCCAACGCCGATTTCAGGCGCGATCGAGGTGATGGGAGTTCTGCTTCCGAAGTATCGTTTGTTTTTGATTGTCATTGGCTTCGCCATCGTCGCGGCTGTCGCGATCGTGATTAACAAGACGCGGCTCGGCGCGCTTGTGCGAGCCGCTGCGTTCGACCGTAACATGGCCGCGTCGCTCGGGGTGCCGGTGTCCCGTGTTTTTGCGCTCACCTTCGCGTTGGGTGTGGCGCTCGCTGGTCTCGCAGGAGTACTTCTTGCGCCGATCTATTCGGTATTCCCAACTATGGGCCGCGATTTCATCTTCCTCGCATTTACCGTTGTGATTGTCGGTGGGATGGGCTCGATTACGGGCGCAGTCGTTGCAGGTCTTCTAATTACGCAAGTACAAGCAATCTCCAGCTTGATCGTTTCGCCGGTTTGGAGCGATCCGATTGTTTTTAGCATCATGGTGCTGGTGCTCGTGGTGAGGCCACAAGGTTTGTTCGGGCGGCTTGGCCATGGATAGTCCCGAGGTGCCGCCACGTCGCGAGATGGCCGATCGTCTCGGTCTATCGATGCGGGCAAGTCATGTTCTGGTTGCCGTCTTCGTGATTGTGGCGCTGATTTTTGCCGCTATTGGCGCGGCGATGGGAGACACATTCTTTCTGAGGCTTGCCACCGAGGCATTGATTTTTGCCGGCCTCGCGCTCTCGGTCGATATTCTGCTCGGATATACGGGGCTGCTGTCGCTCGGTCAGGCTCTCTATTTCGGAATGGGAGCTTACATCTCCGCATTAATTCTGAAGGAAGTTCCATCTTTTTGGACTGCAATGGGCGTCGTTCTGGTTGCGGCCTTGATTGTCGGCACGATCGCAGGCCTGATCGCCAACCGTGTGCGCGGTGTCTACTTCGCGCTCGTTACTTTCGGTCTCGCGCAAGTTGCCGCACGTGCTGTCTACAACACCCGATCGCTTGGCGCGTCTGACGGGCTGATTGGCGTTCCGATCGTGCCGATCCATCTTGGTGTCGGGACGATTATGTCAAATGCTCCGGCCAGCTTCTTCATTTTCACGCTTGGATTTATTGTCATTCTTTACCTGGCCAGCGCCTACGTTCTCGACACGCCCTTCGGCCGAGTTCTTGTGGCATTGCGTGCCAATGAGCGGCGCGTGCCATTTTTGGGTTATTCAACTCGCAATGCGCGGGTTGCGGCTTATGTATTAGCGGCAGTCATCGCGTCGCTCTCTGGGGCGCTCTATCCCATGCTGCGTGGGTTCGTATCTCCTGAGCTTATGTTCTTTGCAACGTCGGGTAATGCCGTCATCACTGTCGTCACGGGCGGCGTCGGTACACTAGCCGGTGCGCTGTACGGTAGCGTTATTCTCACTGTGCTGAAGTCGATTATCGGCTCGATTACCGAACATCACCTTATTCTCATTGGTATCTTGTTCATGGCGACCGTGATCTTCCTGCCGAAGGGTTTGATGGGGCTCGTCAGGCCTTGGATCGAGCTCCGGTTGGGTGGGGGCAAGCGATGACTGCTGTTCTTGAGGTTCAGGGCCTTGGTGTCGCCTTCGGCGGCATTCGCGCGGTGGATGGTGTATCTTTTTCTGCCGAACCAAATGCAATCACAACGGTAATTGGCCCGAACGGCGCCGGAAAGTCGACGCTGTTCAATTTGATCAGCGGTTTGATTCGGCCACATTCGGGCCGCGTCATGCTCGGGGGAGTCGATCGCACCGGCTGCGCGCCCTATTTGATGCAGCGCGCCGGTCTCGGCCGCTCATTCCAGATTACGAACCTGTTCTTCGAGCTCACGGTTTTCGAGAATTTGAGACTAGCGGCGCAACGGCTCGAAGCCGCCAATCGACTGTTGCTGCCGGTTCGCCGCAGTGGTTTGGCGTTGGCGCGCGTGGAAACCTTGATCGAGCGTTTCTCGCTCGCATCCAAGATCGGCGAATTGGCCGGGGCGCTATCGCATGGCGAACAACGGCGTCTCGAAATCGCCGTCGCGCTTGCCGCTGAACCCTCGATCCTTCTGCTCGATGAACCCACACAGGGAATGAGTCATGCGGATACGGCAGATACGGCTAATCTTATTAGAGCGTTGTCGCGTGACGTGACTATCTTGCTCATCGAACACGACATCGGCGTGGTCATGGATATTTCGAACCATATCGTGGTGATGCATCAGGGTAAAAAGCTTGCCGAAGGCGCGCCGGCCGTTGTTAGGGCCGATCCGGCCGTTAAGGCCGCCTATTTCGGACACGCGTGATGTTCAGCATCGACAATCTCCAGGTTCATTATGGCCTCTCTCACGTCATTCAGGGCGTGAGTATGGACGCGAAGCGCGGAGAGGTGGTCGGAATATTCGGACGCAATGGCGTCGGCAAGACGACTTTGATGAAGACGATTGCGGGATGGGTTACGCCGAGTGGGGGTACGATCACGCTCGATGGCGAGCGTCTCGATGGTCTCGCGCCGGATGGTATCTGCCGTCATGGCGTAGGTTTTGTGCCGGAAGACCGACGAATATTTCCCGGTCTCAGCGTCGAGGAAAATCTCAAGCTCGGCTTGATGCAGCGCGCCGGCCGTTCGCGTGCCGATGAAAACGCAGAGGTTGAGCGCATTTATCAGCGAATGCCGCGGTTGGCTGAGCGACGACGTCAGGCCGGTACCACCCTGTCGGGCGGGGAACAGCAAATGCTGGCTATGGCTCGCGTGATGGTGGGACGTCCACGGCTCGCACTGATCGATGAGCCGAGCGAGGGGCTCGCGCCGATGATTGTCGCTGATATTTTCGCTATCATCGAAGAAATGAAGGCGGAGGGGGCGACGATCTTGCTGGTCGAGCAGAACGTCCATGTCGCGCTCGGTGTTGCCGATCGCTTCTATGCGATCGAACGAGGGGCCGTTGTGTTCACCGGCAGCGCCAAAGACGAAATGGATAAGGCCCGCCTGCTGGAAGCGATCGCCGTGTAGGGAACTGACGTGCGACAAATGGACGTTCACGTTGGCAGGAGGTCGCTAAAATAGCGCCAAATGGGCTTCTTCCACGCCTGCGAGAGTTCGACCTCGATTACGAGACGCTTGGCAGTTTTGGCGATCGACATTAGGATTGGAAGTCATCTTAGCTGCACCCGATGGGGATCGGGCAGGCTTGTTTTCCTTTCGACACCAGGGCGGGAGGCTCGTATGTCGACGGCGTTGCGTATCGCTCATGGAGCATTTGGCAGGGTTGCGCTGCTCGACATGGATTGCTCGTTGGTGCGTCATGCCCATCCGCATTGCCATGTTCTGCTCAAAGTCGAGGGTGCGGATACGCAATTTTCCGTCGGCGATCGGGTTTGTCCACTGACCGACACCACTGCCGTGCTGGTCGATGGCTGGCAGCCTCACGCTTACGTCCATAATCCCAGTCGGCCGCGCACTCTTATTCTCGCGTTATACGTCGAGCCGCGATGGCTGAAGGATTTCCGCCCCGGTTGGGGTGCGAGTGGCTCGCCAGGCTTTTTTGGGCAGCCTTCGGGCGAAGTATCCCCACGTATCCGTCGACTTTCGATGGATCTCGCCACGGAGATGATGGCGCGCCCGGATAGCGTCGTTTCACACGAGACATTACTCTCCGATTTGATGATAGCGGTAATTGAACGATTTACGGCGTGGCGCACCTTTCCTGTATCGATCAGGGAAATGAATGTGTCCGGCCGGGACTGGCGCATCAAACGTGTCGCTGAAGCGATGCGCGCCGATGTCGGCAACGTCACTAGTATCGACAAATTCGCGAAGGGCGCTGGATTATCGCGCGCGCATTTTTTTAGGCTCTTTGAGTCGTCGATTGGTGTGCCGCCGAAAGTCTATTTGAACGTCGTGCGAATGGAGCAGGCAATGGACGCCGTCCTCCATCAGGATGTGACTGTGGGCGAAATCAGTGAGCGTCTCGGATTTTCCGAGCCAGCGCATTTTACACGCTTCTTTCGCAATCACGCGGGCGTCGGTCCTCGCGAGTTTCGCAATGTTTCGCGTCTCGCGAGCTGATGTTTGCAACGCATCAATCATGAAATGAGACTGATTGGTAAGTCCTGAGAGAGACCGGTATGGTCTGTTCTCCCGCTGTCCTGACAAAAGTCTGCAAGCGCGAAGTAAGAAGCGCGATCGGGAGTTTGTTTCAGGATGGCGCGTGCCGCCTCTTCAATAGCGGATGCTGACGTCAATCGTCCTTGGATCGGCCGATCGATTGAACGCGTGGAAGACGCAGCTCTTCTGACCGGGCGCGGGCGTTTCATCGACGATCTGGGAACTCGCCCGGGGACGCTACACGCTGCAATTTTGCGTTCGCCCCATGCTCATGCCGATATTGTTACGATCGACGCGTCTGCTGCGCGGGCTGCTCCCGGTGTTGCAGCGATTTTGACTGGCGAAGATATCAAGAAAATGACCGCCAGTCTTGTCGTGGGCGTTAAAGCGCCGGTCGAATGCTGGCCTATAGCGGTTGGGCGCGTACGGTATGTTGGCGAACCGGTAGCGATCATTGTCGCGTCAGATCGCTACATGGCGGAAGACGCCGCGGATCTGATTGAAGTTGAATATCGCGCACGCCCAGCGATTGTTGATCCTCTTGCCGCGTTGTTGCCGGACGCTCCGGCTTTGCACGAGGGGTTCGATGGCAACCTGGCGAGCGATCGTACTTTTCGTTACGGCAATCCGGAGCAGGCCTTCGCCGAAGCTGCACATCGCATTTCGATCGATATCAGATATCCACGTAACTCTTGTACGCCGATTGAAACCTATGGCGTGGTTGCCGATTACGATCCGTCGGAGGACTCGTTCGACGTTCTGGCAAATTTTCAAGGACCATTCAGCATTCACGCGGTGATATCCCGCGCGCTCAAGGTGCCCGGTAATCGCCTGCGGTTGCGGACACCGCCGGACTCGGGTGGCAGTTTCGGCGTCAAGCAAGGTGTATTTCCTTACATTGTGTTGGTTGCCGCGGCGTCCCGGGCCGCTGGCCGCCCGGTGAAGTGGGTCGAGGATCGGCTCGAACATCTCACTGCTTCGGTCTCTGCCACCAATCGTGCAACCACCATTGCGGCGGCCGTTTCGGCTGACGGTAGGATTCTTGCTCTGGATTGGGATCAGGTTGAAGACTGCGGCGCGCATCTGCGTGCGCCAGAACCAGCGACCCTGTACCGGATGCACGGTAATCTCACCGGTGCCTATGACATTCGCAATGTTGCGGTCAGAAACAGGGTCGTCGTCACTAACAAGACGCCGACAGGGTTGAACCGGGGGTTCGGAGGGCCGCAGGTTTATTTCGCGCTTGAAAGGCTGGTGCATCGGATCGCTATTGAACTCGGCTTCGATCCGCTGGACGTTATCAAGCGCAATCTCATTCCCGCTGGCGCGTTCCCGTATCGCACAGCGACCGGTGCATTGCTCGACTCGGGTGACTATCAGGAAGCGATCGCGCGTGGCGTTCAACACGGTGCGCTTGATGAATTGAAGGCGCGGCGCGATGCGGCCCGCGCCGAAGGACGGCTTTACGGCATTGGCTATGCTGCGGTGGTTGAACCCAGCGTCTCGAACATGGGTTACATCACGACTGTGCTGACGGCGGCGGAGCGCCGCAAGGCCGGCCCAAAGAACGGAGCGCAGGCCACGGCAACGGTAAGCCTCGATCCGGTCGGAGCTGTTTCGGTGCATGTTGCGTCCGTCCCTCAAGGGCAGGGTCACCGGACGGTGCTCTCGCAAGTCATCGCCGATGTGTTCGGCCTCGCTCCCCAAGATATTCGCGTCAATACCGAACTCGATACTGCAAAGGACGCCTGGTCAATCGCATCGGGAAATTATGCTAGCCGCTTCGCACCGGCCGTCGCGGGAACTGCCCGGATCGCGGCGCAACGGCTTGCGGCGAAGCTGGCGCGTATCGCCGCAAGCCAGTTGAACGTAGAAACGTCTGACATTGTCTTTGTTGACGGCAGCGTGTCATCAAAGACTAACCCTGAGAACAAAATATCATTTTCGCGCCTTGCGGCGCTGAGCCATTGGTCGCCCGGATCATTGCCGGACGATGTCGGCAACGCGATCCGGGAAACGGTATTCTGGACGCCGCCGGAATTGACCGCGCCGGATGAACACGACCATATCAATTCGTCACTGTGCCATGGGTTCATTTTTGATTTCTGCGGTATCGAAATCGATCGCACCACACTGGCGACGCGCATAGACCGCTATGTGACGATGCACGATTGCGGCACGATCCTTCATCCGGGGATGGTTGATGGGCAGATTCGCGGAGGATTTACCCAGGCGCTGGGCGCCGCTTTATACGAAGAATATGCCTATGCGCCCGACGGCAGCTTTCTCACCGGCACATTTGCAGACTATCTGTTGCCAACGACGACGGAAGTTCCTGAGCCGCTGATTTTGCATATGGAGACGCCGTCGCCGTTCACGCCGCTCGGCTCAAAGGGCGTCGGCGAGGGAAATTGCATGTCCACGCCGGTTTGCATTGCCAATGCGGTGGCCGATGCACTTGGAACGCAGGATATCGTTCTCCCCCTGGTCCCGGCTCGACTTGCGGACATTGTGCGTGGCGCTGAGATTGCAGCGCCTGCTGGACGACCGCTTGAAGCGACGAAATCCGGCAACGATCGGCGTTTGAACGGCGAGGGCAGTGCGTTGGTTGGCGTACCGCCCGAGCGCGTGTGGAATATGCTGCTCGATCCCGAGACATTGAAAGCCGTTATTCCGGGCTGCCGAAGCGTAGAGAAAATTTCAGACACGCATTTCCGTGCCGATGTGACACTCGGCATAGGGCCGGTCACCGGTCTGTATCGCGCCAACGTCAGGCTGTCGGATCTCGATCCTCCCCATGCCGTCACGCTCGGCGGTACGGCCGAAGGCGCGCTTGGATTTGGCGGGGGCGAAGGACGTATCACGCTGATGCCAGATGGTAAGGGCGGAACGCGGATGACCTACGTCTACGACGCAGCTATTGGCGGGAAAGTCGCGAGCATTGGCGGACGGCTGCTCGACGGCGCAACGCGCGTCATCATCGCGCAATTCTTTGCAGCCCTTGCCCGTCGGGCTGGCGGAAGTCCGGCATCGAGTTTCCCGTCGATATTAAGCAGGCTGCGACGTTTGTTTGGACGGCCATCATGAAGCCGGCAGCTTTCGATTACGTTCGTGCGGAATCAATTGGCGAAGTGCTCGAAACTCTTCGCAACGAAGGCAGCGATGCGCGGATCATGGCGGGTGGGCAGTCGCTCATGGCGATGCTGAATATGCGTCTCGCGAAACCCAAAAGTATTGTAGACATTATGCGGGTGAGTGAACTCGGTCGCGTTGAGGCCAAAGCTGACAGAGTGACGGTTGGTGCGGGTGTCAGGCAGGCGGTGCTGCTGGCCTGGCCCGAACTCGCAAAGACATTGCCGCTGATCTCAATGGCATTGCCATGGACGGGGCATCAGCAGACGCGTAGCCGCGGCACTATCTGTGGTTCGATCGCGCATGCCGATCCCAGCGCTGAAATGTCGCTCATGATGATTGCACTTGGCGGCGAAGTTCATCTTCGCAGCGCCAAAAGACGGCGGCGGCTTTCGGCTAAAGAATTCTTCGTGGGCATGATGGCGACCGGTTGCGCCAGTGACGAAATGATTGAAGCGGTATCGTTTCCCGTCAACACCGCTCGGTGTGCGTTTCGCGAGGTAGCGCGCCGTCATGGAGACTTTGCAATAGTGGCTTGCGCAGCCGTGGCGATACCGGGAGGTGTTCGGCTGGCGGTTGGCGGCGTGGCAGATGTCCCCATCGCCCGCGACTGGTCTCATCTCGAAGGGAGTGCACTCGACGATGCGCTCAACGCTTTTGCATATGAGCTCGAAGCGCGCGATGACGTTCACGCAACGGCGCGTTACCGGCGAGACCTGGTGCGCAGCATCGGTCGAGATCTGGTTCGGGAGGTTCTGTCATGAGCCGCTGGCAGTCCATGCGCCGTCACCTGGTGGGTTTTACGCTGAATGGCAGGCAAGTTCAGGGCGAGGCGGAGCCTCGCATGTTGTTGTCCGATTTTCTCCGTCAGCAGATTGGCGCGACTGGTACCCACGTCGGATGCGAACATGGAGTTTGTGGCGCTTGCACGATCATCGTCGATGGCATGCTGACGCGGGCTTGTCTTACGCTCGCGATGCAGGCCGACGGTTGCGATTTGCGCACAGTAGAGGGGATAGCTCCATCGGCTGACCGGCTCGGCGTTCTGCAGACAGCATTCCGGCGGCACCACGCGCTGCAATGTGGATTCTGCACGGCCGGCATCCTGATGTCGCTCGATCATTTCCTGCAACACAACCCATCGCCCGATGAGAGCAAGATTCGCGGTCTGCTGAGTGGCCATCTTTGCCGCTGTACCGGGTATTCCCCCATCATTCGCGCAGCGCTCGAAGCGGCGGCCGAACTCGCCGAAATTCAAATGCACGAGAAGGCCGATGCTTGATCTGGGAAGCAGCTTTATCGCCAGCGTCGCACGCGATCCAAACGCAATAGCGATCGTGGATGGCGATCTTCGGCTGACTTATCGTCAATGGTTCTCGAAAATTTCATCTGTTGTCGCATCTTTCGACAGGATGGGTCTCAGGCCGGGCGATCATCTCGTTACCGTTCTCCAAAACAGGTGGGAAGCGGCGACGATTCATTGGGCTTGCCAACTGGCTGGAATTGTCATCACGCCGATCAATTGGCGCGCGAAGGTTGATGAACTCGATTTTTGCATCGAGAATTCGGAGGCCTGCGCGCTCGTTTTTCAGGATGTCTCCGCCGAAGCGGTATTGAACTCCAGCCGTGCCGCCAAATTGCGACGTATCGGGATTGGAGATGATGTCGAAGATAGCGGGAATCTAGTTTCCTTTGCCGATATGATCGCAACGGAGACTCAGAACGTTCCACCGCGTGTCAGCGCGGATGCTTGGTCGATCATGCTGTATACTTCGGGAACGACCTCCCGGCCAAAAGGTGTGCCACGACGGCATCGCGCGGAACGGGCGGCAGGCGTTGCGCATGTCGCGCAGAACTTATACGGGCGTCGCGAGCGTACCCTCGGCGTTATGCCGCTGTATCATACCATGGGTGTGAGGTCTCTCATCGCCATGTCTTTGATCGGGGGGACGTATATTTGCCTTCCCCGTTATGACCCGCAACAGGCGCTTGCAATCATCGAAGCAGAGAGGATCACGAACCTTTATCTGGTTCCGACGCTCTATCATAATTTGGTCTATCACGACGAATTTGCGAGGCGCGATGTCTCAAGCGTGAGAAAACTTGGCTTTGCTGGTGCATCGATGACCGATGGCCTCCTCAGGAAGCTCAACGATGCGTTCCAACCCGATCTATTTGTCAATCACTACGGCTCTTCGGAAATCTACACTTTCACCATTGAACAGAACGCAGTCGCCAAACCCGGTTCAGCAGGCAAGGCAGGTATCAATCAGCACGTCAGGGTCGCCAAGCTGAATGCTGTATCTGCAGAGGATGTTGCTGATCCCAACGAAGAAGGCGAAATCGTCGCACTGCTTGCGAGCGATGAGGCATTCGAAGGATATTGGCGCCGTCCCGACGCGGATGCCAGATCGCTACGGAATGGCTGGTATTTCACGGGCGATACAGGCTTTAGGGACAAAGATGGCGATTTGTTTGTAACTGGTCGCGTCGACGACATGATCATCACGGGTGGAGAAAACGTTTCGCCCGTGGAGATCGAAAGCTGTCTTTCTCTGCATCCCGCGGTGTCGGAAGTCGCCGTAGTTGGTCTTCCCGACGAGCAATGGGGAAAAATCGTCGCGGCGTTCGTGAAGCGGAGCGCAGCAGTGACCGAGCAGGAGCTTGATCAGTTTTGCCGAACCTCGAACCTCGCCAACTTCAAGCGCCCGCGCAAGTTCATCTTTGTCGATGCGATTCCAAAATCGCCTGTCGGAAAATTGCTTCGGCGCATGCTCGTAAACGGTGAATACGAACCCGAACGCGCGCCCCCCTCAAACGCGGCCTGAATCGCGGGATTCATAACGGAAGGAAAAATCTGATGGCATCACAGTACACATTCATCGATCCGCGGCTTGCAAAGCTTGATGGCTTTCAGGTTGAACTCGACGAGGCACACGAGCGTGCGGACATTATTCTTAATCGACCGCCCTATAATATTGTCGTGATGCCGCAGCGAGACCAGCTTCGGTTGGTCTTCGAGACCCTTGATGACGACCCGCGTGTGAGGGTTATTGTGGTCAGATCGATTGGCGAACATTTTTCGAGTGGCGGCAATATTGGTGGCTTCATGGAAGCGACGCCTGAGCATGTTTCAAAACTGGCTTGGAATATTGCTGCTCCCGCGCGCTGCGCCAAACCGGTGATCGTCGCGAATCGAGGATATTGTTTCGGCGTCGGTTTCGAACTGTCGTTGGCCTGTGATTTCCGGATCGCATCAGAGACGACATTCTATGCGCTGCCGGAGCAGAAACTCGGCCAAATTCCCGGGTCTGGCGGCTCTGCACGGCTTCAGAAGATGATCGGGATTACGCGCACCAAGGACATCGTGATGCGCTCCAAGCGCATTCCCGGCAAGCAGGCGCATGAGTGGGGGATCGCCACGGAATGCGTTCCCGATGCGGATTTGGAGAAGGCGACTGACAAGCTGGTGGATGAGCTACGGAGTTTTTCACCGCTTGCGCAGCGTACTGCAAAAAAGCTTCTGAATGACACTGAGGATTCTACGCTCGCCATTGCAATTGAACTGGAAGGCCATTGCTACAGTCGTTTGCGGCAGTCGGAAGACTTCAAGGAGGGGGTGGAGGCTTTCAACGGAAAGCGCGCGCCCAAGTTTGTTGGACGCTAGCATAAGTTGAGAATTTCAGCGCCGTTCATCCCATGCAGTCGAATCTCTGTGTGGGACGAATGGCGCTGGAATGCGGTCCCGACAATTATGGAGAGATAAGATCTCTCGGTTCGATTCGTGCCAGCATCACGCACCAAAGCATCAATCTCACCCGAAAATCGCGCCGGTGCCTGAAGCGGTGGTATGTGGGGCATCGCTTTGGAGCTGTGAGCGGCGCATTTGGCAGCAACTCGGCGGCGGCAGGCTTGCAAGCCAACGACGAGCCAAAATTTGTGATAACGCTCAAAGTTCAGCGGTCTTCGCCGATGCGACAATGGCCGCTTGGGTTGGAATGAGGCGCGACACGAAATAGAGCCCGTTTTACTACAAGCGACAAACCAGAACTCCGGCTCGTATAGATGGAATAATTCCTTTGGACGCGCAAAGCAGTGTCCAGGTTTCCGACGATGCAGCGCCGACATCAGGCATCCTTGGATGCTTGATTTGGTCATTGATGGGCTGCGGACTGCCGGTCGGATAGACAGGCTCAAAATCGTCGCTGCGTGCGCGCAATGAGACGACAGGGTTTCCGGAAAAGTGCAAAAATGCTGATGAATCAAGCAGTCTGGACCAACCGGACGGCAGGGGCGTGACTTGAACTCGGGGACATTGTGGGCTTGGCGGGTGGATCGGCACGGAGAGCACTGGCGGCCGTTTTCGGCTTCGCGTGCCTGTGCGTGGCGACCTTGCCCGCATCGGCGGCATGTGACGGCGTCGTCAATTGTTCCGGAAACATTGCCGGTGGTGTCAGTTACGACGGTAACTCTGTCACGACCCTCAATGTCAATGCTCTGACTGCGAACGTTACGCCATCGGGTGGCATTTCCGGACTAGCTCTTAATGCGCGCGCTGACGACGGAAGTAACGGCCGGAATGGAGGCGTCGGAATTGGAACTCAGCCCGGCGATGATGGCAACGGTGGCAACAATCTAACGCTGACCTATTCGCAACCGGGTGCGAATCCCTCCGTTGGAAGTTCGGGCGCTATCGTCACGACGAATGCATCCGGGATTGTTGTTACGTCGCGCGGTGGTAACGGCGGCAGCGGCGGCGATGCGTATGTCGCCGGTAATGGACGCGGCGGTGGCGATGGTGGTGCGGGTGGCGCGGTCACGGTTTCGGCGACAGGTGCCATCTCCACAACAGGCAACGGAGCGGCTGGCATTGTTGCGGCCAGCGTTGGCGGTGACGGCGGCAATGGCGGCGATTCCGCCGGTGTCGGTGGCAGTGGTGGCAATGGCGGTGAAGGCGGACACGCCAGCGCCGTCGCCGTGACACTCAGCGGGTCAGTACGAACCAATGGCAGCGATGCCAATGGCATTAGCGCAGTCAGCCGCGGTGGTGCGGGCGGTTCTGCCGGCGACTGCTCTGGAATTTATTGCGGATCGAGCAGTGGCGGTGGTGCAGCTTACGGATCCACGGTCAATGTGACGACCCTCGCGGGCTCCTCCATTGAAACGTTCGGCGCCTATTCCAACGGCATTTACGCCGCCAGTATCGGCGGTTTTGCTGGAAGCGGCGGAAGCTCGTACGGAGTCGTTGCATTCGGCAGTAGCGGTGCTAGCGCCGGCGATGGCGGTGCTGTCACGGTCAACAACGCGGGCTCGATCACGACCCATGCGGCGAGATCCTACGGCATCTTTGCTCAGAGCATCGGGGGCGGCGGTGGCGGAGGCGGAAGCTCCGGTGGTCTCGTGTCGCTGGGCGGCAGCGGCTCCAGCGGCGGCAATGGTGGCAACGTCTCGGTCACGAATAGCGGTGCAATAAGCACGAGTGCGGCAAACTCGATCGCGATCTTTGCTCAAAGTGTGGGCGGTAGCGGCGGCGATGGCGGCAATTCGGGTGGTCTTGTCTCACTCGGCGGCAACGGTGCGTCGACGACCCCGGGCGGCGTCGTCACAGTCAGCAACACGGGGACACTGAGCACCAGCGGTGCGGATTCTCAGGGCATTCTTGCCCAGAGCATCGGTGGCGGCGGCGGTAATGGTGGAACGTCCGGCGGAACGTTTTCCTTCGGTGGCACCGGAGGCGGCGGCGGCACTGGTGGAAATGTCACCGTCAGCAACGGCGGTTCTATTACGACGCTGGGCGTCAATTCGGTCGGCATTCAGGCGCAGAGCGTAGGCGGCGGCGGCGGCAACGGCGGCAACTCGGTTGCGTTCACGACAAGCGTACTCAGCCTTGCAATGGGTGGTAGCGGTGGTGCGGGTGGCGCTGGTGGTGCGGTGACCGTGCAGGGCACAAGCGGTAATCCGGCCTACAACATCAATACATCCGGCAATTACGCATCGGCCATTCTCGCACAGAGCATCGGCGGTGGTGGTGGCAATGGCGGCTTCGCCGTCAGTGCATCGGGGCCGACGGATTTTTCGGCTGCGGTTGCGCTTGGCGGTTCCGGCGGAAGCGGCGGCGCTGGACTGGCTGTTACCGTTACAACGGCTGCGACCATTTCTACCAGCGGTCGCCAATCAAACGGTATTTCGGCACAGAGCATTGGCGGAGGCGGCGGCAATGGCGGCTTTGCGGTCGCTGCCGGTTTATCCGGGGTCAGCGTTACCGTTGGTTTAGGCGGCAAGGGTGGCAGCGGCGGCGCGGCCGCCAGCGTGACGGTCAGCAACACTGGAGCAATCACCACAACCGGACGGGATTCCAACGCGATCATTGCGCAGAGCATCGGCGGCGGTGGCGGCGACGGTGGATTTTCGGTTGCGGCCAGCGGCGGACTTATCTCTGCGGCGATTGGCCTTGGCGGAAGCGGTGGTGGTGGCGGCACCGCAGGTATCGTATCGGTCACAAGCAATGGGGCGATTACGGCCTTCGGCTCGCAATCGCGTGGTATTGTGGCCCAGAGCATTGGCGGCGGTGGCGGCAACGGCGGGTTCTCAGTGAGCGGCGCCTTCAGCTTCGCGCCGCCCGGCCTGCCGGGGGCCGCGTCGGTTGGTATCAGTCTCGGAGGAAGCGGCGGCGCTGGGCAGACGGCTTCTGCGGTCTCTGTTTCAAGCACGGGCAATATCGAAACTAATGGCGAGAATGCGCAGGCGATTATTGCGCAGAGCATTGGCGGCGGCGGTGGCAATGGCGGCTTCAGCGTGTCCGGCGCGTTCTCTGCCGGTGCGGGCGTCACCGGTGCGGCCGGTGTAAGCGTCGGCGGCAGCGGCGCGGGCGGCGGTAACGCTGGCAATGTCAATGTGTCGAGTAACGGTCAAGTCATCACAAGAGCGGCAGGATCGACAGCGATCCTGGCGCAGAGCATTGGCGGTGGTGGTGGCAATGGCGGCTTCAGCGTTTCCGCTGCTGGCGCGCAAACCGGTGCGGTGGATGTCAGTGTCGGTGGTTCGGCTGGACTTGGCGGAACGGCTGGATCGGTGACCGTGACCAATACCGGCACCGTCTCCACGGACGGTGATCGCGCGCGCGGCATTCAAGCGCAAAGCATCGGCGGCGGCGGTGGCGACGGTGGCTTCAGTGTGTCGGGAACATTCACCACGGGTCCCGGCGCGGCAAGCGTCAGTGTCGGCGGCAGTGGCGGCGGCGGTCAAGACGCGAGCAGTGTCGTGGTCAACAGCAATGTCGGAGCCACGCTCGGTACGACTCTGACCATGCGGACCGCAGGCAATGATGCCTCGGCAATCTACGCACAAAGCATCGGCGGTGGCGGTGGTAGCGGCGGCTTCAGCGGCGCGTTGTCCGCAGGAACAAGCGGCACGTTCGTGAACGTCGGCGTTAGCGTGGGTGGTTCAGCAGGTTCAGCGGGTCAGGCTGGCACTGTTAGTGTCACAAGCGTGGACAACATCTTCACCAGCGGCAAAGGCTCGAATGCGATCCTGGCGCAAAGCATCGGCGGTGGAGGTGGCGATGGTGGTCAGAGCATGGCCCTTGCATTCAACACCGCTGCAATGTCGGGTGCATTGACGGCGTCCGTCGGCGGAAAGGGCGGCGCCGGTGGCAACGGGAGCACCGTCACGGTCAACAGCACGGGATCACTGACGACGACCGGTGATACGTCTTCGGCAGTATTTGCCCAGAGCATCGGCGGTGGCGGCGGCACGGGCGGTTTTGGCGCTGCGGCGTCTCTCACCGCAGCCCCGGATTGCGGCTGTAACACCAACCTGAGCCTTGCGCTAAGTGTGGGTGGTACCGGCGGCGTCGGTGGTGACGGCGGGATCGTGAACGTGACCCGCAACGGCAGCATCTCGACGAACGGCTCGGAATCTTTCGGAATTCTCGCACAAAGCATCGGCGGCGGTGGCGGCAGCGGCGGATTCGCGTTTGCGGGCGGCTTTGCCCAGCGCAACTCGTACAATGTGAACTTCGCGCTCGGTGGATCGGGTGGAGTCGGCGGTATTGGCGAAGCTGTAACCGTGAATAACACGGGCCAGATATCAACGCGCGGAGCGGACTCGACGGCCATTCTCGCGCAAAGCATCGGTGGCGGCGGCGGCAATGGCGGCTTCTCAGTAGCCACCGCGATCGGTGTTGGCGGCACAGCTACCAGCGTCAATATGGGTGTCTCGATCGGTGGATCCGGTGGCACGGGTGGGATCGGCGGCACGGTCAATGTCACCAACAATGGCCTGCTCAGCACACAGGGTGATGGTGCCTACGGCATTCAGGCGCAGAGCATCGGTGGCGGCGGCGGCAATGGTGGTGGAACGATCAGTGCGGTGGTGGGCTTTGCCGCGGGCAGCCCTGGCAACACCGTCAACGCCTCCGTAGCCGTCGGCGGTAATGGCGGCTCTGGAAACGTCGGCGGAAATGTCACGATCGACCAGACCGGTGGGATTTCGACCACAGGCGATGGTGCACACGGCATCCTCGCTCAAAGCATTGGCGGAGGCGGTGGCGTCGGTGGGCGGGCCAATTCGCTGGCCTTTGCGCTCGGTGCGGCCTGCGGACTTCCGATATGTCCGTCGCCCGGTGGCGGCACCAACGTCAATATCGCGATTGCGGTGGGTGGAAACGGCGGCACGGGTAATGACGCCGGCACGGTTACCGTTACCAACCACAGCTACATCACAACCACGGGCGACAACTCTGTCGGCATTCTTGCGCAGAGCATCGGCGGTGGTGGTGGTGAGGGCGGTAACGGGTCGGTAGGTCTCGGCGGAGGCCTTACACCGTTGCCTGTCGATCCGAGTACCATCCTCATTCCGATCAGCAATGCGACGCCACTCAGTCCGAAGATTGCAATCGGTGGCACGGGCGCAAACTCCGGCGCGGGTAACACCGTCGAAGTCACGAGTTCAGGTGCAATTACCACAAGCGGCATCAACTCCGACGCGATCATGGCGCAGAGTATCGGCGGAGGCGGCGGCAGCGGCGGCAATGCATCGCCGGGCATCGTCGGTTTATTAGGTATCGGCGGCGCAGGCGGCTCCAGCGGAAGCGGTGGAACGGTCACCGTTACTGTTGAAACCGGCGGTAATATCGTTACTAGCGGGCGCAATTCACGCGGTGTCTATGCATCCAGCATTGGCGGCGGCGGCGGTAGTGGCGGCGGCGATTTGCTCGGTATCATCACGGTTGGCGGCGACGGCGGCGGAAGTGGTGATGGTGGCGCAGTAACTGTAACCAACCACGCGTCCATCACGACAGGTGGAGAGCAATCTCATGCCATCATGGCTGAGAGCATCGGCGGCGGTGGCGGGTCGGCGCGCGCTTCATCGGGCTTGCTCGCAATCGGTGGTACAGGCGGCAATTCAGGCGCAGGTGGCCTCGTTACCGTGTCCAACAGCGGTGCGATCGTAACAACCGGAACAAACGCAAACGGCATCATGGCCATGAGCGTCGGCGGCGGCGGTGGTAGCGGCGCCGCGGCCAACGGCTTGATGGCATTCGGCGGCTCTGGTGGTTCGAGCGGTGATGGCGGTGCGGTTTCGATCACGAACTCCGCGACGGGTACAATTACCACATCTGGCGACATGGCCTATGGCATCTACGCGCAGAGCGTGGGCGGCGGCGGCGGCGGCGGCGGCAACGTTGTGTCGGCAGGTGTGGGGCTTTCGATGTCGGTGGGCGGTAACGGCGCATCATCCGGTAATGGCGGTTCAATTACCATCGACAATTATGGCGCGATCCGCACAAATGGCGCGATTGCGCTCGGTATTTTCGCACAAAGCATTGGCGGTGGCGGCGGCAACGGCGGGACATCCGGCAGTTATAGCGCTGTAGCGCCCGTTGGAATCGGTGTTGGCGGCGGTGGTGGTTCGAGCGGAGACGGCGGGGACATCACGATTACCAACCGCTCGACCGGAACGATCATGACAACCGGCGCGGGCTCGACTGCGATCTTTGCGCAGAGCGTCGGCGGCGGCGGCGGTAATGGCGGCGCCGCGCTGACGGTCTCGGGAACTGTAGGCGGTAGTACAGTCGCTGTCGGCGGCACGGGCGGAAATGGCGGCAATGGCGGCACGATCACCGTGACCAATAATGGCGCCATTACAACGACGGGGGTCAACTCGGTCGCGATCTTTGCGCAGAGTGTCGGTGGCGGCGGCGGCTCAGGCGGCTCGGCGATCGCTGCAACGATTGGCGCTGTCGTCCCCATTGGTGGCGGGAGCGGTTCGGTCGGTCGCGGCGGTGACGTCACAATCACCAACTCATCGACCGGAACGATTGTCATGACCGGCGCGGGCTCTGTCGGTCTGTTTGCCCAGAGTGTCGGTGGTGGCGGCGGCATTGCGACCGCTGACGGCGCAGCAACCTTCGCGCTTCAGGCGCAGGGCAACGGCAACGGCGGCACAGTCAGCGTCGTCAACCACGGCTCTATCATCATGACCGGCGACAATGCCGCAGGTGTATTCGTGCAAAGCGTCGGTGGTGGCGGCGGCGTTGTCGGAAAGTCCGGCGATTTACTTGGCCTTGACCCGATGTTCCAGGGAACGGCGGGTGGCACTGGGACAGGTGCAAGTGTTTCACTCACGCAAGACCGTGACGTTGCAGCCATTGGCCTTAACTCGGTTGCCTTGCTTGTGCAGAGCGCCGGTGGCACGGGCAACGGAAATATGGATGCCACTGTGACGGCCGGTACGACAATCACCGGTGGCAGCGGAACCGGTGCGGGCGTCGGATTCCTTGACGGCGCAACGAACACGTTGACCAATCGCGGCACAATCACATCGATCAATCATGTTGCTGGCAATGCGGTGACAGCAACCAGTGGCGACGATACCGTCGATAACTATGGAATCATGACAGGCTCGGTGAATCTCGGCACCGGCACCAATGCGATCAACAACAAGGCGGCGGCACTGTTCAATATGGGTGCCAATGTCATGGTCGGTACTGGAAATTTCTTCACCAACGACGGCATCATGTCGCCGGGCGCGGTCAATAACGTGTTTACGAGCGCGGTGACCGGCAACATCGTTCAGTCATCCGGTGCGTCATATCAACTCGACCTCGATTTCGGCCCAAGTACTGCGGACCGCATCAATGCGACCGGCACCGGTTCGATATCCGGAAAAGTCGCAATCAATTTTCTCAACAAGTACCTCGTCCTGCCCGGCGATCACCAGATGACCATAGTCTCTGCATCGGGGGGTGTTTCACACCCGGGACTAAGTCTCAACGTCGCGTCTTCGGCGATCGTTACTTATGGACTTCTGTATCCAAATCCGAACGACATCGTTCTAGGCTACAGCGTGACATTCAATCCTGTCGGTCTGCCTGCGCAATTTGCGTCGATCGGCAATGCCATCAACGCAATTCAGACAGCTCGTAGTTCTCCCGGCTTTGCACCAATCGCGTCGGCGCTGTTTGACTTGCCGGACCAGCAGGCTCTTTCGAAGTTTTACAATGCGGTCGGCGGTGGCGGCACAGCCGGCACGCAACAGGCTTCATTTACAGCCGGCACGGCCTTCACAACCATGATGTTCGATCAGATCGGCTCGTGGGTCGCAGGTTCGCCGAGCAGCAATGGCATCGTTTATGATGACAGGGCGATGGCCTACGCCGCAGTCTCGCCTGCCGACGTGATTGCAAGCTCCGCGTTCAAGCCGGCGCCTCTGGCCTTCTCGGACCGCTGGCGTGCCTGGGCCGCTCCCTTTGGATCGCGGCAGACGATCGACAGCAACGCTAACCTCGGGACGCCCGGCGCTGCTGTGACCAGCGTCGGTGGCGGCTTTGGCGTTGAACGTCAGTTTGGTGACAATGCAATCTTCGGATTTAGCGCCGGAGGCAGCGGCTCAACTTACTCCGTGCCTGATCGTCTCACCAACGGCCGGATTCAGGGCGGGCATCTCGGAGTTTACGGCGCATATCGCGACGGCCCATGGTATCTCAGCGGCAGCCTCGGATACGGTAGATACGATAACCAGATCACCCGCTCGATCAGCGCTGCCGGACTTCCCAGCGAGTTCGTAACGGGGCGGTTTGCAAGCGACCAGCTCTATGGACGGGTGGAGCTTGGATGGCGCCAGGTGGTGGGTCGTGCAGCGATCACACCATTCGCAGCGATACAGTTCGCTAACACGTGGCAGCGTGGTTACACCGAAACCCCCGTGGGGGGCGGCCCTGCCGGAATTCTGGGCCTGACTTATCAATCGCAGTCGACAACATCGTTGCCATCGTCTCTCGGCGTCCAGATAGACAGCAAGTTCAAGCTTGAAAATGGAATGGTTTGGTCACCATATCTGCGCGCTGCGTGGATCCATGATTTCATGCCAGATCGGCAAGTCACTGCGTCATTCAATGTCGCGCCGGGCTTCTTGTTCAACACAGTGGGAACGCCGGCGCTGGCGGATTCGGCCCAGATTGTCGTCGGCAGCGAGCTAGCTATCGATAACAAGGTGTCGTTGTTCAGCTCGCTTTCCACTCAGGTTGCCGCCCAAAGCTTGGCCTATTCCGGAATGGCCGGCATGAAAGTGGCGTGGTAGTTTGGTAAAGTCAGTGAGACCAGGATTAACGACGATACGGTGACTACGATGATGCGTGTCTTTCTTCTCATTGCCAGCGTAGCTGGTATCGGCCTGATGCAATCAGCGATAGCTCAGCAACCCCAGCAAAAGCAGGCAAAACCGGCGGCAGCCGCGAAATCTTCGGCTACGCCTGCTGCATCCGGCGCGACGGCACAGGCTGGCTCTGCCGACAATAGTTCACCTCCGCAGCCAGTTTGGACATCTCGCTGCTCCAGCGACAGCAGAAAGTCCGCGTTGCTTTGCGAGATCGAACAGAGCCTGTTCATCACGAAGACAGGCCAACTGGTTGCCTCCGTTAACATCAAGATTCCTCCCGATACGCGTCTCCCTGTGATGATGATTCAACTTCCTGTGGGGTTGTTTTTGCCCGGAGGGGTCAATCTTCAGATCGACGAAGGCAAGTCGCAAGCCCTCGTGATTCAAACGTGTGATTTGAAAGGTTGCTATGCCGCGACGACAGTATCACCTGAACTCTTGGGTGCGCTGAAGTCCGGAAAGCGTCTTTCCGTGACCTTTCAAAATCTGAACAAGGAAAATGTGAACCTTGCCTTTGTGCTTTCAGGATTCGCCGAAAGCTATGATAAAATCATTTAGTTGGCGGCAGTGGCTCCGGAGACCGTAGAATAACTTCACTGCGTGGCTTTGATCTTTCTTATCGCGGCAAAGGCGACCGATAAGGAGCGCTGAGAAGACGCAGGCGGTCGCGACAATGCCAGCCCATCCTTGAAGCCACGTTTAGCAGACAGCACCTTTGGTTATAATTTCTCTTAGGCGGCGATCCGGGAGGCGAACTCACTCTCCGGAGGTCTGAAAAGGCAATCGGCAACCATTGTTATCGGACGTATTTGGGCTCAAAACATCGCAACATTCAATTGCGATCATTTTCATGTCCAAAGATGAGTTGCTTGACCCTTTCGGCGATAGATCGGTCCAAGGAACGGGCCCCTCAAGAAAGACAGGGGCAGTCTCGCGTCTGGGCGTAGGGATATTCTTGTTGCTCGTGGTGACATTGGTCTTGGCCCGTATCATTTACCACGGATAAACGTTGGTGATGATATCGGCCGTCGTCCGAAGATTTATCTGATTATATCTTTGGCGCAATCAATCGCTCAAAAGCTGCGGCAGCTGGAATATCAATTCGTCCAGCAGCCTTAATCTTCCAGAGCGTACGCTCGATATGAAGATCGCGAACAGCAACAATTTTGAGGTGCTTGAGCGAAAGCTGTTCCTTTACGCTCGCGCGCGAAACGATGGAAACGCCGAGACCCGCTGCAACGAGTTGTTTAATCGCTTCAGTGCTTCCGATCTCGAGAGTTCGAATCGGTTCGATTCCCATCTTCGCAATCGCTTGCATGACCACCTCGCGTGAGCCGGAGCCTGGTTCCCTGACGATCAGGGTTTCCTTGGCAAGCTCTCGCGGTTCGATGGGTTCTGTTGCGGATGAAAATGGATGATTTGGGCCGACGATCAGCGCCATGACGTCGGTGAGCCATGCGTCTGAATCCAAGCCCTCGTCATGGATCGGGCCCTCGACCAATGCGACTTCAATCTGGTGCTGGAGCATGAGGTCGGCGATATCGCGGGTATTCGCGCTCGTGAGGTAAAGTTCAATGCCTGGATGGGCTTTATGAAACGCTCCCAGATACTCCGGGAGCAGATAAGTCGCGATGGTCGTGCTCGCGCCGATCCGCAATGATCCGTTATCGAGACTTCTCAAAGAACGTAGTTCTTCCTCAGCCGATCTCTCGGCCGCGAACAGGATTTCGGCATGACGCATCAGCGCGGCACCTTCCTGGGTCGCCTTCACGCCTTTGGGTGAACGATCGAGAAGACGGCAGCCCAGTTGCAGCTCGAAATCCTTGATCCCTTTTGAGATCGAAGGTTGACTTATATGAAGCGTTTCCGCGGCCTTGGAGAAGCTGCCTGTTCGCACAACGGTCGCGAACAGGCGCAGGAGATGGAGATTCAGAGACATAACTTCTCTCTATTGGCCTAGATGAAAACGATATTATCCCTCGAACGCCCATGTGTTGCATAGCTTAATCTCCGCCCCGGAGAGCAGGATGCTTCGCCAAACTAAGACGGCCGATAACAGGTCGCATAAAGATCGCTCGACCCGCTGGCGCAATTACATTCCCGGTATCGCACTTTGTGTGGTCATTTCTGCCCTGTCGCTCGCCGTTCAATCTGTCGAGACACATGTCTTCAGCCATCCTTATGTGGATGTTATTGTCCTCGCGATCATCCTTGGCATGGTCATACGCGCCGTCTGGCAGCCTGGAGAGCGCTGGCAACCGGGGATCGCGTTCAGTGCGAAACAGCTCCTTGAAATCGCCGTGATGTTGCTCGGCGCGTCGCTCAGTTTGGCTGCGATCGCTGCGTCTGGTCCGCTATTGCTGATGGCGGTCGTCGCGACTGTCGCTGTTGCATTGGCATTCAGCTACGGCGTCAGCAGGATGCTGGGCTTGTCGATCAGGATGTCGATCCTGATTGCCTGCGGTAACTCAATCTGCGGCAATTCCGCGATCGCGGCTGTAGCTCCGGTCATTCGCGCAAACAGTGACGACGTCGGAGCTTCCATTTCCTTCACTGCGATCCTTGGGGTCTTAACTGTCATCGGCTTGCCGCTGTTCATCCCGCTTCTCAATCTGACCGCCTCACAATACGGGATACTGGCCGGACTGACGGTCTATGCGGTACCGCAGGTGTTGGCGGCTACTCTGCCAGTCGGACTTGTAAGCGTGCAGATCGGCACATTGGTCAAGTTGCTGCGCGTCTTGATGCTGGGACCTGTAGTAATCGCACTTACGATATTCGCGAAGAATATCCGGAGCGAGGGGGCGATGCTCACAGCCGGTGATGCTCGTAATCGTTTCACATGGGTACCCTGGTTCATTCCCGGGTTCCTGTTTTTGTCCGCCGCGCGATCATTCGACTTGATACCTCATGCCGCCATCCTGCCAATTGCTAAGATTGCAGGATTTCTTACTGTTGTCTCGATGGCGGCCCTCGGTTTGGGCGTCGATCTAAAGCTCCTTGGCAGGATCGGGGCAAGGGTAACTGCGGCTGTGTCGCTGTCCCTGATCGTTCTCATCTCGATCAGCCTTGCTCTTGTGCATTTATTTTGATCAAGAGCGGGCGGGTAAGCCCGAGCAGGATTTCGAGGGAATCTGCGAGAAAACTCGGCGCTAACCGAGCTTGGATTTTGCAGTCGGCGCCGACATGGTGCTTCCACGCATAATCAGCTCGGTAGCAATGATCTGGCTTTTTACGGGAATGCTTTTGCGCGCAGCATCGATCAGGGCGTCTGCCGCGGCGTGTCCCATTCGCTTTGCTGGGACGTGAACGCTGGAGAGCGGAGGGTTCACGACCCTTGTGATTGGCAAATCGTCGAATCCGATGATCGAAACGTCTTTCGGGACGCGGATTTTCAATCGTTGACAGGCAAACAGAGCGCCGAGTGCTTGAATGTCGTTCGCACAAAACAGCGCGGTCGGGGGATTCGCCAGCGCGAGAAGCCGCGTGGCGGCCTCCGCGGCCACCTCGATTTCGAAGGGCTGTTCCGACACGAGCTCCGGATCGTACGGAATTTTATATCGCGAGAGAACCGAGCGATAAGCCTCTAATCGCTGGGCGGCCCGATCATTGATGCTGGTCATCCCGCATATCAGGCCGATTCGGTTATGCCCCAGTTTGATGAGCATTTCAGTGGCTTCTGCTGCCGCCGCGCGATTGTCGAAGGAGATCGCCGGAATCGTCGCCTTGGGGCTGAGGGACCAAGTCACCACAAAAGGGATGCGGTAGTGGCGAAGGAGTTCATAAAGAGCTGGGTCACGCTTGTAGCCAGTAAGGATAACGCCCTCGACGCGACTCTCAATCAGCTTGCGAATGATCTGCCGTTCAATGTCGGCCGAATAATTCGCGTTCGCAATCAGCAGGCTGAGGTCAGCCGCTTGCAGCCTGCTCTGGATGGCTTCAGTGAACTCCGCATAGATCGAGTTTGAAATTGTCGGCACGATCAATCCGACCACGCCGGTGCGCTGCGATGAGAACGTGGCGGCTCGTCCGTCCGGCACAAAGTGGTGCCGATTAACGAGCTTGAGTATTCGCTCCCGCGTTTCCGGGGCAACGCTATCGGGATTGCGAAGGGTGCGACTGATGGTAGCGACCGAAACCCCCGCTTGTTCGGCAAGCCAGCGAATCGTTACTGATTTTGGTTTGTCTTTCATTCTCGTCAGAAGAAGGCAAACGCCGGGAGTTGACAAGCGAAACCAGACGGCGAATACTAATGTAACCGGTTACATTCTTCAGACTGTTTATGAGGCGATAGCTAATGGTCGACTATTTGAAGCGGGCAGAGCAGCAATCCCGGCAAGACAATCGCGATCTGATTGATCGCGTTCGGACCATGATCTCCGACATTGAGCTGGGCGGGGATGAAGCTGTTCGCCGATATGCGCGCGACCTCGATGGATGGGAAGCGAAAGACTTCCGGGTGTCGGAAGACGAAATTGCTGCGGCGCGCAAAGCCATGAGCAAGGTTTTTAAGGAAGATTTCGCGTTCTGCAAAAAGCAGGTGACCGATTTCGCAAAGCGCCAAAGGGATTCGCTCTCGGAGTTCGAGGCGGAGTTCGGCAACGGAATTACGCTCGGTCAGAAGATCATCCCGGTCGATGCCGTCGGGTGCTACATTCCGGGCGGAAAGTATCCGCTTATCTCCGCGGCAATCATGAGCGTTGCAACGGCGCGCGTAGCGGGTGTCAATCACGTCATCGGTGCGGCGCCGCCGCGTGACGGAAAGGGAATCTTTCCACCGACCCTGTATGCTCTGGCAGAGTCCGGCGCCACGGACATTTACGCGATAGGGGGCGTTCAGGCGCTCGCCGCGATGGCCTATGGCCGTGTGGGCATGCGTCCGGTTGACATGATCACGGGCCCTGGGAACGCATATGTCGCTGAAGCGAAACGCCAGTTGTTCGGACTCGTCGGAATAGACCTTCCCGCCGGTCCGACAGAAATTTTGGTCATTGCGGACGAGAGCGCTGATCCCGCACTCGTTGCGACAGATCTCCTTGGACAGGCAGAGCATGGGCCAGATAGTCCGGCGTGGCTGATTACGACTTCTGCGAAGCTGGGGCGCGAGGTCATTGCGGAAATTGAGCGTCAATTGCTGACCTTGCCGACCGCCGCCATTGCCTCTGCCGCCTGGAGTCGCTGGGGTGAGGTTGCTGTCGTGCGGGACGACGATGCCGCGATTGCTCTGAGCGATCAATACGCGCCCGAACATCTGGAGGTCCTGACCAAGCGAAACGATTACTACCTCGATCGTCTCAAGAACTACGGCAGCTTGTTTGTCGGTGAGGAAAGCACCGTCGCCTACGGCGATAAGGGAGTCGGCACCAATCACACCCTGCCGACGGGGCGCGCAGCGCGTTACACCGGTGGCTTATGGGTAGGGAAGTTCCTGAAGACCGTCACGTATCAGCGCCTGACGCCGGAAGCGAGCGAAAGCATTGCTCCGATCATGGGGCGGATGTGTGCCAGTGAGGGGATGCTGGCGCATGAACTGACGGCGACCGTTCGCCAGCAGCGGTATGCTCAGCAGCGCCGGAGTGTCTCCTGATGTCGGGGGCTGATACGCGCTGGACCGTTACGCAGGAGGCTGCTGTCTCTGCCGTCCGTGACGTCTTCTGCGGGCACGGCAAACTTGAGGTCGTACCCAAGGTTCACGTTGGATCGCTGCGCGATGTCGCGACGCTGTATACGCCCGGCGTCGGCACGCTGGTGCAAAGGATTGTCGCGGATGCGAGTCAGGCTGACATTCTAACCAACCGCGCAAACACGATTGCGGTGGTGACCGATGGTACCGCCGTGCTCGGCTTCGGCCGCACTGGACCACTTCCTGCCGTGCCCGTAATGGAGGGCAAGGCGATTATGTTCAAATTGCTTGCGGGCCTTGATGCGGTTCCGCTCTGTCTTGATGTGCGGGACCCGGCCAAACTGGTCGATCATATTGCCGCGCTTGAGCCCTCGTTCGCCGGCTTCAATCTGGAAGATGTCGCCTCGCCGCATTGCTTCGCGACTGTTGAGGAGTTGACCAGACGATTGTCCGTTCCTGTTTTCCATGATGATCAATACGGCACCGCAACTGTCATTGTTGCCGGTTTGATGAATGCGTTGAAGGTCGTTGGCAAGAAGAAGGAAGATATCCGTATTGTTGTAAACGGAGCAGGTGCGGCTGGTACAGCCGCTGCGCGGCTGTGTCTCGCCTGGGGCGCCGGCGATGTCGTTGTGTGTGACCGGCACGGTGTCCTTTGCGAGGGAGAAATGCAGCCATCGCCGCATATGGCAGCTCTCGCCTCCATCACAAACAAATCGAGAATCAAGGGTGTTCTTAGTGATGCGATGAAGGGGGCGGATGCCTTCATTGGCCTAAGCACGGGGCCTCTTATTAATGCAAGTCATATTCAGTCGATGGCCAAATCCGCAGTTGTTTTCGCCTGCGCCAATCCCGTACCGGAGATCATGCCGCATGAGGCGATAGCGGCGGGTGCTGCAATTGCGGGCAGCGGGCGTTTCGATGCACCGAACCAATGTAACAACGTGCTCGCGTTTCCAGGAATTATGCGTGGCGCAGTCGACGTGTCGGTCAAGAACATCACCGAGACGATTTGTCTCGCTGCGTCGCGAGCAATTGCGGATCATGTGACGACAGCGCAACTAGGGGCGGAGAACGTACTGCCCAATCCGTTGGATTCTGAACTTTGCCCAATGGTCGCTGAAGCTGTCGCTGCTCAGGCCGTGATAGAAGGCCTCGCGAGAAAGCCGCACATACGTGGAGCGATTGCGGAACGGGTTCGCGCGCTCAACCGGGTATCGGGTCAACAGCAAGAAATATTGCATGGTCTCATACAGAAGAAAGCCGAAGCAACGGCCAATTAGCAACGTCGCACATCCAGGGAGGATTCTATGACGAACAAGGACACAACCAACACCCGATCTTTGATCGATCGACGAGGCTTCCTCGGCGGAGCCGCGGCTGTCGGTATCGGCGCTCAAAGCCTGTTCACTGCGGGAGGCGCGTCCGCCCAAAGCTCCAAGACTGGAACGATCCGCGTTTGGGGTGAGCCGGGGCCATACGGCGGTGCCGGCGTGGCGGCGATGAACGAGTGGGCGCAGAAGAATGCACCCGGTCTCAAGTTCGAAATCGAAACCATTCCGTGGGACGGAGTTTACGTCAAGCTGATGACGGATCTCGCGGCTCGTCGTCCTCCCTCACTCATCAGCGTCGAATCGCCGATTGCCATGCAGTTGATGGCAGAGGGACTGTTGCTTCCGGTTGACGACATGGTCGACAAAATCGGACGCGATCGCCTCGTGGATGGCGTTAAATGGGATTACTGGGGCAACTGGAAGGGCAAGCAATACGTCATCCCGGCGCATCACCAGCCGCATCTATTGCTCGTCCGCACCGATATCGTGAACGAACTCGGGTTGAAGGATCCGGATACCTGGGATTGGAATGACCTGCTGAATGCTGCAAAGACGATTACGCAGAAGAAGCAGAACATGGCCGGTTTCTGCATGGCGCTGGGCCGGAATCTCTGCACGGACTATCATTTTGCAGCGCTTCTTCATGCTGCCGGCGGACGTATGTTCGACACCTCGAACAAGTTCGAAGTGGCGTTCGATAGCCCCGAGACCGTTGAGGCGCTGACTTTCGTGAAAGAGCTGCTGCCCTACATGCCGAAGGGTGCTGTCGAGTATAGCTTCCTTCAGGTGGTCGACGCGCACGTCACGGGCCAAACTGCCATGAGCTTTTATTGGGGCCGGACATTGGGTCGCGCTGCCGAAGAAGCGAAGCCGATCTTTGAGGCAACGGAGGCGTTCAATCACGCGCGCAATCCGCGAACCAAGCGGCGCAGCAACTGGAATGACTTCCAGGGATGGTGCATTCCCGCGCAGAACAATCCGTACATTGAAGAAGTCAAGCAGGCGCTGCTTTACCAGCAGACCAGCAAGGAGTGGTTGGTAAAGTACTGCCATTCGCTGATGCCAAACGTCGCGCCGACTTACAAGGACGTGGCGAATTCGGAGGAGTTGAAGAACCACCCGTTCTACAAATCCAAGCCGAAAACGGTAGAGACTTATTATACCGGCTCGCTTCCGAACTCGAGCAGTACCGCGAACGAGCTACTGATGGGTGTCAATCCGCTCTCCGGATATGTCCATGGCCGTTCCATCCTGGCGCAGACCGTTCAGAAGGTTGTCATCGACAATCAGACTCCTCAGCAAGCAGCAAAGTGGGGTGCTCGGGAACTGGAAGCAATTCGCCGCGAGAACATTCGCCTGCTCGGATGAATGACTTAGCCGGGCAGCAGAGGCTGCCCGGCGCCATCTTTGAACGGAAAGACAATGCGCCGTCTCGATTTCCTGCAGTCCGATCGATTCGTGGGGTTGCTCTTCATTGCCCCATTCGTCGTTACGGCCATCTTATTTATGGTCTATCCGATTGTTGAAGCCATTCGAATGGCGTTCTTCAGCTACAATCCTCTGCGGCCTGATCTGATTTCCTACGCGGGACTGGCGAACTTCGAATACATCTTCTCGGATCCGCTGTTTTGGAGTTCGTTCGCGCAGGGCACAATCTGGACTCTGCTGTCGATTCTCTTCCAGACGGTATTCGGTGTCGGCATTGCGCTGTTGCTACATCGCAAGCTGTTTGGAATGGCGATCTTTCGCGGACTTCTGCTTTTCCCCTACATCGTGCCGACGGTTGTTATCGCCCTGATCTGGCGCTGGATTTTCAATCCCGAGATCGGCGTCATCAACTACAGTCTTCAGGCTGCCGGCTTGATTGGTGAGCCGATCTATTGGTTGTCAACGCCTACCATGGCGATGGCTTCCACGATCATGCTGAACGTTTGGAAGTACACGCCATTCGTCGTCATTTGCGTGCTGGCGCGGCTGCAAGCGGTGCCGCTGGAGCTTTACGATGCGGCCAAGGTCGATGGTGCTGGTGCATTCCGGCGTTTTCTGGATGTGACCTTGCCACAGCTCCGAGAGGTTCTGATTGTTGTGATCGTGTTCCGCACGGTCTGGACCTTCAACAAGTTCGAAGAAATCTATCTGCTGACGAAGGGCGGGCCTGGAACATCGACCTTTAATCTCGCCGTGTACTCATTCGAACAATCGATGGCCAGCCTCAGGCTTGGTGTTGGCGCGGCGACTGGAGTCGTCATGATGATCATGCTGATGATCGGAAGCGTTCTGTATTTGCGCGTGGCAGGCTTTGGTACCGAGGAGAAATGAACGTGAACGCCGATAGCCTCTGGCTTGCGACAAAAAAAATCTTCTTGTACGTGCTTTTGTGCCTCGTGACGTTCGCGGTCTGCTTTCCGCTTATCTGGGCGTTGTCGACCTCGCTTAAGCCGAAATCCGAGATATTCGCCACGCCGCCGACGTTGATTCCTCATACGACGACCTTCGAAAACTACGAAGCGCTGCTGAGCGGCCGCCAACAATACTATCAATCCGGTGAGGGCAAGCAGGAGACAGGCCCATCTCCGGCGCAGTTCTTCACGCGATGGTTCGTTAATAGCGTGATCGTGACACTTGGGTCGACGCTCATCAGTATCGTTGTATCTACACTCGCGGCTTATAGCGTCACCCGGTTCAGATACTGGGGCCGGAGCGCGATTCCCTATTTCAGCCTGCTTGGCTATATGGTCCCATCCATCATCTTCGTATTTCCGCTGTTTCTGATGATGGTTCGGCTTGAACTCACAGATAACCTGCTGAGTCTTGTCTTCGGCTACGTGTGCATCACGCTTCCGTTCTGTATGTGGCTGATGTGGGCGTTCATGCGTTCGATCCCAATTGAGATCGAGGAGGCGGCTCTTATCGATGGAGCATCCCGATATCAGGTCTTCGCGGACGTCGTTCTGCCAACAGCATTGCCCGGAATCATAGCGGCGTCGATCTTTTCGATGATCGTGTCGTGGAATGACTATCTTTTCGGCCGTGTGTTCATCAACTCGCTGGACAATCTCACTCTCACCGTAGGCGTGATGCTGTTCTTCGAAGGCACGCATGTGGACTGGGGCTTGTTAATGGCGGCGTCTGTTCTGATGACGGTGCCGATGGCGATTTTGTTCATGGCTCTGCAACGCCATCTCGTCGCTGGTTTCGGCGCTGGCGCGGTCAAAGGCTAATCTAGCGAAAGATAAGAAAATGGACGTTAAGTTACAGCGCATCAACAAGAGCTTTGGCAGCGTTTCTATTCTCAAGGACGTGGATCTCGTATTTCCGAGCCACAAGTTCGTGACTCTCCTGGGCCCGTCCGGTTGTGGCAAGACAACGCTGCTTCGGATGATCGCGGGCCTGGAAGAGATTTCTGCAGGTAGCATCCTGTTTGGTGATCGCGAGATCAACAAGCTTGCGCCGCGGGATCGCAACATTGCCATGGTGTTCCAGTCTTACGCGCTTTACCCGCAGATGACGGTTCGGCGAAATCTTGGTTACGGATTGCGCGTGCGCAAGACACCTGAATCGGAGATTGCTTCGGCTGTCGAGCGAGTTGCCCGGATTCTCGAGATTGATCATCTCCTCGATCGAAAGCCTGCGCAATTGTCGGGCGGTCAACGCCAGCGCGTGGCCCTCGGCCGGGCGATGGTCCGTAAGCCCGACATCTTTCTCATGGATGAACCGCTTTCCAATCTTGATGCGAAATTGCGCGTGACGATGCGCGGTGAGCTGCGGCGCTTTCATTTGGATCTCAATGCAACCACCGTTTATGTGACTCATGACCAGCTCGAAGCCATGACCATGTCGGATCTGATTGCCGTCATGCACAAAGGTGTTGTGCAGCAATTTGGCACGCCCGAAGACGTGTACAAGCGGCCGGCAAATCTCTTCGTCGCCGGGTTTATCGGGAGTCCGCCGATGAACTTCCTGGAGGGTGATGTGGAGGGCAGTCGCTTCAAGATTGGCGAGGCGGCCCTGCCATTGCCTCCGTTGAATAGCGCGAAGGCATCAGGTTCCGCTGCGGTGATCGGCGTGCGTCCCCAGGATTTGAGTTTGATGGAGTCGGGTGGTCCCGATGCCCTTGCCGGGAGAGTTTCATTGGTAGAGTTGCTCGGCTCGGAAAAGCTCGTTGAAGTCCAAATATCTGACCGGAAGCGCATAAGTGTGCAGGTGCGTGCCGATTCACAGGTTGGTCTCGGCGAGAATGTTCACGTCGGGTTCGATGCGCAAAGTATTCATGTCTTCGACAAGCAGACCGAGCAATCGCTGTTGGCCCGATAGGCGATTTCCGGATCGGCCGGACGGGCGTGAGTTCATTCATCGCGGAATTCAATAGTTGTTCTCGGCGCGAAGCAACCATTGAGAAGCAACCACGCGTTCTCAGAACAAGAAGCGATGTAATGCACGGGGCGGGAGCAGATCAGGTCAAGAAGGGTAAGCAACGGGTAGCGTTAGCTTTACGCAGAGGCCGCCGCTGATCGACCGGCTTAGCTCGACATTTCCTCCGTACAGCGATGCTATCTCACTGCAAATGGACAGGCCGAAGCCGGTTCCTTCGACGGTTTCGTCCAACCGTTCACCACGTCTGAGGGTAGCACCTAGCTCCGTATCGGGAACTCCTGGTCCATCATCGTTGATGGATATGGTCACCGACTGACCGGAGACCCGGGCTTGAATGACCACGAGCGATTTGCCCCACTTGAATGCGTTATCAAGCAAGTTACCCAGCATCTCGTGAAGGTCCTGGCCGTCGCATTTGACCAAAATTCTTGGTGCAATTGAAATCTCTACGACCATTCGCTTTTCACGATAAATCCTACGCAACGCGTCTGTCAGGTCGTTTACATATTCCAGCAATGAGACCGGTTGTATGTAATCGCCATTCTGAGCGATAGATCGCGCCCGCCGGAGATGATGCGAGATTCGTTTATCCATTAGTTGAATAAGCCGGATATTTTCCGCGGTATCTTCGTTCTGTCTTGATCCAAGGCGAGCATCGAGTGCTGCCAAAGGCGTCTTAAGCCCGTGCGCGAGGTTGGCAATATGAGAGCGGGCTCGCTCCAGGCTTTCACGGTTCTGCAGAAGAAGCGCATTAATCTCGGATACGAGGCCCGCGACTTCGACGGGTTGACGAGTTGGCAGCAACCGTTCTGAACCAGTGCGGACGTCCGATAGCTGGGACGCTAGCTTTCTGAGCGGGCTCAATCCGAGCCAAATCTGTGCAGCCATTGCGGCAATCAGAGCCGCCCCGAGAGCCAGAAGAGACCAAACAAGCGCTGATCGCGCGGCTTTCAATGGCTGCTGGATATCGCTCTCTGGCGCGGCCGCCAGAACCGTGATTGTCCCAGCCTGATCAGGTAAGGACAGGCGGCGGGATCGGATGTGCAGCTCTTCGCCGGCAGGTCCTACAACCGGGGATTTGGATGTATCGATTGACTCGTTTCCGAGCGAGCGCGACGTCAAAGATCCGCTGTCGGTGTCTATTTGCCAATACCATCCGGACAAAACCCGGTCATAAGGCGGCACGTCCAGATCACGCTTAAGAGCAGGGGGCAGATTTTCTTGGACTGAGACTGCTGACGCCAGAGCGAGGATCTGTCCATCAAGGCGTTTTTCGATCTGACCACTGACAAATGTATTTAGAATGCCGTCTATAATCCAGCCGGAGACGATCAGGGCGACGATGAGAAAGGCTGCGGCTGCAAGCAACAACCGTTGGCTAAGTGAGGGATTGAGCGACCTATTTGTCATCGCATACGAGCCGGTATCCCAGCCCTCGGCTGGTCTCAATGCGTTTCGCGCCGATCTTGCGGCGAAGACGGCCTACAATCACCTCAAGTGAATTGGAGTCCGCTCCGCCTTCACTCTCGTAGACGCGCTCAAATAGGTCCTCGCGACGTACAATGACTCCCTTGCGCAGGATCAGGCAGGAGAGAACGCGCAGTTCCAGCGCCGTAAGCTTTAAAGGCAGTCCGTCAAGAGAGAACGCACCCAGCTGACTATCAAAGCTTAGCGAGCCGCACTCAATGAGTGTTGTGACCTGTCCCGCGCTTCTGCGACCAAGCGCACGAAGCCGCATGATAAGCTCCTCAATGCGCACTGGCTTGACTAGATAGTCATCTGCTCCGGCTTTGAAGCCCTCGACCTTGCTCGTCCAATCGTCGCGCGCCGTCAGGACAAGAACCGGTAGGGTCCGCTTGAGCTTGCGCCACTCTCGAAGTACGGAAATCCCATCCTGTTTTGGCAAGCCAAGGTCCAGAATCGCGGCATCATAGATTTCACTTGCACCGAGATGCGATCCATCTTCGCCATTGACAGCCAGGTCGACCGCAAATCCTTCTTTCCGGAGGCGTTCAGCAATTGCCTTCCCTAAGGCGGGATCATCTTCAACAAGCAGGATTTTCATCGGACTTTGTCCGGCCTTTTAAGAGCGGGGATCAGATTATCACCGGCGGCTTCGAGAAAGTCTCCGGTTGTCGCGTCGATCCGAACCCGAATAATGGCGCTGTCGGGCGTAATGAGGCGGATTTCATAAACCTTTCCAGCGCGCTCATTTCCTCTGGCATCGTCGAGCTCTATGTCGAGTACCGACCCTGAAAAGCGCTCCCGTGCCTTCGCCGCTGCCTCGCTGGACGATAGCAATTGTTGCGATAAGGCATGCCCGGAGAAGGAGGCGCTCATGGCCAACCCAAGGAGACCGGTGATGATTGCACGTCGCGCCTGCATGGAACTTGGCTAACCTCTGAAGCTGAACTGAACCTGAATCGATCCATTCAGGCTGCTGTGGGGTGGGGTCGCTAGATTGCTCCCATAGCCAATCGGAGATTCGACATGAAACCTATCACAACAAAAGTCATCGTGCCGGCTGTCGCCGCGGCGGCTGTCGCCGGGGCCGCCTTCGCTCAGGTTCCTCCCATGCCTCCAGGAAATCCGCCAATGCCACCCATCGCCAACAGTCTCACAACCATCGACGGCGTCGTACGAGAAATCTTCGGCAACAAGTTCATCGTGGAAGCTGCTGCTGGCGGACGGCAACTGATCGAGACTGGTCCGCGCGGTCGCGATCTTGTGCGGGTTGCAGTCGGTGATCGGGTCAGAGTCGAAGGCCAGGCGCGCGATGGCTTCGTCCACGCCGATGCGGTCACACTTGCCAACGGTCAACGGCTTACGCTTGAAGGACCGGGGCGCGGGCCGGGGCCTGGGCGAGGACCAGGACCGCTTGAGGGGCCGGATGCTGCTTTCAACCAGAATACTGTTCTCGAAGCCGTCAAGAATGCCGGTTATCGGGACGCTCGTATTCAGGACGTGAAGAAGCGTCATGCTGAGGTTGTTGCCACTGGAACAGATGGCAGGCAATGGGAGTTGCATGTTGAGTTTGACGGTAACATTCGAAAGACCGAATCGCTCTCCGTTCTGAGCGAACCGGAGATCAAAACTTTGATAGAGCGCGCAGGCTATACTTACGCCGGATCCATGAGGCCGGAGAAGAAGCACATGGTTGTGCTTGCAAACAACAGCCGGGGTGAACGAGTTGAGATCGATGTTCACCGCGACGGATCGATCAAGAAAGAAAAACGCGTATTTTAATCATCAGGGGCTCGCGATTAGCGAGCCCCATTTCATTCTGGACCTACGATGCCTGCACTTTCAATTCCTGCGTGGCTGTTGCCGATTGTTCTTCTCATCTGCTCAAATGTTTTTATGACGTTTGCCTGGTACGGGCATCTCCGATTTACCGACAAGCCGCTTTGGATGGTGATTATCGCGAGCTGGATGATTGCGTTTTTTGAGTACTGTCTGGCCGTACCAGCAAATCGTTTCGGGAGCACGGTCTACAATGCCGCAGAACTTAAGACGATGCAGGAAGTCATTACGCTGGTCGTGTTTGCGGGATTTTCCACTCTCTATCTCGGCGAAGCACTTACTATCAATCATGCATTGGGATTTGCTTTCATCGCCCTTGGAGCTTTCTTCATTTTCAAAGGTCCATTCTGATGACAACTATTACGCTGGGTGACGGTCAAAACAACGCGAGCAAGAATGGTATTGATCGGCCTCTCGATAGCCTGAATTTCTTTCTGGCCGACGTGCGTGATGGTCTTGGGCCCTATCTGGCGATCTATCTTCTGTCGGTTCAGAAATGGGACGAGTTGTCGATTGGGCTTGTTATGACGGTTGGTGGTATCGCGGGGATCGTCGCGCAAACTCCTGTTGGAGCGTTAATTGACAACTCCAAGCATAAAAAAGCGCTTATCATCTTCGCGGCCATCGCGGTCACTATCTGTTCGATAGCGTTGCCTTGGCTGACGTCCTTTCAAGCAGTCGCCTTAAGCCAAATTATCACGGGAGCCGCCGGTTCAATATTTCAACCTGCGCTCGCAGCTATTACGCTTGGGCTGGTCGGCCCCAAGATGTTCGCTAAACGAAATGGGCGGAATGAAGCATTTAACCATGCAGGTAATGCTTTTGCCGCTGCGCTAGCGGGAATTTTTGCTTGGGAGTTCGGGCCGATTGCGGTGTTCTATCTCATGGCGGCGATGGCAGTTGCCAGCATACTTTCGATGATGGCCGTGCCATTCAATCGCGTGGACCACCAGTTAGCGCGGGGTCTGCATGAGGATGCTTCAGAGGTAGAGGATAAGGTCTCTGGCTTTCGTGTTCTGATCACATGCCGGCCGTTGCTAATCTTTTCCCTGTGCGTCGTTCTGTTTCATTTTGCGAATGCTGCGATGCTTCCACTTGTTGGCCAAAAGCTTGCATTGGCAAATCCGTCGTTGGCCACGACGCTGATGTCGGTCTGCATCCTTGTAGCACAGCTTGTAATGGTGCCGGTTGCACTTTTGGTTGGTGCGAAGGCGGACATTTGGGGACGTAAGCCGATCTTTCTTGTAGGGCTGGCAGTGTTGGCCCTCCGCGGCGGGCTCTATGTGGTTTCAGATAATCCATACTGGCTCGTTGCGGTGCAGTCGCTTGACGGCATAGGTGCCGGCATATTTGGTGCGCTTTTTCCGATCATTGTGAACGATCTCACCAAAGGCACCGGACATTTTAATATCAGTCAGGGCGCAATCGTAACTGCTCTCGGCATAGGAGCTTCCCTAAGCACTGCGGTGGCAGGCTCTATCGTCGTTGGCTTTGGATATAGCGCGGCGTTTCTGTTTTTGGGTGCGGTGGCCGCGCTCTCAACGATAATTTATGCATTGTACATGCCAGATACAGGATCGACGGCGAGATCGCAGTAAGCTGCGGGATAGTTCGCTTCGCTCATCAAGTTGCGCATATGCCGAACAACTGCGCTACCCAAATTTGAACAATCGATGATGAGTTTCGGCTAATTCCTGAGTAAGCGAAGTTATCATACAAGTGTAAAGGAGCGAGAATTTGCGGCTATCGCGATAATACGGGGGTTCGTTTGAGCAAAGATCCACAAATAAAGATTGATCGGCCTTCATATGAATCAATTATCGCTGAGGTAAGGGGGCGGGTGGGTCTAATTACCCTGAACCGTCCCAAGGCGATGAACGCTTTGAATGACGATTTATCCCAAGAGGTGATTGGTGTGCTCAAAGCCTTCGATGGCGATGCATCCATAGGCGCAATTGTGCTGACGGGCTCCGAGAAGGCTTTTGCAGCCGGAGCAGATATCAGGGAGATGCACGAAAAATCGTTCGTAGATATGTTCAATGAAAATTATTTCTCTGCCTGGGACGTCATCAGTACTATTCGCAAGCCGATTATCGCTGCCGTCAATGGGTTCGCACTGGGGGGTGGATGTGAACTTGCGATGCTGTGCGATTTCATTATTGCCGGATCGAACGCGAAATTTGGTCAACCAGAAATCAAGCTGGGAATTCTGCCTGGAATTGGAGGCTCTCAACGCCTGACGCGACTGGTCGGCCGGTCTCTTGCGATGGATTTAATTCTGACGGGCAGGCTCATCGATGCTCAAGAGGCGAAAGCATGCGGACTGGTTGCGCGCGTTGTTCCGCCGGAAGAGCTTTTATCAGTGGCGTTAGATGCCGCCGATAAGATCGCATCCTATAGCTATCCGGCGGTGCTTCTGGCGAAGGAGGCCGTTAATCGAGCCGAAGAAGTATCGCTGAGTGAGGGGGTGCGACATGAACGCCGCTTGTTTCAGGCCGCTTTCGCCACAAGTGGTCAGAAAGAAGGGATGGCTGCGTTCCTGGAGAAGCGTGAAGCCGTATTTTCGGGCCGCTAAAGCCTTCGCGCGAAAGTATCCATAGGCGACGCTCTGAAGCTGCTTTTCAGCGTCGCGGCTTTCAGCCTGTCTCTCGGCGAGAATAAGTCATGAACCGGCTCATGACGAGAACTGCAAGGATTATCCCTTGCGGTTAGCCCGATTTTTGAAGCTCGTGCAAGGTTTCTTGCTTGGAGTTCAGCTCCTGGTGCACGTAGTCAGCAACGACACGTATTCTCGCCAGGTCTTTCTGCTCTTCGTGTATGTTCATCCACCAGCTCCGAAGGATTTTGATTTCAGGAAGAACTGGACGGATGTCCGGGTACAAGGAAGCCATGAAGTAAGGCAAGATGGCAATGCCAGCTCCGGACTTCACCGCGAACATCTGCGCGACGATGCTTGAGCTGTTGAAAGAGGTCGAGGGACTGTCGACGACTTCATCCAGATAATTCAGTTCTGACGTAAAGAGAAGGTCATCGATGTAGTTGATCATCTGATGAGATTTAAGATCGTCTTTATGAGCGGGTGTGCCTCGATCGCGCAGGTATGTTTCTGATGCAAAGAGACCGAGCGCATAATCGGATACCCGGCGGGAAACCAGCCGGCCGCGCTGTGGAAGCGTCAGAGTGATGGTGATGTCGGCTTCCCGGTTCGTCAGATTGAAAAGCCGCGGCATGGCGATAAGCTGAATCGAAAGCGCGGGATGATGCGCAGTCAAGGTGGCTAGAGCCGGCGCGAGCAGGATTGCTCCCATCCCTTCTGGGACGGCAATCCGAACTTTGCCGCTAACAGCAAGATCCTCACCGCCGATATCGGATTGCGCTTTCTGTATCTCGCTCTCAATTCTTTCCGCAGCTTTAAGCAGTCGTTCACCCGCCGCCGTCAGTGCAAGTCCGGCCGGAGATCTTTGGAATAATTTCGTTCCGCCGCTCTCCTCCAGTGTTGAAAGATGTCGGCCGATTGTGGAGTGCTTGACTTGCAATGAGCGTGATGCGCCGGACAACGTACCAGACCGCGCGGCGGCCAAGAACGAGCGTAAATGATCCCAATTCATAGGGTGCCCATATTTGAACAACTGATGCCGAGTTTCTGCCAATTACGACTCGATTAAAAGCAACGTACGTTGTTTGCAAGAGAGTTTGGCAAATAACACGGTGGTTGCAGAATGAAGGACTACGGGCATTTTATTGGCGGAAAACACGTTGCCGGGACTTCGAAGCGTTACGGCGATGTCTGGAATCCCAGCACGGGACGCCTGAAGGATCGAGTGATCCTCGCCACTGCGTCCGACCTCAACAGTGCCGTCGAGGTTGCCAAGCAGGCTCAACCGGCTTGGGCGAACACTAATCCGCAGCGGCGCGCGCGTGTGCTGATGCGTTTTATCGATCTCATTAACAGCGAGATGGATAGCCTCGCAGCGCTGCTGTCCTCCGAGCATGGAAAGACAATAATCGACGCCAAGGGCGATATTCAACGCGGCGTCGAAGCCGTGGAGTTTTACTGCGGTATTCCGCACTTGATGAAGGGTGAATTCACCGACGGGGCAGGACCCTCCATTGACATGTACTCAATGCGGCAACCGCTGGGTGTGGTCGCGGCAGTCACGCCTTTCAACTTTCCGGGAATGATACCGCTTCAGAAAATCGCACCAGCTATTGCCTGCGGTAATGCCTTGGTCTTGAAGCCCTCTGAACGTAATCCCGGAGTGCCGCTCCGTCTTGCGGAGTTGCTCATTGAAGCAGGTCTGCCGCCGGGAGTTATGAATGTGGTCAATGGCGACAAGGAAGTCGTCGATGCAATTCTTGATAATCCGACGATACAAGCTGTCGGCTTCATCGGTTCAACCAGCATCGCGCAGTACATTTACGCGCGCGGTACAGCCAACGGAAAGCGCGTTCAGGCTTTCGGTGGCGCAAAAAATCACATGGTTATCATGCCCGACGCCGACATTGGTCATGCCGTCGACGCGTTGATTGGGGCAAGCTACGGCTCAGCAGGCGAACGCTGCATGGCGATATCGGTAGCTGTGCCAGTCGGTCGCGACACCGCTGATAGACTTGTCGAGCAGCTTATTCCTCGGGTTCGCAGCTTGAAAGTCGGGCCTGCTCATGACCCTGAAGCAGACTATGGCCCGCTGGTCACTAAGGCGGCGTTGGACCGGGTTACATCTTATGTGGAAGCCGGCCTTAATGAAGGAGCGGAGCTTGCCGTTGATGGACGAGGCCTGAAGCTTCAAGGCTATGAAGACGGCTTTTATCTCGGTGGATGTCTCTTCGACAAAGTCACTCCTGACATGAAAATTTACAAGGAGGAGATATTTGGTCCGGTCCTGTCGGTGGTGAGAACCGAAAACTACGAAGAGGCGTTAAAGATCGTAGACGATCATGAATACGGAAATGGAGTCGCCATATTCACGCGTGATGGCGATGCTGCGCGTGACTTCGCGTCGCGCGTGAATGTCGGAATGGTGGGCGTCAATGTACCGATTCCGGTGCCGCTCGCATACTACACGTTTGGCGGTTGGAAAAGATCGAGCTTCGGTGATTTGAACAACCATGGCTCGGATGGTGTGCGCTTCTACACCAAGACGAAGTCCGTCACGACACGGTGGCCTTCCGGAATTAGGGACGGTGCGGAATTTGCCATTCCGACCATGAAGTAAATCGGACCTGATTCAGGAATGACCGTCATGCTAGGACAAGACAAGACTATCGGATTCATTGGCCTCGGTAATATGGGTGGGCCAATGACTCGAAATCTCCTGAAGGCAGGTTTTGAGGTCATTGGCTACGACCTGCAGGCAAGCCTTTGTGAGCAGGCAGCAGCGACTGGTTTGTCGATAAAATCTTGCGTCGCTGACGTCGCTGCGGCTGCGGACATCATCATCACGATGCTTCCGACCGGTGCTCATGTTGTTTCGGTATGGGCCGATGTGGCCAAGTCTGCCCGGCCTGGTGCATTGCTTATTGATTGTTCGACAATCAGTGTCGAGGCGGCAAGAGCATCCCACAAGCTGGCCGCAGAGTTTGGGTTGCAGTCGCTTGATGCACCGGTTTCCGGTGGCGTCGAGGGAGCCATGGCAGGGACACTGACCTTCATGGTTGGTGGACATCAAGCTGCGCGTGAGCGTGCTCAGGCTGTGTTGTCGGCGATGGGACGGCGGGTTGTTGCCTGTGGTGGGGACGGTGCTGGGCAGGCGGCCAAGATTTGCAACAACATGCTTCTAGGTATTTCGATGGTGGGGACCAGCGAAGCGTTCGCGTTGGGAAAGAAGCTTGGACTCACTCACCAAGCCCTTTTCGATGTTCTGTCCACATCCTCGGGCCAATGTTACGCATTGACGACACACTGCCCGGTGCCTGGCCCGGTTCCGAATTCTGCGGCCAACAGAGCGTACAAGGCCGGTTTTGCATCTCGTCTGATGCTCAAGGACCTTGAGCTCTCCCAGGTCGCGGCAAGTTCGACGCAGACAGCCACGCCGCTCGGGAAGGCCGCACGCGACATTTTTCTCGAAATGGAAGCTCGGGGTGATGGCGAGAAAGATTACTCCGCCGTCATTCAGTTGATCGAGGCGCAATAGGTTCATTGGCCTGCAAGCCATCGGAAAGCGGTTCTGAATCAGCAAGCCAGCGCGAGACAATCCCTGTCTGAAGTGGCTGGCCTTTAACTGGAACAAGCACGGTAATCGGTACATGCAGATAGCAGTCACGATCTTTCTCGATGGGTTAGTAACGGCGTCTTATCTTTTCATCGTCGCGGTGGGATTGACGATGGTCTTCGGGGTTATGAAGATCCTGAATGTTGCGCACGGAGCGCTGTACGCGTCGGGCGCTTACGGCGCGGCATACCTGATTCAGAATGCGGCAAGACTCGGATATCCGGACTGGGTCGGATTCATTCTTATTCCGATAGCTGCTGTTGTTGCTGGATCGCTGATTGGGTTCGTTCTGGAGAGGGGAATCCTGAAAAGACTTTACGGCCAGGATGAAGTGACCGTTTTGCTTGCGACTTTCGCATTATTTCTCGTTCTGGAAGATACTCTGCATATCATTTTTGGAACGCAAGCTTACCAGGCATATCAACCGATGCTCTACCTCGGCGATGTGAAGGTTGCGGGTGTACATCGCGACCTTTTCAGTGGATTGCTGATTGTCGCAGCCGCAAGTCTCGCCATCATTGGCTGGGGGATTCTGCGCTTCACGCGTCACGGACGATTGGTAAAGGCCGTTGTATTTGACCGGGAGGTCAGCGAGGCCATGGGTACCAAGGTCGGCAAGATATTCACCCGTACCTTTGTAATAGGGTGCATTCTTGGAGCCTTTGGGGGAGCATGTGTAGCGCCTCTTATCTCGGTGACGCCGGGCATCAGCGTCGAAATTATCGCGATTTCCTTTGCGGTTGTTGCGATCGGTGGCATGGGCAGTATTCCAGGAGCGGTGCTGGGCGCGCTCGCTGTAGGATTTACCAAAGCAGCAGCAGTTCACTTGTTTCCACAAGGCGAACTCTTCGTGGTCTACGCGGTGATGGTTCTGGTCCTCAGTATTAAACCCGAAGGGATATTCTCACTAGTTGCGGCGAGAAGGATTTAACAGTGGCTTCCAGTCGATCATTCGTTGCTCTCATCGCCTTGGCCACACTGTTTATGGCTATTGTTGGTGTCATGGTGCCTGACTGGTTTCTGAATCAGTTGTTGGTCGCGCTAGCGCGTGGCTTGGCTGTTTTGGGGTTAATGATCCTGCTTCGAACGGGTCTCGTTTCGTTTGGTCATGCTCTTTATCTCGGTCTTGGTGCGTACACGGTCGTTCTGTTGAATCGGCTGGCGTCGATCACGGATGCTTTTTTATTGCTGTTTGCTGCTGCCGTTGTTTCTGTATTCGTCGGCTTTGTTGTTGGATTTGTCGTCCGGCGTCACAAGCGAATATTCTTCGCAATGCTGAACCTGGCTGTATCAATGATATTCTACGGCCTGATCATCAAATCGGACTGGCTCGGCAGTTCAGATGGTTTCAGCGTAAAGCAAGCATCGTTACCGGGCGTAACGCTGTCCTCAGGATCATTCACCCGTCTTGCTATCTATTACGTATTGCTCGCGGTCATCGTCGCTGCCGTTGTTGGAACGCATTGGTATCTAAGAACAACCTTGGGACGGCTCGCAGAAGCCGTTCGTGATAACGACATTAGAGTTGAGTACCTCGGCTACTCTCCCGCGCGCGTCGTTCACTTGAACTACACTCTATCGGCTGGACTCGCCGGTATAGCGGGCGCATTCATCGCGATCGTCATCGGACAAGTCGATCCAGATTCTCTCATCCAATGGACAGTTTCCGGAGAGCTGGTCTTTGTTACAGTTCTTAGTGGCACTGGCCATGTGCTGGTGCCGTTCGCTGGGTCGATATTCTTCGAGATACTGAAGACAGTGGCGTTCGAGAATGCGCCGCAGCTTTGGAACATGATCATTGGCTTTGCGCTTCTAGCGATCATTCTCTTTCTTCCCGAAGGATTCTCGTCGGTTCTCTCGCGTATCCGACAATTTCAGCGTCAAGGTAGTATGTAATGCTAAAGACGATAGGTCTGAGCAAACGGTTTGGAGCCTTGGTTGCGGCTAACAACGTTTCGATGGAAGTCGGAGCCGGCGAAGTTGTCGGTATCATAGGCACAAACGGCGCGGGTAAGACGACGTTCGTCAACATGATTACGGGTTATCTGCGTCCCTCTTCGGGACATATCTGGCTGGGCGGCGAAGAGGTCACGGGGTTACGTCCCATGGACATTGCCCGGCGGGGTGTCGGTCGCTCGTTCCAAGTTTCCCAGTTATTCCAGGGATTGTCAGCCTTTGAGAATCTCCTGGTCGCGGCCGGCGTAGGATCTCGTTCGGTATTGAGCCTCTTACGTGATCCCGAACGAATTGCTGCCTGCAGCCAGATATTCAAAGAACTAGGTTTGTCAGCGTATCAGGACCAGAAGATTGCAGCTATGCCACAAGGTGCGCGAAAGCTGCTGGATATTGCGATGGCACTTGCCGCGACGCCGAAACTTCTGGTGCTGGACGAGCCTACCAGTGGCGTAAGTTCACAACAAAAAATGGAAATCATGGATCGTGTGATTCAGTCTGTCGCTGGGAATTCCATGGCCGTGATTCTCATTGAGCACGACATGGAAATCATCGAGCGATACGTGGATCGAATTTTTGCTTTTGCGCAAGGGGAAGTGGTCTGCGAAGGGCATCCTGAGAAAGTTCTGAATGATCCAATCGTTCGTGAGAAGATCCTTGGGGTATGAATCATGCTGTTAATGAGCGGAGTTTGCGTCAAGATCAACGGCGCTGACATTCTGGCTGACGTTGATCTTGGTGTGGCTCCTCACACGCTTTGTGGTCTCCTGGGGCGGAACGGAGCTGGCAAGACGACACTTATGCGTGCGGTGATGGGGGCTTTACCGATTGCGGGGGGAGGTCTTACATTTGATGGTCGCCCAATCGCGCCGCTACCGGCATACGAGCGCGCCCGGCTTGGGATTGGCTATATGCCAGAGGATCGTCGGCTCATACCAGACTTGAATGTAGAAGAGAACATTCTGCTTCCCTTCGATGCTATTGGCTCGCTGTCGCGCGCGGTTACGCTCGATCGCGTCTTTGCGGCAATTCCAGAACTTGTTCCGCTACGCAAGAGACCGGCGGTTAGTCTTTCCGGTGGGCAGCAAAAGCTGGTCGCGCTTGGTAGAGCGATGGCAATTGGTACGAACCTCTTGTTACTGGACGAGCCGACCGAGGGGGTAGCACCTTCTCTGGCAAAGCGGCTGATTGGAATATTGCGCGATATTCGAGCACAGGGACCAGCGATTTTGATCTCCGATTCCAATGAGCGTCATTTGGATGGCCTGGTCGATCGGCTTTATCTCATCGACCGTGGGCGCGTGATGCTGCAGCCTGAAGGTGCTGCAGTCCTGTCGTAATAGCTTAGGCGTTATTTGTTGCTCATCAGACGCTTGCGTTGACACTGTTATAGAAAAAGTCGCTTACAGAAGCGTTGGTTTGGTGTCCACCGCCGGCAAGCACTGCTGTTCCATGCTTATCAGCCGCGATTCATTCCAGATATTAGTTCGACACGCCTCGGCATGATGGGGGCGATACCGCTTGCGGCAAGCCTTCGACAGAGAGCGGTTGGTCAATCATGGCCGTTTTTTGCACAATGGATGTCCCATTTCAGTCAGTTACCGACCGAGAAGAAGCAGCCTACCTTCGGCGCCGTAGCTTCGATTGTGTCGCCGTAATTGCGCGAAAGAGATGACGAAGTTCATAAGGTCGATGCGTGGAAGATGTCTCCGGGGTTCGTCATCACGTGTCGGCTCGCGAATAAATAACTACGGCGTCGGCTGGAAAAAAACGGAGTTGGGGATGAAGCAAAATATACGAACCGTTATGCTCGCGGCGGGCTTGGCCGCAATATCGCCGGTAGTGGTACAGGCGCAGGAGACGTTGCGGATTGCAGTTCCTGGTTTCTTGACCGGGGGTGCAGCAGCTTCGATGGGCGTTCCGGCGCAGAACGGCGCTGAAATCATAGTGGACGCGATTAATAGCGGGACATTGCCGGCGCCCTACAATTCAAAGGGGTTGGCCGGTGCGAAGATCGAAGTCGAATTTATCGACGAAGCTGGCGGCAACAACAAGCAGGTATCGGAATTCCGGAATCTTGTTCAGAAGCGTGGATTCAATGTCGTCGTCGGCTACGTCTCCAGTGGAACGTGTCAGGCGATTGCGCCCGTCGCAGAAGAGTTGAAAATTTTAACGGTGTTCACCATCTGTGGAACTCCTCGAATTTTTGAGGAAGGTCTGAAGAAGTATGTTTTCCGAACGCAGATGCTTGCCACAGCCGAGGCTGTTGCTGCTGCCCGATATGTTCATGAAGTGCTGCCGAACCTGAAGTCTTACACAGGTATCAACCAAAATTACGCATGGGGACAAGACAGCTGGAATGACTTTGTAGCCGCGATGTCAAAGCTATCTTCAGCGAAAGCAGCAGACACTCCGCTATGGCCAAAGTTGTCGCAGGGGCAATATGCATCTGAAATCTCGGCACTGCAGCTGTCGAATTCGGAGCTCATTCATTCCAGCCTTTGGGGTTCAGACATCGATAGCTTCATCAATCAGGGCAAGGGGAGGGGTATCTTTGCAAGCAGCAAAGTCCTTCTGACGATGGGTGGATCGGAAGCTGCTTTGCAGTTCGGCGACAAAATGCCGAAGAATGTGATTGTAGGGTCACGGGGTCCCTATGGTTTAATGGCGAAGGGGATTGAGACGCCGTTGAACCGCTGGTTTACCGCTGAATTCAAGAAGCGTTATGGCAAGTTGCCGCCTTCGCCGGCGTATCAGACAGCGGCTGGTCTTTTGGCGGTTAAACAAGCCTACGATACGGCGGCAAAGAAAGCCGGACGTTTCCCATCGACAGACGAGGTCATCACCGCGTTCGAAGGAATGACGTTCGATGCAATTACAACGCCGATCACCATGGCGTTGTCCAACGGCCATCAGGCAATTTATGACATGAGTTATGGAGAAACAGACATTGATCCAGCTAGCTCCGAGATCATCGTCAAAAATCTGAAAACTTATGCAGCCTCGTGCATAAATCCACCTGACAAAATCTCAAGTGAGGAGTGGTTGCGGAGCGGCTTGTCTCCCAAATGTCCATGACAACAGAGCGAATCGCACTTGTGCAATCGCGTATCTTTTAGATCTGTAACAACAGCGAAAGACCAAACTGAAATGTTCGAAAACTTCACCAAGGACGTGAAGCGCGTCAACGGAGTACGTATCAACTACGTTTCGGGTGGACGTGGAGAAGCGGTTCTGCTTCTCCACGGTTATCCTCAGAGTCTGGTGCTCTGGCACAAAATTGCGCCCAAACTGGCTGAGAAATACGCCGTGATTGCGCCTGACCTCAGAGGGTATGGCGAAAGCGAGAAGCCGACGACGGATTCTGACGACTCAACCCTGTATAACAAGCGCGTTATGGCCAAGGATATGGTCTGCCTGATGGACGAACTTGGGATCGAGAAGTTTCACGTTGTGGGTCATGACCGAGGAGTTCGTGTGGGTCACCGCCTCGCGCTTGACCATCCAGGACGTGTCAAGAGTCTCACGTCTCTTGACGTCAAGCCGACGCTCGAAGCCTTTGATGAAATGGACTCAGATCTGGCTTTTGCGTTCTTCCACTGGAATTTGATGCGGCAGCCTTATCCCTTGCCGGAGACGATGATCGGAAATAGCGCGGAAGCTTACTTTGACTTTCTGATGGAGCGTTGGTGTGCCACGCCCGGCGCAATTACGCCCGAAGCCTATGAGATTTATAAGCGTCAATTCTGCAATCCAGAGACGATTCACGGAACCTGTTCGGACTACCGCGCAGTCAGCCTTGATCGCGAACACGACAGGGTCGACCAAGGGCAGAAATTGGAGTGCCCGGTGCTATTGCTTTGGGGGGCTAATACCAAGAAGCGGCCGGGTTGGCAGTCAGGTAAAGCCACCAGCATGTTGGATACATGGCGCACGCGGGCTCATTCCGTCGAAGGACGTGCGCTCGATTGCGGCCATTTTATTCCGGAAGAAGCGCCGGAAGAATTGCTGGCTGAGCTTCAGGCTTTCTTTGCGAAGAGTGCTTCTCGCTGACCAGCCCGTTGTCTTCGCTCGAAAGATGACGAGTACATAAAGCCGGAGCTGTTTAACTGTTCTGGCGATTTTCATCTGTTCGAGATGTGTGGCGTTTGGCCTGTTCTCCCAACGAGAGTTGGGAGAACAGGGGTTTCTAAGTGGCTAGAGGTGAAGCGTGAGCGAACAGTTTAAAGCAATGATGATTGTCGAAGACAACGGCAAGCCACGTGCGGAATTCCGCTCATTGTCATTTGCTGATCTGCCGGACTACGACGTTCTGGTCGAAGTCGCTTATTCCACACTCAACTACAAGGACGGTCTGGCGATATCCGGCAAGGGTCGGATTGCTAGGCGCCTGCCAATGGTGGCCGGTATTGATCTTGCGGGTACTGTTGTGGAATCGCGTGTTGCGGAATGGAGGCCCGGAGACAAGGTTGTCGCGAACGGGTTCGGGATGTCTGAGACTGAGTGGGGCGGTTACACACGGTACGCGCGGCTGAAATCAGAATGGCTTGTTCCCTTGTCCGAGGCCTTCTCGCTCGAGGATGCGATGGCGATCGGCACTGCTGGTTATACGGCAGCGCTTTGCGTGGACGCACTCGAAGACTGGAATCTAATTGGATCGCGCAAGGGAGAAATTCTCGTGACCGGTGCCGCAGGAGGCGTCGGCTCGGTTGCCATCAGCCTGCTCGCGAATAAAGGTCACACCGTCGTGGCGTCGACTGGACGCACCGAAACACACGACTATCTAACGTCACTCGGTGCATCGGCCTTTATCGATCGTGCCGAGCTTTCCTCGAAGGGATCCCCTCTGCAGAAAGAGCGTTGGCTCGGAGCGGTCGATACGGTGGGGTCAGTCACGCTTGCAAACGTGCTTGCACAGACCGTCTATGGCGGAGCTGTTACGGCTTGTGGTCTCGCTGGAGGCATGGATTTGCCGGCCAGCGTTGCTCCACATATCCTGCGCGGTGTCGCCTTGCTGGGAATCGATTCCGTGATGGCTCCCCAGGATAAGCGCAAAAGAGCCTGGCAAACTTTGTCTGATCATCTCGATCGTTCGGCTTTACGGTCCATTGCGCGCACGGAGCCAATGTCGGATCTCCCAGGACTTGCGGAGGACATTGTCGCGGGTAGAATTAAGGGGCGCGTTGTTGTGGATGTTGCGCGTTGATGGCTGGATAAGCCACTCGTGCCCGGAATTCTTCTTGGGTGGTTTAGGGGCCAATGCTGTTGAACGCGCTAAGTTAGTCCCCGCCGGGTTGCCTCAATCGCAGCTTCGGCACGCGATGATATATTCAGCTTACGATAAATCGCCTTCACATAACCGGACACGGTATGCGGCGTAATACCAAGCACGCGAGCGACTTCCGCAACGCGGAGGCCGCGGCCGAGCAATCGTAGGACGTCGACTTCACGCGATGTCAGGCCACAGGTATCCTCGTCCACTTGTGGCTTGATCCGTGCAAAGTGCTGAAGCATGCGCTTGGCGATTGTCGGTGACAGCGGAGGCTCGCCGTTATCGATGCGATGCAGGTACTGGACCATCGTGTCCGGGTGATGATCTTTCAGTACATAGCCTTGCGCGCCAGCAGCGATGGCTTCGAACAGATGCCGATCATCGTCGTAGATCGTGGTCACCAGGCGGACGATGGCGGGATAGTGTGCTGTCAGCTCGTGGATGATGTCGATCCCAGAGCCGTCCGGCATGCCGAGATCGATCAACGCGATCGCGTTCTCGCTGGCGGCCATGCGCTCGCCGTTGGCCTTCAGCCATGAGAACGTCGTGGCGCAGGACGATGTTTCAGCAATCTCGGCATCCTTGAATGCCTGCGTAACCGTCTGAACAAGCCACGCGCGAGTATCCGCCTGATCTTCGATGATCAGAACTTGTCGCCGGCTGCTGGGTTTCGAGGGGGACGACATGATGCTCACGGAATGGATGCGGCTGGGATCGATTCTAGGCGCTACCCTGGTGACGACCTATCCCTTAAACGCGGGGGGACGCCATGGTTGATGGAGTAGCTGCGCGGGGATCGTGTGCATGACGCGGCACAACGGGAATCGTGATTTCGATGACTGTGCCGGCGGCCGATGGGCGGATGATAGCGGTGCCGTTTACGCCGCCGACGCGCTGAATCAGACCACGCAAGCCGTACCCATTTGGAGTTCCGCTGACTTGGGTTGGATCGATGCCGACGCCGTCGTCGACAATGGTTGCATGTAGCAGGCCATGGGTCTCGTTGACAGTGATGTCCACCTTCCGCGCCCCGGCATGACGGATGACGTTGCTGACGGTCTCACGAATAGCCGAGACGCAGCATCGATAGATGCGATAGTCGAGTGGTATTTCGCTGTCGTCCGTGGCTGTCACCGGCCAATTCAGGTCAATGCCGGCAGCACTTAAGCGCTCTCCGGCTTCGTGTCGCAACGCCGCAATGACTTGCCCTAACAGCGGCTGATCGGTGGAAAGACCGCTGACAATCGTCCGAATATCAGCGATCGCATCGCGAAGAACCGTATGGGTATCTCCGATCTTGGTCTTATACAGGCCCGACAGGAGACGCGCGCCGACATCATCGTGCAGGTCGCGAGCGATGCGGTTACGCTCCTCCGTGCTGCCCCGTTCATACCCATGACGGCTCTCTTCCGTGTAGCGCAGGAGACGGACCAATTCCCGAGCGAGGTCCTGATGCGCCGTAGAGAACAAGCGTCGTCCCTGCCACGGATAGCGAATAGCGAGAGCTGGAGTATCGGCAACGGGCGGCAACAGAAGTTCAACGCCTTCGTCGCGGATACCGACGCTGGCAATGTTCTCGCCGATATCATCGATTGCCAGCGGATCGAAAAGTTTGCTCAGCAGGTTGCGCCAGCGTATTGATCGTTCCGCTGCGGTGTTCGCCAGCGATACGTCAATAACGGAGCGAAATATCTCGTGATCTGCCGGCGACTTATTCGCTATGAAGCGACTCCACAATAAGCCGCGCAGCGGGAGATACCCGAATCCGACGAGCAATAACGCAATGCCGAGTGACGTTGTTTGCTGTAGTTGCAGCAACAGGATCAAAGCTGCATCGATAGCGAACAGCAGCAATGTGCCGCCGGTATAGAAGCCGATCCGGAAGGCCCATTCCGACAAGTCGAAAAGACGGTAGCGCGCAACGCCCAGCGACAGACCGGCATAAATCAGCAAAAAGAACCCGAATGCGTACCCCTGCTGCATTACCGGCGCAGACTGGATCAGGACCGGAGCGATGATCAGCGACACGAAGGCGCCTGCGCAAACAATGACGGACAGGCCGAGCCATGTGAGCGCGGCTCTTGCGCGCGGATCTCGCCGGTTGACGATCAACTGCACCAGAACCGCAACCACGATCAGTAGCATTTCGATCAAGGTCGGGAGTTGCGAGCCGATCGCCTGTGTCGGAGTCAGCCGGAGAATATCTGCCGCGAGCCAGGGGACGAATATCGCCGGGACTATCCATAGCGCTCGCAGCGGCACGAGACGGCGCGGATAGACCAGAAACAACGCAATCATGGCCATACCGAAGCCGAGCGATCCTGCGTGATTAAGGGCGGACAGCACGCGAAACGAGCTGCCGTCGATGGCAAGCTCGCGAGAGGAATATATCGCCGCGCTCAATGCCGCGAGCGTCACCATGGCACCCGAAAGCGCAAACAGCCGGGTCGCAATATCGGCCGGACGCAGCGCAAGGACGAACATGCCGATCAGCAGTGCGCCTGCGCCGGTGAGCAGCTGAACCCAGAATGCTGCTGGCAAATCGGTGAACGGTCGGCGGCCGGGGTTGACGGTGACTGCGCTCTGGCCCGTTGCATCGCTCCGAAGCTGCAAGTTAACGCCGGGTTGCTGCAAGAGGTTTGAAAGCGCTGTCTGTCGCTGCAGAAAACGGATGGTCTGCTCGTAGGTCTCGAACATGTCTGGTTCTTCGACCAAATCGTCGGGTTCGAGGATCACCGACCCGACAGCGATGAGCTGAGCGGGGGCAGCAATATCTCGAGACGGACCGGACGGATGGGTGCTGACGAGGCGGATCAGCGCTGGATCGGATGACGGATTTAGACCGAGGCCAAGCCAAGGCTGGCGCAACGCCATCCAGAGCGTCAGCGCAACGGCGACGGCGCACAGCAGCAGCCCGCCCTGCATAATACGATTAGGCAGCCAGAGCGCCATTGTGATGATTGCTTCCCCCGTCGTATCCAGAAATCACAGGTGAAGCATTCCTTCAAGGAGGAAGGCAAGGGTGCGGAGCTTCACCGAAGACGTTGATGTCGTGTCGAAGTCGCGTTACCGCTGGGATGCAATCAATACGGGAGGTAAATGCGTGTCAGTGACATCTCGTTCTCAAGCAGGAAACGACATGCTCGCCTTCACGCAGGCGGAGCTATCTGTCGCGCGCCGGGCTTTTGCGCGTCAGATGCTGGCAATAACCGGTGTAAACAATTCTGCGATCGCCGCGGCGTTCGCGGTTGTGCCGCGCGAAGCTTTTCTTGGGCCGCCGCCGTGGACGACGGCGTTACCATCGACGGGCTATCATATCCTCTCCAGCTCTGATCCGGTCGTGCTGTATCAGGATTTCGTCGTCACGCTAGATCCGGCGCGGGGCGTTAATAACGGCAGTCCGTCGCTGCATGTAAGGCTTCTCGATGCGCTGGGCCCTAAACCAGGCGAACATATTGTCCACATTGGTGCAGGTGCGGGCTATTACAGCGCTTTGCTTGCCGAACTGGTTGGTCCATCAGGGCGCGTGACCGCCGTCGAGTTCGACGCGGCGCTGGCGGAGCGCGCTCGGGCGTCCCTGTCTGATCGAAGCAATGTGAGGGTGGTTAGCGGAGATGGTACCCGTTGGCCGCAAGAAGAAGCTGACGGAATCTATGTGAATTTTGCCGCAGCGCAACCGGCTGACCGCTGGATCGAGGGACTGGCGCCTGGTGGCCGTCTGATATTCCCGCTTGGTGTCCCCGGACCGCGGCAGCCGAATCTTGGCGGCCGTCATTCCGATCGCGGCGCGGTGCTGCGGATTGAGCAACGCAGCGAGGGATATGCCGCGCGTGCCATCACTCCGGCCTATTTTGTCTTTGCCGAAGGGGGAGGTCTTGAGCTCCCGGCCGACGAATTGGCGCGATTGCGGGCGGCTTTCGAAGGCGGAGGAATTGATGATGTTCGCAGCCTGGTCTGGAAGCGATCCGTATCATCCGGGCGCTGTTGGTTTGCGAGCGAGACCTGGGCTCTGTGTCAGGACGATACCCTCTAGATTTCAATATCCCGGACAATGGCTTGCTCCGACATGAAAATGGCATGCCCCCCAAACGGGGGGTTGTTTTGGGCGCACGGACAGGCAGTTTGCGTACGGCGCGTCGCGCAAGACACGCTTTTCCAAGGGAGAATACTGTGAAGACATATGAGAAGCCTGTGCTCGTTCAGCTCGGCAAGATGGATCTGATCAAGTCCAACCACACCGGACCGAGCAGCGACGGCAAGAAGTACGCCGGTTTCTTCAAGTAAACAGTACAATGCGACATGTCGTTTTTCGACGGCATGTCGCGCTTTGCCGTAAAGAGCGTGGATAGCGAACGGCTCTGTTTGGCAGCGCGATTGATCGTGGGTACGTTGGCAGGTCATCCAAGCTCCCATCTTTCGGGTTTCTTGCTCGGTGACGCCATGGTGCGGCGAATCGTCCAATGATGCTGTTCCGGCATCCTGTCATCACCGCGCCACCGCCTTCCTCCGGCCCGCCCGCATCCCTGCCGGGCTTCTTCCGCTATTTTCTCGCCGAGCATCGGACGATTTTTGTCTGGCTGTTTCTTTGCGGTCTCAGCGTGGCGTGTGCCGACGCGCTTGTCGCTGTGTTTATCGGCAAGATGGTCGGCTTCGTGGGACAGGCCGATCGCTGGGCGGCGTGGCATGAGCGATGGCCGGCGCTTCTCGCTCTGCTTCTGGTCATCGGCGTTGTCCGGCCTTTTCTGATCTGGCTTGATCTTTTTCTTCGGAATTCATTTCTTATTCCAGGCGTGACCTCGCGGATGCGGTGGATCAGCTATTGGCGCGTGGTTCGGCAAAGCTGGAATTTCTTTCAGGGCGATTCCCCGGGGCGACTCGCTCACTGGGTGATGCAGACGCCTGGCGCGTTGCGTGAGGTCGCGGAGGCGTCGATCCGCGCTGTCTGGTATCTGTCCATGTACGGGCTGACGAGCGTCGTGCTGCTGGCGAATGCCGACTGGCGGCTGACGGTGCCGATTCTGGCGTGGTTTGCCGGTTTCGTGCTGCTGCTGCGTTCTTCCGTTCCGCAGCTCAGGGGCCGGGCGGATGATAACGCGGACAAGTATTCCCGGCTGATGGCCGAACTGGTCGACGGCTACGGAAATATCCTGACAGTCAAACTGTTCGGTGTAGCGGCGACGATGGATGGGCCGGTTCGCAAGGCACTCCTCGCGCATGACGATGCTCAGGCTCGGCATATGAAAAGCGTGACCGGCTTTATGACGTGGCTGACGCTTCTGAACACCGGGCTTCTGCTAGGCACCGCCGCCATTGGCGGCTTTCTCTGGCTGCACGAGACGGTTTCGGCGGAAGCCGTGGCGATGGCGCTGCCACTTGTCTGGCAGGTTGCCAATACGGGCGGCTGGGTCGCCTGGGAAGTGTCAGGCATTTATCAAAACCTCGGAGAGGTTCGGCAGGGTATGGGGGTGATCGCCGCGCCGACCGCGATGCCCGACGACGATGCGGCTCCTGCTCTCGATCCGCGGTTTGGTGGAATCACGTTTGATCGCGTGACGTTCGGCTATGGCAATCAGCCGCCGGTTCTCCAAGACTTCAGCCTGGACATCGCGCCCGGCGAGAAACTCGGAATTGTGGGTCGGTCTGGCGCGGGAAAATCCACGCTCATAGCGCTCCTCCTGCGGCTCGCAGACGTTCAGGGCGGCCAGATCCGCATTGACGGGCAGGATATCCGCGCGGTATCGGCCGAGGGTCTGCGCGCGCGGATCGGCGTCGTTACGCAAGATGTTTCGCTGTTTCATCGTTCGATCCGTGACAATCTGTTGTGCGGCAGGCCGCAAGCGACCGACTCCGAACTGGAGGATGCACTGCGCCGCGCGCAGGCAGCCAGTTTCGTAGCATCCGTCAGCGACGAGGAGGGACGCCGCGGCCTCGATGCTGTTGTCGGCGAGCGCGGTGGAAAGCTATCCGGCGGTCAGCGTCAACGTCTGATGCTGGTGCGCGCGCTGCTCAAGGACGCGCCTATCATTATTCTCGATGAGGCGACATCTGCGCTCGACAGTGAGACCGAACAGGCTATCGCGGTGGAGCTTACGACGCTGCTCGCGGACCGGACTGTGATCAGCATTGCTCACCGGCTTTCCGCGCTTGCCATGATGGATCGCATTCTGGTGATCCACGACGGCGGCGTAGTCGAACAGGGCACGCATGATGATCTCCTGAGACAAAATGGGCTTTATGCAAAGCTCTGGCGTCAGCAGACTGCGGAATCCAATCATGTTGCGCCCTCGATCAATCAGCCCATTGAATGAAAGGACGATCGATTATGCGCATTCAGCTTACGCCTGGAACCACTTTGACCACGATTGAAAGAAAGAGCGTCCTTTTTTCAGTCAAAACGGGTGAATCCTACGGGCTTAACGAGACGGCAGCCGAGATGCTCAAACTCGGGCTTGAAGGAGGAATCGATCACGCGGTTACCTGCGTCGCGCGAGACTATGATGCGCCGGAGGCCGTGATCAGAAACGATCTCGATGAACTCACGCGCGATCTGATACGGGTCAAGATGGTTCAGATTGTTGAAGCCTGAGGTCGGGCCAGGGATCATAGGCGGCGACGATGGTGAAGTCCTCCATTCCCGGCGTCGTAACGAAAACCTCATCGCCGCACGTCACCCAGGCGTGGCCGGATAGCGGCGACAGGCGCATGCCGATCTTGAGGGCCGCCGGGTGGCCATGACGGTTGAGACTGAACCAAACCGCGATGGCCTGATCCAGGCATTCAATGCGCATGGGTAACATGTCGAGACCCCGAAGCGCCCGTCCAGCGATCGCATGCGCGTTGATGTCACGCGGCGTGGCTTTCGTCTTCTCGCCCACCCAATGGAACATACGAACGGTGCGGTCGATGCCAAATAGCTTCGTTGACAGATGCGACAGCGAGAGAACCATGGCGCTCATGTTGAGATATTCCCAGCGGATCGATGATCAGCACCTAACCGGCAGACCTCCTAGGATGCAATGACAACTTTCTAATTTGCCGTTGGGGGCATCGACTGCTCGCGCCACGATCCGAAGGACGCTATCGGCGGGGACCTCGCTGAAATGGCGTGAGCAAATCATTGCATCGCGTCAATAAGTCTCGCGCAGACGAATTTGACAGCAAACATGAGGCGTGTATCATGTTTGCTCATGAGTGCCGTTAAAACTGCTCTTTCCAGACCTGCGCCCAAGACCAAGAGGGGTGTGCGAACGCGCGAAGCCTTGTTGCGGGCCGCTGAAGCATGTTTCGGCGACCGAGGGTTTCATGCGGTATCGGTGAATGAAATCACCGACGAAGCCGGAATGGCAATCGGGACCTTTTATCTCTATTTCGCAGACAAGCTTGAAGTCTTCCGCGCGGTGGTTGACCTGATTCAGCAGGAATTGCGTCAGCATCTGCGAAGTTCGGACGCGGATGACCGGCTGGCGCGTGAACGGCAGGGACTAGGCGACTTCCTCACGTTTGCGAGCGAACGACCCAAGATGTTCAGAATTCTGCAGGAATCTTACGTCGTCGACCCGGATATCTATTTTTCTTATTTCGAAAGTATTGCTGCGAGCTATGCCAGGCGTCTTAAGGACGCACAGAAGCGCAAGCAAATCGTAGAGGCAGATTCAGACATACAGGCGTGGTGTCTGATTGCCATCAGCAATTTTCTCGGAATGCGCTATTCGCGGCCCGGCACAGGTAAAGCGAAGCTCAATGCTGTCGTGGAGGCCGCGGCCGACTTTATTGTTCATGGATTGTCGCCAGAGCAAAAGAACCAATCGTCACGCTCGACTAACGAAAGCAAAAAAGCCGGAGCAACGACTCCGTCTAAACTGCGGCGAGTATGAATTCTATCGCACATATCGGATCACTGAGGGGAGTGCTTGAAATGAAAGAAAGACTAGTAGCGCTGGGAGTTGCCTTGGCCATTGGTGCCGGCGTCACTTATGGGGCGAGCGCGCGTGAAATACGGATTGCGCATGTGTATGACAAGACCGGCGCGCTCGAAGCCTATGCCAAGCAGACGCAGACCGGCCTTCTGCTGGGCCTCGAATACGCGACCAAGGGCACGATGATGGTCGGCAACGACAAACTCGTGGTGATAGAGCGCGACAATCAAGGCAAGCCCGACGTCGCCAAAGCGCAGCTCGCCGCTGCCTACAGCGACGATAACGCTGACATTGCAGTCGGCCCGACCTCATCCAACAATGCCCTGGCGATGCTTTCGGTCGCCGAAGAATACCGCAAGATCCTTCTGGTCGAGCCAGCGGTGGCTGACTCGATCACCGGGGAGAAGTGGAATCGCTATATCTTCCGCACCGGCCGTAATTCGTCGCAGGACGCGATTGCGAACGCGACCGCGCTGGACAAGGAAGGCGTTTACGTGGCGACGCTGGCGCAGGACTATGCCTTCGGCCGCGACGGCATCAAGGCGTTCAAGAGCGCAATGAAGAAGGCCAAGATCGTTCACGAAGAGTATTTGCCGATCAATACCGCTGATTTTACAGCGGGTGCCCAAAGGCTGTTCGACGCGCTGAAGGATAAACCGGGCCGCAAGATTATCTTCATTCTGTGGGCTGGCTCAGGTAACCCGTTCAAGATTACCGATCTCGATCCGAAGCGCCATGGAATCGAAATCGCGGCGCAAGGCAACATCCTGCCGGCCATGGTGCCTTATAAGCAACTGGTCGGGATGGAAGGGGCGACCTACTATTATTACGGCATCCCGAAGAACCCGATCAATGATTGGCTCGTTGCCGAACACCAAAAGCGTTTCAATGCTCCCCCCGATTTCTTCACGAACGGCGGCATGGCAGCAGGAATCGCAATCGTTGAAGCCATCAAAAAGACCGGCGGTAAGACCGATACGGAGACGCTGATTAAGGCAATGGAAGGAATGTCGTTCGAAACGGCGAAGGGGAAGATGACGTTCCGGCCAGAGGATCATCAGGCAATGCAGTCGATGTATCACTTCAAGATTGCAGCCGATCCGAATCTGGCTTGGGGCGTACCGGAGCTGGTGCGCGAGTTGAAGCCAGAGGAAATGAACGTTCCGATCCAGAACAAGCGCTGATTTCATCAGGCAAATGATCGAACGAGATCATATCGTATCGGTACCGCGCGTCTCGCTCGAGACGCGCGGTCTCGGCATACGTTTCGGCGGGCATGTTGCCGTTAATGCTGTCTCCTGTGCGTTCAAGCCAGGCGAGTTGACATGCATTGTCGGACCGAACGGTGCAGGCAAGACAACTTATTTCAATTTGATTTCGGGCCAGCTTCGGCCCACAGAGGGGCAGATCCTGCTGCAGGGCGACGACATTACGTCGATGCCGACGTCTGCGCGGGCGCTGGCCGGTCTCGGCCGGGCTTTCCAGCTTACCAATCTTTTTCCGCAGCTCAGCGTGCTTGAAAATGTTCGCCTTGTGATTCAAGCGCGACGAGGCTTCGGCTATTCGCTGTTCTCGCTATGGACTTCTCATCGCGATGCCATCGAAGAAGCGGAGATGTGCCTTGAACGGGTCGCCTTGCAGCATAGGCGAGATGCTACAGCGGCATCCTTGCCCCATGGCGATCAGCGCAAGCTGGAGGTGGCGTTGCTGATTGCGCTCAATCCCGATGTGTTCCTGTTCGACGAGCCGACGGCTGGCATGAGTATTGATGAAGTCCCCGTCATTCTCGATCTCATCCGGGAGATCAAGGCAGATCAGTCAAAGACCGTACTTCTTGTCGAGCATAAAATGGACGTCGTGCGATCGCTCGCCGATCGAATTATCGTGCTTCATAACGGAACCCTGCTCGCTGATGGAGATCCGGCGGTTGTTATGGAATCGCCGATTGTGCACGAGGCATATCTCGGTATGTCGGTTCAGGAAGCCGCAGCGATCGACGGGGCGGCCTCGTGAACGGCATGAAGGCACCCCTTCTCACACTCGACAAGGTCGAAACCCGGATCGGGCCATATCACATTCTGCATGGTGTCGATCTCGTCGTGCCGGAGGGGCAGGCGACGATGCTTCTTGGCCGCAATGGTGCCGGAAAGACAACTACCGCGCGCACTATCATGGCCTTATGGCGCGCAAGCAGTGGAACCATCGTCTTCGGCGGTCGCGAAATCACCAAGGACGAGTCGCCAACCATCGCGAGGCTCGGCGTCGGTTACGTTCCCGAGAGTATGGGCATCTTTAGTGATTTGACGGTGGCGGAGAATTTGCGTCTCGCGGCGATCTCTCGCCGCATAGATCCGAAGCGCTTGGAACTGATTTTCGAGGCTTTTCCTGCGATGAAGCGCTTCTGGTTGGGGCGCGCCGGAACACTCTCCGGTGGGCAAAAGCAGATGCTGTCTATCGCGCGAGCAATTATCGAGCCGCAACGTCTGCTTATTATCGATGAACCGACCAAGGGACTTGCGCCAGCGATCATTGCCAACATGGTTGGCTTATTTCGTGATCTCAAGGCAACGGGCGTCACCATTCTGATGATCGAGCAGAATTTTGCGCTCGCACGCGCAATCGGCGACACGGTCGCCGTAATGGAGGATGGTCGTATCGTGCACAGCGGACGAATGGCGGATCTTGCAGCCGATGACGCGTTGCAGCGCAGGCTGCTCGGTCTCTCCATGTCCGCGCACCAGTAGAGGGAGCGATGTCTAGAATCGTATCTGAACCCGCTGCCGATATTCCGCGCCAACCCCTGGATTGGCTTCCCATCGCATTGCCTCTGATTGTCTCGCTCGTCGCGCTCCCGTTCATTGGAAATCCATGGACGTGGTTGACGTTGACGATCGCTGGACTTGCGATGGGCATGATCATCTTCACAGTATCGTCGGGATTAATGCTGGTTTTCGGGTTGATGGATGTTCTCAACTTTGGCCACGGCGCATTCATCGCGCTGGGGGCATATGTGGGTTTATCCGTCATCATGCCTCTCACGCCCTGGGTGGAGGCCTCATTGGTTTTGTTGAACGCCGCGGTTTTCGCCTTGGCACTGTGCGCCGGTGTGATCGTTGCGGGTCTGGTCGGACTTGTGTTCGATCGGTTGTTGATCCGTCCGGTTTACGGCAACCACCTGAAGCAAATTCTCATGACAACCGGTGGGCTCATTATTGTTGAGCAACTGATCCGCGCGATCTGGGGCGCCGAAACAGTTTCTTTCAACCTGCCAGCAAGCCTGCGCGGATCGTGGTTACTTGGCGAGGCGACGGTTGAAAGATATCGCATAGTGGCGCTAGGGATCGGCACGGTTATTTTTCTCGGACTGCTGTTGATTCTAACCCGAACCCGTATCGGGCTCATGATCCGAGCAGGCGTCGAGAATCGTGAAATGCTTGAAGCGATGGGATACCGCACAAGGCATCTTTTTGTCGCTGTATTCGTCGTCGGTGCGATGTTGGCCGGACTTGGTGGCGTAATGTGGGGTCTTTACCTGCAGAATTTTACCGCATCGATCGGTGCGCAGATCAACGTGTTGATCTTCATTGTCATCATCATTGGAGGGCTTGGCTCCACGACCGGTTGTTTGATTGGAGCCCTCCTTGTCGGATTAACGAGCAATTATGTCGGGTTCGCCGCCCCCAAGATCGCACTGTTCTCCAACATTCTTGTGATGCTTCTGATCCTGCTCTGGCGCCCGCAAGGACTTTACAGGGTGGTGGACCGATGAGTGATCGCGCTTCGTCGCCGAGCTTTATTCTTCGTTTGCTATCGGGTGACTTGCCCCGTAGTCGAATACTCTCGATCATTCTGATCGTGATCATTGTTGGCCTTGTCTTCGCGCCCTTTCTGGTGCCCGGCGCACGGAGCCTCAACACCTCAGCCAAGATTCTGATCTTTATAGCGCTGGTGGCGAGCTATGATCTTCTGCTCGGTTACACCGGAATCGTGTCGTTTGCGCATACGATGTTTTTTGGCATCGGTGCCTATGGCGTTGCAATTGCATCAAGCCGGCTGGAGCCGGGCTGGACGTCGCTTGCCTTGGGCACTTCGCTTGCTGTTTTACTCTCGGTGCTTCTCGCGACAGTGATCGGGTTGTTTTCACTGCGCGTCAGAGCGGTGTTCTTTGCGATGATTACACTTGCCGTCGCCACAGCGTTCTCAACGCTGATGTCCCAATTGTCCGAGTGGACGGGCGGCGAGGATGGCATCACCTTCAAGATGCCTCAGGTGTTTCAGCCCGCCTATCGCTTGTTCGAAGAACCGGTAATGGGCGTTGTAATCAACGGGCGTCTCCTGTCTTACTATGCCATTCTCGTAACGGTCGCGGTTCTGTTCCTTTTGATGCTCCGCATCGCTAACTCGCCCTTCGGGCGGGTGCTCCAGGCTATTCGCGAGAACCCGTTTCGGACCGAAGCTATTGGCTATCGAACCGTCGTGTATCGGACGATCGCCAGCGTGATCTCGGCTGTTTTCGCTACACTGGCCGGTGTGCTCATGGCTGTCTGGCTGCGCTACAACGGACCGGACACGACGCTTTCATTGGAGGTCATGGTCGACATCTTGCTGATTACCGTGATCGGCGGCATGGGTACGCTTTATGGTGCGATCATCGGGTCCGTGCTGTTCATGGTTGCCCAAACTTATTTGCAAGACGTCATGGCCTTGGTAAGTAAAGCCAGCGAGCAAATTCCGCTGATGAGCAGCCTGACTCATCCGGATCGCTGGCTGCTCTGGCTGGGCATACTTTTTGTGTTAAGCGTTTACTACTTCCCGCAGGGAGTTGTCGGCAGTCTCAGGGATCGTATGCGGAGATCCTGATGCTGATAACTGATTGGCTGCGTTCCGCGGCCGACCATCATCCTCAGCGGATTGCGCTCCAGGACGTTCCGACCGGAGCGCGTTTTAGCTACGCTGAGCTCGATCTGCGGGTTGGCCGTATCGCCTGGTCACTGCAGGAGAGCTATCACCTGCCCAAGGGAGCGCGCATTGCCATTCTATCTCAGAACAGATTTGCGCACATTGAGCTTATATTCGCGGCTGCTCGCGCCGGCCTTGTCGTCGTGCCGCTCAACTGGCGTCTGGCTGCGAGCGAACTTTCCGCAATCGTTCAGGATTTTCAGCCTTCACTGCTTATCTACGAGCCGGAATTCGCAGCAATCGCAACGCAAGCTTTGGAAGGGAGCGCTTGCGTTCGCCTCCCGCTCGACGATCCGCAAGGCTATGAGGCCCTTCAATCAAAGGCTGCAGGCACGATAGGAACGATGGCGCCTCGCTCGGACGAGGATCTGTGGATGCTGTTGTATACGTCTGGCACGACCGGAAGGCCAAAGGGGGTGATGCAGACCTTCGGTATGGTCTATGTCAATGCGGTCAATACGCTTATTTCGGGCAAGGTTGCGCCTGGTGATGTTTTTTTGAACGTACTGCCATTCTTTCATACAGGCGGACTCAATCTCTATACGCTTCCCATTCTGATGAGTGGTGGCACGGTTATTATTGAGCGGCGCTTCGATCCAGAGGCGACGCTGATGTACCTGTCCAACGATGTGGATTCCATGTTCGCGGTCCCGGCCATCTATCTGGCGCTCGCCAACCACCCGGCTTTTCCCAGCACGCGTTTTCGGCGGCTTCGTAATCTGTCAGTTGGCGGTGCACCAATCCCGCCGGTGATAGGGGAGGCCTTTGCCAAAAAGGGAATCGTCGTGGCGCCCAGCTACGGCATGACAGAAGCTGGACCAACGATCTTCGCATCCGATGTACAAACAGCGGCGCGCAAGCCGCTCAGCGTCGGCAAGCCTGTGGGAGCTTCGCTGGTTCGCCTCATCGATGATGCCCGAAACGAGATCCAACATTCAGGGCGAGGTGAGCTTCAGATTGCGGGACCGGTCGTGACGCCAGGTTATTGGGATAGGCCCGAAGCCACGCAGGAAGCAATCAGGGATGGATGGCTCAGTACTGGAGACGTCGCGGTTCGCGATGCCGACGGCGACATTTTCATTGTTGATCGTCTGAAAGACATGTTCATCTCTGGAGGAGAGAACGTGTACCCGGCGGAAGTCGAGAACTTCCTTCACGATCTTCCAGATGTGGCCGAGGCCGCGGTGATCGGTGTACCTGACGCCCGCTGGGGTGAGGTCGGCCTTGCGGTCGTCGTGCCGCGACCCGGAAGTAAAGTCGAGCCGGATCGTCTTCGGGCAGCCTGTAAGGTGCAGCTTGCAGGCTACAAAGTGCCACAGCATGTCCGTATCGTGGATGCCTTGCCTCGGACGCCTTCGGGAAAAGTTGAGAAACACAAGTTGCGTGATCTGTTCGCGGCGATGAAGGAGCCCTGCATTGACCATGATCGCTGACGAAACCGTATTCGATCATGCTGCAATCGCATGGCGTGAGACCGGTGTCGCAACCGTGACGATTCGCGATTCCGGGCCGCTTAACATCCTCTCGTCGGCCGTTATGGAAGATCTGTGTCAGGCCATTCTTCATGTGAGCGCCGATCCACGGCTACGCGTGCTCGTTATTCGAGGTCAGGGAGATGAGGCATTCGTCGCGGGTGCCGATGTCCACGAGATGGTCGATCTTGATGAGGACGGCGCGACGGCATTCATCACCCGCTTGTACAATCTCTGCGAGGCCGCGCGGAAATGTCCGGTTCCGGTGATCGCACGGCTGTGCGGTTATTGCCTGGGTGGCGGCCTTCAATTGGCGGCGTCCTGCGATATCCGGCTCGCGGCTGAAGGTACTAAATTCGGAATGCCGGAAGTGAGGGTCGGGATGGCATCGATCATTCACGCTGCCTTGCTACCCCGCTTGGCAGGATCGGCAGAGGCAAAGTGGTTGCTTCTGACCGGCGAGCAGATCGGAACCGATGAGGCTCTTCGTTGCGGAATTGCTACGCGTGTAGTTCCTATGGATCAGCTCGATGCGATGATCGACAAAACGGTCGAGGGAATCCTGTCTTGTGGTCCGAACAGCATCCGCGAACAAAAGAAGTTATTGCGGCGTTGGGAGGGTGAGGGCGTCGACCGTGCTATTTCAGATTCGGTCTCCCTGTTCGCCGAAGCATATGCCTCCGGCGAGCCACGACATTATCTTCGAGCGTTCATCACTGCGCGACGCTCGTAGTGCCAATTATTGTTCACCGCCGTTGTTCAATGCGATTTTCAGCATCGTTGTAGATTCGCCTGCGAACATATTACGGAGCCTGCGTCTTTTTGGGTGAAACCGCTTTGCTCGATGACATCCAGAAAATGCCGATCGACGCGGTCTCGAGCTACTTCTGGACAATTGGCTACAGAGTGAAGATGTGAACGACCGCGAACAGGAAACAGCCAACCAAGAATCCAGCTAATTGGCCGCGGCGAAAATCGTCGTCATCGATGTCTGACGAAACGGAGTTTGCACCCAACCCCTGTTCTGTAGCCGTGTCCGAATTTCTCGAGGATGCGCGGCGGGAACGGAGATCAAATGAAGCTCCTGAGGCGGCGACGGTTAGTTCCGCGCCTATTCCGTTATGCTGATCGCCCTTATATGCGTGGGGTCTGCGGAGCCCTGGCGGGTTAGTTGCTCGCATGGAGTGAAGCTAGGCGTTTCGCATCATCTGTTAAGGCGACTGTCGCCGAGAAGCTGAGAAGTCAGATAGCAACTTAACAACATCAATCCGCTCGCCAAACCCAGTATGACAAGGTTCATCTCCGGAGCCGTCGCAAAGGCATAAGCGGCCCCTGCCGCCGCGATAAAAGTCGCAACGTGCAAAACACCAGCTTCTTTCGCCGGTTTTTCGACGGAGGAAGCGCAGGATTGATGAACAAACAGCATCCCGTCCATGGCTCATTGATCTCTCGCAGAAGGTTTAACGTCCTTCAATATATATTGAACGATTGATATAGATATATCAACCGGGCTATGGTCAATTTGCGCGATGCGATGATTTATCGCGTGTCGCAAAATGGTTGCACCGCAGTGCATTCGTCGTTTTGGCAGACATGGCTCGAGGCTTCATGGACGCACACGTTTGGAAAGATCCAAGAATTGTCGCAGGTACCAATCGCCTGCTGATGAAGCTGGATGAAGTGAAAAATGGCGGATCACAGCTGGGCGGATGGAAGCTTGGTCTTGGTGCGCCTGCCGCGCGCAATAAATTCCAGATAACCGCACCGGTTGTTGGCTATTTGTTGCAGGAGAATCTCGTCAGGCCGGACACATCAGTAGATATTTCAGGCCTGGTTAATCCCATGGCCGAAGCGGAAATAGCGGTCTATTTTCGGTCGGAAGTTCATCCTGATTGCTCGCATGAGGATCTTATTCAAAGCATTGAAGCAATCGGTTCTGCGATCGAGATTGTCGATGTGGATGCTTCCACCGATAATCTGGAGGCGATCCTCGCCAAGAACATCTATCAGCGCCGCGTCGTGCTTGGTCCGCTTGTCTCAAACTGGAATGCCGCGAATGTCGAGCAATCACCGGCAACGGTGTGGCTTAATGATGTTCCCGTTCATGAGGTTCCCGATTCGGCAGCGCTAACGGGACGTGTGCTTGACAATATCCAGCATACGGCGCGTTACCTGCGAGCCTTCAATCGCATCATTGGGGCCGGCCAAGTTCTGATTTTAGGTGCAATAGCGCCCCCTCTGTCTTTGCGCGATGCGCGTACCGTGCGCATAAGTGTAGGTGGCTTGGCTCCGCTGGGAATCGAGTTGCAGCGCTGATTATCGCTGATGGCGGCCGCGTGATGGGTGGCTGTCGCTCGCCGGTCTGTCCTCTTCGGTGGAAAAACGCCGTCGGATGGACGGGTGGCGGTAAAATTTCCCTTCCATATATATCGATCGATCGATATATTATAAAAGCCGCGAAGTGATAATCCGGCTTATGGAGCCGCCTGCCTTGCCGGATCCAAAGCCGTCCCCGCGGGGTCGTTGATTGGTTTGGCTGAATTGGGAAGTGAAGTGTGAGCGATACATTTAATGCGATGATGATCGTGGAAGGCGAGGGTAAGCCGCGCGCAGAGTTTCGCTCTTTGTCGCTGGCCGAATTGCCGGATTACGATGTTCTGGTCGAGGTCGCCTATTCCACGCTCAACTACAAGGATGGTCTGGCCGTGTCCGGTAAGGGTCGCATCGCGCGACGTTTGCCGATGGTCGCTGGGATCGATCTTGCCGGAACCGTCGTGGAGTCCCGTGTTCCCGAATGGAAGTCGGGCGACAAAGTCGTCGCAAATGGATTCGGGATGTCCGAGACGGAGTGGGGCGGCTACGCCCGATATGCGCGATTAAAGTCCGAGTGGCTTGTGCCGTTGCCGGACGCATTCTCACTTGAGGATGCGATGGCAATAGGAACTGCCGGCTATACGGCGGCACTTTGCGTGGACGCGCTTGAGGATTGGAAGACGATTGTATCTCGCAAGGGAGACATAGTTGTCACGGGGGCTGCGGGTGGTGTCGGCTCTGTCGCTGTCAGTCTGCTCGCCAATAAAGGTTACACGGTTGTGGCATCGACCGGGCGCCCCGAGACTCATGACTATCTAAGATCTCTCGGTGCGTCCGGATTTATTGATCGTGCTGAACTTTCCGCGAAAGGCGGGCCACTGCAAAAGGAGCGCTGGCTGGGAGGGGTTGATACCGTCGGGTCGGTCACACTCGTGAATGTGCTCGCGCAGACGATCTACGGCGGCGCTGTGACTGCCTGCGGTCTTGCTGGCGGTATGGATCTGCCGGGCAGCGTTGCGCCACACATTCTGCGCGGTGTTGCTCTGTTGGGCGTCGACTCGGTGATGGCTCCCCGAGAGAAGCGCGTAAGGGCGTGGAATACCCTCTCGGAACATCTTGATCGCTCCGTCCTCCGCTCCATTGCGCGGACAGAGCCGATGTCAGCACTTCCGAAGCTCGCGGAAGAGATTGTCGCTGGTCGAATTCAGGGGCGAGTCGTGGTCGACGTCGCTCGCTAAGCGATCTGCGACGATCATCTCGCCGTTATCAACTTCAGCAGGTGCGTTTATGCCAGAAAATTTCAGGATCAAATCTGTCGAAGTGCTGCACAAGCCGATGTCCGGAGCGGCCGGAATCTCACGCTGGAATCCGATCTTTGTTCGCGTCACAACCGAGGACGGTCTGACTGGAATTGGAGAGGTCGGGCTTGCCTACGGTGTGGGAGCGATAGCATCGATAGGCATGATTCAGGCGCTTTCCGAAGCGTTTGTTATCGGCGCTGACGCTATGGCCCACGAGGCTTTGTGGGAAAGAATTTATCGCCGCTCATTCTGGGCGGAGGGAGGCGGGCCGATCGTCAGCAGCGCACTCAGTGCGATCGATACGGCGCTCTGGGATATCAAGGGCAAGGCGCTGAAACAGCCCGTCTGGCGCCTTTTAGGTGGGGCAGAGCGGCGGCCGTTGAGAACCTATGCCAGCCAGATACAGTTCGATTGGTCTGAAGGCCCCCGGCGCAACCTGAATGACCCTTCTGCGTACCGCGAAGCCGGTATGAAAGCGGTCGCTGATGGATACGACTGCGTGAAGGTCGATCCTGTCATGATTGGCGTCGATGGTGCATGGGACGATCGTGTGAGAGGAGCCTTCACGGCCAAGCAGCTTTCACTCTATGTGCGGCGCGTGGAAGCAGTACGTGAAGGCGTCGGGCCAGATGTGGACATCATTGTTGAGCTGCATTCTCTGCCAAGCCTGACCGGCGCAAAGCAACTCATTCAGGCGTGCGAAGACGCCCGAATCTTCCTGTTTGAGGAGCCGGTTCACTATGCGAATCCCGCAGCTCATCACGCTCTCGCGCATGCTTTTCCTGAAGCTCGGTTCGCCGGTGGCGAGCGTCTCTATACCCGCTGGGGAGCCGAGCCATATCTGAAGACGAATGTCCTGGACGTTCTTCAGCCAGACTTTGGCCTTGTCGGCGGCATCACCGAAGGGAAAAAAGTTTGCGATCTGGCCCACCTCTACGACATCACGATTCAGGGGCACGTCTGCGGCTCGCCAGTCGCGACGGCGGTCGCCTTGCATGTAGAGACCGCAATTCCAAACTTCGAGATTCACGAGCATCACGTCTATGCTCTGAAGTCCGTCAATCGTGAGCTTTGCAATATAGATCTGCAACCCAAAAATGGCGCGATGATCGCTCCGGATGGCATCGGCTTGGGAATAGAATTGATTGACGACGCATTTCGTGACGCCGTGCGTGTAACCATTCAGTGAAGCGATTCTGCGGGATCGAAAATTCTTATTGTACCTCGAGACTTGGCCATGAAAATACTGATTGTTGGAGCGGGGGGCATCGGGGGATACTTTGGAGGGCGGCTTGCTGAATTTGGGTGCGACGTCACCTTTCTGGTGCGTTCAGAGCGCAAGAAGTCTCTGGATGCAACGGGCATAACCGTCACAAGCCCTTTGGGAGACATCAAGCGCCGGGTTCCTTCGATTCTGCTGAGCGATTTGAATGATGACTTCGACGTGGTTTTCATCGCCTGCAAATCGTATCATCTACCGCAGGTGGTTTCGGACCTGAAGTCCAGGAATCTGAAGAAAGCATATTACCTTCCGCTCCTGAATGGCCTTGGACACATTGCGGTTCTGGATAATGTATTCGGAGCCGACAAGGTGCTTGGCGGTCTTTGCCGTATCGCCGCAACGTTGACTCCGGACGGGGAGATCGTGCATCTCGGAAAGTTCGCCGAGATACGGATTGGATCGAGAAGCGAATCCGGGTCTGTCGTTGCCGGTCAAATGGTCGGACTTTTCCAGGGGGCGGGTGTCAGTGCAGTGTATGCCGACAACATCATGTATGAGATGTGGAGCAAATTTGTCGACCTCTCGACGCTGGCTGCTGCCACTTGCACCATGCGCGCTCCGATCGGCATCATCAATCGTACGGCCGCCGGTTCTACATTCGTTTCAGCGTTGATTGATGAGGCTGCCTCGGTTTCCGCGGCGTCGGGTTATCAGATCCAAGATCAAAAACTGGACAATACGCGTCGCCTTCTGTCTGACGAAACCAGCACGTTGACGTCGTCGATGCTCCGTGATCTCGAATCCGGGGGGCTCATCGAGGCAGAACATATTATCGGGGATCTCTGCGACCGCGGGCGTGCTCTTGGTGTGAGTACGCCATTCTTCGACATCGCTCGCAGTCATCTTCAAGCGTATGAGATGCGTTCTCTGGCTGGAGAATAGAGGTCGCGTCGCGAAAAGCCGCGACGTAAGCGCTCGATGAAGCCGGAGGGATGTTCCAGCCGTCCTCGGATTCGGCAACTGCTGTCTTATCAATTTGCCGGTGGACTGTGATCAGAACATCTGATTATATATCGATCGATCAATATATAAACTCTCGGAGGATGCGCAGATGACAGGGCGCCAAAGTGTCAACATTCCTGGTTTTAAGCACGTGAACCCAATTCCGAACGCGTCGCGTATCGGAAATCTGCTCATGTCGGGGGTGGTCAACGGCGTCGATAGCGAAACGGGTCAGTTGCCGCCGACCTTGAAGGAACAATGCGCGAATATGTTCGGCCATGTGCATTCCATCTTGAAGGCTGCGGGCGGCGATCTCGAAGACATCATCAAGATGACCGTCTGGATGAAAGATATGGGGGATCGGGCGCCGTTGAATGAAGAATGGCTGAAGTTTTTCCCGGACGCGAATTCCCGGCCGGCGCGGCACGTCATGCCTCACGCCGGCGGAGGGGCGGCCCTCATTCTGTGTGACGTCACCGCCGTTCTGCGTTCGTGATTTTACGGGGCCAGGCCAAGTGCAGAAGTATCAGACCTTTCATAGAAACCCCAAAGTCCCGCAGCCGCTTCCGCCGCCGAACTCCTGCGATAGTCAGTTTCACGTTTTCGGTCCGGTAGAGAAATATCCAATACGCCCCGGAGCTGTGTATTGCACGCCGGAGGCGACGATCGAAGCCGCGCTTGCCATGCATAAGCGCCTTGGAATTTCGCGCGGTGTCATTGTGCAATCCTCGGCTTACGCGACGGATTTCAGGGTGCTCTATGATGCGCTGGAAATTGCCGGGCCACAGTATCAGGGCTGTGTCGTTCTGGACGATGACGTGAGCGATGCAGAGTTGCAGAAATTGCACGATGCAGGCGTGCGCGGTGTGCGGTTCAATTTCTGGAAAGTTCTCAATCTGGTGCCGTCCCGGCAATCATTTGAGCGGACAATCGCGCGCATCCAGGAGATGGGCTGGTACGCCAAGCTTCATATGCCGGCCGATGAACTGATGGAAATGCAGGATATGTTCCGTCCGCTGAAGGTGAACGTCGTGTTGGATCACTTTGGCAGAACCGAGTTCGATCGGGGGATTGCGCATCCATCAGTAACGCTCATCGAAGGCCTGCTGAAAGAAGGAAACTGGTGGATGATGTTGTCCAATGGTGACCGCCGGTCGAAAGCCGGAAAGCCTTGGGACGACGCGGTGATGTTCGCAAGGCATTTCATGGATGTCGCTCCGGATCGCATGATTTGGGGTTCCGATTGGCCGCATCCGTTGTTGGCCGAGAATGAGCCGCCCAAGGATGACGGCGAGTTGCTCGAGTTTGCATACAACTATGCCAAGAATGAAAAACTGAAGCAGAAACTGCTCGTGGAAAATCCCGCGCGGCTGTTCGGATTCACAGACTAGTTTGAGGGTGACGACATGGATTTGGGTATTAAGGGACGAAAGGCCATCGTCTGTGCGTCTTCGCAGGGGCTGGGCAAGGCATGTGCGATCTCGCTTGCTCGCGAAGGCTGCAGCGTTGTGATCAATGGCCGAACAGAAAATTCATTGGAGGATGCTGCGCAGGAAATCAAAAAGCTGACCGGCGCGGACGTGATCACCGTGAAGGCCGACATCAACACCGATGAGGGACGAAAGTCACTGATCGATGCCTGCCCGGATGCCGACATTCTGGTAAACAACAATTCCGGCCCGGCTCCAGGAAAGATTGAAGACTGGGACCATGCCGCTTGGTTGTCTGCGCTGGAATCCAATCTGTTGGCGGGAGCTCTTCTCATTCGAGCGGTATTGCCGGGAATGCAGAAGAGAAAGTTCGGGCGCATCGTCAACATTACTTCAGCCATGGTGAAATCGCCGGCGCCGGAAATGGGATTATCAACGGCCGCCCGCGCCGCCCTGAGTGCGTTGAGCAAATCGATTTCAAAGGGGGTCGCTGCCGATAACGTGACGCTCAATAATCTCCTGCCGTTTCGCATCGACACCGCACGTCAGCAGTTCTTCGCAAAGCGGATGGCGGATAAAGACGGAATTTCAGTTGATGAAGCGCGTCAACGTATTGCTCAGACGGTTGCTGCGAAGCGAATGGGATCGCCTGAAGAATTCGGCGAAGCATGTGCCTTCCTCTGCAGCAAGCAGGCAAGCTTCATTTCAGGGCAGAACCTCCAATTGGATGGTGGTTCCTACGCGGGACTGATCTAACGGCCATGGCTTAAGCTCCGCATCTCTTTTGCGGAGCGAAGCCGGATGTTGCATCTGGTTGTAATGAAGGATTCTTGTTGGTGCGGCGCTGGTCTATCCTGCGACCAACCGCGATGTTCTGTTTTGACGTCGAGTCTGCTCGGTGCTTGCTGAAGGTGTTAAGGAGCCGCTTTTCTTGGTTGCCTTCCGCGACGATTTCACCCCTGGCGCGCGTAGTCCTTCGGTAAGAAATGGAAGAATATGCTCAAAAGCTTCGTCGACCTTGGTAAAATCGCAGGTGCCCTTAGAGAGTTCATAGATTCGTCGGGGGTTATTTATACTGTGCGTCAAAATACAGAGCAGGCAGTGTAGCCGCCAATAAAGATCTTTTTCATTGAGATGAGGAAGCGCTGATTTCAGGACCTGAATGAAGTCTCGCTGAAATCCGTCAAAAAACTCTCGCATCATCTGCTGCGCAATCTCGCTCCGGTCGCTCCCGATTCGGCCGACGAGACGCATGAAATGGTTTGTGCGCTGATGTCGAAGGCTGTTTCTGAAGGAGGGCAAGAAGTATCCGCGGAGTATTTCTTCAAGCTGCATTGGATACTTGGCAGACGCGGCAGCATGGATCCAGTCGCGTCGCTGCTTGCTTATAACCTCCGTCTTGGTTTCAAAAATGGCCCTGAGCAATCCTTCCTTGGTTTTAAAATGATAATTGATCAGCGATATGCTGACATCCGCATGTGCCATAATGCCACGTAGGGAAGTTCCCTCATACCCGTGATCGGCAAACAAGAGCTCAGCCGAATCCATGATCTTTTCGCGTGTTTTGTCGCCGGCCAGCTTCCGCGCGCTCCCCGATTTGGTTCTGCCATCTGAGTTTCCTTTTCGCGGGGGCATGCGATCACTTTCTGCTGTGCTCGGACAAGACTCGACATTGGTATAGCATTGTTCGGCCATTTTGAATGCGCTCCGGGATGCAGTTCCTGCCCTGAGAATCCGGGAGCAGGGCGTATTTGATCGCTTGTAATTATATCATTCGATCGATATAATTTGGAGAAATAATAAGGGCGTGCAGCTGGACGTTCAAGGGAGGATGACGAATGGCAATCACTGGTGCGGCGGAAAGGTTGGTTTCGACGCCGTTTATTCGGTTGTCGGAAGTGGCGAAGACCTATCCCTCACGCGGTGAGACGGTTGTTCACGCGGTGGAGCGCGTGTCCGTCGACATTGCGCAAAGCGAATTTACGTCAATTGTCGGTCCCTCCGGATGTGGCAAAACTACGCTACTCAACATGATCGGCGGTCTGTTGCCCGTCAGCAGTGGACAGATCAGGTACGAAGGTCTCAAGGACGGGCGAAAGCTGCCGCAGTTGGGCATGGTATTCCAGGACGCGGTTCTGCTGCCCTGGAGAACGGTTCTCGAGAACGTTATGTTGCCGATCGAGGTTGCGGGCGTTGATCGGAATGAAGGTCAACACCGTGCGAGAGAGCTGATCGGTCTCGTCGGTCTTGAGGGCTTTGAGGGACGCTATCCGCACGAGCTGTCAGGCGGGATGCAGCAACGAGCTTCGATAGCCCGTGCGTTGGTTAACGATCCATCGCTGCTCCTCATGGACGAACCCTTTGGTGCATTGGATGCGCTGACTCGAGAAAATATGTCGCTCGAGTTGCAGCGGATTTGGCACAGCAGCAAGAAGACCGTTCTCTTTATCACGCATTCGATCGCTGAATCTGTTTTTCTTTCGGATCGTGTGCTGGTCATGACAGCTCGGCCGTCTCGCGTACGTGAAATCATCGATATCGATCTTCCGCGACCTCGAACCCTTCAGATGACCACGGACGAGTCCTTCACGAGATACGTCGCTCATATCCGTGATCTGCTCTCCGCAACGGCGGCAATGTAAAAATGAGTGTGGAAATGATTCCGGTGCATTCATCTCCTTCCATCGGCGCGCGTCTCTGGAGCTTTGCTGCCAAGACTTTCAACTTGGGCTCCGTCCTGTCGTTTCTTTTGCTTTTGGTGCTTCTGGGGACGTGGCAATATTCCGTTCGAGCAGGTTGGGTGCCAGCGTTTGTTCTTCCCGCGCCGACGGACGTTGCAAGCCGTATCATCGCTGACATCTCAGATCAGGTGATTTGGTACGATAGTCTCTACTCTCTCACTGAAATCGTCGCTGGCTTTCTGATCGCGTTGTGCTGCGGGATATTCATTGGAGTTTTTGTAGCGTTGGTGCCGTTAGTGGATCGTATCGTCACGCCCTATATCGTGGCGCTGCAGACGATTCCAAAAGTTGCTATCGCGCCTGTGCTTATTATTTGGTTCGGCTTCGGTATCACTTCGAAAATTGTGATCGTTGCTTTGATCGATTTCTTCCCAATTCTTGTGAATGTTGTTCTTGGATTCCGAAGCATCAATCCGCGACAACTTGTTTTGATGAAGGTGCTTGATGCGTCGCCCTGGCAGATATTCTGCAAGGTGCGCGTCCCCAATGCTCTCCCTTCGATCATGGCCGGTGTGCACATTGCAATGATCCTGTCGGTCATTGGCGCAATCGTCGGTGAGTTTCTCGGTTCTCCGCATGGGCTCGGTGCTCAAATCATGCAACGGCAGGCTTCAATGGACGTGGTTGGCGTCTACTCGGTGCTGGCAATTCTGACCTGCATCGGAATTCTGTTGAATACGCTCGTAAAACTAATCTCGCGAAAAATCGTGTTCTGGGGAAATTCGGAGAATCCGCAGGGCCTATAATCTCAAAGAAAAGAAACAGTTAGGAGGAGAGGAATATGAAAGCAAGTTTGTTCGGGCGATTAATCGCAATCGGCACGATTATCGGTGCATCAGTTCAGATCGCTCACGCAGAGGAAAAAGCATTCATTATGCAAGCGGGCGCTCCTGTTCCTTACACGGGCTTCCTTGCGGTTTACGTGGGACAACAAGCCGGCTTTTTCAAACAAGAAGGTCTGAACGTCGAGGTTCGCTACGCTTCGGGCGGTCCGCAAGCCACGCAGATCGTCGCGGCTAATCAGGCAGACGCGTCGCTCGCTACCGTCGAGCCGGTGATCAATGGTTACGACAAAGGAATTCGCGGAAAGATATTCGCGCGCACCAATGCGGAATTGATCTACTACATTGCCGTTCCCGAAGATTCTCCAGTGAAGACGCTTGCGGATCTGAAAGGAAAGAAAGTCGGGGTCGCAAGTTTTGCTAGCGCCGCGGTGCCGGTCGTGAAGTCGATGCTGAAGCAGTCTGGCGTTGAACTCCAATCCGATACCCTGCTTCCTGTCGGCGTGATGGATCAGGCGATGGCGGCGCTGAACTCCGGAAAAGTTCAGGCGCTCGGCCTTTATGATGGCATGTATTACGCGCTTGAGCGCGCCGGCTTCAAATTTAGGTATCTCCACCATCCGGCACTGGCATCATTCGGAAATTCCGGACTGTTTGCATCGGACGAAACGATAAAGACCAAGAAGAAAGAGCTTTGTGCCTTCGGCCGCGCCTTCGCCAAGGCGACGTTGTTTGCTGACACAAACCCGGAAGCAGCGGTTCGGCTGTATTGGAAGGCCGTTCCGTCGGCTCGCCGCGGAGCGAGTGATGAGGAGGCGATGAAGATCGGCCTTGCCGAAGTTCGGCCGATGTTGCGCGCTCGATTCTTCAAGTTCCCTCCAGAAGGCAAGTACGGCGTCATCGATAAGGACGGCTTTGCCAAGTATATCGAGATGAACAAGCAGGAGGGCGTGGTTACAAACGCGCCGCCGGTTGATGCAATTTCTACCAACGACTTCATCGATTGCATCAACGATTGGAATTCTGCGGAAGTTCTCAAGAAGGCGAAAGACTGGAAGCCGTAGCTATTTCCATCGCAGCGAGCCGCACCATTCTTGATGGAGGGGCTCGCTGCATGCGGAAGGACGCTGTCCGGATAGCGCTGACCAGGGCAGGACGATGACGCTGGCTTCGCTTGTTCGTGGGATGGTGGATGATTAGCGCGGTTTCAAGGATCTGATTTTAAACCCGCGCGTCCGGATTCGCGAGGGCACTGGAGATAGCGATGACAATCCAATTGACCAAGGTGAGTCTTGACGACAAGTATACGCTTGATACCGGCAGGGTATATCTGTCAGGGACGCAAGCCCTTGTTCGTCTGCCGATCATCCAGCGCCAGCGTGACATTGCGACCGGACTTAACACGGCGGGGTTTATTTCGGGCTACCGCGGCTCGCCACTCGGCATTTACGACAGTGCCCTATGGAAGGCTCAAAAGCTTCTCTCCGATCATCAGATTAAGTTCCAGCCTGGCTTGAATGAAGACCTCGCGGCGACGTCAATCTGGGGCACCCAGCAGGTCAATCTCTTTGAAGGCGCCAACGTCGATGGCGTGTTCGGAATTTGGTATGGCAAGGGACCGGGTGTCGATCGTTCGCTCGATGCCCTGAAGCACGGTAACTCCGCAGGTACATCTCTTCACGGTGGCGTTCTCGCTCTGGCGGGCGACGATCACGGCTCACAATCATCGACACTCGCTCACCAGAGCGAGCAGGTGTTTGAAGCTGCAATGATGCCGGTTTTGAATCCCGCGACCGTTCAGGAATACATCGATTTCGGTCTTTACGGCTTTGCGATGTCTCGTTTCACGGGATGTTGGGTCGGCTTCAAGGCCATCTCAGAAACTGTCGAAAGCTCGGCGTCGATTGATGTCGATGCTTCTCGAGTGAAGATTGCGATACCGAGTGATTTTGAGATGCCGCCGGGTGGCCTGAACATCAGATGGCCCGACCCAGCCTTGGAAGCCGAGCGTCGCCTGTACGGTCCCAAAATGCAGGCCGTCGCCGCATTTGCGCGGGCGAATCCCTTAGACAGGATTGTTCTGGATTCAAAGCCCGCTCGAATCGGTATCATAACCACCGGTAAGGCTTATCTTGATCTTCGTCAGGCGTTGTCCGATCTGGGGATCACCGAGAGTGTCGCGCAAGATTTGGGATTACGCATTTACAAGGTCGGCTTGACTTGGCCGCTTGAGCGCGAAGGTGCTTTGCGGTTCGCGCGCGGTTTGCAGGACGTCATTGTCGTCGAGGAAAAGCGAAGCTTCATCGAAGATCAGCTTGTCAAAATTCTCTACAACCTGGACGCTGGAGAACGGCCTCTTGTTGTCGGCAAGAGGGACGAGGCTGGAGCGCCGCTGTTGCCAAGCGAGGGTGAACTCTCCGCTATGGCTGTCGCGCGCGCGATCGTTTCTCGGTTGAAGCGTTTCAATGTTCCAACACAGTCGTTCGATCAACGACTATCTCGTCTTGAGACATATGGCTTGCTCGCCGTAGCGCCGCCTCCAAAGACGCAGCGTACTCCGTTTTTTTGCTCAGGTTGTCCGCATAATACGTCTACGCGGTTGCCAGAAGGTTCTCGTGGTCTGGCGGGAATTGGTTGTCACGTGATGGTTCAGCGTATGCCAACACGGAATACTGTCACGACAACGCACATGGGCGGTGAAGGCGCAAACTGGATCGGACAGGCGCCATTCACCAAGACCAAGCACATCTTCCAGAATCTGGGCGATGGCACATATACGCACTCTGGTCTTCTCGCGATGCGGGCAGCGGCGGCTTCCGGCGTAAATATTACATATAAGATTCTCTACAACGACGCCGTTGCTATGACTGGTGGCCAACCAGCGGAGAGCGGCTTCACCGTCAATCAGATCGCTGCTCAAGTCGTTGCAGAAGGCGCGAAGCGCGTTGTTGTCGTGTCCGACGAGCCGGACAAGTATCCAGCAGGATATTTTCCCGCAGGAATCACCATTCATCACCGTGATGAACTCGATCGAATGCAGCGGGAACTTCGTGACGTCGAAGGAATGACGGTGCTGATCTATGATCAGACGTGCGCGGCGGAAAAGCGCCGGCGTCGCAAGCGTGGATTGTATCCCGATCCGCCGAAGCGCGTTTTCATCAATGATCTCGTATGCGAAGGCTGTGGAGACTGTTCGGAAAAGTCGAACTGCGTCTCGGTAAAGCCGCTGGAGACTGAATTTGGCCGTAAGCGTCAGATCGACCAATCCAACTGCAACAAGGACTTTTCCTGCGTAAAGGGTTTCTGCCCCAGCTTCGTGACTGTCGAAAACGGATCGCTGCGGAAGCTGAAGAAGGAATCCCTGAAGCTTGTGAAAGATCCATTCGCTGATCTTCCGATGCCGCAGGCGAAGGACATCCATGAGCCATATAGCATTCTCATCACCGGCATCGGCGGAACGGGTGTGATCACGATTGGTGCCCTGCTTGGGATGGCAGCGCATTTGGAAGGTAAGGGCTGTACTGTTCTCGATTTC
>JAFKER010000005.1:134949-1070147 GCA_017308595.1 Afipia sp.
GCTTGTCCCAGAAGAATGGCGCGGTCATGAGTCACGTCCGTCTGGCCGCGCGGCCTGAAGACCTTGCCGCAGTCCGCATAGGACCGGCTGGCGCTGATCTCTTGCTCGGATGCGATATGATTGTGTCGGCCAGTCCCGCGGCGTTGTCGCGGATCGAGCAGGGTGCGACCCGCGTCGTGATCAACGAAGACCTGCCGCCGACTGCGGGATTTGTTGGAAATACAGACATCGACTTCGAAGGCGCGCTGATGAAGCGGTCTCTCCGTCAGGCGGCCGGGGAAAGAAGTATCGATTTTGTCGATGCCACCGAAACGGCTACGGCCCTGATGGGCGATTCGATCGCGACGAATTCATTCATGCTTGGCTATGCATTTCAGAAAGGCTACGTGCCCCTGTCCCTGGAGGCTATCGAGCGGGCGATTGAATTGAACGGCGCCGGCGTTGAAATGAACAAGAGAGCGCTCGCCTGGGGTCGATTGGCTGCCCACAACCCTTCCGAAGTTTCCAAGGCTGTATCACCCATGATGCGCGCGGCGAAGCCGGATCTGGAGCCGAAAGATTCATTCGCGCAGCGAATCGAGTTTCTGACGGCATATCAGAATGCTTCTTACGCCAAGCGATATCAGGACATCGTTGCACGGATCGCTACAGCGGAATCTGGAAAAGCACCGGGCAGTAAGGGTCTAAAGGACGCGGTTATCTCCAACCTGTTCAAGCTGATGGCTTATAAGGACGAATACGAAGTCGCCCGTCTTTATACGGCGCCGGAGTTTCGTCAGAAGTTGGAGCGTCAGTTTGATGGCGATTACTCCCTCAAGGTTCATCTTGCACCACCAATGCTGAGTTCGATCGATCCGAATACGGGCCTTCCTCGTAAGCGGGAATTCGGTCCCTGGATTTTCAAGGCATTTTCGATCCTTGCAAAGCTGAAGTCTCTTCGTGGAACTGCTTTCGATGTTTTTGGATACACCCAGGAACGAAAGACGGAGCGGAAGCTCATCGAAGACTATGCAGCTCTTCTGGACGAAATCGCAGGAAGCCTGGCGCCCGAAAACCATGGGATGGCGGTTCAGCTAGCGCGGATACCGGAGCAGATTCGCGGTTTTGGTCATATCAAGGAAAAAAACATTAAGCGGGCGAAGGACAACGAGGCGCAACTTCTCGCCTCGTTCAGGAATCCATCAAAATTGGCTAGCGCTGCCGAGTAAAGCTGCCACTTAGAAAGAATAGGGAGGATAGAGTGCGCGGCAATCTTGATGCCTTGGTGAAACATGTTCAATCGGGGATGCAGATCGCAGTACCGGTGGATTATGCGGGCGTATCGATGGCGATGACGCGTGCCATGATCAAGCATGGAGCAGGTAATCTTGATCTCGTCTGCGTGCCGACTGGAGGTTTGCAGGTTGATCAGTTGGTCGGTGCGGGACTCGTTCGCTCGGTCGAGACCAGCGCAATTTCGTTAGGAGAAGCGGGGGGCGCGCCGCGCTTCAATCATGCGATTAGAGAGGGAACGATCCGTATCAAGGATGCAACCTGCCCCGCCATTCATGCGGGACTGATGGCTGCACAGAAGGGCGTTCCTTTTCTTCCCATGCGCGGCGTCATCGGAACTGACCTATTGAATTATCGCGACGATTGGATGGTGATCGACAATCCGTTCAATGTTGACCAAAAGGATCCGATTACGCTCATTCCAGCGATCAAGCCGGATATTTCTATCTTTCATTGCCCGATGGCGGATCGATTCGGAAATGTTTGGATTGGCCGCCGTCGCGAACTGGCTGCGATGGCTTTTGCGTCTCGAATTACGTTGGTCACTGTCGAGCGTATGGTTGATAAGAGCCTGCTAAGCGATGAAATGAGTGCTGCCGGAACGTTGCCGGCGCTTTACGTCACAGCGGTAGCTGAAGCGCCGAAGGGGGCGTGGCCGTATGGACTATGGGGTGAATACGCACCTGATACGGATGAGCTTCTTCAATATGCGAAACTGGCGCGAACTCCCGAAGGATTTGCAGAGTATATGGCTCGTGCAGAAAGCAAGTGTTCGCAATGATTCAGGTTTTACCTCGTGAAATACTGATTTGCGTCATCGCCAAGTTGCTGGACGGTGTGAGGCATGTTGCCGTCGGCGCTTCTTCGCCCATACCGGCAGCGGGAGCGATGTTGCTGCGTGCGCTAAGCGAGGTCGAAGGCCGTCCAAGTCCCCGGATTTCGATACTCGGGTCTGTCGAGCATAATTTTTTCACGAATGGATCAGCCGAACTCTTTGACTGCGCGGGGCAAGGGCGCATCGATGCATTTTTCCTGAGTGGTGGACAGATCGACGGATCTGGGAATGTGAACCTTGTCGGAACTGGCGGTTATCCGCAGTCAGCCGTTCGGTGGCCTGGTTCATTCGGCTCCGCCTATCTCTACTTTGTTGTGCCCCGGGTCATTCTTTTTCGGGAGGAACACACACCGCGCGTTTTTGTGGAGAAGGTCGATTTCATCAGCACACCGGGTACGAGCGCCGAAGGAGTTTATCGCACCGGAGGGCCCTTTGCCCTTCTGACCAGCAAGGGACTTTTCCGGTTTGATAAGTCGCGTCCTGGATTCGCGCTCGAAAGCATTCATCCGGGTCATGATCTCGCCGAGATAAAGAGTGCAACCGGATTTGAATTCGTTCACGAAGACGAAGCCAAGACAACAGCACTTCCTGAGAAGGGGGTGCTCGATCTTCTGCGTGGTCGAGTTCTGGACGAACTATCGGAAACCTACCCGGATTTCTCAGTTCAAATGCGCAATGAGCTGAGCAAGATCGATCAGAAAATTGTGCAAGTATCCTGAGCCGGTGAATGAGATGGGACATGTCAGGCGCGTTCGCCATTGCAGCCACTGGGGCGCGTACACAATCCTGGTCGATGACGGAAAGATCGTTGGAATCGAACCTTTTGAACACGATCCCGCCCCTTCACCGATCATAAACTCCATCAAAGAGTGGGCTAGCCCTCGGCGACGTGTTTTGCGTCCGATGGTTCGCTCTGGCTGGCTCGAAAACCGGGACAAAAGTGATCGCCGCATGCGCGGCCATGACAAATTTATCCCCGTGAGCTGGGACGATGCGACGACGCTGATTTCTGATGAAATCCGTCGAGTTTCGAACTCATTCGGGAATCCCTCGATATTCGCGGGCTCTTATGGTTGGACGAACAGTGGTCGCTTCCATCATGCGTCATCACTTCTGCGACGTATGCTCAATCTGGTGGGCGGCTTCACAGGACATGTTGATACATACTCCGTTGCTGCAGGTCCGGTGATCCTGCGCCATACTTTAGGCGATGACGCGGCTTGCAACGGACGCGCCAATACGCTCGATACAATTGCTGCGCACACTGAAACCCTGGTTGTATTCGGGGCGCTGTCACCTCGAACGGCGCAATCCGAGGCAGGGGGCATAGGGCGCCATTCCGTCGAAGAAAGTCTGAGAAAGATCGTTGATCGAGGGATCAAGGTCATTCACGTGTCTCCATTGAAGGATGACCTTCCGGAATGGGTGAATGCGGAATGGTGGCCGATCCGTCCTAATACCGACACAGCACTTATGCTGGGTTTGGCTGGCGAGATCGTAAAGGCTGGACGCCACGACAACGATTTCCTTGAGCGCTGTACGAGCGGAGCAGACCTCTTTCTTCAATACCTGGAGGGCGGGGAGGACGGGCAGCGTAAGGATGCGGGCTGGGCCTCGGCTATCACCGACATAGAGCAAGACAAGATTGTTCAGCTTGCTCGTCTTCTGGTCGATACGCGTAGCATGTTGACAGTGAGCTGGAGCCTGCAGCGGGCTCATCATGGTGAGCAGCCCTTCTGGGCAGCGCTCGGGCTCGCCGCAATCTCCGGGCAGATCGGCCTGCCGGGAGGCGGTGTGGGTTATGGCTATGGTTCACTCGGGGGCGTTGGTGCGCCGATCAACATCGGCAAGTCACCTGCAATTTCGCAACTGAAGAAACCTATCTCAGATTTTATTCCCGTCGCGCGTATCAGCGACATGCTCCTCAATCCGAATGGCCAGTTCAGTTATCAGGGCAAGGTTCATTCCTATCCGGATATACGATTGGTCTATTGGGCGGGAGGAAATCCTTATCATCACCATCAGGATTTAAATCGCTTGATGGAAGCCTGGACGCGGCCTGAGACAATTATTGTTCAGGATCCGATGTTCACGGCTACTGCACAGCGAGCCGATATCGTTCTTCCAGCAAGCACATCGATCGAGAGAAACGATCTGGCAGCCAGTCGCCGATCCGATTTTATCCTGGCGATGCAGAAAGCGATCGAGCCACTCGGAGAAGCTCGATCCGACTTTGATATTTTCAATTCTATTTCTGAGAAGCTTGGTGTTGGCGACGCATTCAACGAGGGGCGCGATGAAATGGAATGGTTGCGCCACCTGTACGAGATCAGCCGCGAGGACGCCAAGAAAAAATTCGATTTCTCTATGCCGGATTTCGATGAGTTCTGGGCGGCCGGCTTTGCAAGATGTCCGGTGAAGATGGACCACACCTATCTGGCCGAATTTCGCGATAATCCGGCGGAGTTTGCACTTAATACGGAAAGCGGAAAGATTGTACTCGGAAGCCAGATGCTTTCGCAGTTGGGCTATGACGACTGTCTTGCGCATCCCGCATGGATTGAGCCGACGGAATGGCTTGGAAAAACGCGCGATAACGAGAGTCTTCATTTGATCTCGCATCAGCCAATCGGGCGCCTCCACAGCCAGCTTGAGACAGGCGAAAGCAGCCGCGCGATGAAGCGCAATGGGCGCGAACAGGCGAGGATCAACGCGGCAGATGCGTCCGCTCGCGGAATTAGAAGCGGCCAGACAATTCGTCTCTGGAATACGCGGGGAGAGTGCCTTGCGACCGCGTTGGTTTCAGACACCGTCCGCCGAGGTGTCGTTGTTCTTCCGACAGGTGCTTGGCTGACTCCCCAAGGGAACAGTGGTCTCGATATTGCTGGAAATCCAAATGTCCTGACATTGGATATCGGCACCTCGCAGTTCGGACAGGGATGTTCCGCGCATACCTGCCTCATCTGGATCGAACCTTACGCAGCCGATACAGGCGATGCGTTCGAACAATATGAAAAGACACTCTCCGCGCTCGCGGAGCTCTAAGGAGAAATCAGAATGACAGAGTTTGCTATAAGCCGTTTTCCGGTTCCGTCACTTAAGGATATGCCGGAGGATATCCGCTCGCGAATCTTGGCTGTGCAGGAAAAATCGGGATTTGTGCCGAACGTTTTTCTGGTGCTCGCATATCGCCCCGACGAATTCCGTGCGTTCTTTGCATACCATGACGCGCTTATGGAGAAGCCCGGTGCGCTGACAAAAGCGGAGCGGGAGATGATCGTCGTTGCGACAAGCAATGCCAATCAGTGCCAGTATTGCGTGGTTGCGCATGGCGCCATTCTGCGAATTCGCGCAAAGAATCCTCTTATCGCCGATCAGATCGCCGTCAATTACCGTAAAGCTGACATCACGCCGCGTCAGAAGGCGATGCTTGACTTCGCTATGAAAGTGTCCAGCCGCGCCTATGAAGTGGGTGACGAAGACTTCAGCAATCTCAAGTCATTTGGATTTTCTGATGAAGATATCTGGGATATCGCTGGCATAACGTCGTTTTTCGGAATGTCCAACCGCCTGGCAAATCTCACCAGCATGCGGCCAAACGACGAGTTTTACGCGATGGGTCGTTGAGGCTTCGGCAGCGCCACGGCGTAGACTTTCATCTCTGTCACACGTGATTTCTGCGATCGTTGCGTGATTTCGATTGGCGCTTCCTGAATCGAGTTCTATGCGGCAAGCGAAGAATTGCACTCTCGTCAGCAGAAGAGCCTTTCCAAGGAAATGAAACATTGGAAGCGTTGCCTTCCAATGTTCGCGATAGATCAAGGTAAGAAATGAAGACGCGTATCACGGAGTTGTTTGAAATCGACCGCCCCATCATTCAAGGTGGTATGCACCACGTTGGTCTCGCCGAAATGGCGGCTGCGGTGGCGAACGCTGGCGGTCTGGGTATGATCACCTCTCTGACCCAGTCGACGCCTGCCGATCTGACCGCCGAAATTCGGCGTTGTCGCGAAATGACGAGCAAGCCTTTCGGTGTCAACGTGACATTCCTGCCATCGGTGAAGCAACCCGATTACCCGGGTTACATTCGGGCCATTATCGATGGTGGTATCAAGGTCGTTGAGACGGCAGGGAATAATCCGCAGAAGTGGCTGCCATTACTGAAGGAAGCCGGAATCAAGGTTATTCATAAGTGTACCTCTGTGCGACATGCGCTTAAGGCGCAAGCGATCGGGGTGGATGCACTAAGCGTTGATGGCTTTGAGTGCGGCGGTCATCCGGGGGAAGATGATGTTCCAAATTTCATCTTGCTTCCGCGGGCTGCCGAGGAATTGAGCATACCGTTTGTGGCATCGGGTGGCATGGCGAACGGAAGAAGTTTGGTGGCCGCGCTGGCGATGGGGGCCGACGGGATGAATATGGGGACTCGCTTTATCGCGACCAAGGAAGCGCCCGTCCATCAGAGGGTAAAGGACGCGATCTTGAACGCGACAGAACTCGACACCCGCTTAATCATGCGGCCGCTACGCAATACGGAGCGCGTGCTGAACAATGCGGGCGTTGAACGCTTGCTGCAGAAGGAGCGCGAGATCGGTGCCGGGATCACGTTTTTTGATATCGCGCCCGAAGTGGCGGGTGTTTATCCAAAAGTTATGAAAGAGGGCGATATGGACGCCGGCGGCTGGAGTTGCGGCATGGTCGTTGGTCTAATTCACGATATTCCAACCGTTCAAGAACTTCTCGATCGCATCATGTTGGAAGCGGAAACGATTATAAATGAACGCTTTCGCACGGTTGTCGCCTAGGCTCTCCTTCGCACTTATCACTGAAAATCGGATGTTAAAGGATCGATTCCATGACCGGCGTGCTTCGTGTAGAAGATAAGGGACATGTCAGGACGATCGTTCTGAATCGTCCTCATAAAAAGAATGCGCTCAATCAGGAGCTGGCATGGAAAATCGTCCAGGCAGTGGATGCGGCCGCTGTCGACGATAATGTCTGGATTATTGGAATCACCGGATCAGGAGATGCTTTCTGCTCTGGCTTGGACCTTTCTGATAGTGAGAAGTACTCGGCGCTGACGCCGCAATCAGCCCAACTCGATGACATCGGTTGGGTCGGAAATTTCCTTTTATCGATGCGCAAGCGTTGCGATAAGCCTGTCGTTGCAGGCGTGAACGGCGTGGCCGTCGGTGCTGGACTCGGCCTGGCAATGGCGGCGGATATCCGCCTTGCCAGCAAGAGCGCGCGGATGATGGCGGGCTACACTCGAATTGGTGGCTCGCCTGATGCTGGGCTTACAATCACGTTGCCGCAGGCGATGGGATATGAACGAGCAATGCGTTTTATGGCTGAGAACAAAAGTCTAAGTGGCGAAGAGGCTGTTGCATGGGGATTGGCCGGAGAGGTCGTTGATGATCGAGCGTTCGACGAGCGCTTTGAAGCGTATTGTCAACAACTCAGTGCTTGGTCGCCGATCACCTTACGGCTGTTGAAGAGAGGGTTGGCAAAAGCGTGCGAATTCATTGATGTTGAGCAGCAGTTACGGCTGGAAATTTCGAACATCAAACGAGCATTCGCTAGCGAGGATGGCCAAGAGGCCCGCCGTGCATTTCTGGAAAAACGGCAGCCAACCTTTATGGGAAGATAGAAAAACATCTGCATATTTGCTCACAGATCGACATATGCGGCCTTTTGCGTCGATCACCAGCGGCAGGATGTATCACGCACATTGACCATACGGTGAATGCGACCGTGGAACGTGATGATGTTTCTGGTCGAGGGCCTGCCTGCGCGCAGGCCCTCGATAGAGAATCATCGAGCGCGCGCGATGCGCGTTCGCTTATTTGTCGAAGCCGACGAACACCGTTGCTTCGTCGACCGATTTTCGTTCGGATACGACCGCATTCGCCGGGAAGCTTTCATCCGGCCAGCCCAACGCGACACTTTTCATAATGACCTGATCGTCAGCAATTCCGGCGTGTTGGCGGACCACCGGTGATTGCATGATCCCCTGACTATTGATGACAGCTCCTAGTCCACGCGACCATGCGGCGTTGACGAGAGCAGTGGTCACGGCGCCGCAATCAAAAGGGGTATCGTCGCTGCCATCCAGGACCTTGTCATAGGTTACGATGATGCATACGGGCGCATCGAATTGACGGAAGCCGCGTAGCACCCAGTCCTGCCGCCGATCTTTGTCGTCGCGCTCGATCCCCATGGCAGAGAACAATTGCTTTGCGACACCAACCTGCCTGTCGCGGTGCTGACCTGTGAATCCCTGCCCGGTGCGGAATTCGCGCGATTGCGGCACGCCTGCGATCATCCTCTCGGTATTTCCATTCCGGATTCGATCGAGTGGTTCGCCGGTGATGACGTAGAAATTCCAGGGCTGGCTGTTCATCGATGATGGGGCTCGCATCGCCAATCCAATGATTTCTTCAATCAATGCCCTGGGTACCGGATCGGATTTGTAGCCACGGATACTTCGGCGGCCGAGGATCACGTCATCAAATCGCATCTGTCTGGTAAACTCCAAAGGACTTCGAACCGGTTCGAACCATCGCGGGTTCTCTTCCTTCGCGCAAGAGAATTGAGCAAGATGCGCCGATCCGTGGCGCATCTTGCCATTGTTGTTCAGGTGGCGGCTTCCTTCGTTTGCAGGAAGCCGGTCACCTTGACCCACTCCCGCGCCACGGTCAGGTCTGTTTGCGACAACTGATGTCCCGTCGGCAGCACAGAATGCTGCACATCGGCACCGGCGTTCGCCAGCAAGGCCGCAAGCTGCGCCGAGTTGCTCGCGGGAATGATCGGGTCGAGTTTGCCCGAGACGATCAATACCGGTTTGTCGCGCAGATCGACTTGCGGCGATTGCGACAGCGGCACCATCGCACGCAGCAGAATCGCACCAGCCAGCACATCCGGCCGAAGCAGCAACAATGCTGCCGCGATGTTCGCCCCGTTCGAGTAACCCAGCGCCACGGGAGCGGCGATTCCGTAGCGTACACGAGCAACTTCGACGAAATCCGCCAGTTCATCGGCGCGTCGGCGAACGTCGTCTTCGTCGAAGACTCCCTCCGAAAGTCTGCGGAAGAAACGCGGCATGCTGTGCTCGAGCACTTTGCCCCGAGGTGACAGCAGAGCAGAGCCGGGCGAAACAGCCCGGCCTAACGACAGCAGATCACTTTCGTCGCCGCCGGTTCCATGAAGCAGGAGGAGAGGTGGTGCTTCGAGCCGGTTTCCCGGCTCGAAGCGATGGATGAAGGCGAGATCGTCACTCATCATGCAACCTTTCCAAGAGGTGGAAGCACTCCCTCGATATCCTTGCGATGGGCTTCGAGGAACTTCGGTAGTTTCAGGTCTTGTCCGAGCGTGGCGACGGGTTCGTCCACGGCAAAGCCGGGATCGTCCGTGGCGATCTCGAACAGCACGCCACCGGGTTCGCGGAAATAGATCGAACGGAAGTAGTTTCGATCTTTCTGCTCTGTCAGGTGCTGACCGTGCGCTTCGATCAGCTTTCTTGCCATCCCGGCCTGCTCAGCATCGTCCTTCGCGCGGAAGGCGATGTGGTGCACCGATCCAGCACCCTGCCGCCCGGGCAGGAAACCCTTCGCCTCGTAGATGTCGACCACGCCGCCGATGGTGAGGCCAGGCACCTTGAAGCGGATCACGGATCCTTCGCGCGCGGCCTCCTGGAAGCCGAACACATCCGTGAGGATTGCGCCGGTCCTGTCCGCATTGTCGAGCAGCAGGGTGACACCCTGGAACCCGCGGATCGCGTGCTCTGCCGGAACGTCGCCATTGCTCCAGCCGGGATCGTTTTCAAGACCGGGTACACCGACGAGCGCAAGACTCATACCGTCAGGATCGGTGAACGGCAGCACGGATTCGCCGAAGCGCTTTTCAGGTGCTTCGTGAGCAATGCCTTTCTCGATGAAACGGTGAGTCCAGTAGCCCAACGATCGCGCGGGGACGCGGAAGGCTGTTTGCTGGGTCTGGCCGACGCCGCCACGGCCACGTGCTGCGCCCTCCCATGGAAAGAAGGTCAGGATCGTGCCGGGGTTGCCGACCTCGTCGCCGTAATAGAAATGATAGGTACCCGGATCGTCGAAGTTGACGGTTTTCTTGACGAACCTGAGCCCCAGCGTGCGGGTGTAAAAGCTGAAGTTCTGCAATGCGTTACCGGCGATCGCAGTGACATGATGAATACCGGACATGATCGTCTTCTCCTGCGTGGCGAGGCGCATCGGCCTCCGTTGCAGCGATATTGGTCCTCACCAAAATAAAGACAATTCCCGCTATTGTGACGTCTCTGTCTATGATTGGATGACAATGGTTTTGAGCTGTTGCGGAGTAAATGACCATGGACAAGCTGGCCAGCCTTCGGGCCTTCGTGAAAGTCGTTGAGCTTGGCAGCTTCTCCGAGGCAGGGCGGCAGCTGCGGCTTTCCCGCTCAGCGATCAGCAAATATGTCGGCGAGCTGGAGCAAAGCCTCGGGGTTCAGTTGCTCAACAGAACAACGCGTCATGCCAGCCCCAATGAAAACGGCCAGATGTATTTCGAGCGTGCGCTGAGCATTCTGGCGGACATCGATGCTGCTGATCAGGCGGTTGCGCATCTCCAGTCGACGCCGCGAGGCTTGCTGCGCGTCAATGCGCCGATGTCGTTCGGGACGTTGCAGCTTGGTCCGGCAATCGCCGATTTCATGGAAATGAATCCCGAACTACAAATCCATCTCGTTCTTAGCGATGAGCAGATCGATCCCGTGCAGGGGGGATTTGACGTGACACTCCGCATCGCGGATCTGGAATCCTCGAGCCTGATCGCACGCAAGATCGTGCCGATCAACCGCGTGATCTGCGCATCGCCATCTTACCTGAAGCAGCACGGGATTCCGGCTCACCCAAATGCACTGCGCAGTCATGCCGCGCTGACCTATGGCTTTCTGCTCACAGGCAATCAGTGGAAGCTGACCGGCAGGGATGGAGATCATTGGGTTCAGCCATCGTGGCAACTCTGCGCCAATAACGCCGAGGTCCTGCGAGACGCGGCTGTAAACGGGCGGGGGATTGCGTTGTTGCCAACATTCATCGCAGGTGCCGCCCTTCGCGCTGGTGCGCTGCAAACCTTGCTCGACGATTACAAGGCGCCGTCGCTAAACCTTTATGCGATTTATCCCCCGACGCGGCATCTCTCGGTCAAGGTTCGCCTGTTCATTGATTTTCTGGTGGAGCGATTCCGCGCCGGGTCGGAAGGATCTCTGGAATCCAGATTCACCGTCGCTTAACTTGCAATGAAATAGATCCGCGGATTGTTACCCTTATGTTCAAGGCGCACTGAAATGAAAAAAAGCGTTGGTATCATCGGCGTCGGCATCATGGGCACCGCCATGGCGCGCAATCTGCATCAAGCCGGATTCGACGTCGTTGGGTACGATCCGGCTCCGGAAGCTCTCGCACGGCTTGAAGATGCCGGTGGCCGTTCACTGACTTCGCCACGAGCTGTCGCAGAGGCGGTGCCCATCATCATCATGTCATTACCCAAGGCCGAAGCTCTCATCGAGGTTGTTGGTGGGGCGAATGGCATCGCGCGCGCTGCGGGAAGCGGGCAGATTGTCGTCGAATGTTCGACGCTGCCGCTGGATATCAAGCACGCGGCCCGCGATGAAATGGAAAAACACGGCAAGATTCTTCTGGATTGTCCGATCAGCGGCACCGGCGCTCAGGCTGTCAATAAGGATCTCGTTATTTTGGGAAGCGGAGATAAAGAAGCATTCGGGCATTGCTCAGATGTGTTTGCTGGCATGTCTCGCGTGCAGCACTATCTCGGTTCTTTCGGACGCGGCAGCGTGATGAAATACATCGCCAATCATCTCGTCACGATCCATAACGTTGCGGCCGCTGAAGCCATGGTTTTGGGACTGAAGGCCGGCATCGATCCCTCACTGGTCTATGAGACGCTTTCCGACAGTGCCGGTACGTCGCGGATGTTCCAGATGCGCGGTCCTCTGATGCGGGATGAGAAGTATGAAGCGCCGACGGCGACGATCCGCATGCAACTCAAGGACATCGGAATTATCGATGCATTCGCCGACAGTCTCGATTGTGCGCTGCCGGTCTACGCCGCCGCATCCCAGATTTATCACGCTGGCGCCGCGCTCGGCCGCAAAGAACAAGATACGGCTGCCGTCTGCGCCGTGCTTGAAACGATGCATGGAATTGACCGGAAGAAACCGGCGTCGTAGGTCAGGTATATTCACAGAGCAATCGAATATCTCATCTAAGGAGTGAGGCTGGTATGGCCGATCTGACAATCATGGTCGCGCCAAATGGCGCACGCAAAGGCCATGCCGAACATCCTCATCTGCCTTTGACCGCCGATGCGATTGCGGCAGATGCTCATGCCTGTGAGGCGGCTGGTGCGCAGGCGATCCACATGCATGTCCGCGATGATAATGGACGACATACGCTCGATGCATCGCGCTATCTGGCGGCGACTGAAGCTGTCCGGCGGGCAACCGGCCCAGATTTCGTGGTCCAGATCACCACGGAAGCTGTGGGAATGTTCAAACCACATGAGCAGATCGCGGTAGTGCGTGCCGTGCAGCCAGAAGCGGTGAGCATCGCGACGAAAGAACTGATCCCCGATGCGCAATCCGAGGCGGATGCCAGGGCTCTGTATCGCTGGGCTTACGACCGGCATATAGCCGTCCAGCATATCGTTTACGCTGCAAATGAATTCGATCATCTGCTCGATCTCATCGGGCGGGGAGTTATCCCGGGTGATCGCCATTCCGTCATTTTTCCACTCGGCCGTTATGCGGTGGATCAAGAGAGCGATCCTGCCGAGCTTGCGTCGTTTGTAACAAAGGTTCGCGAGAACGGTGGTGCCGCCCGTTTCGATTGGTGGGTTTGCGCTTTTGGTGCATCGGAAACCGCATCCCTCATTGCTTCTGCTGCGATGGGAGGGCATTGCAGAATTGGATTTGAGAACAGTTTTATCAATGCGGATGGCACAAGGGCGGACAGCAATGCGGAGCGCGTTCGAGACCTGCGGGCCGCGCTGAGCGGTATCCATCGCTTGCCTTCGTCGCGAGCTGAAGTCTTGAGATCGTTGGGGAAACCCGACTAGTTTCCGCGACACAACCATCTAAAGAATCCAGATCGAGAGTTGCCCGCCATTGTCGGTCGGCGTTCATTGTCATTTTGTGCGGCGCATCGCGAAGCAATCCGCTTGCATTTTCGTCTTCGCTGTTTTATTTATCGGGCGATAAATCAAGAAGCGTGATCAAAATTCGGGGAGTGCAGGCATGAAAGTTCTAGGCTTCAATCATCTGTCGATCGGTGCAACGGACCTGGAAGAGTCGGCTCGCTTCTACCAAACGGTCCTTGGCATGGAGTTGATCCCGACCTACAATTTCGGATTCAAGACCAAGTATTTGCGGTGCGGCGATCTTCAGCTCCATCTTTTCGAGCTGGAGGACAGTGTTCCCGTTTATCAGCACTTCGCCCTCGATGTGGATGATTTTCATGCTGCTTACGAGAGCGCGAAGGCAATCGGCGCTCTCGATTCCAAGGCGTTCCGGAATTCAGTCAATGAATTGCCCGATGGTTGCGTACAGATGTATCTGCGCGATCCTGCAGGAAATCTCGTTGAGATCGACTGGCCGGACGTGACGACGCTGGATCGTTCGCGAATTCCGGAAATGAAGCTGTTGTCGGAATTCGCCACGCAGGACGATGAAGGCCTGAAGGCTTCGCTCTATCTTGATCGGCCGCACATCAAGCCGAATGCGCCACGGAAAGCTGCGTCGCGATAAACTTCAGGGAGGCAGTCATGTCAGGCAATGTTCACAAGCTGGATAGGCGTTTGAGCGGTCAGAACGATTTGTATGCGGAGATGCTGGAACGGGCGCATGCTCTCGTTCCAAAGCTGCGCGAGCGTGCAGCGGTCACCGAAGAAATGCGTCGCCTGCCGCCCGAGACGGAGAAAGAACTTCACGCCGCAGGTTTGTTCAGGATTTTGCAACCAAAGCGGGTCGGTGGGGCTGAGTTGGACTACGTTGCGTTAGTCGATTTTGCAGATGTGATTGCGCTCGCCGATGCATCCGTTGCCTGGAATTTGGCGAACCTCGCGAGCCATCACTGGATGCTCGGTATGTTTGACGAGCGCGCGCAGGATTTGATCTGGAAGGACAATGTTGATGCGCTGATTGCATCGTCATTCGTGTTTCCCGCGGGTCGTGCGACCAAAGTGACGGGCGGCTACAAGCTTTCCGGTCGCTGGCCGTTTTCATCAGGTGTTGATTCGAGCACTTGGAATATGCTCGCCGGCATTGTGTCATCGGAGGACGATGCCGATGGTGTCGAGTATCGCGTATTTCTGCTAAAGCAGGACGACTACAAGATTATCGATACGTGGCATTCAACCGGTCTGAAGGGGACGGGATCGAATGATGTCGAAGCAAAGGATGTATTCGTTCCAGAGCATATGACTCTCGCGGTCAAGTCTGTCGCTGGCGGACCTACGCCGGGAAGCGTCGTTAATCCGGGTCCGTTGTATGCGCTCCCGGTGTTCTCGCTGTTCCCATTCGTCCTCTCGGGCGCCGCGCTTGGCAACGCGCAGGCTTGTCTGGATGATTATGTCGAGATTGCCCGGCATCGTGCGTCTACCTACAATCGAGCCAAGCTTGGCGATCTGCAAACCACGCAGATCAAGGTGGCTGAAGCCTCGGCCAAAATTGACGCGGCCCGGCTCATCATGCGGCGAACCTGCATCGATGCGATGGCCGATGCTCGCCGCGGAGATGTGCCGTTGCTCGCAGAAAAAACGAGGTATCGGCGGGACGGTGCTTACGCAGTCAATCTGTGTACTGAGGCAGTTTCGTTACTCTTCTCTGCGAGCGGCGCACGAGGGCTTTATACAACGGGAGCTCTCCAACGGCAGTTCCGCGATGCACATGCAATCAACGCGCATATCGCATTCAGCTTCGATGCAGCTGGCACGAATTACGGCCGCGTTGCCCTCGATCTGCCGTCAGAAAATCTGACCCTGTAGAAAAGGGGCGGGCATGGTTGCTGTATCGCACAATTCGTCTGAATTCGGAGCCGAGCTCTCGAGTGATAGCTCCTCGATTGATCCGCGCGATTTTCGCAATGCGCTTGGATCTTATGCCACCGGCGTGACAGTCATTACGGCAGCAACGCCGGACGGCAAACAGGCCGGATTGACTTGCAATTCATTTGCATCGGTGTCGCTGAACCCGCCGCTCGTACTCTGGAGCCTGGTTATCTACTCGCCAAGCATGAGTATTTTTCAAGAGGCGAGCCATTTTTCGGTCAATGTGCTGGGTGCCTCCCAGCAAGCACTGGCAACCCAATTCGCTACGCGCGCGGAGGACAAGTTTGCCGGGGTCAAGTGGGAGCCAGGTCTGGGTGGGGCTCCCGTCCTGGCCGATGCTGTTGCCACGTTCCAGTGTCGCGCCGCCGATCGCTATTACGGGGGCGACCATGTAATTTTCCTTGGTGCGGTCGAGTCTTATGCGTACAACCGGGCCGAGCCGCTGCTTTTTGCGCGCGGCAACTTTGGCCGCTTCGTTCCCGGAGCGTGATCCCGCAGGTTTTTATGGCAAAGAAATCGTCGCCTTCCGCTACGCGAGTGAAGCAGAAGCGCCTCTCTCCTGAAGAGAGGCGTCAGGAGTTTGTTCGCAAGGCAACGGAGTTTTTTTCAGAAGAGGGATTTAACGGCGGCACGCGAGAACTCGCGCGTCGGCTGGGTGTGACGCAGCCGTTGCTGTATCGCTATTTTCCGAGCAAGGAAGAACTGGTCAAGGAAGTCTACCGCAAGGTTTATCTCGAGCCGCTTGACACAGGGTGGGAAAAGCTACTCACCAACCGTTCACATCCGGTCCGGGAACGGCTCATTCAGTTTTATGAAGCGTACACCAACGTTATTTTTTCGCGAAAGTGGCTGAGAATTTATCTGTTTGCGGGTCTGAAAGGCCTCGACATCAACCGCTGGTACGTGGGCGTTGTGCGCGACAAGATCCTGACGCGGATTATCAAGGAGTGCAGATTTGAAGCCGGACTGCCGGCACAAGCCAAGCCTTCGGCGACGGAGATTGAAATGGCTTGGGTTTTCCACGGTGGTATCTTTTATTACGGTGTGCGGCGATACATTTACGAGATGGAGCCGCTCCAGGAAAAGGAAGAGATGATCGCGAATGCGATCGACGGCTATCTTGCAGGATTCGCGCGTGTCGCCGGTTCTGAAGCCAAGAGGCCTGTTGTCAGGTCAAACCGGCTCAATGCAGCCACTCTTCGCTGACCGTTGGATGGCCTCGAACGTCCGGACGTTCGTCAGCATTTCATCATATGGGACAGGATAGGCGGGGCCTCCGAGTGCGGCGCGTCCGAATGCTTCCAGATTGTCCCGTACAGCCGGATGCGGCTGATAATAAGCCGCCTCTGTCGGCTGTTCCCGGAGCACGCGGGTGACGTCCCAACCGGTTGGATTTTCCGGGTGAGTTCTGTCTCGAATCTCCATCCAGCCTTTTGATCCAAGCAGCGCCAGACGACCCATGAACGGCGTGGCGAGAACTGCATTTAATGTTGCAGATGCTCCGCTCTCGAATCCGATGCTGATCGAGAGTGTGTCACCGTTTGCAAATTGACTGCCGAGGGTCGCAAGACGAGCCCATACCCGAGTTGGCTTGCCAAGCATCGCGATCGACAAATCTACGAGATGGATGCCGGTAGCTGACAAGGGACCGACGGGATTTACCGTGTTTGACAGACGCCAGTTGTCGCGCGGGAGATTGAGAAATTTGTCCTGACTGAAATTGCCTTCCAGCACGAGTGCATTGCCAAATTCCCCGTCGGTCAATCGCTTGCGCATTTCGATGACAGCCGGCTCGAAGCGGCGCTCATGACCGATCCCAAGCTGCACCTTTGCATTTTTGACTGCCGTAATTGCTCTTTTGGCATCAGTAGCGGTTGTGCAAAGCGGCTTCTCGCAAAAGACGTGACGTCCCGCCCTGGCTGCGGCTTCGATCTGGCCTGCATGGTGTTCTTGCGGTGTACATAGGATGACCGCATCGATATCTGAGCGCGCCAGCACGTCCTCAAAGTGCGCGGATGTTTCAAGCCCCAGCGCCGCACCTTTCGCCCGCATCGGCTCGAGAGGGTCGATGCCCAGCACTGGCTTGATAACGTCGCTGGTCGCCAGATTTCTCGCGATGGTCTGTCCCCACCACCCCATTCCGATAATGGCAGCCCGGATCATGTGCGTACTCCTATCGGAATTCAGATCGCGGCCATTTGACCGCGATACCAGTCGCCGATTTCGCTTGCCGTCATAAGCGCGACGTCCTCGTGGCCGATCACGTAGTCGAGTAACTGTTCAAGATATTTGATCCGGTGCGGAACACCTGTGATGTAGGGATGGATCGAGATCGCCATCACGCGGGCATTCTCTGCACCCTCAAGATAGAGTCGGTCGAATTGATCCATTCCCCGGCGCAGGAACTGATCGGACGTCATATGTTGCAGCGCATGGACAACGATGTCGTTGGTCTCGACCGTATAGGGTATGGTCGTAATCGTTCCGTGCGGGGTTTCGATATCCTGAGGAAGATCATCGATGACCCAGTCTGCGACATACTCGATCCCGTTCAGGCGGAGGAGATCAAGGGTCTCGCCGGTTTCGGTCAGCCCGGGGCTCTCCCATGACCGTGGAAGCTTGCCGGAAAATTTCGCGATTGTGTCGATCGCGCGTCTGATCGCATCAGCCTGATTCTCAAGCTTGTGCATCGGACCTTGCAGAAAGCCATGCCCCATGAACTCGAAACCGGCTTCGCGCGCGGCGGAGGCCACGCGCGGATAGGATGTGCAGACATTCCCGTTAATTGCGAGCGTGGTGGGGATATTTCTGTCGGTCAGCGCTTTGAACTGACGCCAAAAGCCGGCCCGCATTCCGTATTCGTGCCATGACCAGTTCGGCACGTCGGGAAGCAGTGGCTGCCCCATCGGTGGACTGAGGACCGTGCGCGGCATGGCGTTTTCGATCCGCCATTCCTCGACGTTGAGAATGATCCAGACAGCAAGCTTCTTTCCGCCGGGAAGCACCAGCTTTGGGCGGTCGATAAGGGCTTGATAGGGAACGCGATCAGTAAGAGCCAATGGTTGCCTGCCTTGGTTATTTTGCGGCGTTGGCCTGCTTCGGCGAACCGGCGTTCACCAGAGGCATGACCTTCTCGGCCGTCAAGATCATCGATTTACGCCCAAGCTCGCGATCTTTCCAATCCTTACCAGCGTAAAGCAGTGTCCCGAATGTGCCGACCTCATCTTGCAACGCAAGGATCTGGTCGGCAACGCTGTCAGGCGTGCCGTAAATGATCAGCTTGTCGCAGATCATCTCCAGCGTGACGTCGTCATCGGGTTGATCTCGGTGGGTTTTGAACAACTCGATACGGCCGTTTTTCTTCAGCTTGGTGAACAGCGATCGGTAATAGTTCACATAAGGGCCGTTCGGATCGGTTGCGTAAGCCTTGGCTGTTGCCGCGTCATTGGCGACAAAAACGCTTTTTGCCACCCGCCAGTTGGCCGGGTCAGCAGCGCGACCGCCACGCTCACAACCTTCGACATATTTGGGCCAGTGGCTTTTCACCCACGCCGGCATCAGGAAGTTTGCTGATATCGGATCCCATCCGCGGACGGCAGCTTCGGTCACGCCTTTCGAGAACGGCGCGACGGCGGTTACGACGATCGGAGGATGCGGACGCTGCAGCGGTTGGGGGATGTAACCCTGGCCGATTTCCTTGATTTGCGTGCGCTGCGTGGACACCGTCCAGTACTTGCCCTGTAGATTATAGGGCGGCTCACCTGACCAGATGGCGAGCACCTGATTGATGGCTTCGAGAAACATCTCGTTGCGATTGAAATCGAGATTGCCAAACAACTCCGCGTCCGACAGCAGACCGCCGGGACTGATGCCGAAAATCAACCGCCCGTCGAGCATGTGATCCAGCATAGCGATGGTTGCCGCGACTGTTGCAGGGTGCGTGTTGGGCATGTTCACCGTGCCCGTCCCTAGTTTGATCTGCTTCGTCGCAGCGGCGATCCAGGCGAGGAACGTGACACAAGAGGTGATATTCTCTGCCTTGTCGGTCACGTGTTCTCCGACATAGGCCTCCGTGAATCCCAGTTCGTCGGCGAGGAGGAACGCTTCACGGTCCTCCGCCAGCGACTGCCGCCAGTCTTTATCGAGCGGGTGAATCGGCATTGTGAAAAAGCCGAGATACATGGCGCGTTCCCTGATTTCGAGTGATTTAAGAGCAGAGTAGCGATTGTGGCTTATTAGAAAAATGATTATTCATACTCAGTAACATTAGGAAACTTGATGGATGATCTCCCTCCGGCAGATCAGGTCTTTCGTAGCGGTATATGAGGAGGGCTCGTTCACGGGCGCTGCTAGGCGCGAGGGAGCGACTCAATCCGGTATTTCGCAGCACCTGAAGCAACTTGAATCCGAACTCGGGGTGGCTTTGCTTGAACGCAACCGCCGGGATGTCGAACCAACGCTGGCGGGAAAACTCTATTATCGCGAATGTGTGGAAGTGCTGAAGAGGCTGGAGGCAGCACAGCAGAGTGTCTCGGTTCATCACGTTCGCGGGGCGATCCGAGTCGGTTTGATGCCAACATTCACGAGATCGGTGCTTGCGCCGGCATTGGACAAGTTCCTTAAGTCGGCGCCCGGTTCTGAGATCAGTGTCACAGAAGCTTACTCGGGAGTCTTGACTGAGATGATCCTCGAAGGGGATCTGGATTTTGCTGTTGTTCCCGCATTCGAAGGTGCGACTGGAATTTCACATCGGCTTCTCGCGCGTGACAGGGAGATGCTGGTTCGCGCAAAGCGGGGCAAGAGCGCCAGTCTCAAACCCGTAAAGCTGTCGGAGCTTGGTCCGCTGAAAGTGGTGTTGCCGGGTCTTCAGAATACGCGCCGACGCAACATCGAGACTTACTTCAGCGTCAACGGCGTGACCGTTGCGCAGCGGCTCGAGTTGGATGCCATGATGGGCACGCTGCAATTTGTCGCAGCAAGCGATTGGGTCGCCATCCTTCCGTTCATAATGATGGTCTCGGACCTCAAGGATGGCCGGTTTGATGTGATGCCGCTGGATGAGCCGCCATTTTATTCTGAGTTTGTTCTGATCGAACCGGCGCGTAAGGTGATGTCTCCTGCGGCAGCGTTGTTCGCTGACCTTCTTAAGATGGAAGCTGAGAAATCGCGTCTCCTGTTCGAAGAGTGCACTGGCGGGCGGCAACTCTTGAGACGGCAAGTAAGGCCGGTCACACGACGCCGATAGAATTTGTGCATCGCGAAATTATCGTGACGAGCTTTATCAGCCATAATTCCTTAACCGTCGCTTTGCCTTGTCGGTTTGCTTTACGGCACCCTCGGATTGCGTGAACAACCATATTTGTCGAGGCGGTGCGGCATCTGGCGCCCGGTGTCGTAATAATCGTTCGATAAACAACGCTTGACCTTTCAGGCCCGGCACCGTCTAATCATCCTCGAAGCCCATCATCATAAAATGAGGCGAGGGGAGGTTGCCGGAATGAAAGCTTCGGCTTTCAGCTATGCGCGTGCTTTGAGCGTCGTTGACGCATTGGAGTTGCTTGCCCGTTACGGAGACCAAGCGAAGGTCCTGTCCGGCGGTCAGAGTCTGATGCCGGCCTTGAATTTGAGACTATCTGCTCCGGAATTGCTGGTCGATATTGGAGCGATCGCTGAATTGCGCGGAATTTCCGTGACGAATGGCTGCCTCCGGATTGGCGCCCTCACACGTCATGTCGATGTGCTGAAATCCTCCGAGATCGCAAAGCATGCGCCGCTTCTCACCGAGGCTATCGCGCACGTCGCTCATCCCGCCATTCGCAACAAGGGTACATTCGGCGGCAGCCTTGCACACGCTGATCCGGCGTCGGAACTTCCGGCATGTGTCATAGCACTCAACGCAGAAATTATCGTGCGCAGCAAGGATGACGAGCGCCGCATTCAGGCTGCGGATTTCTTTACCGGCATCTATGAAACCCTGCTGACGGCAGAGGAACTGCTGGTGGCAGTTGAAATTCCGGTGGCAAAGCCGAATTCGGTACATTTCTTTCATGAATTCGCGCGGCGGAAGGGCGACTACGCGATTGCCGGACTTGCTGCGTTCGGCCTTCTCGACGGCGAAACGTTGACCGATCTCAGACTGGGCTATTTTGCTGTGGGTGAGAAGCCGATGCTGGCAGCAGCATCAAACCTTCTGACGGGGCGACCTGTTACCGCGCGTATTCTGGCTGATGCGCAGGCTGCGCTCGATGCAGAGCTTGATCCGCAGGAAGATCAGCAAGCTACCGCCGGGATGCGCCGCTATCTTGCGCGTCAGCTTATGGGGCAATGCGTGTCCAGGATGCTCGGGCGTCCGGATCTTGAAACGAAGGCATTCGCGTGATTGATCCTGCGTCCATTTCTTTGACGGTAAACGGTGAACGCATTTCCGCACAGGTGCTGCCGCGTTTGAATCTTGCGGATTTCTTGCGTGAACACCTCGGCCTGACCGGAACGCATGTCGGCTGCGAGCATGGTGTGTGTGGAGCCTGCACGGTGCGCGTCAACGGCGACATCATCCGTGCCTGTCTTCTGCTTGCAGTTCAGGCGGATGGCGCGACGATCCTGACCATCGAAGGCCTCTCCGACAGCGGCGAGGTGTCCGATTTGCAGGAGGCTTTTCGTCACCGCAATGCTCTGCAGTGCGGATACTGTACGCCGGGCATGTTGATGGCCGCGCAGGATATTCTGATCCATGAGCCGCAGGCAAATCGTGAACAGATCCGCGACCACCTGTCGGGGAACTATTGTCGCTGCACCGGGTATCACGCAATCGTTGACGCAGTGGAAGCGACGGCGCGCGCACGTTCGGAGCGTGCGTAATGAGCGGGATTGAAAATAAGCAAGGGCTTTCGGTACTGGACCGTCCGAATTCCTACATCGGCAAAACGGTGCCGCGCCCCAATCTCGATCGCTTGATGCAGGGGCGAGGGCGGTATGTGAGCGACATGGTGCTGCCCCGTATGGCCCATGCCGTTTTCCTGCGCTCTCCATATGCTCACGCCAAAATCCTGAATATCGACACGGCCGCAGCGAAGGCCATGCCCGGCGTGATTGCCGTGGTAACCGGTGCCGAATTGGCGAATGTGATTACGCCGTGGATCGGTGTGTTGTCGCATCTGAAGGGCCTCAAGTCGGCTCCGCAGCACGCGATCGCAGTGGATCGCGCATGCTGGCAGGGTGAGGCGGTTGCGGCGATTGTCGCGACCAGCCGCGCGCTCGCCGAGGATGCTGCCGAAGCCGTGTCTGTGGACTACGAAGAGCTCCCTCCGGTTACGGACATGCTCACTGCGCTTGATCCGGATACGCCGGTGATCCATTCGTCCCTCGGTGACAATCTGGCTTTTGAGCGCAATCTCGATGCTGGAGCCGTGGATCAAGCCTTCAAGGATTCGGACGAAATCGTCGAAACCGAGTTCGTTTTTGGCCGTCACACCGGCGTTACACTTGAACCGCGCGCAGTCCTCGCAGACTGGAATCCGGGAGACGAGCGTCTGACGGTTTATCTGGGCACGCAAGCGCCGCACATGGTGCAGAATATCGCGGCGCTGCACCTGGGTCTCGACGAAGCGCAGGTGCGTGTCGTGTGCAAGGATGTCGGCGGCTCGTTCGGCATCAAGGTTCACATTTACGCCGACGAGATGGCGACGATGGCGCTATCCAAGCTGTTGCGGCGCCCCGTTAAATTCGTCGCCGACCGCGTCGAGAGCTTCAATACCGATATTCACGCACGCGATCACATCTGCAAGGCACGTATCGGCGTCAGCAAGAACGGGACAATCAACGCATTCGAAATCGATGACGTGACTGGGATCGGTCCGTACTCGATGTATCCGCGCACCAGCGCCATTGAGGCTAATCAGGTCGTCAATCTGGTTGGTGGCCCCTACAAGACGCAGAACTATCGCGCTCGCACGCGCGTGGTTTTCCAGAACAAGAACGTCACCTGCCAATATCGCGGCGTGGGTCATCCTATCGCATGTTCGATTACGGAAGGCCTGGTCGATCAGGCAGCGCAGCGGATCGGTATGGATCCGGTGGAAATTCGCCGGCGAAATCTCATTGCCGATGACGCTTATCCTTGCGGATCACCGTCAGGTCTCAAGTTCGAAGCACTGTCGCATCATGCGTCGCTCGACAAGTTGATCGCGATGATGAACTACGATGGACTGCGAGCCGAGCAGGCGGAGTTACGTAAGAAGGGTATTTATCGCGGTATCGGTATCGCGAGCTTTATCGAGGTGACTAATCCCAGCGCCGCCTTCTACGGCGTGGGGGGTGCGCGCATATCGTCGCAGGATGGCGTTGCCGTGCGGCTCGATGCCACGGGCCGCGTGATTTGCCAGACCAGCATCACAGAGCAGGGGCAAGGATCTGAATCGCTGACGGCACAAATCGTCGGAAGCGTGCTCGGCGTTTCGATGGAGCGCGTTCGTGTCATTCTGGGCGATACCGACAACACCCCGTATGGCGGAGGCACGTGGGCGTCGAGAGGAGCCGGCATCGGAGGCGAGGCGGCGCTGCAGGCGGCGAAGGTGCTGCGCAAAAACATTCTGGATGTTGCGTCAGTTATTCTTCAAACGAAACCCGACGATCTCGATATCGTCAATAATGCTGTGGTGGACGTTCAGGGCGGGCAACAGCGCATTGAACTGAATGAGCTGGCTCGGATCGTTTATTTCCGGCCAGATACATTGCCTCCCGGAATCCAACCTGAATTGATGGCAACCCGCCATTTTGTACCGCGTGAGTATCCTTTCGCATTCACCAACGGCGTTCAGGCCTCATGGCTGGAGGTCGACCCTCTGACAGGTTTCATCAAGCTTTTGAAACACTGGGTAGTTGAGGACTGCGGAACGATCATCAATCCCCAGCTGGTGGACGAGCAAATTCGCGGTGGCGTGGTTCAGGGGCTGGGCGCGGCGCTTTACGAGCACTGCATCTACGATGAGCGGGGACAGCTCACCAACGCCAACATGGCCGACTATCTGGTGCCGATGGCAGGCGAAATGCCTGATATTGATGTCGGGCATATCGTCTCTCCCACACTTGATGGCGAACTCGGTGCCAAGGGGGCTGGAGAGGCCGGAACAGCTGCGGCGGCTGCCGTTGTCGCCAATGGCGTGAACGACGCCCTTTCGCCATTCAACGTTACGATTACGGAAATTCCGCTGACCCCAAAGGTCATTCTCACTGCTCTCGGACGTATCTGATCAACACCAAGAAACAACCTCGGAGGAATACATGGCCAAGAAGATAACAAGCTCCATTTCTCGCCGCCGCTTGCTGACCACCGCAAGCGCTGGCGCCGTGCTAGCGGCCTCGCCGTTCCGCATCAATCTACTGCAGGCACAGGAAGCCACCATCAAGGTCGGGTTTCCTGTTCCTCTGACTGGTCCATATGGCACCGAAGCGCAGGATCAGGTGCGCGCTGCTGAAGTCGCCATTGCTGAATTTAATGAAGGCGGCGGTCTGAATGGACGCAAGGCCGAGCTGCTTGTACGCGACGACAAACTTAATCCAGGTGAGGCTGCAACCCGCACGCTCGAACTGATCGAGAAGGAAAAGGTCAATTTCATCGTCGGCAGTCTGTCTGCATCGGTTCAACTCGCGGTGAATAATGTCACCAAGCAGCGCGGGATCATCTACAACTCGATCAGCCAGTCCGACGAAATCAACGAAGCCAAGGACTTCAGCAAGTATACCTTCCATGAAGCTCTGACGCCGCATCTGACCGCTGGCGCGGTCGGGCGTTATGCATTCTCGAAGTTCGGGAAAAAGGTCGCCTTCCTCACGGCGGATTACGCCTACGGTCATGAGATGGTGCGTGGCTTCCAGGAAGCCGGCAAAGCCTTCGGAATTGAAAGCCTGATCGACGTTCGTCATCCGCTCGGTACGACGGATTTCTCAGCCCTGTTGCCGCGAATCCAGGCTTTGAAGCCGGACATTCTCGTTATCAGCAACTTCGGCCGCGATCAGCAGATTGCGCTGAAGCAGGCGACCGACTTCGGCATGAAGAAGAGCATGAAGATCGTTGCTCCAATTCTGCTGTATACCGGCCGCATCGCTGCCGGTGCTCAGGCGTTCGATGGCGTGATTGGCGGTACGTCTTACTATTGGGGCATCGAAGACAAGGTCGCATCGGCCAAGGCATTCAATGACCGCTTCCGAAAGATGCACGGCGGAAAGGTGCCGTCGGATTACGGCGCTCTCGGTTACGCCGGTGTGAAGACGCTGTTGATGGGAGCCAAGGCCGCTGGCAGCCTCGACACCGACAAAGTCATCGCTGCAGTGGAAGCACTGAAGTATGACTACTACAAGGGTCCGGAATACTATCGCAAATGCGATCATCAAGCGGTTCAGTCTGTTCTCATCATTGAGTCCAAGTCGGCGCCCCAGAAGGGCGATGCCGACGTCTTCAATGTGATTGCGACCGAAGAGCCGAATGAGAAGAACCTGCGTACCTGCGAAGCGCTTGGTCACAAGTCTTGATCCAACTTAACTAAACAGGCGCGCATCCGTCACGGATGCGCGCCTTTTCTGGAGATATCCATGGCCGGTATGAGTTTCGATCTGATCGCGTTGCAATTGTTCACCGGTCTGGCGCTCGGTGCGATTTACGTGCTGTTTGCTATCGGCTTGTCGCTGATTTTCGGCATGTTGACCGTTGTGAACTTTGCACATGGCGCCTTCTACATGGTCGGCGCCTATGTCGGATTGTTTCTCCTCTCGCTGGGTGGGAATTTTTGGCTGTGCCTTGTGGCGGTCCCGTTGATCGTCGGAACCATCGGACTTGTGGTGGAGCGATTCCTGATCCGGCCGCTCTATGGCCGCGGGATCGATTATCCATTGTTGCTGACGTTCGGCCTCAGCTACGTCATGGTCGAACTGGTTCGCATTGCTTTTGGCAAAAGCGGTTATCCGTTCGACACGCCAGAGATCCTGCAGGGTGCGGTCAATATCGGTGTTGGCTATTTCCCGCTTTATCGTCTCTTTATCATCGGTGTCGCAGCGGCAGTCCTTCTCGGCCTCTGGCTCTTCCTTGAGCGCACGAGTTTCGGGCTCATTATTCGTGCCGGTGCGCGCGATCCTCAGATCGTTCGGGTTCTCGGCGTGAACGTTTCCCGAGTGTGGCTGTTCGTGTTCGGTATCGGTTCCGGAATTGCCGCACTCGCCGGACTTCTCGCGGCGCCGCTTCAGGGCGTCATCCCCGAAATGGGATCGACTATCCTTGCCGAAGCCTTCGTGGTGACGGTTGTTGGCGGCATGGGTTCGATCGGGGGCGCCGTGATTGCAGGTCTTCTGGTGGGCGTAGTCGTCAGCATGACATCACTGTTCGCGCCAGAGATGGCCAAGGTTTCGATTTTTGCCTTGATGGCAATTGTTCTTCTCGTCCGTCCGCAGGGCTTCTTCGGCCGTGCCGGACTCATGAGCTAAGGCGAATAATACCATGAATGAACTATCTCAGACCCTGACGCAGCCGGGTGCTGCATCGGCCAGCTGGTTCGAATTCGCCAAGCGTCACCGGGCTGTCCTTGCCAGCATCTTTGTGCTGCTCTTTCCCCTGGTGATGCCGTTTACGGCGCTAGCAGTAAATATCCTGATTTATGGCCTCTATGCCGTGGGCTTCAATCTGCTGTTCGGCTATCTCGGGCTTTTGTCGTTCGGACACGCCGCATTGTTCGGTACCGGATCGTATCTGTGCGGCATAGCCATCGTGCACTTTGGGTTGCCGTGGTATGCGGCAATTGTGGTGGGGATTATCGGCGGCGCAGTCATGGCGGCTGCGATCGGCGCGCTCGCGATCCGCACCCGCGGCATCTACTTTGCCATGGTGACCATGGCGCTGTCGCAGTGCGTCTTCTATCTGTTTTATCAGGCCGTGGACTGGACAGGCGGTGAGAACGGTTTGCGTGGCATCAACGTCCGGACCATCGATCTGTTCGGTCTCAAGTTCGACTTCATCAATCCGTTGACACGTTATTATGTCGTTGCGGCATTCGTCATTATGGCGCTGTTCGTATTGTCGCGCATTCTGGCATCTCCATTCGGCGCTGTTATCGAGGCGGTTCGTGAGAACGAAGCGCGGGCCCGTGCATCGGGTTACAATGTGACGCTCACGCGGCTAATAACCTTCATCCTGTCGGGCGCGTTTTGCGGACTGGCTGGTGCATTGATGGCTCTGCATTTGTCCATCGTTCCGATCGAGATATTGCACATCGAAACCTCCGGCATGGTGGTGATGATGTCACTTCTTGGTGGCATGGGAACCTTCTTTGGGCCGTTTGTCGGCGCCGCTGTCTTCATGATGCTGGAGAATCTCGTTTCGCTCTGGACCGTTCATTGGCAATTGTTCGTTGGCGCAATCTTCATGGTCTGCGTCCTGTTCTTCCCGGCGGGTATCTGGGGAACGATCTTGAAGTGGGTCAACAAATGACATCGGCAGATACATCCTCGCAGGTCATCCTGCGAACGACTGGCGTGAGCAAGTCGTTCGGGAAGTTCGTGGCTCTGAACAACATCTCTGCCGAATTCTCCCGGAACGCGATCACATCGATTATCGGACCGAACGGAGCTGGGAAAAGTACCTATTTCAATTTGCTGTCCGGTGCCTTTCCTCCATCAAGCGGGAAGGTCGAGTTCGAAGGGCGGGATGTTACGAACATTGCGCAACACGAATTCGCGCATATGGGCATCGCGAAGTCTTTCCAGATCACCAACGTGTTCCCGTTGCTGACGACACGTGAGAACGTCCGCGTCGGCTTGCAGGCGTTTGTTTCGCGCTTCAACATCTGGCGGCCGCGAGCTTCTCTGCCCGGCCTGGTTGAAAAGGCGGATGCCTTGCTTGCGCAGGTGGGACTCTGGGACCGGCGCGAGCGGCTGGCGAAGGAACTCGCGCACGGGGAGCAGCGTGCACTTGAGATCGGAATGGCGCTCGCCGCCAATCCGCGTTTGTTGCTGCTCGATGAGCCGACGGCCGGCATGAGCCCGGAGGAAACGCGGGTGATGATGGATCTCATCGTCAAGTTGGCGCAAGAACGAACGGTTATTCTGGTCGAACACAAGATGAAGCTGGTGATGGGTATCAGCGATCGGGTTTTGGTGTTGCATCATGGCGAACTGCTTGCGCAGGGAACGCCCGCCGATGTTCGCCAGAACGAGCAGGTCAAGCGCGTCTATCTCGGCCAGCGGGAGCACTGAAGCGATGTTGCGTGTTGAGAAGCTCAACTCCTGGTATGGCGCAAGCCATGTGTTGCAGGATGTCGGCCTTGAGGTGAATAAAGGCGAGATCGTTTGTCTGATCGGCCGCAATGGCGCCGGGAAGACCACAACTCTGAAGTCGATCATCGGCCTTTTGGACAAGACTCGCGGATCGGTCACGTTCAAAGACAAAGAGGTTTTGGGCCAGCCGGCGCACATTCGCTTCGGCCTCGGTCTTGCTTATGTTCCCGAGGAAAGACGGATCGTGCAGGGACTGACCGTGCGGGAAAATCTTCGGTTGGGCCTTGTCGCCTCGCCGAACAAGAAGGATGAAGCCCGCCGTATCGCCGAGATCGCCGAAATATTTCCACGTCTCGCGGAGCGGCTGGATCAGGAAGCTGTCACCATGTCAGGCGGCGAACAGCAAATGCTTGCCATTGCGCGCGCGATGATGGCCCGCCCCGACCTCATCATGCTCGATGAGCCGTCCGAAGGCATTATGCCCGTGCTGGTCGACGAGATGTTCGAACTGTTCCGTAAGATGAAGTCGGAAGGGACGACAATTCTGCTCGTTGAACAGAACGTAGAACTGGCGCTTGGCATCGCTGACCGAGCGTATGTGCTGGATCAAGGGTCCGTCGTGCATCATGCAACGGCAGCTGCATTGCTGGCCGATGATGAAATCAAGGAGCGTTACTGCTCGGTCTAGCCCCAGCGGCGAACCGGGGCGGTTGCTCGTCATATAAATTATCGATCGATAAATAGAAGGAAAGTACAGATGAAAGTCGACAGAGCTGCCATCTATGAAGCCGCCAAGAAACTCTCGAACTGGGGCCGCTGGGGTGCCGACGATCAGATCGGAACACTCAACAACATTAGCCCTGAGGATGTCGTCAACGCCGGCAAGCTTATCAAGAAAGGGAAAGTATTTTCTCTTGGTTTGTCGCTGAAAGAGCCCATCCAGTCGGGTCTGTTCGGCGGGCGCTGGAATCCGATCCACACCATGCTGGCAACCGGTACGGATGCTGCGGCGGGTAATCAGGATATTCCGTCGCCGTATCTTCGCTATGCGGATGATGCCATTAATATGCCATGTCAGGCGTCGACCCAATGGGATGCGCTCTGTCACATCTTCCTCGATGACAAGATGTACAACGGTTATGACGCCAAGCTGGTCGATGCGCGCGGCGCCAAGAAGCTCGGCATAGAACACACCCGCGACAAAATGGCGGGCCGCGGCGTTCTGCTGGATGTCGCCCGGTTCAAGGGCGTGGACTCGCTCGATGATGGCTACGCGATCACCAACGCCGATCTGGATGCTTGTGCGAAACATCAGGGCGTTGAAATCCGCAAGGGTGATTTCGTTATCGTCCGCACCGGTCATCAGGAGCGCTGTCTGAAGAAGAAGGACTGGACCGGCTATGCTGGCGGGGATGCGCCGGGCATGGCGTTCGAGACCTGTTACTGGATCCGCGAAAAAGACATTGCGGCCATTTGCACCGATACTTGGGGTTGTGAGGTTCGTCCGAACGAAACCAATGAGGCCAATCAGCCGTGGCATTGGGTCGTGATTCCGGCAATCGGCATTTCGATGGGAGAAATCTTCTATCTGAAGGAACTCGCGGAAGATTGCGCGCAAGACAAGGTCTATGAGTTTTTCTTCTCGGCGCCGCCCATGCATCTGCCGGGAGCCGCGGGGTCGCCGATCAATCCTCAGGCTATCAAGTAGTCGCGGAGGCTTATAATGGCAAAGTATCTCAAGCGTAGCCGCGATGCGGCCCAGCGCGCTGAAGATGATTCAAAGGTTCGCAGTGCTGTCGAAACCATTATCGCCGACATTGAAAAGCGCGGCGATGATGCGGTTCGCGAGCTGTCGATAAAGTTCGATCAATGGGATCGGAAGGATTATCGCCTGACCGATGCCGAGATCAAGGAGTGCGTAGGACAGCTTTCCAAGCGGAACATCGACGACATCAAATTCGCGCAGGAGCAGGTTCGCAACTTCGCCCAGCATCAACGCGATGCTATGAAAGATGTCGAGGTCGAAACGCTTCCGGGCGTTGTCCTCGGCCACAAGAACATTCCGGTCAATTCGGTCGGCTGTTATGTTCCCGGCGGCAAGTATCCCTTGCTCGCATCCGCACATATGTCAGTCATCACCGCGAAAGTCGCCGGCGTCTCGCGTATCATTACTTGTGCGCCTCCGTTTCAGGGCAAGCCGGCTCCGGCTATCGTCGCTGCGCAGCATCTTGCCGGTGCGGACGTTATCTACTGCCTCGGGGGCATCCAGGCCGTTGGCGCAATGGCGATCGGTACGGGATCGATTGCGCCGGTCGACATGCTGGTCGGGCCAGGTAACGCATTCGTGGCGGAAGCGAAACGTCAGCTTTACGGGCGTGTCGGTATCGACTTGTTTGCAGGACCGACCGAAACACTGGTCATCGCCGATGACACTGTCGATGGTGAAATGTGTGCCACTGACCTGCTCGGTCAGGCCGAGCACGGGCCGAACTCTCCGGCAATTCTTCTGACCAATTCCGAAAAGCTCGCACGCGATACGGTTGCCGAAATCGAGCGTCTCTTGAAAATCTTGCCGACCGGCGCGGTCGCAGCGAAAGCTTGGGAAGATTACGGCGAAGTGATCCTCTGCGATTCCGAAGAGGAAATGGTGAAGGAAGCTGATCGCATTGCTTCCGAACATGTTCAGGTCATGACTCGTGATCCGGATTACTTCCTGAAAAACATGACCAACTACGGCGCATTATTTCTCGGATCGCGCACCAACGTCGCCTACGGTGACAAGGTGATTGGCACCAACCACACCCTGCCGACCAACAAGGCGGCGCGCTACACCGGCGGCCTTTGGGTCGGTAAGTTTCTCAAGACCGTGACCTACCAGCGCGTCTTGACCGACGAGGCCTCCGCGATGATCGGCGAATACTGCTCGCGCCTTTGCATGCTGGAGGGTTTCGCTGGCCATGCGGAGCAGGCCAACGTTCGTGTCCGTCGTTACGGCGGCCGCAACGTGCCGTACGCGAGCGCTGCGGAATGAGTGGCCCGTCGCTGCCGAAAACACCGACCTTTCGGTTGAATGGACGGCGCGCACTGGTGACCGGCGCCGGTCGGGGCATCGGCCTCGCGGCGGCGGTGGCGCTGGCCGAAGCGGGCGCGCATGTCACCTTGTGCGCACGCACCGCGAGCGAGATTGATGACGTCGCAGCGGCACTGCGCGAGAAAAGTTTTTCGGCCGATGCGCTGGCGCTGGACGTGACCGATGTGGCGGCTTTTCGCGCGGCGATCGATGCGCGAGAGCCGTTCAGTGTTTTTGTCAACAACGCAGGCACCAATCGGCCGAATCCCTTTACTGAAGTGCCGGTCGAGGATTTCGATGCCGTGATGGATCTGAATGTGCGGGCAGCGTATTTCGCGGCTCAATCCGTCGCCCGGCGGATGATCGCGGGAGGGATTCCCGGTTCGATCATCAACATGTCATCCCAAATGGGTCATGTGGGCGGTGCCAACCGTTCTCTCTACTGTGCGTCGAAATGGGCCATGGAGGGATTCTCCAAAGCCATGGCCATTGACCTTGCCCCGCAAGGCATTCGGGTCAATACGCTGTGCCCGACTTTTATCGAGACGCCAATGACACGGCCGTTCTTCGAGAACTCCGCGTTCAAGGAAAGTGTGCTGTCTAAAATCAAGCTTGGTCGGCTCGGCACGGTCGAAGACTTGATGGGCGCTATTGTTTTCCTCGCGAGCGACGCATCCTCGCTCATGACCGGCTCATCTCTGATGATGGACGGAGGCTGGACGGCCGATTGACGGCCCTGTTTGCTCAGAGGGCAACTCCCGCCTCGACCTACGAAAATGGGAAAGCTGCGGGTTGTCCGCCAAATGGAAGTCGTCGGGGTGAGGGTGAAACGATCGGCATTTCTCCGGACGGTGCCCCGATGCTTTGTTACAACGAGTCCTCACCATGGGACGCAATGGACGGTGAATGGGAAGCTGGTCCGCTGCCGGTATGTCCGCTGCATTGATTGCTGCGGTTGAGCCGATCAGTGAAGTGTTGGCGAGAACTACCGCGGAAGCCGAGGCCGCGACACGAAAGAGTTCCGGATACCTTCATTAGGTTACGACATCTCCAGCTGCGTGGCCTCGTAAATCTGGATTGTGGACGGTTCGGACAACATGCTGCGTAGAGCTTTCACAAATGTGCGAGAAGCTGGTACCTGAAAATGAGCCAGTAGAGCTTGTTTGTCGGCCCATTGCTCGACAAACACAAGGCGCAACGGATTTTCACAATCGATATGTACTGCGTGAGAGATGCAGCCCGGCTCCGAGCGAGAGCGATGAACATGCTCAAGGCTGAGTCTGCGAACCTCATCGAAGGTTTCGGGTTTGGCGACGGCGTCTCCTGTCACGACAATCATGCGTTTCTCCCGCAAATGCTCTTGGCTGAAATCGATCCTGACAGCTGATGCGGTGAACGCAAAGCCCGAAACTGCGCGCATACAAACGCGGCGCAGTGTTATTTTCACTGCGTCGCCGCTCGTCTTCATTTATCGAGTGCTGGGTTAACCCTTGGCAACCTCGTGGTTCGCCATCGTTTCCAGCGCTTTCACCATTGCGGAATGGTCCCATGCCTTGCCGCCATGAGCCACACAAGCATTGAAAAGCTGCTGGGCTGTCGAGGTGTTCGGCAGTGACAATCCCAGGGCACGGGCGCCTTCCAGTGCCAGGTTGAGATCCTTCTGGTGCAGTTCGATTCGGAAGCCCGGATTGAACGTCCGCTTGATCATGCGCTCGCCGTGTAGTTCGAGAATGCGTGATGTCGCAAGGCCGCCCATCAAAGCCTGACGGACCAGCGTGGGATCGGCGCCTGCCTTGGATGCAAACAGGAGACCTTCGGCCACCGCTTCAATCGTCAGTGCCACAATGATTTGGTTGGCGACCTTGGTGGTCTGCCCGTCACCATTGCCGCCGATCAGGGTGACGTTCTTGCCCATTTTATCGAACAACGGTTTGACGGTCTCGAACGCGCTCTGCGGGCCACCTACCATAATGGTAAGCGAAGCTGCCTTCGCGCCGACTTCGCCGCCGGACACCGGAGCATCGAGATAGTCCGCGCCCTTGGCGTTGACCTTCTTGGCGAACTCCTTCGTCGCAATCGGCGAGATCGAGCTCATGTCGACAACGACCTTGCCCTTTGAAAGTCCCTCTGCGACGCCGCCTGCGTTGAACAACACGGACTCAACATCCGGCGTATCCGGCACCATGATGATGACAACGCTGGCCTTCTCGGCAATCTCCTTGCCCGACTTGCAAGCCGTCGCGCCCGCTGCAACAAGGTCTTTCGCTGCAGCGGATTTTTCCAACACAAACAGGCGGTGCCCGGCGGCCTGAAGATGGCTTGCCATGGGCTTGCCCATGATGCCTAACCCGATGAAACCGATATCGGTCATTTTGTTCTCCCTCATCTTGTTCTCAAGTCTTCTTGATTATGCATCGACCGTATGCGGCTCATACCACCCCAAGCCTTCAAGGGTGGTGGTCTTCGGCTTGTATTCGCAGCCGATCCATCCACGATAACCGATCTCGTCGAGAGTGCGAAACAGGAATGGATAGTTGATTTCCCCGGTCCCGGGCTCATTCCGGCCGGGATTATCCGCCAATTGGATATGCGCAATGCGGCCCAGATGCTTCTTCATGGTCATGGCAAGATCTCCCTCCATGATCTGCATGTGATAGATATCGTACTGGACGAACAGGTTTTCCGATCCCACCTCCGAGATGATCTGGATCGCCTGCTCGGTTCCGTTGAGGAAGAAGCCCGGAATATCGGGCGTATTGATCGGTTCGATCAACAGCTTGATATTGTGCTTTGCAAGCGCATCAGCGGCGTAACGCAGGTTCTCCACGAACACCGCCCGCAGTTTGACCGGATCGGCTCCTTCCGGAACGATACCTGCGAGGCAGTTCACCTGCCGGCAATCGAGTGCCTTGGCATATTCAACAGCACGCGAAACGCCATCACGAAATTCCGCGACGCGATTGGGCAGGATTGCGATGCCGCGTTCCCCGGCACCCCAGTTTCCGGCGGGCAGATTGTGCAGCACCTGTGTCAGGCCATACTGATGTAGCTGCTCGGCAAGCACGCCCTTCTCAAAGTCATAAGGGAAGAGGTATTCGACGCCACCAAAGCCCGCCTTCTTCGCCGCTGCGAAGCGGTCAAGGAAGGGAACTTCGTTGAACAGCATGGTCAGATTTGCAGCAAATTTTGGCACGCGACACGTCCCTTTGTTGTTGTGTGGTTGATGTCTTCAAACCGGCAATAGCTTGCCGTGTGCTTTTTCTGGGCTGACCGGCGCATCGTCGAGCGGCAGGTCGAGCACCTCTTCGAATTCGACAATGTTGTCGATCTCCGTGCCCATCGCGATGTTGGTAACGCGCTCGAGAATGAATTCGACCACAACAGGAACGCTGTACTCCTTCATCATTTCGTGTGCCGTGGCGAAGGCGGCCTGCGCATCTTCCGGATGTGTGACGCGGATCGCCTTGCAGCCGAGGCCTTCGGCGACGGCGACATGGTCGACGCCGTAGACCCCAAGCTCCGGTGCATTGATGTTCTCGAACGAAAGCTGGACGTGGTAATCCATGTCGAATCCGCGCTGCGCCTGACGAATCAGGCCGAGATATGAGTTGTTCACCACGACGTGGATATAGGGCAGCTTGAACTGCGCGCCGACGGCAAGCTCCTCAATCAGGAACTGGAAATCATAGTCGCCTGAAAGTGCGACGATCTCTCGCTGGGGATCGGCGACTCGCACGCCAAGTGCTGCAGGCAAGGTCCAGCCAAGCGGACCGGCTTGTCCGGCATTGATCCAATTGCGCGGTTTATAGACACCGAGGAATTGCGCGCCGGCGATCTGAGACAAGCCGATCACACTGACGAAGCATGTATCGCGGCCGAATGCCTTGATCATTTCCTCGTAAACACGCTGAGGCTTGATCGGCACGTTGTCGAAATGGCTTTTGCGCAGCATGGAGCGCTTGCGATCCTGACACGCTGCAGGCCATGCCTGACGCTCCTTCAGTTTCCCGGCCTTGCGCCATTCCTTCGCAACTGTCACGAACAATTCAAGCGCGGCCTTGGCGTCGGAGACAATGCCGAGCTCGGGATTAAACACGCGGCCGATTTGCGTCGGTTCGATATCGACATGCACAAAGCTGCGGCCTTTGGTGTAGGTCTCGATCGAACCGGTGTGCCGGTTCGCCCAGCGATTGCCAATGCCGAGAACGAAATCCGATTCCAGCATGGAAGCATTGCCATAGCGATGGCTGGTCTGAAGACCGACCATTCCAGCCATCAGGACATGATCGTCCGGGATTGCGCCCCAGCCCATCAGCGTCGGCACTACAGGAACATTGACGATCTCGGCAAATGCTACGAGAAGGTCGGACGCATCGGCATTGATAATGCCGCCTCCGGCGACGATCAGCGGACGCTCCGCAGCGTTGAGCATCTCGAGCGCTTTCTCGATCTGCTTGCGGGTGGCTTTCGGCTTGTAGACGGGCAACGGTTCATAGGTCTCGTCGTCGAATTCGATCTCGGCGAGTTGCACATCGAGCGGCAGGTCGATCAGTACAGGACCGGGACGGCCGGAGCGCATGATGTGGAACGCCTGGCTGAACACACGCGGCACCAGTGCCGGCTCGCGTACGGTCACCGCCCATTTCGTCACCGGCTTGGCGATGGATTCGATGTCGACGGCCTGGAAGTCCTCCTTGTAGATGCGCGCCAGCGGAGCCTGTCCGGTAATGCACAGGATCGGGATCGAGTCGGCGATGGCGGAGTAGAGGCCGGTGATCATGTCGGTTCCAGCGGGACCGGATGTTCCGATGCACACACCGATATTCCCAGCCTTGGCGCGGGTATAACCCTCAGCCATATGCGAAGCGCCTTCGACATGGCGCGCAAGAATATGATTGATCGATCCGCGCCTCTTCAGCGCCGAATACAATGGATTGATCGCAGCGCCGGGAACCCCGAACGCGCACGAAACGCCTTCTTTCTCGAGAATACGCACCGCCGCATCGATTGCTCGCATCTTCGCCATGTCACACCTCGAATGATTAGGTTCGAGGATGATCATCACGATGAGTGCGGCTTCTCTCAATCGCCGTGTATTTGTTTCCCGCAATGTGATGCGTACGCGGGATTCTCTCGTTCGATCAAACGGCTAGAGAGAGGAAGCGGATGAAATCCGCTTGAGTGTCCGGCACGAGAAGCTGCGTCAGCTTCTCGCTTCAGTTGTCGGCATGACGCCACCGAGTGCAACTGTCAGTTCCGCAGCGACCTCGCGCACGATGTTGCCGATGATGGGTAAGCGTTCATCCGTGACACGCGACGTCATTCCGGACACAGAAATGGCCGCCAGCGGTTCGCTGCAATCGTTGTAAACAACGGCGGCGATACAGCGCAGTCCAATGCGGGCTTCTTCGTCATCGACGGCATAGCCGCGCTGACGGACCAGTTGCAGCGCCTTGAACAGTTCACCGGGCCGAACGATTGATTTTTCAGTCAAACGGGGCATCCCCTGACGATGAATGATGGCGTTTACGTCGTCGTCGGAATAGGTCGCGAGCACCGCTTTTCCGACGCCTGACGCCACCATGGCGACCCGGCCGCCCACCTTGGTCAGCGAGCGCATGATTTCGCGGCTTTCCATACGCGTCAGCACGATGATGGTTTCATCGTCGACAACAGCCAGGTTAGCTGTTTCGCGAGTCAGGTCGCGCAACTTGCGCAGATAAGGCATCGCGTGCGCGACGAAGTTTCGCCGCCGCGCGAAGGTCGATCCGACGGCGAAACTGCTGGCGCCAATGTGCCATTTCGCTTCGCTGCGATCGAATTGCACAAAACGACGCTTTTCGAGCGTCGTCAGAAGCCGATGAACGGTGGAAGTAGAAAGCCCGGCGCGTACCGCAAGATCGGTGAGGCGATAGCCTTCGTCGTCCTCGGCGAGAGTTTCGATCAGGGTCAGCGCGCGATTGACAGACTGAACGCTGCCGTCCTTGCCCGCGGTGTCGAGTTCCGTGCCGCTGCGGGGATCGACAGGCTTTCGCCGGATCATGCTTTTCTTCATTGCTACCTACGGCGGTCGATAGAAGTGAAGGTCGTGCTGAATAGAGGAGGGTGCCGCCACTAGAGACGGCACCCTTGCCTATTTTAGAGCAGGCCGGCGCCGCGCGCCCACTTGTACTTTGCACCGAGGACTTCGACCGGAAGTTCGGTAGAGTAGGCATAGGCAGGGATGCCGTTCTGGTAGAGATATTCGGCAGCTTCCTCAACCTCGATGTCGCCCGCGAGGGATGCCACGATCGGCTTCACGAAACCCTTGGCTTCCATCTCGTTCTTCACCTCGACCATGTTCTTGGCGAAGACCATCGGCGGAGTAACGATGGTGTGCCAGTAGCCGAGGATCAAAGAGTGAATGCGGTCATCGGATAGACCGAGCTTGACGGTGTTCACATAGGTGATCGGCGGCTCGCCGCCGGTGATATCCACGGGATTTCCAGCCGCGCCGAACGGAGGGATGAACTTGCGGAAAGCCGCGTCGAGATCCGGCGGCATCGACATCAGCGACAGGCCATTGTCAACGACAGCATCCGAGAGAAGAACGCCGGAACCACCGGCACCCGTGATGATGAGCACATTCTCACCCTTGGGGGTCGGCAGAACGGGAATGCCCCGCGCGAATTCGAGAAGCTGGCGCAGCGAGCGGGCGCGGATAACGCCCGACTGCTTCAGCACGTCCTCATAGATCTTGTCGTTACCGGCGAGCGCGCCGGTATGCGACGATGCAGCCTTGGCGCCGGCCGAGGTGCGGCCCGCCTTGAGCACGACAACCGGCTTCTTCTTGGAGACGCGCTTGGCGGCTTCAGCGAAGGCGCGTCCGTCCTTCAAGTCTTCGCAATGCTGCGCAATGATCGTGGTGTTCGGGTCCTGCTCGAAGAAGGCGAGCAGATCGTCCTCGTCGATGTCCGACTTGTTTCCGAGACCGACGATCGCCGATACGCCCATCTTCGCCGAGCGCGAAAAGCCGATGATGGCCATGCCGATGCCGCCGGATTGTGACGACAGCGCTGCCGAACCCTTGACGTCATAGGCCGTGCAGAAGGTGGCGCAGAGGTTGGCTGGGGTATAATAGAAGCCGTAGATGTTCGGCCCCATCAGGCGGATGTTGTATTTCTGGCCGACCTTGACGATTTCCTCCTGGAGCTCGGGCGCCCCGGCTTCGGCGAAGCCCGACGGAATCAGAACTGCGCCAGGGATTTTCTTCTCGCCGCACTCGGCGAGTGCTTCTGCGACGAACTTCGCAGGGATCGCAAACACGGCGGTATCGATGACGCCGGGAACATCCTTGACGCTCTTGTACGCCTTGATGCCCATGATCTCGTCGGCCTTGGGGTGAATCGGGTAGATTTGCCCTTTATATCCGCCGTTGATCAGGTTCTTCATCACCGAGTTGCCGATCTTTCCGGCTTCGGACGACGCTCCGATCACTGCGACCGCTTTCGGCATCATGATGCGATTCATCGCAGTCACGATCTCCTCATTGGAGCGTGGAGCCGGACGGGGCTTGTAGTCGAAATCCACGACAATGCGCACGTCGGCGGCGATCGCGTCTTTTTTGGTCGCGAAGACTGGATTGAGATCGAGTTCGATGATTTCCGGGAAGTCGCTGACGAGCTGTGAGACATTCACGATGATGTCTGCCAGTGCCTCGCGGTTCACCGGATCGCCGCCGCGCACGCCTTCCAGCATCTCGTGAGCCTGGATGCCGTCGAGCATAGAGAGTGCATCGGCATTGGTTGCGGGCGCGAGGCGGAAGGTAACATCCTTCAGAACTTCGACGAGAACGCCGCCGAGGCCGAAAGCCACGAGCTTGCCGAACGAATTGTCAGTGATGCTGCCGACGATAACTTCCGTTCCGCCCAGCAGCATCTGCTGAACCTGGATGCCTTCGATCTTGGCGTCTGCCTTATACTTCTTCGCGTTTGCGAGAATGGTTTCGTAGGCTTTTTCCGCCTCAGCAGCGGTCTTCACCCCGACAATGACGCCGCCAGCTTCCGTCTTGTGGAGGATGTCGGGAGAAACAATCTTCATAACGACAGGAAAGCCCATGCCTGTCGCGATCTTGGCCGCATCCGCAGCGGACTTGGCAACACCTTCTTTCGGAACCGGAATTCCGTAGGCGTCGCAAACCAGCTTGCCTTCTGGGGCAGTCAGGCTGGTACGCTTGTCTGCCTTCACGGCGTCGAGAATCTTTCGAACCTCAGCCTTCGCCTGCTGTCCGACGTCAATCTTTCGCGCTGCGTCCTGCGAATGAGCCATTACTTCCTCCTGTTACGTCCATTTCTTGAAAGTGATTGCGTACGGGTGTCGGACGAATGTTTCCCGTGCGCCTAAATCCTGTTGGCGTGGTTCTCCGCATTGTCTGGAACCGCGAAGATAAATATCCACACATTTGGCATTTGGTATGCCAAGAACCAACTTTGTCAAGCCTGTTTGACGTGCTTTCCCTCTGCTTGCTGGCTCGCTTGACACTTTGGCATCTGGTATGCCAAGAACATAGCCAATGCTCCCGTGGTATACAGCCCTCAGCCAGTGAGGGAGATGATTCATGGTTACCCAGAAAACGTCAAAGGTGCCGCTGAACGATCAGGATCTCGCGATTGTCCGTATCGCGCCCGAAGCCAGTTTCAAAAACAAGGCTTACGACGCGCTGAAGGAAGCCATCCTCAAGATGGACATCTATACGAATCCTGAGCCTGTCATGCTCGATGAGCGCGCGCTGTCGGAACATCTCGGTGTCAGCCGCACGCCGATCCGCGAAGCCATTGCGATGCTGGAGCAAGACGGCTTCGTCAAGACAGTGCCGCGCCGCGGGATCGTCGTCGTCCGCAAGACGAAGGCTGAGATCGTGGACATGATCCGCGCCTGGGCGGCACTTGAAAGCATGGCTGCGCGGCTCATCACCACGATCGCGCGCAAGAAAGATATCTCGGCGCTGCGCAATTTCTTTAAGGACTTCGACAAGGACCGCCTGCCGCAAGACCATATTGCGGAATACTCGAAGGCGAACATCGCGTTTCATCAGGCGCTGATCTCGCTGAGTGAATCGCCAGTCCTTGTCGATATGACCAACGATATCCTGCTGCATGTGCGCGGCTATCGCCAGCTCACGATCGGCAGGACCGATCGCACGGCGGTATCGCTGCCTGAACATCTTGCAATCATCGAAGCGCTTGAGGAGCGGGATACCGAACTCGCTGAGAAGCGTGCACGCGACCATACCCTTGGACTTGCGACTTATGTCGAAACCCACGGGCAGGAAATTTTCACGTAGACAACGACCAAAAAAAGAGGCGAGGGAGGCCAGCGATGCTGACAACGGCAAACAAGGTAGATACGGCTGCGAGTGACGAGCGGGAACTGACGGATGGCTTTCATCTGATCATTGATGCGCTCAAGCTCAACGGCCTCAATACCATCTATGGCGTTCCGGGCATTCCGGTCACTGACTTCGGCCGTATGGCTCAGGCGGAAGGCATTCGCGTTCTCTCGTTCCGTCACGAGCAAAATGCCGGTTATGCAGCCTCGATCGCCGGCTTCCTGACCAAGAAGCCCGGCGTCTGTCTCACCGTCTCTGCACCCGGTTTTCTCAATGGCCTGACCGCGCTGGCTCACGCGACGACAAACTGTTTTCCGATGATCCTGATCTCGGGTTCGTCCGAGCGTGAAATCGTCGATCTGCAGCAGGGCGACTATGAGGAAATGGACCAGCTTGCGATCGCAAAACCGCTCTGCAAGGCGGCATTCCGCGTGTTGCATGCGCAGGATATCGGTATCGGCCTAGCCCGCGCGATCCGCGCGGCCGTATCAGGACGTCCAGGCGGCGTCTATCTCGACCTGCCGGCCAAGCTGTTCGGTCAGGTGATGGATGCGGAAGCCGGCAGGAAGTCGCTGGTCAAGGTTATCGATGCTGCTCCGGCACAAATTCCCGCTCCGGATTCCATCAAGCGCGCGCTTGACGTGTTGAAGTCCGCGAAGAAGCCTCTCATCATTCTCGGCAAGGGAGCTGCTTACGCGCAGGCCGACGACGCGATCCGCACGCTGGTTGAAAAGAGCGGAATTCCGTTCCTGCCGATGAGCATGGCCAAGGGTCTCCTTCCGGATACTCATCCGCAATGCGCCGGTGCTGCACGCTCGACGGTGCTGAAGGATTCCGACGTTGTCATGCTGATCGGTGCGCGGCTGAACTGGCTGCTCTCCCACGGCAAGGGCAAGACGTGGGGTGACGCTCCGAAGAAATTCATACAGATCGACATCGAGCCAAAGGAAATGGACTCCAACGTGGAGATCGTGGCGCCCGTGGTCGGCGATATCAGCTCGTGCGTCACGGCTCTTGTGCAAGGCATGGGTGGTAGCTGGGCTGCACCTCCGGCTGACTGGACCAAGACCGTTCAAACCAAGCGCGACGACAACGTCTCGAAGATGGCGCCGCGCCTGATGAACAATAACTCACCGATGGATTACCATGGCGCGTTGGGTGTTCTGCGCACCATCATCAAGGAGCGTCCCGACGCGATCCTCGTAAACGAGGGAGCCAATACGCTCGATCTGGCGCGCGGCATCATAGACATGTATCAGCCGCGCAAGCGCATTGATGTCGGCACCTGGGGCATCATGGGTATCGGCATGGGCTATTCGATCGCCGCGGCTGTTGAAACCGGAAAACCGGTTCTGGCGGTCGAAGGTGACAGCGCATTCGGCTTCTCGGGCATGGAAGTCGAGACGATCTGCCGTTATAAGCTGCCTGTCTGTGTGGTGATTTTCAACAATGACGGCATTTATCGCGGCACGGACGTTAATCCTTCGGGCGGTTCGGACGTTGCGCCGACCGTGTTCGTGAAGGGTGCACGTTACGACAAGATGATGGAAGCTTTCGGCGGTGTCGGTTTCAATGTGACAACCCCGGATGAGTTGAAGCGCGCCGTCAATACGGCGATGGATTCCGGAAAGCCGACGCTTATCAACGCGGTGATCGATCCGGCGGCAGGCAGCGAGAGCGGCCGCATCGGCAATCTCAATCCGCAAAGCGTCCTGAAGAAGAAATAAGTCCACACCACCGGGCGTTGTTGCCCGATCATTTCAGTCCTCGAACTCGGCGTCAGAAGGCGTCGATTGATATGGAGTAGAAGATAATGACACAGGCGCTGAAGGGCGTTCGCATCCTTGATTTCACCCACGTTCAGTCGGGACCGACTTGCACGCAACTGCTGGCATGGTTTGGCGCCGATGTGATCAAGGTGGAGCGTCCCGGCGTCGGTGACATCACCCGTGGCCAGCTCATGGACGTTCCGAACGCGGACAGCCTCTACTTCACGATGCTCAACCACAACAAGCGTTCGATCACGCTGGACACCAAGAATCCCAAGGGCAAGGAAGTCCTGACCGAACTGATGAAGAAGTGCGACGTACTGGTCGAGAATTTCGGCCCTGGCGTGCTCGATCGTATGGGCTTCCCCTGGGAGACCATTCAGAAGATCAACCCGAAGCTGATCGTTGCGTCGATCAAGGGCTTCGGCCCCGGTCCTTATGAAGACTGCAAGGTCTATGAGAACGTTGCCCAGTGCACTGGCGGCGCCGCATCGACCACTGGTTTCCGCGATGGTTTGCCGCTGGTTACCGGTGCGCAGATCGGTGATAGCGGCACCGGCCTGCATCTGGCGCTCGGCATTGTGACCGCGCTCTATCAGCGCACCGTCACCGGCAAGGGCCAGAAGGTCACGGCTGCGATGCAGGACGGCGTGCTCAATCTCGCACGCGTCAAGTTGCGCGACCAGCAGCGGCTCGCCCATGGCCCGCTCAAGGAATACAGCCAGTTCGGCGAAGGTATTCCTTTTGGCGAAGCAGTGCCGCGCGCAGGGAACGATTCCGGTGGTGGTCAGCCTGGCCGCATTCTGAAGTGCAAGGGCTGGGAAACCGATCCGAACGCCTACCTTTATTTCATCACTCAGGCGCCGGTCTGGGAGAAAATCTGCGACGTAATCGGTGAACCTGGCTGGAAGACCCACCCGGATTACGCCAAGCCGGCGGTACGTTTGCCTCGCCTGAACGAGATCTTTGCACGTATCGAACAGTGGACCATGACCAAAACCAAGTTCGAGGCGATGGAAATTCTCAACAAGGACGACATTCCGTGCGGTCCGATTCTGTCGATGAAGGAAATTTCCGAGGACAAGTCGCTCTACGCAACCGGCACGCTGGTCGAGGTAGATCATCCGACGCGCGGCAAGTACATTTCGGTCGGTAATCCGATCAAGCTGTCGGACAGCCCTACGGTGGTGACGCGTTCGCCGTTGCTCGGCGAGCATACCGATGAGATTCTGAAGCAGGTGCTTGGCTTCAACGATAACCAGGTTGCTGAAACGCATAATTCGGGTGCGTTGTCGCCGCCTCGGAAGGTTGAAGCGGCCGAATAATCAGACCCATGGTTTGCAACCGAAAAGACCGGCGGGAAACCGCCGGTCTTTTTTCTTGCGAGCGCCCATTGGCCGGTCTTGGCGTGTCCGCCGTGCGACATGTTGTCACGAGGTGGCGTACAGTGCGATGCAGCAGAGAAAATGCTGCTATGCAAAATCAGTCGTTGTTTGTGGTATACCAGATGCCTAGATAGACCGAGCGGGGCACCGGGCGACGGGTCGGCCCTCAATTGATCGGTCATGAAAGGTCTCCAAAATGTCCAAGATTGCTCTCGCCAACACCGGCTCCTCTTATGGTATCGTCCGTCAGTTGATTGCTTTCATTGATGATTTACTGATGAGGAGCGCTCAGATTTCCATCCGCAATGGCGACTTGCCGCGGTTTGGTTTGTAAAGAGCTGCCCGGTCAGTCCAGACCTATAACCTGCGGTGAGATGCTGAATGCGCGTCAGAAAGGCCCCGGCTTCCGGGGCCTTTTTTTATTTCGGCCTCGATGGCTATCGCACCGCCCAAAGCGGCCGCATCAGAATTTAGACTTGTAGTCTGGTATATCGCATACAAGGATGTGCCTCAGGCAGTGATTGTCGATCACCGAACAGAACAACACGCCTGAGGAGGGACGTTGGCGGAAATCGCCCAGACAATTGCAGCCGTTGCTGACCACAGGGTCGACCTATGTCGCCCTAGCTATCGGTGCGAACTTACTCACAATGGTTGCGATGACCATTGCAGGCCATGTGCTGCGCGAGGGATCATCATGCGTCATGAGCGCGTCGCTTCCATTCAATGAGGAGCGTGCAAGGGACGCAATAACGATAAGAATAACCGGAACTGCACAAAGCAGATTTCGGAACCAAGCCGCCGTTGAGTGGCATGAAACAATAGGTGGGAGAAACGCGATGAAGTCTTGGTCTAATCAAACGTTAGGTCTTGCATTGGGTGTTGGAGTGTCGCTGGGCGCGGGGCTGATCTCCGGTGCGGCCTCGGCGGCATGGGAGCCGACCAGGCCGGTGGAAATCGTTGTACCTGCGGGCACTGGCGGTGGCGCGGATCAGATGGCCCGTACCATTCAAGGTATCATCACCAAGCACAACTTGATGAAGCAGCCGCTGGTGGTGGTGAACAAGGCCGGCGGAGCCGGAGGTGAGGGTTTTCTCGACGTCAAGGGATCGGCCGGTAATCCGCATAAGCTGGTTATTACTCTCTCCAATCTGTTCACAACTCCGCTCGGGACCGGCATTCCATTCAGTCACAAGGATCTGACCCCGGTTGCAATGATGGCTCTCGACGAGTTCGTTCTCTGGGTGAATGCGGAGAGCCCGTACAAGTCGGTGAAGGATTACATCGAAGCCGTGAAGGCGAAGCCCGGTGAATTCAAGATGGGCGGCACGGGATCGAAGCAGGAAGATCAGATCATCACGGTTGCGATCGAGAAGGCCTCCAACACGAAGTTCACCTATATTCCTTATCGCGGCGGAGGCGAAGTCGCGGTTCAGCTTGTCGGCAAGCACATCGATTCCACCGTCAACAATCCGATCGAAGCTGTCGCGCAGTGGCGCGGTGGAGCTGTCCGCCCGCTTTGCGTATTCGATGGCAAACCGCTGCCATACAAGGATGCTGTCGCGGACGGAAAGTCATGGGGCGATATCCCGACATGCAAGTCGCAAGGTCTTGATGTCGAATACGTCATGCTGCGCGGATTCTTCACGTCGCCGAAAGCCACCAAGGAACAAGTCGACTATTACGTCGATGTGTTCAAGAAGGTGCGTGAAACCCCTGAATGGCAGACCTTGATGAAGGACGGCGCCTTCAATCAAACCATGATGGTCGGTCCCGAGTACGCGGCCTGGGTTGATAACGAACAGAAGCGGCACCAGGCCTTGATGAAGGATGCCGGCTTCCTGGCGGCACCACAATAAATTCAACAAAAAGATCCTACCCGGCGGCCTATGTGCCGCCGGAAAAGGCTTCAGTGTGGGGAAAAAGATGAGCGAACACTCTTCCGAGGTTGGTCAGCGCGGCCCGTCGCATCGATGGACGGAGTTCGGCGTTGGCGTCTTCTGCATCCTGTTTGGCGTGATCACAATTATCGGCAGCATGAAGGCAGGGGCAGGATGGGGACCGGACGGCCCGAAGTCCGGGTTCTTTCCTTTCTATGTAGGCCTCATCATCGTGCTGGCGAGTTGCGTAAACTGCATCCAGCTCTTGATGGAGCGAGACGATGGCCAACTGTTTGCGGACTGGGGGCAGCTTCGCCAGGTCCTCTCGGTTTTTGTACCGACCACCATCTACTGCCTGAGCATTCCGTATATCGGCATCTACGTCGCCTCGGTTCTTCTCATTGCCCTGTTCATGAAGTGGCTTGGCCAATATCCGTGGACCACGACTGCGGCCGTCGCGCTGGGCACGCCATTCGCGGTGTATCTGTTCTTTGAAAAATGGTTCCTCATTCCGCTGCCGAAGGGGCCGCTGGAAGAGTTGCTTGGTCTCTAGAAATCCACCGCGGCTGAGGACACTATTATGGAAGAAATTGTAAATCTGTTTCATGGTTTTGCGACGGTGCTGCAGCCGTTCAACATTCTGGTCATGGTGATCGGAATTGTGCTCGGCGTTGTCATCGGTGTTTTGCCGGGTCTCGGCGGTGCGAACGGCGTAGCGATTTTGCTGCCGCTGACGTTCAGCATGCCCCCGACGTCCGCCATCATCATGCTGTCTTGCATCTATTGGGGCGCTCTGTTTGGCGGCGCTATCACATCTGTGTTGTTCAATATCCCCGGCGAGCCGTGGTCTGTAGCGACGACGTTCGACGGTCATCCGATGGCACAGAACGGCAAGGCCGGCGAAGCGTTGACTGCGGCGTTCACATCGTCATTTGTCGGTGCGTTGTTCGCTGTGATCATGATCACGCTGGTCGCGCCACTGGTCGCGAAGTTCGCGCTTCAGTTTGGTCCGGCAGAAAAATTCGCGGTGTTCTTCATCGCATTCTGCAGCTTTATCGGCATGGGCAAGGAGCCGCCCTTCAAGACAATTGTCGCGATGATGATCGGCTTTGCGCTGGCGGCTGTCGGGCTCGACAGCATTACAGGGCAGCTGCGTCTCACGTTCGGCTTCTCCGAGTTGCTCAGCGGATTCGATTTCCTGATCGCGGTGATCGGTCTCTTCGGAATCGGCGAGATTCTTCTCACGATGGAGGAAGGACTGAATTTCCGCGGCAAGCCCGCCAAGATCAACGCAAGGGTAGTTTGGGATACGTGGAAAGAGCTTCCGCGCTATTGGATGACATCATTGCGGTCGTGTCTGATCGGGGTGTGGATGGGGGTTTCGCCCGCAGGCGCAACGCCAGCCTCGTTCATGAGTTATGGCATCGCCAAGCGAATGTCGAAAAACGGCAAGAACTTCGGCAAGGGTGAAATCGAAGGTGTCGTTGCACCCGAGACCGCCGCGCACGCAGCGGGCACTGCGGCCCTCCTTCCCATGCTCTCGCTTGGTGTTCCTGGCTCGCCGACGGCTGCGGTGCTGCTCGGCGGCTTGCTGATCTGGGGCTTGCAGCCAGGCCCGCTGCTGTTTGTCGAACAAAAGGAATTCGTGTGGGGCCTCATCGCCAGCATGTATCTCGGCAATTTCGTCGGGTTGCTTGTGGTGTTGACCTGCGTGCCGTTGTTCGCAGCGATCCTTCGCATTCCGTTCAGCATCATTGCGCCCGTTATTCTCGTGCTGTGTGCTATCGGTGCTTACACCGTCCATAACAACACCTTCGACGTCGTGATGATGATGGTGTTCGGTGTGGTCGGGTACGTGATGAAGAAGTGCAACTATCCGATGGCCCCTATGGTTCTGGCCATCGTGCTTGGTGACAAGGCGGAAGAGGCGTTCCGGCAGGCCTTGCTGGGATCCCAAGGCAGCTTGGGCATCTTCTTCTCCAACGGCTTGGTCGGTTCGATCATGACGCTGGGCTTAATTGCGCTGTTCTGGCCTCTGATCTCGAACGGCTGGGCACGATTGTCGTCGCGCGCACCAAAAGCGGCCACATGACCAGGGATGTTGGCGTCAACCGGATCTATCTGCGTAAGCTCGTCTGTTCTTGTAGCGCCTGATTTCCAGTGAATATCGTCCTATCAAAAGGCTCCGGCAGCTGCCGGGGCCTTTTTCTCTGGCAAGTTCATGCCGAAGACGCATAGCAAAAATGTCGCAGGTTCCCTCGAATACCTCTTGCAATTTGGCATATCGTATACCAGCCTCCGCCTCGTAGCGCTTGCCGAAACCTAACTGAGCAAAGGCGCATTCGGAGGAACGATGACGGATACGGTGCACCCAGCAGCCCCCGCGGCTGCACGCGTCAGCGACACCTATCGCTGGCTCCAATTGGCGATCGGCGTTGGCGCCATGGTGATGATCGCGAATTACCAATACGGCTGGACGTTCTTTGTCCCCGACATCCAGAAAAATTTCGGATGGGATCGTGCGTCGATCCAGTGGGCATTTACGCTGTTCGTCCTGTTCGAAACATGGCTGGTGCCCGTCGAGGGCTGGTTTGTCGATAAGTACGGACCACGCATTGTCGTTCTGGTCGGCGGCGTCCTTTGCGCCATCGGCTGGGCGATTAACGCGAAGGCGACATCGCTGAATGGTTTCTATCTCGGCATGATCATTGCGGGCATCGGCGCGGGCGCCGTCTACGGTACGTGTGTCGGCAATGCGTTGAAGTGGTTTCCTGACAAGCGCGGTCTTGCAGCGGGTATCACTGCAGCAGGTTTCGGCGCCGGTTCTGCGCTGACGGTTGCGCCGATTCAGGCGATGATCAAGAACGATGGCTTCCAGAACACTTTTCTCTACTTCGGCCTGGGGCAGGGCATCGTCATTGTGCTGCTGTCGTTCATCATGTTCGCTCCGAAGGCAGGGCAGGTTCCTGCTGTGGTTCAGAACGCGAACATCATTCAGACGCGCCGCAACTATGCGCCAACAGAGGTGCTACGACAGCCGATTTTCTGGCTGATGTACTTCATGTTCGTGATCGTCGGTGCTGGTGGTTTGATGGTCACTGCAAACCTGAAGCCGATTGCCGTCGACTGGAAGGTCGACAGCGTTCCTGTGACGCTGATCGGCATGACGATGACGGCGGTCACCTTCGCGGCAACCATCGATCGCGTGCTTAACGGTTTGACACGGCCTTTCTTCGGCTGGATCTCCGACATGATCGGCCGCGAGAACACGATGTTTATCGCCTTCGGCATGGAAGGCGTTGGCATCTACATGCTCTACCTTTGGGGCCATGATCCAGTCTGGTTCGTGCTGCTCTCAGGCTTCGTGTTCTTTGCCTGGGGTGAAATCTATTCACTCTTCCCCTCGACCTGCACGGACACGTTCGGCTCGAAGTTCGCCACGACCAACGCAGGCTTGCTGTACACCGCGAAAGGAACGGCGGCGCTGCTCGTTCCTGTGGCGAACTACATGCAGCAGAGCTCTGGCACATGGGACATGGTTTTCATCGTGGCGGCGGGCGCGAACATTCTCGCATCGTTGCTCGCGATCATCGTGTTGAAGCCGTGGCGTAAGGTCGTCGTGGCCAAGTCGCAACAAGCTGCCTGACGCGACTCCAACCGTTCGTTGCAAAAAATGCGCGCTCATCTCCGGATGGGCGCGCTTTTCTTTTCGCGGGCCGATTGACAGCGGCAGATTGAGTGGGCAATCTCTGGTATACATAATACAAGATGGCTATCAAGTCATATAAGCCCCGAAGAACAGGGCGCTTTTGGACTTCGGTCACGACGGGAGGAACTGCAATGAATATCCATGAATATCAGGGCAAGGCGGTCCTGAAGAATTTCGGCGTGACGGTATCGGCGGGTGCCGCTGCTTTCACGGTTGAAGAAGCGATTACCGCAGCGAAGTCGTTGCCGGGGCCGGTCTATGTCGTGAAGTCGCAGATCCATGCGGGTGGCCGGGGCAAGGGAAAATTCAAGGAGTTGCCGGCGGACGCCAAGGGCGGGGTGCGTCTCGCGAAATCGGTCGATGAAGTCGCGGCTTTCGCCAGGGAAATGCTGGGGCGCACGCTGGTGACGGTGCAGACCGGTCCCGCCGGCAAGCAAGTCAACCGGCTGTACATCGAAGACGGCTCCGACATCGAAAAGGAATTCTATCTGTCGATGCTGGTGGATCGCGAAACCTCGCGCATCGCCTACGTCGTCTCCACCGAAGGCGGCATGGATATCGAAAAGGTGGCGCACGATACGCCGGACAAGATCGTGACCCTTTCGGTTGATCCTGCAACGGGAGTCATGGCGCATCATGGCCGCCATATCGCCCAGGCACTGGGCCTTACCGGCGATCTCGCCAGACAGGCCGAGAAGCTGACCACGCAACTTTACAACGCCTTCGTTGCTACGGACATGGCGATGCTGGAAATCAATCCACTCGTGGTCACGAAGCAGGGCGAACTGCGCTGCCTTGACGCCAAGATCAATTTCGATTCCAACGCGCTCTATCGTCATCCGGACATCGTGAAACTGCGCGATCTCACCGAAGAGGACGAAAAGGAGATCGAGGCGTCGAAGTACGATCTCAATTACATCGCACTTGAAGGCACCATCGGTTGCATGGTCAACGGCGCCGGTCTTGCGATGGCGACCATGGACATCATCAAGCTCTACGGTGCGACGCCCGCCAATTTCCTCGACGTCGGCGGCGGCGCGACCAAGGAGAAGGTCGCGGCTGCGTTCAAGATCATCACCTCCGATCCGAATGTGAAGGGGATACTGGTCAACATCTTTGGCGGCATCATGCGTTGCGATGTTGTGGCCGAAGGCGTGGTCGCCGCGGTGCGCGAGGTAGGGCTTGGCGTGCCGCTGGTGGTGCGGCTCGAAGGGACCAATGTCGAACTTGGCAAGAAGGTCATCGCCGAGTCGGGTTTGAATGTCGTCGCCGCTGACGATCTGGACGATGCCGCGCAGAAGATCGTTCGCGCCACACGCAAGGAAGCCGCATAATGTCCATTCTTATCGACAGCAACACCAAGGTCATTTGTCAGGGTTTTACCGGGAAAAACGGCACTTTTCACTCCGAGCAGGCGGCGCTCTACGGCACCAAAATGGTCGGCGGCACGTCGCCTGGAAAAGGCGGAACGACTCACCTCGGAATGCCGGTGTTCGATACCGTTGCGGAAGCGCGCCAGACAACCGGCGCGGACGCCAGCGTGATCTACGTTCCGCCGCCGGGCGCTGCGGACGCGATCTGCGAAGCGATCGATGCGGAGGTGCCGCTGATCGTCTGCATCACGGAAGGCATTCCGGTGGCCGACATGGTTCGCGTCAAACGCGCGCTCGAAGGTTCGAAGTCCCGCTTGATCGGTCCCAATTGTCCCGGCGTGATGACGGCGGGCGAGTGCAAGATCGGGATCATGCCCGGCAACATTTTCAAGAAGGGCAATGTCGGCATCGTGTCGCGCTCGGGCACACTGACCTATGAGGCGGTGTATCAGACGTCCGCCGAAGGTCTCGGCCAAACAACGGCGGTCGGCATCGGCGGCGATCCGGTGAAAGGCACAGACTTTATCTCGATGCTTGAGCTGTTTCTTGCCGATCCGGCCACCAAGTCGATCGTGATGATCGGCGAGATCGGCGGCTCGTCGGAAGAAGATGCTGCCCAGTTCATCAAGGATGAAGCGAAGCGCGGACGCAAGAAGCCGATGGTCGGTTTCATCGCCGGCCGCACCGCACCTCCGGGCCGCCGCATGGGTCATGCCGGCGCGATCATCTCGGGCGGCAAGGGCGATGCTGAGTCGAAGATCGCGGCGATGGAATCCGCAGGGATCCGCGTCTCGCCATCTCCTGCACGCCTCGGCAAGACATTGGTGGAAGTTCTGAAAGGCTGACGTGCACTCGTGCGCGTTTTCGCGTCGGAGAATTTTGCTGACGCATACTTGAAATGAACTGCTGTCATGCCCGGCCCTGTGCCGGGCATGTGCGTTTATGGGCGCATCGCGAAAATTTAGTGTCCTCAAGCGGACGCCTTAGCGTCTCGTGCACGGCAGGTCGCGATCGATCGGCCGCCGCCTGCTGCGACAACGATCATAGTCCATGGTGCTGCGATTTTTTGCCGCGAGCGATGTGGCCACACGTCGCGGCCTTTGCCGGATCATCGGTGATGATAATTCCGGCTGCGGGGCACCTGCTGAGGCTGATTTTGCATAAGGCAAAACGGTGACGAACTTTTCTGCAAGGGGCGAAGAGGTGACGGGATGACGGCAGGTTGCGGCGCTGGCTGGGCGGCCAGACATGCGGAGCGGGAGGTCGTAGCATACCTGTTGAAATAGGAATTTGTTCCGATTGACTCGTGGCATAATGTATACCAATATCGAGGGCACCAACGAGGATGGTGCCTCGCAGACTGGTGCCTTCGGGGAGGCCATCCCCGGCGACGAACGAGGGAGGTTGTGATGAGAGTCGGAGACATCCTGAACAGGAAGAGCACCCGTATCGCCACCATCCGCATGAACGAAACCGTTGCCACCGCGGCCCGGCTTCTTCGCGACGAAAACATCAGCGCGCTCGTCGTGAAAGACGTGTGCCGCACGGAGGGCAATGTCGCAGTTGGCATGTTCACGGAGCGCGACGTGGTGCGCGCTATCGCCGAGCACGGCCAGGCAGGATTGAACTTGAAAGTTGCCGCGCTGATTTCCGTGCAGCGGCTGGTGTCGTGCCGCTCGACCGACTCGATCGACCATGTGCGCGACCTGATGAATGACAATCACATCCGGCATCTGCCGGTGATCGACGACTACACGCTGATCGGGGTGATCAGCATGCGAGATATCAATTCTTCTGCCGGGTTCGGCTTGATAGCCCGTCCCGGACAGCGGCCTGCCGAAATCGTGTTTGCCTGACGGTTCTCCCTGCAGGGCGCGATCACATGCACTTCCCAGTCGTGTGAAAGCGCCCTGCCTTTTTACCTGACGCCGGGCTAACATTCGGGGACCAGCGATGAAAATCTGCATTTACGGCGCCGGCGCGATCGGCGGCTATCTTGGCGTGCAACTTGCGCTGGCCGGCGCTGATGTGAGCCTTGTGGCGCGGGGCGCGCATCTGGCGGCGATGAAGGCCAACGGCCTCAAGCTTCTGATCGACGGCGAAGAACGCGTGGCTTATCCGCGTTGCACGGACAATCCCGCCGACCTCGGCGTGCAGGATGTCGTGATCGTCTGTCTCAAGGCGCATTCGATCACCGGCGTGATCGATGCGATGCAGCCGCTGCTCGGGCCGAAGACGCGTATCGTCACCGCCGTCAACGGCATTCCCTACTGGTATTTCTACAAGCACGGCAACGCCTGCGAAGGCGCGACGCTGGAAAGCATCGATCCCGGCGGGCGGCAGTGGAAAGAACTCGGCCCCGAACGCGCCATTGGCTGCGTGGTTTATCCCGCCACCGAGATCGAGGCACCGGGGGTGATCCGTCATATCTATGGAGACCGTTTTCCATTGGGCGAGCCGTCGGGGGAAATCACCGAGGACATCCAGGCACTGGCGGCGCTGTTCGAGAAGGCCGGCCTCAAGGCGCCGGTGCTTGAAAACATCCGTGACGAGATCTGGCTGAAGCTGTGGGGCAATGTCTCGTTCAACCCGATCAGCGCGCTCACCCATGCAACGCTCGATGTCCTGTGCAGCGATCCCGGCACCCGCGCGGTGACGCGCTCGATGATGGTCGAGGCCCAGCAGATCGCCGAGACTTTCGGCGTCAAATTCCGCGTCGATGTCGATCGCCGCATCGAGGGCGGACGCAAGGTCGGCGCGCACAAGACCTCGATGCTGCAGGATCTGGAACGCGGCCGGCCGATGGAAATCGATCCGCTGGTCACGGTGGTTCAGGAGATGGGCAAGCTGACAAAAATGCCGACGCCGAGTATCGATACGGTGCTGGCGCTTGTCGTGCAGCGCGCGAATGTCGCGGGACTGTATTGAAGGGCAACGCCAGGCCTGTTCTCCGCTGGTTGTTCCCGCTTGCGCGGCAACGACTCACGGAGAGATCTCAGTCCTACCGCGAATTCTCGGGTTCGTTTCTGGATACTTTGGTGCCGGTGAGTTCGGCAAAGGCGGGGCCGAGGCCCGTCATCCGCACCAGCAGTGTCATGTCGTTCTTCTGCGTGCCGTTGAGCTGTGCATAGAACGCGCGCGTCGCAGTCTTCAGCCGCGCGATGGCGTCGCTCTCGGTGTCGAACGAATCGTCGCGGTCTTTCTTCAGCCGCTTCTGATAGTCCTCGATCTGCAGCGTGACCTCACGCATCGCGTTTTCCACCGGCTGCCAGTATTTCTGCTGCGCGGGCGTCAGGTTGAGCCGCTTCTTGATGCCGGCGATCTGGCTGTCGTTGAGGAACAGCCGGGATGGCTTCTCGGATCTGGAGGCCTGACGGCGCGGTAGTGTCACCGGCGCATTGAGCCAGGCGCGGGCTGTCTCAAGCATGTCGTTCGGAACAGCGGGCTGTTCGGTCTGTGCCGGAACGGGAGTTGCGATGACGCGATCCTGTTTCATCATCGTGTTGGAGATCGGATAGCGCTCATTCAGTGTCCGCTCATCCTTCGTGAGCGATGCCGATGCGCTCTGAAAGAACTGTTCGCCGATCATCCATCCGGCCGCGGCGGCGAGGATGCCCGCGCCGCTCAGCAACACAATATATGTCGTCCGGATCGCCACTCAGGTTTCTCTGTGGGTGTCTACTGCTGCTGAAAGCGGCCAGTCTGGCGCAAAATGTTGAACAATTGTGGCTTTCCAAGGCTCCATCGCGCTCAACACTTGGCGCGGCATTGTCAATACCGGGTAAATCAGCGGGTTTCGCAGCGCAAGACGCGGTGTGAGACAGGGCGCGAGACATGGCTTGGCGGATCGGGTAAAGGGACCGCTGCAATGATGCGGACGGAAGTGTCCGGGCAGGCCGGTCCGATTGCCGGTTCCCTGGAGCAATCCAGGGCTGCCTCCGACCATGTCCCATTCCGGAGACCAATAATGAGCGATAAGAACGCAAAGCCGCACGGCCCAACAAGCGAGGGCAGCGCCGTCCCGCAATATGAGATCGAGGGTCGCGCGATGCGCGCCAATATGGAAAAGCTGCGCGCGCTGCGTCTTGCGAAGGAAGCGGCCGAGGCAGCCTCAGCGCCGCCGAAGCCGGCGAAGAAGGCGGGCGGGAAGCGAACCGCCGCTGCGAAGACGGAGAAGGCTGCGCCGGCGAAATTGTCCGACTGGCTGGCAGATCAGCGCAAGGGCGGCTTCCGGACCTAGCTCGATGTCGTCCCGGCGAAGGCCGGGACCCATAACCACAGGATTTCTTGTTGAGCCGAATGTCGGACTTTCTGCCTTGAAACGATGACAGGGGTGATGGATCCCGGTCTTCGCCGGGATGACCGCTGAGACGTATTGATGGCAAATGATCGGAAACAGCAGTGACCACGGTTTACGATTTCTCGGCGCAGACCCTGGACGGAGCAGAGCGTTCGCTGAATGCCTATCAGGAACAGGTGCTTCTGATCGTCAACACAGCGAGCGCTTGCGGATTCACGCCGCAATATGCGCAGCTTGAGGAATTGCAGCGCAAGTTCGGTCCCCGCGGCTTTTCGGTGCTCGGTTTCCCCTGCAACCAGTTCGGCGGGCAGGAGCCGGGCAGCGCGCAGGAGATCGCAACGTTCTGCTCGCAGAAATACGACGTGACGTTTCCGATGTTCGCCAAGGTCGATGTCAACGGCGACAACGCGCTGCCGCTGTTCGATCACCTCAAGACGGAAAAGCCGGGTGTGCTCGGCCTGACCGCGATCAAATGGAATTTCACGAAGTTTCTGGTCGATCGCGCCGGCAAGACCGTGGCGCGCTACGGCTCGACCACATCACCCGCCGCGCTGACCCGCGATATTGAAAAGCTCCTGTAATCAGGGCATCTGTCGAAGCGAAACCGAATCAGGATACCGACATGAGCGAATTGCCAGACCGCCTCTCCATCGACCCGCGCAGCCCGTATTACAACGCGGAGGTTCTGTCGCGCGATGTCGGCATTCGCTTCAAGGGCGTCGAAAAAACCAACGTCGAGGAATATTGCGTCAGCGAGGGCTGGGTGCGGGTGGCGGTCGGCTCGTCGAAGGACCGCTTCGGCAATCCGGTGACCATGAAACTGACCGGTCCGGTCGAGCCGTATTTCCGGGACGAGGCGTAAAACGCAGCTAGGTGGCGGCCACCACAATGTGGTCCGGCCGCTGCCCGGCCTTGCGGCGCGCATGCATGGCGGCATAAGCCTGCTCCAGATGCCGGGTGAAGCGTTCGGTGTCGAACAGCGGCGCGGTCAGGCGGTTGGCATCGAGTTTTTGCCGGAGTGCGTTAAGCCGGTCCGGCTGTGTCGCGAACGCGACGGCAAGCCGCTCATAGTCCTCCTGCGATGAAGCGATCAGGTCCGGCAGCCCGATATTCGTCAGCAGGCTTGCGGCCACGCGGCCCGCGAAAGTGCCGCCCGCGCATGTGAGCAGCGGAAGTCCGGCCCACAGCGCGTCGCTTGCGGTGGTATGGGCGTTATAGGGCAGGGTATCGAGAAACAGATCGGCGCAGCGGTGCCGCGCCAGATGTTCGTCCGGCTCCATGCGCGCTGCGAACACCAGCCGCGCCGGATCGATGCTGCGCGCGGCCGCTTCCTTCCGCAAATTGTTGCTTGCAAGCGCATTGTCCTCGATCAGCCACAGCACGCTGCCGGGAACGCGCGCCAGAATCCGCATCCATCCGTCGAAGGTCTGCGGCGTGATCTTGTAGTTGTTGTTGAAGCAGCAAAAGACAAAGCCGTCCTGCGGCAGGCCGAAGTCGCTGCGGGAAAAGACGCGGTCCGACATCGCGCGTCTGTTGTCATTGGCCTGATAGCTGTGCGGCAGATGCACCACCTTCTCGGTGAAGAATGTCCGCTGCGCATCCGGGATCACAATCGGATCGGCGACGATGTAGTCCATGTAGGGTGCGCCGAGCGTTCCCGGAAAGCCGAGATAGTTGACCTGAACCGGGGCCGGGCGCTGCGCGAAAACGTGGTTGCGGTCGTCGCCGAAATAGCCATTGAGATTGACCAGAATGTCGATCCCGCTGTCGCGGATCGCGCGCGCGGCCTGCGCATCGCTGAGCCCGCGGATATTGACCACGCGATGCACCGCCGCGTCGATGCGCTTGCGGGTTTCGCTTCCGTCATCCCAGCCATTGTCGAAAGCATGAATCTCGAACCGGGTCGCGTCGTGCTGTTCCAGCACACCCACCAGAAGGAACGATGTGGCCTGCGCGCGGAAATCGCCGGACAGGTAACCGATGCGAATTTTCTCGCCATTGTCAGGCCGTGCCGGCGGCAAGCCGCGATGGTTCGCAGGAAACGTCGCTGCGCTGTAGATTTCGGCGCATTGCTGCAAGCTGCGATCCGTGGTGGCGACACCCTGCCAGCCGAACGGCTCGGCGGAGAGCTTGCCCGCGGCGATGTCGCTTTCGATGTCAGCGATCAGGTCCGCAGTCCCGGACCAGTCGCAGGCCAGCATTTTCTGATGCAGAACGATGCCTTTCAAAAAGGGATAGTCCGGCTTCAGTTTGCGCGCAGCGTCATACGCTTCGGCGGACTGATCATGCCGCTTGAGTTTGTGCAGGCAGAGCCCCGCGCCGGTGTGGCTCTCCACAAAATTCGGCATCAGTGTCAGTGCGCGCTGATACGACGCCAGCGCGTCGCCATAACGGCCGAGCCCGAACAGGGCGTTGCCCTTGTTGTGATGCGCCGGGACATAGTTCGGCTGCAGCGCGATCGCCTTGTCGAAATCGGCGAGCGCGGCCTCGAAATTCTTGAGATCGTTGTAAACCGTGCCGCGGTTGCTCAGCGTTTCAGCATCGTTCGGATTGAGCGTGAGGGCCTGCGTGAACTGAGCGAGGGCTTCATCGGCGCGGCCGAGCGCCTTGAGTGCGAGCCCGTGATTGTACAGCGCGGCATGGGCGTTCGGATTGAGCCTGACCGCAGACCGCAGGAACCGCTCGGCTTCGTCATGCTTTCCGGTCCCGACCAGAATGGCGCCGAGTACGCTCAATGCCAGCGGATGGTCGGATGTCCTGCGCAGCAACCTGCGCAGGGCCTTTTCGGCCTCGTGCGTCCGCCCGGCCTGCAGAAACGCCATTGCTTCACTGAAAACGACGTCGGTTGTGGCCACGATCGGTCTCGCTGAAACTGAAGGCGTTCAGGGGGTGACTATATAATATCCGCCGACAACGAGGATGAGTGCGAGAGTCACAATGGTGCCGAGGACGGCTGCGATGATCGCGCCGAGGCCATGCGAGTCCAGCCAGTTCTGAAGTGCCCTGCCGAGGTTCATGGGCGGGTTCTAGAACAATTTCCGCCGGGAGGGAAACAGGGATGGGGCAAAGATCGCCGGATGGTTACGGAAGCTTCTTGTCTACGACTTCCGTCGCGGGCCGGTCGGTGCCCTGGGCGGTTTCCTCGCGCCAGTTGCCCTGGCCATCCTCGAACTGGATCACCTCGGTTCGGCCGGGGACGCGCTGCTCCGCAGCGGCGCGGGTGGCGGCGGCATGGGCCGTTTCACGGGTGGGGAAGGTCTCCGAAAACACGTTGTTGAACTTGTAAGCCCAACCGCCATCGTGCTCGACCACTTCGTAAACGACCTTGACCATGTTTCCACCTCGGGTTCGCGGCTCGGTACATGATACGTGTTGATTCCTGCCGCGGATTTCAACGTCTGTGGCGGTGTCCCGTTCCGTCGCCGCGCCGCTTGACGCAGGTGTCATTGGTTTGTGAAAGCCCCTGTATTAGAATGAGATGGCCTATGGCGGGGACTGATTCATGGACAAGACGAATCCCGGAAATCTCCGCTCACGCGGTATCCTGACCGGCTTTCTGATCGCCCTTTTGCTGGCGCTGCTGCCGGTTGCGGTATGGCTCGACCTGACCAATCTCGGGGAGGCGGCGCTGCGCAGGCAGGCCACCGATCTCAATTCCCTCGTGAGCAGCGTCCGCAGTTACTACGCCAGCAACGTCGTCGGACGCATCCTGTCCCACTCCGGCCAGACGCAGGTTGTCCATAATTACGAGACCATCCCCGGCGCGGTGCCGATTCCGGCAACGCTGTCGCTCGAACTGGGCAAGGTCATCAGCGAGCAGCAGCAGAACATCGTCTATCGCTTCGTGTCGGACTATCCGTTCAAGAACCGCGCGCCGCACCAACTCGATTCATTCGAGGTCGCGGCATTGGCGAGCCTGCGCGCCAATCCGGACCAGAAGATCGAGGATGCATCGCACACGCTGTTCAGCGACCGCGTGCGCCTTGTGGCGCCGATCGTCATGGGCGCGGCCTGCGTCAGTTGCCACAACTCGCACCCGGAAAGCCCGAAGAAGGACTGGAAGGTCGGCGACGTGCGCGGCATTCAGGAGGTGATTATCGCGCAGCCGATCGCGGCCAATATCTTGTCGTTCAAATACCTTCTGGCCTATTTCGCGCTGACCGCGATCTGCGGCATCTCGTTCCTCGCCATGCAGCGGCGGCAGTCGCTGCAGATCATGGGCATGAACAAGGAACTTGAGGCCAACAACGATTTCCTTGCCACGCTGTCGATGAAAATCTCGCGCTATATTTCGCCGCAGATCTACAAGAGCATTTTCAGCGGGCAGAAGGACGTCACGATCCAGACCGAGCGCAAGAAACTCACGATCTTCTTCTCGGACATCCAGAACTTCACCGCCACCACCGAGCGGCTTCAGCCCGAGCTGATTACGCAGTTGCTCAATGAGTACTTCACCGAAATGTCCGCGATCGCGCTCAAGCACGGCGGCACCATCGACAAGTTTGTCGGCGATGCGATGCTGATCTTTTTCGGCGACCCGGAAACCAAGGGCGAGCGGCTGGATGCGCAGGCCTGCCTGCGCATGGCGTGGGACATGCAGCGCCGTCTGCTCGAACTGAACGCGAAATGGCGGGCCGAGGGCGTCGAACAGCCGTTCAAGGCGCGCATGGGAATCAATTCGGGCTACTGCAATGTCGGCAATTTCGGCAGCGCGGACCGCATGGACTACACCATCATCGGCGCGGAGGCGAACCTCGCCGCGCGGCTGCAGTCCATCGCGGAGCCCGGCCGCATCGTCATCAGCTACGAGACCTTCGCGCTGGTCAGCGATGTCGTATCGGCGCATCCGTTGCCGCCGATCACCATGAAGGGCATCAGCCGCGAGGTGATCCCCTATGCCGTCGACAGCCTGCTCGATGCGGCAAGCGAGAAGGGCGATGTGGTGATCGAACGCGCTGCCGGTCTCGACTTCTATCTCGATCCGTCACTGATCGACGAGAAGGAGGCCGCGCGCATTCGCAGCGTTCTGGCCGATGCGATGGCAGCGCTGGAGAAGCGGAAGCCGAAACCGGTCTCGTAGCCGGAGCGTTCACGCGCGCGGCAGCGTGCCAGTGCAGTCATCGTCGCCGACTGCGACATATTGGCCGGCATCGGCGCGAAACGGTGACTCATTACCCTTTTCGTGTGCCGTATCGGAACAGGAGCCATGACAGGCCGCGCCTGTCTTTGTTGTGCCGCGATTCATCTGCATCGGCAGACCAGTTGCAAGAACTGAAGGATACGGAATGCGAACGACACGACTCTTGATGCTGGCCGCCATTGCTGTGGCGACGCTGTTCATGGGCAAGGCTGCCACCGCTGCACCTCTAGCGCCCGCGCAAATCGATCGTCTGGAAACCCGCGTGCAGGCCGAAAAGGCGCAATACTACGTTGTGCCGAAATACAATTCGCACCGGCCGCGCTATCACCGCCGGTATGATCGCCCGCGCCACTACGTGCGTCCGCGCTATCATGCCCCGCATCGCCACTATCATGCGCCAAGGCGTCATCATTACTATCGCTGATCGAAAGCCCCGCTCCGGCGGGGTTTTCTTTTGGTCGCTGCGATGACGGCCTGTGTCGCGACGGCGTGAACCGGGACCGTGTGTTGAGAGGGCGTGCCGATCGATGGTGCGCGATGGCGCGACGACTAGCCCAATTCCCGCAGCACACCTTCCACCACCTTGCGTTCGTCGGCGGTGAGCGGTGTCTGCGGCGCGACCGGATCGCCGACGGCATAGCCCTGAATTTCCAGCCCCGCTTTGATGCAGGCGGCAAGATTGAAGCGCGCGAACACCTCGTTGATCCGCCATAGCTTGCGCTGGAGTGCGGTTGCCTCGTCCCAGTGTCCAGCCTTGCACAGCTCGTAAAGCTGTACGCTTGCGCGCGGCACGATGCAGGCCGGTCCCGCCATCCATCCCTTGCCGCCGATCAGCATCACGGCGGCGGGAATATGCGCCGAGGCCGCGAACACGTCGAGCTTGCCGCCGCAGCGGTTCATGATCGACAGCAGGCGGCCGGTGTTGTTCGAGGCATCCTTGATGGCGACGATACGCGGATGCTCGGCGAGGCGCGCGATCACATCCAGCGTCAGATCGGAGCGCTGGAAGTTCGGATTGGTGTAGATCACCACCGGAATATCGACGGCATCCGCGATGGCGCGGAAATACGCCTCGACCTGCGCATCCTTCACCGGGAAATACGCTTCCATCACCGCGAGAATGCCGTCCGCGCCGAGGGCCTGATAGCTTTTGGCCTGAGCCACCGCGTCCGCCGTCGAGGTCGAGGCGACGCCCGCGATCACGGGAACGCGCTTTGCCGCGGCCTCGATGGTCGCGGTCACCACCGCCGTGCGCTGCGCGGCGCCGAGATAAGCGAATTCGCCGGTCGAGCCGAGCGGGGTCAGCCCGTGAATCCCGGCCTTGATCAGGTCGTCGCAGAGCCTGCCCAGCACATCGGTCTTGATCCGGCCATCGGCGGTGGTCGGCGAGACGAGATAGGGAAAGACTCCGTGCAGATCCTTTGAGGGATTCTTTGGCAAATTGCTCATGCTGGCTTCGCTCTCTTGGCTCTTGTTGGTTTTGGCGGCGTTAACGATTGATGCTCTGTTTTCGGCATTTCGCGTGATGGATGCAAGCCTTGCCGGGCATGATATGGACGTGCCTTGCGCATGCGACACAAGATGTCGATGCGGGAATCGGAGGCCATGCTATGAATCGCTGATTCGGGCGCGTTTCGTTCTACCCGCGTTCCAAGTGTTAAGATCAGGCAACATCTTTGGCGCTCTTGCCGTTACGTTATGAGACAGTTGCACGGAAAGCGCCGAAACAGGCGCGCTCAAGCCGCGAGGATGAGGTCTGAGATGATGAGACGGATGATTGTCGCGTCGCTGATGCTGCTCCCCCATGCCGCGCTGGCGCAGGACGTGCCCGGCATCGAAATCTGCACCGCCGAGAAGACCATGGAGCGGCGCACCGGTTGCCTGCAGAGCAACGTCAATTTTCTGAAAGCCTCGCTGACCAAGGCCTCGCTGGAGCATCAGCAGAAGATCGACGCCGCGAACCGGCAGATTGATGCCCTCAAGGCTGCGGTGATCGGCCTGCAAAGTTCCGTCGCGCAATTGCAGGGACAGGTGCAGGCTCTCGGCAAGCCGAACGGCGCGGCAAAGGAGGCGCCGAAAGCGCCTACTTCTGTTCCGGCTGCGAAGTGAGGCACGGAGTTTCTACATATTCGATGTCGTCCCCGCCAACGGATCGGCGCAGAGCGCCGTCCGATGGCGGGGACGACGTGTGGTGAGTTCGTGTGATGAAAATTTCTTCTTCGTCGGCGTCGAAGTCTCGCGCCAGGAAGGCAAAGCCAAAAACACGCACAGCAAAGTCAAAACCCGCCGCCTTCGTCTATGTGCTCGGCAGTTTTCACAAGGGGCGCTACACCTCCTATGTCGGCTGGACCAACGACGTGACGCAACGGCTGGCGAAACACAACAACGGCACCGGCGCACGCTCGACGCGCGGACGGGTCTGGACACTTCTGCACACCGAACCATTCAAGACGCGCAATGAAGCCATGAGCCGCGAGTGGCATCTCAAGCGCGACCGCGCCTTTCGCAAGAAACTGATGGATGCGGTGAGGGCAACATTATGAACACCACGCCATCGCCCATCATCATCGACGCCGCGCAGACCCGCGCCAGCCTGCCGTTTGACCGGCTGATTGCAGCCTTGCGCGAAGCTTTCACCGTGGGGGCGGATGTGCCGCTGCGGCATCATCATTTCATGCCGCAGCCGGACGGCTCGACTGCGACCATCCTGATCATGCCGGCATGGCAGCGCGCGTTCATCGGCATCAAGATCGTCACGATTTTTCCGGAGAACGGCAAGAAGGCGTTGCCCGGCCTGTTTTCCAGCTATCTCCTGTGTGACGGCGACACCGGCCAGCACATCGCGCTGATCGACGGCAATGAGATCACCTCTCGCCGTACGGCGGCCATCGGCGCGCTGGGCGCGGATTTTCTCGCCCGCAAGGATTCACGCAAGCTGCTGATCTGCGGGTCAGGGCGCATCGCGAGTCTGCTGGCCGATGCTTTTCGCGCGGTGCGGCCGATCGAGAAAGTCGCGGTGTGGAATGTCAACGAAGCGGGCGCGGCGCGGCTTGTGGCCGATCTGCGCGCGCGGGGCATCGATGCGGTTGTCGCGCCCGATCTGGAGCGCGCGGCGGGCGAGGCGGATATCGTGAGCTGCGCGACGCTCGCAGCCAAACCGGTCATCAGGGGCGCGTGGCTGAAACCGGGCACGCATCTCGACCTGATCGGCAGCTTTACGCCTTTCATGCGCGAGGCCGATGATGACGTGTTCCGGCGCGGCCATGTCTGGCTCGATACCTATGACGGATTGAAGGAGAGCGGCGAATTGCTCGATCCGATCCGCGATGGCGTTATCAGCGCCGACGATATGCAAGGTTCGCTGGCCGAACTGTGCCGGGGCGAGCGCAAGGGCCGCACCAGCGAGAGCGAGATCACCGTGTTCAAGGCGGTCGGCAATGCGCTCTCGGACATCGCGGCGGCGGGGCTGGTGTATCGGGATTTCAGCGAAAGCGGCTAGCCACGATTGTCATTCCGGGACGGGCTCTTCGCGCGGACCCGGAATCCGGAAAAGTTCATCGGAAACAATTTCGAGATTCCGGGTTTGCTCGCAAGTGCTCGCGCCACGGAATGACGATGTGGAGCAAGCCACCCCTGCATCCGCGCACTGGTCATCGCCTGATCTGCACGCTAGTTTTTGCGCGTCAAAATCAAGAACACTGATCGGGAGGTCTTCATGTCGAATATCCGCGTTATCGCAACCGGTCTTGAATTTCCCGAAGGGCCGGTGGTGATGCCCGATGGTTCGGTGGTGCTGGTGGAAATCCGCCGCCAGACGCTGACGCGGGTTTATCCCGACGGGCGCAAGGAAATCGTCGCGAAGATTCCCGGCGGGCCGAACGGCGCGGCGCTGGGTCCGGACGGCAAGATGTACATCTGCAACAACGGCGGCTTCTCATGGGCGCCCGGTCCGCGCGGCAACATCATGCCCGGCGGCCCGAGCCCGTCCGAATATATCGGCGGCTCGCTGCAGCGGGTCGACCTGCAAAGCGGCAAGGTCGAAACCCTGTTCACCCAGTGCGGCGAGCGCAAGCTCAAGGGGCCGAACGATCTCGTGTTCGACAAGGACGGCGGCATCTGGTTCACCGATCTCGGCAAGCGCCGCGCGCACGATCTCGATGTCGGCGCGGTCTACTACATGAAGAGAGGCGCAACCGAACTCGTTGAAGCGGTGCCGCATATGCTGCCCGCTAACGGTATCGGTCTTTCGCCGGATGAGAAGACTGTGTATGTCGCCGAGACGCCGACGGCGCGGCTGTGGGCGTTTGCTGTGGGCGCGACGGGACAGATCGCACCCGGCGAGCCGATCTATCGCGGCGAAATGGGCAAGCCGATTTCGGGTCTCGGTGGGTACCAGATGTATGACTCGCTGGCGGTGGAAGCCTCGGGCAATGTCTGCGTCGCGACGCTGATCTCCGGCTGCATTTCGGTGATCGCACCGGATGGCAAGCTCGTCGAACAGGTGCCGACCGGCGACAACGTGACGACCAACATCGCGTTCGGCGGACCGGAGCTGAAGACCGCTTACATCACGCTGTCCGGCAAGGGTGAACTGATCGCGATGGACTGGCCGCGCGGCGGCCTGCCGCTGAACTTCCTGAACAAGTAGTTTTGGTGTCATTCCGGATCGGCCCGCTGTTAGCGGTCCGTCCGGAATGACGAGAAAGATGCGCGTCATGCATCATTGCCGAATATCGTGCGCAATAGCGAAGGACGACCGATGACCTGGCTTTCTCCTATCACGCTCGAAGGCCCGCACGCGCGGCTTGAGCCATTGTCGCGCGATCACAAGGACGGTCTTGTCGACGCGGTGAAGGACGGCGAACTGTGGAAGCTCTGGTACACGTTCATTCCGCGCGCCGAAGACATGGGGCAGGAAATCGACCGCCGTCTCGGTCTGCAAACGGCGGGATCGATGCTGCCGTTCACGGTGAAGGATGCAGGCGGGAAAATCGCCGGCATGACCACTTACATGAATGTCGATGCGGCCAACAAACGTGTCGAGATCGGATCGACCTGGTATGCGCAGCGCGTCCAGCGCACGCCGCTCAACACCCAATGCAAGCTGCTGCTGCTCACCCATGCGTTCGAGACGCTGAACTGCATCGCGGTGGAATTCCGCACGCATTTCTTCAATCACCAGTCGCGGCGCGGGATCGAGCGGTTGGGGGCCAAGCTCGACGGCATCCTGCGCAGCCATCAGGTCGCGCCGAACGGTACGCTGCGCGATACGGTGGTCTACAGCATCATCGCGTCCGAATGGCCGACGGTGAAGGCGCACCTGACTTATCAATTGCATGACAAGACAAGATCGTGAGCGAGCCGGTTCCCGAATTAACCCGCAGCGCCGGCATTAAGGTTTAAACGCGGCTGTCGTTGCGTGCACCAACCGCCGCGCTAGCGTTCGATCGCGGACAATTGCCCCCGTCCGCAACCACGACGACGGGATCGTCGGGCGGTATACTGCGTCCGGCGATCCTCATTTCGTGAGGCCACGATGTTCGAAGCTTTTACCATCCTTGCACTGGTGTTCGTCGCCGGTTTTGGCATCGGCTACGGCGTGCGGTCCCAGATGGTTATCATGCGCAGGGCCAAAGCCCGCCGGCGGGAATAGCATTCCACGACCGGTTGAGAGACCGCGTCAGACTTCGCGGCGGCTCAGGAATGCGAGGCGCTCGAACAGATGCACGTCCTGCTCGTTCTTGAGCAGCGCGCCATGCAGCGGCGGGATCAGCTTGCGCGGATCGCGCTCGCGGAGCTGTTCGACGGTCATCTCCTCGTTGAGCAGCAGCTTGAGCCAGTCGAGCAGTTCGGAGGTCGAGGGCTTCTTCTTCAGGCCCGGCACTTCACGCACCTCGAAGAAGATCTTCATGGCTTCCTGAACGAGGCGCTTCTTGATGTCGGGGAAGTGAACCTCGACGATCTCACTCATGGTGTCGATGTCGGGGAACTTGATGTAGTGGAAGAAGCAGCGGCGCAGGAATGCGTCCGGCAGTTCCTTCTCGTTGTTCGAGGTGATCATGATGATCGGGCGCTGCTTCGCCTTGATCGTCTCGCCGGTCTCGTAGACGTGGAATTCCATGCGGTCGAGTTCGAGCAACAGGTCGTTCGGGAATTCGATGTCGGCCTTGTCGATTTCGTCGATCAGGAGGACAGGGCGCTTCTCGCTGGTGAAGGCTTCCCACAACTTGCCGCGCTTGATGTAGTTCGAGATGTCGGAGACGCGCGGATCGCCGAGCTGGCTGTCGCGCAGGCGCGACACCGCGTCGTATTCGTAAAGGCCCTGCTGCGCCTTGGTGGTGGACTTGATGTGCCAGGTCAGAAGCGGCGCATCGAGCGCCTTGGCGACTTCTTCCGCAAGCACGGTCTTGCCGGTGCCGGGTTCGCCCTTCACCAGCAGCGGACGCTCGAGCACGATCGCTGCATTGACCGCGACCTTGAGGTCGTCGGTGGCGACATAGTTTTTGGTACCGGTAAATTTCATCGAAGTTTGCCTTGGTCAGTTTGTTCTGTTGGAAAGTGCTGCCGCCGTTATCGTTTCAAACAAGAAGCGACCGCCTTGTGAGGCGGTCGCTGGGACAGGAGTTAGACCGTCACGCGCGGCGGATCAATGACAGGATGACCAGCACGATCACGCCGCCGATCGCGGAATTGATGATCGCGGCGACGATGCCGGTTCCGAGGCGAATGCCGAGTTGCGGCAGCAGCCAGCCGGCGACGACCGCGCCGACGATGCCGATGACGATGTTGCCGAGCAGTCCGAAGCCGCCCCCCTTGACGATCAGACCCGCAAGCCAGCCGGCGATCGCACCGACGATCAGCCAAACGATAACGGAATCAATGCCCATGAATGCAACCCTTTGTTTTAAACGCTGCGATTCCCGCCTCGGGCACCGCGCGTCCCCGATCAACGCTGCGAACTGTCTCCGGCTGGAGCAGTCCGGGGAGCGTCAAACAACAGTTTAAATGAAATGGCACGGCAATCCAGTGTTCCCGATCCGAAGTTCGCCCTGTTTTGCAGCAATCTCCGAGCGAACTTCGGATCGAAAGGGACACTGGCAAAATAGAGTTGCTCGTGTGATTTCGGTTCACAAAGTCCGCTGGCAACGTGCCGCAAGTCTGACGGACTTTGTGAACCATCACACGCGCCAGTGCCAGTGCTGTTTTTGAACGCAATCCTGCGTTGCGAGGCGGTTTCTGCCGTCATTCGGGGGCGCGAGCACATGCGGGCGAGCCCGGAATCCAGATGTTGTTTCCGATGAACTCTTCTGGATTCCGGATCAGGCCGCTGAGCGGTCTGTCCGGAATGACATGCGGTAAGGTCGAACGGCGCAGGCCAGCAATGCAGTGCGGGTTTCCGGCCAATAGCCAGTCCGGAACCCTTGACGCACGTGGACGCACGGGCGATTTAAATAGCCATGTTCCTGCAATTCTTCACATCGCTGCGCGACGCGCAGGTCCCGGTCACGCTGCGCGAATATCTGACGCTGATGGAGGCGCTCGACGCCAACCTCGCGGATCAGAGCGTGGAGCATTTCTATTATCTGTCGCGCGCCGCGCTGGTGAAGGACGAGCGCAACCTCGACAAGTTCGACCGCGTGTTCGGCACCGTGTTCAAGGGCCTCGAAAGCCTGCTCGACGCCATGGAGAAGGCGGAGATTCCCGCCGAGTGGCTGCGCAAGGCCGCCGAGAAATATCTCACCGAGGAAGAGAAGAAGCAGATCGAGGCCATGGGCTGGGACAAGCTCATGGAGACTCTCAAGAAGCGCCTCGAAGAACAGAAGAAGCGCCACGAGGGCGGCAACAAGTGGATCGGCACCGGCGGCACGTCGCCATTCGGCGCGGACGGCTACAATCCCGAAGGCATCCGCATCGGCCAGGAGAAGAACCGCAACTTCCGCGCCGTGAAGGTGTGGGACAAGCGCGAGTTCAAGGATCTCGACGGCAATGTCGAACTCGGCATCCGCAACATCAAGGTGGCGCTGCGCCGCCTGCGCAAATTCGCGCGCACCGGCGCGCCGGACGAACTCGATCTCGACACCACCATCAAGGAAACCGCCAACCACGGCTATCTCGACGTGCACATGCGCCCCGAACGGCGCAACGCGGTGAAGGTTCTGATCTTCTTCGATATCGGCGGCTCGATGGATGGTCACATCAAGCAGGTCGAGGAATTGTTCTCGGCGGCGAAGACCGAGTTCAAGCACATGGAGTATTTCTACTTCCACAACTGCCTCTATGAAGGCGTGTGGAAGCAGAACAAGCGGCGCTTCTCGGATCGCACGCCGACATGGGACATTCTCCATAAGTATCCGCACGACTATAAGGTCGTGTTCGTCGGCGACGCGTCGATGTCGCCTTACGAGATCATGGTGCCGGGCGGCTCCGTCGAGCATGTTAACGAGGAGCCCGGTTCAGTGTGGCTGGAGCGCGTGACGCGGACCTATCCGCACGCGGTCTGGCTCAATCCCGTGGCGCGCAAGCACTGGGATTATTCGGAATCCACCACCATCATCCGTAAGCTGTTCGCCGAGCGGATGTTCCCGCTGACGCTGGAAGGCCTTGAAGGCGCAATGCGGGAATTGACGCGGTAGGTTTCTCGCGCCGTCATTCCGGGACGCGCTCTTGGAGCGGACCCGGAATCCAGAAGAATTTGTCAAATACAACTGCTGGATTCCGGGTTCGCTCGCAAAGGCTCGCGCCCCGGAATGACGGACATGCTTGCCGATTGTTTTCGCGAAAGGGACTCGTTGAAAGAAACGTGGTAGGTGTTTCATCCCATTTTTGTCAGTGAGATCCCATGCCCTCCACCATCACCCGCGGTTACAAGAAGCTTCTCGACGAGGCCAACGCGCAGATCGAGACCATCAATGCGGCGGAAGCCGTCGAGCGCCTTGCGAAGGGCGAGGGGCAAAGTGATATCGTGATCGTGGACCTGCGCGATCCGCGCGAGATCGAGCGCGAGGGCCGCATTCCCGGCGCGTTTCACTGTCCGCGCGGGATGCTGGAATTCTGGATCGATCCGGAAAGCCCCTACGCCAAGCCGATCTTCCAGGAAGACAAGAAGTTCGTGTTCCAGTGCGCGTCCGGCTGGCGTTCCGCGCTTGCTGCGAAGACCGCGCAGGACATGGGGCTTGCGCCGGTGGCGCATCTCGGCGGCGGCTTTACCGCGTGGAAGGCCGCGGGTGGCCCGGTCGAGAAGGTCGAGCCGAAGAAGTAAATTCAATCACAACCGTCACACGCGGGCTTGACCGGCGTGTCCATGAAGGAAGTTGGATTGCCGGGCGTAGGCGAGCGAAGCGACGCCGTTCTCCGAACGGCTATGCCCGGCAATGACGATCTGGGGAATGTTTCAACCATGACAACCGATCCTCTTGTTTCCACCGAATGGCTGGCCGCGCATCTGAACGATCCGCGCGTGAAAGTTCTCGACGCCACGTTCAAGATGCCCGGCGTGCTGCCGCTGCCGAAGGATGATTTCCTTCAGCAGCACATTCCGGGCGCGGTGTTCTTCGATGTCGATGCGGTGTCGGACCACTCCAACCCGCTGCCGCATATGTATCCCTCCGCCGAACAGTTCGGCCGCGACGTCGGCGCGCTCGGCATTTCCAATGACGACACTGTGGTGGTTTACGATGCGGGCGGATGGGTCGCGGGCCCGCGCGCATGGTGGATGTTCCTGTCGTTCGGACATGCGAATGTACGCGTGCTCGATGGCGGCTTGAAGAAGTGGCTGGCTGAAGGCCGCGCGGTGGAGAGCGGCGAGGCCAAGCCGAAGCCTGCGGCATTCAAGGCGGCGTTCGATGCCGGGCGCGTGCGCAGCATGCAGCAGTTGATCGGCAATCTCGAAAGCAACGCCGAGCAGGTGATCGATGCGCGCCCGACGCCGCGTTTCGAGGGCAGCGTGCCCGAGCCGCGCCCCGGTCTTCGCGGCGGGCACATTCCCGGCGCGCGCAGCGTGCCCTATGCGGGCCTGTTCGACGCCGAGACCGGCGCGATGAAATCGCTCGACGCCTTGCGCGCGGCTTTCACCGGCGCGGGCGTCGCTCTCGACAAGCCGATCGTCACGAGTTGCGGTTCGGGCGTCTCCGCCGGTGTGCTGACGCTGGCGCTGTATCGCCTCGGCGTTGCAGATACCGCGCTCTATGACGGTTCATGGTCCGAATGGGGCGAGCAGGGCGGCCCGCCGGTCGCGACAGGTCCGGCCTGATCCCTAACCGCCGAACAGCGGGAACGCCTGTTGCTGCTGCTGCAGTTGTTTGGCGCGCGCGCGGGCTTCGGCACGCACACGCGCCGCCTCGCGGCGCAGTGCGAGGGTGCGGGCGCTTGGGCGCCGCGCCTTTTTCACCACCGGCCTCGGCTCCGTCGCGGATGCCGTAGCTTCCGATGATCGCTCGATCGATGCGACGGTCGAAAGCGGTTCGGACGCTTCGGTGGGCGAAGGCTGCGATGTGACGTCGATCGGTTTCAACTCGGCTGCGCCGGACTCTGCGGGCCGGGCCGGTTCGACGATCTTGCTCTCGTTGACGTCGGGAGTCTTGACGCCGGGCGCATCGGCCTCCTCCGCGGGGATGTCGGGCCGTGCGGGAAGATCGAGGCTGGCCTGCGCGTTCGACCCTGCGGCCTGTGGGCTGACGGGAGCGCTTGCGGTGGCTTCGTCGGCCTCCTTGATGTCGCTGTCATGATTCAGAGCGATTGCATCGGGCGGATTGGCGGCCGCCACCGGATCGGCTGGCAAGCTCAGGCCGTGAGATGCCTGAAGGGGTGGCTGGTATGTGGTTGCCTCTGGAAGCACGGCGTCGCGGCGCAGCGTTTCAGGCAGCGGTTTCGTCCCTCCGGGCGGCTCGATCCGCAGCATCGCCAGCACCGGCGTAGTTTCCAGCCGTGGCACTTGCGGGGTGAAGGGGGTGAGCACGGGCTGCTGTGCCAGCCGCCATGACGGCAGGCTGGCGAACTCTTCGTGCGCGGCACGCAACAGGGCAGCCGCGCCGAGGCCGAAAACCAGAATGGAAATCGCCAGAACGGTCGTCGCGAACAGGATGCGTAATCCGGGGAGCATATGTCGAATCCTGCCCTCAGGGACGGCCGGGAAATGGAGCGCTGCGTGGGTCGAAGGCCACGAATCAAGGCCCTGATGAAGGATACCGCACGCCGCGAAATTGCCCGAAAAAAGTTCGGTGGGATGGGGATATGCGGCGACATCGCCCGGAACCTGTTGCAGGACTGCCATCTCGCGAAAAAGTCAGCAGTTTCCGGACGCTTTTTTCCCTGAATGTCTTGAATGCGCCGCTATCCTGAGTGATCTGGCGTTAACAGTACGGTGGCGGGTTCGCGCTATATAAGGGGCATGATGTTCAATCGCCTTTCCAAGATTTCTGCCAAGTCTTTCACGACCGCTTTTGCGGTTTCCGCGGTGGCCAGCCTGGCCGGCGCGCCGGTCGCTCTGGCGCAGTCCTATCCGCCGCCTCCGGGCTATTCGCAGCCGCTGCAGCCCGCGCCCTATGGCGCAGGGGGCAACTATTCGGACAATCGCGGGGTACCGGATTTCGACCGGCTCGACGGTGACGACCGGGGCACGGCGCTGTCGCCTCCGGGCTATCAGCAGCAGCCGAATTACCAGCAGCAGCCCGCTCAGCAGCAGCAGAGCTACCAGCAGCCGGGTCTCGACCCGCGCGGCCCGGTGATGTCGCCGGACGATCCGCGCTATGGCCGCCCCACGGCTTATTCGCCTTCGCAGGCGGCGCCCGCCTATTCCGATCGTGGTCCCGCGCCGATCTACAGCGACCGCGGCCCGCCGCAGGGCGCTGATTTTTCCGATCGCCCGCGTCCGCCAGGGACCGTTGATGGCGCGCCGACCGGCGCGCTCGATCTGCAGGCACCCGGCACGGCGCAAGGCGCCAATGGCCGCTCGGTCATGGCGGCGCTGCCGCCGGAAGATCAGCCGGAAACCGGCCCGCGCCAGGAATTGCCCGAGCGCCTGCGCCGTCAGGAAGTCGCCTTTGCCACCAAGGAGCCGGCGGGCACCATCGTCGTCGATACGGCGAACACCCAGCTTTATTACGTTCTCGGCGGCGGCCGTGCGATCCGCTACGGCATCCGCGTCGGCCGCGAGGGCTTCACCTGGACCGGGGTGCAGAAGATCACCCGCAAGGCGGAGTGGCCGGATTGGCATCCGCCCGCGGAGATGATCGAGCGCCAGCCTTACCTGCCGCGCTTCATGGCAGGCGGCGACGGCAATCCGCGCGGCGCGCGCGCGATGTATCTCGGCTCGACCGTGTACCGCATCCACGGCACCAACCAGCCGTCGACCATCGGCAAGTTCGTGTCCTCCGGCTGCTTCGGCATGTTGAATGAAGACGTGACCGACCTGTTCGAGCGGACCAAGGTGGGCACCCGCGTTGTGGTGCTGCCGGGCGGCAAGCCACCCGCAGCGCCGGTCACCGCGTCGGCTCAGCCTTATCAGGGCGGACCTGCATCTGCGCCGATGGCCGCTGCGCAGCAGCAGTCCGCGCCGGTCGGTGTCCCCCATCAGGGACCGACGGTCGTGCCGCCGCTGCCCGCGCCGGTCACGATCCGCTAAATCGCATTCATTCTGTCATTCCGGACAACGCGCTTACGCGTTGATCCGGAATCGCGATGGGTCCTGAGAGATTCCGGGTTCGCGCTTTGCGCACTCCGGAATGATAGATGAAAGATGCCCGCGCTTGCCGCGGGCATTTTGTTTTGCTGCCGATGATGTGCAGATTTACTTCGCGACGCGCGCCGCATTCGGCGTCTTGCCGTAGCGCTTGCGGAACGCGCGATGGAAAGTCGAGAGATCCGAGAAGCCGCATTTGAACGCGATGTCTGCAATCGGATCGGACGATCCGCTTTTGAGCATGCCGAAAGCAGCCTCCAGTCTCATCGCCAGCAGTTCGTCGCTGAAGGTCGTGCCGTGCTGGCTGAGGACGTGCTGAACCGATCGCGCTGACAGGCCGAGCCGTTCGCCGACAGCGCCCGGTTTGAGATCTGAAATGCGGTAGCTTCGCGAGATCTGCTTGCGGATGTCCGCGATGCGCGTATCGGGCTTCCTTGCCGTTTGCCTGGCAGGCTGTGGCCCTTGCGTCTGCAGAATGGTGCTGGCGAGCTGGGCAATGTATTCGCCCGACGCGATTTCCAGAGGCTGATCGAAATCTTCGTCGGCGCCCAGCAACTGCTGAACATTCTGACTGAGCAGGAGTTGCGCGACACGATGGGTTTTCAGCCGCGTCGCGGCCAGCGACTCGAGCATACGTCCCGGTTGCTGCAGGATTTCGCGCGGCAGGAAAATAACGTGAGACTGACCGCTTTGCGGCGTCGAGCATTCACTCGGCATATCCATCGCCAAAACCGTCATCTCGTCGCGCTTCAGGTCGATCTTGCGGTCGAACTGGCGGACACTCATCGGCGTCTCGCCCCGATTGATCAGGATCATGATGCGATAGTCGCCGTCCTGACGCAGCTTGGCTTCGGAGCGCACGACGTTGACCGCGCCATCGGCAACTGTTTTGGCTGCTCCGAGCTGAACCCGACCGAGTTGCAGGACAGTGACTTCGCCGTGAAACTTCCGGCTCGTGACGATCCCCATCTCAAAAGATGAGCCGCTGGCCTCCATGGCTTCCGTCCAGAGTTTCGCGCGCATGCGTGCGGGGAGGGCAGAAGGAAGCTGATCCGACGTGAAATGAAATTTTGGCATGGGGCAATTCGCTTCTCATTCCAGTTCTTCGAGTATGGCGTTTGGTGCAAAGCATTTGCGCGATATGCAAGGACGGCGCGTGCGCATTCAATGATGATTGCAAGCGGCGTGGCAAGTGTTTGCATGGGGTGCCCCGCCATTCATTGCAGGCGACTTCTGTCGCCGCGTCAGACTTTGGGGCTTTTGATGAAAACGTTTTTGATTGCCGCCGCTGCGGTGCTTGGAGCAACGGCTGCGCAGGCGGCGGACATTGCCGCGCGGCCTTACACCAAGGCGCCGCCGCTTTCCCCCGCTTATAACTGGACCGGCTTTTATGCCGGCGTGAACGCCGGATATGCCTGGGAAGATCCGACCGTCAACTACACGCCGAACAACGCGGTTATTTCCGGTGGCGGCAATGTCCGTCCGGTCGGCTCTTGGGACAACTCGGGCGCGCTCGGCGGCTTCCAGATCGGCTACAACTGGCAGTTCAGTCCGCAATGGGTCGCCGGTATCGAAGCCGACATCAATGCCTCCGACATCAAAGGCTCAAATACGTCTGCCGGAATGCTCGGCTTTGCGACAGCGCAATTCACGACCGGACAGAAGGTCGATTGGTTCGGTACGGTGAGGGGCCGCCTCGGGTTTCTGCCGACCGATCGTTTGCTGGTTTACGGCACGGGCGGTCTGGCCTATGGCGAGGTCAAGGAAAACACGTCGATCACGACCATCGGGGCGGGCACGAACGTGACCAATGGCGGGTTCGGCGTCAGCTGCGTGGCAAACCAAACCTGTTTCGCGGGATCGGCATCAGGTGTTCGCACCGGATGGACGGCCGGTGTCGGTGTTGAATACGCCATCTGGCAGAACCTCACCGCAAAAGCCGAGTATCTCTACGTCGATCTCGGCGGCAACAGCATTGTCGGCACCGCGTTCAACGGTAACGGTCAGGTGCCAGCATCCTATACCGCGAGCATTTCGGGACTTAGCTTCAATATCGTGCGCGGCGGCCTGAACTACAGGTTCTAGCCTCGCCCACGAATGACGTTGAGACAGCTCCGCCAAGGCAATCCGCTGGGTGCAGCCGGTGAGAACGCGCCGGCATTGGCGGGTTTCGCTTTCCGTTTCGCAGATGTAGCGGGAATACAACAGTTGCCCATGCTCGTTTGCCTCCCCCGGTAAATGCCGGGGAGACTGAATCGGGCCGAATCCCTACGCTCTCGCAGGATTGTTGACGTGTCGCGGTGTCCGAATGACGCCCGGCGAAGACGTCGAGCGAAACTGCGAGGTTGGGGCTGGTGATGAAAAGAATTCTTGCAGGCGGGTTTATCGCGTTTTTCGCGGCAACCGCCTCGTATGCTGCTGATATGGGCGCGCGTGTCGTGACAAAAGCGCCGGCGCCCGTTCCTTACGAGAGCTGGACCGGATTTTACGTCGGCGGACAGCTTGGAGGCCGCTGGTCTGACTCGACATGGACCACATACGCCCTTTCCGATCCGATCAATCCGGTCTCGAACGTCCGTTTGCCGCAAGGCAACCCCGCGAGCTTTGACAGCTCGAGCATTAGGGCGGGCGGTTATCTCGGCTACAACTGGCAATTCGCTCCAGCCTGGGTGCTGGGCATCGAAGGTGATGTCGCATGGGGTGACGGCAAGAAGTCGCTGGCAGGCATTCCCGGCACATGGACACCGGGCACCCCGGCGGCCACCATTGCGCTTGATGGATCGAGTGTGCAGCTCGGCTGGGATGCTGCCATCCGCGGACGTCTTGGATGGCTCGTGACGCCATCGGTGATGCTGTTCGGCACCGGCGGCGTGAGCTGGCAGGATGTGTCGGTGAATGCGAGCTGTCAGCCTGCTGGCGGCTGGGCTTGCGGCACTCCTCGCAATACGACCATCAACACCGTCAAAACCGGCTGGACGGCGGGAGGCGGCATCGAGGCGAAAATTGCGGCCAACTGGCTCGCGCGGGTGGAATATCGTTACGCGGACTATGGCTCTACCAACTATCTGTTTTTTCCAGGCACCGGCGATGCCGTGCATTTGACGCACGATCTCAGGACGCATGCGGTGTCCGTCGGTGTCGCCTATCAATTTGGCGGACCGGTTGTTGCCAGATACTGATTTGATGAATTGATTTTTCGAGGCCGGTCTTCTCCGGACGATCAAACTTCAAGCCCGGCCTGAGCGCCGGGCTTTTTGTTCCATGCATCATGCAACTTTTCCGCCGGTGAGATATTGATCTGATCGTCACGACAGGGAGGGCCAGCATGGCTGGGAACAAAGCACCCAAGAACATGATCTGCGTCTGGTACGACAAGGATGCCGAGGCCGCCGCGAAGTTCTATGCAAGCGTCTTTCCGGACAGTTCCGTCACGGCAGTTCATAAGGCGCCGAGTGACTATCCGTCGGGTAAGGCGGGCGACGTGATCACCGTTGAATTCACCGTCGCGGGGATACCCTGCATCGGCCTGAACGGCGGGCCGGTATTTCAGCATAACGAGGCTTTCTCGTTCCAGATCGCAACCGACAGCCAGGACGAAACCGATCGCTACTGGAACGCGATTGTCGGCAACGGCGGGCAGGAGAGCGCGTGCGGCTGGTGCAAGGACAGGTGGGGCATCTCTTGGCAGATCACGCCGCGCGTGCTCACCGAAGCGCTCGCGATCGGCGGTGCCGAAGCCAAGCGCGCGTTCGACGCGATGATGACGATGAAAAAGATCGATGTTGCGGCAATCGAGAAGGCAAGGCGGGGGTAGGGGCTCGTTCCGATCGCTAATTCAGTTTACAGGCTTTTTCGCGTGAAGTTTTATCTTGGATGTACCTCGGGTGGGAATTGTCTGCACATCGGTCGATCCAGTCATCAGCCTCTAACCCATTTCGGATCATCCAGCCGCCGAGTATGGCAATGACGAGAAAAATGATGGCGATTGCCTTTTTCATCAGCCCAGAATCCTGATCGGCGCGCCGTTGAGCCACGCGGCGATGTCCTCGACCATGTCGCCATAATACTTGCGATAATTGTTTTCGGTGACGTAGCCGAGATGTGGTGTCAGCACGACATTGTCGAGCTTGCGCAGCGGATGGTCGAGCGGCAGCGGCTCGACCGAAAAGGTATCGAGACCGGCGCCAGCGATGGCCTTGCGTTGAAGTGCATCGAGCAGCGCGGCTTCATCGACAATGGGACCGCGCGCGGTGTTCACCAGATAACTCGTCGGCTTCATGCGCGCGAGATCATCGCGTGTGATCAGCCCGCGCGTGCGCTTGCTCAGGATGGTGTGGATCGTAACGATGTCGGCACGGGCGAATAATTCGTCCTTGGTGGCGTAGCTCACGCCCGCTTCGGCGCATCGTTCCGGCGTGAGATTTTGGCTCCAGGCGATCACGTTCATGCCGAGTGCCTTCGCGATGGTCGCGACCTTGGTTCCTAGCTTGCCGAGCCCGACCACGCCCAGCGTCATGCCCTCGACATCCTGCCCCATGGTGGTCTGCCAGAGTTCGCCACCGTGCATGCGCGCATTCTCGAAACCGATCCTGCGCGTCAGTTCCAGCATCAGGCCGATGGCAAGGCTCGCGGTGGCGTTGCCGACGCCGCCGGTGCCGCACACGGTCACGCCACGTTCCTTCGCGGCCTCAAGATCGAACGAGGCATTGCGCATGCCGGAGGTCAAAAGCAGCTTCAGCGTCGGCAGCGCGCTCAGGACCTCGCGCGGGAACGGCGTACGTTCGCGCATGGCGCAGACGATCTCGAAATCCTGCAGGGCGCGGATCGCCTCTTCCTGCGAGGCGAACGGCTTGTCGAAAACGGTGATGCCGATCTTGTCCTTGAGCGGCGACCAGTCCGCGAATTTCAGTGCGACGTTCTGATAGTCGTCGAGGATGGCGACGCGCAGGGGCATTTTGTTGTTCCGTTTTGTCTGCTGGCGGGAACGTCATTGCGAGGAGGGAGCCGGCGAAGCATTCCAGTTTCATCACGACGTAACAAGCTGGATTGCTTCGCTTGCATTCGCAATGACGTGAAGGACATCTCGCGGATTATACCATGCAAAAGAAAAAGCGTCCCGGCCTTCGCCGGGACGCTTTTCTGTCGGACGGCAGGATCGCTACACGATGCCGAGCGCCCGCATGGATTCGGCAACGCGAATGAAACCCGCCACGTTGGCGCCAAGCACGTAGTTGCCCGGCGAGCCATAAGTGTCGGCCATTTCCGCACAACGATCGTGAATGTTGTGCATGATGGTGGCAAGGCGCGCTTCGGTCGCTTCGAATGTCCAGGAATCGCGCGAGGCGTTCTGCTGCATTTCGAGGGCGCTGGTGGCGACACCACCGGCATTGGCCGCCTTGCCCGGTGCAAACAGAATGCCCGCGTCGAGGAACGTCCGCACTGCGTCCGGCGTGGAAGGCATGTTGGCGCCTTCGCCCACCGCGATCACGCCATTCTTTACGAGTGTGCGCGCGTCCTGCCCGTTGAGTTCGTTCTGGGTCGCCGACGGCATTGCGACATCCGCGGGAACATCCCAGATGCGACCTTCAGCGACGAAGTGGGCTCCCTTGCCGCGCGCCTTGGCGTAGTCGGAGACGCGGCCGCGCCGCTGTTCCTTGATTTCCTTGAGCAGCGCGAGATCGATCCCGGCCTCATCGACCACATAGCCCGCCGAGTCCGAGCATGCGATGACACGGCCGCCAAGTTCGGTCACCTTTTCGATCGTGTAGACAGCGACGTTGCCGGAGCCCGACACGATCACCTTCTTGCCGTCGAAATTCTGCTTGCGGGTCTGCAGCATGCGCTCGACGAAATAGGTGGCGCCGTAGCCAGTCGCCTCGGTGCGTACCTGCGAGCCGCCCCATGTAAGGCCCTTGCCGGTGAGGACACCCGACTCATAGCGGTTGGTGATGCGCTTGTACTGGCCGAACATGTAGCCGATTTCGCGCTGGCCGACGCCGATGTCGCCTGCCGGCACGTCGGTGTATTCACCGAGATGACGATAGAGTTCGGTCACGAACGACTGGCAGAAGCGCATGATCTCGCCGCTCGAACGCCCTTTCGGATCGAAGTCCGAGCCGCCCTTGCCGCCGCCGATCGGCATGCCGGTCAGAGCGTTCTTGAAGGTCTGCTCGAAGCCGAGGAATTTGATGGTGCCGAGATAGACGGTCGGATGAAAACGGATGCCACCCTTGAACGGGCCGAGCGCCGAATTGAACTGGACGCGGAAACCGCGATTGATCTGGACCTGGCCCTTGTCGTCCACCCACGGCACGCGGAAAATAATCTGCCGCTCGGGCTCGCAGATGCGCTCGATCAGCGCGTCTTCCGCATAGTGCGGGTGCTTGGCGACGACGGCGCCCAAGCTGTCGAGCACTTCACGTACGGCCTGGTGGAATTCTTCTTCACCTGGATTGCGGCGAAGGACATCAGCGAAAATCGGCTGAAGCTTTTCATCGAGCATTTAATCTTACACCTCATTATTTTTGGCACGGCAACGCGCAACCGCAGGCGAAGAGGGGCTCCCTTCGCCTGCGGTTGAAAGCTGTCGTTTGCGCCCGGCGCGCGGATTGGTGGTAGGTGCCTATTTAATGGGCGTCAATTGGCGCGGACCGCCCATGCCATCAAGAGGTATCCGGCTACAAGTGAGATGCAGCTTCGCCTGCGGGTTCGGAGTTAAGGTGACGGGCCAACGTGAGCGGCGGACGAAACGCGCCGTTGTGTCAGTCGAACCTCGCTATGGCGTCAGTCAGAAAAAGCTACCGATTAGAATCGCGCAGCTTCGTGCTTCTTCGCGCAGGCCGGTCCCGGTCCGCGCATGTAATGTTGCTCGGGATGGTAGGGATTGAAAGCCGCCTTGATGAAGGTGCGCCAGAAGTCGGCGATCTCCTCGAGCATGCGCCTTGGAGAGTGCGCCGGGAGCGGCGCGGGGAGATCCGCGATCTGGGCGGTGATGGGAGTGCTGTGCGTTGTCATGGCTCGTACTCGACGATCCGTAACCGTGATTCTTGACGGCTGAATATCAGTCGCGGCGCGTCCACCCGCGGTTCGAACCCGAAGCCTTGCGCGGATTCGATTAAAAAGCCGTTTTCATCCCGGCAACGGCCTCAGAACGCTGGAAAATTGTCGATACAGCCTTTCCAAAACCCTACCTTTGCAAACCGGGCTGGTTGCCCTTTGCGGTTGCCGCAGTTACATCAACGGCAGCAAATTTCCCCGCGTATTCCCGCTCAAATCTGACGGTTCCAAGGATCACGATGGCGCGCCAGTTCGTCTACTTCATGCAGGGTCTGACCAAGGCCTACCCGACCCGCAAGGTGCTCGATAACGTGCATCTGTCGTTCTATCCGGACGCCAAGATCGGCGTGCTCGGCGTCAACGGTGCCGGTAAATCGACCTTGCTCAAGATCATGGCGGGCATCGACAAGGATTACTCGGGCGAAGCCTGGGTCGCCGAGGGCGCGCGCGTCGGCTACCTCGAACAGGAGCCGCAGCTGGATCCGACCAAGACCGTTCGCGAGAACGTCATGGAGGGCGTCGCCAAGCAGAAGGCGATCCTCGACCGCTACAACGAACTCGCCGTCAACTACTCGGACGAAACCGCGGACGAGATGACGAAATTGCAGGACGAGATCGAGGCGCAGGGCCTGTGGGATCTCGACAGCAAGGTCGATCAGGCGATGGACGCGCTGCGCTGTCCGCCGGACGATGCCGATGTGACCAAGCTTTCGGGCGGCGAGCGCCGCCGCGTGGCGCTGTGCAAGCTGCTGCTCGATGCGCCGGACCTCTTGCTGCTCGACGAACCGACCAACCATCTCGACGCGGAATCCGTGTCGTGGCTGGAAGGCCATCTGCGCAACTATCCGGGCGCGATCCTGATCGTGACCCACGATCGCTACTTCCTCGACAACGTGACGAGCTGGATTCTCGAACTCGATCGCGGCAAGGGCATCCCTTACGAGGGCAATTACTCGTCGTGGCTTGTTCAGAAGCAGAAGCGCCTTGAACAGGAAGGCCGCGAAGACGCCGCGCACCAGAAGACCCTCGCCCGCGAGCAGGAGTGGATCGCATCCTCGCCGAAAGCTCGTCAGGCCAAGTCCAAGGCGCGCTATCAGCGCTATGAGGACCTGCTCAAGCAGGCCAGCGAGAAGCAGACCCAGACCGCGCAGATCATCATTCCGGTGGCCGAACGACTCGGCAACAACGTGGTGGACTTCGAGGGCCTGTCGAAAGGCTATGGCGACCGCCTGCTGATCGACAACCTCACCTTCAAGCTGCCGCCGGGCGGCATCGTCGGCGTGATCGGCGCCAACGGCGCGGGCAAGACCACGCTGTTCAAGATGATTACCAAGCAGGAGGCGCCGGACGCAGGCACGATCACTGTCGGCGAGACGGTGCATCTCGGCTATGTCGACCAGTCGCGCGACGCGCTCGATGGCAACAAGACCGTGTGGCAGGAAATTTCCGGCGGCAACGACCTGATCCTGCTCGGCAAGAAGGAAGTGAACTCGCGCGGCTATTGCTCGGCGTTCAACTTCAAGGGCGCGGACCAGCAGAAGAAGGTCGGCGCGCTGTCGGGCGGTGAACGCAACCGCGTGCATCTGGCCAAGATGCTCAAGTCCGGCGCCAACGTCCTGCTGCTCGACGAACCGACCAACGACCTCGACGTCGATACGCTCCGCGCGCTGGAAGAGGCGCTGGAGGATTTCGCCGGCTGCGCCGTTATCATCAGCCACGATCGCTGGTTCCTCGACCGTATCGCGACGCATATCCTCGCGTTCGAGGGCGACAGCCATGTCGAATGGTTCGAGGGCAACTTCCAGGACTACGAGAAGGACAAGATGCGCCGCCTCGGTCAGGACTCGGTGATCCCGCATCGCGTGAAGTACAAGAAACTGACGCGTTGAACGCTCCGCTCGACAGCAGCATGGATGCGCAGGAGCGCGCGCTCCTCGCCATGGATGTTGCATGGGTCCAGTGGCGGTCGGACTTCCGGCAGAAGCTTTTCAAGGAGGGTGTTCTCGGCCGTCCGATGCGAAGCGTGTTCGAAGCGGACATGATCTTCAGCATCGTCGCGCATCATGCGCTGCTGGGGCGGCCTGTCACGCTGAAAGAGCTTGCGACCTATTTCGGCATGATCGCGACCGAGGCGACGGTGTCGCGCCACATCGACGATATGGAGCAGGGCGGGCTCGTGGAGCGCCGCGTCGACTCGAATGACCGCCGCCGCATGTTTCTGGTGCCGACGCGGCGGCTCGAAGGCCTCGGCCATGAATTCCAGCAGGCGCGTTTGCGCATCATGCGGGAGAATGGCTTCATCTGGAGTAACAATAACAACAAGGGGTGACGGGCAATGGGGGACGAGGACAAGTCGATCACGTCGGGGGATATCAGTGCATCCGCGGCGGAAACTTTCAATCTCGAGGATTGCACCATCAATGCGGAGGAGCGCGCCGCGCTCGGGATCGATGTCGCCTATGTCCAGTGGCGGGCCGACTTCCGCCGCACGGTGGTTGCCTCTGGCGTGTTGAACCGGCCGTGGCGCAGCGTGTTCGAGGCCGACATGATGTTCAGCATCGTCGCGCATCGCTGGCTTGCCGAGCGTCCGATCACCCACAAAGAGCTTGCTACCTATTTCGAGCTGTTCGCGACCGAGGCAACGGTGTCGCGCCATCTCGATGACATGGAAGAAAGCGGCATGATCGTGCGCCAGACCGACCCTTCCGATCGCCGCCGCATTTTCCTGATGCCGACACGGCGGCTGGAAACCATCGGTCACGGATATTTGCAGGCGCGAATCCGCATCATGCGTGAACACGGATTTGTGTGGTCGGGACGCAACGCAATCGACAGCAAAACTGCAAACGATCCCGCGTGAACTGATCGGCGTGGGCCGATATAGCCGGGCGCAGAAGAACGGTTCGCTGTTCTTCGCCGCCGGGATCGTTGCTTTTTGCATCGCGGACGCGAGCGTATTGCTTGGCGCGCGATCTCCGGTGGTCAATCCCGTAACCGGAGACCTTATAATGATCACACGTTTCATTGCCTTTTCGCTGACGCTTCTGCTGCTGACACCGGGTTCGGTGCTGTCGGAGGAAGCGGCGCGCCCAGCCAAGCCGCGCGCGGCCAAGCGCGCTGCCGATCCACAGCAGCAGGCAATGGAGCGTGCCCGGCGTTGTCAGGATGCAATCAACGATGCGCAGACTACGGCGGTGGGAACATCGGTGCTGTCGAGCGCTGTCGGATTCCTGCCGTTCGGCGGTGCTGCGTCCGGCGTCGCAAGCGCGGCGGCGGGACTGGGCGCGACGGCGGCCGGTGAAATCGCGCGCCAGAAGGCCGCGTCCGCCGTTCAGGGCAATTGCTGAGGCATTCCGTAAATGTTCGTGAAATCTGGCCTTCGCCGTGCGGGTGACGTAGAAGGGGCACCCAAAGCGTTGGAGTTTCACGATGTCGGACTGGGATGCGCAGCAATACCTGAAATTCGAAGATGAACGGACACGGGGCGCGCGTGACCTGCTTGCGCAGATCCCGGTTCAGGATGCACGGGGCGTGGTCGACATCGGCTGCGGCCCCGGCAATTCCACCGAATTGCTGGCGCGGCGCTGGCCGCAGGCGAAAATCACCGGGATCGATACCTCGGCGGACATGTTGAGGCAGGCGCGCGAGCGGCTGCCGGGGCATACGTTCATCGAAGCGAACATTTCGCATTGGGCGCCGCCCGCCGGGACCGACGTGCTGTTCGCCAATGCGATCTTCCAGTGGGTGCCGGATCATCTTGCGCAACTCAAGCGCCTCACCAAGGCGCTGCCGCAGGGCGGCGTGCTGGCGGTGCAGATGCCCGACAACATGGACGAGCCCACGCACGTCATGATGCGCGAGGTCGCGCGCCTGCCACGGTTCCACGTTCAGCTTGAACATGCGGTGGAAGCGCGAGGCAATCTGCCGAAGCCGGGGGACTACTACAACGCGCTGCGTCCGCTCTGCAGCCGTATCGACATCTGGCACACGGTCTACAATCATGTGATGGACGATGCCGCCGCCATCGTCGAATGGGTGAAAGGCACGGGCCTGCGTCCGTTTCTGGATCCGCTGGAAATTCCCGAACGCAAGGAATTCCTCGAAGCCTACAAGGCGCGCATTGCAGCGGCCTATCTGCCGCAGGAAGACGGCAAGGTGCTGCTGCGGTTTCCGCGGATTTTCATGGTGGTGGTGAAGTAGCAGGCGGTTCGCGAAATTCACAAATCTGACGCGATGATGTCGGATGAAAAAAACCGCTGCGGTGAATGGCCGCTGCAGCGCGGCTCGACAGAATCGGACATTCTCCCTAGCTGAGTACCGCCTTTAGACCTGCCAGCCGGAGCCATTTCCGCATGTCCCTGACGCCTGAAACACCCCTGCCTCCGCGCGGCGATTCCTCGCTGCGCCCGATCCCGATGCTGATCTTCGGATCGCGCTGGCTGCAATTGCCGCTCTATGTCGGCCTGATTGTAGCCCAGGGCGTCTATGTCGTGCTCTTTCTGAAAGAGCTCTGGCATCTCATCGCGCATTCGTTCGATTTCTCCGAGCAGCAGATCATGCTGGTGGTTCTCGGCCTGATCGACGTGGTGATGATCTCCAACCTTCTGGTGATGGTGATTGTCGGCGGCTACGAAACCTTCGTGTCGCGGCTTCACCTCAAGGGACATCCGGACGAGCCGGAATGGCTCAGCCACGTCAATGCCAGCGTGCTGAAGATCAAGCTGGCGATGGCCATTATCGGCATCTCCTCGATCCACCTGCTGCGGACCTTCATCGAGGCGGGTAATCTCGGCGGCGCCGGGCGCACCACCAACTACACCGAGGCTGGCGTGATGTGGCAGACCATCATCCACGGCATGTTCATCCTCTCGGCCATCGGCATTGCCTATGTCGACCGGCTGTCGAACGGCCCCGTCCTTGAGGATGGAGCGCACGGACACAAGAACGGGCACGGCAAGCATTGATGCCATAGCGTGAGGCCACGTCATTGCGAGCGAAGCGAAGCAATCCACTCTGGAGTATCGTCCGGCCAAGGCTGGATTGCTTCGTCGCGTTGCTGCTCGCAATGACGATTGCTGCGACACCCGCCTTGTCCGCCGACACCGGTTTTACAAACTTCGTCGCCTCGCTCTGGCCGGAGGCCCAGCGGGCAGGCGTTTCGCGGGCGGTGTTCGATCGCGAGACGCGCGGCCTTGAGCCGGACTACAAGCTGCCGGATCTGCTGCTGCCGGGACGCCCCAAGACCGGCGCGCCGGCGCAGGCGGAGTTCGTGCAGGTGCCAGCGGACTATGTGAAGGAAGCGAGCATCGCGCGGCTCGCCGCCCATGGCCGTACACTCATGGAGCAGCATGCGGCAACGCTCAAAGCTATCGAACAGCGCTTTGGCGTGCCGGGCACGATCATCCTCGCGATCTGGGGCCGCGAGACCGACTATGGCCGCTACGCGCTGCCTTATGATGGTCTGCGTGTACTGGCGACGCAGGCCTATGTCGGCCGCCGCAAGGACCAGTATCGCGGCGAATTTATCGAAGCCCTGAAGCTGATCCAGAACGGCGATGTCACGCGCAAGAATCTGCGCACGTCATGGGGCGGCGCGACGGGCCTCACGCAATTCCTGCCGTCGGAATTGTCCAAGCACGGCGTCGATTTCGATGGCGATGGTCACATCAACATCTGGACCTCCGTGCCGGATGCACTGGCGTCCGCCGCGCAGCAGCTCAAGAACAAGGGGTGGGTGCCGGGCCTGCGCTGGGCCTATGAGGTGACGGCGCCCGGCAGCGCGGATTGCACGCAGGGCGTGCCCGAGGTGACGAAGCCGATCACGACATGGATTCACGAGGGCTTCTCGCCGGTGCGCCGGCAGCGGCTCACCACCGCCGAGCAGGCGCAAGAGGCATCGCTGCTGCAGCCGGAGGGAATTTACGGCCCGTCGTTCCTCACCACGAAAAACTACTTCGTCATCAAGGAATACAATTTCTCCGACCTCTATGTGCTGTTCGTCGGCCATCTCGCGGATCGCATGGCAAATGGCCGGCCGTTCGTGACGCCATGGTCCGCCTTGACACAACTGCGCAGCGCGGATGTCGAGGCGATGCAGAAGCATCTCACGCGTCTCGGGCTTTATTCGTCGAAGCTCGACGGCAAGGCGGGGATGCAGACCCGCGCGGCGCTCGGGGCCTATCAGAAGAAGGCGGGGCTGAAGGTCGATTGCTGGCCAAGCGCGGACGTGCTGCGCGCGATGAGCGCGGGGCGGTGAAGATGGCGGCACGCTGACTCTATCTTCGCCGGGACGACCCGCGAATTTGTGTGTCGCGCCGAACAAAAAACCCGGCCGCGAGGCCGGGTTTTGAAATTCATGTCTCGCGAGACGCGCGAGTGACGTTCAGATCAATCGCAAACCTGAACACGGCGGACACGCCAGCCGTAACCGTCCCAGAAGCGCTCGCGCACGAGGCGGCAGGCGGGTTCTTCGACATAAACCGGGCCGGGGGCGTAGCCATAGCCATAGCCGTAAGCCGGGCGGCTGGACGCGATCGCGCCGCCGAGCAGCGCGCCGCCGATCAGACCGCCGGCAACGCCAGCAGCGATACGGCCGCCGTCAGCCTTGGCAGCAGGCATCGCGGTGGCAAGCGAACCAGCGACGGTGGCGACCGCAAGGAACGCTGAAAGAACCTTCTTCATGTTGTCTCTCCTCAGATCACGCCAAAGCCTGGCGCAAGGCGATTGGTCTGCAAGGATCCAATGACGGTACTTTAATAGCCCGATTTGGCCCTTGTTTGAAAGGTCCGGCGGCGATGCCGCCGAGCCTTCAGCGAATGTCCCCACGTAAATATAGCGGGATTCCGGCGTTTAACCTCACAAAAAAGCGCTCCGGACCGGCATTATGCCATCCGGAGCGTTACTTTTTTCCAAGCCGTGACGGCAAAAAAATGGCTGGTCATCAGGACTTTGCGTCAATCGCAAACCTGAACGCGGCGAACGCGCCAGCCATAGCCGTCCCAGAAGCGCTCGCGGCGCAGGTAGCAGCCGCCGCCGTAATAAGCCGGGGCAGGGCCGCCGTAATAACCATAGCCGGGGCCGTAATAGCCGCCGCCATTGGCGATCGCGCCGCCGATGATGGCGCCGCCGAGCAGGCCGAGGCCGACGCCAGCGGCGATGCGTCCCCCGCGTGCCTCGGCCGGAGCCGGAGCTGCGAGCGTGGTGACTGCGAGCGTGGCGGCCGTAGCTGCCGCCAGAACGATCTTCTTCATGGCTTGCACCTTTCCTGAGTGACCCATCAGATAACGGATCCCGGCGGTGAAAGTTGCACGGCGGCGTTGAACGGGAACTGAATGGCGCGGCCGGATTTAGGCCATGTTTTCTCACCTCTCCCTATAATGACGGGGAGAGGGAGCGCATTGTGCTCTTGCTGCAATGTTATCCGGGCAAACGAAAACGGCGCCTCGCGGAAGCGAAGCGCCGTCTGCATTCAACGTCACGCGGACATTGCGCGGGAAGACAACAATCAGAACAGTGAAGCGTACTGCTGCAAACCAGCCTGCTGCACGAGACCCATCGCGGTGCGCTTCTGGTCTTCGTCGAGACGGGAGAACAGTGCGGATGCGGCTGGAGCGAAGCGGCGCACGGCGGCTTCGTTCACCTGCGGCTCGCGCGCGAGGGCGCGCAGCGCGCTGGCGACGGCGGGCCAGTACTTCACCTGCTCGGCGCGCAGTTTCAGCGCGGTGCGATAGCGCACGATGGCGACTTCGCTCATCGCGGACTGGAACATGGACAGCTTCTTCTGAGGCACAGGAGCGGCTTCAGCGCCGATCGTGGCAGTGAAATCCTGGGCGCGGGCCGGTGCAGTGGCGGCAATTGCCAGCGTGGCAACAACGGACGCAATCGCGATTGGCAACTTTCGCATTTGTCTCACTTCGATGTGTGGAATGATGGTCGCGAGGTACGTGTCATATGTGACCAAAATGCGATGCGTTGGGTTAACAATCCGGGAAAATCCGGTGCAACGTGTTGTTAAGGTTTAGCGGCCGGATTTGTTCCGCAAAAACAAGGATGTTTTTGCAGCCGTAACATTCACTCATCAAAGGTGAAGCGGGTTCCGTGGTTAATATCGGAACGGGAAGCGCTGATTTCGCCGGGAAATGCGGGATAATTCACACCGTCGCGATTCGATGCAGTTTAGTTCAGCGCGCTGCGCCGATCGTTTCCGCAAACAATTCCATCGCATGAAGTGCAAACGCGCGCATGTTTGCGACGCGATCTCCGCTGCCGGTCTCGAGCGTGACCACGCGCATCAACGGTCCTGCAACGGCCATACAGGAATGTCCGGCGGCATCGCCATAGCGATTGCCCGATGGACCCGTCGCGCCGGTTTCGCTGAGGCCCCACGTGGTGTTGAGAAGGTCACGCGCACGGTTCGCAAGCAGGGTCGCGTAAGGTTCGGTCGCGCCGCGATTGCCGATGGCTTCCATCTCTTCCTTGGTGATGTTCACCAGCGCGGCGCGCGCGCGCGGCGTATAGATCACGCCGCCGCCGCGATAGTAGGCCGATGCACCGGGCACCGCGAGCAGCGCCGCCGAGATCAATCCGCCTGTGGAGGATTCGGCAACCGCGATGGTTTCCTTGCGTGCGATCAGGGACGCGGCGATTTTTTCCGCGAGGGGAAGCAGGGTGTCCATGGTGATAGTTCCGATGTCAGACGCGATTTCAGTTCGATAGCACGTCAGAGGTTATTGCTGCGAGGTGAGACAAAAGAAGTGGTCGTCCCGGCCTTCGCCGGGACGATTCCGGTTTTTCGGCTAGAGTTGCGTCTTGAACCGCGCTTCGACGGTCTCCTGCGACTCCGGCGTGCCCTTGCCTGTCTGTTCGTGAATGACTTCGCTGATGCTCGGCTGTGCCGAGCGGGCGACGCGGGACTCAGGTGACCAGAGCTTCGAGCGCATCAGCGCCTTGCCGCAGTGGAAATAGGCCTCGCGCACGGTGATGTCCAAAACAGCGCGGGGCGGCTTGCCGAATTCGATCATGCTGGCCAGCAAATCCGCGTCCGCCGAGAGTTTTGCCTCGCCGCCGACGCGCAGGGTTTCATCGAGGCCCGGCACGAAGAAGATCAGTTGCACATAGCCGCTGCCGGACAGCAGGTTGCGGAAGCTGTCGATGCGGTTGTTGCCGGGACGGTCCGGCATCAGGAGGCGCGTCTCGTTTTCGATGCGGATGAAGCCCGGATTGCCGCCGCGCGGGGAGGCATCGACAGTGCCGTCCGGACCCGACGTCGCCAGCACGCAGAACGGCGACATGCCGATGAAATTGGCGGCGTGACGATCGATCCGCGCAAGCTGTTTGGCGACAACACGGTCGCTTGGCGGGGCATAGATGGTCTTGAGATCGTCCAGTCCGATGCTTGTCACACCATGCTCCTCATTCCGCGGCGCCGAGGTTTAACCCAATCCATTGCGGCCTGCATTTGAAGGTATTTTAGATCGATTCCAGACTGGCTATCCGCCAGTTTGGAATAGCTTGAAAGTGCCTGTTTTCCTTTTGCATCGAAGGCTTCGCTCCCATACCTGTGGGTCTACAGTCCTTACAGGTTCTCCAAGCATCCATGATTGTTTGTTCCTGCAATGTCCTGACCGACCATGACGTGCGCAACGTCGTGACCCAGGCCAAGGGTTTTCCGCGCACGGCTGGGCAGGTCTATGGCTGTCTGGGCTGCAGCGCCGAATGCGGGCGCTGCGCGCGAACCATCAAGAAGATCATGGATGAAGCCCTTGGCGCCTGCGCCAAGGCCTGTTGCGCGGGATGCCCCCATAGCCAGCAGGACCACTCCGACCACGCCGGCGGCGACCATCACCATCCGGTGGTCCTGACCGCTCAGGCGGCTGCCTAAGCCGTTTTAACGGCTTGCCTTTTCTCTTTTGTGGACGCCGTAGCAGTGAGGGGTTGTGCTTGGCGTCAATCTGATTTAGAACGTTTCTAAATTGGATTTGGCCCGTCGGACGACGGTTCCACGATGGAGTGCAAGATGAAGGGCGACCCTAAGGTCATCGATTATTTGAACAAGGGCCTGCGGAGCGAGTTGACCGCGATCAACCAGTACTGGTTGCATTTCCGGCTGCTTAACCACTGGGGCCTGAAGGGAATGGCCAAGCACTGGCGCAAGGAATCCATTGAAGAGATGCATCACGCCGACCGGTTTACCGACCGGATCCTGTTCCTCGACGGCTTCCCCAACATGCAGGTGCTGGATCCGTTGCGGATCGGCCAGAACGTCAAGGAAATGATGGAATGCGACCTCGCCGCCGAGAACGGCGCGCGGGCGCTCTATCAGGAAGCGGCGACCTACTGCCACAGCGTGAAGGATTACGTGTCGCGCGATCTGTTCGAAAGCATCATGAAGGACGAGGAGCATCACATCGACTTCCTCGAAACCCAGCTTGATCTCGTCGAGCGCATTGGAATTCAGCTCTACGAACAGAAGCACATGGGCGACATTGGCGACGACAACCCGCCGGAAGGCGAAGGGCACTGATCGGCGCTGCCATCCATGCGAATGAAGCTAAAGCCCGGACCGCTTATCGCGGCTCCGGGTTTTTCTTTTCACGCTTCGCGCGAAAATGCTCTAGCCTCACTCACAACAAGAAACATCCGGGAGAAACGCGATGACCCAAAACCCGACCTATGACTGGCCCGCGATCGTCGATGATCTGAACGCGCTTTTGAAGCTGCGTTCGATTCCGTTCGGCATGAAGATGTTCACGCGCCGCGAGGACATGGAGGCGATCCCGAAAATCCGGCGTCCGCAATCGATCCACACGCTGGATCAGATCGTGGCGCAGGCCTCGCGTATCGGCTGGACGGTCGGCATCACCAGCGACGACCTGGTCGGCGCGCAGTGCCGCGCGGTGGTGGGGCTCGGCGGCGCAAAAACCGAAGCCTGGCAATCCGGACAGCACATGACCGGCGTGTGGTTTTCGACGCAGCAGGATGCGCAGGCGCATCAGGAGGCGATGCACTGCGTGCCGGACGGCAAGTACGACGCATTGGCCGTCGGCCCGCTGGCGTCCGGAAAACTCGATCCACCGGACATCGCTTTGTTCTACGCAACACCGGGCGCGATGATTTACTTCATCAACGGCCTGCAGTGGTCCGGCTACAAGCGTTTCGACTGGAGCGTCGTCGGTGAATCGGCCTGCGCCGATTCATGGGGACGTGCGTTGACCACGCGGCTGCCGAGCCTGTCGATTCCGTGCTTTGCCGAGCGCCGCTATGGCGGCGTGCTCGACGAGGAAATGCTGATGGCAACACCGCCGGAATATCTTGTCAGTGCCATCGCAGGCATGAAGGCGCTGTCGAAAAACGGATTTCGTTATCCGTTCTCGCAATATGGCGTGCAGCAGGATGTGCGCGCAGGCATGGCGGTGAGCTATCCGGGGCGAGCCTAGCTCCTGCCAACTGATGATGCCGTTGATTGTGTGATATTTCCACGGGTCGTCCCCGCGAAGGCGGGGACGACCCGTAGATGGATTGCGCTCGCGCCTCGGGATGACGACGGATCCAATCACGACCCGTCCGCCGGCACGAAGCAGGTGATCATCAGCCTGCCCTGATAGGTCATGTACCAGACCACGGCGCCGCCGGTCGGGTTGCCGCCGATACGGATCACCGCCTTCTCCGGCACCTCGCGCCACACGCCGTCGATCGGCACCCAATAGATGCCGCCGCGGACATCGTATTCGGTGCGGTAGCCGTCCGATACATCGCAGCAGGGCACGCCTTCGGGGCTGCGCGCGTCCTTGAACCATTTGCGGATGTGTTCGGGGACATCGCCGAACTGCCCGCGGTCGACCGCGTATGTCGTCGCGGCAGGCATCATCAGCGGAATCATCAGGGCAATGCCAACAAGCCACCTCATGCGATCCTCCGCAGCGCAGGAATCGCCAGCAGTGTCAGACTGTCGTGGTGACTCGTCCAGACACAGCGCCGCGAGCGCCGGACATCGTCCCGCACATAGTTGAGGCACGATGCGGCGCAGCAAAGAATGTGCATGAACCCGCAGTATGGATCCCGGCTTTCGCCGGGATGACCAATTGAGTGATTGTGTTCACGTCTGCGACGGTGCTTGCCGCTTACCCTCGCGCAACGCGTCTCTTCTTTCTCGTCTCCGGCGGCGCTGGCGTTGCTGGCGTCAGGGGACAGCCGGCGAACGCCGCTTCAATCGCCGCAGGCGCGCCGTCGAGCTTGAATTCGGCGGTGGTCCGGCCAGCGGCGAGCGAGCGAATGCGGATGACAAGCATATTCGACATGGCAAGCTCGTTGACGAATGTCGTCACCGCCGCGCGGTCTTCGATCACCACGGTCCTGTATTCCTGCAGGAAGCGCGCGGCGATGTTGTCGTGGCCCGGCTTCTCGTCAAAGCGATAACCGAGCGTCGAGTTCGGATCGGTGCCGACCTTGAACTCGAAGGCGAAGCGCACCATCGGCTTGCCGTCGAAACAGGTGAGTTGCATCGAGGCGGGCTGCGCGTAATCGGCAAAGGTGTTCGAGGCGTTGTTGATAATCAGCATCGCGCTCGGCACAGGCGCGCCGGTGATGCGGTCGGTCTGCTTTTCGATTTTCCAGTTGCCGGATGTGGTGGTCGCCGGCGTGGCGACATAAGGATCGCGCGCGGCACACGCGCCAAGACCGGCGCTCAAGCCCGCGCACAAGACGGCCATCATGGCGAACGCTCTGCAACGCACCACGCAATCCCCAGCCGTACATAGCGTTTTCAAGCGAAGTGGATACCGGTTCGCGTGAAGAAAACGCGTCAACCCCAAAAGCTATCCTGCAACCGGAGCGGGTGGCGCGCAAGCGGCTTATGCGGGGGCGCTTTCCTCGATCCGGATCACGGAGGCGGCCAGACCGACAAGCACCGAGAGTCCGAGGCACCAGAAGCCGACATAGACATACATTACGGCGGCGACCGCGCAGCCGAGCGCGAAAAAGCATATCGCCAGCGCAAGGCGGCTGAAGCGGGTTCGCACCTGCGGGCGTGTTTCAGGCTTTGCTCCGGTCATCAGGTCGACCGCATCGAGTGTCACCTGCACGGTTGAGCCGGTCATCATGGTTGAAGGCGGCAGGTTCGACAGATGTACGCGCTGCACCGCGTTCTGCATCGCCATGGCGGCGACACCGGCAAAGCCGGTCAGCAGCGCCATCGGCGTGTTGGCATCCGGGAAGGGGCCATAGCGCACCGCCAGAAGAAAGAAGGCGAGCAGAAACGCGACCTTGGTTGCTAGCAGAATTTGCATCGCGGGAAGTTTGTGTGCGCGCAGAACGGTACCTGCGAGCCGGGCCAGCGCAATCACCAGAATGAATTCAGGGAGCGCGAGAATTTTCCCGACGATGCCATGGCTGCCGTGCACCAGTGCCGCGCCGAGGGTGACGAAGTTGCCGGTGACATGCGCCGTGAAAAGTCCGGCGAGACCGAGGAAGCCCGCGGTGTCGACAAAGCCTCCGTTGAACGACAGCAGCGCCGCGACGATGGTGGAATTGGTGATCTTTGCCATCAAACTTGCTCCCGCCCGATTTCAACAAAGCTAGAGCGTTTTTGCGCGCGGTGGAATCGATCTTCAGTCGAGCAGCCCAACCACCTCGCGCACCGCATCGATCGGCTGGATCGCCGCCGCCCAGAAATTCCAGTCCGGGCCGAACAGGTCGCGCGTGGTGTCTTCACCGCGCGCCCAGGCATAGAAGAATTCTTCCGGCTCGAACGCGCCGGTCGCCGAGCCCGCAGCCTTGTTGAGGGGAATGCCGAGATGCCAGCTCAGCAGCGCCGGCAGGATGTGCCCGGACATGGCGTGGCTGCGGTGCATGGTGGCGGTCAATGCGGCCGTCAGCAGCTCGCCGCTCGGGGACGTGTCGTAGCCGGCAAGAATGTGCGTTGAATCGTGCCGCACGGCCAATTCGAAATTCAGCGCGGACGGCTCGCCCGGATAGATGTAATTGTTCTCTTGATAGAACGCAGCGAAGGCATAACCGAACGTATCTTCAGGCAGGCGCGAAAGCGCATGGAAGCGCGTCGCGAGCGCGGCGTCGGGCTGCTTGTCGTAAGGCTGCAGCCATGGCCCGGCCTGCGCGGTGGTGCACGGGCTACCCGTGATGCTCTCGATGCTTGCGCGGAGCATGTGGTCCTTGGCGTCCTTCAGGTCGCCGAGCGCCAGCCGCGCCAGATCGTTGACGAAGTCATCGCGCACACCGAGTTGATCCGCGAGCCTGACCGTTGCGCTCAGCTTGGCCTGATCGAGCGTGCCGCCGGTAAACGCCATGACCGTCGCAAAGCTGACCGCCTGCCGCGCCAGCTCGGGATCGTCCATCAGTTCAGCCTGCCGTGCGGGACTGAGCGGCGTCAATCCTGCAAGGCCGAACTGCGGTTCGAGATGAAAGACATAACGTGTCGCAGCAGCGATGGTCGCATGGTCGATATCGACAGGCATGCTTTCGGTTGCGGCGATGCCGAGCATCACGGCGAGCGTGCTGCGGGCCTGATCGAGCGTGGCAGGAATGTGCATGAACCAGTCGCGCGCCTTACCGGAACTGTGTTCGGCAGAGGGGGCTGAGCCTCCGGATGTTTCTTTCCATGCAAGTGGTGATGCGCTGCACGTTCGGAACGTATTCGCGGCAAAACTTCATTGCATCCTGACGGCAGGCGCGGCGCTGCTCCGGTGTTCCCTGGGACCTCGCGTGGGCAGCGGATGTCGCCGCTGCAAAAAGGGCGAGGGCGGCGCAGGCAACACGGAATGTTGTCGTTGATCTTGTCATGGTTCGGATCCTCATGACGGAACCGTAACCTGATCGTGACCATCCATCAAACGGTAAACCGCATTGCGGTCATGCTCTGGCATTCCACATCCCGGCGAGTGGCCGTTGCACCGCTAGTGATGCGCAGGCACGTCCATCCCTTCTGCAGAATACTGCCGGATCTTGTTGCGTAGTGTGCGGACAGAGACGCCGAGCATACGCGCGGCGCGGGTCCGGTTGCCTTCGCAGCGTGCAAGGGTCTGCAGGACCAGCTCCCGTTCGATCTCGCCGACGGTTGCGCCGATCAGCAGGGGCACCACGCGATCCGGCGCCACGGCGGGTCCGTCCGGCAATGGTGGCAGCAGGGGTGGCGATGTGTATTGGGTCATCGAGACCTCCCGTGGAGTGCTGCCCCGCCAAGCGGCGCAGCACGGTCAAGTCAGCGATCCCAGCCCGGCACCACGGTGGGCCGATATGGTTAATGAAATCCTAATTTCCGCGTAACTCCTTCACGGGCTTGGGAAATTGGAACCGGCGGGAACCGGAGGAGATTGTTGCGGAAATTTCCCCGGCGGCGCGGCGCCGTCGCAAATTTGCTCGTCACAGGCGCGAAAATTCGCTGAGATTAAGTGCCTCTGCCGTGCTGGGCGGGCTTTGTGAGGGAGGGCACCATGTGCCGCAACATCAAGACGCTGTTCAATTTCGAGCCGCCCGCGACCGAAGATGAGATTCATGCCTCGGCGCTGCAGTTCGTCCGCAAGCTGTCCGGCTTCAATGCGCCATCGAAAGTCAATGAAGCTGCCTTTGAGCTGGCAGTCGCGGAGGTTTCCGCCAGCGCGCGCAAGCTGCTGACCTCGCTGCACACCCATGCGCCAGCGCGCGATCGTGAGATCGAAGCGGAAAAGGCAAGGGAGCGGAGCAGGGCGCGGTTCGGATAGACGTGCACTGGCGGGCGCCGTGCCGTAAAAGTCTCGGGCCTAGCCTTTCATACCGGGAAGCATTCGATGAAACGCATCGCCGTCTTAATTGCTATCACGCTGGCCGCGCTGTCACCGGTTCGCGCCGACACCTCCGACCGCTTCGCCATGGGCGGCTGGATCGAGAAATTCCAGCCTGCGATCGACCGGGCCAATGCCACGGGCGAACTGTTTCGCATTCGCGGCCACTGCCAGTCCAATTGCACGCTGTTTCTCGGCGTGCGCAATGTCTGTGTCGAACGCAGCGCGCGGCTGCTGTTCCATGCCGGTCATGGGCGCGGAGCAAACCGTCACGTCATCAATGCGGGGTCGACCCAGCGGATGCTCAATGCCTATAACGCCAAGCTGCGGCAATATGTGACCGCGCAGGGCTATCTCGAAAAGCTGGACTTCAGCACCATCTCCGGCGCGCGGATCATCGACGAGTTCGGCTACAAGGAATGCCCGCGCGGCGGCTGATGTTTCAGGCCGCGCGCTGCGCGAGGAAGCCCCAGTCCCATGGCAACTGCTTCGAGCCGCGCGGTTTGCGCAGTCCGTCCACCGACCACGGGTAATACACCTTCGCGATGCGCGTGATGTCGAAGCCTTTCTCCGACACGGTGGAGACCAATTCCTCGCGCTCGTAGAATTTCTGCCAGACGCCGTCGCGGCTGACGAGACCGCCGGCCTTGATCTTGTCGGCGGACGCGCCGAGCTTGTTGACCATCAGTTGCGATTCCATCGACGGCACCACCACCAGTGCGTGGCCGCGCGGTTTGGTCACTGCGGCCAGCGTCGACCACAACGCATCGCGCTTGGCCTCACGCGGCGAGGTGATAACATTCAGGCAGACGGCGAGGTCGGCGACGCGGCCGAGAACGTCTGCGGATTTACAGACATCCATCGCAATCCATGTCGCGTTCGGCATGTCGCTGCAGCGCTTCTTCGCGCGCGCGACAATGCGCGGCGCGAAATCGATTCCGGTGATCTTCTCGAAGCGATGACCGAATGTCTTGACGAAGCTGCCGACGCCGCAGCCGAGATCGACCAGTTCGAGATTTTTTCGCGAGCGGCAGGCCGATGCAACAAAGCGCGGCATCTGGTTGCCGGTTTCGTCGGTGACGATGTCGCACACCATCGTTTCGAATTTGGCAGCGTGCAGATCCCATTCAATGCGATTCACAGAAACCTCCCCGTTGGTCGTTGTGATGCCGAATCGATTAAATAACAGAACGTGGCGGGGCGATACAGACGGCGGCGCCGAATCTGTTGATCGATTGTTCGCCGCTTGGGTTCCGCTTGCATCATCGGCGTTTTCCGAATCCATCCGATGAGCTAGAGTTGATTCGGTTGTACCAATTCATTCGCGGCACTTTATCTTTCACATCACAGATCAATCCGGAGATTCATCATGCGTCTGACATCCGCCATTCGCGCTGCGCTGATTGCCGTCACCGCTCTCTTTGCAGCGGGCCTGTCGTCGGCCCAGGCTGACAGCGGCAGCATTTCTCTGACGATCTACAAGGCGGGCTGGGTGATCGGCGGTTCTGGCGGCGGCGGCACGCTGAACTTCCGGGGCAGGAACTATGCGCTTTCCGCCGGCGGCATCGACTACGGTCTTGTGTTCGGCGGATCGAAGACGGTGCTGCGTGGCCGCGTCAGCAATATCAACCGGCCTTCGGATGTGGCCGGTGTTTATGGCGCTGCCGGTGCGGGGCTTGCAGTCGGCGGCGGCGCGCGCGCGATCGTGCTGACCAATCAGAAGGGTGCGGTGCTCGAACTCTCCGGCCGTCAAGTCGGCCTGATGGCGAATCTCGATCTCAGCGGACTTGCGATCACGCTGAAGTAAGAACCCGTCGGTTCAAAGGCGGCTGCGCTCTTGCCGGGCGCAGCCGCTTTTCGTTGGGCAGGATGCTAGATGCGCGTGCCGCGATTGTAGGCGTCGATCAACTGGTTGTAGTCGCGCAGCAGCCGTTCGGGTGAGCCCTCGATCATCCAGCCGCTGCCCGCATTGATCATCATCTTGTCGCCCTGGCTGTACGGCGCCTTGTCGCGAATCCGGCGCATCAACTGCTTGGCCGAGGTCAGATACGACTTCGCGCTGCTGGTGAACATCGAGCCGATCTTCTTGCCGTCATCGGCGTTCGCCGCGTTCTCGAGATCTTTTGTAGCGGTCTCATAGTCGTTCAGCGCCTGCGTGAGCGCCGCCAAATCCGGCTTGTCGGCGGTCTGCGCGCGCAGCACGCGCTTGGCCTGGATCATCAATGCTTCGACGTGATAGCGCGCCTTGCGGCCCTCGCTCTGTTCGATCGCGGCAAGCCGCTGCAGCGCGCGCTTGTCGTTGATGGCTTCGACATTCTTCCGCAGGTCCTTGTCGGCCTTTGCGAAGGCATCCCATGCGGCGACAAGCCGGGGATGCATCGCCTTCCCCTTGGCCATCTTGTCGTCCTTGTAGTTTTCCTGCGTGTAGTAGTCGTCCGCTTCCTTCAATAGCGGCTCGAGCTTGCTGACGGCATCGGCATAGGCCGACCCTGCGGCTTCGAGTTCGGCGTCGCGTGGCTCCAGCGTGTTGGCCTGCTCGACATTCTTGCGGCAGTCGGACGTGTCGTAGATCGTGTAGGTGCCGTAGATGATCCGCTCTTTCCCGGTCGGACCGTTCTGATTGGCCCAGCTAAAATAGCGGCTGCGCGAACTATACGACCGCTCGGACAGGCGGTTGATGCAGCCCACATAGGCATTCATCTTCTCGGTAAGCGTCGCTTCCGGGTTGGGCGCGGATGGCTTCGTTTGCGCGAGAGCTTGCGGCGCCATGAAAGTCAGAACGGTCATCGCGATGAGTGCGCTGGTGGAAGCTGTCTTGCGCATGGTTCTGCTGTCCCTTTTAAACCCAATACTTTGTCGGGCGAACGTGCCGTGCGGTTCGATCATCGCTGCAAAATTAATGAATACAATTAGCAGTAGAGGCTGGAGTTGATCTCCAGCCCCACATGTTACCGCTTGTCCTTTTTCCGCTTTTTCTTGTCCTTCTTGCCGTGATGATCGCCGTCGTCGTCATCTTCCTCGGCTTCATGGGCGAGCGCGGCGAATTCAGCGGCTGCAGCAGCTTCCTCTTCTTCGCGCTCGGCAGCTTCGCGTGCGCGGTTGGCGCGATGCTCTTCGTAGGCATCGAAGATCGTTTCCAGCCACGGGAGGATTTCCTCGAACGAGGGCAGGCGGCCGGGAGGGCCTTGTTCACCGCGCGGGCCTTGGTCGCCGACAGGACCTTGCTTGCCCTGCAAGCCTTGCTCGCCGCGCGGACCTTGTGTGCCCGGCTTTCCATCTGCGCCAGCCTTGCCCGGCAATCCTGCCTTGCCGGGGATTCCTGCTTTGCCTTGCGGTCCGGCTTTTCCTTGAGGACCCGGTTTGCCCTGAGTGCCTGCCTTGCCCGGTGCTCCGGGTTTGCCGCGTGCGCCTTCCGGGCCGGGGCGGCCGGGATGACCTTGCGGGCCGGGATGTCCGGGTTTGCCCTGTGGTCCCTGCGGGCCGGGCCGCGTTGCGTCTTTTGCCACGTCCAATACTCCATGATTCTGCGTTACGCATTTTTTAGCAGCGTTTGGACGACGGCTTCAATTCCGCGATTATGACAAGGCTGTCGCGGGTGTGTTCCTGCAAACAAAAAGGCCGGGAATTTCCCGGCCTTTCGCATGTCATATTTAAGAGTGCGGAAGTGTGTTCTCAGAACGCCTTGTTGCTCTGCTTCACAGCCTCCGCCTCGACATAGACCTGTCCGCCCATCTTGACGAACTTTTCGCTCATCTGCGCCATGCCGTCCTCGATCACGCCGGAGATCGACATGCCGACGCCGGGCAGCTTGCCATCGAGATTGAGCGCGGCCTTCTCGTTGTCGCCGAGGGTCGCCGCATAGTCGCGCACATCCTGCGTGATCTTCATCGAGCAGAATTTTGGCCCGCACATCGAGCAGAAATGCGCGACCTTGTGGGCTTCCTTCGGCAGCGTCTCGTCGTGATAGCTGCGTGCGGTATCCGGATCGAGGCCGAGGTTGAACTGGTCCTCCCAGCGGAAGTCGAAGCGCGCGCGGGACAGCGCGTCGTCACGCAGCTGCGCCGCCGGATGACCCTTGGCGAGATCGGAGGCATGCGCGGCGATCTTGTAGGTGATGACGCCGACCTTGACGTCATCGCGGTTCGGCAGGCCGAGGTGTTCCTTCGGCGTGACATAGCAAAGCATCGCGCAGCCGAACCAGCCGATCATCGCGGCGCCGATGCCCGAGGTGATGTGGTCATAGCCCGGGGCGATGTCGGTGGTCAGTGGCCCAAGCGTATAGAACGGCGCTTCGCCGCACTCCTTGAGTTGCTTGTCCATGTTGATCTTGATCTTGTGCATCGGCACATGGCCGGGGCCTTCGATCATGACCTGACAGCCCTTGTCCCACGCGATCTTGGTCAGTTCGCCGAGCGTTTCCAGTTCGGCGAACTGGGCGCGGTCGTTGGCATCGGCAATTGAGCCGGGACGCAGGCCGTCGCCCAAAGAAAATGAAACGTCATACTTGCGCATGAGGTCGCAGATTTCGTCGAAGTGCGTGTAGAGGAAGCTCTCCTTGTGATGCGCAAGGCACCACTTCGCCATGATCGAGCCGCCGCGCGAGACGATGCCGGTGACGCGGCTTGCGGTGAGGTGGATGTAGGCGAGGCGCACGCCGGCATGGATGGTGAAATAGTCGACACCCTGTTCGCACTGTTCGACCAGCGTGTCGCGATACAATTCCCACGTCAGCTTGGTCGGATCGCCGTCGCACTTCTCCAGTGCCTGATAGATCGGCACCGTGCCGATCGGAATCGGCGCGTTGCGCAGAATCCATTCGCGGGTGGTGTGGATGTTGCGGCCGGTGGAGAGGTCCATCACGGTGTCCGCGCCCCAGCGGATCGCCCACACCATCTTGTCCACTTCTTCCTCGACCGAAGACGTCACGGCGGAGTTGCCGATATTGGCGTTGATCTTGGTCAGGAAGTTGCGGCCGATGATCATCGGCTCGAGTTCGGCATGATTGATGTTACAGGGGATGATGGCGCGGCCGCGCGCGATCTCGCTGCGCACGAATTCCGGCGTGATGAAAGCAGGCACTTCCGCGCCGAATGATTCACCGTCCTTGAGCGCCGCTTCCGCGCGCTCCAATTGTTGTTTGCGTCCGAGGTTCTCGCGCGCTGCGACGTAGATCATCTCCTTGGTGATGATCCCCTTGCGGGCAAATTCAAGCTGCGTGATCGGCGCGTCACCGACGCCGCGGATCGGGTTGTGATGCGCTTTGAAAGCGGCGGCGGCGTGCTTGGCGCCGACATTGCCATTGTCTTCCGGCTTGATCTGGCGGCCTTCATATTCCTCGACGCCGCCGCGTTCCTTCACCCATGCGAGGCGATTGCGCGGCAGACCGGCATTCACGTCGATGATGACGTTCGGATCGGTGTAAGGTCCGGAGGTGTCGTAGACCGGCAGGTTCGGCTCGTTTGCGCCTTCCGACAGGATGATCTCGCGCAGCGGGACACGAATGTCCTTGGCCTCGTCGGGTGTGACATAAATCTTGCGTGACGACGTCAGGCCGCCGGTGGTGACGGCGGGCTTGATATCGGCCGTGTTAATCTGCTTGTTCATGGCGTCCTCCTGTTATCCGGTCATTCCGGACGGTTCGCTAAGTCGAACCGATCCGGAATCTGGAAGTGAAATGACTGATCGGGATTCCGGGTTCGCTTGCTGTGCAAGCGCCCCGGAATGACGCTGATGGAAATGTCCTCTCATCACATCACCTCATTCGTGGCGTTCAGCCACGCTTTCACGCGCGCGTCCGGGTCGGTGTTCTGAGTGACGTCGCTGACGACGGCGATGGAATTGGCGCCGGCAGCGAAGATCATGTCGGCCTGTTCGAGCTTGATACCGCCAATGGCGACCAGCGGAATGTCGCCGATCAGCAATTTCCACGCGGTGATGCGCTCGATGCCCTGAGGCGCGAAGCGCATCTTCTTCAGTGTGGTTTCATAGATCGGGCCGAGCGCGATGTAGTCCGGCTTGTAGGCCAGCGCATTATCGAGTTCGTCTTCATCATGCGTCGAAAGTCCGAGCGTCAGCCCGGCGCGGCGGATGGCCTGAACGTCCGCCGTGTCGAGATCTTCCTGACCGAGATGCAGATGCTGCGCACCGGCATCGATCGCTGCGCGCCAGTAATCATTCACGACCAGCTTGGTCGATGTGCCTTTGGTGACCGCCAGCGCCTCTTTCACGATGGCGAGCGCCGCGGCGTCATCGAGGTTCTTTGCGCGCAACTGGATCGTGCCGACGCCAAGTTTCGTCAGCCGCGCGACCCACGCGACGCTATCGACCACGGGATAAAAGCGATCAGGATACGGCATGCCAGAACGGTGTCCCAACGACAGGGGTTGAAGGAGAGGCGAAATCGCGCGCGCCCATCAGGCCCGCTTCGAAGCCAGAGCGGCCTGCCTCTGCGGCGAGACGGAAGGCGCGGCCCATGGCGACGGGATCGTCGGCCTTGGCGATGGCGGTGTTGAGCAGCACGGCATCATAGCCGAGTTCGAAGGCTTCGGCGGCGTGCGACGGCGCGCCGATCCCGGCATCGACCACCAGCGTAATGTCTGGGAAGCGGGCGCGCAGCAGTTTCAGCGCATCGCGGTTGGTGATGCCGCGCGCGGAGCCGATGGGCGAGGCCCATGGCATCACCACCTTGCATCCTGCATCGACCAGACGCGAGGCGACGCCGAGGTCCTCGGTGCAATAGGGAAACACTTCGAAGCCGTCCTTGATCAGGATGGAGGCGGCTTCGACAAGTCCGACCACGTCCGGTTGCAGCGTCTCGTCGTCGGCGATCACTTCCAGCTTGATCCACGGCGTATTGAAAAGTTCGCGGGCGAGCTTCGCCGTGGTGACCGCTTCGCGCACGCTTTTGCAGCCTGCGGTGTTCGGCAGCACGGTGACGCCGAGCTCGCGGATCAATGACCAGAACTGATCGCCGGTCTTGCCGCCCGCGCTTTCGCGGCGCACGGATACGGTGACGATCTGGCTACCAGCGGCGCGGATCGCATCCTGCATGATTTTCGGCGATGGGTAGAGCGCGCTCCCGATCAGGAGGCGCGAGGAAAATTCTTTGCCGTAGAATTTCAGCATGTTCTTCTTCTGCTCCAATCGTCATTCCGGACGGGCCGCAAAGCGGTCCGATCCGGAATCCCGTTGTGATTGTGCATCGCCTAATCTCGTCGAGATTCCGGGTTCGCTCGCTTTGCTCGCGCCGCGGAATGACGAACCGTTGTTTGAAGGCATCTTCACCCTCCCTGCCGCGGCGTGAGGATTTCAACCGAGTCGTTGTCACTGAGCGCGGTTTCGGCCCAGCGTGCACGCGGCACCACGTCGTAATTCACCGCGACGGCGAGATGCGTGCCTTCATAGTCGAGTTCGGCCAGCAGCGTGTCGACACGCGTGGCCTTCGTCTCGACCCGTTCGCCGTTCACGATCAGGACCATTGCATTACCTCGTTGTCGATTGCGCCGCGCTCGACATAGGCGAGCGTCAGTTCCGCAAGGGCAGGCGCCAGCAGAAAGCCGTGGCGATAAAGCCCGTTGACGGAAATTCGCTTCGCGTCGATCGCGATGCGCGGCAGGTTGTCCGGGAAGGCGGGGCGCAGACCAGCGCCGAATTCAAGAATGCGCGCCTCGGCGAATGCCGGATGCACCGCATAGGCCGCTGTCAGCAGTTCGAGCGCGGAGCGGACGCTGACGCCGGTGTCCTCGCTCTCAATGGAGGTTGCTCCGATCATGAAGCGGTTGCCGTCGCGCGGAATGATGTAGAGCGGCCAGCGTGGATGCAGCAGCCGCACCGGGCGCGACAGCTTTACCTCCGGCGTCTCGATGATGATGAGTTCGCCCTTGACGCCGCGCAGCTCCGGGAATTTGTCCCGTGCGCTCAAGCCCCGGCAATCGATCACAATGCCGTCCGCGATATCCTCCGGCTTGCGGTCGCTGCCGAATTTAATGGTCGCACCGGCTTCGGTGAGCTTTGCATGCAGCTTCGGCAATACCGCGCGGGGCTCGACATGCCCTTCGCCGCCGAACAGCAAGGCTTCGCGGAATCGCCCGTCCAGAGAAGGCTCGACGCTGGCGATGCCCGGCGCATCGAGACGCTCGTAATCGGTGGTGAGCCTTGCGAAGCGTTCGAAATCGGTGCGGTCGCGCGGATGCGCCACCACCAGTGAGCCGTTGAAGGGGGTGTCCGGAACCTGCTCGCGCCACAGATCGAGCGAGCGGATGCCGAGGCGGGTGATGACAGGCTCGGAGGCTTCACGCTCGCACCATGGCGCCAGCATTCCGCCGGCCCAGTGGCTGGTGGCCTGCGTCATCGCCGCGTCGTCGCGCTCATGCAAGGTGACGTCGTAGCCCGCGCGCGCGAACAGCAGCGCATGCCATGTGCCGGCAATGCCTGCACCAATGATATTGACGGACGAGTCTCCTCGCGGAGATTTGGCTTTCTGTAACATCCCTGTCCCTTCGCCGGCATGACCCGGATCAGGTTCAAAGGGTCACCGCGCATTCTGCGGTATCTCAGCTCCACGCCGGAGCCCCCCTCGGAACAAGGCATACGATAAACCTGATGTTAGAAGGATTCAATGGGCGGTGCCGAGATGCTGCACGGCTTTTTCGCATCGTGGAAACGCGTTTTCGCATTTCGCACCGCAAGGCGAGGGAACGCGAGAACGGAACGGGTAACGCTTCGTTGACCTTGTGACGACCCGATTTGACCAATTTTGTGCCTGTTTTCGGCGGGAGTCGCGGCGGCGAGTTTACCCGGAATTATGCCGGCGATGATTAGATCGAGAACCTTTTCCGGATTCAGGATGTTTCATGAGTCTCGCCGGTCTCGACGACAGCAGGCATAAATCGGGCGCGGCCGGAAAAATTCTCGGCCAGATTCCGGCGTGGCTGTGGTTCGGTGCCGGGCTGTTCCTGCTGTTCGTGATCGGTGGCAACCGCGCGCTGCAGGATGCTGACACCTATTGGCAGATCGTGGTCGGGCAGTGGATCATCGATCATCGCGCGTTTCCGACTGTCGACATCTATTCGTTCACCAAGACCGGTGCGCCATGGATTTCGTCGTCCTGGCTGGCGCAGGTGCTGTATGCCGCATCCTACCGCGCATTCGGCTGGGCCGGGCCGGTGATGCTGGCCGGACTTGCGACAGCTTCGGCCTTTGCGCTGCTGGCGCAGATTCTCGGCAAGCGGTTCGCGCCAATCCATGCGGTGATCGTTGCCATGGCCGCGACGGTGTTGTCCGCCTATCATTTCATCGCGCGACCGCATCTGCTGGCGCTGCCGGTGATGGTGCTTTGGGTTTACGGTCTGGTTCGCGCCAGCGACGAACGCCGCGCGCCATCGCTCGTGCTGCTGCCGCTGATCGTGCTGTGGACCAATTTGCACGGCGGCTTCGTCTTCGGTTTGGCGCTGATCGCGCCGTTCGCCTTCGATGCGATATGGAATGCGGATGCGTCGCAGCGAGTCTCGCTGGCGTTACGCTGGGCGTTGTTCGGCGTGTGCGCCGTCGCCGCAAGCTGCATCACGCCTTATGGCTGGGATTCGCTGCTGGCGGCGCGCCGGATACTCGATCTGCGCAATGCCATGGCCTACATTCCCGAATGGCAGCCGGTGGATTTCAGCAGCCTTGGCCCGTTTGAGGTCTGCACGCTTGCGGCGCTGGGGCTGGTACTCTGGCGCGGCGTGGTTCTTTCGCCGCCGCGTATCCTGCTCGTGCTTGGCCTGCTCCACATGGCGCTGTCGCATACGCGCAACATCGAGATATTTGCATTGCTGACGCCGCTGGTGGTGATGCAGCCGCTGGCTGCGCGCTTTGGCCGCTCCGGGATTGCAGCGACATCGGGCAACGCGACCGGCAGCATCGCCGTCATCGGCATCACGGCCCTCGTGACCGGCGCGTTCGTTGCGAGCCATACCTTCACGCCCGTTCCCGGCTATACGCCAACTGCGGCAGTCGATGTTCTGAAATCGCGCAAGGCGGAGCGCATCCTTCATAACGCAGGATTCGGAGGTTATCTGATCACGCGCGGAGTTCCGGTGTTCTTCGACGGGCGCGGCGAACTTTATGGCGACGAGTTTCTGGTGAAGACGTTCGATGCGTTTGCGCTGAAGGATGTCGGTGCATTCCTTGGATTGCTGGAAAGCTACAAGATCGACGCCACGATGCTGCGGCCCGAGACACCGGCCGCAAGCCTGCTCGATCATGTCGAAGGCTGGCAGCGGATTTATGCCGACGACAAGGCCATCGTTCATGTTCGCAAGGGCGCGCCGCAGTGAGCGATCAGGCCGCTCCTCTCGCGCCGGAACGGCGATGCGCGCTGCCATGTATGCTGCCATGTATGCTGCCATGTGTGCTTGGCGTGTGCCTGTTCGCCGGATTGCTCCTTCTGGGCAACCGCCTGCTGGCTGACCCCGACACCTATTGGCAGATCAAGATCGGCCAACAGATTCTGAGTACGGGCTCGCTTCCGCGCACGGACACCTTCTCGTTCACGATGTACGGACAGCCATGGATCTCGACCCAGTGGCTGGCGCAGGTGCTCTACGCGATGGCGTATACGCGCGCAGGCTGGGCCGGGCCGGTGGTGCTGACGGCGGCATCCATCGCAGGCGCATTTTCAATTCTGGCGTGGTTCATTCGGCGGCGTCTCGATTCGGTGCCGGCCCTTTTCCTGTTGATGGCCTCGCTCGCGATAGCTTCGCCGCATTTTCTGGTCCGCCCTCATGCGCTCGCCATGCCGGTGATGGTGGCCTGGATCGCAGGCTTGATTGCCGCAGCGGATCGCGGCAAGGCGCCTTCATACTGGCTGCTGCCATTGATCGCGCTATGGGCCAATCTCCACGGCAGCTTTATTCTCGGTCTTGTGCTGATCGGGCCGATTGCGCTGGACGCTGTCCTCAAGGAGGACGCGCAGGCGAGGGTGCGGATGCTGCTGCGCTGGTTCGTGTTCGGGCTAATGGCCCTCGCGGCAAGCTGCCTGACGCCTTATGGCCTTGAAGCCATTTTTGCCGCGCGCAACATCCTCAATCTCGGCGATGCATTGCCGCTGATTACCGAATGGCGTCCTGCGGATTTCTCACGCCTCGGCGCTTTCGAAATCTGTCTGCTGCTGGGCGTGGGCGTGGCGCTGTTCAAGGGACTGACGCTGCCGTTGATGCGCATTGTGCTCGTGCTTGGACTTCTGCATATGGCGCTGGCGCATGTGCGCAATATCACCGTGCTGGCGCTGCTGTTGCCGATGGTGATTGCCGCGCCGCTGGCCGGTCGTTTCGGGCGGGCGGATGACAAACCGAAGACGGCGCGTTCGTGCGGACTGCTCGCTGCCGCTGCGCTTGTCGCAATCGTGGCCATGTCACTCTTTGTTATCGCCGGTAATCGCTATGCTCCAGCGTCCAGCCTTGCGCCGGCCATCGCCGCCTTGAAGGAGCGGGGCGTATCGCGTGTATTGAACGACTACGACTTCGGCGGTTATCTGATCTGGGCTGGCATTCCCGTGGCGATCGATGGGCGTACTGAACTCTATGGCGAGCGCTTCATGGTCGAGCTCGACAACGCCATGACACTCAAGAATCCGGACGCGCTGTTCAGATTGCTGGCGTCACAGCGGATCGATGCGACGCTGCTGCGGCGGCAGACGCCTGCCGCGCAACTGCTCGATCATGTCGATGGCTGGAAGAAGGTGTATGCCGATAACGATGTCGTTGCCCATATGCGCGACCCGTCCGCGCGTCACACCGCCGAGCCAGAAATAAAGCCGGCTTCGCACTGAAGCCGGCTTCCGTCGCTCACATCAAACAAGCTCGTTTCAGTGACGGTGACGCCGGTGCTTGCGCGGAATTTCCTGCGCGTTGGCGTCGAACAGCGTGATGCCTTCAGGCGCGGCATTGGCTGCTTGCCGCTGCAACTGTCCCTGGCGCTTTGCGGCATAGTAGTAGCCGCCTGCATAATAAGAGACGGCGCGGTTATGGTCGCCGCCTGCAGCGCGATAGGCGCCAGCGAGGTACTTCACGGCATAGGTCAGATTGGTGTCCGGATCGAGCAGGCCCTGCGCGGTGCCGGTGTAGCCGAGGCCGCGCGCGGTCGCGAGCTTGATCTGCATCATGCCGTAGTTGCCCTTGCTGACGGCGCGGGGGTTGTACTTGCTTTCGCGGACGATGACGCGATGCACGAGCTCGGGCGGAACGCCGTTGGCGGCAGCGTGGCTGGCGACCATGGATTCGTAGTTGGCGCGCTGCGCGCTGGCGGGATGAATCATCATCATCGTCGCCGCCGCAGCGGCGAGCAAAACGCGTTTCATGATGTCTGTCCTCGGCGGTTCGGGAAAAGGGTTCAGCGTGGAACGCAATGCCAACGCAACGGAACGGCCCGGCTCAACGGCGGCGGGCGTATGACGGTTCCGTGACCGGGAAATGTGGAGAGAACGTGACGTCAGAATTAGTGAATCAATATCAATGGCTTGGAGCTATGCATCTGCGTGAGCGAGCTATGCAGACACATTCACTCTGTCATTGCTGCAGGTTCGGCAGCGCCGTGACCGAAACGCTGATCGCGCCTTCCGCTTCGGCGATGATGCGGAGCGTGCTTGAGTCGAATGCAATGCTGCCGAGCCGCACGCTCGACACCGATGCATCGACGCGAATGCCTTGATCGCTCTTGCGCATGTCCGCGACGATGGACGAAATTTTCTGCTGCGCATTGGCCGCGAAAGTTTTCAGGTCGATGGTGGCGCGCTGTTCCAGTGCACGCTGCAGGTAGGGAACGGCGGGACGTGCGGCTGCGCCCAGCAGGCCGAAGGCCGAGTCGGATTCCACTGCAAGTTCGAGATCTGTCAGCCGCAAAATCTGTTGTGCCTGATCCAGCACCGGACGTCCCCAGATGTGGATGGTGGCTTCGCCGCCGAGGCCGAGGAAGCTCTTCTTCTCCTTGGCATTGACAAGGAGGGAGATCAGCAGGCGATGACCGGCGGCAGCAACATTCGCGCTCTTGACGGTGACGTCAACGGAGCCGCTGCCATCTTCGGGAAACTTGCGGCCTTTCAGTTGCAACTCGACGATCTTGTTCACTTCAGTGAATGGCAGGTCGATCGGCACGCCAATGCTCACGCGTCCACGTTCGGGTTGCGGCATAATGTCGAGGGTCGCGGGGAACGGGCAATCGGGTTTCGTCTCGTTCGGCAGCACGCGCGTCTCCGCTTGCAGGCCAAGCGTGAAGCTCACCCAGTTGGCGTCGATGCGCGGTTGCGCGGCCATGGCGCGGACAGGGCGCATCTCAAGCCACAGCACCGGCATTCCGGTCGCGGCCGGAGGCAATGGAATCGAGCGGCACAGTTTGGCCCATTCGCGCCGCGCATTCTGTTCAAGCGAGCGATCATTGCGCAGGCGCTCCTGCAGCAGACTCATCTGCTCATTGACGGTCTTGTCGATCAGCGGCTTGACCTGCGCGGGCACCGCGACTTTCGCGCCTGCGATGGTGAGGCTGCTCTCGCCGAGCGTCACTTGCGCCGCGAGCTTGGGATCGATGCGCCATTCGCGCAGGATTTCAGGTCTTGCGGTGATGCCGACATTGCCGTGGATCGCGGCGCTGGCATTGAGTTGCTTGATCGAGACGCTGCCGAGCTGTTTGACGGCATTGTTGCCGAGAACATTGCCCAGCGCATTGCCGAGTGCGGTCCCGCTCGCCGCTGACAATGAGCCGAGTACAGTCAGCTTGCCGTCGAGCGGTGTCGAGAGCGACAGCGCGTTCTGTACGCCGGACGCGGCGATGGGCCCGCGCGTCACGGTCCAGTTGATGTCGGCGTTCTGCAGAATCTGGCTGACGGGATTGTCGGCTTTGCCGCCGATATTGCGCGGCGCGGCGCGGTCCAGGCCATCGCGCAGCGCGGCGATGGAAATGGCGATAGGTGTCAGGATTTCGGAGTTGCGTGTCACCGGCGGCAGCGGCGGCAGTTTCGCCAGCACAGGCTTTTCGACGGCGGCCGGCCAGAGCCAGTTCATCACAGTGAGGCTGGCAGCGAACGATGCGATCAGCACCGCCAGTCCGAGCAGGATGAATTTCAGGCGCATAGCGACTCCAGCATCAAGACCGTGATGCTACAGGGCGCGTGTGTTGCACGCCACCCCGCGCGGAGACGGTATCAATCGACCTATCGCAGCAATTCTTTCGGCAATGGTTTGGTCTTCGGAAGCTGCGGTGGTTTTTTCTGCAGCGCCGGAATTGCAGGCTGCCCCGGACGCGGCGCAGCGGTTGGCACCTGGGGAATGCCAAGACGGTTCGGCACGCCGAGACGATTCAGCAATCCGCCTGCACCTTGTAGCCCGGATGCACCCGGCACACCCGCTGGCCGCTGTAATCCGCCCGGCATGCCGGGTTGCTGGATCACGGGACGGTTCGCGAGTCCCGGCTGGCTGGGCAGCGGCGGCCGCGAGCCATATTGTCCGGGAACGCCGGGCGGTCGCTGGAATCCACCGGGCGGCGGAGCGCCCGGACCACGCGGGAGTCCGGGTTGATTGGCAAGACCCGGCTGCCGCTGCATGCCCGGTTGCAGGTTGCCGCGCTGGCCCGGCGGATTTTGCGGACCCGGTTGCCGCGGTTGACCGGGCTGGTTCAGGCCGGGACGACCCGGCTGTCCGGGTTGATTGAGTCCGGGGCGGTTCGGCTGACCCGGCTGATTGAGTTGACCCGGACGATTCATGCCCGGTTGTCCGCGCTGACCCGGCTGATTCAATCCGGGCTGTTGTCCGCGTTGTCCCGGCTGGTTCAGACCGGGCTGGTTACCCAACCGGTTTCCTGGCTGATTTCCGAACCGGCCTCCGGGTTGGTTGAATCCGCCGCGTTGTCCGCCCTGATTGAATCCGGGGCGACCGAAGGCGGGCGGACGATTTGGATTCTGCATGCGGAAATTGCGCTGCTGCAAGACGATGCCGCGCCCGATGCCCTGCATGGTGTGAACGCGCCGCGTGAAGCCGCGATCTCGCGCGATCATCTGCGCCGACATCACCATCGGCATTGCGGACATTCGCATGCCGAAGCCTGGCACCATCGTGCCGCGCACAGTGAAGCCGCTCGCGCCTTGCGTCAGCATACCGAGCGGCGCGCCATCGCGGCCTCTGACATCGATGCGGCCGACCTTGCCGTCGGCGTCGGGATAAAGCTTGATGCCGACATTGTTTGCATTGGCGGCGGCTGTTGCGCCTTCGGGCACTTCGACCACGCCGGTCGTGCCGCGAATGCCGAGCGTCGCCGTCGGCGTCTCGATTTTCATGTCGCCGGTCTTGGCAACGGCAGCCGCGACGAACGCCATGGTGCCGCGCGTGACATTGATCAGCGCGGCGTTGTCCTTGCCGCCATCCTGATAAACGAAGTTATCGACGACGACGCGCGAGCTTGCGGAGAGATTCAACGTGGTGTCGTCGTTGAAGGTGACGCCGAGCGTCGCGTTCTTTGCGGTCTGAAGGATATCGCCCTTGAAGATTTCATCCTGCAGCTTCAGCGGCCCGGTCATGCCGTTGCGCGTGACCGTCGCGTTGCCTTTCAGGGTGACGACGTTGCCTGCGGGTTCGTCCGAAGCCTGTTGTGATGCATCCGCCGCGGGCTGATCGGGCTGGGCTGGTTGCGTGGATGAATCCGCAGGTGCAGCAGGCGCGGGTTGCACGGGGACGGGCTGCGCAGCCTGGGCGAGTTGAACGGTTTGTTCGGCGTGCGCGGGCGCGAAGGCGAGGCCGCACAGGATTGCTGCAGAGAGCAGGGCGGAACGGATCAAAGTATTCACCTGCTCAAGGAGCAATCGGACAGAAAGACCGTATTTTTGACAGTGACGGCACGGCGATGCAACGCCGTCCCCAGGCCCTAAACAGACTTTCCATTGCATTTCTGAGGCGAAAGTACGTCCACGCAACCTGTGCGTGGAAGCGTTCAGGATCAGTTCGCCGCGCCGTCAGTTGTCGCGGGCAATCCGCCCGCCTGCGATGCGCCAAGCTTCGATTCCACCCTGGATATGACGGGAGGTGGTGAGTCCGGCCTCCTGCGCGGCCTGAACCGCCATGGCGGAGCGTTCGCCAAAAGCGCAGTAGAACAAGAGCTGCTTCTGGGCTGTCGCGGCGAGGTCATGCAGCACGCCGCCGGCTTTCACATTGTCCTGAAGATCGGGATACGGCGCGTGCAGCGATCCGGGAATGACGCCGTGCTTCTCGCGCTCGCGGCGTTCGCGCAGGTCGATAAGGACCACGTCGGAGCGGCTGAGAATATCTTTCGCCTGCGACGCGGTCAGCGACCAGCCCCGGCGCGCCACGTCATCCTGCGCCAGCCCCATATGCAGGTTCGCGGGCACGGCGACATCCATCATCTTCGGATTCGGAAGATGCAGGTTGTTCATCAGGTCGACATACTGATCGACCGATTTGACCTGAAGGCGCGGATTGCACGCTCTTTCTTCGCCGATCGTCGAGACGGTATCGCCCTTATAGTCATGCGCGGGGAAAATTAGCGTCTGGTCCGGCAATTTCAGCAAGCGGCCGAAAATCGACTCGTACTGCGCGCGGGGATCGCCGTTCTGAAAATCGGTGCGTCCGGTGCCGCGAATGAGCAGCGTGTCGCCGGTGAAGACGCGATCCGGCAGGATAAAGCTGTAGGAATCGTCGGTGTGTCCGGGCGTATAGAGCACATCGAGGCTGAGGCCTTCGATGTCGATCTTGTCGCCGTCTGCCACGCGCATCGAGACGACATCGACGCCGCTCTGCTCACCCATCACGGTAATACAATGAGTCTTGTCGCGGAGCGCGCCGAGGCCGGTGATATGATCGGCGTGGACATGCGTGTCAACGGCCTTGATCAGCCGCAGATCGAGATCCTGCAAAAGCTGAACATAACGGTCCACCTTCTCCAGCACGGGATCGATGATCAACGCCTCGCCGCCGCGGCGGCTGGCGAGCAGATAAGTGTACGTGCTGGAAACGCTGTCGAAGAGCTGACGGAAAATCATGGGAAGCATGATCGCAGATTTCGCCGCGCGCGATCAAGAGCGCGCCGATCACCGGATGCGGTGATCGATCAAACATCCACTTGCGGTGTTCGGATATCGAACAGCGTCCCGACTAGAACATGCCTAGCACGATTGCGCCGACCAGAATAAACGACGCATAGGCCGCTACGACGCTCAGAGGTCCGACGATGGTCATGGGAGTCTCCCTTGGCTCAACGCTGGGTCATGTAACGCGGATGCTACCAAGGCGTTCCATTGCTAAAAAAGTCAGGCCTCCTGACTGACCGTGCGGAAGCCGCGCCCGTATGGTTAAAAAACCTTGAATAACAATGCGTTGAAGAGTCTTTAATTATCTTCGGCGACCTTGCGCGGATGACCCGTGGAGTGTGTTGGTTCGTCGTCGGCTCCCTTGTCCTCGTTACCCTTGCGGGTTGCGGCCGTGGTTTCATGACTGCGGAACGCGAACCCTGGCGGGCCGAGGCGGAGAAGGCGTGTCTGAAATCCGGTGCAGTTAAAGAGACCGCCGACCTGGTGCGCATCGATCCGATTTCGGGTCCGGGTGCCTGCGGCGCCGAATTTCCGCTCAAGGTCGCGGCGCTCGGCGAGAGCATGAGCAGTCTCGGCTATGCCGACGATCTGCGTCCGCCGGGAAGTATCGGTAATCAGCCGCGCTGGCCGGTTGCACAGCAGTCTCCGTCCTATCGGCCGTCTTACTCGTCGTCGCAGCCGCCATCTTATCCATCGCAACAGCAGCCGTATCAGGGTTCGCAGCCGGGCTATCCAGCGCAGGCAGGCGCGCCCATGCGCTTGAATGCTCCGGGCAACGAGCCGCCGGATGACGAAGATCAGGTCGCCGGACCAGACACGGCGTCGCCGGTGATGGCACGTCCGTCTTCGCGTGCGCCTTATGCCTCGCAACCATATCCTTCCGCGAGCCAGCCTTACACGCCGCCGCGTCTCGGTCCGTCGCAAGGCTCGCCCGTCAGCAGATTCGGTTCTGTGGCCGTGAAGCCGGCCGCGACGCTGGCCTGTCCGATCGTGTCGGCGCTCGATCGCTGGCTGGCGGATTCGGTGCAGCCCGCCGCGCAGCGCTGGTTCGGCTCACCCGTTGCGGAAATCAAACAGATTTCGGCCTATTCATGCCGCGGCATGAACGGCAATTCGCGCGCGCATATTTCCGAGCACGCCTTCGGCAACGCGCTGGACATTGCCTCGTTCACGCTCGCGGACGGGCGGCGCATTTCGGTGAAGGACGGCTGGAAGGGTTTGCCGGAAGAGCAGGGGTTCCTGCGCGATGTGCAGGGCGCTGCGTGTCAGCAGTTCAACACCGTGCTGGCGCCGGGATCGAACGTCTATCACTACGATCATATCCATGTCGATCTGATGCGCCGCGCCAGCGGGCGCATCATCTGTCAGCCCGCAGCGGTTTCCGGCGAGGAGATCGCCGCCCGCGTCGCACCGCGCGGATATGCGCTGCGCGACAATGGCGTGACTGGCTCGATCGGCCAGCGGGTCAAGCGCATGTTCGCGAAAGGTCCTCTCTCGAAGGAAGACCGTGACTCCATCGAGGATGAGTCCCGCGTCCGGGAACGCTGATTCAGATCAGCTTATTGGAGCGCGATAACCGGCGAGGAAAAGCCGCGTGGCGCTGTCGACCACCGTTGCGATCTGCTCTTTGGTGGGCGCAGGCTTGACCTGAAAGACATAAGGCTGAAACAGCGTCGCCTGGCACATCATGACGAACTGCGCGGCGGCGAGATAACAGTCGCCAATTGCGAGCTCTTTCGCCTGGACGCGCGCGTCCAGATAATCCCCGAGCAAGCGCATGGTGTGTGCGATGACACGGTCATAAAACCGGCGGCCGACGTCGGGCATCCGCTCTGCGATCGCCATGACGGTTCTGACGGCCGAGCCGCCGTCCGGACGGCAGACGATTTCGAGATAAGCACGGCCAAATGCGCGCAGGCTGGTTTCGGCATCCAATGCAGGGTCGAAGTTGAACGCCTTCTTGCCGTGATCGAGACTTTCCTGCTCGACAATGGCTTCGAACAGCCGGTTCTTGTCGGTGAAGTAGACATACAGCGTGCCCTTGGAAACGCCCGCGGCCCGCGCGATCTCGTTCATGCTGGCGCCGTCGAAACCCAGATCCATGAAAACCCGCCGTGCGCCATCCATGATCTGATGACGTTTCGCGCTGTCTTCATCGCCGTGTGGCGCGATGGAAAGATGAGTCTGGGCAACCATTCGTTTAGTCTGTTTTTTCGTTTCGCTGTGGACCGAGGCCTCGGAAAGGTCGTGAGAACCCGGATTGCTATACGAAGAGATGGATCAAATTACCATTGACCGAACGGTTCGGTCAATGGTAATTGTGTCGCAGGTCCGGTGGCATTCCTGCCGGGCGCTAATTTTTGACACGTGAAGGAGGCCGTGATGGCCGTGCCTGCCCGAGATCAGGTTGCAAGGGTTGTTCACCCCGAGCCTGATGCATCAGAGACCGAAACGTCGCGTCCGGCGACGATCGAGCAGCGCGCACGTCCAGCGGAGCAGCCCGCGGACGCTCTGGAAGCTGCGCCGCTTGCCGATGACGCAGCAAAACCGAAATCTCCGATGCGCAGGCGCATCACCATTGGCGTGGGCGCGGCTGCTGCGCTGGCCGGCATCTATTTCGGTTATCATTATATGGTTGTCGGCCGTTACATGGTCACGACCGATGACGCCTATGTGCGCGCCAACAACACGGTGATGGGCGCGAAGATTGCGGGACACATTTCGAAAATTCTCGTGGGTGACAATGCCCGCGTCGGCGCCGGCAATGTCCTGTTCATGATCGACGATGGCGACTATCGCCTTGCGGTCGAAAGCGCGCGCGCCAAAGTCGCAACGCAGGAAGCGACCATCGAACGTATCGGCCGTCAGGCCAAGGCGCAGGCGAGCGCCGTCGAACAGGCGCAGGCGCAACTGACATCCGCAGAGGCGGCCATCAAGCGTGCGGAGGCTGATTTTGCGCGCCAGGAAAGCCTGAGCACCAAGGGTTTCGCCTCGAAGGCGACCTTCGATGTGTCGCAGGCCGGCCGAGACCAGGCGCAGGCGGCGGTACAGGGCGCCAAGGCTGCACTGGATGCAGCGCAGGTGCAGGTGGATGTCGTCAATGCGCAAAAGGCTGAAGCGGAAGGCCAGTTACAGGAACTGCGCGCCGCTCTCGCAAAAACGGTGCGGGACCTGTCGTTCACGGAAGTGCGTGCGCCGGTCGACGGCATTTTCTCCAATCGCATTGTCAATGTCGGCGATTATGTGCAGCCCGGTCAGCGGCTCGCCAATGTCGTGCCGATCGATGACGTCTATATCGATGCCAATTACAAGGAAACGCAGCTTGGCCGCCTGAGGCCGGGTCAGCCGGTGTCGATCACGGTCGATGCGGTGTCGGGACGCACGATCAAGGGCGTTGTCGACAGTCTGGCACCGGCATCGGGCTCGGTCTTCACGCTGCTGCCTCCGGATAACGCCACCGGCAATTTCACCAAGGTCGTGCAGCGCGTGCCGGTTCGGATTCGCGTCCCGTTCTCGGTGGCGCGGGAAAATCTGCTGCGGCCCGGTATGTCGGTGATTACCACGGTCAACACCAAGCCAAACCCGGACCACGTCGATCCGATCAGCGCACGCTAACCGCGTGCGAAGTCCGGTCTTGCGGACTTCAGGGACAGTGTGATGGCGTCAAACACCGCATCGCCCACCATGAACGGCGCTCCTGCCGCACCGGCGCCGGCGGAAACGATCAGCACGCGCCGGCTGATCGCGTTCCTCATCATGGTATTCGGGATGTTCATGTCCATTCTGGACATCCAGATTGTCTCCGCATCATTGAGTGAAATTCAGGCCGGTCTGTCCGCCAGCACCAGCGAAGTCGCCTGGGTGCAGACCTCGTATCTGATTGCCGAAGTGATCGCGATTCCGCTCTCCGGCTTCCTCTCACGCGCGTTCGGCACGCGACTCCTGTTCGCGATCTCCGCTGCGGGTTTCACCTTCGCCAGTTTCATGTGCGGCCTGACCTCGACCATCGAGCAGATGATCCTGTGGCGCGCGATCCAGGGTTTTGTCGGCGCAGGCATGATCCCGACCGTGTTCGCCTCCGCCTACACGGTTTTTCCGCGCAGCAAGTTTCACATTGTCGGCCCGATCATCGGTCTTGTCGCGACGCTGGCGCCGACCATCGGCCCGACGGTCGGCGGTTACATCACCGACCTGATGTCGTGGCACTGGCTGTTCTTCATCAACGTCGTGCCGGGCATCGGCATCACCATCGGCGTGCTGGCGCTGGTGGATTTCGATAAGCCCAACTTCGCGCTGCTGGAGTATTTCGACTGGTGGGGCCTGATCTCGATGGCGGGCTTTCTCGGGTCGCTCGAATACGTGCTCGAGGAAGGCCCGCGCAACGACTGGCTGCAGGACGAATCGATCCTTTTCTTCGCTGTCGTCTGCGTCGTCTCTGCCGTGGTGTTCTTCTATCGCGCGCTGACGCAGAAGGAGCCGATTGTCGATATACGCGCCTTCACCGACCGCAACTTCGCCCTCGGTTGCATGTTCTCGTTCTGCGTCGGTATCGGTCTCTATGGCCTGACCTACATCTATCCGCGATATCTCGCCGAGGTGCGCGGCTACAGCGCGCTGATGATCGGCGAGACCATGTTCGTCTCAGGTGCCGCGATGTTCGTCAGCGCGCCGATCATCGGGCGGCTGATGACCAAGGTCGACCTGCGCTTCATGATCGCCGCCGGACTGATCATCTTCGCGATCAGTTCATGGATGATGACCGGCATCACCCGCGACTTCGATTTTTATGAATTGCTGGTGCCGCAGATCCTGCGCGGCGTCGGCATCATGATGGCGATGGTCCCGGTGAACAACATCGCGCTCGGCACGCTCGCGCCCTCGCGCCTGAAGAATGCTTCCGGCCTGTTCAACCTGACCCGTAATCTCGGCGGCGCGGTGGGGCTTGCGGTCATCAACACCGTGCTCGATCACCGGACCGACCTGCATATCTCGCGGCTGCACGAGCGGGTGAACTGGGGCAATTCGGTGGCGGTCGAAACGCTGAACATGCTGACCCAGAAGTTTCAGGGTGCAGGAAATGCGTCACTGATGGCGCTGAAGCAACTGTCGCAGATCGTGCATCGGCAGGCGGTGGTCATGAGCTTCGGCGATGCCTTCTTCATCCTGACATGTTTTTATCTGGTGCTCAGCACCTTGGTCTTTTTTGTCAGAAAGCCCAACATGATGGGCCCGCCGCCGGACGCGCATTGAAGTCGGCCCATAGCCGTGGCACATCAGTCACGGATCAGGAAACGGCAAGCGCGGGCACATGAGTTTCATCAGCGGCGTCGGACTGACGGCTTTCGGTAAGCATGAGGGGCGTTCGACCCTCGATCTGATGACCGAGGCGGCACAGGCTGCGCTGTCTGACGCAGGCCTTAAGCGCAGCGACATCGATGGTCTTCTCACCGGCTATTCGACCACCATGCCGCATCTGATGCTGGCGACGGTGTTCGCCGAGCATTTCGGCGTGCGGCCGTCTTACGCCCATGCGATTCACGTCGGTGGCGCGACGGGTCTTGCGATGGCGATGCTGGCGCATGAACTGGTCGAAGCGGGAGTCGCGAAAACCATCCTCGTGGTGGCTGGCGAAAATCGCCTCACCGGGCAGGCGCGTGACTCCGCGATGAGCACGCTGGCGCAGGTCGGGCACCCTGATTACGAAGTGCCGCTCGGCCCAACCATTCCTGCCTATTACGGATTGCTCGCCTCGCGCTACATGCATGAGTACGGCTTGAGCCAGGAGGATATGGCGGAATTCGCGGTGTTGATGCGCCAGCACGCCATGCAGCATCCCGGCGCGCAGTTTCATGATCCGATCACGGTGGCTGACGTGATGGCGTCGCGCGAGATTTCCTCACCGCTGAAATTGCTCGATTGCTGTCCGGTGTCGGACGGTGGCGCTGCGTTCATTATCAGCCGTGAGCCGGTGAACGATCGTCACATCCGCATCATGGGATGCGGGCAGGCGCATCTCCATCAACACATCACGGCGGCGAGGTCGTTGTCTGACGTCGGTGCCGCGGTTGCGCTGAACAGGGCGAGAGAGAAGGCGGGCGTTGATCTGAACAACATCAAATATGCGGGCATTTATGACAGCTTCACCATTACGCTTGCGATCCTGATCGAGGAGCTTGGTCTGGCGAAGCGCGGCGAATCTGCTGCGCGTGCCCGCAATGGCGATTTTGGTATTGGTGGCGCGCTGCCGCTGAACACGCATGGTGGCTTGTTAAGCTATGGCCATTGCGGCTGCGGCGGCGCGATGGCCCACCTTGTCGAGACGCAGTTGCAGATGACGGGCAGGGCAGGGCCGCGGCAGGTGCGCGACGCATCGCTGGCACTCCTTCATGGCGACGGCGGTGTGATGTCGTCCCATGTCAGCATGTTTCTGGAACGGGTGCGATGACAGAAGCAGCAACACTCAAAGGCTGGACCGACGGCGCGGACGCGATCCTTTATCAGTCATGCGGCGCGTGCCGTCATCGCTGGTATTTCCGCCGCGCGTTCTGTCCATCATGCGGCGATGCCTCGCCGACGACTCATCAGGCCGGTGGCAAGGGTGTGGTCTATTCCGCGACCACTGTTCGCCGCGCCGCCACGCCTGAAGCCAAGGCCCATGTGCCGTATGCGATCCTGCTGGTCGATATGGCGGAAAGCTTTCGCATGATGGCGCATGGCGACATCGATTTACGCATAGGCGATCATGTTGTTGCGGAATTCAGGCCGTTTACGAACCTGCGCACGCCGTATTTCGTGAAAGCATAGCCCTGGTCGTTCCGGACAATCCGCATCGCGGACTGATCCGGAATCCGGAAGAGTTCATCGGAAGCAACTTCGAGATTCCGGGTATTCTCGTGCTGCGAGTGCTTCGGAATGACAGTCGGAATTCAAGTACGTTGCCGCGGCAACGCGGACATTGCTGAATTTCAATCGGCCGGTACAAAATTTGCCGCAATTATTGTCCAAAACATCATCAGCGGATTTCGCCCTGAATATCCGCATGGCTCTGACGCGGGAGGATCGCATGAATTTGACGTTTGCGTTGATCGCGACCCCGCGAATCCTGCGCGTTCGCGCCTCTGCTTCCGGATATCCCCTCGGTTAACCTCGCGGTCCACCGCGCAAGGTTGCCGGCAGTCATTTGTTCTTGAATGGCTGGTCCGTGGTCGTCCGGTTCAGGCTTTCGCGAACCCCTGCTGACCAAATTCCACAACCTGTTTCTTTGACACGCGACGATTGCGTGCGGCGTGGCCGCTGCGTTGTCCCTTAATCTGGAGTCGGCTTGCGCTTGCGCGGCCGAAGTACGCCATGAGTCTCTCTCGTAACAAAAAATCCGCCTTGCGCGCGGTGCTTCCGTTCGTCTTTCGTCATTGGACCCATCAGCCGGGACGATTGTCCGTGATCGCGGGTGGCCTGATCGCCGCAGCGGCTGCGGATGTGTTCATGCCGCTGTTCGCCGGAAAACTGGTCGACGCCATTGCGCTCACCGATCCTGCGGCGGCCAGGCGCGGTGCGATGATCGCTTTCGCGGCGATCGTCGCGCTCGGTCTCGCGGCGCTGGTCGCGCGCTTCATCGGCCTGAAGGCGATCATTCCGTTCACGCTGCGCATCATGTCGGATGTGGCGCAGAATGCTTTCGTGCGCATCCAGCGCTTCTCGACCGACTGGCACGCCAACAGCTTCGCCGGTTCGACGGTGCGCAAGATCACGCGTGGTATGTGGTCGCTCGATCTGCTCAACGACACCATCCTGATGGCGCTGATTCCGTCGCTCGTGGTGCTACTGGGGTCGACCATCCTTGTCGGCTGGCACTGGCCGGTGCTGGGTGCGGTGATCGCTCTCATGACGGTGATCTATGTCGGCATGACGGTGGCGCTGACCACGAACTACATCGCGCCGGCGGCGCAATTGTCCAACGCGCTCGATACCAAGGTGGGTGGCACGCTGGCCGATGCGCTGACCTGCAACGCCGTGGTGAAATCGTTCGGTGCGGAGGCGCGTGAAGACGAGCGTCTCGGCGGCGTGCTCGGCAAGTGGCGCCACCGCGCCAACCGCACATGGTCACGCCATACTTATGTCGGTACGGCACAGCATGCCGTGCTGGTGTTGATGAGCGTAACTGTGATCGGCGGCATCTTGTTGCTGTGGGCGGCGGGCCGTGCCTCACCGGGTGAGGTGGCTTACGTGGTGACGACCTATTTCGTCATTCACGGCTATCTCGGCGATATCGGCCAGCACATCAGCCATCTCCAGCGTTCGGTGAACGACATGGAGGAGCTGGTAGCGATGCATGACGAGGTGATCGGCATTGCCGACGCGCCCGATGCGAAGCCGATCAAGGTCGCAGGCGGCGGCATCGTGTTCGATGATGTGACGTTCCACTATCGCGGACACGACACGCCGCTCTACGACCGGCTCGCGGTCACCATCAAGCCCGGCGAGCGCGTAGGTCTCGTGGGCCGCTCCGGCTCCGGCAAGACGACATTCGTCAAGCTGGTGCAGCGGCTGTACGACGCCACCGGCGGCCGCATCCTGATCGACGGTCAGGATGTCGCGAAGGCCACGCAGCAGTCGCTGCGCAGCCAGATCGCCATCGTGCAGCAGGAGCCGACGCTGTTCCATCGCTCGCTCGCGGAAAACATCGCCTACGGGCGGCCGGGTGCGAGCATGGCGCAGATCGAGGAAGCGGCGCGGCTTGCCAACGCGCATGACTTCATCATGCGGCTGCCGAAGCGTTATGAGACGCTGGTGGGTGAGCGCGGCGTGAAACTGTCGGGCGGCGAACGCCAGCGCGTTGCGCTGGCGCGGGCCTTCCTCGCGGACGCGCCGATCCTGATCCTGGACGAGGCCACCTCAAGCCTCGACTCGGAATCGGAGGCCTTGATTCAGGAGGCGATGGACCGCCTGATTCAGGGGCGCACCGCGATCGTGATCGCGCATCGTCTGTCGACCGTGCGCAGCCTCGACCGGATCATCGTGTTCGACCGGGGCAAGATCGCGGAAGAGGGGACGCATGCCTCGCTCGCACGGCGTTCCAACGGTATCTACCGCTCACTGTTCGAGCGGCAGGTGCTGGAGCTCGACCGCATGTCGGCGGCCGAGTAAGCGGGATGTCATCGCGAGCCAACGGGTCCGGCTTCGCCCGGTGATAAACTCCGCGAAGCAATCCATCTTCGAGCAAAAGGTGGATTGCTTCGTCGCCATGGCGCGTCGAAGAGGTGCGTAAACGCGCTAATGGCTTCTCGCAATGACGTAAGCAGCTAGCGCGAGTTGACCGTCCTGCGGTTGACGGCGTGATGATCCTGAAAGTCGTCGCCGTCAGCCGGTGAGGGAACGAGATGCGGTGCGACCGTGTAAACGGCATAGCCGCTTCTCGTTCGCTTCGCCTGATAGAGCGCCTGATCGGCCCGGGCGAGCAGATCCTCCGGTGCCAGGTCTTCGTCCGTCAGCAGCGCGATGCCGACGCTGGTACCGATCTCGATGGTGTAACCATTGATGGTGTAGTAGTTGCCGATGTCCTCGACAATGCGTGAGGCCAGCCCGATGGCCTGCTCGCGTTCAGCCACACCGGTCTGAACCAGCACGAATTCGTCGCCGCCGAGCCGGACCAGAAGATCGCTTGCGCGCGTCAGCCGTGTCAGGCGCCGCGCAACTTCCTTCAGAATCGCGTCGCCTGCCGGGTGACCATAAAGATCGTTCGCGGCCTTGAACCGATCGAGATCGAGACTGTGAACGGCGAGGCCGTGGCCGCCCCGCTGTGCTTCGGCGATCACGGTTTCGAGATTCTCGCTGAGTCCGAGCCGGTTCGCGAGGCCCGTCAGCGCGTCACGCTGCGCAAGCCCTGCGAACCGGCGCTTGAGACTCAGCTGGCTGATAGCGGTGTCGTAGGCATGCTGAATGATGTCGAATGCGCCGATCAGGAAAATCAGCGTGACGAGTCCCAGCGAAATATAGATCAGGCCGCCGTGAGCCATGCAGGCGATGCTCGGTGGAATGGCGACGATGAAGAGGTTTATCAGCGCCAGCCGCGGACGGTACGCCACGCGTGTTACGGTCCCGGCGGCGTAGGTCGAAATGACGCCGACGATCAGCATGTGAACGGCGGGATCCGGCAGTATGAAGCACCGCACGCCGGTCGCGCTGACCACGACGGCCGTTGCGACGCTCCGGATCGCGAACTGCCGCTCCCATCCGGCGGCCTCGTCGCGCGACAATTTTCTGCCTTCGGCGGTCCGATGATAGCGATGAATCATCCAGATGCGCTCGGCGGACACCAGGACCGCGAGAAGAGTCAGGCCGAGGATGGTGCGGTCACCGGTTTCGAGAAAAATGACGGTGCCGATGACGCACTGGCTGACCATGAAGACGACAATCGACGGCGTGGCGCTGAAGAGATCGTTGATGATCTCGACATAAATGCTCTCTGGAAGCTGGCGCGGACGCAGCAATTGTAAGGGGGAGATGGCCATTGGACACAACTCTTCCTGTGGCCTCGCGGTCGAGGCACCTCCCTGTTCTTACCGAAGCCCGGTAAAATGAAGGGGCTGCGGAAAGTTCAAAATTGACGAAACTGGAACCCGGAGGCCGGATGGCGCGTGGGGGTTCTTAGCGCGCCCGCCTGGGAAGGACGAAACTCTGGCCGGGATAAATGAGATCCGGGTCTCGGATTTGGCCCCGGTTTGCTTTCAGAAGCAGGGGGTATAGCTCCCCCGAGCCGTAGGTGGCGCGGCTGATGCGCCAGAGGCTGTCGCCGCGGGAGACGACCACGGCGGACGGCGGGCGTTTCTTGGACGGAAGGCGCACTTGAGAAGATTCGCCAGCTTCCGGCGCAGAGCGGTCCACCACTGCAGTTTCCGGAGCGGGACGTGGCGCTTCGGCACGCGGAGGAGCTACAGGCGAACTGGATTGTGCCGCGTCCAGCGCGACTGCCATTTTCTGTTCGGATGTTGCCTGTTGTCCGTCCGGCGATCTGGACCTCAAAGTCAGGCTGTAGTTGCCGGGCGGCAGCGGCGGAGGGGTCATTACGAACTGCCCGGATTGATCCGCAACGGTACGACCGAGTGACTCGCCGTCACGCAACAGTTCGACAGTTGCGCCGGGCGCAGCCCTGCCGGCAATGACCGCGTCACCTGATCGTTCAACACGTGTGATATCGAACGAGGGCTTGTCCGTATTTGATGGACGGGGCGGCTCGACAGGTGCGGTCCCGGCCTTGGTTTCAGCCCTTGCCGTTGCGGATGAACTGTCAGCTTGAGGGGGTGATGCGGGCGGAGATACCGCCGGCATTGCTGGAGTTGCGGGTTTTAATTCCGAGCCGGATTCAACCTTGGCTTCTGCTTTGACCTCAGGCTTGGCTTCGGCCTTGGGTTCAATTTTGGGCTCAGCCTTCGTTTCGACCCTGGTCTTGGTTTCGACGGTCTTGGTTTCGACCGCGCGCTCGCGCTGCATGTACGAAAGGCCAAATACAAGCGCTGCCACGATTGCCACAACAAGCACCAGAGAAACCATGACCGTTCGGCCTGTCGTCGCAGCCATCGCGCGCGCCCCTTTCGATAGATCGTTATTCATCAGCCCTGTGGCGGAGCTTGCGCCGATTTGTTCGGCCCATCAAGCCTCTGCGATACCGTCGTTCAGCGGCGCGTGGAAACCGTCATGAAATGGCGAGGGGTCCGGCGTGTTTGCGCCGAACCCCTCCATCTTCCGCATGATCTTGTCGGAAAACTGAAATCCACTTTTCCGCATCATGCGATCGGTATCAGCCAGCCTGTAAGCCGGGTTCTGTAGGGCCTGAATGATTTTCACCACTCAGACGCGACGGCCATTCCTCTGGGACGCAAGTTGCGTTGCGCCTCAAGCAACCTACCCGGACAGCGGGCCTGACATCGCCCCGCGGAGTTATCGCTCGGAAGCGAACTTTCCACTGTGCCGTCCCTATTCGGTTTTGCTCCCGGTGGGGTTTGCCATGCCGTCCCTATTGCTAGAAACGCGGTGCGCTCTTACCGCACCTTTTCACCCTTACCTGATCCGAAGATCAGGCGGTTCGTTCTCTGTGGCACTTTCCCTGGGGTCGCCCCCGCCGGGTGTTATCCGGCACCGTATGTCGATGGAGCCCGGACTTTCCTCCCCGGCGACCTTTCGATCGTTGCCGGAGCGGCCGTCCGGCCGACTGACGCCAGAGGACATGGGCGTTATCGCCCGTCCGGTCAAGCCAAATGCGGTTTCGTCGGCGGCCTGTCCGGTCCGTTAAGTGGTGAACCGGTTAATCCACCGCCTGAACAAGCGTCTGCAGCATGACGCGGCTTGGCGCGAAAAACGTCGTTCCGGTATGCGGCGTCGAGAAATCCAGCAGGCGATCACAGGCTCCCGGCGGATCGCCGACATACATTCGCTGGAGCATCTTCTCGGTCAAGCGCCTAGCTGACCAGCGCTTCTTTTGGCATCAATGCGAGCAGATCGTTCAACGTGGTCAATGTCGAGGTGTCGGCAATTCCGTCCACGCGCTCCGGGCGGAAGTGGCGCTGGAAAGCCGTGACCACATCCATGGTCGCGGCGTCGTAAGTGCCATTCAGCGGCACGCCATAGCCGAAACGCGCGAACAGCTCCTGCAAGGCAAGAACATCGTCGCCGGATTGCCCGAGCATGGTCTGCACGCCGCGCACGATGGGCGCGGGCTCGACCCACAGGCCAACGCCGGAATCCGACAAAAGCCGCCACGGGAATTTCTCGCCGGGGTCCTTCTTACGTCCAGGCGCAACATCGGAATGTCCGAGAATGCGATGCTTTGGAATGTCGCGGCGGATCATGATGCCTTTGCAGAGCGCAATCACCGCAGCGGTCTGGCGCAGCGGAAAGTCGGGATAACCGAAATCATGACCGGGATTGACGATCTCAATGCCGATGGAGACCGAGTTGATGTCGGTTTCGCCGGCCCATGAAGATGCACCGGCATGCCATGCGCGGTCCGCTTCGCGAACGCATTGCACGATATTGCCGTCCTCGAGCACGATATAATGTGCGGACACCTCGGTGCCGGTGGTGCACAGCCGCACGATCGCGCTGGCCGGATCCGCCATGCCGGTATAGTGCAACACGATCATGGTCGGAGACAGCACGCCCTTGCGGTCGCCGAAATTCGGCGATGGTGTCACGGTCGAGACAACGGACGAATCCGGCACGAAGTTCAGCATTTCAGCAAATTTCCCCCAGCAGATAATCGGGACGCTGACGCTTCGAACTTAATCCAGCAGACTCAAACGATCCTCGCGGCATACACAACTCGAAACAGGGCGAGAGAAGGGCGGTAGTCCGCTAGTGATAGAGCACCGCACAGCTCACGTCATCCGCGCGAGTTCCATTACACTTGGTGTGGTGGTTCGCAAGTCCGCGTTGTGCCTTGCAGCAGGCTCTTTTGCGGGCTTTGCGAACCAAAACCACACAGAATCGTAGCTACCAGTGCCCTTTTGAATCCGAAGTTCGCTGTGGCGTGCGCTGTAGAATGAGGCGAACTTCGGATTCGGGGCACCAGAACATTGCGCATGGCCGGGTTGCTCGCCGGAGTCGCCGGAATTCACCTTCTTTAAAGTGAACGCTCTCCGTCAACCATTCCTTAACGATAACTGCCGCTACTGAAGGATGTGGAGCCGCGCCGATTTGGGGCGGCTACGGTTCACCGATGCGCAACCTCGATGGCTGGCCAGAAAATCCCGTGCGGAACCTCGAATTTGCGGCGTGTCATCGCCAGCGCCTCCGCGCTGCGGTCGATCTGGGCGCCGGAACGGGCCAATCTCGGTCTTTTCGGGCGCGATCTGGCGGATCGGCCGGGCTATTCGGGCCGCCACGCGGCTATCTTTCACCGGCAGGCGTTTGAAATGTCGCCCGACGATGCACCAGTGCGCCATGTTCCGGTCCTCGGCGTCGAGGCCGTGGAGGCGCTCGCGCCGCATGATAGCGGTGTCTATGTCGATGCGACGTTCGGCGCTGGCGGCTACAGCCGCATGATCCTGAAAACACCCGGCACCCGGGTGATCGGCATCGACCGCGACCGCACTGCGATTGCGGGCGGCTTCGACCTTGTCGAGTCTTCCGGCGGACGCCTGACGCTGGTCGAGGATCGCTTTTCCAATCTGGCCGATGTCTGCGCGGGGCAGGACCTCAGTGCGATCGACGGCATTGTCATGGATGTTGGCGTCTCGTCGATGCAGCTCGATCAGGGCGAGCGCGGCTTCTCATTCCGCCTTAACGGTCCGCTCGACATGCGGATGGCGCAAAGCGGCCCGACGGCCGCCGATGTGGTGGCGAAGGCATCCGAAACGGATCTCGCCAACATCATCTATATCTTCGGCGAGGAACGGCACTCGCGCGCCGTCGCCCGCGCCATCGTCGCTGCCAGAAAAGAAGCGGCGATCACCACGACCCGCGCGCTGGCCGACATTGTGTCGCGCGTGGTGCGCTCCAAGCCCAATGAAATCCATCCGGCCACGCGCACGTTTCAAGCGCTGCGCATCTTCGTCAACGAAGAGCTGGACGAACTGCATGCGGCGCTGGTGGCCTCCGAAAAGATGCTGAAGCCGGGCGGGCGGCTGGCGGTGGTGTCGTTCCATTCGCTGGAAGATCGCATCGTCAAGAATTTCCTCAACGAGCGCGGCAAGCGCGGCGGCGGCTCGCGTCATCTGCCCGAAGTCGATCAGGCGCTGCCGAGTTTCGAGATTCTGACCAAACGTCCGATCGTGGCGAGTGACGACGAGGTTGACGCCAATCCGCGCGCGCGCTCCGCCAAGCTGCGGGCGGCGGTGCGCACACCGGCGCCGGCCCAGTCCGAAACAGTCTCGTTCGACTGGCCGCAGCTCGTCGACGTGATGAGGGGAGGCTGACATGCGCATTGTCCACCTCTTCGTCATCTGCGCGCTGGTATTCGCCGCAGCCTATGTCTACCGCATCAAGATGGAATCCACGGTGCGCACCGAAAGCGTGATGCGCCTGCGCAACGACATTCGCCAGCAGCGCGATGCCATCGCCAGCCTCAAGGCGGAATGGGCCAAGCTGGAATCGCCCAAGCGGCTGCAGGAATTGGCCTCGCGCCACCTTTCACTGCGCCCGATCGAGGCGATACAATATGATGCGCTGAAGAACCTGCCGCCGCGTCCGCCGAGCTTCGTCAAGCCGAACGATCCCGATCCGATCGGCACCATGATCGAAAGCGTCGATATCGAAGCGCTTGCCAAGGCTGCGCTGGAAGATGATTCCCTGACCGGTTCGATCCCCAAGCCGGAGGGCGCGCAGTGACCGATCCAATCACACGTCCTCCCGAGCCATGGCGGCAGCGTCTGATCCGCACGCTTCTTTACGGGAAGAACGTCGACCGTTCGGCCAAGGCGCGTGCGCGCGTCGGTCTTGCGATCGTTGCATTCTCGCTGGTCTACGCCGTGATCGGCGGACGCCTCGTCATGTTTGCCGTCAATGGCGATGCTCATGGCGGGCGGCGTACGGCGTCGCAGGATGCCATCGCAACCGCGCGCCCCGACATTCTCGACCGCAACGGCATGATCCTGGCGACGGATGTCAAAACACCGTCGCTGTTCGGTGAGCCGCGCCGTATCATCGACAAGGATGAGGCGATCGAACTTCTGACCGCAACGTTGCCGGACGTCGATGCCGGCGAGGTGCGCGATCGCCTGTCGTCCCGCAAGGGGTTTGTCTGGCTGAAACGCGAAATCACGCAGCAGCAGCAGAAGGACATTTACCGTCTCGGCATTCCGGGCATCGGCTTCTTGCGCGAAAACAAGCGGGTCTATCCGAACGGCCCTATCGTGTCGCATCTGATCGGCCATGTGAACATCGACAATCAGGGCATCGCCGGCATCGAGAAGTGGCTCGATTCAAACGGCCTAGCCGATCTGCATCGCGCCGGCTTCGCCACCGACCGCCAGCAGGAGCCGGTGCAACTCGCCGTCGATCTGCGCGTCGAACACGCGTTGCGCGACGAACTGTTGAAAGCCAAAGAAAAGTTCAAGGCCAAGGCGGCCGCCGGACTGGTTTCGAATGTCAACACGGGCGAAATCGTCGCCATGGTTTCGGTGCCGGATTACGATCCGAACAATCCGCGCGAGGCCAATGATCCGACGCGCATCAATCGCCTGACCACGGGCGTGTTTGAAATGGGATCGACATTCAAGTCCCTCACGCTGGCGATGGCGCTCGATTCCGGCCGGGCCACCGTCAATACGCTCTATGATGCGCGTGCGCCGCTGGTCTATGGCAAGTTCAAGATTCACGACACCCACAATCTCGGCCGCTCGGTACCGATGTGGGAGGTCTTCACTGAGTCGTCGAACGTCGGTGCCGCCCGCGTTGCGCTGTCGATGGGTGTGGAGGCGCACAAGGCGTTCCTGCGCAAGCTCGGTCAGCTCTCCCGTCTGCGCACCGAACTGCCGGAAAGCGCCGAGCCGCTGGTGCCGAAGCGCTGGGGTGAACTCAATACGATTACGATCGCATTCGGTCACGGCATGGCGGTTGCGCCTCTGCAGGCGGTGATGGGGATCAATGCGCTCGTGAACGGCGGGAAGCTCATTCCGCCGACTTTCCTGAAGCGATCGCGCGAAGAAGCGCTGCAATTCGCCAAGCAGGTGGTGAAACCGGAAACCAGCGTCAGCCTGCGTTACATGATGCGGCTGAACGCTGAGAAGGGCACCGCGCGCAAGGCGGACGTCAAGGGTTACTATATCGGCGGCAAGACGGGCACTTCGGAAAAGGTCGTCAATGGCCGGTACTCCAAGAAGCAGGTGCTGAACTCGTTTACGGCGATCCTGCCGGCGGACAATCCGCAATATCAGCTCCTGATTATGCTGGACGAACCGCAGCCGCTGCCGGAAACCCACGGTTTCATAACCTCGGGCTGGAATGCGGTCCCGACCGGCGGCAAGGTCATCGAGCGGATTGCGCCGTTGCTGGGGATGGTGCCGCGGTTCGATCTGCCGCCGTCCGACCGCCTTATTCTTGCGGCATCGAAGGAAAGCCGGTAACCGCACGGCTGCGCGTATTCCGCAAGGGCAGGCACCGGTTTTGCGACTGGACTACGTGCATGCTTGGATGCACCGGGGTGAAATGAAACTACGCGACCTTTTCAGCGGAGACGCGATCATCGGCGCGCAACACGCCGATGTTGCGGTGTCAGGCATTGCCGTGGACAGCCGGGCGGTGAAGCCCGGCGACGCGTTCTTTGCGCTGGCCGGGGTCAAGACCGACGGGGCGCGCTTCATCGATCAGGCGATTGCATCGGGTGCGGTTGCGGTGGTGAGCGATCGCGTTCCCGAGAACGACGCACGGGCTGTGTTCATCGCCGTGTCCAATCCGCGCCGCGCGCTGGCGCTGGCCGCCGCGCGTTTCTATCCGCGCCAGCCGCAGACTATCGCCGCTGTCACCGGCACCAGCGGGAAAACTTCGGTGGCGGTGTTCACCCGGCAGATCTGGCAACAACTTGGCCTTGCCGCCGCAAGCATCGGCACCATCGGTCTGGTCTCGCCGAATCGCACGGTCTACGGCTCGCTGACCACGCCAGATCCGATCGCGCTGCATCGTTCGCTCGATGAAATCGCCGGAGAAGGTGTCACGCATCTCGCGTTCGAAGCCTCGTCCCATGGCCTCGACCAGCATCGCCTCGACGGTGTACGCGTCAATGCCGGAGCTTTCACCAACCTGTCGCGCGATCACATGGATTATCATCCGACGGTCGAGCATTATCTCGCAGCCAAGCTGCGGCTGTTCACTGATCTTGTGGTGGATGGCGGTGCAGCCGTGATTGCCGCCGATCACGATCATTCTGCGGCGGTGATCGAGGCCGCGCGCCTGCGCAAGCTGCGAATCCTCACGGTCGGACGAGGCGGCGACGCGATCAGGTTGCGCGATGCGCAGGTCGATGGCTTCACGCAGAAGCTTTCCCTTGAACACGACGGCCAGATCCATCAGGTGCGCTTGCCGCTGGTGGGCGATTTTCAGATCGAGAACGCGATGGTGGCTGCAGGCCTTGTCATCGCGACCGGCGGTGAACCGGCGCGTGTCTTCGCTGCGCTGGAAAATCTTCAGGGTGCACCGGGCCGTCTCGAATTCGTCGGCGAACGCAATGGCGCGCCGGTTTTTGTTGACTACGCGCACAAGCCGGACGCGCTGGCGAAGGCGCTGGAAGCGCTGCGGCCATACACCAAACGCAAGCTGGTCGTGGTGTTCGGCGCGGGCGGTGATCGCGATGCGGGCAAGCGGCCGCTGATGGGCGCTATTGCAGCGGAGAATGCGGATACTGTCATCGTCACCGACGACAATCCGCGCTCGGAAAATCCGGCATCCATTCGCGCGGCCATCATGGCGGCTGCGAAAGGTGCAACGGACATTGCCGATCGTAATGAGGCGATCCGCACGGCAGTTGCAGGCTTGCAGGCCGGCGATGCGCTGCTTATTGCGGGCAAGGGACACGAGACCGGACAGATTGTGGGAGATCAGGTGTTGCCGTTCAGCGATCATGAAGCCGCCATCGCGGCATTGGCGGAGCACGCGGCATGAGCGCGGCATTGTGGACCAGCACCGCGATGATGGAGGCGATGCGCGCTGTCAGGCGTGGAGCGCTGCCGGATGACATCACCGGGATTTCAATCGACAGCCGCACCGTCACGCCGGGCGAAGCTTACTTCGCAATCAAGGGCGATGTGCATGACGGCCACGATTTCGTCGAGGCCGCACTCAACAACGGCGCGTCGCTTGCGGTGGTTGCGAAGGGCCATGCAGATAAATTTCCCGCGGATGCGCGGCTTCTGATTGTCGACGATGTTCTTGCCGGTCTGGTCTATCTGGCAAAGGCCTCGCGTGCACGCCTTGGCGCGAAGGTGATCGCGGTGACCGGTTCGGTCGGCAAGACCTCGACCAAGGAAGCGCTGCGCACGGTGCTGAGCCCGCAGGGCGAGACCCATGCGTCGGTCGCCTCATTCAACAATCACTGGGGTGTGCCCTTGACGCTGGCGCGTTGCCCGGCGTCGGTGAAGTTTGCAGTCTTCGAAATCGGTATGAACCATGCCGGCGAAATCGAACCGCTGGTGAAAATGGTGCGCCCGCATCTGGCGATCATCACCACCGTCGAGCCCGTGCATCTGGAATTCTTTTCCGGCATTGAAGCCATTGCGGACGCCAAGGCGGAAATCTTCGCCGGTATCGAGCCCGGCGGGGCGGCGGTGCTGAACCGCGACAATTCCCAGTTCGCGCGGCTAAGCAAGAGCGCGGCGGCTGCAGGGATCAAACAGATCGTTTCGTTCGGCAGTGACGAAAAAGCCGATGCGCGGTTGATCGATGTCTCGCTGCACCCGGCTTGTTCAGCGGTGAGGGCGCAGATTCTCGGGCAGGACATCACCTATAAGATCGCCATGCCGGGCCGCCACATGGTGATGAATTCTCTGGCCGTGCTGGCCGCGGCCTCAATGGCGGGTGCGGATCTTGCTCTTTCCGCGCTGGCGCTTGCACAACTTAAACCGGCGTCGGGCCGTGGTGTGCGCGAGGTGCTTGCGCTTTCCGAAGGCACTGCGACGCTGATCGATGAAAGTTACAATGCCAATCCGGCCTCAATGGCGGCCGCGATCACGGTCCTTGGGCAGGCGGACATTGGTCCGCGCGGGCGGCGCGTTGCGGTGCTGGGGGACATGCTGGAGCTCGGCGCGACCGGTCCCGGCCTCCACCGCGGTCTTGCCGAGGCGATCAAGATGAACGGAATCGATTCGGTTTTTTGCTGTGGTCCACTGATGCGCAATCTGTGGGAAGCCCTTCCTTCCACGAAAAAGGGCGGCTATGCCGATAACTCGGCCGCACTTGAGGCGCAGGTGGTCTCTGCGATCGGCGCCGGCGACGCCATCATGGTCAAGGGGTCGCTCGGGTCCCGTATGAAATTGATTGTGACGGCATTGCAAAAGCGTTTCCATGACAAGGCGGCGTTCGATGACGTCGCCCCATAAGGCAACCGGATATGTTTTATTGGCTTACTGAATTCGCCGGCACGATCCCCGGCATCAACGTGTTCCGCTACATTACGTTTCGCACTGGCGGCGCGATGGTCACCAGCGCGCTGTTCGTGTTCCTGTTCGGACCGTGGATCATCGCACAGCTGCGATTGGCCCAGGGCAAGGGCCAGCCGATCCGCGCCGATGGTCCGCCGACGCATCTGGTGACCAAGAAGGGCACGCCCACCATGGGCGGCCTGATGATTCTGTCGGGTCTGGTCGTCGCGACGCTGCTTTGGGCCAACCTGCGCAACGCCTATGTCTGGATCGTGCTGCTGGTGACGCTCGGTTTTGGCTTTGTCGGTTTCTATGACGATTATCTCAAAGTCTCGAAGCAGACCGACAAGGGCTTTTCCGGACGCTCGCGGCTCGCGGTCGAAGGGCTGATCGCGCTGACCGCCTGTTGCTGCATCGTCTGGTTTGGCCGCGACGCGACTGTGACGGCGCTTTCGATTCCATTCGTCAAAGAGTTTTTGCTTAACATCGGCTGGTTCTATGTGCTGTTCGGCATGTTCATCATCGTCGGCGCGGGTAATGCTGTGAACCTCACGGACGGTCTCGATGGCCTCGCCATTGTGCCGGTGATGATCGCGGCTGCCAGCTTCGGAATGATCGCATATCTCGTCGGCAACGCGGTGTTCGCCGAATATTTGCAGATTCGTTATGTGCCCGGGACGGGCGAACTCGCTGTGCTCTGCGGTGCGGTGCTCGGCGCCGGTCTCGGCTTTCTCTGGTTCAATGCGCCGCCGGCCTCGATCTTCATGGGCGATACCGGGTCGCTCGCGCTCGGCGGCATGCTTGGTGCGATCGCAGTCGCCACCAAGCACGAGATCGTCCTTGCGGTGATCGGCGGATTATTTGTTGTGGAAGCGTTGTCGGTGATCGTGCAGGTTGCTTCGTTCAAGCTCACCGGCAAGCGGTTTTTCCGCATGGCGCCGATCCATCATCACTACGAGCAGAAGGGCTGGACCGAACCGCAGATCGTGATCCGGTTCTGGATCGTTTCGGTGATGCTTGCGCTCATCGGTCTTTCGACGCTGAAGTTGCGGTAATGACACCAGTCACGTCTTTCGCAGGTAAGACTGTTGCGGTCTTCGGCCTCGGCGGGTCGGGGCTTACGAGCTGCCGCGCCCTGAAGGCAGGCGGCGCGGAGGTGATCGCCAGCGATGATACGCCTGCGAAACTGGCGGAAGCCGCGAAAGACGGTTTTATCACGGCGGATCTGCGGACCGTGTCGTGGGAGAATTTCGCGGCACTGGTGCTGACGCCGGGCGTGCCGCTGACACATCCCAAGCCGCACTGGACTGTCGTTGCCGCGAAGGCTGCTGGCGTCGAAGTGATCGGCGATATCGAATTGTTCTGCCGCGAGCGCAAGCGTCACGCACCGGATTCGCCGTTCGTGGCTATCACCGGCACCAACGGAAAATCCACCACAACCGCATTGATCGCGCATCTGATGCGCGAGGCAGGTTACGACACCCAGATGGGCGGCAATATCGGCACCGCGATCCTGTCGCTGGAGCCGCCGGCCAAAGGCCGCGTCCATGTCATCGAGATGTCGTCGTACCAGATCGATCTTACGCCGTCGCTCGACCCGACTGTCGGCATCCTGCTCAACGTGACCGAGGATCATATCGATCGCCACGGCACCATTGAGCATTACGCGGCGGTAAAAGAGCGGCTGGTTGCAGGCGTTCAGCAGAACGGTACTGCGATTGTCGGCGTTGACGATCCCTTCTGCATGGCGATTGCGGACCGCGTGGCGCAGGCGGGCAAGACCGTGGTGCGCGTTTCGGTGAAACGTCCCGTGGCTGATGGCATCTGCCTCGAAGGCGAGACGATCGTGCGTGTCGATGGCGGTGCACGAACACGGATCGCGAGTGTTGCCGATATCGGTTCGCTACGTGGTTTGCACAATGCGCAGAACGCAGCCTGTGCCTCGGCAGCCGTGCTTGCGCTCGGCGTCAGCGCCGAAGTTCTGCAGAAAGGGCTGCGCAGCTTTCCCGGTCTCGCGCATCGCATGGAGCAGATCGGCCGTCAGGGCAGCGTTTTGTTCGTCAACGACTCCAAGGGCACCAATGCCGATGCCGCGGCGCGCGCACTGTCGTCGTTCAGGGATATTTTCTGGATCGCGGGCGGCAAGCCGAAGACCGGGGGCATTGAGAGTCTGCGCGAATTCTTCCCACGCATTCGCAAGGCCTATCTGATCGGCGAGGCTGCGGAAGAGTTCGCCGCAACGCTCAAGGATGTGCCGCACGAAATCAGCGGGACACTTGAGGAGGCGGTGCCGCATGCGGCCCGCGATGCCGCTGCGGCCGGTCTGGCCGAGCCTGTGGTGCTGCTGTCACCGGCCTGCGCGTCGTTCGACCAGTTTCCGAATTTCGAAAAGCGGGGCGATCGTTTTCGCGAGGTCGCGCACGCGCTGCCGGGTGGCCTGACACGGCCCTAGGTCCCGCGGCATGGCGAGGAAGCAATCCAGCTTCTGTGCTCACACCCTCAGGGGGATTGCTTCGCTTCGCTCGCAATGACGGTGCGGAGCGGGCTTTTTTGACACTTTGCCGAGAATTTTTCTCGTATTTGCCCATCCTTAACCCTCCCGAAACCATGATGCGGGAGTAATACCCCGTTAACCTATGGCAGAGGGGCGACGGCCCATGATTTCCCGCGAGCAGCGCACGCCTTTGAGCGAATGGTGGTGGACGGTGGACCGGCTGCTGCTGGCCGCGTTCATCACGCTCATGCTCGGCGGAGTCATTCTCTCCCTGGCAGCAAGTCCGCCGGTGGCGGCGCGCATCGGCCTCGATCCGTTTCACTTCTTCAATCGCCATGTGATGTTCCTGCTGCCGTCGCTGCTTGTGATGCTGGGCGTCTCGTTTCTCTCGCCGCGTCAGGTCCGCCGCAGCGCGTTGATCGTGTTCGCGATCAGCATCGTGCTTGTCATGGCGACGCTGCTGTTCGGTCCCGAGGTCAAGGGCGCGAAGCGCTGGATCACCATTCTCGGCATCAACATTCAGGCCTCCGAATCGCTCAAGCCGGCGTTTGTCGTGCTGGTGGCGTGGTTGTTCGCGGAATCGGCCAAGCGGCCCGAGATGCCCGCCACGTCGATGGCGCTTGCGCTTCTGCTGATGACGGTTACGCTGCTGGTGCTGGAACCGGACTTCGGCCAGACCATGCTGCTGCTGATGGTGTGGGGGGCGCTGTTCTTCATCGCCGGCATGCGCATGATCTGGGTGTTCGGCCTGATGGGCGCAGGCGCGGTTGGATTGTTCGGCGCGTATATGATGGTGCCGCACGTCGCGGGCCGCATCAAACGCTTCATGGATCCGGCCTCGGGCGATACGTTCCAGGTCGATACCGCGATGGAAGCCTTCACCCACGGCGGATGGTTCGGTCAGGGACCGGGCGAAGGCACCGTGAAGCGTATTCTTCCGGACAGCCATACCGACTTCGTGTTCGCGGTCGCAGCCGAGGAGTTCGGCATCATCCTGTGCCTCGCACTGCTGGCGCTGTTCGCCTTCATCGTCATTCGCTCGTTGTCGCGCGCCTATGCCAGCGAGGATCTGTTCGCGCGCTTCGCCGCGGCGGGGCTCGCGATCATGTTCGGCATTCAGGCTTCCATCAATATGGCGGTGAACCTGCATCTGATGCCGGCAAAGGGCATGACGCTGCCGTTCATTTCCTATGGCGGTTCGTCGATGATCTCGCTGGCTTATGGCGTGGGTATGCTGCTGGCGCTGACGCGGCAGCGCCCGCGCGTCGAAATGGAATCGATGGGCGCGGCCCGTGCCGCGCACAGCTTCGCGTAATACGCGGATATTCCGATGCCTGACAAACCTCTCATCATGCTGGCGGCGGGCGGAACGGGCGGCCACCTGTTTCCCGCCGAGGCACTTGGCGTTGCTCTGATAAAGCGCGGTGTCGATGTGCGGCTGATGACGGATTCCCGTGCGCTGCGTTATGGCGGGATGTTCACCCGCGACATGATGGATGTGGTGCCAAGCGAGACCGTGCGCGGCCGCACGCCATGGGCGCTGGCGCGGACCGGCGCGATGCTCGCTGCCGGAGGGATAAAAGCGCTCGCTTTGCTGATGTCCCGCAAGCCAAAGGCCGTGATCGGGTTCGGCGGCTATCCAACGCTGCCGCCCCTGATCGCGGCAAAGCTGCTGGGCATCCCGACCGTCATTCACGATTCGAATGCGGTGCTTGGCCGTGCCAATCGTCTGCTCTCGGCGCGGGTGAGCGCGATTGCGACGTCGCTGCCCGGTGTTCTCGATCGCGATCCCTCGCTCGCGGACAAGACGACGGTGACCGGCACGCCGATGCGGCCTGCGATCCTGGCCGCCGCCGCTGTGCCTTATGCCGCTCCGACTGCTGATGGTCCATTCCGTCTGCTGGTGGTGGGCGGCAGTCAGGGCGCGCGCATCATGGCTGACATCGTACCGCCCGCTATCGAGCGACTTGAACCGGCATTGTGGCGCAGACTGAGCCTCGTTCAGCAGGTGCGTGAAGAAGATATGCCGCGCGTGCGCGCCATCTATGACAAGCTCAAGATCGAAGCCGAACTTGCGCCGTTCTTCACCGATTTGCCCGCGCGCTTCGCCGCCACGCATCTCGTCGTGTCGCGATCGGGGGCGGGAACTGTCGCTGAACTCGGAGCGATCGGGCGCCCGTCGATTCTTGTGCCGCTGCCCGGTGCCATCGATCAGGATCAGCATGCCAATGCCGGTGTGCTGGAGAGGGCGGGCGGCGCGATCCGGATTCCGCAAACCGAATTCACGCCTGATCGTCTCGCTTCTGAAATCTCCGCGCTCGCGGCCGATCCGGCACGGTTGACCGCAATGGCGACAAGTGCCCGCACTGTCGGCAGGCTTGATGCCGCCGAGCGGCTCGCGGACCTGCTGATGAAGGTCGCGGAAATCTAAAGCCGCACGTTCTCGACCAGATAATCCAGAAATGCACGAACGCGTGCAGGCAGATGTCCGCCATGACCGAGAAAGACGGCGTGGACCGGTTCGAGATCGCCGGGATTGAAGTCTTCGAGCACTGTCATCAGGCGTCCCGCCTTGATGTCTGCATCGACATGGAAGCGTGCCAGCCGCGCGAGGCCTGCGCCTGCTGCCGCCAGCTTCTGCATCGCTTCGCCATCGGAGACGAGTGAATTTCCAACGTGTGAGACAGAGATCGTTCCACTATTGCCGTCGCGAAACGGCCAGCCGTCGATCTGCTTGGAGAAACAGAATCCCAGCATGTTGTGTTTGGTCAGATCGTTTGGAGATTGCGGTGTGCCGTGCTCCGCGAGATAGGACGGTGCGGCGACCACCACCATACGGCTTTCGCCGAGCTTACGGGCGAGCAGACGAGACTCGCGCAACGGTCCCACACGAATGGCGATGTCCGCGCGTTCCTCCATCAGGTCGACCACGGTGTCGGTGAGCGAAACATCGACGCTGATGCCAGGGTGCAGCTTGAAGAAGCCGGGCAGCAGCGGCAGCAGCCAATGCAGCCCGAATGGCACACTGGTGTTGACGCGGATTCGGCCGCGAGGCATGGCGCCGATCGCGGCTTCGCGTTCGGCCGTGTTGATGTCGTCGAGAATGCGGATACTGCGGTCGTAATAGGCCGAGCCCTCGGGCGTCAGTTGCAGTTTGCGGGTCGAGCGATTGATCAGGCGCACCCCGAGCCGGGCCTCCAGCCGGGCGACCAGCTTGCTCACCGCCGAGGGACTCATGCGGAAGGCGCGCGCCGCCGCCGAGAATCCGCCCAGTTCGACCACGCGGGTGAACACTTCCATTTCGCCGGAGCGATTGATGTCTTGCGTGCTCATTGTGACTTTATTTCACAAATACTGTTACTTTTGGCAATCTAATTCATGAGTGGCTTTGCGTCCATCTCTCGGCCATACCGGCTACGGGCCGGATTCGCCTGAGGAATGCTCCATGCCACTCGCACTCTATGCGCTGACCGCCGGCGCTTTTGGAATTGGCATCACCGAATTCGTTATCATGGGCCTCCTGATCGAGGTCGGAGCCGATCTTGGTGTCTCGATCCCCGCCGCGGGCCTGCTGATCTCCGGATATGCGCTTGGCGTCGTGGCCGGTGCGCCGATCATGACCATCGCGACAGCACGATGGCCGCGGAAGACCGCACTGCTGGTGCTGATGGCCGTTTTCACCATCGGCAATCTCGCCTGCGCGCTCGCGCCGAACTACTGGACGTTGATGGCGGCGCGCGTGCTCACCGCTTTTGCGCACGGCACTTTCTTCGGCGTCGGCTCGGTGGTCGCCACCTCGCTGGTGGCCTCCGACAAGAAGGCGTCGGCGATCGCGATCATGTTCACCGGTCTGACCGTCGCAACCATTCTCGGCGTGCCGTTCGGAACCTGGCTCGGCCAGAACTTCGGCTGGCGCGCGACGTTCTGGGCCGTCACGCTGGTTGGTGTCGTCGCCTTCGCCGTCATCGCAGCGCTCGTTCCTGCCAGCAAGGAAGCGCCTGACGCCTTCAATCTCAGGGAAGACCTTGCGGTTCTCAAGCGCGGTCCTGTACTCGCGGGACTGCTGACCACGGTTCTCGGATGGGTCGGCGTGTTCGCCGTCTTTACCTATCTCGCGCCGCTGCTCACAAAGGTCACCGGCTTTTCCGATACCGCTGTGTCGCCGATTCTGCTGGTGGTGGGCATCGGCCTGCTGATAGGCAACCTGCTCGGCGGGCGGTTCGCGGACAAGCATCTGATGCCGACGGTGTTCGGCAGCCTGTTCGCGCTGGCGCTGGTCCTCGCCCTGCTGACCTTTGCGGTCCATGACAAGATTGCTGTTGTTGTGTTCGCCGCGCTGTTTGGTGTCGCCGCCTTCGCGACCGCTCCGCCGCTGCAGATGTGGGTGCTTGAAAAAGCCCATGGTGCGGGTCAGTCGCTGGCCTCGAGCTTCAACATTGCGGCGTTCAACCTCGGTAATGCCATCGGCGCGTGGCTTGGCGGCGTTGTGATTGCGCGCGGACCGGGCCTTGAGTCGGTGCCGTGGATCGCGGCGCTGGTGCCATTGGCGGGTATGGTGCTCGCGATGGCGGGCTATCGGCTTGAAAAACGCACGAAGCCGGTTCCCGGGACTGCGCGCGCTGAAGCCGCCGAGTAGGGCTGAGTCGGGCCTTTCCGGCCCCATCGGAAAAGAATCGTGTATTTTTCGGAGCTGGTCGGGCTTGTCCCGGTCGGCTCCGTCTGTTTGAAGAACGCCATGGATGCCGAGACGGCATCCCCCATGACTGGAAGACATTTATGAGACTGCCGCGCGAGATCGGACCCATTCACTTCGTCGGTATCGGCGGCATCGGTATGAGCGGCATCGCCGAAGTGCTGTGCAATCTCGGTTACACCGTGCAGGGCTCGGACGCGTCCGAGAATGCCAACGTCACCCGGCTGCGCGACAAGGGCATCAAGATCAGCATCGGCCACAAGGCCGAGAACGTGAACGGCGCGGACGTGATGGTGGTCTCCACTGCCATCAAGCGCGACAATCCCGAACTGGTCGCTGCACGCGGCTTGCGTATTCCCGTCGTGCGCCGGGCTGAAATGCTGGCCGAACTGATGCGCTTGAAAAGCTGCATCGCCATCGCAGGCACCCATGGCAAGACCACCACGACCTCGATGGTCGCGACGCTGCTCGATGCCGGTGCTCTCGACCCCACCGTGATCAACGGCGGCATCATCAATGCCTACGGCACCAATGCGCGCCTCGGCGCGGGCGAGTGGATGGTGGTGGAGGCCGACGAGAGCGACGGCACCTTCCTCAAGCTGCCCGTCGATGTTGCCATCGTCACCAATGTCGATCCCGAGCATCTCGATCACTTCAAGACCTTCGACGCCGTGCAGGATGCGTTCAGAGCTTTTGTCGAAGGCGTCCCTTTCTACGGTTTTGCGGTGATGTGTATCGATCATCCGGTGGTGCAGGCCCTCGTCGGCAAGATCGAGGATCGCCGCATCATCACCTATGGCGAGAACCCGCAGGCCGATGCGCGGCTGGTCGATCTCGAGCCTTTCAGCGGCGGATCGAAATTCAAGGTCGAATTCCGCCATCGCAAGACCAAAGTTGCCCATCAGATTCCAGATCTGATGCTGCCGATGCCGGGCCGTCACAACGCGCTCAACGCAACAGCGGCGATTGCTGTTGCGCATGAAATCGGGATTTCCGACGATGCGATCCGCAAGGCGCTGGCCGGTTTCGGCGGCGTGAAGCGCCGCTTCACGCGCACCGGCGAATGGAACGGCGTCACCATTATCGACGATTACGGTCATCATCCGGTGGAGATTGCCGCTGTGCTGAAAGCTGCGCGCGATTCCACCAAGGGCAAGGTCATCGCCGTCGTGCAGCCGCATCGCTACACGCGCCTGCAGTCGCTGTTCGAGGAATTCTGCACCTGCTTCAACGACGCGGACACGGTCATTGTTGCCGATGTCTATGCAGCTGGCGAAGATCCGATTCCCGGCATCGATCGCGATTCCTTCGTGCAGGGTCTGCGGGCGCACGGACATCGCGAGGTGATCCCGCTGGCCGCCGCGAACAAGTTGGCGTCGGTGGTGCGTGACATTGCCAGGCCCGACGACTTCGTGGTCTGCCTCGGGGCTGGCAACATCACGCAGTGGGCCTACGCGTTGCCGGGCGAGCTAAAGGCGCTGGGGTAAACGCGTGAGCTTCCCGGATATCAGCGCCGATCTGAAAGCCGCGATGCCCGACCTGCGCGGGCGATTGCTCGCGAATGAATCGCTCGCGCCGCTCACGTGGTTTCGTGTCGGCGGCCCGGCGCAGATTCTGTTTACGCCTGCCGATGAAGACGACCTCGCTTATTTTCTGTCGAAGCTGCCGCGTGATATTCCGGTTTATACCGTCGGCGTCGGTTCGAACCTGATCGTGCGTGATGGCGGCGTCAGCGGTGTTGTCATCCGTCTCTCGCCGCGCGGGTTTGGCGAGGTGAAAGCCGAGGGCGATACCATTCGTGCGGGAACAGCCGCCCTCGATAAACGCGTTGCGGAAGCCGCGGCGGCTGCCAATATCGGCGGCCTCGAATTCTACTTCGGGATTCCCGGCTCGATCGGCGGCGCGCTGCGCATGAATGCGGGCGCCAATGGCGGCGAGACCAAGGATGTGCTGGTGGAGGCGAGGGGCGTCACGCGTGCAGGCGAACGCGTCACATTCTCCAATGCCGAGATGAAATTCGTCTATCGCAATTCAGGCGTCGATATGTCGGTGATTTTCACCTCGGCGCTGTACCGCGGCACGATCACTGAACCGGATACCATCCGGGCGCGGATGCTTGAGGTGCAGAACCACCGCGAAACCGCGCAGCCGATCCGCGAGAAAACCGGCGGCTCCACGTTCAAGAATCCGCCGGGTCACAGCGCCTGGAAACTGGTTGATGCCGCGGGCATGCGCGGCTTTCGCGTCGGCGGAGCGCAAGTCTCGGAAATGCACTGCAATTTCCTGATCAACACCGGCGATGCGACCGGTCACGATATCGAAACGCTCGGCGAGACGGTGCGTGCGCGTGTGAAGGAAAATTCCGGTATTGATCTGCACTGGGAGATCAAACGGATCGGCGTCGAATAACATTCGACGGAACGAGGATTCCAATCCGTGTTGCGCGCCGGGCGACAGTCGCACGGGTCGGATGCAAGTATATTTTACCGTCGGCCTCGTTGATTAACTGCATTTAAACCCTCTCCGCGTCCATGCATTTTTAAGTAGTTCTCGCTACTTTGGCGTGTATGGGAGAACCGAAGTGAAATGTCCCGACAGATCATCTGACGAAGCCGGACGTTTGCGCGCGCTGGCCCAGTATGCCCTCGACGAGCAGGCGGGATTGCCAAGTCTCGATCCGATCGTTGACATGGCTTCGAGGCTGTTTGATTGCCCGACGGCGGCTGTCAACATGATCGGTGACAACCACGTGTTTCTCGCGTCGAGCGTCGGAGTCGGCGAGTGCGACATGTCGCGAGACGTGAGCTTCTGCGCTCATGCCATCAATCAGGACGATGTCATGGTTGTCGAGGATGCGACGCTCGATGCGCGTTTCCACGATAACCCGATTGTCGAAGCGGGAATGATCCGCTTCTATGCGGGCGTTGCTCTCAGGGCTGCGTCCGGGCATGCGCTCGGCGCTCTCTGTGTCATTGATTCGAAGCCGCATGCGTCGTTCTCGACGCAGGAGCGGGCACGTCTCAAGGAGATGGCCAAGCTTGTGTCAGACAAGCTCGAACTGCGGCGGCTTGAAGTCGCGTCGACATCGTTCAACCAGTTTGAGGCCAGTGCGGCCACGTCGCCAAATGCGATCCTGTGTTTCGATGAGCATGGTTCTATCACCACGCTGAATCCGGCGGCGTCCGCAATGTTCGGCCGCTCTGAGCGCGCGATGATCGGAAAATCGGTCTATACGCTCGTCGCCAGGGAAAACCATTCCTTGATTCAGGCCGCCATCGACCGTGTGAAAAACGGAGGCGAGCCGAAGAAAACCGGAACGGCGCTCATTGGCCTGAGATCGAATGGCGAAAGCTTCCCCGCCGAGTTGCACTGGTCGCGCTGGTACGAAGGCAACAATATCTCTTTTGGTGCGATCGTCCGCGACATGACCGAGCATCGCCGGGAACACGACGCACTTTTTCACCTCGCCAACTATGACAGTCTCACTGGATTGCCCAACCGGAATATGCTGCATCAGCGCCTCACCGAGGCCGTTGCTGCGCGGCGGCCGCTCGTCCTGATCTTCGCGGATCTCGACGGTTTTACCGACGTCAACAATACGCTCGGCCACGAGGTCGGCGATACAGTGCTCATCGAAGTTGGGCGGCGAATCCGGACGACGGCGCTGGACGGAATAGTCGCGCGGATCGGAGGCGATGAGTTTGCCGTGCTGGTCGATCAGCCGGATCCGTTGTCGGTCTCGGCCTTGGCACATCGCGTCATTGATGCGATCGGAGCTCCGTTCGTCGTGAATGGACAGGAGATCCGTATCTCCGCCAATTGCGGAATTGCGATCGTTCCCGAGCACGGGGACACGGTTGAAGAAATGATGAGCAGCGCCGAACTGGCCCTGTTTCAGGCGAGGCAGAGCGGGCGAGGAAGCGTTTATTTCTTCACTCCGGCCCTTCGGGCGGAAGCGGTCGCCCGCCGCATGTACGACGCTGAACTGCATCGCGCATTTGAGCGGAATGAATTCGTGCTGTTCTATCAGCCGCAGGTCAATCTGGAAGACGGTTCAATCATCGGCGCCGAAGCGCTGATCCGCTGGAATCATCCGGTAAGAGGCCTTCTGGCACCGGCGGCTTTTCTTCCGGCGCTCGACGGCGGCGTCCTCGCCGCTCCCGTCGGCGGATGGGTGCTGGAAACGGCCTGCGCGCAGGCAGCGGTCTGGCGCGAGATCGCTCCGGACTTCAAGGTGAGCGTCAATCTCTTTCCCGCGCAATTCCGGAGCGGGGATTTGCCGCGACAGGTCGCCGACGCTCTTGAAAAGCATTCTCTTCCTCCGGCAGGGTTGGAGTTGGAGATCACGGAGAACATCATTCTGTCCCAGCAGGACCGGATACTCGACCAGCTCGATCAGGTCCGGCGGCTGGGCGTCGCTTTGTCGTTCGATGATTTCGGAACGGGCTTTGCCTCTCTCAACCTGCTCCGATCGTTCCCGGTCACCTGCATCAAGATCGACAAGAGCTTTATCCAACTGATGCGGATTTCCGAAAAGGATCGTGTGATCGTCGCTGGCATTATCGATATGGCTCGCAAGCTCGGTTTGAATGTCGTGGCGGAGGGTGTGGAAGGCGCCGAGGATCTGGATTTTCTGCGTCTGCGCCAGTGCGACAAGGGGCAGGGTTATTTCTTCGGCAAACCCATGCCGCCGCTGGTGTTCGCCGAGCGTTGCCTGAGCCAGACAACCGGGTTCCGCAAGTCCGCCGGCGGGCCTGCGTATTAGCGCTTGTCGGAACTTATCGCCGAACGCTCAATCGCTCAGCGACTGCAGCGCCTTGATCGGATCTGGTGAGATCTGGAACGTGCCGTCGAACGGGTATTCCTGAAGCGCGATAATGCCGAGCGCGACAATTGCCGCGCAAGCAAACACCGAAAGCGACGCCATGAACGCGCGAGGCTTCTCCAGATGGGCCAGAGCGATTCCGACCTGAGTCAAAAGACCGAGGGCGATCACAACCAGCCATTTCAGGTCATTGGTGTGATCCCCCGCAAGTGCCAGACGATCATTGCGTGCGGTGCCGGCGCGCACGGTGGCTGTCAGCAATGCCGAATGCACAGCTTGCCCCGAGTCCTTTGCAATCGACGGTACGCTCACCTCGTGCAGCAGATTGTCGTAGGCCGATGCGGTGGTCGGTGACGACCGCATCTCGTCCATGGCGGGCCATTCTTCGGTGACGACGGAGTTCACATAGGTTTTCAGGGCGGCGCGGATGGTGCGCATGTCCGATGCGGAGGCGACGCTGAGAGTGTGCACATTCCGCAATTCGCCGGCCTCGGCATGAACCGCGCTATAGGCTAACCGTCCGCGGACTGCGACGTCATTGGCGAGAAATCCTGTCAGCAGAGCGAACAGGATGGCGACGCCGCTGAAAAACGGCGCAACCACGCCGTTCAGCGATTGCACGGGTTTTTTCAGCGGACGGCAAAAGGTCATTGCGGCAAGCAGTAGCGTCATTCCGAAATACAGAACGAACAGCACGGCAAAGATGCCGGCGGGCGGCAGATCGAGCCAGGCGCGGATCATGAAAACAATTCTCTGGTTGAGGTTCGACTCTGAGCGTGCCGCACCTTGATTCTCTTTTCGGCCACAATATCCGACTCGCCGCGGCTTGGTCATCGGCCCAAATCAGCGTAGGTAGAGCCGATTGGGAGATCTCATGACTCGATTCAAGCATGTCGCGGTTCTGATGGGCGGATGGTCGTCCGAGCGGGAAGTCTCGTTGCGTTCGGGCAAGGCCTGCGCCGATGCGCTGGAGCGCAAGGGCTATCGCATCACGCGCATCGATGTGAAACGTGACATCGCAACGGTCCTCGATCAGTTGAAGCCCGATGCCGCGCTGGTGATGCTGCACGGCAGGCCGGGCGAGGACGGCACCATTCAAGGTGTGCTGGAGACGCTCGGGATTCCCTATTCCCATTCCGGCGTGCTGGCGTCATCGCTGGCGATGCAGAAGGACCTGGCCAAGACGGTGATGGCCACGGCGGGGGTGCCGGTGCCGGAAGGGCTGACTCTGACCCGCGCCGAAGTGGCAAAGGGCCACGCCATGGCGCCGCCCTATGTCATCAAGCCGGTGGCGGATGGCTCCAGCGTTGGGGTTTTTATCGTCACCGAGGCCCATGCTCATCCGCCGCAGGAGCTGTTCCGGGAAGACTGGCCCCATGGCGACCAGCTTCTGGTCGAAAAGTACGTTGCGGGGAAGGAACTCACCTGCGCCGTCATCAACGGCGAGCCGACCGGGGTCATCGAGATCGTACCTTTAATTAAATTCTACGATTACGAGGCAAAGTACTCTCCGGGCGCATCAAAACACATCCTGCCTGCACCTATTTTACCTTTTGTTTACCAGGAAGTCCGAAGGTTAACGCTGGCGGCGCATGTTGCGCTTGGCTGCCGGGGCGTAAGCCGTGCGGATTTCCGTTACGACGATCGCATCGAGGGTATCGGGGGATTGTCCTGCCTCGAAGTGAACACCCAACCCGGCATGACCGAGACGTCACTTGTGCCAGAGCTTGCAGCGCATGCAGGCGTCACATTTGACGAGTTGGTGCAATGGATGGTGGAGGACGCCTCTCTCGGTCGCTAGGCCGGACGAGGTCCCAATCAAATCCCCAGCAGACAAGGACCGCTTCCGCGGCCCAGCGCCCGCGTGCCCGCGGGCAGGCTTCTGCGCGCCACACCAGCGTCACCTCGATTTCCCGTTATGAGCAGCCGCACTGGATTGCGGTACTGGAGCGCCGGCGCCCGCGTGGCTTCGGGCTTGCCGCGACCGCTGTGGTCCTGATTGCTGCCGTCGTGCTTGGCGTCACGAAGGGCGGACATACCGACGACGTTCTCGGAGCCCTGAGCGATACGCGCAATGCGGCGGCCAATGCGATGGGCTTCCGCATCACCAGCGTTGCCATCACCGGCCGCAAGCAGCTCACGCAGGATGAAATTCTCGCGGTCGGCGGCGTCAACGGGCGCTCGTCGCTGTTGTTTCTCGATGCGGCGGCGGCGCGCGACAAGCTGAAGGCCGATCCGTGGATTGCCGATGCAACGGTGCAAAAGCTCTATCCGGGCCAGTTGCAGATCGACATTACCGAGCGGTCGCCGTTCGCTCTTTGGCAAGAGAATGGCCGTGTGTCCGTGATTTCGTCCGACGGCACGGTGCTGGAGCCGTATGTGGCGCGGCGATTCGTGTCGCTGCCGTTGGTGGTGGGCAAGGGTGCTGAAACCCGCGCCAGGGATTTCCTCGGCCTGCTGGCGCAATATCCGCAGGTGCGCTCCCAGGTAAAGGCGATCGTTTTCGTCGGCGAGCGCCGCTGGAATCTCCGTCTGGCGGACGGGATTGATGTGCGTCTGCCCGAATTCGAGGTCGAGAAAGCGCTGGCGACCCTGTCCAAGATGGACAAGGAGACCGGGCTTTTCTCGCGCGACATCACCGCTATCGACATGCGGCTGCCGGATCGTCTGACCGTGCGCCTGTCGGAAGAGGCGGCCAAGGCGCGCAACGACCTGCTCAAGGACAAGAAAACACCGAAGAAGGCTGGAAGCGCATGACCAGTCTCGATGGCGTTCAGACCCCGAAGACCCGGCAGATGCCGCCGAACAAGACGGCGCTTGTGGCTGCGCTGGACATCGGCACCAGCAAGATCGCCTGTCTGATTGCGCGGCTGAAGCCCTGTGCGCCGAGCGACGCGCTGCGCGGGCGTACCCATTCGGTCGAACTGATCGGGCTCAGCCATATCCAGTCGCGCGGCGTCAAGGCCGGCGCGGTGGTCGATCTCAACGAATGCGAGCAGGCCGTGCGCCAGGCGGTGGCGCTGGCCGAGCGGATGGCCAAGGTTCGTGTCGAATCGGTGCTGCTGTCGGTGTCGGCTGGACGCCTGCAAGGCAGCATGGTCGAGGCTTCCTCGGAATTGCGCGGCGGCGGCGTGACGCCTGCCGACATGAGCCGTGTCATCAGCGCCGGAATGCATCATGCGACGCCGCCGGGCCGCACCGTGCTCCACGTCCTGCCTGCGACCTATTCGCTGGACGGCGTCAAGGGCGTGCGCGACCCGAGCGGCATGGTCGCCCGGCACTTCGGCATCGACATGAATGTCATGACTGCCGATGCCACGGCAGCGAAGAACCTGATGCTGGTGGTCGAGCGCTGCCACCTCAATGTCGAGGCGATGGCTGCCGGTCCTTATGTGTCCGGCCTGTCGGTCCTGACAGACGACGAAGCCGATCTCGGCGCTGCGGTTGTCGAAATGGGTGCAGGGACCACGACGATTGCGACCTATTCCGCCGGGCAGTGCGTGCACGCCAGCGGATTCGCCGTCGGCGGACAGCATGTGACGATGGATCTGGCGCGCGGTTTGGGTGCGTGCATTGCGGATGCCGAGCGAATCAAGACGTTATATGGCACCGTGCTGACCGGTGGTTCTGACGCGCGCGAAGTCATGAGCGTGCCGACGGTAAGCGGTCATGACGGAGACGCACCGCAGATTGTTTCCCGCGCCACGATTGCGAACATCGTGAAGCAGCGGGTCGAGGAGATTTTTGAGATGGTCAGGGACCGGCTCGCGGATTCCCCCTTTGCGGCAGAGCCGCGGGCGCGAGTGGTGCTGACCGGCGGGGCGTCGCAGCTCACCGGCATTCCCGATCTTGCCAGCCGCATTCTGGGCCGGGAGGTGCGCATCGGCCGCCCGCTGGGATTCTCGCGGCTGCCCAATGAAGCCAAGAGCGCATCCTTCGCGGTGCCGACTGGTCTCTTGGTCTATCCGCAATTCGCACATCTAGAACACGTCGAACCGCGGCACACGCGGCAACTTGTGACAGGGACCAACGGCTATTTCGGAAAGGTCGGCAGATGGCTTCGAGAGGGCTTCTGATGATCTCAACACCGGATCGGACCAATTCATCAACCGCTTTGGCGTGCAGCCCAAGCCCCCACGCGCGCGCATAATCGAGAGGCTACCATGACCATCAATCTCACCCCCCCTGATGTACGCGAGCTGAGGCCCCGCATCACCGTGTTCGGTGTGGGCGGTGCGGGCGGCAACGCGGTCAACAACATGATTACCGCCGGATTGCAGGGCGTTGATTTCGTCGTCGCCAATACCGATGCGCAGGCCCTGACCATGTCGAAGGCCGAACGCATCGTGCAGATGGGCACCCAGGTGACTCAGGGTCTCGGCGCGGGTTCGCAGCCGGACGTGGGCGCTGCGGCAGCCCAGGAAGTCATCGACGAGATCAAGGATCACCTCACGGGCGCGAACATGGTGTTCGTCACCGCCGGCATGGGCGGCGGAACCGGCACCGGTGCGGCTCCGGTCATCGCGGCTACCGCGCGCGAAATGGGCATCCTCACCGTCGGCGTCGTCACCAAGCCGTTCCACTTCGAAGGCCAGCGCCGTATGCGCACCGCTGAAACCGGCATTGCCGAGCTTCAGAAGGTGGTCGATACGCTGCTGATCATCCCGAACCAGAACCTGTTCCGCGTAGCCAACGAGAAGACCACGTTCGCCGATGCCTTCGCCATGGCCGACCAGGTGCTCTATTCGGGCGTTGCCTGCATCACCGACCTGATGGTGAAGGAAGGTCTGATCAACCTCGACTTCGCCGACGTTCGCGCCGTGATGCGCGAAATGGGCAAGGCGATGATGGGCACCGGCGAATCGACGGGCGAAAAGCGCGCGCTGACCGCAGCGGAAGCTGCGATCGCCAACCCATTGATCGACGATTCGTCGATGAGGGGCGCCAAGGGCCTGCTGATTTCGATCACCGGCGGCAAGGATCTCACCCTGTTCGAAGTCGATGAAGCTGCGACCCGCATCCGCGAGGAAGTCGATAGCGATGCCAACATCATTGTCGGCGCGACCTTCGACGAATCGCTCGATGGCATCATCCGCGTGTCGGTGGTCGCCACCGGCATCGACGCCGTGGCTACCAGCCGCGCCGTTGCGCCTCCGGCCACCACGGCCGGTGCTCCGGAAAGCCGTCTTGCTGAATTGACCGCACGTCTGCGCGCCGACAATCAGCGCATGCAGGAGCGTGCGCAGCAACAGAAGGCCGCAACCGCCGCGGCGCCTGCGCCGGTTCGCGCGACCGCCGATCAGATTGATCGCGCTGCGCTGGCCGCCATCGCAGAAGCCGTTGCGCCGTCGGCTCCGGCCCCGATGCAGCCCGCCGCTTACGGCGACGTCAGCGTGCGTCCGATTCCGCCGAAGCCTTCGCTCTTCCCCGATCACGAAGAGCCGATGAACCTGCAGGAAGCCGCTCCGCCGGCGTCCTTCATTCCGCAGCAGGCCGAACGGATGCCGATGCGCGCGCCGCGTATGCCGCAGTTCGAGGAACTGCCGGTGCCCGCGCAGAATCAGATCCGGCAGGCACGGGGTGAAACCTCCGAAGAACATCCGCCGCAGAAGCGTGCCTCGCTGCTGCAGCGTCTGGCCAATGTCGGCCTTGGCCGCCGCGACGAGGAATCCGAGCCGCCGATCGCAGCGCGCGCCTCGGGGCCAGCCATGGCGCCGATGCCTCCGCTGCCCGAGCGCAAGCCGCAGCGTCCGGTTCCCGCCGAGTTCGGCGGCTCCGGCGCCCCGGTATCTGAGTATGCGCGCCGTCCAGCCCCGCAGGGTCTTGATTCGCATGGTCGTCCTGCTCCGGTCGCCCCCCAGGGCGGCGCGGAAGACCATCTGGATATCCCCGCCTTTTTGCGGCGTCAGGCCACCTGAGTTTGTTACAATCCGTGAACGTCCCAATGCCCCGGCCAAAAGCCGGGGCATTTTGCTGAGAGCAGCTTTTGCGAAGATTGAATATAATATAGATCGTTGTTTTTATTGCGGAAATATGAGAATTGAGAAAATCTCTGGGCCTGTTTGGCAGCTGCGTTCCGGCGACCAAATGGGCCGGACCGGCGGCGCGAATGCGGCGAGTTTGGGGTAACAATCTGTAAACAAGCGTGAGTGGCGCTCTCGCGTGCAAGGGTTAAGGTTCTTCCACTTTGGGGATGATCCTTGGTCGCGGCGCTGGTCAACCGGCGAAACTGGTTCGATTATAGCGAGCTACTTACAGCGAACTTGGATGGCTGAACTTTTGGGCAAGCGGGAATGAAATCCAGTCGGCAGACAACGCTCCGGTCGCACGTTACCGTGACGGGCATCGGCGTTCATTCCGGAGTTGCGGCCACCGTCACAGTCGGGCCGGCCGACATCAACGCAGGTTTCGTTTTCATCCGCACCGGCGATGATCGCGAAATCGTGGCCTCTACATCGTCCGTTGTTGCCACCGACTTTGCCACCGTTCTCGGCGACCACGAAGGTCCGCTGGTTTCCACTGCCGAACATGTTCTCGCTGCGCTGCGCGGTATGGGCGTCGACAACGCCACCATCGAAGTTGATGGACCTGAAATTCCGATCATGGACGGCAGTGCCGCTCCTTTCGTCGATGCGATCGATCAAGCCGGTCTCGTGCAGCAGAATGCGCCGCGCCGGTTCATTGAAATTCTCAAGCCGATCCAGATCACGCTCGGCGATTCGTTCGGTGAGCTTCGTCCTTACGCAGGCGGTTTCCGCGCCGAACTCGAAATCGAATTCGCCAACACGCCGATCGGCCGTCAAGCTTACGCCTTCGATCTCAATGCCGACAGCTTCCGCCGCGACATCTGCCGCGCTCGTACATTCGGCCGCATGGGCGATGTCAACAAGCTCTGGAGCGCGGGCTACGCGCTCGGCGCTTCTCTCGAAAATTCCGTGGTGGTCGATGAGACCCGCGTACTCAACACCGAGGGCCTGCGCTACGCCGATGAGTGCGTTCGCCACAAGGTTCTCGATGTGGTGGGCGATCTGGCGCTCGCCGGGTTGCCGCTGATCGGTCTCTATCGTTCGGTGCGCGGCGGCCACAAGCTCAACCACGCCGTGTTGACTGCGCTGTTCGCTGATCGGCATGCCTGGCGGGTCGTGGAAGCGACCGAACCCGTGCTGGAGCGTCCGGTTGTTGCACGCCGTGCGCGTGGCCACGCCGATGTCGCTGGCGGCATGGTCGCTGCGGCCTTCGCGCCGGATGTGTCCTGAACGCCGGACATCGCCCGCTTTCGGAACCCCGGTTTGAACCGCTTCACAGCTTAACCAAGTCATTGCTGAGCTGGCGAAATCCGCCTTAATCCCGGCGAATTGTCCACCTATCCGGTTGGTTAAGGTCCTTTTTTCAGTTACATAGGCGCGCTGGACGAGCCCTTGTGCTGCCTGCGCCGCGATGCGGCGGCAGGCATGTCAGCAACCCGGAGCCGGTGGTCGGTTGATCCCGTATCGGATTTCAAATTCAGGTCGGCCAAACGTATGATGCTCGCACCGCGCAACACCTCCGGCTCGTTTTTCCTAAGCCGCTTTGGCCGTCAGGTGCGCTTCGCGCTCGGACTGACGGTTCTTGCCGTGCCGCTGAGCGGCTGTGGCACCGGCGCGCTGTGGGACAAGTTCATGACGAAGGAAGAGACCTTCGTCGATGAACCGGCGGACAAGCTCTACAATGAGGGCTTGTACCTGATGAACAAGAAGGGCGACCGCAAGTCGGCGATGAAGAAGTTCGAGGAGGTGGATCGTCAGCATCCATATTCCGAATGGGCGCGCAAATCGCTGTTGATGTCGGCCTATGCGGCTTACGAGAACGGCGATTATGACGAATGTATTTCGTCCGCGAACCGTTATGTGGCGCTGCATCCCGGCAGCCCCGACGCCGCCTATGCGCAGTACCTGATCGCGGCCTCGAATTTCGACCAGATCCCGGACATCTCGCGCGATCAGGGCCGCACCGAAAAGTCCATTGCTGCGCTTGAGGAAGTGATCCGCAAGTATCCGACCTCGGAATATGCCACCAGCGCCAAGCGGAAGATCGAAGCCGCCCGCGACCAGCTCGCGGGTAAGGAAATGAACATCGGCCGCTATTACATGGAAAAGAAGGACTACACGGCCGCGATCAATCGCTACAAGGTCGTGGTGACGCAGTACCAGACCACGCGCCATGTCGAGGAGGCGCTCGCTCGTCTTACCGAGGCCTATATGGCAATCGGTATCGTCGGCGAGGCTCAGACGGCCGCGGCGGTGCTTGGCCACAACTTTCCTGACAGCCGCTGGTACAAAGACGCCTACAATCTTGTAAAGTCCGGCGGTGTCGAACCGGCCGCCAACAAGGATTCGTGGATGACCCGCGCGTTCAAGAAGGTTGGCCTCGGCTAACTTCTTGTTGCAGGACTAACTCCGCATGCTGGCCCGGCTTTCGATCCGCGACATCGTCCTGATCGAGCGGCTCGATATCGATTTCCTGAACGGCCTTGCTGTCCTCACCGGCGAAACCGGCGCGGGCAAATCCATTCTGTTGGACGCCTTCGCGCTGGCCCTCGGCGGGCGCGGCGACGCCAGCCTCGTTCGTCACGGTGCGGAACAGGGCCAGGTCACGGCAGTGTTCGACGTGCCGAAAAAGCATCCGGCCAGCGCCATCCTGCGTGAGAACGGCCTGGACGATACTGGCGAGATGATTCTGCGCCGCGTGCAACTTGCCGACGGGCGGACCCGCGCCTTTCTCAACGATCAGGCCATCAGTGTGCAGACGCTGAAAGCGGTCGGTTCGACGCTGGTGGAAATCCACGGCCAGCACGACGAGCGTGCGCTGGTGGACACCGCCACGCACCGGCGGCTGCTCGATGCGTTTGCCGGTCTTGAAAAGGATGTCAGCAGCGTCGAGGCGTTGTGGGACGCGCGGCGATCCGCGCGCACGGCGCTCGAAGAGCATCGCGCGGGAATGGAGCGTGCGGCGCGCGAGGCCGACTATTTGCGGCATGCATCCGAAGAATTGAAAACGCTCAACCCGCAGGAGGGCGAGGAGACCTCGCTGGCTGAACGCCGCACCGTGATGATGCAGGGTGAGAAGATCGCCGAGGATCTGCGCGAGGCGCAAGCCGCTGTCGGCGGTCCGGGGTCGCCGGTGTCGTCGCTCGCCGCTGCCGTGCGCCGGCTGGAGCGGCGTGCGGGCACGGCGCCCGCGCTCATCGAGCCTGCGGTGAGGGCGATGGATGCCGCGATCAACGCGCTTGAAGAGGCCGACCAGCATCTTAATGCCGCACTGATAGCTGCCGACTTCGATCCGCATGAACTGGAGCGCATCGAGGAGCGGTTGTTTGCGCTGCGCGGAGCGGCGCGGAAATACTCGACGCCGGTGGATGCGCTTGCGGCGCTGGCGCAACGCTATGCCGCGGATGTTGCGCTGATCGATGCTGGCGCGGGGCAGCTCAAGGTTCTTGAAAAGGCCGCTGCAGCGGCCGACAAGGCTTACGATGCGGCTGCTCAGAAGCTGTCCGCCGCGCGCAACAAGTCGGCGGACAAACTCAACAAGGCGGTCAACTCCGAACTCGCGCCGCTCAAGCTCGATCGCGCAAAATTCTCCACGCAGATTGAGAGCGATCCTGCATCGCCGGGACCGCAGGGCTTTGATCGTATCGAATTCTGGGTGCAGACCAATCCGGGTACCAAACCGGGTCCGCTGATGAAAGTGGCATCGGGCGGCGAACTCTCGCGCTTCCTGCTCGCGCTCAAGGTCGTGCTGTCGGATCGCGGCTCCGCGCCGACGCTGGTGTTCGACGAAATCGATACCGGCGTGGGCGGCGCAGTGGCGGACGCCATCGGCGCGCGGCTGGCGCGGCTTGCCGAAAAGGTTCAGGTGATGGCCGTGACCCATGCGCCGCAGGTGGCGGCGCGGGCAGACCAGCACCTGCTGATTTCCAAGGATGCGCTGGACAAGGGCAAGCGCGTCGCAACGCGCGTGGCGACGCTGGCCAAGGATCACCGCCGCGAGGAAATCGCGCGCATGCTCGCGGGTGCCGAGATCACCGCTGAGGCACGCGCTGCAGCGGACCGGCTGCTCAAAGCCGCAACGGCGTGATGCGTCATGGCTACGAAATCAAAAAAGCCGCCCGTTGCCGTCGACAAACTGACCGAGACGCAGGCCAAGGTTGAACTGGTGCGCCTCGCACTTGAGATCGAGCGGCACAACGAAGCCTATTACAACGAAGACGCACCGAAGATTTCGGACGCCGCCTATGACGAGTTGCGCAAGCGCAGCGACGCCATCGAGGCGCGATTTCCGGGGCTGGTGACGCGGGACTCGCCGTCGCAGAAAGTCGGCGCTGCACCGTCGGGGCGTTTTGCGAAGGTGCCGCATGCGGTCCCGATGCTCTCGCTTGGCAATGCCTTTACCGATGAGGACGTGACGGATTTCGTCGACCGGGTGCGGCGTTTCCTGAAGCTCGGCGAAAATGACATTCCGGCCATCGTTGCCGAGCCAAAGATCGACGGCCTGTCGCTCTCTCTGCGTTACGAGCACGGCGAACTGGTGCGCGGTGCCACACGCGGCGACGGATTCGCCGGCGAGGATGTCACGGCCAATGTGCGGACCATCGCCGACATTCCGCACAAGCTGAAGGGCCGCAACATCCCGGCGGTTTGTGAAATCCGCGGCGAAGTCTACATGCTCAAGAAAGACTTCCTTGCGCTGAACAAACGGCAGGCGGAAGCCGAAGACACGGTCTTTGCAAATCCGCGCAACTCGGCAGCCGGATCGTTGCGCCAGAAAGATGTTTCGGTTACCGCATCGCGCCCGTTGAAATTCTTCGCCTATACCTGGGGCGAAATGAGCGAGATGCCGGCGAAGACCCAATTCAAGATGATCGAGTGGATCGAGAAGGCGGGCTTTGTCACCAACCCGTTGACGACGCTGTGCGATAGCGTCGATGAGGTGTTGAAATTCTATCGCAAGATCGAAACCCAGCGCGCCAAGCTGGGCTATGACATCGACGGCGTGGTCTACAAGGTCGACCGGCTTGACTGGCAGGAGCGGCTTGGTTTTGTGTCTCGCAGTCCGCGCTGGGCCATCGCGCACAAGTTTGCGGCCGAGCAGGCGACGACGGTTCTCAACGATATCGAAATTCAGGTCGGTCGCACCGGCGCGCTGACGCCGGTAGCGAAACTCGCGCCAGTGACGGTGGGCGGTGTCGTGGTGCAGAACGCGACGCTGCACAACGAAGATTACATCAAGGGCATCGGCAATGACGGTCAGCCGATCCGCGAGGGCGTTGATATTCGCGTTGGCGATACGGTGGTGGTTCAACGCGCGGGCGATGTGATCCCGCAGATCGTCAGCGTGGTGATGGACAACCGTCCGAGGGACGCACAGCCGTACAAGTTTCCGACGGTGTGTCCGGCCTGCGGCAGCCATGCGGTGCGCGAGGAAGACCCGAAGACCGGGCGGCCGGATTCCGTGCGCCGTTGCACCAACACGCTCGCGTGTCCAGCCCAGGCCAAGGAACGCCTGAAGCATTTCGTCGCGCGCAACGCCTTCGACATCGACGGCCTTGGCGACAAACAAATCGAAGAATTCTTCACCGACGGTCTGGTGATGTCGCCAGTGGACATCTTTACCCTTGAGAAGCGCGACGGGCGATCGCAGAAGAAACTGGCGGATCGCGAAGGTTATGGCGCGACATCGGTACGCAACCTGTTCGCGGCGATCGAGGCGCGGCGAACCATCGCGCTAGCTCGCTTCATCTTCGCGCTCGGAATTCGCCATATCGGCGAAGGCAATGCCAAGCTGCTGGCACGGCACTATGGAACGGTGGAGGCTTTCCGCGCGGCGATGATTGCGGCGGGGGCGGGAGATGATTCCGAAGCCTATCGCGACCTCAACGGCATTGAGGGTGTTGGCACGGTTGTCGCCAACGCGCTGGTCGAGTTCTTCAAGGAGCCGCATAGCGTCAAGGCGGTGGACGATCTGCTCGGCGAGATCAGCGTCCAGCCTGCAGAGAAGGCGAAGACGGATTCCCCCATCGCAGGAAAGATCGTGGTGTTTACTGGCTCGCTGGAAAAATTCACCCGCGATGAGGCCAAGGCGACGGCGGAACGCTTAGGGGCAAAAGCGTCGGGCTCGGTGTCGAAGAAAACCGACTACGTGGTGGCAGGGCCGGGGGCTGGCTCCAAACTTGCCGAGGCCAATAAGCTTGGCGTCAAGGTGCTGACCGAAGACGAATGGCTGGCGCTTGTGGGCGGCGCGTAGTTTGTGGGAAGAATCGTCATCCTGAGGTGCGAACTCTTGCGAGCCTCGAAGGATGACGGACCACGAAGCGTCGTCGCCCTTCGAGGCCTCCGCTTCGCTTCGGTACCTCAGGGTGACGGCGCACGGGCCTGATTTATCATCTTCAAATCAATCCCGTCTCTTCCGCTTCCGCCTCGACGATCTTCTCTGTCGTCACCGCGACATGCGTGCGCGGCACCAGCAACATGATAGCGATGGCGCATGACGCAGAGATAATCAGGATCGCGATGTTGAGTGGAAGTGGCGTCGCAAACTGACCACCGAGAAACGCGCCGAGTTGCGAGCAGAGCGAGCCGAAGCCCATCTGCAGAAAACCCATCGCGCCTGCCGCCGTGCCGGCAGCTTGTGGCCTGATGCTGATGGCGCCCGCTGAAGCATTGGCCATGGCAAACGCATTGCCGAACATCACGATCATGTGGGTGCCGAACAGCCACGACGGCGTTTGATTGAGTCCGGTGATGCCGAAGATCACATTGAGAACCGATCCGGCAATCTGGAGTGCGATCCCGAGCCAGATCATGCGATCGATGCCATGCCGCGGCGACAGCCGGACCGACACCAGATTGCCGAGCAGATAGGCGAAGCCCGACGAGGCGAACCAAACGCCGTATTCGGCAGTGGATCGGCCCATCTGGTTGACCACGATATAGGGGCCGCCACCGGCGAAGGTGAAGATGATTGCCGAGGCCAGCATCTGGCACAGTACATAGCCGAAGAACACGCGGCTCTTGGACAATGCGCGGACATCTTTGAAGAAGCCGCTCTGGTCTGCCGATCCTCGCTCGGGCCGCGTTTCGGGCAGGCCCATGGCAATACCGGCCGTGATGATGACGGATGTCGCCGCCATGAAATAGAAAATCGCGCGCCAGTCGAAACTGGTTTCCAGCAGGCCGCCGATCAGCGGGCTCAGAAGCTGTGCGATCATCATCACGGCGATGACGAGGCTGATCATGCCGCCGACCCGCTCGCGTGGATACAAATCACGAATAATGGCGCGGCTCATCACCATGCCGGTGGCGCTGCCGAGCGCCTGCAGGAAACGTCCGGCAATGAGCTGCGGCAGGGTTTCCGCGAACATGCAGATGATGGTGGCGATCACGGCCAGTCCGAATCCGCCGAGCAGCACGGGACGGCGGCCGAAACGGTCGGACAGAGATCCGGTCACCAGTTGCGAGATCGCAAGGCCGACCATGAACAGCGAGACATTGAGCTGAACCGCGGACACGTCACTGCCGAGTGTCTTCGCAAGGATTGGGAGCGCAGGCACGAGAATGTAGAGCGAGACCGGCGCGAGGCCGTTCATCGCCACCAGCATCAGCAGCAGCTTCCATGGGGCAGGTGCGGCAGTCTTTGCGGCCACGCCCTCGGTCTTGATGTCGGTCACGTTGTCCGGACTCTTGTCTTTGTCGTTAGCGCGCTTTCCTGTTTTCAGTCGGTGTAGGCCATGGGCGCCGTTGCTGCGTCGAGCCAGACCTTTGTTGCTTCGTCCACCAGCGGACGGATCTCGTCGCGCACCCGCGCATGGTAGGCGTTAAGCCAGCGCAGTTCCTGTTTGCTGATCCGGTCGGCGTTGATCAGCCGCCGGTCGAAGGGGGCGAGGGTCAGGGGCTCAAACCCGTTCATCGGCTTCTCCGCACCCTCTATGACTTTCTCGACAACCAGTTCGAGATTTTCGATGCGGATGCCGAAGGCGTCGGTTTTGTAGTAGCCGGGTTCGTTGGAGAGGATCATGCCGCGCTTTAGTGGCGTGGTGCCGAGCTTGGAAATCCGCGCCGGCCCTTCGTGCACCGACAGATAGCTGCCGACGCCGTGTCCGGTGCCGTGATCGAAGTCGATGCCTGCATGCCAGAGAAATTGCCGCGCAAAGGCATCGATCTGTGCGCCGCTGACGCCATCGGGAAACACCGCGCGATCGATCGCGATGTGTCCGCGCAGCACACGGGTATAGCGGTCGCGCATTTCCTCTGTCGGCTCGCCGATGGCGATGGTGCGGGTGACGTCGGTTGTGCCGTCCTCGTATTGCGCGCCGGAATCGATCAGCAGCAGGTCGCCGGGCTCGATGCGCCGGTTCGATTTGCGGGTGACACGATAGTGCACGATGGCGCCGTTCGGGCCTGTGCCCGAAATCGTCGGGAACGAGACGTCTTTCAGCGCACCGGTCTCGCGTCGGAACGTTTCCAGCGCCTCGACGGCGTCGATCTCGGTAAGCTTGCCCGATGGCGCTTCGCGGTCGATCCATGCCAGAAATTTTGCCAGCGCCGCGCCGTCGCGTTTGTGCGCGGCGCGGGTGCCGGCGATCTCGGCGGGGTTCTTCACCGCTTTCAGCATTGCGACCGGATCCGACACGCGAACCGGCTTGCCGCCCTCTGTCGTGATCAGGCGGCTCAGGGCGTCGGCGGCTGTTGCGGAATCCAGGCCGATGGCTGCGCCGGTCTGCGCCAGTCCGGCAAGCTCTCCCATCAGCGCGGCGGGTTCTTCGACGGTGGCGTTCTTTTCGAGATGATCTCGCGCGCTGTTCGAGAGCTTGCGGTGATCGATGAAGATTTTTGCGCGACCGTCTTTCGGGATCAGCGCATAGGACAGCGGCAGCGGCGTATGTGCGACATCCGCGCCGCGAATGTTGAAGGTCCACGCCACGGCGTGCGAATCCGACAACACCAGCGCATCAACTTTCAGTTTGACGATTTCAGCGCGGATGCGCGCGAGCTTGTCGCTCTCGCTTTCCCCAGCGAGTTGGGCGGGGTGAATTTTCACCGGGCCGAGCGGCGGGGCGGGGCGATCCGTCCAGACCGCGTCGACCGGATTGCTGTCCACGGCGACCAGTTCTGCCCCGGCCTTTTCGCAGGCTTTTGCGAGGCGCTCGGCTGCCGCCGAAGTGTGCAGCCAGGGATCAAATCCGAGGCGGTCGCCCGCTGACAAATGTGCCGTTAGCCAGGTCTCGGGAGGTGGTTCGATCAGGGATTCGATGCGCCACGCGGCGGTATCGACCTGCTTGGCCGCCTGAATGGTGTAGCGGCCGTCCACAAACACCGCCGCTTCGCTGGTCAGGACGATGGCCAATCCGGCGGAGCCGGTAAATCCGGTCAGCCACGCCAGCCGCTCGTCGCTGGGCGGCACATATTCGTTTTGCTGGCTGTCCGCGCGGGGAATCACAAAGCCGGTGAGCTGCCGCCGCAGCAATTCCTCACGAAAGGCGGACAGCCGCGCAGACAACGCCACGCCGCCTTCGGGATCTTCAAACGTCTGAAATTGGGCTTCGAACATAGGTCCACCTTAGGAGGCGGGGAACAGGGGAGCAATCAGCGGCACTGTCATGGGGCTGCATCAATTGTGAATGGCACGATCCGTGCTTTGTAGGAGGGGCCTGCAGGGAAGGCCAATAAGAGGAACCATTTGAGAGCAATGATGCTTCAACGAAGTGGACCTCGCGGAAATGCGAAGGGGTGTGTTTTTCAACTCAACGAAGAGGGGATAGGGCATGCCAGCCTTTATGTTTGAGAAGATTTCTCCGCCGATTCATCAGAGCGGCAACATTCCGGCAGTGGCGATCAAGGAGCCGCGCGGCGTCATCGTCCAGATGCTGGATCGCCTGGCGGAGAGCCGGCTGCAGCGAGAGGCACGCCGGGCGCGATTTGAATCTGGTTACACCGAGGCCGACATCACCCCTCACCGGATGAAACGGGAATAAGGCGCCCGGGACCTGCAAAGCATTGTCATTCCGGACAGTCCGCGCGTCGCGGGCTGGTCCGGAATCTTGAAGAGTTCATCCTGTCACTGCTGGATTCCAGGTTCGCTCGCAACGGCTCGCGCCCCGGATGACGGTTTCAGCGCCGCTGCATCAAGAGGCTGCTCCAGCCGTCGATCTGGATGCGCTTGAGCAGCTTCAACCCCGCGCCGCGATAGGCCGCCACCACGCTGTTCGCCTGATGGGGCAGCAATCCCGACAGGATGACGAAGGCCCGCGGCGCCAGATGCCGGGCCATGTCCGGCGCGAGTCGCCGCAGCGGGTTGGCGAGGATGTTCGCCATGACCAGACCGAACGGGCCGTTGGCGGCAAAATCCGGCGCATGAAACCCGGTGGCGTGGACGGCCTCCACCAGAGTTCCAACCCCGTTCAGATGGGCGTTTTCCCCCGCCACGATCACTGACCGGAAATCGATATCGGTCGCCAGCACGCGGCGGCGCAATGCCTTCGCGGCGGCAATCGCCAGAACCCCGGTTCCGGAGCCGAGATCGAGCACACGCTTGGGCGTCCGCTGGTTCAGCACCTGATCGAGCAGCAGCAGGCAGCCACGGGTGGTGCCGTGGTGGCCAGTGCCGAAGGCGAGTGCGGCCTCGATCTCGATCCCGAGTTTGTTGGGGGGAACCCGGTCGCGGTCGTGGCTGCCATGGACGATGAACCGGCCGGCGCTGACCGGCACGAGGTCGGCGAGGCTGGCCTTGACCCAGTCCTTGGTTTCGACGGCGCCGAAGACAATGGAACCGGCAGCCGCTGCACCGGCAGCGTCGGTCACCAGCGAGCGGATGAAGTCCTCATCCGGCGGCTCGCCGAAATGCATGGTGATGTCCCAGCGGCCGCCCGGCGCTTCGAAGGCGGCGATGGCGAGGTCGTGGCTGGGGTAGCTTTCGGTGATCGCATCCACGATGCGGCTGGCGGTGCGCTCGTCGCCGATGGCGAAGGTGGCCTGGGTCACAGGCGGTATGGATGATGCGTTCACGGGCGGGTCCAGCGGCATGAGTTTCGTGATTGCATCGCCTATTTTCCCACAAGCTGTCCACCGCTTACGCACTGACAATACCGGGGTTGTTCACACTTTGTTAACCCGGGTTTTCCACACGTTAGTAAAGCTTTAACCATCCGGAAATCCACTGATTATCCACAGGGTTATCCACAGCTTCTCAACGGCCGCCGGGCGTTCTTTCCACAGCCCTTTAAGCGAAGATTCCGTGATGGTCCCGCAGGATAACGGCTGCCGCGTTATGGCCCGGCGCGCCAGTCACGCCGCCACCGGGATGAGCCCCGGAGCCGCAGTGATACAGCCCCTTTAGCGGGCCCCGATAGCCGCCATGGCCCAGCATTGGCCGGGCCGAGAAGAGCTGGTTGAGCGACAACGCGCCATGGAAAATGTCACCTCCGAGCAGCCCGAACTGGCGTTCCAGATCGAGCGGCGAGAGCACCTGCCGGCCGATCACGCTCCGGGCGAAGCCGGGCGCGTAGCGGTCTACGGTGGCGATCATCAGGTCGGCGACTTCCTCGCGGTGGTCGTCCCATGACCGGCCATCCGGCAGCGCCGGGGCGACGTGCTGACAGAACAGGCTGGCGACATGCTGGCCCGGCGGTGCGAGCGAACTGTCGAGGGTTGAGGGAATCAGGACCTCGACCACCGGCTCGCGGCTCCAGCCGTGGGCGCGGGCATCGAGCCAGGCGCGGTCCATGTAGCCGAGGCTCGGGGCGATGATGATGCCCGCGGTCAGGTGGTCGCCTTCGCCGGGGAGTGCCTTGAAGGAGGGGAGCGCCGACAGGGCCACATTCATCCGGAAGGTGCCGGACCCGTTCCGCCAAGTCGTGATGCGATCGAGGAACGGCTTCGGGAGAGCGTCGGCCGGGATCAGCCGGGTGTAAAGCAGCTTCGGGTTGACGCTCGAGGCGACATATTTCGCCCGTATCGAATTACCGTTATCCAGAGTGACGCCGACCGCCCGGTCATTCTCCACAAGGACCTCCCGGACCCCGGCATCGGTCTCGATCTCCGCCCCATGGGCGCGGGCCGCCGATGCCATGGCCTGGGTGATCGCGCCCATGCCGCCGATGGCGTGACCCCAGAGACCCTTGCGGCCGTTCACCTCTCCGAAGGCGTGATGGAGCATGACGTAGGCCGACCCGGCCGCGTAAGGGCTGGCATAGTTGCCTACAACCGCGTCGAAGCCGAACAGCGCCTTGACCAGATCGCTCTCGAAGCGGTTGTCCAGCATGTCGCCTGCCGAACTGGTGAACAGGTCGAGCAGCAGGCGCTGGCTCTCCAGCGACAGGCCGCGCAGGATGTTGGCGCTCGTCATGGCGTTGAAGGCTTCGCGGATCGCCTGCAGGCCGAAGCCTTCGACCACGTCCGGAGGCGCGCGCAACACGAAGGCGCGCAACACGTCGGCAATGGTTTCCAGTTCGCGGTTGAAGCCATCGATCTGTAGCGCGTCGCGCTCGCTGAATTTGGCAATCGACTGATGCGTGCGGCCTTCGCCGGTGAGCAGATAGCTGCCGTCGGGCGCGGGCAGGAAATTCTGCGCGCGGCGCTCCACGATCCGCAGACCATGACGATGCAGGTTCAAATCCGCGATCACTTTCGGATTGAGCAGGCTGACGGTGTAGGCGGCCACGGAATTGCGGAAGCCCGGATGAAACTCCTCGGTGACCGCCGCGCCGCCGACCACCTTGCGCCGGTCAACGACCTTTACGCGCAGGCCGTTCATCGCGAGATAGGCTGCGCAGGTCAGGCCGTTATGGCCCGCGCCGATGATGAGTGCATCGTAATCGGACATGCATCACGTCATAGTATTAGAGTACGTCACGCGCGAGTGATTTCTGTCACGTGCATGTTATTGCCCGTAGCGGACGGCTATGCTCCACTCCGCCCGCCGCCGGTGATGTGCCGGAAATGTTCCGGAGCCTCCATGAATTCGATGCCCTCCGACACCACGAGCCAGTCTTCCGGCGCGCGGAATACGCTTGTGCTGGTGGTTTATACCGTCGCGATTTTCACCAGCGCGTTGCTGCTGTTCTCGGTCCAGCCGCTGTTCACGAAGATGGTGCTGCCGCGGCTCGGCGGATCGCCCGCGGTGTGGTCTGTGGCGATGGTCTTTTTCCAGTCGCTGCTGCTCGGCGGCTATGCCTATGCGCATTATCTGATGACGTTGAAGAGCCGCACGGTTCCGGTTGTCATTCATCTGCTGTTGCTGAGCGCGGCGCTGTTCACCCTGCCGTTGTCGATTGCGAGCGGGTGGGGGGAACCGCCATCAAGCGGTTACGCATTCTGGTTGCTCGGTCTGTTCGCGGTGTCCATCGGCCTGCCGTTTTTTGCGCTCGCCGCCAATAATCCGATGCTGCAGGCCTGGTTCGTCCGCACCGGACATCCGGATGGCCCGGACCCGTACTTCCTCTATGCCTCGTCAAATATCGGAAGCTTTCTCGCGCTGTTGTCTTATCCGGTTCTGTTCGAGCCGATGTTCTCACTGCAAACTCAGAATGTGATCTGGACCGGCGGCTATGCGCTGCTGATTGTCATGATTGCGGCGTGCGGCGTTCTGTTGCTGCGCTCGCCGCCGATGACGGTGGCGGCCGTCAGCGCGAGTGACGGAGAGGCGCCCGCGCCGACCTGGCAGATACGTCTGCGCTGGATATTCCTTGCGGCCGTGCCTTCAGGTCTCTTGATCGCGGTAACTGCGCATATTTCGACCGATGTTGCCGCTGCGCCGCTGCTGTGGGTGCTGCCGCTGTCGCTTTATCTTCTGACATGGGTGCTCGTGTTCCAGTCGCGGCCGCTGCTGCCGCACTGGCTGATGCTCATGCTGCAACCGATCGCCATTGCAGCCGTCATTGTCCTGCTGGTGGTTGGCGGCGAGCAGAACCTGCTCCTGACGCTGGGCGGGCATCAACTGTGCTTCTTCATTATTGCCATGGCCTGTCACGGCGAGCTGGCAAGGACGCGCCCGGCCGCGCGCTATCTCACCGGTTTTTATGTCGCGCTGTCGTTTGGCGGCATGGTCGGCGGACTGTTTGCAGGTTTGATCGCTCCCTTCGCGTTCTCATGGATTGCGGAGTATCCAATCCTTCTTGCGCTCGCGGCACTATGCCGTCCGGCAGGAACGGCTGCGTGGCGCGGCGGATTTGGTCTTTGGCTGCTCGCGGTCGTCGCAGCGTTCATTCTGATTGCACTGGCGTATCGCGGAGGGCCTGTCACCGAGTTCCTGGAAACCAACCGCATATGGATGGTCGTTGCTTTTGCCTGCGTGATGATGGTGCTGGCGGTGCTGTGGCGGATCAACCGTTGGAGCGTGGCGGCCCTCGTCGCACTTGGGCTGATCCTGATCCGCGTCTATCCGGCGGACGATGGCCGCGTCGAAACGGTGCGCAGTTTCTTCGGCGTGCACAAGATCGTGGTGACGTCAAACGGCCAGTATCATGTTCTGATGCATGGCACCACGATTCACGGCGCGGAGAAATTCCTGAACGATGACGGTACACCGATCAAGGGACGGCCGGAGCCGATCAGCTATTATCACAAGGACGGCGGCATTGGCCGCGCCATCACGGCGATCCGCGAACGCAAGGGTGGTCCGATCCGTGTCGCGGTGATCGGCCTCGGCACCGGCACTCTCGCCTGTCAATCAGTACCGGGAGAAGACTGGAAGTATTTCGAGATCGACCAGACCATGGTCGATACCGCGCGCGATCCAAAATACTTCACTTATATCAGCGCATGTGACCCCAACATGAAGCCGGTGATCGGCGATGCGCGATTGACTTTCGCTAAGGAGCCGGATGGCGCCTACGATCTCATCATCGTCGACGCCTATTCATCGGATGCGATCCCGATCCATCTTGCAACGGAAGAGGCGATGGCGATCTACAAGGCCAAGCTCGCGCCGCAGGGCGCGGTGGTGATGCACGTGTCGAACCGTCACCTTGAGCTTGCGAGCGTTGTCGTCGGCATTGCCGAAGAGAATGACCTGAAGAGCTGGGTCTTCAATGAGGATTCCGGGCGCGATGCCGAGTACATTTTCACAACCAACGTCGTGATCTCGGCCCATGATGACGCCGATGTCGGCAAGATCGCTTCGGACGAGAAGTGGGTTCTGACGGAAGCCACCGAAGGGCAGCGAGTCTGGACCGACGATTACTCCAATGTGCTGGGGGCGGTGTGGCGCAGGCTCAGGACACCCGACGAATAGTCGCTCCGCTCAATCCGCGTAGTAATAGTAGCCGCCGCGCTGATACACACGGCGCGGCTGCTGGTAACCGGCGTCCTGCTCATAGCCCTGATAATATCCGCGCTGCTGATAGATGCGGCGCTGCATCGGGCCCGCATCCGCAGGCCCGTAATAGGCCTGATCCTGCGGGTAGGATGGATCGCGATAGGCGCGGTCAGGCGAAACCTGTCGCGCGCGTGTGCCGGCGTTGAGGTCTTCGCTGTAACCGCCCAGTGGTGCGATCTGCACCGGCTGGCCAGCGGCATCATCGCCACGCGCAACCGCGGTCCGCGTCCTGGGATTTCGCGCCAGCGCAACACGCGACGACCCGGTCAGCGTTACGGTGGTATTGAGTACGCCTTGAGCCTTGACGATATCCCACAGCTTCAGCGCATTGGCGCGAGACAGCCGCACGCAGCCATGTGACGCCGGACTGCCGAGGCGGCTGACGGCATCGGTGCCGTGGATAGCGTGACCCTGTTTGGTGAAGAAGATCGCATTGGGCATCGGGGCATCATCGAATTCCTTCGAATAATGATCCTCCTCCATGCGGAAGGTTTTGAAGCTGCCGTTCGGAGTTTCGTGCGAAGGATTGCCGCTCGACACAGGCCAGGTGTAACGCTGCACGCCATCCACGGAGACGGTCATTTGCTGCGTATCCTTGTTCACAAGGATCGAGACAGCGGCGTTCGCCGCGCTGCCCGACAACAGCATCAAACCGGTCAGTGAAATCACAATCGCACGCATGGCACTTGCCCTGTCTTCTGCCCCTCGACTTTCAGTAAAGCATGGAAAATGGCTTTTTTAACAGCCACTTCGTCTTAAGGTTGATGCACAAGGCCAAACGGTTTCGTGAACAGCCCATGTTTGTGACGTGTTTTCGCCAAATTGACGCAACTTTCCCGCGCGACAGGCGTTACTGCAGTGTCGAAATTCCTCTGCTTACGGAGATTGCCCGCAATGAAGACCGAGGCTTTGTTCATGTTCGCCGCAAATCACCGCCGTTTCACATTCGTTGCAGCGGCTCTCGCCATTCTGGCGCTGCCTATGGCTGCGCATGCGCAGGGCGTGATCCGGGGAATGGAAGGCGGCGCCAATGAAGGTGCTTATCGTGGCAATCGCGCAGCTGGACCGGTCGGTGGTGCGGTCGGCGGCGCCGTTGGTGCGGGAGTCGGCGGAATTGTTGGAGGTGTCAACGGTGTGCTCGGGATCGACAATCGCCGCAGCTATCGTCATCGGCACTACCGGCACAAGCGCCATCGTTAAGTAGCCGGTATCATCGTTTCGCGAGGCGCATCCGGACAGGATGCGCCTTTCTCGTATCTGGCATTTCCGGATTCGTGTTGTGGCTTTTGGGACAATTCCAGCCGGAAACGGCCAGGTGCGTGATTGTGCGCATTGTATTTCCACCTAAGCTGGCGCACCCTTGCACCGCTGATTTGCTTCGCGGCCAGACCTTGGCCGGGCAGGGAGGTTTCCTCAGATGAAGATTGCAGCTTCGTTTATTTCCACTGCGGCAGCGCTGGCTTTTATGGCCATGCCCGCCGCCGCGCAGCAGGATCCGGTGAACGGCGCCATCAGCGGCGCCGCACAGGGCACCTATCAGGGCAGGATTGCAGCCGGGCCGGTCGGGGGACTGGTTGGCGGGGCACTCGGTGCTGGTGTGGGCGCTGTGGCTGGCACGCTGAATGTAGTCGGCAATGGTGTGAGCAATGCGGTGCAGCCGGTGCAGGTGCCGCCGCCACCGGGCAGTGGGGCCACTGGCTACTATGACAGCAATGGGAACTGGCGCCCGAACTAAGCGGATGGCGCTTATTTGATTGCAAATACGCCCCGCATGCGGGGCGTATTCTTTTTGAAGTCAGGTCTTGAGTCGGTAACCGGTCCGGAAGATCCACCACACTGCGATCACGCATAGTGCGAGGAAGCCCAGCGTCATGCCGAGGCTGACAGCCACGCTGACGTCGGCGATCTCGAAGAAGCTCCAGCGGAAACCACTGACGAGATAGACCACCGGGTTGAACAGCGTCACGGTTTGCCAGAACGGCGGCAGCATGTGGATGGAATAGAAGCTGCCGCCGAGGAATGTGAGTGGCGTGATGACCAGGAGCGGAATCACCTGCAGCTTCTCGAACCCATCGGCCCAGATGCCGATGATAAAGCCGAACAGGCTGAACGTCACCGAGGTCAGGACGAGGAAGGTCAGCATCATAAACGGATGCGCGATCTTGAGCGGCACGAACAGCCACGCGGTCGCGAGAATGATCAGGCCAAGGATGATCGACTTGGTGGCCGCCGCGCCGATATAGCCGACCACAGCTTCGAACGACGACACCGGCGCGGACAGCAGTTCGTAGATCGTGCCGGTGAACTTCGGAAAGTAGATCGCGAAGGATGCGTTGGCGATGCTTTGCGTCAGCAGCGACAGCATGATGAGGCCCGGCACGATGAATGTGCCATAGCTGACGCCGTCGATTTCGGTGATACGTGATCCAATCGCGGAGCCGAACACGACGAAATACAGCGATGTCGAGATCACCGGCGAGACGACGCTCTGGAGCAGCGTTCGGAAGGTGCGCGCCATCTCGAATTTGTAGATTGCGCGAATGGCATACAGGTTCATTGCTGATGCACCAGGCTGACGAAGATTTCTTCGAGCGAACTTTGGGTGGTGTTAAGGTCGTTGAAACGGACACCGGCGCTGCTGAGGTCATTGAGCAGGGCGGTGATGCCGGTGCGTTCGCCCTTGGTGTCGTAGGTGTAGATCAGTTCGCCGCCATCGGCTGACAGGTCGAGGTGATGCGCAGCGAGCGATGCCGGAATGGCGGTGAGCTTGTCCTGCAGATGCAACTTGAGCTGCTTTCTGCCGAGCTTCTGCATCAGCTTGGCCTTTTCCTCGACCAGCACGATCTCGCCCTTGTTGATCACACCGACGCGGTCGGCCATCTCCTCGGCTTCCTCGATATAGTGCGTCGTAAGAATGATCGTGACGCCCGAAGCGCGCAGCTCGCGCACCACGTCCCACATCGCCTTACGCAATTCGACATCGACGCCCGCGGTGGGTTCATCGAGGAACAGGATTTGCGGTTCGTGCGCCAGCGCCTTTGCGATCATGACGCGGCGCTTCATGCCGCCGGAGAGGGTGATGATCTGGCTCTTGCGCTTGTCCCATAGCGACAGATCCTTCAGCACCTTCTCGATATGCGCGAGATTCTTCGGTTTGCCGAACAATCCCCGGCTGAACGAGGCGGTGGACCAAGGGCTTTCCCAAGCGTCGGTATGCAACTCCTGCGGTACCAGTCCGATCATCGATCGGGCAGCGCGGTAGTCGCGGGTGATGTCATGGCCGCCGACGGTAACGGTGCCTTCGCTGGCACCGACCAGGCCGCAGATGGTGCCAATCAGCGTCGTCTTCCCCGCGCCGTTCGGGCCGAGCAGCGCGAAAATCTCGCCGGCGCGAATATCGAGGTTGATATTCTTCAGCGCGGTGAAGCCCGTGGCATAGGTCTTCGAAAGGTTTTTGATCGAGATGATGGGGGACATGGGTGCGATCTGCAAAGGCGGGAGCATGACATAGGCGCGAGGACGCCCTCGCGCAATATATAATGCCTGCTGGATGGCACCTGCGCGCAGCGAAAATTCTATTGCGACAAATTCAAATTTGTCATGCGAAGCGGTGATACCCGCTACGCGCGGTTCACAAAGCTGTCGACCACCTTCTTCTCGCCTGCCTTTTCAAAGGCAATCGTAAGTTTGTTGCCGTCCACCTTTGCAACATGGCCATAGCCGAATTTCTGATGGAAGACCCGATCGCCGGGCGCGTATTCCGAGTTCGTGCCGGTGGATTTCGCGATCAGTTCGCCTTCGATCACCATGGGTTTGCGGCTGACATTGCCGCGTGAACCGGCGTCATAGCGCGCGCCGGTTTCATCGAAGCCTTTGCCGCCGCTGCGGGCGCGATTGGCCTGCGCGCGCTGCCAGCCTGGCGTGGAATAGCTCGATCCGAACGTCTCGACGTTGTCGAAGCGCGATGTGCCGTAACTGCCGGAGCCGCCCCATCCCGAACCGCCCTTGCTCTCTGTGATCTCGACATTTGCACTCGGGAGTTCGTCGAGAAATCGCGAGGGAATGGTCGTGGTCCATGAGCCGTGAATGCGCCGGTTGGTGGCGAAGTAAAGTTTGGCGCGCTTGCGGGCGCGGGTGATGCCAACATGGGCGAGGCGGCGTTCTTCTTCGAGCCCCGCGCGGCCCTGCTCATCGAGCGTGCGCTGGCTTGGAAACAGGCCTTCTTCCCAGCCGGGCAGGAATACGTTGTCGAATTCGAGTCCCTTGGCGGAATGAAGCGTCATCAGCGAGACGGCGTCCTCGTCCACGGCGCCTTCGCGGTCCATCACCAGCGAGATGTGTTCGAGAAATCCCTGAAGATTTTCGAACCCCTCCATGGAGCGCACAAGCTCTTTCAGGTTGTCGAGACGTCCGGCTGCATCAGCGGAGCGATCCTTTTGCCACATCTCGGTGTAGCCGGATTCATCCAGTACGATTTCAGCAAGCTGTGTGTGCGAGACGATATCGCGCTGCGCGCGCCAGCGGTCGAAATTAGTGATGACATCGCGCAGGCTGCCGCGAGCCTTCGGCTTCAGTTCATCCGTTTCAATAACGGAGCGGGCGGCTTCGGTTAGCGGAATGCGGCGCTTGCGGGCGATGTCATGCAGCATCTGTACGGTGGCGTCGCCGAGGCCGCGCTTGGGCACATTGACGATACGTTCGAAAGCGAGGTCGTCAGCCGGCGAGTTGATGACGCGCAGATAGGCCAGCGCGTCGCGGATTTCGGCGCGCTCATAGAAGCGCGGCCCGCCGATCACGCGATAGGGCAGGCCGAGCGTGACGAAGCGGTCTTCAAACTCGCGCATCTGATAGGAGGCACGCACGAGGATGGCGATCTCATTCAGCTTCTCGCCGGCACGCTGAAGCTGCTCGATCTCTTCGCCGATGCCGCGCGCTTCTTCCTCCGAGTCCCAGGCACCGGTGACGGTTACCTTCTCGCCATCGATGTCTTCGGTGCGCAGCGTCTTGCCAAGGCGGCCTTCATTATGTGCGATCAGATGCGATGCCGCGGCGAGGATGTGCCCCGTCGAGCGGTAGTTGCGTTCAAGACGGACGACCTTTGCGCCGGGAAAATCGTGTTCGAAGCGCAGGATGTTATCGACTTCCGCTCCGCGCCAGCCATAGATCGACTGATCGTCGTCGCCGACGCAGCAGATGTTTTTTGGTGCGGCAACAGTCAGGCTCGGGATTTGCGCGGGTGCTTCATCGCCATCCTGCTGCACAATCGCAGGCGCAGTCGATTTGGACGGCGCCTGCGCCAGCAAACGCAGCCAGAGATACTGGGCGACGTTCGTGTCCTGATACTCGTCGACCAGAATGTATCTGAATCGCTGTTGATACTGCCGCAGCACATCAGGATTTTCGCGGAACAGGCGGATGTTCTCCAGCAGCAGGTCGCCGAAATCGGCGGCGTTGAGAATCTTCAGCCGCTCCTGATACGTCGCGTAGAGTTTGCCGCCCTTGCCATTGCCGAACACGGCTGCTTCGCCCGCAGGCACTTGTGATGGCGTCAATCCGCGATTTTTCCAGCCGTCAATGAGCCCGGCCAGCATACGCGCCGGCCAACGCTTGTCGTCGATGCCTTCGGCCTGCAGCAGCTGCTTGAGCAGACGGATCTGATCGTCAACGTCCAGCACGGTGAAGTTGGATTTCAACTGCACCAGTTCGGCGTGATAGCGCAGAATCCGGCCGCCGATGGAGTGGAAGGTGCCTAGCCACGGCATACCCTCGACGGCCTGACCGAGCATCTGGCCGAGGCGATGCTTCATCTCGCGCGCCGCCTTGTTGGTGAAGGTGACGGAGAGAATTTCGTGGGGCCGGGCGCGGCCGGTGGAAAGGATATGCGCGATGCGTGAGGTCAGCACGCGGGTCTTGCCGGTGCCCGCGCCGGCGAGAACCAGAACCGGGCCTTCGAGCGTCTCGACAGCTTCGCGCTGCTCGGGATTGAGCGCGGTCAGATATTGCGGGGCTGCCGAAGCCCGCGCGCGCGCTGCGATACCGCCAGCGGCAGGCTGGTGGCTCGGCACTTCGCGGAAGTCTGACGGCGGCAGTTTGTTCGGTTCGGTCATGCGATTCGTCTTTGCCGCCACGATGGCATCGTGAGGCCGGAAAAGGGAGGCTTCATATCAGGATATGGGACATATAGGCATGATTGGGCTTGCCTGCATGGCCGATTTTCCGGGGAAAACGGGAATGCCTCGAGGCGGTATGGCCGGATTTGTTCCCGTCAGCCCGGGCTTTCAAGCGAATTAAAGGAATGTCCCGAGGCTGGAACCCCGGCCCGGCTGGCGGATTGTTTTCTCAGTCGGAGCGCTGGCTTTCGCGCTCGAAAACGAACCGCAGGAGCATATCATGTTGAGCTGGGTGGTCACATTCCTGGTTATCGCGCTGGTCGCGGCCCTTCTGGGCTTCGGCGGCATCGCAGGCGCATCGATCGAAATCGCCAAAATCGTCTTTTTTGTCGCCCTGATCCTGTTCCTGATCTCGGCGGTGGTGGGTCTGGCGCGCCGCAGCGGCGGTCCGTAAAGACTGCCAAAGCTGCGATGGCATCATTTGGCCGGCATGGCGACGCGCCGGCCGATGCCGTCGGGCTTCGGTATGGTGCCGTGTGCAGTGATAACGTCGCGAATACGGGCGGCAATATCCGGTGGAAATGGCGCGGTTTTCCGCGCGGCCATGTCGACATGAAGCGTCATGTTTTCGGACGTGGCTGAAATCCAGCCTTCCGTTGCGTGGCGCAGTTCTTCAAAGGTGTGGAGGCGCTTCTCGTCGGTCGCGATGAGATAGACCGACACCTGAACTGGATCGCCGAGATGCACCTCGCGCAGATAGCGAACATGCGCTTCTGCGGTGAACGTCGATCCGTGACGTTCTTTCATGTATTGCGGGCCGATCCCGAGTTCGAGCCACATCTGATCGATGCCGCGATCGAACAGCACGTTGTAATAAGCCATGTTGAGGTGGCCGTTGTAGTCGATCCATTGCGGTTCGATCTGCATCACGGTGGTGATGAACGGCGCTGCGATATGTTGCGGCGCATTGCTCTTAGAAATCGTGCTGGACGTCATCCCAATTCCCGGCTCGCGTGAATATCACTCTCTTGACCCGCTATACATCCTTTGCCACGTTTCGCGCCACATCTGGATCAAAAGAAGAAACGAGCAACCGTGGCCTTTTCCAACGCAGCCCTGACACGTCCCGCAGAATCCGCTTTGTCCGGCGCTATCGAGGCGCTCGCAGCGCGGTTCGGTAACAGTCTCATTACATCGCAGGCGGTGCGTGAACAGCACGCCCATACCACCACCTGGCTGCCGATGCAGCCGCCGGACGCCGTGGTCATGGCGCAGAATACCGAGGACGTTCAGGATGTCGTGCGGATCTGTGCAAAGCATGGCGTGCCCGTGATCCCGTTCGGCACCGGCACATCCCTGGAAGGGCAGGTCAATGCGCCCGCCGGTGGCATCTGTATCGACCTGCGCGAAATGAACCGCATTATTGAAGTGCATGCCGATGATCTCGACTGTGTGATCGAGCCGGGTGTCACGCGCAAGGCGCTCAACGAACATCTGCGCGATCAGGGCCTGTTCTTCCCGATCGACCCGGGGGCTGACGCTTCCATCGGCGGCATGGCGGCGACGCGCGCGTCCGGCACCAATGCGGTGCGTTACGGCACGATGAAAGACAATATTCTCGCGCTGAAGGTGGTACGCGCCGACGGCGAGATCATCACGACCGGCACTCGCGCCAAGAAATCCTCGGCAGGTTATGACCTCACGCATCTCTTTATCGGCGCGGAAGGTACGCTCGGCATCATCACCGAAATCACGCTGAAGCTGCGCGGCATTCCGCAAAGCATCGCGGCAGGCGCGTGCTCTTTCGAGACGGTCAAGGGCGCGTGCGACGCCACCATTCTGGCGATTCAAACCGGAATTCCCGTGGCGCGTATCGAACTCCTCAACGCGGCTCAGGTCCGCGCCTGCAACGCTTACTCCAAGCTCACGCTGCCGGAGACGCCGCTGCTGCTGCTGGAATTCCATGGCACCGAAGCCGATGTCGCCGAGCAATCTGCGATGTTCGGCGACATCGCCAAGGAATGCGGCGGCGGCGGATTTGAATGGGCCACGCGCCCGGAAGATCGCACCCGCTTGTGGCAGGCGCGGCATGACGCTTACTGGGCGGTGCGCGGGCTTCGCCCCGGCGCGCAGGCGGTGGCGACGGACGTTTGCGTGCCGATCTCGCGGCTGGCCGAATGCGTGGTCGAAACCGAGAAGGATCTGGAGACCGTCGGGTTATTATCCCCGATTGTCGGCCATGTCGGTGACGGCAACTTCCATTGCTCCATGCTGGTCGATGTCAACGACCCTGATGAAATGCAGCGTGCCGATGGATTTCTGCATCGGCTTGTGGAGCGAGCGCAGGCGATGGGCGGCACCTGCACGGGCGAACATGGGATCGGGCAGGGTAAGCAGAAGTATCTGGAAACCGAACTTGGTCCCGAGGCTGTGCAGGCGATGCGCGCGCTGAAAGCGGCGCTCGATCCAAACAACATCCTCAACCCCGGCAAGATCCTGCCTCCGGCATGAGAGCAAAATCCATCACCGAGGCCGATGCTATCGGCGAACTGATGTCCGTTCTTGGTCAGGGCGAGCGGCAAATCGCGCCGTTTTCATCACGCGATCCTGCCTTTGGTCTGGCTGAGGCCTATCGGATAACCCCGGCCGTGCGCAGCCTGCGCGAAGCGCGGGGCGAGAGGGTGCTTGGCCGCAAGATCGGCTTCACCAACCGTACGATCTGGGAGCAGTACGGCGTTTACGCACCGATCTGGGGTTATGTGTACGACACCACGGTCCGGAATCTTGATGATATTTCGGGGCAGGCATCGCTTGCTGCGTTTCCCGAACCGCGCATCGAGCCGGAGATCGTATTTGGCATGTCGACAGCGCCTGAAGCGGGGATGGATGAACGGGAACTCCTGTCCTGCATCGGCTGGGTCGCTCATGGCTATGAGATCGTGCAATCGGTCTTTCCGCAGTGGGAATTCGCGCCTTCTGATACTGTCGCTGCGTTCGGCCTGCATGGCGCGCTATTCATCGGCGAGCGGCATCAGATTGGCGATGACGCGGACAAATGGTTCGCGCCGCTCTCCAATTTCAACATCACGCTCCGCTGCGGAAACGTTGCTGAAACTGGCCGTGCCAGCGATGTCCTGGACGGACCGCTGTCCGCCCTGAAGCATCTGGTCAGACTGCTGGCGAGCGATCAGCATAATCCGCCGGTTGCGGCGGGCGAGATCATCACCACCGGCACGCTCACCAAGGCCATGCCGGTAAAAGCGGGGGAGCGGTGGGTCACCGAATTGAACGGAATCCCGCTCCACGGGATCGATATCCGTTTCAACTGACTCACAGTATTTTCTGGAAGCTGTCGCGCATCAGCCCTCGGCGGCGGCGATCGGCTCCCATTCCAGCGGCGGATCGCTGTCCGAGCGCAGGAATATATCATCTCGGGTCAAGGATGAGCCGGAAGAAATCGTTGCCCATGTCGTAATGCGACATGATGGCTTCGGCTGAGGCCCCGGTTCGCTCCGCAGGCCATGCTGTCTTTTCGGACATCGTGATCACATAGGGTTGTGAACAGGAGGTGTTAAAATTAGTATTCGAGGCCATCGGCTGGTTCAATGTTCGCAGCTTGCGGCGATAACGCGCCGTTGCCATCAAAGATCAGCCGATCTCATTGAGGAAAGACCTTGCAGACCACGCTGCTCGGAGTGGCTATCGCTCTCATCCTTGCGCTGATCGCGGCGCTGGTCGGGCCGTATTTCGTCGACTGGAATCAGTTCCGGCCCCAGTTCGAAGCGGAAGCTTCCCGCATCATCGGTGCGCCGGTACGGGTGACCGGAAAGCTCGACGCGTTGCTGCTGCCGACGCCCACATTGAGGCTGTATGGCGTTGCGGTCGGCGAAAAGAACGCGCCCTGGGTGAGCGCCGACAAGCTCGATGTCGAGTTCAGTCTCGGTTCGCTGATGCGCGGCGAGTGGCGCGCGAGCGAACTGACGTTGAATGGCTTCTCGCTCGATCTGGGCCTCGACCGGCAGGGCCGGGTTCAACTGCCATCCACCGCCGGACGCTCCAATCTCGGCTCGCTCACCATTGATCGCATGAATGTCGCAGGGCAGATCGTGCTGCACGATGCCGCCAGCGGCGGTACGCTGCGGATCGACGATCTGACATTCAGCGGCGATATGCGCGCGATTGCCAGCAGCATGCGCGGGGATGGATCATTCACCCTGCTGGGCGCGCGAACTCCGTTCCGTATGTCCTCGGGGCAAAGCACTGACGGCAAGGGTACGCGCCTGCATGTCACGGCCGAGCCGGGCGAACGTCCGCGGATGGTGGACATCGACGGCACGCTGACATTCGACAATGGAGCACCGAATTTCGACGGCGTGCTGGTGTTGACGAAGGCGATGGATGCCAAAGCGGCCGAGCAGGGACAGCCTTGGAAGGTGACTTCGCGCATCAAGGTCAATCCATCGTTGGTCACGTTCGATCAGGTTGAGGCCGCTTATGGCCCCGATGACAATGCGCTGCGGCTGACCGGCAGCGGGGACATGCGTTTCGGAACCTCGCCGTTGCTCAAGCTTGCACTGGCGGCACGGCAGCTCGATGCCGACAAGCTGCTGGCGAATGGCTCTGCGAATGCAGAGCCGCTACGGCTGCTGCCCGCGCTGCGCGTGATTGTCCCATCGCTTCCGGTTCTACCGCTTCCGGCGCAGATTGAATTGAGTGCGGACCAGGTCGCAGTCGGCGGGCGGCCGTTGCTGAACGTGGCTGCAACCCTTCAAGCAAACGACAAGTCATGGACTGTCGGAAAGTTCGAGATGCGTGCGCCTGGCGCGACGCGCGTGGTTGCCAGCGGTACGATCTCCACGCCGGGGCCATCAGCCCGCTTCAGCGGTCCGGTGAGCATTGAATCCAGTGATCCGGATGTTCTGACGGCATGGCTGCAGGGCCGCAGCGATGCGACCTACCGCAACCAGAAGCCGCTGCGGCTGCGCGGCGATGCCGTCATTGCGGCAGATCGGATCGGGCTCGACGGCATGAAAGCCGAGATCAACGGCGGCAAGATCGACGGCAGCATTGCGCTACTGACGACCGCGGACAACAAGACGCGGCTGGAGGCCGTGTTGAGCGCTCCCAGTCTCGATGTCGAGTCCGTGTCGTCGCTCGTATCGGTGCTGGCGGGGCCGCAATCGGCTTGGCCGGACGAAGCGCAGATCGCACTCGATGCCGAGCGTGCTGTTGTCGCGGGGCAGGAAGTGCGGCCCGTCGGGTTCACGCTCAGCTATGGATCGAAAGCCATCGCTCTTGAGCGGATTCAGATCGGCGATGCCGGAAGCGATCTTGCCGTTGCCGGTACGGGCTCGTTTGATCGCTTCGACGGTAAGGGCAGGCTCTCGCTCGATGCCGCTGCGCCCTCGCTGGCGCGGGTCGGCGCAATGGTGGCGCCGTTCGCGCCCGCCGTCGCACAGCGTTTGAACGGGCTGGATGTCCTCGGGGCGGTGAAAACGAAGTTGTCGGCGGAGTTCGTGCAAGAGCGTGCCCGCACCAATGTCCGTGCGGCATTCGACATTGATGCGTCGCAGATGAAGGGCGCGCTCACACTGTCAGCCGCGCCGGAGATGAATATCGCAACAGGGCTGAATCTCACCGCGCTGAGCGGGAGCGAATTCAGCGCCAGCATGAAACTCTCTGCTGACAACGAGGCCAGCCTCATTCAGGCGCTGGGGCTTGCGACTATTGTTTCTTCGGGCGATGGACCCGCGCAATTCGAGGCATCGGCGGGCGGCGTGTGGGGTGCGCCCCTGCAACTGAAAGCGAAGCTGACCGGCGCGGGCGTTGATGGCGACATTCATGGTACGGGCAATCCGTGGGCCGAGCAGCCTGCGGCGGCGCTCGACGTCGCGGTGCGCCGCGCGGACATCTCGCCATGGCTGGACGCAAAACCGGCTGGCGCATCGCCAATGTCGCTTGCATCGCGCCTTGGCGTATCGGGCAACGTCTTCACCCTCGACAATCTCGACGCCACGGTGGGAGGCTCACGCGTTCGTGGGCGGCTGATGCTGACGCGCGGCGATGAGACCGGCCTCGATGGCGAGATCGGGCTGGATGCGCTCGATCTGGCGGTGGTGACGGGGCTTGCGTTCGGTGCGGCCGGGCATGATTCTGCGGCGCCTCTCGACAAGGGCTGGTTGCGCGGCTGGCGCGGCAAGCTGGCGTTTCAGGCACTGAGCGCAGTTCTGCCCGGCGGGGTTGAGGTCAGGCCCCTTGGGGGAACGGTGAAGGGCGACGGTCAGTCGCTGGTTCTCGAAAATGTCAAAGGCGGTATCGGCGGCGGCGAAGCCGCCATTGATCTTGATGCGCGGCAAGGTGCGGGAAACGAGGGCACGTCGCTGAACGCTCGCGTGCAACTCGCCGATGTGGCCGGTGCGGCGCTTCGTTATCGGGGCCTTGCGATGCCCGAGGGCAAAGTCGCGCTGCAGATGACGCTCTCCGGTCAAGGCCGCAGCGCTGCCGGACTGACGGGTGCACTGTCAGGCGCCGGGACACTGACATTGACTGATGCACGCATTACCGGTCTCGATCCGCGCGCATTTGAAGTGGCGATGCGTGCCAGCGATAGCGGACAGGCGAAGGATGATGTCAGGCTGAGGGAGATTGTTGAGCCAGTGCTGGCGGCCGGTGCGCTGACGGTGCCGTCGGCGCAAATTCCATTCGGCATCAAGGATGGGCGGCTGCGGATCGAGGCCGCGACGCTCGAAGCCAGACGGGCGCGTGTCGCGATCGCAGGCGGCTATGATCTGTTGGCAGATCAGGCCGATCTGCGTGCGATCATGTCTCCCGTGACGACGCGGCCATTGAATGGACGTCCTGAAATTCGCGTCGATCTTAATGGCTCGCCGGATCGGCTGGCGCGCACTGTCGACGTGGCGGCGCTCTCGTCATGGCTGGGATTGCGCGCGATTGATCGCGAGACCCGTCGGCTCGACCAGCTCGAACGAGGGCTAACACCGGCACCTGAAACCGACGGGCAATTGTGGGATGAGGAACTGCCATCGGCGGAGCCGATTCCTCCCTCGCAGGTCAAGGTACCTGCGCGCGATCCGCGGCGGAAAGCTCCGGCGGCGAAGACACCGGCGCCGCGTCCACCTGCAGCAGCGAGTCCGCCGCCGGTCGCGACGCCAACCCCGCCGCCGAACGGCAGCGCGGCCGTGCAGCCGCTGCCCCCGCCTATCGATATCAAACCGGCGCCGGGGGTGATGCGGCTGCAGAAGCAGCGGCCAGCCGCTCCGGCAGGCACGTTCTGATCTAGCGCGCCATGCTGGAAGAAGGCTGCCGCTCACCGATAAAAACGGATGTCACGGCGCGGGTGCGAAAGTGGTCCAGCACGAACAGCCGGATCGCGGACGACAGGTTGGCGGTCTTGCGCGTGCGGTCGATGGCATCGATCTGGGTGGACAGCGGAAGACCGCGCCGCGTCGCGATGTCCTTCAGGCTGCTCCAGAAAGCGTCTTCAAGGCTGACGCTGGTCTTGTGACCGCCGACAACGACGGAGCGCTTGACCACCGCGAATTCCTTGACGCCGCGCGCGATATTGCCGGCGGTCTGGTCCGTGACTTGTATGAGATGGTCGTCCTGCATCGAAGATCCCCCATTCTGGTCAAGCGACCGCGTGCGGCGAAACACGTCTCGCCGCCGAGAAAGCCTGACGCAAGGTACGATAATGATCGCGTCGAGCGGATCAGAGTGCAGCCGCCCCCGCAGCCGGTCCCGAAGCGGTATGCATGTCGAGACAGCAGGTACATAGTAACGCATGTAACCACGCCGCGGTATTCGGACGAAAACCTACGGCGGAGTCAGGATCGTAACTGCACGGTGCGGAAGATTACGGATGAGGACCTTCTGCCTGCAATCGGCTGCTGCCGTTTCCGGTGGCGTGAACCGCGCGTGAGCGGAAGTAGTCCAGCACAAACAAGCGGATTGCTGACGAGAGATTTCCCTGCTGACGTCCACCGTCGATTTCGCCCACCAGTTCGGACAGGGTGAGGCTTCTGACCGATGCGATTTCCTTCATGCCGTTCCAGAAGGCTTCCTCGAGGCTGACGCTGGTCTTGTGGCCGGCGACGACGATTGATCGTTTGACGACTGGCGATTTCATGCTGGCGTTCCATCATCGATGCGATGCTGGTCGAGCGCGTCGTTCGCACGCCTGGCCTGAAGTGCGTCGCGATTGCGTTCACCCTTGGTGCGCCCAAAGCGAGCGCGATTGATCTCGGATTGCTTCGCGGCTTCGTCGCGCGCGATGCGCTTCCTTACCTGCTTAAGGTTGATCAGATCGCCCATCACGCCTCCTTATTGTGAGAACAAATGCAAATCCGGCATACCGTGAACGCCGATTGCGCTGTTCTGTTGGGGACTCGTCAGAGCGAATTGCTCATGCGTGTCCGTTTGAATGTCGTTCGGTTTTCAAATGCGCTGATGCAGCGCGGCGCAGTTGAAAAGTTAGCATGCGTCGCGCAGCAGATGGTAGCCGTTAGACGTATGACTTTAGGTGGTGTGACGAGATGTCCGCAAAGATTACAGCGAGTTAATGTACGCGATGCACTCGCTTCAGCCCGGATGAGTCATCTTCTCCGGCTTCACCAGCCGGTCGAATTCGGCAGCTGTCACGAGGCCGAGTCGAATTGCTTCTTCCTTGAGAGTCGTGCCGTTCGCATGTGCAGTCTTGGCGACTTTCGCGGCATTGTCGTAGCCGATCTTCGGCGCGAGCGCCGTGACGAGCATGAGAGAGCGACGCATCAGTTCATCGATTCGCTTTTCGTCGGCACGAATACCAACAATGCAATGTTCGGTAAGCGAACGTGATGCGTCAGACATCAACTGGATTGATTGCAGCATGCAGTGCGCCATCACCGGCTTGTAGACATTGAGTTCGAAGTGACCCTGGCTGCCGGCGACCGTGATGGTGGTCTGATTTCCGAAAATCTGGCAGCACACCATGGTCATTGCTTCGCACTGCGTCGGGTTGACCTTACCCGGCATGATAGATGACCCCGGCTCGTTTTCCGGCAGGATCAGTTCGCCAAGGCCGGAGCGGGGGCCTGAGCCAAGCAGCCGGATATCATTGGCGATCTTGAACAGCCCGGTGGCGGTGGAGTTGATCGCGCCATGCACAGAGACATAGGCATCGTTCGACGCCAGAGCTTCGAACTTATTGGGCGCGGTGGTGAAAGGCAGTTTGGTGAGGGCAGCAACTTTCCTCGCGAAAAGCTTGGCAAAGCGCGGATGCGAATTCAGGCCAGTGCCGACTGCCGTTCCGCCCTGCGCGAGCGGATAAAGATCTTTCGCAGCCGCGCGAATGCGTGCGATGCCGCTTTCGACCTGCGCGGCATAGCCGGAAAACTCCTGCCCCAGCGTCAGCGGCGTCGCGTCCTGCGTATGGGTGCGGCCGATCTTCACGATTCTGGCGAAGGCTTTTTCCTTTTGCCGCAGCGCCTTCAGTAAGACAGTCAATCCGGGCAGCAGATCGTTGGCAATGCGCTCGGCGGCGGCGATGTGCATAGCCGTCGGGAATGAATCGTTCGACGACTGGCTCATGTTGACGTGATCGTTCGGATGCACAGGCTTTTTAGTGCCCGGTTCGCCGCCGAGCAATTCGCTGGCGCGATTAGCGATCACCTCGTTGAGGTTCATGTTGGACTGGGTGCCGGAACCTGTCTGCCAGACCACCAGCGGAAAGTTGTCGTCAAGTTCGCCGTCGATCACTTCGCGCGCGGCGCGGATGATCGCGCGGGCACGGCGCTGGTCAAGCAGGCCGAGTTCGAGATTGCTCTGTGCTGCGGCAAGCTTGACGATGGCGAGGGCGCGCACGATGGGCATCGGCATGCGCTCATTGCCGATCTTGAAATTGTGCTTTGACCGCTCTGTCTGTGCGCCCCAATAGTGGTCCGCGGGCACCTCGATCGGTCCGAACGTGTCGGTTTCGGTGCGCGTGTTTTTCTTCTGAGCAGCCATCGTGATTTCCGGTGTTGTGCGGGACACCGAAGTTTAGGACCTCATCGCCGATGGGTGCAACCGAGTCAGCATCTCTTGCAGCGCGAAAAACCTGTTCGCGCTTAGAAAGCCTCAAGGTGATGAAGCTGACACCGTCTCGAAAGACTTATTTCTTGCGAAAGCGATCAAGCCGAACGACCTCGGCGCCTTCGCCCTGCTTGACGGGCTCGTCGGTTTCAGCAGGCGTCTCGGCAACGGCGGCGGGTGGCAAGGTTTCAACAGGTGTTTCCGTCTCGGCGGCTGGCGTGTCGACCGGTTCGAACTGCAAACCGAACTGAACTGACGGATCGAAGAAGCTCTTGATTGCGCTGAACGGGATCACGAGACGCTCGGGAATGCCGTTGAACGACAGTCCGACCTCGAAGCGGTCGTCGGTCACCACCAGGTCCCAGAATTGATGCTGCAGGATGACAGTCATTTCCTGCGGATATTGCGACAGCAGGCGCGGAGAGAGTTTCACACCCTCGGCTTTGGACAGGAAGGTAATATAGAAATGATGTTCGCCGGGAAGGCCGTGTTCGGCGGCGTCCGAGAGCACATGCTTGAGTACGCCGCGCAGCGCGTCGCGTGCGAGGACATCGTAACGAATGTGATCGGTCGTCATTATCGGGTCCTGTAAAGGTGGCCTGGTCGAACTCGGGATTTGCGGAGCGACCGGATCGAACGTCCCGACTCGCCGTTTGATCCATGCTATCCGGTCATGGCCCGCAGGTCAGCATCTGCAAAAGCTCGTTCGCAGATATTCTCGCGTAGGGCAACGCGCGCTGCAACAGATCCGGTGTGATCCAGTGAGTAAAGTGGAGGCTTCTGTTGCCAGGTGCCTCCGAACCCCGCCTGACAGGGCTTAATCCATCAGGACTTTAATTCGGTATTTCAAACTGCGTTACGCAGCCTGAGCAACCGGAGCATAGTTGTCGTTTGCAACTATTGAGAAGCCCGATAACGGCGGAACAATACCGAGAAAAAACACGCCCTTTACGCCCTCGTCGATCCTGTTTCGCCCCCGCCGAAACCCGCCGCTCAACAGCGGATAGTCCGGGCTTTGGTGGAGGCGCCGGGTGCTGCCCCCGGGTCCGAATGGTTTATTGCGACGGCCATTTATTTCCATAGCCGGCGAACCGGCACTCCCAATATAGGGTGCGAATCCCGTCTGCAAAAGCCCTGGTTTCCGTCTTGTGACGCCGAAGGCGGGGTTCTCTGCAATGTTCCGGTTTGCGTCCTGTGCATGCGCGCCGCACCGGAATAGCGATTGGCCCATATCGGCGGACATTCTAAATCGGACCATGTCCTCCGAAAGCATGCCTCGCGAAACCGCGCCCGTGACGTCCCTTCCTGAAGCTCCTGCGGCGCCGGAGCGTCCGGAACTGCTCGAACTCTTTGTGGCTTTCGCCAAAATGTCATTGGCGGGATTTGGCGGCGTGCTGGTGTGGGCGCGGCGCGCGATCGTCGATCAGCATCGCTGGATGACCGCTGACGAATTCAATGAAGCTTTTGCGCTGTGCCATTTTCTGCCAGGGCCGAATATCGTCAATCTCTCGGTGGTTTTCGGCGCACGGTTTCGCGGCATACCCGGAAGTATTGCGGCCTTTCTCGGCCTTGTCGGGCCACCGGTGGTGATTGTCACCGTGCTGGCTGCGATTTACGCCCGTTATGGAGAAATTCCGGCGCTGCAGCGCACGCTGGCCGGTGTGTCATGCGCCGCCGTCGGCCTGTTTCTCGCGGTAATCGCGCGGATGATGATGCCGCTACTGAAACGGCGCGATCCCGTCACGCTGGCACTGCTTGCTGCCGTATTCATTGCCATCGGCGTCGTGCGGTTCCCGCTGGTGCCGGTCCTGATTGTTGCCATCCCGCTCAGCGTTGCGGTGACGTTCGTGACGCGAAGAAAGGCAACTCCGTGAATTCACAGGAAAACGTACTCTTCACCATGGCATGGACGTTCGGGCTGATGTCCTTGCTTGCCATCGGCGGCGCAAACTCGACCCTTCCGGAAATGCACCGTGTTGCCGTGGAGGTTCGTCACTGGATGTCCGATGCGCAGTTCGCCGACATGTTCGCGATCGCGCAATTGTCGCCGGGGCCGAACGTGCTGATCGTCACCTTGATCGGCTATCACGTTGCGGGCATTGCCGGCGCGCTGGTCGCAACATTCGCCATGTGCGGCCCATCGGCGGTCTTTGCCTATTTCGTCAGCAACACATTGAGACAATCGAGCGGATTGTCATGGCCGTCAATCCTGCAGGCAGCACTGGTTCCAGTCTCGATCGGGCTGATGTGCGCGAGTGGATTGATCCTCGCATTGACGTCTGATCGCACATGGATTGCTGCACTGCTTACAATAGGTGCGGCTGCAGCAGCGCTCATGACCCGGTTCAACCCGCTCTGGATGCTGGTTGTGGGCGGCGTTCTCGGTTTTGCTGGCATCGTCTGACGAAAATAGCTAAGCAAAGGCAGGGGACGACCCTGAGTGACAAGAACAGGCCGGGCTGAAGCCCGCGACTGAGGGGGAAAAGACAATGACAGAAGCGCCGGATAGCGCTGCCGCGAAACCGCGCGGGTTCATTAAAGGACCACAGGATTTTTACGGCGGCCTCGCCCTGATGGGGATCGCGCTGTTCGCTCTGTGGGCAGCGAGCGATCTTCAAGGCATGCGCGGCTTCTCGTTCGGTCCTGGCACGGCGCCGCGGATGTTTGCCTATCTGCTGCTGGCGCTGGGTGCGGGCGTTGCACTGACCGGCTTTCTCGCGGATGGGCCGCCGCTTCAACGTTACGGCATTCGCGGACCTTTGTTCGTGACGCTCGCGATCCTTGCGTTCTCGGTGATGATCCGCCCGCTCGGCCTGATCGTGTCCGCGTTCGTGAGCTTCATGATCGCAGCAATGGGCAGCGACGAGACGAAATGGATCGAAGCGACCATCGTCGGCATTTGCCTGACGGTCGGATGCGCGCTGTTGTTCCCGTATGCGCTCGGGCTTCCGCTCGATCTCTTCCCACGCATTCTGCGCTGAGGGCGACATGGATATTTTTGCAAATCTCGCGCTCGGCTTCGGCGTTGCGTTTTCACCCATCAATCTCGGTCTTTGCCTGATCGGCGCGCTGGTCGGCACGCTGGTCGGTGTGCTCCCCGGCATTGGCACCATCGCCACGGTGGCCATGCTGCTGCCGATCACCTTCGGCTTGCCGCCTGTCGGCGCGCTCATCATGCTCGCGGGCATTTACTATGGCGCGCAGTACGGCGGCTCGACCACGTCGATTCTGGTCAACATTCCCGGTGAGGCAGGTTCGGTGGTCACCGCACTCGACGGCTTCCAGATGGCCAAGCAGGGCCGCGCCGGCCCGGCGCTCGCCATCGCTGCCATCGGCTCGTTCTTCGCAGGCTGCGTCGCGACCGTGCTGATCGCGCTGGTCGGTGCGCCGTTGACCAAGCTCGCGCTGGCCTTCGGTCCCGCCGAATACTTCTCTCTGATGGTGCTCGGCTTGATCTTCGCCGTCGTGCTGGCGAAAGGGTCGGTGCTCAAGGCAATCGCGATGATTGCGTTCGGCGTGCTGCTGTCGATGGTCGGGTCCGACATCGAGACCGGCGCGTCGCGGATGTCGTTCAACGTTCCCGAACTCGCCGATGGTCTCGGCTTCGCGACGGTGGCGATGGGTCTGTTCGGTTTCGCCGAGATCATCCGTAACCTCGATCCCGGCGCGTCGATGGATCGCCAGCTGGTGCAGCAGAAGATCTCCGGCCTGATGCCGACCAAGAAGGACATCAAGGATTCGACCCCGGCCATTCTGCGCGGCACGGTGCTGGGATCGATCCTCGGTATTCTTCCCGGCGGCGGCGCGGTGATCGCATCGTTCGCTGCCTACACGTTCGAGAAGAAAATCTCGAAGCATCCTCAGCGCTTCGGCCGTGGTGCGATCGAAGGTGTTGCCGCACCGGAAAGCGCCAACAACGCCGCTGCGCAGACCTCGTTCATTCCGCTGCTCACGCTCGGCATTCCGCCCAACGCGGTGATGGCGCTGATGGTCGGTGCGATGACCATTCACGGCATCGTTCCCGGTCCTCAGGTGATGCAGAAGCAGCCGGAACTCGTCTGGGGCATGATCGCCTCGATGTGGATCGGCAATCTGATGTTGCTGGTCATCAACCTGCCGATGGTGGGTATCTGGGTGCGCCTGCTGCGGGTGCCTTACCGTCTGCTGTTCCCATGCATCGTCATCTTCTGCGCCATCGGCATTTATTCGGTGAACAACGCGCCGATGGATGTGGTGCTGACGGCGGCTTTCGGCCTTGTCGGCTATTGGCTGGTGAAGCACGACTTCGAGCCCGCGCCGATGTTGCTTGGCATGGTGCTTGGGCCGCTGATGGAGGAAAACCTGCGCCGCGCGCTGTTGATCTCGCGCGGCGACTGGTCTGTCTTCCTGACACGGCCGCTGTCGGCCACCCTGATGGCGATCGCCGCCTTCCTGCTGATCCTCTCGCTGCTGCCGGCGCTCCGCAAGAAGCGCGACGAGGTCTTCGTGGAGTCGGAAAACTGAAGCTGAATAAGGTGCGGCGTTGCGCCGCGCCTTATTCTTTAGCCTAGGCTGCAAGTTGAATAGACTCATCCGGCCCGGCGGTGTTCAGACTGCCGGGCTGAGTTCAATCAAATTACTTCGGGAGAGCCCAATGAATTTGTTAAAGCGTATGCTCGCGACGTGCGGATTTTCCGCGCTGGCCGCGGTCGGTGTCGCCACCGGCGCGGCTCAGGCGCAGGACTATCCGACCCGCAACATCACGATGATCGTGCCGTTCGCGGCCGGTGGGCCGACCGACGTGATCGCGCGCATCGTGACCGGCCATATGCAGCAGACGCTGGGCCAGACGATCGTGATCGAAAATGTGGTCGGCGCTGGCGGCACCACCGCATCGACCCGCGCCTCGAAAGCTGCGCCCGATGGTTACACGCTGATCACCGGCCATATGGGCACCCATGCTGCGTCAGTGCCGCTGTATCCGAAGCTGGCCTATCATCCTTCCAAGGATTTCGAGGCCGTCGGCTTGATCGCCGGCACGCCGATCCTGATCCTCGCGCGCAAGGATTTCCCTGCGAAGGATCTCAAGGAATTCGTGGCTTACCTGAAGGCCAACACCGACAAGCTCAATGAAGCTCACGCGGGCGTCGGCTCGGTGTCCTATTCCTCGTGCCAGTTGCTTGACTCGGTGCTGAAGATCAATCCGACCGGTGTTCCGTTCAATGGCACCGGCCCGGCGATGAACGCGCTGGTGGGCGGACAGGTCGACTACATGTGCGACCAGATCGTCAACGCCGTTCCGCAGATTAAGGGCGGCACGATCAAGGCCTATGCGATTGCGACGCCTGAGCGTAACCCGTCGCTGCCGGATGTCCCGACCACCACCGAGGCCGGTCTGCCCGAGTATCAGGCACAGGCATGGAATGCGATCTTTGCGCCGAAGGGCACGCCTGCGCCGATCGTCGCCAAGCTGAATGCTGCGCTGGTCAAGGCGCTGGATGACGAAGGCGTCAAGAAGCGCCTGCTCGACCTCGGCAGCGTGATCCCGAAGCCGGCAGAGCGCACCCCGGAATCGCTGAAGAAACTGGTCGACAGCGAAATCACCAAGTGGTCGGGCGTGCTGAAGCCGCTCAACTGAGATCCGGCTGAAATCAAGTAGTTAGGCAAGGGGCGGGACGCGAGTTCCGCCCCTTGTCTTTGGGCGGCCTGGGGCCATTTTTCAGGGTATAATTGCCCGGCCGAAATCGAATCGCGTCGCGCGACAGGCTAAATAGGGCGCATGAACCAGTATCACGACCTGCTTGAGCGCATCCTCGCCGATGGTGCGAAGAAGACAGACCGCACCGGGACCGGGACGCTGTCGATCTTCGGCCATCAGATGCGGTTCAATCTGGCGTCGGGATTTCCGATGCTGACCACCAAGAAACTGCATCTGAAGTCGATCGTCCACGAACTGCTGTGGTTTCTCGCGGGCGACACCAACATCAAATACCTGAACGACAACGGCGTGCGGATCTGGGACGAATGGGCCGATGAGAACGGCAACCTCGGCCCTGTCTACGGCTCGCAGTGGCGCTCATGGCCTGCGCCCGATGGCGGCACCATCGACCAGATCTCCAACGTGATCGAAATGATCCGGAAAAATCCGGACTCGCGCCGCCTGATTGTCAGCGCGTGGAATCCGGCGGAAGTGGACAAGATGGCGCTGCCGCCGTGTCACTGCCTGTTCCAGTTCTATGTCGCCAACGGCAAGCTGTCGTGCCAGCTCTACCAGCGCTCAGCGGATGTATTCCTCGGGGTCCCTTTCAACATCGCGTCCTATGCGTTGCTGACGATGATGGTGGCGCAGGTGACGGGCTTGAAGCCCGGTGACTTCGTGCATTCGTTCGGTGACACGCATCTCTATCTGAATCATATCGAACAGGCGAAGTTGCAACTCACGCGGCCGACGCGCGCTTTGCCGACGATGAAGATCAATCCCGATGTGCGGGACATCTTCTCGTTCCGCTACGAGGATTTCGCCCTCGAGAATTACGATCCGCATCCGCACATCAAGGCCGAGGTCGCGGTGTGAGCGCATCCGTGCCGCCGGGTTCATCGCCGCGCATCGTCTTTGTCGTTGCTGTCGCCGAGAACGGCGTGATTGGCCGCGACAACGCGATGCCATGGCATTTGAGATCCGACCTCAAACGCCTCAAGGCGATCACGCTCAACCATCCCGTGATCATGGGCCGCAAAACCTTCGCGTCCATCGGCCGGCCGCTGCCGGGCCGCACCAACATTGTCGTGACGCGCGATAGGGCCTTTCGGGCACCTGGCATTGTTGTCGCAACGTCGCTTGATGCCGCGCATGACATCGCGCTTGGGGATGCGCTGCGGCGTTTCGCCACTGAGATCATGGTGATCGGTGGGGCCGAGATTTTTGCGCAATGGTTCGCGATAGCCGACAGGCTGGAGATTACCGAAGTTCATTCGGCGCCTGAGGGCGATACGTTCCTGAAACCGGTTAATCTTGCCGAATGGCAGGAAACTGCGAGAACGAGCCATTCAAAAGGGGATGGCGATACGGCCGATTTCTCCTACGTCACCTATGAAAGACGTCGCTAGGTTTGCGATGCATAGTGCCGCACGCTGCGGCATTAACTCCGTTCCGCGATGTTTCCATTGACAAATTTGCCCTGAACCATAGCTCTCAGACAGCAGCGCCCTGCGTTGTAAGGATCGGGCGCGTCCCCTATAAGGCCCAAAGAGTTTGCAGAGCGTGAGCTTCTGCGCGGAGGAGATTGACGATGCCGTGGAAGAATCAAGGCGGAGGCCCCTGGGGCTCCGGTCCGAAGGGTCCCTGGGGCTCCGGGCCGCAATCGCCAGGACCGAGGCCCCCCGATCTTGAGGATCTTCTTCGGCGTGGTCAGGACAGACTTCAGACCATGCTGCCCGGAGGAAACTTCAGCGGCGTCGGCATCGCGCTGGTGCTGGTCGCCGCGCTGGCGATCTGGGGACTATCCGGCTTCTTCCGCGTTCAGTCCGAAGAACTCGGCGTTGTTCTCCGGTTCGGCAAGCACGTCCGTACCGTTCAACCGGGTCTGAACTATCATCTGCCTTATCCGATCGAGACAGTGTTGCTGCCCAAGGCGCTGCGCGTATCGACCCTCAGCATCGGCATGCGCGTGGTTGACGATTCCCGCCGCGGCGGCGGCACCACCATTCGCGATGTTCCCGAAGAAAGCCTGATGCTGACCGGCGACGAAAATATCGTCGACGTGGATTTCACCGTACTCTGGCGCATCAAGCCGGATGGCGTGGGTGACTTCCTGTTCAACATCCAGAATCCGGAAGGCACCGTGAAGGCGGTTGCCGAAAGCGCGATGCGCGATGTGATCGGCCGCTCCCAGATCCAGCCCATTCTCACTGGTGCTCGCACGCAGACTGAAGCCGCAGTGCTCGAACTGATGCAGAAGACGCTCGACAGCTACGGCGCGGGCATCCTGATTCAGCAGGTGCAGATGCAAAAGGTCGACCCGCCGCAGCAGGTCATCGATGCGTTCCGCGACGTGCAGGCGGCGCGCGCCGACTTCGAGCGTGTGCAGAACGAAGCGCAGACCTATGCCAACCGCATCATTCCCGATGCCCGCGGCCGCGCCGCGCAGATTCTGCAAGTCGCGGAAGGCTACAAGGAGCAGGCGGTGGCCGAAGCCAAGGGCCAGAGCGCGCGCTTCCTGAAGGTCTACGAAGAGTACAAGAAGGCGCCGGACGTCACCCGCGAACGCATCTATCTGGAAACGATGGAACGCGTGCTCGGCGGATCCGACAAGCTCGTGCTCGACCAGGGCGCAAGCGGCTCGGGGCCAGGCGTGGTGCCTTATCTGCCATTGAATGAAATTGGACGCCGCACACCGCCGGCAGCGCCGCAACAGGGCGGGAGCAACCGATGAAAAACGGCATCGCAGGTATTGTCGCTCTTTTCGTGGTGCTGGTGGCCGTCGTTGTCGGCTACAGTTCGCTGTTCACTGTGAGCGAGACGCAGCAGGTTCTGCTGGTGCGCCTCGGCGAGCCGGTGCGCGTCGTGACAGCCCCCGGTCTGAACTTCAAGGTGCCGTTCATCGACACCGTCATCAGCATCGACAAGCGGATTCTCGACCTGGAAAATCCGGCGCAGGAAGTGATCGCGTCGGACCAGAAGCGTCTCGTGGTCGACGCGTTCGCGCGTTATCGCATCAAGGACCCGCTGCGCTTCTATCAGACCCTCGGTTCGATCCAGGCCGCCAACATCCAGCTCACCACGCTGCTGAACGCAGCGCTGCGCCGCGTGCTGGGTGAGGTGCCGTTTATCCAGGTTGTCCGCGACGACCGCGACGCGCTGATGACCAAGATCCGCAATCAGCTCGACCGGGAGACGGCGAGCTATGGCATCTCCGTGGTCGATGTCCGCATCCGCCGCGCCGATCTGCCGGAGCAGAACAGCCAGGCGGTCTATCAGCGCATGCAGACCGAACGTCAGCGCGAAGCGGCGGAATTCCGCGCGCAGGGCGGTCAGAAGGCGCAGGAAATCCGCTCCAAGGCGGATCGCGAAGCGACCGTCATCATCGCCGACGCCAACTCGCAGGCCGAGCAGGTGCGCGGTGAGGGCGACGGCGAACGCAACCGGCTGTTCGCGGAAGCCTATGGCAAGGACGCTGACTTCTTTGCGTTCTATCGCTCGATGACTGCCTATGAGAACAGCATGAAGAGCAACGATACGCGGTTCCTGCTGCGGCCGGATTCGGAGTTCTTCCGATATTTCGCAAATCCGGCAGGCAAGCCTGCGGCAGCTAACGGTTCCGCGCGCTAAGATGCGTCGCGAGAAACGGGATCGGGCAGGAGCCGTCGTCGGATGAAGTCGATCGGTTACGGTGACCTTCTTGTGGGGGTCGGTGTCATGATGGTGCTGGAAGGGCTGCTGTTCACGGCCCTTCCGAACTGGATGCGTTCCGCGATGAAAAGCGCGTTGACGTCGCCGGACAATATCCTGCGGGCGGTGGGACTTGTGTCGGCGGTGGTCGGTCTGCTCCTGATCTGGCTGGTGCGGCACTAGGATTTAGGCTGGCTGACGGCGTTGTGAGGCGCAAGGCCGGGTTTTTGCCGCAATCCGCCGGTTGATCGCTGGCATTGCGCGCATTGGCAGTCCTTGCGTACCGATCGCTTTCAGGCGCAATCTATCAACGAATGATCTGCCCCTTTTCAGGAGAGTTTTCGAACATGTCCGATGCGTTTCAAGCATTGAGCCGCCGCGTACTGCCGCTTGCCGCGGCTGTCGGTTTCGCCCTCGCCGCGACACCGGCACTGGCCCGCGGGCCTGATGGAATTGCCGATGTGGCGGAAAAGGTGATCGATGCTGTCGTCAACATCTCGACCTCGCAGACGGTAGAGGCCAAGAACAACGACGGCGACAAGGGCAGCGACGAGCGTGGCAATCGCCGCGGCGCCAATCCACAGCTTCCACCGGACTCGCCCTTCAGCGAGTTTTTCGACGAGTTCTTCAAGAACCGTCGCGGCGGTCCCGGCGGCGGCAACAACTCGCCGCGCAAGGTGAACTCGCTCGGCTCCGGCTTCATCATCGACGCCGATGGTGTCGTCGTGACCAACAATCACGTCATCGCCGATGCCGATGAGATCAACGTCATCCTCAACGACGGCACCAAGATCAAGGCCGAACTGGTCGGCAAGGACAAGAAAAGCGATCTCGCGGTGCTGAAATTCAAGCCGCCGGAGAAGAAACTCACCGCGGTCAAGTTCGGTAACTCCGACACCCTGCGTCTTGGCGAATGGGTGATCGCGATCGGCAACCCGTTCAGCCTCGGCGGCACAGTGACGGCGGGCATCGTCTCGGCGCGCAACCGAGACATCAATTCCGGGCCTTACGACAACTACATCCAGACCGACGCGGCGATCAATCGCGGCAATTCGGGCGGTCCGCTGTTCAATCTCGATGGTGAAGTCGTCGGTGTGAACACTGCGATCATCTCGCCATCGGGTGGCTCGATCGGCATTGGCTTTGCCGTGCCGTCGAAGACGGTTGTTGCGGTGGTGGATCAGCTTCGCCAGTTCAAGGAAGTCCGCCGCGGCTGGCTCGGTGTCCGCATCCAGCAGGTGACCGATGAAATCGCCGACAGCCTCAGCATCAAGCCCGCACGCGGCGCGTTGATCGCGGGCGTGGACGACAAGGGCCCTGCCAAGCCTGCCGGTATCGAGCCGGGTGACGTCGTCATCAAGTTCGACGGCAAGGACATCAAGGAGATGAAGGATCTTCCGCGCGCCGTGGCGGACTCGCCGGTCGGCAAGGCGGTGGACGTCGTCATCATCCGCAAGGGCAAGGAAGAAACCAAGAAGGTGACTCTGGGCCGTCTCGATGACGGCGAGAAGCCGGTGGAGGCTTCGGCCAAGACCACTGGTCCGGCGGAAGTTGAGAAGACCGTCACGCAAAAGGCGCTCGGCCTCGATCTCGCCGGTCTCACCAAGGACCTTCGCACCAAGTACAAGATCAAGGACAGTGTGAAGGGCGTCATCGTCACCGGTGTCGATGGTGGTTCCGACGCCGCGGAGAAGCGTCTCGGCGCAGGCGATGTGATCGTCGAGGTTGCGCAGGAGGCTGTTACCAACGCCGCCGATGTGAAGAAGCGTGTCGATCAGTTGAAGAAGGACGGCAAGAAGTCCGTGCTGCTTCTGGTGTCGAACGGCGCGGGCGAACTGCGCTTCGTTGCACTGTCTGTGAACTAAGCTTTCAGGCCAGACGAAATGAAAAATGCCCGGCGCGAGCCGGGCATTTTTTTGGCGGCTCAACCTGCGAGGCTGATCTCAGCTCATCACAAACTCCGAACGCCTGTAGCCCTGGATATAGAGCAAGGCAGTGAGATCGCCGTGATCGATGCGCATTCCGGCGGCGGCCGCAACCGCAGGCTTCGCGTGATAGGCCACGCCCGCACCGGCCTGTTCAATCATGGCGAGGTCATTGGCGCCGTCGCCGACCACCATGGTGTCGAGATTGTCGATGTCGAAGGATTCGCGCAGGTCCACCAGCGTCGCGAGCTTGGCTTCGCGGCCAAGGATAGGTTCGGCGACCTTGCCGGTCAGCTTGCTGTCCTCGACCAGAAGTTCGTTGGCGCGGTTCTCCTGAAACCCGATCAGTTCGGCCACGCGTGTCGTGAACAGCGTGAATCCGCCGGAGACAAGACAGGTATAGGCGCCGTTGGCGCGCATGGTGCGGATCAGTTCGACTGCGCCCGGTGTCAGCGTAATGCGGCTCTTGAGGACTTCGTTGACGACGGTGACCGGAAGGCCCTTCAATAAGGCCACGCGCTCGCGCAGCGCGGGCTCGAATGCGATCTCTCCGCGCATGGCGCGTTCGGTAATCGCAGCGACATGAGCCTTGAGACCGGCGAAGTCGGCCAACTCGTCGATGCATTCCTGTCCGATCATGGTCGAATCCATGTCGGCGAGCAGCAGCTTCTTGCGGCGGTCGGCTTGCGGCTGCACCACCACATCGATGGAAAGTTCACTCAGCGCTGTGCGCAGACGATCCGAAATTGTGCGAATGTCCTCGGTGCTGCTAAAGCGGATGTCGGCGGCCACTTCGTCGAACAGCCACTCCGCCTGCGAGGGGGAGGCGAGTACAGCGCGCGCTGCATCGATCACGGTGGTGTCGAGCTGAGGATTGACGGGATTGCAGATCAGCGTGGCGACCAGAGACATGATGGCTCGATGTTGAAAGATGACGGAGACGGGAAGGGCGGCACCAAGGCCGTGCTTATCGCAGGGCCGACGGCCAGCGGCAAGTCGGCGCTCGCGCTCGCGCTCGCCGAAGCTACGGACGGCATCGTCATCAATACCGATTCCATGCAGGTCTATCGGGACTTGCGGATCATCACAGCGCGTCCGACGCCTGAGGAAGAGGGGCGGGTCCCGCACCGGCTCTATGGCGTGTGCGACGCTGCCATAAATTGTTCCGCTGGCTCATGGGTGTCGGATGCCGCCAGCGTGCTGACCGAGGTACGGGCGGCGGGACGGTTGCCGATCTTCGTGGGAGGCACAGGGCTTTATTTCAAGGCGTTGACCCGTGGCCTTTCCGCTGTTCCGCCGATCCCGCAGGAGGTGCGTGACAACGTGCGTGCGCGCATGGAGCGGGATGGCGTGGAGGCCCTGCACGCGGAGCTTGCGCGGCGCGACCCGGTTTCTGGTGCGAAACTGAAGCCGCGTGACAGCGCGCGGGTCGCACGTGCACTCGAGGTAATCGAGGCGACAGGGCGTGCCCTGCCGGATTGGCACGGCGAAGGCCTGCCGCCGCTGCTTGAACCCGATGGCGTGAAGGCGATCTTTCTCGCGCCGGATCGCAAGGAACTCTATGCGCGCATCGACGAGCGCTTCACGGCGATGATGGACGCAGGCGCGCTGGAGGAGGTTGCCGCGCTGGCGGCGCGGAAGCTGGATCCCATGCTACCCGCGATGAAGGCGCACGGCGTTCCGGCGCTGATCCGGTATCTTGCGGCAGAAATCACGCTGGAACAGGCGGTCACCACCGGCCAGATCGACACCCGTCATTATGCCAAGCGGCAATTTACCTGGTTCAGGCACCAGTTACCGGAGTTCGAGTGGGTCACGCCGGGCGCGGCGCGAGAGTGGCTCTCCCATGCACTTTCGCTCTCGCCAAACGCCAAGAAACCGCTAAGCTCCAAAATCTGAGCGCGGGCTTGACTTTCCTCGATCGGGCCGTATAACCCGCGCAACCTTTGCAAAATGACGGCGCAAGATGCGCAATAAAGTTACCGACCTTCTTATTATCGTCGTAACCCGGCACACCGCTGGGGGTAGCTGACGGCTACCCACGACAGAGCGGTGTGCACAGGGTCCTTATCGGGGCCCTTTTTTATTGGCGCGCATGACCCGGACCATCAGGGCGATGCGTAACGGAAGACGGATGTAGACAGCGCCACGGCGCCCGGAGCGAACCATGAGTGACAGCAAGCCACACGACCCCAACCAGATGACCGGCGCGGCGATGATCGTGCGTGCGCTCAAGGACCACGGGGTCAAGCACATCTTCGGGTATCCGGGCGGTGCGGTGCTTCCAATCTATGACGAGATATTCCAGCAGAGCGATGTCGAGCACATCCTGGTTCGTCACGAGCAGGGCGCGGGCCATGCTGCGGAGGGCTATGCGCGCTCTACCGGACAGCCGGGCGTGGCACTCGTCACCTCGGGGCCCGGCGCGACCAACATGGTGACCCCGCTGACCGATGCGCTGATGGACTCGATCCCGCTGGTCTGCATCACCGGGCAGGTGCCGACCCATCTGATCGGCAATGACGCGTTCCAGGAATGCGACACCGTCGGCATCACACGCCCCTGCACCAAGCACAACTGGCTGGTGCGCGATGTCAACGATCTGGCGAAGGTGCTGCACGAAGCGTTCTACGTCGCGACCACGGGCCGTCCGGGTCCGGTGGTGGTGGACGTGCCGAAGGATGTGCAGTTCGCGACCGGCACCTATCATCCGCCGCGCAAGTCGGACGTGCATATTTCCTATAACCCGCGCGTAAAAGGCGATGCGGCGCAAATCCGCAAGGCCGTGGCGCTGCTCGCGTCCGCGCGTCGTCCCGTGATCTACAGCGGCGGCGGCGTCATCAATTCCGGCCCGGAAGCATCGAAACTGTTGCGCGAACTGGTTGAGGTGACGGGCTTCCCGATTACATCGACGCTGATGGGCCTCGGCGCGTATCCGGCCTCGGGCAAGAACTGGCTCGGTATGCTCGGCATGCACGGCACCTACGAAGCCAACATGGCGATGCACGATTGCGACGTGATGCTGTGCATCGGCGCGCGGTTCGACGACCGCATCACCGGCCGCACCGACGCGTTCTCGCCGAACTCGAAGAAGATCCACATCGACATCGATCCGTCGTCGATCAACAAGAACATCCGCGTCGATGTGCCGATCATCGGCGACGTCGCCAATGTGCTTGCCGACCTGCTGACAGTGTTCAAGGCCGAGGCAAAAGCACCGAAGATCGATCCGTGGTGGTTCGAGATCGGCCGCTGGCGCTCGCGCAATTCGCTGGCGTACAGGAAAAACGACGACATCATCATGCCGCAATATGCGATCCAGCGGCTGTTTGAATTGACCAGAGGCAAGGACACCTACATCACGACCGAAGTCGGTCAACATCAGATGTGGGCCGCGCAGTTCTTCGGCTTCGAAGAACCACACCACTGGATGACCTCCGGCGGCCTCGGCACCATGGGCTACGGCTTGCCTGCGGCGCTCGGCGTGCAGGTGGCGCATCCGGATGCGCTGGTGATCGATATCGCTGGCGATGCCTCGGTGCAGATGACCATGCAGGAAATGTCGAGCGCGGTGCAGTACGAACTGCCGATCAAGATTTTCATTCTGAACAATCAGTATATGGGCATGGTGCGCCAGTGGCAGCAGTTGCTGCACGGAAACCGGCTGTCGCATTCCTACTCCGAAGCGCTGCCGGACTTCGTCAAGCTCGCCGATGCCTTCGGTTGCATCGGATTGCAGGTGACCAAGCCGCGCGATCTCGATGGTGCGATCAATGAAATGATCAAGATCAAGAAGCCGGTGCTGTTCGACTGCCGCGTCGCTGCTCTTGAGAACTGTTTCCCGATGATTCCATCGGGCAAGGCCCATAACGAAATGCTGCTTCCTGCGGAAGCAAATGAAGAAGCAACCGCTGCGGCATTCGCCGGCGGCAAGGCGCTGGTGTGATGATGAAAGCAGAAACAATGGAACAGCCCGCATCCGCCTACTTCATGGAGGAGCGTCACGATCCGAACGAGACGCATACCCTGTCGGTGCTGGTGCAGAATGAACCGGGCGTGCTTGCGCGCGTGATCGGCCTGTTTTCGGGCCGCGGCTACAACATCGACAGTCTCACGGTGTCGGAAACCGAACACGCGAAACACATGTCGCTCATCACGATTGTGACGACCGGCACGCCGATGGTGATCCAGCAGATCAAGCATCAGCTCGACCGCATGATCCCGGTCTACCGCGTAGTCGACATGACGCTCACCGGCCGCTCCATCGAGCGCGAATTGGCGATGGTCAAGGTCAAGGGCACCGGCGACCTGCGCATGGAAGCGCTCCGTTTGTCGGAAGCGTTCCGCGCGCGCGTGATCGATGCGACCACCGAAAGCTTTGTGTTCGAGATCACCGGTGGTACCGCCAAGATCGATCAGTTCGTCAACCTGATGGTCCCGCTTGGTCTTGTCGAAGTGTCGCGCACCGGCGTCGCCGCCATCTCGCGCGGCCCGGAGAAAATGTAACTGCACACTTGCGTCCCATGAAACCGATCGACATCGTGCTGGCGGTAGCCGTCGCCGTGATCTGGGGCGTTGGCTTTGTCGCGACCCGGCTTGCGGTGGATGAAATGTCGGCGACGCTGTTGACGGCGTTACGCTTCGGCATCACGGCATTGCCGTGTTTGTTTTTGCCGCGTCCGAAGTTGTCGTGGGGATTGATCGTCGCGATCAGCTGGCTGCTGGTGGCGCAGTTTCTGGCCCAGACATACGGGCTGGCGCATGGTGTTCCGGCGGGGCTGACAGCGGTGATCGTGCAGAGCCAGGCGCTGTTCACGGTGGCGTTCGCGGCGCTGTTTCTGCGCGAGCTGCCGACACGAATTCAGGTTCTGGGCATCGTCATCGCAATGTGCGGACTGCTGATGATCTGTTTCACCGTCGGCTATGATTTCAGCGTTTGGGCATTCTCCATATCGATGACCGCGCCCATCAGTTTTGCTGTCTCGAACCTGCTTCTGCGGCGCGCGCAGGGTGTTTCGATGGTCGACCTGTTTGCGTGGATCGGCCTCCTTGCAATGGTGCCGCTGCTGGCGGTTCTCTTTACCGTCGATGGTCCAACCGTGACGTGGCAGGCGCTGACCCATATGTCGCTTCTGACTGCGCTGTGTGTGCTGGGGCTGGCATTGCTCGGAACGACGCTCGGTTACTGGATCTGGGGCCGCTTGCTGCGAAACTATTCCGCTGCGCAGGTGGTGCCCTTCGCACTGCTGGTGCCGTTCTTCGGTGCAGGTGCGTCAAGCATCGTATTCGGTGAGACATTCGGCCCCTTGCGCTTGACCGGCATGATCGTTGTGGTGCTGGGTATAGCCGTGATGTTGCTGTCGCGGCGTCCGCCGCCTCTTGTGGAAGTGGCCTGAAGTCATGATCTCCCAGCAGCTTGCCGTTGCGTTCATCGCCTTCGCCGCCGCGACCCTGTTCACACCGGGGCCGAACAACATCATGTTGATGGCGTCCGGCCTGAATTACGGATTTCGCCGCACGCTGCCGCATGTCGCGGGCGTCACCATCGGTTTCTCCTTTCTGGTCGCGGTGATCGGCCTCGGCCTCGGCGCGGTGTTCGCGGCCTATCCGGTGCTGCATACGATCCTGAAATATGCCGGCGCGGCCTACCTCATTTACCTCGCCATCGTGATTGCGATGTCCGGTCCCGCCGACACCGACGGAGCAGGTGAGCGCAAGCCGATGACGTTCCTCGGGGCCGCAATGTTCCAGTGGGTCAACGTCAAGGGCTGGGTGATCGCGGTGGGTGCAATTACCGCCTACGCCGCAATCGCGGCCTATCCGCTGAACATCGCAGCGCTGTCGATCCTGCTATTCGTGATTGGCCTCGGCTCGTCGCTGACCTGGGTACTGCTCGGCACCTCGCTGCAGGCGGTGGTGAAGTCGCCTCGCGCGGTCCGCATCTTCAATGTCGTCATGGCCGTGCTGTTGCTGGCCTCGCTTTACCCCGTTCTGAAGGAGCCCTGAGCCGGTTGCACTGCAGAAATGGGGGCTAGTGTCCCCGAATTCGACGTTCGCTCCAGCTTGCAGCATGTTCCGGTGCGAACGTCGAATTCGAAAGGGACACTAGAGACTTATAACTGCCAATGGTCCTTTGGTTCTGACATTCGCAACAGAGGTTGCTGAAACGGGGGCGAATGTCAGAACCGGACCATTTGCGGGGCTTGTCTCGCAGCACCAGCCGCCCTACACAACGGCGGCAATTCATCCGGGTCCTTTGGGCCCGATCCCACCTGAAAATCGTATGATTTGGCCAATCGTGGCCGCCGAACAGAGGAAATGACCATGCGTGTTTATTACGATCGTGATGCCGACCTGAACCTGATCAAGGGCAAGAAGGTGGTCATCGTCGGTTACGGCAGCCAGGGCCATGCCCATGCGCTGAACCTGAAGGACTCGGGCGTCAAGGACGTGGCGATCGCGCTGCGCAAAGGTTCGGCGACGGTCAAGAAGGCCGAGAACGCCGGTTTCAAGGTGATGGAAGTTGCCGACGCCGCAAAGTGGGCCGACGTGGTGATGATGCTGACGCCTGACGAACTGCAGGGCGATATCTATCGCGAGCACCTGCACGACAACATGAAGCAGGGCGCCGCGCTGCTGTTCGCGCACGGCCTCAACGTGCACTTCAACCTGATCGAGCCGCGCGCCGACCTCGACGTGCTGATGGTCGCGCCGAAGGGCCCCGGTCACACTGTCCGCTCCGAATACCAGCGCGGCGGCGGCGTGCCGACCCTGATCGCGATCCACAAGGACTCCTCGGGCAACGCCCATGACCTCGGCCTGTCGTATGCGTCCGCCATCGGCGGCGGCCGCGCCGGCGTGATCGAAACCACTTTCAAGGAAGAGTGCGAAACCGACCTGTTCGGCGAGCAGGCCGTTCTGTGCGGCGGCACCGTCGAACTGATCCGCGCCGGTTTCGAAACGCTGGTGGAAGCCGGCTACGCGCCGGAAATGGCCTACTTCGAGTGCCTGCACGAGCTGAAGCTGATCGTGGACCTGATCTACGAAGGCGGCATCGCCAACATGAACTACTCGATCTCGAACACTGCTGAGTACGGCGAATACGTCACTGGCCCGCGCATCATCACCCCGGAAACCAAGGCCGAGATGAAGCGCGTGCTGACCGACATTCAGTCGGGCAAGTTCACCCGCGACTGGATGCTGGAAAACAAGGTCAATCAGGCCTCGTTCAAGGCAACCCGTGGCCGCAACAACGCTCACCAGATCGAGGCCGTTGGCGAGAAGCTCCGCGCCATGATGCCGTGGATCAAGGAAAAGGCGCTGGTCGACAAGACCAAGAACTGATCGTTCTTTTCCGGACGGACTAGGGGCGGGATCGCGCAAGCGGTCCCGCTTTTCGTTTATGGACCAATCGGACCCAGGTGGAGCGCTGTTTGCGCGATGTTGAAGGCGCCGTCTTCATGTTGCTGCGCAGCAATGCTGGATGCATTTCGCCTCCGCCGCTGCACTTTGAATGCGGGCTGAACGGGCCTGCGGCCAAAGGACTATTTGCCCCTTCATGACGATTTCATTACGTTTTGATGACACGTTGCGGTGTCCGGCCGCGCGGTTGCCTTCTGGTCTTCTCCAGCAGGGCGTCAGAGCCGGGTGGTGTTCGCGTCCAGGCCATGGTGTCGTTGCCCTTGTTGCGTTTCCTGCCCGCCGCGCCGTGCGGCCGCGCTGTCCCGTTCTGAGGGATCGCGGCCATGTCTGTCATCACACAATTCGGATTGTCAGGAGCGCTGCGGCGGCTTCGCGATAACGGCTGGGGCTGGAATCTGCGCGTTGCGCTGATCGCGGCGGCGCATGTCGTCGCTGCGTGTGTTCTTGCTTCGGTCGAGTACGGGCCATTCGCCAACATCGTCGCACTGCTGACATGGGCGCTGCTGAATTTCCTGTTCCTGATTGTGCTGCGGCGGCCCGGCGTCTCCGCCTTGTTGTCTCTGGCACTGATCGTGACCCTGATCACGTTGTCGCAGTTCAAGTACGGCATTACACAGCTCACGCTGACCTTTCTCGATTTCCTGATCATTGATCGTGACACGCTCTCGTTTCTGCATTCGATCTTCCCGCAACTGAAAACGCAGCTTGTGATCTTCGCGGTGATCGCGATCCCGGTACTGTGGGTGATCTGGCGCGCGGACCCGTTCCGCATTCGCCGCGCGATTTCGACGGCTGGCGCGGTTTCATGCGTCGCGGCGATTACGGGCCTGTCGGTGATCTATCCCGAACAGCCCTGGGAGCCGTTCCAGGGCGTCAATCACATTTCAAATCTTGCGCGTTCCGGCGTCGTGTCGGTCTCGCATCTGACATCGACAGGCTGGATCGAAGCCGATCCGCCGAATCTGATCGGGTCAGCGCAAGCGACGCCGCTGGCTGAATGCGAGCCGGGCAAGAAGCGCCCGAACATCATCATGGTGCTGGACGAGTCCAGCTTCGACATCAGCGCCGCGCCCGGCATCAAAGTGCCTGCGAACTATCGCGATTACTTCAAGTCTGCGGATGGAAAGCAGCGTTCGTTCGTGGCGGAGTCTGCGGGCGGGCCGACCTGGTACACCGAATTTAATGTGCTGACCGGACTGTCGGCGCGCTCGTTCGGCAAGCTCAAGTTTTATGTGACGCGGATCGCGGCGGGGAAGATCTCGCGCGGGCTACCGCAGGCATTGAATCGCTGCGGGTATCGCACCTTCTCGCTGTATCCGACCTATGGCGACTTCCTGAGCGCACGCAGTTTCCAGACCTCCGCCGGAATTGAGAACTTCATCGATATGGCCGCTATGGGTGTAAGCGAGGACATGCAGCCCGATCGATTCTACTTCGATCAGGCGCTGCAATTGATCGCGCGCGAGAAGAATGCCGAGCAGCCGATGTTCCTGATGGTGTATCTCACCGCCAATCATTTTCCCTGGACGACGAGTTATCGCCCGGACTTGACGCCTGCGGGCTGGACCGCGCCAGGCAACACGCCGGAAGTCGATGAGTATATCCGCCGTCAGGCGATGACGGCGGCGGATTACAAGAACTTCGTAGCGCGGCTGAAGGCGGATCATCCGAACGATCCGTTCCTACTGGTGCGTTTCGGGGATCATCAGCCTGCGATCTCGCAGAAACTGCTTGAGCCAAAGCTGCCGCAGGCGTCGCTCGCCAACCGGATCATGACGCACGACCTGCGCTATTATAAAACCTACTACGCCATCGATGCGCTGAATTATAAGCCGGACATGTCGCTGGCGCTGGACACGCTTGATGCGGCTTATCTGCCGCTGGCGGTGCAGGAAGCGGCGCGCGTTCCGCTGGACCCTACATTCGCGGAACAGAAAAAGATCATGCTCCGTTGCAAGGGTCTGTTCTACGCCTGCAAGGAGGGCGTGGAAGCCAAGCGCTTCAACCGCCTGCTGATCGATGCGGGATTTGTGAAAAATCTCTAGTGCTTCGAAATTCTGTCCCACAACCATCGTGCAACGCTGTCCGGCGAACTGTCCGCATTGCCGGACGCCGCTCGCAGATTGGCTTCACGCATGCGTCGCGCAATTGGGTGTCGTTCGCGCGTTTAGGTGAGATCAATACGACCGCGTCATAGGGCGGGATCGCAGACTTGGGATCGCCAAGTGTCACGAGACCGTATTTCGCGATCAGCCCGTCACTGGTGTAACCCGCGATCACATCGACCTCTCCGGATGCGACGGCTGCATACATGAAATCCGGCTGCATCTGCCGCTGTCGACGGAACGACAGATTGTAGGCCTGCTTGATCGAGGTCCATTCCGGGCGTGAGAAGAATTCGTAGTCGCCTGCAATCGAAAGTGTCGGAGCGCGGGGGGCGAGGTCGGCAAGGGTGCGGATGCCGAGTTCTTCGGCGCGCTTGCGCGGCATCACCAGCGCATAGGCATTTTCGAAGCCGAGTTCTCCAAGCTGGGTCACGCCGTACTTGTCCTTGAGCGTGGTTTTCAGATCGACGACCAGTTTGTCGCGTGGCTCGATAGCTTGCTTGAATTGATTGACCCATAAAGTGCCGGAGTAATCGACATAGACGTCGATGTCGTTGGCCGCGAGGGCCTCGAAGATCACAGCGGAGCCCAGCCCCTCGCGCTGGGAAGCGGATAGCCACGCCGCCTGCAGGCGCTGCGCGATCAGCGACGAAAGAATGTACTGTTCGGTAAATGTCTTCGCGCCAATAACATAGGTTGTTCTCGCCCGCGCCATGGAGGGTATCAGCGTTGCGGCGACCAGCGCCATGAGACCAAGGCAGCCGAGCGCGATGCGCGGGCGGCTATGCAGTCGGACGCCATTCTCGATCAACGCCAACAGTTGATCGACCGCCAGGGCCAGGGCCGCCGCAGCGGCGCAGCCGAACAGAACGAACACCCAGTTCTGGGTCTGCAATCCCGCAAAGATGTAATTGCCGAGGCTCGTCTGGCCGATGGGCGTCGAGAGTGTCGCGGTGCCGATCACCCAAACGGCGGCGGTTCTGATTCCCGCCATGATCACCGGCAAAGCGAGCGGCAGTTCGACCATCATGAGCGATTGCCGCTCCGTCATGCCAACGCCTTCGGCGGCCTCAATGATTGCCGGATCGATACCCTGCAATCCGGTGATGGTGTTTCGTAACACCGGCAACATGCTGTAGAGCGCGAGCGCCAGCACCGAGGGAAGAAAGCCGAAAGCGGAAAAGCCAGTGCCGAACCATTGCAGCGATAGGCCAGCCAGCGCCAGCAGCAGGGGATAGAACAGCGCGAGCAGCGCAAGGCCCGGCACCGTCTGCACGATGCTGGCGATGCCGAGCGCGACGTCTCGCAGCAAAGGTTTCTTTCGTACCATCAGTGCCAGCGGAAAACTGATGGCGAGGCCGATCGCGATGGATGTAAGGCTGACCCGGACATGACTGCCGAGATAATCCGGCAATCGCGTCAGCGCATCGCTCCAGCGAGGGTCGGACAGGACGTTCATGCCGCGCCTTTTGGCAGCAGTTCCTGCAATCGCTCGGCCTGACGGCGAGGCGTGTTGAGCAGTTCGCGGACATAGGTATTGTCGCTCTTTGACAATTCCTGCGCATTCCCAAGTGCCACGAGACGCCCGGCGCTCATCACTGCGACCCGGTCTGCCAGCAACAGTGCTTCCGTCATGTCGTGGGTGATCATCACGGTGGTCAGCCCGAGGTCGCGATGGAGTGTACGATAATCCTCGCCAAGCGCATCGCGGGTGAGGGGATCGAGCGCGCCGAACGGCTCGTCCATCAGCACGATCTTTGGCTTTGCAGCCAACGCGCGCGCAACGCCGACGCGCTGGCGCTGACCGCCGGAGAGTTCGTGCGGAAAGCGATTGCGGTGTGAGCGGTCGAGTCGGACGAGATCGATCAGTTCATCGACACGCGCAGAAATCTCCTGTGCCGGTATGCCAAGCAATCGCGGCGTGATGCCGATATTGCCCGCTACGGTCATATGCGGAAACAGGCCGCCGCTCTGGAACACGTATCCGATGCTCCGGCGCAGCGCGATGGGGTCGAGACCGAGGATGTCGTCGCCGTGCACGCGCACCGTCCCGCTGTCAAGCGCAATCAGGCGATTGGCGAGGCGCAGCAGCGTGGTTTTTCCGGAGCCAGATCCGCCGACAATGGCGAGGAATTCTCCGGCTTCGACCTTGAGCGAAACATCGTCTACCGCCTTGACGCGGCCATGCTCGAAGCTTTTGCCGACGTTCTCATAAATAATGACGGGCGTTGCATTGGTCATGCCGTATGATGGCCTATCGGTCGTGAGGTGTCGATGTTCTGTACTGGCGCGGCGGAGCCGCGCCGTGTAGCCTTGCAGTAATCAACGGAGCATTTCCCGGTATGGCAAAAAACGGCAAGTCCGCAGATACGAAACAGTTGAAGTCCTATGTCGATCCGTTCCGGGTCGACGGCTCCAGGGAGTTTCATCTCAAGTCGCATAAGCCCGGTGAGAAGGGCGATCTCGACAAGGACACCGCGCACAAGATCATTGATGCCAATCGGGGGCGGCTGCGGGAATTGCAGGAAAAACTCTATGCCCATGACCGCTGGTCTGTGCTGTTGATCTTTCAGGGCATGGATGCTGCGGGAAAGGACAGCGCCGTCGAGCATGTCATGTCCGGCATCAACCCGCAGGGTTGTCAGGTTTTCTCGTTCAAGACCCCATCGACCAAGGAACTCGATCACGACTTCATGTGGCGCACGACGAAATGCGCGCCTGAGCGTGGCCGGATCGGCATCTTCAATCGCTCATACTATGAAGAACTGCTCATCGTCCGTGTCCATCCCGAGATTCTGGCGAAGCAACGCATTCCGTCCGAACTGGTGACGAAGAACATCTGGCGCGAGCGCTTCGAGGATATTTCCGCATACGAGAAGTATCTGGCGCGCAATGGCACGCTGATCCTGAAATTCTTTCTCAACGTCTCGAAGGACGAGCAGCGCAAGCGCTTTCTTGATCGCCTTGAGGAGCCTGCCAAGAACTGGAAATTTTCACTGGGCGATATCGCCGAGCGCAAATTGTGGGACAAATATCAGGCTGCCTATCAGGACCTGATCCATCATACGTCGGCGAAGCATGCGCCGTGGATGGTGGTGCCCGCGGATCACAAGTGGTTCGCGCGTGTGGTGATCAGTTCGGCCATCGTCAGCGCAATGGAAAAACTCGATTTGCGTTATCCGGAAGTCGACAAGAGCGATGCAGATGCGTTGAAGAAGGTGAGGGAGGCGCTCGTCAAGGAAGAACAGGAGGAAGCGCGTTCTTCCAAAGCGAAGAAGGCAAGTAAGTCCTGAGACTTGCGGGGTATGCGGTTGTGGTGTTGCACTCCCGCAATTCACAGGGGCATGGATCGGCTGTTGCCGTGCGCCCTGATTGGACATACCACATCCTCGGGCGAGGATTTGACGAGTGGCTGATCTACGCAAGTCTGTGATGTTGGTTGTCCTGACCGGCCTGTGTGTCGTCATGGGCGCTGGCTCCTTGCGTGCCGAATGGTGGAAGATCTACAGCCCGAAGGATTTCGAAGATTGCTCGAGCAGCGCGCAGCAGCCGGGCGTGACCGAGGCCGCCAAGGCGAAGATCGTTTCCGAGTGCGATGCCAAATTCCCCGGCCGCCGCAAGCCGGGTGGCGGCTATACGTATTTCGATTTCATGCAGAACCGCCATTTCGATATCGCCGGTCCGAAACCAACACCGCAGGAATTGAAGCGGATGGATCAGGAATATCTGGCGTTCCTTGAAACCAATCCGGAAATGCCCGCCGAGGCCGTGGATGCAGGTCAGGCGCTCGCCGCCATCGACAATCAGATGAAGCCGCTGGCTCCCCCGAAGCAGGCGCAGCCTGCGGTCGCGATAGCCAAGCCGCATGTGGTTGCGCCGGTGCCGGCCCCGGCGCGCAAGAAGGCGGCGTGCAAGGACGACGCCCTGTCTTGCGGGCTGGCGAAGATCACGGCGAGCGTGAAGAATTTCAAACAGGCCGTGCTGGGTTCGGATTCTCCGGTAAAGCGGCCCCCCGGCGACCTGTCCCGGCCGCGCCCGGCGTCTTGATCCATCCATTCTAATAGGACAGGCTCCCTGACCGTTTTTTAGCGTTGCGGGGGCTTGCCGTTCTCGTCTAGAAACAGCCCACGGACGCTTCGGCAACCAATCGTCAACGGTTTCAGGCCGATCATCCGTTTTTCGGGGATTGAATCGATGATTCGCGGCGGTATTCAGGGACAGCAGGGAATGGCGGCATTGGCCGCCAGCCTCGGCGTGCGCCCCGCTGCTGCTTCGTCCCTTCTTGGCGGGCTTCTGCTTCTTAGCTGCCCCTGAGGGCCGTCTGGGCGCGTGCGCCTGGGCACTCAGGGGTTCGACGACAGCAACGAAACCCGAGCGCCCTGAAGCGGCGCATCTGACCAGAGGATTTTCTCCATGACCACCGCGAACAAGTCCGACAAGGACCGCGTCATTATTTTCGACACCACGTTGCGTGACGGCGAACAGTGTCCCGGCGCGACCATGACCTTCGAGGAAAAGCTCGAAGTCGCCGAGATGCTGGATGACATGGGCGTCGATGTCATCGAAGCCGGTTTTCCGATCACCTCCGAAGGCGACTTCCAGGCGGTGAGCGAGATCGCCCGCCGCTCGAAGAACGCGGTGATCGCCGGCCTGTCGCGCGCGCACCCCAAGGACATCGACCGCTGCGCCGAGGCTGTGAAGTTCGCCAAGCGCGGTCGTGTGCATACCGTCATTGCGACCTCGCCGTTGCATATGAAGGTCAAGCTGAACATGACGCCGGAGCAAGTGATCGAGACCTCGATCGCCAACGTCTCCCGCGCGCGCAACCAAATTGATGACGTCGAGTGGTCGGCGGAAGACGGCACCCGCAGCGAGATGGACTTCCTGTGCCGCATCGTTGAAGCGGTGATCAAGGCCGGTGCGACCACGGTGAACATTCCCGACACTGTCGGCTACACCGTGCCGGATGAATACACCCACTTCATGCGGACGCTGATCGAACGCGTGCCGAACTCGGACAAGGCGGTGTTCTCCGTGCATTGCCATAACGATCTCGGCATGGCGGTTGCGAATTCGCTGGCCGGCCTGACCGGCGGCGCGCGGCAGATCGAATGCACCATCAACGGCATCGGCGAGCGCGCGGGCAATGCCGCGCTCGAAGAGGTTGTGATGGCGATCAACGTGCGCAAGGACAAGTTCCCGTACTGGAACAATGTCGACACTACGATGCTCACGCGTGCGTCGAAGCTGGTGTCGGCGGCGACGTCGTTCCCGGTGCAATACAACAAGGCTATCGTCGGCCGTAACGCCTTCGCGCATGAGAGCGGCATTCATCAGGATGGCGTGCTGAAGAACGCGCAGACTTACGAAATCATGACTCCGGGATCGGTGGGCCTGAAACAGTCGTCCCTCGTGCTGGGCAAGCATTCGGGGCGCCATGCCTTCATCCACAAACTGGAGGAGATGGGTTACAAGCTGTCCGGCAACCAGTTGGAAGATGCGTTCGTTCGCATGAAGGCGCTCGCCGACCGCAAGAAGGACATCTACGACGAGGATATCGAAGCGCTGGTCGACGAGAAAATGGCTGTCGCCCACGATCGCATCAAGCTGGCGTCATTGACGGTGATCGCGGGCACGCATGGTCCGCAGCGCGCGACCATGAAGCTCGACATCGACGGCCAGACCAAGATCGAGGAAGCCGAAGGCAACGGCCCGGTGGATGCGGTGTTCAACTGCATCAAGGCACTGGTGCCGCATGACGCCAAGCTGGAATTGTATCAGGTGCATGCAGTGACCGAGGGAACCGACGCGCAAGCAGAGGTCTCGGTGCGGCTTGCACAGGATGGTCGCTCCATGACCTCGCGGGCGGCAGACCCCGACACGCTGGTGGCATCTGCAAAAGCCTATCTCGGCGCGCTGAACAAGATCGTCATGAAGAAGCAGCGTGACATGCCGGCGGCAGCCGCGGGCCACTGATCGCAGCCTTCTCGTAATGTTTCAAAAGGCGGTGCATCGAAAACGATGCACCGCCTTTTGCGTCGCAGCAACGATTCGCGCACCCTGCTAACGGGCAATAGCCTTGACCGGCTCCCTCTGAGATGATCCGGTCGTCAGGGGTTCAGAGCCGTGGCGATGCCCGCGGCTCTCAATCGTCATCGGAGGAAACATGAAAAAAATCATTCTGGCTGCGGCCTCTGTCGCGGTGCTTGCACTCGTTGGACCCGCCGCGGCGCAATCGCCGATCATCATTAAGTTCAGCCACGTCGTTGCGCCGAACACGCCGAAGGGGCAGGGCGCCGAGAAATTCAAGGAACTGGCTGAGAAATACACCGGCGGCAAGGTGAAGGTTGAGGTCTATCCGAACTCGCAGCTCTACAAGGACAAGGAAGAGGTCGAAGCGCTTCAGCTCGGCGCCGTACAGATGCTCGCGCCATCGCTCGCCAAATTCGGTCCGCTCGGTGTCAAGGAATTCGAGGTGTTCGATTTGCCTTATATCCTGCCGGACAAGGCGGCTCTCGGCCGCATTACCAAGGGTCCGGTCGGGCAGGGCCTGCTCGCCAAGCTTGAGCCGAAGGGCATCAAGGGTCTCGCCTACTGGGACAACGGCTTCAAGATCATGACGGCCAACAAGCCGATGCATAAGGTCGCCGATTTCCAGGGCATGAAGATGCGCATCCAGTCATCCAAGGTGCTGGAAGCGGAGATGCGCGCGCTCGGCGCCATTCCGCAGGTGCTGGCATTCTCGGAAGTCTATCAGGCGATGCAGACCGGCGTTGTCGACGGGAATGAGAACACACCGTCGAACGTCTACACCCAGAAGATGCACGAGGTGCAGAAGCACGCCACCATCTCGAACCACGGTTACATCGGTTACGCTGTGATCGTGAACAAGAAGTTCTGGGATGGCCTGCCGGCGGATGTGAGGACTCAACTCGACAAGGCGATGGCCGAGGCGACGGAGTTTGCGAACAACATTTCGCAAACGGAAAACGACGACGCGCTTGCCGCCATGAAGAAGGCCGGAACGACGACGTTCTATGAACTTACGCCTGCCGAGCGCGCCGAATGGATGAAGGCGCTTGAACCGGTAACCAATGACATGGCGTCGCGCGTCGGCAAGGACCTGATCGCGGCGTTCCAAAAGGAAGCCAACGCCAAGACCAATTAAGGCGCAGGTCAAGACTTAAGAGTGGTCCGGGATCGACCCGGGCTACTCTGGCCTGCTAAGGTGAAGCGGGCGTCGGCAATACTCAATCGCGCGAAGACGCGATGCTGCGGGTGGGGACGAATTTGAAATCATTCATGCGCATCCTCGATCGCCTCGAGGAGACCCTGATCGGTACGCTGATCGCAGCGGCGACGATCGTGATTTTCATTGCAGTGGCACATCGCTACACCACAGATTTTGTGGTCAATCACCGGACCTGGCCCGGTGCGATGCAGGCCTATGCATTCCTCAGCAAAATTCATCTCTCCTGGGCGCAGGAACTCTGCATCTATATGTTCGTGTGGATGGCGAAATTTGGCGCGGCCTACGGGGTCCGCACCGGCATCCACGTCGGCGTAGACGTTCTGGTTCTGGCGCTGAGTCCGAAGTGGCGCAAATGGACCATCCTGTTCGGTCTGCTCTGCGGCGCGCTGTTCACCGGGATCATCGGCACCATGGGTGCAAGCTTCGTCTACGGTCTGTCGCAGACCGACCAGACCTCGCCCGACCTCGAACTGCCGAGCTGGATCGTTTATCTCTGCATCCCGCTTGGCTCGTACCTGATGTGTTTCCGCTTTCTACAGGTCGCGTTCGCCTACTGGCGCACCGGTGATCTGCCGCATCACGATCACACCCATGTCGAAGGGATTGAAGTCGATACTGCGGTTGGTCCGACGCCGGAGGGCGTCCGATGACAACGCTGTTCATCTTCGCGCTTCTCATCGCCCTGATGCTGACGGGCATGCCGATTTCGATCGCGCTCGGCCTGACGGTGCTGACATTCCTGTTCTTCCTGACCAGCGTGCCGATCGAGGCAGTGGCGCTGAAGCTATTCACCGGCATTGAGAATTTCGAGATCATGGCGATCCCGTTCTTCATCCTTGCGGGTAACTTCCTCACCCATGGCGGCGTGGCCAAGCGCATGATCAATTTCGCGACCTCGATGGTCGGGCATTGGCATGGTGGTCTCGGCCTCGCCGGTGTGATGGCGTGTGCGCTTTTCGCCGCGATCTCCGGCTCGTCCCCCGCCACCGTGATTGCCATCGGTTCGATCCTGATGCCCGCGATGGTCGCGCAGGGATTTCCAAAGCGTTTCGGTGCCGGCGTCATCACGACATCGGGCGCGCTCGGCATCCTGATCCCGCCCTCCATCGTGATGGTGATCTATGCGGTCGCGACCGGCGGCAGCGTCGCCCTCGGCCCGGGCGGCGAGCGCGTCACATCCGCGTCGGTCGGTCAGTTGTTCATGGCAGGTGTGATCCCCGGCCTTATGCTAGCGACGCTGCTCGGTCTGACGACTGTCTATCGTGCATGGAAATTCGACTATCCGCGTTTGCCTCGCGCTTCATGGCGCGAGCGGATCAAGGCGTTTCGCGAATGTATCTGGGGGTTGCTGCTGATCGTGATCGTGCTCGGCGGCATTTACGCCGGCCTGTTCACGCCGACGGAAGCCGCGGCCATGAGCGCGGTCTATGCGTTTATCATCGCGGTGTTCGTCTACAAGGATTTGACTCTCAAGGATGTGCCGCGCGTGTTGCTTGGCTCCGCCAGCATGAGTGCGATGATCCTCTACATCATCACCAATGCGGTGTTGTTCTCGTTCCTGATGACCAGCGAGCAGATCCCGCAGCAACTCACGGCATGGATGCTGGAGAAGGGTGTCAACTGGGTTACGTTCCTGATCTTCGTCAACATCCTGTTGCTTCTGGCTGGCAATGTGATGGAGGCGAGTTCGATCGTGCTGATCACCGCGCCGATCCTGTTCCCGATTGCCGTGAAACTCGGCATCCATCCGGTGCATCTCGGTATCCTGATGGTGGTGAATATGGAAGTCGGGATGTGCCACCCGCCCGTCGGACTCAATCTTTACGTTGCATCCGGCATTGCAAAAATGGGCATCACGGAGCTGACCATCGCGGTATGGCCGTGGCTGCTCACAATGCTGGGCTTTCTGGTAGCGGTGACGTTCATTCCGGAGCTTTCGCTCTGGCTGCCGCGCACGCTCGGGATGTTATATTAATGCGCGTTCACGTAGCTATCCAAAGCTTAAGTTGAAAGCGCGCGGCAGGGTGCCATCTTCGAGGGACGATCACCTCGGAGATGCGCCATGAAGAAAGTCATTCTTGCCGGTGTTGCAGCGGTTGCGGTTCTTGGTTCAAGTGCCGTTTATGCGCAGCATCGCTTTCACCATCACCACCAGCGGATGAGTGCGGAAGACCGCGCCGCCTTCGTCGATGCGCGGATCGCTGCGGTTAAGGCCGGTCTCAAGCTGACGCCCGATCAGGAGAAATTGTGGCCTCCGGTCGAAACCGCCGTGCGCGATTTCGCCAAGCAGCGCATCGCCATGGCCAATGCCCGGGCCAGCGAGCGCGAGGCGCGGCGCGCGGAGCGCGATCAGAAGGCCGCGGACGGCCAGAAAGGGGCCGACAACAAGGCCGTCACCAGTGAGCCGGCGCCCGATGCCGTCGCGCGATTGCGCGAGCGCGCTGACAAGATGGCTGAAACCGCCGCCGGCCTGAAGAAGATCGCCGATGCTGCGGATCCGCTTTACAAGACCCTCGACGAAAGCCAGAAGCGCCGACTGTCGATGCTGACCCGGATGGGCGGGCACCATGGCTGGCGCGCGCGCGGCTTCGAGCGCGGTATGGACGGGGGCCGATTTGATCGCGATCGCGGCCCCGGCCGGGACGGCGGGTCCGAGCGCCTCTAGAGCGGCGGAACCAGACTTTGCAAGCGATAAAACCGCCGGATTTTCCGGCGGTTTTCCTTTCGGCGAGGGGCGGAAAATCCTGTGATCTAAGGCCGGGAAAAAGCCGTCACATTGCTGGACATGGCCTACTCGCTTTGCTAAACGACGCCGTCTCGATGGTCCGCCGTCAGGCATTCGGGCGATTAGCTCAGTTGGTAGAGCAGGTGACTCTTAATCACCGGGTCGTAGGTTCGAGCCCTACATCGCCCACCAAACAAATCAGACAGTTCGCTGGTCTGACACACGCCGAAGCCGCGGCGGTTATCCGCTTGAATATCCAGCTTTCCGGCCTGCTGACTGCTATTTGCAGTCCCTGATGCGCGCCTGCTAGGTCAACAGCCGCAAAATCACGGAGGGATATTCGGAATGGATGCTGCCGCGAGAGAACCTGGCTCCCGTCCACAGGCTGCGCGTGCTGACTTCGGCCGCGTTTCGGTTTTTTTCGGCGACAAGAACGGAAAATATCCTGACGGCAACCAGGTCATCGTGAGGGGCTCGGACACGCGGGCGGCGCTTGACGCGGTCCTCGTCTCCAACACCATCGGGCCTGAGTTCGATTCGGCTGAACTGGTGGTGATGGGGCATGTCCATGAAGACCATATGGCTGGTCTGCACCGTCTTCCGCGCGCGCCTGTTTATGTTCACGACGCCGATCTGCAGGCGGCGCGCAGCCCGGAGGGCTTGATCGCGGCTTTCGGGACGGCGGATCAGGCGCGCATTCCGGAAATGCTGGACAGATTCCGGCGCGATCTCTTTTACGCGCCACGACCTGATGCACAGGGTTATCGGGACGGGGCGGTGTGGGACCTCGGCCAGGCCCAGATTCGCGCCTTTCATATGCCGGGTCACACCGCCGGTCATTGTGTTCTGCTTGTCGAGCCGGAAGGAGTGGCGTTCATTGGCGACATCGATCTGACGGGCTTTGGGCCTTATTACGGCGATGCGTCGTCGAGCCTGCGCGATTTTCGCGATAGTCTGATGCGTCTGCCGGCGATTCCGGCAAAGGTTTGGGTCACGGCCCACCACCGGGGCGTCTACACTGATCGAGACCATTTTCTACGTGATCTCGCCGCTTATGCCGCCAAGCTTGACGAACGCGAGCAGCGCCTGCTGGACATGCTGGTTCAATCGCCGCAGACGCTTGAGCAACTGGTCGAGCAGCGGCTGCTGTATCCGCCGGGGTACGACAGCCCTTGGGTGGTGGACGCTGAAACCCGGACGATTTCACAGCATCTGGCCGAACTCGTCTCCGATGGGCGGCTGCAGGTGAACGAGCAGGGTGTCTATCGTCGTTCCTGATCGTATCGCGATTTTGCTGCGCGAGGTCTCGGCGTGATCTCGGCGAGATCGTTTGGCCGCGAAGCGCGATTACTTCTTTGGTTGTCTCGAGGCCTTGGGAGGAAGGACGATGACGGTTTCAATGTCGTCGTTCTTCACCGGCATGCCCTGTTCATCGACCAGAGCAACGGCAAGTTTCTGTCCTGTTGTCTTGGACCGGAGCGACAAAGGCCCCGAACCTTTTCCAATCCAGTGATCGCTCCACTCTGTCAACGCAGTGAATGACAGGCCGAGCGACCGGCCCATTTTGGTCAGCGGATACTCGGTTCGCGCGCGCTGGCCGTCCTCGCGATATTCCCGCTTTTCCATCAGGCCATTCTCAACCAGCCGGGCGAGGCGGTTGCTCAGGATGCTCCGAGGGATTTCGAGTTCGTTCTGGAAGTCATCGAAGCGCCGCAGGCCGTACATCGCCGATCGCAGGATGACGAGAATCCAGCGGTCGCCAATCAGTTCGAACGCCTTCCAGAGGTTGCATTCCGAGGGCGGCACCGGCGAGCGGCGGATGGGAGGGGTATCGGTCATGGCAGGCATTATACACGTTATCTGAGTTGCAAAAATGGATTCAGCCTGTATAACCCCTAAGTCCAATAAATGGACTCATTGGAGGGTAAAGTGCCGCTTATTTCAATCAAGGCCCCGGCCGGTGTTCTGAACGCCGAATCCAAGGCCGCGCTCTCGGAAGGTCTCGTCACTGTTGCGGTCGAATGCGAGCAGATCCCGGACGATCCGAAGAAACATGCACTGTGTATGGTCATGATCGAAGAGGGGGCCGCCGGAAACTGGACATTCGGCGGAAACGATCTTTCGCACATGGTGGTGTCATTTATCGCGACCATCACGGTTGCCAGGGGCGTCCTCGACGGGCAAAGCCGCGCGCGTTTTGCCGAGCTGGGTCATAAGGCCATCGTGGATGCATTGCCCGGAGAGACGCGCCGGATCGCGAGCTCATTCCTGTTCAACGAGATCGAAGACGGCATGTGGGGCGTCAGCGGACATCTCTGGGGCCTGCGAGATCATGCGGCCGCGTCCGGTTACAGGCACCTGCAGCATCTTGTCGCCGCCCGCTAGGACGAGCGCTACTCCCGCAGCGAGGGTGAACGATCCATCAAAACCGTAAAAGGAAATCAATCGATGCTGACCCGGCCCGTGAACAAGGATGACGCACTTGAGGATTTCGCGGCGCGCGAGATCACGTTGAACGGCATTGCAAAAAAAGTGTTTGTGTCGGGAAGCGGGCCGGCGGTGATCGTGATGACCGAAATGCCCGGTATCAGTCCGCATGTCGCGCGTTTCGGCCGCTGGGTGCGCGACGCCGGCTTCACGGTCTACATGCCGTCTTTGTTCGGGCGTGACGGTGCGCTGGTCAGCGCGGAGGAGGGTGTCGCGGTGATGCAGCGAGCCTGTGTCAGCGCGGAGTTTCGCGCGTTCGCGGCCAACGAATCCAGTCCGGTGACGGTGTGGCTTCGGGCGCTTGCAAAGTTCGCCCACGAGGAGTGCGGGGGGCCGGGCGTCGGAGCGATTGGCATGTGCTTTACGGGAAATTTCGCGCTCTCGATGATGCTCGAGCCCGCGATGCTGGCTCCGGTGGTCTCGCAGCCTTCGTTGCCTCTGAACGATCCTGCTGGAATGGCCATGGCCGCCGAGGAACTCGCCGCTGTCCGGAAGCGTCTCGAGCGCGAGGATCTGACTGTCATGGCTTATCGCTTTGCTGGCGACAAATTCTGCAAGGCACAGCGTTTCGCCGCTTTCTCCGAAGCGCTCGGCGATCGCTTCGTTGCGCGTGTGCTTCCGGATAGCGCAGCCAATACGGATCTGCCGCCATTCTTTGCGGCACATGTCACCACGCCGCACAGCGTTGTGACGGCGCATCTGATCGACGAAGCGGGCCAGCCGACGATGGCTGCGCGTGACGAAATCCTGTCGTTCTTCAAGCGGCGGCTTGCGCAAGCAGGCTGACACAGCGACCGGACGGCCGCGGATTCTCGGCTGCCGCTTCCCGGACGATCTTCGTGCCAAGTCGAGCGAGAACGGGTTCGCCGATTGGCTTCGACAGCGAGGCCTTCATCAATGAAAGGTTGATTCCGCGCGTGACACCTGCGAGGCCGGCTCCTGCGGCGCATATTTGATCTGGCGGTAGCTGGACGCAAGACACGCAGGGCGGCATGATCAGTTCTGCTGATTGCAGGACATATCATGCCGCACATCGTCTGCCACTATTCCGTGTCGCCGAACATGCCCCCAATGCTCGATGTCATGAAGGTGCTTCATGCTGTCGCTGCTTCGACGGGTATTGTGAAGGCCGAAGATCTTAAAATTCGTGCGCTGCCGTTCACCGACTATCTCGTGGCGGGTGAACAACGTTCGTTCTTCCACGTGTCGTTTTATCTGCTGGCAGGGCGGACGCCGCAGCAGAAGGAACATCTCAGTATCGCCCTGAGACAAGCGCTCGCCGATCTTCTGACGCATATCCACAGCATCAGCATCGACATCCGCGATATGGACCCGCAGGCTTACAAGAAGCGGCTGCTTGATGACTAGACCAATAGGGGCTTAGCCGTCGCGGCCATGTTTTTCAGCAACGGCAGGAAACGGTCGATCATCTCGCCGGTGGTGATGCGATCCACATGGGCGCCGATGTTTGCCGCCGCAACGACTGCGCCGTCATAGCGGCGGATCGGCACCGAAATCGAGCGGAAGCCCGGCTCGGCTTCCCGGTCCACCAGCGAATAGCCCTTGTTCCTGTCGCTGATGATCGTCGCGGTGACGGTGGATTTGTCCGTCACTGTTTCAGGCGTATGCGCAATGACTGTCATCGCGGCGATAGCCGACGTCAGGTCGTCATTGGACAGGCGGCCGAGCAGGACGCGGCCGACAGATGTGCAATAAGCCGGAAGCCGGTAGCCAATGTCGATGCCGGCGGAGAATACCCGTGCGGGACTGGCTCTTGCGACAAAGACGGCTTCATCGCCATCGAGAATGGCGAGCGAGCAGACTTCCCTGGCCTTGGTCGAGATATCATCCATCAACGGCTGCATGACCGCGACGATCTGGTTCGACGACAGATAGGCCGAGGCCAGCGCCAGCACGCGCGGCGTCAGCGAGAACAACCGTTCATCGCCGGCGACGAAGCCGGCGCGCTGGAGCGTGAGCAGGATACGCCGGGCGGTCGCGCGTGACAGGTTCGATACTTTCGCGATATCGCTCAGGGTCATTGGGCGATGCTCGGTGCCGAAAGATTGCAAAACCCGCAGCCCGCGGTCGAGGCTTTCGATGAATTCGCCGTTCTCGCGTCGGGCCTCTTCTTCCTCTGCGGTGCGGTTCACACGGGGCATGCGGACAAGCCATTCTTTCGGGTTGATACTAGCGCCTGCACGACCAAGGTTGCCTGGTCAGGCTTCCTTTGTCTTGATCGGTGTCAAAAGTGACTTGAAATCAAAAGACGGATCGGCGGCCTGTTCCGGCGATGGCGAAACGCCAGTGCCGATCAGGCGGCGCGCGGCCATCTGGTCGCCTGCGCGGTTGATGCTGTCCACTGCGCGCAGCTTGCCTTGCTTGTAGTAGAAGACTGAAAACTGCCCGCTTTCCAGCGAGCCGCGTATCGCCTGCCGGTCGAAATTGCGCGAGATGCCGACGGTCTGCAGTTTGGCGTCGTACTGGTCGGACCAGAAACGCGGCACGCTGTCGTAAGGTCCGGTCTTCCCCGCAATAGCCAGCCCGGCCGCCTTGGCCTGATCCTGCGCGTTCTGAACGGATTCGAGCCGCACCCAATCACGGGCATAGGCATTATAATGATTGGCGCAGTCGCCTGCAGCATAGATATCCGGATCGCTTGTCATGCCGTGGTCGTCCACCACGATCCCGTTGGTGCAACTCAATTGCGCGTCGCGGGCCAATCGATCGCTCGATACTCCGCCGATGCCGACAAGAACGAGATCCGCGACAAGACGGGCATCGCCTGCGGTCGAGACAAACGATGCTTTTCCGTTGGCGCCGCCAATCGAAGCAATCGATTCATTGAGCCGGATATCGACGCCATTGCGCGTATGCAGGTCGAACAGGAATTGCGAGACAAGCGGGGAGACTGCGCGCTCCAGCAGGCGCGACGCGCTTTCAATGAGCGTCACCTTCTTTCCAAGCTTGCTGGCGGACGCCGCGACTTCAAGCCCGATGAAGCCGCCACCGATCACGACAATCTCGGCTGCGTTTTTCAGCCTGTCCTTGAGGTCCACCGCATCAACGATCGAGCGCAGATAGCACACACCATCGAGGTCTGCTCCCGGCACGGTCAGGCGGCGCGGATGTGAACCGGTACCGATGAAAAGCTTGTTGAAGCCGATTGTCGCATTGTTCCCGTTGATCGATACCCGCCGTGTGTGCCGGTCGATCGCATGTACGCGGGTTTCGAGCATCAGATCGATCTGCTTCAGCTTGAAGAAAGCCTCGTCTCGCAAAACCAGGCCATCCCGCGTGACTTTGTCGAGCAGGAAGTCCTTGGACAGCGGTGGCCGCTGATAGGGCAGCAAATGTTCGTCCGCGATAACTGTGATGCGTTCGGCATATCCGGAATCGCGCGCGGCGAGTGCGGCTTGAATCCCGGCATACGACGCACCGATGACGACAAGACCGCTCACGCAGATGCCTCCTGAGTCTGAGCGGCAAGGGATACCAACGCGAAATTCATTTATCGAACATACGGGCGATCATCGAACAGTTCAATCCGTTGTATGGCCGTAACCACAGCGCGAAGGCGCAATTTCGCGCCTGCAGTACAAATAGGCACGGGGAGCTGCGCGAACGAGCTTGTGCCATTTCCAATTTGGAGTCACTCTAACAAATATCGTACATATGTTCGTTGATCGAACTAAATGCCATTCATGTGAAGGCGCAGGTTGATGCGACGAAAGACCATTGCATCCGGCGGCGAATTCCCCTCGCGGGGCCTCGCGCGATGCGGTGGAAAGGTCTTCAATCGCCGAAACATGTCGGCGGACCCAGGCGTTCGGTGGCTTGCCATCGGCGCCCGGCAATAATCCTCTCGGGACTGGAAGGACGACGCAGCCATGATGAGTCAGGAGCAGAACGATCTGATCACCCGCACCGGGCGCGCTGATCCTTGCGGCAAGCTGATGCGGATGTACTGGCAACCCGCGGCGCTGGTCGATGAACTCGAAGGCCCGCGCCCGGTTCGCGCGGTGAGATTGCTCGGTGAAAACTTCGTCCTGTTCCGTGACGAGCAGGGCCGCTACGGGTTGATGGACCGCGACTGCCCGCATCGCGGCGCGGACCTTGCGTTCGGTCGTCTTGAGAATGGTGGTCTGCGCTGTGCGTTTCACGGCTGGCTGTTCGATGTTCAGGGAAATTGCCTCGAGACGCCGGCCGAGCCAGTCGGCTCGGTGTTGTGCAAGAACATCAAGCAGCGCGCTTATCCCGTCGTCGAGAAGGGCGGCATCCTCTGGGCCTATCTCGGCGAAGGCGAGCCGCCCGCATTCCCGGAAATCGACTGCTTTGTTGCGCCCGATGCTTACACTTTTGCATTCAAGGGTTTGATCGAATGCAACTGGCTGCAGGCGTTGGAAGTGGGCATCGATCCGGCACATGCCTCATTCCTGCATCGCTTTTTCGAAGATGAGGATCTGGAAAAATCCTACGGCAAGCAGTTCCGCGGCGCGTCTGCGGGCACCGACCTGCCGATGACCAAGATCCTGCGCGAATACGATCGTCCGATCATCAACGTTGAAAAGACAGAGTACGGGCTTCGTCTTGTCGCGCTGCGCCAGATCGATGACGAGCGCACCCATGTCCGCGTGACCAATCAGCTTTTCCCGCATGGCTTCGTCATTCCGATGAGTCAGGAAATGACAATCACGCAGTGGCATGTGCCGGTCGACGACACGCATTGCTACTGGTATGCGATCTTCACCAGCTACTCGACGCCGGTGGACAAGAAGAAGATGCGCGAGCAGCGTCTCGAGCTCTATGAACTGCCGGACTATGTCTCGCGCAAGAACAAGACCAACGATTACGGCTTTGATCCGCATGAGCAGGCCACTGAGACCTATACGGGCATGGGCCTCGACATCAACGTGCATGACCAGTGGGCGGTGGAATCCATGGGCGCAATCCAGGATCGCACCCGTGAGCATCTCGGTCAGTCCGATAAGGCGATCGTGCAGTATCGCCGCCTGCTGCGTCAGGAAATCGAAAAAGCTGCGGGCGGCACCAAGCCGCTATTATTCCTGGATGAAGCGAACGCACGCGCCATTCAGGGGCCTGCCACGATGGACGGCATTGGACCGACACGCGGCTGGGAAATCTACTGGATGGAAGTCGATGTGAAGCGGCGGCGCGGCGCGCCATGGGCTGCGCCCGTGCCTGCGGAGATCGCGCAGAAAGTGCCGCATCTCACCGCTGCTGAATAAGGCCCGATCAGACCCATGTCAGGGAAAGCAAGTGCGTTGAGTTTTGTTGCGCGACATCGCCTCTGGTCGGAAGAGCAGAACGAAGCAGCCGTCCGCCTACGGCGTATCGTGGAAGAGCAGGGGCTGGATACGATCCGCTTCTCTTTCCCCGATCAGCACGGCATCCTGCGCGGCAAGACGCTGGTTGCCGAAGAAGCGCTGCGCGTTCTGGAAAACGGCTGCACCATCACCACCACGATGCTGGCGAAAGACACCTCGCATCGCACGGTGTTTCCGGTGTTCACAGCGGGCGGCGGCTTCGGGATGACCGAGATGCAAGGCGCTGCGGACGTCCTGATGATTCCGGACCCGACGACCTTCCGCGTGTTGCCATGGGCGCCAACGACCGGTTGGGTATTGTGCGATGTTCATTTCGCCGACGGCCGTCCGGTGCCGTTCGCGACGCGCGGGCTTTACAAATCGGTCTTAAGCAAATTGTCCGCACGTGGTTACGACTTCAAGGCAGGACTCGAGGTTGAGTTTCACGTCTTCAAGGTCAACGATCCGAAGATGCAGCCCGCCCATGCCGGGCAGCCCGGCGAGCCGCCGGATGTCAGCCTGCTGTCACACGGCTATCAGTATCTGACGGAGCAGCGCTACGATCAGATGGAACCGGTGCTGGAATTGATCCGGCGCGATGTTGTTGCGCTCGGTTTGCCGCTGCGGTCGATCGAGGTCGAATTCGGTCCGAGCCAGTGCGAATTTACGTTTGCTCCGGCAATAGGTCTCGATCCCGCAGATACCATGGTGTTGTTCCGCAGCGCCGTGAAGCAGATTTGCCATCGCCACGGCTATCACGCCACCTTCATGTGCCGCCCGCGCATTCCCAATGTGGTCTCGTCGGGATGGCATCTGCATCAGTCGCTGGTTTCGAAGGCGGATGGCCGTAATGCCTTCATGTCCGACAGCGACGGCGAATTTCTCTCGGCCTTCGGCAAGGGTTATCTCGGTGGATTGCTGGATCATGCCCGCGCGGCGACCGTGTTCACCACGCCGACCATCAACGGGTACAAGCGTTATCGGTCCTATTCGCTAGCGCCGGATCGCGCGATCTGGGGCCGGGACAACCGGGGTGTCATGATCCGCGTACTGGGTGGACCGAAGGACCCGGCGACCCGGTTCGAGAACCGTGTCGGCGAGCCTGCCGCCAATCCGTATCTCTATATGTCGTCGCAAATCCTGTCCGGGCTGGACGGGGTGGACCGCGCCATTGACCCCGGACCGTCAGCCGATACACCTTACGAAACCAAGGCGAGCCTGCTGCCGAAATCGCTGCGCGAAGCGGTTTTTGCGCTGCATGATGATCCATTCTTCCGGAATGCAATGGGCGCCGAATTGGTGGATTACTACGTGCACATCAAGAACGCGGAGATCGAGCGTTTTCAGGCCGAAGTCACCGAGTGGGAGCAGCGCGAATACTTCGAGATGTTCTGACGGCACGCGGTACGTGATATAACCATAAGCAAAACAAGCAGGAGCAGGGGACCAAAATGAACAAGGCACTTAAATACGCGTGCGCGCTGTCTGTCGCCGGATTGATGGCAGGAGTGGCGCAGGCCGACACGATCAAGGTCGGCGTGATTGGCACCATGTCCGGGCCGTACGCGCTGTTCGGTCAGAACTTCAAGGCAGGGATCGAGGCGTGGGTCGCGGAGCATGGCTCGAAGGTCGCGGGACACGACGTCGAATTCATTTATCGCGACGAGGAATCGCCAAACCCCGCAAAGTCCAAGGCGCTGGCGCAGGAGCTGATCGTCAAGGACAAGGTGCAGTACATCGCCGGTCTCTATTTCACACCGGACGCGATGGCTGTCGCGCCGCTGCTTGAAGAAGCCAAGACGCCGATGATCGTGTTCAATGCGGCGACATCGTCCATTGTCGAAAAGAGCCCCTATATCGTCCGAACGTCGTTCACGATGTGGCAGAACACTGTTCCCGCCGCCAAGGTGGCGAAGGAAAAGGGCGCCAAGAAAGTGGCGATCGCTGTCAGCGACTATGGTCCGGGCATCGATGCCGAAGCGGCTTTCAAGAAAACGTTCGAGGCGGACGGCGGCACGATTGTTGAAGCGATCCGCATGCCGCTCAACACCACCGATTTCAGCCCGATCATGCAGCGCATCAAGAACTCCGGTGCCGATACAATCTTCACCTTCCTTCCTGCCGGCCCGCCGACGCTTGGTTTTGTGAAGGGCTATATCGACAATGGTCTCAAGGCCGGAGGCGTGAAGCTGATTTCGACCGGTGACGTGGTGACAGAGCCGGATCTTCCGAACATCGGCGACAACGGGCTCGGCATTCTCTCGACCTATCACTATGCGGTGTCGCATACGTCGCCGGAGAACAAGGCGTTCCTCGAGCGGCTCGCCAAGGTCGGAACGAATGTTGATAACGTCACCATGACCTCGGTTGCCGCTTATGACGGTGCACGCGTCATCTACAAGATGATCGAGGCCACCAAAGGCCAGCGCGACCCGGAAAAGGCTGTTGCCGCAGTGAAGGGCATGAAGTGGGTCAGCCCGCGCGGTCCGGTGTCGATCGATCCGACCACGCGTCACATCACGCAGAACGTCTATCTGCGCGAGGTGGCGAAAGAGAACGGCAAGCTCATCAATAAAGAGTTGCAGACGTTCGAAGCTCAGCCCGACTGGGCGCTGGTCAAGTAAGCCACCTGTCTTCAATGACCTGATTGGCGCGAGTTTGCTCGCGCCAATCTTGTCTTACCGGACCGACAGAACGCGCGATGCTGCACAGCCCGGATACCATCCGATTCATCAATGCGCGGGTCTATCGGTCCGCTGATGACATCCGTCCGGCGCGTTCGCTCGTGATCCGGAAGGGTGTCATTCATTGGGTGGGTGACGACGCCGATGCGCCGAACGCGGATCGGATCATCGATGTCCAGGGTGCAACGATCGTTCCCGGGTTGACCGACGCGCATGTCCATCTGTTCGCTATCGCCAACGAAAGGCAGCAAATCTCCCTGACCGGGCCGGATATCCGCAAAAATGCAGATGTTCTCGGCCGCGTATCTGAAGCCGCACGCAGATCACTCTCAGGTCGGTGGATCAGGGCGGTCGGATTTGACGAGAACAATCTCGCCGAACATCGCTATCCAACGCGAGCGGAAATCGACGCGGCGTCGCCGGATCATCCTGTGATCATCCGGCGTTTTTGCGGCCATACGGCCATTGTCAACAGCGCCGCACTGAATGTGCTTGGGATCGACGAAGGCGTTTCCGATCCGCCGAGCGGATCGTTCGGGCGCGATGCGGCCGGACGGCTCGATGGCAGCGCGAAGGAAAGCGCGGCGGAAGCGATCTTCCGTGCAATTCCTCAGATCGATCCAGAAACGATGGTCGCGTCGCTGCGCGAAACCATCGAAGACAGCATCCGGATGGGCCTCACCGCCGCCGTCGAAGCGGCGGTCGGATTCACCAGCGGCTTCGACAATGAGTTCGCGGTATGGAATTTGCTTCGTCAGGACGTGTCATTCTCGCCGATCCGTCTTGGATTCATGTATCAGCTCGATCCGAAAGAAGCCGCCGCACGCGGTCTCATGCCGCGCCGCGATCCCGACTGGCAGGGAATGACGTTGAAGTTCTTCGCTGACGGCATTGTCGGCGCGCGCACCGCCGCCGTCAGCAAGCCGTTCGCAGACACGGGCGCGAATGGCTTCTTCATGCGTGACGAAGACGATCTCGAGCGCGTGATCGTCGAAGCGCATCTCGATGGCTGGCAGACGGCGACGCACTGCGTCGGTGACCGCGCATCGGCGCGCGTGATCTCAGCCTTCGAGAAAGCCGAGAGGGCGTTGCCAGGACAAAAGCCGCGTCACCGTATCGAGCATTATTTCGTTCCGCCGGAGGGTGGTCTTGCGCGCATGAGAGCGCTTGAAGCCTTGATCGTGACTCAGCCGAGTTTTCTGGCGCGGATGCGCCGTTCGATTCTTGGTGCGTTTGGAGCAGATGCAGGCAAAATGTACCCGGCACGTTCGGTGCTTGATGCAGGGGTCAGCTGGATTGGAAGTTCCGATGCGCCGACCGGTCACGTTTCGCCTTGGATCGGGATGGCGAACGCCGTCGATCGCGGTGCGTCCCTCGGCGCGCCGATCGGCCCGGACGAGTCGTTGAGCCACCGTCAGGCACTCGGCAGCTATATCCGGGGCGGGGCGTTCGCGATGAAGCAGGAAGACTGGCGCGGGGTGCTTGCGCCGGGCATGGCTGCTGATTTTATCGTCGTCGATCGTGATCCTTGTGATGACACCACTGATCTGGCCAAAACCAACGTCCTGATGACCGTGCTGCGCGGGGTTGTCCGTCATGATACGCTGTCGCAGGGGCAGGCCGTGACGACTGAGGCAGGGGTTTACTGATGTTGACCGCGCTGAGCATCCTGCTGGACGCGATTGCCTATGGCATGGTGCTGTTCACCATTTCCATCGGTCTGTCGATCATGATGGGGCTGATGCGGGTGGTGAATTTGGCCCACGGCGCTTTCGCCATGATCGGCGGCTATTTCGCCTCTTATGCGCTGAAAACCCTTGGCGTCAGCTATCCGGTCGCCATCGTGCTGGCGGTGGCGGGAACCGTTCTGATCTCCATCCCGTTCGAAGTCTTGCTGTATCGGCGAATCTATCGCCATTCGGATGCGCTGACGCAGCTTTTGCTCACCATTGGCATCACCTTCGTGATCATTGGCCTTGCGAATTTTGCGCTTGGGCCGACATCAAAGCCGATTCCGTTGCCGGAGGTGCTGAGCGGTCCGTTCGATCTCGGCTTCCGCATGATCTCCACGCACCGGTTGCTGGTGATTGCATGTGGTCTCGTGACTGCGCTGGCGCTGTGGCTCCTGATCGACAAGACGGAATTCGGCGTGCGAATGCGTGCGGCGGTCGATAATGGCGATATGGCGGAATCGCTCGGCATTCGCACGCAATGGATCTACTCGGCGACGTTCGCGCTTGCTGTTGCGCTGGCTGCATTCGGCGGCGTGCTTGGTGCGGAGATGCTCCCGATTGAACCGTTCTATGCGCTGCGCTACATGGTGACGTTTCTGGTCGTCGTCTCGGTGGGCGGTGCGGGATCGATCACCGGCGCACTGGCGGCATCGCTGTTTCTCGGATTGGCCGATACCACAGGAAAATATCTGGCGCCGGAGTTCGGCGAGTTCTTTTTCTATCTCGCGGTCATCCTGACGGTGTTTCTGTTTCCGCGCGGTCTTCTGGGGCGGGCGCACGGATGACCGATCAAACCATCAAGTACGACATGCCTCATCGGGGCTTTCCGTTCCGGCGGGAAGTTCTCGGCCTTTTGACAATCGCGGTCGTCGGTGCATTCGGCTATTATGCATTTCCCGATGATCTCGCATTTCTTACGCGGCTGATCAGCATTACCTTTCTCGTTCTTTCGCTCGATCTGGTCACCGGCTATTGTGGCGTTGCGACGCTGGGGCAGGCTGCGTTGTTCGGCGTCAGCGCCTATGCGGTCGGCAATGCCTGTATCGCGGGCGTGACAAATCCGCTGATCCTTCTTGGCATCGGAGCTTTCACCGGCTCTGTGATGGGGCTGGCCTCTGGAGCACTGATCACGCGTTTTCACGGGCTGCCGCAACTTGTGCTGTCGATTGCCATCGGGCAGCTCGTCGGTTCACTGGCCAACAAGCTGTCGTCTTGGACTGGCGGCAGCGACGGGCTTTCCGGAATCACGCCGGGGAAGATTTTTGGCGTGTTCTCGTTCGATATGTACAGCCGCACCTCTTACATCTTCTCACTGGTGACACTGGCCATCGTCATGGTGCTGTTGTTACGGTTTGTCCGCTCGCCATTCGGTCTGTTGTGCCGCGGCATCAAGGACGACAGCCTGCGTGCGTTAATGATCGGCGCGTCGGCCTATCCGCGGCTTGTGGTGATGTATGGCGTCTCGGGTATCGTCGCAGGCATCGGCGGCGCGCTGATGGCCATCAACACCGGCGTTGTCGGTCTCGATAGCGTCAGCTTCGAACGTTCTGCGGAGGTGCTCGTCATGCTGGTGCTGGGCGGGGCAGGAACGTTATGGGGCGCACTCGCCGGCGCTGTGATCTTCCAGGTTTTTGAACATATCGTTTCGGCGGCGAACCCGTTCCATTGGATGACTCTGGTCGGGCTGCTTCTGATTTTGATTGTGATTTTCGCGCCGCGCGGAGTTGGGCACGGTATGGCACAGCTCTGGTCGTCGTTTGTGCAGCGGAGGCGCAGATCATGAACCCGCTGCTCGAATTGCGGAACGTATCGAAGTCGTTCGGCGGTCTTCAGGTCAATAGTGACGTGTCATTCAGTCTGGGAAAGGGAGATCGCGTGGCGCTGATCGGCCCGAATGGAGCCGGCAAGACCACATTGGTCAATGTGATTTCCGGTGATCTTGCTCCGACCAAGGGCAGCGTCGTCTTCGAAGGAAACGATGTCACCGGCGTTTCCATTCCCGGCCGGGTGCGCCAGGGGCTGGCGCGGACTTTTCAGATCACGCGGCTTTTCACGAGCTTGTCCGTTGCAGAAAACGTTGCGCTGGCGGTGATGCAACGCAAGGGCATGACGCGGCGGTTCTTTTCGGTGGCGACATTCGCGCCGGTTGTTCGCGACGAGTGGATGCATATTCTTGGCATGCTCGGCATCGCGCATCTGGCGCAGCTACCCGTCGCGAAACTCGCTTACGGCCAGCAACGCCTTCTTGATCTTGCGATCGGTCTGGCGCTGACGCCGAAAGTCCTATTGCTGGATGAACCCGCCGCTGGCGTTCCACATGATGAAGCGCCCAAAATTCTCGAAGCGATCAATCGTTTGCCATCCGACATTGCGGTGTTGATGATTGAGCATGATATGGATCTTGTGTTCCGGTTTGCGAAGCGGGTGCTGGTGCTTGCCAACGGCCGGCTGATTTTCGAGGGCAGTCCGGAAGACGTGACCCGGGACGACGAAGTGCGCCGCGCTTATCTTGGGAGCTATGCCGATGCCAGCCGCACGGCTTGAGGTTGAACGCCTGAGCGCAGGTTATGGTCCGACACAGATTGTGTCGGAAATGTCGTTCGAGGTTCCGGCCGGTGGGCGTCTCGCGATTCTCGGGCGTAATGGTGTCGGCAAGACGACGCTGCTGGCGACGCTGATGGGACTTTCGACGCGCCATCATGGTCGCATTCTCGCGGACGGCAACGACATTAGCTCGTTGCGGACCTCGGCGCGCGCGCTGCGCGGAATGGGGTATGTGCCGCAGACACGAGACATCTTCAGCTCATTGACTGTCGAGGAAAATCTTTCAACGGGCTTCAAGACGCGGGATCGCGATGGCCTGGATGGAATCTACCAGATGTTCCCGCGTCTGGCGGAACGGCGGCGCCATCTCGGCCTGCAACTGTCCGGAGGCGAACAGCAGATGCTGTCGATGGCGCGGACACTTCTTGGCAAGCCGTCGATTCTTTTGCTCGATGAGCCGTTGGAGGGGCTCGCGCCTGTGATCTGTGACCAATTGATGGAAACTATTTCACGGCTTGCGATCAGCGGCGACATGACAATCATTCTGGTCGAGCAGCAGATCGAACGCGCGTTGAATTTCGCGGACCGTGTGATGGTCGTGGAGCGCGGGCGCGCGGTCTGGGAAGGCGCGTCGGAGGAATTGAAATCGGACCGTGCGCTGGTGAACCGGCTGCTTGGTGTAGGCATTCACTGATCGAACAATTTATGTCGTCGAATCAATGAAAAGAAGATGGCCATGACCCTGATCTATCCGCGAGAAAGCAACGAAGCCCACGCGCCGCGTCTGTCACCGGCCTACAAGAGCACGGTGCTACGGTCGCCGACAAAGCCGCTGATCGTCATTCCGCATACATTGTCGGAACTGACCGGCCCCGTTTATGGCCACGAAGCAGTGCGTGAGAACGACAATGATCTCACGGTCCAGCACAAGGGTGAGCCGCTCGGCGAACGCATCATCGTTCACGGCCATGTGCGCGACGAGGATGGGCGCGGCGTCCCGAACACGCTGCTGGAAATCTGGCAGGCTAATGCGTGCGGGCGCTACATCCATGTCGTCGACCAGCATCCTGCGCCGATCGATCCGAATTTCACCGGCGCTGGCCGCGTGCAGACGGATAGCGATGGATACTATCGTTTCGTCACCATCAAGCCGGGCGCCTATCCGTGGGGCAATCACCACAATGCGTGGCGGCCCGCGCATATCCACTTCTCGGTGTTCGGGCACTCGTTCATCTCGCGCATCGTGACGCAGATGTATTTCCCCGGCGATCCGCTGTTCGCCTTTGATCCGATCTTCAATTCGGTCACAGATGAGAAAGCGCGGATGCGGATGGTGTCGAGTTTCGATCTTGAAAACACCAAGCCCGACTGGGCACTGTGCTATCGTTTCGATATTGTTTTGCGTGGACGTAACGCCACGCCGCTGGACAGCGACTGATGAGCAACATCACACCTTCACAAACCGTCGGCCCTTATTTCAAGTATGGTTTGACACCGGGCAACGACTACGCCTGGAACGATGCATTCAGCAACGATCTTGTCACGCCTGATGTCTCTGGCGATCGCATTCGCATTGTCGGGCAAGTATTCGATGGCGAAGGCAAGGTTATCCCGGACGCGATGATGGAAATCTGGCAGGCGGATGCGCAGGGACGCTTTGCCGATCCGCAGGATACCCGTGCCGCTCCAAACGCCGCTTTCAAGGGCTTTGGCCGCTGTGGCGCAGATAAGAGTGGCGGCTTTGAATTTCGTACTGTCAAACCCGGCCCGGTTCCCGCTCCGAACGGCAAGCCGCAGGCACCGCACATTCTGCTTGCGGTCTTTGCGCGCGGGATGACCCAGCAGGCGATCACGCGAATCTATTTCGCGGATGAGGCCGCAAACGCCGCCGATCCGATCCTGGCGCTGGTGCCGGCAGAGCGCCGGGCCACGCTGATTGCCACGCGAGAGCCGGATAACGCGGCGACCTATCGCTTCGACGTGCATCTGCAGGGCGACAGGGAAACGGTCTTTTTCGACGTCTGATCCTCACGGTGGCGGGATGTCGTGGCTGAGGGCGGAACATTCAAATCACTCTAAACTGCCGCGCACCCGGTTGAGCGCGGGGTGAGAGATCGCCATAGTGCGGGCTAAAGCAGCCCTGATATGACAAGTCTTTTCAACCTCATCGTGGACGACTACCAGATTCTCGATTCGGAGAATCGTCCGGTCGAAGACATCTACACCCAAAGCCTGGTCTGGCTGGATAATCCCGGCTGCCTGCTGCAGCCCGGCAGCTTCGATCTGCCGGCCGAGCTTCGTACCCACGCGGTTATGAAGCCGGGTCTTTATATGACCATCGTGCTTGAAGGAACTGGCGAGAGTTTCGCCGACGATGGGCCTGAGAAGGTTCGCTATACCCAGAATCATCTGTTGGCGATGGCGATCCGTGAGCCGACGCCTTGCAGCGGTGCAGCGCCGCGCGGGCCTATTCGCGCGGTCGGTGTTGGTTTCCCGCGCGCGTCGATCGCGGCGCTGGGACTGGACGAAGCGTTTATCGATCTGTTCCGGACGACGGAGCGCCCTGTGATGGCATTCTCCGTGCAGGTTCCGCCGCGCATTCAGGCGATAGCTGCGGAAATTCTGTCGCCATTGCTGGATGGGCAGGCCGCGCGTCTGCTGATGAGCGCGCAGGCCACGGAAATTCTGGCGCGCGGCATCTTCGCGCTGCGCCACAATCTCGAACTGAGTAATCCGGTTGATCACAAGCGGGCGCGCCTTCAGGCGACAAAAGATATGATGGATGCGGATTTGCGTTACCCGTGGTCGATCGCCGAGCTTGCGCGCCGGGCAGGGGGCAGCCGCCGCTCGTTCAATCTGCGCTTTCGTGCAGCCTATGGTGTCAGCGCCATCGATTATCTCAGGACACGGCGGCTCGAGGTCGCGCGCGAGGCGCTGGTCTATCAGAACATGACCGTGACCGAAGCTGCGGATCTTGTCGGCTACACAAACCCGGCCAATTTCGCGACCGCCTTCCGCAAGCACTTCGGGTCGGTGCCGAGTCTTCACCGCAGCCAGGCGTTTTCCTGAATTTGTTCAGAATTGCCGCCAGTCGGCTCGCGCGGTGCGTCATAAATGCCGCACTGGCCGGGTAACGCCTGTACCTTTGAGAAGGTCAACATACGATCAAAGGGTTTCTGCGCGCGCGCAAAGGCGTCTCCCAAACAAATCTGCTTTCTCGGTTTGAGGGCTGAAAAGCCGGGCGAAACGGGGAATTCGAGATGCGGTTGTCGAGGGATGTTCTGCGCGTGACCATGCGGAGCGCGCTGGGGGTGGCGATTCTGGGGGGCGTTTGCGAGGCGACACCGGCTTTTGCGCAATCGTGGGAACCACGATCCGAGCAGTCAGCTACCAGCCTTCCTGAAGTGCGGGTGGCGGGCCAGCGCGCCCGTCCGCGCCGTGCCGCACGCGTCGCTCCCGCACCTGCGCCGGTGCAGCCGGTTCCTGCTCAGGTTGGTGAAAGCGGCACGGGACCGGTCGTCGGCTATTCCGCGCGCCAGAGCGTAACCGCGACGAAGACCGATACCCCGCTGCTCGAAACGCCGCAGTCCATTTCGGTGGTGACGAAAGACCAGATCAAGGATCAGGGAGCGCAGACGGTTCAGGAGGCGTTGCGCTATACGCCGGGTGTTGCGTTGCAAAGCTATGGGGCCAACGCGTTCTTTGATGGCTACAAGGTGCGCGGTTTCGATGCGCCGCGTTATCTTGACGGGCTGAGGTTGCCTCAGGAAAGTACGCAATTCGCCATGCCGAAGATCGAGCCTTACGGTCTCGAACGGCTTGAAGTCTTGAAGGGGCCATCGTCCGGTCTTTATGGGCAATCGGATCCCGGCGGTCTGATCAACATGGTCAGCAAGCGGCCGACGGCAACGCCGCACTATGATTTCGAAACCACCTTCGGCAACTTCAACTACAAGCAGGGTGCATTCGACATCGGCGGGCCGATCGATAAGAACGGCGAGTTTCTTTATCGTATCGTCGGTTTGGGCCGGCTGGCGGATACCCAGACCGATTTCGTGCAGGACAACAAGATCTTCATCGCGCCGAGTTTTACGTGGCGGCCGACGACGGACACCAGCTTCACGATCCTGTCACAGTACCAGAAGATCGATAACAAGGGTTATCAGCAGTATGTGCCGGGGCAGGTGTCGTTCCTGCCGAATCCGAGCGGTTCAATTCCCTACAGCCGCTATATCGGCGAGCCATCGGTCGATGGCTACAAGCTTGAACAGAAAATGATCGGCTATGCTTTCGAGCATCGCTTCGACAACAATATCCAGTTCCGGCAAAATATGCGGTACACGGAGGCCAGCAACGATCTCAAGAGTGTCCGCTCGGAAGGTATGGATTTTACAAGCCCGACGCCCACTCAGTCAGTCGCGCGGTCGTATAACTATATCAAGTCCAGCTCGCAGAACGTTGCTCTCGACAATCAGCTGCAAGCGGATTTCAGGACTGGCGTGTTGACACATAAGGTTTTGGTCGGGGCGGACTATCTTCACCAGACGGGCAACACGGATTATCGAACCCAAGGGTCGATTGCCTTCTTTGATCCCGTGTTCAATCCGACGAGCATTTTCCCGTCGATTAATGCCTACAACCCGGTGTATGGCGTATCGGCGATACCGGCATTTTCTTCGCTTCCATCTTTCATTCGCAACAACAACAAGATCGATCAGGTCGGTCTCTATGCGCAGGACCAGATCAAGCTTGACCGTTGGACCCTGTCGCTCACCGGGCGTCAGGATTTCGTCAATACGTATTTGAACAGCGCTCCCGGTGCGATCTATCCGTCTCCCGGGATCTATTCGCGCAGCGACTCCGCCCAGACGGGACGCGTTGGCCTGAACTATCTGTTCGATTTTGGCCTGTCGCCCTACATCAACTATTCGACCTCGTTCGTGCCCAATACGGGTGCGGCTTTTGGCTCGACGGCCCCGTTCAAACCGACGACGGGTGACGGCAAGGAGATCGGCGTCAAGTTCATGCCGAACGGCACGAATCTGATGCTCACCGCGGCGCTGTTCGAGATCAATCAGAACGATATTCTTACCAGCGGCCCGGATTTTATTAGCAGCCTCCAGACCGACTCGGCCCGTTCACGCGGCTTCGAATTCGAAGCGAGGGGCAATGTCACGCGGGAACTCGAAGTCATTGCCGGTTACACCAGGCTGGACACGAAGGTCACCAAGAGCACTGCGTTGCCCGCAAACAACAATGTTGGCAAGCATCTCCAGGCTGCGCCGGAGGATCAGGCGTCGCTCTGGGTAAAGTACACCTGGTACGACGGTCAGCTTGCAGGACTTGGCCTCGGCGGCGGTGTGCGCTATGTCGGCAGGAGCTGGGGCGACGGAAAAAATACGTTCGTAATTCCGAGCTACACATTGTTCGACGCGGTGGTCAGCTACGATCTGGCTTACGCGCGGCCGGACCTGAAAGGCTGGAAGGCGCAGATCAACGCGACCAACCTGACCAACGAATATTACGTCGCGTCCTGCCTGACCGGATTGGCCTATTGCGGTTTGGGCAATGCACGCACGGTTCTCGGAACCCTGAAATACTCCTGGAACGAAGGGAGATAGGACTTGGCAGGCACCAGCAAATCATTGCGCCGATGGGGCTGGACCCACAAATGGTCCAGCATCATCTGCACTGTGTTTATGCTGATGCTCTGCATCACCGGTCTGCCGCTGATCTTTCATCATGAGATCGATCATCTGCTGCATGACGAAGTGCAGGCGGCACCGGTGGCGGAAGGCACGCCGCTCGCCAGTCTCGATCTGGTCGTGAAGAACAGCCTGACCAAAGATCCCGGAATGGTGCCGCATTTCCTGATCTGGGACCCGGACGATGCCAATGCGATGATGATCAGCATTGGCAAGACGCTGGAAGCAAGTCCGGTCGATAACCGGATTGTCCGCGTGTCCGCGCACACCGCGCAATATCTCGATGCGCCGGATGTCACCGGCCGCTTCACTTACATCATGCTCAAGCTGCATACCGACATGTATGCAGGTCTGCCGGGGAAATTGTTTCTCGGGCTGATGGGCATCCTGTTCTGTGTGGCGATCATCTCCGGCATCGTCGTCTATGCGCCGTCGATGCGGAAACTGAAGTTCGGCACCTATCGGCGAGACCGGCTGCGCGTGGTCCGCTGGCTCGACATCCACAATCTCTCCGGCATCGTATTGGTGATGTGGATGCTGGTGGTCGGCTTTACCGGCGTGATCAACACCTGGGCCGAGCTTGTGATCAAGGTGTGGCAGTTCGGCCAACTTGCCGAGATGACCGCGCAGTACAAGGACAAGCCGCTGCCGGCGCATCCGTCGTCGATCGACGCTGCGGTGCAGGTTGCGATCAAAGCCGAGCCGAACATGAAGCCGGCATTCGTGGCATTTCCGGGCACCATCTTCAGCAGCAAGAGCCACTACGCCGTGTTCATGAAGGGCAATACACCGCTGACAGCCAAGCTGCTCAAACCGGCCTTGATCGATGCGGAGACCGGTGTTCTTACGGATAGCCGCGACCTGCCGTGGTATGTTTCGACGCTGCTGATCTCCCAGCCGCTGCATTTCGGCGATTATGGTGGCATGCCGCTCAAGATTATCTGGGCGATTCTCGACATCATCACCATCGTCGTGCTGATCACGGGACTTTATCTGTGGCTCAGGCGGCGGCAGGCGGGTGTTAGTGTTGAGCGGGTTGTTGTCGATGCCGCAGCGTCGGATCATCGTCCGGCCTATACCTCATGAAGCCGGCGCCGCGGCCCCGCCGCCAGACCAACGGACAGATTTTTGCAATCCCTGCGCTGCTGGGTGTGCTGAGCATTATCGGTCTTGTCTCCGCGCTTGTTGGCGACGGGGTGTGGGACGGCGTGTCCTGGGTAACGCTGGCGATCCCGATCCTGCTGTGCGAATATTTCTTCCTCAGACGTAGCTAAGAGGAGCAGGGCTAACGATGAGCGACAGCTCAATTCCCAACCACAGCAAGGTGACGGACGAGGCTGGGCTGCGCACCGTTTATCCAAAGGTGTCGAAGCCGATCCGCGACAAGGCCATCGACTATCTCGATGACTTCGCGCTGAAGTTCATCGCGCTGTCGCCGTTCTTTTGTGTTGGGACCAGTCGTCCCGATAGCCTCGCCGACGTGTCGCCACGCGGCGGGGATCCGGGCTTTGTCCATGCGCTTGGTGCCAAGCAGTTGGCTTTCCCCGATCGCCCCGGCAACAACCGGCTCGATACGTTGACCAACATCATGCATGCGCCCGCCGTCGGCTTGCTGTTCTTCGTTCCGGGGATCGATGAAACGCTGCGCATCAATGGCACGGCGACGGTTTCGGTCCATGACAGCCTCATGAACAGGTTCGTGGTGGACGGCAAGCGTCCGCGCTCGGTCATCGTGGTCGATGTGGTGGAGGTTTATCTTCATTGCAGCAAGGCGCTGAAGCGGTCGGATCTGTGGAATCCGGAGAAGCGCGTCGCGCGCAACCGCCTGCCGACATGGGGCGAGATGTTGCGCAATCAGGGCCGAGCCTTCGTGCCGGCGAAACTGATCGATTTCGTCATCGGACAGGATGCGAAGCGGAATCTTTACTGACCCGCGCAGCTACACCGGCAGCGCGATGCTGTATTTCACCTGACTGAGAGCGAAGCTAGACTCGATGGAGGCGATGCCGTCGAGACGCGTCAGCTTGGTTTTGATGAAGTTTTCATAAGACGGCAGGTCTGCGGTGACGACGCGGAGCAGATAGTCGCGGTTGCCGGTCATCAGATAGCACTCCAGCACCTCTTTCCATTTCGATATCGCCTTGGCGAAGCGATCGAGGTCTTCCTCTTTCTGTCGCTCCAGCTTGATCGAGATGAACACGCTGACCGGAAGCCCGACCGATTTCTGATCGACCATCGCGATATAGCGCGTGATCACGCCGCGCTCTTCCAGCAGTTTCACGCGCCGATGGCAGGGCGACACCGACAGGCCGACCCGATCCGCCAGTTCCTGCATGGTGATCCGGCTATCGGCTTGAAGAATCGTCAGAATTCTCCGGTCAATCGCGTCGAGATCGATCATTGGAATAAAATACCGATAAATGGAGTGTCGTTGGTATGATATGCCATAAATTGGATATTTGTCGAGAAAACTTGAGATTTTTAAGCGAAGGTTGAGGATTAGCATCAGGGCACGATCCAATTCCGGTGACTGCCATGCCCATTGATCCCTCGCGTCTGGAAATCCTCTCGGCCCTCACGAAAAAAGTGCTGTGGCTGTCGTCGTGGACCATCCATCACGCCAATCACGTGCGGCCGGATTCCGATGGTTTGAAAGTCGGCGGCCATCAGGCCTCCTCGGCGTCATTGGCGACGATCATGTCGGCGCTATATTTTGGCGTGCTGAAGCCCGAGGATCGCGTCGCGGTGAAGCCTCATGCAAGCCCCGTGTTCCATGCAATCCAGTATCTGCTCGGGCAGCAGACCCGCGAGAAACTGGAGAATTTTCGCGGCTTCAAGGGCGCACAGTCTTACCCATCGCGGACCAAGGACATCGATGATGTGGACTTCTCCACCGGTTCGGTCGGTCTTGGCGTCGCGCAGACGCTGTTCTCGTCGCTGGTGCAGGATTATGTGAAGTCCCACGGCTGGATGAAGGATCGTCCGGAAGGGCGCATGATTGCGCTGGTCGGCGATGCCGAGCTCGACGAAGGCAATATCTTTGAGGCGCTGCTGGAAGGCTGGAAGCAGGGCTTGCGCAACACCTGGTGGATCATCGACTACAACCGCCAGAGTCTCGACGCGGTGATCCGCGAGGGCCTGTGGGAAAAGCTGGAGACCATGTTCCGCAATTTCGGCTGGGATGTGGTGATCGTGAAATACGGCAAGCTGATGCAGGCCGCGTTCGCGGAGCCTGGCGGGGAAGCGCTGCGCAAGTGGATCGACAATTGCCCGAACCAGATGTATGCGGCGCTGTGCTTTCAGGGCGGTGCGGCATTCCGCAAACATCTGCTCGATGACATTGGCGATCAGGGGGCGGTGACAAAGCTGATCGAGACGCGCAGCGATGAAGAACTGCTCGCGCTGATGTCGAATCTCGGCGGCCATGACATGGCGAGCATGCTGGAAGCTTTCGAGGCGATCGATCACGACCGCCCGGTATGCTTCATAGCCTACACCATCAAGGGCGTCGGTCTGCCGTTTCAGGGCCACAAGGACAATCACGCCGGGCTGATGACGGTGACGCAGATGGAGGCGTTCCGTTTGGCGCAGAACATCCGTTCCGGCCATGAATGGGACCGGCTCGAAGGTTTGCCGCTCGATCACGGGCGCATTGAAGCATTCTTGAAAAATGTCAAATTCGCGCGCGATGGCGCGCGGCGACTCGACGCGCCGAAGGTAGAAGTGCCGGCGAAACTAGGTGTGACACTGACACCGCGCATGGCGACGCAGCAGGGCTTTGGCCTCGTTCTGAACGAACTTGCGCGCGGCGATACGAAACTTGCCGAGCGTATCGTCACCACATCGCCTGACGTAACGGTGTCGACCAATCTCGGACCATGGGTGAACCGCCGCGGTCTCTTCGCCATGGCTGAGAACACCGATCTGTTCCGCAAGGAGAAAATCCCTTCGACCTTCGCGTGGGACTACTCGCCGAAAGGTCAGCACATGGAGCTGGGCATTGCAGAGATGAATCTTTTCATCATGCTGTCCGCGCTCGGACTCTCACATTCGATCAACGGCGCGCGCTTGCTGCCTGTGGGCACGCTCTATGATCCATTTATCGAGCGCGGTCTCGATGCGTTGAACTACGCCTGCTATCAGGACGCGCGGTTCATGGTGGCGGCAACGCCCTCGGGTATTACGCTGGCGCCGGAAGGCGGTGCGCACCAATCGATCGCGACGCCGCTGATCGGCATGGCGCAGGACGGGCTTTCTTCGTTCGAGCCTGCCTTCGTAGATGAACTCGCGGTGATCATGCGCTGGGGCTTCGAGCACATGCAGAGCGGCGAGGATGGCGGCTCGATCTATCTGCGGCTTTCGACCCGCACGCTGGACCAGCCGCAGCGCACGATGACGCCAGAGCTGGAAAGAGATATTGCAGCGGGCGCCTACTGGCTGCGCAAACCCGGCCCCAACGCCGAACTCGTCATCGCCTATACGGGCGTAGTGGCTCCCGAAGCGATCGAGGCGACCGGACTGCTGGGCGAGAGCCGGCGCGACATCGGGCTGCTGGCGATCACCTCGGCGGATCGTCTGCACGCGGGCTGGAATGCCTCGCGCAAACAGCGCCGCGCCGGCGGGCCGCTTGAGCCGAGCCATATCGAGCGGCTGCTTGCGCCGTTGCCGCGCGATTGCGGACTGATAACCGTGATCGACGGCCATCCGGCGACACTGGCGTGGCTCGGCAGCGTGCATGGGCACCGCGTCGAAGCGCTTGGCGTCGAGAAGTTCGGCCAGACCGGCACGATCGGCGACCTCTATCGTCACCATGGTCTCGACACCAACACCATCATCGACGCGGCCGCGAGCCTGACCTTCGGCGCGCCGATCAGGCATCGCAAGACCGCGGTGTGAGCGGGGAGGGCGTGGATTTAACCACGCTCTGCGGCCCTCGAAATACCGAGTTGACCGGACACGTCAACGGCAGCACCATGGCCGATACGGGTTAAGGTGCTGAATGACCGAGCTTTCCAACCGCCAGTCCGACATCCTCAATATCGCCCGAGCTTCCGGCCGGGTAACGGTGGAGGACCTTGCGCGGCGGTTTGAGGTTTCCGCCCAGACCATCCGCAAGGATTTGAACGATCTATGCGACCGCCGCTCGATGACGCGGGTTCATGGCGGCGCGATCATCGCTTCGGGGGTGGAGAACCTCGCCTACGAGGCGCGGCGCTTCGTTGCGGCAGATGAAAAGAAAGCGATCGGCGCCGCCGCCGCCGCGCAGATTCCCAACGGTTGCTCGCTGTTCATCAATATCGGCACCACCACGGAAGAAGTCGCCAGCGCCCTGACCGCGCATGAAGACCTGCTGGTCATCACCAACAATCTGAATGTGGCGATGTTGCTCTATCGCCATCCGCGCATCGAGGTGATTGTGGCTGGCGGCACGGTTCGCCGCGCGGACGGCGCGGTGATCGGTTCAACCGCGAACAATTTGATCACGCAGTTCAAGGTCGATTACGCCATCATCGGCGCCTCTGCGATCGACGAGGAGGGCGCGTTGCTCGACTTCGATTATCGTGAGGTGCAGGCGGCGCAGGCGATCATCGCCAATGCACGCAGTGTGATGCTGGTGGCGGATAGCTCCAAGCTCAGCCGCAATGCGCCAGTGCGTATCGCGCATCTCAGCCAGATCCATACCTTCGTGACCGATCTGCCCTTACCTGCGGGTCTGCAAGCGATCTGCAACAATCGTGGCATCGATGTCATCGCAGCCATGCCCGACAAGCCCGCTGATGTGGCCTGAGGGCGGCTCAGGGTTTATCGAGCGATTTCGCTTTAAGTGCAGCGAATTCAGACCATCGATCGATTCTTCAACATCATATCTATATGATATCACGGCGATTTCCATAGTTCTCCAGTCGCCTGCCATTAAATCGTCATCACTCTTGCTTTCGTTTAATGTTGTGATTTAATCGCAATCGAAAGCGAAATCGCTATAAATGAAAATAGCGAGCGCCGGGGAGACGTGGTGGGACAGGTATTCGACCTCGCAATCATTGGCGGCGGGATCAACGGCTGCGGCATCGCCCGCGATGCCGCGGGCCGCGGCAATTCCGTCTTTCTGTGCGAAATGAACGATCTGGCCAGCGGCACCTCGTCGTGGTCGAGCAAGCTTATTCACGGCGGTTTGCGCTATCTCGAATACTACGAGTTCCGGCTCGTTCGCGAGGCGCTGATCGAGCGCGAGATCCTATGGCAGATCGCGCCGCATATCATCCGGCCGCTGCGCTTTGTGCTGCCCCATCACGCGGGCTTGCGCCCGGCCTGGCTGCTGCGTCTCGGTCTCTTCATGTACGACCATCTCGGCGGGCGGCGCCTGCTTCCGGCGACGCGCACCGTCGATCTCAGCCGTGATCCGGTGGGGCAGCCGCTGGCGCGAGGGCGCTTCACCAAGGGCTTTGAATACTCCGATTGCTTCGTCGATGATGCGCGTCTTGTTGTGCTCAATGCGCGCGACGCGGCGGATCGCGGCGCGGTGATCCGCACGCGCACGCGCGCCGTCGAGGCCAAGCGTGATGGCGATTGCTGGCAGGTTCTGCTGGAAGACACTGTCACCGGCGCAAAAAGCAGCATTCAAGCGCGTGCGCTGGTCAATGCCGGCGGTCCGTGGGTCGAGGACGTGCTGAATCGCCGCGCCGGTGTCAATGCCAGCGCGAAGGTGCGGCTGGTGCAGGGCTCGCACATCGTGGTGCCGAAGCTTTACGATCACGACCGCGCCTATACGTTCCAGAACGCGGATGGCCGCATCGTCTTTGTCATTCCGTTCCAGAATGATTTTTCGCTGATCGGCACCACCGATCGTGACTATGACGGGGATCCGTCCAAGGTAAGAGCGTCGGCGGAGGAGATCAGCTATCTCTGCCAGTCGGTGAACGATTATCTCGCCAAGGCGGTGAAGCCGGAAGACGTGGTGTGGGCCTATGCCGGCGTACGGCCGCTGTATGACGATGGCGCCAGTGAAGCCAAGGCCGCGACGCGCGATTATGTGTTCGAGTTCGATGCGCCTGACGGATTGCCGCTGCTGTCGATCTTCGGAGGCAAGATCACCACCTATCGCCGTCTCGCCGAAGAAGCGCTGGAGCGGCTGAACCATTACTTGCCCGGCAAGACAAAGCCGGCCGGATGGACGGGAGCCGCGCCATTGCCCGGCGGCGATCTCGATGTTTCCGCGATCCCGGCGCTGGCAGATGAACTGGTCCGCGACAATCCGTTCCTGTCGCAAGCTCTCGCGCTTCGCCTTGCGCACGCCTATGGTACGCGTGCCAGCAAGGTCCTCGACAAGGCATCGTCCGCGGCGGATCTCGGACAGTTATTCGGTGACACGCTGACGGAGCGCGAAGTGCGCTACCTGATAGCGCATGAATTTGCGCGCACCGCGGAGGATATTGTCTGGCGGCGGTCCAAGCTGGGTCTGCGTCTTTCAACCCATGAGGTGAAAGCGCTCGACGACTGGATTGCCACGCATCGGAGCGGCTTCGATGTGCCGCTGAAGGAAGCGGGAGGCCGGGCATGAGCGTCACTCTCGATCATGTTTCACGCGAGGTGAATGGCGCTGCCTGGATTCGTGACGTATCGCTGACGCTTGAGCGCGGCACGCTGAATGTGCTGCTTGGACCGACGTTGTCGGGCAAGACCTCGATCATGCGGCTGCTGGCCGGTCTCGACAAGCCGACGTCGGGCCGCGTTCTGGTCGATGGAAAAGATGTTACCGGATTCGATGTGCGCAAGCGCTCGGTGGCGATGGTCTACCAGCAGTTCATCAATTATCCGACGCTGACCGTCTACGAGAACATCGCTTCGCCGCTGCGTGTGCAGGGCGTGGCGAGCGGTGAAATTGATGGCCGCGTCCGGGATGCGGCGAAGCTGCTCAAGCTTGAGCCGTATCTGAATCGCACCCCCCTGCAACTCTCCGGCGGCCAGCAGCAGCGTACCGCGATTGCCCGCGCGCTGGTCAAGGGCGCGGATCTCGTGCTGCTCGATGAGCCGCTCGCCAATCTCGACTACAAGCTGCGCGAGGAATTACGCAGCGAACTGCCGCGCATCTTCGAAGAATCCGGGGCGATTTTCGTTTACGCCACCACCGAACCTTCGGAAGCCCTGCTGCTCGGCGGCAGTACCATTTGTATGGGCGAAGGCCGGGCGCTGCAGATCGGCGCGACACCCGAGGTGTATCGTCGTCCCGATACAATGGAAGTCGCGAAAGTGTTTTCCGATCCGCCGCTGAACACGGTCGGGATCGAAAAGAAGAACGGTTCGATTTTCTATGCGGGCGGCGAGCGTGCATCTGTCGCGGGTCTCTACGAGAGTCTCGGCGACGGCGCCTACAAGGTCGGCTTCCGCGCGCACCAGCTTGAGCTGGCGACGCCATCCAATGGCCGCCACGCGTTCGTGACAACGGTGAGCGTTACCGAAATCACTGGCTCGGAAAGCTTCGTGCATCTGAAGCGGGACGGCTACAACTGGGTTGCGGTAATGCCGGGAATTCACGAATTCCTGCCGGGGCAGGAACTTGATGCGGTGCTTGATCCGAACGATCTTTTTATCTTCGATCAGACTGGCCGGCTCGTTGCCGCGCCTGCGGCTCGGTGAGGGCGCGTCATGGCTCGCATTGACCTCGTCGATCTGGCGCATTCCTACGGCGGCGACACCTATGCGCTGAAGCCGATGACTATGACGTGGCGGCAGGGAGGTGCTTACGCGCTGCTCGGTCCATCGGGCTGTGGCAAGACAACACTGCTGAACATCATCTCGGGCATTGTCACGCCATCTCACGGAAAGGTCCTGTTCGATGGCAAGGACATCACCAACGCGACCACACGCGAACGCAACATCGCACAGGTGTTCCAGTTTCCGGTGATCTACGACACCATGACGGTTGGCGAAAATCTCGCATTCCCGCTCAAGAATCGTGGGCTGGCGCGCGATGTGATCGGTAAACGCGTCAAGGAGATCGCTGAATTGCTCGATCTGACGCCGTTTCTTGATCGCAAGGCGGTACGGCTCAGTCCCGATGCCAAGCAGAAAATCTCGCTCGGCCGTGGCCTCGTGCGCTCGGATGTGGCGGCGGTGCTGTTCGATGAACCGCTGACGGTGATCGATCCTCATCTGAAGTGGGAGCTGCGCTCCAAGCTCAAAGCGTTGCATCAGGCGCTTGATCTCACCATGATCTACGTCACCCACGACCAGACCGAGGCGCTGACTTTCGCCGATACGGTGGTGGTGATGCATGACGGGGCTGTGGTGCAGAGCGGCACGCCGGAGGAACTGTTCGCCAAACCGGCGCACACTTTCGTCGGATATTTCATCGGCTCGCCGGGCATGAATATCGTGCCGGCAGAAGTGAAGGGTAACGAAGCGAAGATCGACGGCCATACGATCAAACTGAATCGCACCTACGACAGTCTGCCGGTCGGCGCGAAGATCGAAATCGGCGTGCGGCCGGAATTCGTCGAGGTCGCACCGCCTGCGCCGGGCCTCCTGTCGGCGAACATCGAACGGATCGACGATCTCGGCCGCGTGCGCTTCGCGCGCGTGCGAATCGGTGATGTGAAATTCGCGGCGAAGGTTCCGAACGGGTTCTTGGTGCCTGACAATACAGCCGGTCTGGTGTTCGATCCGGCTCACATTCATGTCTATGCGGACAGTCTTCTGGTCGAGGGGCGCGCCTGATGGACAAGACGATCAACAACAAAGCCTGGTTTTTGGTGCTTCCGGTGTTCCTGATCGTGGCGTTCTCCGCGATCCTGCCGCTGATGACGGTGGTCAATTATTCGGTGCAGGACACGTTCGGAAACAACAAGTTTTTCTGGAACGGCGTCGGCTGGTTCTCAGAATTGCTCGATTTATCGACCGACCTTGGTGCGCGTTTTCTTGCCTCGCTTGGCCGCAACCTACTGTTCTCCGCGATCATCCTCGCCATCGAAGTGCCGCTTGGTATCCTGGTCGCGCTGTCGATGCCACGCGAAGGCTGGCGCGTCGCAGCCTGCCTCGTCATTCTCGCACTACCGTTGCTTATTCCGTGGAACGTGGTCGGCACCATCTGGCAGATTTTCGGGCGTCCCGACATCGGCCTGATGGGCTACACACTCAACAAGATGGGGCTGGATTATAACTATGTGTCGAACAGCTTCGATGCGTGGTGCACCATCATTGTCATGGACGTCTGGCACTGGACCAGCCTTGTTGCGCTCTTATGCTACGCTGGCCTGAAGTCCATTCCCGACGCCTACTATCAGGCAGCGCAGATCGATGGTGCGTCGCGCTGGGCGGTGTTTACCGCGATCCAGTTGCCGAAGATGAAGCGCGTGCTGCTGATTGCGGTGCTGCTGCGCTTCATGGACAGCTTCATGATCTATACCGAACCGTTCGTCGTCACCGGCGGCGGTCCGGGCAACTCGACGACATTCGTCTCGATTGAATTGGTCAAGATCGCGCTCGGGCAGTTCGACCTCGGCAAGGCTGCCGCGCTGTCGATCGTCTACAACCTTGTCATCCTGATCGTGTGCTGGGTGTTCTACACCGTCATGACGAACGCCGATAACGAGCGCGCGCAACCGGTGGGAGGCGCGTGATGCATACCATTCCCGGACGCCGCATCATTCTCGTCCTGTTTCTGATTTTCCTGCTGTTGCCGATCTATTGGCTCGTGAACATGAGCTTCAAGACCAACACGGAAATCGTCACGACCATGACGTTGTGGCCGAATAATCCGACGCTGGCGCATTACAAGCGCATCTTTACGGATTCGAGCTGGTATTCCGGTTACATCAATTCGCTGAAATACGTCATCATCAATACGGTGATCTCGATTTCGTTCGCGCTGCCGGCCGCCTACGCCTTCTCGCGCTACCGCTTCCTCGGTGACAAGCACCTGTTCTTCTGGCTGCTGTCGAATCGTATGGCTCCGCCTGCGGTGTTCGCGCTGCCGTTCTTCAACCTTTATTCGGCGATCAATTTGTTCGATACGCCGTGGGCGGTCGCACTGGCGCACTGCCTGTTCAATGTGCCGCTGGCGGTCTGGATTCTCGAAGGCTTCATTTCCAGCGTGCCGAAGGAGATCGACGAGACCGCGTTCCTGGACGGTTACTCGTTTCCGCGGTTCTTCGTGAAAATCCTGATGCCGCTGATCGCGAGCGGCATCGGCGTCGCGGCATTCTTCTGCTTCATGTTCTCGTGGGTCGAACTGCTGCTGGCGCGCACGCTGACCTCGGTCAACGCCAAACCGATCGCGGCGACGATGACGCGCACGATCTCTGCCTCCGGCATGGATTGGGGGTTGCTCGCCGCTGCTGGCGTTCTGACGATTATTCCGGGCGCGCTGGTGATCTGGTTTGTCCGCAATTATATCGCGCGCGGCTTCGCGCTCGGACGGGTGTGAGGATTGCGATGGCAGAAACAAGGAATGTGTCATCGCGAGTGAAGCGCTCCGTCATTCCGGACAACGCGGCTTGCGCGTTGATCCGGAATGCCGATGCGCTCTGCGAGATTCCGGGTTCGCGCTACGCGCGCCCCGGAATGACGGCCATTGAGGATTGACGCATGGAAAACATTGCATGGATGGCCTGGACGGCGCCGACGGCAATCTTCTTCTGCCTGCTGGCGGGGACGCTTGCGGTCATGACCTGGCTCGCGGTGCGTTATCCCGAAGCCGAGCGCGTCGGGGTGTTGCGAATTCCCACCACGCGCGGCGATCGCCTGTTTATTTCGTTGATCGCCGCCGCGGTCATTCATCTTCTCTGGATTGCTTTTGCGGGCACAAACCCGATCGCGACGCTGCCGATTGGCGAGGGCGTCGAGATTTCGAGTTTGTGGATCGCCACTGTGCTTTCGCTCGTTTCGGCCGTTGTCATATTTCGCAACGTCTAGAAGGGCGAGAAGAGGCAGATCCGGGATCAACCCGGAGCTGAGGTTATGTTTCAACGGAGGAAACAAATGCGGCATTTAACCGGGAAGTACCGTCTTTTGACGATGGCGAGCGCAGTCGCGTTGATAGCGGCCTCGGCTGCGCTCAACGGGCCAGCTTTCGCTGACGAAGCTGCGGCCAAGAAGTGGATCGACAACGAGTTCCAGCCTTCGACCCTGTCGAAGGAGGACCAGATGAAGGAAATGCAGTGGTTCATCAAGGCCGCTGAACCCTTCAAGGGCATGGACATCAATATCGTTTCGGAAACGATCACCACCCACGAATATGAAGCGGGCACGCTTGCAAAGGCGTTTTCGGAGATCACCGGGATCAAGCTCAAGCACGACCTGATCCAGGAAGGCGATGTGGTCGAAAAGCTCCAGACCCAGATGCAGTCCGGCAAGAACGTCTACGACGGCTGGATCAACGACTCCGACCTGATCGGCACGCACTTCCGTTACGGCCAGACCATCGCGCTGTCGGATTACATGACCGGCGAGGGCAAGGACGTGACGTCGCCGACCCTCGACATCAACGACTTCATCGGACGTTCGTTCACCACGGCGCCCGACAAGAAGCTGTATCAGCTCCCCGACCAGCAGTTCGCGAACCTGTACTGGTTCCGGTACGACTGGTTCACCAATCCGGACTACAAGGCGAAGTTCAAAGCCAAGTATGGCTACGAACTCGGCGTACCAGTGAACTGGTCCGCATATGAAGACATTGCCGAGTTCTTCACCAACGACATCAAGGAAATCAACGGCGTCAAGATCTATGGCCACATGGACTACGGCAAGAAGGACCCGTCGCTGGGATGGCGGTTCACGGATGCCTGGCTGTCCATGGCTGGTAACGGCGACAAGGGTATTCCGAACGGCCTGCCTGTCGATGAGTGGGGCGTCCGTATGGAAGGCTGCCGTCCGGTCGGCTCGAGCGTCGAGCGCGGCGGCGACACCAACGGTCCCGCAGCGGTCTATTCGATCGTGAAGTATCTCGATTGGCTGAAGAAGTATGCCCCGCCGCAGGCGCAGGGCATGACCTTCTCGGAAGCAGGTCCGGTTCCGGCGCAGGGCAATATCGCCCAGCAGATGTTCTGGTACACCGCCTTCACCGCGGACATGGTGAAGCCGGGTCTGCCGGTGATGAACGCCGACGGCACGCCGAAGTGGCGCATGGCTCCTTCGCCGAAGGGCGCTTACTGGAAGGAAGGCATGAAGCTCGGCTATCAGGACGTGGGCTCGGGCACGTTGCTCAAGTCGACACCGCCGGATCGCCGCAAGGCAGCCTGGCTCTATCTCCAGTTCATCACCTCGAAGACGGTGTCGCTGAAGAAGAGCCATGTCGGCCTCACGTTCATTCGTGAATCCGACATATGGGACAAGTCGTTCACCGAGCGTGCGCCGAAGCTCGGCGGCCTGATCGAATTCTACCGCTCGCCTGCGCGCGTGCAGTGGTCTCCGACCGGCAACAACATCCCCGACTATCCGAAGCTGGCTCAGCTCTGGTGGCAGAACATCGGCGATGCGTCGTCCGGTGCGAAGACTGCGCAGGCGGCGATGGACTCGCTGGCTGCGGCTCAGGACTCGGTGCTTGAACGTCTCGAGAAGTCGGGCGTACAGGGCGCTTGCGGTCCGAAGCTGAACAAGAAGGAAACCGCGGAGTTCTGGTTCGCCAAGTCGGAGAAGGACGGCAACATTGCTCCGCAGCGCAAGCTCGCGAACGAGAAGCCGAAGGGCGAAACCGTCGACTACGACACGCTGATCAAGTCGTGGCCGGCTACGCCGCCGAAGCGCGCTGAAGCCAAGTAAGGTTTCAACCAATCTCCCTGTGCGCCTGAACAATGCGCACAACTTGAAGGCCGGGAGAAATCCCGGCCTTTTTCCATTTGATGCAGCGCACTCTGCGCGGTGTTGTTGACACGTCGTTATCGTTTGAGGTCTGATTGCTAAAAGCTCGTGCAAAAAACGCATAGCAAGTCGACACAAGAACTGAGTGGGGCGATCGATAGGATCGCGACGTGACCAAATGCGATCGACAGAATCGCGGCACGTCGGGGAGGGATAACCGGGATGCTGGACTTCGTTCAGCAGTTGGTGAGCGGTATTGCGCTCGGCTGTGTCTATGGCCTGATCGCGCTTGGCTTTGTTCTTGTTTACAAGGCCACCGAAGTCGTCAACTTCGCACAGGGCGACCTGATGATGCTGGGCGGCTTCTTCGCCTTCACCTTCATCAGTTTGCTTGGCTTTAATTACTGGCTTGGATTCATAGCCGCCGTCGGTGCGATGGCGCTGTTCGGCATGCTGGCCGAACGCCTCGTGGTGCGGCCAATCCTCGGCTATCCGCAATTCTCCATTATCATGGCGACCATCGGCCTCGGTTTCTTCCTACGCTCCGTGGCTGGTATGGTCTGGGGCACCGACGACCTGAAGATCGAAACGCCGTTCAGCCACGGCGTGCTGCGGCTCGGCAGCCTGGTGCTGGCGCATGACAAGCTATCGGTCATTGCTGCGACGGTCATTCTCTGCGGCGTGCTGTATCTTTTCTTCAACAAGACCACCCTCGGCACGGCCATGCGGGCAAGTTCCGAGAACATGCTTGCCGCCTACTACATGGGCATTCCGGTCAAGCGCGTGGTGTCGATCGTCTGGGCGATCAGTGCAGCGGTGGCGACCTGCGCCGGCGTGCTGCTCGCGCCCATCACCTTCGTTCATTCGAATGTAGGTCTCGTGCTTGGTCTGAAAGCATTTCCGGCGGCTGTGCTCGGCGGATTCGGCTCAATCCCCGGTGCGGTTGTCGGCGGAATCCTGATCGGTGTGATCGAGAGCATGGCAGGATTCTATCTGCCGCAGGGATGGAAGGACGTTGCGCCATACATTGTGCTGCTCGCGGTGCTGCTGCTGAAGCCTGAGGGAATCTTCGGTCTTCACACGCGGAAGAAGGTCTGAGGGCGCGCCATGCGGTTCCTGTTCAAGACAGACTACAACGACGACATCCGTCTGGTGCCGCACAGCGGCTATCTCTGGTCCTATGGCGCGCTGCTGATCCTGCTGGTGATCGCACCGTTCACGCTTTCAAGCTATCTGATGAGCCAGCTTGTGTTCGTCTGCATCTACGCCACGGTCGGCGTCGGGCTGATGATCTTGACCGGTTTACCGGGCAGGCGTCGCTGGGGCACGCCGCATTCCTCGCCATCGGCGCGTATACGACCGGCTATCTGCATCAGCTCGGCGTACCGTTCCCGGTGTATTTCCTCGCTTCAGGCATTCTGACCGGGATTATCGGTGCGATGGTCGGATTCCCCGCACTCCGGTTGCAGGGCATCTATCTCGTTATCGCTACGATCTCCTTCGCGCTCATTGTCGAAGAGGTCCTTGCACGCTGGGAAAGCGTCACCCATGGCAATGATGGCATGCGGGTCAAAACCATCCAGTTGCTCGGCAGCACCGTGCCGCGTGACAGTCCGACATTCTATTACCTGTGTCTTGGGCTTCTGATCCTGGTCATCGTCGGAACGCTGAATCTGATGCGTTCGTCGACCGGACGCGCGTTCGTTGCCATCCGCGACAGCGAGACCGCGGCCAAGAGCATGGGCATCAACGTAGCAAGTTACAAAGTGAAGTCGTTTGCCTTGAGTGCCGCGATTACCGGTTTTGCGGGCTGCCTCTTCGCGCACAAGATGTCTTTCATCAGTCCGGAGATGTTTACGCTCCAGCTTTCCATCGAATTCATCATGGTGATCATCATCGGCGGCGTTCTCAGCCTGCATGGCGCCGTGCTGGGTGCGATCTTCATTGTGATGGTCGACCCGTTCCTGACCTTCCTGAAGGACGACATTCCCGGGCTTGTCGCGGGGCTTGCGGCAACGTTCGGCGCGGGAGCCGAGCAGGCGGCGCATATCAAGGCGAATATCGCGGCGATCGCTTCCGCGAATGGACTGAAGGGCGCGATCTACGGCCTGATCATCATGTTGTTCATCCTGTTCGAGCCTTACGGAATTTACGGCCGTTGGCTGAAGATCAAGCTCTTCTTCCAGCTGTTCCCGCTCTATAAGCGCGCCACCTTCAAGCGCCAGAAAATCTACGTCAAATCGGAGCGGAACCGATGAGCTGTTTCCGGGCCGAAAATCTCTCGCTGCACTTTGGCGGCCTGAAGGCGGTCGACTCGGTCAGCTTTGCCGTGGAGAAGGGCGAAGTCCTTTCGATCATTGGCCCCAATGGCGCCGGTAAAAGTTCGATCTTCAACCTGATCTCGCGTCTTTATGAGCCGACCTCGGGGAAGCTCTATTTCGAGGATCAGGATATCACCCAGACGCCGCCTTACGGCATTGCAAAACTCGGCATCGCGCGCACCTTCCAGAACATCGAATTGTTCGAGAATGCCACGGTCCTGAGCAACCTTCTGGTTGGGCGGCATCGGCACTCGACCACGACCTTGTGGCAGGAACTTCTGTTCCTGCCGAACGTGCGCCGCGACGAAAAAGCGCATCGCCGCCGCGTCGAGCAGGTGATCGATTTTCTTGACCTTGCCGCTCATCGGGACAAGCTCATCTCCGGGCTGCCCTATGGCGTGCGCAAGGTGATTGAGTTGGCCCGCGCGCTATGTACCGAACCGAAGCTGATCCTGCTGGATGAGCCGTCGTCGGGGCTGAATGTGGAGGAGACCGACGACATGTCGTTCTGGATCCGCGACATGAAGACAGAACTCGGCATCACCGTGCTGATGGTCGAGCACGACATGACGCTGGTCAACCGCGTTTCCGACCGGGTGATCGCGCTGAACTACGGCCGCGTGCTGGCCATGGGCGCGCCAGCCGAGGTGCAGGCGCATCCCGATGTCGTCGCTGCCTATCTCGGCACATGAGGACGGTGTCATGAGCAACCCCGACATCATTCTCAAGCTCAGCAATATCGAAAGCTATTACGGGCCGATCATGGCCATTCGCGGTATCAGTCTGGAAGTGCCGCGCGGCAAGATCGTCACACTGCTGGGCGCCAACGGCGCGGGCAAGACCACCGTGCTCAAGACCATTTCCGGCATCCTCGATCCGCAGAAAGGCTCCATCGAGTTCAAAGGCCAGCCGATCCAGCGCATGGAAGCCGACCGGATCGTGCGCCTCGGCCTCAGCCATGTGCCCGAAGGGCGCGAGGTGTTCCCGTTCCTCAGTGTGCGCGAGAACCTGATGATGGGCGCCTATCCGCGTAAGGATCGTGACGGCGTCGCCGCAGATCTTGAGCGGGTTTATGGTTATTTCCCTCGCCTGCGCGAGCGCATCAACCAGCCGGCGGGACAGCTCTCCGGCGGCGAGCAGCAGATGCTGGCCATTGGCCGCGCACTGATGAACCGGCCGACATTGCTGTTGCTGGATGAGCCATCGCTCGGACTGTCACCGTTGCTGGTGAAGGAAATCTTCACCATCATCAAGCGCGTCAATGAAGAGCAGGGCATGTCGATCCTGCTGGTCGAGCAAAATGCGAAGGTCGCGCTTGAAACCGCGCATTATGGCTATGTGCTGGAAATCGGCCGTGTGGTGATGAACGACACCTGCGAGCGGCTGATGCAATCTCCGGACATTCAGGAATTCTATCTCGGCGCCAAGGAAGACGGCGCGCGGGGCGAGCGGCGCTGGAAGAAGAAGAAGACCTGGCGATAGGCCGGGCGAGCTGAAAGTCCGGCGACAAGACCGGGCTGCAAGAAACGGGAGAGAACGAACGCCGCCTTGAACCGCGGCGAGGACAGGGAGCGAGTGATGGCGAGACCCGCAGTGATGACCGTCGCGGATACGATCGCGAAGAGTTTTCTGCTGGCGGTGGAAACGCGCGGCGACAAGACGGCGATCCGGGAAAAGCATCTCGGCGTCTGGCAGTCGACAAGCTGGCGGCAATGGCTGCAGACGGCGAAGGAGATCGCCTACGCGCTCCATGCGTCGGGCTTCAAGCCGGGCGACGTTGCATCCATCATCGCCAATGCCACCCCCGAATGGGTGTTTGCCGATATGGGCGTGCTCTGCGCGGGCGGGGTGTCGTCCGGCATCTATCCGACGGATTCTGCCTCGCAGGTCGAATACTTGATCAACGACTCCCGGACCAAGGTGATCTTCGCCGAGGACGATGAGCAGCTCGACAAGATTTTGGCTTGTCGCGCGCGTTGCCCGACGCTTGAGAAGATCGTCGTGTTCGACATGGAGGGCCTCAGCGGCTTCAGCGATCCAATGGTGTTGTCGCTGGATGAATTTCTGGCACTCGGCCGCAATCACATGCAGGGCCGTGAAGCCTTGTGGAACGAGATGATCGAAAGCCGCAGTCCGAACGATCTCGCCATTCTGGTCTATACATCTGGCACCACCGGCCCGCCCAAGGGGGCAATGCATTCCAATCGCAGTGTCGTGCATCAGATGCGCTATGCGGACTATCTGCTGGTGCCGACGGACCACGAGGAGCGGCTGGTATTCCTGCCGCTCTGTCATGTCGCCGAGCGGATCGGCGGCTATTACCTGTCGATCGCCGTCGGGTCGGTGATGAACTTCGCGGAAAGCCCTGAAACCGTCCCGGACAATTTGCGCGAGGTGCAGCCGACGGCCTTCCTTGCGGTGCCGCGCATTTGGGAAAAGTTCTATTCGGCCATCACCATTGCGCTGAAGGATGCGACACCATTTCAACAATGGATGTATCGCCATGCGCTCGCCGTCGGACAGCGTTTGACGGAATACAGGCTCGAAGGCGATACCCCGCCGTTACATCTTCGTCTGGCAGGGAAAGCCGCCTACTGGCTGGTGTTCCGCAACATCCGCCGGATGCTGGGGCTCGACCGCGTCCGCATCGCCTTCACGGGTGCTGCGCCGATCTCCCCGGATCTGATCCGGTGGTATCTCGCCATAGGCCTCGACATGCGCGAGGTCTATGGCCAGACCGAGAACTGCGGCGTTGCGACGCTGATGCCGAACGACCGCATCAAGCTGGGTTCCGTCGGCAAGGCCGCGCCATGGGGCGAGGTGATGATCTGCCCTAAAGGTGAGATTCTCGTGAAAGGCGACTACCTGTTCATGGGCTATCTGAACCAGCCTGAGAAAACCGCCGAAACCATCGACGAGAAGGGCTGGCTGCACACCGGTGATGTCGGCACCATCGACAATGAAGGCTTCGTCAAGATCACGGACCGCATGAAGGACATCATCATCACCTCCGGCGGCAAGAACATCACGCCGTCGGAGATCGAGAACCAGTTGAAGTTCTCGCCTTATATCTCAGATGCGGTGGTGATCGGCGACAAGCGGCCGTTTCTCACATGCCTGGTGATGATTGATCACGAGAACGTAGAGAAGTTCGCGCAGGATTACAACATCCCGTTTACGAACTATGCGAGCCTGTGCCGCGCACCGGAAATTCAGGATCTCATCAAGAAGGAGATCGAAACCGTCAATGCCAATTTCGCCCGCGTCGAAACCATCAAGAAGTTCCATCTGATCGAGCGGCAACTCACGCCCGAGGACGAGGAGCTGACGCCGACCATGAAGCTGAAGCGCAGCTTCGTGAATAAATCCTACGCAGCCGAGATCGATGCAATGTACCGGGCGGGGGCGCTGGCATAGCTTCCGCACCATTGCGTCACAACACGAAGCGCATTCCGCGGCCTGCAAAGGCCGCTCAACGGCGAAGGTAGCAAGGCCCGGCCTTCGCTGATTATGGGCCAACAGAGAGGAGATCGTTATGTCGAGATCGTTAAAGGCGCTGGGCCTTGCGGTGGGGGCGTTCGCGCTAACCCAATCGCCGGCCTTCGCGCAGACCAAGGTGACCAACGAAGGTATCTCTGCAGCCGAGATCGTGGTCGGTTCGCATCAGGACTTGTCCGGCCCGATCAAGGGCTGGGGTGTTCCGGTGGCCAACGGCCTGAAAATGGCCGCCGACGAGATCAATGCCGCTGGTGGCATCAACGGCCGCAAGATCAAGCTGATCGTGGAAGACAGTGGCTACGATCCCAAGCGCGCGGTGCTGGCCTCGCAGAAGCTGATCGAGAAGGACAAGATTTTTGCCATGATCGGCCCGATGGGGTCGCCCACCGTGCTTGCCGCGCAGGATATCTTGTTCGATGCGGGCGTGCTGCAGCTTTTCCCGCTGACGGCTGCGGAGTTCACCTTCAAGTTTGACCCCGCCAAGCCGCAGGAGCGGTTGAAGTTCAACAACATCCTGCCCTATGTCGAGAGTACGCGTGCCGCGCTCAAATACATGATCGAGTGGAAGAAGTTCGCCAAGCCCTGCATCATGCATCAGGACGACGAGTTCGGCAAAAGCGTGCTCGACGGCTTCAATCAGCAGCTCGGGGCCATGAAGATCACACCGGCGTCGACCACCAGCTACAAGCGCGGCGCATCCGACTTCAGCGCGCAGGTCGCCAAGATGAAGTCCGATGGTTGTGATCTCGTTGTACTCGGCACGGTGATCCGCGAAACCATCGGCGCGATGGCGGAAGCCAAGAAGCTCGGCTGGGATGTGACCTTCCTTGGCGCGACGCCGACCAACGTGCTGGAAGTTCCTGCGCTCGGCAAGGAAGCGGTTGAAGGTCTCTATGCTGCGGCCGGATTCGAGATTCCTTATCCGGACACGGCCAAGGGCAAGGCCAAGGAATGGCTGGACAACTACAAGAAAGCCTTCGGCACCGACGCCAATACTCAGGCGATTATTGGCTACAACGCGATGATGACGTTCGCTCATTATGTCAACAAGGCAGGCAAGGATCTGACCGGCCAGAAGGTACTCGATGCACTGGAATCCGGAGACGTATTCCAGGACATCTTCAACTCTCCGCCGACCAAATTCTCGAAGACCAACCATCTCGCCAGCACGGTGACGCAGGTTCAACAGGTCAAGGGCGGCCGCTGGGTTCTGGTCAAGGACGGCCTGATGTTCTGAAGCCTTTGGGTTGATGCGATATCGCGTGCGCGGTTGCCCGCGCACGCGTTTTTATTTACGGTTCGGCTCCAACAAGAGAGCCAAGAAGCTCAAGAAATCCGATGGCGATTGAAGCTGCGATTAAGGCCGGTGTTGCGCGATGGTTTCAAGGAGCCACGGACATTGATGGTCTGGCTCAGCTCTCCGGCGGTGCCAGTCAGGAAACATGGTCGTTCAGCGTTCAGCATCCTGAAGGGGACATCGCAGTCATTCTTCGCCGTGCACCATCGGGTTACGGCGCAGCGCCCGGCCGCGCCGCCGGCCTCGAAGCTGAAGCGGTCCTGATGCAGCAGGCTTTTGAGGCAGGCATTCCGTCGCCGCGCGTGCGCCATGTGCTGCAGCCGGAGGACGGCCTCGGTAGCGGTTTTGTCATGGACCGCGTCGAGGGCGAGACGATTCCGCGCAAGATTCTCCGGGACGCGCGGTTTGCACCCGCGCGCAAGGTGCTGGCGAGCCAACTGGGCAAGGTCATTGCGGGGATTCACGCGTTGGATAAAGCAAGTCTGCCAAAGTTGCGCCTGATGACGGTCGCAAGCGAGCTTGACGACCTCACCGCCGAATACAAATCCTTTGACTGGCCGCGCCCGGTGTTCGATCTGGCGCTGCGCTGGCTGCACGACAATGCGCCCGTGACATCCGCCGCCGTGACGCTGGTGCATGGCGATTTCCGCAACGGCAATCTCATCATCGGCCCCGAGGGTGTTCGCGCGGTGCTGGACTGGGAATTGGCGCATTTCGGCGATCCGATGGAAGATCTCGGATGGATCTGTGTGAATTCATGGCGGTTCGGCCTGATCGACAAACCCGTCGGCGGCCTCGGCTCGCGCGAGGATTTGTTCGCGGCTTATGAGGCGGCGTCGGGCCGTCCGGTGGATGTCGCGCGGGTGATGTTCTGGGAAACGCTCGGCACGCTGCGCTGGGGCATCATGTGCTGCGGCATGATGCAACGGTTTCGCGCGGGTCCCGATCATTCTATGGAGCGTGCGATGATCGGTCGCCGTGCCTCCGAAACCGAAATCGATCTGCTGCGGCTGCTCGCGCCGCGCCATCACAAATGACGGAGAGGGCAGCATGCAGGATCAACCCACACCGGTCGAACTGATCAACGCAGTCGCAGAGTTTCTCCGTAACGATGTCGCGCCGCAATTGTCAGGTCATTCGGCATTCAAGCTGCGCGTCGGACTGAACGCCCTCGATCTTGTGGCGCGCCAACTCACGCTCGAAGCGGCGGGCGATGCTGCAGAGCTTGAGCGGCTGTCAAAACTGCTCGGCGCATCCGGCTCCCTGGAAGATTTGAATCGCCTGCTATCCGCGCGCATCGCCAGCGGCGAGGTTGGTTTCCAGACGCCCGGCCTGACCGAACATGTCTGGCAAACCACCATGGACAAGCTGGCCATCGACCAGCCGAACTATGCGTCCTATCGCCGTGAGCGGGACCGGGAATAAATTTCATTGTCATTCCGGGGCGCGAGTGAAACGAGCGAACCCGGAATCCAGTTGTGCTGATCCACGTCAATATGGGTAGAGATTCCGGGTCCGCGCGAATAGCGCGGCCCGGAATGACACAAGCGGATAATCAGCGCCCCTTCCACTGCGGCGGGCGCTTTTCCGCAAACGCCTTCGGTCCTTCGACGTAATCTTCCGATGCGGCCAGCGCCTTGACGGCCGGATAATCGAACTGCTCGGCCAATGCCTGCTCCAGCGACACGCCGAGGCCGCGATGCATGGTCTGCTTCGACGCGCGGATCGACATCGGGCCGTTCTGCAAAATGAGGTTGGCCCAGCGTTCCGCGCCCGCGAGCGCTTCTCCCTTCGGCACGACCTCGTTGACGAAGCCGAGCTCCATGCCTTCCTTGGCAGAGACATGGCGTCCGGTGAGGATCATGCCCATGGCGCGCTTGAGGCCGATCAGCCGGGGCAGACGATGCAATCCACCCGCGAGCGCGGCAAGGCCGACGCGCGGTTCGGGCAGGGCGAAGGTGGCGTTTTCCGAAGCGATAATCAGATCGCAGGCCAGCGCAATTTCAAAACCGCCGCCCATGGCGACGCCATTGACGGCGGCGATGATCGGCTTGTCGCAATCGAAACGGTGCGTGAGCCCGGCAAAACCGCTGGTGTCCCAGCCGCGCTGGCCGCCCTGCGCCTGCCACTTCAAATCGTTGCCTGCGGAGAATGCCCGGTCGCCTGCGCCGGTCACGATCGCGATCCACTGATCGGGGTCCTGGTTGAATTCGTCGAAAACGCGATGCATTTCAAAGTGCATCGGCGAATGCACGGCATTCATCACCTCGGGGCGATTGAGCGTGATGATGGTAAGCGGACCCTTGCGGTCCACCTTGGCGAATTCATAGGCCATCAGCGGTTCCCTCACGTTTTCTTTGGAAGACTTCTTGCGGTGCATCGCAGCATTCGATCCATGTCGCCGCGCGCGAAATAGACCAGCAAAGAAGCCGTTTCACAAATTAATTAAGCGCTTGACTAACCTACGCTCCCTTATCTTAATCCGTATCCACCGGCGGCCCGCGTGAGCAGCACGCCGGACAATGAAAAGTCCGAGATGGACATCCGGGAGTTGCGCGTTGGATTTCTCGCTGCCTGATGATCTGACCGCGTATCTTTCGGAACTCGATCGTTTCATCGATCAGACCATCAAGCCGCTTGAGCAGCGCGACGATAACATCCGCTTTTTTGATCACCGCCGCGAATGGGCGCGCACCGATTTCGACAAGGGCGGCCTGCCGCGTCCTGAGTGGGAAGACCTGTTACGTCAGGCGAAAAATCTCGCGGATCAGGCGGGGCATCTGCGCTTTGCAATTCCCAAGCGTTACGGCGGCAAGGATGGCTCAAATCTCTGGATGGCGGTGATCCGCGAGCATTTCGCGGCCAAGGGTCTCGGCCTACACAACGATCTGCAGAACGAGCATTCCATCGTCGGAAACTTTCCGCTGGTGACCATGCTGGATCGCTACGGACGTGACGACCAGAAGGCGATGATCGAAGGATCGCTCACTGGAAAATATCGCATCACGTTCGGCCTGACAGAGCCGGACCACGGTTCCGACGCCACCCACATGGAAACGACGGCCGTACAGGCGACGCGCGATGGTGTCAGCGGCTGGATCATCAACGGGGAAAAGATGTGGACCACGGGGATGCACGTCGCCACCCACTGCGCCACGTTCGCGCGCACGTCAGGAAACGATGGCGATGCGCGCGGCATCACCTGTTTTCTCGTTCCGGCAAACTGGATGGGCGTGAAGGTCGAGGAATATCTCTGGACCTTCAACATGCCGACGGATCATCCGCGCGTCAGCTTCTCCGACGTCTTCGTGCCGGATGATGCGTTATTCGGCGAGGTGGGCCGCGGCCTGTCGCTGGCGCAATGTTTCGTGCATGAGAACCGGATTCGTCAGGCCGCCAGCTCGCTCGGTGCTGCCGTCTATTGCATCAACGAGAGCGTGCGCTATGCGCGCGAGCGCAAGCCGTTCGGTCACGCGCTGTCGGAAAATCAGGCGATCCAGTTTCCGCTGGTGGAGCTTGCGACGCAGGCCGAAATGCTGCGCCTCCTGATCCGCAAGACCGCGTGGGAAATGGACCGCATGACCCAGGCCGAGGTCGAGCATCGGTTGTCTGACAAGGTGTCGATGTGCAATTTCTGGGCGAACCGGCTGTGCTGCGAGGCGGCGGACCGCGCCATGCAGGTCCATGGCGGCATGGGCTATTCGCGCCATAAGGCATTCGAACATATTTATCGTCATCACCGGCGCTATCGCATCACCGAGGGCAGCGAGGAAATCCAGAAGCGCAAGGTTGCCGGATTTCTGTTCGGCTACATGGGGGCGGGAAAATTCGAGAAGACGAATCGCTAATTCAAGAATTTCACAAGAAGCGAACAATCGCTCGTGAGACATATTTCTGGAGGAAACGATGCGCAGATCTACGTCCGGCCGATCCGACCGGTTCATGCTGATCAGCTCCGAGCGCGTATTTTATGCCGGGTTGCATGGCAAGCCTTCGGTGCGCGCACTCGGTGCGCTGGCGATTTGTGTGCCGCTTCATGGCACCGCGCGGCTTGAAATCGAGGGGCAGGCGCCGCGCATCGGCGAAATCCTTGCCGTTCCCGCTTACCTGCCGCACACGATCACTTCGGAATCGCGTGAAATTCTCGGGCTTCTGATCGAGCCGGAATCGGTCTGCGATGAAGATCTCGCTGAGATCATCCGCCAGTGCAACGACCCGGTGGCGGCAGGCCTGCTCGCCGCGCGATTCCGCGAAATCTATGCAACCATGGCTCTCGGCGGCACCAATGGATTCACGTCCGCTGATTTTGACCAGATTTTTCTGAACCGGCGGCTGAGGCCGCGCGATCTCGATGGGCGCATCTCTGAAGTGGTTTCGCGATTCCAGGCCAAGCCGTCGAGCAATATCTCGGGGGACGACTGCGCCAGCGATGTCAGGCTGTCGCTGTCGCGCTTCCTGCATCTGTTCAAGGACGAGACCGGGATGAACTTCAAGACCTTCCGCGCCTGGAAGCGCGGGCGCAACATCCTGCATCACGTCAATGTTGAGCGAAATCTCGCGCACTTCGCGCTCGATGCGGGCTATCCGGATTCGACCCACTTCAGTCATTCGCTGCGCCGGATTTACGGATTGAAGCCGACCGCGCTGTTTTCCGGCTCGCGACGCCTTCAGATCATCAATGGACGCGATGTCGCGAGCGATCTGACCGGATTGCGGGCTTAGGTCGCCGCAGGCACGCGCGGCGCGACGCCTTGCTCTGCGCTCGCCTTGTCCTGCGCGGCGATCGCTTTGCGGAAGCCGTCGCGCTGCTTCAGCCGCTCCCAATAGGCGGCGACGGCAGGCGTGAACTGCGCGGCCAGTCCGTTGGACTGTGCGAACATCAGCGCATAACCGACCGAGATGTCGGCGGCGGTGAAGCGCCCGGCACAAACCCAGTCCGAGTCCGTCACCGCTGTTTCCAGCGCCCTCAAACGGGCGAGGAACCAGCGGGCGTAATCGGCGGCGGCCTGCGGGTTTTTCTTTTCGTCAGGTTCGAGCTGCGAATAGCGGAAGTAGATGGTCTGCGGGAACGTCAGCGTCGCTTCGCCGAAGAACAGCCAGTTCAGATAGGCACCGTAGGCAGGCTCATCGACTTCGACGTTGATCGGTGTCGGACCATACTTGGTCGCGAGGTAAAGGCAGATCGCGGACGATTCGGTCATCCGCGTGTCGCCGTCGATCAGAAACGGGATCGTGCCGAGCGGATTCAACTCGAGATACTCCCGCTTCAGGAAGCGAGGCGGGAAGGGCAGCATCTTCAGGTCATAGGGAATGCCGATTTCTTCCAGCGTCCAGAGCGGACGAAAGGAGCGCGCACTTGAGCAGTGAAACAGTGTGAGCATGTCGGTTATCCTGAATATGTCCGGCGTTATACAGCGCGGAACCTGCCTGAACGCAAGCGCTTACTGCTCCGGCAGAGTTCCCATGTATTTGCACAGGATGCTGAGCATGACTTCATCCGCACCACCGCCGATGGAGGTCAGGCGCCGATCACGATAAGCGCGGCTGACACGGGTTTCATTCATGAAGCCCATGCCGCCCCAATATTGCAGGCATGCATCGGGAATTTCACGTCCCAGCCGGCCGGCCTTCAATTTGCCCATGGTGGCCAGCGGGGTCACATCATTCCCGCCGATGTATTCCTCGCAGGCGCGGTAGAGCAGGGAGCGCAGCAGTTCGATCTCTGTCTTCAGTTCGGCCAGGCGGAAATGGATCACCTGATTGTCGAGCAACGGCTTGCCGAAAGCCTTGCGCTGGCGGGTGTAGTCGATGGTTTCGTCGATGGTCTTCTCATGCGATTTCAGACAGGCCGCAATGGCCCACATCCGCTCTTCCTGGAATTGCAACATCTGGTAGGTGAAGCCTTTGCCTTCCTCGCCGATGCGGTTGCGCTTGGGAATGCGCACGTCGGTGAACTTGATCTCGGCGGTGTCCGAGCAGTGCATGCCCATCTTGTCCAGCTTGCGCAGCACTTCAACGCCCTTGGTCTTCATCGGCAGGCAGATCAGCGACTTGTTGCGATGGACTGGGCCTTCGCCGGTATTGGCGAGCAGGCACATCCAGTCGGCTTGCGTGCCGTTGGTGATCCACATCTTGCCGCCGTTGATGATGTAGTCGTCGCCGTCGGAGCGTGCGGTGGTTTTGATTGAAGCGACATCCGATCCCGCGCCGGGTTCGGAAACGCCGATGCAGGCGACGAAATCGCCCGCGATGGAGGGGGCGAGGAATTCGCGCTTCATCTCATCCGAACCGAACCGCGCCAGCGCGGGGGTCGCCATATCGGTCTGCACGCCGATGGACATGCCCACGCCGCCGGCGTTGATCGCGCCGAGTTCTTCCGCCATCACCATGCCGTAGCTGTAATCGAGGCCCGCGCCGCCGTATTCGACAGGTTTGCATAGGCCGAGCAAGCCGAGATCGCCCATCTTTTTGAACACCTGATGCGCTGGATAAATTCCCTCGCGCTCCCATTCATCCACGAACGGATTGATCTCGTTCTTGATGAACTGCTGCATGGTGCGGCGGATGGCGTCGTGTTCCTGCGTGAACTGCATCGCGTTTCCTGATGTTTTCTTTTGTTTTCAGAGTCCCATCTGACGGCTGGCCAGATCCTTCATGATTTCCTCGGTGCCGCCGCCGATGGCATTGACCTTCACTTCGCGGTAGATGCGCTCGACTTTCGGGCCTCGCATGAAACCCGCGCCGCCGAAAATCTGCACCGCTTCGGAGGCACAGTAGGCCATGGTCTGCGTTGCCTGGTTCTTGCACATGCAGACTTCGGCGACAGGATTTTGGCCCTGTTCCAGCCGCCAGATCAGCATTTCAAGCATCGCCTGCGTCGCGGCGACGCGCTGCGCCATGTCAACGATCTTGTGACGGATCACCTGATGATCGGCGAGGCGCTTGCCGAATGTCTTGCGTTCCCGCGCATAGGCGATCGCTTCCTCGACACAGACGCGCGCGAAGCCGGTGCATCCGGCGGCGAGGCCGAGCCGCTCGCTGTTGAAGTTCTTCATGATCAGCTTGAAACCGGCATTCTCGGTGCCGATCAAGTTGCCCACGGGCACGCGGCAGTCGTCGAAATAGAGGGTTGCGGTGTCGGACGCCCACCAGCCCATCTTCTTCAGCGGCGTGCGTGAGAAGCCGGGCGTGTCACGCTCGATCAGCAGCAAGCTGACGCCGCCAGCGCCTTCGCCGCCGGTACGGACGGCCACGGTGGTATAGTCCGCGCGCATGCCGGAGGTGATGAAAGTCTTCTCGCCCTTGACCACATAGTGGCCGCCGTCACGCTTTGCGGTGGTGCGCAGGCTCGCGACGTCGGAGCCGCCGCCGGGCTCGGTGATGGCCAGCGCGGAGATTTTCCGGCCCGCCAGAATGTCCGGCAGCACACGCGCCTTCAGCTCATCGGAGCCGCCATAGACAATCGGCGGGGCACCGATGGTGTGGCTTTTCAGGCTGGCGCTGACGCCGCCGGCCCCCGCGCGAGCCAGTTCCTGCGCCGCTATCATGGACATGAAGCGGTCGCAGGGGACGCCGCCATATTCTTCCGGGAAGCCAAGTTGCAGCAGGCCTATGGAGGCGGCTTTCAGATAAAGCTCGCGCGGAAATTCCCCGGCCTCGTCCCATTGCGTTGCAAAAGGTTCGATCTCGGTGGCTACGAAGCGCCGCAACATATCGCGGAACGCCAGATGTTCCGGGGTGAGAAAGGGGCTGGCCGGCTCGTCAGCAAACCGTTCCGGCGCGTTCATCGAAATTCTCCTTCAGATCGGGACATTTATGACCCGTTCCGGTGGCCCAGACTTGCGTTAAGCCGTCACGTCGCGAAAATTCTGGCAAGGCCAGCTAGTTTCCACAAGACGCTGACCGGACCGGCCTTTTACCGTTTGGACAAATTCGCGATCGAACTCCGAGGATCTGGAATGGACAAAGCCGTCGTCACCTGCGCGCTCAATGGCGTGCTGACCAATCCGAAGCAGCATCATGTTCCAGTCACCCCGGAGGAAATGGCGCGAGAGGCCAAGGCCGCGTTCGATGCGGGCGCTTCGGTGATGCACATGCATCTGCGGCGGCAAGAGCCGGATCAGGGGCACATCCCGTCATGGGACGTGAACCTGTCGAAGGAAGTTCAGCAGGCGATCCGCGAGGCGTGTCCCGGCGTCATCATCAACCACACCACCGGGGTCAGCGGCCCGAACTATCAGGGTGCGCTGGACTGCGTGCGCGAGACCGCACCCGAAATGGCCGCCTGCAATGCAGGCTCGTTGAACTATCTCAAGGTGAAGGCCGACGGCTCATGGGCCTGGCCGCCGCATGTGTTCGACAACCCGCCGGACAAGATCCAGAAATATCTCGATGTGATGAAGATCACCAAGACACTGCCGGAATTCGAGTGCTTCGATGTCGGCATTGTGCGCAGTGTGGCGATGTACAAGCAGAACGGCATGTATTCCGGCCCGCTGGAATATAACTTCGTCATGGGCGTGGCCTCTGGCATGCCCGCCGATCCGGACCTGCTGCCGATCCTGCTCAAGCTGAAGCTCGCCGACTCCAACTGGAGCGTCACGGCCATTGGCCGTGAAGATATCTGGCCGCTGCATCAACGTTGCGCCGAACTGGGCGGCCATCTGCGCACCGGCCTCGAAGACACGTTCTATCTCGACGACGGCTCCAAGGTCACCTCGAACGGCCAGTTGATCGAGGGCATCGTCAAATGCGCGCGCAAGGCTGGCCGCGAGATCGCGTCACCCGCCGAGGCGCGGAAAATTCTCAAGCTGAACTAACGACAGTCTTAACGGACGCAAGAGCCGTGGCTGACACAGGGAGATAACGTCATGAACGATCTGACTGCAACAGGCGGCGTACCCGGCCCTGGACGTATCGGGCGCGTGGCCGTCGGCGATATTCTGCGCCGCGCCGCCAAGCGATTCCCCGATCGCATCGCGCTGACCGACGGGGCGCGTCAGGTGACCTTCACCGAGGTCGATCACGACGCCAACCGTTTCGCCAATTATCTGATTGCGCGCGGCCTCAAATCTGGCGACAAGATTTCGACCATCTGCAACAACTCGGTCGAATTCGTCAAAGCGCTGTTCGGTATTCATCGCGCCGGTCTGGTCTGGGTCCCGATCAACACCATGCTCGGGCCGGGCGATATGGATTACATCCTCGGCCATGCCGAGGTCCGCTTTGCGCTGATCGACGACAACCTGCATGCGCAACCGGAACGGCGCGCGGCGCTGGAAAAGCGTGGCATCGATCTCATTGCAATCGATCTTGCCGGTAAGGCGAAAGAGCAGGGGCTCGAAAGCTTCAACGATCTGATCAAGGGACATTCCGACATCGAGCCGGAGATCGCGTTTGATGACCGCGATCTGGCGATGATCATCTACACCTCGGGCACGACTTCGCGGCCCAAGGGCGCGATGCATTGTCACCTTGCCGTGGTGATGGCGGCGATGAGCAATGCCATCGAGATGCATCTCGACCGCAACGATGGCATCACCGGGCAATTCCCGCTGTTCCACTGCGCCGCCCATGTTCTGTTGCTGACCTACCTTTCGGTCGGCGGCAAGCTGGCGATCATGCGCGGGTTCGATCCCGTCGCCTGCATGGAGGCGATCCAGCGCGACAGGCTGACCATCTTCATCGGCCTGCCGGCGATGTATCAGGCGATCCTCGATCATCCACGCCGCAAGGAATTCGATCTCTCGACGCTGCGTACCTGCGTCTACACCATGGCGCCGATGCCGCGCCCGCTGCTGGAGCGGTGCATTGCCGAGCTTTGCCCGACATTCGTGCAGCCGAGCGGGCAGACCGAAATGTATCCGGCGACTACGATGTCGCAGCCAGACCGGCAGCTTGCGCGCTTCGGCAATTACTGGGGCGAGTCCATGATCGTCAACGAAACCGCGATCATGGATGACGAGGGCAATCTGTTGCCGCCCGGACAGGTCGGCGAGATCGTCCATCGCGGTCCAAATGTGATGATGGGCTATTACAAGGACCCCGAGGCAACGGCCGCGGCGCGTAAATTCGGCTGGCATCACACCGGCGATCTGGCGCTGATCGATGAGCATGGCGAAGTGCTGTTCATCGACCGCAAGAAGGACATGATCAAGTCCGGCGGCGAGAATGTCGCCTCGGTCAAGATCGAGGAAACGTTGCTGGCGCATCCGGACGTGCTGAGCGCGGCGGTGGTCGGGCTGCCGCATCCGCAATGGGGCGAGGCTGTCTCGGCTTTCGTCAAGCTGAAGCCCAATGCGCAGGCGCGTGAGACGGACATCATCGAGCATTGCCGCAAGTCGCTTGGCGGATTCCAGATTCCGAAACTGGTGCGCATTGTGGACGAAATGCCGATGACCGCGACCGGCAAGCTGCGCAAGGTCGAATTGCGTCAGCAATTCGTCGACCATTTCAACACAACATCGGCGGCCTGAGAGTAAAGCTATCCATGGCGGTGATCGAGAACTCCATTTCCCCTACGAGCGAAAGCTATCAGGCCAACCGCGCGGGGATGCTGGCGCAGATCGCGCGGGTCAATGCCGTGGTGGGGCGGACAGTTGCGGCGTCCGAATTGCCGAAAAAGCGGTTTCATGAACGCGGGCAATTGCTGCCGCGCGAGCGCATTGCGTTGTTGCTCGATGCCGGTGCGCCGTTTCTCGAACTCTCGGCGCTCGCTGGCTATTGTCTCGATACGCCGGACCCCGAGAAGAGCATTCCTGGTGGCGGCACGATTGCGGGCATTGGCTTCGTCTCCGGCGTGCGTTGCATGGTCACCGCGAGCGATTCCGGCATCGAAGCCGGGTCGCTGCAGCCGATGGGCCTCGACAAGCGGCTGCGCTCGCAGGAGATCGCGCTGGAAAACAAGCTGCCGTCGGTACAGCTTGTGGAAAGCGCGGGCGCGAACTTGATGCGCTATCGCGTCGAGGATTTCATTCGCGGCGGCACGACCTTCCGCAATCTCGCGCTTTTGTCAGCGGCGGGATTGCCCGTCATCACCGTGACGCACGGCTCGTCCACCGCAGGCGGCGCGTACCAGACCGGCCTCTCGGACTACATCGTGATGGTGCGCGGGCGCACGCGCGCGTTTCTTGCCGGGCCGCCGCTACTCAAAGCCGCAACCGGCGAAATCGCGACAGAGGAAGAACTCGGTGGTGCTGAGATGCACACCAGTATTTCCGGTCTTGGTGATTATCTTGCGGAGGACGACCGCGAGGCGCTCGGCATCGCGCGGCAGATCGTGGCCGATCTGAACTGGGATCGCGCGCAACCTGCGAGCAGTGAGCTGCCGCGCACACCGCTTTACGATGCGGAAGAACTGCTTGGCATCATGCCGATGGATCACAAGCGGCCTGTCGACATGAAGCAGATCATCGCGCGGATTCTCGATGGATCGGAGTTTCTTGAGTTCGGCGCGAACTATGGTCCGGCCACCGTTTGTGGGCATGGCCGCATCGGCGGCCACGCCATCGGCATCATCACCAATAACGGCCCGCTGGACCCGAGCGGCGCCAACAAGGCGACGCACTTCATTCAGGCCTGCTGCCAGTCGCGCACGCCGATCCTCTATCTGAACAACACGACGGGCTACATGGTCGGCAAGGCCTATGAGGAAGCCGGCATGATCAAGCACGGCTCCAAGATGATCCAGGCGGTGACCAACGCCACCGTGCCGCAGATCACCATCTACTGCGGTGCATCGTTCGGCGCGGGCAACTACGGCATGTGCGGGCGTGGCTTTCATCCGCGCTTCTGCTTCTCGTGGCCGAATGCGAAAACCGCAGTGATGGGCGGCGAGCAGGCGGCGGAGACGATGGCGATCGTCGCTGAGGCGGGCGCGGCGCGAAAAGGCAAGCCGATGGACCCGGCAAAACTTCAGGAGATGAAATCGCGCATCATCAATGTGTTCGACAGCCAGATGGATGTGTTCGCCACCAGCGGTCGGCTGCTCGATGACGGCGTGATCGATCCGCGCGACACCCGCGCCGTGCTCCTGAACGTACTGGCGATCTGCCGCGAGGCGGAACAGCGCAATCCGCAAAAGATTCAGTTCTCGGTGGCGCGGCCATGAGCAAGCTTACGCCGTTTCGGAAAATCCTGATCGCCAATCGCGGCGAGATCGCGCTGCGCGTGATGCGCACGGCCAGACGCCTCGGTTATGAGACTGTCGCGATCTATTCGACCGCCGACACCCATGCGTGTCACGTCCGCGAAGCGGATCAGGCTGTTTGGATCGGCGAATCCCAGCCGTCGCAGTCGTACCTGCGAATCGATTCCATCGTGGCCGCTGCGAAGGCGAGCGGTGCGGATGCCGTCCATCCGGGTTACGGCTTTCTCGCGGAGAACGTGGAGTTCGCCAAAGCCTGCCGCGAGGCGGGGCTGGTCTTCATCGGCCCGTCGCCGGAGGCGATCAACGCCATGGGTCACAAGGCGGGCGCGAAGGACATCATGCAGAAAGCGGGCGTGCCGTGTGTGCCCGGCTATCAGGGTGAGGACCAGAGCGACGCCACGATGCTCACCGCGGCGAAGCGCATCGGCTTTCCGGTGATGATCAAGGCGGTCGCGGGCGGCGGCGGGCGCGGTATGCGGCTGGTGGCGGATGAGGCGTCATTTCCGGATGCGCTGCGCGCGGCGCGCTCCGAAGCGCAGAATGCGTTCGGCGATCCGAATGTGATCCTCGAGCGCGCGATCATCCAGCCGCGTCATATTGAGATTCAAGTGTTCGGCGATCGTCATGGCAATGCGATCCATCTCGGCGAGCGCGATTGCTCGGTGCAGCGGCGGCATCAGAAACTGATCGAGGAGGCGCCGTCGCCTGCGGTGTCGCCGGAGTTGCGCGCGCGCATGGGCGCAACCGCTGTCGCCGCCATCAAGGCGATCAACTACGAGGGCGCGGGCACGCTGGAATTTCTGCTGGACAGTGCAGGCAACTACTACTTTATGGAAATGAATACGCGCCTGCAGGTCGAGCATCCGGTGACCGAAGCCGTTACCGGCCTCGATCTGGTCGAACTGCAGTTGCGCGTGGCGAGCGGTGAACCGCTCCCGCTGAAGCAAGACGACGTGGAATTCGAAGGTCATGCCATCGAAGTAAGGCTTTGCGCCGAGGACGCGGCGCACAATTTCATGCCGCAGTCGGGGACAATGCTGCGCTGGCATGCGCCATCGGACCTTCGTGTCGAAGATGCGCTGGAATCCGGCGGCGAGATTCCGCCGTTCTACGATTCCATGATCGCCAAGGTCATCAGCCATGGCGCGACCCGCGACGAGGCGCGGCGCAAGCTGATCGCCGGTCTCGATCGCACGACGGCGCTCGGCGTCACCACCAACCAGTCGTTTCTGACGCGTTGTCTGGACCATCCGGCCTTCGCGGCGGGGCAGGCGACCACGGCTTTCATCGCGGAGCATTCGGCTGACTTGCTTCCGCGGCAGTCCGGCGAAGGGCTCCACGCCGCTGTCGCAGCGTTGCTGGTCCATGCCGCCTCAATGAGTCCAGTTCACGTCCAGCAGGGACTGGGTCTGGCGCACGGTTATCCCATTCCGTTGCGCTTCGAACTGGATGGTCATGTCATCGAGCCGACGGTACAGCGCCAGCGTGACGATGTCTTCCAGATCAGACTTGGAGAAGTCGGACATATTCTGACGCTCGGAACGCGCGATGGCGACGTGCTCCATTTCACCAACGACGGGGTTCTCGGCTCTGCGACCTTCGTTCGCGACGGTGCAAACCTTTGGTTCAGCCTGGGCGGTGTCACGTCGCATGTGCACGATCTGTCCCATATGGCCGTGATGACAGCGGGCGCGGCGGGATCGGACGGGAAATTGCGTGCATCCATGAACGGGCGTGTGGTGTCGGTGCTGGCCAAGGCCGGAGATATTGTCGCGGCGGGCGCGCCGGTGATTGTGCTGGAAGCGATGAAAATGCAGCATGTGCACGCTGCGCCGGTCTCGGGAAAACTTACGGCGCTGAACGCCGCAGAGGGCGATCAGGTCACCACCGGGTTCGTGATCGCGGAGATCGAGGCTGCGCAGGATGCTGCCTGAGGAGTACAAGAAATGTCTGACGCAACGGTTTTGCATGACAAGCGCGGTCACGCGTTCTGGATCACGATCAACCGGCCCGACAAGCGCAACGCGCTCAACGCCTCGGTGATCGCCGGGATTGTCGATGGCTTCCGCCGCGCGCATGAGGACAACGATGTGCGCGTGATAGTGCTGACCGGAACGGGGGACAAGGCCTTCTGCGCCGGGGCTGACCTGCAACCGGGTGCAGGCTTCGCGTTTGATCTCTCGCAGCCCAATCTCGCCTATGCCGACATGCTGCGCACTGCGCAGAACGCGACCAAGCCGACGATTGCCCGTATCAATGGCGTCTGTATGGCGGGCGGCATCGGTCTTCTTTGCATGACCGACATGGCGGTGGCTGCGGATAATGTCGTCTTCGGCCTGCCAGAGGTGAAGGTCGGCGTGTTTCCGATGCAGGTGCTGAGTCTCCTGCAGGCGATCGCGCCGCCGCGTCTGGTGCGCGAATGGTGCTTTACCGGCGAGCCGTTCAGCGCATCGGAAGCGAAGGACGCGGGATTGCTCAATCATGTGGTCCCTGCTGCAGACCTCGATGCCAAAGTGGACTGGCTGGTCGGACGTCTCACTGACAAGTCGCCGACCGCGATTCGCCGCGGCAAGTATGCGATGCGCGCGCTGGCGTCGATGTCGTTCGATCAGGGAATCGCTTACACGGAGTCCCAGATTGCGCTTCTTGCGATGACGCAGGACGCGAAGGAGGGACTTGCCGCCTTTGCCGAGAAGCGCAAGCCTGTCTGGACCGGGAAGTAACACGATGGCAAAAATCTGGATCGAGGCCGCACTGAACGGACCATGGACCCGCGCCAAGCAGCCGGGGATTCCTGTCGCGGTCGAGGACATCGTTGCGGACGGTATCGCTTGCGCGGAAGCAGGCGCGGCGATCATCCATGCCCATGCGTATGACGTGACGACCGGCCGCCAGAAAGACGAGTGGGAAATCTATGCGCGGATCATCGAGGGCATCCGCGCGAAGGTCGATGTGATTGTTTATCCGACCATCCCGAGTCCGGGACTGGGACAGGAGCAGAACACCAATCGCTTCGGTCACACGCTGGAACTGGCCAAGCGCGGCCTGATCGAATGGGCGGTGATCGATCCGGGCTCCGTGCATATTTCGCGATTCGACGATCTCGGCCATGGCGGGGTCTACGCGAATCCACATGAGGATATCATGGAGGGGATGCGGATCGCGCGCGCTCACAATGTCCATCCGAGCTACGCTATCTATGAGCCGGGTTTCACGCGGCTGGGCGCGGCGCTGGCGGCGATTGCGCCGCCGTCACCGACGGCGATCTACCGCTTCATGTTCTCGGACGAATTCGCCTGGGGCTTTCCGCCGCGCGAGAAGTATCTCGATATTCATCTGGATCTGTTGGCGGAGACAGCCCCCGGCGCGCCATGGATGATCGCGGGCCTCGGGGTCGACATCACGCCGCTGATCCCGCACACGGTCGCACGCGGCGGCCATGTTCGCGTCGGTCTGGAAGATATCATTTGGGGAAGCACGCAGACCAACGAGGCGCTTGTCAAGGATGCCGTGACACGGGTGCGTGCGGCGGGCGGCGAGCCCGCGACGACGGCGGAAGTGAGGGCTTCGCTTCGGGCGATGGATAAGGAAAGGGGCGCTTCTAGCGCCCCTTGAACACCGGCTTGCGCTTTTCCATGAACGCAGCCCGGCCTTCTTTATAGTCTTCGCTCTTGAAACAGGCCTGAACGACATCGTCGCAGTGCTTCATGTCGCGCTGGCTCTCGTCCTTACAGGCTTCGCCAACGATAAACTTGATCGAATCCACCGTCAGCGGCGCATTGGCTGCAATCGTGGCCGCATAGTCCTTCACATAGAATTCGAGTTCACTGTTTTCGACCACGCGATTGACGAGGCCCATCTCGACCGCTTCCATCACGTCGAACAACCGTGCGGTGTAGAAGATTTCCTTGGTGAAGGACGGGCCGACAATGTCCATCAGCCGCTTCACGCCGGGATAACCGTAGCCGAGGCCGAGCTTGGCGGCGGGGACGGCGAAGCGCGCATCCTCGGAAGCAATGCGCAGGTCGCAGCAGCTTGCGATACCCATCCCGCCGCCGACGCAGAAGCCGCGGATCATCGCAATGGTCGGCTTGGGAAATTCATGCACGCTGGCATAGGCGGCTTCCACCGCGTCGTTGTACTTCTTCACGCCTTCTTCGCTGGAGCGTTCGTCACCGAATTTGGAAATATCCGCGCCCGCGACGAAGGCCTTGTCGCCAGCGCCAGAGAGTACGACTACGCGGATGCTGTTGTCCTTGGCGTACTCGCTCATCAGCCGGGTGGTGGCTTCCCACATTTCGAGCGACATGGCGTTGCGGCGCTCGGGATTGTTGAAGATCACGTAGCCGACGTTTCCGTCCTTGCGCGAGATCACCTTGTCGGTCGAAGCCATGCCTATGTTCCTTGAAATTTAGACGACCCTGCTCTGCTGGAGCGAGGCGATTTCCTGTTCTGTGAATCCGAATTCCGTCAAGACGTCATGGGTCTGCTCGCCGACGAGCGGCGGGCGCGCGGCCATGCGGCTTGGCGTGCGCGACAGCGTGAAGGGCTGGCCGACAAGCTGCTTGCCGCCATCGGGCAAGGGCTGCGCGATGCCAAGATGCTTCACCTGCGCGTCATCGAAGACCTGATCGATGGAATTGATCGGACCGCACGGTACGCCGGCGGTATTGAGGATGTCGATCCATTCGGCGGTGGGGCGCTTTGCCATATAGGTGCCGATGGCGGCGTTGAGCGCATCGCGGTTCTTCGAGCGCAGCGCAATAGTCGCATAATCGGGATCGTTCAGCAGATTCGGCGCCTCGATCGCCTGCGCAAAGCGCGCCCAGATCGCACCGCCGGTGGTGGCGATGTTGATGAAGCTGTCGGCGGTCTTGAATACGCCGGTCGGAATGCTGGTCGGGTGGTTGTTGCCCGCTTGCTGCGGCACATCGCCGTCCATCAGCCAGCGCGCCGCCTGGAAATCCAGCATGAAGATCTGCGCCTGAAGCAGCGAGGTCTGCACCCACTGGCCTTCGCCGGACACGTCACGTTCCAGCAGCGCGGTCATGATGCCGAGCGCGCAAAAAAGTCCCGCCGTAAGATCGGCCACGGGAATGCCGGCGCGCACCGGGCCTTGACCGGGAAGACCCGTGATCGACATCAGCCCGCCCATGCCCTGCGCGATCTGGTCGAAGCCGGGGCGCTTGGCATAAGGCCCGTCCTGACCGAAACCGGAAATGCTGGCATAGACAAGACGCGGATTGATCGCGCGCATGCTGTCGTAGTCGATGCCGAGCTTGGCCTTCACGTCGGGACGGAAGTTCTCGACGATGACGTCGGCCTTCGCCGCGAGACGCTTGAACACCTCAAGTCCCTTGGGGTCCTTCAGGTTCAGCGTCATCGCGCGTTTGTTGCGATGAAGGTTCTGGAAGTCAGGACCGTGGCGCGGACCGCCGGGCTGCTCGCTGTCGGCGAGGTCGGTCGGCGCCTCGATCTTGATGACGTTCGCGCCCCAGTCCGACAATTGGCGCACGGCTGTCGGCCCGGAGCGAATCCGGGTCAGATCCAGCACGGTGAAGCGCGAAAGGGCGGACGAGGCGCGCGGAAACGTCATCGGTTTCTCCGCAGGTGTTATCCGGCGTTGCCGACGAGACCCGCTGCGGCGATGCCGGCGAGCGCGGCAGCTTCATCGTTGTCGGAGGTATCGCCGCTGATGCCGATGGCGCCGAGCAGGTTGCCGTCCTTGTCGTTGATCAGGACGCCGCCCGGAACCGGCACCAGCGCGCCGCGCGCCATTGTGTTGATGGCATCGACGAAATAGGGCTGCTCGTTGGCGCGCTTGAAGATCGCGCGCGAGCCCATTCCCAGCGCCAGCGCGCCGTAAGCCTTGCCGTGAGCGACGTCGCCGCGCAGCAGGCTGGTATTGTCTTCCGCCACGAAGGTCTTGAGCGTACCGCGCGCGTCGAGGATCGCGATGGCCATTGGCTTCAGCTTCATCGCACGGCATTTGGCGAGCGCGGCATCGGAAATCTTGCGGGCAACGTCGAGGGTCAGGTCGGTCATCAAATGCATCCTTTGCGGGGGGCGTTTATGAATGTGCAGGGGCTTTCGCCGCGCCATTGTCCAAGCTTATGGCAAGGACACGCGCGACGTGCAATGCGCTGCGGCCAGATCCATCCTTGATTTGATGGCGGCAAGAGGTGCCGTCGGCCACGATCAGGGCGTCATCGGCAGCCTTGCGCACAGCGGGAAGCAGGGATGCTTCCGCCATTTCGATCGACACATCGTAGGTATCCGCGCCGTAGCCGAAGGCCCCGGCCATGCCGCAGCAGCTCGACTCGATCTTTTCCACCTTCAGGCCCGGCACCAGCCGCAGGATCTTTTCCACTGGCGCGAAGGCGCCGAACGATTTCTGATGGCAATGACCATGGACCAGAGCGTTCTTGTCGATGGCGCCGAGTGGAAGTTTCAACTGCCCGGTTTCGGCTTCGCGCACCAGGAATTCCTCGAACAGCAGGGCATGGGCGCTGACTGTCTTCGCAGCGGTGTCGGAGCGAAGCGAGAGCAGTTCATCGCGCAATGTTAGAAGACAGCTCGGCTCGAGGCCAACGATGGGCACGCCGCGTTCGGCGAACGGGATCAGCGTTTCCACCACGCGCTTGAGTTCAGCGCGGGCGTTGTCGACCAGTCCTGCGGACAGGAAGGTGCGGCCGCAGCACAATGGGCGTCCACCATCGATTGCGCGGGGCAGATGAACGCGATAGCCGCCTTCGACGAGAACGCGCAGCGCGGCGTCGAGATTTTCGCGTTCATAAGCACGATTGAAGGTGTCAGCGAACAAAACGACTTCACGACCGTTCTCGGGGCCGAACACGATACCGCCCGGCGCGAACACATCGCTGCGGAATTCCGGCAGGTCGCGTTTGGCGCTGATGCCGGCGAACTTGTCCAGCAGTGCGCGGAGGAGGCTGCTGTGGTTACGCAGATTGGCAGCCCACGGGAAACGCGACGCGAGTCCTGCATAATGCGGCAGATAGCCCACCAGCCGGTCGCGCAGCGTGAGACCTTGCTTCGCGGCGCGCGCAGCCAATACTTCGATCTTCATCTTCGCCATGTCGACGCCGGTCGGACATTCGTGGCGGCAGGCCTTGCAGGAGACGCAAAGCTTCATCGTCTCCATCATGGAATCCGACGAGAGTGCATCAGGACCGAGCTGGCCGGAGATCGCAAGGCGCAGCGTATTCGCACGTCCGCGCGTGACATCCTTCTCGTTGCGCGTGGCGCGATAGGACGGACACATCACGCCGCCCTCCAGCTTGCGGCACGCGCCGTTGTTGTTGCACATCTCGACCGCGCCCTGGAAGCCGCCTGCTGCGCCGGGATAGGCCGACCAGTCCATCACCGTCTTGATGTCTGCGACCTTGTAGCCGGGCGCATAGCGGAACAGCGAGCGGTCATCCATTTTCGGCGGATGCACGATCTTGCCCGGATTGAGCGTGTTGTCCGGGTCGAAGCGCTCTTTGACTTCCTCGAAGGCGTGAATGATCTGGGGGCCGAACATCTGCGCGTGGAATTCGGAACGGACGAGGCCATCGCCATGTTCGCCGGAATGCGAGCCTTTATACTCGCGCACCATCGCAAAGGCTTCCTCGGCGATGGCGCGCATCGCCTTGACGTCCTTGTCGAGCTTCAGATTCAGCACCGGGCGTACATGCAGGCAGCCTTCGGAGGCGTGGGCATACATGGTCCCGCGCGTGCCGTGCTTTTCGAACACCTTGTTGAGGCGCTCGGTGTAGTCTGCGAGATGCGGCAGCGGTACCGCGCAATCCTCGACAAAAGAGACGGGCTTACCCTCCTGCTTCATCGACATCATGATGTTGAGGCCGGAGGTGCGGAAATCGGTGATCGCCGCCTGCATCGCAGGCTCGATCACATCGACCACGCCGCCCCATTTGCGTTTCGGCCGGTCCCAGCCGAAACCAAGATCGCCCATCAGTTCGGAAAGCTGTTTCAGCTTGGCGAGATTGGCCACCTGGTCGGCTTCCGCGAATTCCACAACAAGCAGCGCCTCCGGCTCGCCCTTCACGACAGCTTCGATGGTGGGACGGAACATGGCGATGTCGCGGCCCAGCGCGACCATGGTGCTGTCGACGAGTTCGACCGCGATCGGTTTCAGCTTCACCAGATGCTGGGTGGCGTCCATCGCTTCATAGAAGCTGCCGAAATGGCAGACGCCGAACACTTTCGATCCGATCAGCGGCCACAGCTTGAGTTCGACGCGGGTGGTGAAGGCGAGGGTGCCTTCGGAGCCGACCAGGAGATGCGCCATGTTGTTGACGCCTTGCGGTGTCAGCGCATCGAGATTGTAGCCGCCGACACGGCGCTGGACGTGGGGGAATTGCGCCGCGATCTCCGGCGCCTCACGTTCACCGAGCGCGAGCATGTCGCGGAACAGGTCGCGGCCCGGCTGCTGGACATTCTGCCAGGCGGTGTCGCGCGGCATCTCGCCAAATTGCAACAGCGTGCCATCGGCCAGCGCGGCATCCATCGAGATGGTGTTGTCGCGCATGGTGCCATATCGGAGAGAGCGTCCGCCGCAGGAATTGTTGCCCGCCATGCCGCCGATGGTGGCGCGTGAGGCGGTGGAGACATCGACCGGAAACCACAGGCCGTGCTTCTTGAGTTGCCGGTTCAGGTCGTCGAGCACGATGCCCGGCTCGACCACGCAGGTGCGCTTCTCGACATCGAGGGAAATGATCTTGTTCAGATACTTCGAACCGTCGATGACAATGCCGTTGTTGATGGTCTGGCCGCATTGCGAGGTGCCGCCGCCGCGCGGCGTGACGATACGTCCGTCATCGCGGGCAATCGCCATGGCGCGCAACGCATCGTCCATGGTGCGGGGCACCACCACGCCAAAGGGCTTGATCTGATAGAACGAAGCGTCGGTGGCGTAGCGCCCGAGATCGAACGGATTGAACAGAATGTCACCCGCCACCTCGCGCGACAGGCGCGCGGCGAGAAGGCTGCTTTGCGGGTTAGCGTTTCCTGTTGCGGCTTTCTGCTGAGCCATTTGTGTCTTCCGGATGCTCTCAAATCTTATATGTCATTGCGACGAGCGATTGCGACAAAGCAGTCCAATTTTTCTCGGTGCAGAAAGATGGATTGCTTCGCTTGGCTCGCAATGACGGGCAGGAATTTCAATTCTCTTCGCTGCGCAATGCGGCAACATCCGCCGCGCGGCCGTTCGGCCGGTGTTCACGCATATATTCGCACACCGCTTCGCATTTGCCGCGCATGTGATCGAACATCAGCTTGCCAAGTTCTTCGCCGTTGCGGCGGCGCAGGGCGTCCACCATGGCTTCATGCTCGCGCATGGCGTCGCTGAGCCGGTCGCGCCGCAGCAGGTTGGCCGAGTAACGCAGCCGCCGGATCATGGCATTGGCAGTGGCGTAGCTCGAACTCAGGAACGGGTTCGCAGCGGCGTCCACGATGGCCTGATGAATCTTCTGGTTGAGGCGGAAATAGTCGGCCAGCTCCTGCCGGATATAATGGCTGTACATCTCCAGATGCGTCCGCTCGATCTGCGCGATCTCCTCGTCCGAAATCCGTTCGCACGCGACGCGGCCCGCCAGCGCATCGAGGCCGGCGATCAGTTCGAACAGATGGCGGATGTCCTGTTCGGAAAACTGCCGCACCCGCGCGCCGCGATTGGGCAGCAGTTCGATCAGGCCTTCCGAGGCCAGCACCTTGAGAGCTTCGCGTAGCGGCGTGCGCGAGACGTCGAAGCGTTCGCACAGTTCGCGTTCGGGAATACGGCTGCCGGGTTCAAGATGCCCCTCGACGATAAAGTCGCGGATCTGCCCGAGCAGGTCGTCATGCAGGGAGGCCGGCGAGGCGTCGACCACCTCCAGGGAATTGGCGCGCAGAAGATTATTCAAAATCCAAAGCCTCCGGCGAGGATGGGAGTATCAAAACACCCATTTCAGTCGAGTTGGCTGTAGTAAATCCAGTGATACTGGAATTTCGGGTTGTGAAGAAGGAAAATCTGAATACAATTCGGATCAAGAATTTCTTTGCACTGCACAAAATTTGCATGCAAAAGATTTAACAAGATCTTGAGGGAGCGCAGATCGATGTCCAACGCCTCTGTCCATACCGGACGGCATTTCCTGCAGATTCCCGGCCCGACCAATGTGCCCGACCGCGTGCTGCGCGCGATGGACATGCCGACCATCGATCATCGCGGGCCGGAGTTCGCCCAGCTCGGCTTCGATGTCATCGAAGGCTCCAAGAAAATCTTCAGGACGAAGAACCCGGTCATCATCTATCCGTCGTCCGGCACCGGCGCGTGGGAAGCCGCCATCGTCAACACGCTGTCGCCCGGCGACAAGGTGCTGATGGTCGAGACCGGCCAGTTTGCGACCCTGTGGCGCGCGCTGGCCGAGCGGATGAAGATTGAAGTCGAGTTCGTGCCCGGTGACTGGCGCCGCGGCGTCAATCCCGACGATATCGAAGCGCGGCTGCTCAAGGACAAGGATCACAGCTTCAAGGCCGTGATGGTGGTCCATAGCGAGACCTCGACGGGTGTTGTCAGCCGCATTCATGAAGTGCGCAAGGCCATCGACCGCGCCAAGCATCCGGCGCTGCTGATGGTCGATTCCATCTCGGGCCTCGGCTCGGTCGAATACGATCACGATGGCTGGGGCGTGGACGTCACGGTCTGCTGTTCGCAGAAGGGGCTGATGCTGCCGCCGGGCCTTGGTTTCAATGCGATTTCGGAAAAGGCGCTGGCCGCCTCGAAGAGCAACAGTTCGATCCGCTCTTACTGGGACTGGCATGAAGTCCTCAATGCCAACAAGAGCGGCTCGTGGTCCTACACACCGGCGACGAACCTTCTTTATGGCCTGAAGGAAGCGGTCGCGATGCTGCTGGAAGAGGGGCTGGACAATGTGTTCGCCCGCCATAAGCGTTATTCGGCTGCGACCCGCGCTGCGGTCGCTGCTTGGGGCCTTGAGAACCTGTGCCAGGACCCGCGTGAATACTCGCCGATCCTGACTGCGGTGGTGATGCCGGAGGGGCATGACGCCGATCAGTTCCGCAAGGTCACGCTCGAGAATTTCGACATGTCGCTCGGCTCGGGGCTGGGCAAGATCAAGGGCAAGGTCTTCCGCATCGGCCACATCGGTCATTTCAACGATCTGATGCTGATGGGTACGCTATCCGGTGTCGAGATGGCGCTCACCGTCGCCAAGGTGCCGCACAACAAGGGCGGCGTGCTGGCGGCGATGGATGTGCTCACCGGGCGCAGCGCGAGTGCCGCGCAGGCCAAGACAGCGGTGGCGTAACGCTGCCCTCGCGGCGTTACGGGATCTAATTCAAATCCGCAGGATAGCGGAAACCAAACAAGGTCCGGCGAATGCCGGGCTTCAAAAAACACAGGGAGAGACGGCATGAAGAATCTCATCAAGGCGACGAGTGTGGTTGCATTGCTGGCGGCAACGCCGGCAATGGCATGGGAGCCGGCCAAGCCGGTTGAGATCGTGGTTGCGGCGGGCGCTGGCGGCGCTTCCGATCAGATGGCGCGCATGATGCAGGCCGCGATCCAGAAGAACAACCTGATGAAGCAGCCGGTCATCGTGTCGCTCAAGGGCGGCGCGTCGGGCGCGGAAGCGCTGATGTACATGAAGGGCAGCGATGGCGATCCCAACAAGGTGCTGATCGCCTATTCGCTGATCTACATGCTGCCGCTGTCGGCGAAAATTCCGTTCAACTGGCGTGACCTGACGCCGGTCTCGGTGATCGCCATGGACCAGTTCGTGCTCTGGGACAATGCCAATGGCCCGAAGACGGTGAAGGACTTCATCGCTGCGGCGAAGGCTTCAAGCACTCCGTTCAAGATGGGCGGCACCGGCTCGAAGCGTGAGGACCATGTGCTGACCGTGTTCATGGAAAAGAAGACCGGGGCGAAGTTCTCCTACCTGCCTTACAAATCGGGCGGCGAAGCCGCGACCCAGCTTGTCGGCAATCACACCGAGTCCAACGTCAACAATCCGTCGGAGAATCTGGAAGTCTGGCGCGCTGGCCAGGTTCGCGCGCTCTGCGTGTTCGACAAGGAGCGCATCTCCTACAAGACCAAGGTCACCGAAACGCAGTCGTGGAACGACATCCCGACCTGCAAGGAAGAAGGCCTCGACATGCAGTACCTGATGCTGCGCGCGATGTTCCTTCCCGGCAAGGTGACGCCGGAGCAGACCGCGTTCTACGACGATCTGTTCAAGAAGGTGACGCAGACCCCTGAATACAAGGAATATATGGAGAAGCAGGCCTTGAAGCCCGTTTATATCAACGGCAAGGACATGCTCAAATTCCTTGAAGAAGACGATGCCCTGAACAAGTCGCTCATGACCGAAGCAGGCTTCGTCGCAAAATAACCCGTCAATCGGGTTCTGGCGCCGTCGTCCAAGCGGCGGCGCCTTTTTTTAATTTCCCCCACCTCACGCGCTGACGGATTCCGGCATGGCTCAGGACATTGAAATCGTCGTCGAAGATCCGACCGCTCCGGACGAGAATTCGCCGGCCGTCACCAGCACCCGCACAGTTGAACTCGTCGTCATGACGCTGCTGCTTGCGCTGGCGGTGCTGCTGGGCTGGGACAACTGGCGCACCGGCGCGTCGTGGGACGATACGGGGCCGCAGGCCGGATACTTCCCGTTCTATCTGTCGATCATCCTCGGCGGCGCGGCGCTCTTTGGCTTCGTCAGCGTCGCGGTCAAACGCACCGAGGGGCGGGAAACCTTCGTTACGCGCGCGCAGCTTGGCCGCGTGCTGCAGGTGTTCGTGCCGACGCTGCTGTTTTGCCTTGCGATGCAGTGGCTCGGCCTTTACGTGGCGAGCTTCCTGCTGATCGCGGGGTTCATGGGCATCATCGGCAAGATCGCATGGTGGAAGTCGCTGCTCACGGCATTCATCTTTGTTGCGATCATGTTCGTCGTTTTCGATGTCGCCTTCGACGTCATCATGCCGAAGGGGCCGCTCGAAGCGGCCTTCGGACGATAGGCCGGGCCGGGGGATACGATCATGGAAGCATTCGGCCTGCTGTTTCACGGCTTCACGGTTCTCTTCACCTGGAAGATCATCGCGTTGATGATGGTCGGGCTCGTGCTCGGCATCTTTGTCGGGGTGTTGCCGGGTCTCGGCGGCCCCAATGGCGTCGCCATCCTGTTGCCGTTGACGTTCTCGATGGATCCGACCTCGGCCATCGTGATGCTCTCATGTATCTACTGGGGCGCGCTGTTCGGCGGCGCGATCACCTCGATCCTGTTCAACATTCCCGGCGAAGCCTGGTCGGTAGCGACAACTTTCGACGGCTATCCAATGGCCCAGCAGGGCAAGGCTGCGGAAGCGTTGACGGCGGCGTTCACCTCGTCGTTCATCGGCTCGCTGGTGGCGGTGATGCTGATTACGTTCCTCGCGCCGAGCATTGCCGGTTTCGCGCTGAAGTTCGGCCCGCCAGAATTCTTCGCGGTGTATCTGCTCACCTTCTGCTCGTTCGTTGGCCTCGGCCGCGAAGCCAAGCACAAGACCGTCATTTCGATGGCGCTCGGCCTGCTGCTCGCCGGTGTCGGCCTTGATACGGTGTCGGGCCAGTTGCGCATGACATTCGAGTCGACTGATCTGATGCGCGGTATCAATTTCCTGGTCGCCGTGATCGGTCTGTTCGGTATCAGCGAAATCCTGCTCACCATGGAGGAGCGGCTTGCGCTGCGCGGCCATGCGGCGCGCATCAGTCTGCGCACCGTCTGGAACGTCTGGAAAGATTTGCCGAAATACTGGGCGACGCTCATTCGTTCGTCCGTGATCGGATGCTGGCTCGGCATCACCCCGGGCGGCGCGATTGCGGCGTCTTTCATGGGCTACAATCTTGCCAAGCGTTTTTCCAAGGACAAGGAGTCCTTCGGCAAGGGCCGCATCGAGGGCGTGTTCGCGCCTGAAACGGCAGCCCATGCGTCGGGCACCGCCGCATTGCTGCCGATGCTTGCGCTCGGCATTCCCGGCTCCGGCACCGCTGCGATCCTGCTCGGCGGCCTGATGGTGTGGGGCCTCAATCCCGGTCCGCTGCTGTTCGTCGAGCACAAGGATTTCGTCTGGGGTCTGATCGCCTCGATGTATCTCGGCAACGTCGTTGGTCTGGTTCTGGTGCTGACCACGGTTCCGATCTTCGCCTCGATCCTGCGCGTGCCGTTCGCGGCCATTGCGCCGATGATCGTGGTGTCCTGCGCCATCGGCGCCTACGCGATCCAGAATGCGATGTTCGACATCTGGCTGATGCTGCTGTTCGGCGTGGTCGGCTACGTTTTCAAGAAGATCGGGATTCCGCTGGCGCCGTTCACGCTCGCGTTGGTGCTGGGGAGCCGCGCCGAAGACGCGTTCCGTCTGGCGATGATCGGCTCGGGCGGCAGCATCAAGGTGTTCTGGTCGAACGGCCTTGTCGGCACCATCACGACGCTGGCGATCGTTCTGCTGTTCTGGCCGGTGATCGACCGGATTTTTGCGAGCTTCGGGCGGAAAGAGGGTCCGGCGCGGGCGTAGTGATCGTCATTGCGAGGAGCGTAGCGACGAAGCAATCCAGCTTTAGTCAAGAATGGATTGCTTCGCTGCGCTCGCAATGACGCAAGGAGTTACCCCTGCACAGCGCCGGTGACCTTGCAGGAGCCTTCCGCAGCCTCCTGATCGATGAACGGGAATTTGGTCTTCTTGAACAGCTTGGTGGTCTTCGCCTTGACCGTCATCGGCAACCGCTGATCGGTTTCAATCTTCCGCCCGCCCGTCTTCGACATGTAGTCGCACTTCACGCGGATATCCTTCACCACGAAATCATTATCGTTGGTGACCTTGATGTCCGCGGTGCCGGCATTGTTGGAGCCGGGCTTGCGCCATTTCTCGATGGTGATTTTCACATTGTCGCCGGGGCCAGCGGCGGATGCGAGGCCTGTCCCGAGAATGACCGCTGCGGTGGTGATAACGATGAATGTCTTCATGGCTAAATCCTGAATGTTTAATGCAAAGTGGCCACCGCAAAGGCGGCCTTGTCATGGGCAAATGGACGGGCGATCATTGTGTGCGAATGTTTCGTCCCGACTATAAAGGCCGCGCGATAGAAGCGCCAATAACAGTTGAATGGGAGTTGAAATGAACGACATCTGGCGCCTTTCGGCTACTGAACTTGCGTCGCAGATCAGGTCCCGCAAAATCTCGGCAAGGGAGGCGGCGTCAGCCGCCATCGACCGCCTCAATGCTGTCAATCCGGCCATCAATGCGGTGATCGCCCATCGGCCGGAAGAAACGCTCGCGCAGGCCGATGCCGTCGATGCCGCAATTGCGAAAGGCGCGGATCCGGGAACGCTGGCCGGCGTGCCGGTCACTATCAAGGTCAATGTCGATCAGGCCGGATTCGCTACCACGAACGGATTGACGCTGCAGCGTGACCTTGTGGCGCAGACCAATAGTCCGGTCGTTGACAACCTGCGCAAGGCAGGTGCGGTCGTTGTCGGGCGTACCAATACGCCGGCATTCTCGGCCCGGTGGTTCACCACCAATCTCGTCCATGGCGACACACGAAACCCGCGCGATCCCTCGATCACGCCCGGGGGATCGTCAGGCGGCGCGGCGGCGGCTCTGACCGCCGGCATCGGGCATATCGCCCACGGCACCGACATCGCGGGCTCCGTGCGTTATCCCGCCTATGCCTGCGGCGTGCATGGCCTGCGGCCGACGCTGGGGCGCATACCAGCCTTCAATGCATCGTCACCGGAGCGGCCGATTGGCCCGCAAATTACCGCGGTGTCCGGCCCTCTGGCCCGGACGGTCGGCGACGTGCGGTTGGCTTTCCACGCCATGGCGCAGCGCGATCCGCGCGATCCGTGGTGGGTACCCGCGCCGCTGGAAGGTCCACCACGCGAAAAGCGCGCGGCGATCTGTGTGCGCCCCGATGGCCTGGAGACCGCGAAGGAGGTGAGCGATGCCGTCGCCGATGCGGGCAAGCGGCTTCAGCGTGCAGGCTGGATTGTCGAGGAGATCACCGAGATTCCGCCGTTCGCGGAAGCGGCCGACCTGCAGATGAAGCTCTGGCTGTCGGATGGCTATGACGCGCTGCGGGATGCGGCAGAACGCGAAGGCGATCCGGGCGCGCTGGCTATCCTGCGCGATCAGGAGCAGGTGGCGCGCAAGCTCGATCTCGCAGTGTTCTCGAAACTGCTGACCCGGCGCGCAACGCTGGTGCGGGCGTGGGAAATGTTTTTCGAGACTTATGCGGTGATTGTGATGCCGCCGTGCGGCGAACTGCCGTTCGAATGGCAGCTCGATCTCAAGGACAATTCGTCGTTGCATCGCGTGCTGCGAGCGCAGATGCCGCAGATTGCCTTGCCCTTCATCAGCATGCCTGGCCTGACGGTCTCGACAGGTCTGGTTGGCCGTGTGCCGGTCGGCGTTCAGATCGTCGGTGGGCGTTACAGGGAAGATCTTTGCCTTGCGGCGGGCGAGGCCATCGAGGCGGGCGGCGTGCCACCGAGCCCGATCGATCCTGTGCTGGCCTGAAGGCGGCGTTTGGCGCTGAATACGCTTTCAGTGTCGGCAAGAAGCTGTTGAGTGCGCCGGACGACGCTGCGTCCGGCCTTCAGATCTCGATTGGCGACGTAGAGAAGGCGCTGTCCCTCGACAACGAGTTCGCGGGCGTGCTTGATCTGCTCGTCGAAGGAAACCGCAGCCGGGGTCGCCGGTGTCTCCGCCTTGGCCGTCGTCATGGTCCGGCTCCGAATCTGTATGTTCAGGTTGCCTTGGTTACGTCTGCCCTGTGTTCATCAACGCCGATGTTAGCCAATCGTTCGGGCTGAGTCCCGGTGAACCACAAAAATTTCAACCGGAAGCCGATTCGCCCGCAAGGCTTTGGCGGCCCGATGGAATTCTCTCTTGTGCAGCCTGTCGACCGGCGCGTCGGATCAAATAAACGGCACTCGCCGGTGTTTGAATTGGCAAAGACCCGCAGGTTCGCAAGACTGTCACCGGAAATTTGCCGATGGTTCAAAATCTGCTGTGCTGGCTCCTACCGCTCGTCCTTTCTGTGACGGCGGCTGTTGCTGCGCCGATGGAGCGCGGTGTTGCCATCACCGATCCGCACGTTCTGCAACGCCTCGATGAGTCAGGATTGAGCCTCGGTCAATTGCTCGGCGCTGCTGCCAATGCGGCAAGCGCGGACTTGATTGCGTTGCCGTCCATGGCGAAGGCTCGGGAAGCAACCGATCGCGATTTCAATACTTACGTCGTCGGTCACCGGAACGAGCGCGATGCGCTGCATCTGTTCGACCGCGATGCGTTGAACGCGCCGGGCACGCGCTTTGATCTCGCTGGCATCGTCAACCGCATGGATCGTGCATTTGTTTCGCCGGACACATGCGGCGAAATCCGGTTGATTTACCGGCCCGTTGCCAACCATGCCTCCATCAAAAAGGAGAACCCACCGGCGCGGCTGCCGATGACACTCAATCTGGTCATGAAGGCGAAGCCGGCGAATGCCGGTGCGACATGTGCCGAACTGGCCCGGCGCTGGCTGGCGTTGGCCGACCAATCTCCTGCATCCGCTGCGACGCTGACCGCGCAAGGCGGCGCGCTTGAATGGATCCGGCGTGACGCCATCGACCGGATTGAGATCAATGTTCAGATCGCGCGCGCGTCCGCCGACGTCAATGATCTGGAGGGCAGGGCGGATTATCTGATGAAGGTGTTTCGCTACAACGGAACGCTGTTCGAAGAATCTCCGCTGGAGAACCAGATCGACGTGCTGCGAATTCGTGCCGATGAAAAGCTCCTCGCGGATTTCAAGACATGGATGCTCGATCCGGCGCGGATCGCGGAGCTTGATCGCGGGGCGATCGTTCTGCCGGATCGGTTTCTTGCCACGCGTGTCATCAATGTGACCCCTGCGCAGACAAACCCCGAAGACAAGGCTCGCGAGTTGTTTTCCGATGACGAGATTGTTTCGGCTCTGGCGAAGGCGTCGGCGAATGCGCCGCTTGAGAATCTAAAATCTCCGGCAGGATTCGCGCGCCGTCTTGATGACATGACGTGTGGCGGTTGCCACCAGACCCGCGCGATCGGTGGCTTCCATCTGCCCGGCGCCGAGCGGCCGGGATGGGCCGCAGGGGCGGTGGTGGCTGCGGGCTCGCCGCATTTCTTCGGCGATCAGGAGCGCCGCCGCGATATTCTCAATGCGTTCCGCGAAGGCCGTGCGCCGGACTTTTCACGCGCCTTTTCCGCAAGGCCGCAGGAGCGCCGCGCGCGGGAGCTTACGGGAACGACCTACGTGAATGGCTGGGGCGCGACATGTGCTGCGGCGGGTGAGAATTCCGCGCCCGACGGAAGCTTCGCGTCATGGACCTGCGCGGAGGGGCTGACGTGTCAGGCAACCGGCGCGAGAGATGCGCGCGCCGGGTTCTGTTTTCCAAAGGACAGGTAGCTCAATCCCGTTATTGCGAGGAGCCACTAGCGCGTTTACGCGCGTCCTTGTCGCACTATGGCGACGTAGCAATCCATCTTCTTCCCCCTCTGTCCCACAAGGGAGAGGGGGAAAAAGATGACTTCGCTCGCAATGACGATGGAGCGTATTTCGTGTTTTACGCCACGATCCCCGCCGCACGCATCTTGGCGATTTCCGCGGCATTGAATCCCGCTGCCGCCAGCACCTCATCGCTGTGCTGGCCGACATTCGGCGCCATGCGTGGCTGCACTTTCTTCGCGCCTTCGATGAAGATCGGCGTGTTGATGGTGCGCAGCTCGCTGTCGGCGAACGGCACGACGGCCTCAGTGACTCGCATCTGCTCGTCGTTCGGAATGTCCTGCGGAATACCGACCACGCCGAAGATCAGGCCGTTGCCGTCCAGCGTCTTGCGCCAGTGCGAGAGCGGCTTGGTCGCGAACACCTTGTCGAGGATCGCGATCAGGTCTGCCGCGTGCTTGTGGCGCGCGGGCTTGTTTTCGAAACGCGGATCGGCAAGCAGATCCTCGCGCTCGATGACCTTGGCGAACACCGGGAACTGCTTTTCTTCATTGAGCAGCGACAGGATGATCCAGCGGTCATCGGCGCACTTGTAGTGGCAGGTGACGGCGTTCAGCGCGTGGTCACGAGGCGGACGTTTCTGGAAGGTGGCGCCGCAAAGTGCGGCTTGCGCGTAAATGCCGTTGGACCAGATGCCGTTGACCATCAGATTGGACATCACCTGTGTGCCTTTGCCGGTCTTCTCGCGCTGATAGAGCGCAGTGACGATACCGGCGAACAGAGACATGGCGCAGGGATGATCGCCCATACCGGGCATCGAGCGGGCTGGCACGGTCTCATCGGTTTCGCGCACGAGGTCCATCAGGCCGGAACGCGCCCACCATGCGTTGCTGTCGAAGCCAGGCTTGTCGGCTTCGGGGCCGGTCTCGCCATAGCCGGTGAAGGATGCATAGATCAGCCTGTCGTTGAGCGGGGCGAGGTCCTTGTAGGTGACGCCGAGCTTCTTGCGCACCGGGGGCGGGAAATTGGTGATGAACACGTCGGCCTCGGCGGCGAGCTTGCGCAGCACGGCCTGACCTTCAGGCTTGGCGAGATCGAGCGCGAGGCTCTTCTTGTTGCGGCCTTCCAGCATCCACGCATAATTGTGCGGGCTGATGGGATAGCCCGGCAGATGCGGCAGGTTGCGGACCGGGTCGCCCGCGCCCGGCGGTTCGATCTTGATAACGTCGGCCCCGAAGTCGGATAGCGCGGTAGCGGAGGATGGTGCCGCGATGAAGCTCGCGCAGTCGATGACCTTCAGACCTTCGAAAATTCCCATATCGGCGTATTCCCTGTGCTTTTGTCAGGGCCGCCGGTGGGCTGGGCGGCCTGCTAGTCGTTCTTGCGTTCGTCCGAGATCGCCTTGCCGTCGTTCGGCAGCGAACCGGGGGCGACCAAAGTGACATTGCCGGATAGCTTTGTCACGGCGCGCAGGGTCGACGCAACCGCATCCCGCAATGCATCAGCGGGGGTTGCGGTTTCCGCCGAAAGCGTCATCGCGTCGGTTTCCTGCTCGCGGGTCACGATCAGGCGCAGGCGGCCCAGTTCAGGGTGGCGATTGCCGATTTCGGCGATCTGCTCGGGGCGAACGAACATGCCCTTTACTTTCGTCGTCTGGTCGGCGCGGCCCATCCAGCCCTTGATGCGCATATTGGTCCGCCCGCAAGGGCTTGCTCCGGCCAGCACGGCGCTGAGGTCGCCGAGCGCCAGGCGAACAACCGGGTGGTGCGGGTTCAGCGTGGTGACGACGATTTCGCCGACATCGCCCTCGGCCACCGGCTCTCCGGTTCCCGGACGCACGATCTCAACAATGATGCCTTCGCTGACCACGAGGCCCTCACGGGCGGCGGTCTCGTAGGCGACGATGCCGAGATCGGCGGTGCCGAAGTTCTGATAGGCGTCGACGCCGCGCGCCTTCATTTCCTCCTGCAGTGATTTCGGGAACGCCGCACCGGAGACGACGGCGCGCTTGATCGAGGAAGCGTCGCGCCCGGTTCTGTCTGCCGCATCGAGCAGGATCTTGAGAAAGTCCGGCGTGCCGGAATAGCCGACAGGCCGATAGGCTTCGATCAGTTCGAACTGCTGCTCGGTGTTGCCGGGGCCTCCGGGAATGACGGCGCAGCCCAGCGCACGCGCGGACGTATCGAAGATGAAGCCGCCCGGCGTCAGATGATAGCTGAAGGTGTTGAGAACGATGTCGCCGGAACGAAAGCCCGCGGCGAAGACGGCGCGCGCGCCGCGCCACGGATCGGTTTCCGCCGCCTCCGGTTCGAAGATCGGCCCGGGCGAGGTGAAGAGGCGGCCAAACGATCCTGCAGGCGAGGCGACAAAGCCGCCAAACGGCGGCGCGGCCTTGTGGTGCGCAGGCAAATCGGATTTGCGCAGCACCGGCAGTTTCGCCAGCGCGGCACGGCCGGTGACGGATGTCAGATCAACGCCCTTGAAGCGCTCCGCATAGGCCGGGGCTTTTGCCGCCGCAGCCAGCACGCCGGGGAGGCGCTTAAACAGGTCGGCCTCTCGCTCGGAGGACGAACGTGTTTCGAGGGCATCGTAGTGACTGGTCATCGATTGGCCTGTATCGCGATCCGTCACCCTGAGGAGCGCGCTCTTGCGCGCCTCGAAGGGTGACCTGTTAGTTGAAGCCCATCCTTCGAGGCTCGCCGCCAGAGCAGGCGTAGCCTGCATAAACTTGGCTACGATGGCGGCTCGCACCTCAGGATGACGCGGTTTCCTGTCGATCCATTCTCACAGCCAGCGCTTGCGGCGCTTGAAGCTCTTCAGGTTCTTGAAACTCTTGCGCTGGTCGCCCGCGCCGCCGAGATAGAATTCCTTGACGTCTTCGTTGTTGCGCAATTCGTCCGCGGTGCCGTCGAGCACGACCTTGCCCTGTTCCATGATGTAACCATGGCTGGCGACGGAGAGCGCCGCGCGCGCATTCTGCTCCACCAGAAGAATGGTGACGCCGAGGTCGCGGTTGATCTGCTTGATGATGGAAAACACTTCCTTGACCAGCAGCGGGGACAGGCCCATCGACGGCTCGTCCATCAGGATCATCTTGGGGCGCGCCATCATCGCGCGGCCGATCGCCAGCATCTGCTGTTCGCCGCCGGAGAGATAGCCGGCGAGGCCGGTGCGCTCCTTGAGGCGCGGGAAGTAGTTGTAGACCATCTCGATATCGCTGTTGATCTGGTTGTCGCTGCGCGTAAATGCGCCGAGCCGCAGATTTTCAAGCGAGGTCATGTCCGCGATGATGCGGCGCCCTTCCATGACCTGAAAAATGCCACGGCGTACGATCTTGTCGGGATCGATACCGTCGATACGTTCGCCGTCGAACATGATTTCGCCGCGCGTGACTTCGCCGTCCTCGGTCTTGAGCAGGCCTGAGATCGCCTTCAGCGTTGTCGATTTGCCCGCGCCGTTCGCACCCAGCAGCGCGACGATTGCACCCTTCGGCACATCGAGGCTCAGGCCGCGCAGCACGAGGATGACGTTGTCGTAAACGACCTCGATGTTCTTCACGGCCAGAAGCGGCGCCGCTGTGGCGGCGGCGGGTTTTGAAGCGACTGTTTCGATCATGGTTGTCATATCGCGTCGGTCATTCTGGTTCCGATGTCATTGCCGGACATAGCCGTTTAAAGAACGGCGTCGCTTCGCTCGCCTATGCCCCGGCAATCCATCTCAAGACATTTCAGAAGAAGGATGGATGCGCGGGGCATGCCCGCGCATGACGTTTTTGTATCCGTTCCTCTCCCCGCAAAGCGGGGAGAGGAAGCAGAGCTTACCAGCCGAGCCATTCCGCTTTGCGCGGCAGATCGACGGTCTTCACCTTTTCGAGCTTCACAGTGCCGTTCTTGACGAGATCGGCCACCGGAGCGTCCGTCGCGCCCGACACCTTCATGCGATAGATGTCGACCTTCATGGTCGGACGATGATCCTTCTCGGTCCAGGTCGACGGATTGCAGACGCCTTCCATTCCGGCAGGCACCCAGTCCTTCTTCTGGTAGAAGCCCTTCTTCACGTTCTCGCCGGTCGCGCCGCCGTTCTTGGCGGCCCATTCGACGGCCTCCTTCATGTAGAGCGCAGTGCAGACGCCCGCGACGTAATGCACCGGACGATAGGCTGTGCCGGCGGCATCGGACATCTTCGAGATTTCCTGCACCGTTTTCATGCCGGGAGCGTTGCCGCCCCACGCCACAGCCGTGCGGAGCGGGAACACCACGCCGTCGGCAGCAGCGCCTGCGGCCTTCGCGGCGTTTTCGTCCATGCCCCAGACGTTGCCCATGAACTGGACATCGGCGCCGGCAGCCTTACAGGCGTTCAGCACGGAGATGTTGGAGCCGGCAGTGTTGCCGAGATAGGCATAGTTCGCACCCGAGCTTTTCAGCGTCAGGCACTGTGCACTGTAGTCGCCCGGCGTGAGGGCGAACACGATGGCAGGCAAAACCTCGAAGCCGAGTTCGGCGGCAATTGCTTCACCCGCGGCCTTCGGTGCGTTCGGGTATGGATGGTTCGCGCCCATGTGGACGTATTTCGGCTTGCCGGGCTTGCCCTTGGACTTCCAGTCCTCGGCGGCCCAGGTCAGCATGCCGCGAAGCGCGTCGGAATAGCTCGGGCCGTAGAAGAAGTTGTAAGGGGCTGCTTCGGTCTTGCCGCCAGCGCCGGTCGGGTCCGACAGAGCTGCCGAGTAAGAGCCGGAAATGTCCGGAATCTTGTCTTCGGCGACGAACTTCTTCAGCGCTTCGGTATCAGCCGTGCCCCAGCCGAGGATCGCCGACACCTTGTCGCCGCCGGACCACTTCTTGTACTGCGCAATCGCGCGCGGCACTTGATAACCGTAATCGACGGTGTCGACATTGACCTTGGCGCCGCCGATGCCGCCGTTCTTGTTCACATAGGCGAACGCGTCGGCGACACCCTGACCGAATGGCGTACCGACGTCGGACGTCGCGCCCGAGTAGTCGGCAAGATGGCCCAGCGAAATCGCCTTCTGCGCCATGGCCGATGTTGCGCCGAACGTGACCGCCAGTGCGGCGGTGCCGAGAAGTGTTTTCATCTTCATTGTTGTCATCCTCCGGTTTCCTCTCGAGGTCTTTTGTGTTCGGGCCCGTTCCGACCTCAATGCGAGAACGGGTAGAGTTTCCAGTAAGCCTTGATCTGCCGCCACCGATGCGCAAGCCCGTCAGGCTCCCACATCAGGAAGATAATGATGACCATGCCGATGGCGATTTCGCGCAGCCATGCGATGTTGTTCTTCAGGCCGAGCACATGGTCGATGGAACTGCCGCTGAGCGCCGCGCTGACCCATTCCATCGACTCCGGCAGCAGCACCATGAAGGCGGTGCCCATCAGCGTGCCCATGATCGAGCCGACGCCGCCGATGATGATCATGGCAAGGAAGATGATCGAGCGGTCGATGCCGAAGCCTTCATTGGAGACCACCTGATTGTAGTGGGCATAAAGTGCGCCGCCGACACCGGCGAAGAACGCGGCGAGGCCGAATGACAGCGTGCGGTATTTGGTGAGGTTGATGCCCATGATTTCGGCGGAGAGATAATGGTCGCGAACGGCGACCAGCGCCCGGCCGTCACGGGTGCGCATCAGGTTGGTCACGAGGAGGAAGCAGACGATGACGTAAGCCAATACTACATAGAAGTATTGCTTGTCGCCGCGCAGGGCGGTCCCGAAGATCGAAAACGGTTCGGCGATGGCGGGGACGCTGCCGCCGGTGAACCATTCGGCGCGGTTGAAAAAGTCGATCAGGATGAACTGCGCCGCCAATGTCGCAATCGCAAGATAGAGGCCCTTCAGGCGTGCAGCCGGAAGGCCGAAGATCAAACCGACAAGCGCGGTGACCACACCTGCGAGTGGAATGGCGAAGAACACCGGCACATGCAGCTTGCTCGACACATAGGCCGAGGTGAATGCGCCGAAGCCGAAGAATGCCGCATGACCGATCGAAATCTGGCCGGTGAAGCCGACGACGATGTTGAGGCCGAGCGCCGCGATGCCGAAAATGCCGATCTGGATCAGCAGGCTCAGCATGTACTCGTTCAGCACGTAAGGCGCGAAGCAGATCAGCACGATGCCGAGGATCAGCATGTTGCGGCTGGTCTTGGTGGGGAAGATGGTCGTGTCCGCAGCGTAGGTGCTGCGATAATCGCCCGCGGGGAGGAGGGTTTGACCGGCCATGGTTCAGATCCGCTCGATGTCTTTGGTGCCGAACAGGCCGTAAGGCTTGATCATCAGAATGAGAATGAGGGCGTAGAACGGCGCGATTTCGAACAGGTTGCCCCAGTGCAGGTATTCGCTGTCGACGAAGTGCGCGAGGTTTTCCAGCAGGCCGATGATGATGCCGCCAAGTACGGCGCCGCCGACGCTGTCGAGGCCGCCGAGGATCGTCGCCGGAAACACCTTGATGCCGTAGGCGGCAAGGCCGGACGAGACGCCGTTGACCACCGCCACCACGATGCCCGCGACGGCGGAAACGGTGGCCGAGATCGCCCAGGCCATCGCGAACACGTTCTTGACCGAGATGCCGAGCGACTGCGCCACCTGCTGGTTGAACGCGGTCGCGCGCATGGCAAGACCATATTTCGAAACCCGGAAGAACCAGGCCATGCCGCCCATCATCGCGACCGAAACCGCAAGGCTGAGAATATAGACCGTCTGTACCTGCAATCCGAAGATGTTGATCAGCTTGGTCTGGAAAATCTGCGGAAATGGCTGCAGGTTGACGCCGAAAATCCACTTCATCAGGGCCTGCAGCACGGTAGACAGGCCGATGGTCACCATAATGACGGAGATGATCGGCTCGCCGATCATCGGGCGCAGGATCACGATCTGGATTGCGATGCCGAGCACGAACATGAAAACCAGCGTGATCGGCATACCGAGCCAGAACGGCACTTGATATTTGGTGAGCAGCGCCCAGCAGATCCATGCGCCGACCAGCAGCAATTCGCCCTGCGCGAAGTTGACCACCTGCGTCGCCTTGTAGATCAGCACGAAGGACATGGCGACGACGCCATACAGCGTGCCGACCACGAGGCCGTTGATGAGAAGCTGAATCAGGAGTTGGGTGTTCACTCGGCCGCCTCCGCCGTCTTGTGGGACGTTCCGAGGTCGATGACCGGCAGGGTACAGCGGATGCGCTGCGTGGTGCCATCCTGGAAACGGATCACGGTGTCGATGTCGATGTCCGGCTTGCCGCCGTAGATCGCATCAATAATGTCGGCATACTTTTCGTTGATGACGGTGCGGCGAACCTTGCGGGTGCGGGTCAGTTCGCCGTCGTCCGCGTCTAGCTCTTTATAGAGCAGCAGGAACTTCGAGATGCGCTGCGCAGGCGGCAGCGTCGCATTCACCGCCTCGACTTCCTTGCGCAGCAGGTCATAGGTTTCGCGGCGTGAGGACAGGTCGGTGTAGGTTGTGAAAGAAATCCGGTTCTTCTCCGCCCATTTCGATACGATGGAGAAGCGGATGCAGATCATCGCCGCGAGATAGTCGCGTCCGTCGCCCAGCACGACGGCTTCGGCGACGTAAGGCGAGAACTTCAGTTTATTCTCGATATATTGCGGCGAGAAGCGTTCGCCGCGCGCGGTTTGCGCCAGGTCCTTGATGCGATCGATGACGACGAGCTGCTTGGCCTTGTTGAAGTAACCGGCATCGCCCGAATGCATCCAGCCGTCGCGCATATCGGCGGAGGTCGCGGCCTCGTTCTTGTAATAACCGGAGAACATGTTGGGGTGGCGGACCACGATCTCGCCGACGCCATTCACGTCCGGATCGCGGATTTCGATCTCGACCTCGCGGCCCATGGCAACGCCGGTGGTGTCGGGATCGACGGCATCCGGCTCGTGCAGCGTGAATGCGCCGAGGGTTTCAGTCTGGCCGTAGAGCGTGCGCAGCGGAACGCCCATGGCGCGGAAGAATTTGAACGTATCCGGGCCGAGCGCGGCGCCGCCGGTCGCCGCTGAGCGCAGCCGCGTGAAGCCGAGGCGGTCGCGCAGTGCACGGAACACCAGCGTTTCCGCGACCATCGACTTCTTTCCTGCTTCGAGCGCGGAGAGGCCGGCCTTCATGCCGGTCTCATAGAGGCTCTGCTTCATCGCGGAGGAATCCATCACGCGGGCGCGAACGTCGGCAGCGATGGCTTCCCAGATGCGCGGCGCGAACAGCACGAAGGTCGGCGCGATCTCGCGGAAGTCGTGCATCATGGTGTCGGCCTGCTCGACGAAGTTGACCTTCATCCGGGACAGCAGGCCTTTGCCGAGCGCGTAAACCTGCTCCATGATCCAGGGCAGGGGCAGCACGGAGACGTATTCGTCTTCCGGACCTTTAGGATCGAAAGACAGATACGTCGCGCAGTGACGCAGCACCGCGCCCGCCGTCAGCATCGCGAGTTTCGGGTTCGATGTGGTGCCGGAGGTGGTGCAGAGGATCGCGACATCTTCGGCTTTTGTGGCATCGACGAGCTGATCGTAGAGTTGCGGCTCGCGGGCGGCACGGTCGCGGCCCATCTGGGCAAGCTTGTCAGCTTCGATCAGGCGTGGATCGTCGTATTTGCGCATACCGCGCGGATCGGAATAGACGATGTGCGCAAGATGCGGCGCGCGGTCGCCCAGTTCGAGCAATTTATCGACCTGCTCTTCATCCTCGGCGAACACGATCTTGGTTTCGCCATAGGAGAGAAGATAGAGAACTTCTTCAGGAAGCGACTCGCGGTACATGCCGAGCGACATGCCGCCGATGGCGTGGGCCGCCACTTCCGCCGCCACCCAGTCAGGCCGGTTGTCGCCGATAATGCCGATCACGTCGCCGCGCTTGATGCCGAGTTCGGCCATGCCGAGCGTGAAGTCGCGCACGCGGTTCTGGTAGTCGTTCCAGGTGAAGGTGCGCCAGAGGCCGAAATCCTTCTCGCGCAGCGCGATCTCGTTGCCATGCTCCTTCGCATTGAGACGGAGCATCTTGGGATAAGTGTCGGCCTGTGCGACACGGCCTGCATAATCCATCATGCCGAGGCCTCCGCGACGGGAATGGTATCGTCGAGTGCATCGAGGACTTCGTCCTCCTCGCCGAGATAGGCCTTCTTCACATGCGGATCGTCCAGCACGTCGGCGGGCAGGCCTTCGGCGATCTTGCGGCCGAAATCCAGCACGGTGACGCGGTGGGAAATGTCCATCACCACGCCCATGTCGTGTTCGATCATCATCACCGTCATCCCGTACTCTTCGTTGAGATCGACGATGTAGCGGGCCATGTCTTCTTTTTCCTCGAAGTTCATGCCGGCCATCGGCTCGTCGAGGAGAATGAGTTTCGGCTCCAGCGCCATGGCGCGGGCGAGTTCGACGCGCTTGCGCAGGCCGTAGGAGAGTGTTCCGGCGGTCGCCTTGCGCACCGATTGCAGGTCGAGGAAGTCGATGATCTCTTCCACCTTGCGGCGATGTTCGAGTTCCTCGCGCCGCGCGCCGGTCAGCCAGTACAGCGATCCGGTGATGAAATTGTTCTTCAGCAGGTGATGCCGCCCGACCATGATGTTGTCGAGCACGGTCATGTGGTGGAACAGCGCGAGATTCTGGAACGTGCGGCCGATGCCGAGGGCTGCGCGCGCATTCGGCTTGAGGCCGGTAATGTCGCGATCCTGATAGAAAAGCTGTCCTTCGGTCGGGGTGTAACGGCCGGAGACGCAGTTCACGATCGAGGTCTTGCCGGCGCCGTTCGGGCCGATGATCGAGAACAGTTCGCCTTCCTTGACGCCGAAGCTCACGTCAGTCAGGGCGCGCACGCCGCCGAACCGTAGCGAGACCCCCCGCACCTCCAATGCGTAAGCCACTCAAATCCTCCCAGATACGGCGCTTGGCGCGCTCTTTATCTATGGTTCGTCACCACAAGCCCGATCCTATACCGGCGGGCTCCGGCAAGCCATTCTACTATTGATGCTTTGCGCTGTAGGAGCGCATTTGCCGGTTGCCGTCCTTACGGGAATTCGCGACAGATAAATGTCTTGTGCCTGACAATTCGTTGGGCAATTTCGGTGCGCGCGCGGTATACCAAGAGATAGTCTACCGCGCCGCAGCATTTGATGCTTTGCCCAGGATACGCGTCTCGCCAGCATGATTACTGCAGAACATCTCAAGCGCATTGCGGTCTGGTCGCGCGGCCTGACCGATCAGGAAACCGAGGTTGCGCGCACCGGCGTCATCGAAAAATCGTTCAGCGCGAACGAATTCATCTGCATGCGCGGCGATCATTTCGAATACTGGATGGGCGTGGTGACCGGGCTGGTTCGCATCGGCACCGGCTCGCGCGAAGGCAAGGCTGTGAGTTTCACCGGCATGACCAACGGCGCGTGGTTCGGCGAGGGCACCGTCCTGAAGAACGAGGCGAGACGTTATGACGCGGTGGCATTGCGCGACACGCGCCTCGCGCTGATGGATCGCGCGACCTTCTTCTGGCTGTTCGAGAACAGCGTGGCGTTCAACCGTTTCCTGGTGGGATTGCTGAACGAGCGGCTGGGGCAGTTCATGGGTCTGGTCGAATATGGCCGGATGCTGGACGCCAAGGCCCGTCTCGCGCGCTCGATCGCGTCGCTGTTCAATCCGATCCTGTATCCGGACCATACCCGGCATCTTGAAATCACGCAGGAAGAGCTCGGCGCCATTTCCGGTATTTCGCGGCAGAACGCCAACCAGTGCCTCAAGACGCTGGAGAAGGAAGGCCTGCTGCGGCTGGAATACGGCGGCGTGACGGTGGTCGATCTGGATCGGCTGCGCGCGTACGGAGAGTGAGTGCGGCGCGTTGAGAAAACTGACGGGTTGTCTTTGCGACGACGTTTCTCCATGTCGTCCCGGCGAAGGCCGGGACCCATACTCCCTGTCGTTGCTTTTTGAAAACAGGTCGAAGGGTAGACGCGAGAATTCCGAGATAACGATGATCGGGGGGTTATGGGTCCCGGCCTTCGCCGGGACGACACCCTTAGAGAGGATGAATCTCTCTGCCCTCATCGCATGTCGTTCTTAAACCTCCAGCCACTCCTTGCGGACGGTCTGGTTGGCCTTGAGATCGGCGGGCGTGCCTTCGAACACGATGCGGCCGTGGCCCATCACGTAAAGCCGGTGCGAAATGCGCATGGCGATCGACAGCTTCTGTTCGACCAGCAGGATCGCAACGCCGCGCTTGGCGATTTCCGCGATCAGGTCGCCGACCTGCTGCACGATCAGTGGAGCAAGACCTTCGGTCGGCTCGTCGATCATGATGAGTTCGGGATCGCCCATCAGCGTGCGGCAGATGGTCAGCATCTGCTTTTCGCCGCCAGACAGGACGCCCGCAGAGGTATCGGCCCGTGCCTGCAGGTTCGGGAACATCGCCAGCATGTCATCGGGCTTCCACTTGCCCGGATGCTTGGGGTTCTTGATGCCGAGCAGCAGGTTCTGCCGCACGGTCAGGCCCGGGAAAATGTCGCGGTGCTCGGGCACATAGCCGAGGCCGAGATGCGCGATCTTGTAGCTCGGCATCCCGGCGATGTTCTGGCCCTTGAACGTGATGGTGCCGTGCGGCGGCACTTCGCCCATGATCGCCTTCACGGTGGTCGAGCGCCCGACGCCGTTGCGGCCGAGCAGGCTGACGACTTCGCCGGCGGCGATGGTCATGTCGACGCCCTGAAGGATGTGGCTTTTGCCGTAATAGGCGTGCAGATCGCGAACTTCCAACATCAGGCAGCTTCCTCGCCCAGATAGGCTTCCTTGACCTTCGCGCTGTTGCGGATTTCCTCCGGCGTGCCGGAGGCGATCACATGGCCGTAGACCAGCACAGAAATGCGGTCGGCGAGGCCGAACACCACGCTCATGTCATGCTCGACGATCAGCAGCGTCTTGCCGACGGTGAGGCGGCGGATCAGTTCCACCGCGCGTTCGGTCTCCGCATGACTCATGCCCGCGGTCGGTTCGTCCAGCAGGATGACATCCGCGCCGCCGGCGATGGTGATGCCGATCTCCAGCGCGCGTTGTTCGGCATAAGTCAGAAGACCCGCGGGAATATCACGCCGTGAGGTGAGGCCGATGTCTTCAAGAATCTGCGCGGTACGGTCACGAACTCCCGGCAGCTTGTCGACGTTTTTCCAGAACGCGTATTTGTGGCCCGTCGCCCACAGAACCGCGCAGCGCAGGTTCTCCCACACCGTCATGTTGGCGAACACATTGGTGACCTGAAACGAGCGCGACAGACCGCGCCGGTTGATCTGGTAGGGGGCGAGGCCGTCGATGCGCTCACCGCGCATCAGGACTTCGCCGCTGGTCGGCGCCATGTAGCCGCTGATCAGGTTGAAGGTGGTGGATTTTCCAGCACCGTTCGGGCCGATCAGCGCATGGCGTTCGCCCTGCGCGACCTGCAGGTTGAGATCGCGGATCACCTTGGTGATGCCGAAATTCTTCTGAACGTCGCGGATATCGATGGCGTTTGGCGTTGTCATGCGCCCATCTCCTTCGCGCGCGCCATGGTCAGCGCCTCATCCCATGCGACGGCGATCCGCTTCCATGTGATGCGGGCGAGCATGAAGCCGCCGATCAGCAGGACAACCGAAGCCGCCCATGTCACCGGGCTCGCGGCATTGAACGGAATGCCGAACGCCTTGATGTTCGGGTCTTCCATAGAGTTCATCGTGTAGTGGACGATGGATTCGATCCCGAGCATCAGTCCGATCAGCATCGCCAGCGTCGGCACGATCGCGACCAGATAGGAGGGGATCACGCGCCCGAGCATTCCGTTGCGCAGCAGCGGACGGTGCATCATCAGAAGGCCGGTGATGCCGCCGGGTGCGAACATCACCACCGCGATGAAGATCAGGCCGAAGTAGAGCTGCCACACCGTGGTCAGGTCACTCAGGCCCAGCGACAGGATGGTGACGAAGATCGCCCCGACCACCGGTCCGATGAAGAAGCCGATGCCGCCGATATAGGCCGAGAACAGCACCGTGCCGGACTGCACCGCGCCGAGATAGGCCGAGTTCGCGATCTCGAAGTTGATGGCGGCCAGCGCGCCCGCAATGCCGGCGAAGAAGCCGGAGAAGCAGAACGCGATATAGCGCACCACATGCGGATCGTAGCCCACGAACTGCACGCGTTCGGGGTTGTCGCGGACCGCATTGCACATGCGCCCGAGCGGGGTACGCGTGAGGGCATACATCCCGATCATGCAGATCAGGGTCCATGCCGCGACCAGATAGTAGATCTGGATCTGTGGGCCGAAATTCCAGTCGAAGAATTTCAGCAGCTTGGTGCGGTTGGCGGAGATGCCCGCTTCACCGCCGAAGAAGGTTCGCAGAATCAGCGCCGAGGAGGCGACCAGTTCGGCGACGCCGAGCGAGATCATGGCGAAGGCGGTGCCGGAGCGTTGTGTCGAAACCCAGCCAAGCAGGATGGCGAAGGCGAGGCCGGTCAGTCCGCCGATGATCGGCACGAACGGCAGCGGGATCGGCCACTTGTTGCCGCCGATGATATTGATGGCATGAATGACCAGAAAGCCGCCGAGGCCGTAATAGACCGCGTGTCCAAACGACAGCATGCCAGTCTGGCCAAGCAGGATGTTGTAGGACAGCGCGAAGATGATCGAGATGCCGATCAGGCTGAACGTCGTCAGCGAGCCGCCGGAGCCGAATACTTTCGGCAGCACCAGCAGGAATATCCCGGTTGCGATCCAGAGCCCGTAGAATTTGAGCTTTTCGGTGGACGACGGCGGCGGCGGAGCAGCGCGTGCGGTAATGTCGTTCATGTTTCACGCGTTCCCAAAAGACCCATCGGACGAAACGCCAGGATCAGCACCAGCAGCAGGTAGGGCATGATCGGCGCGATCTGCGCCACGGTGACGTTCCAGATGTCGGATAGCCATGTCGACGACCATGCCGGACTGAGCGGCCCGAACAACTCGGCGAGCGAGCCGTTCATCGACACCGCGAAAGTCTGCACGAAGCCGATCAGCAGCGAGGCGATGAAGGCGCCCGGCAGCGAGCCGAGGCCGCCGACTACGACAACCACGAACAGGATCGGCCCGAGCAGGCCGGCCATGTTGGACTGGGTGACCAGCGCAGGACCGGCGATCACGCCCGCGACCGCGGCGAGCGCGGTGCCGACGCCGAACACCATCATGAAAATGCGCCCGACGTTATGGCCGAGGTGGCCGACCATATGCGGATGGGTGAGGGCGGCCTGCACGATCAGGCCGACGCGGGTCTTCTTCAGCGCTACGAGCAGCGCCACGAAAATCGCGACCGAGACCAGCAGCATGAACATCTTGTAGGCGGGATAATTGGTCGAGAAGATCGTGAAAGCCGGGAAATCCAGCAATGGCGGTACGCGGAAATCGACCGGGCTCTTGCCCCAGATGATCTGCACCACTTCCTCGATCGCAAATGCGAGGCCGAAGGTGAACAGCAGTTCGGCGACATGGCCGTTGCGGTGAACCCGCCGCAGGCCGTAGCGCTCGACCGCAGCGCCGATCAAGCCTGCGAGAATGGGCGCGATCAGCAGGGCAGGCCAGAACCCGAACCAGCGGCTGATCTGGAAACCGAAAAATGCGCCGAGCATGTAGAAGCTCGCATGCGCGAAGTTCAGCACGCCGAGCATGCTGAAGATGACCGTCAGGCCGCTGGCCATCAGGAACAACAACATCCCGAACAGGATGCTGTTCAACGTGGATATGACGATGAGCTCGAGCACGACCCCAGCACTCCCCCCGGATACGTGAAGGTCTTGTTCACCCCGGCCATGCGGCCGGAGTGAACACGATTGAGACGATTAAAGAGTGCAGTGACCTCTTATGGACGGGTCATCTTGCAGGTGGTGGGCAGCATGGTCTTGTCGGTGTCGATCTTGGCGGACACCTTCCAGCCCCAGCCGGTCTTCTCTTCGTCGAACGGCTCCTTGTTCTTCAGTTCGCCGAACTGAGCGATATACATCGGCTGGAAGAACTGGTGGTCGTCCTTGCGCATGAAGCCCTTGCCGCCGTTGAAGACTTCGAATTCGAGGCCTTCGAGGGCAGCTGCGACCTTCACAGGCTCAAGCGACTTGGCCTTCTCGGCAGCAGCGGCGAACATCCGCATTTCGTTCGCTGCACGCGGGTACCAGAAGGTCTGGCCGTTGTACTTCGCCCGGAACGCCTTTTCGAACTCGATCGATTCCTTGTGATCGAGGTTGGCAACGCCTTCGACGATCGTGAACACCTGATCGTTCAGGTTGCCCTGCTTGATCGCGGTCGGGCCGCCGGCGCCACCTGCGTAGTAGGTGTACCAGCCAACCTTGAGACCGGCATCGGCTGCGGCCTTAAGCAGCAGTGCGAAGTCCTGCCCCCAGTTGCCGGTGATGACGGTGTCCGCGCCGGACGCCTTGATCTTGGCGATATAAGGCGCGAAATCGGTGACCTTCAGCAGCGGGTGCTTTTCGTCGCCGACGATTTCGATGTCAGGACGCTTTGCCTTCAGCATCGAACGCGCGGTGGTGCGCACGGACTCGCCGAACGAATAGTCCTGGTTGATCAGGTAGACCTTCTTGATCGCCGGAACGCCCTTCATGTAGTTGGTGAGGGCTTCCATCTTGATGTCCGAGCTCGCGTCCCAGCGGAAATGCGGGTAGGTGCACTTCTCGTTGGTCAGGATCGGATCGACCGCGGCGTAGTTGAAGTAGAGCACTTCCTTGCCGGGATTGCGGTCATTGTACTTGGCGACGAAGTCCGCGAGCGCGCCGGCGACGGCCGAGCCGTTGCCCTGGGTGATATAACGCACGCCGGAATCGATGGCCTTCTGCGCCTGGATCAAGCTTTCCTGCGGATTGGTCTTGTTGTCGAGCGGAACGATTTCGACCTTCTTGCCGAGAATGCCGCCCTTGGCGTTCAGTTCGTCGGCCAGATACTGGAAGGTCTTGAGGCCGACTTCACCGACGCTGGCGCCGCCGCCGGACAGTGGGTCGATGTATCCGATTTTGACGGTATCCTGGGCCACGGCGGCTCCCCCCATCATGGGAAGCGCGAATGCCGCAGCCATCATCAATTTACGCATTATGATCTCCCTTGAATTTATTCTTCGTCGCAACAGACTCTTTTTTAAAACGGTCGGGATTTTCGACCCCGTACCGTTTCGAGCCGTTTCGTGGGCCGGAGTGTGGTCTAACGCCTCGCGCGCTGCAAGCCCGGTTTTTGCGCCTGCGGCGTAAATGCTTAATGGGTGGACCCACTTATCCGGTTCGGGTTTTCCTTGCTGGCATGCCAAAACCGGCTTATGCCGTTATTGCATCATCGCTCTCCGGCGATCGGCGCTCCCCCGTTTTTCACGCTGGCGTGCATAACCGGGTCAGCAGCGCGACCGGATATCGCTGAGAAACCATTTATTCGAACAAAAGATTTCGTGTGATTGCCGATGGCTTCGTTACCGTTTGAACTCAAAGGCAAGCGCGTTTTTGTCGCGGGCCATCGCGGCATGGTGGGGAGTGCGATCGTGCGGCGGCTGGCCCGCGAGGACGCCAAGGTGCTGACGGTGCCGCGCGGCGAGCTGGATCTGCTCGATCAGGCCGCCGTTACCAGATGGTTCGCGGCCAATCGCCCTCAGGTTGTATTTCACGCCGCCGCCAAGGTCGGCGGTATCGTCGCCAATAACACCCTGCGCGCCGAGTTCATCTACGAGAACCTGCTGATCGCGACCAACGTGATCCATGCGGCGCATGTGCATGGTGTGGAGAAGCTGTTGTTTCTCGGCTCGTCCTGCATCTATCCGAAGCTGGCGCCGCAACCGCTGCGCGAGGATTCGCTGCTGACCGACACGCTGGAGCCTACCAACGAGCCTTACGCGATCGCCAAGATCGCCGGCGTCAAGATGGCGGAAGCCTACCGCGACCAGTACGGCAGCGATTTCATCAGCATCATGCCGACCAATCTTTACGGGCCGGGCGACAACTATCATCCCGAATACAGCCATGTGGTCGCGGCGCTGATCCGCCGCTTTCATGAAGCGAAGGAAAGCGGTGCGCGCGAGGTCGTGGTCTGGGGAACCGGCACGCCGCGGCGCGAATTCCTCTATGTCGACGACATGGCCGATGCGGCTGTGCATCTGATGAAGAACTATTCCGAAGGTAGCCTGATCAATGTCGGGACCGGCGAGGATATTTCCATCGCGGATTTCGCGCGTGTTGTCGCAAAGACCGTCGGCTATACCGGCGAGATCGTGTTCGATGCTTCGAAGCCGGACGGAACGCCGCGCAAGCTGCTCGATGTCGGCAAGCTGGCGAATTTCGGCTGGCGGGCGACGACGTCTCTCGAAGACGGCATGAAGCGCGCGTATCAGGCCTATTTGTCGGAGCGTTCGCCGGGCTGACGGCTCGGCGCACGGGTTCCAGAACGGTCGTCAGACAGCGAGGAACACCGTGCATGCTGTGCCGTTGTGTCCCCATGGTGAAACATGGAGGACGACAATGACCCAGCAATCAAGCGAGACATCATCTCTCATCGGCAGCGACAAGGTCGAAGGAACCGCGGTCTACGGCGCTGATGGCGAAAAGATCGGTTCGATCGAGCGTGTGATGATCCAGAAGACCACGGGCAAGGTGTCCTACGCCGTTCTCAGCTTCGGAGGCTTTCTCGGGATCGGCGACGATCACTATCCGCTGCCTTGGGCGTCGCTCAAATACAATACAGAACTCGGCGGTTATCAGACCATGGTGCCGGTCGAAAAACTGAAAGACGCGCCGCATTACGCCAATGACAGCGACTGGGACTGGGGCAGCGCGACCCGCACCAAGGGCCTCAGCGACTATTACGGCGTCGTGATGTGATCTACGCCATATGATAGAGCGAAAGGCGCGCGGAGTTCCGCGCGCCTTTAGCTTGAGCAATGCACGCGGCCATGAATGATGCTTACGATCTACAGCGATTTGTGAACGCCCAAGAGGCTGTCTATCCGCAGGTGGTCGCGGAACTGCGCGCCGGCCGCAAGCAGAGCCACTGGATGTGGTTCATCTTTCCGCAGATCGCGGGTCTCGGATTCAGCGCCATGGCGCAGCGCTATGCGATCCGCTCGCGCGCCGAAGCGACGGCCTATCTGGCGCATCCGTTGCTCGGGATGCGACTGCGCAAATGCACGGCATTGGTGAACGCGGTGACGGGCAAGGACATCCATTCCATTCTGGGCAGTCCTGACGATGTGAAGTTCAGGTCGTCTATGACCTTGTTTGCCAAGGTCACGCCCGGCAATGCTGACTTTCTCGCCGCGCTCGATAAATACTACGGCGGTGAATTCGATCCGGGGACCATTGCCAAGCTATCCGCGACAGGAAATGAAGAAGACGGATGAAACAGACACCCGTTGAGACCATCAAGGCCGCGACCATCGCCACCGCGACACTAACCGTGCCGACGCGCGGCGAAGGATTTGTCGATATCACGCGCGAGGTTGCGGGCTTCCTGCGCGACACAGGCGGCAGCAACGGCAGCGTCAATCTGTTTATCCGGCATACGTCCGCGTCTCTGACCGTTCAGGAAAATGCCGATCCCGATGTGTTGGCGGATTTGCTCACGTCGCTGCGGCGCCTTGCGCCCGCTGACGGCGGCTGGCGTCACACCATCGAGGGGCCGGACGATATGCCCGCGCACATCAAGACCATGCTGACTTCGGTCAGCCTGCAAATACCGGTGATCGGCGGGGCGCTGGCGCTCGGCACCTGGCAGGCGATCTACCTGATCGAGCACCGTGCGCGGCCGCACAGCCGCGAGGTGGTGATGCAGTTTATGGGGAGTTGAAGATCGCCGTCATTCCGGGGCGCGAGCGCTTGCGAGCGAGCCCGGAATCCGGAAGCAGCATCCTGCTTGATTCCGGATCAGTCCGCAGCGCGTCCTGTCCGGAATGACGTGTTGAAGTTAACTTGCCGCACTCGCGGTCTTGCCGTCGCCCTTTTTCTTTTTCGGCTTGGGCAGTGCCGCCTCGGTGCCGATCACCTCATTGCGCTGAAGTTCGGCGATCTCCGTCTCACTCAATCCCAGCACTTCGCGCAGCACCTCGTGGTTATGCTGGCCGATCGTCGGCGCGAGATTTGTGATGGCATAAGGCAATTCGCTGTCACCTTCGCGATAGGCGACCGACGGCAACAGATGCGGTCCCATGAACGGCCGGTCGCTCGCCTGCCAGTGTCCGGTCTTGAGCAGATGCGGATCGCTGGCGAGATCCTGCGGCAGCTTGGCAATGCCCGCAGGCACGCCCGCTTTCTGCAATGTCACCATCGCGATGTCGGGGCGCACATCGGCAAGCCAGTGACGAATCGCGACCTCGATGGAATCTTCGTGTTCGCGTCGCCCCTCGGCGGTGGCGAGCGCGGGATCGCTGGCGAGATCGTCCCGCCGCATGGCGCCGCAAAGGGCCTTCCATTCATCGTTGTTGCGCACCGAGATCGTCAACCACTGATCGATGCCGAGCGTCGGGAAGCATCCGTTGGGCACGTGTTGCGGATGGCGGTTGCCGAGGCGGGGGCTGGTTGCGCCCGTTGCCGATTGTTCGAGAATGGATGGCGCAACCATCGGCAACATGCATTCGACCTGGCTGAGATCGATATGCTGACCTTCGCCGGTGTTGCGTTGCTGCATGAAGCCGAGCAGCAGTGCGGCAGCACCATTGAGCCCGCCGATCGGATCGCCGATCGCCGCATGCAGCATCACTGGTGGATCGTCCGGCCCGCCGGTCACCGATGGCAAACCGGAGGCTTGTTCCAGCGTCGAGCCATAGGCGCGCACGCCGCTCCATTTTCCCGTCATGCCGAACGCGGGCATGGTCACCACGATCAGACGCGGATTGATCTTCAGAATGTCTTCGACGCCGAGGCCGAGGCGCGGCATGACATCGGCGGCGTAGTTGTCGATTACCGCATCGGCGTCCTTCATCAGCCGCTTGAGCAGCGAGAGGCCTGCTTCGGTGGTGAGGTCCAGCGTGATGCCGCGCTTGTTGCGATTGTTCATCTGGAACCAGTAGGTCTTCTCGTAGGTCCGCTCCTCATGATAGGGCGGGCGCGTGTCGGTGCCGCGGAACCAGTCCGGATACTGGCAGGACTCCACTTTGATAATGTCGGCGCCGAGATCGCCCATCTGGCGTGTCGCGGTCGGTCCCGCCCAGCCCATGGTGAGATCGACGATGCGCAAACCTTTCAGCGGCAGCGCATCCTGCGGCGTTGCCGCGCGTGTCGCCTTGCGCGTGTGTGCGGGAAGGGCGGCTTTGTCGTCGTTGCCCGCAAGCGGCGCGCGTCCGTTCGGCTTGGGCCGTGAGCGTGTCAGATATTGCGGCAGCACCGGACCTTCAAATGACGCATTGCCGATCTCGACAGTGCCGAATGCGCCGCGCGCGCGATGCACATCCTGCTCCAGCAATTCCTTCATGTCCGGCACGACCGCAAGCGGAAGCCGCAGTTCGATTCCCATCTCGAACCATTCGAGCGCGGTCTTCTTCAAAAGCGCCGGCGTGATGATCGCTTTCAGTTCATCCGCATGATTGAAGCGGCCAATGGTGGCCGAGTATTTCGGATCGGCGCCCAAGTCAGGCATGTCCAGCATTTTACAGAACGCGGCCCATTGCGCCGGCGTGACAACAGTGACGCCGAGCCAGCCGTGTTTGGTGACGAAGTTGCCGCTCGGATAGCCGCGTCCGAACCGGTTGATGCCGGGGCGCGGGCGGGTGAAGCCGGACTCCAGCGCAAGCCCGGTGTCGAACTCGCTGATGTGCAGCATGGCTTCAAGATTGTTGACGGCGAAGCGGCGCGCACCGTGCTCGTATCCATACAGACCGGCGAGGCTCGGAATGAACGCCGTCAGCCCGCCGACCACGCCGATCTGCCCGTCACGCGGCAGCACGGGCGGCCCCTCGACCGGCCCGACCAGTTTCACAAGTCCCGCGAGACTGCGACATACAGAGTCAGTCGCGAGATAATTGCGATAGGGGCCATGTTCGCCGAACCACGAGATCGCGGTGATGGCGAGGCCGGGATCGGCTTTGCGCAGGCGATCGTGCGAAATCTGTGACGCCTTGATTTCGTCAGGATGCCGCGCGTCGAGCAACAGATCGGCGGTGGCGAGCAGTTCGAGAATCCGGCTCGCGCCGTCCGCTGTTTCCGGATCGGCGATGATGCTTTTCTTGTTGGTGTTGAGCCACGCGAAGGTGATGCTCTCGCGCTGCCCGCCGTCGACATCGGCCAGCGGGGGAATGCGGCGGCCGGGATCGCCGCCCTGCGGCTCGATCTTGATGACCTCCGCGCCGAAATCCGCAAACAGCTTGCCGCAATAGCCGAGCGTATCGCCCGATCCGAGTTCAACGACGCGGAGGTTGGAAAGGGGGAGTGCGGACATTTGATCCCTGTCTTTTATTGGCTTTGTTTTTCGCAGGGTGCCTGATCTGCTTGGATCGTGCAATCGCTAGTGGTCGTCCCGCGGAGGGATGGGGCGTTACAAGGCATACAATCGTCATGGCCGGGGCAAGCCCGGTGATGACAACTAGACCTGTTGAGGCATTCGCGGCGGCGCCTTGTTCAAGGCAACAGCCATCGCGCTGATCAGCGGCTTCATGAAGAACGAGTCGTTCGCAGGATAAATATCCGTTCGCAGGCCGTATGCTTTCAGTTCATCCGACACGACAGGACCGACCGAGGCCACCGGCGTTTGCGCGAGGCCGTCGCGCAATTTGTCTTCGCAGTTGTGCGCACGCGCGACATCGATCAGCCGCCGCACCTGACCCGAACTTGTCAGCGCGATGGCATCGACGCGGCGTTGCACCATTTCATTGATGGCGGAGACGATGTTGGTGTCAGCCGCTTCGCCATCGTAGACATATGGCAGTACGGTTTCGACGCTCGCACCTTGCGACGTGATCGCGCCGATCAGCTTGCTGTGGTCCTTGTCGGGATAAAGCTGAAGCCCGACGCGGTGACCTTTCAGGTCCTGCTGCGCCAGCATGGCGGCGACGCCTTCGGAGGTCGGCGTCTCGGTCTGCATATCGGCCTCGAGGCCGATCTCGCGCAGCGCGCGCACCGGCTTGGGGCCGCGCGCATATCGCTTCGCCTTGCCGATGGCGGCAATCAGATACTGATCCGCGCCGATGCGCTGCGCGACGGTCATGATCCGCCGCAGTCCTTCGCCGGTCATCAGCACCAGATCGTCGAACGGGTTGGCGATGAACAGCCCGATCCAGGCCTCGACGGGGGCGGGGTCCGGCACGTCGCGGATGGTGAACATCGGACATTGCAGCACGCTGGCGCCCTGTTCCTGCAGCAGCCGCGAAAACTGCGCTTCCTCGCGCGTTTCCAGAATCAGAATGCGGTAACCTTCAAGCCTGCCGGGCATAGGTGTCTTTCGAGGGAGTCCGTGAGACGTCAATTTAGGCCGCTCCGTCATGGGGTGAAAGACTGTTTTGCCGAGATATGTCAGGACGACGCAGAATATGTCGTGCGATGCCTATTCCTTCCTCGCCAGCATTGGCCAAAGTTTGGCGCGAGTGCTAGAGGAGGGGCCCTATTCCACCCTCCAGATCGTATCCCCAAAGATTGCCCCCATGTCCGCACAGCAATTCGTCCTGACCCTGTCCTGTCCCGATCGTCCCGGCATCGTGTCGGCGGTTTCCACCTTCCTGTTCGCCAACGGGCAGAACATTCTCGACGCGCAGCAGTACAGCGACATCGAGACGGGCCGCTTCTTCATGCGGGTGAGCTTCGACTCGCCCGGTGCGCAGGCCGACCTCGCCACATTGCAATCCGGCTTCGGGGTGATGGCCAAGCCCTTCGAGATGGTCTGGCAGTTGCGTGACCGCGCCGTCCAGCAGCGCGTGCTGCTGATGGTGTCGAAGTTCGATCATTGTCTCGCCGACATTCTTTATCGCTGGCGGCGAGGCGAACTGCCGATGATGCCGACAGCGATCGTCTCCAACCATCCGCTGGAAACCTATGCGGGTCTCGATTTCGCGGGCATTCCGTTTCATCATCTGCCGGTGACGCGCGCCACCAAGGATGAGCAGGAAGCGAAAGTCTGGAAGATCATTCAGGACACGCAGACCGATCTCGTGGTGCTGGCGCGTTACATGCAGGTGTTGTCGGAGGATTTCGCGGGCAAGCTGTCCGGCCGCTGCATCAACATCCATCACTCGTTCCTGCCGGGCTTCAAGGGCGCGAAGCCTTACCATCAAGCCCATGAGCGCGGCGTGAAGCTGATCGGCGCGACGGCGCACTATGTCACCAGCGATCTCGACGAAGGCCCGATCATCGAGCAGGACATCGAGCGCATCAGCCATCGCGACTCGCCGGAAGACCTCGTGCGCAAGGGTGCGGACATCGAACGCCGCGTGCTGGCCCGCGCGATCCGCTATCACCTGGAAGACCGCGTGATCCTCAACGGCCGCAAGACGGTGGTGTTCACGGACTAATCGCTGGAGAACATGATGCAGCGGGCGAGGCCGCCGTTTCGCGCCGACCATGTCGGCAGCCTGCTGCGGCCGCAGCGGGTTCGTGACGCGCGGGTGCGTTTCGCGAAGGGTGAGATCGAGGCCGCCGAACTACAGCGCATCGAATCTCTTGAAATCAGCACCGCCGTTCAGCGGCAGAAGCAGAGCGGCCTGCGCCTCGCCACCGACGGCGAGTTCCGCCGCGCGTGGTGGCATTTCGATTTCCTGAAAGCGCTTGCGGGCTGCGAGATTCAGAAGACGCAAGGCGCGGTCGTCGCGGGCCGCGTCACGAGCGGTGAAAGCGTCCATGTCACGGGCAAACTCGATTTTCCCGTCGACCATCCGATGATCGCGCATTTCAAGCTGCTCAAGGACCGCTGCGATCTCGCGGGCGTCGTGCCCAAGATGACCATCCCGTCGCCGTCGATGATCCACTATCGCGGAGGCAGGGACGCCGTCTCGCGTGAAGCCTATCCCGACATTGACGCCTTCTTTGTCGATCTGGCGATGACTTATCGCAAGGCGGTCAAGGCATTCTATGATGCCGGCTGCCGCTATCTGCAGTTCGACGATACGGCATGGGGTTATTTCTGTTCGGAAGACCAGCGCGCCAAGCTGCGCGCGCGGGGCGAGGACCCCGAGGCGCTGCCCGGTGTCTACGCCCGCGTCATCAACTACGCGATCGCCGAGCGCCCCGCCGACATGGTCATCACCACCCACGTTTGCCGCGGCAACTTCCGCTCCAACTGGATCGCCTCGGGCGGCTATGAACCCATCGCCGAACTTTTGCTCGCGGGTGTCAATTACGACGGCTATTTCCTGGAATACGATTCCGATCGCGCGGGCGGTTTCGAGCCGCTGCGTTTCCTGCCGGCAGGCAACAAGATTGTGGTGCTGGGGCTTGTCACCTCGAAGGCCGGCGCGCTCGAAAAGAAGGAAGACATCAAGCGGCGTATCGATGAAGCGGCGCGGCTGGTGCCGCTCGATCAGCTCGCGCTGTCGCCGCAATGTGGCTTCGCCTCGACAGAGGAAGGCAACATCCTGACCGAGGACGAGCAATGGGCGAAGCTGCGCCTGGTTACCGACGTCGCGGGCAACGTGTGGGGCACATAGCGGCCGGCGATGCGCCGTGCGGCACCCGGAGCGTTCAGCGGGCGCACGTCCACAGCCGGGTGGAAATGCCGGTCCGGGGCTGAGGCTGGAACCATCGTTTCAGGTCGCCGTTGACAGGGGCCAGACGTGGAGCGGAGGCCCTCTCACCTTGAAGAACGAAATGACGACGGCTCCGGCCGCGACTTCGGCACGGGAAGGGTCTGCGCTTCCGGCAGCCGTGATCGCGGCCCTGATCATCGGCGGCCTTTATTTGGGACGGGAAATCTTCGTCCCCATCGCTCTGGCGATTCTGCTCAGCTTCGTGCTTGCGCCCCCCGTCGATTTTCTGGAGCGCTGGCGTCTGCCGCGCGCGGCTGCCGTTCCTGTGGTGGTGGTTCTGGCATTCTTGGTGTTGTTCGGTCTCGGCAGCCTGATCGCCACCCAGATCACTCAGCTTGCGGAGCAGCTTCCCACCTACCAGCAGACGATGCAGAAGAAAATCTCGTCGCTGAAGAGCGCGACCACGGCAGGTCCGCTGGAGCGGGCCGCGGACGTGCTGCAAAGTCTCGGCAAGGAGCTGAACAAGCCGGACAGCGCTGCGGACAAGACCGCGGTGGAGCCGTCGCTGACGCCCTCGCCGGAGCTGCCGACACGTCCCATTCCCGTGGAGGTTCGCTCGCCGCCGCCGAGCGCGCTGGAGAGTATTTCATCGCTGATCGCGCCGCTGCTGCATCCCCTGGCGACCGTCGGCGTGGTGATCATCTTCGTCGTCTTCATTCTTTTTCAGCGCGAGGACCTGCGCAATCGGCTGATCAAGCTCGCAGGCGCACATGACCTGCAGCGGGCGACGTCCGCGATGGACGATGCCGCAAGCCGCCTCAGCCGCCTGTTCCTGTCGCAACTCGGACTGAATACCGCGTTCGGTCTGGTCATAGGGCTGGGCTTGTGGCTGATCGGGGTGCCGAGCGCGATCCTGTGGGGCATTCTCGCGGGCATCATGCGTTTCGTGCCTTACATCGGCGCGTTCGTCGCGGCGTTCTTTCCGTTGACCCTGGCCGTGGCCGTCGATCCGGGCTGGTCGATGCTGGCGTGGAGCGCGGCGCTGATCCTGATCACCGAATTGCTGGTGGGACATGCCATCGAGCCGATGCTGTTCGGCCATAGCAGCGGCCTTTCGCCGTTCGCCGTGGTCGTCTCGGCGACCTTCTGGACGGCGCTGTGGGGACCGATCGGGCTGGTGCTGGCGACGCCGCTCACCGTCTGCCTTGTCGTGCTGGGCCGTCATGTCGAGCGCCTGAAGTTCTTCGACATCCTGTTCGGCGACCGCCCCGCATTGTCACCGCCGGAGATTTTCTATCAGCGCATGCTCGCCAACGATCCCGGCGAGGCGGTGGAGAAGGCGGAGGAGTATCTGAAGGAACGCACGCTTTCTGAGTATTACGAGGAGGTCGCGCTCAAGGGTCTGAAACTCGCCCATGACGATGCCAAGCGCGACCGTCTGCCCGCGCCGCGTCTTGCCGAAATCCGCAACAGCGTCGTCGAACTGATCGAGGATCTTGCGGACGAGGACGACGACGCGCGCGACGGCGACACCCGCGATGCGGAGGCCGAGGCCGCCATCCATGCCAGTGCGGCACCGATGCCCGATCTGCCGTTCGTGATCCGTGAAGGGCTGCCGCCCGAGTGGCAGGCGGAGCACCCGGTGCTTTGCGTGGCCGAGCGGAGCGACCTCGACGAGGCCGCGGCGCAGATCCTCGCACAGATTCTGTCCAAGCACGGTCTCGGAGCGCGGGTGGCGACGAAGGAAGAGGTGTCGACTGCCGGAATCTTCCGGCTCGACGGAGACGGCGTGGCGCTGGTTTGCGTGTCGGCCCTCGATGCCGCAAGTCCCGCCTATACCCGTCATGTGGTGCGCAAGCTGCGCCGCAAGATTCCGCAGGCCCGCGTTCTGGTCTGTCACTGGATGGCGGAGAACGGCCCCGCCGTTCAGGACGCGATCAAGGCCGATGCGGTGGTGACCAGCCTCCACGCGGCGGCGCAATACTGCCTCAACCTCGCGCAGCCGGGGGCCGGGGATAACAGCGACGCGCCGACGCCCGCACGCGAGGGCGGGCTGCGCGTCGCAGGATAGGGCGACGTTCGCTCCATGCGCGCGGCGTGCTGATATCCCGTGACCGTAAGCCACCGCTTGCCGGGATCGCGATACAATCTCCGCGATAGTGCTGGCCTTAGGCTGCGGCGCGGCCGCCTTCCTTCGGGTGCGCCATGCGGAAGCCGATGGCGAGCCTGTTCCATGCATTGATCGCGCCGATCAGCATGGTGAGATTGACCTGTTCGGCTTCGTTGAATTCGGCCTTCACGAGATCATAGTCGCGGTCCGGAGCTCCGGTGGCGGCGACCAGCGTCAGGCTTTCGGTCCAGGCCAGCGCGGCACGTTCGCGCGGCGTGTAAAATGTGGACTCGCGCCATGCGTTCAGCATGTAGAGCCGCATTTCGGTCTCGCCGGCCTTGCGGGCATCGGTCGAATGCATGTGGATGCAATAGGCGCAGCCGTTGATCTGCGAGGCGCGCATTTTCACCAGTTCGATCAGGCTGTGTTCGAGGCCGCTGGCCTTGATCGCGGCTTCGAGCGCGCCCATCGCCTTGTAGGCGTCGGGGGCCAGCTTGAAAGGGGCTGCAATTCTCGGGGTCATTGAAATCTCCTGCAGATAAGCCGGCTTGGCGGTGGTGAGGGATAGCAGGCGGCTGGCCTGTCGTATGCCTTTATGACGAGGCGGCAGGACCGCATGTGACATCGGGCCGCAAAATTTTGCAAAGAAAATGAAGGCCGCGATCTCAGCTATGACGTGCCGATGAAATCCTCGATCGCCGAGACGAAGAGGTCCCATGACGGCTCGCCGAACAGAGGGACGTGATTTTCGGAATCCAGCGTCACCAGCCTTGCGCCGGGGATGGACGATGCCAGCAGCCGTCCCTGCGCGAAAGGCACCACATTGTCGTGCCGGGCGTGAATGACAAGAGTCGGTACCGTGATCCGGGGCAGGAGTGCTGTGACGTCGATGTCATCGCAGGCCTGGCGCAGGCGTGCCGCCATTTCGCCGGAACATGCGGCGCGTTGCATGTCCGCAAACCACTTGATCTGCTCCGGCGTGCCGCTGGGAAGATAGATCGAACTGAAGGCCCGCATGAAGGCGGTGCCGTCTTCACCCCAGCCTTGCCGCATCATGGCGAGAAAGGCCTGTGCCTTTTCATCGTCTGCCGCTTCGCCGCGACGGTTGCGGCCTTCGCTGTATCCGCCATAAAGCACGAGATGGGAGACGCGCTCCGGATGACTGACGGCATAAGCTATTGCCGTGGCGCAGCCTTGGGAAAGCCCGAGCAGGGCGAAGCGCGGCACAGTGATTGCTGCGGCGACGGTTTCCAGGTCGCGCACAAACGCAGCGAATGAAATGTCCTCGACATTGCGATCGGCCAGACCGTTGCCGCGCCCGTCATATCGGGTCAGATGAAACCGGCTGCCGAGCCGCGCGAAGAGCGGCGAGAAGATCGGGCTGATCCAGTCATATTCGATATGATTGATCCAGTTCGACGTTTTCAACAGCACCGGCCCATGACCGACGCTCGCGACGGGGAGCGTGATGCCGTCCGGAGTCTGGCAAAACCGGATGTCCTGTCGCGGAGCTATGGTCTCCCCGGCGGACGGGGCTGGCGATCCTGCATCCGGTTTCGCGTGGTCTTCATGAACTTCGCCGATAAAACGGACGCCCTTGCGCGGAATGGTTTTGATCAGCGCCTGCCTTGTGCCGTCGTCGCCAATCGCCTTGCGCGCCGCGTTGATGCGTGTCGCCAGTGTCGACTCGGAAACGATCCGCCCGTGCCAGACATTCTCGATCAGCGCATCGCGCGACACCACATGATCGCGTTGCCGCACCAGAAATTCGATCAGGTCGAAGACCTGCGGCTCGACGGTCACGGCAGCGCCCCCGAGGCGCAATTCCCGCCGCGCAGGATCGAGTGAGCATTGTCCGAACCTGAATTGCATTGCCGCCGTCCTTGCCCGTGTCCGGGCTGCAATCTCAAGGAAAAATCAATGCGGCCTCAAAGCGCGGCTTCGCGACCTGCTTCACCTTACGTCCTGTGCAGACCGATGGAGAAGCCAAGATGTCGCAATTTCGCAAAACCCCTGACGGCATGATCGATTACGATTTCTACAAGACGGACGCCAACCGGCTGCGCCGCGAGGCGCGAAACCGGTTTGTCGATCGGGTGGTTTCCGGAGCCGGATGGGCGATCTGCCTGCCGTTCCGGCAGGTGATGCGTTTTGCCGCCGCGTGGCAGGCGGCCTGGCCAGCGGCGGCGGCAGGGAAGGCCAGCGACAGGCATTTTCTGGTCGGCCTGTGGTCCGGATTGGCGAAGGCCCGCTCGCTGCTGTGGTGACTGTCTAGTCCATCCGGCTGAGGCGCATCATCTCGAAGCCTTGTCCGTCGAGCAGGATCAGCTTGCGGCGCGCCTCATCGACGCGCCACGCGCGGACCTTTTCAAGCGTGGCGTGGAATTTCGATTCCTGTTTCATCACGGCGGACGTGCAGGCCATGCGCGTCGAGGCCATCGGCAGGAACTTGATCGCGGCACCGTCGAACTTCGCGGAGCCCGCATAGCGGTTGCAGCCACCCATGCCGGTGACGATGCCGTCATCGCGAATTTCAAGCGTGGTTTGCAGCCGGTCGATGACGCCGCCGCCGTCGATGTCTTCCGCCAGCCATTTGCCGGAAGGCGAACTGGAGGCAGCATAGGCCGCTCCGGCGAGTAGCAGCGCAACAAGTGCAGGCAAGGTACGTCGGAATACTCTGGTCATGCGGGAATCTTGCGTTGGCGGTCCGGCCCGGCTGTCAGACATGGACGGCGATCTGGGTAAAAACGTGGCCCGTCGGCGGGCTTGTCGTGCAGGGCAGCTCGGCTGAACACTGAATCTTAAAGCGAGGGTTCTATGTCTCGGAGCAAGAGGACCGATGGCCGCCACTCCGATATCACCGTTTGCATACACTGATCGCCGCGTTTGGCGCGCGTGCGCTGCTTTTGTCACGCTGGTGCTGGTGGCGGTGTTGATCGGCATCGGGTTCGTCAATCTCGCCACTTTGCCGGGCGATGTCGCCAACGCGCCGAACGCGGGCGATATCGCGCTCTACAAGCGCATCATCGCCCACGTGCAGGGCGGCGAATCCTATTACACCGCGGCGGTCCGCGAACTGCGCGAGAACAATTATCCGCTGCGTCCCTTCGTTGTGGTTCGTCCACCGGCTCTGGCCATCGCGCTCGCAGCGATCTCCGAAGAGGTCGTGCGGCGCGCGTTGCTGGCCGCGCTTGCGGGCATCACCTTTCTGGCCTGGGCGTGGCGGCTGCGCGCCGTTGTCTCATCGCCGGTATTGTATGCGTTCTCTCTGATCCTGCTTGCCACCGGCATCGCGCCGGCGATTGTGCCGCAGGCCTATCCGCTGCACGAAGTCTGGGCCGGACTGCTGATCGCATTATCGCTTGCTGTGCGCAGGCCGAATGCGTGGATCGCGGCTGTTCTTCTTGGTGTCGCCGCTGCGATCATCCGCGAACTCGCTGCTGCTTACCTTTTGGCGATGATGGTGATGGCCTTCAAGGACGGTTGCCGGAAGGAAGCGGCGGCATGGGCCATCGGTCTTGTGATCTTTGCTGCGGCGCTTGCGGTGCATGCGCATGACGTGAACGCGCTGGTGACGGCGAGCGATCCCGCGTCGCCAAGCTGGCTGCGCATCGGCGGCTGGTCGTTTGTGCTGCAGACCACGCAATGGAATTTGCTGCTGGAAGCCGCGCCGCGTTGGCTCGGGGTGATCGTGGTCCCGCTGGCGCTGGCGGGACTGACGGGGAGGCGGGATGACCTCGGCCAGCGGGTGATGCTGGTCGTGTTCGGCTATGTCGCCGCATTCATCTTTGTCGGCCGCGACAACAATTCCTACTGGGGCCTGATGATCGCGCCGCTCTGGCCGCTTGGCCTCGTCACCGCATGGCCAGCGCTCGTTCAGTGCGCTGCCGATCTCCGTGCGTCTCTCGTCCCAAAGAGATAGCCGCCCGCCACGCCGTCAAATGGCCTGTTTTGGGCAAAATTCGCCTCGAATTCCGGACAAACAAGCTGTGAGTCTGCGGAAAATAACTCTGCTGCGGGCATTTCATTCGTGGGCAGATAGTGGTAGCAACCTGCACGTAAAACGGTTCTGCCCACAAATTTCGGCCCACCCGAACCCTGCCCACCGGTCTGATGAAAAACGACCAGCTTCTGGCCCAGATTTCCGAATACTGCCGTCAGGCAGGCATGGCGGAATCGACGTTCGGCCGCCGCGCGGTGAACGACGGCAAGCTGGTGCACCGGCTGCGCGAGGGCAAGCGCATTACGGTCGATACGCTGGAGCGGATTCAGGCCTTTCTCGGCGATGGCGTGCCGGTCATCACCGTCCCGGAGCCTCCGATCGAGAAGCGCGATCCCACCGGCAATTTCCGGTTTTTCGAAAACCGGCAGAAATACCTGCTGTTCGTGCACACCTGCTCGGAAAAGCGGGTGATCGCTGACCGCGTGGCGCTGGAATTGGGGAGTCTCCATCCGCGTCCACCAGCCTTGCGGGTGTTTGACGCGGGTGTCGGCGACGGCACCGTGATGGCGCGGGTGATGCGTTCGATGCACAGCCGCTTTCCGAACATGCCGTTCTATATCGCGGGCAAGGAAATCAGCCTCGAGGACGTGCGGCTGACGCTGCAGAAGGTGCCGGACCGGCTGTTCGAGCATCCGGCGACTGTGTTCGTCCTCACCAATATGAATTACGCCGAAGCCCCTTGGCTGGCGCCGAAATCGCCGACCGCTGCCGCCGGGATGATCTGGCGCGAGGTTGCGCTGCGCGGCAACGCCTCCGGCGATTTTGAAACGCAGATCACCGAGCTACAGCCGTTTCTGGAAGAGAACTGGCGCGCCAGTGTGTCGCCGCGCTCGGGCATGCCGGTCTATGAACGGCCCATCGCTCTTGTCATTTACCGCGAGGACCATCGCTTTCTGCTCGATGCGATGATTCCGCGTGCGGGCCGTGTCGAGGCCAATTTCGATCTGGTGATTGCGTCGCAGCCTTACCGCGCCAGATCGTCGCTGAATTTCCGTGCCAAGAAAATCATCGCGCCATTGGCCCGCGCGCTGCGCTCAGGCGGCCGGTTGATCGGAATTCACTCCTATGGGCACGATCCCGCAATGGAGATCGTGCAGTCTGTCTGGCCGGGAGAAAATCCTTTCGCGGTCAGCCGCCATGAACTGCTGCGCGCGGTCAAATACGAACTCGGCGCGGCCGGACGCGACCTTAACTTTAATGCCTATGCGGATAACCGCTCGATCTTCCGGTACGATATGGAAGCGTTGCCCAACGAGGTGACGGGTCCGATCGGGACCTCGACGGCCTTTGCAGCATGGAACGCAGCGGTGTATGTCGCTCAGGTCGAAGACGATCGCCTGGACGAAGTCACGCAAAGCGGACGATATCTCGACGCCACCAGAGAGGTTTTGCGCAAGCACAACGGCCTCTGGTTTTACGATGAATCCTACGTCATTTCGCGGCGTCGCGATTGAACGAATTCCAAGGTGTTTTCAGACGAAGCGGATACCGGTTCGGTCTATGAAAACACGCCACTCGAAGATAAGCCCCGGCCGGTGGTCAGGGTTTGAAATCCAAACGGGCCGATCGCGGCCCATCTGAAAGGGATTGTTGATGCGCGCGTCTTATCTGTTCACCTCTGAATCGGTGTCCGAAGGCCATCCGGACAAGGTCTGCGACCGGATCTCCGACGAGATCGTCGATCTGTTTTTCCGTGAAGGTCCGAAGGCGGGCATCGATCCCTGGGACATTCGCGCCGCCTGCGAAACGCTGGCGACCACCAACAAGGTCGTGATCGCGGGTGAAACGCGCGGCCCGAAGACCGTGACCAACGATCATATCGAAGCTGTGGTTCGCGCAGCGATCAAGGACATCGGCTACGAGCAGGACGGCTTCCACTGGAAGAATGCCGACATCGAAATCCTGCTGCATCCGCAGTCGGCCGATATCGCGCAGGGCGTCGATGCGAAGCAGCCGACCAATGCGGAAGAGGGCGCTGGCGACCAGGGCATCATGTTCGGCTACGCCACCAACGAGACCCCGGAACTGATGCCGGCACCGATCTTCTACGCGCACAAGATCCTGCGCCTGATTTCGGAAGCGCGGCACTCGGGCGTCGAGAAGGTGCTCGGCCCGGACTCCAAGAGCCAGGTTACCGTGCAGTATGAAAACGGCAAGCCGGTCGGCGTGCGCGAGATCGTCGTTTCGCACCAGCACCTCGTCGAGGACATGACCTCGAACCAGGTGCGCGAACGCGTCGAGCCTTACGTGCGCAAGGCGCTGCCGCAGGACTGGATCACCGACAAGACCATCTGGCACATCAACCCGACGGGCAAGTTCTTCATCGGCGGTCCCGATGGCGACGCGGGCCTCACCGGCCGCAAGATCATCGTCGACACCTACGGCGGCGCGGCTCCGCATGGTGGCGGCGCGTTCTCCGGCAAGGACTCCACCAAGGTGGATCGCTCGGCGGCTTACGCGGCGCGCTACGTTGCCAAGAACGTCGTGGCAGCCGGTCTCGCCGACAAGTGCACCTTGCAGCTCGCTTACGCCATCGGCGTGGCGCGCCCGCTGTCGATCTACATCGACACCCACGGCACAGGCAAAGTGTCCGACGACAAGATCGAGAAGGCCGTCGCCGAGTCGATGGATCTGACGCCGCGCGGCATCCGCAAGCATCTCGACCTCAACAAGCCGATCTACGCGCGCACCTCCGCCTACGGCCACTTCGGCCGCACGCCGGATGCCGATGGCGGCTTCTCATGGGAGAAGACCGATCTCGCCGACACGCTGAAGAAGGCGGTTTGATTTTCACGACGTCATTCCGGGATGCGCGCTCTTCGCGCGCAGACCCGGAATCTCGAATTTCTGGATTCCGGGTTCGCTCGCTTCGCTCACGCCCCGGAATGACATGCAAGAAACAGGAACACATCACATGACCAAAGCCCCCGCAGGCTTCACTGACTACATCGTCGCCGACATCGGCCTTGCCGATTTCGGCCGCAAGGAACTCTCGCTGGCCGAAACCGAAATGCCGGGCCTGATGGCCACGCGCGAGGAATATGGCCCGAAGCAGCCGTTGAAGGGCGCGCGCATCGCGGGCTCGCTGCACATGACCATTCAGACCGGGGTGCTGATCGAAACCCTGAAGGCGCTCGGCGCCGACATCCGCTGGGTGTCGTGCAACATCTATTCGACGCAGGATCACGCCGCTGCTGCCATCGCTGCCGCAGGCATTCCGGTGTTCGCGGTCAAGGGTGAGACGCTGAAGGACTACTGGGATTACACCGCAAAGCTGTTCGACTGGCACGGCGGTGGTCACCCGAATATGATCCTCGACGACGGCGGCGACGCCACCATGTACGTCCATCTCGGCCTGCGCGCCGAGAACGGCGACGTGGCATTTTTGGACAAGCCGGGCTCCGAGGAAGAAGAAGTATTCTTCGCGCTGCTCAAGAAGCAGCTCAAGGAAAAGCCGAAGGGCTACTTCAAGGCGATCGCCGACAGCATCAAGGGCGTCTCCGAAGAAACCACCACGGGCGTGCATCGCCTGTACGACATGCAGAAGGCCGGCACGCTGCTGTGGCCCGCCATCAACGTCAACGACTCGGTGACCAAGTCGAAGTTCGATAATCTCTATGGTTGCCGCGAGTCGCTGGTGGACGGCATCCGCCGCGGCACCGACGTGATGATGTCGGGCAAGGTCGCGATGGTTGCTGGCTTCGGCGACGTCGGCAAGGGCTCGGCGGCATCGCTGCGCCAGGCCGGCTGCCGCGTGATGGTGTCCGAAGTCGATCCGATCTGCGCGCTGCAGGCGGCGATGGAAGGCTATCAGGTCGTGACCATGGAAGACGCCGCGCCGCAGGCCGACATCTTCGTCACCGCGACCGGCAACAAGGACATCATCACCATCGAGCACATGCGCGCGATGAAGGACCGAGCCATCGTCTGCAACATCGGCCACTTCGACAACGAGATCCAGATCGCCTCGCTGAAGAACCTGAAGTGGACCAACATCAAGCCGCAGGTTGATGAAATCGCGTTCCCGGACGGTCACCGCATCATCATGCTGTCGGAAGGCCGCCTCGTGAACCTCGGCAACGCGATGGGTCATCCGTCCTTCGTGATGTCGGCGTCGTTCACCAACCAGACGCTGGCGCAGATCGAACTGTGGGCGAACAACAAGGACGGCAAGTACAAGAAGGAAGTCTACGTGCTGCCGAAGTCGCTCGACGAGAAGGTCGCGCGTCTCCACCTGTCGAAGATCGGCGTCAAGCTCACCGAGCTGCGCAAGGATCAGGCCGACTACATCGGCGTGAAGCAGGAAGGCCCGTACAAGAGCGATCACTATCGCTACTGATCGCAACGTCCGAAGCACACAAACGGCCCCGTATGCGGGGCCGTTTTCTTTTTGGGGTACGTCACGGGCCGCAGGTTTCGGCGCGGACGAGAGGCGTCATCTTCAAAGGAACACAATTGAGTTCTTGCTATCAGGCAGGGACCTGTTAAACGGCCTCGTATTCGATTTGCGGCACAGCTTTTGTTAGAGCGCCCTTTTGGACTTTTAAGTCCCCTCCGGCTCCTTACCCGAAGACATCGCGAGATTGGATTTTGCTTCGCGCGACGTCGTGCGGAGTTGCGCATGTACGCGCGTTAAGGATTGTTGTTATGACGACTGGTACTGTGAAGTGGTTCAACGGCCAAAAGGGCTTCGGTTTCATTCAGCCGAGCGATGGCGGCACCGATGTGTTCGTTCACATCAGCGCTGTCGAGCGGGCTGGCCTGACCGGCCTTGCCGAAGGACAGAAGGTTTCGTTTGAAGCCAAGACGGACAAGATGCGCGGCAAGACCAGCGCGGAAAATCTGTCGCTTCTCTAAAGATGCGATGAGGCGCGTCGCCCGGTCCTGCTGGTGAAGCCGCGCCGCGCGGAAGTTCAGGACGGCTGTTTCGCGGATGTACCGGAACAGCCCGCCGCTTCCTTCGGGAAGAGAACTTCACGACCTGTTTCACGGATGTACTGAAACGGATTGTCACCAAGCCCCGTCAGAGATGATGGGGCTTTTTGCTGTGCCGCTGCAAAAGCCGGCATGGACCGGCCGCAGGCACGATCATTGTTGAACGACGACTTTGAGATGTACGAAGAAACGTCCCTTGTCTGCCACGCTCCGCCGATAGGTCATGGCAACGGTAAAGCTGTCGTCGCCGACATATCCCCTGGACGGGGCATATGTGATCGTGCTGCCCTTTAGTCCCGCCGTGCCGTGGCTGGCGCGTTGCACCACGCGGTCTCCGGAAATCTCCGCAATCGTCTTTGCATTTGTGGTGGGCCTGAAAGGCCGCACGCAGGCTTGATTGCGCTTAACCGCCATCCAGCCTTCGTAAGTGCAGTCGTTGCACCAGTTGCTGTCGGGATTGAAGGGAGGAGCCAGGCATTCGGCCGCATGTCCTGCGGACATGGCCGACAGCAAGCTCAACATCACGAGGCCAAGCCGCATTGAAACGATCGGTCTGAGCAGGGCGTTCATGTGCAGCTCTCTCGTGGCTTCCGGCGAAAATATATGCGCGGTCAGGCGGCGAACGCAATCGGGACGGATGCATTGATCCTTGCCGCGGCATTTTCATTGAGACGACATATCGCGGCGCGAAAAACCCGATAAGATGGTTTCGGGCTTTCGTCATTCGCCAGCGAGGTTGCCGTGACAGAGACTTATCCCAAGGACATTGCGCTGCTCGGCGTGCCGATCGAAGTCGGCGCATCGCAAAAGGGCGCGCTGATGGGTCCGGCGGCGTTGCGCACGGCGGGCATCGTACAGCTTTTGGAAAGCCTCGATTTCACCGTCGCGGATCATGGCGACATCGCGCCGCGCGATCTCGTCTTCACCGATGAAGCGCCGCCGCCCAGCGCGAAACACTACCGCGAGATCAAGGCCTGGATCGGCGAGACATCGAAGCGCGCCTATGCGATGGCGCAGTCCGGCGCGATCCCGGTGTTTCTCGGCGGCGATCATTCGCTGTCGATGGGCACGGTGAACGGCGTCGCGCGCCACTGGCACGAACAGGGGCGGGAGCTGTTCGTGCTCTGGCTCGATGCCCATGCCGATTACAACACGCCCGCGACCACCATCACCGGCAACATGCATGGCATGTCCGGCGCGTTCCTGTGCGACGAGCCGGGGCTGGACGGCCTGTTGCCGCGTGCGGAGCGCGCGTCGATCCTGCCGCGCCAGCTCGGCTTGTTTGGCCTGCGCTCGGTGGACAAGAAGGAGAAAGAATTATTGGCGCAGCGCGATGTCTGGATCGCGGACATGCGGCGGATCGACGAGTTCGGTGTCAGCGTCCTGATGCGCGAATTCATCGAACGGGTGAGGGCGCGGAACGGCGTGCTTCATGTCTCGCTGGATGTGGATTTTCTCGATCCGGTCTCCGCGCCCGGCGTCGGCACCACGGTGTCGGGCGGGGCGACCTATCGCGAGGCGCATCTGGTCATGGAGATGTTGCAGGATTCAGGTCTGGTGCGCTCGCTCGATCTGGTCGAGCTCAATCCGTTTCTCGATAATCGCGGGCTGACAGCGCGCACGGTGGTCGAACTTGTCGGCAGTCTGTTCGGCCAGCAGATTCACGATCGCCCGACGCCGAGTAATGCGGTGGTTTGAGGCGGGAATGCAGCGGCTTGAGTGGGACAGGCCCAGCCGCTGTTTCACAGATCGCCAATCTCTCCACCCGTCATTCCGGGATGCGCCTCGTGGCGCAGGCCCGGAATCCATCTTCAACTCGCGATCCCGGGATAGAGATCAGTCCACTCGGGATTGCTCTCCTCGATCAGCCTGATTTTCCACGCGCGCCGCCATTTCTTCAATTCTTTCTCGCGCGCGATGGCCGTGAGCGGTTCGTCATGGACCTCAAACCAGACGAGCCGGTCCACGCCATACCGGCTTGTGAATCCGGCGGCGGCTTTAATCCGGTGCTCGTGTCCGCGCCTCACAATATCACTGGTGACGCCGAGATAGAGTGTGCCGTTCCGTTTACTTGCGAGCAGGTAGACGTAATAAGCCATCGGGTTTCGACATCTGGATTCCGGGCTCGCGCGATGACGCGCGCCCCGGAATGACAATGTTGATTGTTCGGGTTGTCAAATGGTCTCCCGATCGAATCAAGAATTTGTTTGACAAATACAAGCGATGGATTATATTCCTATCTATCCCGTCCCACCAGAGGGGCGGCTCGCGATCGTCACGGACGCGGGGCGGGATGCGGTGGACGCGGCAGCGTCAGGCGCGGATGAGGTGGCAGAGCGGATTCCCCGCAAAGGGTCCGTGAGACGCCGAATATGCGCTGACGACCACGCTGTTGCGGACGGCCCAAGTCGCGTTATCCCGGCGCATCGCCTTGCGCCATGAGGCAACGTCAGTTCCGCTCTCGCAAGAGGGCGCGAGGTGGCAATAAGTCCTCCGAGCGGTGATGACCGAAGGGCCGGTCACCGGAGGTCTTCGCGAAGCAAGCCGTTAAAACCATTGCGTGCGGAACGCCGGATGTGTCCGGCGCTTTCGTGATGACTATGCTCGTGCGCTTGTTTTCATTGCGCATGAGGCTGCGGATGCGCTGAGCATCCGGCGTTCCGCGCGCCCTCTTGAAGGGCGGGAATGCAATTCACGCGCGGGCTGTTGCCCGTTCGTGCGAAAACGCCTCCGGCGCGCCCGCGCCGTAAAGAACAGGGCTGATCGAACACGTCTCGGGGATCGGCGCGGATTCATTTTGGCGCGAATGGCGCAGGCGCCAAGCGCGCTGCCGTAAAGAACAGGGCGGCTCAAGCACATCTGTACAGGCCCGTTTCCTCACGTCCCGGCCCATGTCAACGGTTGCATCGCAGCGCGGCTGCGCGCAGAGTCCGCCCAAGGGAGAAACCAATGCAGGCCGAAGCCGAAATCGCCAACACCGTTTCAAACAACAGCGCCACCCACGTCGATGTACTGATCGTCGGCGCGGGCCTGTCGGGCATCGGCGCGGGCTATCACCTGCAGAAGAATTGTCCGGGCAAGAGCTACGCGATCCTCGAAGGCCGCGACGCCATCGGCGGCACCTGGGATCTGTTTCGCTATCCGGGCATTCGTTCCGACAGCGACATGTATACGCTGGGCTATTCGTTCAAGCCGTGGACCGAGCCGAAGGCCATCGCGGACGGCCCGCGCATCCTGAACTATGTGCGCGAGACCGCGCGCGAGAACGGCATCGAGAGCAAGATCCGTTTCAACCATCAGGTCAAAAGCGCGTCGTGGTCATCGAAGGACTCGCGCTGGACGGTGGAAGCGGAGCGGGGGCCGGACAAGGAGCGCGTGCAGTTCACCTGCGGCTTCCTGTTCATGTGCAGCGGCTATTACTCCTATGAAGGCGGCTATGCGCCGGAGTTTCCCGGCGCGGATACATTCAAGGGCCGCATCGCCCATCCGCAGAAATGGACCAGCGATATCGATTACGCCGGCAAGCGCGTGGTGGTGATCGGCTCCGGCGCGACGGCGGTGACTCTGGTGCCGGAAATGGCCAAGACCGCGGCGCACGTCACCATGCTGCAGCGTTCGCCGACTTATGTGGTCGCGCGGCCCGCGGAAGATGCGCTCGCCAACAAGCTGCGCGAGAAGCTGCCCGCAAAGCTCGCCTATCATGCGATCCGCTGGCGCAATGTGCTGTTCGGGATGTATTTCTTCCAGCTCTGCCGCCGCAAGCCGGAGCGCGCCAAGCAATTGATCTTAGGGGGCGTGCGTCACGCGCTCGGGCCGGATTACGACATCGGCACGCATTTCACGCCGCGCTACAATCCGTGGCAGCAGCGGCTGTGTCTGGTGCCGGACGGCGACCTGTTCAAGTCGATCAAGGACGGCCGCGCCTCGGTGGTGACCAACACCATCGACACCTTCACGCCGAACGGCATTCGTCTTTCCGATGGCAGTGAACTCGAAGCCGATCTGATCGTCACCGCGACGGGGCTTAACCTGCAGGTGCTAGGTGGAATGCAGGTGAGCGTCGACGGGCGCGCGGTCGATTTCGCGCAGACGCTGAACTACAAGGGCATGATGTATTCGGACGTGCCGAACATGGCGTCGTCCTTCGGCTACACCAATGCCTCGTGGACGCTGAAATGCGATCTCACCTGCGAATATGTCTGCCGTCTCATCAATTATATGGACCAGCACGGCTACAAGCAGTGCACGCCGCGCAACACCGATCCGGAGGTGAAGCGCGAGGACTGGCTCGATTTCACCTCGGGCTATGTGCAGCGCTCGGTGGCGAAGATGCCGAAGCAAGGCTCGAAGCGGCCGTGGAAGCTGTATCAGAACTATGCGTTCGACATCGTCTCGCTCCGCCTCGGCAAGGTGGACGACGGCGTGATGGTATATGAGTGAGCGTGATCTCCGCCGTCCCACCGGACACGGCTGCGATCTCTCACCACGTCATTCCGGGATGCGCCTCTTTGCGCAGACCCGGAATCGATTCTACGCTGGTTATAGATTCCGGGTTCGCGCGAGAACGCGCGCGCCGGACTAAGAAAGATCTGGAGTTGTTCCTGATGAAATCTCTTCCGTTCGCGCTCGGCCTGTTGCTGGTCGCATCGCCGCTTCATGCGGACACGCAGCCCGCCACGAGCAAGGTGGTGGTCAAGCCAGTGCTGTCCACCACGGTGACCTCCAGCGGCCAGCCCATCGTGCTGCCGCAAAAGGACGCGCAGGTCATCGTCTCGACCTACGAGATTCCGCCGGGTGCGGTGCTGCCGAAGCACAAGCATCCGTTCCCGCGTTACGGCTATGTGCAGGCGGGGACCATCGAGGTCACCAATCTCGACACCGGCAAGACCGAGACCTTCAAGACCGGCGACTTCATTCTGGAAGCGGTCGATCAGTGGCACTTCGGCGCCAATAAGGGCCTTGAGCCGGTGAAACTGCTGGTCATCGACATGGTGGAGAAGGGCGCGTCCAACACAGTTCTGCAGAAGTAAGGCCGCGCTTTGAGGTTTCGCGCGATGCGCTGCGACAGTGCGAAATTTTAGAAGGATTGCCTTCCGTGCGCGAAAAATCCATTCTCCCGGCCCGATCCTCAGCACACCAGCCAGCACAACAAGAAGAAACATGACCGCTTCATCACGCGACCGTCTCGAACAGGCCCTCAGCAAGATCGCCGATCCCGCAGGCGAAGGCGCACGCGCCTGCCTCACCGTCTATGCCGACGAAGCGCGCAAGGCCGCCGATGCGGCTGACACGCGGATCAAATCCGGCAGTTCGCGCGGACCGCTCGACGGCGCGATCCTCACCATCAAGGATCTGTTCGATGTCAAGGGCGAGGTCACCCGCGCCGGGTCCAAGGTGCTGGCGTCGCGCGGCAAGCCCGCGGAAGCCGATGCCGTGATCGTGCAGCGGCTACGCGAAGCGGGTGCGGTGATCGCCGCCAAAACCAATATGACCGAGTTCGCCTATTCGGGTCTGGGGGCCAATCCGCATTTCGGCACGCCGGGCAATCCGGCGGATCGCAAGCGCGTGCCGGGCGGTTCGTCCTCCGGTGCGGCGGTTGCGGTGGGTGATGGCATCGGCGAAATCGCCATCGGCACTGATACCGGCGGTTCGACGCGTATTCCGGCGGCGTTCTGCGGCGTTACCGGATTCAAGCCAACGGTGAAACGCGTGCCGCGCGCAGGCGCGTTCCCGCTATCGTTCACGCTGGATTCCATCGGCCCGATTGCGCTCAGCGTCGCCGACTGCGCCAATGCCGATGCGGTGATGGCGGGCGAAACGCCGTCGCCGCTCGTTGCGCCTTCGCTGAAGGACGTGCGCGCGGGCTTCGTGCAGGGTTATCCCATCGATGGTCTGGATGAGATTGTCGGCAAGGCCTATCCGCAAGCGCTGGCGAAGTTGTCGTCGCACTGGAAGTCGGGTGCGGATGTCACGTTGAGCGCGCTGGATATCATGCACACCGCCAACGAGCGCGGCGGGGTCGCGCCGCCGGAAGCGTTCGCGATTCATCGCACACTGCTCGCCGAAGCGGGCGAGGGCGTCGATCCAACCGTGCGGGCGCGCCTGTTGCGCTCCGAGAAGGTCAGCGCCGCCGATTACATCCTCGCCATGCAGGATCGTATACGCGGCATCGCGCAGATGGACGCGGTGTTCGATCAGGTCGACGTGCTGGTCATGCCGACGGTGCAGATCGTGGCGCCGACCATGGATGAGATTTCCACGCCGGAGAGCTTCGTCAAACGCAACGTTCAGGCGCTGATGAATACCTCGATCTGGAATTTCTTCGATGTTTGCGCGATCTCGCTGCCAATCAGGTTCGGCAACGCATTGCCGGTCGGGCTGATGCTGGTCGGCCGCCATGGTGACGACCGCAGGCTGCTGGCGATTGCGGCCGCGGTCGAGACGCAACTAGGGGCGTGAGTGATAGAGAAGGTCGCGATCAGCCGATCGCCACCTTCAGCGTGCCGATCCCGTCGATACCGCATTCGATCTTGTCGCCCGGTTGAAGCGGGCCGACGCCGGCGGGCGTGCCGGTCATGATAATATCGCCCGCGCCGAGCGAAACCTGTAGCGACAGTTTGCCGATGATTTCCGGGACATTCCAGATCATCTCGGAGAGGTCGCCCTTCTGCTTTTCGGTGCCGTTGACCGAAAGCCAGATCTTGCCATTCACGGGATGGCCGATCTCGGCGGCGGGGCGCAGCGCGCCGCAGGGCGCGGAGAAATCGAACGACTTGCCGATCTCCCAAGGCTGTTCCTTCTTGCGCGAAGCTATCTGCAGATCGCGGCGGGTCATGTCGATGCCGACACCATAGCCGTAGACGTGATCCAGCGCCTTGGCCGGATCGATTTGCGCGCCGCCACTTTTCAGCGCCACCACGAGTTCGACCTCGTACTGGAAATCCTTGGTCAACGACGGATAGGGGATCGTTGCGCCGTCGCCGGTCACCATGTCGGCATGCTTGGCGAAGAAGAACGGCGGCTGGCGCTCGTCATTGCCCATCTCGCGGATGTGTTCGAGATAGTTGCGACCGACGCACCAGATGCGGCGTACCGGAAAGGATTTCGACTCGCCGGCGACAGGGATGGAAGGTTGCGTGAGTGCGGGAATGACGTAGCTGGCAGTCATGGCAATTCCAATGTCTGAGAGAAACGGAAGGCTAGGGCATGGTCCCGAAAAGTGGAAGCCGGTTTTCGGACAAAATCATGCCCAAGCAGAAGAGAATAGCCTAAGCGCTTGCAGCGATGGGAGCCAGCGGATTGGTGTCACGATGTTGCAAACGGAAGAATGACGCATATCGTCCGCCGCGCCGCAGCAAGTCATCGTGGCCGCCTGTTTCGACGATCGCGCCATTCTCGACCACAAGAATCTGATCGGCGTGCATAATGGTGTGCAGGCGGTGCGCAATCACGATGGTGGTGCGGCCCTGACACAGATGCTCGATGGCTTCCTGCACCTGCTTCTCGGATTCGGAGTCGAGGGCCGCGGTGGCTTCATCGAGCAGGATGATCGGCGCATTTTTCACCAGTGCGCGGGCGATGGCGATGCGCTGGCGCTGGCCGCCGGAGAGTTGCGTGCCATGCTCTCCGACCGGCGTATCGTAGCCAAGCGGGAAGCTCATGATGAAGTCATGGGCGCAGGCAGCTTTCGCCGCGGCGACGATCTCGTCCTGTGAAGCGCTTGGCCGGCCAAAGGCGATGTTCTCACGGATGGTATCGCGGAACAGATAGACATCCTGTCCGACATAAGCGGTCTGCTGGCGGAGCGAACGCCGCGAGCAGTCGGAGATGATCTGCCCGTCGATAACGATGGCGCCGAATTTGGCCTCGTAAAACCGGAGCAGCAGCGCCAGCACGGTGGATTTTCCGCCGCCCGACGGGCCGACCAGTGCGGTCACCTTACCGGGCTCCGCGACGAAGCTCATGCGATTGAGCACGATCTCGTTGCCGCGATAGGCGAAGGTCACATCGCGGAATTCGACCTTCGCGTCCGTCAGGTGGAGCGCGGGCTTGTCGCTATCGTCCGGCTCGCTCGCCGGGCTGTCGACGATCTCGAGCAGCTTGCGTGCGCCGATCAGATAGCTGTTCAGTTCGATGTTGAGGCGTGCAAGGCGCTTGGCCGGCTCATAGGCCAGCAGGAATGCTGTGATGAACGAGAAGAACTGGCCCGGCGTCGCGCCGGTCGCGATGATGCGATAGCCGCCATACATCAGGACGCCTGCGATGGCGAAGCCGCCGAGCATTTCCATCAGCGGGCTGGAGCGGCTCTGTACGCGGGCCATCTTGTTGGCATTGGCCTCGACAATGCCGATGCTCTTGTCGATGCGTCCCTGCATCGTGTCTTCGAGCGTGAAAGCCTTCACTGTGCGGATTCCCTGCAGGGATTCCAGCATGGTTTCAAGAATGTCAGCGTTGCCGCTGAATTGGTCGTGCGCCAGATTTTTAATCCGGCGCACCAGCTTGCGGATAAAGAACAGCGCTGGCGGCGCGATCAAAAGGCCCGAGATGGACATCCACGGGTCCTGAATGACCATCACGGCGGCGAGGCCGACCAGCGACAGGAAATCACGGCCTACAGCTGTAATGAGCAGGTTGAGCACCTGCGTGACGGATTGCGCGCCCGCTGTGAGGCGCGCGAGAAATTCAGAGGAATGCCGCTCGGAATAGAAACCGACGTTCTCGCGCATCAGCTTGGCGAACAGCCGGCGCTGGTTTGAGGCCAGAATGGCGTTGCTGATCTTTGCGAGGATAACCGAATGGCCGTAAGTCGCCGCGCCCTTCGCGGCAAACAGCACGATGATCACCAGCGACAGCATCACGATGCCGTGGATGCTGCGGTTGACGTAGGTCTCGTTGATCACTGCGCCGAGCAACCAGGCGGAAGCTGCCGTAGCGCCCGCCGAGATCGCCATCAGTGCAAACGCGACCGCATAGCGCCGCCAGTGCTGGAGGCCTTGTTCGGCGATCAGGCGGCGAATAAGCGCGGCCGCCCCGTAGGGGTCGTCAGTGATTTTGCGTGGAAGCTCGGTCATCCGCGGTCCATTGACGGTCAAGCGCAATAAGCGCCCCGTCAGGGTTTATGCGATGACTCTCCTTGCCTTCAATGAAGCAGATTTTCAAGCAAAATCAGGTATTTTTACCCGATTGACATTACGCCGGAACCGCATGGCGGTGGTCCTGCTGACGCTCGATCAGCAGCTTTTGTTCCCATGCCAGCGCATGACGGGCGATGGTGTCGAGGTCATCATACTGCGGTGTCCAGTCAAGCGTCGCGCGGATGCGGGCCGTATCCGCGATCATGGTCATGATGTCACCCGGGCGGCGATCGGCATACTGAACCGCGAAGTTGCGGCCTGATGCGCGGCGCACCGCCTCGATGGTTTCGAGCACGGAATAGCCGCGGCCATAACCGCAGTTCAGCGTGGCGGATGGGCCGCCCTGTTCGAGATATCTCAGTGCAGCGCGATGCGCTTCAGCCAGGTCGCTGACGTGAATGAAGTCGCGAACGCAGCTTCCATCGGTGGTCGGGTAGTCTGTGCCGTACACATCGATCTTGGCACGTTGGCCGGTGGCAGCCTCAACGGCAATCTTCAGAAGATGCGTCGCGCCGACGGTGGCGAGGCCGATGCGTGCCTGCGGGTCGGCGCCGGCGACGTTGAAATAACGCAGCACCACGTAGTGCATGCCGTGCGCAGAGGCGACGTCATGCAGCATGATCTCGGTCATCAGCTTCGATGAGCCGTAAGGCGAGAGTGGGCGTGTCGGCGCTTCTTCCGCGACAGGCGTGCGGTCCGGATTGCCGTAGACGGCGGCGGTGGATGAGAAGATGAAGCGGCTGATGTTGCACTTGACCGCGGCATTGAGAAGATTGCGCGTGGTCATGGTGTTGTTGCGGTAATAGCCGAGCGGATCTCGCATCGAATCCGGCACGACGACTGAACCAGCGAAATGGATGATGGAATCGACATTGTGTGCGGCGATCACGCCCTCGACGAGGTTCTCGTCCGCGACATCGCCGATGAACAGCGGCACGCCTTCCGGCAGGAATTGCGAGAAGCCGGTCGAAAGATTGTCGACCACGACAACGCTTTCGCCCGCATCGACCAGCGCGCGAACCGTATGGCTGCCGATATAACCCGCACCTCCGGTTACCAAAACTGTCATGGCATTCCAATCTGCATTGCTTCCGCGCCTGTCTCTCGCGCTGTCGGCGCGGAATGTGGAGCGAACTTCTTGCCGGAAGCTTGCAGAGAAACGATGGAAATGGGGTATAAGACCGGAACTTCGCGGGGAATCCCTTGGATTTTCCCGCAGGAACGCGGTTTATGGTTTCCAAAACGTAACGCTTCTTAATGAGTTCAACGCCCATCACGCCGATGCACGGTATTCTGTTCATCAAGACCTCATCGCTCGGCGATGTCGTGCACCACATGCCGGCTGTGACCGATGTGCGGCGGCGTTATCCGGATGCGCGGCTGACATGGGTTGTGGAAGAAGCATTTGCGCCGCTGGCGCGGCTTCATCCCGCGATTAGCGAAGTGATACCGGTTTCGACACGGCGCTGGCGCTCGCAATTGCTGCACGGTGCGACATGGAGCGAGATCTCTGCCTTCAAGGAGAAGTTGAAGTCGGCGAGGGCCGAGAAGGTGATCGATACGCAGGGTCTGATTCGTTCTGCAATGATCGCGCGAGCGGCATTAGGCGAACGCCACGGCTACGATGCAGCGAGCATCAAGGAGCCCGTGGCGTCATGGTTCTATGACGTCAAGCACGCCGTTGCCCGCGATCAGCATGCGGTGACGCGCAACAGGACGCTCACCGGATTGAGCCTCGGCTACTCACCCGATGCGGCAATTGATTACGGGCTGATCAGGCCGCCGCGCACCGATGGCTCGCGTTACGCGGTGCTGTTTCACGGCACATCGCGGGCGTCGAAGGAATGGCGCGAAGTCGACTGGATTGGCACCGGCAAGTGGTTGCACGCGCAGGGCCTTGAGGTTGTGCTGCCGTGGGGCAATGAGCGCGAACGCCTGCGTTCCGAGCGGCTCAAAGCTGCGATTCCCGGGAGCCGGATTCTCGACCGCCTGCCGCTGGATGAAACAGCGAAGGTGATTGCCAATGCTTCGCTGGTGGTCGGCGTCGATACAGGCTTGCTGCATCTGGCGGCGGCTTATGAAGTGCCGCTCATCGCGGTGTTTCTTGCAACCGATCCGGGGCTGACAGGACCGGTCGGCAATGGGCCGATCACCGTGGTCGGCGGGAAGGATGTTTATCCGTCATTCGAGCGGGTGATTGAAGCAGCGGAGAAATTGCCGCTCAAGCGCTAACGCGCTTGGTCAAAATCCCTTCGACAAAGCCCGCGATATCCGTTCCCGAAAATAGATAGCCGTCAATCCCTGCAGCCTTGCCCGCATCGAGATCGCGCTGCTTGTCGCCGATGACGAAGCTGCGCTCGCGGTCCACGGGCCAGTGCTTCATCAGGTCGAGAACCATGCCTGCTTGCGGCTTGCGCCAGTCGCATTCGCGCGTGTACGCGGGAACCACGCCGTCGGGATGATGAGGGCAATAGCGGAAGTCATCGATGCGCGCGCCCTCGCGCAGGAGTTCATCGCGCATCCAGCTATGCAGTGTGCGAACATCGTCTTCCGAGAAGAAGCCGCGCGCGACGCCGGACTGGTTGGTGAAAACGAAGACGTAATAGCCGGCTTCGTTGAGCGCCCTGATCGCCGAGGCGATTCCCGGCATCCAGCGCAACCGCTCGCGGGTGCCGACATAGGCATCGTCGAGATTGATGACGCCGTCGCGGTCGAGAAACGCCGCAGGCTTCTTGTCTGCGCTCATTTTGCTTTTGTCGCCACGATCAGCGTTTGTTCGACTTCGTCGCAGATCGCGTGCATCGCCATCATGTGAACCTGCTGAATCACCGGCGTATCGTCGGTCGGCGCGATGAACAGATGATCGCAGGCGGCGCGCATGCTCTCGCCCTTGGTTCCTGTGAAACCAACTGTCGTGACGCCAAGGTCGCGCGCCACCTTGAGCGCAGCAAGAATGTTCGGCGAGCGGCCCGATGTGGTGAGGGCGAACAACACGTCGCCACGCTTCGCCAACCCCTGCACCTGCCGCGCGAAGATCTGCTCAAAGCCGTAATCGTTGGCAATGGCGGTCAGTGCGGATGTGTCGGTGGTGAGCGCGATGGCGGCCCAGCCGGGACGTTCCTGCTTGTAACGCCCGACGATCTCGGCGGCGATATGCTGCGCATCTGCCGCGCTGCCCCCATTGCCGATCAACAGCAGCTTGTTGCCTGCCTTCAGCGCATCCGCGACCGCGCGCGCGATGGTGTGCGTTGTCGTGCGCAGGTCGGTGCTCTGTACCGCCCTGGTCAGGCCATCGAGCGAACTTTGGAAATGGGCTGCGATCCGGTCCTGGCTCACATGTCACCGTGTCGTTTGATGATCGTTCAGTGGTAGTCACAGCGCGATAGCGGCGCAAGTAGGGTGCAAGTAGGGTACGAGTGCGGCCAGTTGTCGAGATTAACGGGCTTCGGCCATCACGCGCTGTGCAGTCTCCACCACCTGTGAAGCCGGAATATCGCGCATGCAGTGATGGTCGTTCTGGGTGCAGACGGGCTTGTGGCAGGGCTGGCAGGGCAGGTCGGTCGGACGCTTGATGGTGGCGGCGAGGCCGTTCAGCGGCGCCCAGTGATAGGGACTGGTGGGGCCGAAAATACCGATCGCCGGGGTGCCGATGGCGGCGGCGATGTGCATCAGCCCGGAGTCATTGGAGATCACGGTTTTTGCCGCGGCCATGGCCATGATGCCATTGCGCAGGTCGGTGCCGGTGAGATCGCGCACGCGCGGTCCGGCAAAATTGACGATCTCTGTTGCGATGGTCTTCTCGCCGGGGCCGCCGACGACCCAGACATCGAGCCCCCGTTCGGCGAACATTTTTGCGGCCTCGGCGTAATAGGTCCAGCGCTTGGAGGCGCCGACCGACCCCGGCGCCAGCGCTACGGCGAATGTCTGGCCGAGATTGTTGGCCTGCCGCCAGGCGGCGACGTCAGCAGGCGGCACCACAAGCTGGGGCACCGGCCATTCCTTCGGCAGCGGCGCATCGGCGGGCAGGGCAAGGGCGGCGTTCTTGTCGATGAAGCGGGGCATGCTGCGCTCGCCCCAGCGCCAGTCGTTGATCAGTCCGAAACGGACCTCGCCGACCCATCCGGTACGCTGGGGGATTCCCGCCAACGTCGGCGCGATGGCCGATTTCCAGGTCCGGGGCATGACCAGCGCGGTGCCGTATCCGGCGGCGCGGAATTGCTCCGCCAGCGCCCATTGCTTCTTCAGGGCCAGTTGCCCGCGCGGCAGGTCCCAGACGATGCCCTTGCGGACGCCGGGCATGTAATCGACCAGCGGCGCGCAGAGGCTGGTGACCAGCAGATCCACCGGCCGGTTAGGCCAACGCTCCTTGAGTACCCGGACCACCGTATGTCCGCGCACGAAGTCGCCGATCCACATATACGGAACGACCAGAACCGGGCTGGTTTCCGTCGGATCGGGCGCTACCCCAATATCGCTTAGAAATGAATTTTTATTCATTAATTGAGGGGTTTCGGCCGGTTGTGACAGGTCCGGGAGAATTGTGGACGATCAGCCGGTTACCGCGTCCCCCGCACGGCGTCCAGATCGTTTTCACCGGTCCGCAGCTCATCCCCGGCCTTCACCAAGCCGATGGACGTGAGTTGCCTGAGGGGCGGGGTTGGGGCAAAGGTGACGCGCATTATCCAGGGCGGGATTCCTTCATGCTGTTGGTGACCGGTGGAGCCGGTTTTATCGGATCGAACATCGTCGCCGCCCTCAACGAGGCGGGCCGCGCGGACGTGGCCGTTTGCGACTTTCTCGGCTCTGACGGCAAGTGGCGCAATCTCGCCAAGCGCCAGCTCGCCGACATCGTTCCGCCTGCGGAACTGATGTCATGGCTGAACGGCCGCAAGCTCGATGCGGTCATCCATATGGGCGCGATTTCGGAAACCACCGCGACCGACGGCGATCTTGTGATCGAGACGAATTTCCGCCTCTCGATGCGGCTGCTCGACTGGTGCACGGCCAATTCAGTGCCTTTCATCTACGCCTCGTCGGCTGCGACCTATGGCGATGGCGATCAGGGTTTTCGCGACGACGAGTCGCTTGCTGCGCTGAAGCAGCTCCGCCCGATGAATCTCTACGGCTGGAGCAAGCATCTGTTCGACCTCGCGCTGATCGAGCGCGTGGCCAAGGGCGAGAAGATGCCGCCGCAATGGGCGGGCCTGAAATTCTTCAACGTGTTCGGCCCGAACGAGTACCACAAAGGCACGATGATGAGCGTGCTGGCCAAGCGTTTCGACGACATTCGCGAAGGCCGCGTCGTGCAGCTCTTCAAGTCGCATCGCGACGGTATCGCCGACGGCGACCAGCGCCGCGATTTCATCCATGTCGATGATGTGGTGTGCGTCATCATGTGGCTGCTGGCGACACGCTCGGTGAGCGGCCTGTTCAATGTCGGCACGGGTCATGCTCGCAGCTTCCGCGACCTGATCCTGGCGGCCTATAGCGCCCTCGGCACGAAGCCGAACGTCGAATACATCGACATGCCGGAACAAATTCGCGGCAGCTACCAGTACTTCACGCAGGCGGAGGTCGATCATCTGCGCGGCGCGGGCTATAATGGCGGCTTCACGACGCTTGAAGACGGCGTCGGCAGCTATGTCAGGGATTTTCTCGACCGGCCCGATCGCTACCGCTGATCAGGCAACAGGAATACAGGCGTTCTCATGTTCGACTTTGACGCGCTGTCGCAAGCGATTGTCCGCCAGACCGTGCTGTGTGTCGGCGATTTGATGCTGGACGAGTTCGTCTATGGCGAAGTCTCGCGCATCTCGCCGGAAGCACCGGCGCCGGTGATTGCCGCGCGCCGCAGCGAACTCAATGTCGGCGGTGCGGGCAACGTGGCGCGCAACATTGCGGCGCTCGGCGCGAGGTGCATTTTTGTCGGTCTCGTCGGCAGCGACGCTGCAGGCGAAATGCTGAAGGTTGAACTGGCGAAGGAAACCTTCATCGAGCCGTTGCTGGTTACGGACCCTGCGCGCCCGACCACACGTAAGGTGCGCTTCGTCTCGGAACATTTCTCGACACATATGCTGCGCGCTGACTGGGAACTGTCCGCGCCCGCGTCGGAAGTCACCGAGCGAAAGCTGATCGATGCGGTTGTCTCGGCGTTGCCGCGCGCGGACATTGTGCTGCTTTCAGATTACGCCAAGGGCGTGCTCACTGCGCGGGTGATCCGCAATGTCATCGACGCCGCGCGCAAGCTCGGCAAGCCGGTGATCGTCGATCCCAAGAGCGCCAATCTTGCGATCTATCGCGGTGCGACGCTGCTGACGCCGAACCGCAAGGAATTTGCCGAAGCCACTCGCCGCCGCATCCAGTCGGATGCCGACATTGCCGATGCATCGATCGAGGCGCTGCGCACCGCTGATGCCGAAGCCGTGCTGGTAACCAAAAGCGAAGACGGCATGACGCTGGCGCATCGTGATGGCACGTTGATCCATGTACCGGCACAGCCTGCGAAGGTGCGCGATGTCTCCGGTGCAGGCGACACCGTGGCGGCTGTGCTGGCGGTGACCATGGCGGCGGGAACGGATTGGGATACAGCGCTGCGCTGCGCGGCGGCGGGCGCTGCCGTTGCCGTGAGCAAGCCGGGCACCGCGACGGTGTCTCTGGCAGAATTGCGACGGAAAATCTTGCCGCATGCCTCGCTCGCGGCAGAAGAGAAAATCGCCTCGACCGCCAGCGACTTGGACGCACGCGTTTCCGAATGGCGCGCACAGGGATTGCGCGTCGGTTTCACCAATGGCTGTTTCGATATTCTCCATCCCGGTCATGTCCGCGTCATTACACAGGCGCGCGCCGCGTGCGATCGCCTGATCCTCGGCCTGAACAGCGATGCGTCGGTGCGCCGCCTCAAGGGGCCAGAACGGCCGGTGCAGGACGAGCGTTCGCGTGCCGAGGTGCTTGCCGCGCTGGAAGCTGTCGATCTCGTCGTGATCTTCGAACAGGACACGCCGCTGGAGCTGATCACGCAGATCAAGCCGAGCGTGCTGGTTAAAGGCGGCGATTACACCCGCGAGCAGGTCGTCGGTCACGAGATCGTTGCTGCGAATGGCGGCGAGGTGGTGCTGGTCGATATCCTTCCCGGTCACAGCACCACATCGTTGGTCAAGCGCGCGCGAGAGAACAAGGCATGACCGCGAACGTGTCCGATCCTTCGGTTCACGCGTCGCCGTCGATCTGGAGCAATACGCCCGCATGGACCAAGGCTGCGGACATTGCCGTGGTGTTGCTTGCGGTCTCGCTGCCGTGGTCCACGTCATTGGTCGCCATTTTTGCGGTCGCGTGGCTGTTCTTGCTTATTCCGACGGCGGAAAGGCGGGATATCGCGAACTTTCTAAGCCGTCCCGCCTGCTGGGTGCCGGCTCTGCTTTTTGCGCTGGCGGCAGCAGGAATGCTCTGGGCTTCGGATATTCCCTGGACATCGCGCTTTCACAGTCTTGGTCAAGTAGCGAAGCTTCTGGCAATTCCGATTCTCATTCTGCATTTTGAGAAATCCGGACGCGGTCTTTGGGTCTTGGCCGGGTTTGTTGCGTCCTGTGCGGTCGTCATGCTCCTGTCGTGGGCGATGTTCATCGATCCGCGTCTGATTGTCGGATCATCGGGAATTCCGGGGGTTCCGGTGAAGAACACCATCGCGCAGGCGCAGGAGTTTACCTTGTGCGCGTTTGGTGCGCTTGGCGCAGCGATGGTTGCGCTTTCGCGAGGCATGAAACGCGTTGCGCTGGTTCTTGCGCTCCTGGCCATTGGCTTTGTCGCCAACCTGGTGTTCGTCTCGAATTCACGGACGGCTCTGATTTGTGTTCCAATTCTGTTCGCTCTGTTTGTCGCGATGTTTTTCAGCGGACGGATGGCGGCTTCGCTTGTCGTGGCAGCCATCGTCGCAGGTGTTCTCGCATGGAATACGTCATCCTATCTGCGCTTTCGGGTTGAAAGCGTGCTCACCGAATATCGGGCCTATCGCGGGTCCAACGCCGTGACATCCGCGGGGCAGCGCTTGGAGTTCTGGCGCAAGTCACTGAAATTTTTTGAGGCCGCTCCCGTACTCGGCCACGGCACAGGCTCTACGAAAACGTTGTTCGAACGCGATGCTGTGGGGCAGACCGGAGTTTCGGCCGAGGTCATTGCCAATCCCCACAATCAAACGCTGAATGTCGCCATCCAGTGGGGTGCCCTCGGCGTCATTCTTCTCTATCTGATGTGGATCGTGCACCTGCGGATGTTTGTTGGCCATGAAGGACTATTTGCGTGGATCGGTTTGGCCGCTGTTACGCAAAATTTCTTCAGTTCGCTGCTGAACTCCCATCTGTTCGATTTCACGGAAGGATGGATTTACGTCCTTGCAGTCGGAGCGGCGGGGGGCATGGTCCTTCGAGATCGGCGTGGAACCGGAACTGATTTGCAGCCATCGACACAAACGGGGCAAGCTTGACCATGGCCGGTTCATCCTGGTTCGGATTGCGGCGCCTTACCTGGCGTAATTTCCTGATCGCACTTCACGATGCACTGGCGACTGTTTTCGCGGTCGTTGCGAGTTTTTATCTGCGCTTCGAAGGCAGCGGTCTTTTGGAGCGTCTGCCGCTGCTGCTGCGTATCCTGCCTTACTTCATCATTTTCAGTGTGATCGTCTGCTACGTTTTCAAGCTGACGACGACAAAGTGGCGCTTCATCTCGCTGCCGGACTTTATCAACATCGGAAAGGTGTCGACGGTTCTGGCGCTGATGTTGCTGGTGCTGGATTATATTTTCATTGCACCGAACATTTACGGCACCTTCTTCTTCGGCAAGACGACCATCGTCATCTACTGGTTCCTGCAGAACTTTGCGCTTAGCGCGCTGCGCATTGCTTATCGTTATTTCCGTTATACCCGTACCTTGAGTCAGTCGCGCAGCCTCGATGCGTCACCGACGCTGCTGGTCGGCCGCGCCGCCGATGCAGAGGTGTTGTTACGCGGCATCGAGAGCGGTGCCGTGAAGCGGATGTGGCCGGTCGGCCTGCTGTCGCCGTCGGCTTCGGATCGTGGGCAGTCAATCCGCGGCATTCCCGTTCTCGGCGCTATCGACGATCTCGGCGATGTTGTTGACGACTTCTCAAGCCGCGAACGGCCCATCGAGCGCCTTGTCATGCTGCCGTCGGCCTTCGAGGCGGATGCCTCGCCAGAATCGGTGCTGACACGGGCGCGTAAACTCGGGCTGGTTGTCAGCCGTCTGCCGTCGCTGGAGGGCAGTGGCGAGGCCCCGCGTCTCGCGCCTGTCGCGGTGGAAGACCTTCTGCTGCGGCCGAGCGTGAAGATCGACTATCAGCGGCTTGAGAGCTTTGTGAAGGGCAAGTCGATTGTCGTCACCGGTGGCGGCGGTTCGATTGGTTCGGAAATTTGCGATCGCGCGGTGACGTTCGGAGCGTCACGATTGCTGATCGTGGAAAACGCCGAGCCCGCGCTGCATGCCGTGACGGAAAGTCTGGCGGCGAAATTTCCGGATGCGGTTATCGAGGGCCGTATTGCCGATATCCGCGACCGCGCGCGCATCATGCATCTAATGGCGGAGTTCAAGCCGGATATCGTTTTTCACGCCGCCGCATTGAAACACGTTCCGATCCTCGAACGTGATTGGGGCGAGGGCGTCAAGACGAATATCTTCGGCACCGTCAACGTCGCCGACGCGGCGGTAGCGGCTGGCGCTGAAGCGATGGTGATGATTTCCACCGACAAGGCGATTGAGCCGGTGTCGATGCTCGGGCTCACCAAACGCTTCGCTGAAATGTATTGTCAGGCGCTTGATCGTGAATTGCTGAGCCGCGCGAACGGCAAGACGCCGATGCGGCTGATCTCTGTCCGGTTCGGCAATGTGCTGGCGTCGAACGGCTCGGTGGTGCCGAAGTTCAAGGCGCAGATCGAGGCGGGCGGGCCGGTCACCGTGACGCATCCGGACATGGTGCGTTACTTCATGACCATTCGCGAGGCGTGCGATCTTGTGGTGACATCTGCGACCCATGCGCTGGGGCCGGTGCGGCCGGATGTGTCGGTGTATGTTTTGAACATGGGGCAGCCGGTGAAGATCGTCGATCTTGCCGAGCGCATCATCAGGTTGTCCGGTTTGCAGCCGGGTTATGACATTGACATCGTGTTCACCGGTGTGCGGCCCGGCGAACGCCTGAATGAAATTCTGTTCGCTCACGAGGAGCCGACGGCTGAGATCGGCATTGCCGGCATCGTCGCAGCCCGTCCTATTGAGCCGCCGCTCGATACGTTGCAGCGATGGCTGTCGACACTTGATAAGGCCGTGGCCAGCGAACAGCGTAGCGTGATCGTCGGTGTGCTGAAGGACGCTGTCCCGGAATTCAAGAGTGGGGCTGCCTAAGGTCAGCCCGAAATCTTGCGCGGACGGGAGAAGCGGTAGAGCACGTTCGCGACCGCGCCTGCGCCGAGCAACAGCATGACGCCCTGAACGGCCGGGGATTTCAACCATACGGTGATCGCAGCAAAAGCCGCGAGAACGATGTTCAGGATGAAAACGTTGCGCACCACCTGAATGACGCTGAAACCGTTATCCGTTGCTTGTTGATAGAAGTGAGAGCGATGCGCGATCCAGACGGCTTCGCCTTTTATGAGGCGTCTGAATAGGGTGAGCGTCGCATCAGCAAGATAGTAGAGCGGAAGCAGCAGCGCGGCGGCGAGATGTCCGCTTCCTGCTAATTGCAGCAGGCACCATCCCGTCAACAAGCCGATGGGTAGGCTTCCGACATCGCCGAGAAAGAGTTTTGCAATAGGCTTGTTGAAAGGCGCAAAGCCGACCATCGCGCCACAAAGTGCGAGAGCGACAATGGTCGCGCTTATGGGCAACTCGCCGAAGATGCCAAACAGCACCAGCGCTGTCGTTACAGGCACAACCTCAGCGGCCGTCATCCAATCCAGACCATCCATAAAGTTGACCAGATTGACGAACCAGAGCCCGCCGATCAGCAGCACAGCGCGTTCGGCCCATAGCGGCAGCGCCGGAAGGAGATGAAATTCTTGAGGGAGGACTCCGAGGGTCATGCCGACGGCTGCCGCCTGCATGAGCAGGCGGGGAAGAACGGGCATGGTGCGCAAGTCATCGTAGGCGCCGACAAGGGCCAGAAGGATGGTTGCGACAAGAACGACGATCAGACTGGAGCTTGCTGTCAGTCCAGAGAACGTAATTGCGCATGCAACGGCAGCAATAGCCGAAATGATGACTGCAAGCCCGCCGCCTTGCGGTGTCGGGACGCGATGGGATGATCGCGCATTCGGCCGCGCCAGCGCATAGCGCTGGAGGAGAGGGCGCAACAAGACGATGAGAGCCGCGCAAACAGCGCAAGCGACAAGGAGTGTCGTTATGATGAGCGCTAGGTTCATGAAGCGGATATCATCGTGTCAGCGCTTGATGCCGACGGCGCACCAGTAAGGCACGCGGTCTGAAAAACGAATGTCCTGAAATCCGGCGACGGTCAGCATGTTGTGGATTTGCTGCCGTGTGAAGCGCTGCTCGAGGCGGGTGCAGAAGCGGTCGTAGGCATCGGTTCTCATGACATAGAACGCGCGGTCCTTGTACGATTCCAAGGGAAGCGATGCGGCGGAGAAGCCGAGCTTTTCAACGAGTGCAGCAAAACGCGCCAGAGGCCAGTAGATCGACACGGCGATCAGCTGACTGATCCAGAGCCGGGGTTTTTCCGGCAAGTGCGAGATGACGACGCGGAAGATATTGCTGAATTTCCAGAGCGCGCGATACCAGGCGGGCCGGTTGTCCAGTGCATAATAGAGATAGATCAGGAAGGGGGCGCCGGGCTTGAGCTTGGTGGAAATCTTCGAGATCGCGGCCTGTGTGTCCGGGACGTGATGAAGCACGCCGAGCGAGAACGCGAAATCAAGCGAGGCGTCGGAGAGTGGCAGATCTCCTACGCTGGCGTGGTGAAAGGTCACGTTGCTCGCATTTGCCAGATTCTTGCGGGCCACATTTAGCGCATCGGCGCTGGCATCGAGTAGATGCAGGTGATCGACACGGGGCGCCACCATCACGGACCATCGGCCGCTACCGCATCCAACATCCATTCCTACGGGGGTCGCCGGCAGACGGTCCCACGGAAAAATATGGAAATAGGACTCGAAAATGGCTGCTCGATCATCAGCAGAGAAGGTGTCCTCTCCCTGCTGGAACGTCGACCATTCGTGGCCAAAACCTGCGGCGACCGCTGGGTCGACATTGCTGGATGGTCGATCGGACATGAAATCCATGAGTGTAGGAAAGGGGTTCCGGGGCGCGGCCTCGGAAGGTGTTTAATCAAACTGGTGAGGAGTGACAACGCCCTGAAGGCCCCAATTCATGATGCCTTTGTCGGGAGAGGTTATCGGATCATACTTCTGGAGAATCTTTTTTGTATAATCGTGCCAAGTGTACGGCCTGTATGCAGGTGCTTTTTTCAAGACCCCGAACCCGCTTTTCACCGAGCTGCCAACGCGATAGTAAGATTCCCGGACAAGTGGGAGTAAGCATCATTGGTAGCGATACGATGGCTTCAATTGCTGCTTGCAGCGGTTCTGCTTGGTGGATGCACGTTTTTTTTCGATGTGCAGGATTCGGTTCAGCCGGATCCGGAGCCGGATTCCCAGCAACAACGGATCATCTTTGAGCGTATTCAGCAGATTACGCAGTCTATGAAGGACATCACCCGTTCGGAAGTCTCCAACATCGGGCCGAACGAGGCGCAGTCCGGGCCTGAAAAGTGGACCGTATGTTCCCGCGGAAGCTCAGGCGGTGAACTGCGCTATTTTACCTTCTTTCTGAAAGGTGAAACGGTTGCGAACTGGCGTCCGGCGGTGATCAACGACAAATGCGAGACGCGTCGGTTTTCGCCGTTCTGATCTCTTAAAACCTGGCGAGATACTAGGGATCGTGCAGTACAGGTCAGTGCGCGCGTGCGATCTGTTCTCTGTAAAGGTCGACCGTCGCTGCGCCAATAGCCTGAGCCGACATTGTCTCGACTACAAGCTGCCGCGCTCCCGTACCATATTGTGCTCTCAGCTCGCGCGAGGACGCCAACTCGCCGATCGCATCGGCAAGCGCTTGCGGATTTTCAATCGGCACGAGCAAGCCGGTTTGACGAGGGATCGCAATCTCGCGGCAACCGGGCGCGTCTGTGGCAACGAGCGGCCGGCCGCATGCTGCTGCTTCCAGGAGACTTTTTGGCAGGCCTTCTCGATGCGAAGGCAGCGCCGCGATATGGCAGTCACGCCATAGCGTCGTGATGTCTGCCACATGTCCCAGCCAGGTAATGCCAGGCTCGTTGTTCCATTGTCTCGCTTCGTCGAGCGCGACCGAATCCGGATTGGCTGGATCAGGATCTCCGGCGATGCGCAGCCGAATGTCCACGCCACGCGTGCGCAGAAGCCGGTGTGCGGCCACCAGCGCGCGGATGCCCTTGCTGGTCAGGAGCCGGCCCGCAAATCCAACCGTGATCGGGCCGTCGGGCTCTGGAAGCGGGATCAGCCTGTCAGTGTCGACACCTGAGCCGGGAATACGAGCCAGCCTGTGGGGATCGATTCCGATCGTCTCGAGAGCGGCGCGATCGTCGGGATTCTGAACAAGAAAGACTGCGTGATCTCGATTGAGCAGAAATCGCAACGCGATCGCAATCACGATGCGAAGAACAAGTGCCCGTGGCGTTGTTGAAGTAAACGCATAACCGAGCCCCGTCATTGCATTGATCTGCGGTGTTGTCATTCCAAGCGAGGAAACGCCGCCGAGCACGCAAATCTGCATGCCGACGTGATGGACGATGGCAGGAGACAGCTCACGTTTGATCTTGCGAAGTGCTCTGATGGTCGAGATGGCGCCCAAAGGAGAGAGTCCACCTCGCCGCAGCGGTATTGAGTGAACTGTAAAGCCTTCGGCGCGGATGGCATCCGCATGCGATCCGACTGACGTTGCGACGTGAACATCAAACCCGGCGTCACGCGCCGCGCGAGCCATGGGGAGCCGATGGGACAGGAAGGCCTTGTCCTCGGTGACGACGTAGAGGAGTTTTTGTTTCACGCGGTGACTTTAAATAGTCGGATGATGATTGCTGCTGACTTGTATTAGTGAAGTTGACAAAACACAAAGTTGTTGAGGTGCAAACCTTTACGCATTGTCTTGTGTAATCTCGAGTGGTTACCCCGCAGTCTTGTTAAGTACGCTCCCCATATGGGACGGCCGGACCCGGCTTCTTTACGGCCAATAATTATCGTTTGATTTCAATATCTTGATATGTTCACAAGGTGAACATAAGGCTTGACGTTCACGCCGTGAACAAGATAGAAGCGAGTACCCGTCCGTTCGATAAAGCACGTCATGATGCGATCAGCCCAAACCAACCAAGGTGATGAAGATCGGATTGTTCTCGGACTCCTGAACTCTGTCGAAAGCGATGGAGCGAGGTCGCAGCGGCATCTTGCAGCAGAACTTGGCATCGCACTTGGCCTCGTGAATGCTTACCTGAAGCGTTGCGTGCGAAAAGGGCTTGTAAAAGTCAGTCAGGCGCCTGCGCGCCGTTACGCATACTATCTCACGCCGCACGGCTTTACCGAGAAATCGCGTCTGACGGTCGAATACCTATCCTCTTCATTCTCTTTCTTCAGGCAGGCAAAGGCGAATTGCCTTGAAGTTTTTGAAATCGCGAAGTCGCGAGACTTCCGGAATCTTGTTCTTTCGGGCAAGTCGGATTTGGCCGAGATTGCTTTGCTTTCGGCAGTCGAAACCGGGGTGTCGATTGTTGCAGTCGTTGACAAAGACGCCACGCCGGAACCGTTTGTAGGCAATCCGGTGGTCTCGTCTTATGATGCGGTGACCTTTCCGTTTGATGCCATTGTTATCACGGATGTGGTCAATGCCCGTGATGTCTTCGATGAGGCTGTCCGAATCTACGGTCCTTCAAAGGTCCTTGCTCCGAAGTTACTCGGCCTTGATGCCGCCGTTCGTCGGAGGCAAATGCCATGAACGTACAAGGAGACGGTGCATGGTATGTCGTGCACACTCAGATCAACAATGAAGCGAAGGCGGCGCGCAATCTAGCTCAGCAGGGATTTGAGGTTTATCTGCCTCACTACTTGAAACGTCGCAGTCATGCGCGGAAGATTGAGTGGGTCGCTGCGCCTTTGTTTCCAAGATATGTGTTCGTTCGGATCAATATGGCGACGCAGCGATGGCGATCAATTCAGTCGACGGTCGGCGTATGTTATCTCGTTGCCAACGGCCAGGACCCCACACCTGTCGCACAAGATGTGCTTATGTTGCTGAAATCCCGAGAAGACGAGCGTGGCTTCATCAAGGTGGAGCATCGCCCGCGGTTTTCTCTGGGCGAAAAGGTACGCGTGCTGGCTGGTGCTTTTGCCGATAGTTTTGGACTTTTTGACGGGTTAAGCGATCGCAATCGCGTGGCGGTTCTACTCGACTTTCTGGGTCGGAAAGTTCGTGTATCGCTCGACGCAGAGGCGGTCGCTACGGCCTGACAATAGCTGGATAGCGGATTCCCGACCTCCGGCGGTTATATCTAGCAATGGTCTGGTGACGAGAGTCACCCGGACTGCGGTAGCTTGGAAATGGCAGCGCAGGAATTCTAAGGATAATATCATGACGTCGTTCGCACTCATTGGGGCCGCAGGGTATGTCGCCCCGCGTCATATGAAGGCCATGCAGGCTGTCGGAGGTGACCTTAAGGTTGCTTACGATCCGAATGACTCGGTGGGTGTCATCGATAGTCATTTTCCTGAGGCGCATTTTTTCACGGAATTCGAGCGGTTCGATCGTCATGTGGACAAGCTTCGGCGCCGTGGCGAGAAAATCGACTATGTCTCGATTTGTTCGCCCAATCATCTTCACGATGCCCACTGCCGCTTCGCGTTGCGTTCGGGTGCGGACGCGATCTGCGAGAAGCCGCTGGTTCTCAATCCATGGAACATCGACAGTCTGGCCGAAATCGAGCGCGATACCGGGCGTCGTATTTCAACCATCCTTCAGTTGCGCTTGCATCCGGCGATTATCGCGTTGCGTGATCGGTTCAAGGCGAGTGGCAAGCGGCATAAGGTCGACTTGACGTATATTACGTCGCGCGGCCGCTGGTACTACGCGTCCTGGAAGGGTGACGACGCGAAATCAGGCGGCGTTGCAACCAATATCGGCGTCCATTTCTTCGACATGCTGAGTTTTGTTTTTGGTCCGGTGAAGCGAAACGAGGCGCATCTTCGTGAGGCTGAACGTGCCGCGGGCTTCCTCGAATGCGCGAATGCGGATGTGAGCTGGTTCTTGTCGGTTGATCGCAATGATCTGCCCGTCAGTGTGCAGGGGAAGAAGACGACCTTTCGGTCCATCACGGTCGATGGTGAGGAAGTGGAATTTTCCGAAGGGTTCACCGATCTTCATACCAAGAGTTACGAAGAGATTGTTGCAGGGCGCGGCTTCGGTCTTGATGAAGTAAGAGCATCCATCGACATCGTTTCGACATTCCGGAATCTGCCCGTCACTTCGGGTCACGAGTGGCGACATCCTTCGATGCGCGTGGTCCGTTCATGACGGAGATGCGCGAGGATCCGCGTTTCCCCGGCGCGCTGATCCATGCGTCGAGTTACGTGGATGAAGGAGCTGTTGTCGGCTCCGGCACACGCATCTGGCACTTCTGCCATATCCTTAGCGGCACGACGATCGGCGAGAACTGCTCGATCGGCCAGAATGTCATGATCGGTCCGCGTGTCCGGGTCGGGAACGGATGCAGAATTCAGAACAACGTCGCGCTCTACGATGGTGTCGAGCTTGCTGACGATGTTTTCTGCGGCCCAAGCTGTGTCTTTACCAATGTCACCAATCCACGCGCCAACGTGAGCAGGAAGGACGAGTTTCGTCCGACGCCGGTTGGACGAGGGGTGAGCATTGGAGCGAATGCGACAATTGTCTGCGGTCACGCGCTGGGAGAGTACTGTTTCATCGGCGCGGGTGCGGTTGTCACAAAGGACGTGCCGCCATTTGCCCTGATGGTCGGAAATCCGGCCCGGCGTGTCGGCTGGATGAGCCGCGCCGGCGAGCGGATGGGGGACGATCTCGTATGCACGCGCACCGGTGAACGATACCGCATGGTGTCCGGCGAGCGGATCGAATTGATTCAATCTGAATAGGATTTGGAGACCAGAGGTGGATATTCGCGGCAAGAAGATGGTTGTGATCGGCGGGGCGGGCCTGATCGGATCGCACACGGTGGATCAACTCACTTCGCAGGATGTTCGGGAAATCCTGATTTACGACAACTTCGTGCGGGGAACTCACCAGAATCTTGCGGGAGCGCTTCGAGATCCGCGCGTTAAGATCTACGACGTGGGCGGCGATATTCTGCAGAGTGATATTCTGCAATCAGCGTTGAAGGGAGCCGATGGCGTCTTTCACTTTGCTGCGCTTTGGCTGTTGCAATGTCACGAATTTCCCCGCTCGGCCTTTGAGACGAATGTGCGCGGCACCTTCAACGTTCTTGACGCATGTGTTGCTGAGGGCGTGAAGCGGTTGGTGTGGTCGTCATCGGCGTCAGTCTATGGCGATGCGCTGGTGGAGCCTATGGATGAAGATCATCCCTTCAACAACAAGAATTTCTACGGCGCTACGAAGATCTGCGGCGAAGCCATGGCGCGAGCTTATCATCATCGCTACGGCCTCGACTATGTCGGTCTGCGTTACATGAATGTGTATGGCCCACGGCAGGATTATCGCGGGGCTTACATCGCCGTCATCATGAAGATGCTGGATGCGATCGACCGTGGCGAGGGGCCGACGATTTTTGGAGACGGTTCTGAGGCATTCGATTTCGTGGCTGTGGAGGACTGTGCTCGCGCCAACATCTGCGGGATGGCGGCGACCGCGACCGATCGATTCTATAATGTCGGAACCGGTAAGCGAACTTCACTAAAGGAGGTCGCTGAGATGCTGCTCAATTTGACCGGCTGCAACCTGCCGATCAACTATGCGCCGCGAAGCCAGGCGACGCTGGTCCGCAACCGCATCGGCGATCCACGCAAGGCATCCGCGGAAATTGGATTTACGGCCGGCGTGGATCTGCGCGAGGGGTTGAGCCGCCTGATTACCTGGCGCAGCAACCATATTTCCGAAGTTGAAAGCCGCAGAAATATCGCCGCGCGTGGCTGACGTCTGTAGGGCCGAAAAGCAGGTTCAATGAACAAGATCACGGAAAAAATGACCGAAGCTCCGAAGCGTGTAGTTCAGATCGCATTGCCTTCGACGGGTGAAGAGGAGTGGCTTGCCGTTCGCGAGCCGTTGCAAAGCGGTTGGCTGACGCAGGGGCCGCGTGTTGCGGCTTTTGAAAAGGCCTTCGCGGAGCGTCATGAGGTGCCTCATGCATTGGCGACAACGAGTTGCACCACTGCGCTGCATCTGGCGCTGGCGGCATTTGGCATCGGGCCGGGCGATGAAGTCATTGTTCCTGCGTTTACATGGGTCGCTACCGCCAATTCAGTCCTTTATTGCGGAGCGACGCCTGTCATATGTGACGTCGACCCGGTCACGTACAATATTGATCCCAAATCAGCCGCCGCGAAGGTGACTGCGCGGACCAAAGCCGTGATCGCGGTTCACTTGTTCGGACTGTGCGCGGACATCGATAGCCTTCGTTCCGCGCTGCCGCCGCATGTTGTTATCTTCGAAGACGCAGCCTGCGCCGCTGGCGCTCACTACAAGGGACGTCCAGCCGGTACGCTTGGGTTGGCGGGGTGCTTCTCTTTTCATCCGCGCAAGTCGATCACGACAGGCGAGGGTGGGATGCTGACAATGAGCGATAACAATCTCGCCGCACGCGCGCAGGTTTTGCGTAATCACGGTGCATCTATCTCAGAAGAGCAGCGCCATCTGGGTGCTCAGCCCTATTTGCTGCCGGCGTTCGATGAACTCGGATTCAATTATCGAATGACAGATGTACAGGCGGCCATCGGGCTCGTGCAGTTGGAGAAGCTCGATGCGTTTATCGACGAGCGCGACGTCTGGGCGCGATATTACAGAGAGCAGCTCTCGGATATTGGCTGGTTGCGTCATCCCATCGCGCCCAATGACGGGCGGCACGCCTGGCAGGCATATGTCACCACGGTGGATCCGAACCGCTCCCCGCTGCCGCGAAACGAGATCATGGCCCGGCTTCACGAGATGGGCGTTGCGACGCGCCCCGGCACGCACGCCATTCACATGCTGGGTTATTACCAAAAGACTTTTGGATGTCGCGACGACGACTTCCCGGCGGCCCGCGATTGCGAACGTAATACGATGGCGATCCCGCTTCACAATCGCATGAGCGAGGACGACTACAAGTATGTAGTCGATTGTATCAAGCGCATTGACAAGGCGCGCTGAGATGGCGACCTCCTGGTTTAACGATCTGTTGGGCGTCGAGCTTCCGCGCGACGGTGAAAGCTTCGTTGCTCATGGCCGCGAACTGACCATGGTTCGAGGAATTCCGAGGGCTCGGGAATTCGTGTCCGAAGCTCAGGGGCAGACACGGGAAGCCTTCGGATTCAAATGGGCAAAGCGCGATACGTTTGAAGGCAGGCTTGCCGACAACATGCGAAGCTGGCTCATCGAGAAGTACGGCGATGTGACCAGCGCCGAGTGGCTGTTTCAGTCCGGTGAGCATCCGATTGTTCTCGATGCGGGTTGCGGAGCCGCGCTTTCAGGGCTTGCCTTGTTCGAACCAGTGCTGGATCGCCTTCGTTATGTTGGCGTCGATGTTTCCGATGCGGTTGATGTCGCAAAGCAGCGCTTTCGTGAGCGCGGCTTGCCCGGCGAGTTCGTGCAAGCTGATTTGTTGCAGCTTCCGCTTGCGGAGCAGAGCGTCGATCTGATTTTCTCCGAAGGGGTGCTTCATCATACCGATAACACCCGCGCGGCGCTGGCGGCGGTCGTCAAGCATCTGAAGGTTGGTGGACGCATTCTGTTTTATGTGTATCGCAAGAAGGGTCCGATCCGCGAATTCACCGACGATTACATCCGCGAGCGCTTGCAGGCGATGTCACCCCAAGATGGGTGGGATGCTGTGATGCCTTTGACCAGGCTGGGCAAGGTTCTCGGCGATCTGGGATTAACGGTCGAGGTGCCGGAAAATATCGAACTGCTCGGTATTCCTGCGGGAAAGATTGATATTCAGCGCCTGTTCTACTGGCATGTCTTCAAGGCATTTCACCAGCCGCAAATGACGCTTGAGGAAATGAACCATATCAATTTCGATTGGTATGCCCCTCGCAATGCTCATCGGCAAACTCCGGAGGATGTCCGCGATTGGTGCGCGAGCCTCGGCCTTGTGATTGAGCATGAGCGTGTTGAAGAAGCCGGCATTACCGTTATCGCGAGACGTTCGTGACTCTTTCGTATGGCGCTTCCATTCGTGATCTTTCGGTGATCGACGCATAAGATGTGCGGGATCGCAGGTATTTTTCATCTTGACGGTGCGCCGGCTTCGCCGGTCGTCTTGCGTGCAATGACCGACGCGATCGCCCATCGTGGTCCTGACGGTGAGGGCGCATTCACGGACGGGCCTCTGGGGCTCGGTCACCGACGCTTGGCGATTATTGATCTCACTCCCGCAGGGCATCAGCCGATGGCATCAGCCGATGGCGGGTTGGTGATCAGTTACAACGGCGAGATTTATAATTTTCTCGATCTTCGCGTTGATCTTGAAGCGCTCGGTCATCAGTTTCGATCGCGCTCGGACACCGAGGTCGCGCTTGCCGCAATCCGTCAATGGGGCGAACGGGCGATCGAGAAATTCAACGGCATGTTCGCCTTTGCGTTGTGGGACCGCCGCCGCAAGCGGTTGCTTCTGGCGCGCGACCGGTTCGGCGTGAAGCCCCTATACGTCTGGACGAACGGTCGCACGGTGCTGTTTGCGTCGGAGATCAAGGCGTTTCTGGCGGCTCCCGAATTCCGCGCGACCATCGATCCCGACGGTCTTGTGGAATACATGACCTTTCAGAATTTCTTGACCGATCGGACGCTTTTCAAGGGCGTGAGCATATTGCCCGCAGGCACGTTTCTTTCGATCGATGCGAGTGCGAAGCGGCTCCCGGAGCCACAACGCTATTGGGACTTCCGGTTCGAGGACGATGGCTCGGTTACGGACAGGGCGGCGGCGGAAGACAAAGTCGATTTTCTGTTTCAACAGGCTGTGGGCCGTCAGCTCGTCAGCGACGTCCCGGTTGGTTCATATCTCTCAGGCGGCATGGACTCCGGATCGATCACAGCGATCGCTGCGCGGCAAAGCCCGATGCTGCATACTTTCACCGTGGGCTTCGATCTCTCGTCCGCTTCGGGTCTTGAACTTGCGAGCGATGAGCGCCGTGCTGCCGAGCGCATGTCTTATCTTTTTGGAACAGAACACTACGAAATGGTTCTCAAGGCCGGCGATATGGAGCGCTGCATGCGCTCGCTCGTTTGGCATATTGAGGAGCCGCGTGTCGGCCAGTGTTATCCAAATTTTTACGCGGCCAAGCTTGCAAGCCGGTTCGGGAAGGTTGTTCTGTCCGGTGCAGGCGGAGACGAACTTTTTGCAGGCTATCCGTGGCGCTACTATCGAACGGCTGCTTCGACTAGCTTCGATGATTACGTGAACCGCTATTATGGCTTCTGGCAACGCCTTCTTCCCGGAGAGGCTGTGCCGGACATTTTCGGGCCGCTCGGTCCAGCCGCTTCTCGTCTCGATACGCTCGAGATATTTCGGAGCGTTTTCGACAATCATGCCGCGGAATTGTCCAGTCCGGAGGACTACATCAATCACTCGCTTTATTTTGAAGCGAAAACCTTTCTGCACGGGCTTCTTGTAATCGAGGACAAGGTATCGATGGCGCATAGCCTCGAAGCCCGGGTTCCATTTCTTGATAATGATCTTGTCGATTTCGCGGGCCGTGTGCCGCTGGCGATGAAACTTGCCAATCTCGGCGAAGTCGTTCGTATCGACGAGAACACGCCCGGTTCCAAGACCGGCACGTACTTCGCTCGCACGAATGACGGAAAGCTCATTCTCCGATCCGCGATGAGCCGCCATATTCCGCCGAATACGACAGAGGCAATCAAGCAGGGATTTTCCGGCCCAGATGCAAGCTGGTTTCGCGGAGAAAGCATCGACTACGTTCGCCGGACTTTGATGCGGTCCGACGCGCGACTTTGGAACTATCTCGATCGCGACATCGTCCAGCAGCTTGTGATGGATCATGTCGAGGGCCGGCAAAATCGACGTTTGCTGGTCTGGTCCCTCCTGAATCTCGATACATGGCTGGATGTATTTGAAGGACGCTCGGGCGCCGCAGCGCTTCAAACTGGTATGTCCGGGGTCCCCATTCGAGGCTCGCAGCACAATCAACATGCACTCAAACCGAACGAATTGAGATGATCTCCAACGAAACAATCTTCATTACTGGTGGCGCCGGATTCATCGGAGCTACGCTCGCGGGCAAGCTGATCGACAGCAACAAGATCGTTGTTTTTGATAATTTTGCGCGAAATTCCCTCCAGACCACAGGACTCATGGGTCATCCAAATCTGACGGTCGTGAATGGCGACATCAGGGACGGGCATGCGGTCACATCGGCGGTTCTGGCTGCTCAGCCGGACCGCATCGTGCACTGTGCGGCGATCGCCGGCATCGATACAGTGATCAAAAGCCCTACGACAACCCTTGATGTGAACATCGTGGGGACTGCCAATATATTTCAAGCCGCGCGCAATCTTGGCTCCCTAAAGCGGATACTGAGTTTTTCGACCAGCGAGATTTTTGGCAGTCAGGCCTTTCAGACGACCGAGTTGTCGTCTGCTGTTATCGGTGCGGTTGGCGAAGCACGATGGACCTACGCGGTGTCGAAACTCGCGGGCGAGCATATGGCACTCGCGCACTTTCATGAGTTCAAGATGCCGGCCGTGGTTGTCCGCCCGTTCAATGTTTATGGGCCTGGCCAGGTGGGCGAAGGCGCACTTTCGACCTTCATCAAGCGTGCGATCCGTGGTGAGGAAATCGAGATTCACGGACAGGGCAATCAAATCCGCGCATGGTGCTATGTCGAAGACATGGTGCGCGCGTTGATGCTCGCACTCGAGCATCCCGCAGCTATAGGGCAGACGTTCAATGTCGGTAATGCGAGAGCGGTTATCACGATTTACGGGCTTGCCAACACTGTGACTCGCGTTCTTGAGTCTACATCGAAGATAAAATTCGTACGGAAGGACTACGCCGATATTGAGTTGCGCATTCCGAACATCGACAAGGCGCGCGAGTTGCTCGGTTTTGAAGCGGAGACCGATCTCGACGAGGGCATCTTGCGGACAGCGGACTATTTCCGGGGCTTGAACGTCTGACCGGCAGGTGTGAGGTCGATATGTCAGAAGGACTTTCAGGAGAAGGGCGACCATCTGTCGAGAGGACAGATGAAATGCTGCAGCTTGTGCGGGAATTTCTTGGCGAGTTGTCCCGCCGCAAGAAAATTCAGTTCAATCGGCGGGTGTCCATTGGCGATCTTCTGACAGAACGTGGCGATAATGCCGCGATGTATGGATTCGGTGAAGGTACGACCATGTACGACAATGTGCTCGTGCTGGGTGATGTGAAGGTCGGACGCAATACCTGGATAGGTCCGGACTGTATTCTCGACGGATCTGGCGGCGGTCTGCAAATTGGGGATTATTGCTCCATATCGGCCGGTGTTCACATCTATTCCCACGACACGGTTCATTGGTCCCTTTCGGGTGGCAAGCTTCCAGTGCGTAAGAACCCGGTCACTATCGGCGAGAGGGTCTATATCGGCCCTCACAGCATTGTGGTTTCAGGGGTGACTGTCGGTCGTAAGTCAGTCATTGGCGCCAACAGTTTCGTCAATCGGGATGTTCCAGAAGGTACTTTCGTTGCGGGCTCTCCTGCGATTGTTGTCGGTCGCGTGGAAGGAGAGAATGAAGATGTAAGAATGGTTCCTGTGACCAGATGACCATTGCAGTTCGCAGCGATTCTTCTGGTTCACCGTCGGCGCGTTCCGCAACGAAGCCGCGCCGCATGTTGATGATCGGCTACAACACGGTCGATGAGGCTGTCGCTAAGGGTATTATCCGCCGTGATGATGAGGCCTCGCTCGAACTCTACTATAATTTTGGCCAGATGTTCGATGAGGTGCTCTACATCGTGCCCTTCGGCCGTGCCGACCTAAACCAGCGGCTCACCGATACCATTGAGTATCGAGAGGTTCAGTTTACTCGGACGCATCGAGGCGCACGGCTCGCGTTGGCTGGTTTGACTCATGTTCCGAAGACCGTGAGATTTATCAACGAGGTTGTCCGACAGTTTCAGCCAGACGTTGTGCAGGTTTGTGGACCGCATATTCCAGCTGCCTTGACGCTGCTGTCAAAGGAAGCGTGGCGATTGCCTTCTGTCTGCTTCATCGAAGCATTCTGGGAAACCATTCTTCCGCAACAGCAAAACCTGCCAAGTTTGATAAGGAAGGTTCTGCCCAACTGGTATCGCTTGGTCGTCTATCGCCGCTTTGATCGCTATACCGGCGCGCCGTCGCTCTCGCCCGATTTCTATTCAAGGCTGGGAATGGACAGGTCGAAGATCTCGTGTTGGATTCAGCCGCTCGATTTGCGTCAGCTTGTAAATGCGTCTGTTACGGATGCTCCGCCGGAGGTTCTCTCTGCTCCGCAGCCGCGTGTCGTTGTTGTGGGACGGTTACATCCCGAAAAACTCGCGGGGGATGCGCTCGAAATATTCGCTCGTGCTGTTTCTCCCGGACATGCCGGAACGCTTATTTTTATTGGCGATGGGACGGAGCGGGCTGCCATCGAAGCGCGCGCCCGGGAACTGGGCCTTGAAAAGCGCATTGTCGTCACGGGACTTCTGCCGCATTCGGGTGCGCTTGCCGCGATGAAGGCGTGCGATTATTCGATTGCGCCGATGCAAGGTTCCGCCCTTCTCGAATCGTTGGGGGCAGGGCTTGCAACGGTTGCGTACGATCATGAAACCCATAGGGCTTTGATCGACAATGGACGAACGGGCGTTCTCGTCCCGCATCGTGATATAGCTGCTGCTGCTGCTGTTCTGGAAAGGTGGCTTGCAAGCCCGAGTGCCGCGAAGTCGATTGGACAGGCCGCGCAGCACCAGGTGTTTGATCGTTTCAGTGTCCCCAATGTGAAAGAAATTCTCCGTGCGGCTTTTGACGAGGCGTTTGAAGGGCGCCGTGTATCAAAGATCAAGCGTGCGGTTTAAACGATAATGTTCAGTGTGAGATTCTCACCGAGGAAAATCCCATGATGCGATCTTTGTATCGGTTGTATCACACGATACCAACCCACAGACGGGTGGCGTTCGTTGCGCGTTTGAATGAGATGGCCGAGAATTCGCGGCTGATATCCCTTTTCTGGCGCAAGACTGTTCTGCGATATCACTATCTGCACGGTCACAAGCAAGGTCTCACGATCGAGATCACTGACAAGTGCAATCTGAAATGTACATATTGCCCCAAAAGCCTGGATATCGGGGTCAAGGGCTCGCACATGGATTGGGCGACATTCGAGCGGGCATTTTCCGGAAAACTTGAAGAAGGCTCGCTTGATGCCGTCAATCTCGTCGGCTTTGGCGAGCCGTTTTTGTATCCGCATCTTGAGCGAGCCGTCCGTCACATCAAGGCGCATGACCCAAAGATACAGATACGGCTTACGTCCAATGGAATTCTGATCGGCCGGCGCTGGGGCGAGATTCTGGCCGATGCGGGACTCGATCAAATTACGATATCGGTAAACGCGACCTCTGCCGCGCAATATCGTCGCATCAATGCAGCCGATGAGTACGATAAGGTTGTGCGAAACACGATTGAGTTTCTGGATGCCGTCAATCAATCCGCAAAGCCGATGACAGTGTTCATCCAAGTCATGAGTGTCCTGAATGACGATGAGCAGGTCGAGCAATTCAGGGCGTTCTGGAAGCCCCATCTCGGACGCGTTGGCACGATTCAGGTTCAGCCTTTTGTAAATTGGGCGGGCCAGATCGATACGGGAGCCATTCTGGAGGGCGAGGAGCGGGCGAGGGAGGCCTCGCGACGGGCCGCTGTCGTTGCTGACGTTTTGCCGGCTACGTCTTCCGCCAAGGTGGCGAATTCAACCTTGATGCGCGAGTTGAAATCGCGAAAGAAAGAGGTCGACTCACCATTTCATAACGATACGCGCAAGATTCAGCAGCAGCCGTATCCATGTTATCATTTGCACAAGACACGCATTGTTTCACGGGAAGGCAATGCGCTCGCCTGCTGCATGGTCTATCCGGAGGAACAAGGTGATCTCCAGCTTGGGAGCTTGAAAGATCATTCGTTCGTCGAACTCTATCAGCACGGAAAGATCGAAGAGTTGCGTGCGATGGATCTTGAAGGTCGCCTGGGTGAAGTGAAGCCTTGCGATACGTGCGATGCGTGGAAGACGGTTCCAAACATCTGGTGGAGGAATCCGCTTTTCGGCTTGATTGGACCTAAGTGGTTCTAGGCCGCTCTTCGGCTGTTCCATTTCAATCGATTATGAGAATTCTCTACATAGACATTGATGCGCGCTTTCTGGTTCCGACGCGCAATCTCGTCCCCGCCATGCTCGCGCAGGCAGCAGACGTTCACTTTTTTGGGCCGGGCTATGTGTCCTCTGCGCAATTAGCGAAGGGGTTGGACGCATTTATCGACGATAACGGGCCGTTTGACGCTGCGATAACAAACACGCACATCTTGTTTTCGGACATCTATGGCGAACCGATGCAGCCAGAAGTGTGGAACTCGGCTTATGAGTTCTCCTTTCCCGGGAGCGATTTGCTGCTATTGGCGGGAATCGCCCGTGCGTTCGAGCGTCTTTCAATCCCGCGCATCGGTTTGTTTCTGGAGTCTGACTTCTTTTACTGGACAGAAAGAGATATCGACGCGATTCGGCGGCGGACAGATTATGTCATGGGCTTCGGGCCGGCCTTCAGCCCGCTCCGAAAGGACATGCCTTCGCTGGCTGGCGAAAAGTTCGCCGGACATGTCACTGACAGTTGGGCTTCTTACGTGAGGGACAACTTCCAACGGGTTGCTTCGGTTTTGCATTTTATCGCTGCGGGCGAGGCTTGCTTTACCAGCCTGTCACACCGGCCGCATCCCTGGTCGGTGGTCGGTATTCAATATGCAGCGCGCCGGATTGCGGGCGAGCGTCTGCGCCAGGCGAACCTTGATCCCGTTGCGGAAAGTCCGCTGCGGCGCGCCATGGGCCTTGCAAAACGGCTGCGTCTGATCCGGAAGGAGCCGAAGCTGGCCCAGAGATGGCTTAATCTCGACTTCAATCTGCGCCTGCAGCAGTCTCGCTATGCTTACACATGCGGTTCGGGCATCGACATGCCGATCCGTAAGTTCTTTGAAATCCCGTCTGCTGGCGCGGTTCTGGTCGGTAAGCCGTTTTCCGGATTTGCGGCGGCGGGTTTCAAGCATGGCGAGAACTGTGTTGTCTGCGAGCCGGAAGACGTGATGGAGGCGCATCGCTGGCTTGAGTCCGATCCTGACCGCGCCCAGCGCATCGCCGATGCGGGCCGGACTCTTGTGTTGCGGCAACATTCCGTGACGGCGCGTGCGCGGCAGTTTGCTGAAACATTCGCCGCTATCGCCGATGGCAGCTTCGCGGGCGGTGAGTGGATTGATGGAGAATATGTCGTGCACCGCAAGAGCGCTTCTGCTCATTCTTTTCAAGGGCAGACATCCTAGACATGGGATCGTTTCGCGCCCTGATACGTGACGCCTATGCCGTCGCCGGATGGCGATTGCCGCTCCTGGTCGTTGTGACCTTTGCTAGCGCATTGCTGGAAGGCGCGACGATTGCAGCGTTGCTGCCGCTGTTGACCAAATCCGCGGGGGAGCAGGGCGGCGCAAGTGACGCGGTCAGCCGTTTTCTCGAGGGCTTACTTGCTTTTCTGGGGTTACCGTCGACAACTGGTGGCGTTGCTGTCCTGATCGGTGTTCTTATTCTCTTCAGCGCCGTTGTTTTTCTCTATCAGGCTTATCTCTCCTCGCGTCTCCAGACCGATTATGTCGCGTCGTGGCAACATCGTCTATTTTCGGCATTTTTCACCGCGGACTACAGTTTTTTTCGCTCACGACGGGCGGGTGACCTGATCGCATCTGCAGTAACCGAGCCGCAGCGGCTCGGCGGCGCCTTCTACCAGGCCAACCTGATCGTCACCTCGATACTCTATATTGTCGTGCAGGTGGTGATCGCACTCTTGATTGCGCCTGTGGTGGTTGCCCTGCTGGTGGGCGTTGGTTGCTTGCTCTTCGTTGTAACCCGAGGACTGGTGCGCCGTGCGCTCGCTCATGGACGCGAGATGACCGCGGTTAACGCGGATTTCCAGGCCGATGCGGGCGAGCTTATGGCTGGCGCCAAGTTTGTCAAAGCGACCTCGACTGAGGTTCGGGCCGTTAGCAGGCTGGGGGCGGCGATCGAAAGGTTGCGGCAACTGACCTTTGCCAACAGTTTCGATGTTCAGATTGTTCGCGCCGTTTTTGAGTACGCCAGCGGGCTGCTCGTCGTGGCTCTGTTGGCGTCTGGGCCGGCGCTATTCGCCATCGACGTCGGGACGATTCTGGTCATCGTTGCGATGTTCGTGCGGCTGTTTCCGAAGGTGACCGGCCTGCGGCAGTGCCTCCAATCTATCGGCCTTGCTCTCCCGGCATTCGACGCCGTTGTCGAGAAGCTGGCCGAGGCCGGCGCTGCACGCGAGCCCGGCGGATTGGTTGCGCCAACGGGATGGCAAGACCATGGCGCCGCTTCAATTGCGCTGGCTCACGTGTCTGTCGAACTAAATGCGCGGGCGATCCTGTCGGACGTATCCTTGCAGATTCCGGCGGGTGCTTTTGTTGTCATCACCGGGCCTACCGGCGCGGGCAAGACGACATTGCTCGACTGCATTCTTGGCCTGCGACGGCCAACGCAGGGAAGCGTGACGGTCGACGGTCATTCGTTGAACGATCTGCCCGCCTCGGTGTGGCGTAAGGGGATTGGTTATCTCGGCCAGGATCCGGTCCTGTTCAACGCAAGCATCGCGGACAATCTTCGCTGGATTATGCCCAAGACGGCAGATAGTGAATTGCACGCCGCGCTCGGTAGGGCGTCCGCCGGTTTCGTCTACAGGCTACCCGCTGGAATCGAGACCGTGGTCGGCGATCACGGCAGCCGTCTCTCCGGTGGCGAGCGGCAACGGCTTGCCCTCGCGCGCGCATTGCTCGGAAATCCGCGCCTGCTCGTGCTAGACGAGGCGACCAGCGCACTCGACGCCGCGACGGAGGAGTCCGTTGTTTCATCGATCCGCTCTCTGAAGGGTGAGATCACTATTATTGCCATCACACACCGCCCCGCGCTGGTCGATGCCGCCGACTTTGTTCTGGAAATGCAAGACGGACGCGTGGTGTCATTCGCTCGCGCCGCCGCGCCTGCTGCTATCTCGCAAGGGGCACGGATACTGTGATGAAGTTGCGTTCTTCATTGTCGAAACTCGCGCCCGGCTATGTTCCGGGCACTGGCGTTGCACTGTGGACCATCAATGGACTTGCTCAGCGTTTGATGCGTCTCGATGGCGATTGTCGCTATGGCAAGCATTTCACATCCCGAGTTCTTCATTCCAAAGAACTGAGTATTGAGGATGAATGCTCCGATGTCAGGCGGAGTCTGGCGGTCAGCGGTGGATGCTACATCAATGCTGCCGATGGTCTCCATATTGGACGAGGGACTATATGGAGTGCGAATGTCGGCATTATTTCGCAGGATCACGACTTCAATGACTTCGATCTCGCGCCTCCGACCAAGGGGATCAGGATCGGCCGCTCGTGTTGGATCGGATTTGGAGCGGTGATCTTGCCGGGAGTCACGCTCGGCGATCATACGATTGTAGGCGCAAACTCGGTGGTCAACCGGTCCTTCCCGGATGGTCATGTGGTAATCGCGGGTGCACCGGCACTGCAGATCAGACGACTTAGTTCTGAGCATCAAAATCTCTGAAGCAGTTTTAATGTTGCGTGCTCTTCAATTAAACGCTGCTGCGCTTTCATTGATGGCGTCATGTGCGGAATAGCCGGGATCGTTGAACGCAGTCCGTCGGGCCGGCTTGGGCGCGATCTCGTGTCCATGGCGGATGCCATGGTGCATCGCGGGCCGGATGGTTTCGGATATGCCGCCGTCGAAGGAGGCAATATCAAGTCGTTTGCTGCAGCGGCTCTGCCGCAGCCGGCGCGCATCGGTCTAGCCCACAGGCGATTGTCGATCATTGATCTTAGTTCTGCCGCCGCGCAGCCTATGATCGATGAGGAGGCGCGCCGGGCGATCACCTATAACGGCGAGATTTACAACCACGCCGAGCTGCGCAAATCGTTTCTTGGTGGGCGGCAATGGATTTCTGCCGGTGATACCGAAGTGCTGTTTCGCGCGTTTGCTGCAGAGGGGATTTCAGCTCTCGCCAATTGCGTCGGCATGTTCGCGTTTGCCTATCTCGATCTGGATCGGAATGTTCTTACGCTGATCCGTGATCCTTTCGGGATCAAGCCTCTTTACTATTTCGCTGAACGCGACCGGTTCGCGTTTGCATCGGAAATTCGCCCTTTGACGGCGTTGCTCGAAAAGCCGCTGGCTGCCGATGCGGCTGTGGTGCATCGCTTTCTCCGCTACGCCGTGACCGACGCCGATGAAGGGACGTTCTTTCGCGCGATCAAGCAAATCCCGCCGGGGGGCGGTCTTGAAGTATCCCTCGATGATCCTGCGCGGATCAGACAATTCATGTGGTGGGCGCCGATTTCGGAGTCGCGGTCGAACCGCCGCTCCCGTTCGGATGCGGCTGAGGAACTGCGTTCATTATTTGTCGAGAGCGTGATGCTCCATCTGCGCGCCGATACGCCGGTCGCGACCACGTTGTCCGGCGGAATCGATTCAAGCGCGATCGTCGCGGTCGCTCGCGCGGCGCTTGGGCAGGACGCTACCATCCACAGCTTTACCTATCGGGCAGGCGACGATCCTCTCGATGAAGGACGATATGCAAAGGTTGCTGCCGCAGCGGCTCATGTTGTGGCGCACGATGTTCACGGTTCTCCCGATGCTCTCGCTGCCGAGTTGGACGCGCTGATCCTGACGCAGGAGCAGCCCTTCACGACCACAAGCATGTACGCGCAGGCGCTGGTATTCCGCTCCGTGGCCGAGCAGGGGTTCAAGGTGGCCGTTGACGGGCAAGGCAGTGATGAAATTTTCGCCGGCTATCATGCTTTCGCCGCCGCGCGCCTCGCCGCGAATTTGCGGGAAGGGCGCCTGACCGATGCTGGCCGATCGCTGCTGTCGTCTTCATCGGGACGAGTGAGGCTGCTTGGCTCGGCGGCGGAACGTTTGTTGCCGGAGGCCGCGCGGCAGACGTTGCGCGGCGCATTGGGGCATTCGTCGTTTCCGTCGTGGCTTGATGCGGGTTGGTTTGCGGACGCTTCTCTCGACAAGGTTCATCCGTCTTACGGGATCTCCCTGAAGGATGAACTGTTTAATGCGACATGGCGTGCAAGCCTGCCCATGCTGCTGCGTTACGCAGATCGGAACGCTATGGCTGTTTCTGTCGAAAATCGTGTGCCGTTTCTGACGCCCGAGTTGGTGCGCTTTGCCTTTTCGCTGCCGGACGAATTCCTGATCAATGGAGATGGCGTGACGAAGAGCCTGTTGCGCGATGCGTTGCGAGGACTTGTCCCGGATGTATTGCTCGACCGTCGCGACAAGATCGGCTTTCAGACGCCGGAAAGCCGCTGGATCAAGACATCGGAATTGCTCAGGGAAAAGCTCCAGAGCTTCTTTTCAGGCAACATGCCGCCGTTTCTTTCGCCGTCGTTTCCGCAGTATGCGATTGACGTCATAGACGGCCGCAGGTCTTACGATCCCGCGGTTTGGCGCGTTGCTAATCTCATTCGCTGGGCCGAACTCAATGGCGTGGCGTTCTAGGACGATCCGGTGAAGCTGCTTGTTATCAGCCTTAACTTCCCGCCCTATAACGCCAGCGGTTCGGTCCGGGTGGGAAAACTGGTGCGTTATCTGATCGACCGCGGGCATGATGTGCGCGTTGTGGCCGGTGAAGGATTGAATTTGCCGGCGACCCTCGACATGTCATTTCCTGTGGGGAGCGTCGTTCGCGTGCCTTATTGGAATATCGAGGCGCCGATCGACTGGGCGCGGAATCACTTGCAACGCGGCGGCGCTGCGACTGTTGCGTCAGGGAGCAGTCATCAGGGATTGATGCATCGGCTTGTCACCCTGTATCGGGCGTTATTTGCGATCCCGGATAGCCAGCTGGGCTGGCGAAAACCGGCGCTTCGAGCGGCGCGCGCGATTGTGAAGGACTGGCAGCCTGACATCATTGTCTCCAGTGCATTGCCCTTTACCTGCCATATGGTGGCGCGGGATCTTGCGCGCGAACTGCGCGTACCGTGGATCGCTGAGTTTCGCGATCTCTTTGCCGAGAACCCGTACAATCAGGTTCCTGCATGGCGCGACTGGCTTAACCGCATCATCGAGCGTCGGGTGATGAAGGACGCAGCGGGATGCACGACGGTGTCGCCGCCGTTAGCCGAAGCTCTTACCGTCGCGCATGGTCATCCCACCGAGGTTATTCTCAATGGCTTCGATGCTGCGGACGTGGTTCCGGGTCTCGTCCCCCCAGAAGAGCCTCGTCCGCTGAAAATTCTCTACACCGGGATTATCTATCCCGGCCGGCGGGACCCGAGTCCGCTTTTTGCGGCGATTGCGAAACTCGGTGCGCGGGGAAAGCAGATCTCCGTTGAATTCTACGGTCAGGACTTGCGCGGCGTTGCCGCGATGGCGATGGAAGCGGGAATTTCGCCACAGGTGAAAATCTCCGGATCCGTGTCATATGAAGAGGCCCTGCGACTGCAGCAGAAGGCGGATATTCTTCTGCTTCTGCTTTGGGACGATCCGCGCGAGCGAGGCGTGTTCACCGGGAAGATATTTGAGTATGCGGGTGCCGGTCGTCCTGTCTTGTCGATTGGCGCTGAGGATGGCGTTGCTGCGAACCTCATCCGTGAACGGAAACTTGGCGTAAGCGCCACGGCTGTCGATCGTATCGCCGCGGCGCTCACCGCATGGCTCGACGAATTCGAGGTCACTGGCCGTGTTGCGGGACCATCGCCAGAGGCCCGCATTGGTCTCAGCCGCGCCGATCAGTTCGCCAAGTTTGAAACATTCATCAGCCAGTTTGTGGGTGATCGTTGACGAAAATTCTGACCATTGTCGGCGCGCGTCCGCAGTTCGTGAAACTCGCGCCGGTTCTGGCCGCGCTTCGGGCGCGTCCCCGGCTTCAGCCTTTAGTCGTGCATACCGGGCAGCATTTCGATCCCGGAATGTCTGACGTTTTTTTCGACGAACTTGGTCTTCCGGCTCCGGACCATCACCTCGGCATCCATGGTGGATCACATGGCGAGATGACCGGGCGCATGCTGACTGCGATCGAGCAAACGATTGTCGCTGAAAACCCGGCAGCTGTTCTAGTTGTCGGGGATACCAACTCTACGCTGGCAGGCGCGCTTGCGGCTTCAAAGCTTCATGTGCCCGTGGCTCACCTGGAATCTGGCCTGCGTTCTTTCAACAAGACTATGCCCGAAGAAATCAATCGGGTTCTGACGGATCACGTGAGTTCCCTGTTGTTCTGCCCGACACAGACGGCCATGAGCAATCTTGCGCGGGAGTCCATCACGGAGGGAGTGCATCACGTCGGCGACGTGATGTTCGATGCGATCCTGATGTTTAGGATTCAGGCAGAACGCATGTCGCGCGTTCTCGACAGGCTGGGATTGAGGGAGGGCGCCTATAGTGTCGCGACGCTGCATCGCGCCGAGAACACCGACAGCGCCGCACAGCTTGGCGCGCTGCTCGCTTACCTCAAGCATTCCACTGACAAGCCGGTCGTGCTCCCGCTTCATCCGCGAACGCGTCAGAAAATCGCCGAGTTTGGCCTTTCTACGGACGGCCTTGTCGTTATCGAGCCGGTCGGCTACCTGGACATGATCCGGCTGGTGAGTGGAGCGGCTCATGTGCTCACCGATTCCGGCGGGCTGCAGAAAGAAGCCTATTTTCTCCGAAAACCGTGTGTCACGTTGCGTACCGAGACGGAGTGGACGGAAACCATCACGCATGGATGGAATCGTCTCTGGACTGTCGATTACTACACGCCACGCACACCGATTTCCGACTATGGCGACGGCCATGCCAGCAAACAGATCGCTGATATCCTCGAACAATTCGTTCAGGTGAACCGCTGATGTGCGGGATTGCTGGGTTCATCGATAGTCGTTTTACGGGTGATGGTCAGCACCTTCAGGCGTTGGCGAAGGCTATGGGGCACGCGATTGCGCATCGCGGGCCTGATGGCAGCGGGGAATGGATTGACGCTGACGCAGGACTTGCCCTGTCGCATCGTCGTCTCGCCATCGTGGATTTGTCATCTGCAGGTGCGCAGCCCATGGTCTCGTCCGACGGGCGATGGATCATCTGTTATAACGGTGAGGTTTACAACGCTGAGGAAATTCGGCGCGTTCCGGAACTGGCCGCGGTGCGCTGGCGTGGGCATTCGGATACCGAGGTCATTCTTGAGTCCGTCGCGCATCGCGGTCTGGAACGTACGCTCGACGACATCAACGGCATGTTCGCTGTCGCGTTGTGGGACCGGACAACGCGATCTCTGCACCTCATTCGCGATCGGCTCGGCATCAAGCCTCTGTTCTTAAACGTTGCCGAAGGCCGGACATACTTCGCATCGGAGTTGAAGGCTCTTCATGCTGCTGATCTCTCTTTCGAAATAGATCGTGCATCGGTTGCGAGCTTTCTTCGTTTTGGATACGTGCCAGCGCCGTACTCGATCTATCGCGGTGTAGAGAAAATTGCGCCGGGTGAAATCATTTCCATTCGAGAAGGAAGGCTTACTCGAAGGCAATACTGGTCTGCTTCAGACGTTGCGCGGGTAGGGATCGCTTCGCCGTTTGCCTTTTCGGATGGCGAGGCTGTCGAGCATCTGACGGAGCTTCTACAGGACGCAGTGTCTCGTCAGATGCTGTCAGATGTGCCGCTTGGGGCCTTTTTGTCGGGAGGTATTGATTCATCCGCCGTCGCGGCCCTGATGGTTCGTGCCCGGCGCGGACCGGTGCGCACGTTCTCCATAGGCTTTCCTGAATTCGGGTTCGATGAATCCAAGGACGCTGCTAATGTTGCACGGCATTTGGGGACAGAACATACGGAACTGATTGTGTCTGCAGCCGATGCCCTTGCAGTGGTTCCGCAGCTTGCGGACATGTACGACGAGCCATTCGCGGATTCGTCGCAAATTCCGACGCACCTGGTCTCGAAGCTCACCCGTCAGTACGTAACCGTTGCGCTATCCGGTGACGGAGGCGACGAACTGTTCGGTGGATACAACCGCTATCGGCTGGCCGAAGGCATGTCGCAGAATCTTGCGCGGATTCCGCTTGGTGTTCGGCGGGTCGCTGCGGGTATGCTGAATGCGCTCCCGATGGGATGGGTCGACGGTGTTGCCTCGTTGGCACCGCGCGGAGTGCTGCCGTCGCAGGCCGCCGACAAGGTGCGCAAGTTCGCTGACGTGATGACGCTGGATCCGGAAGGAATTTATCGCAGGTTGGTCAGCCAGTGTGAGAATCCGGCAGCGCTCGCGCCATCGGCGGAAGAGCATCCGCTGATGCCTTGGTCGACCGGGCCGATTGGAGCGTTGCCGACATTCCTCGACCGGATGCAATTGCTCGATACGGTCACCTATCTTCCTGACGATATTCTTCAGAAAGTCGACCGGGCGTCGATGGCGGTGGCGCTTGAGGCGCGTCCGCCCCTGTTGGACCATCGCGTTGTCGAATTCTCCTGGCGCTTGCCCCGGCATTTCAAGATACGCGGCGGCGAAACAAAGTGGCTGCTGCGGCGGGTTGCCGAGCAAATGGTGCCGCGGCAGTTGCTGGATCGGCCCAAGATGGGATTCGGTATTCCGTTGGCTGAATGGTTGCGGGGTCCGCTGAGGGAATGGGCGGAAGACTTGCTCGATCCACAGCGGCTTGGCGGCGGTCTTCTCGACGTTAGCGCCGCGCGTCGCCTGTGGGCGGATCACCTGACAGGTCGAAGAAACTGGGCTTATGCGCTATGGACCATTCTGATGTTCGAGGCTTGGCGCAGGCGGTGGAGCGCTGCCTAGGCCATGACGGAGGAGAACTTGCCTTCGACGCAGCACATCCTCTTTGTCACCAAGAAGATGGTGATGGGAGGCGCAGAGCGTCATTTGATGCAGATTCTGCCTGCGCTTAAGGCGCGTGGTTTCGCCGTAGAGCTGTTCGTTCTGGAACGGGGCGGAGAGCTGGAAAGCGAACTGGTGAAAGCCGGAATAACCATCTCGGGACCATTGCGCCATTCGAGCCGCGCAAGACACCTGTTTGCGACAGCATCTGAGCTGTATCTTCGCATTCGTGCGGTGCGCCCGGATATCCTCCATTTCTTTCTGCCTGAACCCTACTTGATCGGTGCGATAGCGGGAATTGCCGCCGGTCACCGGACCATGATCATGAGCCGGCGATCGTTGGCCCACTATCAACAGCGCCATCCGTGGCTGGGGCGCATGGAACGTTTCCTTCATCGCCGGATGACGGTGCTTCTGGGCAACTCACAAGCCGTCGTTGATGAACTCGTGGCTGAAGCGGAAGACCGCCGCAAAATCGGTCTCATCCATAACGGCGTAACAGTCGGTCAACTCGCAGACGAAGGAACCCGCGCGGAACAGCGTGCTGTTCTGGGTCTTCCAGCCGACGCCTTTGTGATGGTGATCGTGGCTAATCTGTTTCACTACAAGGGCCACGCCGATCTCCTTGATGCGCTTGGGATGATAGCGTCGCAGCTTCCGCAGCCGTGGCGATTGATGGTGGTCGGACGCGACGAAGGGGAGGGTGCGCAGCTTCGTGTCAAGGCTGAGCGCCTTGGCATCGCAACTCACATTTTATGGCTCGGCGAGCGCCGCGATGTGCAGGATGTTCTGGCCGCAGCGGATGCCAGTCTGCTGGTTTCGCATCAGGAAGGCTTTTCAAATGCCTTGATCGAAGCAATGGGGCAGGGGTTGCCGGTGATTGCAACGGCGGTCGGCGGCAATGTGGATGCAATTGTTGACGGCGAGTGCGGTTTGCTTGTCGGCCCGCAGGATTCCGTAGCGCTGGCAGCGGCAATCCTCGAGATCGCTACGCGGCCACAGCACCGTCAGGCACTAGGGCTGGCGGCCCGCGAACGTGTTCTCAGGCTGTTTTCGCAAGAGGCGTGTGTCGGTCGTTATGAACGCCTTTATCGAGGCCTCTCAGCGCGATTGAATTCTCCTGTCCAGATCGTCATCGATGGCAAATATCTGGATGTTTCCGAAAAAAACTAACCCACCCGCTCTTGGTCGCTCGACATTTGCGTGCCAGAAGAGCTCGCCCGAAATCGTATCGTAGAAATTCTATCATCATGTCGACCTCCATGACGTCTCGCAAAGCTGCGATCCTCGCGCACTCCGAGCAGTATGCAGCCTCTCGCCCCGAATGGCGCGAAAAGGCATCCTTCTTTCATCGCGAGGACGAGCGGTACCTCCGGTTTCTTATTCCGGAAGGCGCGCGCGTGCTGGAGATTGGTTGCGGAACGGGCGATACGCTTGCGGCGCTCAAGCCGTCATACGGAGTTGGAGTCGATTTCAGTCCGGGCATGATCGAACAGGCGAGGCGCCTGCATCCCGAATTGGAGTTTCAAGTTGGCGATGCGGAAGACCCTGAAACGATCAGCGCCCTGAAGGGACCGTTCGATTTCATTCTGGTGCAAGATACGATTGGCTCGCTCGATGACTGTCAGGCGTTTCTCGCCCAACTGCATCCGCTGTGCGTACGCCACACGCGCATTGTCATTGGATACTTCTCCCATCTCTGGCAGCCTATTTTGCGCCTCGCGGAGACAATGGGCCGGCGCATGCCATATCCGGAGCAGAATGTTCTTTCTCCCGATGATGTGGCCGCGCTTGCGGTGCTTGCCGATATGGATCCGGTCAAATCGGAACGGCGGTTGCTGATGCCTGTATCGCTGTTCGGGATTGGACGTCTGGTCAATCGTTTTATCAGCGTTCTGCCCGTCATCCGGCAACTGTCGCTTCGTCATTATGTTGTCTGCCGATCGCTGCGTGTTGCCGATGATGACCTGAAGTCTGCGACGGTTGTGATCCCTGCGCGCAATGAGCGGGGCAACATTGAGCCGGCCGTACAGCGTTTGCCGCAGTTCTGCGACGATATAGAGATCATCTTTATCGAGGGTCACAGCAAGGACGGCACCTTCGAGGAAACGGAGCGTGTCAAGGCGGCTTATCCGGACAAGGACATCAAGTTGATGCGCCAGCCTGGTAAGGGTAAAGCGGACGCAGTGTTCACGGCTTACGATGTGGCGCGTGGCGACGTTCTGATGATCCTCGATGCCGATCTCACCATGCCACCCGAGCAGTTGCCGAAGTTCTGGCAGGCGATCAAGTCGGGCAAAGGCGAGTTCATTAACGGCTCGCGGTTGGTCTATCCGCTTGAGGAAGACGCGATGCGTTTTCTCAACCTTATCGCGAATAAGACTTTCTCGTATCTGTTCTCGTGGTTGTTGAACGAACGCTACACTGACACGCTGTGCGGAACCAAGGTGATGCGGCGTGCCGATTATTATCGGCTCCGGGATGGCAAGGCCTACTTCGGCGATTTCGATCCGTTCGGCGATTTCGATCTGATCTTCGGGGCCTCGAAGCTCAACCTGAAGGCCATTGATCTCCCGATCCGTTACGCGGCGCGTTCATACGGCGAGACGCAGATCTCGCGGTTCCGGCACGGTGTGATGTTGCTCAGGATGGTGGTGTTCGCCTTCTTCAAGATCAAGGCGATCTGATTTGCTCGCCGGCGGATATTATTCGTCGGCTTCCGCTTGAATGTCTTTGGGGGCGGCTTTCTCAGCGCTCAGAATCCAGACCAGGCCGCCGATCGCGCCGACCACGAAGGACGATGCGCCGAACAGCAGTGAGACCACGGTGCCGTCAGCCGGTGCGAGGCCCGCATATCCGAATGCGACCATCATAGTGGCTTCGCGAACGCCCCAGCCGGCGATCGAGATCGGTAGCATGGTGATGAGCATGATCGGCGGGATCAGCATGAACAATTGCTCGAAGCCCGCCGGAGCCGCAATGGAGCGCACAGCACACCACGCGATCACCACGGCCATCACATGAATGAGCAGGGATAGAACCGCGACCTTCGGGCCGCTGCTGCGGTTGAAGATCACCTGATTGGCGATGACCGCGCAGGCGTGAATGTGACGAAGCGGCCAAAGCGTCTTGAGCCATTGCCACGGCAGCACGCCGTAAATGAGAAATCCGATACCGGCTGAAATCGCAGCCAGATCGATCAGCAGCAAAGCCAGCCGTCCGCGCGGGCTGGCGATCAGGTCGTAGCTCCAGGGCAGGCTGGCGACGACGATGAGTGCGAGTGCGATCAGGCCGATGGCGCGGTCGACGAGGACGGAGTAGGTCGCTGAGCGCCAGTCGGCGCCGGTCTGTCGCACCAGCCACAGGCGCATGGCGTCGCCGCCGATGGTCGATGGCAGTGTCTGGTTGAAGAACGCGCCGATCATGTTGTAGCGGAAGGCTTGCCCTGTTCCGAGCGGAGCCGCGCAGCGTGCACTGATTTCCCGCCAGCGCAGCGCCCCGAGCAGAATCTGAAAGATTGTCGCCAGCACGGCGAGCAGAAACCAGCCCGGGCTGATCTGGCTCAGGCGGGACTGGATCGCCGCGAAATTGATGCCGCGGAACGCGAAATAGAGCAGCGCCGCTGATACCAGTATTCGAGCGGCAAGAAGGAGAAATCCGCGCATTCCGGACCGCGATGGTTAATGTTGCTGAATTCGGAGAACGGGCCTGAATACAGCTTCTGGCGGCCCTTTTCAGGGGGCCTTGGTATGGCTTTAGGGCTGTTCTGGCAATAGGTAAGCTCCGCCTATTGCGGCGCCTGCCGCACGGCGGCTAAACAGGGCAGCTTGATTTTGGGGGACCCGCGCCGGTCATGCCCCACAGACGTTGGGGGACAATAATTCGTGACACACGGGCGGAAAATCGCGGTCATCGGGCTTGGCTATGTCGGACTGCCGGTGGCGGCGGCGTTTGCGCGCGCCGGGGTTCCCGTCATCGGCTTCGACATCGACCAGCGGCGGATTGCCGAACTGCGCGCCTTTCATGACCGCACGCACGAAGTCGAGGCTGCGGATTTGCGCCATCCCTCGCTTTCGTTCACGCACGATGCGAAAGATCTGGCTTTGTCCGATTTTTTCATCGTCACCGTGCCGACGCCGATCGACGATGCGCGTCAGCCCGATCTTGGCGCCATGTTTGCGGCTTCGCGCACTGTCGGATCGGTCCTCAAGGCAGGTGATATTGTTGTTTATGAATCGACGGTCTATCCCGGCGCGGTCGAGGACGACTGCGTTCCGATCCTTGAAAAGACGTCAGGGCTGAAGGCCGGATCGGATTTCAAGGTCGGCTATTCGCCGGAGCGAATCAATCCTGGCGACAAGCAGCATCGCTTCGAGACGATCATGAAGGTGGTCTCGGCACAGGACGCGCCGACGCTCGATATTGTCGCCAGCGTCTATGGATCGGTCGTCACCGCAGGCATTCATCGCGCGCCGTCGATCAAGGTGGCTGAGGCCGCCAAGGTGATTGAGAACACCCAGCGCGATCTCAACATCGCCTTCATGAACGAGCTGTCGCTGATTTTTCAGGCGCTCAACATTGATACCGGCGACGTGCTGGCTGCTGCGCGGACCAAATGGAATTTCATGCCGTTCCAGCCGGGCCTTGTCGGCGGGCACTGCATCGGGGTCGATCCCTATTATCTGACCTATCGTGCCGAGCGTGCGGGTTATCACCCGGAAGTCATTCTCGCAGGACGCCGTATCAATGACGGCATGGGCCAGCGGGTCGCGCGCGAATGTATCCGCGGACTGCTGCGTCGGAAAAGCAATGGCGGCGTGGTAACCATTCTCGGCCTCACCTTCAAGGAAGACGTGCCGGATACGCGTAATTCCCGCGTGATCGACATCATTCGCGAGCTGGAGTCCTTCGGATTGAAGGTGCAGGTAAGTGACCCGATGGCGGATCCGGCAGACGCCATGCACGAATACGGCGTGAAACTGATCGATGCCGATGCGCTGCAGCCTGCGGATGCGGTGATCGTGGCGGTCGCGCATCAAAGATATATCGATGCAGGCTGGCCGCTGATCCAGAAGCTGCTGAATGGCGGCCGCGGTCTTGTGCTCGATGTGAAGATGAGGCTCGATCGCGCCAGCCTGCCTGATGGCGTCGAGTTGTGGCGGCTTTGAGCGCAGGAAAGTAAAGCGAATGTCGGATCGAACGATGCTGGTGACGGGCGCTGCCGGATTTATCGGCTTTCATCTGTCGCAGAAGCTTCTGCAGGCAGGGCACCGGGTCGTCGGGGTCGACAGCATTAACGACTATTATGATCCGAAGCTGAAGGAAGCGCGTCTCGATGTGCTGAAGAACGATCCGTCATTCAGTTTCATCAAGCTCGATCTCGCGGATCGGGCGATTACGGCGGACCTGTTCAAGACCCATCGTTTCCCGGTTGTCATTCATCTGGCGGCGCAGGCGGGCGTGCGTTACTCGCTGGAAAATCCGCATGCCTATGTGGATGCCAATCTTCAGGGCTTCATCAATATCCTTGAAGGCTGCCGGCATAACGACTGCAAGCACTTGCTGTATGCGTCGTCGTCGTCGGTCTATGGCTCCAATACCAAGCTGCCGTTCTCGGTCCACGACAGCGTCGATCATCCGGTCAGTCTCTACGCGGCGTCGAAGAAGGCTAACGAGTTGATGGCGCACGCCTACAGCCATCTTTATCGCATTCCGTCGACGGGTCTGCGGTTCTTCACGGTCTACGGGCCATGGGGCAGGCCGGACATGGCGATGTTTTTGTTTGCCAAGGCGATCCTTGAAGGAAAGCCGATCAAGATGTTCAACTACGGCAACATGCGCCGCGATTTCACGTACGTCGACGACGTGACGGAAGCGATCGTGCGGTTGATCGATCGTCCGCCGGTCGCGCAAAACCTCGCTTCAGGAGCCGCCCCCGATCCCGGGACGAGCGCCGCGCCATGGCGCGTGTTCAATGTCGGCAACAACCACCCCGAAGAGTTGACCAAGGTTGTCGAAGTTCTTGAAAAGGAATTTGGACGAAAGGCCGAAAAAGAGTTGCTGCCGATTCAGCCCGGCGACGTCCCGGCAACCTATGCCGATGTTGATGACTTGATGCGCGAGGCCGGTTTCCGTCCGTCGACAACAATTGAAGATGGTATCGCGCGCTTCGCGGCGTGGTATCGCGAGTATCACCAGCTTTCCTGAAACATTTTGAGGACGCATGAGCGAGCGCATTATTCCATTGATCATGTGCGGCGGAGCGGGCACCCGGCTGTGGCCCGCATCTCGCGAGGGACGCCCCAAGCAATTCCTGCGTCTGTTCGGTGTGAACTCGACATTCCAGGACACGATGCTCCGCGTCAGCGATCAGAGCCTGTTCGCGCGCCCTGTCGTGATTACCAATGCGGCCTATCGCTTCATGGTGCTGGAGCAGCTGAACGAGATTGGCCTCGAGGCTGACATTCTGCTTGAGCCTGCCAGACGGGATTCCGGCCCGGCCATCGCAGCAGGCGCGGCCTTCGCGCTGACGCGCGATGCGGATGCTGTTGTGCTGGCGCTGGCGGCCGATCACGTCGTGCGCGACCCTGCGGCGTTTGTCGACGCCTGCCGCAAGGCTTTGAGCGTGGCGAATGCCGGACGCATTGTCACCTTCGGCGTTCTCCCGGAGCGGCCCGCGACGGAGTATGGCTATATTCGTCCGGGTGATGTGATTTCCGGCGACGTCCACAAGGTCGCGACATTCGTTGAAAAGCCGGACCATCCGACAGCGGAGAAGTATGTAGCTGACGGCTATCTGTGGAACTGCGGAAACTTCATGTTCCGCGCGCAGATGTTGCTGGACGAATATCGCAGTGTCGATGCGGACAGCGTAACGACGCTTGTTGAAGCGGTCGGCAACGCCGGACGCGATCTCGCCTTCGTGACGTTGCCGCTGGAGTCGTTCGGTAAGGCGACGCCGATTTCCATCGACTATGCCGTGATGGAGAAGACCACGCAGGCTGCGGTGATCCCTGTGTCCTGCGGCTGGTCCGATGTCGGCTCGTGGCATGCGGTATGGGAACTGTCGGACAAGGACGAGCACGGCAACGTTTCGCAGGGCCTCACGGTGTTCGAGGACTCGCGCAACTGCAACGTCTCGACCGACAAGGCGCTGGTCGCGCTGGAAGGTGTTGACGATCTCGTCGTGGTCGCGACACAGGACGCGGTTCTCGTCTCTCGCCAGAGCGATCCGAACGGCCTGAAGCGGCTGGTCGGAAAGCTGCGCACCGTCGCGCCGCAGGTGACGGAAGATCACATCAAGGTCCATCGCCCCTGGGGCTCTTATCAGTCGCTTGATATCGGTGAGCGGCATCAGGTGAAGCGGATCATCGTCAAGGCGGGCGGTCGTCTCTCGCTGCAGAAGCATCATCACCGCTCGGAGCACTGGATCGTGGTGCGCGGAACGGCGCTGGTCACCGTGAACGAGTTGCAGAAGATGGTTCACGAGAACGAGTCGATCTACATCCCGATCGGCGCGGTTCATCGGATGGAAAATCCCGGCAAGATTCCGCTGGAACTGATCGAGGTTCAGACCGGCAGTTATCTCGGCGAGGACGACATCATTCGCATCGAGGACGATTACCGGCGCTCGTAAACGGGAATCCCGCAAGAAGATTACATTTTTTCAAAGGCTTACGCCGGGTCCCGATGTAATTCTTTGAATCAAAACGTGTAAGGATTCCAGGCCGCTCCGTTCGCCACATATGTGACAGCGTGCTAGGAAGTCGGCACGCGATGGGCGCGCGACTCAGCGTCCGGAATTTCCAAAGACGTCAGGGACTTCAAAGATGAGTTCAGTTGTGAATGCCGATGATGGTGGCCGCCCTCTGCGCGTTGGCGTCGTCGGCGCGGGGGTCATGGGCACCAACCATGCCCGTGTTCTTGCCGGTCTGCCCGGTGTTGAACTCGTCGGGATCGTCGATCCGCTTCCGGCTCATCGTACGCGCGCAACTGAGATCGTCGGCTGTCCGACCTTCGCGACTCTCGAGGAAATGCTCGATGCTGGTCCAGATGCGGTGACCATCGCCGCGCCGACGCATCTTCATCGCGATGTGTCGCTCGCCTGCATCACGCGAAAAATTCACGTCCTCGTCGAGAAGCCGATCGCGACCTCCGTCGATGAAGGCAACGAGATCGTGGCCGCCGCGCGTGCTGCCGGTGTCACGCTGATGGTCGGCCATGTCGAGCGTTTCAATCCTGCGGTCGCTGCGATCAAGCAGGCGATCAAGGACGAGGAGATCCTCTCGATCGCGATCACGCGCGTGGGGCCGTTCCCGCCGCGCATGTCGAATGTTGGCGTGGTGATCGATCTTGCCGTCCATGACATCGACCTGATCCGCTGGTTCACCGAATCCGACATCGTCGATGTCCAGCCGCAACTCGCGAGCGCCGTTGCGGAGCGCGAAGACATTGCGCTGCTTCAGTTCCGCACGGCATCCGGGGTGCTGGCCCACATCAACACCAACTGGCTGACGCCATTCAAGGCGCGCACGGTTACGGTCGCGACCCGCGGCAAATATGTGCAGGGTGACCTGCTGACGCGGCAGGTGACGGAATGCTTCGGCTTCCAGACCGACGGCAGCTATTCGATGCGGCATCTGTCGGTCGGCCATGACGAGCCGCTGCGCGCCGAGCTGGTCGCGTTTCTCGATGCGGTCCGCAGCGGCAATGCGCCTGCGGTGACCGGCAACGAAGGCGTCGCAAGCCTCGAGATCGCGATCAAGTGCCTCGATGCTCCGGCGGGCTCGATTGCCGCGCCGCTGCGCAAGGGACCGCGCGCCGTCGCAAGCTGACAGCAGGCTTCAATATCTTTTGAAATGGATTCGGCACGCACCATGAACCAGCATCTGCGATCAGAACCCGTGGCTTTCATCGACATCGCTGCGCAGCGCCGCCGCCTTGGCAGCAAGATCGATGATGCCGTCGCGCGCGTGCTCACTCACTGCCAGTTCATCAACGGTCCCGAGGTGACGCAGCTTGAGGCTGATCTCGCTGCGTACTGCGGTGCCAAACATGTCGTGGCCTGCGCCAGCGGCACGGATGCGCTTCTGATGGTGCTGATGGCGCAGGGCATCGGCCCCGGCGACGCCGTGCTCTGTCCGTCGTTCACGTTCTGCGCCACCGGTGAAGTGGTCGCGCTGACCGGCGCGACGCCTGTATTCGTCGATGTGGATGAGTCTTCATTCAACATGGACATTGCATCCCTGAAGAAGGGAATCGCCACCGCGCGCAAGCTGGGTCTCAAGCCAAAGGCAATTGTACCTGTCGATCTGTTTGGCCAGGCCGCGGATCACGATGCCATTGCCGAAGTCGCCGGGAGCGAAGGCCTGTTCGTTCTGGATGATGCCGCACAGTCGTTCGGCGCGACCTACAAGGGCCGCAAGCTCGGCACGTTCGGTCTCGCCACGGCGACCAGCTTCTTTCCCGCAAAACCGCTCGGATGTTTCGGCGACGGCGGGGCGATCTTTACCAATGATGCGGACCTCGCTGAGCGCCTGCGCAGCATCCGGGTTCACGGGCAGGGCACCGAGAAATACGACAATGTCCGCCTTGGCCTGACCGCGCGGCTGGACACCATGCAGGCCGCGATCCTGATCGAGAAGCTGAAGATTTTCGACGACGAGATCGAGGCGCGCAACAAGGTCGCGAGCCGCTATTTCGATGCGCTGCATAACATCGTGATCGCGCCGCGCGTGGCCGATGGCAATGTCTCGACCTGGGCGCAGTATACGATCCGCTTGCCCAATGGCGGACGCGAAGCTTTCGCCGACGCGCTCAAGGCGCAGGGGATTCCCACCGCGATCTACTATCCGAAGTCGATGCATCAGCAGACCGCCTATAAGCACTATCCGGCCGCCGAAGGCGGGCTTCCGGTCAGCGAAAAGCTGTCCACCGACGTCATCAGCCTGCCGATGCACCCCTATCTCGAACCGGCGGCCCAGGATCGGGTTATCAAGGCTGTGCGCGACGCGCTGTCCTGAGGATTTGAGCGTTTTGCGCCCCCGCATCATGCGGTAGGACTATCGGATGCTCGGGCGCATTTTCACCGTCGGCGGCTATACTCTTCTCTCGCGGGTCACCGGCTTCGCGCGCGACATCATGCTCGCGGCGATCCTTGGCGCGGGTCCGGTGGCTGACGCCTTTTTCGTGGCGCTGCGGCTTCCCAACCATTTCCGGGCGATTTTCGCGGAAGGGGCTTTCAACGCCGCCTTCGTGCCCGCCTATGCCCATGTCCATGGCGAACGCGGGGAGGCGGCGGCCAAACTGTTCAGCGACCGCATCTTCACCCTGCTGTTCGCGTCGCAGGTCGTGCTCCTGATTCTGGCGATGGTCTTCATGCCGCAGGCGATGACGATATTGGCGCCGGGATTCACCGACGATCCGGCGCAGCGTCATCTTGCCATCGAACTCACGCGGATCACGTTTCCCTATCTTCTGCTGATCACGCTGGTGACGCTGTATGGCGGGATGCTCAACGTGATGCATCGCTTTGCCAGTGCGGCAGCCGCGCCGATCTTCCTGAACCTGTCGATGATGGCGACGCTGGCGCTTGCGGCATTCTTCCCGAGCGCGGGACATGCGGCGGCGTGGGGCGTGCTGATTTCCGGCTTCCTGCAATACATCCTGCTTGCTGGCGACGCCAAGGTTCACGGCATTTTGCCGAAGTTCACGTCGTTGAAACTTGATGAAGATGTGCGCAGCTTTTTCCGTGCGCTCGGGCCCGCGACGCTCGGCTCGATGGGTACGCAAGTGGCGCTGTTTGCCGACACCATCATCGCGACATTCCTCGCCGCAGGCGCGCTCTCCGCGCTGTATTATGCCGACCGGCTCAATCAACTGCCCATCGGCGTGATCGGCATTGCCATCGGAACCGTGCTGCTGCCGGAAATGTCCCGCCGTATTACGGCGGGCGATCACGAAGGAGCGATCGCCGCGCAGCGCCGCGCCTTCGATTTCACCTTGCTGTTCTCAATTCCCTTTGTTGCGGCCTTCGTCATGGTGCCGGATGTCATCATGCGTGCCATGTTCGCGCGCGGTGCATTCTCCAAAGCCGACGCCGCCGCAGCCGGAGCAACGCTGGCGGCTTATGCGGTTGGTCTCATTCCATTCGTCCTGATCCGCAGCGCGGTGGCGACATTCTATGCCCGCAAGGACACCGCGACGCCGGTTAAGGCCGCGCTGACCGGGGTTGCGGTCAACGTCGCGCTCAAGGTCGCACTGGTCGGATCGCTGGCGCAGATCGGTCTGGCGCTGGCCACGGCTGTCGGCGCATGGATCAATCTCCTGCTGGTTGTTTTTTTCGCGACACGCCGCGGGTTCTTTGTGTTCGACCGCGCCGTGGTGGCGTCGCTGGCGAAGTTCGCTGTTGCCGGGGCGATTCTGGCTGCGGCGCTTTGGCTCACCGCGCGCTGGGCTGCAACTGCATTGGCCGCGATGACATCCTTGCGCGACGAAACCGCTCTCGGAATTTTGATCGTGGTGGGAGCCCTTGTTTACGCGGTCTGCATCCTGTCGCTGTTCGGAAGACGCTGGTTGATGACGCTGGTGCGCCGGTAAGCCATTTGCGCTTCCCGTCATTCCGCTGCATGATGAAGCTTAGAACAGTTCCAGATTGCAGCCGGAGAGATCATGCCTCCTGTCAAATTCGGCGTCGGCCAAAGCGTTCTCCGCAAGGAGGATGATGCTCTCATCCGGGGCAAGGGGCGTTACACCGACGATTACGCTCCGTCGGCGACGCTGCACGCTCTAGTGCTGCGGTCACCGCATGCCCATGCGAAATTCCGGATCGATGCGTCGAAGGCACGGGCGCTGCCGGGCGTCGCCACAATTCTCACGCCCGACGACGTGAAAGATCTCGGCGGTCTGCCGTGCCTGTTCAACCTGCCTGACGAGCCATTCACTGCTCCGCCATATCCGATCCTCGCCCGCGATGTAGTGCGGCATGTTGGAGATGCGGTGGCTTTTGTCGTCGCCGAGACAGTCGAGCAGGCGCGCGATGCGCTTGAAGCCATCCAGGTGGACTGGACGCCGTTGCCGTCTGTCATCGGCCTCGTCAATGCCGTGAAGAAGGGCGCGCCTCAGGTCTGGCCGGACCATGCGGGCAATGTGCTGTTCGATACGTCCATCGGCGACAGGAAGGCGACTGAAGCCGTCTTTGCCAAGGCTCATGCGGTGGCGGACATCACCATCGTCAATCCGCGCATTGTCACCAACTACATGGAAACCCGCGCGGTTGTCTGCGAATACGATGCGAAGCGCGATCACCTCACGCTGACCATCGGCAGCCAGGGCAGCCACCGGCTGCGCGATATTCTCTGCCAGAATGTCCTGAACATTCCCGTCGAGAAGATGCGGGTGATCTGCCCGGATGTCGGCGGCGGGTTCGGCACGAAGCTGTTTCCCTATCGCGAATACGCGCTCGCAGCGGTTGCCGCACGCAAGCTGAAAAAAGCCGTGAAGTGGACGGCAGAGCGTGCCGATCATTTTGTCGGTGATGCGCAAGGCCGCGACAACGTGACGACCGCGCGCATGGCGCTGGCGGAGGATGGCAAATTCCTCGGCATGGATGTCGATCTGATGGGCGACATGGGCGCTTATCTCTCGACCTTCGGGCCGTACATTCCCCATGGCGGCGCAGGAATGTTGCCGGGCCTCTACGATCTTCAGGCTTTCCATTGCCGCGTCCGCACGGTCTTCACCAACACGGTTCCGGTGGATGCCTATCGCGGTGCCGGGCGGCCCGAGGCGGCCTATGTGGTCGAGCGTCTGGTCGATGCCGCCGCGCGCAAGCTCGGCATGACGCCGGATGCGATCCGGCGCAAGAACTTCGTTCCGCCGCGCGCGATGCCGTACACGACCTCCACCGGCAAGGTCTACGACTCCGGCGATTTCGCTGCGCACATGAAGCGCGCGATGGACATTGCCGAGTGGAAGGAATTTCCAAAACGCGCCAAGGCCGCGAAGAAGCAGGGTCTGGTGCGCGGCATCGGTCTTGGCACCTATGTCGAGGTTTGCGGCACCATGGGCGAGGAAACCGCGCAGGTGCGGCTCGATCCCGATGGCGACGTCACCATTCTGATCGGAACGCAATCGAGCGGGCAGGGTCATCAGACGGCTTACGCGCAAATTGTCGCGCAGCAGTTCGGCATCGCGCCGGAGCGCGTGCATATCCATCAGGGCGATACCGACGAAATTCCGACTGGCCTCGGCACCGGCGGATCGAGTTCGATTCCTTCCGGCGGCGTCAGTGTCGAGCGGGCGACGCGTACGCTCGGCGAAAACCTGAAAAACATCGCTGCAGATGCGCTGGAAACCGGCGCGGGCGATCTTGAGTTCAGCGACGGCGCGATCCGGATTGTCGGCACTGACCGGACGATCTCATTCGCGGATCTCGCCAAGCGAGCCGATCCCACCAAGCTCAATGCAAGTGCCACCTTCAGCAGCGCGGATGGCACTTATCCGAACGGCACCCATGTCGCGGAAGTCGAGATCGATCCGGCAACCGGTGTGATCCATGTGGTGAACTACGTCATCGTCGACGATTTCGGGGTGACGTTGAATCCGCTGCTGCTGGCCGGGCAGGTTCATGGCGGCACCATGCAGGGCATCGGACAGGCGCTGATGGAGCAGGCAATCTACGACATCAAGGACGGCCAGCTCATCACCGGCACCTTCATGGATTATGCGCTGCCGCGCGCGGCGGATGGTCCTTCCATCACCTTCGAGACGCATAACGTGCCGTGCACGACCAATCCGCTCGGGGTAAAAGGCGCGGGCGAGGCGGGCGCGATCGGCTCCTGTCCCGCCGTGGTCAACGCTATCATCGACGGCCTTTATCGCGAGTATGGCATCGACCACATCGACATGCCGGCGACGGCCGAGCGTGTCTGGATGGCGATCGAAAACAGCCGCCGCCAGCACCGCATGTAAAAATTCCCGGCTCACGAAAAAATTGTTGGCCTTGTCATCGGGCAGCGGGAATGGTCGTTTTGGAAGAATTCAAAGTCAGGCGTTACTTTGAAGGTTAAGGGAAGGAAACACTCTATGAGACGTGCCGTTCTTGTTATTGCTGCAGTTCTTTTCGGAGCCACGGCTGTCGTGGCCCAGCAGGATCTGATCGATCAGAGCCATGCAAGCATGAAGGCCAACGGTAAGGCGCTCGGCGGCACCCTGAGCCCGATGGCGCGGGGCGACAAGCCTTATGATCAGGCGGCTGTCGATGCAGCTCTGGCGCAGCTTGAAGACTCCGCCAAGAAAATTCCATCGTTCTATCCCGCCAGCGTGAAGGACGTGAAGCAGACCAGCGATTACACCCCGTCACCGAAAATCTGGGACGACAAGGCTGGATTCGATGCGGCGGTTGCCAGTTTCGTCAAGGCGGTGAGCGAAGCCAAGGGCAAGATCAAGGATCTGGACAGCCTGAAGGCAACGCTTCCGACCATCGGCAAGTCCTGCTCTGGATGCCATGAGACGTTCCGCGTGAAGAACAGCTAAGTCGCTTCTGCGGCAAACCACGGAGAGAATGCAGGGCGGGTGCTTTTCGGCATCCGCCCGCTTCCAGTTTTGATAGACTGATCGTGCCACTGCCTGCATCGTCCGGTACATCGGGGCCACTCATGTTTCGAAAACTTGTCCTGCTTGCGATGATCGCCCTGATCGCCGGTGCTGGCGTTTTCTGGTTCATCACCATGCCGGTCATGGTGTCGGCGGCGGCCTTGCCTGCCTACACACCCAATGTTGCCAACGGAAAAGCGGTGTTCGATGTCGGCGGCTGTACATCGTGTCATGGCGTCGCGGGTGAGCCGCGCACCATGCTCGGCGGAGGGCTGGCGATTCCGTCACCGTTCGGCACCTTCCATGTGCCGAACATCTCGCCGCACAAGCAGAACGGCATCGGCAACTGGAGCGAGGCGGATTTCATCAACGCGGTGAAGCACGGCACCTCGCCAAGCGGGGAGCATTACTATCCGTCATTCCCGTATGGCTCCTATATTCACGCGACCGACAGCGACATCCGGGACCTGTTCGCCTACATCAAGACCTTGCCGCCGCTCTCGGGCCGTCCGCGCCCGCATGAGGTGAATTTCCCGTTCAACATTCGCCGTCTCGTCGGCGGATGGAAATTCCTCTTCATGGACGACAAGCCGTTCGTCCCCGATCCGAAGCAGTCGGCGGCGTGGAATCGCGGCGCCTATCTGGTCAACGGTCTCGGCCATTGCGCCGAGTGCCACAGTCCGCGCAATTTCCTCGGCGGCATCGTATCCTCGCAGCGCTTTGCAGGCGGCCCGAATCCGGAAGGCGAGGGTTGGGTTCCCAATATCACCCAGAAGGGGCTTAAGGACTGGAGCGAGAAGGAGATCGCCTGGTTCCTCAAGACCGGTGAACTGCCCAGCGGCGACACCGCAGGCGGCTCGATGGTCCGGGTGATCAAGAATACCTCGGAACTCAGCGACGCGGACCGCGAGGCGATGGCCGTCTATCTCAAGTCCCTGCCTGCGGTGGATGGCCCACTGAGACCCAGGAAGAAGGGCTGAGTGTTTGACTCGTGAGCCGTCCCGGCCTGCTCCGGGACGGCCCATTGAGGGGTCGTCGTCTGATCGCGACCCGCATAGCCGCGCCTAAAGCCATGTTGCCGCCGGGCTATCCCCGGTTGCCGCGGCGTGCTTTGTCGGGCCGGAAATTGCCCTCCAGATTCTCCTTTCCGATGCATATCGTCAGAGCCGTTTCGTTCAAGGTCGCCAGCACGCTGATGTTCGCGATCATGGGCGCGCAGGTGCGCTACCTGGCCGGGGCCTATCCGGAGGGGCAGGTTGCGTTCTTCCGCTCCCTGTTCGCACTGATCCCGATTCTGATCGTGTTCGGCTGGCGCGGGCAGCTCAAGGGCGCGCTACGGACCGAGCGCCCGAAGGAGCATCTGCTGCGTGGCGTCTTCAGCGTTGTCGGCACTTTTGCCACTTTCGCGGCGCTCGCCCGTATCCCGATCGCCGACTTCACCGCGATCGCGTTTGCCTCTCCGCTCATCACCGTGATCTTCGCCGCGGTGTTCCTGAAGGAGAAGGTTCACGCCTATCGCTGGTCCGCTGTCGCTTTCGGTTTCAGCGGCGTCATCCTGATGCTGATGCCTTACTTCCGCGACCACGCCGCACTGACCGCATCGATGATCGTAGGCATCCTGTTCGCGCTGACCAATGCCTTTACCGCCGGCGGCGCATCGATCCAGATCCGGCGGCTGACCGCGACCGAGACAACGTCATCCATCGTGATCTTCATGACCATTCTGGTCTTGCTGGTGGCATTGCTGACGGCGCCGTTCGGCTGGCGCATGCCGTCCACATGGCAGGATGTTGCGATCCTTGCCGGCATCGGTATCTCGGGCGGCCTCGGGCAGATCTTTTTCACCGACAGCTATCGCTACGCACCTGCATCGTTCCTCGCGCCGTTCGACTACACCGCGATGCTGTGGGCGTTCATGCTCGGATATTGGTTCTTCGGCGAGGTGCCGACGCCGTATATTATTGTCGGCGCCATCATCGTCGCCAGCTCGGGAATTTTCGTCATTCTGCGCGAGCGCTATCTCGGCCTCAAGCGGCTGCGTGATACGCCGGTCGCGGCGATCGCGACCATGGCTGACGATGAGGAAAATCCCGACGCACCTGTGGCGGAAGAAGCCAGGGCGGCGTGAGGGGCTTAACAGCGAAGTCGTCATCCTGAGGTGCGCGCTCTTGCGCGCCTCGAAGGATGACATGGCATGACCCGCCATCGCCCTTCGAGGCCTATAGCCGTTCGAAGAACGGCGTTCTTTCGAACGCCTATTGCTTCGCTACGGCACCTCAGGGTGACGGTGGGTCAAGTCTGTCCGACAAACACTCTTATACCCCGAACGCCTTGAAGGTGATGATGGTGTAGGTGTCCTGGATGCCGGGAATGACCTGTAGCTTTTCGTTCACGAAGTGGCCGATATCCGTTCCGCCATCGACGTAGAACTTGACCAACAGGTCGTAGTTGCCAGCCGTGGAATAGATTTCCGAGGCGATTTCTGCCTCGGCAATCGCATTGGCGACGGCATAGGACTGGCCCAGCTTGCATTTGATCTGAACAAAGAAGGGGACCATCGCTGTTTCTCCGGCAGGCAATAAAAGGGTGTTCTGAGCCGCAATAGAGCCAAATCCGCTTCCCGTGGCAAGGTCACTTGCCGGGGCGTAACGTTCGCGTCCGGTGCTTCTTCTGCACAGAAAGCGGGGATCTCGTCATTCCGGACAACGCGCTTGGCGCGTTGATCCGGAATCTCGATGAATTCTGCGAGATTCCGGGTTCGCGCTGCGCGCGCCCCGGAATGACATTCTATAACTTCTATCCCAGACCAATATGATCTAGAGCCTTGAGTAGCTGGAAGTCTGGTCGAATGACGGGAACACCATGAACATACCGATTGCGCTCACGATTGCCGGATCGGATTCGGGCGGCGGCGCCGGGATTCAGGCCGACCTCAAGACCTTTTCCGCCCTTGGCGTTTTTGGCGCGTCCGTCATCACTGCGCTGACGGCGCAGAACACCAAAGGCGTGACCGGCATCCACGATGTTCCGGCCGATTTCATCACCGCGCAGATGGACGCGGTGTTCAGCGATCTCGACGTCAAGGCGGTGAAGATCGGCATGGTGGCGCGGCGCGAGGCGATCGCTGCCATTGTCGCAGGCCTCGACCGCTGGTCGCCAAAGCATGTCGTGTTCGATCCGGTGATGGTCGCAACATCGGGCGACCGGCTGCTGTCGCCCGATGCCGTCGATGCCCTGCGCACCGAGCTCTTTCCGCGTGCACACCTGATTACGCCGAACCTGCCGGAAGCCGCCGCGTTGCTCAGCGAGAGCATCGCCGAGAGTGAGCAAGAGATCGAACAGCAGGGCAGGCGTTTGCTTGCTCTTGGGTGTCCCGCCGTTTTGATCAAGGGCGGCCACGGACACGGGCCGGAGAGCACGGACTATCTGATCGACGCCAGCACGATGATCCGTCTCGCCGCGCCGCGCATCGCCACCAGCAACACACATGGCACCGGATGCTCGCTCTCGTCAGCCGTCGCGGCAGGTCTTGCCAAGGGCTTTGATCTTGAACGCGCGGTGCGCGAGGCCAAGGCCTATATCAGCGCTGCGATTGCAGCGGCCGACCGTCTGAAGGTCGGACACGGCCATGGGCCGATCCATCATTTCCACGCGTTTGATAGCTAGAGCGTGATGAGTTCAGGTGCTGCGACGTCGCGGTCATTCCGGACAGTCCGCGTGGCGGACTGATCCGGAAACTCGACGTGTTCTGCGGGATTCCGGGTTCGCGCTTCGCGCGCCCCGGAATGACAGAGAAGCTGGATTGCTTCGCTTCGCTCGCAACGACATCTGGAAGCAAGTTGGCCTGAATTCATCCCGCCTCGACGCGACAAGCTGCCGCGCCTGTCGCCTGTTTGTCGTACTCGGCTGGTAATCGCCAAGTCAGCGAAACAAATCTGATTCCTCAGACTGCTGACTGGAACTGCGATGCGCTCGTCCGATCTTGAAAAGAACGTCGTTGAAACCGCCTATGCGCGCTGGGCGCCGATCTACGACGCCGTCTGCGGCCCTGTCATGGTGAAGGGGCGGCGGGCAGCCGCCGAGGCCGCCCGCTCGATCGGCGGGAAAATCCTCGAAGTCGGCGTCGGCACCGGCTTGTCGTTCGACGACTACGACAGCAGCACCGAGATCACCGGCATCGACATGAGCGCGCCGATGCTGACGAAAGCGCGCGCCAAGATGGCGAGCGGGAAATACCCCTTCGTCAAGGCCGTCCACCAGATGGACGCGCATCAGATGACGTTTGAAGACGCGACCTTCGATTGCGTGGTGGCGCAGTTCGTCATCACGCTGGTCGCCAATCCCGAACAGGTGCTGTCCGAATGCCACCGTGTGGTGAAGCCGGGCGGGCGCATCATCCTCGTGAACCACCTGTACTCGGAAGTCGGCGTTGCCGCTGCCGTCGAGCGCTGGGCGGCGAAGAAGACCCGTGCGCTTGGTCTGCGTCCGGAATTCCCATTCGGGCGGCTGCAGGCATGGGCGCAATCAAATGCCGGGACCACCCTCGTTGAACGGCGGAAAGTTGCGCCTTTCGGCATCTACACATTGGTTTGTTTCGAGCGAACGGCAGGGTTGAAGGCGGCCTGATCTGTCATCGGACTGTCATGGAATTTTGATAAAGGCTCGCGCATGGAAAGAGACGCTATCAGCGATAGCAGTCCTGAACGACGCTTTCGCACATTGTTCATCTCCGATGTCCATCTCGGAGCCCGCGGCTCGCAAGCCGACCGCCTCCTTGATTTTCTCCGTTGTCATGACGCCGATACAATCTATCTGGTTGGCGATATCATCGACGGATGGGCGCTGAAATCGAACTGGCACTGGCCGCAGTCCCACAATGACTTCGTGCAGAAGATGCTGCGAAGGGTCCGCAAGGGCGCCAAGGTCATCTACATCCCGGGCAATCACGACGAGTTCCTGCGTTCCTATTACGGCACCCATTTTGGTGGCGTCGAGGTCGTCGAAACTGCAATTCATGAAGGCGCGGACGGGAAAAAGTATCTCGTCATTCACGGCGACATTTTCGATCTCGTCGTGCAGAACGCGCGCTGGCTCGCGCATCTCGGCGATCGTGCCTACGATTTCGCGATCCAGATGAATCGTCTGGTCAACGCCTTCCGCAAGCTGCTCGGCCGCCCTTACTGGTCGCTGTCGCAATGGGCAAAGCTGAAGGTGAAGAACGCCGTCAATTACATCGGCGCGTTCGAGCAGACCTTGGCGGGCGAAGCCAAGCGCCACGGCGCCGACGGCGTGATCTGCGGCCATATCCACTACGCGACCATTCGCGATGAAAACGGTATCCGCTACATGAACTGCGGCGACTGGGTCGAAAGCTGCACGGCGCTGGTCGAGCATGACGACGGTCGCTTCGAAATTCTGACATGGACCGATCCACTCCGGCGGACCAATCTCGTTCCGCGCGTGACGGCACAGGCAGCCTGATGCGAATTCTGATCGCAACCGATGCGTGGCATCCGCAGGTCAACGGCGTGGTCCGCACGCTGACCAAGATGGCGGAAGCTGCGGCTGTGATCGGCGTCGATATTCAGTTTCTGACGCCGCAATCGTTCCGCACGATCTCGCTTCCGAGCTATGCCGACATCCAGCTCGCGCTGCCGTGGCCCGGTAAGGTCGCGCGGATGATCGAAGAGGCACAGCCTGATTACGTCCATATCGCGACCGAAGGCCCGATCGGCATTCTGGTGCGGCGCTATTGCCTCAAGAACAAGGTGCCTTTCACCACGAGTTTCCACACCCGTTTCCCGGAGTATGTGTCCGCGCGGTTTCCCATTCCGGAATCATGGATATGGGCCGCGCTGCGCTACTTCCATGGCAGCAGCGATGCGGTGATGGCGGCGACGCCTGCGCTTGCGGATGAATTGCGTGGCCGCGGTTTCAGCAATGTCGTGCTGTGGTCGCGCGGTGTCGATGCAGACTTGTTCCGCCCGCGCGATTTCGATCTTGCGCTGCCGCGTCCGGTATTCCTGTCGGTGGGCCGCGTCGCGGTCGAGAAAAATCTCGAAGCGTTCCTCGAACTCGATCTGCCCGGCACGAAAGTCGTGGTCGGCGACGGCCCCGCGCGCGTGGAGCTTGAGCGCAAATTCCCCGACGCGGTGTTCCTCGGCACCATGCAGGGGGAGCGGCTTGCTGAAACTTATTCGGCAGCCGATGTATTCGTCTTCCCCAGCAAGACGGACACCTTCGGCCTGGTGTTGCTTGAAGCGCTCGCCAGCGGCGTGCCCGTGGCGGCTTTGCCGGTGCCGGGTCCGCTGGATGTAATCGGCGATGCGCCAGTAGGCGCATTGAATAACGATCTGCGTGCAGCCTGCTTCGCGGCGCTCGATATTCCGCGCGACGCTTGCCGCGAGTTCGCAGCTTCCCGAAGCTGGGGTGCTTGCGCTCAGGCGTTTATTGAAAATGTGACACGCGAGCGTCCGCCGCAGGTCAAACGCCGCTGGCGCCGGCGTCTCGCCCGCAGGCTTCGCTTGACTTCGGACACTGTGCCGACCACCTGATTGTGCATGGCGGCTGCCGTCCGCTGATCTTGCCCGTCCGGGCCAGCGCGCTATACATGCGCCATGACCAAACTTGCTCTCCCTAGTGCCGCCGATGTCGATGCCGCCGCGCGAGTTCTCGCGCCCGTCGCCGTCCGAACCCGTCTCATTACATCGCCCGCGCTCGATGCGCTGACCGGCGGCCGCATTTTTCTGAAGCCCGAAGTGTTGCAGCGAACGGGTTCTTTCAAGTTTCGCGGCGCCTACAACAAATTATCCTCAATTCCCGAAGCCGCGCGCAAAGCCGGTGTTGTGGCGTTCTCGTCCGGCAATCACGCGCAGGGCGTCGCCGCTGCGGCGCAGCTTCTCGACATGCCGGCCGCCATCGTGATGCCGTCCGATGCGCCGGTCTCCAAGATCGAGCGCACCAAAAGCTATGGCGCGGAAGTCATTCCCTATGACCGCGACAAGGAAGACCGCGATGCCATCGCGCGCAATCTTGCCGCCAAGCGCGGTGCGACGGTTGTGCCGCCCTACGACGATCCGTTCGTGATCGCAGGGCAGGGCACAGTGGGCCGTGAGATCGCGGAGGATTTCGCGGCGCTTGGTCTGGCGCCGGACATCGTCTCCGCGCCCGCCTCCGGCGGCGGCTTGATGGCAGGCATTGCACTTGCGACCAAAGCGAAGTTTCCGAATGCCGGACTCGTGACGGTCGAGCCTCATGGCTTCGACGATCACGCGCGCTCATTCGCCGCGGGACATCGCGAGCCGCACCGTGCGGTCGGCCGCACCATCTGCGACGCGTTGATGGCGTCGATCCCGGGCGAGATCACTTTCGCGGTCAATCAGGCCAATGGCGTGCAGGGTGTCACTGCAACGGACGATGAAGTTGCCAACGCGATGGCCTTTGCATTCCGCGAATTGAAGCTGGTGGTGGAGCCGGGCGGCGCTGTTGCGCTCGCCGCGCTGCTGGCAGGTCACATCAATGCCAAGGGCAAGACCGCCGCCATCGTCCTGTCCGGCGGAAATGTCGATGCGGATCTCTATGCGCGGCTGATTCAGTAGGCGTCACTGTTCGGCCTTATGGGCCGAAGTTTGCCGCTGTTTCGCCTTTTGAATTCGAGCGATTTTTCCGGAAATCGGTTCCCGCTTTTCGGGACCATGCCTAGCTGAAGAAGGCCACCTTCTCGGCCTGGCTCATCCGGCGGATCGGCGCGAGCAGGTCGATGCGCGGTGCCGATGGCTTCGCGACAATCCCGCTGGCGATCAGGCTGGCGCCGAGGGATGCTTGTGCCGTCGCAACGGTCTCGATCTCGAAAGTTGTTGTCGCAACGGCTGCCGTCTCAATGACCAACATCTGTGGTGCCATCTCGACAATCGGCTCCGAAGCAATCTCCGGTGTGGCCTCAAGCTGTAGCGTCTCACGCTGCGCCATCTCAGGCGCTGCCGCTTCAATCGGCGCGACGGCACTCGCGGCCATCTCAACCGGCCGATCTTCTTCCGCTGCTGCTTCTGGTTCGACCGCAGGAAAGGAATTTTCCAGCACAGCGGCAGGCGCTTCAAACAACTCCGTATCCAGCGAATCCATCTGCCGTTCGCTGGATGCATCGGAAGGCGTGAGATCGAGTGCGTCGACTGTTGCAACGGACTCGATCGCGGCCTGCGATTCTGCCGCCGAAGGCGAGAGTGCATCGATATCGCTCGCAGCCTGATCGAAGGCACGCAGGATATCGTCGCGCACGCCGACCGTCGCCGCATGATCGCAGGCGGCGTTGATCGCATCGACCTGCGTCTCCAGCAGGAAGCAGATTCGGCCGTCGGCACCGGACTCGCGCAGGCCCCACGCGATTTCGCGGATCACGCGCGCACATTTACGTGCCGGTGCAAGTGCGTCCTCGAAAACCGGGCCTGCCAGCGCCTGCACGGCGCTTTCACGCGCCGCCGCAACGATCACTCTCACCGCGGCCATGGCCTCGGGTAACTCACTGGTAGCTGGCTCGATCGCGGACGGCTCATTCAGCGTCGCTTCACGCAAGGCTTGTTCAGCCGCAGCTTGCCGCTGCTGATCTTCCTTCTGGGCGGCCAGCGAGTTCTCAATGCGCGCGACGGCTTCCAGCACCATGGCGGTGTCGGCGTTGCGATTGCGTTTCGTGTATTCGTCGAGAAACCAGCGTCCGCGCGCGGTCTCGAGAAACGCTTCGCGAATCGCCTCGAAGTCCGCGTCCGTCGGCGAGGCGGCGCGGGCTGAAATCGGCGACAGAGCGAAGGCTTCGTTGGACATGAAAATCCGTGAGAGAAACAGCACGCGTTGATGTGGTTCACACGCAAAAGCGATGTCCAGATACGCCGGACACGGGCTAAACAGTCATCACCACGAACCGCGGCGAATCGCAATTCCCTTGCTTACCAGCGAATCACAAAAGCACCCTGCGGGGCAATCCATTGCCCGTCGATTCGCTGTCGGCGCGAGCCTGTTTTATGCCTCGACGCTGGGCATGGGCGGGACGTATCTGCCGTTCTTTCCGGTCTGGCTGAAAGCCATCGGCGTCGATGTCTCGTGGATCGGGATCATCACGGCCGTGCCGTCATTCTCTCGCTTCACCGTGCTGCCATTCGTCACGGCCTTTGCCGAGCGTCGCCAGATCTTGCGCGAAGCCATGATCGTGCTGGCCTTTGTCACGGCTTTCGGTTTTGTCGTGGTCGGGCTGCTGCATCAGCCGCTGGCGATCCTCATCGTGTTCGGTCTCATGGCCTGTGCCTGGACGCCATTGGCGCCGCTGATCGATGGTTATGCGCTGAAGGGCGTGGTGCGCTACGGCCTGAACTATGGACCGATGCGGTTGTGGGGCTCGGCAGCTTTCATTGTCGGCGCGCTGGCTGCCGGATTGCTGTTGTCGATGATCGATCCACGAAATCTGATCTGGGTCATCGTCGCGGTGGCTTTCCTGAGTGCATTTGTCAGCCTCTTCCTCGCACCGCTGGATGCGACAGCCAAATCGGTGGCGTCTGCACGCGCCAGCGGCCTGCTGCGGCGGCCGTTGTTTCTCGCGATCATCGGCGCATCGGCGCTGATCCAGGCCAGCCACGCCGCCTATTACGGCTTCTCCGCGATCACCTGGCAGAATGCGGGCTTAAGCGGCTTTACGATTGCAGTGCTGTGGTCGCTCGGGGTGATCGCCGAGATTATAATTTTTGCGATATCGCCGCGCTTCACTGTGTCGCCCACAGTTCTGGTGATGATTGGTGCCGCAAGTGGCGTTCTGCGCTGGGCGGTCACCGCGCAAGACCCAAGGATCGAAATTCTCACCGCCGCGCAGATCATGCACGGATTGACCTTCGGGATCACGCAGGTCGGGACCGTGGCGCTGCTGGTTCGCCATGTGCCGTCTCAATGGCTCGCCAGCGCGCAGGGCTACATGTCGGCGCTGACGGGCATCACCTTCAGCCTCGCCATGGTGTGTTCCGGGCTGATTTACGCCCGGGTCGGCGAGGGCGTGTACTACGCCATGGCGGGGATGGCGCTGGCGGGTGGTCTTGTCATGGCCACCGCGCGCAAGCGGCTCGATGCCCATCGTGCGTTGATCGACTAACCCCAGAGACCGGCATCGGGCGGATAAACCGTGCTGCCGTCATAGCGCAGGCCGTCGTCCCGATCCTTCGCCAGCAGCAGCGGCCCGTCGAGGTCGACCACGCGCGCACTTTGAGCGATCATCATCGCGGGGGCCATGGCCAGTGATGTGGCGACCATGCAACCGACCATCAGGTCGAACCCCAGCGCTCGCGCCTCATCCGCCATGGCCAGCGCCTCGGTCAGACCTCCGGTTTTGTCGAGCTTGATATTGATGGCGTCGTAGCGCTCGCGCAGACTCTCCAGCGACCTCCGGTCATGGACACTTTCATCCGCGCAGACGGCCACGGGCCGCTCGATGCGGGCCAGCGCCTGATCCTGTCCGGCGGGCAGGGGCTGCTCGATCATGGTCACCCCGACCTCGGCGCAGGCGGCCAGATGCCGTTCCAGGTTACCGCCGGCCCAGGCCTCATTGGCATCGACGATCAATTCGGCCTTGGGGGCAGCCTTGCGGACCGCAGCGATCCGGGCTTCGTCGCCGTCGCCACCAAGCTTGATCTTGAGCAGCGGGCGGTGGGCGGCTTGTGCGGTCGCTTCGGCCATACTCTCAGCGCTCCCCAGGGAGATCGTATAGGCGGTGGTCAGCGGCTTTGGTTCGGGACGTCCGATCAGTTCCCATATCCGTTTTTTCGCTACCTTGGCCTCAAGGTCCCACAGCGCGCAGTCGAGCGCATTGCGGGCAGCGCCCGGGGCCATCCGCGATTGCAGCGCTTGCCGGTCCAGCCCGTCGCGGAACGCGTCGCGCAGGCTAAGGATGGTCTGCAGCGTAACCTCCGGGGTTTCGCCATAACGGGCATAGGGAACACACTCGCCGCGCCCGACAATCGCCTCACCGTTAGGGTTTTGGCGACTTACCTCAGCCACAATCACAGCCGCTTCTGTTTTGGCGCCCCGGCTGATGGTGAAAGCACCGGCAATGGGCCAGCGCTCGATCCGGGCGGCAAGTTTCAGCGATGGCATCATTTGTGAAATCGATTTTCGTGAGGGCGGGCTTGCCCAGATAGCGCAATTGTGGCTCTTAGTCATATCCCCGTACAGATTGTTGGCATTCGTGATAGGTTGCTTGGTCAACCGGCGCAGGAGTTGGGCTTGAACGGCAATCCGACATTGGAGCAGGTGAACGTTGGCGCGGGTCTTGCGCTGCGCGCGGCCGGCCAATGGACCGTCCACCATGCGCCCGACCTGGAAAAGATCGTCGAGGACACCGAGCGGCTCAAGGGTGCTCCGGCCAACATCGTGATCGATGTTTCGCAGGTTTCCAGCCTCGATACGTTCGGGGCGTGGCTGATCGAACGGCTGCGCCGCAGCCTGACCCAGGGCGGTGTCGAGCCGAATGTCGCGGGCCTGTCCGCCAACTATGCGAGCCTCGTGAATGAGGTCCGGCAGGTGAAGCCGGGTCTGGTTCACAAGCGCCAGCGGCAGACACTGCTTGGGATGCTCGATGGCGTCGGCCGCAGCGTGGTCGAGGTCGGCGGCACGCTGGTCGGCCTGATCGGCATGCTGGGCGCGATCCTCAACGCGCTGTTCCGGGTGATCCGCCATCCGACCAGTTTCCGGTTCACCTCGATGGTTCATCACCTAGAGCAGGTGTGCTGGCGCGCGGTGCCGATCGTGCTGCTGATCACCTTCCTGATCGGCTGTATCATCGCCCAGCAGGGTATCTTCCATTTCCGCAAGTTCGGCGCCGACGTCTTCGTCGTCGACATGCTCGGCGTGCTGGTGCTGCGCGAACTCGGCGTGCTGCTGGTCGCGATCATGGTCGCTGGCCGATCGGGCAGCGCCTATACAGCGGAACTCGGTTCGATGCGGATGCGCGAGGAAGTCGACGCGTTGCGCACCATGGGCTTCGATCCGACCGAAGTGCTGATCCTGCCGCGTATTGTCGCGCTGATCATCGCCATGCCGATTCTGGCCTTCCTCGGCGCCATGGCCGCGCTTTACGGCGGCGGTCTTGTCGCATGGGGTTATGGCGGCGTGCAGCCGGATGCATTTCTGGTCCGCCTCAAGGAAGCGATCTCCATCAATCATTTCACCGTGGGCATGGTGAAGGCGCCCTTCATGGCGCTGGTGATCGGCGTTGTCGCCTGCGTCGAAGGCGCGGCGGTGAAGGGCAGCGCCGAGTCGCTCGGCCAGCACACCACGGCCTCGGTGGTGAAATCGATCTTCTTTGTCATCGTCATGGATGGTCTGTTCGCCATCTTCTTCGCGACGATCAATATATGAGCAAGACGATGGCGGGGAACTTCGACGATCACATCATCCGCGTGCGTGATCTTACGGTGAAGCTGAACGATAACCTCATTCTGAATCACCTGGATCTCGACGTAAGGCGCGGCGAGATTCTCGGCTTTGTCGGTGCGTCAGGCGCGGGCAAGTCGGTGCTGACCCGTACCATTATCGGCCTGATGCCCAAACTCTCCGGCACCATCGAAGTGTTTGGTGTCAACATGGGCGAGGCGAGCGAGGATCAGCGCCGCGCGGTCGAGCGCCGCTGGGGTGTGCTGTTCCAGCACGGCGCGTTGTTCTCGTCGCTGAACGTGCGTCAGAATATCCAGTTTCCGGTGCGCGAATTCATGAACGTATCCGAGCGGTTGCTCGATGAAATCGCCATCGCCAAGCTCGCCATGGTGGGCCTCAAGCCCGAGGTGGCCGAGCGGTTCCCGTCGGAACTCTCCGGCGGCATGATTAAACGCGTGGCGCTCGCCCGCGCGCTCGCGCTCGATCCTGAGATCGTGTTTCTTGACGAACCGACTTCGGGTCTCGATCCGATCAGCGCCGGTGAGTTCGATCAGCTTGTGATGACGCTGCAGCGTACTTTGGGATTGACCGTTTTCATGGTAACCCATGATCTCGACAGCCTTAAAACGGCGTGCAACCGGATCGCGGTGTTAGGGGATCGCAAGGTTCTGCTGGTAGGCACGATGGACGATATGCTGGCCTCGCAGCATCCGTGGTTGCGGGCCTATTTTCATGGCAAGCGGGCAAGGGCTGTCGTCGCATAAGAGCTGCCGTTGCGTAATTTTTGTTGCGTTGATTTGGAGTTAAACTAATGGAAACAAAGGCAAATTACGTCCTGATCGGGGCGTTCACGCTGGCGGTGGTCGCCGCGGCCTTTGGCTTTGTGTTCTGGTTCCAGAACCTCGGGGCAGCCGCTCAGCGCGTTCCGCTGCGCATCGTGTTCGAGGGCGCGGCGTCCGGCCTGCGCACTGGCGGCAACGTCAACTTCAACGGCATCAAGATCGGCGAAGTCACTTCGATCAAGCTCGACGATCCCAAGCGCGTCGTCGTCATCACCAACGTCGACAAGAGCGCGCCGATCCGCAAGGACTCGCTCGTTGGTCTGGAATTCGCCGGCCTGACCGGCGTGTCGTCGATCTCGCTCAAGGGCGGCTCGCTTGAAGGCGGGGGTGTGCCCGTGGCGGAAGACGGCGTGCCGACGCTGACGGCTGATCCGAACGCGATCCAGGACATCGGCGAGGCGGTGCGCGGTGTGCTGCAGAACGTCAACAAGCTGGTTCTCGACAATCAGGAAGCGCTCAAGAGCAGCATGGCCAATGTCGAGGTGTTCTCGAAGAGCCTTGCATCCAACTCCGCCCGGATCGACAGCATCATGTCCGGAGTTGACGGGCTGATGGGTGAGAAGGGCGAGCTTCAGGCCGCGGCGCGCTCTTTCCGCGAACTGGCCGACAATCTCGACAAGCGCTCCGCTGGTCTCATCATCGACGGCCGCCGCACGCTGGCCGACATCAGCCGCGCGGTGAACAATTTCGACCGCAACCCGACCCGCGTGCTGTTCGGCGCGGGGCAGAGGGATGCGGCACCGGCCCCAGCGGCTCCGGCACCGGCGCGTAACCCGAGCGACGCCCGCGCCCGGCAGCGGTAAAGCGTTGCACTTCGTCCCGCGCGTGGGCGAGGTGGTGTTTGAGACTGTCGCAGAATCTCTCTCCATGTCGTCCCGGCGCAGGCCGGGACTCATACTCCCCAGGCTGTCAATTTAAGGGAGATGCTGGAGGGATCTGCGCGTTATCACGACGAATTCGGCGATGATGTATCCCGGTCTGCACCGGGACGACATTGTGATGCGTCGCAACGTCCGGAGACTGAGCCGCGAGATCAAAAATCCAGCTTGTCGCTGATCGCCGCGATGCCAGCCTTGGCGCAGGCTTCATCCGCATCGCCGCCCGGCGCGCCGGACACGCCGATGCCGCCAAGCATCGAGCCGCCGGCTTCGATCATCACGCCGCCGCCGATCAGCACCACATTGGGAAGCTGCCGCAGGCCCTGCATCGCGGGCGCCTGAGTTGCGGCGACGAGTTCGGTGGTGTTGCTCTTGAAACTGACAGCCGTCCACGCCTTGCCGGTTGCCGTGGGCGGTGAATGGGCGCCCGCAAAACGGTCGCGCAGCATCACCTGAGGTGTGCCGGAACGATCGACCACGGCGACCGACACCTGATAGCCGCGCTTGCGACATTCGTTGAGTGCGGCCTTTGCCGCGTCCAGCGCGATCTCGGGGGTGAGGGATTTGGTTGCGACGGTGGCATCCTGCGCGCGTGCCGGAGCCGAGGCGAAGGCGCAGACAGCAGCCAGTACGAACAGAGTTTGCTTCTTCATTTTTTGCTCCTTGCTCCGGCGCGCGCTCATGGAGAGGAAGCGCTATTGCGCCATCGCGAACCATGGGGTGATTGTCGAACACATATCGAGCCCCACCTCATCCTTCGAGATGCACGCGAGAAACGCGCTCCCGGGATGAGGTGTCAGCATATCAGGTCGGGCGCACGCGCCCGGATCGTTAGCCTACTTGTTGACCGGCGATTCCGGGTCGAACAGTAGCGCCACGAGATCCTGGATCTGCTTCTCGTCCAGAACCTTGTTCGCGCCGAAGCGCGGCATGCTGGAACATGCGAACACAGCCTGCGAGTCGTAGATTTTGGTGAAGGCGTTCTTGATCTCGTCCGGCGCGTATTTGCGGTCCTTGCCATAGTTGGTCAGGCTCGGCCCCAGCGTGCCGTAGGAGACTTCGGATTTCTCCAACTGATGGCAGGCATAGCAGTTGCCGCCCGCGACAGTGCCGGGCGGATCGGAGAACTGCCCGCCGCGGCCATTGTTGGCGACCTTGCGGCCTTCCTTCCAGTCACCGAGGAATTTTCCGTCGGCCGGATAAACCACCTTCGCAAGCTCGCGCTTGACGATGGCATCGGCTTCCTTCGACGGCACATTGTTGTGGAAGGCGTTGCAGGTCTTGAGCGTTTCGTCCGGGACGATGCGCTCCTGCCATTCCGGCGGTGCCTTGCCGAACGTCGCCTTCACATAAGCGTCGACGAGCGCGGGATCGGCGCTCTTCGGTGCGGTCTGCGCCGAAGCGTTGAAGGGAAGGGCGATAAAACCTGCAGCGAGAGCCAGCGCGGCGATCTTCATTGTGTTTGTCATGATGCGCTCCTCTCTCAACGCTTGATCGACGGGACGTTGATTTCGCCGCCCGCGGCCTGCTTCTGCAGGAACACGGTCAGTGCGGTGAGTGCGTCGGACGCGTATTCAGGAACCGGCCAGCGCTGCTGGCGATAGCAGTCCCACAAGCGATGTTGCATGGTGCGCAGCGCGCCCTGCGACACGCGATAGGTCGGCCAGCCACCCATGGTTTCCTGCGGCTGCTTGCCGGGCTTCGACAGATCCGGCAGGCCCTGCAGGCGAATGCGCTTGCCTTCTTCCGAATGGCAAGTCGAGCAGGAGAAATCGTTCACACCGCCGCGCCGATAGAACAGCGCTTCGCCGACAGCGGCCATTTCCTGTTCCTTCGGATGGCTGAGTGGAACGTCGATCTTCATGCCGTTCGACTTGTTGGCGATGAAGGCGACGAGGTCCTGCATGTCCGACGCGCGGCCCGGTGCGGAGAAACGGCGCGCGATCACGTCCTTGGTGTCGAGACCCTGAATGTTGGTCATGCACCAGAGCAGGCGCTGTTCAAGGTCCATCACCTTGTCGGCATCCTTGAAGTAACGCGGCATCTTGGCGAAGGCGCCTTCCAGCTTGCCGGGGCCCTGGCCGAGATCGCAGGTCTCAAGCGAGACGTCCTTGGTGCCGCGCTTCTGGCTCCAGAGCAGTTCGCCGCGATCGACCGCGAGATAGCCGGGATTGGACATCGGATCGGAAATCATGGCGCGATAACGCTCGATTTCCTTTTCGCTGGCGTCCTGCGCGGAAGCGCCAGACGCGCACATCAGAATCGCAAAGGCGATTGCCGACCGAATCGTGGTCCGTCTCATTCTTGGTCCCTCCCTCCGTCAGACCGTCTGCGCGGTCTTTTCGGTTCCTTGCCGAATCCAGTATTCTGGTCGACATACTAGAACATCTTTACATTCAAAAAAAAGAATATAATGATGTGAGCGGATCATGATAGATCAGGCTTGGCATCGTCAAGCGATACTATCGTCAAGGGATGCAAAAGACTCCCGCAGGAGGAATCATCGATGAACTTGAAATTCACTGAACCAACGCGCCGTGAAGCGCTCACCCTCGCAGCGATCGCGGGACTGACCGCTGTGTTGGCACCAAAAATGGTGTTCGCGGATGAGGCCGCCGTCGCGGCCGAGATCAAGAAGCTGTACGGCGACAAGAAGCTCGACAGCGGCAAGATCAAGCTCGATGTGCCGGAAATCGCCGAGAACGGCCTTGTGGTCCCGGTCAATGTCGAAGTCGAAAGTCCGATGACCGACAAGGATTACGTCAAAGCGGTGCACATTTTCGCCGACGGCAATCCGCTGCCGGGCGTCGTCTCGTACAAGTTTACGCCAGCCTGCGGCAAGGCTTCCGCTTCGACCCGCATGCGCCTCGCGCAGACGCAGAACATCGTTTGCGTCGCGGAAATGTCGACCGGCGCGCTTTATACGGCAAAAGCCAATGTGAAAGTCACCATCGGCGGCTGCGGCGGCTGATCGGACTCATTCAAGAAAAAATTCAGGCGAGGATATTTCCATGGCCAATGCACCTACACCACGCGTTCGTGTTCCTGCCACCGCGAAGGCTGGCGAACTGATCGAAATCAAGACCCTCATTTCACACGAAATGGAATCCGGCCAGCGCAAGGATTCTTCCGGCAAGGTCGTGCCGCGCAAGATTCTCAACAAGTTCACCGCGGCTTTCAACGGCAAGCCGGTGTTTGAAGCGGACTGGAACCCGGCGATCTCGGCCAATCCGTATCAGTCGTTCTTCTACAAGGCGTCCGAAACCGGCGAGTTCACCTTCACCTGGAAGGATGACGACGGCTCGGAATACACCGCCAAGAACAAGCTGACGATCAGCTGATTCTTCCGCACGGCGTTATGCCGTGCGGGCGCGAGCTTTCTGAAAATCGTTTCCCTCCCTGAGGGGACAAAGGTGGTCTGATGATATCGAGGCGGGAATTCCTGCAGGCGAGCGCGGCTGCGTCTGCGCTTACGATCGGCAGCGGACTTGGTCCGCTCGGGCGCGTCGCCGCGCAGCAGAAGCTGACGCAGGCGGACATCCTTAAGTTCGATCCGCTCGGCACGGTGACCATCCTTTATGTCGCGGACAATCATGCGCAGCTCATGCCGCTGTATTTCCGCGAGCCGTCGGTCAATCTCGGCGTGGGCGCGGACAAAGGCCTGCCGCCGCATCTCACTGACGCGGAGTTCCGGAAGTATTTCAACATCGCCGCGGGTTCTGCCGATGCTTACGCACTGACCGCGGATGATTTCGTATCGCTCGCGCGCAACTACGGCCGCATGGGCGGCATGGACCGCGTCGCCGCGCTGATCAATGCAGTGCGCGCCGAGCGCGGCGAGGACAAAGTGCTGCTGCTCGATGGCGGCGACACCTGGCAGGGAAGCTGGACCTCGCTGCAGACCAAGGCGCAGGACATGATCGACGTCATGTCGGCCCTCAAAGTCGACGCCATGGTCGGTCACTGGGAATTCACCTATGGCGCGGATCGCGTCAAGGAAGTTGCCGACAAGGCGCCGTTCGCCTTCCTCGCGCAGAACGTGCGCGACAACGAATGGCAGGAGCCGGTGTTCGAGCCGCGCAAAATGTTCGAGAAGGGCGGTGCGAAGATCGCCGTGATCGGACAGGCGCTGCCGCGCACCGCAGTTGCCAACCCGCGCTGGATGTTCCCGAAATGGGAATTCGGAATCCGCGAAGAAGACATGCAGAAGCAGATCGACGAGGCGCGCGCCGAGGGTGCGCAGATCGTCGTGTTGCTCTCGCACGACGGCTTCGATGTCGACCGCAAGCTGGCGGGCCGTGTGAAAGGCCTCGACGTCATCCTTACCGCGCATACGCACGACGCGATGCCGGGTCTGGTGCGTGTCGGCGACACCGTGCTGGTCGCGACCGGATCGCACGGCAAGTTTGTCTCTCGTCTGGACATCGAGGTGAAGGACAAGAAGGTCGCTGGCGTCCGCTTCAAGCTGATGCCTGTGTTCACCGATGCGATCAAGCCGGACAGCGCGATGACCGCGCTGGTGGAAAAGGTGAGGGCGCCGTTCGCCAAGGATCTAGCGAAGGTGATCGGCAAGACAGATTCACTGCTCTATCGCCGCGGCAACTTCAACGGCACGTTCGACGATCTGATCTGCGACGCGATGCTCGCCGAACGCGATGCCGAGATCGCCTTGTCACCCGGCTTCCGCTGGGGCGGCACACTGATCCCGGACAGCCCGATCACATGGGAAGACGTCACCAACGCCACCGCGATCACCTATCCGAATTGCTACCGCAATCAGATGACCGGCGCGCAGCTCAAGGAAGTGCTTGAGGATGTCGCCGACAATATCTTCCACCCCGATCCTTATTTCCAGGGCGGCGGCGACATGGTGCGCATCGGCGGCATGGGTTACTCCATCGACGTGTCGAAGCCGATGGGTTCGCGCATTTCCGATCTGACGCATCTGAAATCCGGCAAGCCGATCGATGCGGCGAAGAGTTACACAGTTGCGGGCTGGGCCAGCGTCAACGAAGGCACGCAGGGTCCGCCGATCTGGGATGTGGTGTCGGCGCACATTTCGAAGCGCGGCACAGTGAAAGTCGAGCCGAACACCGCCGTCAAAGTTTCTGGCGCGTAAGCGAAGGCGCTCACATGTACGATCACGTTCAACATATTCACGTATCGAGATAAATAGAAAGGATGCCGCATGAGTGACAAATCATCTGCGGATATTCTGAGCCGCCGCAAATTCCTCGGCGCCGCAGGTGCCGTTGGCGCAGGCGCTGCGCTCGGCGCCAAGTCCGCGATCGCACAGGACGCAAAGCCAGATCCGCTGATCACCGAAGTGCAGGACTGGAATCGCTATCTCGGCGACGGCGTTCAGAAGACCCCGTACGGCATGCCCTCGAAGTTCGAGAAGAACGTGATCCGCCGCGACGTGTCGTGGTTGACGGCGTCGCCGGAATCCTCGGTGAACTTTACACCGCTGCATGAACTCGACGGCATCATCACGCCGTCCGGCCTTTGCTTCGAGCGGCATCACTCCGGCGTCGCCGAGATCAATCCCGCAGAACACCGGCTGATGATCAACGGCCTCGTGGACAAGCCACTTGTATTCACGATGGACGACATCAGGCGCATGCCGCGCGTGAACAGGATTTACTTTCTCGAATGCGCCGCGAATTCCGGCATGGAGTGGCGCGGCGCGCAGCTCAACGGCTGCCAGTTCACCCACGGCATGGTGCATAACGTCATGTACACCGGCGTGACATTGAAGACCGTTCTGGATGAAGCGGGTCTCAAGCCGAACGCGAAATGGCTGATGCTGGAAGGCGCGGACGCTGCCGCCATGAATCGCTCGCTGCCGGTCGAGAAGGCTCTGAACGATTGCATCCTCGCTTTCGGCATGAACGGCGAGGCATTGCGGCCCGAACAAGGTTATCCGCTGCGCGCCGTCATTCCCGGCTGGGAAGGCAATCTTTGGGTGAAATGGATTCGCCGCATCGAGGCGGGCGACCAGCCCTGGCAGACCCGCGAGGAAACGTCGAAATACACTGACCTTCTCGCCGACGGCCGTTCGCGCAAGCACACCTTCATCATGGATGCGAAGTCGGTGGTGACAAATCCGTCGCCGCAGGCGCCGCTGAAATTCAAGGGCCGCAACGTGCTGAGCGGGCTTGCGTGGTCCGGGCGCGGCACCATCAAGCGCGTCGACGTATCGATGGATGGCGGCCGCAACTGGCAGACTGCGCGGATCGACGGGCCGGTATTGGATAAGTCGCTGACGCGCTTCTATGTCGATTTCGACTGGAACGGACAGGAACTGATGATCCAGTCCCGCGCCATTGATTCCACCGGCTATGTGCAGCCGACCAAGGAAGAACTCCGCAAGGTGCGCGGCGTCAATTCGATCTACCACAACAACGGCATTCAGACCTGGCTGGTGCGCGCAAGCGGGGAGACTGAAAATGTCGAGGTCGGTTAAGGTCGCTGCGCTCGCGCTGTTTGTTGGCGCGATGCTCGCAGTTGCGAACTCGCCAATTGAAGCGCAGCAAATTGCCACACACGCCGCAACGAAAGTGTCGTCTAAGCTCGGTCTTGGACGTCCCGCGCTGCCGGAAGAAATCAAGGCTTGGGACACGGATGTCCGGCCGGATGGCAAAGGCCTTCCGCCGGGCAAGGGTACGGTGAAGCAGGGCGACGTGATTTTCCAGGCGCAGTGTGCATCCTGTCATGGCGAATTCGGCGAAGGCGCGGGCCGCTGGCCTGTGCTCGCCGGTGGTGCCGGCACGCTGAAGGCGGATCGCCCCGATAAGACCATCGGCTCGTTCTGGCCGGACCTGTCGACCGCGTTCGACTACATCAAGCGTGCGATGCCTTATGGAAACGCGCGTTCGCTATCCGACGATGAGGTTTACGCGGTGGTCGCCTATCTTCTGTCGATGAACGATATCGTGAAGGACGAGAATTTCGAACTAAGCGACAAGAATTTCACCTCGATCAAGATGCCGAATGCGGCAGCCTTCTTTGAAGACGATCGCGAGACCTCGGAAAAGCAGTTCTGGAAAAAAGACCCGTGCATGAAGGATTGCCGCAGTGCACCGAAAGTCACCGGACGGGCGATTTCGGTGGACGTGACGCCGGACAGCAAGGCCGGACCGAAGGTCGATTGATGGCGTACCCGTCAGCGAAGGCGATGCTTTTCGTTCTCGCGGCGGGCGCTGTGCAGGAAAATGCTGCTGCGGGAGACCGAGAGCTTGGACAATATCTGTCGTCGGAATGCGTGACCTGCCATCGGCCTTCCGGGACAAATGCTCAGGGCATACCGAAGATCATAGGATGGCCGGAGGATCAGTTCATCGCGGTGATGAACGCTTACAAGGACAAGCAGCGCGACAACCCCGTGATGCAAACCATCGCGGGGCGTCTGGAAGCAGGTGACATCGCGGCCCTGGCGGCTTATTTCAGAACCCAGAAGTAATGGCTTCAACATTCCGGAGGGTGTCATGACAGATCAGAACGGTTCAGCCACACGGCGCAGCCTGCTTATTGGAGCCGCTGCCGGCGGTCTTGCCGCGGCAACATCGGCACATGCCGCGCCGCAGGCGCTGTCCATGGCGGACCTGAAGAAAGAGGGCGACGTCGCCTGTCTCTATCACTGCGACTACGGCGACAACGCGCGCTTCGCCCAGACGCTGAACAACATCTCCAATCACTATTCGGCCTATGGTGCCGACCCGTTCGGGCTGCAGCTCGTCATTGTCGCGCACAGCGTGGCGGTGAAATACTTCCTGTCCACGCTGGAAGGCACGCCGTGGAAGGATGAGACGATCGATCCGGCGCTGTTCGAGCGCGTCACGGCGCTCGCGAAGAACGGCCTGAAAATTTATCTCTGCGAAATTACGTTCAAGCGCTTGAAGCTGGACATGGCCAAGGTGAAGGACATGCCCTTCATCAGCTTCGTGCCGTCGGGCGTCGCCACCGTTGCTGCGTTACAGTCCAAGGGCTTCGCTTATCTGAAGGTCGGCTGACACAATTACAGCCGATTGCTGAAACCATTTTTCAACCGGGATATACTGGAGGTAGTGATGAGCATCAGTCGTCGGCAGTTGATTTCAGGATCGGCATCATTCGCAGGCGTCATGATGCTGGGCGCGCCTGCGGTGCTTGGTCAAGCCAAGCCACGCGTGGTGGTGATCGGCGGCGGTGCTGGCGGTGTCACCGCGGCAAAATACATTGCCAAGGACAGTGGCGGCGCGATCGCCGTCACGTTGATCGAGCCCAATGCCAAATATCAGACCTGCTTCCACAGCAATCTCTATCTTGGCGGTGTGCGGGATTATGCCTCCATCACCCACGGTTACGGCGGGGTGAAAAAGCACGGCGTGACCGTCGTCGCTGACCGCGCCAGCAAGATCGATCGCGACAAGAAGGAAGTCATTCTCGCCAGTGGCAAGAAGATTCCCTATGACCGCCTGGTCGTATCGCCGGGTATCGATCTGAAGTACGATTCCGTTCCGGGTTGGTCGCAGGCGGCGGAAGAGAAGATGCCGCATGCGTGGAAGCCGGGTGCGCAGACGCTGCTTTTGAAAAAGAAGCTCGATGCTGTGCCTAATGGCGGCGTCATTGTGATGATCGCGCCGCCGAATCCCTATCGCTGCCCACCGGGACCTTACGAGCGCGTCTCGATGATGGCGCACGCGCTGAAGAAGGCGGGAAAGACCCGCTCGAAGATTATGGTGATCGATCCGAAGGAAAGCTTCTCCAAGCAGGGGCTGTTTCAGGAAGGTTGGGAAAAACACTACAAGGGCATGGTCGAATGGCTCGGCCCCAAGGTGCATGACGGATTGAAGTCGGTTGATCCAAAAACGAATACGGTCGTCACCGGTTTTGAGACCTACAAGAACGCGGCGCTGGTCAATGTCATTCCTGCACAGATGGCGGGCGCGATTGCGCGCGATGCGGGCCTCGCCAATGCAACCGGATATTGCGCCATCGATCCTGCGAGCATGAAGTCCACGGCGGACGCGAACATCTTCGTCCTCGGTGACGCCTGCATCGCCGGTGACATGCCGAAGTCCGCTTTCTCGGCCAACAGCCAGGCCAAGGTCGCCGCGATGATGATCCGGGGCGAATTGGTTTCGGCGCGCACCTTTCCGGCGCGTTACACCAACACCTGCTGGAGCTTGATCGATACGGATGACTGCGTGAAGGTTGGCGGCGCCTACGAGCCGAAGGACGGCAAGATCGCCGCCTCATCAACCTTCATTTCCAAGACCGGCGAAGATGCTGCTCTTCGCAAGGAAACCCAGGCAGAAAACATGGGCTGGTACGCCGGGATTTCAGCCGATATGTTTGCTTAGCCGTCAAGCTCCGGAGCCTGCTGCGATGCGGCGGGCTCCGGTTTCGTCAGTTTCTCACTGCTGCCTCTTCGTTCACGCCTCATCCACATGCCAGCTTTCCTGCCCGCCAAAGGTCAAACACCATGATTGCTCGTTCGCTCGCCGCCGCTCTCGCTCTTGCCGCCGTCAGCTTTGTCGGCACTGCCAACGCTCAAGACGTTGCAGCGGGCGAAAAGTCCTTCAACAAGTGCCGTGCCTGTCATCAGGTTGGCGAAACGGCCAAGAACAGCGTCGGCCCGGAACTGAATGGTTTGTTCGGCCGCAAGTCCGGTAGCGTCACGGGCTATAACTATTCCGAGGCCAACAAGAACTCCGGCATCACCTGGGATGATGCGGTGTTTGCCGAGTACATCAAAGACCCGAAGGCGAAGATTCCTGGCACCAAGATGGCGTTCGCCGGGATCAAGAAGGAGGACGAGATCAAGGATCTCACGGCGTTCCTCAAGCAGTTTGCTGCCGACGGCAAGAAGAAATAAGCACGCAGTGCCCGCGGTCTCCGCGGAAAAAGCGATCGCCGCGCTGGAAACGATCTATTAATTTTTGCGCGCAAGCGGTGTCCGGATATAGAGGCGCCTCGCTGTATCTGCCTTGATTCTGATAAAAATGCCCGCTGGACGGGCATTTTTTATTGTGCGCGGTAGCGATTTACGGCGCGTTATTCAATTTTTTTTACCCTTGGTCACTTCGCGCCGGTTGGCTGTCCGGCGGAAACCGCATGCAAAAAGAATTTTTGGGGGTTGGGAATGGGCTGGTTCAAAAGCACTCCGGCAGGGCAGAAAGCAAACGCCAGCTTCCTTTCCAATCTGAGATTCCGCACCAAGATCATGCTCGGTTTCATCGTCGTGCTGGGCATCTCGGCAATCAACATGGGCGTTGCCTATTTCGGCTTCGAACGGATCGCCGCGGGCGTGCAGTCCTATCAGGGTATCGTCGCCGAGAGTGACAGTGCGCGCGACATTGATCGCGAACTCGCGGCCTATCAGCTTCTTGCGCGTTACTACGTGACCACCGGCCTTCCGGCCGACGAGGAAGCCGCGCGGGCCGCGGAAGCCAATCTCGGTCAGGCGATCGAGCGGGCGGCGCGTGTCGCCACCTCCGATAACCGCAAGAGCGTTCTTAGTCTTTCCGCCAGTTACGGTGAATTCGCCTCGCTGTTCGCCGACGCCATCAGGCTGAAGACCGAGAACGCCGCGATTGCATCCAACCAGTTGCTCCGTATGGGCAATGTGATCCGCTACAAGTTCGACGATCTGGCGGACACCGCGATCCTCGCAGGCCTGAGCTCAATCCAGCAGAACGCGAAGGAACTGGCAACGCACTCCGCGTCGATCACGTCCAATATCAGCAACTATGTCTTGCGTCCGGACTCCGCCGTCGCAAACAGCGTCAATGCGCGTATGCAGCTGCTGAAGAACAGCTTTGGGACGCTGTCCGCGGATGACGCAAAACTGACGTCGAAGATTTCGGAAATCACGCAGGAGCTCGACGCTTACAAAGTGGCTTTCACCAAATTCGTCGAGAACACGGCGAAGATCGCGGCGCTTTCAACAAAGATGAATGATGCCGCTGGCTCCGTCACGCAGGAGGCCAAGACCATCAAGGACGCCTTGATGGTGCGCCAGTCCCAGCTTGCGAAGGAATCGGCGACAGCTGCGCATTCCACCAGCCAGTTCGTCACCGCGCTTGGCGCGGGAGGCATCATGTTTGGTGCGCTGCTCGCATGGATGCTGGGCCGCGGTATTTCGCGCCCGATGATCGGCATGTGCAACGCGATGCGTCAACTCGCTAGCGGCAACTTCGATGTCGTGCTGCCGGGCCTCGGCCGCAAGGACGAAATCGGCGAGATGGCAAGCGCGGTCGAAGAATTCAAGATGCGTGCTGTCGCCAAGGCGCAGGCCGAGGCAGCCGAGCGCGAGGAGCAGGGCCGATCCGCCAGTGCAGCTCGCAGCGCCGAACTGCATCGTTTCGCGGACGACTTTGAGACCGCTGTCGGCGTGATCGTTTCCAGCGTGTCGTCTTCTGCGAGCCAGCTTGAAGCTTCCGCAACGACACTGACGCGCACAGTCGAGACTGCGCAGGATCTGTCGGGCAAGGTCGCCGGTGCGTCCGAGGAAGCTTCCGCGAACGTACAGTCGGTTGCCGCCGCCACGGAAGAACTCTCCGCCTCGGTCAACGAGATCGGACGCCAGGTCCAGGAATCCAGCCGGATCGCGGCTGCGGCCGTGCAGCAGGCCGAAGCCACCGACGCGCGCATCGCCAAGCTCTCGCGTGCCGCGCAGGAAATCGGCGATGTGGTCAAGCTGATCACCGCCATTGCCGAGCAGACCAATCTGCTCGCGCTCAACGCGACCATCGAAGCGGCGCGGGCAGGCGAGGCCGGACGAGGCTTTGCCGTGGTCGCATCGGAGGTGAAGTCGCTGGCCAGCCAGACCGCGAAGGCGACCGACGAGATTTCCTCGCACATCACCGGCATGCAGTCGGCGACGCAGGAATCTGTCACCGCCATCAAGGAAATCGGCGGCACCATCGGGCAGATTTCGAGGATCGCCGGCAACATCGCCGCCGCCATCGAGCAGCAGACCAATGCGACAACGGAAATCGCCCGCAACGTCCAGAGCGCCGCCAGCGGCACGCTGGAAATCGCGGAGGGCATCTCCGAGGTCAATCGCGGCGCCAGCGAGACCGGTACGGCATCCGGTGAGGTGCTGAATTCCGCGCAGACCCTTGCGGTCGAAAGCACGCGGCTGCGTCAGGAGCTCGACCGCTTCATGGCGAATATCCGCGCGGCGTAACCACCCTCGCAATCACTTCAGCGATCCACGCAATCTTATTTCAAGTTGTCCCGGCCTGCGCCGGGACGACTTACTTTACGTGGTTCACGCCAAGTTCGAGCTTAATAAGCATCCTTTTTAGCGCAAGCTTCCTTCGCGCTCTGCACGAGATCAAGCCGACGCTCGATCTTTCCAAGCGTAGTGGCGAATTCCTTGCGCTCAGCCGCTGTCAGGCATGACAGGATATCCTGTTCCTTCCGGAGAAGTTGCGGGATCAGTTCCTCGTAGAGCGCACGGCCTTTCCGGGTCAGTTGCAGGGCCAGCTCGCGGCGATCTTCGGCATTCTCGACGCGCTCGACCAGGTTTTGCTTCAGCAGGTGTGCAACCGCGCGGCTGATGGTCGATTTGTGGGTTCGGGTGCAATAGGCGATATATTGGGCCGTACAGGCCTCGTCCCGGAAGCCGAGCGTCGCCAGCACCCGCCATTCGGGAATATCGAGGCCGTAGCGATCGCGATATTCGCCGGCGAGTTCGGTGCTGACTTCCGCCGCCAGCCGGTTCAGCCGGAAGGGCACGAAGCTGAAGAGATCGAGTTTGCTCAAGGAACACGTCCGGGACCAAAGTCCGCTGATTGATTAGTTGCAGTTGCAACGATCATAGCGTTGGTTTATCCTGCTGGCCAGAGGCTTCATTTAAGAAGTCCGTCAATCGAGCAGGGTGGAGAAACGTGCCGGAACCCCGGATCATTCAGTTCGGCTATCGCCGCCATCCCGATCAGGATAGGGGCGCCGCCGATTCCGCGCGCCATCCGGTGGTGGTGGTCGGAGCAGGCCCCGTTGGCCTGACTTTGGCGATCGATCTGGCTCAGCGTGGCCATGCCGTGGTGCTGCTGGATGACGCAGACCGGATCGGCGACGGCTCCCGTGCGATCTGCTTTTCGAAACGTTCGCTGGAACTGTGGGATCGCCTCGGCGTCGGCGCGCGAATGGTGGACAAGGGCGTGGTCTGGAAGGTCGGCAAGATTTTCCTGAACGACGATATGGTCTATCGCTTCGACCTGCTGCCGGAAGACGGCCACAAGATGCCGGCCTTCATCAATCTGCAGCAGTATTACGCGGAAGCCTTTCTGGTCGATCGGGTTCAGGAGTTGCCGCAGGTGGACCTGCGCTGGCGGAACAAGGTGGTCGGCCTCGACCAGCGCAACGATCATGTTGTGCTGGCCATTGATACGCCGGACGGGCGCTATCATCTGAAAGCGGATTACGTGGTCGCCTGCGACGGCGCGCGCTCCATGCTGCGCAGTTTCGTCGGCGCGGAATTCACGGGCGAAGTGTTCGAGGATCAGTTCCTGATCGCCGACGTCAAGATGACCGCGGAATTTCCGACCGAGCGTTGGTTCTGGTTCGATCCACCGTTTCATTCAGGGCAGTCCGCGCTGTTGCACCGCCAACCCGACGATGTCTGGCGCATCGACCTGCAGCTTGGGCCTGCTGCCGATCCGGCCGTCGAGCGGTTGCCGGAGAATGTGCGTCCGCGCATCGAGCGCATGCTGGGGCACACCAATTTCGATTTTGAGTGGATCTCCATCTACAAGTTCCAGTGCCGCCGGATGCAGCGCTTTGTGCATGAGCGGGTGATCTTCGCGGGCGACGCGGCGCATCAGGTCTCACCGTTCGGCGCGCGCGGTGCGAATTCGGGCCTTGAAGACGCGGAAAACGTCGCGTGGAAATTGTCGCTGGTTCTGAAGGGCGATGCGCCGGTGACATTGCTGGAGAGTTACGAGATCGAACGCAGCCTTGCCGCCGACGAGAATATCCGTGCCTCGACCCGTTCGACCGATTTCATCGCGCCGCATTCGGCGCAGGAAAGCCGGATGCGGCAAGCGGTGCTGCGGCTCGCCAAGGAAACCGAATTTGCCAAGCGAATGGTCAATGGCGGGCGGCTATCGACGCCGTCAACTTACGAGTCGCCGCTCTCGACGCCGGACAGCGAGGCATGGAATGCAGGGCCGCGCCCCGGTGCTCATATGATTGACGCTCCACTCACGAAAGCCAGCGGCGAACCGATCTATCTCACCGATGCGTTCATCGCGCAGGGCCAGGGCGACTTTGTATTGCTGCAAGCAGGTGCCAATGGCGGTGGCCATTCCGGCTGCAAATCGATTGCCATCGGCGATGCCGCTCCGCTGCGCGATGCCGCAGGTCTGTTTGCCAAACGCTACGGCGCGGCGGACGGCGCGGCCTATCTCCTGCGCCCGGATGGCTATGTCGCGGCGCGCTTCAAGAAGCCGACGGCAGCAGCGGTCCAGGTTGCGATGGCCCGCGCCAGCGGGAGGATGCCATGACGCTCTCGACCGCATCTAATTTCATCGATCCCGACACCGCCTATCGGCTGGTGGTGGAAGCGCATCGCGGCCTTCGCGACGAGGACAGTGCGCTGCTCGATACCGCGCTGGTGCTGATCCTCGCCAATCATATCGGCGATGCGGAGGTGCTGCGCGAAGCAATTTCGCTGGCGAAGCGCCAGCTTTCACAGAACAAGACGACTTCAGAGAAGGACGCAAGATGAGCGCAAAGGGTTTCGCATCGACCGGCGATATGGCGGAGAAGACCATCACCTTCTCCGAAATCGGCCCGGACATTTACGCCTTCACCGCGGAAGGCGATCCGAATACGGCGGTGATCGTCGGCGATGACGGCTGCATCGTGTTCGATGCGCAGGCGACACCGGCGATGGCCAAGAGCGTGATCGAGCGCGTCAAGACCGTGACCGACAAACCGATCAAGTATGTGGTGCTGTCGCATTATCATGCGGTGCGCGTGCTCGGCGCGTCGGCCTACAAGGCGCAGGGCATCGTGGCGTCGTCTGAAACCCAGCGGCTGATCGTGGAGCGCGGCAAGCAGGACTGGGATTCTGAGTATGGCCGGTTTCCGCGCCTGTTTCGCGATGCCGAGAGCATTCCCGGCCTGACCTGGCCGACCATCACCTTCGACACCGGCATGACGCTTTATCTCGGCAAGCGTGAGGTGCAACTGATGCATCTCGGCGCGGGTCACACCTCCGGCGATATCGTGGCCTGGGTGCCCGATGCGCAGGTGATGTGTTCCGGCGATCTGATCGAGTATCACTCGGCCTGTTATTGCGGGGATGCGCTTTTGCGCGAATGGCCGCTGACACTGAACGAAATCCGCGAGTTTAACCCGAAGGCCGTTGCGCCGGGGCGCGGCGACGCGCTGAAGGGCGCGGCGACTGTGAACGAAGCCATCGCCATGACCCGCGATTTCGTCGGTACGCTTTATGGCGCGGCGGAACTGTCGGTGGCGAAGGGGCGCTCGCTGAAAGAAACCATGGCCGCGACCCGCGAGGTGATGGACCCGAAATTTTCGAGCTTCGCGATCTATGAACACTGCCTGCCGTTCAATGTCTCGCGCGCCTTCGATGAAGCATCCGGGATCGACGATCCGGTGATCTGGACCGACAAGCGCGATCGCGAAATGTGGGCAGCCCTGCAAGGAGGATAGTGCGATGAATATCAACACCGCTCCCGGCGCTGTGAATCGCAACGCCATCAATGTCACGCCGGGCTATATGTCCGGTTTCGGCAACAGCTTCGAGACGGAAGCTTTGGCGGGCGCGCTCCCCATCGGGCGTAACTCGCCGCAGAACTGTGCCTACGGGCTTTACGCGGAGCAATTGTCTGGCTCGCCATTCACCGCACCGCGCGGCACCAACGAACGCTCGTGGCTGTATCGCATCCGCCCATCGGTGAAGCATTCGGGCCGCTTCGCCAAGGTTGATGCCGGATACTGGCGTACCGCGCCATGCACCGAATACGATCTTCCGATTGCGCAATTGCGCTGGGACCCGCTGCCGCTGCCGAAGGAAGGCCAAACTTTCCTGCAAGGCGTCTATACCATGACCACGGCAGGCGATGCGGGCTCGCAGGCGGGCATGGCGGCGCATGTCTACCTCATCACCAAATCGATGGTGGACCAGAATTTCTACAATGCCGATGGCGAGATGATGTTCGTCGCGCAGGAAGGCAACCTACGTCTTGTCACCGAATTCGGCATCATCGACATCGAGCCGGGCGAGATCGCGGTGATCCCGCGCGGCGTCAAGTTCCGCGTCGAGATTCCGAACGGTCCGGCGCGCGGCTATCTCTGCGAGAACTATGGCGGTGCCTTCACACTGCCGGAGCGGGGGCCGATCGGCGCGAACTGCCTCGCCAACTCGCGGGATTTCCTGACGCCGGTGGCGGCCTATGAGGACAAGGAAACGCCGACCGAGCTTTATGTGAAGTGGGGCGGTTCGCTGTTCATGACCAAACTGCCGTATTCGCCCATCGATGTGGTGGCGTGGCATGGCAACTACGCGCCTTATAAATATGACCTGCGGACTTTCTCGCCAGTCGGCGCCATTGGTTTCGATCACCCCGATCCGTCGATCTTCACCGTGCTGACCTCGCCATCGGAAACAGCGGGCACGGCGAATATCGATTTCGTGATCTTCCCTGAACGCTGGATGGTGGCGGAGAACACCTTCCGTCCGCCGTGGTATCACATGAATATCATGTCGGAGTTCATGGGGCTGCTGTATGGCGCTTATGACGCCAAGCCGCATGGCTTCGTGCCGGGCGGCATCAGCCTGCACAATATGATGCTGCCCCACGGGCCGGATCGCGAGGCATTCGATCATGCCAGCAACGGCGAACTAAAGCCGGTGAAGCTCACCGGCACCATGGCCTTCATGTTCGAGACGCGCTTTGCTCAGCGGGTGACGCAGTTCGCCGCCACGACAAGTGCCTTGCAGGATGATTACGCCGATTGCTGGCAGGGGCTGGAGCGCCGCTTCGATCCGTCGAAGCCGTAAAGCATTCGCATGAGTGACGCTGTTCTCTACGGCTACTTTCGCTCCAGCGCGGCCTATCGCGTGCGCATCGCGCTCAATCTGAAAGGGCTGAGCGCGGATCATCGTTTTATTCACCTGCGCAAGGGCGAGCAGACACAGGACGCCTATCGCAAGATCAATCCGGCAGGCCTTGTTCCGTACTGGATCGATGACGATCTCGAACTGGCGCAGTCGATTGCCATCATCGAGTATCTCGATGAGACGCATCCGAATCCGCCGCTGTTGCCGCCGGATGCGAAGGGGCGGGCGATTGCGCGCGAGATCGCGCTGGTGGTCGCCGCCGATATTCATCCCATTGGCAATCTGCGTGTCCTGAGCCGCCTGATCGACATGGGTGTCGATGAGGCGACGCGGGCGGCGTGGTCGAAGCACTGGATCGAAACCGGTTTCGAGACGGTGGAGGCGCGGCTGGCCCATCTTCCGGGGCCATTCGCGCTTGGTGACAAGCCGACACTGGCGGACATTTGTATCGTGCCGCAGGTATTCAACGCGCGCCGCTTCGGCGTGGATTTGACGCCCTACAAGCGTATCGTGGCGCTCGACGCTGCCGCTGCAAAGCTGGACGCTTTCGCAGCCGCTGAGCCGGGCCGGCAGCCCGACGCCGAATAGAGATGGATGGATATGATGCACCCGAACGATCCGAAGCTGCGCTCCTTCATTGATGTCGATCCATCGTCGGATTTCCCGATTCAGAATTTGCCCTATGGCGTATTCTTCACGCCGGAGCAGCCGGACCTACGTGTCGGTGTCGCCATAGGCGATTTCGTGCTCGATCTCGCGGCGCTAGAAGCGGCAGGGCTGATCCGCTTCGACAATGCGAACGGAGTGTTTGCGCAGCCGTCGCTGAATGCCTTCATGGCGCGCGGCCCTAAGGTCTGGAGCAAGACGCGCGCGCGGATCAGCGAATTGCTACGACACGATCATCCGGAATTGCGCGACAATATGGAGCTGAGGCGGCGTGCACTCGTTCCGCGCAACTTTGCCGATATGCACATGCCCATCGCAGTGCAAGGCTTCACCGATTTTTATTCATCGAAGGAACACGCGACCAATGTCGGCATCATGTTCCGGGGCAAGGACAATGCCCTGATGCCGAACTGGCTGTCGATCCCGATTGGTTATAACGGCCGAGCATCGACCGTCGTTGTCAGCGGCACGCCGATCCGCCGCCCGCGCGGACAACTCAAACCGCCGACAGCGGATGTGCCGGTGTTCGGGCCGTGCAAGCGGCTAGACTTTGAACTCGAAATGGGCGTGGTGATCGGGCAGGCGTCCGCCATGGGTGAGATGCTGACCGAGCAACAGGCCGAGGAGATGATTTTCGGCTTCACTCTGCTCAATGATTGGAGCGCGCGCGACATTCAGGCGTGGGAATATGTGCCGCTCGGGCCGTTTCAAGCCAAAGCCTTCGGCACGTCGATCAGTCCGTGGATTGTGACCCGGGAGGCGCTGGAGCCGTTTCGTGTGAAAGGTCCGGCGCAGGATCCAGTGCCGCTGGCCTATCTGCAGCAGAAGCACGCGCAGAATTACGATCTGGCGTTAGAGGTCGATCTGCGGACTGAAAAGATGACGCAGGCGGCCACCATCACCCGGACCAATTTCAAATACATGTACTGGTCATCGGTGCAGCAGCTTGTGCATCATGCCTCCAGCGGCTGCGCGATGAATGCCGGCGATCTGCTCGGCTCGGGCACCATCAGCGGTCCCGAAAAAAGCGAACGCGGCAGCATGCTGGAATTGAGCTGGGGCGGCGCGGAGCCGCTTGATCTCGGCAATGGCGTGCTGCGCTCGTTTCTTGAAGACGGCGACTCACTCACCATGCGGGGCTGGTGTCAGGGCAACGGCTATCGCGTCGGCTTCGGCGAGGTCGAAGGGACGATTTTGCCGTCGAGTTGAGGCGCCGTTCCATACGATTGATGGGAAGGACTCTCAACGAGTCGTCCCGGCGCAGGCCGGGACCCATAACCACCGGCCTTTTCAATTAAAGCGTTGAAGCATCTGTTATAAAAGCGTCGACAGGGATGATGGGTCCCGGCCTGCGCCGGGACGACCGAGTTGGTCTATTTGCCTTAACTTTGAAGTTTCTTTAGAGGCAGCTTGCGCGTCGTCTTCAGCCGATCGAGCACGATGGATGAGCGCACATGCGCAACGCTGTCGTGCGGCATCAGCACGTTGTTGACGATGTCCGACAGGCTCTTGAGATCGCTCAGGACGACTTTCAGGAGATAGTCGGCGTCGCCGGTCAGCGAATAGGCTTCCTGAATTTCGTCGACACGCCGCATCAGGTCACGAAAGCGTTTGGCGTTGTTCGGCGAGTGCGTTGCCAGGGTGATCTGGATGAAGGCCAGCACGTTGAAGCCCAGCGCCTCATTGGCAAGATCAGCGTGATAACCGGCGATCACCTTTTCATCTTCCAGCCGCGTGCGGCGGCGTGAACATTGCGAAGCGGAGAGGCCGGCCAGATCAGCCAGTTGCTGATTGGTCAGGCGGCCATCGTCCTGAAGTGCAGCGAGAATCTTGAGGTCAAAACTATCCAGCGATACCATGCGTAAAAATCCTAAATTATGCACGATCCGTGCATGATATTAGCAAACTACGCCTAATTTTGCACGCCCATTGCATGGAAAGCGGCGCACCATGCACCCTGAAAGAAGAATCAAGGGAGATCGCCATGGGTCCGTTTCCGCACGATGCACCGGCCGCCGTCATTTCCGAGCACAATCCGATGGGCACGGATGGCTTCGAGTTCGTTGAATATGCCCATCCCGAGCCCGAAAAGCTGCACGCGCTGTTCCGTCTGATGGGCTTCACGGTAGTCGCGCGCCACAAGACCAAGGCCATCACGGTCTATCGTCAGGGCGACGTGAACTATCTCGTTAACGAGCAGCCCGGCACCCACGGACACGATTTTGTTGCTGCCCACGGCCCGTGTGCGCCGTCGATGGCATTTCGCGTGGTCGATGCGAAGCGTGCCTATGAGCGCGCGCTGGCCCTCGGCGCGGAGCCTGCGGAGGTGACATCGGCGCAGAAGACGCTGGATGTTCCGGCCATCAAGGGCATCGGCGGCAGCCTTCTTTATTTCGTGGATTGCTATGGAAAGAAGGGTTCGGCTTACGAGGCCGAATTCGACTGGCTTGGGTTGAAGGATGTTCATCCCGACGGCGCGGGGTTGTTTTATATCGATCATCTGACTCACAACGTGCATCGCGGGCGGATGGATGTGTGGACCGGCTTCTATGAGAAGTTGTTCAACTTTCGCCAGATTCGCTTCTTTGACATCGAGGGCCGGGCGTCCGGCTTGTTTTCACGCGCGCTGACCAGCCCCGATGGCAAGATCCGGATCCCGATCAATGAGGACGCGGGCGATTCCGGCCAGATCGAGGAATATCTCACCACCTATCGCGGCGAAGGTATTCAACACATCGCCTGCGGTGTGAAGGACATCTATCACACCATCGAAAAGCTGCGCGCAGACGATTTGCCGTTCATGCCGCCGCCGCCTGCCACCTATTTCGAGAAGATCGACACACGCCTGCCGAAGCACGGCGAGGATGTCGCACGGCTGCAGAAGAACGGCATCCTGATCGACGGCGAAGGCGTGGTCGATGGCGGCCAAACCAAGGTGCTGCTGCAGATTTTCTCGGCCAATGCGATCGGGCCGATTTTCTTCGAATTCATCCAGCGCAAGGGCGACGACGGCTTCGGCGAGGGCAACTTCAAGGCGCTGTTCGAGTCGATTGAGGAAGACCAGATCCGGCGCGGCGTGCTGTCGGTGGACGGCAAGAACGCGGCGTAAATTCTCAAGCGTCATTACGAGAAGCAATTGCGACGAAGCAATCCAGCTTTTCTTGAGAGTGGATTGCTTCGCTCGCTCGCAATGAAGAACTTGGGGCTTTGGCGAAGGTCGCCGCCTGCTACGACCGCCGCAGGTTCAAAAGATTACCCGTCAGGATCAGCGCCGCGCCCGCGATGGTCGCAGCGTCCAGCCGTTCCGAATAGACCAGCCAGCCCACCGCCGCAGAGAGTGGCACGCGCAGAAAATCCATCGGTACCACGACGGTCGCATCGGCATAGCGCATCGCCTGCGTCATGCAGTAGTGCGAATAGGTACCGCAAAACGCGATCACCACAATCCACGGCCAAGCGTGAGCCGATGGCGCATGCCAGTAGTAGATCGCCGGGATGAGGCCGATGAGCGACTGGATCACCAGCATCCAGAAAATAATGACAACGACGCTGTCGGTGCGGGTCAGCGACTTGACCATCACAATCGCCACGCCAAAGCCGAGCGCGGCCAGCACCATGATCAACTGTCCCGGACTGACCGGTGCCGCGCCGGGCTGCACAATCACGATCACGCCGACGAGGCCGAGTACGATGGCGAGAATCTTCCAGACATTCAGCTTCTCGCCGAGAAAACTGACCGCGAGCAATGCCGTCCAGACCGGCATGGTGAACTCGATGGAGACGACCTGCGCCAGGGGGATCATCGTCAGCGCCAGAAACCAGCCATACTGCGCGGCGTAGTGAACCACATTGCGGCCGATGTGCTGCAACGGCCGCGCGGTTTTCATGCCGGCGAAGCCGCCGTTGCGGTGGATCAGCGGGTAGAGCAGGAACAGGCCGATTACCGAGCGCATCTCCATCACCTGGAAAACGCTAAGCTCGCGCGTCGCCTCGCGGCCCGCCACCAGCATGATCAGCATCAAGGTCAGCCAACCGGCCATCCAGCTTGCGGCCTTGGTGTTGGAAAGCGGCAGAGCGATGAGGGTTTGGGTCACGAGCGAGCCTGTGTTGCAGCGCAAATCAGCGGAAGTCTTTGTAGGACGCCTGCTTACGCAATCCCATTTTCGCGTGCAATATCGCCAAAGTCTCAGCAGGCCCGGCAAGTTTGCATCTTGCATCGCTTGGCCAACCTGCAACGATCCGGAGCGCGGGACACAGATCTCGTCATTCAGAAAATAAGACAAGAGGGGACGCGCCTTGTTCGATCCAATGTCACTGCCGTTTGATGTCGAAACCATGTTGGCGGGCCTGCGCCCGTGGGTGGAGTGTGAAAGCCCGACATGGGATGCTGCTGCGGTCAACCGTATGCTTGAACTGGCTGCGCGCGACATGGCGCTCAGTGGTGCGTCGATCGAATATATTGCCGGACGGCAGGGTTTGGGCGGCTGCATCCGGGCGCGGTTTCCGCATCCGGCGCAGGGCCAGCCGGGCATCCTGATCGCCGGGCACATGGATACGGTGCATCCGGTCGGCACGCTGCAGCAGTTGCCGTGGCGGCGCGAGGGTAGCAAGTGCTACGGCCCAGGCATTCTCGACATGAAGGGCGGAAATTACGCGGCGCTGGAGGCGATCCGGCAACTGGCAAGAGCATCGGTTACAACGCCGTTGCCGGTGACCGTGCTGTTCACGCCAGACGAGGAAGTCGGGACACCTTCGACGCGCGACGTCATCGAGGCCGAAGCTGCGCGTAACAAATACGTGCTGGTGCCGGAGCCGGCCTTCAGGAACGCAGGCGTCACCACAGGCCGCTACGCGATTGCGCGGTTCAATCTGGAGGCCACTGGTAAGCCCAGCCATGCCGGCGCAACGCTCGCTTCGGGGCGCTCGGCGATCCGCGAAATGGCGCGGCAGATCATTGCCATCGACGGCATGACCAGCGACGACTGTACTTTCAGCGTTGGCGTGGTTCATGGCGGCCAATGGGTGAATTGCGTGTCGTCGCATTGCAGAGGCGAGGCACTCAGCATGGCAAAACGTCAGGCCGATCTCGACCGCGGCGTCGAGCGGATGATGGGGCTGAACGGCACAACGAACGATGTCACGTTCACGGTAACACGCGGCGTCACCCGGCCAGTGTGGGAACCCAATGCAGGTACCATGGCGTTGTATGAACAGGCGCGGGCGGTCGGCGCGAAAATCGGTCTGGACCTGATCCACGGCAGTTCCGGCGGCGGCTCGGACGGAAATTTCACGGGAGCGATGGGCCTGCCGACCCTCGACAGCCTTGGCGTTCGGGGGGCGGACTACCACACGCTGAACGAGCATATCGAGGTCGATAGTCTCGTCGAGCGCGGACGTTTGATCGCCGGTCTCTTGGCCACCCTGCAATGATTTGCCAAGATGGCGTCACGCAGCGCCTGTTCCCAATGTTCATGGATATTGATGTATGGCCAACATTGAACTGATCGACAGCTTCGCCGACGAACTGACAGCTATCCGCCGTGATCTTCACGCGCATCCGGAAATCGGCTTCGAGGAACATCGCACGTCCGGCATCGTCGCTGAGAAACTCGCGAGCTGGGGCATCGAGGTGCATCGCGGCCTCGGCGGCACCGGTGTTGTCGGCTTGCTCAAAGGCAAAGGTAACGGCACGAAGCGGATTGGTTTGCGCGCGGACATGGATGCGCTGCCGATGGAGGAGAAAACCAACCTGAGCTGGCGCTCGACGATTCCCGGCCGCTTTCATGGCTGCGGTCACGACGGCCATACTACCATCCTTCTCGGCACCGCGCGCTATCTTGCGCAGACCCGCAATTTTGATGGTACCGTCGCGTTCATCTTCCAGCCTGCCGAAGAAGGGCTTGGCGGCGCACGCGCGATGATCAAGGATGGGCTGTTCAAGAAATTCCCGCTTGATGAAGTCTATGGACTGCACAACGCGCCGCAGCTCAATCCGCAGCAGGTCGCGGTGTTCCCGGGGCCGACCATGGCGAGCGCGGACTTCTTCGACATCACCATCACCGGCTATGGCAGTCACGGCGCGATGCCGGAAATGTCACGCGATCCGGTAGTCATCGCGATGACGCTGGGACAGGCATTGCAGACCATCGTCAGCCGCAATATCGATCCGCTCAAATCCGCGGTGCTGTCGATCACGCAGATTCACGCCGGCTCGGCTTATAACGTTATTCCGGGCGAAGCGACGCTGGCGGGAACCGTGCGCACTTTTTCCGAGAAGGTCCGCGAACAAATACGCGATCGCATTCGCACCATCGCGGCGGGCATGGCCACGGCGTTCCAGGTCGAGATCAAGGTTGATATTCGCGACATCTTCTCGGTGCTGGTCAATCACGATGAACCGTCGCACTTCGTGGCCGATGTCGCCCGCGAGGTTGTCGGCAGTGACAATGTGCTGACCACGCCGACGCCGAAAATGGGCAGCGAGGATTTTGCCGACATGTTGTTGGCGGTGCCGGGGGCTTACTTCTGGCTCGGCCATGAAGGCGAGGTGCCGCTGCACAATCCCGGCTTTGTTCTCGACGACAAGATACTGCCGGTCGGGGCCAGCCTGTTCTCGCGGATTATTGAGAAGCGGCTGCCGCTGGCGGCGTAATCAGCTTACGTCTGCGCGAACAATTGCCGGATCATTGTGGTGAGTCGCCCTGACGGTGAAGCCAGTTCATCCATCATGGTGAAGTGGTTCGCACCGGGGATTTCTTCGTAAACGACGGGCAATCCGTAAGCGGCTCGGTGCCCGGCATAGTCCGCGGACTGTTTGCGCAGCAACGGCAGTTCACCGCTGCCTGCAACGACCACAAGTGGTTTGTTCACCCCGCCGGGATTGCGGATCGGCGAGTTGCGCTGGATCACCCCGTCGTCGAGATTGAGTTTCGCATTCAGATAACTGTGGCGGATCGGCTCGAGATCGTAGATCCCGCTGATCAGGAGCCCGGCCTTGATATGCGGGTGGCCGAGTGACATTGACGACAGATGCCCGCCGGCGGACCAGCCCGACAGGATCATCTTGTTCGGATCGCCGCCGAGGGCGGGAAGCTCGGTTGCCAGATAGTCGATTCCGGCTCGGACTTCGCTGACGATCTGGTCCAGCGTGGCGTCCGGCGCCAGCGTGTAGCCGATCAGCGCGACATTGATGCCGTGCGCCAGCGGCCCTGCGGCGCAGAAGGTGAAGTTTTCCTTGGCGCGCGTTTGCCAGTAGCCGCCGTGAATGAACACCAGCGTGGGGGCGCTATCCCCGGCTTTCAGGAAATCGATCCTGTTCCGTTCGCGCGGACCATAACGAAGATCGAGCGATTGCGGATAGCGCGTGCGCATCCCTTCAGAGAGATGATCCCATTCGGCAACGATGGATGCGGTCTGCGGCACATGCAGCGTATTGTTGAAGCCGAGATCAAGCTGTTCCTGCGTCAGCTTGCGCCAATCCGGTGCATCGGCGGGTGCGCTCATGAAAATGTCTCCGGTTTCGTGTTTGCGATGATCGCAAGCGGGCGATCTCAGTGCAACCTGTCATTCCCGCAGTGCCCGGATGACCAGAAACGGAATCATGCCGAGGATCACACTGACAAGGGCGAACAGCAGCAGTGCGTCATAGCCGCCGGTCATGTCGTGAATCAGGCCTCCTGCCCATGAGCCGAAGGACGAGCCAAGCCCGCTGCCAATGGTGATGGTGCCGTAGATTGTGCCGACGCGCTCGCCGCGGAAGATTTTCATCGCGGTTGCGGTGATGAGGGGGCCGCGCGAGCCGATCATGCTGCCGAATGTCACGACAAACGCGGTGAGCAGCCAGACATTTGGATAGAATTTCAGCAGCCAGAGCAGGCCGATGCCGACAATCGACAGTGCATAGCTGAACAGCACCGAGCGGCGTCGTCCGATTACGCCGTCGAGCCAGGTCACTCCGAGCATGCCGAACAGCAGCACCACGCCGCTGAAGCCCCATGCCGTCGCGGCCTGCAGCGGCGGAAATCCCGCATCGACCAGATAGGCGACGATCTGCGCGGAAAGGGCGAACATGCCCACAGCCGTGAAGAAAAATGTCGCGAACAACGCCCAGAAGGCATGATGGCGCATGGCGCTGAGCAGTGTCCAGCCTTCACCGATCATTTCGGCAGCGACGCTTTTCTTCAAGGTAGGCGAGCCCGACGCAAACAGCTTCCATGGCAGCAACAGTAACGGCAGCAGCAGGATTAGCGCGGCGCAACCGAAAATCTGGTACGCGCCGCGCCATCCAAAACGGTCGATCAGGATTTGCGACAGCGGCAGCAGGAGCAGCACCCCTGCACCGGCGGCGGAGTAGACCACCGACATCGCGGTCGGCAGCTTCGGGCCGAACCATCGCCCGAGCATGATCGAGTTCGGGACATTGCCGATGCAGGCGATGCCGAATCCGGCGCAGAGGCCAAGGGCGAGCTGGAATTGCCAAAGCTGCTGCGCGTAGGCCGCGCAGAGAAAGGCCCCGCCGATCAAGGCAAGTCCGACTGAATAGACTGCGCGAGGTCCGGAGCGGTCGAACAGGCGGCCGATGATCGGGGCGGCGAGGCCGCCCGCCAGCGCGGCCAGCGAGTAAATCGAGATGACCTCCGCGCGGTCCCAGCCGGAGCTTTGCGAGATCGGCAGCAGGAAGACGGTGAAGCTCTCGCCAAGGCCGCGACCCAGCACCGACAGGGCGAAGCACAACGCCAGCACATTGAGCGCAATGTGCACCGGCTTCATGCCCGGCTTAGGGTCCGGCATCATCGGGCAGGCCCGGAGAGCGTATTGTCAATCATTGCTCCATGAACCGCAATTCGCGGCTCAGGAGCAGGGGCAGTTTGCGAATGCGCCTATGCAATCGCGCGCGAGGGTCACACGCCCAGATAAACCTGCTGGATGTACTTGTCTCCCGCGATCTCGCTGGCGGTGCCCTCGCGAATGGTGCGGCCGTGTTCGAGCACATAGACGCGGTCGGTGATCTTCAGGGTCGATGTCGCGTCCTGCTCCACGATCAGGATCGCGGTCCCGTCCTTGCGGATCTGCTGGATGGCGTCGAAGATCAGGCCCTTCAGGCGCGGCGCGATGCCGACAGAGGGCTCGTCCAGCAGCAGCAGTTCGGGGCGGCCCATCAGGGCGCGGCCGATCGCGACCATCTGCTGTTCGCCCCCCGAAAGTGTGCTGGACTGCTGCCATTGCCGTTCGCGCAGCACCGGGAACAGTGCGAATACGCGCTCGAGGTCGGCATTGATCTCGGTCTTGTTGCTGCGCAGATAGGCGCCAAGCTGCAGGTTTTTCAGCACGGACAGTTCGGAGAACAGCTTGCGGCCTTCGGGGCAGTGGCAGATGCCGCGCGCGACCACATCGTACGGCGCGACGCCATCCAGTGACTGGTCCTTGAACAGCAACTTGCCTTGCGAGCCGATCGACCGCGAGATGGCCTTCAGCAGGGTGGTCTTGCCTGCGCCGTTCGGGCCTAGCACGCCCACCAGTTCGCCCTTGTCGACTTTGATCGACACGGATTCGATCGCGAGCGCCTTGCCGTAGCTGACGCGCAGATCGGAAACTTCAAGCAGAGGCATGAGCATCCTCCGTCTTTCCGATATAGGCCTCGATCACTTTGGGATTGTTCACGATCTCCTCGGGCGGTCCGACAGCGATGATCTCACCGAAGTTCATCACGATGACCCGGGAGACCAGCGCCATGAACTCGCGCAACTTGTGTTCGATCAGGAGGATAGTCAGGTTTTCCTCGCGGTGAAGTTTCTTGATCAGGTGCGCCAGCGGTTCGATTTCGCTGCTGCCGAGACCGGCGAACGGCTCGTCGAGCAGCAAAAGGTCCGGGCGTGTTGCCAGCGCGCGGGCGATTTCCAGCCGCCGCAGGTCGCCGTAGGGAAGCGTTTCCACCGGCTCCGCGCCGCGTCCGCCGAGGCCGACCTGCTCGAGCAGGTGGCGCGCACGCTCCTCCTTGTCGTGATCCTGATGCGCGCGGGGCGACATGCAGGCGACAAGGACATTCTCCAGCAGGTTCATGCCGACGAACGGACGGCAAAGCTGGAAGGTGCGGGCCATGCCGCTATTGACCACTTTGTAGGGCGCAAGACCGCGCAGCGGAGCGCCGTTGAACGTGACGCTGCCCGCGGTGGGCTGCATGAAGCCTGTCAACAGATTGAACAGCGTGGTCTTGCCGGCGCCGTTGGGGCCGAGGATTCCGGTAAACTCACCTTTTTCCAGTTTGAAGGTTGCGTTCTTCACGGCGGTGAGGCCGCCGAAACGCTTGGTGACGTCGTTGACTTCGAGAAGCGCAGTCATCGGAAGCGCTCCGTCATTCTGCGCCACAGCGGTGCGACAAGGCCATTGGGAAGGAAGAACAGGATCAGCATCAGGGTGAGCGTGTAGATCCAAAGCCGGTATTCGCCGAAGCCGCGCAGCATTTCGGTGAGTAGTGTCAGCAGGATAGCCGCTATCGCCGCGCCGTAGATTGAGCCGATGCCGCCGACATAACACATGATGATGACTGTGATGGATACGACAACGGAGAACAGCGGCGGAGACACCTGAAGCTGGTAGTGCGCATAGAGCGCACCGCCGAGCCCGGCAAAGGCTGCGCTGATGGCCAGCGACGCGATCTTGTAGAAGGTCACGTTGATACCCGCCGCCTGACAGGTTGCCTCGTCGCCGCGGATCGCCCGGAGCAGCAGACCCCAATGCGAATGCGCCAGGATCGTGAGCACGATCACGGTGACCACAAGAATCGCCAGCACGAACCAGTAGTAGTGCAGGGGATTACGTATCAACGGTTCGAGGCCATAGAGACCTTCTTCGCCGCCGGTATATTCCCAGAAGATCAGGCAGAGGCGTTGCAGGATTGCGGACGCTGAGAGCATCGCCAGCGCGAAATAAGGTCCGCGCAGGCGCAGCGTCGGGAAACCGACGATCAGGCTGAAGGCGACTGAGATCACCACCGCAGTCGGCAGACTATACCACGGATTCGCGAACCAGATCGTGGCGAGGAAGCCTGCGGTATAGGCTCCTGCGCCAATGAACAGCGAGTGGCCGAAGTTTTCGCGGCCGGTCAGGCCGGACATGAAATCCCAGCTTGAGGCCCAGATGCCGTAGATCACGCAGACGGTGAGGACGCCGGTAAGGTAGTTGCTGGAGATCAGCACCGGCGCAAGGGCGAGAATCGCGATGACGGCAAGTCCGCCGGCGATATCGATCAATGAAAGCTGCCGCATGTCAGAACGCCGCCCGCCGGCCAAGGATTCCCGACGGCCGGATCATCAGCGTGATGACAACCGCGACGAGAGAGACGAGTTCGGTCCATGAGGTCGAGACCAGATAGGCCACGATGGTCTCGGAGTAACCGAGAATGAGCGAGGCGATGATACTGCCGGGGATCGAACCGAGACCCCCGACGATCACGATGGCGAAAGCCTTCACCATCGGCAGCAGGCCCATGGTCGGCTGCACCGTGAGGAAGGGCGACACCAGCACGCCGGCGAACGCGGCGGTGCCTGCGGAGATCGCGATCACGATGGAGAAGATGCGGTTGGTCGGGATGCCCATGTACTGAGCAGCTTCCGGATCTTGCGAGACTGCCAGAATGGCCGCGCCAAGCCGCGTGCGTTGAATGAACAGCCACAGAAACAGCAGCACCAGCACGCTCATCACGAGAGCCAGGAGTCGTTGTCCGCCGATGTCGACGCCGCCGATGGAAATCTTGTCGGCTACGAAAGAGGGGACGTTGCGGTATTCCGAGCCGAAAGTGATGAACAGCGCCTGTTCGACCGCGAGCGACACCGCCAGTGTGATCATCAGCACGGCGAGTTGTGAGGCGCGCAGCGGCCGGACCAGAAACCGCTCCATCAGGACACCGAAGCCCGCGACAAGAAGAACTGCCAGCGGTGCGGCGACAATCAGCGGAAAGTTCAGCACGGAGGTGAAGACATAGGCTGCATAAGCGCCGAGCGCGTAGAATGAGCCGTGAGCCAGATTGAGAATGCGCGCTACGCCGAAGATGAGCGTGAAGCCCACCGCAAGCAGCGCATAGATCGCGCTGGACACAGCGCCGTAGATCAGGATTTCGAGCATAACCGCCTGCTGCTTTAATTCGTAAGGTGAGGCGAAAGCCTCCGGTGATGGCGGCCGATAAGCACGCTACCGGCCGCCGTTCTCACGAGATCAAGTGCAGTTCAGTTCATCCAGGGCGGGGGAATCATTTTTCCCGTTTCGGACGCCTTCGGCCACACGACAATGCGTGCGCCGTCCTTCTGCCATTGCGCGAACAGCAGGTTCTGCAGGCCGGGGCCTTGCTTCACGTCATGGACCTCGTCGAACTGGATTTTGCCCGCGATGCCGACATAGTCCGTCTTCTCGAGCTCCTTGATGACCGCATTCGGTTCGACCGAATTGGCGCGCTTCACGGCGTCCGCGTAGACGTAGATCGCATCGTATGCGCCGACGCCGGTGTAGACCGGAGCGGTTCCAAAGCGCTTCACGAATTCGTCCCAGAACGGGATCGTCTTCGGCGTCAGCGGCGCGCGGGTTGCGAACAGGCCGACGGTTTCCGACAGCGCCTTGCCGCTCACGCGGGTGAAGAAGTCTGCGTCCTGGCTCTTCACGTCGATACCGCCGATCGGAATCGGCACCTGCGCGTCGTGCCACTGCTTGACGAAGATGTCCGAGGAGGCGTGCGACAGGATCACGATCAGATACTGTGCGCCGCTCGATTTGACCTTCGCGAACAACGGAGAGAAGTCCGAGGTCGATGTATCGAAGAATTCGGCCATCGGCACTTCGGTGCCGCCTTCGACCGCGCCCTTCTTCAGGATCGGTACGAGATCCTGCACCCATTTAGCGTTCTCGCCGACGATGGCGACCTTCTTCAGACCCATCTCGCCCTTGAGCTTGCCGTTGATGAAATCAACCAGCGCGCGGGCCTGATGGCCGGCGTGGATCGGGGAGACGCGGAAGATATACTTGTAGTTTTCGTAGTCGCCCTTCACCTTCGCCGTGATTGCGGGCGAGGCCGCGCCGACGCCGAGATAGATGGTCTTCGCGTTGGCAATGTGCGGCAACTGGGCCAGCGTCACGCCGCTGGTGTAGCCGCCGATCAGCACATCGACCTTGTCGTCGGCGGTGAGCTTCTTGATCGCTGCGATGCCCTGTTCGGGGTTCTCTGTTTCGTCCGCGACGACCATCTCAAGCTTGCGGCCGACAAGACCGCCTTTGCTGTTGATATCCTCGATCGCCATCTTGATGGCATTCTGCGTGTCGCGTCCGACCTGAAGCTGGACCGAGGTCGGCACACCGATCTTGATCGTTTGCTGGGCGGAGGCTGGCGCTGAACCGAGAAGGGTTCCGGCGCCGACAATGCTCGCTGTTGCGAGCAGGCTGAGAAATGACTTCATGACGTTTCTCCCTAATGCATCCGAATTCGTGTTCGGTGCTTTTTATTTGCGCCAACAGACTGCTGGCGAGAGAAGTTCAAGTCAAGCAAAGATCGGATGTTTGCAGAGTGCAGTGTTTGAAACGGAACGCGCCGGATTGCGGAGCCTGTTTCATCATTGCCGCGAGTTAATGTTGCAACGCCGAACGAGTCGGAGCCGTTGCCCGCTGTGCGTACGCGCAAAATTTGCGCACGGACGGTTTGACATTTTGTCGCATTCTGGATGATCTGCGCCCGTCGGCTTCCCAACAAGAAGCAACAAGAACACGTCTTTAGGGAGTAGGCCTATGACCATCTCACGCCGTACTTTGCTTAAAACTTCAGCCGTCGCTTCGGTAATGGCCGGGATCGGTGCGCCGCTGGTCGCGCGCGCCCAGCAGGCCGAGTTTGTCTATAAATTCGCCAATAATCTGCCGGACACGCATCCCATCAACGTGCGCTCCCGCGAAATGTCCGCAGCCATCAAGCAGGAAACCAATGGCCGCGTGGACATTCAGATTTTTCCGTCGAGCCAGCTCGGCTCCGACACCGATATGCTGAGCCAGATTCGCTCCGGCGGCGTCGAGTTCTTCACATTGTCCGGCCTCATTCTGGCGACGCTGGTTCCCGCTGCCTCGATCAACGGCATCGGTTTCGCATTCCCTGATTATCCCGCGGTGTGGAAGGCAATGGACGGCGATCTCGGCGCCTATATCCGGGCGCAGATCACCAAGGCCAATCTCGTGGTGATGGACAAGATTTGGGACAACGGTTTCCGCCAGACCACGTCATCGACCAAGCCGATCAACACGCCGGAAGATTATAAAGGCTTCAAGATCCGCGTGCCGGTCTCGCCGCTGTGGACCTCGATGTTCAAGGCGTTCGATGCTGCGCCGGCCTCGATCAACTTCAACGAGGTTTATTCCGCGCTGCAGACCAAGATTGTCGAAGGCCAGGAAAATCCGCTGGCGCTGATTTCGACTGCGAAACTCTACGAAGTGCAGAAGTATTGCTCGCTCACCAACCACATGTGGGATGGCTACTGGTTCCTCGCCAATCGCCGCGCATGGGAGAGGCTACCTGAAGATGTCCGCACCATTGTCGCGAAGAACATCAACGGCGCCGGCATGAAGGCGCGCGACGACACCGAGAAGCTGAACGCGAACCTGCAGACCGAACTCGCCGCCAAGGGCTTTACGTTCAATCAGCCCGACCTCAAGCCGTTCCGCGAGAAACTGCGTCAGGCCGGTTTCTATGCCGAATGGAAAGGCAAGTATGGCGACGAAGCCTGGGCGATTCTGGAAAAGAATGCCGGCAAGCTGACCTGATCCTGCGATGGCCCACGCGACCACGTCCGCGTCTGCGATAAAAGCGGCTGTTCCGGCGACGCCTTTGCAGCGCTGGCTGCAATCGGCCGAGGCCGCGCTCGGCTGGCTGGTGGAAATTCCGGCAGCGTTGCTCGTAGTCGCGGAGATCGTCATCCTGTTTGCGGGCGTCGTCTCGCGTTACGGCTTTCGCAGTCCGCTGATCTGGTCGGACGAACTGGCGTCGATCCTGTTTCTCTGGCTCGCCATGTTCGGTGCGGTGGTTGCGTTCCGGCGCGCCGAGCACATGCGGATGACAGCGGTGGTCGCCAAGTGTGAGCCGGGGTTGCGGGCATTTCTCGATACGGTCGGCACATGGGCGGCGCTGGCGTTTCTGCTGATGATCGTTTGGCCATCGTATGAATACGCCTATGAAGAGAGCTTCATCACCACACCTGCGCTGCAGATTCCGAATTCATGGCGTGCGGCGGCATTACCGATTGGCGTCGGCCTAATGGTATTGTTCGCGCTGCTGCGCCTGATGCGGCAGTCCGGCAAAAAGCAGCTGCTCATGTCGCTGGTCGCGGTGGCGGGCATCATTACGGTATTCTGGTTTTTGCAGCCGGTTCTACGGCCGCTCGGCAATCTCAATCTGATCATCTTCTTTGTCGGCGTGGTGGCGCTGTGCGTTTTCGCAGGCGTGCCGATTGCGTTTGCCTTCGGGTTGTCGATCTTCGGCTATCTTGTTCTGACCACTCATACGCCGCCGATGGTGCTGGTCGGACGCATGGACGAGGGCATGAGCCATCTGATCCTGCTGGCGGTGCCGCTGTTCGTGTTCCTCGGTCTCCTGATCGAGATGACCGGTATGGCTCGGGCAATGGTGGCGTTTCTGGCCAGCCTGCTCGGCCATGTGCGCGGCGGCCTGCATTACGTGCTGATCGGCGCGATGTATCTGGTGTCGGGCATTTCCGGCTCGAAGGCTGCCGACATGGCCGCCGTTGCACCGGTGCTGTTTCCCGAAATGAAAGAACGCGGCGCCAAGCCGGGCGATCTTGTCGCGTTGCTGTCGGCCACCGGCGCGCAGACCGAAACCATTCCGCCAAGCCTCGTGCTGATCACCATCGGCTCGGTGACGGGCGTGTCGATTGCTGCGTTGTTCACCGGCGGCCTGCTGCCGGGGCTGGTGCTGGCGATTACGCTCTCGGGACTCGTGTGGTGGCGCTACCGCCATGAAGACCTCAGCCATGTGGAGCGGGCGTCGCCGGCGCGTATCCTGCGCACCTTCGTGGTCGCGTTGCCGGCGCTGGCGCTGCCGTTTGTCATCCGCGCGGCGGTGGTAGAGGGCGTTGCGACAGCAACTGAAGTGTCGACCATCGGCATCGTGTTCGCGGTCCTGGCCGGCCTCCTTGTCTATCGTCAGTTCGACTGGCCCCGTCTGATGCCGATGCTGGTGGAAACCGCATCGCTGTCGGGTGCAATCCTTCTGATTATCGGCACGGCGACCGGCATGGCGTGGGGATTGACGCAATCCGGCTTCTCGCGCTCGCTCGCTGTAGCTATGACCGGGTTGCCCGGTGGTCCTGCGATCTTTATCGCGGTGTCGATTGTCGCGTTCATGATCTTGGGCAGCGTGCTGGAGGGCATTCCCGCGATTGTGCTGTTCGGGCCGCTGTTGTTTCCGATTGCCAAGACGGTCGGCGTGCACGAAGTGCATTATGCGATGATCGTGATCCTCGCCATGGGCATCGGCCTGTTCGCGCCACCATTCGGCGTCGGTTATTACGCGGCCTGCGCTATCGGACGTGTCGATCCGGCGGAAGGAATCCGCCCGATTTGGGGCTATCTGCTGTCGCTGCTGGTCGGCTTGATCGTTGTCGCGGCGTTTCCGTGGATTTCCATCGGCTTCCTTGCGAAGTGATCGCCGGTTACGGTGCGCGATGCTCGGCCATGAAGCATGCGAAGCGCGGATCGCCGACATGGGCGATGTTGACGCGCATGGCGGGAGGCGTGGGTGTCGCATCCGGATTGAATGCCGATCCCGGCGCCAGCAGGATGCTGCGCTCGGCTGCGATCCGCGAGAGTTGCGTGTCGTCGATATGCGCGGGCAGTTCGCACCACATATAGAAGCCGCCGCGTGGCTGGCCGAATACCGGCAGGCCGAGCCGCGACAATGTGTCGTTGGCTTGTCCGGTCGCGGCTTCAATGCGCCCGATCAGCCGCTTGAGATGGCCGCGATAACGTCCGCTGGTGATGAGATCGTAGATGATCTGCTCGATGTAACCCGAGCTGTTCGCCCGCGTGATCATCTTCAGGTCCGCGAGCCGCGCAATCGTATCGGCGTTGGCGGCGATGTAGCCCGAGCGCAGGCTTGCGGAGAGCGTCTTGGCGAAGGTGCCGACATAGATCACGCGGTCGAGCTGATCGAGCGCGGCGAGGCGGGGGCTGGTGTTCGACAGTACATCCGCGAACGGATCGGAATCGACAATCCGCAGATTATGTTCGGTGGCGGTGCGCAGCAGCCGGTAGGCGACCGGCAGCGTGACTGAACAGCCGGTGGGGTTGTGCGCCAGCGATTGCGTGAAAAACATTCGCGCGCCAGTACTCGCGGCTTTCGCGGCAAGATCGTCAGGATCGGGTCCGTCGGCGGTGCGCCGCACGCCGATCAGCCGGGCCTTGGCAAGCCGCAGTTTGCCGAACAGCGGATAGTAGCCGGGACTGTCCACAAGAACCGGATCGCCCGGTTCGATGTATTGGCGCACGATCATATCCAGCGCGTCGTTTGCGCCCTGCGTCAACAGAACCTGCGTGGGTTCTGCGCCGATGGAGCGCTCTGCAAGAAGTCCCGCGATGCGCTGGCGCAATGGCAGAAGCCCGTAAGGACTGCCGTAACTTTCCGGCAGGCTGCGCTGACCGGGGCGGCTGACGGGACGCAGATAGGGCCCAACCTCGGAGCCTTCCATCCACGCGGCAGGCGGGCGGCCATCGCCGACGCGCACCTCGTAACGCTTTTCCAGTTGCTCGCGCAGCAGCCAGACACTGTCCACCGCGCCAACCTTGGCGGGTTCGGTCGTCTCCATGCGCTTGGGGCGGTGGGTGGAAACGTAGAATCCGGATCCGGGTTTGCTCTCGATCTGGCCCGACGCCACCAGCCGCTCATACGCATCGACGATCGTATTTTTGGATGCGCCGAACAGCTCCGATGCGCCGCGGATCGAGGGCAGGCGTTCGCCGGGCCGCAGCACGCCGCGTTCGATTCTCGCAATGATTTCATCGGCGATGGTCTCGATGCGGGACCGTGCCGCGCCGCTGTTTGGCTGAACTGTACCCATGGTTTGAATGGTACGGACCTTCCCGAAATTGTGCAAAGTGTTCCTTGTGGTGTACCCCCATCACCATACAGTTTCCCCAGCCGAAAATCCCCCTCAAGAGGACATCGGTTCGGGAGACGTTGAAGAATGACTGTTGCCAGACATGGCGCGAACCGCTCGTCGCGGATCGCCGGATTTCACCGCAAGTCGCCGCAGGAGCGGCTCGATCTTGTGGCCTCGTTCGCGGGCCTCGACGCCGCGACCACGGCGCATCTCGCCGACATGGGCAATCTGCCGCCGCCGCTTGCCGACAAGATGATCGAGAACGTCATCGCCACCATGAATGTGCCGATCGGCATCGCGACCAATGTGAAGGTCGATGGCGAGGATGTGCTGATCCCGATGGCCACGGAAGAATCATCGGTGGTGGCGGCAGTCTGCAATGCCGCGCGCCAGACCTACGATAACGGCTTCACTACATCCGTCTCCGGCACCCTGATGATCGCGCAGGTGCAGGCTGTGGACGTGCCCGATCCTTATGCCGCGCGGCTGCGTCTTCTGGAGAAGCGCGATGAGATCAAGGCAATTTGTGATTCCTGCGATCCGCTGCTGGTGAAACTCGGCGGCGGCTTCCGCGATGTCGAGGTGCGGATACTCGACACGCTTGGCGGCCCGATGGTCATCACGCATCTGATCGTCGACACGCGCGATGCGATGGGCGCCAACGCGGTCAACACCATGGCCGAGAAGATCGCGCCGCATATTGCATCGTGGAGCGGCGGGCGCGTATTCCTGCGAATTCTGTCCAATCTGGCGGATCGCCGTCTGGCGCGCGCCCATGCGGTGTGGAAGTTGGACGATATCGGCGGGGAGAGTGTGCGCGATGGCATCATCAGCGCGTATCAGTTTGCCGAAGCTGATCCGTACCGCGCCGCCACCCACAACAAGGGCATCATGAACGGCATCAGCGCCGTCATTCTTGCCACCGGCAACGACACCCGCGCGGTGGAAGCGGGCGCGCATGCCTTTGCGGCGCGGAGCGGGCGCTACACCAGTCTGACGCGCTACGAGGTCACCAAGGACGGTCATCTGTCCGGTTCGATCGAACTGCCGCTTGCGGTGGGCCTGATCGGCGGCGCGACCAAAATTCATCCGACGGCGCAGGCGTGTCTAAAGATTCTCGGCGTCATCACGGCGGAGCGGCTGGCGCGGATCATCGCGGCCGTGGGACTGGCGCAGAATTTCTCCGCGCTGAAGGCGCTTGCCACCGTCGGCATCCAGTCCGGCCACATGGCACTTCATGCGCAGAACATCGCGATCATGGCTGGCGCCATCGGCGAAGAAGTGGATGCTGTTGCGAAAGTATTGGTCGAACGTGCGGCCGTGCGTATCGATATCGCTCAGGAAATACTGGAGATCATTCGACGCTAAGACATTCCGGCGAAGCCGGATAACCACATAAGAAAGTCAAAACGGGAGGATAAGAATGGTTAAATCGAAATCCGCACTTCTGGCGGGCGCGGCGATGCTTCTGTCGCTTGTGGCTCCTGCGCATGCGCAGATCGCCAACAACACCATCAAGCTCGGTGTTCTGACCGATCTCACCGGCATCGCCACCGATTCCACAGGCGTGGGTTCGGTCGCCGCCGCAAAACTCGCCATTGACGATTTCAAGCTTGAGAAGCCCGACATCAAGGTCGAACTGCTTCAGGCCGATCACCAGAACAAGCCGGACATTGGCGGCGCGATTACGCGGCGCTGGATGGACATCGACAAGGTGGATGCTGTTCTCGACGTGCCGTTCTCGTCGGTGGCTCTGGCTGTTCAGGAAGCCACGCGCGGATCGAAGACCGCGTTCATCGCCTCCGGCCCCGGCTCATCGCTGCTGACTGGGGAGAAGTGCTCGCCCAACACTGTGCACTGGACCTATGACACCTGGGCGCTGGCGCACGGCACCGCGCTGGCCCTGCTCAAGGCGAAGAAGGACACATGGTTCTTCGTGACCGCGGACTATGCGTTCGGTCATTCGCTGGAGAAGGACGCGTCCGATGTGGTGAAGGCGGAGAACGGCAAGGTTCTCGGCAGCGTGCGGCATCCGCCGGGCGCGTCGGATTTCTCGTCGTTCCTTTTGCAGGCGCAGGCCAGCAAGGCCAAGATCGTCGCGCTCGCCAACGCTGTGAACGACACCGTCAACTCCGTGAAGCAGGCGACCGAATTCGGACTTCAGGCCGGCGGGCAGGAGCTTGCGGCGCTGCTGATGCAGGTCACCGACGTCAACGCCATCGGGCTGCAGGGCGCGAAGGGCCTTTATCTGACCGAAGGCTTCTATTGGGACGCCAACGACGGCACCCGCAAGTTTGCTGACCGCTTCACTGCGGCGGTGGGCGGCGGCAAGCGTCCAACAGCGATCCAGGCGGGCGTCTATGCCGGGACGCTGCATTATCTGCGCGCGGCGGCGGCGGCGAACACGACCGACGGACAGAAGGTCGTCGCCAAGATGAAGGAAATGCCGTCGAAAGATCCGCTGTTCGGTGAGGGTCATATCCGCGAGGACGGCCGTCACATCCACGATATGTATCTTTTCCAGGTGAAGACCCCCGCCGAGTCCAAGGCGCCTTGGGACTTCTACAAGCTGGTGGAGACGATCCCGGCAAAGGACGCTTTCCGGCCACTGGCCGAGGGCAACTGCCCGATGGTGAAGAAGTAAGCCGATTCCACGGCTATGCAGCGCTGCGGATTTCCGCGGCGGTGGTTTAGAGAAGGTGTAATTTCCTCCCGGCGGGCTCCGCTCGGGAGGAAATTTCTCCCATAGAACATGATCTTAGAATGCAAGCCGGGTTTGTCGCCCCGGCATGACGCAGATGCGGTATCTAATTGACCGAAAACGGAAATTCGGCTATTTGAGCGGCGTCGTGAATGCTGCCGCCGTCTTTGCCTGCCAGGCAGGCCCCCAGCACAATTCATTGGCGAGAGTTTTGCGTGAGGCGTGATTGCCCGCATGTCCGGCGATTGTGTGCTCACCGATTGCAAGAGCATGGGTCCGGTTATGAGCAACTTCAATCAGGAAACGGTTCTGAGCGTCCATCACTGGACCGACAACCTTTTCAGCTTCACCACCACACGGGATTCCTCCTTCCGCTTCCGCAATGGTGAATTCACCATGATCGGCCTCAAGGTCGGGGAGAAGCCGCTGCTGCGCGCCTACAGCGTCGCGAGCGCGAACTACGAAGAGAACCTTGAGTTCTTCTCGATCAAAGTCCCCGACGGCCCGCTGACCTCGCGTCTCCAGCATCTGAAGGAAGGCGACCAGATCATCGTCAGCCGCAAGGCCACCGGCACGCTGGTGATCGACAACCTCACCGATGGCCGCAATCTCTATCTGATCGGAACCGGGACCGGCCTCGCGCCGTTCCTGAGCGTCATCAAGGACCCTGAGACGTATGAACGTTTCGAGAAGGTTGTGCTGCTGCACGGCTGCCGCCATGTTCGCGAACTGGCTTACGGCGAGCTGATCACCGAAAAACTGCCGCAGGACGAAATGATCGGAGATATGGTGCGCGCGCAGCTCATCTATTATCCGACCGTGACGCGTGATCCGTTCCGCAATCGCGGACGCATTACGGACCTGATTACGTCCGGCAAGCTGTTCGAAGATATTTCACTACCTGTACTCGATGCAGCCAAGGACCGCGTCATGATGTGCGGCAGTCCGGCGCTGTTGGCCGATACCAAGAAGCTGCTCGAAGAGCGCGGCTTTGTCGAAGGCAATCATGGCGAGCCGGCCGACTTCGTGGTCGAGAAGGCGTTCGCCGAGCGCTGATCGGAATTCCAGGTTTCAATGAAAAAGCCGCTGGTGATGCCAGCGGCTTTTTGTTTGCGTGAAGTCGAAACAACTATTCCGCGGCTTCCGATACCTCATCGCGCAGGGCGGGGTGAGCAGGCTTCGGCTTTGCGCGCCCGGCGCGGGAGAAGAAGTTCGAAACCTTGTCGAGATAGAGATAGACGATCGGCGTGGTGAACAGTGTCAGCGCTTGGCTCACCACAAGGCCGCCGACCATGGCATAGCCGAGCGGTTGGCGGATTTCCGAGCCGGTGCCGGTGCCGAGCATCAGCGGTACGCCGCCGAGCAACGCCGCCATGGTGGTCATCATGATCGGGCGGAAGCGGATCAGCGCCGCCTTGCGGATCGCGTCTTCCGGCGACAAGCCTTCATCCCGCTCTGCGACAATGGCGAAGTCCACCAGCATGATGCCGTTCTTTTTCACGATGCCGATCAGCAGCACAATGCCGATCAGGCCGATCAGACTGAAATCGAAGCCGAAGAGCATCAGCATCGCCAGCGCACCGACGCCTGCGGACGGAAGGGTGGAGATGATGGTCAGCGGATGGATGTAGCTTTCATACAAGATGCCGAGGATCAGATAGACCACGATCAATGCGGCGAGGATCAGCAGCGGCACGGTGCCGAGCGATTGCTGGAAAGCCTGCGCCGTGCCCTGGAAGCTTCCATTGACGGTGGCCGGCACGCCGAGTTCCGCGACCGCAGCCTGAATGGCGTTGGTGGCTTGTCCAAGCGCAGTTCCCTGCGCGAGGTTGAAGCTGATGGTTGTCGCCGGAAACTGGCCCTGATGGCTGATCGACAGCGGCCGCACAGGCACGGTTGTCCAGCGCGTGAACGCCGACAGCGGCACCTGATCGCCGGTGGTCGGCGACTTGATATAGATGTTGTTGAGCGACTTCGTGTCACCCTGCAGTTCTGGCAGGATTTCCAGAATGACGTGATAGCTGTTCACCTGCGTAAAATACTGCGCCACTTGCCGCTGGCCGAAAGCATCGTTCAGCGTGTCGTCGATCAATTGAGGCTGGATGCCGTAACGCGAGGCAGTGTCGCGATCGATGGTGAGTGTGAGGGTGGTGCCCTGGGTCTGCTGGTCGGTGGCGACATCGCGCAGTTCGGGTAAGGTTTTAAGTTTCTCAAGAATCTTCGGCGCCCAGGCGTTCAGTTCGTCGAGATTGGCATCCTGCAGCGTATATTCGAACTGCGTACGCGTGGCGCGTCCGCCGAGGCGGACATCCTGCGCAGCTTGCAGGAACACGCGGCCGCCTTCGAGCTTTTCGAACTGCGGGCGCAGTCTCGCAATAATCTGCTGCGCACTGACGTCGCGGTTGTCGCGTGGCTTCAAGGTGATAAACATGCGCCCGTTGTTGAGGGCGTTGCCGCCGCCACCGATCGCCATGGCGATGCTGGCGACCGCGGGATCTTTCTGGATGATCGTTCCGATCTCGGACTGGAGACGCGACATTTCCTTGAACGAAATATCCTGTCCGCCTTCGGTAATGCCGGTAATCAGGCCGACGTCCTGTTGCGGAAAGAAGCCCTTCGGAATGACGACGAACAGGTAGCCCGAGAGTGCGACGGTGGCGAAAAACACGCACAGCGTGGTAAAGCGCCAACGTAGCACGAGGTCGAGGCCCCATTCGTAGCCGCGCAGCATCGTATCGAAAAACTTCTCGCTGAGCTGGTAGAGTTTGCCGTGCTGGACTTCGCCGGTGTGCGGTTTCAGGAAGCGTGACGCCATCATCGGCGTCAGCGTCAGCGACACGATCAGCGACACGAAAATGGTCATGGCCAGAACGACGGCGAATTCACGGAACAGCCGTCCGATGATGCCACCCATCAGCAGGAGCGGGATCAGCACCGCCACCAGCGAGATGCTGATCGAGACGATGGTAAAGCCGATTTCGCCAGCGCCCCTGAGTGCAGCGGAATAGGGATCTTCGCCTTCCTCGATATAGCGGCTGATATTTTCCAGCATGACGATGGCATCATCGACCACGAATCCGACCGAGATGGTCAGTGCCATCAGCGAAAGATTGTCGAGCGAATAACCCGCCGCCCACATCAGAGCGCAGGCGCCGAGCAAGGCGAGGGGTACGGTGACGCTGGGGATGATCGTCGCCCACAGGCTGCGGAGAAAAACGAAGATGACCATCACGACGAGAGCAATGGTGAGGAGCAGGGTGAACTGAACGTCGTCGACAGCGGCACGGATGGTCTGGGTGCGGTCGCTGATGACCTGAACCTTCACGGAGGGCGGGATCGACGCAATCAGGCGCGGCAGCCGTTCCTTGATCTTGTCCACCGTATCGATGACATTGGCGCCGGGCTGCTTGAAAACGACAAGGAACACGCCGCGCTTGCCATTGGCCCATGCCGCCTGCTTGGCATCTTCCGGGCCGGAGACGGCTTGCCCGATATCGCGAATGCGCAATGGACCACCATTGCGGTACGCGATGATGACGTCGTTCCAGTCCTTGGATTGAGGCAACTGGTCGTTGGCATAGATCGTATAGCTGCGCGTGTTGCCGTCGATATTACCTTTCGGGTTATCGACGGTGGTGATGGCGATCTGGCTGCGCACATCCTCGAGTTGCAGACCCTTGGCGACCAGTTTGGCGGGATCGATCTGGATGCGGATCGCGGGTTTCTGCTGACCGCCGATACTCACTTGCGCGACACCGGAGATCTGGCTGATCTGCTGCGCCAGTTGCGTATCGGCGAAGTCGTTGACGTTGATCAGCGGCAGCGTGTCGGATGTCACCGAAAGCAACAGGATCGGCGAGTCTGCCGGATTGACCTTACGGTAGGTCGGCGGGCTCGGCAGCGTTTTCGGCAACTGGCCGCCTGCGGCATTGATCGCGCCCTGTACGTCGTTGGCAGCGCCGTCGATGGATCGGTTGAGATCGAACTGGATGGTGATCGAGGTCGAGCCGAGCGAACTGGTCGACGTCATCTGTGCGACGCCGGGAATCTGCGCGAACTGGCGTTCCAGAGGCTGCGCGACCGACGAGGCCATGGTTTCAGGGCTCGCGCCGGGAAGGCTGGCGGAAATCTGGATGGTCGGAAAGTCGACCTGCGGCAGCGGCGCCACCGGCAGCAGCGGATAGGCAACAAGACCGACAAACAGAATACCCGCCATCAGCAGCGACGTGGCGATGGGATACCGGATGAACGGTCCGGAAATGCTGTCGCGGACGGGCGTATTGGCGCTCATATCAGTCCGCCTTCGCCGTGGCCTGATCTGAACTTGCGGCATTCACCGTGAGCGCCGCGCCGGGCTGCACGCGATATTGTCCGCGCGTCACCACCCGCTCACCGACGTTGATGCCTTGATCGACCAGCGTCTTTCCATTGGTGGACGGACCAACCTTGATCTTTCGCACTTCGGCCTTGTTGCCGTCCGCGACGGCGTAGACATAGAGCCCGTCCGCGCCGTGCTGGACCGCATCATCTGGGATCACCACAGCGTCCTTCAGCGTGTTGACAAGCAACCGCGTCGACACCGACAGGCCGGGCCAAAGCGCGTGATCCTTGTTGTCGAACGTCGCCTTGAGGCGAATTGTTCCGCTGGTGGTGTCGACCTGATTGTTCATCAGCGAGAGTGTGCCTTCCGACAGCACCTTGCGTCCGTCGGCGGTCAGCGCGGTGACTTTGGTTTCACCCTGGCGAAGCGCGGCGGCGATGTCCGGCAGTTGTGCTTCAGGTGCGGTAAAGATAACGGAGATTGGCTCGACCTGCGCGATGGTGACAATGCCGGTCTGTGTCGATGCATTGACGATGTTGCCGACATCGACCTGACGAATGCCGGTGACCCCGGAGATCGGTGCGCGGATGCTGGCGTAATCGAGTTGCGTTTGTGCGTTGAAGATCGCTGCCTGATCAGCAGAAATTTGCGCCTTGAGCTGTTCGACATTTGCGGTCTGGGTGTCGACCGTCTGCTTGGTGGCGAACTCGCCGAGCTTGGTGGAACGTGCAAGATCGCGCTGCGCGTTGGCGAGGTTGGCTTCGTCCTGTGTTTTCTTGGCGTTGGCCTGATCGAGCGCGGCCTGGAAGGGCCGGGGATCGACCTGCGCAATTAGGTCGCCTTCCTTGACGAACTGGCCTTCCTTGAACGCGATCTTATTGATCTGGCCATCGACGCGGGTTCGCACGGTGACGGTGTTGAAACCCTGCACCGTTCCAAGACCGACGAGATAAACCGGGAAGTCTTCCTTCGTCACCGCTGCCACAGTGACGGGAACACCCGGCGTCGATCCTTTCGCGGATTTATCGCCGCCCGGATGCTTCGGCCACACGGCATAAACACCGCCGGCGACCAGCACCGCCGCGAGAAAATACATCCAGCCCGAAATGCGACCTTTCGCCATAGCTCTCTCAATTGCCTTTTGCGTCAACCCGGTTCATCATAACTAATAAGCATGCACTTAGTATGCAGGCGTACTATTAATTCTTGGAAAGGTTCCGGCGTTTCGCCATGTCGCTTGATCTCAAACGGCAACTGGTTGCCCAGCTCGTCGAAACATCTCGATTGCTGCGCAATCATATCGATCAGCGTGCCAAGGAACGCGGCACCACGCGTGCCCAGTGGATCGTGCTGTTTCGCTTGCGGCAGCAGGAGGGCCTGACCCAGGTCGATCTTGCGGACGTGCTGGAATTACAGCCGATTTCGCTGGTGAGATTGCTGGACCGGCTGGTGGATCACAAGCTGCTGGAGCGCAAGCCAGACCCGAAGGATCGGCGGGCCAACCGGCTGTTTCTGACACCCAAAGGCCGCAAACTGGTGGACGATCTCGACAGTTTGCGTGACGCCATCGCCGGGGACGTTTTGCGCGACATTCCGGGAAATGCCGTGGAATCAACGTTAAAAACGCTGGTTGAGATGAAGGAACGGATCAAGACCGGCGTTGAGCTGGCTGTGGAAGCGGAGCAGCCGAGAGAGCAGATCAAGGCGCGGCGTAGCCGGGCGCGGTCCTGAGCGGCCTTTCAAATTCCGGTGAGTGACGCCTTCACGGCTCCGATCACGCGTCCATCAGGCTGTCGCGCAGGCTTTTCTTCATCACCTTGCCATTGGCATTGCGCGGCAGCGGCTCTGTGCCGATGTCGATGGTCTCCGGTACTTTGTAGTCCGACATGCGCTCTGCGCACCACGCACGCAGCGCTGGCGAATCGATGTCCGAACGGACCACTACGACGGCGTGAACACGCTCGCCCAGCACCGGACAGGCGCGTGCGATAATGGCGCTTTCGACCACCGCAGGATGACCGGCCAGTACGGATTCCACCTCCGCCGAGTATATCTTCAGGCCGCCGCGGTTGATCATGTCCTTCTGGCGGTCGAAGACGCGAACGAAGTTCTGCTCGTCGATCGAACCCAGATCGCCCGAATGCCAGTAACCGGCGGTAAAGCTCTCCGCGGTCGCGCGCGGATTGTTCCAGTATCCCTTGATTACCGATCCGCCGTGAATCCATATCTCGCCGATCTCGCCGCGCGGGAGTTCGCGTCCGGCGGAATCAACCACAATAATATGGGCGCCGGGGCAGGGCAGGCCGACACTGTCACTGTGGCTTGCGGTGAATTGTGGCGGCATGATTGTCGACGGCGATGACGTCTCGGTCGAGCCGTAGGCGTTGACCAGTTTTAGGCCCGGAATTTTTTCGGCAAGTTTCTGGATGGTTGCGGTTGGCATCGGCGCACCGCCATAGCCGCCGACGCGCCACGCGGAGAGATCATAGGAGTCGAAGTCGGCCTGCAGAAGACACAGATTGTACATCGCAGGCACCATCACGGTCTGCGTGGCGCGTTCGCGCGAGGCGATCTTCAGGTACTCTGCCGCCTTGAACTCCGGAACGATGATCAGTGCACCGGCGCAACGCGCCATTGCCATGATGTTGGCTGCGATGCCGGTGACATGCGCGAGCGGCACGGCGGCAATCGAACGGTCTTTTCCGGTCAGTTCCAAGCAGGCTTCATACACCATTGCCGAGTGGATCAGATTGCAATGCGCCAGCATTGCGCCCTTCGGCTTACCAGTGGTCCCTGACGTGTAGAGGATCATCGCGGTGTCCTGCTCATCGACAGGCGCAGGCGACGGCGGGATTTCGGTCGCGACCAGATCCTGAAAAGCGAGCGCGCCATCGGTCGGGCTGATCGACACGCGATGCAGCAGGCCCGGCAGTTCGGCAGCGTCCGGCAGGCGGTCTGCCATGTCGTCTTCATAGATTAACAGCTTTGCGCCGCAATCGTTCAGGACATAGGCGATTTCCGGCTTCTGCTGACGGGTACTCAGCATCACGCTGACAAGGCCGAGATGGGCTGCGCCAAACAGCGACAATACGAACTCGTTGCGATTGCCGAGCAGCAGCGCGACCCGATCGCCGGGCTTGAGTCCGATCTCTTTGAAGCCTGCGGCGATCTGCATGGATTTCCGGGCGACCTCGCGCCAGGTCAACCGCTCGCTGCCGCAGATCAGCGCCTCGCCGTCAGGATTGCGCGTGGCGGCCTCGGTAACCATCGTCCAGATGTTTGCTGGCCGCTGCTCGAAGGCGGGAACGATACGATCGCCGAAACGGGTCTCCCGCCGCATTTCGGGAATTGGATATTGCGACCAGTCCATTCCGCCGTGTTCCTGTCGTGATCTCGTATCAGGCCGAGAAATTGGCCCCGCGTTCGATGATGAATTCCGCATCGAACAGGCTGTGCGAGTGATTCAAATCAGATTGAGACATCAGCACAGTTAAACCTTTGCCCTTGAGCGAGGCAAGAACATCGGAAATACGTTCGGACAAGGCAGGTGCGATCCCCTCGAATGGCTCGTCTAGCAGCAGGCATTTCGTTCCGATGGCGAGCGCCCGGCCAAGCGCGACCAGCTTCTGCTGGCCGCCGGAAAGCAGCAATGCCTTGCGGTCGCGCATCGTCACAAGCTCGCCGATCACCTCGTAGACGAAGTCCATGCGCGCCTTGCGATCAACCCCTTTTGCCACCCACAGCGGCAACAGGATATTTTCTTCAACGGTCAGTTGCGGCACGAGGCCGCGGTCTTCCGGCATGTAGCCGATGCCGAGGCCGGCGCGGGCGTGACGGGGAAGCGCGGCGAGATCCTCGCCGCCAAACCGGATCGTGCCCTGCCGGGGCGCGAGGTGTCCCATGATCGAACGCATCAGTGTGGTTTTGCCGGCGCCGTTGCGGCCGACAAGGCTGACCATGGCCCCCTCGGTGAGATGCATGGTGAAGCCACGCAGTGCTGGCATCGACTGGATTTCGACCGCCAGCTTGTCGATTTCGAGCAGACGACGGGATGCGCTCATTTCACGCCTCCCGTGACGTAGCGCCGAACCTCGTTGTCTTTCAGTACGATCGATGGCTCGCCGTCGGCCAGGATGCGGCCGTTGTAGAAGGCGACCACGCGGTCGGCATATTTGCTGACGATATCCATGTCGTGCTCGACGAAAACAATAGTGGCTGCTTCTTCGGAAACCGCGTGGATCACGCGATCCATGGTGGCGAATTTTTCTTCCGCAGATACGCCGGATGTCGGCTCGTCCAGCAGCAACAGCTTCGGACGGCGCGCGAGCGCCATGGCTATATCAACGAGCTTTCGCACTCCACCTGCGAGTTCGGATACCGGCCGGTCGGCGTGCCCGGCCAGACCGAAGCGGTCGAGCAATGCAATTGCCTTTTCGCGGCGTTCGCCGCTATTGGCGGGCGAGGTTGCCGAGAGCCGTCCACCTTCGGCGCTGGAGACAGCGACGGTGAGATTCTCTGCAGCCGTTAGTTCGATGAACAGCTGCGGGATCTGGAACGAGCGTGAGATCCCGAGTTTTGCGACATCGCGGGGCGATCGCCGGCCGATCGGCGAACCGTCGAGCTCGATCGCGCCGCTGTCGGGCTTCATGTAGCCCGTCACCATATTGACGAAGGTGGTCTTGCCCGCGCCGTTTGCGCCGATCAGGCAGAGTTTTTGACCGGCGGGAATGTCGATACTCACATTGTCGGCGGCGACCACGGCGCCGAAGCGCTTCTGCAGTCCGCGCACGGAAAGGACGGGCGTCATGATGCCGTTCCTTTCGCGGCAGCTGATGTTTCGGCTGAAGGCTCCGTTCTGCGCTTCTTTCGGTTCCAGAGCGATCCGATTCCGCGCGGCAGGAACAGGATGACAACCAGAAGAAATACGCCAAGCACGAGTTGCCAGGTGTTTGGCAAGTAGAGATTGGAGAACGATCGTACCAATTCGAGCACAAGAGCGGAGATGAACACGGCGGCGACGCTCTGTGTCCCCGCAAGCACTGCGATGAAGACGAACTCACCAGAGGTGGTCCAGTAGGCGAATTCCGGATCGATATGCCGCTGCGCCATCAGCGCCAGTGCGCCGCTGGCTCCGGCAAAGATCGCCGCGATCACGAAGTTGATGGTGACGATGCGGTTCGCGGATGTACCGAGATATTCGACACGCAGGTTGTTTTCGCGCACGGCGAGACTGGTTAAGCCGAACTGCGAGCGGAACAGGGTGGTCGCGAAGATACCGGCGAGGCCGGTCGTAACCACGGACACCGCGTAGAGCATGAAGTCCGCTTCCCGGGGATCATTGAAGACTGCGCCGAACAGGGTGGGACGACCGACGTTGAAGCCGTCGGAGCCGCCCAGGACCGTGGTCTTGACCAGCGCGCCGTAGAGAACCATAGACAGCGCCAGCGTCAGCATGCCGAAGAAGATGCCGGTATAGCGTGCGATCAGCGGGCCGATGATCAGGCCCAGCAGGCCGCCGAACACCGCGCCGATCATGACTTGCGCAACGGCGTCGGTCAGGCCCCAGTTATGCGCTATCAGAGCAACGCCATAGCCGCCGCCTGCATAAAACAGGCCCTGTCCGAACGAGACGTTGCCGGTGCGGGCGAGTACTACGATGCCGAGCGCGACCAGCGCCTTTGAAGCTGCGACGGTCGCCAGTGACAGCGTCCATGCCGGAATGATGCGGCCGAAGAGAACCGCGAGTACGACCAGACCGAGAAGAACGAAGGGGTTTGTCGCGTATTTCATCAGATGCGCCTCGCGACTTCACGGCGGAACAAGCCTTCGGGCCGAAACATCAGGACGGCAGCCATGATGAGATAGATCATAAACAGTTCGGCCTGCGGCAGAAGATGAACCGATGCGGCGCGTGCCAGACCGACAAGGATAGCGCCGACGGCTGCACCCTCGATGCTGCCGAGGCCGCCGATCACCACGATGGCGAAGCTGAGGATGATGATCTCGGAACTGAGACCGGGCTGGACGGAGATCTTTGGCGCGGTCAGGCCGCCCGCCAGCGCAGCGAGCATGACGCCGAACGCGAAGGCGAGCGCGTAGACGCGATTGATCTTCACGCCCATGCTTGCGCTCATTTCGGCGTTGTGAATCACGGCGGTGACGATCTTGCCGATCATGGTGCGGTTGAGAGCGAACCAGACCGCGAACCCGACCGCCGCTGAGAATGGGATCAGCATCAGGTCGTAGCCGACATAAAACAATCCGGCGAATTCGACATTGCCGAACAGCTGATAGGGATCGTTGGCATAGATCGGGTTGACGCCCCAGATCAGCTTGGTGACGTCTTCAAAAATTAGAAATACAGCGTACGTCACAAGCAGCAGGACGACTTCATCGCGTCCGTAAAACAGCTTGATCAGTCCGCGCTCCATTAAAAGCCCGATCGCGGCGGCGATCAGGGCGACCGATACCAGCATCAGCACGAAGCCAAGTTCCGGAGGGACTTTATGCGCTGCGGCCATGGTGACGGCTGTCGCGGCGAGATAGGCGCCCAGCGCATAAAAGCCGCCATGGGCGATATTGAGAATTTTCAGCACGCCAAACACGAGGGTCAGGCCAAGTGCGACGATAAACAGCCATGAGGCCTGGATGAGGCCATCGAGGATGATGGTAAGAAACGTGTTCATGTGCAGGCGATCATGAAGTTAGGGCCATTGCTTATCCCTGGGTCATCCCGGCGGAAGCCGGGATTCATAACCCCTGGATCGTCCGTTGAAGCTCGTTGCACGCATATCGCCATACTTTGATAACAGGGAGTATGGGTCCCGGCTTTCGCCGGGACGACCCGTTATGTGTGACGAGAAGACAAAGCGTCGGTCAGTCCGCAGGACTCACTTGCACTTGTCGTTCTTCATTCCGCCCTTGATCCAGTCGAGGGCCTTCACGCCGGGGGGCGGGTTGACGCATTCGGCTTCAAAGTTGACGATGTCGACGAGTTCGACCCGCTTCTTTTCCGCATTGTATTTGGTGCGGCTGAACGCGATCGGCTGGATGGCCTGATGGCCGTCGCCGTTCTTCATCTGGATCAGGCCGCCGGGGCTTTGCCATTCTGATCCGGTCATCGCTGCGACCAGTTCATCGGTGGTCGGCTTCTTGCCGCCGTTCTTGGCCATTGCGTTTTCCACCGCATTCTTCACGCCGAGGATCGACTGCGTGACGCGGTAAGCGGCCTGTACCGGATAGGTGCCATTGGCTTTTTCGTATCCGTTGAAGAACCACTCGTTGAGAGGGGTCTTTGGCGACATCAGACCGTACGCGCCGCGCGCGCCGATAATGACGCCATCCGGCATCTTGTCACCGAGCGGCGGCAGAACATGGTCGGCTGCGCTGAGCACAAGCTGGCTGCGCTTGGCGAGGCCGCGCGGCACCGACTGCAGGATAAAGGCCTGCAGGTCGCCGCCCCAGAGGCTGGAATAGACAACGTCGGATCCGGCGGACACCAGCGCAGAGATTTCGGTGCCGTACTGGCCCGCGCCGAATTTCGGTAACAGATCGGCATTGAGCTTGGCATTCGGATAAAGCTGGGCCGCTGCAGCGGTGAAGTCAGCCTTGCTGTCCTGGCCCCAGGCATAATCCTGGTTGATGGCCGAGAACGTATCCATCTTGATGTTCTTCAACTTCATATAGCGGATCAGCCCGACGTTATCCTGAGTGGCATGGGCTGCCGTGCGGAAGACGTAATTGTACTTGGCTTCCTCGAAGATACGGGGCGTTCCGCAGTCGAACAGGAACAGCGGCTTCTTCAATTCTTCCGCGATCGGTGCGACCGCAAGGCAGTCGCCGGAGCCGATATAGCCGATCACCGCATCGACATTGTCGCGCTGATAGAGGTTGCGCAGTTCCTGCACTTGTTTGGTTGCGCCGCCGTTCTCGTCGATGACGACCGGCTCGATCTTCATACCGCCGAAACCGACTTTATTATATGGCGCGGGCCCGGCACCCTTGTTCAACTCGCCGATCACGAATTCGGCGGCCTTGCCGGCGGGGACGCCGAAGCTTTCAGCGGCCGGGCCGGACAGAAACGTAACAATACCGACCTTGAAAGTGTCCTGTGCCGACGAGGGGCTGGTGAGGGCGAGCACGGCTGCCGAGCAGGCCGTCAGCATTCCGAATTTATGCGACAAGCGACTCATATATTAATCCTCCCTGTGGTCCGGTCGTGCCGGTTTTTGTGTCCGCACCCGTTAGCCGGGCGTCAGTGGTTCCACGGTAGCTTAGGCGGGCTTTTCCCGCGCGTCTATGATCCGGTTTTTCGCATGGTGCGACGAAAGTTTGCACTTCGAACGTACCGGCGCGGGTTTGCCGGATTTGCATAAGGCATTTGCGTCAATGTTCTCCGGGTACGATTGGATTTCGGCGGCAGGACATGCAGACGCCTCGCGAGCCCGGAGTGACGAGCGGCTAGGTCACGAGAGGCGCTTCTTTCTGAGTTTGCCGTTGAGTGCCTGTTTTCCAGAGGATGCGCGCATCCTTCCGTACTTCTTCTTCGCCAGCTTGAACTGGGTATAGCCAAGCACTTGCTGCATCGCGGCGTGGGCGTGCGCCGCATCGCCCTCGGCGATGGCGCGTGCCGCTACCGCATGGTTGGGCAGGTTTTCTTCAAACCAGCCCGGACTGCCGGTGGCGACCATGAACACTGCGCTGAGAATGGTATCGATCGCACCCCGAAAGCCCTGCAAAACGGGATTGTGCGTGGCGTCGATGATCGCGAGATGAAATTCCTTGTCTGCGATAATCGCGGTCGGCACATCGTGCGACGCTTCCATGGCGGCAAGCGCGGTCATGATGCGTTTGCGGTCTTTGGCCGTCGCGCGTTCGGCGGCGAGAGCTGCGGCGGCTGGTTCGATGATCAACCTGACTTCCTGAAGCGCCAGCAGCAGGTCGCGATTGGGCACGTCCTTGCTGATCAGCCAGCTCAGCACATCGCGATCAAGCAGGCTCCATTCGCCGCGCGGCCGCACATGTGTGCCGTGGCGGGGCCGCACGCTAACAAGCCCCTTGGCGGCCAGCGTCTTGATCGCTTCGCGCACCACGCCGCGCCCGACACCGAAGCGGCTTTCGAGATCGTGTTCCGGCGGTAAGGCAGAGCCAACCGGAATGAGATCCTGAGCGATCTCGCTGCCGAGCGTGCGCAGCACGGATTGGATGCGTCCGGGCTTGACGAGCTTGCTGATCGGCTTTGGGCGGGACTTCGTGGGCGACTTCATATCAGGAGGGTAACACAGGTCTTTGTGGCGGCAATCATCCGATGTTTAACATCGGATGGATACGGTGTGTTGCAATGCAGGAGAGGCCGGGGCGGCTGCCGCACCAGATAGCGGAATCGCGGCCAAACCGCAATCGGCGGAGCGTGCACCGCGGCAATTGCTCTTTATTACATGCGCTGGAGCAGAACGTAGGGCTGGCCGCCCTCTGACCCGACGGAAGTCTCGACCTCGAAAACCTGCCGGATCATCGCATCGGTGATGGTTTCACGGGGGCTGCCGTCGGCGGCGACGACACCCTTGCGCAAAACGATAATACGATCGGCGAAGCGGACGGCGAGATTGAGATCATGCAGCACGGCCACCACGGCACTACCGGTGCGGGCCCGGCGCTTCGCGGTCTCGACCAGATTGATCTGGTGACGCAGGTCGAGGCTTGAGGTCGGCTCATCGAGCAGAAGAACGCCGGAGCCATGCTCTGCCTCGCCGCAGGCCAGTTGCACCAGAACGCGGGCAAAGTGCGCGCGTTGCTGTTCTCCGCCTGACAAGGTCGGCAACTCCCGGTGACGGAATGGGGAGAGGTCAAGTTCGGCAATCGCGGCGTCAACAAGCGGTGCGGCTGCGGCGCGCGAGCGGTCGCCCGCGCCCATCGCCACGATTTCCTCGACGGTGAAGGGGAAACTCACATTCACATGTTGGGACAGCATGACGCGATGGTTCGCCAGTTCGCGTGAAGAGAACGAGGTGAGGTCGCGCCCCTTGAGCCGGACGCTTCCGCTCGTGCAGCGAAGATCACCCGAGAGCGAGCGCAGCAACGTGGATTTTCCTGCGCCGTTCGGGCCGACAATAGCGACGGTCTCGCCGCCGCGAATCTGCACGTTGACATGATCGAGCAGTGTTGCCTGCCGCACTTTCATGCAAAGCGCATCGGCCTCGATCATGGGAGTGGGCGCCGTCATCCGATCAGCGCCCGCTGCCGCAACAGAATAAAGAGAAAAAACGGTGCACCGATCGCGGCGGTGAGAATGCCGATTGGCACTTCCGCAGGCGCAGCCAGAACGCGCGCGATGGTGTCCGCCAGAATAAGAAGAATTGCGCCAAGACAAACCGAGGCCGGCAGGAGCATCCGGTGCCCGGGGCCGATGACGATCCGCAACAGATGCGGCACAACGATGCCGACAAAACCGATCACACCGCAGATCGAGACGGCGACGCCGGTCATTGCCGAAATCATCACGATGGAGATTTTCTTCAGCCTCTCGACATCGATACCAGTATGAAAGGCTTCGGCCTCGCCAAGCACCAGCACATCGAGGCCGCGTGCGATCAGAGGGATGATCAACAGCGAAAGCAATGCGACGGGCGCAACCATCCCGGCTTTCGGCCATGTCGCACCGCTGAGCGAGCCGAGCAACCAGAATGTGATGTCGCGCAACTGGCGATCATCGGCGACGAAAACCAGAAGCCCGATGCCCGCATTGGCGATAGCCGCAATAGCGAGACCGGCCAGCAGGAAGATCGCAACCGAGGTGCGGCCTTCGCGGCTGGCGATCTTGTAAAGAACCGTGGTGGTCAGGAGCGACCCTGCAAAAGCAGCGACCGGCAGCAATTCGAGTTGCAGGAAGCGGAAACTCGCCCCCCACGCGCTGTCTGAAATCACGATAGCGCAGGCCGCGGCGAATGCACCGCCGCTGGACACGCCTACGAGCGCGGGATCGGCGAGGGGATTGCGGAACAGGCCCTGCATGATGGCGCCGGAGAGTGCGAGCAGACCGCCGATCATGCCGGCAATCGCGATGCGGGGAATTCGGATCGACCATAGCACGAGTTCGTCGCGGGCGAGCATGGCGGGATCGGCGCTTGCGATCTTCAATCCCAGTGCAGCTGCAAGACGTGGCAGCGGAATTCCCGCAGCTCCGATGGTCGTCGCCAGCAGTGCGACGGCGCACAGGGCGGCAATCAGTGTTGCGTAAACGACAAGCGCCGGAGGCCGCATTGAGACACTTTGCACAGGATGCCGCGCCGCTGTGGACGTTGCGTCAGCGGCCGTCATTTACGACAATCGACGGTCAAAGTCGCCGGTTTCCATGCCGCAGCTTTGTCGCCAAGATCGGGATAGAGCGACACCGCGAGATCGCGAGCGGCTGCCGCCGTGCGCGGGCCGAAGCCCAGGAGATAAAGTCCGTCCATCGCTACAAAGGATTGCTTCGCGGCGGCCGGCGTCAGCGCAAACGACGGGTTGGTGAACACCGTCTGCGCATCGAGTGAATCCTTGCCGCGTTGCATGGTCAGGATCACGTCCGGCTTGGCCGCAACAATGGCTTCATCGTTAACCGGCTTGTACCCGTCGAAACCGTCAACCGCGTTGATACCGCCGGCCATTCTGATGATTTCGTTCGCTGCTGTTTTTTGTCCCGCCACCATCGCGCGGCCATTGAGAAACGACATCACGAACATGACGCGGGCGGGCTTCTTGATGTTGTCGCGCAGTGTCTTCAACTCGGTCAGATCGGCGCCGACCGCGTTGGTCAGGCATACGCCGCGAGTATCTGCATCCATGGCATGGGCGACCAGCTTGATCTTGTCGACGATGCCTTGCTCGGTATGGGTTTCGGGAAACGAAACAAACGGAATTTTTGCCGAATCCAGAACATCCAGGGTTTCTTTCGGGCCGGATCCTTCGATGGCGAGGATCAATTGCGGATTGAGGCCGATGACGCCTTCTGCGCTCAGTTGTCGCATGTAGCCGACATTCGGCTTTTCGCCGAGCGCCTGCGGCGGATAGAGGCTCGTGGTGTCGATGCCGACGATCCGGTCCTGTAGGCCGAGTGCGTAGAGAATTTCAGTGATCGCACCTCCAACCGAAACGATGCGTGAAGTTTCGCCGATGGTCACATCGCGGCCGCGAGCATCATGGATCACGATACTTTCGGCGCGCGCAGTCGCGAGCGGCGCAGCGGTGCAAAGACCGAGTGCGAGAGCAACAGTGGCGCCAAGCGTTGTGTCAATCGTTCGTTGAGCGACGGTTTTAAGCTTCATTTGGTCAGGATCAGCTTGTTTTGCGCGGTTAGCCGCAAACGGTAGGTTTCCTCGCCGTGCGCGATGATGATCTCGCGGGAAGAAACGAAAAGGTCGCGGCTCTGGATGCGGTTATCCGTTAAAGGGATCGAGCGCTCAATTAGAGTCGTTCCAGACTGATCGCCGGGAACTGTGTCCGGAGTGTCACTATTGATGACTTTGGGTGAGCCGCCATTCATCCGCTTTGCTTGTCCTGTTTGCGAAACTCTTGTTGTTCTTAAGTTTATCGGCGCGTGAATTCCAACACTCCAGTTTACAATAGGTTTAAAGTAGTCTGCGTTCGGCTTGACCGCGAAACTGCATTTTACGAAAAGTGCCAAGACGTTGGCGCAGACCAGCGGATTCTAATCGTCAGCCAGCCAGCCGCCTTCGGGCGAAGCCCGCCAGCCGCATCACGCAAAACAAGTTTTGAGACTCGGGGCTGTCATGTCGGGGCTGAATGCGCGCGCCTGCGCGTTGCTACTATCTGTATCTGTTGCTGCGCTGGGGGGAGTGGCTGTTGTCACATCGGCGCATGCGCAACCTGCCGAGATATCGCAGCCGGTCAAGCCGAAGCAGATCAAGCGCAAGCGTACCGGCAAGCCGATGGCGGAAGTGCCGCTGCCGAAGAACGTGGCAAATGCGAACGCGCAGGTGGGAACGCCCGTCTATCAGTCGCTCGATGAAATCACTGTCGGCGCGACGAAGCTGGAAGAGCGCGCGATCGATTCGCTGGCGCCGGTCAGCGTCGTGACGCTTGAGCAGATACAGGGCCGCAATGCCTCGACCGTTGGCGATCTCGTTTACAACATGCCCGGCGTCTGGCTGCAGAATCGCGGTGACGAACCATCCACATCGATCAATATTCGCGGTTTGCAGGACTTCGGACGCGTTGCGGTGGTCGTCGATGGTGCACGTCAGAACTATCAGCGCACCGGGCACTTCGCGAACGGCTCGTTTTTCCTCAATCCTGAGTTGATCGGCGGCATCGACATCGTGCGCGGCCCAACCGCGAACATCTATGGCTCAGGCGCCATCGGCGGCGTCGCCTCGTTCCGTACCAAGGATATTCAAGATGTGGTGCGTCCCGGCGAGCGCTGGGGTGTCGATACCAACACCGTGTTTGGCACCAACAATGCCCGCGCGCTGCAGTCGGTATTCGCTGGTGTCCGCGTCAATCCGAATGTTGATGTATTCGCAGGCGGCAGCTATTCGACGCAGAACAACTTCAAGGACGGCACCGGTTACGAGGTCGCCAACACCTGGAACAGACTCTCAAGCGGCATTGGCAAGCTGACCGTGCGTCCGGCGGACGGGCACGAAGTCAAGCTCGGCATGATCTTCCAGGAAAATCTTTACAATGTCGGCCAGACCCGGCGTAACGCTGGCGATCCCAATGTCCTCAATGGCTTGGGCGGCACCTCGATCTACGGAACGGATGTCAAGAACTACACCGCGACACTGGGATGGACTTACCAGAAACCGGAAGACAAGCTGTTCGACTGGGATGCCAAGATTTATTGGAACCGGACGGAAAACGATCAGATCAAGCTGGCGCACACCAGCAGCTTGAACTCGGCTTATTGCGGTAACGTAGCGCCGGGTAATCCCGTATCGGGCTGCGTCGGCAGCACACGCAGCTACACCATCGATACCTACGGTTTCGACGTGCATAATACCACGCGAGTGGAAACTGGCGACTGGCGCCATGCTCTCACCTACGGATTCGACGGCTTCCAGGATCAGGTGTCGACATGGGACAGCAGCGGTAACTCCAATGCAACGACACCTCCCGGCACGCGCACGGTCTGGGGCGGCTTCTTCCAGTACAAGGCCAACTACAGTTCGCTGCTGGAAGTCGTCAGCGCTGTTCGGTACGACAACTACGAATTGAAGTCGGTTGCGGGCGGAGCGAGCGGCGATCGATTCTCCCCGAAGATCACCGTCGGACTGTTGCCTGCTGCGGTGATGACGCCTTACGTTAGCTACGCGGAAGGCTATCGTGCGCCATCGATCACGGAAACGCTGGTCACAGGTACACATGCCGCGGCATCGACGTTCGACGCGATCTTCCTGTGTGCAGGCTCACCTCCCGGCGTTTACTCGAGCTTCTGCTTCCTGCCGAATACGAGTCTGCGGCCGGAGGTCGGCAAAAACAAGGAAATCGGCCTCAATATCAAGAAGAACGACCTGTTCAAGACGGGCGATAGTTTCCGCGGCAAGTTCAATGTCTTCCGCAACGACGTCGATAATTACATCGACCTCGTCGCATCGGCTCCACAGCCGATCGATAACATTGCGCTGATCGGTTTCTATCCGGGTGGCTCCAACAAGTTCTACCAGTACCAGAACATCGCGGCGGCCCGTATCCAGGGTTTCGAAGCGGAAACGATGTATGACGCAGGCCTCTGGTTCCTCGGTGTGTCGGCCACCATCCAGGAAGGCAAAAACGTCCAGACCGGAATCGGCCTCTACAGCATCGCGCCGCAGAAGTTCACCACGACTGCAGGCGTCCGGCTGTTCGACAATCAGGCGCTGTTCTCCGTGATGTGGACGTCCGTAAAAGGGAACACCGACATCCCTGCTAACTACTTGCCGGGAACGTCCTACGACCTCGTCAACATGTATCTGACGGTGAAACCGACGCCGAACCTGACTCTCGTCGGATCGGTCGAGAATCTGCTGAACCAGTATTACCGGCCTTACGCCGTGCCACGCGGTTCGGCGAACGACACCCAGAACGACGTGCTCTGGGCAAGTGTGGGCGCGGGCATCACCTTCAAGGGCGCGATCAAGTATCACTTCGGAGGCACTTAAGACGCAGAACGACCGCTAGCTGCTTTCGAAAAGCAAACAGGAATGCCGCGCAGAGTTTTTCTGCGCGGCTCGCTGCGTTCTCAACTTGGTGCTGGCAAGATCGAGACTTTGATAACCGGCCATTCGGCTTTACAGTGAGACAAACAGGAGAAAACAAAATGTTTATCGCGATGAATCGTTTTCAGGTGAAGAAGGGCTCCGAGCAGGCGTTCGAAACGCTTTGGGCGACGCGTGAGTCTTATCTCGGCGAGCTGCCGGGCTTCATCGAATTCCATCTGCTGCGCGGACCGGATGCCGAAGACCATCGGCTCTATTCCACCCATACCTTGTGGGCAGATAAGGCGGCGTTTGAGAACTGGACCAAGTCCGAGCAGTTCCGCAAGGCGCATGCTCGCGCTGACAACCAGACCGGCGACAGCCTCTATCTCGGCCATCCTAAGTTCGAGGGCTTCGAGGTGATCCAGACCGAGCGCAAGACCAGCGCGGCGGCCTGAACGATGCTGAGCACCGATCTGGCCGACCTGAAGAAGTACATGGCCGAGAACCCCGGCGGCGTCATTGAAGACGTCGCGCGGGAGAAGAATGTCACGGCGCGCGCTGTGATCGAAGCGCTGCCTGAGGAGATGCGCAGCTTTGTGCCGGGCTCTGCCTTCGTGCTTGCGATGCAGGACATCGCGACATGGGGCGAGGTGACACTGATCGTTCATACCGAGGACGGTATCTTCGAAGTGACCGAGCCGGTCGGCGGTGGTGAAGTCGGCCGCGGATACTACAACATCATGAAGCCCAAGGGCATGCATGGCCATCTGCGGCACGAGCGCTGTGGCGGCATTGCGTTTGTCGAGCGCCCGTTCATGGGCAAGTCCTCGGCCTTCGCGGCATTCCTTAATGTCGATGGCGGCGTGATGTTCAAGGTGTTCGTGGGGCGCGACGAAAACCGCGCGCTGAAGACCGATCAGCTCGAGAAGTTTCGCGCGCTGGCAAAGACGCTGGCGTGATCGTTCTCCAAGAACTGAATGCAAAATGGCCGGGTCATCCCCGGCCATTTTCTTTTGTAGGAGTTGCGACGGAAGCAATCCGGCCTTTGGAGGGGCAAGGACCGGATTGCTTCGTCGCGGGCGCATCGCCGTCACGGGCAATGCAACGATGCGCCATCTCGTGAGCCGCGGCGGCCCGCGGTTATTCGGCGGCATCCTTCAATGCATGCGGTGCATGGCTTGCGGGAAGCGGCTGGATCGAACCTTCACCATACTGGGCCAACGGCTTGTTGCCGGTAACGGCTCGCAGCAGCACATAGAACACCGGCGTAAAGAAGATGCCGAACGCCGTGACACCGATCATGCCGGAGAACACCGCAATGCCCATGGCATGACGCATCTCCGCGCCGGCACCGACCGATGTCACCAGCGGTACCACGCCCATGATGAAAGCAATCGACGTCATCAGGATCGGCCGCAGGCGCAGCCGGCTGGCCTCGATGGCCGCTGCGATCGGCGTGCGCCCGGCGAATTCGAGTTCCCGTGCGAACTCCACGATCAGAATCGCGTTCTTCGCTGACAATCCCACCAGAACGAACAGGCCGATCTGAGTGAAAATGTTGTTATCGTTGCCGGTTATCCAGACGCCGAACATCGCAGCCAGCAGTGACATCGGGACGATCATGATAATCGCTAACGGCAGCATCAGACTCTCATACTGCGCAGCGAGCACCAAGAACACCAGCAGCATCACAATCGGAAAGATGTAGAGCGATGTGTTGCCCGCGATGATCTCCTGATAGGTCAGGTCGGTCCACTCAAAGCCGATGCCCTTGGGCAGCGTCTCATCGGCGATGCGCGCGACGGCAGCTTGCGCCTGGCCGGTGGAATAGCCCGGCGCGTTGTTGCCGTTGATATCCGCCGCAAGGAAGCCGTTATAACGCATCGCGCTTTCGGGACCGGCGGTGGATTGCAGCCGCAACAGCACCGAGAGCGGGATCATTTCTCCGGTGTTTGAGCGAACTTTCAGCAAGCCGACATCTTCCGGCCGGGCACGGAACTTGCCGTCGGCCTGCACGCGCACGGAATACACACGCCCGAATTTGTTGAAGTCGTTCACGTAGTACGAGCCGAGATAAACCTGCAACGTCTCGAAGATGCTGGTGATCGGCACATTGAGCTGACGCGCACGGGTTCGGTCGATATCCGCGTAGAGTTGCGGGACATCCACCTTGTAGCTCGAGAACAGTCCCGTTAGTTCCGGCGCCTGCATTGCCTTGGCGAGGAACGCCTTCTTGGCATCGTCCAGCGCTTCGTAACCAAGTCCTGCCTGATCTTCGAGCTGAAGCTTGAAGCCGCCGGTGGTGCCGAGACCGTCAACCGGCGGAGGCGGCAGCATGGCGACGAATGCGTCCTGAATCACCGTGTATTTCTTGTTCAGCTCCGCAGCGATGGCGTTGGCGCTGAGCGAAGGGTCCTTGCGCTCGCCGAACGGTTTCAGCGTCGAGAACACGATGCCGGCGCTCGATGAGTTGGTGAAGCCGTTGATCGACAGGCCGGGGAAGGCCACCGCGCTCTCGACACCCGGCTGCTGCATGGCGATGGCGGACATCTGCCGCATCACCTCTTCCGTGCGGTCGAGCGTCGCGCCTTCCTGAAGCTGGGCAAAGCCGATCAGGTACTGCTTGTCCTGCAGCGGTACGAAGCCGCCGGGGACGACGCGGAACAGGACAGCGGTGACGCCGATCAGGACCAGATAGACGGCCATGACGGCTGCCTTGCGCGAAATCACGCGCTTGACGCCGCCGCTGTAAGAGTCCGAAGCCTTCTGGAACACGTTGTTGAACCGGCGGAAGAAGCCGCCGAGCACCTTGTCCATGCCGCGGCTGAGTGCATCCTTCGGTTGATCGTGACCCTTTAGCAGAAGGGCAGCGAGGGCAGGCGAGAGCGTCAGCGAGTTGATCGCGGAGATCACCGTCGAGATGGCGATGGTCATGGCGAACTGTTTGTAGAACTGACCGGTGAGGCCGCTGATGAAGCCCAGCGGCACGAACACCGCGACCAGCACCAGCGCGATGGCGATAATCGGCCCGGACACTTCGTTCATGGCGCGATAGGTCGCGTCGCGCGGCGATAGACCTTCCTCGATGTTGCGCTCGACGTTTTCAACCACGACGATGGCGTCATCGACCACGATGCCGATGGCGAGCACGAGACCGAACAAACTCAACGCGTTGATGGAATAGCCGAACAGCAGCAGCACCGCGAAGGTGCCGATGATCGAGACCGGCACCGAGATCAGCGGAATGATCGACGCGCGCCATGTCTGCAGGAACAGAATGACGACCAGCACGACCAGCGCGATGGCTTCAAGCAGGGTGTGGATCACCGCTTCGATGGAGGCGCGGATGAAACGTGTCGGATCGTAGGCGATCCGGTAATCGACGCCCTCCGGCATGTTCGCCTTGATCTGCTTCATCGTGGCGTGGACTTCATCGGCAATCGCAAGCGCATTGGCGCCGGGCGACTGGAAGATGCCGATGCCGACAGCGGACTTGTTGTCGATCTGCGAGCGTAGCGCATATTCGGACGCGCCAAGCTCGATGCGGGCGACATCGCGCAGGCGCGTGATTTCACCGTTTTGTCCGGTCTTGATGACGATATCGCCGAATTCCTGCTCGTCTCTCAGGCGGCCCTGCGCATTGAGCGGCATCTGCAGGGTGATATCCGCGGAGTTCGGTGCGCCGCCCACGGTGCCCGCTGCAGCTTCGACATTCTGCGCCTGAATTTCGCGGGTGATGTCGCCGGGCGACAGGCCAAGCTCTGCAACCTTCTGCGGATCGAGCCAGACGCGCATTGCGTAGTCACCCGCGCCCCAGATCTGCACCTGGCCGACGCCGCGAATGCGGGCGAGGCGGTCCTTGACGTTCAGCACACCGAAGTTGCGCAGGTAAGTCGTGTCATACCGGTCGTTCGGCGACAGCAGATGCACGACGAGCGTGATGTTCGGCGAACTCTTCACCGTGGTGATGCCGAGTTGGCGTGTCACTGCGGGCAGGCGTGATTCAGCCTGTGAGACGCGGTTCTGAACCATCTGCTGCGCGAGGTCGGGATTGGTGCCGAGGCGGAAGGTGACGTTGAGTGTGAGAACGCCATCCGTCGTCGCCTGGCTGTTCATATAGAGCATGTTCTCGACGCCGTTGATCTGCTCTTCAAGCGGCGTCGCGACCGACTCGATGATGACCTTCGGGTTGGCGCCGGGATAGAGCGCGCGCACGGTGACGATGGGCGGCGCGACTTCCGGATATTCGGAGATCGGGAGCGCGGGGAGTGACAAGAGACCTGCGAGCAGGATCAAGGCCGAAAGTACACCGGCGAAGATCGGGCGGTCGATAAAGAAGCGCGAGATATTCATGACGTCATCTCATTATTGGTCTTGTTGTCGGCGCTTGTGCCGTGCCGTTGGCGATACTTCGCGTACGACGTACGAGGCATACCTCGCTCATTTGGAGTGCTTCGACGGGAAGCTCTTAGTTCGCGTCCATTGCGATGACTTCGGGCGCAACGGGTGAGCCGGGGCGGATACGCTGCAGGCCCTTCACCACGATCTGCTCGCCGGGCTTCAGGCCGGATGTCACAACGCGCAGGCCGTCAACGGCGACGCCAAGGGAAATTTCGCGGTATTCCGCCTTGTTCTCCTTGTTCACGACCATGACGTATTTCTTGTTCTGGTCGGTGCCGACGGCGCGCTCGTTGATCATCATGGCGCGTTCGGTTTTGGGCTGGCCCATTTGCAGGCGGACGAACTGTCCGGGGATCAGACGGCCATCCTTGTTGTCGAAGATAGCGCGAACGCGCACCGTGCCGCTGCGTGCATCGACCTGATTGTCGATAAGCTGCATGTGGCCTTCGAACGGCAGGCCGTTGCTGGTGGCGGTGCCCATCTTGACGGGAATGCGGCCGGTCTTCGATGCAGAAGCGTCGTCACCGAGCGCGTTCAGTGCGCGGAGCACGATCTGTTCATCGGCATTGAAGCTGGCATAGATCGGTGAGGTCGAGACGATGGTGGTCAGCAGCGGCGAACCGGGACCGGCGGCAATCAGATTGCCGACGGTGATTTCACGCTTGCCGACGCGGCCAGTGACCGGCGCGCGGACTTCGGTGTAGCCGAGATTGAGCTGTGCGGTCTTGAGCGTGGCTTGCGCGGCTTTCAGGTTCGCTTCGGCCTCACGATAGGCATTGATGCGGTTGTCCTGATCGCGCTGAGAGATGGTGTTGGAGCCGGTCAGTTGCTGGCCGCGTTCGTAATCGCTCTTGGTGAAGACGAGACGGGCCTGCGCAGCGGCGACCTGTGCGTCGGCGCGGGCGACTTCGGCGGCGTAAAGGGCGGGATCGATCACGACAAGAATGTCGTCCTTCTGAACCATCGCGCCTTCACGGAAGCGGATTTCCTGAATCGCGCCTGCCACCCGCGAGCGCACTTCGACCTGCTCGATCGCTTCAAGGCGGCCGGAGAATTCATCCCAGATGGCAGTGTCACGCTCTGTGACATTGGCGACGGACACCGCCGTTGCGGCCGGTGTTGCCGCCGCCGCGGAATCGGCCTTTGCGCGGTCGTTCGAGGTTGAGACAAGAAAACCGCCAGCGGTGGCGAGGATGGCCAAGCCAATACCGGCGCCAATCAAACTGGTCTTTTTCGAGAGACTTTTCATTGCGTGCCCCATCTTGTCGCATTCGCGCCGGGCGCAAAATGCAGTTATTTCAACGCGTTGCAGCATGATGAGAGCTTGTCGGGGGAATTAAATTCCCCGTTCGCCCCGCGTCGCAGTCTTTTATTGCTGCGCCGCAACTGTAACGTTCGGTATAGATGGGACTTGGACTTTCGCCGTCAAGGGACATATCTAACGAAAGGTACAAAATCAGAAAGGTTCTTATTGTGGCTATCGGACGACCCCGGGAATTCGATCTCGACCAGGCTCTGGAAAACGCACTGCATGTTTTCTGGGAGAAGGGATACGAGGGCGCGTCCATGGCGGATCTGACCGAGGCGATGGGCATCACCAAGCCTTCGCTCTATGCCGCGTTCGGTAACAAGGAAGACCTTTTCCGCAAGGCGCTCGATTCTTATGTCGACGGTCCGGCCGGTTACACGAAGCGCGCGCTTCTGCTGCCGACGGCGCGCGCCGTTGTCGAGAATCTTCTCTACAGCGAAGTGGACGCGGTGACCGACCCTGAATGTCCTGCAGGATGCCTGTCGATCAATGGCGCATTGACGGGCGGCGAGGCGGCGGAATCAATCAAGCAGGAACTGCGTGTGCGCCGAGCTCAGTTCGAAAGCGATCTTCGCGCACGGTTCGAACGCGCGAAATCGGAGGGCGATTTGCCAGACGAGGCGGATCCCACGGCGCTGGCGCGTTATATCGCGACCATTTCACAGGGGCTCGCGGTGCAGGCCGTCGGCGGTGCCAGACGGGACGAACTCAAGAAGACCGCCGAGATGGTTCTGACGACCTGGCCCCCCGTGGTCAGGACGTAGCGCCCGCTGCATCGCAGGCTTTTGCCGCGGCGAGAATGCGTTGTGCGCGTAGGCGCACCGGAGCATCGACCATCATCCCATCGACCGACACAGCGCCATCACCGGAGTTTGCGATCCGGGTGGCCCACTCGATGTCTTTTTGCGAGGGTCGGAAACCGGCAAGTGTCGGCGCGATCTGTTTGGGATGAATGCAAAGCTTGCCGCCGAAGCCCATCGCTGCCGCATAGCGTGCGTCGTCCTGCACCAGTGCCGGATCGTCGAATGATGGCGTGACGCCTTCGAGCGGTGCCGGCAGTTGCGAAAGCCGCGATGCCAGCACGATTTCGGATCGCGCCATCAGCAGCGCATCGCGGTCCATGCTGCAGTCAAGGTCGGCGCTGAAATCGATATAGCCGAATGCAAGCCGGTCGGAATGCGCGGCGACTTCGCGTACACCGGCGACGCCATGTGCGGATTCGATCAATGAAATGACGGGTAGATTGCCGAGTACCGCTCGCACGCTCTCAAGATGTCCGGCGGTTTCCGCCTTGGGCAACATGATCCCCGCAATGTCGAGAGTCTTCATCGCCACCACATCGGCCTCGTGCCAGCGCGTGCCGAAGGCGTTGACCCGGACAATGGAGTTGGGCGGAAGGGATGCGGTCCTGAGAGTTTCGCGCGCAGCCTCTTTTTCATTCACCGCCACGGCGTCTTCGAGATCGATAATGATTCCGTCCGCGCCGGACGAAGCCGCCTTGAAATACCGGTCAGGCCGCGTGGCCGGAACGAACAGAGGCGCAAGAAAGCTGATGCGCTTGCGGCCATTGGTCATGAGAAGCTCCGGCTGGTGATGCGTGGCGGCGCCAGCACATACGAGAAGTGAAGTCTCGTTTTAAGCTTGGACCGGGCGTGGTGGCAACTGCGATACATGCAGATCCATAGCCGTGAGAGTTTCGGCGATATTGCGGGCATGACGTGCCAAATCCGGCGCGCCCATCAACTCGCCAAAGGTCCCGCGTGCCAGCGGACCGGCGACAAACAATGTGCCGGCGACACGTCCATCCCGGCCGATGGCGCGGCTTTGAATATCGACCTCGATGCCGAGACCCAGCGGATCGGGCCGGGCGAGTCCGTCGGCGCTCATCTGGCCAAGGAGGGGATTGTCTCTGAACACCGATCCATGCGCGGGACCGGTGGCGAGGACGATCGCATCGAACGGCGCGGGCTCCCACGTCCTGCTGTGCCTCGCACGCAAATCGACAGACAGTGCTGTGTTCTCCCGCGCGCCAGCACGAACCGAGGCGGCCCGAATTTTCAGCGTGCCTTCACCGATCCGTCGCGTGATCACGGCATCAACCTGCGGCGCGATTCTAAATCGATAAGTATCCCAGAACGGGCGCAGATGGCGAATGAGTCTGGCGCGCTCGTTCAGCGGCAGCGCTCGCCAGATGTCGAGTCCTTGCAGCCGCATTTGATCCAGCACCGGATGCCACGATTTCCCGTCGCGCGCGGCGTCGGCGATGACGCGGCGGACATGGTGCAGCAGCGCTAGGGTGGTGCGGGAAGGGTTGCTCGCGAAATCGCCAAGAGTTTCGCTGAACTGCGTAGCGTGAGTTTGCGCGCGCAGGCCGCGCCGCGAGACTGCTGTGATTTGCCCACGATGGCCTTGGTGGTCGAGCGAAGCGACAATATCAGCCATGGTGAGGCCGGTTCCGACAATGAGGACGCGATCGTCGGGGCTGATGCTGCGCAGGACGTCAGGTTGCCATGGATTGGCGATGAATCGGGGGTCGTTCTGCAGCGGTGCGAGCGATGACGGCACGTCCGGCGGCGTATGACACACCGCCAGCACAACGGCATCGGCGAGAACATCCTCGCCGTCATCGCAGAGAACACGGTGCCCGCTCTGATGCGGCAGCACTGCACACGCTTTCGTCTTTCTGTGTTTGACCGCATCGCCAAGTTGCCGGACATAGGCGTTGACGTAATCGCCGAAGGCGGCGCGCGTCGGAAACAGGTGAATGTCGGCAATCACCGATGCCGGGTCGCGCTCGGGATATCCCGATGCAATTAGCCATTGCTCGAAATGGCCTTCCTCGTCGAAATCGAGATTCATCTTCAACGCAGGGACGTTGACCCGGTGGGCCGGATCTCTGCTGTCATAGGCGATGCCGCGTCCGACTTCCTCACGAGGTTCGATGACTACGATTTCGTGCCGATAAGGCGCTGTGCGATGAAGATGCCATGCCAGCACGGCGCCGGAGAATCCGCCGCCGACAATGACAATCCGAGGGCGCGGGCTGCTGCCGGATAAAGGGTGGCTATCTCTCATTCCTGCATCAAAGCCGGATGATGTCTCCGCCGTCCAGCCTCAAAAACATTGCCGGTCGTCATTTTTGGTCCCAATGGGTTTGCATTCAAGGGATCGCTCGCCGTATGGTGCGCCACCCTTGGATTTGACCATGAACCGCCCGGAAATTGTCTCCACTTTTCCGGACGATGTTTGAATAAAACGACCGCAAGACGGAGCAGACGTGGCCGCAATTTCCCTGCGTATCGGAACGCGCAAAAGCAAGATGGCGCTGGCGCAAACCGAGGAAATCGCACGCCGGTTAGAAGCCGCAGCGTCCGATCTGAAGGTCGAGATCGTCAAGTTCGAAACCCGTGGCGATGCCGATCAGACCGGATTGCTGCTGCCGCATGGGGGTAAGGGCGGCGCATTCGTTGCGGAAATCCGTGAAGCGGTGATCGCCGGGAAACTCCACGCGGCGATGCATTCGCTGAAAGACATGCCTGGCAATGAGGACACGCCGGGCCTCGTGATCGGTGCAACGCTGTCGCGCGATCCGCCGACCGATGCGCTGGTGATGCGTGCGGGCGTGACATTCGAAGACCTGAAGCGGACCAGAGGCAAGGGCTTCAAGATCGGCACCAACGCGGTGCGGCGCGCGGCCTATGTGCGGCGGCTGTTCCCCGAGATCGAGGTGATCCATTTTCGCGGCGCCGCCGATACGCGGGTGCGCAAGCTGGACAATGGCGAAATGCAGCGGCTTGCGGACGGTGGTGAGGTCGGTCCTGCCGATGCGCTGATCATGGCGCGGTCCGGCCTCGAGCGCGTCGGACTCGCGGGTCGCATCGCGCATGAATTTAAGGCACTGGAGATGCTGCCCGCGGCGGGGCAAGGCATCGTTGCGGTGGAATGCGCGGCAAACGACTGGCAGACGCGTCAATATCTTGCGTTGATCGACGACCCCGCCGCGCATCTGTGCGCCGACGCCGAACGCGAGGTACTGTGGGTGCTCAACGGTCATTGCAATTCGCCGATTGCGGGATACTCGACCATCGATGGGCGGCAGATGACGCTGACCGCGTCGGTCCTCGATCTCGAAGGTGACCGCTTGCTGGAAGCTTCGCGCATTGGACCTGCCGACAAGCCGCGCGAGCTTGGTCGCGCGGTGGCGTTCGATCTGCTCGGCAAGGGTGCCGCGGCGATTATCGAGACGTCGCGGCCAGCTTAACCCTTATACGCCCGCACGCGCTTGAGCATCTGTTCCACATGCGCGATGGGCGTTTCCGGCTGGATGCCGTGGCCGAGATTGAAAATGTATCGGCCGCTTGCGTAACTTGTCAGTGCAGCGTCGATGGCGCGGTCGAGCGCATCGCCGCCCGCGATCAGCGCCAGCGGATCGAGATTACCCTGCACGGCGACGCGGCTTTGCACCTGCTCGCGGATCAATGACGGCTCGGCCGTCCAGTCGATGCTGACGCCATCGACCTTTGTCTGCTCCACATAACGCGGCAGTTGCGCTCCAGCGCCGCGCGGAAAGCCGATGATTTTGGCATGCGGCGCTTTTGCGCGAACACCTTCGACAATGCGCCGCGTCGGCTCAACCGACCAGCGCTGGAATTCGCGCGGCGGTAACACGCCGGCCCAGGTGTCGAAGATCTGCAGTGCGTCAGCGCCCGCTTTGAGTTGCCTCAGCAGATATTGAATGGAGTTCTCGACCAGCACGTCGATGATCTTCGCGAAGGCATCGGGCGCACGATAGGCGAGCATCCGCGCAGGTGCCTGATCCGGTGTGCCTTGCCCGGCGACCATGTAGGTCGCGACCGTCCACGGCGCGCCGCAGAAACCGATCAGCGCGACCTTCGGATCGAGGGCGCTGCGCACGCGGCGAAGTGCTTCATAGACAGGTTCGAGTTTGGTGAAGTCCGCAGCAGTCGCCAGCGTATGGATCTTCTCCGGCGTATCGAGCGGATCGAGGCGAGGGCCTTCACCGGCTTCAAAACGCACCTCGCGGCCCAGCGCATGAGGAATGACGAGGATATCCGAGAAGATGATCGCAGCATCGAAACGGAAGCGGCGGATCGGCTGCAGCGTTACCTCAGCGGCCCATTCCGGGTTGAAGCAGAGGTCGAGAAAGCTGCCCGCCGTGGCGCGCAGTTCGCGATATTCCGGCAGATAACGCCCGGCCTGCCGCATCATCCAAACCGGCGGCACGCTCTGGCGGTTTCCGGATAGGACTTCAAGAAATGGCTTAACGGGCTGTGGCTGGCTCAAGCGGAAATTCCGTTGTGGGACGATGGGTTTATGGCCGTCCTGATACACTTTGCGTCGGCCTTTGACTACCGGTTGACGGTTTGATTCATCCTGATACGTTCTTTTTTAGAACCTAAAACATGGCTGCTCTGACGGGCCAAAGCATTGTCGCCTCGCGCGAACCTGCGCTAACGATGAGGCCAACAATCCGCCACGGACGGACGCAGACAAGATTTCGGATTCGGATATCCAGGAGAGAGGGAACACATGAAAACGGCGATTACGGAACTGTTCGGCATCCAGCACCCGATCATTCAGGGCGGTATGCACTATGTCGGCTTCGCGGAGCTTGCGTCGGCTGTGTCGAACGCGGGCGGTCTCGGCATCATCACCGGCCTGACGCAGAAGACTCCAGAGTTGCTGGCGAAAGAAATTGCCAAGTGCAAGGACATGACCGACAAGCCTTTCGGCGTGAACCTGACGTTCTTGCCGACATTCGCCGCGCCGCCGTATCCGGAATATATCCAGGTCATCAAGGAAGCGGGCATCAAGGCAGTCGAAACCGCGGGCCGCAGCCCCGAGCAGTACATGCCGGCGCTGAAAGCCGCAGGCATCAAGGTCATTCACAAGTGCACGTCTGTCCGTCACTCGCTCAAGGCTGAAGCCATTGGCTGCGACGCAGTCAGCGTCGACGGTTTCGAGTGCGGCGGTCATCCCGGCGAAGACGATATGCCGAACATGATCCTGTTGCCGCGCGCGGAAGAAGAGCTGACGATTCCGTTCGTTGCGTCGGGCGGCATGGCCGATGCCCGCAGCCTCGTGGCGGCCCTCGCCATGGGCGCACAGGGCATGAACATGGGGACACGCTTCATTGCCACCAAGGAGGCGCCGGTTCATCCGAATGTAAAGCAGGCGCTGCTCAAGGCCACCGAACTCGATACGCGACTCGTCATGCGCGCATTGCGTAACACCGAGCGCGTTCTCACCAACAAGAATGTCGAGAAGCTGATCGAGATCGAGAAGGAAAAGGGCAAGAGCCTCAAGATCGAGGACATCATGGATCAAGTCGCCGGTGTCTACCCGAAGGTAATGCAGGACGGGGAGATGGATGCGGGCGCCTGGAGCTGCGGCATGATGGTCGGCCTCATCAACGATATTCCGACCTGCAAGGAACTGATCGACCGGATCATGGCGGATGCCGAGTTCATCATTCGCAAGCGCTTGACTGGCTTCCTTGACGGCACGTTCACTGCCGCCACGCCGCGCAAGAAGGTGGCGTGAGGCTATGTCGTCCCGGCGAAAGCCGGGATCCATACTCCCCGTTCAGTGCGTTTTAGCGAATAAGCCCAAACCATCGCCTGTCATTTGCACGGGCGGTGGTTGTGGGTCCCGGCCTTGGGCGGGACGACGCTATTAATCCGCGTTGAGCCCATACGCCTCGCGCATCTGGTCGATGGCTTCAAGTTTGGCGTGAAAGACCGACCAGTCGTCGCTGTCCGCGATCGGCTTCCAGATCGCTTCGACTTCATCGATCAGCATCGAACATGCTTTGCTGCGAGCAAAGAAGGGATGGGCAAGATTAACGCCATCACGCGGCGTGAAGTCCCGCAGTGCGTCCCGAACGGCTGCGAACGGCTCCATTGCATAGAAATCTTTCGATGAACTGCGCGCGGCGCGTTCGCTGCTGGCCAATCCTCCGAACCAGTCGAAGAAGGTCTGCTCGAACGGCGCCTTGGTTTCCGCCAGAAATATCCAAAGCGCGCGAACCAGTTCGTTGTCGAGCACCGGTCCGCGCGACTGCACGCCTAGCCGCTTTACCATCGCATCGGTGAATTCACGCCGGATTACCGGTTCGAACACGCCCAGCGCTTTCTCAAGGCTCGGTTGATCGGCGATGCCGAGCAGGCATTCTGCCAGCCGCGTCACGTTCCAGAACAGCGCATCGGGCTGGCGGCCGTAAGCATAGAGACCGCTTTCGTCGAAATAGGCCGCGGTAAAGCCCGGTTCCAGTACCGGAAGAAATCGCCACGGGCCATAGTCGAAACTCTCGCCGGTGACGTTGATATTATCGGTGTTGAGCACGCCGTGAACGAACCCGGCGGCCATCCATTGGCCGCCAACCCGCGCGACTCGGCGGCAAACCTCTTCAAGAAATGCGACGGCGCGCGCGGAAGGTTCGTTGCGCCAGACATCCGGCATGTAGGTCTTGATGGTGTAGTCGAGCAGCTTGAGGATGTTGTCCGTGTTGCGGTGGAAGGCTTGCCGCTGGAATGAGCCGATGCGAATATGGGAATGGCTAAGCCGCACCATGACGGAAGATCGCGTCGGTGAGGGCTCGTCGCCACGAACCAGTTGTTCTCCGGTCTCAACCAGGCTGAAGGTCTTCGACGTGTCGACGCCGAGAGCTTCCAGCATCGAGGTGGCGAGCACTTCGCGCACGCCGCCCTTCAGAGTCAGGCGTCCGTCGGCGGTCCGTGACCATGGTGTCTTGCCGCTGCCTTTGGTGGCGAGATCGAGCAGGCGGCCTTTGTCGTCGTACAGTTGTGCGAACAGGAAGCCGCGCCCGTCGCCGAGTTCGTGGTTGTAAACGCGAAACTGATGGCCGTGATAGCGCAGTGCCAGCGGTTCTGCGAAGTTATCGGCCAATGGCTGAAAGCGGCCGAAATGCGCGATCCATTCCTCATCGCTCAGCGTATCCAGCCCGACGGACTTCGCCGCTCGCTGGTTGCGATAGCGCAGGATGTGGTCGGGAAATATCGCCGCGGCGACCACGTCGTAGAATTCGGGGCCGAGTGCGGCGTGGCTGGTCGAGGCGCGGTATAGAGGTGAGACAGGCATTCAGGACTCGGATAATTTCAGCGGCAAGATCATCATAACCGGCGCTGCGGCATTCGGTTCGAGAAAGGTGAGGCAATGACCGATTGGCAGAAAGACCAGGGCATCAGCAAGGAACTGTCCCGTCACATTCTGCCGACGTCCGCAACCATGATCGGCATATGTACGACCTTCATCGGGCTTGTGAAAGTTGTCGAAACTCACATGGGGCCGTCCCATGTCGACGAGTACGCTGCGTTGGCAGCCCTGCTGTTTCTCATCAGCGCAACGTGTTCCTATCTTTCCATCCGTTATACGGCCCTGATTGGCCTGAGCGAGCGCTGTGAACGGTTTGCGGACGTGCTGTTTCTCACAGGCCTGTTCAGTATTACCATTATCGCGATGCTGTTTGCCTACGAGGCGATCTAGAACGGCAGGTGGCCGGTCTTGTAATAGGTCATGGCCAGAAATCCGATCACCAATCCAACGATGATGCCGAGCACGATTCTCATACCAACCTCCAAATTTAGTGATCTCCCCTAAATCGGGGGAGATCGCACGCTGCTGTTCAGTGAATTTCCGCAGCCTTCGCCAGCGCCTCTTTCAGCTTCGCGACAGTGAACCCTGGATCGCGTGCGATACCGAGGATCGGCTCCTCACGGCGTTCGCAGAGTCTCGCAGCATCGGGAAGTTTCTCCGCGATATTGGCCGGAATCACGACCGCGCCGTGGCGGTCCGCGTGGATCAGATCGTCCGAACTGACCGTCATGCCAGCGACGCAAACCGTTTCGCCAAATCCGGCGAGATGCACGAAGGCGTGGGACGGGCCGATGCTCCCGGCCAGAGCCTGAAAGCCCGGCGCCCAGGCCGGAATGTCGCGGATCGATCCGTCGGTCACCACGCCGAGGCAGCCGAGCGCCTTGTGAACCGAGCTGTTGACCTCGCCCCAGAATGCTCCGAAACCGATGTTGATGCCGTCGAGATCCTGAATGACGCTGATGCGCGGGCCATGACCTGTTCCGCAGTACTCGTAGTAGGCCACACGTTGGGCGCGCTGGTCTGCCGGTGACAAGGTCGAGGCTGAGGTCGCGCGGATTGTTGCGGTGCGGGCATAGCCGACCATCGGCGGCAGGTCCGGAAACGGGCAGACAAGCGGTTTTGTGGTGTAGCCGATTAGACGGCGTTCCGGGGCGACCACTTCCAGCGCGTTGCAGATGGTCGGCGTATCCCAGCGTGCCAGTGTCTCGAGCAGCGATGCGGGGTGGGGCGCGGACTGAGTCACGGGTTGAACTCCTGTTGTTGGTTGTTTGCAGCCGAATGGCGGGTGCGGGGAGTGTGCCTTTACGGAGGGATGGCGGCAAGAGCGGGATCGGCTCCTTTCCTGGCTTGCGGGACGATGTCAAACGAGGCGATGATGGGACACTTGCGCCTCGCACCGATGTCAAAATCAACAAGTATCAGGGGATGAAATGACCACCAACAAGAAGAAACTGCTGATTGTGGAAACCTTGTCACCGGGCGGCCGGGCGCTGCTCGCGGAGCGCGGCGATATCGAGATAATCGAATTTCCGAATACGATTTCCGCACCGGATTTCAATGCGATGCTGCGGCAGCATGCGCCCGTCAACGGCGTGGCGCTTGGCGCGACAGCCTTTGGTGCCAATGAGATCGTCTCCTCGGCCGAGATGAAGGTGGTGACGCGCATCGGCGTCGGCTATGACGCCGTGGACGTGAAGGCGCTCAGCGCCAGTAAGATTCCGCTGATGACCACGGGCATCGCCAACTCGCCGTCTGTGGCTGAATGCGCGCTATTCATGATGTTGTCGCTCGCCAAGCGCGCCGCCGAGCTCGATCATCTGGTCAAGAGCGGCAACTGGACCAAGCGGCTTGGCGCGATTCCATATGATCTGCTCGGCAAGACCGCACTGGTGATCGGCTTTGGCCGTATCGGCACGCGGACGGTCAAGCGGCTGGTCGCGATGGAAATGAACGTGCTGGTCTACGATCCATTCAAGCCTGCGTCTGCCATCGAGGCGGCGGAAGCCGAATATGTCACCGATCTCAATGCGGCGATCCCTCGTGCTGATTTCATTACGATTCACTGCCCGAAATCGCCGGAGACGGTCAACATGTTCAGCACCGCACAGCTTCAATTGATGAAGCCGACGGCGTATCTGATCAACACTGCGCGGGGGGGTATTGTCGATGAAGATGCGCTGTATGCGGCGCTCACGTCCGGCAAGATTGCAGGGGCGGGCGTCGATGTCTTCGCGCAGGAACCGCCGAGACCGGATCATCCGCTGTTCAAGCTCGACAATGTCATCACCGCACCGCATGTGGCCGGCGTGACGCGCGAGGCGCTTGACCGCATGAGCCTGCAGACCGCGAAGAACATCCTGAGCGCGCTCGATGGCGACCCGATCCGCGAGAATGTCATCAATCAGGATGTGCTGAACTGAGGCTTGCGTCTCTTTTACGGATTTCGGGTCGTCCCGGCGATGGCCGGGACCCATACTCCTTTTACGAGGAGGTCGTCGGCTGCCTGAACTTGCCGAGGAGGGTTTGGTTATGGGTCCCGGCCTTCGCCGGGACGACATATTGAAAGTTCGTGCGACGACTTGAAGTGAGGCACATGATGCCCCTGCAAAACCGCGTATCGCCGTTAGGCGAGATTGTTGCGACCTTTCATCGCGGGCGCTTCACCGGCAATCGCGGCATCATCCACGATCCGCAGACCCGGACGCTGTTGAACCGGCGCTGGTCATCGAAAGCATGGATCACTTGCGTCTGCGAGTTTCGCGGGCGCAGGCGCAAGGTCATGAGCAGAAGAAGCTGGACGGAATTGTTTTTCTTCGATGAAGCGACGTCATTTGCTGCGGGGCACAGGCCTTGTTTTTATTGCCGCCGCGAGGATGCGACGGCGTTTCGCGACGCGTGGGCGGAAGGCAATGGTTTTACGAAGCCGTATGCAACCGAGATGGATGCGAGACTTCACAACGAAAGGCTCGACGGGCGCGACAAACGTCTGCATCCGCTGCCGGTGTCTATTCTCACCTTGCCGGATGGCGCAATGATTGCTGCGGCCGGCGAAAGCTATCTCATCACACAGGGTGAGGCGTGGCGTTGGTCGTTCGCCGGTTACAGCCGTTCATCCGCGAATTTGACTGATGCAAGACTTCTGACGCCACCGTCGATAGTAAATGCACTGCGCGCCGGATATCGCGCGCAGATCGGGTTCGATTAAGCGGGCTTCGCGATCCGGTGTATCCGGCCTGCCACGGCGCGTATTTTGCGCGGAGCTGCGAGCCAGATGGCAATCGCACAAAGGGCGCTCATCAGTATCCCGACCAGGAAGGCGAGGGTGTAATCTCCATAGATGTCATGCAAAACGCCGGTGACCCAAGGTCCGGCCGCCCCACCGGCTAGCGCAGCGAGTGTGATGGTGCCGAAGATGGTGCCGAAATGCTTGCCTTGGAAAATTTCGGAGACGACCGCACCCATGATTGAGGTGAACCCATAGCCGAGCGCGCCCTGTGCGATGACCATGACATAGACCAGCGTCAGGGTCGGCACGGACTGCAGTATGATCAGCATGACAAAGCAGATCGCAAAACCGAAAGCAGACACGCTCCATATCCATTCGCGCCCGATGCGGTCTGACAGATGGCCGAGCACTATTTGCCCGGGAATGCCAATCAAGCTGACCATGCCCAAGGCCCACGCTGCCGAGGTCGAACTGAAGCCGATTTCGACCAGATACTTGGTCTGATGCACTTGCACCGTGTACCAGATGTAAAGCCCGCAGAACGAGCCGAGCGAGAGCCACCAGAACTGCGGTGTGCGGATGGCGCGCGGAAGCGTCCAGTCCACGGCGGCCCAAACCGGATCGACAATGTTCGACGGTGCCGCGGCTGTTGCAGTTGTGGGTTTCGGGGCGCCGTCCGGCTGCAAGCCGATGTCTTCAGGACGCTTGTAGAGCAACAGATTGAGCGGGATCAGCACCGTCAGCACAAGGATGCCCATGGCCCAACTGGCCGCGCGCCAGCCGCTTTTGTCGATCAGCAGTTGCACCCATGGCAGTATGATGATCGAGCCGATCCCGACACCCGCGAAAGCGAGGCCGACCGCAAGGCCGCGGCGTTTGACGAACCAGTTCGGCAGAAACAGCGACTGGCCCGAGTAGCCGAGGCAGATGCTTCCCGCGCCGACAAGACAGCCGATGGTGACATAAAGATGCCAGGGCTGCGTCGTGAGTGGCGCGAGCAGCAGGCCTGCACCCATCAGCACGACGCCAAGCTCCATCACGGTGCGCGGCCCAGAGCGGTCCATCAGCTTGCCCATCAAAGGGCTCAGCAGTGCCGAAACCAGAAAGCCGACCGAGAACGCGCCCGCGGTGACGCCGCGATCCCATCCGAACTCGTCGACAATGGGGGAGAAGAACAGCGAGAACGCGGTGCGGGCATTTACGCCAATTCCCATGGTGATGAAGGTTACGGCGACAATGATCCAGCCGTAATAGAAGGGCAGGCGGCGCATGCAGCAATTCCAAACCGGAAGCGAGTCACTCGCATTTGAGTATGTGCGGATAACCGCACCGCGTCATGACGCGGTGCAACCGAATTGAACGCATATCTTTGCGCTGGGGAGGCGACGGGCCAATTACCTTTGAGGTAAGCACCTCAGCTTTGTGACAGGCCTACGGCCCATAGTGCGAAAGCATAGGCAATCGCAATCTCGTCCAGCCGATTGAAACGGCCTGACGCGCCGCCATGCCCGGCGCCCATATTGGTCCGGAGCACGACCGGTCCGCCGCCAGTCATTACCGGACGCAGGCGGGCGATCCATTTCGCTGGTTCCCAATAAGTCACGCGCGGATCGGCGAGACCACCCATAGCGAGAATGGCCGGATAGTCCTTCGCCGCGACATTGTCGTAGGGCGAATAGGCGAGAATGGTTCTGAAATCCGTCGCGCTTTCGATCGGGTTGCCCCATTCGGGCCATTCCGGCGGCGTCAGCGGCAATGACGCATCTAGCATGGTGTTGAGTACGTCGACAAACGGCACTTCGGCGACAATGCCCGCGAACAACTCGCCGGAACGGTTCGCCACCGCCCCCATCAGCATGCCGCCTGCGCTGCCGCCGTGGCCGACAATTTTTTTCGCTGAAGTGTACTTTTCCTCGATCAGGGCGTGACCGGCGGCGGCGAAATCGTCGAAGGTGTTTGTCTTCTTCTCGCGCTTTCCGTCGAGATACCAGCCCCAGCCTTTATCGGAACCGCCGCGGATATGCGCGATGGCGTAGACGAAGCCGCGATCCACCAGCGAGAGCCGGTTGGCGGAGAAGGACGCGGGCATTGCCGTGCCATAGGAGCCGTAACCGTAGAGCAACAGCGGCGCGCTGCCGTCGCGAGCCAAATCCTTGCGATGAAGAATTGACACTGGCACCTGTGCGCCGTCGTGCGATGCGGCCATGATGCGGGTGGTGACATAGTCGGCGGGGTTGTGGCCGGACGGAATTTCCTGCCGCTTGCGTAGGGTGCGGGCGCGGCTGACCATGTCATAGTCGAACACTTCCGACGGCGTGGTCATGGATGAATAGGAGAAGCGGATATTCGTCGTGTCGAACTCGTATCCGCCGAGCGTGCCGAGCGAATAGGCCGCTTCATCGAATGCGATGGCATGCTCCTGCAACGTGGCAAGGTCGCGGATGACGATGGAGGGCAGGGCATTGGCTCGTTCCATCCGCACCAGATGGCCGGAATAAAGCTCGATATCGATGATGTAGGTGCCGGGCCGATGCGGGATCAGATCGCGCCAGTTTTTGCGCGCGGGGGAGGCCAGCGGTGCGGTAACGATCTTGAAGTCGATGGCCTCATCCGCGTTGGTCAGGATGAACAGTTGATCGCCGCGATCGGCGATGGAGTATTGGACGCCTTCTTCGCGTTTGGTGATGAGACGGGGCTTGATGTTCGGCGCATTGAGGTCGATCAGGTGCTGCTCGGATGTTTCGTGATCCCCGCCTGAGATCACGCAGAATCGCCCGCTGGCGCTTTCATGGATGTGGGTGAACCAGCCCGAGTCACTTTCCTCGTAGACCAACTCGTCGTCTGACTGAGACGTGCCGAGGATGTGGCGATAAACCTGCATCGGCCGATGGTTGTCGTCGAGCTTCACATAGAAAAACGATTTTGAATCCGCGGCCCACACGATCCCGCCGTCGGTCTCCTCGACGCGATCATCGCTATCCAGACCCGTGTCCCAGTCGCGGATGCGGATGGTGAAGTATTCCGAGCCGCGCACGTCCGCGCTCCAGGCCTCCAGCCTGTGATCGGGTGAATGCCGCGCTTCGCCGAACTTGAAATATTCAGTTTGTTTGGCGAGTTCGTCGCCGTCGATAAGGAAGCGCGCCTTGCCGGTTGTATTGTCAAGGTCTTGGCGCGGCACACGTCCGATCTGCTCGTGCTGGCCGCCTTCATTATATTTGTGAAAGTAGGCGAATGGCCCATCCGGGGCCGGAACACTGGAATCGTCCTCCTTGATGCGGCCGCGCATTTCGGCGACCAGCTTCTTCTGTAGCGGTTCGGTATGGCCAAGCACGGTGTCGGCGTAAGCATTTTCCGCTTCGAGATAAGCCCGAATATCCGGCTTGAGGACGGACGGATCGCGCAGCACCTCCTGCCAGTTCTCGTCTTTCAGCCAAGCGTAATCGTCGGTCACGGTGATGCCGTGACGGGTGAAGCTATGCGGGCGGCGCGGGGCGACGGGGGGGAGTATTTTCTTTGAAGTCATGAGGCTCGGCTTTCAAGAAACGAAATCTCAACGGTCGTCCCCGCGAAAGCGGGGACTCATACTCCCTGTCGTCTCATATTATGAGGGATGTATGTCGTGTTCTATCGAGAGGCTAGGGGTAATCGGTCCCCGCTTTCGCGAGGACGACATCGAACACATGGCAATGTCCTGTCCTTAACTGCCCGCCTTCGTCTCCGACGTGACGCCTGCCAGTGCCAGCACCGCATGCAGCAGCACATTCGCACCGGCGGCGCAGTCGGCCTGCGTCGCATCTTCCAGTTCGTTGTGACTGACGCCGTCCTTGCACGGCACGAAGATCATCGCCGCCGGAATCACCGTTGCGAGATTGCAGGCATCGTGACCCGCGCCGGAGGTGATGCGGCGATAACTGTAGCCCATTTCCTTCGCAGCCGCCTCGACCGCATCAACCAACGCGGGGGTGAACACGGTCGGTTCCTTGCGCCAGATCTGCTTGAGGTCGATGCTTACCTTGCGGCGGGTTGCGATCTCCGCGACGGCGAACTGGATTGCCGCATCCAAGCTGTCGAGAATTTTTGATTCTGAACTGCGGACATCGACGGTGAAGCTAAGATCGCCGGGAATGACGTTGCGCGAGGGGTTGTCGATCTTGATCTCGCCGACGGTGCCGACCGCATTCGGCGCGTGATCGCGCGCGGCCTTTTCCACGGCCAGAACGACTTCCGAGAAGGCGGCGAGCGCATCCTTGCGCAACGGCATTGGCGTGGTCCCGGCGTGGCTGGCGAAACCAGCGATCGTGCCGTCGTACCACATGATGCCCTGGCCACGATCGACCACGCCGATTGTCTTGTTCTCGGCCTCGAGCAGCGGTCCTTGCTCAATGTGCAGTTCGACAAAGGCGCTGAACCTTTGCTTGCCGACCGGTTCGGCACCGCGATAACCGATGGTGTCGAGAGCGTCCGCGACCGTGATGCCGTCGGCGTCCCTGCGGCCGAGAATGTCGTCGGTGGTGTAGTCGCCGGCATAGGCTGCTGAAGCCATCATTGCCGGCGCGTAGCGCGAGCCTTCTTCATTGGTCCAGTTACAGACACAAACTGGAGTCTCGGTTTCGATGCCCGCAGCATTGAGCGTGCGGACGACTTCCAGCGCGGCCAGCGTACCGAGAATGCCGTCATACTTTCCGCCGGTTGGTTGAGTGTCGAGATGGGAGCCTATGCCGATCGGCGGCTTTGACATGTCCCGGCCGGGACGGATCGCAAACATGGTGCCGAGCGCATCGACGCTGACTTGGCAGCCCGCGGCTTCGCAAGCAGCGCGGAACCAATCGCGCACCTGTTTGTCCTCGGGCCCGAGCGTGAGGCGCTTGACTCCCCCTTTCGGCGTGGCGCCGAACTTCGCAGTTTCATGAATGTCGCCCCAGAGACGGGCGGAATCTATTTGAAGATTGGATCTGGCTTTTGTCATGATGGGTCGATACCGCAAATCGAGGTGAGGCGCATCGGCTAGATTGGGGGATCAGGTGTGCCGGTGGGTATGCTTTTTCCGCGCCGCCGAAGATTTTGCACCGGGATCGGTGGGGATCATCACCACGCGGCCATAGCGTACGCCGCGTTCGGCAATGACGTGTTCCGCCAGATGCTGGACCTCCGACGTCTTGCCCTTCAACGCGGTGATTTCCATGCAGTTGTCGTTATCCAGATGCACATGCAGCGTGGCCATCGCCAGATCGTGATGATCGTGGAAGTTGTTGACCAGCCGGCTGGAGAGATCGCGCGCGGCGTGATCGTAGACGTAAACCAGTGCCGCGACACAATCGCCGCCGGCTTGTCCGGCGTCCTGTGCAGCCTGCTGCATTCCGGCCCGTGCGAAGTCGCGGATGGCTTCGGAGCGATTCTGGTAGCCGTGCTGCGCTATCATGCGATCGAGTTCTGCCATGAGATCGTCATCGAGGGTAATGGTCACGCGCTGCATTGAAGAGGCTCCGTCCGGCCGCGGCCGCATGCTGTTGGTCCCGTCAGCATAACCGATCCGGAGCGTCGCCGGTGCTATTTGATGGCGTAATAAGGAGGCAGATGACGAGAGAGTGCTACGGATGTCGCGAGGTGAGGCGCGGTGTTTCGCCATGCGAACCTTAAATGGACTCTAAGCCCCGGAAATTTTCGAGACGTAATGACTTACCGGCGTGATGCGTCGCAACAACTGCAGCCGCCATGTTCTCCTTGCTTTTCTTTCGTGCCGATTTCGGGGATCATCACCGGACAAAACAAAAGGCTCGGATACATCAACGAGTCGCCAAGGGGAGAGAGCTTCATGACTTATCGAGTTCTACAGAAGGCTGGACTGGCTGTTGCAGCATTTGCGGCACTGTCAGGTGTTGCGCTCGCGCAGGATTATCCCACCAAACCAATTACGTTGATCGTGCCGTGGCCTGCGGGCGGATCGACCGACATCTCGATGCGCGCGATTGCTGAAAGCGCGTCGAAAGTACTCGGACAGCCGATTGTCGTGGATAACAAGGCTGGCGGCGGCGGCACCGTCGGCCCGGCAACCATGGCGGCGACGGCGAAGCCTGATGGCTACACGATCTCGCAAATTCCGATCACAGTGTTTCGTCTTCCGCTGATGCAGGATGTCTCGTGGAATGCCGACAAGGACTTTACCTATATCGTCCATCTGACCGGTTATACTTTCGGCGTCACCACTAACGCGGAGTCGCAGTTCAAGACCTGGAAGGATGTGGTGGACTTCGCGAAGGCCAATCCCGGCAAGGTGACTTACGCAACACCGGGAGCGGGGACTTCGCTGCATATCGGCATGGAGCAGATCGCTGGGAAGGCCGGTATCAAGCTGACGCAAGTGCCGTTCAAGGGTGGCGCGGAGACCAACGCTGCCGTTCTCGGCAATCATACCATGCTGCAGGCGGATTCCACCGGTTGGCGGCCGCTGGTCGACGCCGGCAAGCTGCGCCTGCTGATGGTGTGGACTTCGAAGCGTTCGCCAAACTTCCCCAATGTGCCGACCCTCAACGAACTCGGCTATGACATGGTCTATGACTCGCCCTTCGGCATCGCCGGTCCGAAAGGCATGGACCCGAAGATCGTCGCCAAGCTCCACGACGCGTTCAAGAAAGCGATCGAAGACCCCGCTGTGATCGCGACGCTCGCGAAATTCGACATGGTGGCGAATTACAAGAACACCGAGGACTACAAGAAGTTCGTCACTGAAGTCACCGCGTCGGAGCGCAAGGTGATCGACACGCTCGGGCTCGCCAAGAAGACCAACTAAGGTCCGCGTGCCGAGGCAGGGCTCGCGGATGCTGCGAGCCCTGACGTGATGTTTTGGGAGGGGACGCGATGACGGGGACCGGCAGCGCCAAAGGCAGGCTGAACAATTCTGAGTTGTGGGGCGGCCTTGTCGGTCTCGCGCTCGGCATTTTCGTAATCTGGTCGGGCTACAAGCTCAAGATCGGAGGCATTCACGATCCGGGGTCCGGGTTCGTGTTGTTCTATACGGGCATTCTGATGTGCCTTTTCGCATTGTCGATTGTGGTCGGGGCTGTGACGGAAGGCGGCCCGACTGTCGGATCACTATGGAAGGGCACGCGCTGGACCAAGCCGCTGGTGGTCATTGGGTGTCTGTCTGTATTTGCCATTCTGTTTGAGCCGCTCGGCTTCCTGCTGTCAGCCATTCCGCTGCTGTTGCTGCTGTTGCGCGTAATTGATCCGGTGCGCTGGACGCTGGCCATACCGCTGGCTGTCCTCGCACCGCTCTGTGTCTGGTGGGTGCTCAAGCATGGACTGTTAATCCGGTTGCCCTCGGGCATGCTTGGCATCGGTTGACGGGGTTAGGCTCATGGATGTCCTCGTCAACGTTTCCCACGGTCTCGGTGTCGCGCTTCAGCCGGTTAATCTGCTGTATTGTTTCATCGGTGTTTTCATCGGTACGCTGGTCGGCGTATTGCCGGGTATCGGCCCGATTTCGGCGATGTCACTGCTATTGCCAGTGACGCTCTCGGGCACGCCCGAATCCGGCATCATCATGATGGCGGGCATCTACTACGGCTCGATGTATGGCGGATCGACCACATCGATTCTCGTCAACATCCCCGGGGAAGCCGCGTCGGTGGTGACGTGTCTCGACGGTCATCAGATGGCCAAGCAGGGCAAGGCCGGACCTGCGCTCGGGATTTCCGCGCTCGGTTCGTTCATCGCCGGAACATTCGCGCTGATCGCGCTGATGTTCATTGCGCCGTCGCTCGCCAGTGTCGCGGTGGCGTTCGGGCCTGCGGAGTATTTCAGCCTGATGGTGCTTGGCCTCGTGGTGCTGACGTTCCTCACCCAAGGCTCGATGGCCAAGGCACTCTTGATGGCCTGCATCGGCGTTGTGCTCGGGCTGATTGGTCTCGACAGCATCACGGCCCAGCCGCGGTTGACATTCGGCCGCCTCGAACTGATCGACGGCATCGGTCTCGTGCCGGTGGTCATGGGGCTGTTCGGGGTGGCTGAAGTCCTGATCAACATCGAACAAGTCATCAAACGCGATGTGATTGAAACCAAGATTACCCAACTTCTTCCGAACAGGGAGGAATGGAAGGCCAGCGCCGGACCGGTCGGACGCGGGACTGTGCTTGGTTTCTTTCTCGGTATTCTGCCCGGCGGCGGCGCGGTGGTGGCCTCCTTTGCATCCTATGCGCTTGAGAAGCGGCTCTCGAAAACGCCGGAGCGTTTTGGCAAGGGGGCGATCGAGGGTGTCGCAGGACCGGAAGCCGCGAACAATGCCGCCGCAGGCGGCGCGTTCATTCCGCTGATGACGCTCGGCATTCCGCCCAATGTGGTGATGGCGCTGCTGCTCGGCGCGTTCGTCATTCACGGTCTGCAGCCGGGGCCGCTGATGATCACGCAGAATCCGGGATTGTTCTGGGGCATCATCGCCAGCATGTATATCGGCAACGTCATGTTGCTGATCCTGAACCTGCCGCTGATAGGGATGTGGGTTCAATTGTTGAAGCTGCCTTACAACGTGCTGTTTCCGCTGATTCTGCTGTTCACGATCGTTGGTGTTTATTGCAGCAGCAATAATGTGTTCGATGTCTATGTGATGATTGGCTTCGGCGTGATCGGCTATCTGATGCGCAAGTTCGGCTATGAACCTGCGCCGCTGGTGCTGGCTTTTGTGCTCGGGCCGTTGCTGGAAAACAACCTGCGCAAGTCGCTGATCCTGTCGCAGGGCGACCTGATGACATTCGTCCAGCGTCCGATTTCGGCGGTGTGTCTGGTGGCCGCCGCGATTTTGCTGATCGGGCCGCTGCTGCCGTCGTTACGCAAGAAGCGCGAACTGGTTGCGCTGGACGAGGGGGCCTGATCCGGGAACTTTTACATCATTCAAGCGTCATCATGGATTGGGCACGGGGGTGCTTTCCAAGCCATGACTGAAACAAATGATGTTCGATCCGGAAAGAGTTCGGCAAGATAACCTGCGCGGTGGCACGCCACCCTGGAGCCACCGGCTTGCGCAGCCCCTAAGGCCATCCGTTGACCGGGATTTTCGTTGTGAGGTTCTCGTCGTTGGAGCGGGCGTGACCGGCGCGCTTGTGGCTGAGCATCTGGCCGCGCAGGATCATGAGGTCTGCATTATCGACCGTCAGCGTCCGGGTTTCGGCAGCACGGCTGCGAGCACCTCGATGCTGATGTGGGAGATCGATCGCTCCCTTGGTGATCTCACTGCGATGTATGGATTTGAGCGGGCTGCGAATATCTATCGCCGCAGCTTCGCCGCGGTCAGTGGACTGGCTGAACTCGTCAACACGCGCCGGCTAGCCTGCGGTCTGCGGCACAGGCGTTCGCTTTATCTGGCGGCCGGTGAGATCGGCGCCCGAGAGCTGCAAGCTGAACATGATCTTCGGGTGCGCGCCGGACTGCCCGGCGAGTATCTGGACCATTTGACTCTGTTGGAACAGTTCGGACTCTATCGAGAGGCTGCGATCCACTCGATCGGATCCGCAGATGCGGACCCGCTGTTGTTGTGTCAGGCATTGCTGGATGCTGCAGTCGGCTATGGCGCGGTGATCTATGACGCGAACGCGGAGAATTACGACAACAGCGGGCAGGGGGTCGTGGTCGAACTCGACAATGGTCACGTGATCGAGGCCGGGCAGGTTGTCCTCGCCACCGGTTACGTGATGCCGGATTTTGTGACATCCGATCTTCACAAGCTTTCGTCGAGCTGGGCTATTGCGACGCCCCCTCAATCTCCGGCCGCCTTATGGCGCGACGGCGCGTTGATCTGGGAAGCGTCTGAAAATTACTGTTATGCGCGCACGACGCGCGATGGGCGCATCATCATAGGCGGCGAGGACGATGACCGGGTTACGGAGCCGGAAGAACGTGACCGCTTGATGCCCGCCAAAGCGGATGCTCTGCTGCACCGGCTCAACGGGCTGTGGTCGCACGTTGATCCGGTGGCTGAATTTGTGTGGTCCGGTACATTCGGGACGACAACAGACGGTCTTCCGCTGATCGGGCGCGTGCCCGGCCATCCGCGCATTCACGCTGCATATGGTTATGGCGGCAACGGCATTACCTATAGCTATCTTGCGTCGCGGATGATCGCGGCCTCTATCGCTGGGAACAACCAGCCGTGGTTCGACGATTTCGCCATCGACCGCGACGCGCCGAAGGTCGCGGCATAGGCCAACGAAAAACCCCGGCGCATTGGCCGGGGTTTCGAGACAGGCGGATCGGAAGCGGGATTAGCCGCCGATGCCCTTTTCCTTGAAGTATTTCAGTGCGCCCGGATGGAAGGGCACCGGCGAGCGCGCCTGGACCTGATTATCCAGCGAGAAGCTCAGGGCTTCCTTGTGAACCGCAACAATATCGGCCTTCTTTTCCACCAATGTCTTCACGATGGCGTAAGCGTCATCGTTGCTCATCTTGTCGTTGGTGACGATCAGATTCCAGACCTCGGCAATCTTGTTGTCCTTATCATAGCCCGGATAGGAACCCGCCTTGATGGTGCTGGTGCTATAAAGCTTGCCGTATTTTTCGTTCATCTTGTCGACCGTCTCGCTATGGTCGACGAGTTTCATCTTCACGCCGGGTGTCGCAGCGAGATCGGTCACAGCTGCCGTCGGGATGCCTCCGACCCAGAAGAATGCGTCAATCTTGCCGTCCTTGATCGCATTGACGGATTCGGCGACGCCGAGGCGTTCACGCTTCATGTCCTTGTCCTTGTCGAGGCCTGCAGCCTCGATTACGCGGAACGCCATCACCTCGGTTGCGCTGCCCGGCGAGCCGGTGGAAATGCGCTTACCCTTCATGTCTGACATCTTTTCGATGCCGGTGCCCTCGATCGTTACGACGTGCATGCGATTAGGGTAGACGACGAGCAGCGTCTGGAGGGGGATCTTGCCGCTCTTGAACTTGTCTTCGCCGTTGTAGGCATTCAGTGCCGCATCGGCCATGGTGAAGCCGAGTTCGTTCTTTCCGGTGCCGATCAGTTTCAGGTTGTCGACCGAGCCGCCCGTGACTTCGGCGGTCGCCTGCACATTCGGCAAATTCTTGGATAGTACGTTTGCGACCGCGCCGCCGAGTGGATAGTACACGCCGCCCGTACCGCCTGTGCCGATCGACATCGTTTTCTGCTGCGCGTAGGCGGATAAAGCAAACCCTGCCGATAACGCGACGGCCAGCACCGCAGCCATTTTTGTCGTTTTCTTCATTCCCTTGTTCCTCCCTTTGAAGTGTTCAGGCCGATCTTTGAAGCGCCGGCCCTTTTGCTTGCCATAATAATACCCCCAATCCGATCAGGACGCCGGGTACATAAGTATAAGAGATATCGCGACCAATCGCCGCTTCAATCACGGCCTCGATCAGGCTCGGGAATACGAGCAAAAGTCCCGAGAGGGCAAGCAGTGCACGTTCGATCAGCGTGGTGTGCCGCAGTGCCCAGCCTTGCGCCGCGGCGGCCAGTGCCATCAGCCCGAGCGTTGTCTTGAGGGTGATCTCGAAAATATCGACCCATGAGCCGCCCTTCGGAATATTGAGCAGCAGGCCGACGCCCTGTGGGTCGAGAACAAATACGAACGGCACAAGGAATGCGGGCAGGGTGTATTTCCAGGATTGCAGCGTGGTCTTGTAGGGATCTCCGCCGGTGATGGCAGCGGCCGCGAACGGCGACAACGCGGTTGGCGGCGAGACTTCGGAGAGCACTGCGTAGTAGAAGATGAACATGTGCGCAGCGTAATCCGGCACGCCGAGCTTGATCAGGGCAGGCGCGGCAATCACGGCGCAGATGATGTAGGACGCAGTAACCGGAACGGCGAGGCCGATGATCCAGACGATCAGCGCTGTATAAATCGCAGTCAGCAACAGGCTGCCGCCGGCATAGGCGATCACAATCGACGAAAACTTCAGGCCGAGGCCAGTGAGTGTCACGATGCCGACGACGATGCCGGCGCAAGCGCAGGTCGTGGCGGCATTCAGTGCGCCGATTGATCCGTCAGCCAGCGCTCGCTTCAGCTTCGGCGGCATCAGCGCCGTGTCCTTGCGCAGGAAACTCAGCACGAAGGTGGTGATGATGGCGTAGAACACCGATAGCGACGGCGAATAGCCGATCACCATGAAGATGACGACCGCGACCAGTGAAATAAAGTGGAAGCCGTAGCGTTTGGTCATTTCGCCGAGCGTTAGTTCCGGCTTGAAATTGACATCGCGCGCGGCGAAGCGCTTGGCGTCGAGTTCGACCATGATCAGCAGCGAGAGATAATAGAGACAGGTCGGGATGGTCGCCATCCAGATCACATCGAGATAGCTGATCTTGAGAAACTCGGCGATGAGAAATGCCGCTGCTCCGAGTACCGGCGGCGACAGGATTGCGCCGAGGCCACCAGCGGCGAGAAGGCCGCCAGCTGCGTTTTTCTCGAAGCCCGCTTTTTTCATCATCGGATAGGCGACGGTGCCGATCATCACGGTGGTCGCGACGCCGGATCCGGATGGGCCGCCGAGCAGGAACGATGAAAGCACGACGGTGCGGCCCGCGCTGTTTGGCTTGCCGCCCATCAGCGCCAGCGAAAAATCAATGAAGAATTTTCCAGCCCCGGATTGCTGCAGGAATGCCCCGAAGATCGTGAACAGGATGATCAGTGTCGCGGATACGTCGACAGCAACGCCAAAGATGCCTTCGAGCGTAATGAAAAGGTGACCCACCAGACGCGGTAGATCGTAGGCGCGGTGTGTCCAGGGCGCGGGAAAATATGGACCAAGCATCGCGTAGGCGATGAACAGGATCGAGACCACCGGCATGATCCATCCGGTGGTTCGTCGTGTCGCCTCGAGAACGAGGACGATGAAGATCACGCCGACGATGACGTCCCAGCGGTCAGGTGTGGTGGCGCGGTCGGTGAAATCATCGCCGCCCATAAGTGCGTAGACGATGGTCGCGACGGCGAGGAAGCAGGGAATGACGTCCCACCACCGCACGCGATTACGGAAGCTCGCGGCAAGCGGAAACAGCAGGAATGAAAGGATAAGGGTGAATGCGACGTGGGTATAACGCAGTTCCTGCGTCGGCACGATCGAGTAGGCGGCGTACAGGTGAAAAAGGCTCATCGCCACCGCGATGTACGTTACCGCCTGACCGACGAATCCGCCCAGTCTGTTGGTCGCGCCCTCATCTGCTTCAATGAATTCCTCGGCCTTGCGCAGCGCCTCATCGGAAATGACCGTCGAGTCATCGCTCGGCGGTGTATTTGTCGTCGCCATTCGTTTCTCCCCCGTGGCCCTGTTTCATTGCGGGCCTTGTGGTCATCCTGCTTGTCCAGGGACCATTCATTGCGCGCATTGAGGCGGGTTCGATCGATTTAGGCAAGAGCTCGTTTTGAGCGGTATTGTGAAGCCGCTTCGTAGTGAATCCAGGGTTTGGCGGCGCAGGGGGTGGACAAGCTTGCGGTGCCCTTGGCGGTTGGGCCCGAAAAGGGATCTGACGAAAGTCGTAGGCATCGCGTGGGAAGGGCGGCAAAGCCTTTCAAATGTGCAGATTTGCGTGCCGCACAGCAGCAAATTCAATTGACTTTGGTTAAGTGAGTGCTTACTCACACGACAAATGAGCACCATCAGACTGACGAGCGATCTCCGCCGGGAACAAATCCTGGAGGCAGCCAAGCGTTGTTTCGCCCTGTATGGTTTTGCAGGGACGACGACGCGTAGCGTCGCGCAGGCCGCGGGCATCTCCGAGGGGCTGCTCTTCAAGCATTTCCCCACGAAAGCCGCACTCTATGCGGAAACTCTCTCGGAGGAGTGCGAAGCCGATCCCGAATTGATCCGGCTGCGCGAGCTGAAGCCATCGACGACGACACTGGTCATTCTGATTCGCGAGATGGTCGGGCATTTCATGCGCGCGACCGAGGCGCCGAACGAGGAAGATGCCCATCGGGTCAGGTTGCTGATCTCCAGTCAATTGACCGACGGAGAATTCGCGCGGCTGGTCTATGACAAGATTGGTGATCTCATCGGGTCGACCTTCAAGGCCTCGCTTGAAAGCGCCATCGCTGCGGGCGATGCGGAGAGGGTCGAGGGTGAACAGCTCAACCTTTTCTGGTTTGCGCATCAGGTTGTTCACATGGTTGCCCTCACAAGGCTTCCTGCGACCCCTTCGCTGGCATATGCCAGCGAGCCGGACTTCGAACGACAGATTTGCCAGTTCATTCTTCGCGGAATTGGAATGAACGGCCGGGCTATAGCTTCTTATTTGGATGCCGTCCCTCCGCCTTTGAGCGCGGCGGATCGGATTGCGGAAAGTGCATAACATGGACGCCACGACCAAACCGTCTCATCAAACTCCCACGCCAGCTGAGAAGCCGCATCCGCCGGTGCGCATGCGGCGCTGGATGATCATCATCGGCGGCGCGCTTGTGCTGCTGGTCGGTATCATCTGGGGCTTCAATACCTTCCGCGCCCACATGATCGCGCAGTTCTTCAAGAACAACAAACCGGCTCCGACCGTGGTGGCGGTGGCCGAGGCGAAATCGGAAGTGTTGCCTAATCTTCTGACCGCGGTTGGTGATCTTGCTGCGGTGAATCAGGTGAACGTCACGACCGACGTCAACGGGCGCGTCACCGAGATCCTCTTTCAGCCAGGCGCAGAAGTGAAGGCAGGCGATCCGCTGCTCCAGATTTACGACGCGCCGGACCAGAGCGACCTTGCCAGCTACAAGGCACAGACGCTTGCGGCGAAGCTTGCGCTCGATCGCGCCCAGACGCTGCTGGCCAAGTCGTTTGGGCCGCAGGCAACCGTCGATCAGGCGCAGGCTGCTTACGATCAGGGCGCTGCTTCGGTGGCGAAGACCGAGGCGATCATCTCGCAGAAGCGCATCACCGCGCCGTTCAGCGGCGTGCTCGGCGTGCGCCTCGTTCAGCTCGGCCAGTATCTCAGTGCCGGAACGCAGATCGTCTCGTTGACAGACCTGTCGCGGCTTTATCTGAATTTCACGGTGACTGAAAAGGACCGTGCCGTTCTCGATGTCGGCCAGACTGTTCGCATCAAGGTCGACGCCTATCCAAACCGCACCTTCGAAGGCAAGATCACAACCATCGAACCGCAGATCAGCGCCGACACCCGCAACGTTCGCGTTCAAGCGACGCTGGAGAATCCGAACCGTATTCTTCAACCGGGTATGTTCGCGTCCACCACGGTCGAATTGCCGTCCAAGCCTGCGGTGATCACCGTGCCGGAAACCGCCGTGGATTACACTCTCTATGGCGACTCAGTCTGGCTCATTACCGGAACGAAGGACGCTGACGGCAAGGATTCGCTGAAGACCGACCGGACCTTCGTGAAGACCGGACAGCGGATCAATGGCCGCGTCGTCATTCTCAGCGGCGTCAAGCCGGGGGATCGTGTGGTTGCTGTTGGTCAGCTCAAGCTGCAGTCCGGTTCGGCTGTCACGATCTCGCCCGATCAGCCGCCGCCAATCCCCGCGCAAGCGCCGCGTTATTGATTTTCCGAGGAGCCACTAATGGCCTTCACCGATATTTTCATCAAGCGGCCTGTACTGTCGCTTGTCGTCAGCCTGCTGATCCTCTTGATCGGCTTCAAGGCGGCGACGAGCCTCGGTATCCGCCAGTATCCGAAACTGTCGAATACGGTCGTGACCATCACGACCTCGTATCCCGGCGCATCCCCGAATTTGATGCAGGGCTTCATCACGCAGCCGATCGAGCAGGCGGTGGCGTCGGCGGAAGGCGTCGACTACATCACGTCGTCTTCGGTGCAGGGCCTCAGCACAATTTCGGTCTATATCAAGCTCAACGTCGATCCGAATTCGGCGCTGACCGAGGTCAGTTCGAAAGTCAGTTCGGTCCGCTACTTGATTCCACGAGAGTCGAACGACCCCGTGATTACCAAGTCGACTGGCCAGACCACGGCGGTGATGTATATCGGCTTCGCCAGCGATGAACTGACCGGACCGCAGATTTCCGATTATCTCGCCCGCGTCGTGCAACCGATCCTGTCGACGGTGGACGGTGTCGCATCCGCCGACATCCTCGGTGCGCAGACGCTTGCGACGCGCATCTGGCTCAATCCGGAGCGTATGGCGAGCCGCAACGTGTCGCCGGATGATGTTGGTGCTGCGATCAGGGCGAACAACTTTCAGGCCGCCGCCGGTCAGTCCAAGGGATATTTCATCGTCTCCAACGTGACGACCAATACCGACCTCACCAGCATCGAGCAGTTCAAGAGGATGACGGTGAAGGCGAAGGACGGCGGTTTTGTCCGTCTTGAGGACATCGCTACCGTCGAACTCGGCGCGCAAAGTACCGATGCCAGCGTTGCCATGAGCGGCCAGCAAGCGATCTTCATTGGTGTGCAGTCGACGCCGCAAGGTAATCCGCTGAACATCGTCAAAGGCGTGCGCGCGCTGTTCCCGGAAATCGAACGCAATCTGCCGCCGTCACTGAAGATGCGCGTCGCTTACGATTCGACCAAGTTTATTCAGTCGTCGATCGATGAAGTGCGCGACACGCTCCTGGAAGCGGTGCTGATCGTCGTCGTCGTGATCTTCCTGTTCCTGGCCTCGCTCCGTTCGGTGATCATCCCGGTTGTCACGATTCCGTTGTCGCTGGTCGGTGCGTGCATTCTGATGCTGGCGATGGGTTTCACGCTCAACCTGCTCACGCTGCTGGCGATGGTGCTTGCCATTGGCCTTGTCGTTGACGACGCGATTGTCGTCGTTGAAAACATTCACAGGCATTTGGAGGAAGGGAAGACCCCCGTCGAAGCCTCGTTGATTGGGGCGCGTGAAATCGTCGGGCCAGTCATTTCGATGACGATTACACTGGCGGCTGTATACGCACCGATCGGCTTTCTCGGCGGCCTGACCGGATCATTGTTCCGCGAATTCGCTTTTACGCTTGCAGGCTCGGTCATCATCTCCGGGGTCGTCGCGCTGACGCTCTCGCCGATGATGTGTTCCGTGCTGCTTAAAGGCGGACATCAAAATCAGGGCCGGTTCGCTAAGCTGGTCGATCGCGTGTTCACGCGAGTGACCGATTGGTATGGGCGCAAGCTGGACCGCTCGCTGGACTATCGGCCGATCACTGGCTTGTTCGCGGTCGCAATCCTGTTCCTCGTCGGCTTCATGTATGTGAACACCAACAAGGAACTGGCGCCGGAGGAAGATCAGGGCATTCTGTTCTCGGTGACCAAAGCGCCGCAATATGCGAACATCGATTACAGCAATTTCTACGGCAAGAAACTGGACAAGGTTTTCGCGAGTTTCCCCGAAACGGATCTCCGCTTCATCATCAACGGCATCAATGGACCGGCCAACGGTATTGCGGGCATGATCCTGAAGCCGTGGGACGAGCGCAAGCGGTCCTCGCTGACGCTCAAACCATTGGTTCAGAACGAACTGAGCAAGGTGGAGGGCGTCAACGCCTTTGCATTCAACCTGCCGGCTTTGCCGGGTGGACCGGGCGGTTTGCCGATCCAGATGGTCATCAGCACGACGAGCGGATTCCAGGCTGTGTTCGAGCAGATGGAGAAGCTGAAGAAGGCTGCGCGAGAAAGCGGCTTCTTCATCGTGGCTGACAGCGATCTTGCTTTCAATCAGCCGGTGGTCACGGTGACCGTTGATCGTTCCAAGGCGAACGATATGGGCATCAACATGTCCGCCGTGGGCAACACGCTCTCGACCTTGCTCGGCGGCAATTACGTCAACCGCTTCAATCTCGAAGGGCGTTCCTATCAGGTCATTCCGCAGGTGCCGCGTGAACTTCGCCTGACGCCGGAATCACTCGCAAATTACTATGTTGCGACGAGCAGTGGACGGCAGGTTCCGCTCTCGACCATTGTCACTATTGAAACCGCGACCAATCCAAATGCATTGACGCATTTCAACCAGTTGAACTCGGCGACATTCCAGGCCGTGGCGATGCCGGGCGTGACGGTGGGCAAGGCGGTCGAATTCCTCGAAGAGCAGGCCAAGCAACTGCCGGCGGGCTTTACTCACGACTTCCTGGCGGACTCGCGACAATATGTGCAGGAAGGAAACCAGCTTACGGTGACTTTCGTGTTCGCGCTCATCATCATCTTCCTGGTGCTTGCGGCGCAATTCGAGAGTCTGCGCGATCCGCTTGTGATTCTGATTTCGGTGCCGATGGCGATCTCCGGTGCGCTGATCCCGCTATTCTTCGGTCTGGCGACGATCAACATCTACACCCAGGTTGGTCTGGTGACGTTGGTCGGCCTGATCTCCAAGCACGGCATCTTGATGGTGGAATTCGCCAACGAGATGCAGGTGAATGAGAACGTAGACCGGCGTACCGCCATTACGCATTCGGCTCGTGTTCGCCTCCGCCCGATCCTGATGACAACCGCTGCAATGGTTGCGGGTCTGTTGCCGCTGCTCACGGCAAGCGGAGCGGGCGCTGCGAGCCGCTTCTCGATCGGCATCGTGGTGGTTGCGGGTATGTCGATCGGCACGCTGTTCACGCTGTTTGTGCTGCCGGCGGTCTATACCTGGATCGCGACCGACCACAGGGCGGCTGCACAGAACCAGCGCGCCAAGGATATCGAGAAGTACGAACTCAGCCTCACCTGAGGCTGTTACCCTATCGTCATGCCCTGCTGTATGCCAGGCATCCACGTTCTCATCCGTGCCCGTTTAGGACGTGGATGGCCGGGCACAAGCGAGCGGAAGCGCCCATTCTATGCCCGGCCGTGGCGATGTTTCGATTCCCGTTGAGGGTGCTCGGCTGGCGCTTCGTGATGTACCGCGAAGTGGCGTTTATGTATGATAAGCGCGATCATGCTGACGGTTAAAAGCCTCACCAAATCTTATCGGACGTCTGAAGAGCAACTCGCGGTTCTGCGCGGGGTCGATCTTACGCTGGCTGCCGGGGAGAGCGTTGCACTGACCGGTGAATCCGGTAGTGGCAAGAGTACGCTGCTGCACCTGATCGCAGGGCTCGACGAAGCCGACGGCGGCGAAATCTGGCTTGATGGAACGCTGGTGTCGGAGCTTTCCGACAGTGACCGCGCCGCGATGCGGCGTGATCGGCTGGGTCTCGTGTTTCAGCAGTTCAATCTCATTCCAAGCCTGCAAGTGATCGACAATCTCGCATTTCAGGCGCGGATCGCCGGGCGTCATGATCCGGCATGGCAGGATGAGCTGGTCGAGCGCCTTGGACTGGGCGCATTGCTGGATCGCTATCCCGAGCAATTATCCGGAGGCCAGCAACAGCGGGTCGCCATAGGCCGCGCGCTCGCAATCAAGCCGCTTGTGTTGCTGGCGGATGAGCCGACAGGAAACCTCGACGAAAAAACTGCTGATGATGTTCTGGCGCTGGCGCGCGATCTGGTGACGCGCACCGGCTGCAGCTTTCTCATGGTGACGCACAGCGAGCTTCTGGCGGCGACGCTCGACCGGCGGGTGCATCTCACCGCGGGGCGGATCACATGATCCGTCCGCTGTGGATTCTCGTGGGTCTGTTGAGCCACTGGAAGCGGCACCGGATGCAATTTGCAGCCCTGCTGATTGGGCTGATTTCAGCTACCGCGCTCTGGAGCGGCGTACAGGCCATTAATCAGCAGGCGCGCAGCAGTTACGATCGTGCGGCGTCGACATTCGGTGGCGGCAAGACGGCCATGCTGGTCGGCCGCGACAGTCCTGCTTTCCCGCAACGGTTATTCGTTGATCTGCGCCGTGCCAACTGGCTGGTTTCTCCAGTGGTCGAAGGCCGCATTGTGATTGGCGGTCGTGCGTTCAGGCTGCTCGGTATCGAGCCGGTGTCGTTGCCTAAAGGTGCAGGCCCTGCGCCTGACATTGGACAAGCGGATCTCCATCGATTTGTTGCGCCTCCCGGACAGACGTTGGTTGCGCCTGAAACATTGAGCGATCTGAAACTGCCGGAAGGTGGATCGCCGCAGATGGGCGATGTTTTGCTGCCGCCGCTTGTTGTGCAGGACAAACTCGCGCCCGGCGTTTTGATTGTCGATATCGGTGTCGCGCAGCGCGTTCTCAAAATGCCGGATCAGATCACGCGACTTCTGGTGGGTGAGATACATGGCAAACGACCGCCTCTGGAGCAGGTCGTTGGGGACAGGCTACGATGGGTCGAGGCCGGGGTGCCGAGTGATCTTGAGCGCCTGACCGCCAGCTTCCATCTTAATCTGACGGCGTTCGGCCTTTTGTCGTTCGTTGTCGGACTCTTCATTGTGCATTCGGCGATCGGACTCGCGCTGGAGCAGCGGCTACCAATGCTGCGCACCATGCGCGCATGTGGCGTGTCAGCGCGCGCGCTGACGCTCACGTTGATTCTCGAGCTGGTGTCGCTGGCCATTGCTGCCGGCATCATTGGTTTGATTTGTGGCTATGCCGTTGCCGCGCTTTTGCTTCCCGATGTTGCCGCGAGTCTGCGCGGGCTCTATGGCGCGCAGGTGCCCGGACAACTGGTGCTGAAGGCAAGCTGGTGGCTGTCCGGCCTCGGCATGAGCATCCTCGGCGCGCTGCTTGCGGCTGCAGCCGGGCTCTATCGCGTCTATCGTTTGCCTGTGCTGGCTACCGCGCAACCCTACGTCTGGCAACAGGCACAGCGACGATGGCTGACACGGCAAGGTTTGTTTGCGTTGGCGATTCTGCTTGTCACAGCCGGATGTTTTCTTTTCGGAGATTCCCTGGTTTCCGGATTTGCGATGCTGGCGGGCTTGCTCCTCGCGGCTGCTCTCATGCTGCCCGTTATTCTCGGCGCGGTATTGAGATTCGGACAACGTGGCACGTCGCAGCCGCTGGTGAAATGGTTCTGGGCCGATAGTCGCCAGCAATTGCCAGCCCTCTCGCTGGCGCTGATGGCGCTGCTGCTCGCCCTTGCAGTGAATGTCGGTGTCGGCACCATGGTGCAGAGTTTTTCGCGGACATTCATTGCATGGCTCGATGACCGGCTTGCGTCGGAAGTCTATCTGAACGCAACCAGCGATGCTCAGGGCGCCGAGATCGTGGCCTGGCTGCGTCAGCGTCCCGAGGTCGATGCGATCCTTCCTGCATGGCGCACCGATGTTACGCTGGCGACGTTACCGGTGGAGATCATTGGCTTCGCTGACCACGCGACCTATCGCGAGCGCTGGCCGCTGCTCGAGGCGTTGCCGAATGTTTGGGACAAGGTCGGGGCGGGAGAAGGTGTACTGCTGAGCGAGCAATTGGCGCGGCGGCTCAAGGTCGGTCTCGGCGATCGCGTGAGCCTTCCGGCGGCAACAGAACCGTGGCAGGTGAGGGTCGCGGGGATTTATCCCGATTATGGCAATCCAAAGGGGCAGATCGGGATCGACATCGATGCGCTGGCGGCGCAATGGCCGGATATTCCGCGCACGCGGTTCGGTTTACGGGTGAGGCCTGACAAGGTCACGGAGCTTATCGCGGCCATGCGCGAAAGGTTCGGGCTCGATTCCAGCCGCTTGCTGGATCAAGCGACGCTAAAAGCGGAGTCTACCCGTATTTTCAATCGCACTTTTTCTGTCACTTCTGCATTGAATGCGTTCACGCTCGGTGTTGCTGGAGTAGCACTGCTGACGAGCCTTCTGACGCTCAGCAATAGCCGCCTGCCGCAACTCGCGCCGCTCTGGGCGCTTGGGCTGACGCGGCGGCGACTGGCTGGGATCGAACTGCTTAAGACGATGGCAGTCGCGTTGATTACAGCACTCTTGGCGTTGCCGCTCGGTATTCTCGTGGCCTGGTGTCTGGTGGCTGTAGTGAACGTCAAGGCGTTCGGCTGGCGTTTGCCGCTGTACGTTTTCCCGATGCAGTTGCTTGAACTACTCATCGTCGCGCTACTTGCGGCGTTGCTCGCGACATGTCTTCCAGTTCTGAGATTGATGCGGTTGCAGCCTGCGGCCCTTGCAAAGATATTTGCCAATGAGCGCTGACATGCACATCAGCCGCCGAGCGTTTGTCGGCGGCAGCTTGATCGCTCCCTTGGCGGCGTCGCGGGCGTATACACAGGGCTTTGCAGGGCTCGGCAGCGGCAGCGATGGATTTGCCGAAGTCGTCGCCGGCACGAAGCTTGAATTTCCGAGCGATCACGGTCCGCATCCCGATTATCGCATTGAGTGGTGGTATCTGACTGCGAATCTGACCGATGCTGCGGGAGAGGAATGGGGTGCGCAGTGGACGCTTTTCCGGCAGGCTATGGCGCCCGGCGTGCAACAGGAAGGCTGGGCCAATCAGCAAATCTGGATGGGGCACGCGGCTGTGACCAGCGCGAGCGTTCATTGCTATGCCGAGAAATTCGCGCGCGGGGGTGTCGGTCAGGCCGGCGTTGAAGCAATGCCATTCCGGGCATGGATTGATTCATGGCAGATGGGTGGACGAGATGACTCGAATGCACGGACCATTGCGCCGCTGACGGTCTCCGCATCGGGTGATGATTTCGGTTATGTCCTGAATCTCGCTGCGGATCATCCGCTGGTGCTGCAAGGAGATGGTGGCTACAGCAAGAAGTCAGAGCAGGGGCAGGCGTCTTATTACTACAGCCAGCCGTATTTCACCGCCTCGGGTGCCATCACTGTTGGCGACAGGCAGATCGCGGTCACTGGGCGCGCATGGATGGATCGTGAGTGGAGCAGCCAGCCCTTGGCGTCCGATCAGACCGGGTGGGACTGGTTCTCGTTGCATCTCAATTCTGGCGAGAAGGTCATGCTTTTCCGCCTTCGGCAAAAGGATGGCCGGAACTATTTCGCGGGCAACTGGATTGACCTAAGCGGACGATCTGAACCTTTGTCCGCCAATGCAATTGCGATGATCCCGACAGCTTTCACGGACATTGATGGCCGAAAGCTCCCGACATCATGGAGCATTTCCATCGCGGATCGGGGGTTAAAAATCGATAGCACTCCGCTCAACGCCAAAAGCTGGATGGGAACGCGCTTCGCTTACTGGGAAGGGCCGATCAGCTTCAAAGGTAGCCATGGCGGCGTCGGCTATCTCGAGATGACAGGCTATTGAAGGTTGCTTCGTCGCTGCGATCCTCCCAACGACGATCAGAGATCGAGGGTGAAAGTGAAATACAAGCCATTCGGAAAAACTGGCCAGCCGGTTTCGGTGATCGGGCAGGGCACCTGGTATATCGATCAAGGAGACCGTGCATCCGCAGTTGCGGGGCTACGCAAGGGCCTTGATTTTGGCATGTCCCATATCGATACCGCCGAGATGTATGGTGACGCGGAGCTGGTTGTTGCGGAGGCAATAGCGGGCCGGCGCGATGATGTGTTTCTGGTGTCGAAAGTGTTGCCGAGCAACGCCTCACGCAAAGGTACGATCCAGGCTTGCGAACGCTCGCTGAAGCGACTTAAGACCGATCATATGGATTGTTATCTTTTGCACTGGCGGGGATCGTATCCACTTGAGGACACAGTGGCGGCGCTCGAACAACTGGTGAGCGACGGGAAAATTCGTTCATGGGGTGTCAGCAATTTCGATGCGGGTGATCTTGCTGAATTGCTCGATGTGGCGGGCGACGGGAAGATCGCCTGCAATCAGGTGCTGTATCACCTGAACGAGCGCGCCATCGAGCACTCGGTCATTCCATGGTGCGACGCGCATGGTGTCGCGGTTGTGGCGTATTCGCCATTTGGTCATGACGATTTCCCGGAGCCGCAATCGGCGGGCGGAAAGCTTCTGAAAGACATCGCATTGAAGCACGGCGCGACGCCGCGTCAGGTGGCGCTGGCTTTTCTGGCGCGCCGCCCGTCAGTGTTTGCGATCCCAAAGGCGTCATCTGAGGTGCACGCAGAGGATAATGCAGCCGCGGGCGATATGACATTGATCGACCGCGATATTGCTGCGCTGGACAAGGCATTTCCGCTGGGCCGCGAACCGCGTAGCCTGCCGATGATTTAGATCACTGCTGCGAGGCCCTGCCAGAGCAGCAGTAGGGAGATGATGAACAGCAGCACATAGGCGATATTGTAGAACAACCCCGTTGGTGTTTTGCGAACCAGCCAGATGCCTGCGAAGTTCGCCAGCACCGCGATCGGGAGCAGCAGAAGGGATGTTGCAAAGTTCTTTGCGGTGAATTGCGCGAGGGCGAAGTAAGGGCCGATCTTCAGGAAGTTGACCACCGCGAAGAAAATCGTGGTGGTGCCGACCAGCGTCAGTTTGGGCATGCGCTGCGGTAGCACATGGACCTGAAACGGTGGCCCGCCGCCTTGAGTCATGAAGGATGTGAATCCCGAGACTCCGCCCCAGAACACGCCGCTGATGGCCGTCGCCGGATGAGGCTCGATCCTGTTCCGGCGCAGCCAGGTATTTGCCACGAAGGCAAGTCCGATCAGCCCGATGACAATGCGGACCAGGGCGTCCGACAGATGAGACGCCAGAATCCAGCCGAGCGCCATGCCTGCCACTGCGCCGGGCAGCATGACTTTCAGATTCCACGCATCCCAGTCGCGCCGGTAGACGTAAATCGAAATCATGTCCTGAATGATCAGAAGGGGCAGGATCAAGGCCGCAGCTTCAAGCGGCGGCAGATAAAGCGCCAGCAGCGGAGTGGATGCGATGCCGAGGCCGGAAAAGCCGCCCTTCGCCAATCCGAGAAGGATCACCGCCGGAATGGCAACGGCGTAGAACAGCGGTTCGGTGATAATGGCGTACACGTCATGATTCCGTCAGATGCTGTTCACTTAGGCCCCACAAATCTGGATCAAATCAACTGATATCGCTGCGCAGAAATGCAGGCCGCCCTTGTGGGTTTGCCGTGACGGACCTAGATTTCGGTCATGCCTCGCTATTTCTTCAACACGCGGATCGGCGAAACGCTTATTCCGGATCTGGAAGGCGAAGACTTGCGCGATCCGGATCATGCCTGGCGCGTAGCGCGAGCAACCATCCGGCAAATTCTTCAGGACGAGGGCAAAGACCCCAGCCTGCTCACCGCTATTCTGGAAGTGACAGACGCGGCCGGAGAGATCGTACTCGAGTTTCCGTTCACGGAAGCGCTGGAGATACCGGACGAGCCGCCTCCGTCCCGGCATTGACCCTTGGCGTTGTCGCGCTGTGTTCGTCGCTTTGCGCGAGTTTCACCGCGAGATCGGCAATCATCTCTGTCGCCAGCGTGTCCGGAGAGGCGAGCCAGCTTGCTGCGAACGTCAGTGCGGGCACATGCAGATCCGTCGATAAGAGTTGAAGCTGCCCTTCGGCCAACTCTCGTTCAACGATGGCGGTCGGGATGACGGCGATGCCAATGCCGTCCGTCGCCATACGGATGACGGTGGCGAGGGACGCGCTCGCATGCAGGCGTGGCGATGGCAAATCCGGGCGATTGAACAGCGAGCGCACGATCTCATAAGGCTGCGTCTTGCGCGGAAAAGTGATGATCGCGAACTTTGCCAGATCCTGCACCGTGAGGGGACCTTCGCCAAGCTTCAGAGATGGGCTGGCAACGAATGAGATCGGGTAATCGCACAAGACGCGGTTGCGCACGTTGGATGCGGGCCAGGGACCGAGACAGAAAGCAAGATCGATCTCCTGCGCCATCAGCCGTGCACGAAGGTTTGGCGTGATGTCCACTTCGATTTCCAGCGACAGGTTCGGCAATGAATTGGCAACCCGTTCTACGAGTTTGGGAAGCCACGTGTGCACGATGGTTTCCGATACACCGAGCCGCACAACGCCACGCATTGCACTGCGGTCCATGACAGCAGCCATCATCTCCCTGCGCAGGCCAATCAGCTTTTCGGCATAGAGCATCATCTGCCGGCCGCCCGGTGTTGGCGTCACGGAGCGGCTGTCCCGCTGCAGAAGTTTCACCCCCATCTCGGTTTCGAGTTGCGAGATGCGCTGTGAGATTGCCGGTTGAGTGGTGTTGAGTTTGCGTGCTGCGCCGCCAAAGCTGCCGAGCGTCACCACCCAAAGGAACGTCTCGATCGATTTGAAGTCCACCATACCATAGCCCCACACCTATTAGTGCAGCTTATAGTTTCTTATAAGAAAACGCGACTAGACTTTATCGCTGGGCGATGATCCACTCTTTTTGCGAGAAATGGAGTGGTCCTATGCTCTCGGCGGCCGAACTGGTGTCACGTTCCGTTCACAGCCACGACGCTGATCTTCCCAGCCGGGATGCGCGGCTGACCTATCGTTCTGGCATCGTCGACGTCACGTCAGGGGTCGCGCCTGGCTATGTTCAGGGCAACCTTGCCATCGTGCCTGAAAGCCTCGCGGCATCGTTTCATCGCTTCTGTCAGCTCAATCCCAAGCCGTGCCCGATTATCGGCATGTCCGAGGTCGGCGATCCGCGCATTCCAGCACTCGGCATCGATCTCGATATCCGGACCGACATTCCTCGCTATCGGGTCTGGCGCAACGGCCAACTGATTGAAGAGCCGACCGACATCATGGCGCACTGGCGGGACGATCTGGTCGCCTTCGTGATCGGCTGTTCGTTTTCGTTCGAGGAGGCGTTGATTGCAGACGGCTTGAGCATTCGGCACATCGACGAAAAGCGCAATGTTCCGATGTATCGCACCAGCATTGCCTGCAAATCGGCGAGGCCGTTCGAAGGACGGATGGTGGTCTCGATGCGTCCGTTCAAGCCTGCGGAGGCGATCCGCGCCATCCAGATCACGACGCGGTTTCCGTCAGTGCACGGCGCGCCGGTCCATATCGGGAAGCCGGAATTGATCGGCATCGAGGATATCGCGAAGCCTGACTATGGCGACGCGGTGAGCATTCAGCCGGATGAGTTGCCGGTATTTTGGGCGTGCGGAGTCACACCACAATCGGTCATCCTGCAATCGCGGCCGGCCTTCGCGATCACCCATGCACCCGGCTACATGCTGGTGACAGATGTACGCAATTCGGAATTTTCAATTCAGTAATTTCACCAGATCAGCCGCATGCCTCACGAGGCAATATCCAACCAGGGAGTATCGTCGATGAATCGCCGTGAAGTATTGTTGTCCGGTGTCGCCATGTCAGTTGCCGGAACTCTCGGGACGCAGGCCTTCGCGCAGGCCGGCAAGGAAATCCTGATCGGCTGTATCTGGCCGTTAACCGGCCCAACGGCGCAGATCGGCGCCGACGCACGACATGCACTGGAAACTGCGGCAGATATCGTCAACAACGCTCACGACCTTGACTTGCCGACCGCAAAAAGCGCCGGACTTGCTGGCCTTGGCGGCGCCAAGATCAAGCTGGTGTTCGCGGATCATCAGGGCGATCCGCAGAAGGGCAGGGCCGAAGCCGAGCGCCTGATTACCCAGGACAAGGTTGTCGCGATCTGTGGTGCGTTCCATTCGTCGGTCTCGGCAACGGTGAGCGCGTCGTGCGAACGCTACGGCATTCCCTATGTCGCTGCCGATTCCTCGTCACCGAGCCTGCATCGCCGTGGCCTGAAGTTTTTCTTCCGTCCGGCGGCGCACGACGAAATGTTCTCGCTGGCGATGTTCGAGTTCATGGATGCGCTGAAAAAGAAGGGCAAGAAGATCGACAGTGTCGGTCTTTTCTTTGAGGATACTATTTTTGGCACCGACTCTTCCAACGTCCAGCGCAAGCTCGCGACCGATCGCGGCTACAAGGTCGCTGCCGACATCAAGTATCGCGCTTCATCGCCGTCGCTGACTGCCGAAGTACAGCAGATCAAGAGCGCCAACCCCGACGTGCTGTTGCCGTCGAGCTACACCACCGACACCATTTTGCTGATGAAGACCATGGACGAGCTTGGCTACAAGCCGAACAACATCCTGGCCCAGGCCGCGGGATTCTCCGACAAGGCAACGTTCGATGCGGTGGGTGACAAGCTGAACGGCATGATCTCGCGCGCCAGCTTCTCGCTTGATCTTGCGTCCAAGCGTCCGTCGGTCGGCAAGGTCAACGATATGTTCAAGGCCCGCGCCAATCGCGATCTCAATGACAATACATCGCGGCAGCTGACGGCCGTTCTAGTTCTTGCCGATGCGATCGATCGGGCTAAGTCCACCGACGGCGAGAAGGTCCGTGCGGCGCTGGCTGCCACCGACACGCCGGGTGAAAAGACAATCATGCCGTGGAAGCGGATCAAGTTCACTGCCGAAGGCCAGAACGACGATGCCGATCCGGTGCTGCTGCAGTATCTCGGCGGCAAGTTCGTCACTGTTTATCCGGCCCAGGCGGCGATCGCCGAGCCGAAATGGCCGATGAATGGCTGAGACGGCTCTCTCGCCCTGCACATGCGGGCGATCGCCCTCACCTGGCGCGCTGTGTGATCTTACCTCTCCCCGCAGGCGGGGGGAGGTAAGAAGAGAAGTACTCATTTTTCGGAAGCTGTCCCCGTGACCACGCAAGCCTTTCTTCAGGTAATCGCGAGCGGCCTCTTGATGGGGCTGATCTACGCGCTGATAGCGGTCGGCCTCTCGCTGATCTTCGGTCTAATGGACGTGGTGAACTTCGCCCACGGCGAATTTCTCATGCTCGCCATGTACGCGACCTTCGGGCTGGTGTTCATGACCGCGCTCGACCCTGTGGTTCTTGCGCCGCTCGTCGTGGCGTTGATGTTCGTCCTGGGGGTGTCGGTCTATGCCGGGATCATTCGTTATGCGATGCGCGCCAGAGCCAATCCCGGCATGGTGCAGATCTTCGCAACTTTTGGCCTCGCGCTGCTGATCCAAGGCCTCGCGCAATACTTTTTCACACCGGATTATCGCAGCATTGCGAACACTTGGCTCGGGGGCAAGACGCTCAACCTTGCCGGCGTGTTCTTGCCATGGCCGCAGATTCTCGGCGGTGTCGTGTCGCTGGCCGTCTTCGCCGGGCTTTACTGGCTGATCACGCGTACCGATTTCGGCAAGGCGCTCGAAGCAACCCGGGAAGATCAGGGCGCAGTGGCGCTGGTCGGCATTGATCGCAACCGCGTCTTCGCGCTGGGATGGGGGCTCGGCGCGGCGCTGGTTGGAATTGCCGGCGCGGTTCTGGCGATCTTTTACTATATCCACCCGCAGGTGGGCGGAACGTTTGCGCTGATTGCCTATGTGACGGTGGCGCTCGGCGGATTCGGCAGCATTTTCGGCGCGCTGGTTGCAGGTGTGATCGTCGGTCTTGTTGAAGCGCTCACGACGCTGATCCTGCCGGCATCGCTGAAATCCGTCGGCGTCTATTCGCTCTATCTTTTGGTATTGTTCGTCAGGCCGAGCGGCCTGTTCGGGAGGCTGTGATGAATCAGGGTACCGCAGTCTCGTCGATGTCGGCATTCATCGCTGCCCGGAGGCGGCAGCTTATCACCGCGATTGTCATATTTGCAGTCATCGCGCTGGTGCCGCGCTTTGTTTCTGACGTTTACATGATGAACGTGTTGATCCTGACCCTGTTGTTTGCGGCGCTCTCGCAAAGCTGGAATTTGCTCGGGGGCTATTGCGGGCAGGTCTCGCTCGGACATGCGCTGTATTTCGGGATCGGCGCGTATGCCACCAGCATTCTTTACGTGAAATTCGGCATTCCACCGTGGGGTGGACTTCTTGCCGGTGGTGTCATCGCCGCGCTCATCGCGCTCGCGCTGGGTTATCCATGCTTCCGTCTCAAGGGGCACTACTTTTCGATTGCGACCATCGTCATCGCGGAGATCGGACTGTTGTTATTCCACAACTGGGATTATGCGGGCGCCGCACTCGGCATCCAGTGGCCGTTCACACCGGATTCGTGGTGGACCTTGCAGTTTGCGCGCGACAAGGCGCCTTACTTCTATTTCGCCCTTGGCCTGTTCGCGGTCACATGGCTGGTGACGTTCTCCATTGTCGAATCCAAGTGGGGCTATTGGTGGCGGGCCGTGAAGGATAGCGCGGACGCAGCGGAAAGCCTCGGCGTCACCATCTTTCACTCCAAGATGGCGGCAGCGGCGATCTCGGCTTTCTTCACCGCGGTTGGCGGCGGATTCTACGCGGCCTTCGTGTCCTACATCGACCCGGACAGTGTGATGCATTTCCGCTTCTCGCTGCTGATGGCGTTGCCTGCCGTGCTCGGCGGTGTCGGCTCACTGTGGGGACCGGCCATCGGTGCGCTGATCCTGATTCCGCTTGCTGAGTTTACGCGCTCGTATCTGGGCGGCTCGGGATCAGGCCTCGACCTCGTGATCTATGGTGGTTTGGTTATGATCGTGTCGCTGACGCGGCCGGAAGGCATCCTGAGCTTCATCAAGCCGGTCAAGCGCGAGGCGACGGCATGACCGGTAAGCCGCTCGTCACCTGCCGCAGCGTGACACGCCGTTTCGACGGCCTCGTCGCCAATGATTCCATCGATCTTGATGTCTATCGCGGCGAAATTCTCGGACTGATCGGTCCGAATGGGGCGGGGAAGTCGACCCTGTTCAACCTGATTGCGGGCGAGTTTCCGGTGTCTTTCGGCGTAATCGAATTCGACGGGCGCGATATTACACCGCTACCGGCCGCCGATCGTTGCGGCCTTGGTATCGCGCGGACCTATCAGGTGCCGCGTTCGTTCGATTCCATGTCGGTGGTCGAGAACGTCACCGTCGGCGCATTCGTGCGTTATCCGGGCGTATTGCAGGCCCGCGCCAAGGCGCTCGATGTTCTGGATTATGTCGGCCTTGCGGCACATGCGGAATCATCGGCTGCGGATCTCACTCCACCGCAGAAACGGCGTCTTGAGGTGGCGCGTGCGCTTGCCACCGAGCCGAAACTGCTGCTGCTCGACGAGGTTTTGACGGGCCTTACGCCGAGCGAAGCGGCGGCGGGTGTCGATCTGATCCGCAAGGTGAGGGAAACTGGCGTGACCATCGTCATGGTCGAGCACGTCATGGAGGTGGTGATGCCGCTGGTGGATCGCGCCGTGGTGCTGCATCTTGGAAAGGTGCTGGCGGAAGGTCTGCCGAAAGAAGTCGTGCGCGACGAGAAGGTGATCGCAGCTTATCTGGGGGATCGTCATCGTGTTGCTTGATGTTGCAAACCTCACCACGGCCTATCGCGGTCTGATCGCGATCTCGGATATTTCGATCAATGTCGATTCCGGTGAGATCGTCACCGTTGCGGGCGCCAATGGCGCAGGCAAGTCCACGTTACTGAAATCGATCGCCGGGATGGAAAAGCCGAAATCGGGATCGGTCAATTTTGTCGGCGAGCGGATCGACACCATTCCGGCGCATCTCGTCACTGCGCGGGGACTCGCGTTCGTGCCGGAGAACAAGCGGTTGTTTCCGCGCCTTAGCGTGGCGGACAATCTGCGGCTAGGCAGCTACCTGCATCGCGGCAGTCTGGATCGCGACAGTCCGCTCGAGTTTGTGTTCAAACTGTTTCCGCGTCTGGAGGAGCGTCTTTCGCAGCGCGCGGCGACACTGTCAGGCGGTGAACAGCAGATGCTGGCGATCGCGCGCGCACTGATGACACGGCCGCGTCTCTTGATGCTGGACGAGCCGTCGCAGGGCATCATGCCCAAGCTGGTCGATGAAATCTTTCAGGCGGTTCAGCAGATCCGAGCCAACGGCGTGACCATCCTGCTGGTCGAGCAGCGCCTGTCGGAAAGCCTCGAGATTTCCGACCGGGCCTATGTATTGCAAACCGGCAAGGTGGTGATGAGCGGCCCGGCGGCCGACATCAAGGCCAATCCGGAAGTGCGCCGTATTTACCTAGGCATGTGACGCGATCAGCGCCTTCAGCACGTCGTCAGGCCGTTCCGCTGTCATCATGTGGCCTGCGCCCGGCAAAACGACCGGCTTCGATCCCGCAATCGCGGTTGCCAGCTGTTTGCCGGACTTGAGCGGGGTCATCATGTCCCGTTCACCGAGAATGAGCGTGGTCGGCGCGGTGATTTTCGCCGCCGCCTCGATCGCAGTCTTGTAATCGTTGCAGGCTGCAAGATCGTTGTGCAGCACGCCCGGTGCGTCGCGCTCGAGTACGCGCATGCCGCCGCCAAGCATCCACAGGCCGGGTGCCTGAGAGCCGCCAAGGCCGGCGGCGAATCCAAAGCCCCAGATCGACACCATGTCGATGGCGTCGTGATTGTTGTCTTTGGCCGCATTGAGTAGGTCAGGGGACACCGGCATCGCGCCGCCGACACCGATCAGCGAGAGTGCGGAAATCTTGTCCGGATAGCGTGCAGCGGCATCGAGCGCGATCAGCGAACCCATCGAATGGCCGACCAGTCCGGCCTTCTTTGCGCCAACCGCTTCAATCAGCTTGATGGTCCAGTCCGCCATGCCTGAGATGGTCGGGATCAGCGTACCCTTGGACTTTCCATGTCCCGGCAGGTCAGGTGCAAGTACGCTGTAACCATGGTGGGAAAACCACCGGCTGAAGAGCGCCCACATCGAATGATCGAATCCCGCACCGTGCAGGAAAATCACCAGCGGCAACTCCGGATTGAAGGCCTTGCCTCCCGTTGTCGCGAAAATCTCAGCGCCGTCCACAGTCAGAATCATGTCTCAAGCCTTCTGTGAGAAACGCAGTGCCTGGCCAAGGTCGCCGATAATATCTTCGGCGGCTTCGATGCCAATGGACAAGCGGATCAGCTCTTCGCCGATGCCCGCTGTCTTCAACTGTTCTGCGTTCATCTGCTGATGCGTCGTGCTGGCCGGGTGGATCACCAGCGTCTTGGCGTCGCCGACGTTCGCAAGATGGCTGGCGAGCTTCAATGCTTCGATAAACTTGCGGCCCGCGTCGCGTCCGCCCTTGATACCGAACGTGATAATCGAGCCCGCGCCGCGCGGCAGCAACTTCTTCGCAAGGTCATTATCGGGATGATTGTCGAGCGAAGGATGCGTCACCCACTCGACGGCCTTGTTCGATTTCAGGAAGTCAACAACGGCAGCGGCGTTCTCCACATGGCGTTGCATGCGCACGTGCAGCGTCTCGACCCCCTGCAGAATCTGGAATGCATTGGTGGGTGAAAGACACGCGCCGAAATCGCGCAGGCCCTCGGCACGGGCACGCATGATGAAGGCCTGCGGGCCGAACTCTTCAGCAAAGACGATTCCGTGATAGCCCGCGTAGGGTGTGGTCAGCGTCGGGAATTTTCCGGACTTTTCCCAGTCGAAATGTCCGCCGTCGACGATCACGCCGCCGATAGCGATGCCATGGCCGCCGATCCACTTGGTGATCGAGTTCATGACAATGTCCGCACCCATTTCGATGGGGCGGGCGAGATAGGGAGTTGCGAAAGTATTATCGATCAGCAGCGGAATGCCTGCGTCATGCGCGATCCTCGACACCGCAGGAATGTCCAGCACTTCAAGACCCGGATTGCCGATGGTTTCGCCGATCACGAGCTTGGTGTTCGGCTTGATCGCCGCCTTGATGCCGTCGAGGTCGCGTGGCTTGACAAAAGTCGTTGTGATGCCGAAGCGCGGCAACGTGTGAGTCAAAAGATTGATGGTGCCGCCATAGAGCGAGGCCGAGGCGACGATGTGATCGCCTGCGTTGAGGAGCGTGGCGATCGCCAGATGAAGGGCCGCCATGCCGCTGGCGGTGCAGACCGCGCCCACGCCGTTTTCCAGCGCGGCGAGACGCTCTTCAAGCACCGCAATGGTCGGGTTGGAGATGCGCGTATAGATGTGGCCCGCGCGCTCCAGATTGAACAGCGCCGCAGCATGATCGGCGTCCTGAAAGACGTAGGACGTCGTCTGATAGATCGGAACGGCGCGGGAGCCGGTGACAGGGTCCGGATGCTGGCCCGCATGCAGGCTAAGCGTGTCGAATGCGGGAGGTTTGGGCGCGGCCATTTAGTCCTCGTCAGTGATGAGCGCGATATGTTTCATGCACGCCTGCCGTTTGCAAGCTCACTTGCCTTTACGCGGATCGATCGGTGTGAGGGCGCCGAGCCCGAGAATGGTTTCGAGCAGTTTTCCGGCGGCCAGCGCGCGGGCTTCGCCGCGGGGCGGCGCGACGATCTGCAATCCCACCGGCAGGTTCTCGCGGGTGAAACCGCAGGGAATCGACAGGCCAGGGCAGCAGGCAATGGTGATCGCCGAGACAATGGCGAGCCAGCCGACATAGTTGTCGAACTTCACGCCGTCGCATTCGGCGAGATAGCGCTGCTCGACCGGGAAGGGCGCGACGATAGTGGTCGGGCACAGCAACAGATCATAGGTCTGGAAGAAGGCAATCGCGCGGTTCATCAAGGTAACGCGCTGCGCTTCGGCCCGTTCGATATCTGCGAGCGTCAGTTTGAGGCCTTCCTCGATGTTCCAGATGACTTCCGGCTTTAACTGGTCGCGATGAGACTTGAGCAGCTTGCCCTTGGTCAGCACATAGTCATAGGCGCGCAGCACATGGGCGCATTCCACGGCCTCCTTGAAATCCGGATGCGCTTCCTCGACGATCACGCCCGCTTCGGCAAAACGCTGCGCGGCCTTGCGGGTGATTTCGGCGACCTCCGGATCGACCGGGGAAATGCCGAGGGTTGCCGAGTAGGCGACACGCTTTGGTTTTGCGCCGGAGCGCGCGGCGGAGAGAAATGATGTCGGCAGGCGCGGCAGCGACAGCGCGTCGCCAATATGTTCGCCGGACATGGCGTCCAGCATCAGCGCGAGATCTTCGACATTGCGGGCCATTGGCCCATCGGCGCTCAGGGTGCGATCGACCTTTGCGGCTTGCGAATGCGCCACGCGGCCAATGCTCGGGCGCATGCCGACGACGCCGCAAAAGCTGGCGGGGTTGCGCAACGATCCCCCAACGTCGGTGCCATGGGCCAGCCAGGCCGTGCCACTCGCGAGCGCGGCTGCGGCGCCACCGGATGAGCCGGATGCCGAGCGCGAAAGATTCCATGGATTGAGTGTGGCGCCGAACACTTCGTTGAAGGTCTGGGCGCCCGCGCCGAATTCCGGCGTGTTCGATTTGGCGTAAATGACCGCGCCATTGGCTTCGAGATTCTCGACCACGATGTTGGATTTGGCCGCGACGACGTCCTTGAAGATCGGTGAGCCCTGTGTCGTCCGCACGCCCGCCACATCGGTCAGATCCTTGATGGGCACCGGTATACCGGCAAGCAGACCGCGTTCAGTGAGTGGCCTTTTCATCAACGCGTCGGCTTGGTCGCGGGCGCGATCGAAGCAAAGAATGGGAAGGGCATTGACCTCGCCGTCTACCTTGCGAATTCGCGCTTCCAGCGCATCGAGCAGATCGTGAGGCGTAACGTCGTTCTTGCGCAGCCGTTCGACGATATCGCAGGCCGTTGCCCGCACGAGTTCTTCACTGGATCCCACGAAATTGCCTCCCGTTTGTTGGCTGCTTTGATGCCAATATAACGGGAGGCTTTTGAATGGCGAGGCTAATTTGTGCTAATTTAGCCTCGCCGGATCATGTCATGTCAGCGTTCAATGCAGATCAACGCTTGTTGCTGGAGGCCTCGCCGTCCTGCACCTCGCCGAACAACTCCCAGCGCTCGCCCTTAAAGCGCATCAGTTGCAGTTGCTCGATCGGAGCGAAGTCGGTCGCGCTGGTCTTGATCAGCACGCCCGGCAACAGGCCGCCTTGCTGGATGCCGCCGATGTTGGCCGCCTGCTTCATGACGTTCTCGCGGGTGAGGTTGTCGCCGCATTGTTTCAGCACAAAGGCCATGGTCTGCGCCATGTTGTAACCGGTGACGGCGGAACTGTCGGCGACGTTGGCTTCAGGAACATACTTGGCGAGGAATGCCTTGTATTCCTTCATCCCGGGATCGTTGTCCCACTGGGGATCCGACGTATCCTTGGCGTAAGCTGCGGAAATAATGCCCTGCGCATTCTCGAACCCGGCGGGCTTCATCACCGTTGCGGTGGATGCGCTGACGTTCGAAATGATCAAAACCGGCTTCCAGGCAAGCTCACCGACCTTTTTGATGGTCTGTGCGCCGAACTTCGGCGTGGTGAAGATCAGCAGGACGTCAGGATTTAGCGCCTTGAGCTTCACGATATGGGAATCGATTGTCGGCTCCGACAATTCGTAGCTTTCCTCCGCGATGATCATGGACTTCTTGTCGCCGAGTCCGTCCTGCACGCCCTTCAGATAATCTTTTCCGAAGTCGTCGTTCTGATAGAGGATGGCGACCTTTGCGTTCGGCTTCTCCTTGAGAAGATACTTCGCATAGATCCGTGCTTCGCTCTGGTAGCTTGGCAGCCAGCCCATCGTCCACGGGAACGATTTTGGATCATTCCACTTGGTTGCACCGGTGGCCAGGAACAGGTGCGGTGTCTTCTTTGAGTTCATGTATTTTTGGATTGCTGAGTTCGACGGCGTGCCAAGCGCACCAAACACCAGCAGCACTTCGTCGCTTTCGACCAACTTGCGGGTCTGCTCGACGGCCTTGGGCGGGCTATAGGCATCGTCATAGGAAATGAAATTGATCTTGCGGCCGTTGATGCCGCCTTCGTCATTCACCTTTTTGAAGTAGCCTTCCATCGCCTTGCCGACGACGCCGTAGGCCGATGCAGGCCCGCTATAGGGAATGATGTTGCCGATCTTGATTTCCGTATCGGTTGCCCCGGTATCGTATTTTTTCTGGGCCATCGCGGTGCCGGTCGCCGAAGCAAGAAATCCTGCGGCAACGGCAACGTGTAGCGGTTTCAATAAACGCATTCAGTTTCTCCCTTTTTGATTTTGTATAGATCAGGTGGCGAGCGCTTATGAACGCTTCGCCTTGTCCTTTTCATTTTGCGCCATGATGGCGTCGCGGGCTGTGGTCCAGTCGGAATCCTTCCAGTCGCGGAGCTGGTAGAAATTACCACCCATGGCCAGAGCCTGCGCGCCGTCCATGGCGATGGTCTCGCCATTAATCCAGTCGCAGCCGCCGGAAATCAAGAAGGTTGCGAGATTCTCCAGTTCTTCCATGCGCCCGACGCGGCCCATGGGGTTCGTGGCGATAGTCCGCGCGCCGGCTTCATCGCCGGGCTTGATGCGCTTGCTCATGCCCTCGGTCGGGATTTCGCCCGGTGCGATGGTATTGAGACGAATTCCATAGCGGCCCCATTCGGTCGCCAGCGACATCGTCATGGCGTGGATCGCGGACTTGCTCATGGCAGAGGGAACGACATAAGGGCTGCCGTTGCGGACCCATGTTACGGTGATCGACACCACGTTGCCGCGATGGCCTCCGGCAATCCAGCGCTTGCCCACTGCGTGCGTGACGTAGAAGGTGCCGTGCATCACGATATTGGCGACGGCGTCGAAACCGCGCGGCGTCAGATCCTGCGTGCGCGCGATGAAGTTGCCAGCAGCATTGTTGATCAAGTCGGTGAGGGGACCGCCTTTGAATGCGTCCTCGATCATGGCGTCGACGGCGTCTGCGTCGCGAATATCGACCCCATGCGCGGTCACCTTGCCGCCATGCAGCTTCATCAGTTCGGCCGCAGTGTCTTCGCAGACGCCCTTGCGGCGGCCGCAGATGTGGATTTCAGCGCCCAGACTGAGGAACTTCGCGGCCATGGCTTTGCCGAGGCCTGTGCCACCACCGGTCACCAGGATTTTGCGGCCTGCGAGAAGACGGTCTGTAAACATGATGCAATCCTGCCCTGATCGAATTTGTTGATTAGTTAGTTGATTAATTAAAACAGGGTGGGCTAACCCTGTAAAGAGAAGAGATCAAAAACCAAGGGAGAACGCCATGACTGCCCCAAACGATCGCATCACGGTTTCAATGTCGGAAGGGGTCGCCGACGTCCGGATGGTCCGCGTGGACAAAATGAATGCGCTGGATGCGCCGATGTTCAATGCCTTGGTCGATACAGCCGAGCAGCTCCGAACTGAAAAAGGCCTGCGCGCGGTGGTTCTGTCTGGTGAGGGCCGGGCGTTCTGCGCTGGTCTCGATATGGGGCGTTTTGCCGCAATGAATGACGGCTCCAGCGATCTGCGCGATTTAGCCAAGCGCACGCACGGCCTCGCCAATCATTCGCAGCAGGCGGTTTGGGGTTGGCGGCAGTTGCCGGTGCCGGTGATCGCAGCGGTACACGGCGTCGCATTTGGCGGCGGCTTCCAGCTCGCAATCGGTGCTGACATGCGCTTTGTCGCGCCCGATACACGTATGTCGATCACCGAGATCAAGTGGGGCCTTGTGCCGGACATGGCCGGCACGCCGATTCTTGCGCGCCTGGTTCGCGACGACATTCTGCGCGATCTTGCTTTTACCGGCCGGATTTTCTCGGCGCAGGAGGCGATGAGCTACGGTCTTGCCACGCGCATCTGTGACGATCCGCGCGCCGCTGCGCTGGAAGCCGCGCGGGAAATCGCAGGCAAGAACCCTGACGCTATTCGCGGCATCAAGCGCATGCTCAATGGTCTGGGGGGCGATCCAGGCCCGGCGCTGCTGGCGGAATCCGTCGAGCAGATGAAAGTGATGGGAACGCCAAACCAGACTGAGGCCGTGCGTGCCAATATCGAAAAGCGCGCGCCGAAATTCGTGGATAACGCGAACTGAAGGGCAGGACTGTGTCGAGTTCGGAAAAATGCGCGACGGGAATCGTCAGCGGCCATCGCCGCAAGACGCGGGATGAGGTCAACGAGCGGGCGCGCCTGATCGCGGGCGGCCTTGCGGCGCTTGGCGTGAAACAGGGGGACAGTGTCGGCATCCTGATGCGCAATGACATCGCGTTTCTTGAATCCGCCTATGCTGTGATGACCTTGGGCGCCTACGCCGTTCCGATCAACTGGCATTTCAAGCCGGATGAAATCGCCTACGTGGTGAAGGATTCCGGTGCGCGCGTGCTGATCGGCCACGCCGATCTGCTCCACGGGCTGACCGGTGTCATTCCCGCAGGTGTCACCGTGCTCAGCTTGAGCCCTCCGCCCGAAATCGTGACGACATACCGGATCGATCCGGCGCAATGTGCCGTATCTCCGGGCACGATCGATTTCGATGGTTGGCTCGCACAGCAGACGCCATACGACGGGCCTGCGCTGCCGCAGCCGCAGAACATGATCTACACGTCCGGCACCACCGGGCACCCCAAAGGCGTCAAGCGTTTTGCGCCGACACCGGAGCAGAATGCCTCACTGGAGGCGATGCGCGCACTGATCTACGGATTGAAGCCCGGTGTGAGGGCTCTCCTGCCGGGGCCGCTGTATCACTCGGCACCCAATGCCTTCGGCCTGCGGGCGGGAAGGCTTGGCGATCTCCTGGTGATTATGCCGCGCTTCGATCCGGAAGAGTTCTTGCAGATCATAGACGAGCAGAAGATCGATAACGTCTTCATGGTGCCGACCATGTTCACCCGGCTGCTCAAATTGCCCGAGAGCGTTCGCAAATCCTACGACGTCTCCTCACTTCGTCACGTTATCCACGCGGCTGCGCCATGCCCGGCCGACGTGAAGCGCGCGATGATCGAATGGTTCGGGCCGGTGATCTTCGAGTTTTACGGCAGCACCGAATCCGGCGCGGTGACGTTCGCCAATTCCGAGGATGCGCTCAAAAAGCCCGGCACGGTGGGCAAGATTTCGCCGGGAGCCGAGTTGCGGTTCATCGGCGACGATGGCCAAATCCTGCCGCAGGGCGAGATCGGCGAAATCTATTCGAGGATCGCAGCCAATCCCGATTTCACCTATCACAACAAGCCGGAGAAACGCGCCGAGATCGATCGTGACGGCTTCATCACCAGCGGCGATGTTGGCTATGTCGATGCTGACGGTTACGTGTTCATCTGCGACCGCAAGCGGGACATGGTGATTTCCGGCGGCGTCAACATCTATCCGGCCGAAATCGAAGCCGTACTGCATGGCCTCTCCGGTGTTCACGATTGTGCTGTCTTCGGCATTCCAGATGAGGAATTCGGCGAAGCGCTGATGGCGGTGGTCGAGCCGCAGCCGGGCTCGCAACTCGATGTTGCGGCCATCCGAGAGCATCTCAAGGTGGCACTGGCCGGTTACAAGGTGCCCAAGCACATCGATATTCAGAAAAACCTTCCGCGCGAGGATTCCGGCAAGATCTTCAAGCGGCGGTTGCGCGATCCGTACTGGGAGCGGGCTGGACGAAAGATTTAGCGCGTTCTTGGGCAGAACTGTTGCCGTTTCTTACCGGCGCCAGCGACATGGCGGGATGCTGCTAGGGATTGTGGAACGAAATGCGCAGGAGATGAATGTCCGGCGCTTGCGTCGCTACGCAAAAATTGCGACTGGAAGAACGCCGATCAATTTCGTCAAGCGGGTGTCCCATGTCGTCCGAAGCGTTCTCATCCAGAACTCGCCTTCAGGACGGCGATAGCTCGCTATCAGACGATGATGCGATGTTGCGTGCCGACATCCGGCGGCTGGGACGGATTCTCGGAGACACTGTCCGCGATCAGGAAGGAGCGGATGTGTTCGATCTGGTCGAAAGCATCCGGCAAACCTCAATTCGGTTCCATCGTGATGACGACAAGCCGGCACGCCGGGAGCTGGAAGCTATTCTGGATGCGATGTCGATTTCCGATACCGTTCGTATTGTTCGCGCCTTCAGCTATTTTTCGCACCTTGCCAATATCGCAGAGGATCAGAACAACATTCGCCAGCGCCGTGCGCAGGAGATGGCGGCCCACCCAGGAATTCTGTCGCGCGCCTTGGCGCGCGCAAAAGACGCGGGCATCGACGCTGATGCGCTGCGGGCCTTTTTTGCCAAAGCGCAGGTCTCGCCGGTTCTTACCGCGCATCCCACTGAAGTTCGCCGCAAGAGCACGATCGATCGCGAGATGGAGATCGCCTCTGTGCTCGACATCCGCGAGCGGACGCAGATGACGGCGGACGAGATCGCGGCCAGCGACGAACAATTGCGCCGTGCTGTCGTGACGCTCTGGCAGACAAACCTGTTGCGCCGGACCAAGTTGACGGTGCTGGACGAAGTCTCCAACGGTCTGTCGTTCTACGACTATACGTTTCTGCGCGAAGTGCCTCGGCTGCATTGCGCGCTTGAGGACCGGTTGGCGGAGGAGGGCGGCGCTTCGGTCGAGGCGCACGACGCGCCTGATCTTGCGACATTCCTGAAAATGGGAAGCTGGATCGGCGGCGACCGCGACGGCAACCCGTTCGTGACGGCGGAGGTAATGCGCGGCGCGCTCAATCTGCACGCCACGCTCGCGCTTCGTTTCTATCTTGCAGAACTGCATGAACTGGGCGCGGAGCTGTCGCTCGCCGCGCATCTCGCTGACGTCTCGCCTGATCTGCGCGCACTGGCGCAGCAATCGCCGGACCCGTCACCGCACCGGAGCGGGGAGCCGTATCGTCTTGCGGTTTCCGGAATCTATGCGCGGCTGGCTGCGACGGCGCTCAAGCTCAACATTGAAACCAGCCGTCCGCCGGTCGGAGCTGCTGAACCTTATGCCGGTCCGGCAGACCTCGCGCGTGATCTGGACGTACTGCATGCCTCGCTGGTCGCCAACAATTCGCTAGTGATCGCACGTGGACGCCTGCGTCACTTGCGCCGCGCGGTGGATTGTTTTGGATTTCATCTGGCCGCACTCGACATGCGGCAGAATTCCGCCGTGCACGAACGAACCATCACCGAATTGTTCGAAGCCGTGGCGCCGGGAACCAACTACAAGAACTTATCCGAAGATGCCCGCATCGCGCTGCTGTCGCGCGAATTGAACACCGCTCGCCCGCTTGCCTCGCAATTCGTCGCTTACGGCGAAGAGACAAACAAAGAGCTGGCGGTGCTGCGCGCCGCCGCCGAAGCTCATACGATATTCGGTGAGGGGGTCATTCCCCAATGCATTATCTCGATGACCGAAGGCGCGTCCGATCTGCTCGAGGTCGCAGTGCTGCTCAAGGAAATCGGCCTCGTGTCGCCAAATGGCACCAGCCGGCTCAACATCGTACCACTGTTCGAGACTATCGATGACCTGCGCCAGTGCGCGCAGATCATGGACAGCCTGTTCAAATTGCCGGAGTATCGCCGTCTCGTAGAAAGCCGGGGCAACATTCAGGAAGTGATGCTCGGCTACTCCGACAGCAACAAGGACGGCGGTTTCGTCACCTCGGGCTGGGAGCTTTACAAAGCCGAGATCAGCCTGATCGAGGTGTTCGAGCGCCATGGTGTCCGTCTCCGGCTGTTCCACGGACGCGGCGGTTCGGTCGGACGTGGCGGTGGGCCGAGTTACGACGCGATTTTGGCGCAGCCGGGCGGGGCGGTGAATGGGCAGATCCGCATCACCGAACAGGGGGAAATCATCTCCTCCAAGTATTCCAACGCCGATGTCGGACGTCATAATCTCGAAATCCTCACAGCCGCGACGCTGGAAGCCAGCCTGCTGCAGCCGAAGCGTTCCGCGCCGCGCGATGAATACATCGCCGCGATGGAGGAGCTTTCAAACCTCGCTTACGCAGCCTATCGAAATCTCGTCTACGAAACGGAAGGCTTTGAAGACTACTTCTGGGCCTCCACTGTCATCAATGAAATTTCCACGCTCAACATCGGCAGCCGTCCGGCGTCACGCACCAAGACGCGCAGAATCGAAGACCTGCGCGCAATCCCCTGGGTATTCAGTTGGGCGCAATGCCGCTTGATGCTGCCAGGGTGGTACGGCTTTGGCAGCGCAGTGGATGCCTGGGTCAAGCAGCACCCGGACAAGGGCATTGCATTCCTTCAGGAACTCTACCGTGAATGGCCGTTCTTCCAGACCCTGCTGTCGAATATGGACATGGTGCTTTCCAAGAGCAGCATTGCCATCGCGTCGCGCTATGCCGACCTTGTGCCCGACGAAAAGCTGCGCACGGCCATCTTCGGCCGTATCCGCACGGAATGGCATGAGTCCATCGAGACGCTGCTGACCATCATGGGGCACGACCGGTTGTTGCAGGGAAACCCTTTGTTGGAGCGCTCGATCCGCAACCGTTTCCCGTATCTCGATCCGCTCAATCACGTACAAGTCGAACTGTTGCAAGCGCACCGCGCGCAGAGCACGGACGAGCAAGTGCTGCGCGGCATTCAACTCACCATCAACGGTATTTCGGCGGGGCTGCGCAACAGCGGATAAAGATCAACAACATCGGGAGGTTTGGATGAACGAGACCGATACCGTTCTTGTCGAATACGAAGGGCCCGTGACCATCGTGTCCATCAACCGGCCTGAACGCAAAAACGCCGTTGACGGTGCAACGGCCCGCCGCCTGTTCGATGCATTTCGTGCGTTCGATGCCGATCCGCATTCATCTGTCGCTGTATTCACCGGTACGGGTGGTGGCTTTTGCGCGGGCGCCGATCTCAAGGCTGTCGCCGTCGGTGATCGTGAGAAAAAGCGCGAACTCGGCGGGCACGACAGCATCGCGCCAATGGGGCCGAGCCGGCTGCGCCTCAGTAAGCCGGTGATCGCAGCGGTGGAAGGCCATGCGGTTGCCGGCGGTATGGAGTTGGCCTTGTGGGCCGACATGCGGGTGGTCGGCGAGGGCGCAACGTTCGGAATTTACTGCCGCCGCTTCGGCGTGCCGCTGATCGATCTCGGCACCATCCGCTTGCCGCGGCTGATCGGTCATTCGCGCGCAATGGACCTGATTCTCACCGGGCGTCCGGTTGATGCCAGGGAAGCGTTCGATATCGGCATCGCGAACCGCCTCGTACCGAAAGGCGAGGCGCGGGCGCACGCCATCGCGTTGGCGCAGGATCTGGCGAAATTCCCGCAGGCCTGTTTGCGCAATGACAAGCGCTCGGCGCTGCGTCAGTGGGATCTGGAGGAAGAAAACGCCATCAACGACGAGATGCAGGGCGGCCTTGGTGTGATTGCATCCGGGGAAACGCTGGAAGGCGCCAGGCGCTTCGCCAGCGGCACCGGGGGGCATGGATCCTTCAAATAACGTGAAGCTTGGACGAGATTATCGTCCGGCCTCCTTGTAAACGACGCCATCCTTCATGATGACAGAGAAGTTTTTCGCGGGGCTTGCGATCAGGTCGAGATTGGCAAGAGGGTCGCCATTGACAAGAATGAGATCCGCCAGCGCGCCTTCCTCGACAATACCAAGCTTGCCCTCGTAGGGCGCGCGGGGGCCGCTCAACGCCAGCAATTGCGCGTTGTCGTACGTCACCATCTTGAGAATCTCCGCTGGCGTGAACCACTGGCGCAGCGCAAGGATGAGATTGCTCTGCTGCGCGTTCAGTTCCGGTTCGAACAACAGGTCGGTGCCCCATGCCAGTTTGACGCCGTGCTTCTTCGCCATCGGCCAGACGCGGGCATTCCCTTCGATAATGCCCGCGCGTTTCTTGCGCCGCTCGGGCGTCATATTTGGCGAATCCGGAATAAGATTCTGAGCGCTGAGCCAGACACCACGCTGCGCCATCAGTTCGATGGTCGATTCATCCAGCAACTGGCCGTGCTCGATGCATTTCACGCCTGCCTCGATGGCGCGTCGCACCGCGCGGGGTGTGTAGGCATGGACCGCAACATAAGTGTTCCAGTCGTCGGACGCCTCGACGGCGGCCTTCATTTCGTCGAGCGTGTATTGCGTCACGTCGATGGGATCGTACGCGGACGAGGTGCCGCCGCCCCCCATCAGCTTGATCTGACTGGAGCCCATCCGCAGGTTCTCGCGCGTTGCGGTCAGCACCTCGTCGCGTCCGTCAGCGATGAAGGTTGCTCCGTATTCCTCCGCGCGCGATGGCTTGCCAAAGAAGCGCCGCGAGCGTTCGTTGGGCGCGCGGAAATCTCCATGACCGGAGGTCTGCGAGATCACAGCTCCGGAGGGCCAGATGCGCGGGCCCGGCGTTTTTCCCGCATCGATCGCGCGCTTGAGCGGAAAGATCGGACCGCCCATGTCGCGGGCAGCGGTGAATCCACGCAGCAACATCTGCTTGGCGGAATTCGTCATCGCGGCGCTGAGTGTTTCGGGCGTGGTTTTGGGGTCGTAAAGCTGCGTGAGCAGCAAGCTTCCGAAGCCGAAATGAACATGGGCATCGATCAGGCCGGGCATCAGGGTGTGGCCCTTGCCGTTGATGATCTTCGCGCCCGATGCCGCTTTGGCCGAAGACGTGATGGACGCAATCCTGTTGCCGCGCACCACGACATCGGTGGCAGGCCCGACCTCGCCCTTCACTACGTCAAGAACGCGAACATTTTGAAAGATGGTTTCGACCGGAGGCGATTGCTGGGCAGTGGCTGGCGATGCGAGGACGATCAGCGCCGCACACAGCGGGAGGCAAGTCCGAAGCCAGAATTTAGCGATCATTGCAGCAGCCCCATTGTATTCGTTCCGCGCAACCTGAGGCAGTTTGGGAGAAACGACAAGTGCGATTTTCCCGGCGGGCGCAAAGATGGATACTTTGCGCGGCCGGAATTCGCGATGACAATGAATTCGATTTTTAGAAAATCAGACCGGGTCCCACGGGAAAATGTCGGCCGAACGGTCCAGCTTGTAGAACGACGGTTTCAGCGCTGGCATGCCGTGTTCGGCAATGGTCTGGGGCGTCCAGCCTTCGCCGCGATGGATCGAACGCAGCGGGCGCGACTGGCCCATCAGGAAGATCTCGTTCATGCGGACCGCGAAAATCTGTCCGGTGACGTCCTTCGCAGCATCGCTGAGCAGGAAGGCGACGACGGGCGCAATTTTATCGGCGCTCATCTTCTGCATGCGGGCGACGCGGGCCTTCTCTTCTTCGGTCTCGGTCGGGATGGTGCCGATCATGCGGCTCCAGGCGAACGGCGAGATGCAGTTGGAGCGCACGTTGAAGCGCTCCATGTCAAGAGCGATCGACTTTGAGAGGCCGACAATGCCGAGCTTGGCCGCGGCATAGTTGGCCTGGCCGAAATTTCCGATCAGGCCGGAGGTTGAGGTGAAGTGAACGAAGTTTCCGCTTTCCTGTTCGCGAAAAATGCGCGCAGCGGCATGTGACGTATAAAATGAGCCCATCAGGTGAACGTTGATGACGGCTTCAAACGCATCGATGCTCATGCGATGGAAAATCGCGTCGCGCAGGATGCCGGCGTTATTCACGACGCCGTCGAGCCGGCCATAGGTGTCCACGGCCTGCTTGATGATCTTGCTGGCGGGAACGGCTTCCGCCACCGATTCGAAGTTGGCGACAGCGGTGCCGCCGCGTTTCTTGATTTCCTCGACGACTTCTTCCGCGGGTGCCGCGCTGGTGCCTGAGCCGTCGGATGCTCCTCCGGGGTCGTTGACAACGACCTTGGCACCCTCCGCTGCAGCGAGCAGCGCGATCTCGCGGCCGATGCCCCGGCCCGCGCCGGTGACGATGATGACCTTGCCGTCCAGCGACTTGGTTTTTGTCATTTGAGTTGCTCCTGTGATCGCTGTCAGCGTTCGTTGGTGAAAATGATAGTGCCGGACGCGGCGAACATGCCGCCGACGCCGTGACAAACTGAAATCTTCGCGCCCGGCACCTGCGCCGGAGCGATGCCGCGCATCTGCCGCACGCTCTCTTGCAGGGCGTACATGCCGTACATGCCCGAATGCATATAGCTGAGGCCGCCGCCGTTGGTGTTCATCGGCAACTTGCCACCGGGGCGCGTGTTGCCATCGGCAATGAATTTGCCCGTTTCCTCGTGAGGCATGAAGCCGAGATCGCCGAGACCGTAAAGCGGCAGATGCGCGAAGGCGTCGTAGATCATCAGGTGATCCACATCCTTGTGCGCGATTCCTGCTTCGCGGAACGCCGTCGGCCCCGCGACCTTGAACGCGCGCGACGAATTGAAGGTCTCCATCTGGCTGACCATCGGCGTCTCCACGCTTTCGCCTGTGCCGAGGACATAGACCGGTTTTTGCGGGAAGTCCTTTGCCCGGTCTGCGCTGGTCAGGATCAGCGCGCCGCCGCCGTCGGTGACGAGACAGCATTGCAGCAGGCGGAACGGATAGGCGATCATCCGCGAGTTCAGCACGTCCTCGATCGTGATCGGGTCCTTCATCGAGGCACGGGGATTCTTCGCCGCCCACTCGCGCTGGACCACAGCGACCATGGCGAGTTGCTCATGGGTGATGCCGTAGGTCTTCATGAAGCGGAGCACGGGAATCGGAAACATGCTGGGCGGGCCGTATACACCAAACGGCGCTTCGAACTGGCCCTGCAGGCTGTCGGCGGGGATTGAGCGAGGCAGCTTGCCGATCATCGACTTGCCGCTTTCGGCGTGGGTGATGAGCACCGTCTTACACAGTCCGGCTTCAATCGCCGCTGCCGCGTGGCGAACATGGAGCATGAATGAGCAGCCGCCGACCGATGTGCCGTCAACCCATGTCGGCGTGATGCCGAGATAGTGGGCGATCTGCTGCGGTGTCTCGACCGCCGTCGCGATGCCGTCGATGTCCGAGAGTTTTAGACCGGCATCGGCAATGGCATTCAGCGCCGCATCCGCGTGCAACTGGATCTGCGACATATCGGGAATGACGCCGAGCTTGGTGGTTTCTGCCGCGCCGACAACGGCAACCTGATTTCTGCGCATGATTTATCCCTTCGCCGGACGGAACTGAGCAAGGGTGATCTTGTCATTGACTGTTTCGAAGGCGACTTCGAGCTTCATATCGAGGACAAGAGCCTCGGGCGTTTGCGGGCAATCGACGATGTTGCTCATCATCCGCGGGCCTTCATCAAGTTCGACCACTGCGATGGCATAGGGCGGTGTAAAGCCGGGCGCGGCGGGGCGATGATTGATCACGTAGCTGTAGAGCTTGCCCTTGCCGCTGGCCTTGAACACGCTGACTTTGCGCGAGGCGCACGAGGAGCAGAACGGACGGGGCGGGAAATAAACGTGCGAGCAATCATCGCAGCGCTGCAGGCGAAGCTCGTTCGCCTGGGTTCCTTCCCAGAAGTGCTTGGTTTCCGGCGTCGGCACCGGCAAGCCGCGCGAAGGTGCAGCCATCTGGGTCTCTCCCTGTCATTTGCTTTTGTTAATTGGTCGATTAACTTTATGCAGTTATTGCCTGTTGAGGCAAGTAGCCTTGCTTCCCCTAGAAAAGAGGGGCGGGCATGCAGGTTTGTCGACGCGGGGTTTAAAGGCCAAGAAGTTTCAGAGCCGTGACTTCGAATGTTTCGAGCGGTTTCATTGTCGTCAGCATCTCCCGATGCGCGCGGCCTGCGTATGCCGCTTGCTGCCGCAAGCCGTCATCGGCCAGGGCATTTTCCAGCGATTGCGCGACATCAATCTTGGGTGTGAAACTGTCGACGACTTTCCCAAGGCCCGCGGTCTCGATCTGCAGGCCGTTCAGAAGTTGCTCTATATGCGTTGCAAAGATGAGTTGCGGCACGCCTGTCGCAATCGCATGGGCCGCCAACCCGCCACCGCCGAAATGAATCACAAGGCGGGAAGAGGCGAGTGTTTCGCTGAGCGGCAAGTAACGCGAGAACAGCCGTGCGCCGTGGCGCACGAGCATATCCGATTGTTCGCGGTGCATGCCCGGTGCGGAGATGACAAGGCGGCTGGCAAAAGGAAGCAGCGTCTGCACGATGTCGAAAGGCAATCTCGGCAACACGCCCTGTGAAAGGTAGGCGAACACGTCGTTCGCATCCGGCCGGCTTTCGAGCGGACTACCGTTGAGAAGGGGGCCGGCCAGGAAATTCGTTCGTTGTAGATCGTAGGGATCGAGCACCGGGAAGGTGAGAACGATTTGTGCGTCGCCAGCAAAGATTTGTGACAGGTGTTCAAGCGCGGGGCGTCCCAGCGATTGAAGCACATGGTTTACTGTTTGCAGCGTTTGGTCCTCGTTCCAGCGCGGCGGGGTGACACGGTGAAGCAGGGGAAACCGTTTCATGTCGCCTGGCGGCGCGGTGAATCCATTGCCGGTGACGATGAGTGGAATCCGCTTGCGCACCATCAGGCTGGCGGCCGGTGCATAATCTGCAACGACAAGATCGGGAGCGGTTGTTGCGAGAATGTCGTCCCAGGCCCGTAGCATGGATCGTAACCCTTGCTCGTCAGCCAGTCCGGCTGAAACAAGCTGATCGTGCATGGTCGCTGTGGAACGAGGAGCGCTGTTGCTGCTTTTGTCTTCCGGCCATGGGGGCGCCTGGATAGCCTTTGCGTCGGCATCCAGCATCTGCATTGTCTCGGGCTGTTTCAGCACAAAAACCGGACGGATGTCATGGCGTTTCAACACGGCAGCGAAGCGCGTGAGGTTTGCGATATGACCAAGCCCGCCGCCGCGCTCCCAGGCGAAAAGAATCGTCTTCATGACGTGGCTTGCTTCCCCATTCGCGTTGACAATGGACGCCGGAATACTGGCTATAATGTCCGGGTATCAAAAGGCAATTGCATGCAGCCGTCTTCTTTTGCGACGCATCGCCCCGAAGTGCGTACTTTCTGGACGGGGCCGGACCTCAGTTTTTACGAAGAGCTATCGTTACGAAGTGCGGTCGCCGCCGGTGCGCGCGTTTTGCTGTATACCTACAACAAGACTTTGAACGTCCCCGAAGGCGTCGAACTCGCAGATGCGCGCGAGGTGTTGTCCGGCCCCATCCACCAGTTTCATCACAAGGACGGCGATCTTTCGCTCGCCTTGCATTCAGACTTGTTCAGATATCTCGCGATTCAGAAATTCGGCGGCTGGTATATGGATCTCGACATCCTGGTGATGAAGCCGTTGCTGCCTGACGACAAAATCTATCTCGCCTATCAGGAAGACGGCGTTGCGAACGCTGCCGTCATGAAATTTCCCGCCCGGTCGCCGATTATGACGGCGGCTGTCGATGAGGCTATGAGGTTGCTGCCTGCGGCCGGCACGTCCGCGCCTGGCGCCAATCACGGCATTGTCGGACCTGCCCTGATCACGCGCCTCGCATCCGAGTATGCCATCGATCATCTGATTCATCCAAAAGCCAGCGCTTACGAAATCCACCCCAACGAAGTCTTGATGTTTTTCGATCCGGCTCAATGCGATGCGGCATTTCAGCGGGTGAGTTCGAGCGACTTTGTACATCTGTGGAATGATTTGTGGCGCGCTCTGCGAATTCCGAAAAATCTGGGGGCGCCGGAAGGCAGTTTCCTTGATGTGTTGTTCAAGCGCTTCGGCATCGATGTGCCACAAGGTGCGCGGTTATCCAGCTATGCCGTCGAAGGCTGGTTTCGCGAGTTCTGGGTGATGAAGGAACTCAAGCAAAGACTGGCTGTTCCGAAAATTCCTGTCGATGCACTTGACCGCTTGATCGATGCGGGCCGGCCCGCGGTTCAGCATCCTGCCTGTGATGCTATAAGCGATCATCTTCAGGCGCTCGCACCAGAGACGCTCAGGACATTCTGGCACGGAGAGACGATTAACCCTTACCAGCTGATGTGTCTCAAAAGCTTTGCGGCTGCGGGGCACCGTATTGAAGTTTATTCCTACGCTCACGACTTGAATGTTCCTTCCTGGCTCAATGTCGAGAATGCGGCCGCGATCCTTCCGCGCGAGCGTGTGTTGAAGCCGTTAGACGAGGAGGGTGCAGTCGCGATCCACGCAAATCTTTTTCGCTATGCGTTGCTTCACAGCAAAGGTGGATCGTGGATCGATCCGGATGTCCTGCTGCTGAAACCCGATCTTCCGAAGGGCGATGTCTTTCTTGCCGACACCGATGAGTTCGGTTGCGTGCCGACCGGCGTTCTGCGATTTCCGGCAGGGCATGGGCTGCTCACGGAGGCGCTGGCGGAGACCGAGAGGTTGTCGAATACGCTCGAAGGCTGGCACGAATCGGGGGCTGCTTTGCTGACCTCGCTGGTGGCGCGCCATCGGCTGCAGGGTAAAATCAAGCAGCAGGTGGCTCTCAATCCCGTGTCCTGGTTTGAAGTTGCGGATTTGTTCAATCCGGACGAGGCAGAGAAATTGAATCGAAAGTGCAACGATTTTCATTTCCTGCACCTTCATGACGACGCATGGCGCCGTGCCGGGGTACCTCATGACATGGCGCCGCCCAGTGGCTCATTCCTCGATGCCCAGATCGGGAAATTCGGTCTAGCTGCTGATTTTCCGGCGAAAATTTCTTTCCCGGAATTGAACCGATGGTTCGCTCACATGTACCAATGCCTAAGCGAAAGGCAGGCTTAGGACCGCTTGCCGGGCACCATGTTTTCTTCCACCTGTATCAATTGGGCCACGCGATACGGACTGTACTGCGTTGATTTGATTCTGCTTTTGTGGTTCTTCCATAGTCATTGATGTGGGATATTTTGAAATGTGGTTTCGCGTGTTTCCTCGTTTGTTGCGGACGCAGGCCGTGTCGGCCCTTGGTCTTTGCGCGCTTGGTTTTTTCGCCCCTGTGAGCGATGCACGGGCTCAGGATGCGTCCGAGCAGCAGAACCTGTTTCAGCAGATGGTTCGCAGCCCCGGCAATCACGAGGTGACGTTTGCTTATGTGAAGGTCGCGACGGCGCGTGGAGATTACGAAGCCGCGATTGGCGCGCTCGAACGGTTGTTGTTCTACAATCCCAAACTGACGCGCGTGAAGTATGAACTCGGCGCACTGTATTTCCGTCTCGGCTCTTATGAAATGGCGAAGCGCTATTTCAAGGAAGCGCTCGCGAGCCCGGATGTCGATGCAGTGACCAGGGAGCGGATCGAGACTTATCTCCCCGACACGGAAAAGCAGCTGCAGCCAAGCCGGTTCTCCGGATTCGTTCAGACCGGCATTCGCTCGCAAAGCAATGCCAGTTTCTCGCCAGGTGCCGGCGTGCTGCGCCTTGGTGGTCAGGACCTTGCGTTGCTGCCATCGGCGCAGCGTAAAAGCGACATCAACTGGTTCGGACTTGTCGGTCTGAGCCACGATTACGATTTGCAGAACCAGCGCGGCGATATTCTTGAAACGCGCGCCGTCGGCTATCTCACCGAACAGTCGCGTCTGAAAGATCTGAATGTCGGCTTCGTTGATATCAGCTTCGGCCCGCGGCTCGCGCTCGCACCGGAGCTTCTGCCCGGTGTCACCGTCAAGCCCTATGTGGTCGCTGGAAACACCTGGCTTGGTGGGGTCTCGTATTTCTCGACGGCCGGCGCCGGCATCGGCATGAAGATTCCGGTCAACGACCGGTTCTCGTTCGGTCCGGATTTCGAATGGCGCCGTGCGGACTTCAGGACAACCGATCCTGTCGCGGGATTTGGTTCCAGCGATTGGTATACGACCAGCCTTACGGGGAGCTGGAACATCGCGCAGCAGATCAAGCTCGACGCGCGTGGGCTGTATCGTCGCGGCGATGCGTCGCTGGTGTTTCAATCCTTCGATCAGTGGGCTTTCGAAGCCGCTTTAACGCTCGAGTTCGGCCCGCCGTTTGTCTGGATGTCGCGTAACTGGAGCATTGCGCCGTTCGTGCGGTGGATCGACACACGTTTCGATGCGGCCAATCCGTTTATCGATCCATTGACCGTGCGCAGCGATCATCAGTGGTCGGTGGGTGCGTTGTTCAATGCGCCGATCACGAAGAATTTCGGCATTTCCGCTGCGGTCCAGTATGAGAAGACCGATTCCTCGCTGCCAAACTATCGCCTGGATAATTTCTCGGTGATGTTCGGTCCGACCGCTCGCTTCTGAGGGTGCAGCAGATGTTATTTTCCAAAGAGACATACCTCCGGTCGCTTCTGACGGTGCTGCTCTCCACGACGGCGCTTATCCCTGCCGCTGAAGCCCAGAATTCGGGGCGCGTCGGCGCAGTCAATCTCGATGCCACCGGCACACCGCCGGGCGCAGGCACCCGTACGCTGACTATCGGCACCAATCTCGTCTACAAAGAACGGGTGCAGACGTCGGCGCAGGGTTCGACGCAGATCATGTTCCCGGACACGTCGACACTGAATGTCGGCCGCAACAGCAACATTGTCATCGACGAATACGTTTACGATCCGGCCGCCGGAACTGGCAAAATGGTGGCGACGGTCTCCAAAGGCGTGATGCGCTTTGTCGGCGGACAGATCAGCCACACCGCAGGCGTCACGGTGAAGACGCCGGTTGCAACGCTGGGCATCCGCGGCGGCGTGGCGACGGTTGTTTATCCGATCCCGCAGGGCTTCGCCGGCTCCGATCCGAAGCTTGCGCAGGCGCGAGGCGAACTCGTGATCGGTCATGTCGGCTCCGTCGTGATCAAGAACAATGCGGGGTCAGTCATCGTCCGTCCGGGCTACATGACCTGGGTGTCCGGCCCGAACGATCCGATCCCGGAGCCGTTTCCTATCCCTGATTTCCTGCTGCAGAAGATCATGGCCGCGCTGACCAGTGGGCCGGGACAGACCGGAGGCATCAGCGATCTGCCGACAGATCAGATGGCCGCACGGCTGGGCTTCGGCAAAACCATCGTGACCGATCCGGCACGGCCGCCGGGAACAGACCCGCTCGGATATTTTTCGATCTTCGACGGTGGCAACTCGGTCGCCAAGAACAAGTCGCAATCCAACCAGACCAATCAGGTCACTCAGCCGGATCCGAACCAGGGTGGCGGCGGCGGTTGTTACGGATATTGCTACTAGTTCTTGACGGTCGTCATTTCGATTGCTTGGGCAGAAAAAGCGCCTGAGCCAGGCTTGCCTGTTCGGCCATGAAGTCTGCTGTGACCCGGATGCGTGCGATATTGCGTAGGTCGCTGTGCAGCACCAGCCAGAATGTTCTGATCAGGCGAAAGCTCGGCAACACCCGGACGAGTTGTGGCTCTGTCTGCGCGATGAAGCAGGGGAGAACGCAAAGGCCGGCTCCAGCAATGGTGGAGTTCAATTGCGCAATCAGGTTCGAACTCTTGATCGCGGGCCGCAGATCGGGCGACACGAAATGCGTGTATTCCAGCTCCGGTGAGTAAACCAGATCGTCGATATATGAGATGAACCGGTGGGACGGCACATCGGCGGTCTTCTTGATGGCGGGGTGCGTGGCGAGATAATCCTTCGATGCGTAAAGGCCAAGTTCGTAGTCCGTCAGCTTTCGCGAATGCAGCCGTCCTTCGCTGGGTTGTGTCAGGCTGACCGCGATATCGGCTTCGCGCCGGGAGAGACTGAACTCACGGGGCATGGCAACCAGTTCGATCGTCAGGTCCGGATGTCTGTCGCTAAGCTCACCCAGGCGTGGCGCCAGAAATTTGGTGCCGAAACCGTCAGGGGTGCCGATCCGTACCGCTCCGTTGGCTTGAAGCTTCGCATCGCCGATGGACTGGGCTGCAGACGTGGCGAGCTGGTCCATCTGTTCTGCCATTTCCAGCAGTCGCTCGCCCGCTTCGGTCAGGGACGAGCCGCTGGTGCGGCGATCGAACAGCTGCGATCCCAGAGAGGCTTCGAGTGCTGCAATTCGCCGGCTGAGAGTGGAATAGTCGATTTTGAGCCTTTTTGCGGCAGCCGTCATGCTGCCGCACCGCGTGATGGCAAGAAATGATCGAACGAGATTCCAGTCAAACTGGTCGGTCATCGCGAGTTGCTTTCGAATGTCGCCGGCAGATGTTTCGCCGATCTGTTCTGCCTAGTCCATCGGGTGGCCGGGGCCAAGTTTCATATGCGGCCCGGCAGCCCATCCGCCATATTGACACGCCAGCCTCTGCTCGCCTCTACTCCCGCTCGAACAGAAGCCGCATTTTTGGCTGGCTCGACAAAAAAAGGGGAGATGCGTGATGAAAAGCTTCAAGGTCGAGGAATTTAACGGCCCGTTGAAGGAAGTGGACGTCGCGACACCTCAACCGACCGGAACGCAGGTGCTGCTGAAAGTGAAGGCTGCTGGTGTTTGCCATAGCGATCTTCATATCTGGGAAGGCGGGTATGATCTTGGGCATGGTCGCAAGCCGTTGTCGCTCAAGGATCGTGGAGTTTCGCTGCCGCTGACGATGGGGCATGAAACGGTGGGCGAGGTCGTCGCGGTCGGTCCCGATGCCAAAGGCGTCGCTGTGGGCGATGTTCGGCTTATTTATCCATGGCAGGGTTGCGGCAAGTGCGCGACCTGTATGACAGGCGACGAGAACATGTGCGTCGTCAAGCCGAGTGCGCTCGGCATTTATTGCGACGGCGGTTATGCCGATCACATCATGGTTCGCGATCCGCGTTACCTGCTGGACCTGAAGGGGCTCGATCCCGTGACCGCGGCGCCATATGCCTGTTCGGGTGTGACGACTTACAGCGCGATCCGGAAACTGACGGATGTTCTCGACCAGCCGATCGTGATCTTCGGAGCAGGCGGGCTCGGCCTGATGGCTTTGACACTTCTCAAGGCCATGGGCGGTAAGGGCGCGATTGTTGTCGACATCGATGCCGGCAAGCGGGACGCCGCGGAGAAAGCCGGGGCACTGTCGACCGTGGATGGCGCCGCACCGGACGCCTTGCAGCAGATCACCGCAAAAGCCGGCGGACCAATCCTCGGTGTGATCGACCTTGTTGGTAATTCGGCGACGACGACGCTTGGCTTCGATTGTTTGAGCAAAGGCGGTAAGCTCGTGATGGTCGGCCTCTTTGGTGGGGGCGCGCCATGGGCGCTACCTCTGATCGCGATGAAAGCAATTACGATTCAGGGAAGCTATGTCGGCAGCCTGAGCGAAACTCAGGAATTGATCGATCTTGTGCGTGAGAAGAATATCCCGGCAATTCCGGTGACAAAGCTGCCGCTGAATCAAGTCGGCTCAGCCCTGAATGATTTGAAGAAGGGCAAACTGGTCGGCCGCGCCGTGCTGGTCCCTTGATTCCAGGCAAAACATAAGAGCGGCGCGATCACGCCGCTCTTATTTCGCATGTTGGACGAGCGGTAAAACCACAAGCGAAATGTCGGAATTTTGCGGGTCAGGACGGATTTCGAATCCGAGGTGCCTGCACATTTCCAGCATTGTTGTATTGGCCGACAGGACCTGACCGCGGATCGCGCGGACACCTTCCGCCCGGCCATACTCGATGATCAGTTTCATCAACAGCGAGCCAAGGCCGATCCCTTTGAGATCGGATCGCACCAGCACGGCATACTCGGCGCTGGCGAAATCCGAATCTGTATGCAGGCGCACCACACCCAGCATTTTCCCGCTCGTTTCCTCAATGGCGATGAAGGCCATCGCGCGGGCATAGTCGAGTTGTGTCAGGCGCGCGATAAACGGGTGGGTTAATTCCTTCATCGCGGAGAAGAACCGCAGCCGAATGTCTTCCTGGCTCACATGCGAGAAGAACTCCGGATAAAGATGCTCGTCCTCGGGCCGCATCGGCCGGACGAAGATGTGTCTGCCATCCTTAAGGGTTGTGTGACGCTCCCATTCCTTCGGATAGGGCCGGATCGCGAAGCGATAATGACCGGAGCCGCGGATCGCATCGCTGAGCGGCGCAATCGATACCTGGGCATCGGCGGCGATCACGCCATCCTTGTCGGCGAGCAGGGGGTTGATGTCGAGTTCGCGGATTTCGGGCAGGTCGGCTGCCATCTGGGCGATTTTCACCAGCAACAGTGCGACCGCGCCTTCGTCGGCGGCGGGGACATCGCGATAGCTTTTGAGGATACGCGACACTCGTGTGCGCGCGATCAGGTCCTTTGCCAGATTGAGATCGAGAGGCGGAAGCGCGAGCGCCTTGTCGTTGATGACTTCCACGGCGGTACCGCCGCGCCCGAACACCACGACCGGGCCGAAGGTCGGGTCATCTGCAAGGCCCGCGATCAACTCGCGGGCGCGGGGGCGCAGGATCATCGGATGGATCGTTACGCCATCGATCCGTGCTTTGGGCCGCATGGTGCGGGCCCGCTCCAGGATTTCAGCGGTTGCGTCATGGACGGCGCGCTCGCTGGTCAAATTCAGCCGCACGCCACCGACATCGGATTTGTTCAAAATATCGGGCGAACTGATCTTGACCACGACTGTGTTGCCGGTCGCGAAGATAGCCGTTGCAGCGCGTGCCGCCTGATCGGCATCGCGTGCCAGCGTCGCGGATGCAATCGGGATCGCATAGGCTGCGAACAGTTCCGTCGTTTCAACCGGATTGAGCCAGTTGCGTTTATCCTGCAGGGCGCCCTGGATGATCGCGCGTGCCGCCGTCACGTCCGGCGCGAAATCTTCCGGTAGGCTCGGCGGCGTCTGCATCGCGACATCGAGCCCTTCGCGGTAACGCACGATGTGCATGAAGCCGCGCACAGCGTCCGCTTCGCTGGAGAAATGGGGGATTCCCGCTTCGCCGAAAACCGAAATCGCCGCGCCGCTGTCGCCGACCCAGGCGGCGAACACCGGCTTACGGGAATAGGATTCGATACGATATTGCTTCACGGTAGCGACCACGGCCTTCGCGGCTTCAACCGGAGACGCCAGCGTGTTCGGCGCGTTCATGATCAGGACCGCATTGTTTGCCGTGTCGCCCAGAACCAGTTCGCAGGCTTTTGCATAACGCTCCGCCGTTGCATCGCCGAGAATGTCGACAGGATTGGCGTGCGACCATCGCTCCGGTAGCACCTTGTCAAGATTCTTTCTGACATCCTCGGAAAGGCCGGCAAGCTCGCCCCCCAGATCGATCAGCCGATCCACTGCAAGTACGCCGAGACCGCCGCCGTTGGTGACAATGGCCAGGCGATGGCCATGCGAGGACTGGATGTGTCCGAGTGTTTCTGCTGCGGAGAATAGTTCATCGAGGTCGAGCACGCGCAGGAGGCCAGCCCGGCGGAATGCGGCGTCGTACACGGCATCGGCTCCAGCGAGCGCGCCCGTATGCGTCGCAGCCGCTCGCGCGCCCTGCGTGTGGCGGCCGGATTTGATGACGACCACAGGTTTCACGCGCGCCGCCGCGCGTGCCGCGGACATGAACTTGCGGACGTCGCTGATGGATTCGACGTAAAGCAGGATGGCGCGGGTATCGGAATCGAGCGCGAAGTAATCCAGCAGATCGCCCAAGTCCACGTCAAGATTTTCACTCGTGGAAACGATGGCCGAAAATCCGATGTTCCGGTTCGCGGCCCATTCCACCAGCGCTGTGGAGATCGCACCGGACTGGGAGATCAGGGCAAGGTCTCCGTCCTGCGGAAGGCGTGAGGCGAAGCTGGCGTTGAGCTTAACCCGTGGCACCAGAATGCCGAGTGACGGGCCAGCCAGACGCAAACCTGTCAGACGCGCCGTTTGCGCGATCGATTCCGTATACGATCCGGTGCCGAGGCCAAGACCGGCCGACAGCACCATCGCTGCCGGGAAGTTGCGTGCACCGGCCTTTCTCACGATGCCGGGAATGGCGGAGGGGGGTGTGGAAATAATCGTAAGATCCGGTATCCCCGGAATATCGTTGATGTCGCGAAGTGTCTTGATGCCTTCGATGTCGGAGTACTTGCGGTTGACGACGTGGATCGGCCCGCTGAAGCCGCCCTTGAGCAGGTTACGTAGTGTCGTCCCGCCGACGGATGCAGGTTTCGGACTGCCTCCGATAAGTGCGATCGATCGCGGCGCGAAAAAGTGGTCGAGGCGATACGTGCTCATAAAGGGTCTCGGGCCATCGTTGTGACAGGCTATCGTAATTACGCGGGAAATGCGTCCGGGCTGCGCCAGAGGCATTCGGTCGCGCTTGCGACTCGTTTTACTCCAACATGTTCCGGGGCATGGTGCAGAGCAATAAAATTCACCACGCCCGAGTTTTGTCCGAAAGCCGATTGGCAGGAGCCCTGACATGCTTCTAGACTAAGCGGGCTGCCTCAATGCGGAGCAGTAAAAAGGCGTGTTCAATGACGTTGCTTGCCTGGGCTGGTCGCGATGACGGCTAACGAAAGCTACCTTGCTGAAAAGGGCCGTCTGCGCCCGCCGAATCTCGGTCTTTTTCTCGCCGAAGGGCGGGGCGTTTTCGAACTGAATGCGACATTGCTGATGGCGCCCGCGCTCCTGACGGCGCCGCGCGGGGACGGGCATCCAGTGCTGGTCCTGCCGGGCCTTCTGGCAACCGACGTTTCCACGCTCATCCTTCGGCGCTATCTGGACCTGCTGGGGTTTTCCACGCATCCGTGGGGCTTCGGACGGAACACCGGCGGCGTCTACAGTATGCGCGAGAAACTCGGCCAGTTACTGACGAGCGTCCACGCCACAACCGGTCGCAAGGTCAGCATTGTGGGCTGGAGTCTTGGCGGCGTCTATGCGCGCGATCTGGCACTGCGAATGCCGGATATGGTCCGCTATGTAGTTACCATGGGCAGCCCATTTGCTGGCGATATCAGCGCCACCAATGCGAAGCGCGTTTACGAGATGCTGTCCGGCGAGACGATTGCGGATGCCGATCTTCGGGACATTGAGGCCATCGCCGGTGATCTTCCGGTGCCGACGTCGTCGCTTTACACGCGAACCGATGGAATCGTGAACTGGCGGACATGCCTCAACCGGACATCGGATACGGCTGAAAATATCGAGATCACGCTGGCAAGTCACATCGGAATCGGTGTTAACGCCGCGGCGCTGTGGGCTGTGGCCGACCGCCTTGCGCAAAAGGAAGGCGACTTTCATCCGTTCGATCGCTCGGGCCCGTTTGCCCTGGCTTATGCGCGACCGGAGAAAGGCTAGCGTCTGACAACATAATCGCCGCACAAGAATTGCCGGACGGGCAACAGCGGCAACCGGATCATGATCGGAAATGCGGGAAGCCCGCCGACATCATGGTCTCGCTGAAACGGGAGGGTACTATGAGCCAAGCCAAGAAACTGTCCTCGATGGATGCATCCTTTCTGTATCTCGAGACACCCGAGATGCCGATGCATGTCGGAAGCATGGCGATCTTCAAGTTGAAGGATGGCTATCAGGGCGACTTCTACGAAGACTTCAAGAAGATGATCGCCGACCGGATTCATGTCGCGCCGATTCTGAAATCGCGGCTGGAGAAAGCTCCGCTCGATATCGATAATCCGAGCTGGGTCGAAGACGACCAGTTCGACATCAACCGCCACATCTTCCGTGCAAGCCTTGCCGCGCCGCACGATCGTGCGATGCTGGAACGCACCGTGGGCTGGATTCACGCCAAGCTGCTCAACAGAGCGCGGCCGCTCTGGGAGTTTTACGTCTTCGAGGGCATGAATAATAACGAAATCGGACTTTATTCGAAAATGCATCATGCGTGCATCGACGGCGGCGCCGGTGCTGCGCTCACCAACATGATCTATGACATCACGCCGGTGCCGCGCGAATTTCCAAAGGTTGTTCCCAACAAGCCTGTCAACGAGCCGCGGGACATCGCGGCCAATATGCTCGATTCCTATACGCAGCTTTGGCGTCAGCCGCTGGATGCATCGAAGGCCAAGAGCTTCGATCTTCCGCGCAGCGGAAAGAGCGATCTCGGGTCAGTTCTGTTCGACAATGCGATGTTCCAGATCGAGAGCGGCATCCGGATGCTTGGCGGCGTGCCGGAAACTGTCAAAAGCATCCGCGACATGGTGGCAAAGATTTCCGACCCCAAATCTCGCGACAGCATTGCGAGCATGGTGTCGCCATCGACCATGCTGAACAAGTCGATTTCATCCGAGCGCAGTTTCGCAGGCGTCTCGGTGTCCTTGCCGGAAGCCAAGGCGATCGCCAAGCAGGCAGGTGGAAAACTGAATGACGTGGTGCTGGCGCTGTCGAGCGGCGTATTGCGCAGATATCTGATGGAAAATGGCGGATTACCAAGCCGCTCGCTGACGGCGGCGGTGCCGATCTCACTGCGCGAGGAAGGCAACACCGACGCGAACAATCAGGTGTTCGGCATGGTGTGCTCGCTCGCCAGCAATATCGAGGACCCCAAGGCGCGTCTGGAAGCGATTATCGCGCAATCGGCGAAATCCAAGGAAATGTCGCATCCGATGCGGGCGCTGATGCCGTCTATCTCGAACGTAGCGATGCTTGGCGCTCCGATGCTGATTCAGGTGCTGGCGTTGCTTTACAGCCGCTCGAATCTTTCTGACGTGCTTCCACCGGCCGCGAACGTGACCATCTCGAACGTGCCGGGCCCGCGCCAGACGTTGTACGCGGTGGGTGCCGAACTGCTGCACATTTTCCCCGTTTCGATTTCGACGCACGGCCTTGCACTGAACATTACGGTGCAGAGTTATCGCGATCAGCTCGATTTCGGTTTTATCGCCGGAGCGAACATCATTCCGCATGTCGAGGTGCTGGCGAACATGCTGCCAAAGGAGTTCGAACTCCTTAGCGCAGCCTTCGCCGCGCCCGGCAATCGCGCGAGTGCAGCAAGCTGAAGCATGACGCACGCAATGATTGAAATGCCGCCGCTTCAGTATGCCCAGGTCAATGGCATACGCATGGGCTTCTATGAAGCCGGTCCGAAAACAGGCAAGCCGCCCGTGGTGCTGTGCCACGGCTGGCCGGAGATCGCCTTCTCATGGCGCCACCAGATCAAGGCGCTCAGTGAAGCCGGCGTCCACGTCATCGCGCCGGATCAACGTGGCTACGGTGCGACGGATCGGCCCGAGAAAGTCGAGGATTACGATATCGAGAATTTGACGGCTGACCTCGTCGGATTGCTCGATCACCTGCAGATCGACAAGGCGATCTTCGTCGGTCACGACTGGGGCGGATTCATCGTCTGGCAGATGCCGCTACGGTATCCGTCACGCGTCGCGGGTGTTATCGGCGTCAATACGCCGCATACCCCGCGCACGTCGAGCGATCCGATCGATCTGCTGCGCAAGCGCTACGGCGATCATCTCTACATCGCGCAGTTTCAGGACCCTGAACGTCGTGCGGACAAGATTTTCGATAGCCGCATCGAGCAGACCTTCGACTTCTTCATGCGTAAGCCGATGCCGCAGAAAAAGGCGCCTGACGCGGGCGAGGGACCGCCAGCCGCCGGACTTGGCGCTTCGCCAAAGCTGAACATGGCATTCCCGCAGATGGTTGCTGGCTATGACGGCAAACTTGATCCGCGCCAGAAAATCCTGACGCCTGAGGAAATGCAGGTTTTTATCGACGCGTTCAAGGTTTCGGGCTTCACCGGTGGCATCAACTGGTATCGGAACATGACCCGTAACTGGGAACGGTCCGTGCTTATCGATCATACCGTGCGTGTACCGTCGCTGATGATCATGGCTGAGAACGATGCCGTGCTCCCGCCGTCGTCCTGCGACGGCATGGAGAATATCGTCCCCGATCTGGAGAAATACCTGATCCGCGACAGCGGCCACTGGACCCAGCAGGAGCAGCCCGGCGAAGTCAGCGCGAAAATCATCGAGTGGCGCAAACGCCGGTTCGGCTGATTCAGGAGGAGGGGATCTGGTGGCAGGCCCCCTGACGCCCCTCGATCCCATAAGCCTTTGCAAAAGATGCGGCGGAACAGTAGCTTGAGCAAAAAGCTCCGGGCCAGCCGGACGTCGTTCAAGTCACCTGGGCAGGAGATACCCGCGAGATGTCGTCCCCGAACAAGCTGAATCCGATTCCGCATCCGCCGAAGAAGCCGGTTGTCGGCAACATGCTGTCGCTGGATTCGACCGCGCCCGTACAGGATCTGGTTCGCAAGACCAAGGAACTAGGCCCGATCTTCTGGCTCGACATGATGGGTCAGCCGCTGGTGATCGTATCGGGGTTCGAACTCGTCAACGAACTCAGCGACGAGAAGCGTTTCGACAAGGCGGTTCGTGGCGCGTTGCGACGGGTTCGTTCGATCGGCGGAGATGGTCTGTTTACCGCCGATACGACAGAACCGAACTGGAGCAAGGCGCACAATATCCTGCTGTCACCATTCGGTGGCCGCGCGATGCAGTCGTACCATCCGATGATGGTGGATATTGCCGAACAACTCGTCAAAAAATGGGAACGTTTGAACGCGGACGATGAAATCGATGTCGTCCACGACATGACCGCCCTGACGCTCGACACGATCGGACTCTGTGGTTTCGACTATCGCTTCAATTCGTTCTATCGCGAGGACTATCACCCCTTCGTCGGCGCGCTGGTGCGCTCGCTTGAAACGATCATGATGACGCGCGGGCTTCCGCTCGAAAATCTGTTCATGCGTGCGCGCCGCGCGACATTGTCCGAAGACGTCGCCTTCATGAACAAGATGGTCGACGAAATCGTTGCGGAGCGCCGCAAAAACGCGGAAGCCGCGGCGGGCACCAAGGACATGCTCAATGCGATGATGACCGGCGTCGACAAGGTGAGCGGCGAGCAGCTTGACGACGTGAATATCCGTTACCAGATCAATACATTTCTGATCGCTGGACATGAGACAACGAGCGGCCTTCTGTCCTGCGCGATCTATGCCATGCTCAAGCATCCCGAAGTGCTCAAGAAAGCGTATGAGGAGGTCGATCGGGTTCTCGGGGCGGATATTAACGCCAAACCGACCTTCCAGCAGGTGACGCAGCTTCAGTACATCTCGCAGATACTGAAGGAGTCTTTGCGGATGTGGCCTCCGGCGCCTGCCTATGGCGTGTCGCCGCTTAAGGATGAAACCCTCGGCGGCAAGTACAAGTTGAAGAAGGGCACTTTCGTCACAGTACTGGTGATGGCGCTGCATCGCGATCCTTCGGTATGGGGACCGCACCCGGATGTTTTCGATCCGGAGAATTTCAGCCGCGAGGCCGAGGCCAAGCGTCCTGCCAATGCGTGGAAGCCGTTCGGCAACGGCCAGCGGGCCTGTATCGGACGTGGTTTCGCCATGCACGAGGCGGCGCTGGCGCTTGGGATGATCTTGCAGCGCTTCAAGCTGCTCGATCACACGCGTTACCAGATGCACTTGAAGGAAACGCTGACCATCAAGCCCGATGGCTTCAAGATCAAGGTGCGCGCGCGTTCTGATAACGACCGGACCATTGTCGCCAATCGTCCGGGAGCCACGGCAGCTGCAGCGAGCAGCGGAGCTACTGCGCCCGCGCGCGTCCGGCCCGGTCACAACACGCCGCTCCTCATTCTCTATGGTTCGAATCTCGGAACGGCGGAAGATCTCGCGCATCGCGTGGCCGACCTCGCCGAGGTCAACGGTTTCGCGACCAAGCTCGCGCCGCTGGATGATTATGTCGGCAACCTGAAAGATCAGGGTGGCGTCATCATCTTCTGCGCATCCTATAACGGCGCGCCGCCGGACAACGCCACGAAGTTCGTGAAATGGCTCGAGAGGGATCTGCCGAAAGATGCGTTCGACGGTGTGCGTTATGCCGTGTTCGGCTGCGGTAATAGCGACTGGCTCGCGACCTATCAGTCGATTCCTCGCCTGATCGATGAGCGGCTCGCGGCACATGGAGCCGCCACGGCGTGTCCGCGCGGAGAGGGTGACGCCCGCGATGATCTAGATGGCCAGTTCGAGAAGTGGTTCACCTCGCTGCGAGCAATCGCGGTGGAGGAGTTTGGTGTCAACACTGGATTCTCGCGCGAAGCCAATGACGAGCCGCTCTACAAGGTCGAGCCGGTGGCGCACAGTGCGGTGAATACCGTCACAGTCTCAGGCGGGGCAATTCCTGTCAAAATTCTCGTCAACGACGAATTGCAGAACAAATCCGGCGCCAATCCGTCCACGCGTTCGACCCGGCATATCGAGGTCGAAATGCCAGAGAACGTCACGTACCGCGTCGGCGATCATCTCAGCGTCATTCCGCGCAATGATCCGGTTCTCGTCGACGCCGTCGCGCGGCGGTTCGGTTTCCTGCCTGCGGATCAGGTGCGGTTGCAGGTCGCTGCTGGCCGTCGGGCGCAATTGCCCGTCGACAATGCTGTCTCGGTCGGGCGGTTGCTGACCGAGTTCGTGGAATTGCAGCAGGTCGCGACCCGCAAGCAGATCCAGATCATGTCGGAGCATACCCGTTGCCCGATGACCAAGCCGAAGCTGGAGGCGCTGATCGGCGATGATCCGGCTTCGACCGAACTCTACCGTTCGGAGATTCTGGCAAAGCGCAGGTCGGTCTATAGTCTGCTGGAAGAATATCCGGCGTGCGAACTGCCGTTTCATACCTACCTGGAAATGCTCTCGCTGCTGTCGCCTCGTTATTATTCGATCTCGTCATCGCCGTCGGCGATGGGGGGATCTAAATGCAGCGTGACCGTCGGCGTGGTGGATGCACCCGCAACCTCCGGGCGCGGAATCTATAAAGGTGTCTGCTCGAACTATCTCGCCGGTCGTCGTGCGGGCGATGTGGTTCATGCTATCGTTCGTGAAACCAAGGCAGGTTTCCGTCTTCCCGAAAGTCCGTTGACGCCGATCATCATGATCGGTCCGGGAACCGGACTCGCTCCGTTCCGTGGGTTTCTGCAGGAGCGTGCAGCGATCAAGGCCAAGGGGCAAACGCTTGGTGCATCGATGCTGTTCTTCGGCTGCCGCCATCCTGAGCAGGACTTCCTCTATGCTGATGAGCTCAAAGGCTATGCAGAGCAGGGCATCACCGACCTTCTGGTCGCATTCTCCCGCGCGGACACGCCCAAGAGCTATGTGCAGGATCTCATCGCTGCGCAGAAGGACAAGGTCTGGAAACTTATCGAGGCGGGCGCGATTATCTATGTGTGCGGTGATGGCGGCAAAATGGAGCCGGATGTCAAGCGGGTGCTGATGTCGATCTATCGTGAGAAGACCGGTGCGGATGAAACCGCTGCGGCTGGCTGGATCGACAGCATGGGAACGCAGAACCGTTACGTTCTCGACGTCTGGGCTGGGAGCTGAATTTGTTGTGGCCGGATGTCCCCGGCCACAACATTACTATCTCGCTTATGTCTTCGGTGCGCTGTGGGCGTGTTGGGCGATCGCATCGATAATCGCAGGCCACATCGGAATCGGCAGTGCGTGGCCCATGCCGTCGATCAGCAGCAGCTTGGCGCCGGGAATGGATGCTGCAGTGTCCTTGCCGGCTTCCACCCGTACCAGCGGATCGACGGTGCCGTGAATCACCAGCGTCGGCGCCTTGACCGAGCGCAGCCGGTCCTTCCGGTTGCCTGACGCGAGGATCGCGCGCAACTGACGTCCCACACCGGCGGGATTGAGCCCCCGCGCGTAGGTGGCCTCGGCGCGTTCAAGGTCCTTTGCTTCATCCTGCGGAAACGATCCGGCGCGCAGGACTTTCCAGGTCTGGCCGAAGCGCTGGATATATTCTTCCTTGGTGGTCGGTGGCGGAGCGAGCAGAATGGCAGACGCCTCGCGTGTTGGTTGCGGCAGTTTCGGATTGCCGGTCGATGACATGATCGATGTCAGCGACAACACCCGGTCCGGGTGTTGCATCGCGATTTCCTGCGCGATCATGCCGCCCATCGATGCGCCGACGATATGTGCCCTCCTGATTCCGAGCGCGTCGAGCAGGCCGACAACATCGTTGGCCATGTCCCACAGCTTGTAAGGAGCCTCCGGTGCTATTTTGAACAGCCGGAGCTTGATCAGTTCCATGGCGCGCAGCGGCTTTCCGCCGGACATCCTGGTTGATTTTCCGATATCGCGATTGTCAAAGCGGATCACGCGAAAACCGCGGCCAGCCAGTTGCTGGCAGAACTCGTCGTCCCAGTGGATCATCTGGGCGCCGAGGCCCATGATCAAGACCAGCGGCTCCGCGTCGGGTGCGCCAAAGATTTCGTAGCAAAGCTCTATCCCGTTGGTCTTCGCCATTTGCGGTGGCTGGTGTGCGTTCATGGCGGCATCCCTCGAAATGCTAAAGTTAATACCCTATGGCATGGTTTTGAGCCTTGCAGAAGGCGGGCGTGACGTCTTGCCCTTTGTGTTGACCCCGGTCTCGCAACGGTATGGAATAGGAAAAAAGCCGGTTCACGGCACGCGTTAACGCTTCCGGAGGAGCGCCGATAATGTCCGATAAATCAACCGATCCGGTGCAGGTGTGGCACACCATGCTTGCCGAGATGGAGAAGGGCTTCAACGCCATGGCCAATCAGGTTATGGGCTCGGAGCAATTCAGCAAAGTTACGCACCAGATCACCGGAGCCTCCGTCGGAGCTCAAAAAACCGTCGGCGATTTGATGGAGCGTTATCTGGTCAGTATGAACTTGCCCAGCCGTGCGCAGATGACCACCATGGCGGAACGCCTGCAGTCGATCGAAAGTCAATTGAACGAAATCAGGGCTCTTCTTAATCGCGTCCACGGCGATGCGGCCTCGCAAGGAAATGGGATGAGTGCGCCGCGGCCTCCACGCACCAAGCAACCTCCGTCTGCCGCCGGTGGTGGAGGCGCGCCATGAATGCGACGGCAAATGCAGCCGCTGTGCCGGACATTGCTCAGGTTGGAGAGCGTATCCAGACGGAAGTCCAGCGTGCGATACAGCGCAGCATCAAGGGCGTGGAGTATTTCGCGTCATCCGGCCCCGCGCTCGGATCGACGCCGAAAGACATCATCCTCTCCAAAGGCACGATGAATCTCTATCACTATCGGCCGCTGGCGGATGAGATCTATCGCATCCCGATTCTGATCGTGATGGCCACGACCAACCGGGGCTACATCCTCGACATGGTGCCGGGGCAGAGCTTCATCGAATTCCTTCTCAAGAAGGGTTTTGATGTCTACATGCTCGATTGGACTGCGCCGCGGCCCGAGGAAAAGTCCTTGCGTATGGAGGACTATGTTCTCGGTTTTATTCCGGACTGCATCAAACGCGTACAGGAGGATTCCGGAGAAACCGACGTCAATGTCATAGGCTATTGCTTTGGCGGCGTTCTCTCTCTGCTTTACACGTCGATCTTCCACGACGGTCCGGTGAAGAATCTGGTGTGTTTCACGACGCCGATCGATTTCCGGCAAATGAAGCTGTTCCAGAATTTTTCGGACCGGCGATATTTCGACGTGGATCAACTTGTCGATAGCGTTGGCAATGTGCCGCCGGAGATGATTCTGTCCTCATTCGAAATGCTGCGGCCTGCGTCGCGCGCTGTCGGACAGATTCAGCTTTGGGAGAACATCTGGAACGACGAGTTCGTGAAATCCTACCGGATGTTCGATCGCTGGGCGCAGGATACGTTGCCGCTGGCTGGCGAATACTTCCGCGCGATCACCAAGGATCTGATGTGGGACAACAAGCTCTACAACGACACGATGAGTGTGGGCGGTCGGCCTGCGGAACTTTCCAAGATCAAGATCCCGATCCTGCACGCCGTCGCCGAGCACGATCACATCGTCCCTTATGATGCTGCCAAGCATCTGATCGAGAAGATCGGATCAGCCGATAAAACCGAAGTCATTCTCAAGGGTGGCCATGTCAGTCTTGTCGCCGGCGCGAATGCCATCAAGCGTCTCTGGCCCAAACTCGATTCCTGGTTAAGTGAGCGATCAACATGAGCAATACTGAAGTCCGTTCCTATCCACGCCGCGTGATGACCGAAGGCGGGGAGATCGAATTTCGCCATATGACCGCTGCGGATGAGGCGGCAGTTCTGGCTTTCGCGCAGAAGCTTCCGGTTCACGATCTGCTGTTCATTCCGCGTAACATCAGCGAGCCGAAGGTGTTGTCCGCCTGGATCAAGGAGATCGATCGCGGCGGACTCGTTAGCTTGCTGGCGATCAAGAATGGGATCGTGGTCGGCTGCGGCACGATCGTTCGCGACCCGCTGTCGTGGTCTCCCCATGTTGGCGAAATCCGTATGGTCGTGTCCAAGGATGTTCGTGGCCTCGGGGTGGGCCGGGCGCTGTCACAGGAAACGTTCGCGCTGGCGCTGGAATCGGGCCTGGAGAAGATCGTCGCCCAGATGACGGTCGATCAGACGGGGGCGATCGCGCTGTTCGAGAGCCTTGGCTTCAAGGCGGAGGCTCTCCTGCATGATCAGGTGCGCGATCTGGCAGGCAAAACCCATGACATTGTGATGCTGGGGCACAATGTGTCCAAGGTTCGGGCTCAACTGGAAGCCTATGGGCTGCCGGAAGCCGTTGGGTAACATATTAAAAATATTGTAGTTTTCATGTGTCACGGGTTCGTGATGACGCGATGCAACATTCTTGTTGCGGTGCATCTAAGACTTTGGCATAACCATCTTGCCCCGGGCCATTTCGGACGGGGATGAGCCATAGCTCAAACCCTGAGGATGGAGATGACCATGACCAATTCTTTCAACGCTGAGTCCGTGCTGAACACCGTCAAGACCGCTTTCGCGCCCGTCACCGATGCGCTCAAGAACTTCCCGAACGTTGAAGTTCCTGAAGCTGCGCGTGAGTTCGTGAAGAAGGCTGCGGGCACTGCCAAGGACCGCGCCACCGACATCCACAACGGTTCGGAAAAGGTGACCTCGGCGATCGAAACCGCTGTCGCCGGCTCGGTCAGCGAGACCGCGAAAATCTCCCGCAACATCCAGCAGGCCGTTTACGAAGACGCGCAGGCCCTGTTTGCCGGTATCGACAAACTTGCTTCGGCGAAGTCGCTGAACGAAGCCGTGACCATCCAGGGTGATCTGCTCCGTGCTCAGGGCGAAGTCGTGATGTCGCGCGCCAAGGCGACCACCGAATACTTCGGCAAGCTGATCGCCGACGGTGCGAAGACCGCGCAGGACAACTTCGCGAAGGTTGCGTCCTACACCAAGTCGGCCTGATCCTTCCGGCCTCGACCATCTCACGATCTGACGATCAAAGGCCCGCCTCGAGCGGGCCTTTGTTTGCCTCGAGCCTGTGTCCTTTATCCGGCGTCCGCTTCACTCTGCGGAGCCTTTCGAGCGAACGCAGGACACCGGCACCACGATTCGTGCGATCTTCCGGTTCTGACATTCGTAAAAGGTCCCGGCCGAGAAGGGATCCGAATGTCGGAGACGGATCACGAGCTCCTTTGACGGGAGCTGGTTCGGGATGCAATGTCGGTTGATCGGGATCGACCATGGCTGAAAAAGAAAAATTCGTACTGATCGCAGACGCAGGCGATATCGCGCGGGCCGCCGAGTTGCGCCGTGTAAAGATGCTCGCGACTCTCGTGCTCGGGGGCTGCGTCGTCGTACTCATCATCGCCAAGGTGATGGAGCGTATGCATCCGGCATTCGGATTTGTCGCGGCCTTTGCCGAGGCGGCGACCATCGGCGGTCTGGCGGACTGGTACGCAGTGGTCGCGCTGTTCCGGCGGCCGCTGGGCTTGCCGATCCCTCATACCGCCATCATCCAGCAAAACCAGCACCGGATCGCGGACAAGCTGGGTGAATTCATCGAAGTTCATTTTCTCAGCCCGGCACCGGTCGATGCAAAACTGCGCGAAATCGACTTCGCATCCTTCATCTCGGACTGGCTGACCGATCCGAAGAAAAGCTCCGATCTTGCGCGTTTCGTTCTCCGTATGTTGCCGGAAGCGCTGACGGCTGCCGAGACATCGGGACTGCGATCCTATTTCACGCGCCGCATCGTGACGCAGTTGCAAAGCGTCGATCTCGCGCCGCTGGCTGCCGGTACGCTTCGCGGCTTTGTTGCGGAGGGACGGCATAAGGAGATGCTCGACGACTTGCTGCAGGCGATACACGACTCGCTCAACAAGCCGGAAACGCTTGAGATGATCCGCGAAAAAATCCGCAACGAGCTTCCCACGCTGCTGAAGCTTTATCGTGCTGACAAGTTCCTGCTGAAGCGGATTGCGGCGTCCGCTACCTCGTTCTTCGAAGAAGTGCGTGCCGATCCGAAGCATCCGTTTCGCGACGAGGTCGATCGCATCCTTATGACGCTCCCGGACAAACTGTCGAATGACAGGGCCTATGCAGACCGGATCGATGGACTGAAGCGCGATCTTCTGGCGCGGCCGGAGCTTGCTGCGCTTGCCCGCGACATGTGGGCCAACGTCAAGACCTTCATTGAAGGGAGTGCCCGCGGCGAGAGCAACGTCCTGCATCATCACCTCAGCGGTGTGTTTGTCGAGGCGGGGGCTCAGTTGCGCGCCGACAACGGCATACGCGACGAGATCAACAAGGGGGTCGTCGCCGTGCTTCGCAGCTTCATCGCCGATCAGAAGAGCGGCGTATCGCGGTTCATCGCCGATCAGGTCAAATCATGGGACATGAAGCAGCTCATCAATCTCATCGAGATCAACATTGGCAAAGACCTTCAATACATCCGTTTCAACGGTGCATTGATTGGCGGCCTGGCTGGTCTTGCGCTGCATACGGCGGAAATGGCGCTGAAGGCGCTGTGATGAACGCGAAGCAAATTGGCCACAGTCCACAGAACATGCGTTTGAAACGCTCTTTGGGTGTCTTGTAATGGAGAAAATCGTCCCCTAGCTTTCAGGACCGTTTGGTTGATTTGCGTTTTTACCGGGTGTTTCGCATATCGAAATTGACTGAGTTCGGCCGGCCGAAAGCCGGAACGTGCAGACGAAAAGGAAATCGAATGTCCGCTGCTGTTCAGACGCTTCGCCCGCCGTCACGATTGTTGATGCTGATGGAGGCGCGCGCCATCAACGAGTTCGGTGCCTTCCTCGGTGCGCTTCCGCTGCTGAGTCTTGCGCCGAGGGGCGACGGTCATCCGGTGCTTGTGCTGCCCGGGCTTATCACCAGCGATACTGCGACCCGTCCGCTGCGGTCATTTTTGAAGAGCAGAGGCTATGCGGTGAGCGGCTGGGGTCTTGGCCGCAATCTCGGTCCGCGTGCCGGTGTCGAAGAGGCGATGCGCAATCTGGTGAAGGACCTCAACGAGACTCACGGCCGCAAGGTCAGTCTCGTAGGATGGAGCCTCGGCGGAATCTATGCGCGTCAGCTTGCCAAGATGATGCCGGACCGTGTGCGTTCGGTGATTACGCTCGGCAGCCCCTTCGGCGGTCATCCGCGTGCGACAAATGCATGGCGCACTTACGAAGCCGTCAGCGGACAGCGTGCTGATAACGATCGTCACTTGGGCGGTGATATGTCGAAGACTCCGCCCGTGCCGACCACGGCGATTTTCAGCCGCACCGACGGCATCTGTGCGTGGCAGACCTGCGTTGAACAGCCTGGGACTTACGCCGAGAATATCGAAGTGCAGGGCGCGAGCCATTGCGGCATGGGTCACCACCCGGCGATCGTTTATGCCGTCGCCGAGCGTCTCGCGCAGGCGGAAGGCGAATGGAAGCCGTTCGATCGCAGCGGCTGGCGAAGTCTGGTTTATCCTGACCCGGCGCGATAACTGCGCGTCGACTGTTTGGAGTTGCGCTATGGCCGGGCTTGTCCCGGCCATTTTTGTATCAGCTCTTTCCGCGTAGCTTGCCGACCACGCCGGTCGGGAAGAAGTAGACGCTGGCGATGAACAGCAGACCGAGCCAGAGCAGCCAGCGGTCAGGGTGCAGCAGGTCCGGCAGAACGGGGATGCCCGCGTTCGCGGTGGCCTTCGAGGCCATTCCCATCAATGCCTGCAGATAGTTTTCCGCGAGAATGAACATCGCCGCGCCGATGATCGCGCCATACATTGTTCCCATACCGCCGATCACGACCATCAGCAGAATGTCCACCATGATGGTGAACGAGAGCGAAGTGTCCGGGCCAGCATAGCGCAGCCATAATGCGTTCAGCATACCCGCAGCCGCAGCCACGAGGGCAGCGATGACGTTGGCCCATGTCAGATGAAACACGGTGCGATAACCGAGGGCTTCGGCTCGAAACCGGTTTTCGCGCACAGCCTGCAGCACGCGGCCGAAAGGCGAATTCACGATCCGCAGCAGCAACAGGATCATCGCCGCCGCGCCGAAGAATACGATGTAATAAGTCAGCGTCCGGCCATTGAACTCAAAGCCGAGCACATCCTTCGAGATCAGCACTGTGCCGGGCCGCAGCAATTCCGGCAGCCGGAAGCTGCGGCCGTCATCGCCGCCGGTGAGCCATGACAGTTGCGAAGCCAGCACGAGAAACGCTGACGCCACCGCAAGTGTGATCATCGCGAAGAATATCGCCTGCACGCGCAGCGAAAACAGGCCGATCCCAAGCGCAAGCAGTGCGGCCAATGGCAGACCGATAATAATGCCTGTCGCGACACCGGCCCATGTCGGCCCCATCGCATAGAGTGCGATGGCGATGGCGTAGGAGCCGATGCCATAGAACATCGTGTGTGCGAACGAGACCGTGCCGGTGTAACCGAGCAGCAGGTCGTAGGAAGCGACCAGTGCGGCGAAGATGCAGATCTTGGAGGCCACGTTCATGGCCTTCGCGCCGGGGAACAGGAACGGCGCGAGTGCCAGCAGCGTGACGATGACGATGAGCAGAAGGCTGAGAACGCGACTGCGCGGAGGGTCGCCGGAAAGGATCATCATCGATTTGTCACCGGGTAAAGTCCGCGCGGCCGCCACATCAGGATTGCAACCATCAGCAGGATGTTCGAGACCAGCGCCAGCTTCGGCACCAGGAAGCCGCCATAGTTTGCCACCATGGCGACCAGGACGGCGCCGATGAAGCAGCCGCCGATCGAGCCGAGGCCGCCGATGATGATGACGATGAACACCAGCACCGTCAGTTCGCCACCGATGGATGCGTGGACTTCCTCGCGGTAGAGCGCCCACATGATGCCGCCGAGACCGGCGAGGGCGGAACCTGCCATGAACACGCCGAGGAACAGCCGCTTGATCTTGTAACCAAGCGCCTCGACCATCTCGCGATTTTCAACGCCGGCACGGATCAGAAGGCCGATCTTGGTTCGGTTCAGCACCAGCAGCACGAGGCCGAACACGGTAAGGCCGACCAGCATGGCCAGCACTCGATATTTGGCAATTGCGATGTCACCGAAGATGAACGAGCCGCGCAGGGACGAAGGAAGCGGGAGGGGAATACGCTCCGGCCCCCACAACGCGTAGAGCATCTGTTCGGCCACGATCAGCCCGCCCATGGTGATCAGGATTTGCTTGAGGTGATTGCCGTAGACGGGGAGGATCAGCACGCGTTCGAACACAAGACCAAGGGCGCCGGACACCGCCATGGCGAGCAATGCAGCAGGAGCCAGCGCCAGCAAGTTCAGTGTGAGCGAGTCGGCCTGCACGTAGCTCGCCATCGGCACCAGTACGAGCGTCGCGATATAGGCGCCGACGGCGATGAATGCGCCGTGGCCGAAGTTCAGTACGTCCATCAGTCCGAACACGAGCGTCAGACCTGACGCCATGATGAAAATCATCATGCCCATGGCGAGGCTCGCGACTGTCAGCGTCACCCATGTTGAAGGCGAGCCGATCAACGGGATCATGGCCAGCGCAAGCGCGACCGGTAGCAGCAGGGGGATAAAATCGCGGCGGGCTTGCGGAAGTTGCTCCGCGTTGGCGGGAGAAGTCGTTGTATCGGTCATTGATGCGCCTCGAGGCTGAGACCCAGCAGCTTTTCCTGCAGCGACGTATCTTTCGCGAGATCGTCCATCGCGCCGCGATGGACGATCTTGCCGTTATCCATCACCAGCACGTTGTCGCCGACTTCCTGCGCCACGCGGAAATTCTGCTCGACCAGCAAGATGGTTGCGCCGCGCTTCTTCACCTCGGCAAGGCATTCGATCAGGTTGACCACGATGGCGGGAGCGAGGCCTTTGGTCGGCTCATCAATCAGAAGCAGCTTGCGTGGCTCGACAATGGCGCGGGCGATCGACAGCATCTGTTTCTGCCCGCCGGAAAGCGAACCTGCGCGCGACAGCCAGAAGCGTTTCAGCGCCGGAAAGAACCCGAAAATCCATTCCAGGCGCGTGTCGTCGAGAGGGCCTTCGCGCGCAGCAACGATCAGGTTTTCCTTCACGGTCAGGTCTGAGAACACTGCCATGGTTTCGGGCACGTATCCCACGCCGAGACTGGCGATGTCCGGCGTCTCCAGCTTCTCGATGCGTTGTTCTGCAAGTTCGATTTGACCGGACGATGGCGACGACAACCCCATGATCGTGCGCAGCGTCGTGGTCTTTCCGGCGCCGTTGCGGCCGAGGAGCATCGTCGTCTGGCCTTGCGGGACAGTGAAGTCGACGCCGTGCAGGATATGATATTGCGCGATGTGGGTGTGGACGCCGGTAAGGGTCAGCATGTCGCTCATGCGGCGGTCTTTCCAGGCGTGATGCCGAGATAGGCTTCCTGTACGATGGGTGAAGCAATCACTTCGGCGGGCTTGCCGTCGGCGACGAGTTGTCCGTTGTGCAGAACGATGATGCGGTCGGCCAGAGAGCGCACCACGTCCATCTTGTGCTCGACAAGAAGAATGATCTTGCCGGTATCCCGCTTCAATTGCGCGATCAGGTCGAGTACCACCGGCACCTCATCCACGCTCATGCCTGCCGTCGGTTCGTCGAACATGAAGACTTTCGGCTCGAGTGCCATCATCAGCGCGACTTCGAGCTTGCGCTGGTCGCCATGGGAGAGGGCGGCCGCAGCAACCGCGCGCCGGTTGCCGAGCGCAATGGAGTCAAGGATGGCGTCGGCACGTTCGATCAGGTCGCGGCGCTTCATCCACGGACGCAGCATCTCGTAGTGCAGGCCGGATGCGGCCTGCACGGCGAGGCGGACGTTTTCCTCGACGCTGAGGTTGGGAAACAGGTTTGTGAGCTGAAACGCGCGGCCCAATCCTTTGCGCGTGCGCAGCGGAGCGGAGAGGCCGGTGATGTTTTCGCCATCGAGGTGGACATCCCCCGCAGTTGGGCGAAGCTGTCCGGAAATCAGGTTGAAGTAGGTCGTTTTGCCCGCACCGTTCGGTCCGACGATGGCGGTCAATTCGCCGGGGCGAAATGTGCAGCTTACCTTGTTAACGGCGACGTGGCCGCCGAAACGGATGGTCAGGTCACGGGTTTCTAAGGTCAGGGGCATGATTTGCTTCCCTCGTCGTTGCGAGGAGCGACAGCGGCGAAGCAATCCAGTTTTAGGGCTGGATTGCTTCGCTTCGCTCGTAATGACGACGTGCCTTGTTACCGCTTGTTCTTGATCGGAATTTGCATGTCTTCGATCTTCAGCTCACGCACCAGTTCGTTATCGGCCCAAGCGAGGTTCGGATCGACCTTGACCTTGAAGTGATACATGCTCTGCAGTGCCTGATGGTCTTCCTTGCGGAACACCATCTTGCCTTTGGGCGTGTCGAATTCCATGCCCTCCATGGCCGCAATCAACTTCTCGGTGTCAGTGGATTTTGCCTTCTGCACGGCGGTGACTGCCGCCATCGCAGCAGCGAAGCCACCGGCGGTGAAGAAGTCCGGCGGAGCGTTAAAGCGCTTCTGGTGTTCGGCGACGAGCCAGTCGTTGATCGGGTTTTTCGGAATGGCGTAGTAATAATAGGTCGCGCCTTCGAGGCCAGGCAGCCGCTTGTAGGCAGCCAGCGCGGGCAAGATGTTGCCACCGCTCGACAGTTCGATGTTGTAACGCTTCGGGTCCATGTCCTGGATCTTGGTCAGCGGGTCGCCGCCGCCAGCCCAGATCACCCAGATGATCTTGCGGCCGGGCTTGTCCTTCAGTGCATCGAACAGGCGTTGCGCGGCTGCCGTGAAGTCCGTGGTCGCCGCCGGGACATATTCTTCCGCGGCGAGTGTCGCGCCGGTCTTGCTGAGCGCTTCCTTGAAAGCAGCGACGCCGTCCTTACCAAATGCGTTGTCCTGGCCGAGCGTGGCAATGGTCACGCCCTGCTTGCCAATAGCGACTGCATTCGAGATCGCGTCCTGCGATGAGTTGCGGCCGGTGCGGAAGATGTAGCGGTTCCACTTTTCGCCGGTGATGGCGTCGGCGACGGCCGGCTCGACAATCAGCACTTTCTTGTTTTCTTCGGCGATCGGCAGCATGGCCAGCGCGGCGCCGGAAGCCGTGGTGCCGATGGCGAGATCGACCTTGTCATCCTGATAGGCTTCGGCCAGCGCCGCCTTTGCAAGGTCGGGCTTGCCCTGATCATCCTTGGTGATCAAAACGATCTTGCGGCCATCGACCGTCATCGTGTTCTTGGTGGCGTATTCCAAACCCATGCGCAGACCGTTTTCCGTCTGCTTGGCATAGGCTTCCAGCGGCCCGGTCTTGCCGTAAATCAGAGCGATTTTGAGATCGTCTGCCGATGCCGGCATCGCCAGCAGCGTCGCTGCGGCGGCGGTGAAAAGTGCAAGTTTACGCATTTCGGTCCTCCCTCGTGTCCCAGGGCGGCGACCATACATAGCCGCGCTGGAATTACAATTTGCCAGGGCCGGATTAGACCAAAGAATAAAGGCGTTTTGGGTTATCTTCAGCTTGCGGCGAGGGCGTCATATCCCTCGCCACGGTTCGCGCGGGGTGAAGCGATCAGGTGGCTCGCTGGCGATTTGCGAACATCAGCAATCCAGCCGAGACCAGAAAGTAAAACGCACCGAAAGCTGCGTATGGCGCGACATCCACAATCGTCGGAGTCTTGGCACCACCTGCTTGTGTGACAAAGAACACACCTGCAAGCGTCGACTGGGCTCCGCTGAGGATCATCGCCCACTGCGCACCGAACTTGCGCCAGCGGCGAACGCCGGTGAACAACTGGGCCAGTCCCGCCGCACTCGCCCAGATCCCAAAGACCACGAGCACGGCATTCATGCTCGACTGCAAAGCGACGGCCACTGCGATTGCGGCAAGAATGCTGACTGCGATATTGAGCGCTTGCGTCAGGTTCGTTCTGAGCCCACCGCTGTTTTGAGCATCAAACCAATTCGCCAACGCGTCCCAGGCGGGATAGCTGACCAGCAGCAGCGCCGCGGCAGTGGCGTTCGAGCGGCCAATAGCTACTGCCGCCGCCACCCACACCGCAGCGACAATGGCCCGAACGAGATAATAGCGCGCCAAGTTCCCGGTTAATCCTGCCTTCGCACCCGCATTTGTCAGGCTGTCCGTTGTCGTCATGTCACTCTCCATCGCCGAGTGAGACCGATTGCGGCCTCATAAATATATTACGATAATTATTATCGCGATATATTTATGAGGATTGTTGGGCGAGGCGTCCAGAATTAATTATCGCGATATACGTTATTGTGATAAGTCGAGAGAATGACCGTGAATGACATCACACTGGATCAGCAACTCTGCTTTGCGCTGTATAGCGCCAGCATCGCCATCGGCCGTGCTTACAAGCCGCTGCTGGATGCGTTGGAAATCACCTACCCGCAGTATCTTGTTTTGAGCACATTGTGGGAACGCGATGCGCAAAGCGTTGGGACTATCGCCGATCGGCTGGCCTTGGAATCGAGCACGATCACGCCCCTTGTGAAACGGCTTGAGCAGGCTGGCTTTGTTGTGCGGAAACGGAATCCCGAAGACGAGCGACAAGTCGTTGTGAGCCTCACAGCCAAGGGAACGGCCATGCGCGAAAAGTCACGCTGTCTGGGGGAAACGCTGTTTGCGGCGGCCCGTATGTCACCCAAGCGCCTGATTGACCTCAACCGTGAAGTCCGGGCCTTTCGCGATGCTGTGAACGACTCCATGGAAAAAACTTCCTTGGCACAGCCCTGATTCCATCGGCACTGCACCGCCGACCAGAGCGATCACCGATAAGCGTTTTCAGATCGGGCGTCGCGCCATGTCTAAGTTTGCCAAAAAGCGAGCTCAGGTAAGCGGCGTGATCGCTTGCGTGTGTATGCTCAGCTCAATCCGCGTTGAGTCACATGCCAATGAGTCCCAGCCCTAATAATGGGGCGGCGGCTCGTTCGTGATGGGCGAGCCTGACTTTGCTTCGGCGTCTTCAAGCCGTTCGCGCAGGTTGAGCATTTCGCGGCTCAGAGCGTCGATCTGCTTCCATTGTGCGGTGATGGTGTTGTTGAGGGTCTCGATGGTTTCGTCCAGATAGGCGATCCGGATTTCCAGCGCATCGATCCGTGCCGCAGGCGACGTGGTCTCAGTCATTGGCCTGCTCACTCATGTCGATTTCGGTTGCGTCGGTGTGGTCGCCGTCGCTGCCCAATTCCTGACGCTCGCTCAAGCCGTGACCGAGCGCGACGCGCTGGTCGAACACGAAGCATTCGCCGCGCCACAGGCTTTGCGTCTCGGGAATGTCCTCCAGATATTTCAGGATGCCGCCCTTGAGATGGTAGACTTCCTTGAAGCCCTGCGACAGCAGGTAAGAACTGGCTTTCTCGCAGCGGATACCGCCGGTGCAGAACATCGCAATTTTCTTGTGCTTGTCCGGATCGAGCGACTTGCCGGCAAACTCCGGAAATTCGCCAAAGCGGGTTATCTTCGGATCGATAGCGCCTTCAAAGGTCCCCATCTCGACCTCGAATGCGTTGCGCGTGTCGAGTAGCAGGACGTCCTCCCGCTTGATGAGATCGTTCCAGTCCGCAGCATCGACATAGGTGCCGACCTGGGCATTTGGATCGGTTTCAGGATCGCCCAGCCGGACGATTTCCTTCTTCAGGCGGACCTTCATCCGGTTGAATGGCATGTTGGCGGCGGTGGAGAATTTCAGTTCCAGATTGTCCAGCCGGCCATTGAACAGGGCACCATGTTGTAGCTGGTTCATCAGAGCATCGATCGCGGCGTCGCCGCCGGCCACGGTGCCGTTGATACCTTCGGCGGCGAGGAGAATGATCCCTCTGATATCCAGCGCCACGCACATATTACGCAATGGCTCCCGGAGGTTCTCGAAATCGGGGAGCGCGACGAACTGATAAAAGGCAGCGACTTTGTACGACATGGCCGGGGGTTATATCTCAGCGGACACGACGTCAAAACCGGTATTCGGCCCCGCCCGGCCAGAGCCAATCGGCCTGTCTGCCGCATTTTGGGGCAAATCCGGTCCGACCGGTGGTGCTGCGTTCTGGTCCGATTAGGGGCCGAGAGCGGCCGGTGTGTCGCAAGGGCTACTTAATGCTGCTTTATTCGGCGGGCATGCCGCAGATCAGGGAAATCTGCTAGATAAAACGTCGGCTTACTCTCGAATCGGAACGGTTCCGTTGCACCAGATTTCAAAAGAGTCCGCTCACAGTGATTCCGGGAAGCGCGATTTCAGTATTGCGTTCGGTCTGGAACGGATAGGGCTGATTGCATTGCGCGCGCCGCGCACAGCGGCGGTGGTCCTTCTTGCGCTGGTCGTGATTGCCGTATTCGGCATCCAGCGCATCAAGATCGACGATTCGCTGAGCCAATTGTTTCGTTCCGACACGCCCGAGTACAAGCAGTACGAAGAGGTGACCAAGCGCTTTCCGTCCAGCGAATATGACGTGCTGGTTGTGGTAGAGGGCAAGTCGCTGCTGGAACGTAATTCACTTGAGAAGCTGCGCGACCTGGTCACTGACCTGCAACTCGTGGATGGCACGCGCGGTATCATCTCGCTGTTCTCGGCCCGGCAACCGCCCGAAGGCGGCAGGTTGCCCGCCGCGCTGTTCCCGGAGACGCTGCCGGAAGGCGCTGCCTATGACGAGTTTATCAAACGGGTCAGGGATAACGAAGTCATCAAGGGCAAGCTGTTGTCCGAGGATGGCACGCTTGCGCTGATCGTGCTGGCGCTGGACCCAGCAATCGTCGGCAACAAGGGCCTCAATGCCACTATCGGCGAAGTCCGCAAGATCATGAACGACGATCTTGAAGGCACCGGCCTCAATAGCCAGTTGTCCGGCGTGCCGGTGATGCAACTCGAGATCCGCAACGCGGTCGAGCGCGACGGCCTGACCTACAATATCGCGGGCATTCTGGCTGGCTGTATCATCGCGATCATCTTCTTCCGCCGCATTTCGTTCATGATTGTTGCGGCGTTTCCGCCGCTTCTGGCGATTCTCCTCTCGATCGGTACGTTGGGATGGCTCGGCTTCAGCCTCAATATGTTCCTGAACGTGATGACGCCGCTCATCATGGTGATCAGTTTCGCCGACTCGATGCAGCTTACATTCGCCGCGCGCGACCGGCTGATTGCGGGCGAGGACAAATACACGGCGTTTCGTAACGCCGTGCTGGTGGTCGGACCGGCCTGCGTGCTGACCCACGGCACCGCGGCGCTGTCGTTTCTTGCATTGCAATTCTCCGATTCCGATTTGATCCGGACGTTCGGTGAGGCGGGACTGATGGCAACGATCATCGCGCTGATCGCGGTGCTGTCGCTGGTGCCGGTGTTCGGCGTGCTGCTGGTCCGTAAGGAAAATCTGCTCGCCACCAAGGTGAAGGGCGCTGATCGGGGAGTCGAGGCGCTCCGCGCGTTCTGCGCGTTTATTGCCAAACGCATGGTCGGCCATCCGGGCCTTTTCAGTCTGATTGCTTTGCTCGTGGTCGTCGGCCTCGGCATTATCTACGCGAGCCTTGAGCCGCGCTATCGACTTGCCGATCAGGTGCCGGACAAGCAGCAGGCGGTTGAAGCCTCAAGCCGTCTCGACGCCAAGCTCACGGGTGCCAATCCGATCGACGTGCTGATCGAGTTCCCGAAGGGCAAGTCGCTCTACGATCAGGAAACGCTCGATACTATCGCCGCGGTCCATTCGATCATCGAAAAGCAGGCGGGCGTCGGCAACGTCTGGTCGATTGAGACATTGCGACGCTGGCTTGCTGAAAAGGCTGGCCGCTCCGACGTCGCGATCTTGAAGGAGTATGTCGACGTTCTGCCGAAATATCTGTCGCGGCGCTTTATTTCCGAAAACCAGGACGCGGTTGTCGTTTCAGGACGTGTGCCCGATCTCGATTCGAGCCAAATTCTGCCAACGGTTGAGAAACTGGACGCCGCGATGGGAGCGGTCCGGAGCGCGCATCCCGGCTACAATATAGCGGTGACCGGTTTGTCTGCCATTGCTGCGCGCAACAGCGCCAGCATGATCGGCAAACTGAACCACGGTCTCACCATCGAATTCCTGCTGGTGGCCGTCTTCATCGGACTTGCGTTTCGTTCTGTGGTGGTCATGTTCGCCAGCATCCTGCCCGGTATTTTTCCGGTGGTGCTGTCGGGAACGGTTCTGTGGTTCCTGGGGGAGGGTCTGCAGTTTGCCAGCGTGGTCGCATTGACCGTGTCGTTCGGCCTCGGGCTGAGTGCGACGATCCATTTCCTCAACAGGCTGCGGCTTGAGGAGAAGCCTGGTGTCGACGAGGCGCAAGCCGTTGAGCGCGCCACGGTGCTTGTCGGGCCGGCATTGATCCTGACGACCGTGGTGCTGGCCTGCGGTCTTGTGGTGACGGTGTTCTCCGACCTGCCGTCCTTGCGGCTGTTCGGATGGCTCTCCGCGTTCTCCATGATCGCGGCGCTGATCGCGGACCTGTTTATCCTGCGGCCGACGGCCATGTGGCTTATCAGCACGTCTCACCGCATCAAGGCGGCATGGGGCAGCAAGTAGGGCGCCCTCGCATCCAGACCAAACGTAAAAAGGCCCGCCGGGATGTTCCGGCGGGCCTTTGTCGTGTCAGCAGGAAGCTTAGTTGCCCTTCGCCAGGTTGATCGTCACGCCTCGCAGTTCGCCCTTGGAACTGATGTTGACCGACTGCCTGTTGCCGCGTGTGCTGACGTTGAATGTCGCTGCATAACCGTTGGTCTGGACAAGCGCAGTAACCTGTCCATTCGAGATGCTGCCTTCGACGCTGCCATTGACGCCGCGGCTCGCCTCGCTCCATGAGCCGGTAATGCTGTTCCCCTTCGCAGCGATGTCGCTGGTGAGTTCGAATTTATAACTATCGCTGGCGCAGCGCAGCACCTGATGCAGGTTATTGCCGCTGCCGTCGACGGTGTAAGTGCCTCGGCAACGGATGCGTTCGGTGCCGCCCTCTGCAATGGTAATCGTGCCGTTGCCGGACCAATTGCCTGCATAATTGGCAAATGGAGAAGAGTCTGCCTGGGCAAGTGTGGGGGCCGTCAGGGCAGCTGCCGTCAGAGCGGCTACGCGGAAACGGCGATAATCAAAACGGAGAGCGGGAAAAAACATCTGTAAACACCATCGTTGCGGTCGGTCTCTATTAGTAGGTCTTAGCACGCTTTGGTTCATACTAAAACGTGGCGCAGTGCACCAAAATGGCAGAATTGCCGCAGGGAGGCTTTTTGTCGGTTCGATGACGGGACCCCTCCAGGGGCGCCGGGCAAGGTTTCCCTGCCTCGCGCACGCTGCAGCGCAAAGATCGGATGTTTGACACTTTTCCGCGGCGGATCGGTAGACATTCCCGTTTTTCGGACATCTAATCCTCTCCAAGGCCGGCAGAAAAAGCACGGTCATTTGGGAGGACGACGAATGAAATTAACGCGACGTGATTTCACCGCCGGTGTTGCTGCAACTCTCGCGACACCCGCGTTCATCAAGAGCGCCGGAGCACAGGGCGCCACCGTCAAGATCGGCATGGTTCTCCCGGTCACAGGATCGGCGGCGGAGCAGGGCAAGTTCGCACTTAACGGAGCGAAGCTTGCACTTGAGGCGGTCAACAAGGCAGGCGGCATTCTCGGCAAGCAGGTTGAACTGATTACCGAGGACGATCAGACCACCAATCCAGGCGTTGTCCTCGCCTTCTCAAAGCTGGCGGCTCAGCCGGACATTGTTGCCTTCCTTGGATCTATCCGCTCGACGCAGGTTCATGCGATGGCGCCGGACGTGCTGAAACTCGGCAAGCCGATGGCAATCGGCGGAACCGATCCTAACCTGACCCATATGAGTAACAAGTGGCTGTTCCGTTTCCGCCCGAACGACAGCTATTCGGGAAGCGTGATCGCGGATTACGGCACCAACACGCTGGGCAAGAAGAAGTGGGCCGTGCTGCATTCCACCGATGCGTTCGGCACGGCGGGCGGCAAGGCGCTCACCGAAGGACTGAGCAAGCTCGGCATTACGCCCGTGCTCGATCAGGGCTACGCCAACCAGAGCCAGGATTTCACTCCGGTGGTGCTGGCGATCAAGCAATCCGGCGCCGACGTGCTGGGCTCATACTTCACCTTCGAAAACGATCTCGGCATTTTCGCGCGGCAGCTGCGCCAGCTTGGCGTCAACATTCCGTGGGTTGGCTCGCCGTCCATTGTCGGCGTGTCCTCGACACGGCTTGCGGGCGCATCGTTGTTCGGAACTTATGGCGTGGCCGACTATGCCGAAGAGTCCAGCCCGACGGCCAAAGCCTATGGCAAAGCCTATCGCGACGCCTACAAGCTCGCACCGGACAACCAGAGCGCATGGACCTATGACGCCGTTACCGTACTCGCAAAGGCGATGAACGCGGCAAAGTCCACAGAGCCCGAGAAGGTTCGTACTGCGATCCTGGCGATCAAGGGATTCGAAGGTGCAGAGGGTCAGTACAACTTCGACGAAAACGGCGACGGGCTTCACGGCTATAACATCGTGAAGAACGAGAAGGGGACCATCGTTTTCGACAAACATATCGAAGCGAAGCGGTAAGCGTCGCGGCGGCCTCCGAAAAGGGGCCGCCGTTCGCCTTTAGCGTGTCCCGATGACGGGCGGCCAATGACCTGACCGCGCCCGCGTGCCTCGAAAGTCGGATGTTATGGATCAGATACTTCAGTTGCTCTTCACGGGCATCGGAATCGGCTCGGTCTATGCGCTTGTGGCGTTGGGCTTCGTGCTGATTTTCCGCGCGACAAATGTCGTGAACTTCGCGCAAGGCGAGTTCTCGATGGTGGCGGCATTTCTGATGGTGGTGTTCGCCGTCGATCTGCAGTGGCCGTACTGGCTGTCGTTCCTGATCTCGCTGGGCGGAATGGCGTTGTTCGGCGTGATCTTCAATCTCGGCGTCTACTATCCGCTGCGTCACCGCACATTCCTGCCGGTCATCATCGCTACCATCGGTGCGTCGATCTTTCTCGCCAACTCGGTTCTGGCGATCTACGGGCCGGCGCCGCAGGTGCTGGAGGGATGGTTCGAAACACCGGGCATCCAGCTTGGGCCGGTCTATCTCGACAGTCAGTATTTGTTGATCATCGCCGTCACCATTGCGCTCGTGATCCTGAACTACTGGTTCTTCGAGCATACGATGCTCGGCAAGAAACTGCAGGCGACATCGCAGGACAAGGAGATGGCGTCGCTGCTCGGCATCTCGGTATCAAGCATGATTATGATCACGTTCATTTATTCCGCTGTGCTGGGAGGGCTGGCGGGTATTCTGGTGGCGCCCATTCTCTTCGTTTCGATCCAGATGGGAGCAACCATTGCGCTGAAGGCGTTCGCCGCAACAATCATTGGCGGATTCGGTGACGTGACCGGCGCGATCATCGGTGGCATCGCCCTCGGAATCATCGAGACATTCGGCGCGGCTTATATCTCGGTACCATACAAGGATGCCTTCGCGTTTCTTGTGCTGATCGCGTTCCTGGTCTTCCGTCCGCAAGGCATCTTCGGCGAGCGTGTGGCGGAAAAAGCATGAGCGTTCCCAGCGAAAACGTGCCTGTCACCTCCACCATGCGCTCCACGCCGCTCGTGCTGCGCCATTTGCCATATTTCATTGTCGCCGCGATAGGTGTGGTTGCCGCCGCGACGATGAGCTTCGACGGCTACGTTCTCAACATCCTGATGCAGGCGACGACCTTTGCCATCGCGGTGTTCGGACTGTCGGTGGTGCTTGGCCTGTGCGGCCAGATCAATCTCGCCCAAGCTGCATTCTTCGGTCTCGGTGCCTATGTCGTTGGTCTCGGCACCGCCGATTATCAGATCAATTTCTGGATATGCCTGGTGGGAGGCTCGCTGCTGGCGCTCGCGGCGGGCGCTTTGCTCGGCATGAGTACACTCAAGCTAGGCGGCCATTACCTCGCCATGGTGACAATCTCGTTCCAGCAGATCGTAACTCTTGTCATGATCAATGCTATCTGGTTGACACGTGGCCCCGACGGAATTTCGAAAATCGGCCGCCCGGCGTTGTTTCAGTCGCAGCAGTCGTTTCTAGCTTTTTGCGTCGCCGCGCTGGCGGTGATCGGATACATCGTCTGGCATCTGCCGGATACAAGGATTGGCCGCGCAATGCGTGCGGTTCGCGACAATGAGCTCGCGGCGAGCGTGGCGGGTATCGATATTTTCCGTACAAAAGTAGCGGCTTTTGCGCTCTGCGCATTGCTCGGCGGAATCGGCGGCGGATTGTTTGCGGGCGGCTTCTCGTATGTCAGTCCGGATCAGTTCTCTTTCGCAGAATCGATCGTCTTCCTGACCATGGCGCTGCTGGGCGGGGTGGCCTCGCCGATCGGAGCGGCGATCGGCACCGGTCTTCTGATTCTCATTCCGGAATGGCTGCGCTTTCTCAAAACGATTCCAGGACTGTATCTCGCAATTTACGGTCTATTTGTCATCCTGATCGTTCGTTTCATGCCGGACGGCATATGGGGCTTCGTTCAGGAGTTGATCATCAAATGGCGGACGAAATCGCCAGCTCAAGTCGCTGGCCCCGCCCTGCAGCTTGCGCCGGCCAGGACTGGCGGCGACATGGTTCTTGAGGTGACCGGGTTGTCGAAACATTTCGGCGGGCTTAAGGCCGTCGACAAGGTCGATCTGTCGGTGCGGCGCGGCAGCGTGCACGCCCTGATCGGACCCAATGGATCCGGCAAAACGACCACGCTCAATATGCTGTCGGGCCTTTATAAGACGACGTCGGGAAAGATCGTGCTGGACGGCACCGATGTCACCGACATGCCTGCCCATCAACGCACTGCGTCCGGGCTCGGCCGCACTTTTCAGAATATCCGGCTGTTCAGGTCGATGACGGCGCTGGAGAATGTTGTGATTGGCGCGGAGCGTCCCGGCAACACGTTGATCGGCGAAGGCGGGCAGGATGCGTTGACGCAGCGTGCGATGTCTGCGCTCACGTTCGTCGGTCTGGGAGGACGCGCCAACGAGTTGGTGTCCAGTTTTTCTTACGGCCATCAACGCCTGATCGAGATCGCCCGTGCGCTGGCGGGCAATCCGACATTATTGCTGCTGGACGAGCCCGCCGCGGGATTGAACTCCAGCGAGAAGGTCGAACTGCATGATCTGCTCAAGCGGATCGCCGCGCAGGGGCTGACCATTCTGATCATCGATCACGACATGACGCTGGTACGCGAAGCGGCGCAGCACATCACGGTGCTAAACTTCGGCAAGCGGATTGCCGACGGAGAATCGCTGGCGGTGCTGCAGCATCCCGACGTCATCTCCGCATATCTCGGGACGGAGTGAGCCATGGCCCTGCTCGAGATCAACGACCTCATTGTGCTGTATGGTGAAATCGAAGCGCTGCGCGGCGTGTCCTTGAAGGTGGATGCAGGGCAGGTGGTCACGCTGCTCGGCTCCAACGGCGCTGGAAAATCGACCACGCTGCGCGCGATCTCCGGTCTCGCGAAACCTGCCGCCGGTGAAATCCTGTTCGATGGCAAGTCCATCGTCGGGCTCGGCCCGGAAGCGATTGTGCGCCTTGGCATTTCCCATGTGCCGGAAGGGCGGCGGGTGTTTCCCGGCCTCACGGTGAAAGAAAACATCATGTTGGGGGCGTCGAACCGGAAGGTGGCGAAGGCTCAGTTGTCGCGCGAAGCGGATGCGATGTTCGATCTGTTCCCGGACATCCGCGCATTCTCGGACAAGCTCGGCTGGACGCTCTCCGGTGGGCAGTTGCAGATGGTTGCGGTGGCCCGCGGTCTGATGGCCAAGCCGCGTTTGCTGCTGCTGGACGAGCCGTCGCTTGGCCTTGCGCCGGTGATTGTACAAGCCGTATTCCGAATCATCGGTGAAATCCGCAAGGAAACGACTGTTTTACTTGTCGAGCAAAACGCGCGAATGGGATTGTCCGTGGCCGATTATGGTTACGTGCTGGAGACTGGCCGCCTCGCCCTCGGCGGCAAGCCTGACGACTTGTGGGGTAACGAAGCAATCAGAGCTGCCTACCTAGGTGGCCATACCAAGGCAACAAACTAGATCATGATCGCCATCAATTCTCAGAAACTCATCGGCTTCGTCGCCGATATCTTTTCGCGTGCTGGCTCCTCGAAGGCTGAAGCGGAGCGCATCGCCACCTATCTGACGACGGCGAACCTGACCGGGCATGACAGCCACGGTGTCATCCGCGTGCCGCAGTATGTGAAGTGGGCGAAAGAGGGCGTCATCGTTCCCGACCAGACCATCAAGCTGGTGGTCGATACGCCTTCAATCGCAGTTGTGGATGGCGGCTTCGGTTACGGCCAGACGGTAACGCCGCAGGCGGTGAGAATCGGTATCGACAAGTGCAAGGCCAGCGGGCTATCGGCCATGACGCTGAAAAATTCCGGGCATCTTGGCCGCGTCGGAGACTGGGCGGAAATGGCGGCGGCTGAGGGATTGATCTCGATCTACTTCGTCAATGCGGCGGGCTCCGTGCTGGTCGCTCCTTATGGTGGCGTCGGGCGCAAGCTCTCCACCGCCCCGTATTGCGTTGGCATTCCCCGTCCCGGGCAGGGACCGGTGGTGCTGGACTTCGCGACCTCTATCGTTGCCGAAGGCAAGGTGATGGTAGCAAGCCGTGGCGGCAAGAAATTGCCGAAGAGTGCGCTGGTCGACGAAGACGGCAGCATGAGCGAAGATCCGCATGTGCTCTACGGGCCTTATGAGGCCGAGGGGCCTCGCATCCATGCGCAGGGCAAGGGCGCGATCCGCGCTTTCGGCGATCACAAGGGGTCCGGCCTTGCGTTGATGTGCGAACTGCTCGGCGGGGCACTCACCGGTAACGGCGCCACCAAGCATGACCGGCGCTTTTCCAACGGCATGTTGGCGATTTACATCGACCCGAAGGTGGTGGACCCGGCTCACTTCTTTGATGGTGAAGTCGCGCGCTACATTTCTTTCTTCAAGGACAGCAAACTAGCGCAGGGGCATGATGCGGTGCTGATACCGGGCGAGCCGGAAGCGGCGACACGCGCGGATCGCATTAAAAACGGTGTGCCGTTGACCGAGGAAACATGGAATTCCATCGCGGCAACGGCGCGGTCGGTGGGGATCGACGACGCAGCCGTTGCCAAGGCAATCGGATAGGTTAAGGATCAGGGCATCTCACCGGAGGGCTGCTCATGCATGACCCGCGCCCCAATCAGCCAATAATCAGAACAGAAACGGGAAATGAACGAATGGCAAACAAGGTCAAGGAAGTCTGGGCAGCCGGCAAGGTGGTCGTCAACGGCTGGCTCGCGATCCCCTCCGGCTTCTCCGCCGAGGTGATGGCGCAATGCGGTTTCGACAGCGTCACGGTCGATATGCAGCATGGCGTGCAGGACTATCAGTCGATGATCCAGTGTTTCCAGGCGATGCAGGCCCATCCGGTCACGCCGATGGTGCGCGTGCCGTGGAACGAGCCTGGAATCATCGGCAAGGTACTCGATGGCGGCGCTTATGGCGTGATTTGCCCGATGATCAACACGAAGGAAGAGGCCGAACGCTTCGTTCAGTATGCGAAATATCCGCCGCGCGGCACCCGCAGCAACGGTCCGATTCGCGCGATGATGTACGGCTCCGCCGGAACCTATCAGCAGACCGCCAATGAAGAGACACTCTGCATTCCGATGATCGAAACCAAGACTGCGGTCGAGAATCTGGAAGCGATCCTCGATGTGAAGGGTATCGCCGGTGTTTATGTCGGCCCGTCAGATCTTGGTTTCTCCTACGGCCTGCATCCGACGCTCGATCGAACCGAGCCGGAGATCATCAATATCTATGAGCGGATCGTGAAAGAATGTGAGAAGCGCGGCCTGTTCCCGGGGATTCATTGCAGTGGACACGCGGGAGCAACGCTCGCCATCGAGCGTGGCTTCAAGCTGGTCACGGTGCTCAACGACAGCGGCCTTCTGGCCATGTCAGCGAAAAGTCACATTGGTGAGATCCGTAAGAATTCCGGCGGCAAGGCCTGAGCCAGCTTCGTTAAACCTCTCCCCGGACGGGGAGAGGACGCCAGAGCCAAGACAAGGACGATAGCCATGGCATCGAATTTGGCCCCGACACCTGTGATCCGCCTTCATCCCGATGACAGCGTGGTGATTGCGCGGGCGGCGCTCTTGCCCGGTGCCGAGGTGGCGCCTGGGATTACGGCAGGAGAGCGCATTCCCGCCGGTCACAAAGTCGCGGTGAAACCGATTGCGACGGGTCAGCCTGTGATGCGCTACGGTCAGATCATCGGCTTCGCGACACAGCCGATCGCGCCGGGCCAGCATGTCCATGTGCAGAACATCGGCATGGGCGAATTCTCGAAGGACTATGCTTACGGCGTGGACGTCAAGCCGACGCCGAACTTCGATCTGCCAGCGACATTCAATGGCATTCGCCGCCCGGACGGACGCGTGGCGACGCGGAACTACATTGGCATTCTCACTTCGGTGAATTGCAGCGCGCATGTCGCGGGTCTTGTCGCCGACGTCTTCAAACGCAATCCGTTTGCCGGGCACGATCCGTTGGCAGACTATCCGAATGTCGACGGCGTGGTGGCGCTCACCCATAAGACCGGCTGCGGCATGACGCAGCTTGAGCCGCTGACCGTGCTGCGGCGAACACTTGGCGGTTACGCGCGGCATGTGAATTTTTCGCATGTGATCATCCTCGGCCTCGGCTGCGAGATGAATCAGATCGGCGGCTTCCTCGAAGAGCAGCGGTTGGCGGGCCGTCTTCGTGCGCTTGACATTCAGGATGTCGGCGGTTCGCGCAAGACGGTGGAGAAGGCCGTCGCCTTCGTGCGCGAGGTGCTGGCGGAATCCAACAACATCAAGCGCGAGCCATGCCCTGCGAGCGAACTGACGGTGGCGTTGCAGTGCGGCGGCTCGGATGGTTATTCCGGCGTATCGGCCAATCCGGCGCTCGGCGCAGCAAGCGATCTTCTGGTGCGGCACGGCGGATCGGTGATCCTCTCTGAAACCCCTGAAACCTATGGCGCGGAACATCTGCTGACGCGCCGTGCAGTCAGTCCTGAAGTCGGCGAAAAACTGGTCGCGCTGATGCGCTGGTGGGAGGATTACACCGAACGCAACGGCGCGGAGATGGATTCCAATCCGAGCCCCGGCAACAAGGCAGGCGGCCTCACGACCATCCTTGAAAAGTCGCTGGGCGCGATGGCCAAGGCGGGCAGCACCAATCTTGTTGACGTGGTGGGCTATGCCGAACCGGTCACCAAGAAGGGTTTCACCTTCATGGATACACCGGGCTTTGATCCGGTGGCCGCAACAGGGCAGGTTGCTGGCGGTGCCAATATGGTATGCTTCACGACCGGACGCGGCAGCGTGTTCGGTTGCAAGCCTTCGCCCTCGATCAAGCTCGCGACCAACACACCGATGTTCCGCCGTATGGAAGACGACATGGACGTCAATTGCGGAACCATTCTGGACGGTGATGAGACCGTGCAGGAATGCGGCCAGCGTATTTTCGAACTGATCCTGCGAGTGGCTTCCGGAGAACAGACCAAGAGCGAAGCCTTTGATTTCGGCGCGGCGGAATTTGCACCGTGGGTGCTCGGGGCGACGATGTAGGAATTTTCGTTTCACGCTGGCATCGCGCAAGATTTGATTTCAAGGTCGTCCCGGCTTGCGCCGGGACGACCAGATAATGGACGATCAAGCTGAGCATGACTTTTGCAACGTCCCTGAAATGCTTCTAATGTGCCGCGCAAATCAAAGCGACGGGAAGCAAGATGACGAAGGGTCTCAAGAAGGGGCTGACCAGCTACGGCGATCCCGGATTTTCGCTGTTCCTGCGCAAGGCCTTCATCAAGGCGATGGGCTATTCCGATGATGCGCTGGAGCGCCCCATCGTCGGTATCACCAACACCTATAGCGATTACAATCCCTGCCACGGCAATGTCCCGCAACTCATTGAGGCCGTGAAGCGCGGTGTCATGCTGGCGGGCGGAATGCCGATGGAATTTCCGACCATTTCCATTGCCGAGAGCTTTTCGTTCCCGACTTCGATGTATCTGCGCAATCTGATGGCGATGGATACCGAAGAGATGATCCGCGCCCAGCCGATGGATGCGGTGGTTGTCATTGGCGGCTGCGACAAGACCCTGCCGGCGCAGATCATGGCCGCCGTCAGCGCGGATTTGCCGACCGTCGTCATTCCGGTCGGCCCCATGGTGGTCGGCCATCATAAAGGTGAAGTGCTCGGCGCCTGTACAGACTGCCGGCGCATGTGGGGCAAATATCGCGCAGGCGAGATCGACGCACAGGAAATCGAAGCGGTGAATGGCCGTCTCGCGCCATCGGTCGGCACCTGCATGGTGATGGGCACGGCGAGCACTATGGCCTGTGTGACCGAAGCGCTAGGCCTGTCATTGCCGATGAGCGCAACCATCCCTGCGCCGCATTCCGAGCGCGTGCGCTCGGCGGAGCATAGCGGCAAGTGCGCCGCCGAAATGGCTTTGAGCGGGGGGCCGCGTCCGAGTGATCTGCTGACACCTGCTGCGTTCCGTAATGCGCAGGTGGTGCTTCAGGCGATCGGCGGCTCGACCAATGGGTTGATTCATCTCACTGCGATCGCCAATCGGACAAAACACCGTGTCGATCTCGAGGCTTTCGACCAGCTCGGCCGCGAGGTTCCGGTCCTGATCGATCTCAAGCCGTCCGGCGCGCATTACATGGAGCATTTCCACCACGCAGGCGGTGTACCGAAGCTGATGAAGGAACTTGGCGATCTGATCGATCTGGATCAGAAGTCCATCACGGGACAGACGCTGCGCGATATCGTCGCCAATGCGGAGGAAGTGCCGGGGCAAGATGCAATTCGTTCGCGCGACAACCCGATTAATCGGGAAGGCGCGATGGCGGTGCTGCATGGCAATCTCGCCCCCCGCGGCGCGGTCATCAAGCAGTCGGCGGCATCTCCCAAATTACTGCAACACACTGGCCGGGCCATCGTGTTCGAGTCGGTCGAGGATATGACGCTACGCATCGACGATCCGAACCTTGATGTGACGGCGGACGACGTACTGGTGCTGCGCAATGCCGGGCCAAAGGGAGCGCCGGGAATGCCGGAGGCGGGCTACCTGCCGATCCCGCAAAAATTGTTGCGGGCCGGTATCAAGGACATGGTGCGGATTTCCGATGCGCGCATGAGCGGCACCGCGTTCGGAACCATCGTGCTGCATATCACGCCGGAATCCGCCGTCGGGGGGCCGCTGGCGCTCGTTCAGACCGGAGACACGATCCGGCTCGATGTCTCAAAGCGGCGCATCGATCTCCTGGTCGACGAGGTTGAACTGACCATGCGTCAGCGTGCGCTGCCTAAACCGCAGACGCCTGAATGGGCCGCGCGGGGCTATGCCCATCTGTTCCATGAGACCATCACACAGGCGGACGAGGGCTGCGACTTCGATTTCATGGGGCACAAGGGTCCCGCTGGACTCAAGGGAGAAATCTGACGAAGATCACACATCCGATATCCTTGGCGGAGGCGTGAATGAGTACGGTGGCGTTGACGGCGGAAGAACATGCGGATCGCCGCCGCCGAATCTGGGCGATTGTCGGAAGTTCCTCCGGAAATCTGGTCGAGTGGTACGACTTTTACGCCTACGCGTTCACGGCGCTTTATTTCGCCCACGCGTTTTTTCCCGCGGGCAACCAGACCACACAACTTCTCCAGACCGCAGCCGTGTTTGCCATCGGCTTTCTGATGCGCCCGATTGGCGGTTACATCTTCGGAACAATTGCCGACAGGTACGGCCGCAAAACGTCGATGGTCACATCCATTCTGATGATGTGCGGCGGCTCGCTCGCCATTGGGCTATTGCCAACCCATGATACTATCGGTGTTGCCGCGCCGATCCTGCTACTGCTGGCGCGCATGGTGCAGGGCCTTTCGGTCGGCGGTGAATACGGTACAACCGCGACCTACATGAGCGAGGTCTCGCTTCCCGGCAAACGTGGTTTTTACGCATCGTTCCAGTATGTCACGTTGATCGGCGGTCAGTTGCTGGCGTCCCTCGTAGTGCTTGTTGTTCAGCTTTCGCTGACCGATGCGGAACTGCGTGCGTGGGGCTGGCGCATTCCGTTCCTGATCGGAGCGCTCTGCGCCATCGTCGCGCTCTACCTGCGCATGTCGTTACACGAAACGTCTTCGGAAAAGAGCCGTTCGCACGAAGGTGCGGGCACGCTGCGCAATATATTCACGCATCACCTCAAACCTTTCCTGCTGGTGCTGGGCTATACGGCGGGTGGCTCGCTGATCTTCTACACGTTCACGACCTATATGCAGAAATATCTGGTCAACACCGCGCACATGGATCACCGCACGGTGAACATCGTTATGAGTGCTGTGCTGTTCACCTATATGATTATGCAGCCGCCGTTCGGTGCGCTGTCAGACAGGATCGGGCGGCGCACGCAGATGCGACTGTTCGGCGTGCTGACGGTGCTGACTGTCGTTCCGCTGATGCAGGCGATCGGCAGCGTGAAAAGCCCCTATATGGCGTATGTGCTGATCGTGCTCGCGCTTGCAATCGTATCGCTCTACACCTCGATTAGTGGTGTGGTGAAGGCGGAGATGTTCCCTCCGGAGGTGAGGGCGCTCAGCGTCGGATTCGCTTATGCTATTGCCAATGCTGGATTCGGCGGTACAGCCGAATATGTCGCGCTGTGGTTCAAGGAGCACGGGATTGAATCGGATTTCTTCTGGTACGTGACGATCATGTGCGCCATTGCACTGATTGCAGCGATCATGATGCCCGACCCCAAGGTTAAGGGGTACTTGCACGGGCACGAGTCCGATCCGGATTAAAGGCGGCGATCGCACCTCTTCGTCATGCCCGGCCTTGTGCCGGGCATCCACGTTTTACTCTCTCGGATCGTGCAAGCATGGATGGCCGGGACAAGCCCGGCGATGACGGTGAGATAACTCAATACGTCGCGCGGCCGCCGGAAATATCGAATACCGCGCCGGTGGTGTAGAGGCATTCTTCCGAGGCCATCCACGTCACGAGCGACGCAAGCTCCTCCACCTTCAGAAAACGTCCACGCGGGATCTTCGACAGCATGAAATCGATATGTTGTTGAGTCATCTGGTCGAAGATTGCGGTCTTCGCGGCGGCGGGTGTCACGGCATTAACGGCGATGTCGGTGCCTGCCAATTCCTTGCCCAGTGACTTGGTGAGCGCAATCACGCCAGCCTTCGAGGCCGAGTAGTGCGAGGCGTTGGGATTGCCTTCCTTGCCTGCGATGGAGGCGATATTCACGATGCGCCCGTAGTTCTGTTTCACCATGGTGGGAACAACGGCATGGCAGCAGATGAAAGGACCATCGAGGTTGATCTTCATCACCTGCCGCCATTCGTCATAGGATAGGTCGGCGACGGTCTTGTTGACGCCTGCGATGCCTGCATTGTTGACCAGAATGTCGATGCGGCCGAACGCCTTCAGCGTGGCGTCGCGCGCGGCGTCAACCGCGGCGGGATCGGTGACGTCGACCTTGAGTACAGTAACGGCAGCGCCGATCTCCTTGGCGGTCTTCTCTGCCAGAGCCTGGTCGAAATCCCAGATCATGACTTTCGCGCCGGAGGCCGCGAATCGTTCGGTGATGGCGCGGCCAAAGCCTTGCGCGCCACCCGTGACCACGGCGAAGCGTCCGCTCAAATCGATCTTGTTCAAGGCGTTTCTCCCGGGATTTTATTGTTGTCAGAGCGTCCAGCCGCCATCGATGATGTGGGCGACGCCAGTGGTAAAGGCGCTTTCGTCGCTGGCGAGATAGACCGCAAGTGAGGCTATTTCGTCAGCGGTACCAAGCCGTCCCATCGGCTGGCGGCTGATGAACATGTCGCGTCCACCTGCGCCGAGGGCTGCCGCGCGGCCCAGCATCGACGGCGTTTCGATCGTGCCGGGGCAAATCGCGTTGCAGCGGATGCCCTTGGTGATGAAATCCACAGCGACGGCGCGGGTCAGCGCCGCGACGGCGGCTTTCGTCGCGCTGTACACATAACGGTTCGGCGCGGCCTTGAACACGCCCGCAGCGGAGGAGACGTTTACGATCGAGCCACCTCCGCCCTCGAGCATCGATGGCAGAAATGCCTTGATGGTCCGATGCATGGATTTAACGTTGAGGTCGAACGAGAAATCCCAATCGCTATCGGAGCAATCCAGCACCGTTCCGTTGTGAACGAAACCCGCGGCGTTAAGCAGGATATCTATTTTCCCGACTTTCTTCGCCATAGCTTCGACAGCGGCTGTATCGCGTGCGTCGAGTTTGTGAACCTCGGCGACACCTTCCTTCTTGAGCGCGGCAAGACCGGCGTCATTAATGTCGGTTGCTATCACGGTGGCGCCTTCGCGAGTGAAAGCAAGGGCGCAGGCGCGGCCAATTCCCGCGGCGCCTGCGGTTACAAAGGCGCGCTTGCCTTTCAGTCGGTCGGACATGTCAAAACCTTGCGTTAGTGGTTGTCGCGCGCGACGCCGAAGGTGCCAGCGAGATTGCGATAACGGGTCGCGATTTCGAGGCAGGCGCCGGTCGATTGCTGGCCCACGGTGTCGCGGTAAAGCTCCTGCCACGGCGTCTGGTTCTTGGGATAGGGGAAGCCACCCTTGGCCATCAGGTCGGCGTGACGTTGCTTCACTTCGGCATCGGAGATCAGGATGTTGGCTTCGCCCTTGTTCAGGTCGATGCGCACTCTGTCGCCGGTCTTGAGGATCGCGAGCCCGCCGTTGGCGGCGGCTTCCGGCGAGGCATTCAGGATCGATGGCGATCCCGATGTGCCCGATTGCCGTCCATCGCCGATGCAGGGCAGTGATGTGATGCCTTTTTTGATGAGCGCCGCCGGTGGCTGCATGTTCACGACTTCCGCGCCGCCGGGATAGCCGATCGGGCCGACACCGCGCACGAACAGCATGCAGTGCTCATCAATCTTGAGCGATTCATCGTCGATGCGGTGATGATAATCCTCTGGCCCCTCGAAAACGATGGCGCGGCCTTCGAATGCGTCCGGGTCTTTTGGGTTGGACAGATAGCGGTCACGAAATTCCTTCGAGATCACGCTGGTTTTCATGATCGCCGAATCGAACAGGTTTCCGCGCAGCACGATGAAGCCGGCATCTTTCACCAGCGGCTTGTTGTAGGTGCGGATCACGTCGCTGTCCGGCGCCGCAGCGCTGTTGCAGTTTTCGCCCATGGTCTTGCCATTGACGGTCAGTGCGTCCTCGTGGATGCGCTTATGCTTCATCAGTTCGCGCACCACGGCAGGGACACCGCCCGCGCGGTGATATTCCTCACCGAGATAGAAGCCGGCGGGTTGCATATTCACCAGCAACGGGACGTCATGGCCGAATTTCTGCCAATCCTCGATAGTTAGATCGACGCCGATATGGCGGGCCAAGGCGTTGATATGGATCGGTGCGTTGGTCGAGCCGCCGATCGCCGAATTGACCACGATGCAGTTCTCGAACGCTTTGCGGGTCAGGAAGTCGGAAGGCTTGAGGTCCTCCCACACCATCTCCACGGCGCGCTTGCCGGTTTCATAGGCGATCTGCCCGCGTTCGCGATAAGGGGCGGGAATGGCCGCGCAGCCGGGTAGCGAGAAGCCCAAGGCCTCGGCCAGCGAGTTCATGGTCGAGGCGGTGCCCATCGTATTGCAATGTCCGACGGACGGAGCCGAGGACGCCACGATTTCCATGAACTCGTCATAGTTGATTTTGCCGGCAGCCATTTCCTCGCGGGATTTCCATACCACGGTGCCTGAGCCCGTCCGCTCGCCATTGAACCAGCCGTTCAGCATCGGTCCGCCAGAAAGGACAATGGCAGGGATATTGACGGTTGCGGCAGCCATCATGCAGGCGGGCGTGGTCTTGTCGCAGCCGGTGGTCAGGACAACGCCGTCCAGCGGATAGCCGAACAGCACCTCCACCAGGCCAAGATAGGCGAGGTTGCGATCGAGCGCCGCTGTGGGGCGCTTTCCCGTTTCCTGAATGGGATGGGTCGGAAATTCCATCGCAATGCCGCCGGCCTCGCGAATGCCCTCTCGGACACGCTGCGCGAGCTCGATGTGATGCCGATTACAGGGGGAGAGATCGTTTCCGGTCTGCGCAATGCCGATGATTGGCTTGCCCGACTGAAGCTCGTGCCGGGTCAGCCCGTAATTCAGATAACGCTCGAGATAGAGCGCGGTCATACCTGGGTTGTCCGGGTTATCGAACCAGAGTTGAGACCTCAGTTTGCGCCTTTGACCGTTTTTTGTTGCGGCTTGGTCGTCATTTTTTTTCACAAGATTTCTCCCGCACTGCACACTTGATGAGTTGCGTGCAGGTAATGTTTGCATGTCGACGCGGCATCTGCAACGCTGCCGGATCAAACATCCGATCTTTGGGACAAAATCCAAAATCTTTGCTAATACGTCTGTCTAATAGCAAGAACGGGCAAACCGCAGAGAATGGGTCGACGCGCTTCCAGACATCGAGACTCTAAAAATCAAAGAGCTGCGACGGCATTCGCCGGACGACGCCGGGACGACAGAGGAGGAAAGGCTGCATGGCGTCTGTGCATATTCACGACGTGCGAAAGTCGTTTGGGGGATTCGAGGTTCTGCACGGCGTGACCGTCCCGATCGAGGATGGGGAATTCGTCGTTCTGGTCGGCCCCTCGGGTTGCGGCAAGTCGACCCTGCTGCGAATGCTGGCGGGTCTGGAAAAGATCACCTCCGGGACGATCTCGATCGGCGACCGCGTGGTCAACGATGTGCAACCGAAGGAACGGGACATCGCCATGGTGTTCCAGAATTACGCGCTTTATCCGCACATGACGGTCGCCAAGAACATGGGCTTCTCGCTCAAGCTGCGTAACGAGCCGCAGGAGGAGATCGATAAACTGGTGCGCCGTGCCGCGGACATTCTGGCGCTGGCGCCGTTGCTTGACCGTTATCCGAGGCAGTTGTCCGGTGGTCAGCGCCAGCGTGTCGCGATGGGCCGCGCGATTGTCCGCGATCCACAGGTATTTTTGTTCGACGAGCCGCTATCGAATCTCGACGCCAAGCTGCGCGTCGCCATGCGTACCGAGATCAAGGAACTGCACCAGCGGCTCAAGACCACGACCGTCTATGTAACGCACGACCAGATCGAGGCCATGACCATGGCCGACAAGATCGTTGTGATGCAGGATGGAATTGTCGAGCAGATGGGCACCCCGCTCGAACTGTACGATCATCCGGATAACAGGTTTGTCGCCGGGTTCATCGGTTCGCCAGCGATGAATTTTCTCGAAGGCAAGCTGGTTGGCAGTAATACGCCGCATGTCGAGACGGCGAATGGCAGCAAACTGCCGTTGGCATCTTCGCGGACCGGCCTCGATGGCAAGCCGGTGATTTACGGCATTCGTCCGGAACATCTGGAATTCGCTGATGACGGCATCGAAGCCGACGTGGTCGTGGTCGAGCCGACGGGATCTGAAACGCAGATCGTCGCGCGGATTGGTCAACAGGACCTGATTGCCGTCATCCGCGACCGCCGTCCGGTCAAGCCGGGCGACAAAATCCGGCTGCGGCCGAATCCGGCTGCAGCTCATGTCTTTGACAAGGAAACCGGAAAGCGTCTCATCAACTAGCGTTCTACATAAGTCACAGCCAATAGCCGGCCGAAGAAAATCAAGAGCCGGTGCAACAGGGAGAAGCTGATTATGAATAAATTTACACCTGATCGCCGTTCGCTTCTGAAGGGCGGCGCGTCCGTACTCGCTGGCGCGGCGACTATCTCTGCAGATCAATTGCTTGGCTTTGCGCAGGCATGGGCGCAGACCGCGCAATGGAAGCCGGAGAAGGGCGCCAAGATCAATCTGCTGCGCTGGAAGCGTTTCGTGGAAGCGGAAGACGTCGCCTTCATGAACATCATGCAGGCTTTCACCAAGGCGACAGGCGTCGAAGTCAATGTCTCCAACGAATCCTATGACGACATTCAGCCGAAGGCCTCGGTCGCCGCGAACACCGGGCAGGGCCTGGACATGGTGTGGGGCCTTTACTCGCTGCCGCATCTGTTCCCGCAGAAATGCGCCGACGTGAGCGATGTTGCCGATTATCTCGGCAAAAAGTACGGCGGCTGGGCTCCATCCGCGAACGCCTACGGCCAGAAGAACGGCAAGTGGATCGGTATTCCTGTCGCCGCCACGGGTGCGTTGATGAACTATCGCATCAGCTCGATGGAAAAGGCAGGCTTCAAGGAATTCCCGAAGGACACCGCCGGCTTCCTCGAACTGTGCAAGGGCCTCAACAAGAACGGTACACCGGCTGGCATGGCGCTCGGTCACGCTTCGGGCGACGCCAATACCTGGCTCCACTGGGCGCTCTGGACGCATGGCGGTTACCTCGTCGACAAGAACGACAAGGTCATCATCAATTCACCGGAAACCGCCAAGGCACTTGAATATATCAAGGAGCTTTACGGCACCTTCATCCCGGGTACGGCGTCTTGGAACGACTCCTCGAACAACAAGGCGTTTCTCGCAGGACAGCTCCACTGCACCTGTAACGGCATTTCGGTCTACGTCGCGGCGCAAGGCTCGAACAAGGCCATCGCGGATGACATGGATCACGCCTATATGCCGATCGGCCCGGCCGGAAAGCCGACCGAACTGCATCTGCCCTTCACGATGCTGACATTCAACTTCACGAAGTATCCGCAGGCCTGTAAGGCGCTGACCGCGTTCATGCTCGAAGCCGATCAGTTCAATCCGTGGGTGACCTCGGCAAAGGGTTACCTATCGCACTTCCTCAATGCCTACGACAACAACCCGATCTGGACGCAGGATCCGAAGAACACCAAGTTCCGCGATGTTGCCAAGCGCACCCTGACGCCGGGCGGTCTCGGATCACTCGGTGAAAACGCCGCGGCAGCCATCGCGGACTTCATCGTGGTCGATATGTTCGCGAACTACTGCACCGGACGCGAAGATCTCAAGGGCTCGATTGCCTTTGCTGAACGTCAGGCCAAGCGTCTCTACCGCTAACAGTCAGGATCGCCGGCGCGGACATCTCGCGCCGGCGGTTTTCTCGATCAACCAACTGCGCGTCATTATCTCCGCGAAGCCGGTCCGGTTTCGCGGACGCCGCGACAAAGGTTCGGACCATGACTGCGATCCCCGCAAGTGAACCCGCAACGAAGCCTTACGTTAGTTCGCAGTCGGCCTGGCAACGGCTGATTACGAATCGCAACTGGGTTGCATTCTGGTTCATGCTGCCTGCGGCAGGTTTTCTGATCGTATTTCTGGCTTATCCACTCGGCCTCGGTGTGTGGATGAGCTTTACGGACGTGCGCATCGGTCGCGACGGTGTATTTATCGGGCTCGAAAACTATCAATGGCTCTGGGAAGACGGTGTCTTCTGGCTGTCGGTGTTCAACACGCTTCTCTATACGATTATTGCGAGCGCCATCAAATTCGCGCTTGGGCTTTATCTTGCACTGCTGCTCAACCGCAGTATGCCGTTCAAGGCGTTGATACGCGCAGCCGTGCTGATCCCGTTCATCGTGCCGACGGTTTTGTCTGCGATTGCATTTTGGTGGATCTACGATTCGCAATTCTCGATCATCTCCTGGTCGCTGACCAAGATGGGATTGATCCATCAGAACATCAATTTTTTGGGTGACTCCACCTGGGCGCGGGTCAGCGTCATCGTCGCTAATATCTGGCGCGGCGTTCCCTTCGTCGCCATCACACTGCTGGCGGGACTGCAGACGGTTTCGCCGTCGCTCTATGAGGCCGCAACGCTCGACGGTGCGACGAACTGGCAGCGTTTCCGTTACATTACCTATCCGCTGCTGACGCCGATCATTGCGGTGGTCATGACCTTCTCGGTGCTGTTTACGTTCACCGACTTCCAGTTGATTTGGGCGCTGACGCGCGGTGGCCCGGTCAATGCCACGCACCTGATGGCGACGCTGAGTTATCAGCGCGGGATTCTCAGCGGCCGGTTAGGCGAGGGCGCGGCGATTGCAACCGCCATGATTCCTTTCCTTCTCGCGGCCATCACCATTTCCTGGTTCGGCATGCAGCGCCGTAAATGGCAGCAAGGATCCGACAATGACTGATCACGCAGCACATCCGCCAGCGGCTGCCACGCAGTCGGCGACCGACAACAGCGAGGGCATGAGCTATCTCGAGACGCTGCCCAGTAAGATCGTGACGCTCTATATCCCGCTGTTCATCATGATTGTCGTGCTGCTGTTCCCGTTTTACTGGATGGCGCTCACATCGATCAAACCCGACGAACAGCTGATCGATATGGAGACGTACAACCCGTTTTGGGTTGTGAAGCCGACGCTGAAGCATATCCAGAAGCTGCTGTTCGAGACGAACTATCCGCGCTGGTTGTGGAACACGATGTACGTCGCGGGTGCTGCGACGTTTATCTCGATCGTCGCGAGCGTGCTGGCCGCCTATGCCATCGTGCGTCTGCGATTCAAGGGAGCCAATGCTGTCAGTGCCTCGATCTTCCTCGCCTATCTCATTCCGCCGTCGATCCTGTTCATTCCGCTGGCGTCGGTGATTCACTCTTACGGCCTGTTCGATTCGCCGCTGTCATTGATCCTTGTTTATCCGACGTTGCTGATTCCGTTCTCGACCTGGTTGCTGATGGGTTATTTCAAGACCATTCCCTATGAATTGGAGGAATGCGCACTGATCGATGGCGCGAGCCGCTGGCAGATTCTGACCAAGATCGTGTTGCCGCTCGCCGTGCCGGGACTGATTTCGGCGTTCATCTTCTCGTTCACGCTGTGCTGGAACGAGTTTATCTACGCACTGACATTCTTGTCATCGACACAGAACAAGACCGTCCCCGTCGCTATCGTCAACGAGTTCGTCGATGGCGATATCTACAAATGGGGATCGCTGATGGCAGGAGCGCTGGTTGGCTCGCTGCCGCTGGTCATCCTTTACGCCTTCTTTGTCGAGCACTATGTGTCGGCCATGACCGGCGCGGTCAAGGAATAGTCTTCAAGAAGAAACGCCACGGAAGGACGACACTTTGCATATTCTGGTTCTTGGCGCGGCCGGTATGGTCGGGCGTAAACTTGTCGAGCGGTTGACACGCGACGGCAGGCTCGGAAAGTCCGACGTCACGCACATGACGCTGCAGGATGTTGTCGCTCCCGCGAAGCCGGAGACCTCAATCCCGATCGACATCGTGACTTGCGACGTGGCCGATCAAGCCGCGGTGACGAAGCTCATCGCAGGCAAGCCCGATGTGATTTTCCATCTCGCAGCTATCGTGTCGGGGGAGGCGGAAGCCGATTTCGACAAAGGATACAGGATCAATCTTGACGGCACCCGCTATCTGATCGACGCGGTGCGGGCGATTGGTGGCGGTTACAAGCCCCGGATCGTCTTTACGTCGTCGATTGCCGTATTTGGCGCGCCGTTTCCTGACAAGATCGGTGACGAGTTCTTGTCGGGGCCGCTGACCAGCTATGGTACGCAGAAGGCCATCGGCGAGCTTCTGATCTCCGATTACACCCGCAAGGGGCTGTTTGACGGCGTCAGCATCCGCCTGCCAACCATCTGCGTGCGGCCAGGACTGCCGAACAAGGCGGCGTCGGGATTCTTCTCCAACATCATCCGCGAGCCGCTGGCGGGCAAGGAGGCGGTGCTGCCGGTATCGGATGATGTGCGTCACTGGCATGCATCGCCGCGATCCGCGGTTGGCTTCCTGCTCCATGCCGGAACCATGGATACGAACACCATTGGACCTCGACGCGCACTGAGCATGCCCGGATTGTCCGCGACTGTGGGCGAGCAAATGGCCGCACTTGGCCGTGTCGCGGGCAAGGACGTCACGGATCGCATCAAGCGCGTGCCGGATCAGACCATCATGGGAATCGTGGCTGGATGGCCGCGTGATTTTGTGACCGATCGGGCGCTCAAGCTGGGTTTCACCACTGCCGAAAAAACCTTCGATGATATCATTCGCATTCATATCGAAGACGAGCTTGGCGGAAAATTCGTAAACTGACGCAATGATGACCACCGTTGCCTGCATCGGCGAGTGCATGATCGAGCTCTCGCAGGGCGCGGACAACCGGCTCACGCGCAGCTATGGTGGCGACACGCTCAATACGGCCATCTATCTTGCGCGATTGGGGGTGAGCACCGATTATGTGACCGCGCTTGGCGATGATCCGTTCAGCGATGAGATGCTCAATGGCTGGACCGAGGAGAATATCGGCGTCGGGCGGGTTGTACGGGTGCGCGGCAAGCTGCCGGGACTTTATGCCATTCGGACCAGCGAAGCCGGAGAACGGTCCTTTTATTACTGGCGTGAGAATTCTGCGGCACGCCTGCTGCTCGACCTGCCTGAAACCGGCGGATTGCTGGCGTCGCTGGCAGGCTATGACATGGTCTATCTCTCTGGCGTAACGCTCTCGCTCTACAGCGCCGATGGCCGCCAGCGGCTGATCGAGGCGTTGAAGACGGCGCGCAAGGGGGTGACCCGCGTGGTCTTCGATACCAATTTTCGCATGCAGGGCTGGCCGGATTTGGACATTGCCCGTCAGGTTTATCGCGACATGCTTGCTGTTGCAGACGTCGTGTTGGCCTCTGTGGATGACCTGACGCCGCTGTTCGGCGCCCGGATGCATGGCGAACTGATCGATCGCATGGCCGCTGGCGAGGTCGTGCTGAAACTGGCCGAACCCGGCAGCGTTGTCCGATACGATGGTTCGGAGCAGGCCGTGAAAGCGGAACCGGTCAACAAGGTGGTGGATACCACGGCGGCAGGCGATAGTTTTTCTGCCGCCTATCTTGCTGCAAGACTAAACGGTGTCTCGCCAGTAGAGGCCGCGCGGGCCGGACATCGCTTGGCGGGCGTCGTCGTTGGTTATCGCGGAGCGATCATTCCGCGCGAGGCCATGCCAGCAGAGATAGTGACGAAAAGGGAGCGATCGTCATGACCGGCTTGAAGGCCTCCGCGAAACAGGCGGCTCTGGAACAGATCCTGATCCCGGCGCGGATCGTTCCGGTGCTGACAATCGACCGCCTTGAAGATGCGGTGCCATTGGCGCGTGCGCTCGTCGCGGGCGGCGTGAATGTTCTTGAGGTCACCTTCCGCACGGAGGTCGCGGCAGAGGCAGCAAAGGCGATCATCGCGGGAGTGCCGAACGCGATCGTGGGGATCGGCACCGTCTTGAATGGGGACGATCTTCACCGGGCGCAGGCGCTGGGCGCGAGGTTCGCAGTCAGCCCGGGAGCGACGCCGGAACTGCTGGACGCAGCGGCTGCGAGCGCGCTCCCGTTACTCCCCGGAATAGCAACGGCATCGGAATTGATGCAAGCACAGGCGAGGGGGTTCGGTCTTCTGAAGTTCTTTCCCGCCGAACAGGCGGGCGGCATCCCAATGCTGCGCGCGCTGGCGGGGCCATTTCCGGCCACACGATTCTGCCCGACCGGAGGCGTTAACGCCGGTAACGTCGCGACATGGTTGGCTGAGCCGAATGTCGTGGCGGCGGGTGGCTCGTGGCTATGCCCGGCGTCGGACATCAAGTCCGGGAACTGGGAGATCATCACCGGCCGCTGCATTGACGCGATGAGGACGTTGCGGAAGAAATAGTCCGCATTGTCATAGCGGCAGAGCCGTTCTTCATCCGGGTGCTTAAGACCCGTTCGCGCGTGACAAAAGCTGAGTCTCGCGAGCGGGTTACGATTGAAATCGCAAGCCGCGACTGAATCTCCGCATGATGTTTCGCGTAAAGATGAAGTGCTGCGTCTAAACGACTCTTCCGACTCTCAAAATCCCATCGCAGCGCCGTCGCTGCGCGGGTCAGTCGCGCCTTCGAACATTCCGTCCGGATGGCGCACCACGGCGCCGGCGTGGCCCATGGTTGAGGTGAAGGCGGGCAGGATTTCGATGTCGTGGCCGATGTCGCGCATCGCGTGAACCACTGCCGGATCGAAGCGATCTTCCAGCTTGAGTGTCACGGTGGCGTCTCCCCATGTTTTGCCGAGGAGCCAACGCGGCGCGGTAATCGCAGCCTGCAGGCCCTGTCCATACATTGCATAACGGCTGAACACGGCAGATTGGCTTTGTGGCTGGCCTTCGCCGCCCATATTGCCGTAGACCATGCGGCGGCCGTCGTTGAATAGCGCCATTGCAGGATTGAGGGTGTGGAACGGCTTGCGGCCCGGGCGCAGTGCGCGGGGGCCGTCGGCATCGAGCAGGAAGCTCGAGCCGCGATTTTGCCAGATAATGCCGGAGTTCTCGAGCACGCAGCCCGAGCCGAATTCGAAGTAGATGCTCTGGATGAAACTGACCGCAATGCCGTCCTTGTCGATCGCGCCCAGCCAGACAGTGTCGCCGGGATTGACCGGCACAGGCCAGGGTAGCGCGCGGTGATGCGACACGCGCGAGGCGAGTTCGTCCAGAATCTCGGGTGTCAGGTAGTGCTCGGCCTGCTCGGCCATGTACGCGGGATCGCCGACCACGCGGTCGCGCACCAGGAACGCTTGCTTGGTCGCTTCGACAATGCCGTGGAGATATTCGAAGGTCTCGGCTTCCTTGATACCGAGCCGCTCGAAGATCGCGAGGATCATCAGCGAGGCAAGACCCTGCGTCGGGGGCGGAAAGTTGTAGAGCGTCGCGCCCTTGACCGCGACGGAAAGCGCCTCGCGGCGCTGCGCCTTATGGGCGCCGAGGTCGGCCAGCGTTACGGGTGACCCACAGCGCGCCAGATCTGCTGCGATCTCCTTCGCCAGCGCACCCGTGTAGAAATCCATCGGGCCGTCTTTGCCGAGCCGCTTGAGCGTTGCCCCCAGCGCAGGCAGCTTCATGAGCTCGCCTTCTCTCGGAAGCTTGCCGCCTAGCAGGAAGGTTTCGACAAAGCCCGGCGAGTCCTTCAACTCGAACAGCTTGGTCTCGGTCAACTCCTGCTGTGTTGCGGTTACGGCGAATCCGTTCTCGGCGGACCATACGGCATCTTCCACCAGCCGTGAGAGTGGCAGCTTGCCACCCATCTCCTTGTTGATCGCAATCACTTCGGCCCAGCCCGACAGCGTGCCTGCGACTGTGTTCGCGGCCAGCGGACCGCGCGGCGGGATCGCTGAAAGCCCTTTGTTCCTGTAGAAATCCACTGTCGCGGCCTGTGCTGCCGCGCCGCAGCCATCGACCGCAATCGGTGCCTTGCCTTCTTTCGAGATGAGCCAGAAGCCATCGCCGCCGATGGAGTTCATGTGCGGATAGACCACAGGGAGCGACGCGGCCATGGCCAGTGTGGCTTCGATGGCGTTGCCTCCCTCGCGCAGCACGCGCAATCCGGCTTCAGAGGCCAGATGATGAGGCGAGGTTACCATGCCGCGGCGGGAACGGGGCGTATTCAGCATCGGTCGTATCCATAGTCTTGCGTGACGCGTCAATTACGGACGCGGTGCTGGTGTAAGTGAAAAAACTATCCTTGGCAAAATGCGAGAAATGCCCTTTTCAAGAGCATTTCAGCATCTTCCGATCGTGTTCTGCGCTATATCTTCACCATGCGCTTGCCGCGGTTTTCACCCGCCAGCAGTCCGATCAGCGCCTGCGGGGTCTTTTCAAGGCCAGTGATGATGTCTTCCTGAACCTTGATCTTGCCTGCCTTCACCCACGATTGAAGGTCGGCCAGCGCAGCCTCGCGTTGATCGTTGAAGTCGGTAAAGATGAAGCCTTGTACCGTCAACCGCTTCACGACGATCAATCCCGGCACGCCGCGCGGGCCGTGTGCTGGTGGTGTGCCGTCATAGGCCGAAACGGCTCCGCAGCAGGAGATGCGGCCATGCTGGTTCATCTGCGGCAGGCAGGCTTCGAAGATATCGCCGCCCACATTATCAAAGTAGACGTCGATGCCGTTCGGCGCGGCGGCCTTCAGGGCCTTGAAGACGGGTTCGGACTTGTAGTCTACCGCCGCATCGAAACCGAGTTCGGAAACCAGCCAGTTGCACTTCTCCTTGCCACCCGCAATGCCGACCACGCGGCAGCCCTTGATCTTGGCAATCTGCCCAACGAACGAGCCGACAGATCCCGCTGCAGCTGACACCACGACAGTCTCGCCAGCTTTGGGCTTGCCGACGTTGAGCAGACCGAAATAGGCGGTCAGGCCCGCTACGCCGAATACGCTGAGCAGATGGGTGATCGGCTCGATGCGCGGGACTTTCACCAACGTCTTGGCGCGCACGGCGGCATAGTTCTGCCAGCCGGTATCGCCGAACACCAGATCCCCGGACGCGAAGCCGGGTGCGTTGGATTTCACCACTTCGGCAATCGCACCGCCTGCCATCACCGTGTTGGCCTCGACCGCTGCACGATAGGTCGCGCCCTGCATCCATGCGCGGTTCGCGGCATCGAGAGAGATATAGAGCACGCGCACCAACACTTCACCGTCCTTCGGGTCAGGAATGGCTGCCTCCGCCATTTTAAAGTTCTGCGGCGAGAGTTTGCCGGTAGGTTTTTCGACCAGCAGGATTTGACGGTTGATCTGCGACATTTGGCTACTCCTCCACTGATCGTTTCCTGCCGGACGATAGCAGCCTTTGAATGGGGATTGGAACCCGGCGGGAACTGGATGGCGGACAGAACGTTGGTTTGAACTGAACCATGACTTGGCTTGTTCTGCGGGTTGGGTTGGTCCGGGCCTTGCTTATCTGAGTATGGCTGCACTGAGCGCGGGTCTGCCTCTGCCGAAGCGCCCTAATCTGACCGGAATTGTGGCTCGTTCTAAGCACAACTGCATATCTGGAGAGCAGGGGGCCTGATGAGAGACGTGGTAAGTCCTTCCGTTCGTCGCATTCTTTGTGTCTTTCCCCGGTATTCCCCCTCATTTGGCACTTTTGAATACGCATATCCCCTGACCGACGGGGTACAGGCCTTCATGCCTCCACAGGGGTTGCTGCTGATTGCGGCATCGCTTCCGGATGGTTGGGAAGTCCGTTTCCTCGACGAAAACATCAAGCCTGCCACCGATAACGATTTCATCTGGGCAGATGCGGTGTTCGTCAGTGGCATGCATATCCAGCGTCCGCAGATCAATGACATCTGCCGCCGCGCGCATGAGCATGATCTGGCCGTCGCTCTCGGCGGGCCATCGGTGAGTGCATGCCCGGAATACTATCCCGATTTCGACTACCTGCATGTCGGTGAACTCGGCGACGCCACCTATGAACTGTTTCGCCGCTTGGGGCGCGACACGGCGCGGCCGGACCGGCAGGTGGTGCTGACCACGAAAGAACGCCGCGACATGGCGGACTTTCCGCTTCCGGCCTATGAACTGATTCCGCTCGATCGCTATTTTCTCGGCAGTATCCAGTTCTCCAGCGGCTGTCCCTATCAGTGCGAGTTTTGCGACATTCCCGGACTCTACGGTCGCAATCCGCGGTTGAAGACGCCGGAGCAGGTCACCGCCGAACTCGACAAGCTGCTCGAATGCGGACTTACCGGCTCGGTTTACTTCGTCGACGATAATTTTATCGGCAACCGTAAAGCGGCGCTGGATCTTTTGCCGCATCTGGTCGAATGGCAGAAGCGCAACGGATTCGCGCTTCAATTCGCATGTGAAGCTACGCTGAACATTGCAAAGCGTCCCGAGATTCTCTCCCTGATGCGCGATGCTTACTTCGCCACGGTGTTTTGCGGGATTGAGACGCCGGACCCGGCTGCGCTCAAGGCGATGTCAAAGCAGCACAACATGATGGTGCCGATCCTCGAAGGCGTGCAGACGCTGAACAGCTACGGCCTCGAGGTCGTGTCCGGCATCATTCTCGGATTGGATACAGACACGCTGGATTCAGGCGAGGGCATTCTCGAATTTGTCGATCAGTCCGAAATTCCGCTGCTGACGATCAATCTTCTGCAGGCTCTGCCGAAGACGCCGCTGTGGGATCGTCTCAAGCGGGAAGGCCGCCTGGTCGAGGACGGCGACCGCGATTCAAACGTCGATTTCAAACTGCCTTACGATCATGTCGTCTCGACATGGCGCGAATGCATGGGCCGCGCCTACACGCCGGAAAAGCTGTTTGAGCGTTTCGAGTATCAGGTAGTTCATACTTATCCGAACCGGATCAAGCTGCCAAACAGCAAGGAGCGGCTGTCGCTGCGCAATATCAAGCGTGGCCTGACCATGTTTGCCAATATCGTCTGGCAGGTTGGCGTGAAGAGCGACTACCGGCGTGAATTCTGGAAATTTTCGTTGCCGCTTCTCAAGCGGGGCGATATTGAGCGGGTCATCACTGTTGGTCTGGTCGCGCACCATCTGATATTGTTCGCGCGGGACGCTTCCAGCGGGCAGCAAAATGCTTCGTATTACTCGACCAGATTGCGGGACATGCCTGTCGCCGCTGAATGACGCGGCCCTGTAATGGCCGCGCCGGTCATGCTCGTGTCTGAGCGTCCATGAAACCGCCTTTGGTTTATGACGTTCTCGTCCTCGGTGCCGGGGCGGCGGGCTTGATGTGCGCGCGGGTGGCGGGCAGCCGTGGCCGCAGCGTCTGTATCATCGAGCAAGCGAAGCGGCCGGCGGAGAAGATCCGGATTTCCGGTGGTGGGCGCTGCAATTTCACCAATCTGCATACGACGCCTGCGAACTTTCTGTCTCGTAATCCGCATTTTTGCAAATCGGCGTTGAGCGGGTTCACGCAGCACGATTTCATCGCGCTGGTTGAGACATATGGCATCGCCTTTCACGAGAAGACTCTCGGGCAACTGTTCTGCGATGATTCCTCGCAGCAGATCATCGACATGCTGCTGGACGAGTGCGGCAAGGCCGCTGTCACCCTGCATCTGAACACAAAAATTTCTTCGATCACGAAAGGAGACGACGGATTTCGCGTGATGACCGATCGCGGCGAGATGTGCGCTCGCTCGCTGGTCGTGGCAACGGGCGGACCGTCTATTCCGAAAATGGGATCAAGCGGCTTTGGCTACAAGGTCGCCGAGCAATTTGGCCTCAAGATCGTGCCGCCGCGTGCCGGATTGGTGCCGCTGACATTCGATGAGGCATTGCTTGCGCGGTCGAAAGATCTTGCGGGTGTGTCTGTTGATACAGTGATCGCTTGCAACGGCACGACATTCGATGAGGCGATGCTGTTTACCCATCGCGGATTAAGCGGGCCAGCCATTCTGCAGATCTCGTCCTATTGGCGCGACGGCGATGTCATCCAGATCGACATGGCGCCTGGCATTGATGTTTTCGCGGCGCTGAAGGAGATGCGGCGCGATCATCCGCGTCAGGAACTTGCAACGGCGCTGACGCGGCTGCTGCCATCGCGGCTTGCGCAGTGGATTGCGGAGACGGATCACAAGACTGCGCGGATTGCGGACATGCCCGACCGGCAACTGCAGGCCGTTGCGGACGCTGTGAAGAGTTGGAAGGTCACGCCGCGAGGGACAGAAGGCTATCGGACGGCGGAAGTCACGATCGGTGGCGTCGACACCGCTGAACTGTCGTCCAAAACTTTTGAGGCCAAATCTGTGCCCGGGCTGTTCTTCATCGGCGAGGTGATCGACGTCACGGGACATCTCGGGGGTTTCAATTTCCAGTGGGCGTGGTCGTCTGGCTTTGCCGCCGGCCAGAGTGTTTGAGGGCATGCCGGGAACCATTTGCGGCGAGGAAAGCTCCAACATTGGTCGGGCACATAGTCCCTCTATATAAAATACTGAAATAAAAGAGATATTTCGATCCAAAGGAGGATTGTGCTGGGACGCGCGAACCTGCTAATCGACTGCTGTGGAGACTGAGGTTCCGCCGCTCAACCCTGTGTTTGCGAGCTTGAATTGTCCGCTCAAATTTCACTGGTCGCTGCCGGACTTGCCCTCGCGATCTGGATTTACCTGATCGCGGCTCGGGGCGATTTCTGGCGGACGCAGAAGTTCGATGACCTTGAACCGGTGCCGGCTGTCGGGCACTGGCCATCGATTGCCGTCGTCGTTCCTGCGCGGGATGAGGCCTTGGGCGTCGCTGCGAACGTGACATCCATTCTGAGCCAGCCTTATCCCGGCACACTGTCCATGATTCTGGTAGACGACCAGAGCCAGGATGGGACTTCGCAGATTGCAAGCGGCGCGGCTATTGCGATCGGCGCGTCGGATCGGCTGACAGTGTTGCAGGGGCGTCCACTGCCATCTGGCTGGACCGGCAAGCTGTGGGCCGTGAAGCAAGGACTGACCTTGGTCGAAGGGTGGTCTGTGCAGCCGGATTATGTGCTGCTCACGGATGCCGACATTGTTTATTCCGGGGACCTGTTGATGCGGCTGGTGGCGCGCGCGCAGCGCGACAGGCTCGCGATGACCTCGGTGATGGCAATGCTTCGCTGCGAGAGTTTTGCTGAAAAGTATCTGATCCCGGCCTTCATCTTTTTCTTCGGGATGCTCTACCCATTCGGCTGGGTTCGCAATCCGTCGCGTGCAACGGCGGCGGCAGCGGGCGGCTGCATTCTTGTCCGCTGGGATGCGCTGAAGAATGCCGGAGGCATTGAATCAATTCGCGGGTCTCTGATCGATGACTGCGCGCTCGGCGAACGATTGAAGCAGCAGGGGCCGGTGTGGCTCGGCTTTTCGCAAAACGTCCAAAGTGTTCGCGCATCCGATACCGTCGCCAATGTCGGGCACATGATTTCGCGATCCGCCTACGCGCAACTGCGTTATTCGCTGACCATTTTGGCGGGAACTCTCCTGGCTATGACATTGGTGTTTCTGGCGCCGGTCGTTATTACGCTGTTCGGGCGCGGATGGGCGGTGGTATTTGCCGCATCCGCCTGGGTTTTGATGGCGCTCGCGTTCCAGCCCACTCTGCGATACTATAGGCAGTCGGCTTTTTGGGGGCCGGCGCTCCCCGCAATCGCAATCGCTTACATGGTGTTCACGGTGAACTCCGCGATCCAGCATTTTCAGGGACGAGGCGGCATGTGGAAAGGCCGCGCCCAGGCACAGGTTTCAGGTTCTTAAATGACAACAGCAGGCGATTTGCGGTCCGGCAAAGGCCACAAGGACGAGAATTTCCCCGTTGCGTCGTGGATTATTCATCCGCGCCATCGCGCGTTGATTCTTGCGTTCTATAATTTCGTCCGCACCGGTGACGATATTGCCGATCACGCGTCGCTGGCACCGCAGGACAAGCTCGACAAGCTGGATCTGCTGGAAGCGGAACTGCTCGGCAAGGGCGATACCCAGCCGGAGGCGGTGACGTTGCGTCATGCGTTCGCTGAGCGTGGCATGTCCCCAAAACATGCGCAGGACTTGCTGAATGCATTTCGTCTCGACGTCACCAAGCTGCGCTATGAAAACTGGGACGATCTGATCCACTACTGCTCGCTCTCGGCGATGCCCGTTGGCCGCTTCATGCTGGATGTTCATGGTGAGGACCGTTCGACCTGGGCCGCATCCGATGCGATCTGCGCTGCCTTGCAGATCAACAATCATCTGCAGGACTGCGGCAAGGATTATCTGAATCTCGATCGCGTCTACCTTCCTCAGGACGCGATGGCTGCATCCGGTGCGACGGTGGAAATGCTGGGCGAGGGGCAGGCGCCGCCTGCCTTGCTGAAGTGTCTGCACGGGCTGGCGCGCCGCACCGAGATGCTGCTGCACGAAGGCCGGTCGCTTCCGGGCGACATCAAGGATACGCGGTTTGCACTTGAGGTGCGCGTGATCGAAACCTTCGCCGACAGGATCGTCAATCTGCTGAAATTTCGCGATCCGCTCAGCGAGAATGTGCATCTGTCGAAAGGACAGATGGCGGGCATTGCGCTCTCTGCAATGGCGCGCGGTTTGTATCAGCGAGCGACGGGACACACGTCTGCCGTTCGCCATGTCTCGGGCACGTAACGACATCATGACCGCCGCCGACGTCACATCCCAGGTTACCGCGCAAGGGTCTGCCTCTGGCAGTTCGTTCTACGCGGCAATGCGCATCCTGCCGCGCGAGCAGCGCGACGCGATGTTTCAGATTTACAGCTTCTGCCGTCAGGTCGACGACATTGCGGATTCCGACGGCCCGCGCCCCGGGCGCCTCGCGGCGCTCGACGAGTGGCGGCGCGACATCGATGCGCTCTATACCGGAAATCCACCCGCGCGTGTGAAGGACTATGTGCCGTCCGTGAAGCAGTTCGGCCTGCGGCGGGACGACTATATCGCCATCATCGACGGCATGGAGATGGATGTACCTGCCGACATCCGGGCGCCGGACGCGAAGACGCTCGATCTCTACTGTGACCGGGTCGCGAGCGCGGTTGGCCGCCTGTCAGTACGGGTGTTCGGTCTTGGCGAGGAGGACGGCATCCTGCTCGCGCATCATCTCGGGCGTGCGCTGCAGTTGACAAACATCCTGCGCGATATCGATGAAGATGCCGGGATCGGCCGTCTCTATCTGCCGCGCGAAGAACTCAACGCCGCCGGAATCATGTCGAATGATCCGCTGGTGGTGGCATCCGATCCGCGGCTGCCGCGCGTCTGCGAGGCAATCCTCAAGCAGGCACGCAGCCATTTCGCCAAGTCGAATGACATCATGGCGCGCAACTCGCGCCGGGTCGTTCGTGCCCCGAAGATCATGTCGGAATACTACCACGCGATCCTTGAAAAGCTGGTCGAGCGCGGCTTCGCGTTGCCGCGCAAACCGGTCAAGCTCAGCAAGGCCGCCAAGATTTTCATTCTTATCCGGTACGCATTCATCTGATGGCAAGAGCTCATATCATTGGCGCCGGTGTTTCCGGCCTGTCCGCGGCTGTTCGGCTCGCGAATGAAGGATTCGAGGTGCACGTCCATGAAGCGACGCAGCAGGCCGGTGGCCGCTGCCGCTCGTACTATGACGGCGCGACCGACATGGTCATCGACAACGGCAATCACCTTTTGCTGTCGGGCAATCTCCATGCGCGGTCCTATGCGCTGTCAATCGGCAGCGAAGCCGGTCTTATCGGGCCGGAGCGCGCACAGTTTGATTTTGTCGACCTGAAAACCGACAAACACTGGAAGCTTGATCTCGGCAGCGGCCGTATTCCAACATGGCTGTTCGACAAAACGCGGCGCGTCCCGGACACAAACGTCGGCGATTATCTCGCCCTGGCTCCGCTGGCGTGGGCAGGCAACGACGCGCTGATCGGCAAGACGATCAAGTGCGAAGGCAATCTCTATGATCGTCTCGTGCTGCCGCTTATGCTCGCGGCGCTCAATGTCGATCCGCCGGAAGGCTCCGCAGGCCTCGCAGGTGCCATCGTGCGCGAGACGCTGCTCGCAGGTGGAAAGTCTTGTCGGCCGCTGATTGCACGCGAGGGCCTCAGCACAGTGCTGGTCGATCCCGCGATCAAGCTGATCCGCGAGAAGGGCGGAACCGTCAATCTCGGCCACGAACTGCGTCAGGTCCTGATGGCCGGTGAATCCATCTCGATGCTGGAGTTCGTAGACGACACCATCGCCGTTGCGCCGCGTGATGTGGTCGTGCTCGCTGTGCCGCCACGTTCAGCCGCATCGATCCTGCCCGGATTGAAGACGCCGACTAAATTTCGAGCGATCGTCAATGCGCACTTCCGCTACGATCCGCCGGCCAACATGCCGCCGATGATCGGTGTGATTGGCGGACTGATCGAATGGCTGTTCGCATTCGATCGGCGGCTGTCGATCACCATCAGCAATGCCGACCGGTTGGTGAATGTGCCGCGCGAACAACTGGCACGCGACATCTGGCGAGACATCTGCAAGGCCGCGGGCATCAGCAATGAGGTGGCGGAAGGTCCGCTGCCGCCATGGCAGATCGTGCGCGAGCGCCGCGCCACATTTGAGGCAACCCCGGAACAAAATGCCATGCGTCCAGGGACTGCCACCGATTGGAAAAACCTGTTCCTCGCGGGCGACTGGACTGATACGGGACTGCCTGCGACCATTGAAGGGTCGATCCGCTCAGGCGATAAGGCCGCTGATATGGCCTTGAAAATGCAATAAAGTCAGCATTCTACGGACGCTCCATGACGATTCTTGACGACCATAGGGCTGCCGCTGCGCCCAGTGCGCCGGCCCTTGAAACCAGCATTGAGGCTGCCAGCAGTGCCATTCTGAATGAGCGCAAGGCTGACGGGCATTGGGTTTTCGAGCTTGAGGCCGACGCCACGATTCCGGCCGAGTACGTCCTGCTGCGTCATTACCTGGCCGAGCCTGTCGATAGCGTTTTGGAAGCGAAAATTGGCAATTATCTGCGCCGCATTCAGAACGACAACGGCGGCTGGTCGCTGTTCTACGGTCATGAGTTCGACATGAGTGCGAGCGTGAAGGCCTACTTCGCGCTCAAGATGATCGGCGACAAGCCAGACGCACCTCATATGAAGAAGGCGCGCGAGGAAATTCTTCGCCGCGGCGGCGCGATCAAGAGCAACGTGTTCACGCGCATCATGATGGCGTTGTTCGGTGTCGTGACTTGGCGTGCGGCGCCGATGATGCCCGTTGAGATCATGCTGTTGCCGCGGTGGTTTCCGTTCCACCTGACCAAGATCTCGTATTGGGCGCGTACCGTGATCGTGCCGCTGCTGGTGCTGATGAACAAGAAGCCGCGCGCGCGCAATCCGCTCGGCGTCGGCATCGATGAACTGTTTCTTGAAGACCCGAAATCCATCGGCATGACCGCGAAGGCACCGCATCAGAGCCAGCTCTGGTTCACGGCCTTCGATCTGCTGGACAAAGTTCTGCGCGTTGTCGATCCGCTGTTTCCAAATAAGAGCCGGCAGCGCGCCATCGATAAAGCCGTGACGTTCATCACAGAGCGTTTGAACGGTGTCGATGGTTTAGGGGCGATCTTCCCGGCTATGGCCAACACCGTGATGGTGTACGATTTGCTCGGCTATCCGAAGGATCATCCGCACTACGTATTGGCGCGGCAGTCGGTGGAAAACTTGCTCGTCATCAAAGATGACGAAGCCTATTGCCAGCCGTGCGTGTCGCCGATCTGGGACACCGCACTCACCGCACATACGATGATCGAAGTCGGTGGCGAGAAGGCGGAGGCCTCAGCGAAGGCTGCGCTGGATTGGTTGAAGCCCAAGCAGGTGCTGGACGTGGTCGGTGACTGGGCGGACAAGCGGCCCGGTGTGCGCCCCGGTGGCTGGGCTTTCCAGTACAACAACGCGCATTATCCGGACCTCGATGACACCGCCGTCGTTGTGATGGCGATGGATCGTGCACGCGGCACGCTCAACGCCGGTGAAAAATACGATGAGGCGATCGCGCGCGGCCGTGAATGGATCGACGGCCTGCAGAGCAAAGACGGTGGCTGGGCCGCGTTCGATGCCGACAATCTCGAATACTATCTCAACAACATTCCGTTCTCGGATCATGGCGCGTTGCTCGATCCGCCGACGGAAGACGTCACCGCGCGATGCGTTTCGATGCTGGCGCAACTCGGCGAAACCATCCAGACCAGCCCGGCACTGGCGCGGGGCGTGGAGTATCTCCGCCGCACCCAGTTGGCGGACGGCTCATGGTTCGGCCGCTGGGGCGTCAATTACATCTACGGGACCTGGTCCGTGCTCTGTGCGCTGAATGCCGCGGGGGTTGACCATAAGGAACCTGTCATCGCTAAGGGGGCTGACTGGCTGATTTCGATCCAGAACCCGGACGGGGGGTGGGGCGAGGACGGCAACAGCTACAAGCTCGAATACCGAGGCTATGAGCGATCCGATTCGACGGCCTCGCAGACCGCCTGGGCCACGCTGGCCCTGATGGCGGCGGGTAAAGTCGACCATCCCGCCGTTCAACGGGGCATCGCTTATTTGATTCAATTCCAGGGCAAGGACGGGCTCTGGACCGAGCCGCAGTACACCGGGGGCGGGTTCCCACGTGTGTTCTATTTGCGATACCACGGGTATTCTAAGTTCTTCCCGCTGTGGGCGCTGGCGCGGTATCGGAATCTGCGTAATACTAACAGCCGCTTCGTGGGGATCGGAATGTGATTATAGGCGCGGGCGGGGACGCCGCACACGACGGGCTGCCAGTCCTGATTGTTACTGGTCTGAAACAGGAGGCCCGCATCGCTGCTGGGCCCGGTCTCACCGTTATCTGCAGTTCCAGCAATCCAGTTCAGCTACGCGAGATGATGACGTCGTTCGATCCGGCGAGCATTCGCGGCATCGTGAGCTTCGGTGTGGCAGGCGGCCTCAATCCGGCTTTGAGATCCGGAGACGTTGTCGTCGCGTCCGAAATTCTGGCTGGTGAGAAGCGCTGGTCGACGGCTGCAGCCCTGACCGAGAACCTCGTCGCGCTTCCGGTCAAGCGCCGCCGTGTGGTGGTGCCCGGCATTCTTGCCGGTGTCGAGGAAGTTGTCACCGGACAGATCGCCAAGGCCGCGCTGCGGGCGACGACTGGCGCCGATGCCGTCGATATGGAGAGCCACATCGCCGCGCGTTACGCCGAGCACTATGGTTTGCCGTTCGCCGCCGTGCGCGTGATCAGCGACCCGGCGCATCGCGCGCTGCCGGAACTGACGATGAACGCGATCAAGCCGAACGGCAATGTCGACATGTGGAAGGTGATGCGCGGGATTGCGCGCAATCCCAAGACCATTCCGCAGTTGATCTCCACCGGCCGCGATTTCAGCCGTGCGCTTCGGTCCTTGAAGGGCTGTCGGGACGCGCTGGGCTGAAGTTTCAGCCTCTCACCGATTTCAGACAAACAAAAAGGCGCGAGAATTTCTCGCGCCTTTTGATTTACTGTTGAGAGTGTGCGGTCTGAAAATCAGGCCGCAGTCGATGCGTTGGTTGCGGGGGGCGCGGTCTGCGCGGCCGCCAGCTTGGCGGCCTTGGCTTCCGCGGCCTTTGCTTCGTCGGCGCGGATTTCCGACAGGCGCTTCTGCACTTCCGACGAGAACACGTACTGTGCCGGGCGTTGCTTCGACAGATCGATTTCCGGCGCCATCGGGCCTTCGGTCTTGATGCCGAACAGCGAGACCTTCAACGCCTTGAGCGGATTGCTCACGGCGGCATTGGCGGCGGTCGGCTCATAGCCGCAATGCGCCATACAGTCGGCGCACTTTTCGTACTTGCCGGTGCCGTACAGGTTCCAGTCGGTGGTTTCCTGCAATTCCTTGAAGGTCTTGGTGTAACCTTCACCGAGCAGGTAGCAGGGCTTCTGCCAGCCGAAGATATTGCGTGCGGGCATGCCCCACGGTTCGCACTCGAAATTCTGGTTGCCGGCCAGGAAGTCGAGGAAAAGGCCGGAGTGCATGAAATTCCACTTCTTGCCCTTGCCGAGCGCGAACACGTCGCGGAACAGCTTCTTGGTCTTGGTGCGGTTCAGGAAGTGCTCCTGATCCGGCGCGCGCTCATAGGCGTAGCCGGGCGACATCGAGACGCCGACGCCAAGCTCGGTCGTGAAGTCGAGGAATTTTGCGATGTCTTCAGCGGCATGGCCGTCGAAGATGGTTGCGTTGACGTTCACGGTGAAGCCGCGCGCCTTTGCCGCCTTGATCGCGGAGACGGCGCGATCAAACACGCCCTTCTGCGATACGGCCTTGTCGTGATGGTCCTTCAGGCCGTCGAGATGGACCGAGAAGAACAGATAGGGCGAGGGTTCGAACAGATCGAGCTTCTTTTCGAGCAGCAGCGCGTTCGTGCAGAGCGAGACGAACTTCTTGCGTTCGACGAGGCCGCGTACGATTTCGCCGATCTCCTTGTGGATCAGCGGTTCGCCGCCCGGGATCGCAACCATCGGCGCGCCGCATTCTTCGGCGGCATCCCAGCATTCCTGCGCGCTCATGCGGCGGTTCAGGATCGCGTCCGGATAATCAATCTTGCCGCAGCCGACGCAGGCGAGGTTGCAGCGGAACAGTGGCTCGAGCATCAGCACCAGCGGGTAGTGCTTGCGGCCAAGCAGCTTTTGCTTGACGAGGTACGAGCCGATTTTGATTTCTTTGAAAAATGGTATCGCCATGAATGTTTATCTTTCTTGCATCACGGGGGCGAGGCGCGGCTGGCGTTGAACCAGCTCCGCGGGCAGTCTGAACTCGATGTTTTCCTCCCGGCCCGGCACTACGGACACTGTCACCGGTCCGATTCTGCGCAGGGCGTCAATCACATCGTCCACCAGCACCTCCGGCGCCGAAGCGCCTGCGGTGATGCCGACGGTCGTCGCATCCTTCAACCATTCAGGATTGAGCTGGCTGCCGTCTGCGATCAGATAGCTCGGGACCCCAACTTCGGTCCCGATTTCGCGGAGGCGGTTTGAGTTGGAGCTGTTGGTCGCGCCGACCACCAGAATGACGTCGACGAGCTTGCTGAGGTCTCGCACCGAAGACTGGCGGTTTTGTGTCGCGTAGCAGATGTCGCGGGTGTCGGGACCTTCGAGGTCGCTGAAACGATTCTCGAGCGCCGCAATGATGTCGCGGGTATCATCGACGCTGAGCGTGGTCTGGGTAATGTAGGCCATCGGCTCGTCATTCGGCAGGTCGAGCGCCGCGACGTCCTCCACATTCTGGACGAGGAGGACAGGGCCGGGGACCTGCCCCATGGTTCCCACGACTTCCGGGTGCCCTTCATGGCCGATCAGGACCAGCTTGCGGCCCTTGGAGACGTAACGTTTGCCCTGATTGTGAACTTTCGTGACCAGCGGGCAGGTGGCGTTAAGGACTGGAAGACTGCGGGCCGCGGCCTCTTCCTCCACGCTTTTGGCTACGCCGTGGGCGCTGAAGACAGTGATCGCATTCGCCGGCAGTTCGTGCAGGTCTTCGACGAAAACCGCGCCTTTGGCTTTCAGGCTCTCGACCACGTACTTGTTGTGCACGATCTCGTGGCGGACATAGACCGGCGGGCCGTACTTCTCCAGCGCGCGTTCGACGATTTCGATCGCGCGCACAACCCCCGCGCAGAAGCCGCGCGGCTGAGCCAGCAGGATTTTCATCTCCGGCTTTTGGGTCACAGGATTAAGCAAGCTGCACCGCGCTGATCTCGCCTCCGCGGCCGAGGGCCTCGAAGACACGCGTCACGATGCCTTTGGCGTCGAGACCGGCTTTTGCGTACATCGCAGCCGGGCTGTCCTGATCGATGAACGTATCGGGAAGAACCATGGAGCGAACCTTCAGTCCTTTGTCGAGCGCGCCGTTCTCCGCAAGAGTGTGCAAGACCTGTGCGCCAAAGCCGCCGATCGAGCCTTCCTCGACCGTGACCAGCACGTCATGGTCGCGTGCCAGACGCAGGACCATGTCCGTGTCGATGGGTTTGGCAAAGCGTGCATCGGCCACCGTGGCGGTCAATCCATGGGATTTTAGAATATCTGCAGCCTTCAGACATTCCTGAAGACGGGTGCCAAGCGAGAGGAGGGCGACCGAAGAGCCTTCGCGAATAATCCGGCCCTTGCCGATTTCCAGCGGGACGCCGACCGACGGCAGATCGACGCCAACACCGTCGCCGCGCGGGAAGCGGATCGCGGAGGGGCGATCGTCGATCGCGGCTGCGGTTGCAACCATGTGCACGAGTTCGGCTTCGTCGGCTGCGGCCATCAAGACCATGCCGGGGAGACAGCCGAGATAGGCGATATCGAATGAGCCCGCATGGGTCGGGCCGTCGGCACCGACCAGACCTGCACGGTCGATGATGAAGCGGACGGGAAGGCCCTGAATCGCGACATCGTGCACCACCTGGTCGTAGGCGCGCTGCAGGAAGGTCGAATAGATCGCGACGAACGGTTTCAAGCCTTCGGAGGCAAGGCCGGCGGCGAATGTCACGCCATGCTGTTCGGCAATGCCGACGTCGAACGTGCGTTCGGGAAAGGCCTTGTTGAAGATGTCGACACCGGTGCCGGACGGCATCGCCGCAGTGATCGCGACGATCTTGTTGTCTTTTTCGGCTTCCTTCACGAGGCTATTGCCGAACACCTTGGTATAGGCGGGGGCGTTGGCCTGAGCCTTGGCCTGTTTACCCGTGGCGACATCGAATTTGACAACGCCGTGATACTTGTCGGCCGATGCTTCGGCAGGCGTATAGCCCTTGCCCTTTTCGGTCACGACATGGATCAGCGTCGGGCCGACCTTCGAATCGCGGACGTTCTTGAGAACGGGGAGAAGGTGGTCGAGGTTGTGACCATCGATCGGGCCGACATAGTAGAAGCCCAGTTCCTCGAAAAGCGTCCCGCCGGACAGCATGCCGCGTGCGTATTCTTCGGCGCGCTGTGCGCCTTTCTCGACAAACTTGGGCAGTCGCTTGGCAACCTGTTTGCCGATTTCGCGGATCGACCGATAGGTATTGCTGGATGTCAGGCGTGACAGATAGGACGACATCGCGCCGACCGGCGGCGCAATCGACATCTCGTTGTCGTTGAGAATGACGATCAGACGCGAATCCATCGCACCGGCGTTATTCATGGCTTCGTAGGCCATGCCAGCGGACATGGCTCCATCGCCGATGACGGCGATGACGTTGTTGTTGCCGCCGGCAAGATCGCGGGCGACCGCCATACCGAGGCCGGCCGAAATCGATGTCGAGGAATGCGCTGCACCGAAGCAATCGTATTCGCTCTCGGCGCGCTTGGTGAAGCCGGACAGGCCGCCGCCCTGACGCAAGGTCCGAATCCGGTCACGGCGCTCAGTCAGAATCTTGTGCGGATACGCTTGATGGCCGACGTCCCAAATGACGCGGTCAGCGGGCGTATTAAAAACATGATGTATTGCGACGGTCAGTTCCACGACACCAAGACCGGAGCCAAGATGACCACCCGTAACCGCAACTGCGTTGATCGTTTCCGCGCGAACTTCCGCTGCAACTTGAGGCAGATCGCTCTCTTTGAGCTTGCGAAGATCGGCGGGCGACTTGATTGCGTCGAGCAATGGGGTCGATGAGGTCATACCAAGGCTTCCAATGCGACTGTAGAACAAGACGAGAACATTTTGCAGTGTAGCATTATTGCAGCTATTCAGCAGTAGTTCTGAGGAACTGCTGGCTAATTGCCACTATTGTGTGACTTAAGGGCACCGTTTGAGGCATCAGTAAGTTAATCGCCTGCCTCCCCGGCAGTTGCCTTTACCCCAAGCTGGTAGCCAGAAATAGAAAGAAAACCTGTGCTGACAAGGACTATTGTATCTCTTGTTCGTTTCTGCACGCGCCATGCATGGCTGGTCCTCGTGGCTGGCTTGGCTCTGGCTGCGGCAGCGGGCGTCTACTCCCAGCGGAACTTTGCCATCAATACCGATGTTGCGAAGCTGATCTCTCCCGATTTGGACTGGCGAAAGCGCGAAATTGACTTCGAAAAGGCCTTTCCGGGCCGAAATGACTCAATTTTGGCCGTCATAGAGGCCCCCACGCCGGGACTGGCCCGGCAGGCCGGGGACGCCCTCGAGAAGAAGTTGCAGCCACAGACCGATAGGTTCATTTCGATCCGGCGACCGGGCGGCGGGGCTTTTTTCGATAATAACGGCCTTTTGTTCCTGCCGACCTCCGAGGTCGCCAAGCAGACCGGCCAGTTGGCCTCCGCAGCTCCGATTTTCGACATCCTGGTGGACGACCCCAGCCTGCGGGGTCTGACGGGGGTTCTGGAGTTTGGCCTCGCCGGTGCTGCTCGCGGGCAGTATCCGAAGGACGCCATGGCCCGTCCGCTCAATCAGGTGGCGGATACGGTCGAGAAGGTGGTCGCCGACAAGCCGGCGACCTTCTCGTGGCGAGAACTGGCGAGCGATGAACCGCTGACGGAAGCCGACAAGCGAACGCTTCTCTTGATGCGGCCTGTCCTGGACTTCAAGTCGCTGGAGCCGGGTGGCGCTGCGGTCGACGCGATCCGCAAGGCGGCGGCGGACGCGAACCTTGCCAAGGACTACGGCGCACGGGTTCGTTTGACCGGGCCGGTTCCGATCGCGAATGATGAATTCTCGACAGTACAGGAAGGTGCGCTCGTCACCCATACCGGGACGGTGCTGATCGTCCTCTTCATCCTGTGGTGTGCGCTGAAATCATCAAAGATCATCGGCGCGGTATTTGTCACCCTCCTCATTGGCCTGTCGGTCACCACTGCGGTGGGCCTCATGCTGGTGGGGGCGTTCAATCTGATTTCGATTGCGTTCTTTGTGCTGTTCGTCGGTCTCGGCGTGGATTTCGGGATTCAATACAGCGTACGATATCGCGCGGAACGTCATGAGATCGACAGCCTCGATCCGGCCCTGGAAAAAGCCGCTGAGTATTCAGCCGTGCCGCTGACGCTCGCAGCCGTAGCGACGGCCGCCGGGTTCCTCTCGTTCCTGCCGACCGACTACAAGGGCGTATCGGAGCTTGGGAAAATTGCAGGCGCAGGCATGATCGTCGCGTTTATTGCGGCCATCACCGTGCTGCCCGCACTGCTGAAAATCCTGAATCCTCCGGGCGAAGCCGAACCGCTCGGTTTCCAGTTCCTGGCACCCGTCGATCGTTTTCTTGAGCGCCATCGTGTTGGCGTCGTGGTCGCGACGCTCGGCGTAGCGGTGCTCGGTCTGCCTCTGCTGTATTTCCTGCAGTTCGACTTCAATCCGATGAACCTGCGCAGTGCCAAGGTTGAGTCGGTTGCAACGTATCTGGATCTGCGCCGCGACCCCAACACCGGCACCAACGCCGTCGAGGTCATGGTGCCGTCGACTGCCAAGGCGAAAGAAGTTCAGGAAAGCCTTCAGAAGCTGCCCGAGGTCTCCCGAACCATTTCGCTCGATACGTTCATACCGGACGATCAGCAAGCCAAGCTGGCCATCATCCGGAAGGCGGCGGCGCAGCTCAATCCGATCCTCAACGAGGGGCAGCGGGGGACCGCGCCGTCGGATGAGGAAAATATCGCCGCTCTGAAGGGCTCGGTGGAAAGTCTGCGTAAGACCGCAGGCGATGACAAAGGTCCGGGAGCCGTCGCGGCGCGGCGGCTCGCCGATGCCTTGGCCAAGCTTGCTCAGGCCAGTAAGGCGACGCGGGAGAAAGCCGAATCGACCTTTATCGCGCCGTTGAACGTGGCGCTGGATCAGGTGCGTGGCCTGCTCAAGGCGCAGCCGGTCAGCGTCAAGACGCTTCCGCCTGATATCCTGCATGACTGGACGTCGACAGATGGAAGAACCCGCGTTGAGGTGCAGCCAAATGGCGATCCTAATGATAACGACACGCTGCGCGCGTTTGCAGCCGCCGTCCTGAAGGTTCAGCCGGAGGCCATCGGCGGGCCGATCTCGATTCTTAAATCCGGTGACACCATCGTCAAAGCCTTTATCCACGCCGGATTCTGGGCGCTGCTGTCGATTTCGATCCTGCTCTGGATCGTGCTTCGCCGGATTGGCGACGTGTTGCTCACGCTGGTGCCGCTGGTACTGGCAGGCGTGGTGACACTCGAGATTTGCGTTCTGATCGGGCTGCCGATGAATTTTGCCAACATCATAGCCCTGCCGTTGTTGCTCGGCATCGGTGTGGCGTTCAAGATTTACTACGTGACGGCTTGGCGGAACGGTCAGACCGATTTGCTGCAGTCGCCGTTGACGCGGGCGATCTTCTATAGCGCCCTGACCACGGCGACGGCCTTCGGCAGCCTTTGGCTATCCAGCCATCCTGGTACGTCAAGCATGGGTAAATTGCTGGCGCTTTCGCTGGTCACGACGCTTGCGGCAGCTGTTCTGTTCCAGCCCGCGCTGATGGGGCGTCCCCGCGATCACTAGCGCGGGGCGTTGGCGATCTCCGGCAGCAGGCAGACTTCGGAGGTCGCTGCTTCGGGCGCCCCCGCCTTGGCTCCGGCCTTCGGGGCGGCAGTCGTCTTGGGAGAACCAATTGGCGCCGGGAATGGCGACGCGCCGCCGTTCTTGGCCGCCGGGGCCTTTTGTCCGGGAGCAGGGGTACTTTCCGCAACCCGGGTCCATGTCTGGCCGCCGCAGAGAATCATCGCGACGCAGCCCTCGACGCGCAACGAGTTGGGGGTCTTAAGCTGTATGTTTGCGTCGTAGGTCTTGCCGCTGGTCGCGTCGTAAATCTGGCCCTCCCACTTGTTTTTCTCATCCTCCGCTTTTTTCATGTTCAGGAGGACGGGGATGCCCAGGGTTGGACGTGTCCGCTTGGACTTATCGGGGTTTTTGCTGTCGATGTTACCGGGAATTTTTTCAGAGGCGATGACCCCCCAGAGCCTGGAGTTACAGTCGACGATTCGAATCGTCGCCTTGTCCTCTTCAACCTTCCACTCACCCAGCGGCTCTGCGGCTGACGCAGCGCCGGCCGCGGCCAGCAAGAACATTCCACTAAGTGCTATTTTCCGCATGAATCCTCGCGTGCATTGCAACTAACTTAAACACAAAAGCCGTGCGCAGTTCCAGAATTGACAAAACGACGCATACATTAATTTCAGTTGACTAGACGCCCAGCAAACGAAGTATGTATGACATCATGCAGCCAAATCTAGACATTTCGGAGATGTTCGCGGATCGTCAATTCCAGCGCAACGCTCTGCATACGCGGTATCTGAACGAGCAGCTCGTCCGGGTCCTCAAGACCATCGGTTACGATGTCGGCTTTCAGCGCGGGCAGGGCCAGTATCTGTACGATCGCGATAATGATCGCTATCTTGATCTCCTCAGCGGGTTCGGCGTTTTTGCACTTGGCCGCAATCATCCGACCGTCAAGGATGCCCTAAAGAGCGTTCTCGACAGCGACCTTCCCAACCTCGTTCAACTCGACCTGTCGACGCTGGCCGGCATTCTGGCGGAGCGGCTCATCGCACTCGTGCCCTATCTCGACAAGGTCTTTTTTGCGAATTCAGGGACGGAATGTGTCGAAGCTGCGATCAAGTTCGCGCGGGGCGCGACTGGCCGGACCGGCATTGTCTATTGCGATCATGCCTATCACGGGTTGTCGTATGGCTCACTGTCACTGACCGGCGACAAGAATTTCCGCGACGGTTTCGGACCTTTGCTGCCGGACTGCACGTCGATTCCGTTCAACGATCTCGCCGCGCTTGAGAAGGCGTTGATGTCACGGCAGGTCGCTGCGTTCATCGTCGAGCCGATCCAGGGCAAGGGCGTGAACATGCCCGACGACGGCTATCTTGCGGGAGCGGCAGCCCTCTGCAAGCGCTACGGCACGATTTTCGTGGCCGATGAAATTCAGACCGGCATGGGCCGCACTGGACGTTTCCTCGCGGTCGAGCACTGGAATGTCGAGCCCGACATGGTGCTGCTGTCGAAGTCTCTCTCCGGTGGGCATGTCCCAGTTGGCGCAGTGCTGACGCGCAAGTCGATTTTCGATAAGATTTTTGACCGGATGGATCGCGCCGTGGTTCACGGATCGACGTTCTCTAAGAACGATCTCGGGATGGCGGCGGGTATTGCGACCCTGGAAGTCCTCAAGCAGGAAAAGGTGATCGAGAATGCAGCCGCGCGTGGCGCCGAGCTTCTTACGGCGCTTTCCGGCATGATCCCGCGCTACGAGCTTCTGAAAAACGTGCGTGGCAAGGGGCTGATGATTGGGGTTGAGTTCGGTCCGCCGAAGTCGCTCAAGCTCAAGGCGTCGTGGACAATGCTGGAGGCAGCGAGCAAGGGGCTGTTCTGTCAGCTCATCACCATTCCGCTGTTCAAGGATCACAAGATCCTCAGTCAGGTGTCCGGCCACGCCAGCCATACGATCAAGCTGCTGCCTGCGTTGACCATTACGCAGGATGACTGCAACTGGATCACGAACTCCTTCGATCAGGTGATTGAAGCGAGCCACCGCGTGCCGGGTGCGATCTGGTCGCTGGGCAAGACGCTGGTCGATAACGCAGCAAGAAAATCAGCCTGACACGGGGTCAGGCTGATCGAATCGGCTTATTCGCTATATCGGGAAAAGCGCGGCTTACTGGCCGTGGCTCTTCAGAACCGCGTCGCACTTCTTGCTGATCTTGGGGCGGTTGGCCTGAAGACAGCCGAGAATGACAAAATCACCTTCATTCATGACCGAGCGGCAATGGCGCGATACATCAGGAGCGCAGGCTTTCTGCTCTTCTGCTGTTCCGCCGCGCTGTGGGGTCTGCGCAAGCGCACCGACGGTTGCCGAGACGAGCAGGGTGGTCGCAAGAAGTGCTTTGAACATCGTTATCCCTTATCAAGATTCAGCGCTCGAATTCACTGGACTATAGGTCGAACACATCAGAACGCCAGATACAAGTCATTCACGTCGAGATAAGGGCGGTGTATTTCGCCTGAGTGTGGCGAGGATGCACGGTTCTCTCCGCGAAGCACCATGACGGAGCGCCAATTGTTGCCACATTCTGGCTGACGAACGGTCGCTCTGATGCGCCGGCTTTGCGGACCCGCTAGCGAGCGGAGATCTTTGTGGGCACCAGCGGGTTCCGTTGCACCAAAGTGAACGTGACGACCAGCGTCGGAACCAGTATCGCGAGAGCGATCATCATCATCTGCCATTGCGATATCGGTAGGATGCCGCCACCGGGCGTCGCGAGGATGAACCCTCCCACGATCAACAAGAAGCGGAGCGGCCACTCCAGTACCCCCGTGCGCCGCAGATCCCCGATAAAGGCCTGGTAACCCTGAATGCCACCGCAGATGAACAACGTGCCGATTCCGGCCAGAGTCATGAGGCCCACTGCTTCGAGATAGGGGGCATCGCCTTGCAGAACCAGCGCGGGATTGAGCACGAAGAAGAAGGGGATGAAGTAGATGATGCTGCCGACCCACATTGATTCCCAGCCGGTTTTCATCGCGGGAGCTCCTGCGATGCCGGCCGCAGCGAATGATGCGATCGCAACCGGCGGCGTGATTGATGACAGCATCCCCCAGTAGAAGATGAACATGTGCACGGCCATCTTATTGAGGCCGGCTTTCTCGAGGGCGGGAGCGACGAGAATGGCGAGGAAAATATAGCAGGCCGTTGTCGTGAGGCCGAGCCCCAGCACCAGACTTGTGAAGGCACACATCGCCAGCAGCAGAAATGCGTTGTCACCGGCGATTCTCAGCAGGTCATTGGCGAGACTTGAGATGACGCCAGTCATGGAGAATGCGCCAATCAGCAGACCGCATCCGGCCAGAATGCCGATCAGTTCGACGAAGGTGCGGCCGTTGACTTCCAGAAACTTGTTGATGGTTCCGAAAGACCAGCGCGTATCCTTTGAGAACATTTGGTTCAGCACAAGGAGAAGGGCGGTCGCATAGAACGGCGCATGGCTTTCTCGCTTGAAGTACAGCAACATCACGATCAGCAGCGCGATGACGAAGACATAGTACCAGCCGTCCTTGATCGAGTCCCAAACGCGCGGCAATTCCGAGCGTGGAATGCCTGCGAGGTTGTGGCGGGCGGCATAAGAGTCCACCTGCATGAAAAGGCCGAGATAATAGAGCGCGGCCGGGATAATCGCCGCGAGAGCCACTTCGGCGTAGCTGACATTCAGGAACTGGGCGATGACGAATGCAGTCGCGCCCATCACCGGCGGTGCGAGCACCGCACCGGTCGACGCGCAGGCTTCAATGGCCGCTGCGTATGACGCGCGGAAACCGCTCTTCTTCATCACCGGAATTGTCATCGTGCCGGCGGTCAGCACGTTTGAAATGATCGATCCGGACATCATGCCGAGAAGTCCGCTGGCGAAAATGCAGACCTTGGCTGCGCCGCCGCGGAACGTGCCGCAAAGCGCGAAAGAGATATTGATGAAGAACTTTCCGGCGCCCGTCATCATGAGCGCGGTGCCGAACACCAGAAACCCGATGACGGTGTCGGCGAACGCCTGGATCGGAATCCCGAGCAGGCTTTCGCCGGAGAGGACGTGATAGGCGGTGGCCTGCTCAAGGGTGGATTCGGTGCCGCGAAATGGACCAAGCCAGGACGATTCCGCGAACAGCGGGTAGACCGTAAAGGGCAGGACGCACAGCAGCAGACTCCAGCCGCCCGTGCGGCGCAGGGCCTCCATCAGCGCAGCCCACATAATCAAGCCGCCGACGATCACCGGCATTGGAGCGCCTGCGAATTCCCAGCCGAGCGCGGCGGCCTGGCGAATGTTCATCATCAGCCAGATTGCGGCTCCGAAGGTCATCAGGAACAGCAAAAGGTCGTACCAGGGGATCCGGTCGAGCGGGGCTGTTTCGGTCCCCGGAAAAATCAGAAATGTGAACGGCAGCATCAACGCGATGAGCAGATAGAAATACTCGGTGTTGAGCTGGGTGTAGCCGACAAAAAAGCGGAGGGCGAACTGCTGATTGATACAGAGCAGGATGGTTGCCGCGGTTGCGATGATCAAAGCCCAGCGCCAGGCGCCGCGAAGGGTGCGGACCCTTGTGACTTCGGCCTCCTGCAAGCCGCCGACGCCCGCATGCGGGTCGTCAAACACGACTTTCTTTTCTGCGGAGGCGATAGCGGCAGCCGTAACAGGAGCGGCTGCCGCGTTATCGGTGTTATCGGACGAAACAGACATTGGCGATACCGGGTTTAATGTTGATGACGTCCGATTTTTTCAGAACCGAGAATTAGTCCTCGAAGCCGTTCGGCATATTTGCCTTGGCGAGTGCAGCCTTGCGTGCAGCCATCCACCCCGTGAGGAATGCAGCCGGCTCGCCCGGTGCCGTCGCGGTGTTGTAGGCCTTCCACGCATCGGCAAGGACACCCTGACGCTTGATGAGATCGTTGTTGTATTTTTCATCCGCGTCGGTCCACTGGCCGGCTTCCTTGAAAGCCTTCGCTGCGCCGGGATGATACGGGATCACCCACTGCTTGGTTTGCTTCTTGACGTCGAGGCCGGACGCTCCCGGTGCGGAATCCTTATAGCCGTCGTATCCGTTGATCATCGCTTTCGTCAGCGCATAGACCTGATCGGCGGGCTGTGTCGCGTAAGTCGTTGCGATGGGATACGGATAGGCGGCGAGTTTCAATGGCGTCGCTGGCGTAATGCCTGCACCGCAGGTGGTCACATGCGGATTGAAAAAGGCGCCCACCTTCTTGACTCGCTCCCATGCGGCTTTGTCCTCCGGCGGAAGTTCGGGCCAGAGCAAACCACGTGGCGAGGTTTCGACTTCCTTGGCGGGGCCGGTCACTGTCGAAGCGAACGCTCCATCGGCGTCGTTATTCACGAGACCTTTCCACATCGCGCCGTAGCTCGCGAACTCGACGATCTTGACGTCTTTCTGGGTGAGGCCGCCGTAAGCGATGATCGCGAGGGCATTCTGGTTCAGCGCGGGAGAGCCGACCACGAAGCCGAGACGTTTGCCTTTGAAGTCCTTCCATTCCTTCACGCCGGAATCTTTTGTGACGCCCACCGACAGGCCGTTACAGTCGATCGTCGAAAGCGTCATTTGCAGAGGCTGCGGGCCCCATTCCTTGACGCCGAATTCGAACACGCCTTCCTGTGCGAAGTAGACGCCGGTTCCCATCCAGGCGAGGACTGCGCGATTTGTACGCAGCGGGGCCAGACGCGCGACGTCGTTGCCAGCAGGAAGCACGCGGACGTCAGAACCGTACTTGTCCTTGAAGACCTTGCCGACGCCGACAGCAATGTTGAAACCCGAGGTGCCGGTATCATAGGCCGTAAAGGCCATCGAGGTCGGAAGCTTGATGTCCTGAGCCAGCACTGGCGAAATCGCCGTACCCGCAAGAAACATTGCTGCAACCACAGTGAGATTCCGCGTCATTTATTTAGCCCTCCCATGTGCTTTCGCTGTGCGAAATGCTGTTTTGATTTTTTCGAATAATGTCATCGTGCGAGAGCCAGTGCAACGCCTGCAAGCCACCAAGGTGTGCTGGACAGTTTGTCGCGGAAATTGCGTGTCACGCTTCGAGCGTGGCAATCGTCTGTCCTTCGGCAACGACGTCATCGACACTGACGAGAATCGATTTGATTCGTCCTGCGGCAGGCGATGCGACCGGAATTTCCATCTTCATCGCTTCGACGAAGACAACATCATCACCAATGCCGATCTCGCCGCCGTTGCTAGCCGCGATCGCGCAAACGCGTCCAGCCACTTCGGTGACGATCTTGATTTCCGCCATTAAATCCCCCCATCCGCTTTGAGCAGAGCATGTACGCTCCGCAGGCGCGGCTTATTTATTGTGACTAAGGATCGCCCGGGGTAGCGTGATCTGCAAGTGGAAACTTTATTCCGCAGAACAAAACGGAGCGCGTTCGGAGTATGCGCTCCAGGGAGACAAGATGAGCTGGAAGCCTGAACTTGACGAACTCGCGCGGCGCGAAGCGTTTGCAAAAGAAATGGGTGGCGCTGACAAGGTCAAGCGACAGCATGATCAAGGCCGGCTCACGGTGCGAGAGCGCATCGACAAACTTGTCGATGCGAAAAGTTTCCATGAAGTGGGCGCGATTTCCGGCATCGCGGAGTATGACGAGAAGAATGAGTTGAAGACCGTCACGCCTGCGAACTGCGTGTTCGGTCGCGGCAAGGTCGACAATCGTCCCGTTGTCGTTGTCGGCGACGATTTCACCGTGCGCGGCGGCTCCGCAGATGCCTCAATCTCCGCGAAGCCGACGATGGCCGAGCAGATGGCACACGATTTCCGGCTACCGATCATTCGCGTGATCGAAGGATCCGGCGGTGGTGGCTCGGTGAAGACCATCGAAACGAAAGGCGCTGCGAACCTCCCGGGCGGTGTCGGCGGCACCACATGGTATTGGTATACGACGGCGAACATGGCGCGCGTGCCCGTGGTCGGTCTCGGCCTTGGCTCCGTTGCTGGCCTCGGTGCGGCGCGTCTCGCAGCCAGCCATTACTCTGTCATGACCAAATCGTCCGCGATGTTTGTCGCCGGTCCTCCGGTGGTCGCGCGGCTGGGACAGTCGCTCGATAAGCAGGAGCTTGGCGGCTGGCAGATCCAGACCAAGGCAGGCGCTGTCGATCATGCGGTCGATACTGAAGAAGAAGCTTTCGAATGCGCACGCAAATTCCTCTCATACCTGCCGTCCTCGGTGTTCGATCTGCCGCCAACAACACCGTGCAATGACGATCCGGAGCGCGCGGATGAGGCGCTGCTGAATGCGGTGCCGCGAAGCCGCAAGCAGGTTTACAAGATGCGCCCCATCATCGAGTCGGTGGTGGACAAGGGCTCGTTCTTCGAGATGGGCCAGAACTTCGGGCGATCGATCATCACCGGACTTGCGCGTCTGCAGGGGCGGGCGGTCCTGATACTGGCAAGCGATCCCTTCATTTATGGAGGGTCGTGGGCAGCCGACACCTGCCAGAAAGTGGTGCGTGCAGTCGATCTGGCGGAAACTTTCCACCTGCCGGTGGTCTATCTGATGGATTGTCCGGGATTCTCGATTGGCCTTGATGCCGAAAAAACGGCGACAATCCGTCATGGCGTGCGCGCGATGGCGGCAGTCAATCAGACCACGGTGCCATGGTGCACGATCATCGTGCGCAACTCCTTCGGCGTTGCAGGCGTGGTTCACCAGCCGGCAGGGCGGTTCTCGATGCGTTATGCATGGCCATCGGCCTACTGGGGATCGCTGCCGCTCGAAGGCGGCATTGAGGCTGCCTATCGCGCGGATATTGACGCGGCGGAGGATCCCAAGGCGAAGCTTGCCGAGATCGAGGACCGGCTTAACAAGCTGCGCTCACCGTTCCGCTCGGCGGAGAAGTTCTGGGTCGAGGAGATCATCGATCCGCGCAAGACGCGCTCGCTGCTCTGCGAATTCGCGCGTCTTGCAGAGCCGCTGCGTACGCCCGGTGTGGCGCAGATGGCGTTGCGGCCGTGATTATCTGGCGTCGGCGATAATCATCGCCGCGCCTTTCTCGGCGATCATCGCGGTCGGCGTGTTGGTGTTGCCCGACGTGATCGTCGGCATCACCGACGCGTCGACGACGCGCAGCCCGCTCAGGCCATGAAGACGCAGGCGCTCGTCGACAACGGCGAGAGGATCGCTTGCGTTACCCATTTTCGCGGTGCCGACCGGATGGAAGATCGTGGTGCCGATATCGCCCGCCGCTTTCGCTAGCGATGCGTCGTCGTCGCCCACGGACGGGCCGGGGAGATATTCCTGCGGATGATAGGCCGCGAGCGCGTGCTGTTTCATCAAACGCCGCGTGACGCGAATGGCGTCGGCGGCAACCTGACGGTCGTCCGGCGTTGACAGATAATTCGGCGCGATGGCGGGAGCCTGATCCGGTGCATTGGACTTGATTCGGATGGTGCCGCGCGAACTTGGCCGCAGGTTGCAGGCGGCGATGGTGATCGCAGGGAAGCGGTGGAGCGGTTCGCCGAACTTGTCCAGTGACAGTGGCTGAACGTGAAACTGAATGTTCGCACGCTCCTGCCGCGGATCCGAACGAGTGAAGATGCCAAGCTGCGAGGGTGCCATGGTCAGCGGGCCGCGGCGGCGCAAGAGATAGTCCACGCCCATCCAGCCGCGCCGGAACAGATTGTAATAGGTCTCGTTCAATGTGCGCACGCCGTCGACCTTGTAGATCGCGCGCTGCTGCAAATGATCCTGCAGATTGCGTCCGATACCCTGACGATTGAGTACGGTATCGATACCGAGCGGCGATAGCCATTCCTGCGGACCGATGCCGGAGCGGTGCAAGACCTGAACCGATCCTATCGAACCGGAGCACAGGATCACTTCGCCTTGTGTTCGGGCTTCAAAGGTTTCTCCGCCCTGGTTAAAGCGCACGCCAACTGCGCGACCGTTCTCGACAACCACCTTGTCGACCAGCACATTGGTTTCAAGCCGCAGGTTTGGCCGTGACAGGGCAGGCTTCAGGAATCCGCGCGCTGACGACCAGCGGCGGCCGCGCTTCTGGTTGACGTGGAAATAGCCGATGCCTTCGTTGTCGCCGGTATTGAAGTCGGGTGTTTTACGGATTCCCATCTCATGCGCGGCTTCTCCAACGGCGTCGAGTACGGCCCATGACAGACGCGGTGCTTCGATCCGCCAGCCGCCGCCGACGCCATGATATTCGCTTTCGCCGAGGAAATGATCTTCGAGCTTCTTGAAGGCAGGAAGCACATCGTCCCAGCCCCAGCCGGTCATGCCAAGTTGCCGCCAGTGATCGTAATCGGCAGCTTGTCCGCGCATGGAGATCATGGCGTTGATCGCGGACGAACCGCCGATCACCTTGCCTCGCGGATAGGCGAGCGCACGGCCGTTGAGGCCTGCCTCGGGTTCGGTCTTGAACATCCAGTCGGAGCGGGGATTACCGATAGCGAACAGATAACCGACCGGAATGTGAAACCAGATCCAGTTGTCCTTTCCGCCGGCTTCCAGAATCAGCACGCGCTTTCGGGGATCGGCCGACAAACGATTTGCGATAATGCAGCCGGCGGTGCCGGCGCCCACCACGATGTAGTCGAAATCTCCCTCGAGCGGCTTCGCCATCCCTGCGCTTCTTTCGTTAAATTGCGGATTTTTCTTCTTATGGCCTTGGGCAGGGCGGCCTGTACAGTCCGATCCTGTGCAATTGACGTTTGCACGGATGTTGGGTCGGCCACGGGCTCGTGCTAACGTTGTGTTTTCCCATGCCGCTTATGAGGTTGCCGCCGTGCCCATTCTGAACCGCATCGCCGATTTGCAGCCGGAAATCATGGGCTGGCGGCGTGATCTGCATGCGCATCCGGAACTGATGTACGACGTGCACCGCACTGCGGCGTTCGTCGCCGAGCGTCTGCGCGAGTTCGGATGTGACGAGGTGGTGACGGGCCTCGGACGCACGGGTGTCGTGGGCGTTATCAAGGGGCGCAAACCGGGGAATGGCGGTGACGTGAAAGCCGTCGGTCTGCGCGCAGACATGGACGCTCTGCCAATTGAAGAAGAGACCGGCGTTGCCTATCGCTCGACGATTCCGGGTAAGATGCACGCCTGCGGACATGACGGTCACACCGCGATGCTGCTCGGCGCGGCACGCTATCTGGCTGAGACGCGAAATTTCGCGGGCGATGCGGTGATGATCTTTCAGCCTGCCGAAGAAGGCGGCGCGGGCGCAGAAGCCATGATCAAAGACGGCCTGATGGATCGTTTCAAGGTCGATCAGGTCTATGGCATGCATAACTCACCCGGCATGCCGATTGGGACTTTCGCCACGCGCGTCGGGCCGACCATGGCGGCGACGGATCACATCAATATCCACATCGAAGGCCTCGGCGGCCATGCGGCGCGCCCGCACAAGAGCATCGACTCAGTGCTGATCGGATCGCAATTGATCACGGCGCTTCAATCGATTGTGGCGCGAAGCATTGATCCGCTGGATGCGGCGGTCATCTCGATCTGCGAATTCCATGCAGGCAATGCCCGCAATGTGATTCCGCAGACAGCCGAATTGCGTGGAACTGCCCGAAGCCTGACGCCGGAAGTGCGCGATCTCATCGAGCAACGCGTGCGTGAGGTCGTCAACGGTGTGGCGCAATTGTCGGGTGCGAAGATCACGCTTGATTACGAGCGCAGCTATCCGGTCCTGGTCAATCATCCTGCGGAGACCGGCATCGCCGCACGGGTCGCGAGTGATATCGTCGGCGTGGGCAATGTCAGTTCGGAAATCCCGCCGGTGATGGGGGCCGAGGATTTTGCCTACATGCTCGAAGCACGGCCTGGTGCTTTTATCTTTATCGGCAATGGCGATAGCGCCGGACTGCATCACCCTGCTTATAACTTCAATGACGATGCCATCATTTACGGCTCGTCCTACTGGATCAAACTGGTCGAAACCCAGCTAGCGGGTTGAAGGGCTCCGGAACCATCATCTTCACATCGCGTTGTGGGGCGGGAACGTTCCCATAATAATGCGGAGTGGAACAATGGCGACCAAAGGATCGGCGAAGAAGAAATCGGCAAAGAAGTCGGCGACCAAGCGGACGGCCAAACGCGCGGCCCCGAACGACAAGGATCTCAACGACCTGTTTTATGACCAGCTGAAAGACGTCTATTTCGCGGAAAAGCAGATTTTGAAGGCTTTGCCGAAGATGGCCAAGGCCGCTCAATCGCCGGATCTCAGCGCCGCTTTCAAGAAACATCATGGCGAAACCGAAGGTCAGGTGGATCGCCTTGAGCGGATATTCAAGCTGATCGACAAGCCCGCGAAGGCGAAGACCTGCGATGCCATCATGGGAATCCTCGACGAGGGCAAGGAGATCATGGAGGAATACAAGGGCACTGAGGCGCTCGATGCCGGTCTGCTTGCGGCTGCACAGGCCGTCGAACACTACGAGATGGCGCGCTATGGCACCATGAAGGCCTGGGCCACGCAACTGGGCATGAACGACGTAGTCAGTCTGATCGATCAGACCCTTCAGCAGGAAAGAAAGTGCGATAAGGATTTGACGGCTCTCGCGGAAGGCGCGGTGAATTCCGAAGCAATGGCGGCGTAGTATCTTCTTGATTTCGACGCGGTGATGGATACGAATCCATCACCGTCGTTGATCCAAAATAATCCAGCCCTTCGATCAGGATATCTGGATGCTTCGTCGCGAGCCGCCTCATGTGACGGGACGTTACGCCGCCTTCAGCTTGTGCAGGAAGGCTGCCGCCAGCTTCAGGTCTCTCACGAAGTTCGCGTATTCGCGCTCCTTCGCTTCGGCATCCGGCAGACGCAGCAGATAGGATGGATGCACCGTCACCAGGGCTTTCGCTTCATCGAGATCGATCAGGTACCCGCGGTTTTTGCCAATTGGCGTGATCTTGCCGAGCACGCTTTGCGCGGCGGTCGCTCCCATGGCCACCACCAGCGCGGGTTTGATCGCAGCGAGTTCGCGCTCATACCATTGGCGGCAAGCTTTGATCTCCGGAGTGCTCGGTTTTTGGTGCAAACGGATTTTTCCGCGCGGCACGAATTTGAAATGCTTGACCGCATTGGTGACATAGACCTTGTCGCGGTCGATCCCGGCTTCTTCCAGCGCCCGGTTGAGCACCTGTCCGGCGGGCCCTACGAACGGCTTGCCGGCGAGGTCTTCCTTGTCGCCGGGCTGTTCTCCAACGAGCATGATCGGTGCATGGGAAGGTCCTTCGCCGAACACGGTTTGCGTTGCGTCCTTCCACAAGGGACAGGCACGGCAGTCTGCGGCTTCCGCGCGCAAAGCCGCAAGTCTTTCGGACTTGATGGGCGCGGGACTTGCCATCGCTGGTTCCTCCTTCCGCTGCCGCGAAGGACGCGGCGCTGGCGCTTCGCGGTTGATCATCGTCTGCGTGATGCGTCCAGCCTTTGCGATCAACGGCTCAATCAATGAGGCTTCAGGAAGGTTCCGCCAGTATTTCTTCGGCATCTCTGTCTGCATGGCTTTGATTTTCAGTCGCGCCGGATTGAAAATGTTGGCGTAATAAGTTCGCCAGATATCCTCGAGCGGATCGCTGGAGGGAGCCGCGGATTTCACAGCGCCCTCTGTAAAGACGGTTTTATGCCCATTCCAATGCGCGCACCGATCCGGTGTGAGAATGGACCACGCCATATCTGCAAAGCGCTGTTCAAAAAACGGTGCGGCGAGTTCTACGATATAGTGAGACGGCTCGAACCATGCGACGAAGCGAAAATCGTCGTCTCTGCCGAATTCCCGAAAACGGACAAAGGCATGCATCTTGTGTTCGTCACGGCGGACTTCTTTGGCAAGTCCCTGAACGCGCACAACATCTGAATCCGTTGATATGTCCATCAGGTGCGGCTGTTGCCGCAAGTGTATCAGTAACCGGTACAGCCGGGCGAAGCGCTCGGGATCGCGATTGAGAATTGCCACATGGGCAAGCTCAACAAATGCTACCGGGACACTGAATGTGTGACGCGGATCGAATTCCGGCAGTGTTGAGGCTGCGAACAGTTCGTCATCGCGGCTGGCTACGGTCCATGTCACATCATTGGGAGAAATGTCATTGAGGGCCAGCGCGCGTGCGGCATCCCGCCATCCTTCAAAATCGGTTTCCGTGGCGAGGGCGATAACATGCATCAGAACGCAAAACTCTGTTGGATGGCAGGCGGACGAAACAGTTCGATGAGACGATTGCCGTCGAGTTGTCTCGCAGCAGGCTTGTGATCGGGGAGAATGATAAAGGGGAGGGCTTTGTTCCGCGGTACATGCAATCGCGCAAGATCTGCAGCGCGGAGATGCGTGACGCGCCGGGCCGTGATGATGCGATCCACGGTTTTGACGCCAAAGCCTGGAACGCGGAGCAGGTCTTCACGGCTGGCGCGATTGACGTCGAGCGGAAACCGATCCCGGTGGCGCAGAGCCCAGGCGAGTTTGGGATCTATGTCGAGTGGCAGCATGCCGCCTTCGAGCGGATCGGTGATCTCGTCGATGTCGAAGCCATAAAAGCGCATCAGCCAATCGGCCTGATACAGCCGATGCTCGCGCACCAGCGGCGGTGCCTGCAGCGGAAGACTGCGGCTTGAATCCGGGATCGGGCTGAAAGCCGAATAATAGACACGTTTCAGCTTGTAGGAGCCGTAGAGATTGGCGCTGGCTTCCAGAATGGTTTGGTCGCTGGCGGCGTCCGCGCCGACGATCATCTGCGTGCTTTGGCCCGCAGGCGCGAAGCGCGGCGCGCGCCTGTCTTTTTTTGTCTCGTTTGCTTCGTCGAGCTTAAGCCGTAGCCGTCCCATGGTCCGGCGGATGGCGCGGACATCTTTTTCAGGCGCGAGCTTTGAAAGGCTGGTTTCCGTCGGTACTTCGATATTGATGCTGAGGCGGTCGGCATATTTTCCGGCTTCGGCGATCAGCGCGTCATCGGCTTCGGGAATGGTCTTGAGATGAATGTAGCCGCGGAAGTGATGATCCTCGCGCAGGCTTCGCGCGACGCGCACCACTTGCTCCATGGTGTAGTCGGGGCTGCGGATGATGCCGGACGAGAGAAACAGCCCTTCGATATAATTGCGCCGGTAGAAGTCCAGCGTCAGCTTGACGGCTTCCTCCACCGTGAAGCGGGCGCGCTGCACATTGGAGGAGGCGCGGTTGATGCAATAGAGGCAGTCGTAGTTGCAGGCGTTGGTGAGCAGGATTTTCAAGAGCGAGATGCAACGGCCGTCCGGCGCGTAGGAATGGCAGATGCCCATGCCCGCATCGGTCGAGCCCATACCCTTGCCGTCGCGGCTGTCGCGCGTCTCGGTGCCGCTGGAGGCACAGGAGGCGTCGTATTTGGCGGCGTCCGCCAGGATTTCGAGTTTGCGCTGCAGGTCCATCGTCTGGAATCTCATTGTTATTGTTGATGAAAGAGGATTTTTTAGAGTCCGATTGACTCCGCATTGCCTCTTAGCTTTATATTAGAACATATCATGAACAAATAAGTCCATCATTCGTTCAATCGGCAGCGACTGACAGACCTAGATTTCCAAGGAGCGGCGCATGAACAGCGCACGCACAAGCACGCTTGCAACCCTGCGGGGGACCATCGGACGCCTTGAGGGCGAGCCGGATGGTCTTGCACGGGTGGGACTCGGTCACGCCTCGGTCGATGCTGTGCTGCAGGGCGGATTGGTACGAGACGCGCTGCATGAGGTGTTCGCGGAAGGGGGACGCCATGGCGCCGCGGCGACGGGGTTCATCGCCGGTCTGGCTCATCGTCTGATCGGGCGGCGCCCGCTGATCTGGGTGCAGCAGGACTTTGCGCAACGCGAATCCGGCACGCTGTCCATGAGCGGACTGAACGAACTCGGCCTCGATCCCCGGCTGCTGGTGACCGTGCGGACGAAGGATGCCGAGACGGCGCTACGGGCGGCCTCCGACGCGCTCGCGTGCGATGCGTTGGGTGCTGTTGTCCTTGATGTGTGGGGCGAGGTGCGGGCGCTCGATCTGGTCGCGAGCCGGCGGCTGACGCTCGCCGCGCGTGCGTCGCATGTAGCCTGTCTGGTCTTGCGCACAGCGGCGATGCCTTCAGCAAGCACGGCGGAAACACGCTGGGTCGTGCGGTCGGCGTCTTCGTCACCCGCAACGGAAGCATGGGGCGCGCCAATACTCGACGCGCAGCTTGTCCGCAACCGTCACGGCCAGCTTGGACGATGGATCATGGAGTGGAAATGTGATGAGGGCCTCTTCCGTGAAAGCACGGCGCATTCTCAGTTTATGGCTCCCGCGTCTGCCGACAGACCGGTTGAAACGCCAGCTTTCGGGACACGGCGGCGCGCCGGATGATGCGCATCCCTGCGTCGTCGTCGGCAAGCTGAACAATGCGCTGCAAATTTCGGCGTTGAACGATGCTGCCGCCAATATCGGTCTTGAAGTGGGCCTGCCGCTGGCGAACGCGCGGGCAATCTGTCCCGATGTGCAGGTGTTCGACGCCGACGAGACGGAGGATCTGGTTCTACTGGAAGCCATCGCAGACTGGTGCGATCGCTTCACGCCGCTTGTGGCGCTCGATCAGCCGCATGGGCTATTGCTCGATATTAGCGGCTGCGCACATCTGTTCGGCGGCGAGGCTGCGATGCTACGCACGGTGTGTGACCGGTTCGCGCGGCAGGGTTTTGTCGTCAATGCGGCGATTGCCAGCACACCGGTTTGCGCGAGGACGATGACACGCGCGGTGCGAAGCTGCATCGTGAATGCAGGAGACGAGGCGCGCGCGGTCAGTTCGCTGCCGGTATTCGCACTGTGCGCGGATGATGCGATCACGCGTGGATTGCGACGGGCGGGCCTGAAAACCATCCGTGATGTGGCTTCTCGCGCACCGCATGAAATCTCGGCGCGGTTCGGTGCCGCATTCACCAGCCTGTTGCAGCAGGCGTTGGGGCAAGGCGATGCACCGATCAATCCGCGTAAGCCGCCGCCGGATTTTATGGTGGAAAAACGCTTTGCCGAGCCGGTGGCTACCGACACGGTGATTGCCGCAATCCTTTCAGGCCTTGCTCAGATGCTGGTTGCCGCCATGGACAAGCAGGGCAAGGGTGCGCGGCGGCTGGAAGCGAGTTTCTTCCGCACCGATGGCGCGGTACGCACGATCACGGTGGAGGCCGGTCAGCCTGTCACCAAAGTCAATATGATCGACCGCCTGTTTCGCGAGCGGCTGGACGCGCTGGCCGATCCACTCGATCCGGGATTCGGCTTTGACTTGATCCGGCTCTCTGCCAGTCATGTCGAGATCGTGGTGCAGGAGCAACGCGATTTCGACACCCGCGCACAGGACAACGATGACGTTGCCGCGCTGGTCGATCGGCTCTCCGCGCGTCTTGGCAGCAGGCGTGTTGTGGTTCATCTGCCGCAGGACACGCATATTCCCGAGCGCGCAGTATTGCCCGTTCCAGCACAGCAGCATCTGGCTGCGGCGTCCGTCGTGGAATGGCCGGAACGCGTGGAGGCCGAACCGCCACTGCGGCCACTACGGATGTTCGAGCAACCGGAGGAGATCGAGGTGCCATTCGCGGCAGTTCCGGATGGACCGCCGCGCCGGTTCACATGGCGGCGAGCGGCTCACGTCGTGACACGCGTAGAAGGACCCGAACGCATTGCGATGGAGTGGTGGACGAATGAAAGATCGTCATTCACACGCGACTATTTTCGCGTCGAGGACGCAGAAGGTCTCCGCTTCTGGATCTATCGTGACGGTCTCTACGACCGCGAACTCATTGACCACAAGGGCGAGAGCATCAAACCCAAATGGTTCGTCCATGGGGTGTTCGCATGAAGGTCACCGACTATGCGGAAATCGGCATCACCACCAATTTTTCGTTCCTGCGCGGCGGATCGCAGCCCCAGGAATATGTGCATCAGGCCTGCGAGTACCAATTGCCGGTGATCGGCATCGCCGACCGTAATACACTGGCCGGCGTGGTGCGTGCCTACAGCGAGCTGGCGAACCCTGATGTCAAGCACAAGCCGAAGCTGCTGATCGGATCGCGTCTCGTTTTCATCGATGGGACGCCGGACATTCTGATCTATCCGCGCGACCGCGCCGCCTATGGCCGCCTCTGCCAATTGCTGTCGCGTGGCAAGCTCCGGGCAGAGAAGGGCGGATGTCTTCTTACGTTCGATGATTTGCTGGATTTCTCCGAAGGGCAGTTGCTGGTGCTAACGCTGCCGCATCGGTTTGAATCGGCCGCCGCGCTCAAGGTGCTGGACCGGCTGAAACGCAGTCGGGCCGATGGTGTGTGGCTCGCAGCAAGTCTGCTGTATCGCGGCGACGATACGCGGCGTCTGTCCCGGCTGTACCGGATCGCGGCGACGGCGCGCGTGCCGCTGCTCGCCACCAACGACGTACTGTATCATCATCCGGCGCGGCGGCCGTTGCAGGATGTACTGACTTGCATCCTTGAGAAGACAACGATCCATGCTGCCGGCAAAAGACTTCAGGCAAATGCCGAGCGGCACATGAAGCCTGGCTACGAGATGGCGCGGCTGTTCCGTGATCTGCCGGAAGCGATCGAGGAGACCATGCGGTTTGCCGACCGCATCAACTTCACGCTCGACGAGTTGAAGTATCAGTATCCCGATGAGCCGGTGCCGCCGGGGAAGACCGCGCAGCAGCATCTGCGTGATCTGACCGAAGCGGGGATCAGGCGATATTTCCCCAACGATATCGATGAGAAACTGCGCGCCACGATCGAAAAGGAATTGGCACTGATCGATAAGCTCGGCTACGCGCATTACTTCCTGACGGTGCATGACATCGTTGGTTATGCACGCTCGCAAAGCATCCTCTGTCAGGGGCGCGGGTCGGCGGCGAATTCCGCGGTCTGCTACATGCTTGGAATTACCTCGGTAAATCCCGCCGAGACGGATGTGCTGTTCGAGCGCTTCATCTCCGAGGAGCGGCTGGAGCCGCCCGATATCGACGTGGACTTCGAGCATTCGCGGCGCGAGGAGGTGATGCAGTATGTCTATCGCCGCTATGGCCGGCATCGCGCGGCGATCGTCGCCACCGTCATTCACTATCGGCCGCGCAGCGCCATTCGCGATGTCGGCAAGGCGCTGGGACTGACCGAAGACGTCACCGCAGCGCTGGCCGATACGGTGTGGGGCAGCTGGGGCACCGGCGTCAGCGACATGCAGATCAGACAGGCGGGGTTCGATCCGCAGAACGGGATGATCCGCCGTGCCGTCGAACTCGCCACAGAACTGATCGAGTTTCCACGTCACCTGTCGCAGCATGTCGGCGGCTATGTGCTGACGCAGGACAGCCTCGATACCTACGTGCCGATCGGCAACGCCGCGATGGACGACCGCACCTTCATCGAGTGGGACAAGGACGACATCGACGCGCTGAAGATGATGAAGGTCGATGTGCTGGCGCTCGGCATGCTGACCTGTATCCGCAAGTGCTTCGATCTGATCGCGGATCACAAGGACAGGCGATACGAACTGGCGGACATCAAGGCGGAGAACGATGACAATGGTCCGGTCTTCGACATGCTGTGCCGGGGCGAATCCCTCGGCGTGTTTCAGGTCGAGAGCCGGGCGCAGATGAACATGCTGCCACGCCTGAAGCCCCGCACCTTCTATGACCTTGTGATCGAAGTCGCCATCGTTCGTCCGGGGCCGATCCAGGGCAATATGGTGCATCCGTATCTGAAACGGCGGCAGATGAAGCCGGAGGAGATCGAATACCCCTATCCGAAAGGGGGCAACAAGAATGAACTGAAGGACGTTTTGCGAAAGACGTTAGGCGTTCCGTTGTTTCAGGAACAGGCTATGCGTATCGCCATGGCAGCGGCGGAATTTACGCCTGAAGAAGCCAATGGATTGCGCCGCGCGATGGCGACCTTCCGCAATGTTGGTACTATGCCGAAGTTCCAGCGGCGCATGGTCGATCGCATGATCGCGCGCGGCTACGATCCGGTGTTCGCGAACAGTTGTTTTGACCAGATCAAGGGGTTTGGCAGTTACGGCTTTCCAGAAAGTCACGCAGCGAGTTTCGCGCAGCTTGTCTATGTGTCGTCCTGGATCAAGCACTATCATCCGGATGTGTTCTGCTGCGGTCTTCTGAACTCGCAGCCCATGGGCTTCTATGCCCCGGCGCAGATCATTGGTGACGCGCGCGAGAATGGCGTCGACGTCCGCGAGATCGACGTCTCGCACAGTTTCGGGCAAAACATGCTGGAGGAACAATCCGGCGCTCGCAGTCATTGCGCGGTACGGCTCGGCTTCCGGCAGATCGACGGTTTTGAAGTTTACGATCCGGATGGAGAGCAATTAGAGAATAGCAAGCCGGTGGAATTGCGAAGTAAAAAGAAAGCTCGCAAGGATTATTGGGATCAGCGGATTATCGTCGCGCGGGCGCGAAAACCTTTTTCGTCGCTGGAAGATTTTGCCCGCGAGACGGGATTGCCGAAACGGGCGTTGATTTTACTCGCCGATGCCGATGCATTCCGCTCGCTCGGGCTCGACCGCCGCGAAGCGCTGTGGACGGTGCGGCGCTTACCGGACGATGTGCCGTTGCCGCTGTTCGAAAGCACGGCCGCGCGTGAGCAGCCGGATGAGGCCGCACAGCCGCTGCCTCTCATGCCTCTGCCGGAACAGGTGGTGGCTGATTATCAAACAATCCGGTTATCGTTGAAAGGACATCCGATGGAGTTCCTGCGGACGGCGTTTGCGCGCAACGGTATCATCGCATGCAAGGAGGTATCCCACGCCAACGACAAGAGGGAGGTGCGCTGCGCCGGTGTGGTGCTGGTGCGTCAGCGCCCCGGCAGTTCCAAGGGTGTCGTGTTCATGACGCTCGAAGATGAAACCGGGATTGCCAACATCGTGGTGTGGCCGAAGGTGATGGAAACGTTCCGCAAGGAAGTCATGGGCGCACGGCTGATCGAGGTGCACGGTACGATCCAGAGCAGCCCAGATGAAGTCGTGCATCTGGTGGCCAAACGTCTGGTGGACCGTTCGTCAGATCTGATGAATCTGGCCAACGATGCGCTGGGCCGGAAGCACGCTGTGCCCGACGGCGCCAATGTGATCGAACCGCTGGAAGACGAACTGCCGGCGCGTGACGGCAGCCCGCCGCATAAGATGCGTCACCCTCGCAATGTCAGAATTCTTCCGCGTTCGCGGGATTTCCACTGATACGATTTGCGTATTGTCTTTGCCGGATGACCGCAGCCCAATGGCTCTTCTGACGGGAGCGTTGTGATGAAAATTCCTCAAGACATTCTGACAGATCTATGGGCGCTTGGCGGTGGTGATCCCTTCGCCCTCGATACTGTGACTCTGACTGGAAGCGAACCCATCCTCCCGTCGACGTTTCGTGTTGGTGCGGCCTCGCAAGTGACGATTGCCGCAGCAGGGCTCGCTGCCGCGGAGATATGGAAAGCTCGTAGCGGACAGTCGCAGGGACTCTCGGTCGATATGACCCATGCAGCGGTCGAGTGCCGCAGCGAACGCTATCTGCGCGTCGATGACAAACCACCGCCGCCTGCATGGGATGCGATCGCGGGTGTTTACAAAACAGGCGATGGTTGCTTCGTCCGCCTTCACACCAATTTTCCGCATCACCGCGACAATGTCTGCAAGGTTTTGGCCTGCAAGCCGGACCGCGACGATGTGCAGCGCGCCTTGATGCAATGGAGAGGCGAGGATTTCGAGACGGCTGCTTACGCCGGTGGCTGCGTGGTTTCTCTGATGCGCTCGCATGATGAGTGGATGGCGACAGATCAGGCAAAGGCGCTCGAGCACTTGCCGCTGATACAGATCGAGAAGATCGGTGAAGCGGTGCCGCGTCCATGGCCTGCGGGGAATCGTCCGCTGGCCGGTTTGCGCGTGCTGGATTTGTCGCGAGTCATCGCAGGCCCTGTCGCCGGACGCACATGGGCTGCTCACGGCGCGGACGTGATGCTGATCTCCTCGCCGCATCTGCCGTCGATCCCGTGGCTTGTGATCGACACGGGTCGCGGCAAGCTCTCGGCTTCTGCCGATCTGAAGACGGAGCAGGGCCGAGAGGTTTTGCGTGGCCTGTTGGCATCCGCGGATATTTTTTCCCAAGGCTATCGCCCACAGTCGATCGCACGGCTCGGATTTTCGCCGGAGGATGTGGCCCGGATCAGCCCGGGCCTCGTCTATGTTTCGCTCTGCGCTTACGGCCATGCCGGCCCATGGGCGAGCCGCCGCGGCTTCGATTCGCTTGTTCAGGCCTCAACCGGCTTCAACGAGGCCGAGGGCAGGGCTGCCGGGATTGAGGGACCGAAAGAGCTGCCGATGCAGATTCTCGATCACGCAACCGGATATTTGATGGCGTTTGGCGCAATGATGGCGCGATTGCGGCAGGCCCGCGAGGGCGGGAGCTGGCATGTGAAGGTATCTTTGGCTCAAACCGGTCGCTGGCTATGGAACCTAGGCCGGTATGAAGCCGGATTCGGGGCTGCGGATCTGACAAAAGATCAGGTTTTGCCCTTCATGGAGCCGACTGCTTCGGGTTTTGGTGCACTGCAAAGCGTTCGTCACGCCGCCGTCATGTCGGCGACACCAGCATTCTGGTCGCGTCCGGCGCTCCCGCTTGGTGCAAGTCATGCCGACTGGCCGTCACGGCTCTGACGTTAACCGGAAATAATATCCATCACGTTCTTTTTTGATTGTCCTTAGCCGGGAAGTGGCCCTATTAGCTCACGGGCGCGTGTCTGCCTGTCGCAGGAAATACGGCAACGATGGCTAAAGAGACAAACAGACTGACTGCCCTGACTGCCTGGGTTGGCACCGTGCCCCGGCGGCGATTGGTTGTAATTGCCGGTCTGGTCGCGATCGCCGGGATCGCAGCCTTCGGCCTGATGCGCGTGGGCTCCACGCCGAAAGATCATTCAGATATTTCCAGCCAGTCGCGGAAGGGAATGCTGCGCTATACGCCGACAGCAGCCGAATGGGCGACCCTTACCGTGCAACCGGTCGCAGAGCGTGCGTTTCGTGCCGAGCATGTGACCGAAGGCAAGATTGCGGTCGATGAGGATCGTTCCACACCTGTCTTCTCGCCTTACGCCGGCCGTGTCACCAAGCTGCTGGCCCGTCCGGGGGACAAGGTCACGCAGGGCCAATCGCTGTTCGTGATCGAGGCTGCGGACAACGTGCAGGCCCAGAACGATTTCATCACGGCGGCGACCGCGCTGAACAAAGCGAAATCCCAACTCGATCTGGCGCAGATCCAGGATAAGCGCGCGCGCGATCTTTATGAAGGCAAGGCTGCGCCGCTGAAGGACTATCAACAGTCGCAAGCGGCGCTGGTGTCGGCGCAAAACGATATGCGATCGAGCGAAACCGCGCTGGAAGCGGCGCGCAACCGGTTGCGTATGCTGGGCCTGAGCGACGAAGCAATTTCAGCGTTTCAGGAGAAGGGCAGTATCAATCGCGAGACGGTGATTGTCTCGCCCATCGCAGGCACTGTCGTTCAGCGCAAGATCGGGCCCGGGCAATATGTCAATGCCGGTGCAAGCGATCCCGTCTTCGTGGTTGGCGATCTGTCGACTGTATGGCTGACCGCCTTCGTGCGCGAGACCGAAGCGCCCGCCATCGAGCTTGGCCAGGAAGTCATGTTCAGCGTTCTTGCGTTTCCCGGGCGGACGTTCAACGCGCGCATCAACTATGTATCGGCCGCGATCGACCCTGCGTCCCGCAGGCTGATGGTGCGTGCCACCATCGACAACCCGGGCGAGGAGCTGAAGCCGGAAATGTTCGCCAATGTCACGATCTATTCCGCCGGCGACCGTCCGGCCGTCGGCGTGCCCAAGCAGGCGCTGATCTACGAAGGCGATCAGGTGCGGGTCTGGGTGGTGCGCGACGACAAATCCATCGAATTGCGCCAGATCAAAATCGGCATGACCAATGGCGATCTGGTGGAAGTGAAGAGCAATCTGTCTTCGGGTGAACAAATCGTCACAAGGGGCAGCCTGTTCATCGATCGCGCTGCGTCCGGCAGTTAATTTCTCCGTGTCTTTCCCCGACGTCATATACTCCCGCTGAAAGACCGGTCTCGATGGATCGCCTCGTCGCTCTTGCCGTCCACCGCCGCTACCTCATGGTGGCCTTGTTCGTGATGACGATGATTGGCGGCGTCTTCGCCTTTCAGCAGTTGAACATCGAGGCCTATCCAGACCCCACGCCGCCGATGGTCGACATCGTGACGCAAAGTCCGGGTCTGTCGGCTGAGGAAATCGAGCGTTACATCACTATTCCGATCGAGACGCAGGTTGCCGGCCTGAAGAACCTGCGAACGCTTCGGACCATCTCTCTTTACGGTTTGTCGGACGTCAAACTGCAATTCTCGTTCGATTACACCTATGAAGAGGCGTTGCAGCAGGTCCTCAATCGGCTGTCGCAGCTCAGTCCGTTGCCGGGAAATGTGCAGCCGCAGATTTCACCGCTGAGTCCGATCGGTGAGATTTTTCGTTACCGGCTGGTCGGGCCGCCGAACTACAGCGTTCTTGATCTTAAGACGTTGCAAGACTGGGTGTTGCAGCGCCGCTTCCGCAGTGTCCCCGGCGTTATCGACGTCACAAGCTGGGGCGGTAAGACCAAGACCTACGAACTTCAGGTCGATTTCAACAAGCTGACCGCTTTTGGCCTGACCTTGCCGCAAGTGCTGCAAGCGATCGGCAATGCGAACATCAATGTCGGCGGCAATACGGTCAATATCGGCACGCAGTCAGCGGTTGTTCGGGGCGTCGGACTGATCCGCTCCATTGACGATCTTGCGACCACAATGATCTCGCAGAGCGGGGGCAATCCTGTTCTGGTGCGCGATATAGCGAACGTGACCGTGGGGGAGAAGCCGCGTCTCGGCATCGCCGGGATGAACGCGGATGATGATATTGTTCAGGGCATCGTACTGATGCGCCGGGGCGAGCAGAGTTCTCCCACCATCGCGCGCGTGGAAAAGCTCGTCAAATCGATCAACAACTCGAACATCCTGCCACCCGGCGTGAGGATCGAACGCATCTATGATCGCAAGGATCTGATCGACACCACGACTCACACAGTCCTGCACAACATGGTGGTCGGCATTCTTCTGATCGTCCTGCTGCAATGGCTGTTCCTGGGTAATCTCCGCAGTGCTGTTATCGTCGGTGCGACGATTCCGTTCGCGCTGTTCTTTGCCGTCATCATCATGGTGTTGCGGGGCGAATCCGCCAATCTCCTGTCGGTCGGAGCCATCGATTTCGGCCTGATCGTGGACGGCACGGTCATCATGGTCGAAGCGATCTTCCGCAGGCTGTCGCAGACCACAGAACTTTCGGCATCCGAAGAGCGCGCGATCTCGCCGGATACCATCATGAGCATGAAGAGCCACGCCATTTTGAGCGCGGCGGCAGATGTCTCCCGATCGATCTTCTTTGCGGCGGCGATCATCATTGCGGCGTTTCTGCCGCTGTTCACGCTGAGCGGCGTCGAAGGTCATATTTTTGGGCCGATGGCGAAGACTTATGCGTATGCCCTGGCGGGTGGGTTGCTTGCGACCTTCACGATTACCCCGGCGCTGAGCGCGATCATTCTTCCGGCGCATATTCAGGAAACTGAAACCCGGATCATGAAATGGCTGCATCGCGTTTATATGCCGCTGCTGCACTGGGCGATCAGCCACAGGCGGATCGTGATGACGACCGCTGGCGCGCTTGTCGTTCTGACCTTTCTCGCGGTGCGGATGCTCGGTTTGGAATTCCTTCCGAAGCTTGAAGAGGGCAACCTCTGGATCCGCGCTACGCTGCCGCCGACCATTTCGCTTGAGGAAGGTAATTCTTACGTCAACGAAATGCGGAAGCTCATTCGTGCGCGGCCGGAAGTTGAATCGGTCGTATCGCAGCACGGGCGGCCCGATGACGGTACGGACGCAGCCGGTCTATTCAATGCAGAGTTCTTTGCGCCGCTGAAACCGATTGGCGAATGGCCCGGCTCTCACGATAAGGATGATCTGACAAGCGAGCTTCTTGGTCAGCTTCAGAACAAATTCCCCGGCGTCGAGTTCAACTTCTCGCAATATCTGCAGGACAATGTCGCCGAGGCCGTGTCCGGCGTGAAGGGCGAGAATTCGATCAAGCTCTACGGTAGCGATCTTGAGGAACTGACCAAGACCGCCAACAAGATCAAGGCGGTGCTCTCGACGGTGAAGGGCATTACCGATCTGTCAGTGTTTACGTCACTGGGGCAGCCGACCATTCAGATCGACATCGATCGGGCACGTGCCGCGCGTTATGGACTCTCACCGGGCGACATCAACGCGACGATTCGGGTCGCGATCGGCGGCGACAGCGCTGGCGATCTGTACGAACCCGGCAGCGATCGGCATTTTCCGATCATCGTTCGCCTCGCGCCCGAATACCGCAAGAGCGCGGAAGCAATCCACAACCTGCGCATCGGTGCACAGGGACCGAATGGAATCCAGCAGGTTCCTTTGTCGGAAGTTGCTTCAATCAAGCTCGTGTCCGGCGCGGCTTATATCTATCGCGAGCAGCAGGAACGCTATCTGCCCATCAAGTTCTCGGTGCGCGAGCGCGACCTCGGCAGCGCTATCAAGGAAGCGCAGGACAAGGTGGCGGAACAGGTCCAGCTTCCGTCGGGATCGCACATGGAATGGGTGGGTGAGTTCGGCAATCTTCAGGACGCCATTCGCCGGCTATCTATCGTGGTGCCAATCAGCCTGGCGCTGATCGCCATTCTGCTGTGGTTCAATTTCGGATCGATGGCGGACACTCTGCTGGCCATGAGCGTGATCCCGATGGCCATCTTCGGTGGCGTGCTTGGGCTGCTGTTCAGCGGCATTCCGTTCAGCGTGTCGGCGGCAATCGGATTCATTGCGCTGATGGGCATTGCTGTGATGGATGGTATTATTATACTATCGCAGTATAATCAGCTCATTGACGAGGGATACAATCGCGTCAGGGCTGTCATTAAGACCGGCGAGCTCCAGTTGCGTCCGGTGCTGATGACCTGCGTCGTCGCGGGCATTGGTCTTCTGCCGGCGGCGATGTCCGCCGGGATCGGGTCGCAGGTACAGAAGCCGCTCGCGGTGGTGGTCGTGACTGGTATGGCTGTGGCGCCGCTGGTGATCCTGATCACGCTTCCGGTCTTGATTGTGATGTTCTCACGCCGGGTGCGGTAGGGGACTATCGTCCGGACGGTGTACGCACGCCGTGCCATGCGTCGCGGACCTGATGATAGTGAACGTCCGGCAGATAATCCGGCGTGTTGAGGCCGAGGGTACGGACATCAAGACGGCCGATCGCGCTGAGAAGCGTGTAGGACGCGATCACCCGATCCCGCTGCGCCAGAATCTGACGGGAACGCGCCGCAGTGAGATCCTGCTGGGAATTGAGCACGTCGATGGTGGTGCGCTGTCCCGCCTGTGCCTCGCGCCGAACACCCTGTAGCGCAATGTTGGCGGATTTCACTTCGGCTTCGGCTGCCGCGAGCGCGACCTTGGTACCCTCGCTGCTGACCCAGGCACTGACTGCAGCAGTCCGCGCCTGATTTCGGACCTGTTCCAGCACGAGGCGGCTCTGGACAGCCGTTTCCTTCGCCTGACGGGTCTGGGAGGCTGCGGTGCCGCCATCGTAGATTGGAAGGGTCAGCGCCCCCACGACGGAGGCCTGATCGGCGCGCTTGGTGCCAAGATTAGGATCTCCATCGGAACTGCGATTGACGTTGCCTTGCACGTTGACCTGCGGAAGCAGGCTGCTTTCCGCGACGCTGATGGTCGTGGTGGCGACGTCGACGTCGTATGACGCTGCAATGACAGCTGGATTATCCCGGATCGAACCGTCGATCGCCTCCTGCCGGCTGCGCGGTACGAAACGATCGACCGTCTGCGCCGGTACCAGATTCGCGGGTGGGTTGCCGATCACCTGCGCATAGATGGCGCGGCTGCTCTCCAGCGCGACTTCCGCCGAATTCAGGTCCGCCAGACCCCGGCTCAACCGGGCCTCTGCCTGGGCCGTATCGGTGGGAGTGACGTCGCCAGCATCGAGGCGCTTTTTGGTGATGCCGACCGTTTCGCGCAGGAACGCGACGTTGCCTCGCTGGGTTTCCACCAGCGCCTGATTGGCGATCACGTTCATATAGGCCGTGACTGCATCGAGCAGCACGCCCTGGCCGGTATTGCGGAGTGCCTCGCGCCCGGACAGCACCTGGAATTCCGCGACCCGGACGCTGTTGGCGGTCTTGAAGCCGTTAAATAGATTTTGGGTGACGGTGACCCCGATTGTCCATGGCTTCAGCGTGGCGGTCTGAATGGTGTTGTCCAGAAGGAGATTGCGGATAGGCTGCAATCCCGCGCTCAGACTTGCGACGATCTGCGGGCGATAACCTGCCAGCGCCTGCGGTACATTTTCATCGGTGGCGCGCTGCTGGGCCCGGCCTGCGTTGATCTGTGGGTTGGATTGGTATGCCTTGACGAGGGCTTCGCTGAGCGTTTCCGCCTGAGCATGTCCACAAAGTCCTGCGGACAGCGCGATACCGATGGCGGCGTTCGACACGCGAAAACGCCAGCTCTCGCCCAACCCTGAAGCACGCCGAACCATATTTGCCCGCAACAATCCAAACCCGCAGCCACGGTGGGATCGTCTGATCCCAGAACCGGTATGCTTCATTCGTACACTGTTTAAGGGCCTGTGGCGGTTCGGGCAAACCGTCAGCCACAGAAAAAGGGCGACTGTTGCAATGTGCACCGGTTTGTGATCTGGCGCGGGTGTTCCCTTGACCAATCAAGGGCCTATGGTTGAAATTGGAGGCTCCGGGGCACCCGGCTGGAGACGATCCACGCTCTTTTTTTGAGGCACCCGCCGGCGGCGCCGGTGCGGAAGATAAACGAGGTCCGATGCCAAGAATTTTCTCGGACCCGGATGCCATTGCGGACGACATCATCCGCGACGTCGGACCCAGGCTGGTCGTTGGCCTCCCGCTGGGGCTTGGCAAGGCCAATCACATCGTCAATGCCCTCTATCGGCGCGCCGCTGGCGATCCCTCGATCCATCTCACGATCTTTACAGCCCTGACGCTGGAGAAGCCGACCCCATCGGCCAATCTCGAGCGTCGTTTCATTGGCCCCGTGATTGACCGGCTGTTCGGCGAATATCCCGACCTGGAGTATGCGAAGGCGCTCCACTCGAAAGCGTTGCCGCCGAACATCGAGGTCGTCGAATTCTTCTTCCTTGCTGGAAAGTGGCTCGGTAACGGATACGCGCAGCAGCATTACATTTCAGCGAACTACACCCACGCTTCGTCATATTTGCTGACGCGTGGGGTCAATGTGATCGCGCAGCTTGTCGCCAAGCGCGTTGTGAACGGCCAGTCGCGGTACAGCCTGAGCGGCAATACCGACACGACGCTCGACCTGATGCGCGCGCGTGCGGATGGCCGGATCGCATTCAAGATCCTTGCGCAGGTGAACTCCGAACTGCCGTTCATGCCCGGGCAGGGTGATTTGCCAGGCGATGAATTCCACGCCATCCTCGATAGCCCCGAGACTGACTTCACGCTGTTCGCCCCGCCTTCGGAGCCGATTTCCGATACGAAGTACGCGATTGGACTTCATTCAGCCGGACTGGTCCGCGATGGCGGTACATTGCAGATTGGCATCGGGCAGGTCGGTGACGCGCTGGCCCAGGGCCTGATCGTTCGTCATCGCGACAATGCAGCCTATCGCGAGATCATGTCGCGGCTTGCCCCAACCGATTCGCCAAGGGAAAGCGAGCCATTCGCGAAGGGTCTCTACGGCGTCAGCGAAATGTTTTTCGAGGCGTTCATCGCATTGATCGATGCGGGGGTGTTGAAGCGTGAAGTCGATGGCGCATTGCTTCATGCCGCGTTCTTTCTCGGGCCGAAGTCGTTCTATCGCGCCTTGCGGGAGATGGCGGCTGAGCATCTCGCGCGGATTCAGATGGTGCCGGTATCGTTCACCAATCAGCTTTATGGCGACGAAGAAGCCAAGCGCCGGGCTCGTATAGATGCGCGTTTTGTCAACAACGCGATGATGGCGACGCTGATGGGAGCGATTGTCTCCGACGGTCTCGAGAATGGTCAGGTCGTCAGCGGTGTCGGGGGGCAATACAATTTCGTGGCGCAGGCCTTCGCGCTGGAAGGTGCGCGCTCGATCCTGGCTCTGGAGTCGACGCGCGGTTCGGGAAAATCTGCCGCATCGAATATCCGGTGGTCCTACGGCCACACGACAATTCCGCGTCATCTGCGTGACGTGATCGTCACTGAATACGGCGTTGCCGATCTGCGCGGCAAGTCGGATGCCGAAGTTATTGCGGCGATGCTGAATGTCGCGGACTCGCGTTTTCAGATCGAGTTGATGCACCAAGCCAAAGATGCAGGGAAATTGCCGAAGAATCACGAAATCCCTGCAGCGCGGCGCGAGAATTATCCTGATCGCGTAGCTGCCGCCTTGAAGCCCGCACGCAATTCAGGGCTCTTGCCCCCGTTTCCGTTCGGCAGTGATTTTACCGATGTAGAGCAGCGGCTGATTCCGGCCCTTCAGATTCTAAAGGAGGCGAGCGCCAGCCCGCTCGCTCTGCTCGGACTGGCATGGGAAGGCCGCACTGCGAACCATTCCGCTGAGCTAGCGGCATGTCTTTCGCGAATGCAGCTTGACCGGCCGGCATCGTTGGCCGACCGGCTCTATCGGGCGCTGCTGATTGCCGCGCTTGCGCGCAGCCGCGGGGCTTAGCGGTGCTTGAAATTCGGCTTCCGCTTCTCGATAAAAGCGGCCATGCCTTCCGAACGATCTTCCAGAGCGAATGTTGCGTGGAATAGATCGCCTTCGACATTCATGCCCTCGGCGAGCGGCGTTTCGAGAGCACGGTTCACAGCGCTCTTGGCCATGGCAACGGCCGGTTGCGACATGCCGGCGATCTTGTCAGCGATGGCGAGAACTTCTTCCATCAGTTTGTCGACCGGGAAAATGCGGCTGACAAGACCGGACCGTTCAGCCTCGGCCGCATCCATCATCCGACCGGTGAGGCAGAGGTCCATGGCCTTGGACTTGCCGATCGCCCGGGTCAGGCGCTGGGTGCCACCGAGGCCGGGAATGGTACCAAGCGTGATTTCCGGCTGCCCGAACTTTGCGGTGTCGGATGCGATGATGATGTCGCACATCATGGCGAGTTCGCAGCCGCCGCCGAGCGCGTAGCCGCTGACAGCTGCGATCGTCGGCTTCTTGCAGGTCGCAACCCGGTCCCCGCCGATGTCCATGAAGTCCTCGCTGAACATATCGATGAACTTTTTAGGCTGCATTTCCTTGATGTCGGCGCCGGCGGCGAACGCCTTCTCATTGCCGGTCACGACGATGCAGCCCACAGCGCTGTTGGCTTCGAGTTGATCGATCGCGGTGGCGATCTCCTTGAAGACGCCGAAGGACAGGGCGTTCAGCATCTTGGGCCTGTTGATCTGCACAAGACCAACCGCGCCCTTGGTTTCAACGATGATGTGTTCAAATGCCGACATGTTTCGCCCCTTGCAGGATGTGAGAAATCAGCGCGTGGTGCGCCGTTGGCGGCAATTTGCCTCCCGGGGCCCGGCTCCGCAAGGTCGGTTGTAAGTGGCGTATGCGTGTCCTGCGCACGAAAAACGCCGGTTCGCGGGGTGCGAACCGGCGTTTGCATCTGATGCAACGTGCGTTTGCGTCAGGCGATCAACAGGCGGGCGGCCGATGCCAGTGTCAGCAGGCTTCCAAATGCAATGAAAATCTTTCCGATCAGAGAGGTCTTGCTCCACGGATCGCTGTCATCGGCCGCTTTGACCACGGGGCGTTCTCCCGATGGCATGGGCCGGAGGATTTTACCCGGAGCGGAGGTCGGTGGCGGGGACACGGCAGGTGGTGTCGCATTCTGTGCAACAGCCATGTTGTCTGGAGCGGCGTCGGTCTTGTTCGCCTGATCGGCGGAGGCGAGTTTCATGCCGTCGACAACGTCGGTGCTGTCGAGAGCCGAATAGTTGCGTGCTTCATCGTCGGCGAGCGCTTGAGCGTGGGCATTGGCGACCGATGCGGGCAGCTCGATCTTGTTGGCGGCCTTGGTTTCGCTACGCGCCGGCTTATCGTCCCATGTCTCCGGTGCCTCGATCACCTTTGAAGAGACTTTCGATCCGGTTATCTTCGCGGACCGCGCAGATTTCGATTTGACGGATTTTGATTTTGCCGACTTGGCTGCGGTTGCCTTGGACTTCTTCGCAGCCACATGCTGCTTTTTAAATTTCGCCAAGGCGATAGGGCGATTGCCCGAAGTTGTCTTGGAAGCCTTCGCAGTCTTGGCCGCTGATTTGGCAGCCATCGCGGGCTCGCCTGAAAAGCTCATCCAGATTCCGGCCGCAGCGACCAGCGCGGCCAATACAGCACTCCTTATCCGCATGGCAATTTCCCCTTTTGCCAGAGCCACCAGCAATGACGAAAAGACCGGTGCGGAATGGCTACAGGACGGCAGAAAAAGGGAATCTTGTGATCAATTGCCCTTAAAAGGCCCCGAACGCCGGTCGGGACCGGGCTCGCCCGGAACTGCAAAGCGCCCATGTTCACGATTGCGTGATTGCAGTTCCTGCCCGTAACACTTTAGGAACGGAAGCGAATTGGCTTGATAGGAGCGCGCGTGCGCGGACGTGAAGACGAATGGACCGATCTGATGCGATCGGCCAATGCCGGAGACAACGCCGCATACCATCGGCTTCTCAAGGGCGTGACGCCGGTCCTGAGGGCTGGTGCGCGCCGAGGTCTGGCGCGTGCCGGTCAACCGGTCGACCAATCCGAGGACATCGTGCAGGACATTTTGTTGGCGGTGCATCTGAAGCGGCATACCTGGGACCCGAATGCTCCGTTCGCCCCATGGCTGTTCGCGATCGCTCGCAACAAGCTGATCGATGCCCTTCGCCGTCGCGGGCGTCGGGTTTTCGTCAATATCGATGATTTCTCCGAAACCCTGGCCGATACACCGCCCGAAGATACCGTTCCGGCGAGCGAAGTTACCGCGCACCTGAACGGATTGCCGAAACGGCAGCGTGACGTGCTGCAATCGATTGCCGTCGACAGCGCCTCGATCAGGGAAACGGCGGCAAAGCTTTCAATGACCGAGGGCGCGGTGCGCGTGGCTCTGCACCGCGGTCTGAGCGGCCTCGCAGGCAAATTGCGGAAAGAGTGACCATGGACACAAATGATCTGATCCGCACACTGGCCGCTGACAACGAGACGCACGAGCGCTCCGTCGGCCATCTTCTTCTGGCGGCCCTGGTCCTGGCGGTGCCGGTATCGACCCTGATGTTCCTCGCAGGACTGGGGGTACGCCCGGATGTGATGACGGCGATGCGCAATCCGTTGTTTGACCTGAAGTTCATTGTGACGCTGGCGTTGGCCGCGATTGCCATTGTCGTCAGCCTGCATCTATCCCGGCCCGAAGCTTCGCTCGGACGTTGGGCGTGGCTGTTGGCGATTCCATTCGGACTGCTTGGAATCGGCATGATCGGCGAAATGACGATGATGCCGAACCGTGCGCCAATGCCGGTTCGTCTGATCGGCTCCAATTCAAAGGTGTGTCTGATCGCTATTCCACTGCTGTCATTGCCGCTGCTCGCAGCAGCGCTGCTGGCTTTGCGGCGCGGTGCTCCGTCGCGTCCGGCCGTGACCGGTGCTTTTGCCGGATTGCTGTCGGCGGGCTTGGCCGCAACGCTTTATGCGGCGCACTGCACCGATGATTCGCCGATGTTCGTGGCGACCTGGTATTCTCTCGCCGCCGCCATTGTCGCGATGGTCGGCGCTTTTGCCGGATCGCGCATCCTGAAATTCTAGACGCTGCGGTTACCTCAGGCGGATTCGATCTGCGCAACGTCCTGCCGCATCCGGTAGAAGCGCAGGACCTGCTGTGCCGTCGATGGGCGCAGCATGTCATAGCTCGATTTATGCTCGTCGAAGTTCTGTGTCTCCGACGGCTTGCCTCTCAATTCGAAGATCAGTTTGAGAGATTGCCAGGACAATCCGGCAACCTTGGCCAGAACCATTAATCCTTCCGACTTCGACTCGATCATCATGCTTTCGACCGTTGCGATCGGAACATTCGTGCAGATCGCGAGTGCGGCACTGGTTTCCTCGAAGCGCCCGGCGGTCGCGAATTCGGATATCTGCCGTTCGTCGAGGCGCCCGTCATCAAAAAGGGATTTGACGAGACCCTGCGCATTCGCCGCTTTTTCGCAGGTCGCCTCGTGGTTGAGGTCGAGTGCAGCCTGCTCAACCGCGACTGAAATATCGGCGGCTTCGTCCGGATTGGCTGCCTGCAGACGTGCCCGCACGGAATCGGAGGCTCGTGCAATCAGCTTGAGGTAGTGAGGCCGTGGAATTCCGCGTCTTTTGCCCAAACTTGTCGCAAGCTCATCATTGCCTTCAGCGCGCGAGACGAGCCTGGTGAAACCATTATCTGAAAATTCGGCGCCGGGATTGTTGACTGCGCTTTCGACCACTTCATTGTTGCCGCGCTCGACGAGAACGTCGGTGACCGCGCCGCTGAGGCTCTTTCGTTTTGAAATCGCGAGCAAGTGTCCTTGGCTTTTACTGCGCGCGTTTTCGATCAGCATGGCGTCGTTCGGCCGTTCCGATTGCGACAGGACGGGTGCAGCGACTTCAATCTCATCATCGAAAGCCAGTGTGTAAATCAGCCGGGGCGGGGCCTTGGGCACGGGCGCGAGCCGGTTGGCAAGCAGCGCCTTCGCGGATGTTTCGATCTCTTCGATCAGGCAATGAAAGACATCGTCGAAAACGTTGATCTGCTCGTTGGTATAGTCCGGAACACCATACAGAAAGAGATCGGTGACCCGGCGCAGGGTTTCCACGCGGCGCGCCACGGTACCGTGCGCCAGAGCATTCTCGAGCTCGTCAAGAAGGTTGGCTGACCGCGATGTTGATCTCAAACTCATGACTTTCTGTCCCGAAAAGCTGGAAATGTCAGCCGCGTTCTTGGCTGACGGAAATTCAGATTAGGCCGTGGTAACCCGGTTTCGCCCCAGATCCTTGGCTTGATAGAGAAGCTTGTCGGCGCGTGCGAGAATGGTGTCTGCGGTGTCGCCCGGATTCAGCGTGGCGATGCCTGCGGACATCGTGACGTGAAGCTCGTTTGAAATCGCGCTCCAGTCGAGATCCGCCACGATCAACCGCAGCCGATCGACCGTGCGCAAGGCCGCGCCGTCCGAGGTCTCAGGAAGAATGAGAAGAAACTCCTCGCCGCCATATCGTCCGAACTTGTCGATGCTGCGGATATTGGCGAACATGGTAATCGCGAACGCGCGCAGGACTTCGTCGCCGGCGGGATGGCCGAACCGGTCGTTGATCCGCTTGAACCAGTCGAGGTCGATCAGCGCGACCGCGCACGGCATATTGCTGTGCCGCGCGCTTGCAATCTCTTCTTCGAGGGTATGCATGATGCTGCGGCGGTTCAGCGATCCCGTCAGTTCATCAAGTTCGGCGAGCTCTTCGATGCGCTTGTAGGCCTGCTTCAATTCCAGACCTCGGCGGTAAAGAGATTCCTGCAGGGAACTCCTGAACAGCCCGACAGCCATGGTACGGCCAAGCACCAGAATGAAAACCAGCAAGGTTGCGAAGCGCTCGAGCGGCGTTTCAACCGGCAGTCCGATGGGCTTGTCGGTCAGCATAAACAGCACCGTCAGGCCGATGGCGGCGCTCGTCCATCCGATGATGGTTTGACGCGCGTTCGAACGTATGGCGGCGAACGTGTAGACAATGAAGATCGAGCAAAGGAACAGGCAGCCGACTTCCGGAGCGATGTAGGCGAACACCAGCATGATCGACAGGCTGATCGTGCTTTGCAGTTCAACGAGATAGTGGTCCCCGAACCGGTCGGCGATCGTGGGATCGGAGATGATAATGAAACCTGCCACTGCCAGCAGGCCGCAAAGGCCATAGGTTGACCCGATCAGGTAGCTGGTGGTGCCGGCATGGGCGTAAATCAGCAGGATCGCAGCGTCGATCGCAAAGCTGAGGCCCGCCATGTCGAGCACCAGCCGTTGCTGTTTCTGCCGGCGGATGATGACCTCTGGCGTCACTTCGATCTCGGCCGGCCGGAGATTCGGGCCCGGAACGCCAAGAGATGTTGCAGAGACTGATGAAATTGAGCTGCGCATGAACTCGCCGCTGAGAAATGCAATGCGGGATTGTAGGCGAGAAAGCCTTTAGGTTTGGTATCATTGGGTAGATTGCTGCCTTGCAGGAATAGTATTATTTTACCTTTTAGACTGTCCGATCGCCGTGACTTGCCCTTGTTCATGATTCAGGGGCATTTTGCCGTTCGCCCATCCGGACAATTCGGGAAATCGCGAAGATTTTCACGAATTTGATCGAACCCGTTCCCAGTCGCGTGCGACCAACCTTGCGAGACGGCCATTGAGTGCAACCCACGCGACATCGGACGAAGTTCTGATCGGTCGCATCGCCCAAGGTGACCGGCTCGCCATGCAGGTGCTTTACGGAAGGCACCATGTGCGGGTGTTTCGCTTCTCGCTGCGCCTCGTGAAGAACGAGTCCATCGCGGAAGACCTCATCAGCGAGGTTTTCCTCGATGTGTGGCGGCAGGCCGGCAAGTTCGAGGGCCGGTCCACCGTTTCTACGTGGCTTTTGGCGATCACGAGATTCAAGGCCCTGTCCGCCCTCCGCAAGAGGAAGGACGCGGAACTGGACGATGACGCGGCTGCGGCGATCGAGGATACGTCGGACAATCCCGAGGTCACCGTCGCCAAGAAGGACACGAGTAACGCTCTGCGGAACTGTCTGACCGCACTTTCGCCAGAGCATCGGGAGATCGTCGATCTCGTCTACTACCACGAGAAGTCCGTGGAAGAGGTGGCCGAAATTGTGGGTATCCCGGAGAACACGGTGAAGACGCGCTTGTTTTACGCGCGAAAGAAATTAGCCGAGTTGCTCAAGGCAGCCGGCATAGAGCGAGGTTGGCCATGACGTCAGCGAGCAAGAGTGCCATGAGTGAGCGTACCGACCGCGAGCCGACCGAGATCGAAGCTCTGCTGCCGTTCCATGCTGCAGGCACGCTCAACTTGCGTGACGCACGGCGTGTCGATGAGGCGCTGGCAACCAACCCGGATCTGGCGCGGCAGTACGCCGTGATCCAGGACGAATACGCTGAAACCATCCTGTTGAACGAAAGCCTCGGCGCGCCTTCGGCACGAGCCATGCAGAAACTGTTTGCGGCGATCGATGCGGAGCCGACACGTAAGGCCGCGTTCAATCCGCTGATGAAGGTCGCCGGGTTCTTTTCCAGCCTGTCGCCGCGGACACTCGCCTATGCCGGCGTTGCCGGGGCGGTGCTGGTTCTTCTGCAGGCAGGCGTGATTGGGACCGTGCTGGTCAAGGATCGCACCGGAGGGAACTTTCAGACGGCTGCGTTTCCGGCCCAGTCGTCGGCAGGAACGTTTGGCCTGGTGCGCTTTGCGCCCGATGCCAAGGCTGACGACATTGCCCAGTTGCTGAACAACTACAACGCTTCGATCGTCTCGGGTCCAAAGTCCGGCATGTTCCGCGTGCGGTTTGGCGACAAGGCGTTGTCGAAAGAGGATGCGGCGAAGCTCATGACCCGCCTGCAGGGCGAGAAGATCATAAGTCTCGTGGCGAGCACGGACTAACTGCTAATTCGGCGCCGCTGGATGCCGGACAATCGGCTGGTGCGGCGTTGCGATCAGGCTTGAGAGGATGCCACCTGCGCGCCAAAGCGGCGCTGTCACGAATTTGCGAGGACGCGAGATGATCGAAACAGGCCAGGGCAGGCGATCTTCTAGTCCAATGAAAGGCGGCATTCGGTTGCTGTGGTCGATAGCGGCCACCGGCGTGTTCTTGACGCTGCTGGCACCGGAAGCGTTTGCCCAGTACAACAGTATGAGCATGCGTACCGGGCCGAGCATCAATGTCGGTCCACGCATCAATATCAATCCGACGATACGGCCCAACATTGGATATGACGGATACGATCGTGTTCGTCCGAGGCCCCGGCCGCATATCGTGCGCCAATACGACGACAGTCGGCCGGTGGACTATTACGATGATCCATCGCCAAGGCTTCGCAAGAAGCAGCCCAGCAAAAACGCTGGAAGGAAATCCGCGCCTGTTGCCGCTGACAATACCTACGTCGCCAAGGAAGTGCTGATCGAGATTGCGGGCAATCCGACGGATGCACAGGCTGATGAACTCGCACGGCGGCACCGTCTCACGCGCGTCCAGTCGCAGAATATTCCGCTGACCAACAGCACGTTCTTTCGCTGGCGTATTTCCGACGGGCGATCCGTCGATACGGTCGTCCGCGAACTGGTTGCCGGCGGCAATGTTAAGGCGGCTCAGCGCAACAATATCTTCAAGCTTCAGCAGGGCGCAGCATCTGCGGCGGCAAAATCCGAGGGCGATCCGTTGCAGTACGCGCTCGGCAAGCTGCGGTTACCCGAGGCGCATGCGCTGTCGGTCGGCGCGGATGTGACCGTCGCGGTGATCGACTCCGGAATAGACGTGACCCATCCGGAACTGGCCGGCGTCATCACGGGCACGTTCGATGCTTTGAACAACGGTGAAGGTCCGCATCCTCACGGCACCAGCATTGCAGGTGTGATCGCCTCCCATGCGCGCCTGATGGGGACGGCGCCATCTTCGCACCTGCTGGCGATCCGTGCCTTCGGCGCGCAGAAGAGCGGCGCTGAAAGCACGTCTTTTCTGATCCTGAAAAGTCTCGACTATGCGGTCGCCAAGAACGCCCAGATCATCAATATGAGCTTTGCGGGTCCGCACGACCCGGCGATCGAGCGCGGGCTTGCCGCCGCTGCCGCGAAGAACATCGTGCTGATCGCTGCTGCGGGTAATGCGGGCGCGAAATCGCCGCCGCTTTATCCAGCCGCGGATAGCAATGTGATCGCGGTATCTGCCACCGATCAGTCGGACCAGTTGTTTACGCAGTCGAACCGCGGCCGCTATGTTGCGGTTGCCGCGCCGGGCGTGGACATTTTGTCGCCCGCACCTGACGGCAAATACCAGATGTCCTCCGGCACATCATTGTCCGCTGCATATGTCAGTGGCGTGGTCGCTTTGATGATTGCGCGTAACCCGCAGATATCGACTGCCGATGTTCGCGCAACGTTGATCTCAACGGCGCGCGATCTCGGACCGAAGGGGCGCGATGATCAGTTCGGGGCGGGGCAGGTGGATGCATTCAGCGCCGTGTCAACAGTGGTTCCTCCGCCGGTGGCGGCGGCCTCCGACGATCCATCGAAACGCTGACTCGCCCGTTTGAACCGCCTGGTATCGGCCGCGCCCGCCCGGTGTCTCACGGGCGGGTTATTTCGCCGTTTGCCGGACGTCCGGGCAGGATGACGAGGCGGTTCTCATCTGGTTATTCTGCGACGATATTTGGCGGCACATGGCGGATCGGTCGGTGGACAGAGGAAGAAGCCGGGCCGTTGTTCCTCTGAACCCCTACGTCATTTGGAACGACAAATTCCTGGCGCTAGCTGCCACATCGATAATTTTGAGGGATATTTCATGAGCGGACTTTCGGCGGCCACTCTGCGCGCATTTGGTGTCGCGGTGGCAGCAGGGCTGGCTTTAGCCATCGCCGGGCCATCGGTCGCACAGGATGCAAAAGCCAAAAATTCGGCAGCGGATGTTGCTATCGTTCCGCCATCTGATCCGGTCGCGAGAGCTGCGTTCGATGTACTCGATGCGCACTGCGCGCGGTGCCATCAGTCCGGCAAGCTGGTGGATCGCGAGCGCCCGGCGAAGAACTTTGGCAACATTCTCAAACTCGATGAGATGGCCACCAATCCGCATTACGTTCTGCCCGGCAATCCGCTGGGGTCGAAGCTGTTCCGGCAGATTGTCGACAAGGAGATGCCTTACGACATCTACTATGAAGGTTCATCACACAAGCCGCCGTCAGAAGCCGATCTCAAGGCGCTTGAGACATGGGTGAGTGCGCTTGGTAACAAAGCCGTTGCCAGTTGCGAGACGCACAAGTTCATTTCGCCTGATGACATGGTGACCTTCATGGCCGCCGATCTCGAGAAACAACGTCCGCAGCGCCGGGCGACGACGCGCTATCTGACCCTGACCCATCTGACCAATATCTGCGCCGATCCAGCAGCAATGAAGGTCTACCAGCAAGGCGCGGTGAAGTTTCTCAATTCGCTCAGTCGCTCTTCCGATGTGGTGAAACTTGAAACGGTTGATCCAGAAGGCAGCATCCTGCGTTTCAATCTTCTGGATCTCGGCTGGAAGCCTACCGACTGGGACAATGTGATCGCGGTTTATCCCTACAATGCTGTGCCGGACACCGAATTGAGCCGCACGCTGGCTTCGGGAGCCGCGACGCCGATTCCCTATGTGCGCGCCGACTGGTTCGTGTTCACTGCGTCGCAGCCTCCGCTGTATGACGTTCTGCTCCAGCTGCCGAATACGTTTCAGCAACTGGCGCGAGAGCAGGGCGTCGATGTCGAGGCGAACATCCACAATTTCGTCGCGCAGCGCGCGGCCTTCCAGCGGTCCGGTGTTAGCCAGAACAACCGGCTGATCGAGCGCCACCCGTCGCGTAACGGCTTCTTCTGGACGTCCTATGACTTCGCGGGCAATCGGGATCGGCAGAGTCTGTTTAGTTTTCCGCTCGGTCCGACTGGCCCTAATGCGTTCCATCATGATGGCGGCGAAACTATCTACAGCCTGCCGAACGGTTTTCAGGCCTATTACCTGAACACGGCGAAAGGCGACCGGCTCGACAAGGGCCCCACGGCCATTGTGCGCGATCCGTCACGCAAGGATTTTTCCGTGACCAACGGTATCTCCTGCATGGGGTGCCATGATCAGGGTATGCGCAAAGCCAAGGACGATGTGCGCGAACTGGTATTGCAGGGACGCGCCTTCCCGAAGGACGTGCGCGACGCCGTGGAGGGGCTATACCCGCGGCATGACAAGATGGATGCGTTGATTGAGGGCGATGCGAAACGGTTTGCGGACGCGATGAAGCGCGCCGGCCTCGATCCGGCGCTGAAGTTGAACGGTATCGAGATGATCAATGCGCTGGCCAAGCGTTATGAGGACGATATTGACCTGACGCTGGCCGCAGCCGAACTCGGACTGAAAAAGACCGAGTTCAATGACGGCGTGGCGGACGTCGAGCAAAAATTCAAACCTCTGGTGCGGCGGCTGGCGCAGGGCGCCGTGCCGCGCGATCAGTTCGAGGTGTCGTTCCGGGGCGTCGTGCCTGACCTGACCGATCTCAAACTCGTCAGCGTCCGCAATGGGCGCCCTGTCCAGCCAACTGTGCAGCCGATCCGTAATAGCGACGATCTGTCCCTGACCTCGGACCGCGATAGCTATCGGCTCGGCGATACCCCGGTCTTCACCATTGTCTCGCCGCGGGACTGCTTTTTGACCCTGGCTGACATTGACGAGCGAGGTGAGGGGACCGTCCTGCTGCCGAATACTTTCCAGCGGGATAATTTCATCAGGGCCGGTGTGCCCGTTCAGTTCCCGGGTGCAGGTGCACCGTTCCAGTTCCGGATGAAGGACAAGGGAACGGAGACAGTGACCGCTGTCTGTGCCACGCAGGCCGGAGGTGGGGATCGCATCCAGCACGACTTCAACAAGAACCAGTTCACGCCAGTCCCGAATTACACGCAGACATTGGCTCGCTCGATTGCTGTGGAAGCGGTCAAGCCGGGTACCCCCGCGGTATCGGGCACCACCAATACTGGCGGGTTGGCCGTCTCCAACCGTGAGCCGCCGTCGGCGGGCTCGCGAACATCACTCCGCGCCGCGATCAGGCTGCAGGTTCGCTAAGCTAGGGGCCGTGATTGACCGGCAGTTCGTCTGTCAGTCACGAAAGTTGCATGTATCTGTGGCAGGGGTTGAGTTATCTCTCGATGTGTCAGAGAGAGTTGATCGATTCGTTGCGTCTGCGTGATTTTTAAACGTGCTTTTCAGCGTTCTTTCTGGAATCCAAATGGCCAATTCCGGCAGTGCCGAACAGGGGCGAAGTGTCGTGGTACGCTGGCGGATGCTGGCGGAGCGGCGGCTCAACTATTTGATCAGCCTTTATGAAACGGGCCGCTGGAAGGTCTATTACGCCGAGCCGGAGTTTCTGAAGGTGATTCAGGAGGCGCGGGCGGCGCTCAAAACCTGGGAGCAACTGGCTCCCCCGGACCCGGTTCAGGACAAGCCGGTCGAAGTGACGGTCGCGCAGGTTGAGAACGGGACTGTCCTGCCATCTCCCTTTACGCAGTTGCCGTCAGCGAACGGCGTTGAGGCCAAGAGCGATCTGCGGAAAGCGTGATGCTCCTTCGCTGCCTAGATCGCTTGTGACAGTTTTGGCGTGATCCAGTCCGACGATCGCAGAGCCACGAGATCCTGAGATCAGGTTATTGCTCACGAGTGCCGTGCCCGCGCCGGGGACGACCGAAACACCGATCCCGACGAAAGCATTGCGCACGACGTTGCCTGTGATGGTCACGTCACGCAGATACTTGCCCCAGCCGGCCATGATGCCGAACGAGGGCGCGTTTTCGATCACGTTGCCGGTGACGGCGGCGTCCGCTTCGACAACGATGCCGATTCCGGCGTCGTCGTCGGGTGCGGTGCCGATCGGACGTTTCGGTAGAATGTTGCGGATCACGTTGCCATGGACGGTGACCATGCGGCCGCCTTCGTTGAAATTGGCGACAGACACACCGACGGCGCAGATGTCAACCGTGTTGTTTGCGATCACCGCGCCTTCGAACGCGAATTCCGAGTAGAGCGCGACTTCGCGGACGTTGCTGACGCTGTTGCCTGTGATCTGGATATTGGATGCGGAGTTGCCGCGCACCGCCGAGTAGTCGCAGTTGCGGATGCGGTTGCCGCTGATGATGACATTGGCAGCCCGGAATGCATTGATGGCGTTGCCGTGCTGACCGGAACCGCCGGGCCCGGCCTTGATATCTTCGATACGGTTGTTGATGACGATTGTGCCGTCATCGCCCATCGTATTGCGCAGTATTTCGATTCCGTTATCGGACGCGTCCTGGATGGTGTTCTGCGCGACCAGAAGCCCCAATGCATCGAACGATGTGAATGCAGTGTTGGCCGTCTTGCGGATGGTGTTGCCGCTGACCTCACCCGCAATGCTTTCGAACCAGATGCCATATCCGCCGCTGCCGACGATATCGCAATCTTGAATGCGGACATCGAGGCCATTTTGGAAGTGGACGAGCCCGCGCCGCTCCGCGAGTTTGATTCCGGTCCCATCGAGCGTGAGGCCGGTGAGGGCGATGCCACTCGCGCCTTCGCTTCCGATCAACGATGAGCCGCCAGTGAATTGAAATATGGTCGCGCCACGCACGCCAATAAGTTGCGCACCGTTCGGCAGCTTCAATACGCCGGTGCGATAAATTCCCGGCGGCAGGGCCAGCGGCATTTGCGCGTTGGCGGATTCGTTAATCGCGCGCTGCAGGGCCCGCGTCTGATCGTCAGAACTGTTCGGACGTACGCCGTATTGGGTTGCATCACGCCCGAGTGTCGATGTCAGAGGGGCCGCACGTGCAGGGGCGGGTGCGACGGTCATCGCGCTTGCGGCACCGGCAGCGGTAACATTGATGAGGTTGCGGCGGCTGATGTCCATTGGGCGGCCTGACTGGTCCTGTTGCCCTTAGACCTAATCCAGGAATGCTTGGAACAATGCTCGCACGCAGCGATCTGCGCGTGATTGTCGATGGTAGGGTTAATGGATTGAAGCCGAAACGGTGTTCAAACCGGGGTGTTGTGCGGTGTGAACAGGCGGCCTTTTTCCACAATGAACACGACGGTCAGCGCGACCAGCGAGCTCAGCAACGCGCCGGTCGAAAGCGGGATCATTGTGCCGTTGTAAGACTGGCCGATCGCGGAGCCGACCGCGATTCCGATCAGCGTCGTGATCGATCCGAACAGCGACGACGCTGTTCCCGCGATATGGCCCTGTGGCTCCATCGCCAGCGCCGAGAAGTTGGAAAACATCAGTCCGAATGTGAACAGGCTGGCGGTGGCGAGAATCATCATCAGCCAAAGCGGAAGTGATCCGGCGAGCGCTGCGGTCAGCATGATGGCAGCGACAGCCAGTTGGCAGACGAGGGCGATATGGGAGATCATGCGCATACCGTAGCGGCCGACGATGCGCGAATTCACAAAGCCCGCGACGGCGATGCCGATGGCGATTACCGCAAAGGCGACCGGGAAGTAGTGGCCCAGCCCGTAGATTTTTGTGAAGATCTGCTGCGACGACAGCACGTAACCGAACAGGATTCCTTGCACGCTACCGGCGGCCAGCGCGTAGCCGAATGTCTGGCGGTTACGGATTGTCTGCAAAAAGTTTTTCGTCACTTCGCCGATTGCAAGCGATTTGCGTTCATTCACCGGCAGTGTTTCCGGAAGACGAATGACAATCCAGCTCAACGTGAGAATGCCGTAAACCAGCAGGACGATGAAGATGCCATGCCACTCCGCGGCCAGCATGATGGCCTGACCAAAGGAGGGCGCGATGATCGGCACGGAAATGAAAATCATCATGGCCAGCGACATCACGCTCGCCATGCGGCGTCCGCTGTAGCAATCGCGCACAATCGACGTCGCAATGACCCGCGCGGCCGCGGTGCTCAGACCCTGCAGGAACCGGGCAAGCAAAAGGGTTTCGAACGATGGCGCGACAATCGCCAGTAGGCTGGCAATGCCATAGATTACCAGACCGCCAATCAGAATCGGGCGCCGTCCGAAGCGATCCGCCAGCGGGCCGATCACGAACTGGCCCGCACCGAAGCCCGTGAGAAATACGGACAAGACAGCCTGCGCATGATTGACGTTGCTGAGGCTGTAAGCCTTGGCCACGTCCGGCAGGCCGGGCAGCATCAGATCCATCGCCAGCGGGTTCAGCGCCATGATCGCTGCGACGATGGCGACGAATTCACGGAAGCCCATCGGGCGATGGGTCGAGGAAACCCAGGCGTTGGCGCTGGTATCGGTCATGGAGCGTATCTCGTGGAGCTGAGACAACTATTTACGGGGCGATATTGCGCCGCACAACTTAGCTTCCGGTATGGCTGCCAGACGGATTTGCGCTCAAAAACGCGGCTGCTTGATGTCGCGCCAGACGTGCCATTTCGAGCAGCAGCGCTTCACCAGCGTCGACCAGATGCTCGAATGTCATGCGGTCCCGCGCGCCTGTCCGGCGCTCAATAGGCCTGCGCGGCACCAGCGGAACGTGGATGAAGGCGGCGAGGCGAGGTCCGTTTTCGAGGCGTGTCGCCTCGATCGCTCGCCAGCTTAAATAGTTGCAGAGATAGTATCCTGCGCTGAGTGAGAGCCGCGCATCTACACCCGTCAGTTGCGCGGCACGCAGAAGTCTCAGCGTGTGCGGTCCGAAGCGGCGCGTCGCATCGGCATTGCTGGCGATGGTGCGGCTCTCGACCTGCGTATGATCGGCGTCTGGCCAGATTTGTGTGACGGTGTTGCGTGCGCGGGTCTCGATGCGGACAAAGGGCGTGCGCGCGGCAAGGCCGAACATCAGCAATGCATCGGGCCGATGAGTTTCGATCAGTGCGGGTAGCTGGCGGTTCACTGCGTCATAGGTGACGGGAAAAATATGTCCGATCCGTTCGATGGAATCGAACGCGGGGCGACGAAGACGCAGCAGCCGTTCAACAAGCTTTTCGGTGGGATTGTAAGGTGCGCCCGGAAAGGGCTGGAAGCCGGAGATGAGGATGCGCGGCTTTTCGCTCATCGCTGTTCCAGCAGCCCCGCGACGGTTTCGGCGGCGACAGTGGGCGTCATCTCGCCATTGGCAACAGCGGTTTCGGTCTGCTTAACCTTGGCGCGGATGGCGGGATCTGATCGCAGGCGTGCATGCAGGCGATCCTCAAGGATCGTCCACATCCATTTGACCTGCTGCTGACGCCGCCGTTTCTCAAATTCGCCGGAAGCAACCATAGCGGTGCGATGCGCGACGATTTTCTCCCACACCGCGTCGATTCCGTCACCGGTGAGGGCGGAGTAGGTGAGAACCGGCGGAAACCAGTGCTCGGAGCGTGGTGCGAGAATGTGGAGCGCGGCATTGTATTCCGCCGCGGCAGCTTTCGCGCGCTTGAGATTGTCGCCATCCGCCTTGTTGACGGCAATCATGTCGGCGAGTTCAACGAGGCCCTTCTTGATGCCCTGCAATTCATCGCCCGCGCCGGGCAGCATCAATGCCAGAAAGAAATCCGTCATGTCGCAGACGGCGGTTTCCGATTGTCCGATGCCGACAGTTTCCACCAGCACCACATCGAAGCCTGCGGCTTCACAAAGCAACATCGCCTCGCGGGTCTTGGCGGCGACACCGCCGAGCGTGCCGGACGACGGCGAGGGACGGATAAAGGCGTCGGCTTCTGCGGACAGCCGCGCCATGCGCGTCTTGTCGCCGAGGATCGAACCGCCGGTGCGCGCCGATGATGGATCGACCGCCAGCACCGCGACCTTGTGGTCTTTGCCGATCAAAGCCATGCCGAGCGCATCGATGGTGGTGGATTTGCCGACGCCTGGTGAGCCCGTGATGCCGACGCGCATCGCTTTGCCGGTGAGCGGCAGCAAGTCTTGAACCAGATCGCGCGCCTGCGCCTGGTGATCGGCGCGGCGGCTTTCGATCAGTGTGATGGCGCGCGCCAGCGCGGCGCGGTCGCCGGAGCGCACGTCGTCGGCCAATTGCGTGGAGGATTTGGAGCTTTTCATTTCTCGGATTTTTCACTCGCAGGCCGCTCGCCGCCAAAAATCGCCATACCTTCCGGAGACAGGAATGGCTTCAACACGCTCCACGGAACGAAGGCTTCATAGGAGCCTTCAGCATAGGCGCCGACGGCGTAGGGGCCATATTGAAATTCGAGGCCCGAGCTTTTGCCATTTTCGGTGGACGGCGCGAGCAGGACAGGGCCGATCTTGAGAAGTTTGGGTTCGATATATGTCTGCCACCCAAGGTCTTCGGGGAAATAGGTGCCGCGCTCTTTCTTTTCTTCGACCAGTGATGCGATCACTGCTTTCAGGATCGCGGTGAGCGCGGGTCCGTTATCCTTCAACTCCGTGAAGAACGGACGAATGCTGATCGGTTTTTTGGCTTGATCGTCCCAGAGAAAGGTCTCAAACCCTCGATTGGGATGCGCCCCACCGGTGAAGGCGTATTCATTGCGCAGGATGCTCAGATAGCGATTAGCCACCGTGGATTGCAGCGAATAATCGCGCTCCATCTCCCAGGTGCGGCCGTCACTGAAGAACTCCGGTGATTCCCTGAACTGCTTGTTCGCCTCGGCAAGATTGCTGTTCGCCCATTTTTTTCCGTCCGCCATCAGATAGGCCGCGAGCTTCGCGTTGGTCTTGATCTTTGGGTCGAACGTGACGCTGATGGCCGCGGCTTTGGATTTCAGCGCGATGTCAGGCTTGGTTTCGGCAGCAGTCACCGAACCCGCTGCACTCAGGAGAAGGCAAACACCGAGCAGGGCGGAGCGGACGAAGCCGGCCAGCGAGCCTTTCACGAGCGTCTCCACTTGCAATGAAAGCAACTCAGCCGGCTATTCCGCCGCTGCGCTCGCATGTCCCAACCGGACGTTCAGCTTGTTGATGAGTTCTTCTGCAGCGTCCGCGATCACGGTGCCCGGTGGGAAGATCGCTTCGGCGCCGGACTTGTAGAGCGCGTCGTAGTCCTGCGGCGGGATCACGCCGCCAACGATGATCATGATATCCTCGCGCCCGCGCTTCTTGAGCGCTTCCTTCAGTTCGGGGACCGCGGTGAGATGCGCCGCAGCCAGCGATGACAGGCCGAGCATGTGGACGTCGTTCTCGACGGCTTGACGCGCAGCCTCGTCGGCGGTCGCGAACAGCGGCCCGATGTCGACGTCGAAGCCGACGTCAGCGAACGCCGATGCAATCACTTTTTGACCGCGATCATGGCCATCCTGTCCGATTTTGGCGACCAGAATGCGCGGGCGACGGCCTTCGGCATCCTCGAACGCGTCGATCAACGCGGCAAGTTTTTCGACCCGGTCGGACATGGTGGCGGCCTCGCGCTTGTAAACACCGGTGATGGATTTGATTTCGGCGCGGTGGCGGCCGAACACCTTTTCCATCGCATCGGAGATTTCGCCGACCGTGGCCTTGGCGCGCGCCGCATCGATGGCAAGAGCGAGAAGATTGCCGTTGCCTTCACCTGCACTGCGGGTGATCGCAGCGAGTGCGGCATCGACATCCGCTTGCTTGCGCTCGGAGCGAAGGCGCGAGAGCTTGTCGATCTGCAGGCGGCGCACAGTGGAGTTTTCCACCTTGAGCACATCAATGGCTGCTTCGTTTTCCGGCTTGTACTTGTTGACGCCGATGACGGACTGCTTGCCTGCGTCGATGCGCGCTTGCGTCTTGGCGGACGCCTCCTCGATGCGCAGCTTCGGCACACCGGCCTCGATGGCCTTCGCCATGCCGCCAAGTTCTTCCACTTCCTGGATATGCGCCCAGGCCTTGGTGGCGAGATCGTGTGTGAGCCGTTCGACGTAATAGGAGCCGCCCCACGGATCGATGATGCGCGTGGTGCCGCTTTCCTGTTGCAGGAACAATTGCGTGTTACGGGCGATGCGCGCGGAGAAGTCGGTCGGCAGCGCCAGCGCTTCGTCGAGCGCGTTGGTGTGCAGCGACTGGGTGTGGCCTTGCGTCGCCGCCATGGCTTCGATGTTGGTTCGGACGACGTTGTTGAACACATCCTGCGCGGTCAGCGACCAGCCGGAGGTCTGCGAATGTGTGCGCAGCGACAGCGAGCGCGGGTCCTTCGGGTTGAATGGCTTCAGCAACTTGGCCCACAGCAGGCGGGCCGCGCGCATCTTGGCGACTTCCATGAAGAAGTTCATGCCGATGGCCCAGAAGAACGACAGCCTAGGTGCGAAGCGATCGACATCAAGCCCTGCGGCCAACCCGGCGCGGAGATATTCGACGCCGTCGGCAAGCGTGTAGGCGAGCTCGAGGTCCTGCGTCGCGCCGGCTTCCTGCATGTGATAGCCGGAAATCGAAATCGAATTGTATTTCGGCATCCGCTGCGAGGTGTAGGCGAAAATGTCTGAAATGATCCGCATCGAAGGCGAGGGCGGATAGATGTAGGTGTTACGCACCATGAATTCTTTCAGAATGTCATTCTGGATGGTGCCTGACAGTTTCTCCGGCGGCACGCCCTGTTCTTCGGCGGCAGCGACAAACAGTGCGAGGATCGGCAGCACCGCGCCGTTCATGGTCATCGACACGCTCATCTGGTCGAGCGGAATGCCTGCGAACAGCGTGCGCATGTCATAGATGGAATCGATGGCGACACCCGCCATGCCGACGTCGCCGGAGACGCGCGGATGATCGGAGTCGTAGCCGCGATGGGTGGCGAGATCGAACGCGACCGAGAGGCCCTTCTGGCCTGCAGCAAGATTGCGGCGATAGAAGGCGTTGGAATCTTCTGCCGTCGAGAAACCGGCGTACTGGCGCACGGTCCATGGCTGATTGACATACATGGTCGGGTAGGGGCCGCGCAGAAACGGCGCGATGCCAGGCCAAGTATCGAGGAAGTCGATGCCGTTGAGATCGGCCTCGCTGTAGCTCGGCTTGACCAGAAGACCCTCGGGCGTGAGCCATGGCTGCGCATTGCTCTCGCTCGTCTTCACGGCGGCAGGCGCGAACGCGATATCGGCAAAATTCGGAATGCGGGTCATTTCTTTTCTTCTTCGATCTCGCGATTTCGTGCGATCAGACGTTTAAGGTTCTCTTTGTAAGTAGGGTCTTCTCGATAATCCTTCGATAGACTGTCTGCGCCAAGTCCGATCCATGATGCAATCCATCCGAAGGGATCGAGAACCCAATCCACCAAACGGCCTATCCATTTCATCGCAGATCCTCACTACCGCCACGGCCACTCGGATCGTCTTCAATTATGGTCCGGATGCTGGTGGCTGACAATGCCGCTAGCCTCGACAGAACCCCATGATTCGATTGTCGTTTTACCCGGCAGGTTATGCAGGTTCATGGCCCACGCGAGCTTGGATTCGATGCCGGTCTGATAGGTCGGAATCACGCGATCCGGACGGTCGAAAGCACCGGTCAGAAGCTCGATCACCGAGCCGTTCAGCTTGCGATAGCTCAGCGGCGTTCCGCAGTCCTTGCAGAAATCACGTTCCGCCATTGATGACGAGCGAAACGTCCCCGGCGTGCCACGCGTCCATGCGAAGTCGCCATGGGGGATTTCCACGAAAGCTGCGAATGGCCCGGCCACGGCCTTCTGACACATCCGGCAATGACAGACGCTGATCCGGCCTGGATTGCTGTACGACGCGAAGCGCACCGCGCCGCACTGGCAGCCACCGGTGAGAACAGGAGCGCGTTCTTTCATGACATCCACCTAAAATAGTTGATAGGCAGCTTTCAGTGTTGCGAGCGCGTCGCCGCCGGCGGCGATGAAATCGGAGACGCCTGCGTCGCGCAGGGCGGCTTCCAGATCGCCGGGGCGGCCAGCCAGATAGATATACTTTGCACCAGCGGCGTGAAGGGCTTGCGCGGCAGCAACAGCCTGCGCCGCATAAACCTTGTCCGAGGAACACAGGCAAACGAGCTTTGCGCCGGAGGTCTTGAAAGCTGCGATGAGTGCCGCTGAATCCGGGAACCCGTCATTGCCAAGTGCTTCGATGCCCCCGGTCTCAAAGAAACTCTTGGCGAAGGTGGCACGCGCGGTGAAATCGGCCGGGGTGCCGAGATTGGCGAGGAACACCGCCGGGCGTTTTCCGGATTTCGCCAGCATGTCGTCGGAGCGATCGCGCAGTTCTTCGAACGGCGCGGCCAGACGGATTGGCGTCAGCGCGTCGAAGCTTAGGACCATGTCATCCGCCCACGGCAAAGCCGCAGGTTTTGCATCGAGGACGTCCGGTTTCTTCTCGTTGAGATTGGGGAATTCGCTGGCGCCGGTCAGGATGTCCTTGCGCTTGGCGATGCTGACGTCGCGCGCGGCGCGCACGGCCGCAACTTTCGGCTGAATGATGTTCTTTTCCAGCGCAGCAAATGCACCGCCAGCTTTTTCGATATCCTGAAACTGCGACCATGCGGCTTCGCAAAGCTGCTTGGTCAATGTCTCTATGCCGCCGGAGCCTGCCGCCGGATCCGACACCTTGTCGAGATTGGATTCTTCCAGCAGGACAAGCTGGGTGTTGCGCGCGATACGGCGGGCGAACGCATCCGGCAGGCCCAGCGCCAGCGTATGCGGCAGCACGCTCACACTGTTGGCACCGCCGAGGCCTGCGGAAAACGCCGCGATGGTTGCGCGCAGCATATTCACGTCGGGATCGCGCTGGGTCAGCATCCGCCACGCGGTTTCCCCGACGACAAACAGCGGCTCTGGCGTCAGTCCACAACTCTGCTCGATGCGCGCCCAGAGCAGCCGCAGCGCGCGAAACTTCGCCATGGTCAAGAACTGATCGGCGTCGGCGCTGAGCCGCGCATAGATCATGCGCCGTGCGTCTTCGAGCGGAATGCCCGCGTCTTCCAGCGCACGCAGATAGGCGACGCCGACTGCGAGGACGTAAGCCAGTTCCTGCGCTTCCGAACCGCCCGCATCGTGGATGACACGGCCATCGGCCGGCGCGAACGGACCGCCGAAGCCGAGCTTCGCAAGCTGTGCGATCTTGCCGCCGAAAACCTTGGCAATGGAGTCCCAGGGGCCGTGACTGCTGCCGCGCACACCGCCGCCGCCGATCGGATCGAGGCCGAAGCGAACCTTCACGGCAGAGGGTGCGATCTTGCGTTCCGCGAGCAGTGCGGCGAGATGCTGCCCCATGTCGCGCGATTGCGGGCCGATTTCGAGTTCGATATCGATCCCGGCGTCGAGATAAACTCCATCGAGCGCGCGCTTCAGTGCATCCTTGGTAGGCGGAAGGCCGTAGCCGCGCGCAGCATTGGCGCCCGCGAAGACGATGGTGAGTCCTGTCGCGCCGTTTTCGAGATCGTGCAATGCCTGCGCATTGGCGATGGCCGCATCCGGATGATCGACCCGCTGCATGATCGCCCACGGTGCGCCCGCAGCACGCGCCGGAATGGCCGAGACATGGCGCGCGCGCTCATAAATCGGATCGATCCGAAGCCCATCATAGGTCTTGCCGACGAGTTTTTCGAACGGCGCGCCCTTCAGGACGCCATCGGCCAGCTTCCGCCAGTCGTCGCGGGTGGCGGGGGAGAAGTCGGCCGCAAGCGGCAAAGTATCGATTTCAGTGGACATTCAGGGGGGTAGCTCCCGGAGCGCTAAGTGATTGCCGGGGAAAATGCCATGTGGCGGCGCGCAAGCCAAATGGTTGTTTCAGGCGTTTAGCGCAAATCGGGCAGGCGTTCGATGCCGTCAACAGATAGCCGGGCAAGGGCCTGACGCGGGGTCTGTCCCGCAATCGGACGGTCAGGCGCGATCTCGGCCAGCGGCACCAGCACAAAAGCGCGTTCGAACAGGCGCGGGTGGGGCAATGTCAATTCCGGCTTGTCGAGGCGAACGTCGTTGTAGGCAATGATGTCGAGGTCGAGCGTGCGCGGCCCCCACCGCCGCTCGCTGGCACGATCGCGGCCGAACTTCTTTTCGATCTTGTGCAAGGTGAACAGCAGCGCGTGGGGATCGAGCGAGGTTTCGATCTCGATGCAGGCATTGATAAAGGGTTCCTGATGCTCGTCGCCCCATGGTGGTGTCATGTAATCCGATGACCGTGCCACCAGCGCGCCCTGTGTCATGCCGCAGATATTGGCAATGGCTTTCCCAAAGGTCGCACGGACATCGCCGACATTGCCGCCGAGAGCGATCAGCACGCTCGCCATGGAACTAAGACCTGCTACGGGTGATGACGACGCCAACATCGTCGAAGATCGCAGCGATAGGCGCGTGGGGTTTGTGAACCGTGACCTTCACTGCGCTGACGCGCTTGAATGCAGCCAGAACGGCTTCTGCGACGGCACCGGCCGCCCGCTCCAGCAGATAGTAATTATGTCCCTTGAAGGCCGCACTCGCGGTCGCGACCACGTCCGAATAGGACACGGTGTCGGCGAGCCTGTCGGTGCGGGAGGATTCGGCAAGATCAATCGACAGTTCGAGATCGATCACGAACCGCTGTCCGACTTCGGCTTCATGATCCATGACGCCGTGCCGGGCATGGATCAGAAGTCCCTTGATGAAGATGATATCGCTCATCGCTTGTCCTCGATTGCCGATGCAACGCGCAATGCCTGCACCGTTTCCGCAACATCATGCGCGCGGATGATTTTGGCGCCGTGCTGCGCCGCTAATAAGTGCGCGGCAATGGAGCCGCCAAGCCGCTGGCTCGGTTCGGATGGAATGACCGACGCGATAAAGCGTTTTCGCGATGCACCGACCAGAAGTGGAAGGCCGAACTGATCCAGCGCATCGAGCCGCGCGAGCGCCGTCATGCTCTGTTCGGGCGTTTTCCCGAAGCCGATGCCGGGATCGAGAACGATGTGTCCCTGCGGGATGCCCGCTTTGGCTGCAATGTCGAGTGAGCGGCTGAAAAACGTTTTCATATCCGCGACAATGTCGATGGCCGGATCGACGGTGTCGCGGTTGTGCATGATGATCACGGGCGCATGGTGGTCCGCGACCACGCGGGCCATGTCCGGATCGCGCTGCAGACCCCAGATATCATTGGCGACAGCTGCGCCGTTCGTAAGTGCCCACGCCGCGACCGTGGCTTTCATCGTGTCGATGGAAACCGGAATACCCAGAGTGGTTACCGCCGGCAGGATGTCGCGCAGCCGCTGCAATTCTTCGTCCGCCAAAACCGGTTGCGAGCCATAGGGCCGGGTGGATTCTGCGCCGATATCGAGAATGCCCGCACCTGCGGCGATCATGCGCCGAGCCTGGGTCAGGGCCGCTTCGTGAGAGGTAAAGTGCCCGCCATCGGAAAACGAATCCGGGGTGATATTGAGTACACCCATCACCACGGGAAGGGGGCCTGCGAACAGGTCCCGCAGCACCGGATGAAGCTGCGCGGCAGCCGGATGGGAGGTTCGGGACGGAGCAGCCATCATGCCGTGGCTTTGCGCGGTCCCTGCGGTCAAGTCAAGCGATGGCGGAGGGGGATGTCGCCCAAGGGCTTTCACCGGGCAGGAACAGCCGAAGCCGTGGGCCGACTGCTCAGTAGGAAATCTTCAGCGGCAGCTTGCGGGCACGCTGGATCAGTTCGGCGACGGATTTATCCGACGGCAGGACCTGCACCAGCTTCCGTTTGTCGTTGGCTTCCTTCATGGCTTGCGCAAGCCGCTGGGGATTGCGCTGCACGAATTCGCGCACCGTCACGACGCCCGCGGCGCGCAGCAGCTCGGCCTTGGCCTTGCCCATACCCTTGATGCGCATGCAGTCAGCGATATTGGCCCATGCCAGCAGTTGTTGCTCGTTAAGGCCGGTCTTGGCGGCCAGCATCTTCCGGCCCCTGGGGGAGCGGGCACTTTCAAGCAATGCGGCTGTGGTGCGAATACCTTCGGCTTTGAGCTTGACCTGGGCATGTGCGCCAAGTCCGTCAATTTTCGAAAGGGGATACGCTGGAATGGAATTGGACATGGTACTCGAATGCAAAAAATGAATGTTACGCGAACTGGGACAGGCCAGGCGTTTCAGCAATGATCGCGCGCATCCCGTCCGCACCAATTTTGTCGCGTCCGAGTCGGAAGAGTTCACGGGCCAGACTTTGAATCTCGCTCATTCCCAGACCCATCCCCATCAATCGCGCGCCAAGGGCCATGATGCCGCCGCCGAGCAGGTTCGCCAGTCCACCGGACCCGGCCGCAGCGATGGCGTTTTCCGCGCCGGGAATTTGCGCGATCAGCGAGCTAACCTGCTCCGTGGGGCCTTCCTTGCGAAGGAACCCGAGGATGGCGCCTACGGCTTTTTCGGCAACAGCCTTGTCAACTCCGGCCTTTGCAGCCAGATCGCCAATGAACTCGTCCATGAAATTGCCCCGTGCCCACCGGTTACGTGCCGGATCTTTGTTTGTGATTTTATCTTGAGCGTGTGCGCCGCGAATTACAAGCGAGAGAGCTTTTTGAAACCGCAGTTTGGATGGAATCCATCGTAAAGTGTTGCAACGATGCAAGAGTTCTTGCGGATTTTGCGATGATTGACCGGGTCGAAGCGATAATCTCGCCCGCTCGGCACAGAGATACGGTCCAAATGCGATTTCGTTTCAATTGAACGTGACGTGATTATCTACACTCACTCCGTGCCTCCGCATCGATCTCGCCCTTGGAACGCGGCTAATATAATGTGCGGCAGCATGTGACGCGACATTTGTTCTTGTCTGCGGATGCGTCGTGCGGGTTGACCAGCGGGTTCCAGGCTGCAAGATCACGCATCATGCGCCCCGGTTCGGCGGCCGCACATTCCAGTCTGCACGAGGCGAGAGATGGCAAAAAAGGTGTCCAAGAAAACCTCCGACAAGGCTGCCACGCCCCCGGCGGCTGCGCCAGCAAGTGCGGGAAGCGCGGTATCCGCTGATTCCGATAAGGCGATCTTTATCGGGAAGGGCGATCAGCCGGCATTTCTGACGCTGGGGCTTGCGAACCGGCACGGTCTTGTCACCGGTGCCACCGGAACAGGCAAAACCGTGACGCTACAGATCATGGCGGAAGGTTTTGCGCGTGCCGGCGTGCCGGTTTTCGCTGCGGACATCAAGGGCGACCTGTCCGGCATCGCTGAAGTCGGCGAACCCAAGGATTTCATTCTCAGTCGCGCCAAGGAGATGGGCCTTCAATTTCAGCCGGACCAGTTCTCGACCATTTTCTGGGATGTGTTTGGCGAACAGGGGCATCCGGTCCGCGCCACGGTGACTGAAATGGGGCCGCTGTTGCTGTCGCAGATGCTGCAGCTCAACGACGTTCAGGAAGGCGTGCTGAATGTCGCGTTCCGTGTCGCCGACGAGCACGGTCTTGCCTTGGTCGATATGAAGGACCTGCGGGCCTTGCTCGATGCGATAGTCCCCGGATCCGGCAAAGACGACGATATCGATCCGTTGCAGGATATCCGCAAGGCTGCACAATCCTTCGGCAACGTCAGCAAGGCGACGGTGGGCACCATTCAGCGGCAGTTGCTGGTGCTGGAAAATCAGGGGGCGAGCAAATTCTTCGGCGAACCGGCGTTGCAGCTGAAGGATTTCATGCGCACCGACTCCAGCGGCCGCGGCATGGTCAACATCCTTGTTGCCGACAAGCTGATGTCGAGCCCAAAATTGTATTCGACATTCCTGCTGTGGATGCTCTCGGAACTATTCGAGGAGTTGCCCGAAGTGGGCGATCCGGCCAAGCCCAAGCTGGTGTTTTTCTTCGACGAAGCCCATCTGTTGTTTAACGATGCGCCCAAGGCGCTGATGGACAAGATCGAGCAGGTCGTCCGTCTGATCCGTTCGAAGGGCGTCGGTGTTTATTTCGTCACCCAGAACCCTATTGACGTTCCAGACAGGATTCTCGCCCAGCTTGGCAATCGCGTGCAGCATGCGCTTCGCGCCTTCACGCCACGCGATCAGAAGGCGGTTCAGGCGGCAGCACAAACCTTCCGGCCCAACCCCAATCTCGATACCGCAAAGGTCATCATGGAGCTGGGCAAGGGCGAGGCGCTGGTTTCGTTCCTGGAAGGCAACGGCACGCCATCGATGGTCGAGCGCGTGATGATCCGCCCGCCGACGGCGCGGATCGGGCCGATCACACCGGACGAGCGCAAGGCGATCATGAATGCCAGCCCGGTGAAGGGGAAATACGATACCTCCATTGATGCAGAATCCGCATTCGAGATACTCCAGAAGCGCCTGTCGAACACGGCTGCACCGGCTGGTGCGCCCGGTGCGGACGGATCTGGCGGTGGCGTTCTCGGCCAGATCGGATCGATTGTCGGTTCTGTCTTCGGGACCAACACGCCGCGCGGGAAAATGTCGACCGGCCAGGTCATCGCACGGAGCGTGACGCGCTCGGTGACCAATAAGGTCGCTGGCGATGTTGCGGCCAGTCTCGGCAAATCGGTAGGCGGGTCGCTCGGCGGATCGATTGGCCGGTCCATTGTGCGCAACGTGCTCGGTAGTCTGCTGCGCCGATAGCAATCGAAGCATGATGCGGACATTCAGATGGCCATCCTGGCGGCATCCAATCGATGTCTTGTTTCTGCTGTCCTGCGTCTTTCTGACGGTTTACGTTCTTGTTCCTGAGATATGGATGGGCGGTAAGGCCAAGGACTACGGGCTTTGGTACTGGGCCGGACAACAGGTGCTCAAGGGCGGGCCGCTGTATGAGCCGGTGAATGGGATCGTCGATTTTATTTATCCTCCGACCTCCGCGATTCTGCTCGCGATACCGAGTTACTTCGGCAAGGTCCCGCTTTATCTCGCGCTCTCGATTCTGAATTCGGCTGCTTGGTGGGCGACCGGCCAGCTTTCCAATGCGATGACAGGTTCGGAAAAAATTCCAGGCCCGTGGCTCGCGGCGTTGCCAGGATTTGCAACCATCGCTTTCGTTTTCGAGAACTTCGCTCTCGGACAGCCCAATCTTGTGCTGCTTGCGATGATGCTGGCGGGGTTTTGGTGGTTGTTCCGGGGAGGATCCTGGTTGGCGGGATCGCTATTTGCTCTGGCGACCGCCATCAAGGTGTTTCCCGTCGCAGTGTTTCCATACCTGATCTTCCGTGGCCATTGGCGGGCGGCCATGAGCATGATGATCGCGCTCGTCTTGATTCTGGCTGTTTTGCCGGCGCCTGTTCGCGGGTATCAGCGAAATATCTCCGAGCTAACGACATGGTTCGGCGATATGGTCGGCTCCGCTTCGGAAACCGGTTTCGGTCAACGGAATGCGCAGAACTGGTCACGGATCAATCAGTCGTTGATTGCGCAGGTTCATCGCTTCTCGCGACATATAAATTACAATCAGGTCGATCCGGATTTCCCTGTTGGCTATGTGAACGTGATCGATGTCAGCTTTGGGACTGCAAACTGGATTGTGCTCGGAGTCGCAGGATTGATCGGGCTTGGCTACATGGCCATCGTTCCGGTGCGGCCGAGGATGACGCCGCGCTCTACGGCAGACGAACTCGGTATATTGTTCTGTTTGATGACGATCGCTTCGCCATTGGCGCGACAATACTATTTTGTCTGGCTGTTTTTCCCGATTGCCGTGATGTGCCATCGGGCAGCCTTCGATCCGCGCCCGCAGGTGCAGCGCGGGACCTGGGCGGCGCTTGCGCTTGCGATTGTCCTGATGTTGCTTGCTGTGCCGGGATTCCCGATTGTTTTTCAGGCTCTCGGCAACTATCTCGTTGCGACCGCGGTTATCATCGCAGGACTTGCATGGCATATGCGCAACCCGCCTGAATTCGAGAAATCTGTCTCGCAAACCTCCGCGGCTCCGAAGCCCGGACCGGCTTGATCGAAAACTGCAGTGATCCAATCTCTTCAATGAAGGACCAGCGAATGTCCACCAGCTCACAACTTTCCGCCGTTCTGGATCATATCGACAAGGATTTCGACAAAAGCCTGGAGCGGCTGTTTACGCTGCTCCGGATCAAGTCGATCTCGGCCGATCCAGCATTCAACGACGATTGCAAAAAGGCGGCGGATCATCTCGCTGCGGATATTGCTTCCATCGGCTTTGCGACCGACGTCCGACCGACCGCCGGTCATCCGGCGATTGTCGGCAAGAGCAACGGCAACAGCGGCGCGCATGTTCTGTTCTACGGTCACTATGACGTGCAGCCGGTCGATCCGCTCGATCTGTGGCATCGTCCGCCGTTCGAGCCCGTGGTCACCGATCACGCGGACGGTCGCAAGATCATCGTCGCGCGTGGTGCTGAAGACGACAAGGGCCAGTTGATGACCTTTGTCGAGGCTTGCCGCGCCTGGAAGAACGTCACGGGATCGCTGCCGCTGAATGTCACGATCCTGATCGAGGGCGAGGAGGAAATCGGCTCGAAGAATTTTGGCCCGTTCCTCGATAAGAACAAGAAGGATCTCGCCGCTGACTTTGTTCTGGTCTGCGACACGGGCATGTGGGACCAGAATACGCCGGCGATTACGACCTCGCTGCGTGGTCTCGTTTATGATGAGGTCCGCATCAAGGCGGCGAACCGCGATCTGCATTCAGGTATCTTCGGTGGCGGGGCGCAAAACCCGATTCGTGTGCTGACCCGGATTCTCGGCAGCATCCATGACGACAATGGCCACATCACCATTCCGGGCTTCTACGACGGCGTGAAGGATTTGCCGCCGGATATTCTGGCGCAGTGGAAGAGTCTCAATCTCTCGCCGGAAACATTCCTGAAGCCGATAGGTCTGTCAGTGCCTGCCGGTGAAAAAGACCGGCTCCTGATCGAGCAGGTGTCGTCGCGCCCGACCTGTGACATCAACGGCATCGTCGGCGGTTACACCGGTGAAGGGTCCAAGACCGTGATCCCGGCGGAAGCGTCCGCAAAAGTGTCGTTCCGGCTGGTTGAAGGGCAGGACCCCGAGAAGATCCGCAAGGCGTTCCGCGATTTCGTCACTTCGCGTTTGCCGGCGGACTGTACAGCGGAGTTCATCGACCACGCGGGCGCACCGGCGATCGCACTCGATTGGGGCATGAAGCCGCTGGCGGCGGCGAAGCGGGCATTGACCGATGAGTGGGGCAAGGATGCGCTTCTGATCGGTTCAGGCGCGTCGATTCCGATCGTTGCAGATTTCAAGAAGACGCTAGGCCTCGATACGGTGCTGATCGGCTTCGGTCTGGAAGACGACAACATCCATTCGCCGAATGAGAAGTATGACCTCAAGAGCTTCCACAAGGGCATTCGCTCCTGGGCGCGCATCCTCGCCGCGTTTGCCGAGGCGCCACGTTAACAACGAATTGTGGCCAAGGAACAGATGCAAAAACGCCGCCCGGAATTGGGCGGCGTTTGAAGTCTTGTCAGTGTAGAGGCTGACGGATCAAATCTATGTCCGGAGCCGATCCAGTCAAGTCTTGTAGCTGGGGTCGAGCCTGTCGAGCTTGCGCAACAGCGGCGGCCAGACCAGTTTGGTTGAGCGCAGGTCGGCACGATCCGGATCGCTGACCAGTTTTTCGTTCTTCTCGATGACGAGTTTTTCGACCGGGTAGGCGGTCGGGCCGAGCATGCGGGTGCGGACCTGCATCGTGCAGGCACGTTCGAGATGAAACATGCGCTCGAATGCCGAGGCAACCGATCGGCCCACCGTCAACGTGCCGTGGTTGCGCAGCAGCAGGTGGTTCTTGGTGCCGAGATCGCGCTGGATACGCGGACGCTCGTCGTGATCGAGAGCGATGCCCTCATAGTCGTGATAGGCGAGATCGCCGGTGACGAGCTGCGCGGTCTGGTTCAGCGGCAGCAGACCTTCCATGCAGCTTGCGACCGCCGTGCCGTCCGGCGTGTGAAGATGCAGCACGCAGCCGGCGTCCTCGCGGACTTCGTGGATCGCCGAGTGAATGGTGAAACCTGCTGGATTGATACTGTATTCGCTCTCGCTCAACTGATTGCCGTCGAGATCGATCTTCACAAGGCTCGACGCGGTGATCTCGTCGAACATCAGGCCATACGGATTAATCAGGAAGTGGTGCTCGCCTCCCGGAACGCGGGCCGAGATGTGGGTGTCGACAAGGTCGTCCCACCCGTAGTGGGCGACAAGGCGATAGCAGGCCGCGAGGTTGACGCGCTGTTCCCATTCGCCGGGAACCATCGTGGACTGGACTTCCTTGAGGCGTGCTTCGGCCGGCGACATTGCGTTTCTCCCGCAGTTATTTTCTGGCCGGAAGCCTAACCCTGCGGTCGAGCGACCGCAACATGCGGCCTCCGCAGGGGCGACATGCTGCAGTCTGACAATCAGGTATGGATCAGGGTGCGGGGATGGCGAGCAGGCTTGCAATGCTCTTGCCGCGGATATCGTAAACCCGCGCGAACACCACGTCATCGCGCTTGATCTCGACGACCACTGGCGCACTGAGGCCCTTGCAGTAGAACTCGCCAAGGGTCATGGCGAAATCGGCGGCATGGCTGTCCCAGCCGATAGTGAAGTCCGGGCCGAGCGCGACCTGCGCGGGGCGCTGCGGACCGCAGACCGCGACGCGCCACTTGCGGTTTCTTGGTGCGGGCTCCTGGCGGGCGTCGAGTTCCTCCCGCAATCCCTCGGATGCCTGCTTAAGCGCAAGGCCCCAGTAATCGAGCATGTAGCGGTCATCGGCGCCGCGAACGGTTCCGGCGATATGATTGAAGTGCGTGTACTGATAGGGGTGCAGCCGGATCATTTCATTGAGCGGCAGCATCAATCCAAGCACAAACACGGCGGCGAAGACGGCCTGTGCAGGACGGCTGTGCTGCTTCAGCCAACCGATGATCGCTGCGAACGCGACACCCGCCAGAACCGCCATCGGCGGGATGACGAAAATGAAGTGCCGGATGCCGTTGTAAAGAGCAGGGCGCTTCACCATCGCAATGATGAGCGGAAGCGTGGCTGCGAGGGTTAGCATCAGCAGGATGCTCTTGCGCCGCGCGTCGACGTTCGGGCGCGTCACTGCAACCACTGTACCCGCGATGCCGGCGCCCAGCAGACCCAGCATGATTTCCGGAAGCTGCAGCGCGAACAGCGTGGGCAGATAAGACCACGGCATGTCCGGCACCGACACGATGACGCCGTTGAACAGTTCCTTCCATGGCTTCTCGAAGAAATGCGAGAAGTATGTCAGCGCACGGAACGGATTGGCAGGATCGATGATCGACCACGGCCAGACCAAGCCCATGATCAGGTAGCCGAGCAGCACGCCGGGCAGCAGGACATAGATGACATGCCCGAGCCGGCGCACGGTTTCACGCAAACCATGGACGCGGATGTCCGAAATCCAGAGCGGGAGAAAACCGATCGCGGCATAGATCACCGCCAGCCCGCCGAGGATGCGCGAGCCGATCGAAAGCCCGGCACCGATACCGATGATGAGAACCGTGTGCGGCTTCGGTGACGGATATTCCTGCGCGAGCCGGACCAGCCCGAGCATCAGGATGATCATCGCCACCGCGAAGGGCGCGTCCTTCGGATTCATGAACATGTGCCCATAGAACGTCGGGCACAGTGCGAGCAGCACGATGGCCGCCAGACCCGCGACCGGCCCGCCGATGCGCCGCGCCAGCCGCCATGTCACGCCGATGCCGATGACGCCGACAATGGCACCGAGCAGACGCCGTGTCGCGAAAAGGTCGAGCGGAACGATCTTGTGCAGCAGCGCTGCCGCCATATCGAAGCCGCCGCCATACATGTAGAGATTGGCGAAGGACAGGGCGCTGGTGTCGGTGAAGCCGCTGCCGAACATCTTCAAAAGCAGGTCGGCATATTCCGCGTGGGTGTAGTCGTCCCAGCCGAGGCCGTAATCCTTGAATGTCAGGCCCGCCACCACCGAGACAACCGCCAGTACCGCGAGCGCAAGATCGTCGCATGTCTGCTCGATCGAGCGCCCGGCAGGCGTGTCGAGGGCCGATGTGGTGATGGATGACATGTCAGTCTATGGACCCAGCGTTCCCGCGCCTGCTGTGCCTTCCCGGCAGGCGTTTCCGGGAACTTGTATACCAGTTCGGTGTTCAGGTAATCGCCAATTGTGGCGCATTTTCCCAAATTGCAATGCAACATTGGGGCAAGGTAAAATTATCACCGGGCTCCAACGCCATATGTAGAGCACCGAATGTGAACGGCGCCTGACCGGCGGCACCTTTCAACGGGTTTGGGCAATTACCGATTGGTAATGCGTCTACTTGAAACTATTATGGAACTCACTTGGTTGAGTCCGTTGCCGCGGGTTTGGAGCTTGAAATGATTGCGCTGTTGATCGGCGGAACGGTTGTATTCTGTATCGGCCTCTTAACGGTCGTTTTTGGGATTCCGATCAAGGAATTCAGCTTTGGCAGCACAATGATCCTGGCCGGGTCGATTGTGGCGTGTACCGGGCTGATCTTGATCGGGCTGTACGCGGTTGGCCGAGAACTCCGGAGCCTGACGCGGCGTCTCGAGACGGGCTTACCCGTGGCTGCCGTACCGGCTGTGCTGCCTCCGGAGCCGGAGCCCAAAACCGATCTTCATGCTCGCGCGGCCCGAATGCCGCCTGAACCGCCTGCGCGTCCGGCCGCTGCGAGGCCGTCTCGCGAAGATACGCTGTTCACGCGCGACCAGCCGCCTGACGAACCGCGCGGAGAGGACTCCGCCTTCGGCGGTCAGGACCGTGCACCCGAGGTTCCGGCTTGGGAAGACCATCCCGTCACGCGGGCCCGCGCCGCCGCGCCACCACCCGAGCCGTTCGATCCGCCCGCCGAGCCTGCGCAGCCTCAGCGCCGCAACATCATGTTTTCATCGCATCGGCGTGACAAGAATCGCGCCGTGCTGCGCGAGGATTCTTCCGCCGATCAAAACGTGCCGCGGGCCGATGATCAGCACCGAAACGAGAAGGAAACCGGTTCGTCCGACCCATTTGATCGGGCCTGGCCGCAACCGGGCCGGATGCGGCAGGATACACGGCAGGAAACGTCCCCAATTTCGAACGACGGGTCATCGTCTCAACCTGCAGACAGCGAAGCGCTTGAGCCAGTCCGCGAGCGTTTCCAGCTGCCCCGGCGCGCCGACACGTCGTCCGTGACGGTTGTGAAATCCGGCGTCGTCGATTCGATGGCCTACTCGTTGTATTCCGACGGCTCCATCGAGGCACAGATGCCCGAGGGCATGGTGCGCTTTGCCTCCATCGACGAACTGCGGGCACATCTGGACCAGCGCAACTAGCTGCACGGATTAGGGGCGGTCAGGCCGCCAAATAAACCGCATGCCCGCTGGGTTCTTCTTGTCATGCCTGCGACGTATACTTCATATTTGGTAAGTATAGATGGTCACGGATCTCTAATACCTGCAGACTATTTCATGCGAGCCGCAGGTTTATCTACAGCTCCGATCACGTTTGAAAGACATCAACATGAGTGAGTCTGGCCCGAAGGGGTTTGTCGATCTGACCGCGTCGATCGTTTCTGCTTATGTCAGCAACAATCCGACCACCGCGTCTGAAATTCCGGCGCTGATCAGCCAGATCCATGCCGCGCTAGTGCGGGTATCGAACAGCGATCTTGAGCCCGTGCCGGAGCCCGCCAAGCCTGCGGTCTCCGTCAAGAAATCGATGACATCGGACTATCTTGTCTGTCTTGAAGACGGCAAACGATTCAAGTCGCTCAAGAGGCACCTGCGAACTCAGTACAATATGAGTCCTGAGCAATACCGCGAGAAATGGGGCCTTCCCGCCGACTATCCGATGGTTGCGCCCAATTACGCCGTTGCGCGTTCCCAGCTTGCCAAGAAGATGGGTCTCGGCCAGCAACGCCGTCGGCGGAAATAACGCTGCAATCGCGGCTTGCCCCAATCCGGGAATAATTTCACATTGCGGGTGTCCAGGGCCGCGCTCCAGCGCGCCGGGTCGTTTTCCGTGAACGGCTATTCCAAGGTTGCTTTGTCATCGAGATGTGGGTATATATTCCTATATCGGTGACGAGGTGACGATGTTTGAAATACGCTCTCCTGACGCTGTTGTGCCCCCGCCAGAACCCGCATTCGCCGGCCTGCATCCGGATGACATCTGCCTCGCCGGACCCCATGGAGGCGCACAATGAAACGGCCGCAACGCTCGGCATCCGGCCCAGGCTCCGCCAAACCCTCTCGGCAGACGGTTCACGGGGATGCAATCGATCTTTTCCGCGCGCAGCATCTGGATCTCGTCTCGCGCGATCTGATGACGGACACGGGTGTATTGCAGGTCCTGGTCAACGACAGCGAAAGTCCGCTGGCGTGGCTCGCCCGCCGCAAGGGGCGCGACGGTCGGGCGATGATTGCACCGGATCAGTTTATCGCGGGCGAGCGCTTGCGCGCGGACTTCACGCGCGGACACATGACGCCGCGTGTGACCTCCAGCTGGACCGGCATCGCGGGCACGAAGGGCGCCGGCGGCGGCGCTGGCGAGATGACGGATCTCATTCTGGCCTCACGCCAGCGCGTGCGGTTGGCACTGGAGGCCTGCGGCCCTGAATTTTCAGGGCTGCTTCTCGACGTCTGCTGTTTTCTGCGCGGTCTGGAAGACGTGGAGCGCGAGCGCGGCTGGCCACCCCGCTCGGCGAAGGTGGTGTTGCAACTGGCGCTGGATCGCCTGGCGCGCCATTACGGGCTTCGCAGCGATACGACCGGCAGCGGTTCTGGGATCAGGACATGGCTCGCCGACAATACAGGCTTCACGCCATGATCCGCCGGTTCAAGAATCAGAGGCTTGATACTTAACCGGCCTGAGCCAGCGTTTCGCGGGCATCGTTCCTGATGCGCTCCACCATGGATCGCAGACCGTTGGAACGTTGCGGCGTCAGATGTTCGCGGAACCCGAGTTCGTCGAAGATCGCGATCGGATCGGTGTCCAGAATATCCTTTGGAGTTTTTCCGGATTGGATAGTGAGCAGGATCGCGATCAGTCCGCGCACGATATGCGCGTCGCTGTCGCCCTTGAAATTCAGCACCGGCTCCGCGCCGCTGTGGTCGATCTCGCGCGACAGCCAGACCTGGCTGGCGCAGCCTGAAACCTTGTTTTGCGCGGAATGCTCGGTCTCGCTCATCGGCGCCAGCGTGCGGCCAAGCTCGATCACATAACGGTAGCGGTCGTCCCACTCGTCGAGCAGTTCAAAATTGTCCCGGATATCGTCGATAGTCATGGCGGTCCGCAGGCTCGTGTCAGATGTCGGCACGAGCCATATATGAGATCGCGGAGTCTCGATAGCCATAAGTTCCGGGCTATTTCGGCCCGAAACATGAGGCTTGGAACAGGTTTATTGGACCGTTGTCGATGCTGGTGGCTGCCATTCAATGGCGAGATCGTCCTGCGTCAGTGTCTGCCGCGCGATCACCACGGTATCCGCACTGGCAGGTTCAAGGTCATCTGCCGTGCCGATTGAACCGGTATGGTCTGGCGCCTTCTTGGCTGTCTTTTCGACAGGTTCCGGCGCCTTCTTTTCGTTCTTTTCGGCCTTGTCAGTGATGAACTGATAAACCTTCCGCGCGCCGGATTGCGCGCGCTCGCCGATCACCGTCGCTGCTTGTCCGCCCACGGTACATGCCGCCGGCTGCCGATTGCAGAACTGGGTCATGTCCGAGACGGCCGCAGTCGCAGCCGAGATGGCGTCCGATGCGCCGATCTGCGGACCCTTGTCCTTGTCGGGTGACTTGTCGGTCGGCAGCAGCACGAGCACGAGCCCGAGCCAGAATGCCATGCGAAGAAGGAAGAACATCACACACCCCGTCGATCGCTTCACCGGAGTTGCTTCATCGCAATGAAGTGCTCCGCCCCGTTGCGATTGATCTCGCAATCATCGCTGTCGTATCAGACGCGGATAAATCTCCGGTTCTTGCGCTGTCTAAAATTTGAATGGTTTGATTTGGCGTAAATTTTCGATTGATGGATCGCCTCGATCTCCAACGGATTTGCAGCGGCCGGTTTGGATGTGCACGATTTCGAAACCATAACCTTGGGCGATGGAAACTTCGCGTTCACCATTCCAATGGATGAGACCGGAGGATTTCACGCGAAACGGCATGTCTGGCAGGTGTTATCCGCAATCGGGCGCGCGCCTTAGCGTTCGCTTAAGTTCGCTCTGACACGATCCGCCAAACGAAAAACGGGGGCGTTCCGGCCGTCAAGACGACGACCGGCCGAACGGTGAGAACAACGTGAAATTGTCCGGCATTATACGCGATCATCTGGACTCGCTGCTGCATCCATCGGCGCGGCGGGATCTGATGACGCAAGCCCGCCACCGCGCCTTCATCGGTCCGCGACTGCTCGGCGGCCTTGCCGCGCTCGCTTCACTTCCACTTTATCTTGTGGTTCGCGGAGCGCCGCAGGAAGTCGAGGTCATGGTGTTCGCGTGGCTGATCGCGCCCATCCTCATTTCATATTATCTGTCGCGCACAGGCCATTACGAGCGCGCGCATATGCTTTCATCGACCGCGCTGGCCGCGGTGGTGATGGCGGTCTGCATCAATACCGGCGGCATCTCGTCGTTCGCGGCGATCTGGCTTGTGGCAGTTCCGCTGGACGCAGCACTGTCGGCCTCGCGGCGCGCAGTCGCCATTGCAGTCGTGCTCGCGCTGGGTTGCGCGCTCGGACTTGTTGCGATCGAAGCTTTCGGCGTGCTTCCGCTCTCGCGTATTCCGGCATCCTACAGTTCGCTGTTCGAGGCGGTCGGCATCGCCACCGCGACGATCTATGCGTCAGCGCTGGCATTCAGTGCTGAATCGCTGGCCCGCATGAGCCGGAATCTTTTGACCGTGGAAGAGGAGCGTTACCGCCTTCTGGCCCATAACATCAGCGACGTGATTTCCCGGCATAGCCGCAACGGCGCGATCCGATTCATTTCGCCCGCGGCGGAAGCCTTGTTCGGAACGCCGGCCGCGCTGCTGCTCGAGCATGGACTGTTCGACCGGGTTCATGTTGCCGATCGCCCGGCTTATCTGACCGCTCTTTCAGAGGCTGCACGCAGCGGTGACGAGCGCAGTGTTGAATTCCGCGTGCGACGTGACGCCCAGGAACGCGCGCTGACCGCCGAATTTATCTGGATCGAAATGCGGTGCCGCCCGATCGATGCGTCGGCGCGGCCGGCGACCGATCCCGGCGTCGATGTCGTCGCCGTGATGCGCGACGTCACAGAGCGGAAGCTTCAGGAACAGGCGCTGGAAGCGGCGCATATGGAAGCGGAGCGGGCGGGTGCGTCGAAGTCGCGTTTCCTTGCCACCATGAGCCATGAATTGCGGACGCCGCTGAACGCCATTATCGGCTTCTCGGAAATGATCGTTCGCGAGAACGAAATGATGATCGATGCGGCACGACGTCAGGAATATGCCAAGCTGATCAACGAATCCGGTCTGCATCTGCTGTCGGTCGTGAATGGCATTCTCGACATGTCGAAGATGGAGAGCGGCAACTTCGAGATCGTTCCGGAGCTGTTTGCTCCGCGAGAGTCGCTGATCGGCTGCTGCAACCTGATGGTTCTTAAGGCTCGCGAGAATGGCATCGACATTGTGACCCGCGCGCCGCTCGACTTGCCGCAAATCACTGGCGATCCGCGCGCCTTTAAGCAGATGTTGCTCAACCTGCTATCCAACGCGATCAAGTTTTCCGAGCGTGATGGCACCGTTACGGTGACGGCCGGGATCGAGGGCTCTCGCCTGATGGTCCGGGTGATCGACAACGGTGTCGGCATCGGCGCGGAAGACCTCAAGCGGATCGGAGATCCATTCTTCCAGGCGGGCAAGACCTATCAGCGGCGTCACGAAGGCACCGGACTTGGGCTTTCCATCGTCAAAAGCCTCGTTGCGATGCATGGCGGCGAGATGACCGTGCAAAGCCAAGTCAACGTCGGCACCACCGTGACCGTCTCCCTGCCTATGGTGTTTACACCGCCAGCCGAAAAGCCCAGCAATATCGCGACCCTCGCGCCGCAGCGCGCCGAACCTCAAGACTATCAGGTGAAGAAAAGTGCCTAGACAAATCGCAGAAGACGATGAGAAGCCCCGCCGCCGCCGCCGTGCGGCCGCAGTTGCTGTCGAGGCTGAACCGGAGTCGGAACGCGGTCTGATCATGCGCGTCCTGTTGCACAGCCCGAAAGATACGCTGGCCGCAACGGCCGCGCTTGCCGCAGTCATTGCCATTGTCACCAATGCGATGTTCCTGCAGGCCGGACGTCATCCGTCCCCGTTATTCAGCACAGCCGCAGTGTCGGCGTTGCCCGCTGCGCTTGCGCCTACACCGGCGCCGTTGCCGCGCGTTCGCCCGCCAGAAGCCGAGCCGCGTGTTACCGAGAAGCCGGCAGAGCCGGTGAAGCAGGCCATGGCGCCTGCCGCGCCGCGCCCCCCGGCGCCGGTTCATGCGGCAAAGAGCGATCCCGTGGGCGATCTGATTGTCTCGACACGGCGCATTGCCGCGGTCCAGCGTGCGCTCACCGAGTTCGGCTATGGCCAGCTCAAGCCGACCGGCGTGATCGGTACGGATACGCAGGCCGCGATCCAGAAGTTCGAGCGTGACCGCAAGCTGCCGCTCACGGGTCAGTTGTCGGACCGCCTGATCCGCGATCTGACCGTTCTGACCGGTCGGCCCCTTGAGTAGCGCTTAATCCCGCGGGCCATACCACCAGTGAATCGATTGGCGCGGACGATGCTCCTCCTTGTGCGAGGGCAGTGTCAGTCCGCGCCAAAAGCCAACGACCATGAAAAGACAGAGCCCCGCGCCTAGGATGTAGGGTAGGATGTGAAGCAGCGCTGCGAACATGGCCGGTCGATTCCGTTGTCATTCCTTCCTTGGTCTCTCCATGCACACGATCGGTTCGAGATGTCCCGCCTGAAATCGTCGATATGGGTTGCGGGCTACCTGCGGCGATGCCAGGGCGAGGGCATGTTCGGCGCCGTCCGGCGACGGGGCGCGGAGGAGGCCGGTGCGGTATTTGTGAAGATCGCCCTGATGGATGGCACGGCGTTGCTGTTCGTTCCCGCGCCGCAGACGGCTTACGATGACAGCAGGCCCGTGGAACGCGTTTTCATCCAGTCGCCGCCGCAAGCGGTGGACGAAGCGACGGTCGAGGCGAGGCTCGCCAAGGAAATCAATTTCGACCCGGATGTCTGGATTGTCGAGATCGAGGACCGGGCAGGGCGGCACTTCCTCGACCTTGCGAAAACCTAGCCACGCAACCGGTCGCGCCCCGGGAGTTGTGCCCCCGCTTGGGTGGCAGGACGCGTCTGCGTTGGTGCTGAACGGGCGCGTTGGCGCTCATCGTCGTAAAGCGCTGGGCGATACTTGGCGCGCGTGACGGCGAGCGCCGAACCGCGCCAGGCGGCCAGCATGATCAGAGCCGTCCGCAGTTCGATCACGTCATAGAGCCGTGCCAGCCGGTAAACATCCATGACCGACGCGCCGAGCGACGGGTTCAGGAACAGCAATACCCGTTGATAGGATTCGCCCGGCATACCGAGGGCCTTGAGCGCGCAGGCGAGCGGCTCGCCGCCGGACTCCCGGACGATCTGCGAAGCGACCTGCGATGTCAGGATCAGGGCATCGGCCAATTCCGCCGTAAACCCGGCGGTGTCGGAGGAGAGGGCAGCCTGCTCCAGAGCAGTGACGGCGCGGGCGGCACGCCGGGGATCGACCGGAGTGGATGGCTTGAGGGGGGTGCCGGTCAGCCCGCGTAGCATCTGGGCGCGGTGGATACTGTCCGCGCCGAGAAACATCTCGATCAGCCTTGCCGCATCATCCGGCTGCATCGACATGGTCGGTGCGGGTATCGCCGGGGCGACGGAAACTTCGGGATCGGATACGATTTCAAGATCCGCCGCCGGATCGATCTCGAACATATCCTCGCGCGGTATCGGCTCCCGCCGCAACGCGGGCGCAGTGCTTTCCATGTGATGCTTCAGTTGCAGCTTCCGGGCGATTTCACGGGGCGTACTGGGATAGATCGCCAGGCGTGTGCGCACTGCCGTGCGCGTGGCATCGTCCACTTCATCGATCAGACGTGAAGCCAGTTCAGCGAATTGCCGTTCTTCATCCCGCGTATGGTTCGGGGTCTGGACGTAGAGATCCGTCAGCACACGGAGCAGCGTCGGGCGAATATCGACGCCCTCGCGCCGGGATAGCGTCATCAGGCCATCAAAGCCGTGAAACATCGGGAGTGTGGTCATGCCGGATACGCGTGTTGGAGCTTGTTCCAACGTTATCCGGCTGCTGTTAACAAGCCATTAACCATGCTCACTCTTAATGACCGTGTGCCGCCGATCCTTGGAGACATGCAGGGCGGCCAGGAGAGAGATCGATATGGGCACCATCGTTGAATTTCCGGCCGATGCAGCGGCGCGTCGCGCCGGGCCGGACGTGAACATGGCCCCGCGCGAGGGAACGGCAACCATCCTGATTCTCCCCTCCATCCGGATCGAACGCTACGCTGACGAAAGCAGCGATGGTGTCGGACCGGGCGAGGGAACGGCTCCGGGCCGCCGCCGCAAGCGCCGGGCGCGTTCCTAACAACAGTCAGTTTCCCGGCAAGGGTAGGCCGGACCGGCATCACAGAAGCACCGGACCGCGATGTGCAATCCGCTTTATCTCCTGCCATTCGTCGCCAGTCTCGCTTGCCCGAGCGATGACTTCGGCCGCACGCGCTCGACATTCTATCACGAAGACATGCACAAGTGGATCGGAGCGGAAGCAACCGCCAGTCTCGGCGGTCAGCCCTCGCAATTCCAGCTGACTGACATCGAGCGCTCGCTGCGTGATCTCGCTTACTATTTCATCGAGCCGCCGCACTCGCATCCCGCGTGGAAAGCTGTGTTCGGCGACTACAAGAAGATTCTCGCGCCCTGGAGCCAGAAGGCCGTCTTCGACCATACGCTGTATGGCCGTCGCATGATTGATGAGCCGCATCGCTCGCAGGCCGCCGCTTATGGCGGATTGATCGAGGACGTGCGCAACGACGGGATCATGCTCGATCAGTTCATTCCCGTCGCCATGCAGGTCAATGATCTCGACATCAAGCGCAACAAGGCGCTCGGAATCGTTTCCGAGCTTTCGCCGCGTGAATACGCTGATGCGCAGGCGCGCATGCGCGAGAATGTTCTGGTGGTGCAGTGGGTGCAGCAATGTTTGCAGCAGCGCGTTGCATCCTACAGATGGGCGCTCGACCGCTTGGTCATTCACGCGCCCGATGCCATGGCAGCCGATGCGGATCGCTTGATCGCGGGACTCTCTCAGCGCGCATCCGATGCCTGGATCAGGGCGACGCCCGTTGTGGGGCGCGCGTTGCGCGTCGGCGGATAGAATAATTTTTCCGGTTCCATCGTTATTCTGCGACCTTCGGTCACGCGTCGTTGCGACACGCGGCGCAGGGTCGCGTTGTGTCTGTTCCTGATCGGCTGTTTTGTTTTTCGAACGGTTGAGACTCGTCGCGGTAAGAGGATGGGGATTGGAATAATGGGTTCCCCAATGACCAGGGTGTTTCTGTTCGGCAGAAGCTCTGGAACTCTGATTGCGTTAAGCATCGCCGTTGCAATACCTGCGTTCTTCATCGTCCATTCGCTTGAAACGCATCTGGTTCTGCCTGCGCTGAGCGTGCTGTTTTTCGGAATAGCGGCGCTTGCCGCGATCATCGCTTTGTCGGCGAGAGCCAGAAAAAACACAGAGAATCTCAATCTCTGGGATGTCGCGGGCGGTCTGGTCATTACCGGTTGCGCAGCGTCAGTGATGGGCGAGCCGGAACAGGTCGCGCAACTGTTCGAGCATTTGTTCGAACGCCGTAATCACGATCAATAGGGAGATATCTCGACTAACGACGACCAGGCCGGGCCCCTCTGGCAGCTTTGAAGCTGCGATGTCGGACTGGAATTCATTTGGAGTGGCCCCTTTAAGATGTACGGCAATGTCCGGCCGTGTCATGCGCTGACTTGAATAAGTCGGCGAACGACGCTTATCGCGACGTGGCGTATTCGCCTGAGACGGAGGCCGCTCTTTCCACACAACAGGGAAGCCCGGCTCATGTTTGATCTCATAACCCCAGAAGCTTTAACTGCACTCGTTCAGGTCATCCTGATCGATCTCGTTCTCGCTGGCGACAATGCCATTGTCATCGGTCTCGCTGCAGCAGGTCTGCCGAAAGAGCAACGCAACAAGGCAATTTTAATCGGCGTTGGCGCTGCGACACTTCTGCGAATCGTCTTCGCGGCCCTTACCACTCAGCTTCTGGCGATTGTCGGCCTCCTGCTGGCAGGCGGCATTTTGCTGCTGTGGGTCTGCTGGAAGATGTGGCGCGAGTTGAGCGCCGGGCATGAGCAGCATGCCGTGACACCAGAAGGCGAAGTATCGGCTGCGCCGACGAAGACGCTGGCTCAGGCGACCTGGCAGATCATCGTCGCCGACGTGTCAATGTCGCTCGACAATGTTCTCGCGGTCGCGGGCGCGGCGCGTGAGCATCCGATGGTGCTGATTTTCGGTCTGGCCCTGTCGATCGCGCTCATGGGCCTTGCTGCGTCGTTCATCGCGAAACTGCTGCAGAGGCACCGCTGGATCGCCTATGTCGGCCTTGCCGTCATTCTGTATGTGGCTGGCGAAATGATCTATCGCGGCGCGCTGGAAGTTTGGCCGCATCTGAAGTGAACGAAGCGAAGGGCGCCGCTCGCCTGACGGCGGGTGGCGCTCATCTTGCTCACACGGTGGGTTAGCGCTTGGCCTGCGGCGCGTCGGTCTGAGTGCGGCAGTTGGCTGCGGCGAGCGAGGCCTGTGCTTGTGCCATCAATCCGGGTTCGGCAGCGAGTGCCTTCAAGAGAATGAGCCCGGTCGTCGTGGGGGAATCGATGATCAGCCGGTCGGCCGCGGTGACTTCCTCGTCTTCCGGCAGTTCGGCGTGCTGCGCAGCGGTCATCAGGTCGAGTTCAATGACGCGGCGTCCGGCGGAACGATCATTGATCGCGTAGTAGGCCACATCGTTACGGGTGTAGAACGACACCGATGTATAGGCCTGACTCACCGGGACGGTCAGCTTGATCGGACCGTTTGAAAGATCGTAGCGGCATGCAGCGCTGGCAAAGGCCGGGTCCATGAACGGCATGGGGGCATTGCCCGGCTCTGCCGCGGGAAGGGCGGTGACAGCATTGAGCTTTGTGATCGGCGCGAGGCGTGAATAAGCATCGAGGGTCGCCACGCGCGGAAGCACGAGTACGCTCACGAGATGTACGACCCCGCCGAGCAACGCACCGCCGATGATTGCAAACGCCCAGCGGATCATGGGCAACCCACTGTCGCGATGGAGGGCATCGGCGCATCCTTCTGGGTGCGGGTGCCGACGCCGACCGGCGTATCGTAAAGGCGCAGTGCCAGCATGTATCGGTCAAGGCCGCCGGTCGGTAACCAGTTTCCGGCGCGCGAGCGGGACGTCACACGCAGTTCAAAACTTCCGTCCGATCCGCGCACGATTTCCTGGCTGGTGAAGCCGTAGCGCTGCAGCGAGTTGGCGACGAGCCGTCCTTTCGGATCGTAAATCGTCATGGTCCAGAATCGCGCGGCGGGCGTCACGCCTTTCACCACAACATCGCAGCGACCGTCGAGGGCGCGGCCGTTGTCATCCGTTGTCGCCGTGAACATCACGCCATCCCCGGTGCCGACCGGGAGCTCGCCGCTGCGCGCCACCGAGGCGCGCGAATAAGGATCGATGTCGCTCGTTCCGGTTTTCGGCCGCGCGGTCCAGGCTCCGATCTTGATCGTGCCGACATTGACGCCGCGCGTCGCCGTCATCCACGTCGCCCCGAGGCCGACGATGGTCGCGATGATCAGCGTAACGAGGGTGATGAGGATCAGCCGCACGGGGAGAACGCACTCATGAGACGGTCAGTTCTTGCGCGGTGGCGCAGGCACCGCCGCCGGGTCTGACGTTGCCGATGCAAAACTGTCCGGGAAGGCTACGCTGGACGGGGGCGCTGGCTTTCCGACGTCGTTCGAAGACGTCTTGCCCGGCGTCACGGTTTTCGCCGCGTCGTCGAACAGCTTTTCGACGCGGACGAGGATGCTGGCGCCCCGCCGTGTCAGGATCGGCGGAGGTCCGGGATTGATCTCGGGAGCCCTGGCGTTCGCGTTGGCCGCGGAGAGGGCGTTAGGCGGAAGCTTCTTTCCAGCGCCAATGCCGGGAACGTCCCTGATTTCGACGCCCTGATGCGCGACGACCATGATGTCGTGCCATGTCTGGGCCGGAAGCGAACCGCCGGTCATGCGGTTGGTCGACGAGTAATCGTCGTTGCCGTACCAGACGGCCATGGTGAAGTTACCGGTGTAACCGACGAACCATGCATCTCTGAACGCGTTCGTCGTGCCGGTCTTGCCGGCGGCCGGGATGCCATCGAGCCGCGCGCGCCGCGCGGTGCCTTCATCGACGACATGACTCATCATTTCCGCCATGTCGGCAGCGACGGAAGCGGGGATCGCCTGCACCGGCTTTTTGCCGTCCCGATCCCAGCGCCAGACGGGATCGCCTGCGCCGGTACGGACTTCGAGAACGGCGTGCGGCTTCACCGCGCGTCCCTTGTTCGGGAAGGTGGCATAAGCAACGGCGTGCTCAACGACGCTGACTTCCGTCGAGCCGATCGGCAGCGAGGGTGTATCGATGAGAGGCGCCGTGATGCCCATCTTGCGCGCGGTTTCGACAATCTTGGCGCGTCCGGCGCGAGGGCCGCCCTTGCCGCCCATCGTGATCGACAATTTGACCGGAACGACATTGATGGAGCGGGTGATGGCCTGCGTCAGCGTCACTGAGCCGGAGTAGGAGCGGCCGTAGTTCTGCGGGCACCAGTTGCCGATGCAGACCGGACCATCGACCACGATCGACTTCGGCGTGAAGCCGTTCATCAATGCGGTGGCATAGACGTAAGGCTTAAACGAAGAGCCGGGCTGACGCATCGCGTCGACTGCGCGGTTGAACTGGCTGGCGCCGTAGTCGCGGCCGCCGACCATGGCGCGCACGCCGCCATCGAGATCGGCCAGCACAACAGCGGCCTGTGTCGCGTGGTAGTCGCGGCCGAACTGACGCAACTGGTTCTCGACCGTTTCTTCCGCCGCGCGCTGCACGTTCATATCGATCGCTGTGCGGACCACGAAGACGCGTTCTGTATAAGATTTCGGGAAGGTCTGGACGAGCTTGCGCATCTCGTCGAAGGCATAGTCGAGATAATAGTTCGGCGAATTCTCGTCGCGCCGGTCGACAGCGTTGGCCGGATTGCGGCGTGCGCCGAACACCTGACCTTCGGTCATGAAGCCGGCGTCCACGAGATTGTCGAGCACGACGTTGGCGCGAGCGCGGGCGGCGGGCAGGTTGATGTGCGGTGCGTATTTGGTTGGCGCCTTGAACAGGCCGGCCAGCATGGCGGCCTCGGCCAGATTCACGTCACGCGCGGACTTGTTGAAGTAGAAGTGCGCGGCACCGTCGACGCCGAAGGTGCCGCCGCCCATATACGCGCGATCGAGATAGAGCTTGAGAATTTCATTTTTTGTCAGGCGCGTTTCCAGCCAGATGGCGAGGAACGCTTCCTTCACCTTGCGCTCGATGGTGCGCTCGTTGTTGAGGAACAGGTTCTTGGCAAGCTGCTGCGAGATCGAGGAGCCGCCCTGGCGGACGCCGCCAGCCTGCGCGTTGGTCACGAGCGCGCGCGCAGTGCCTGCGATGTCGATGCCGAAATGATCGTAGAAGCGGCGATCTTCGGTGGCGAGCGTCGCCTTGATGAGATTGTCGGGGAATTCCTCGAGCGGGATCGAGTCGTTGTGCTTGATGCCTCGGCTGCCGATCGGATTGCCGTAGCGATCAAGAAACGTCACCGCGAGATCGGACTTCTTCAGCCAGTCGTCGTCGGCGGTTTCGCGGAAAGCCGGGATCGCCAGTGCGAGCATGAGGACCATGCCGGCCAGGCCGATGGTCGCGCCTTCCGAAAGAGGCTCGATGAAGACCCAGCGTTTCCAGCGGCCGACATAGAAGCGGTCCATGAAAGTGGAATAACGTTCCCACAATTCACGCAGGCCGACAGCGGAATTGAACAGCGATGAATCGATCCGCGCGTCGAGGTCCAGCATGAAATGCCGGAATCGCTTCTTCCACTCGCTGGGTACGATCTGGCGCACCGGAACCCTTGAAAATAATGAAAAGCGCTGGTCAGACGATGCGGATCAATTTGCGGCATCCCCAAGGCGGCCAAAGGGGCGATTTCACCGTCGGGGAATCCGCCATCTTCTAGCCGACCGGGAACCATAAACCAATGGCCGTGCTGGATTTTTAATGATGAGAGTGAACGCTGCCCACGGCTTTGTGCGGACAAAACGCGACTTGGCGCTTCACCGCTTGCGCCCATGGTCCTAAGGCTCCTAACAAGGCCCATAAAAGCGTTTTCAGGACCGCAGTATCCCTACAGGTTTGATGCCATGACAACCCGGCCCAAGCGGCCTTCGACCCAAAGCGAATTTTTCTGGAAAACCAAGACGTTGGAGGAGATGTCCGACGGCGAATGGGAAAGCCTGTGCGATGGCTGCGCGCGCTGCTGCCTGGAAAAGCTGGAGGATGAAGACACCGGCAAGATCTATTTCACTCACATTTCCTGCACGCTGCTGGATGCCGGGCTGTGTGCCTGCAAGGACTATCCCAATCGCTCGGCCAAGGTGGCCGATTGCGTGCGGCTGACGCCGGAGAATGTCCGGACCCTGAACTGGCTGCCGCCGAGTTGTGGCTACAAGCTGGTTGCGGAAGGGCGTGATCTTTACTGGTGGCACCCGTTGATTTCCGGCGATCCGAATACGGTGCACGAGGCCGGGGTCTCGGTGCGGGGCCGGGTGTGGGGCACCGAGGAGGAGGTCGATGTGGCCGATCTGGAGGACCACATCGTGCAGTGGCCGGGTGTGATTCCACGGCGTGCGCGGCTGAAGAAGCGTCCGGTGCCAAAGTAGGAGAGGGAGGCGGATAACGCGCGCGTGATGATCCTTTCGCGCGGTCCACCCATGCGCCTGTGCGGCTTATGAAGTTTCGCGAAACGGGATAAACCGTCAGTCATCCCGTGCATTTCAAGGTCAGGCCGGTCGAGGCTTGGCCATTCTCCGGAACGTTCTTCTCAACGCATGACCGAGACACATCGACAGCGTGGCGACGCGGACGAAGCGCTGGAGCATCCGGACGACGTTTCCAATATCGCGACAGAAGTCATCGATCTTACCGAAGCGCCGCCGATCGTACCGGCGCCGCCGCTGTCCAAGAGCGAAGTGCGGACCATCCTGCTGAGCCTGATGCTCACGATGTTCCTGACCGCGCTCGACCAGACCATTATTGCGACCGCCCTGCCGACCATCGGCCGCCAGTTTGGCGATGTCAGCAACCTCTCATGGGTCATCACTGCGTATCTGCTGGCATCGACGGCAGTCGCGCCGGTCTATGGCACGCTGAGCGACATCTACGGCCGCCGCGCGATGATCGTGGTGTCGCTCGCGCTGTTCCTGCTCGGCTCGGTACTTTGCGCAATCGCGCCGAACATCCTGACACTGATTCTGGCACGCGCGCTTCAGGGCATCGGCGGCGGCGGCATCCTTCCGCTGGTTCAGATCGTGATTTCCGACGTGATCACGCCGCGCGAACGCGGGCAGTATCAGGCGTACTTCTCGTCGGTGTGGGTGGCCGCCGGTATCGGCGGTCCGGTTCTTGGCGGATTGTTTGCCGAACATCTGCACTGGTCGGTGATCTTCTGGATCAACCTTCCACTCGGCGCGGTGTCGCTGGCGCTGCTGCTGCCTAAGATGAAGAAGATTCCTGTCTTTCATCGCAGGCGCAAGGTCGATTGGTTGGGCGGCGTGTTGTTGATGGCATCCGCCGTCATCGTGATGCTGGTGCTGACATGGGGCGGTAACCGTTTTGCGTGGGCGTCACCCGCGATCCTCGCGATGGTCGGCTCCGCGATTTTTCTCAGTGTCGCGTTCGTCTGGCATGCACGCCGGGCGCCCGAACCATTCCTGCCGATCCCGCTGCTGTCAGGACCGGTGGTCCCGTTCGCAATGGCCGCGGGCGGCTGCGCGATCGGCACGATGATCGGCCTCACGGTGCATATGCCGCTGTACTATGAAGTTGTTTACGGCCTCACCGCGAGCGAGGCGGGGCTTGCGCTGATCCCGCTGGTGGCCGTGTCCGTGCTTGGCGCGTGGGCGGCCGGCCGCGCGATGATGTACACCAAACACTACAAGCGCGCGGCGATCGGCGGCGTCTCGCTTGCGGCCTGCGCGGCGACGGCGCTTGCGCTGGCAACGCCGCTGCCGCTATGGCAATTGCTCGCCGCGCTGTCGCTGATGGCGTTGGGCCTCGGCACTGTGTTTCCTGTGAGTGTCGTTTCGATTCAAAATGCCGTGCCGCGCGCTCAGGTCGGCACTGCGACCGGAGCAATGAACTTCTTCCGCTCACTCATGGCCTCGTTCACTGTCGCGGCCTTCACCGCGATCCTGCTGATGGTGCTCGGCGGCAATCTCAGCATCGGAGCCGAGCATAAGATCGGCGGGACGCACGCGATCGCCGCCAGCGATATGATCGTGGCTTTCCGCTACGTGTTCGCTGCCGCCGCCGTGTTGCTGGCGACTGGCGCGACGCTGGTGATGGTGATGGAAGAGCGGCCGCTGGCGGGGCCGCAGCAGACGCCCGCCGAGATGGCGGAATAGCAACGCTTCCTTTTCAAAAGGCGAAACCGTGACAAACCGCGGCGCATAAGGCGAAGCGGTGACGTGGCTCTGCGCCGTGTTGCGCCGGACCTCGCGTCGTGCTGCAGTCTCTCGAACGGAGAGGGTGCGATGCTGAACGCCGCCTGGCTGATCGTTCATCTGATGGGGAGCGCCGCGCCGATGCTTGCCGGTACCGCCGCCAAACCGGCGGGCGTGAGCTGTACCTATCAGGCCTGCATGGCGAAATGCGGCCGGCTTAATGGCGCGATCTGCAACACTTATTGCGATGCCAAGATTCCGCAGCGGGTTGCCGTGGGTGTTTGTCCTTCGCGGGGTCCATACGGCGGCTGATTGACAGTCAGCTCCCTTTGTTCCCCGGGACACTTCCCGGACGGCGCAGCAGTATAGGAAATTAATCCTTGACAGCGTGACGCTTCCCGGATATCGTTCCGGCATCCTCCCAAATTGCATCTTCGCGGGCCCTCATTGAGGGCTAGTCGCACATTGACGCCCGCGGCCAAGATTCCTATCTTATGCAAGGTTGCATAGGATAGCCAAATGACTGCAAATCCGCAGACTAGTCCGAAACTGGTTCCAGCGGCCCGCCACAGCCTCGCGCTGGCGGGCTTCTTCGGCATCATGGCGCGGTGGGGCGTTGGCAACGGCGACGCACGGCGCATTCTCGGCAATCCGGCCGAGCGCACGTTCTTTCAATGGAAGAGCGGCAAGGCGGCGCGGCTGCCGGACGATACGCTGCGCCGGATCGGCTATGTGGCGGGTATCTGGAAGGCGCTGCAGATCGTCTATTCCGACGCCGCGCTGGCCGATGGCTGGGTGCTGCGGCCCAATCGCGCCTTTGCCGGACAGACGCCGCTGGCACGGATGACTGCAGGCGATGTCACCGACCTCGCGGCGGTGCGTGCCTATGTCGATGCGGCGCGCGCGCCGTGGTCGTGAAGGCTGCGGTTGAGACCACGCGGCTCCGCTGGCGGCAGGCGTGGCGGATCATCGCCTCGCGGTATCCGCCGATCGCGCTGTTCGAGCGCGTGTCGGACAATCCTGCGGTGTGGGACGTATTGATCGAACTCGAGCAGGCGACCAATCCGCGCGTGCGCGACGAAGCGGGCGAAATCGCGCTGGTACCGCCGGAGCGGCGCGTCACAGGCCCGAATGCATCCTGGGTGATGGCGCCGTTTACCCATGTGAACCGCAGCGGCTCGCGATTTTCGGATGGCAGCTATGGCGTCTATTACGCCGCGCGCTCGCTACAGACCGCGATCCGGGAAACCGGGTATCACTTCGCGCGCTTTGCCGCCGACTCGAACGATCCGCCGCGCCGCGAGGATATGCGTGTGCTGCTTGGCAACGTCAGCGCGACATTGCACGATGTTTCGAGACTGGATGAAAAGGCGAAGCGGCGGATTTTGCATACGCAAAACTATACGCACAGCCGCGCCTTTGCGGCGGATTTGCGCGAGGAAGGCAGCGACGGCATCGTCTATCCGAGCGTGCGAGACGAGGGCGGCTCATGCATCGCGGCCTTCTGGCCAGATGTGCCCGGCGTTCCGGTGCAGGAACGGCATCTGCAATACGAATGGGATGGCGCGCGCTTCAGCCGCTGGTTCGATTATAAAGAGGAGAGGTGGGTTGACGCTCTGAATCCCCGCCCGCATGGATCGCAGCGCGGAGCGTCTCAAGATTGAGCGCATTGACCGCATCGGTCAGTTCATCGTCCGCGAAAATAGCGAAGAGCTTGCTCAAGGTCCTGGCACAGTCGCGCGGGCCGGGTTCGATGTATTCGGCCAGAATGCCCTGTGCCCTGGATACCGCGTCGAGAACACACTCCTGAGAAGTCATGATCGGATCTCCACACTGTCATGCGGAAACGGCCGGGCAGATATTCTGTTCCATTTGGCGCGCACGAAAATCCGTCCGTTCGCGACGGAATGCTGGAACTTTTTCTGCCGATCTAAACCTGCCGTTCGGTTCCGGGGACAGCATCGCCGAAACGGGAGAGTTGTGCAGCCCGCTTTTCGAGAAGTTCTGCAACGAAATCAGACACCTCATCGCGCACCCGGCGTTCCTGTTCGGGTGTCATTTGCTTGTGCTTCATCGCGAAGGCCTTCATCACGCGATCCACAGCTTCTTTCATGGGGCACCTCGTTTCGCAGAAAACGCGGCGGCACGGAATTCGTTCCTTGTGCGGTGGCGTCGAACTTCCGCCGCGCTTATGCATTGCCTTTTCTCATGGACAAAGGGAGGCCCCATGGGACGTGCTCTGAAACAGACGGTGCTTATCGTCGAACACGATCAGATTCAGCGGGAACTCGTCAGCGTGATCTTCGAGGAAAGCGATATGCATGTCATTGCATGCATGAGCGCCGAGGCCGCAGCGGCTGTGCTGGAGAAGGTCGGGAAAGACCTGACACTGATGTTCACCGACGACGATCTCGAAGGCGAGATGTCGGGTGTTGATCTTGCGAAGATTGCGGTGGAGCGCTTTCCCGATCTCGATGTCATCGTCACGTCCGGCGAGGACCTCGAAGAGGACGTTCCCGAGAATGTCCTCTTCATGCAGAAGCCATGGCTGCCGCTTGAACTACTGCGGCAAGCGGAGATCTCGCGGCGGCGGCACGCGATGCATTGACGAACTTAACACGTCATCGATGCAGTCACATCGAACAAGGCGCCGGGAAATCTCACGGGCACCTTGCCGGAGCCCATGAAGCATGAGCCTCTGGCGTAGACCCAGATGATCCGGCTGTTATTAATGACGCGATAAGTCGCTTCGAAGCATCCGCCTTCACGCGCGACGCGGTGAACCTTCTCCGAGAAAGGCTTCATATCGTCGGGGTGGATCGCCTTGATATAGTCTTCGAGGGGGCGCCCGCGCGCCGATGTTTTCGGATCCAGATCGAATAGTCGTGCCCCTGGCGGGTCGACATAAGCGAGATTGTTGGTGACATCCCAATCCCACATTCCGGTCAATTCGCTCTTGCCGGTTAATTCGTTCTTGTTGCTGGTTAGCAATGTGTCGCAGGTTTCTTCGTAAGCCTCGGCTGCAGCCATTCGCATCAGATAGTCGAGGGTTCGATAGTCGCGGTCTTTGGCAAACTCGGCAATTTCCAGACAGAGATCACCGAGTGGTTTGCCTTTTTTACTTTCGAGTATGTTCGCTGAAGGCTGGATTGCTGAAGGTTGGATTAATGGAAGATGTTGACCGATCTCGATTGGTTCTGAGAGTCGATTTTTCATTTGTCACCAATGGGTCATGATGAAGATTTCGAAGAATGCATCGATCTTTCAAGAGATCATCTTGTTGCACCGGTCCCCGTCTATCCAGATGCTGATCGCGGGGATTAACTTGATGCGACATTCCTAGAAATTGTTCTTCGTATCTAACTCCCACCGCAATTTGCTCTTCACAAATTGAAACACGATTCGTTCGCTGAGCGAAGATGAATTGCTTTCGGCACTCGGATTCCGGAGTTCGAGCACTTTTTTGTTATCGTCAAAAAAATCTCTTTCGCCGGGGAATCTATCGTAGGAAAATAGTCCTTGACAGCGATACACTGTGAAGCTATGGTTTCGGCATGCTCCAGAGTTGCATCTGAAGCGAGGCGGCGGGGCACAGTCTGTCTTCAGTTCAGGAACCGCCTCCATCATGAGGCGTTGCCATTCATCACATGCGCGGATCATCGCGCGTTCGAATGAATGAGGATGTCATGGCAAAGGTCGAACACGCGGACGGACATCGCCGGATTGTCGAAACACCCACCGAAGCGCGGCAGGCGGAGCCGGGGCCTTCGATCCTGGCACTGCTCACGATCAGCACCATTGCAGCGATCTTCGTTCTGGCGATCGTGTGGTTCCTGTTCTTCAGGACGTAGAATCTTTTCGTCATTGCGATGAGCGCTTCCGACGAAGCAGTCCGGTATTGCTTTTAAAAAGCGGTTTGCGTGCGGATTTTATCATCGGACCGGCCAAGCCGGGCCCGTCGGCTCGCAATGACAGCCGGACGATTTTGGACACTTGATCGCCGCGCCTTGAGTGCGGCGTTGTCGTTTCAGTGAGACCGTTTCATGCCGAAGAAGCCGTCCTCAACGCCGCCGAAGAAGCGGGCGGCGAAGAAGGCTGTGCGCAACACGGCGAGAAAAAAAGCTGCCGGGAAGGCGGTTGAGAAAAAGACTATCGTGAAAAAGCCCGCGTCCAAGCCGGTGGTTTCGAAAGCGGTGCCGCCAACGCGCCCCCGCGCAAAAGTCCTGAACGAACATCCGGGCAATCTTGTCGTGGATGCGTCTGACCACAGTGCAGTGGAGGCCGTGGCGCGCTCAACCGTTAAAGCGAACCGCGCGGGGCGCGTGCGCAGGTTCACTGCAACCGATGTTGCTGCCGCTGCTGCTTCATCCGGCGAGACGCCGGCAGGATCGATGGTGGAGCGCGTGAGCAACGCCATCGAACGCGAACTGACCAAGATCGAACGCATTGTCGGGAATCCCGAACGTCTTGCGCCCGCGCAGCGGATCGAAACCGAAAGCCGCGCCCGCGTGCTGGCCTCACTGGCCCGCACATTGAAAGAAGTCATGCGGCTGCGAGAGCAGGAACGCGGGGTGGACAACAAGAAGGCCGCCGATGACGACGCTGTGCCCCGAGACCTCGACGAATTCCGCCGCGAACTTTCGCGGCGCCTGGAAGGACTGGTCGAAAGCGCAGCGCCGGTTTCTGCTGCAGGGGATGAGCCGGGCTGAAATGGAGCTGGTGCTCTCGCGCTGGGACATCTTCGCGCACGAACATCAGGTGCCGCCGCAGTTCGCGCCGAACGGCCAGCCCTGGCTGACATGGCTTTTGATTGGCGGGCGCGGCGCAGGCAAAACGCGCGCGGGCGCGGAATGGGTGAGGGCGCAGGCCCTCGGCCTTGCGCCGCTGGCCGACGCGCCGGTCGGGAACATCGCGCTGGTTGGGGAAACAGAGCACGATGTGCGCGAAGTCATGATCGAAGGTGTGTCAGGACTGCTCGCGGTTCACCGCCGCGATGAACGTCCCGCGTGGATATCTTCGCGCAAACGCCTTGAATGGAGCAATGGCGCGGTGGCCTATGCGTTCTCGGCGGAAGATCCCGAAAGCCTGCGTGGTCCGCAGTTCGGCTGCGCATGGAGCGACGAGATGGCGAAATGGCGTTACGCACAGGCGACATTCGACATGCTGCAATTCGGTCTGCGGCTCGGCAGCCAGCCACGGCAACTGATTACGACCACGCCGCGGCCCACCGCGCTGATCAAGCGATTGATGCTGGAGCCGACCAGCGTTGTGACGCGCGCGGGCACACAGGCCAACGCCTATCATCTCGCGCCGACGTTTTTGAAAGGCGTGCTGGCGCGTTACAAGGATACGCGGCTTGGGCGGCAGGAACTGGACGGCGAGATCATCGAGGACCGGCCTGATGCGCTGTGGTCGCGCGCGCTGATAGAGACATGCCGCGTCGGCGATGCGCCGCCGCTGGCGCGCATCGTGGTCGCGGTGGATCCGCCGGCTTCAAGTGGCAAGCGCGCCGATGCCTGCGGCCTTGTCGCGGCGGGGATCACCGGCGAAGGCGCGATTTATGTGATCGCGGACGAGACGGTCTCGCAGGCGACGCCGTCGGTGTGGGCCGCGAAAGCGATTGCGCTGTGGCGGCGGCTTGAGGCCGATTCACTTGTCGCAGAGGTCAATCAGGGCGGGGAGATGGTCCGCTCAGTCATCAATGAAGTCGATGCCACTGTGCCGGTGGTATCGGTGCGCGCGCATCGCGGAAAGTTTCTGCGCGCCGAACCTGTCGCCACGCTCTACGAGCAGGGACGGGTGAAACATGCCGGTCTGTTTCCGGCTCTGGAAGACGAGATGTGCGATTTCGGACCGGGCGGTTTGTCGTCGGGCCGCTCGCCGGACCGGCTCGATGCCCTGGTCTGGGCGATCGCGTCGCTGACGTTTACGGCGAGGGCACAGCCAAGGGTGCGAAGTTTTTAGGCCGTGCGCAGTTTCTAGATCGAGGTTCATGATGTTCGAAGGTTTGAAACGGATCCTCCGCGCACCCGAAGCGAAAGCCTCGCGCACCTCGCAGGTGCTGGCATTCGAGAGCGGCGGGCGGGCGCGGTGGACGCCGCGCGATTACGCGGCGCTGGCGCGCGAGGGCTATCTCACCAACGCGATTGTTCATCGCGCGGTGCGCCTGATCGCCGAGAACGCCGCGTCATGCGGCTTTCTTCTCTATGAAGGCGCGCAGGAGCGGGAGGCGCATCCGCTGCTGCAGCTCTTGAGCAGGCCGAATGCGCGGCAGGACGGCGCGAGCTTCTTCGAGGCGCTTTACGCGCATATGCTGCTGGCGGGCAATGCCTATGTCGAAGCGGTCGCGCTCGGCGACGAGGTGCGCGAACTTTACACATTGCGGCCGGACCGCATGAAGGTCGTGCCGGGTCATGACGGCTGGGCAGAGGCGTATGACTACAGCGTTGCAGGGCGCAGCGTGCGCTTCGATCAGTTGGCTATGAGCGTGCCGCCGATCCTGCATCTGACGTTCTTTCATCCGCTCGACGATCATTACGGACTCGCACCTGTTGAAGCGGCAGCGGTCGCGTTGAATACCCACAATTCTGCGTCAGCCTGGAACAAGGCGCTGCTCGACAACGCGGCGCGGCCTTCCGGCGCGCTGGTCTATTCCGGACCGGAAGGCGCGGTGTTGTCCGATCAGCAATTCGACCGGCTCAAGCGCGAGCTCACCGACACTTATCAGGGCGCGGTGAATGCCGGGCGTCCGCTGTTGCTGGAGGGCGGGCTCGACTGGAAGGCGATGTCGCTGACGCCGAAGGACATGGATTTTCTCGACGCGAAGAATTCCGCTGCGCGCGAAATCGCGCTCGCCTTCGGCGTGCCGCCGATGCTGCTCGGCATTCCCGGCGACAATACCTATGCGAATTTCCAGGAAGCCAACCGCGTGTTCTGGCGGCAGACGGTGCTGCCGCTGGCGTCGCGTGTCGGCGGCGCGATTGCGCACTGGCTGTCGCCGCAGTTCGGCAAGGGCCTGCGCATCGTGGTGGATAGCGACCGCATCGATGCGCTGGCGTCCGATCGCGCGGCGCTGTGGGACCGTATCGCCAATGCGCCGTTCCTGACGCTGAACGAGAAGCGTGAAGCGACGGGCTATGCACCTGTTGAAGACGGGAACCGGCTTGCATGACCGCGCGAAAGGTTTCCTTGCGGAATCGCGGGCGGGCCACTATCTTCTTTCTATCGTCAACAACGAAAGGAGGTGGTCCAGTGTCTCATTCCAAGCGCTGTCACCTCGCTGAGGCCGCCCGCTAAGCTTATTTAAGCTTCGGACAGGGCGGTCTCTCCGCCTGGTTCAGCGAGATTCGGAAAAGAAGGCGCGTCGGACATTTCGTTCGGCGCGTCTTTTTTGTTGGCCGGCTGCACGCAGCCATTTCAAAGATTCATCATGTCCGATCTGATCCGCATCTTCACCGAGCGCGGCGACCTCGCGCATCTGGCGCTGCTGCTGTGGGCGCTGGCGGCGAGCGCCGCGTTCCTGACGACGCTGCGCGAACTGGCGGCGGCGTCGCGCCGGTTCGACGAATTTGTCCGCCAGCTCTCGCGTTTCAACCGCCGGGCCAAGGGCAACCGCAGTCTCTCTCATTTCATCAGCGAGGATTGATTTATGGATACGTTGCATACGGTGCTGCGGGCGATACAGCCGGAGAAGAAATCGTCGCCGGATCACCTGACGGTGTTTCGCGAGTTTCTCGCGCATCTCGATCGCATTCAACACAAGGCGCCGGTGAAGCCCGTGACCAGGCCCGCGCGCACAAAGCCCGCGCGGCGCAAAATCTCGCGCCGCAAGGCGACGTAACTCTCTCGTTCCCTCACATCGCCAAGCCGTCCCACCCACGCGCTGTTCGCGAGGATGCCCATGCACGCGCCGATTTCATCGCCCTCCCGCATCTCGCTCACGCGCGACGGCAATGTGGAGGGCTACGCCAGCCTGTTCGGTGAAGTCGACCAGGCGCGCGATATGGTGATGCCCGGGGCGTTCACGAAGACGCTGACGCAGCGCGGCTTGCGAAAAATCCCGATGCTGTTCCAGCACGATCCCGCCGAGCCGGTCGGCATCTGGCTCGATCTGCATGAGGACTTTCGCGGGCTATGGGCGAGGGGACGTCTGATCCCCGATGTCGCGCGCGGGCGCGAACTGCTGGCGCTGGTGAGCGAGGGCGCGATCGACGGGCTCTCCATCGGCTACCGCACCGTGCGCGGCCAGATCGATCCGAAAACGCGCGTGCGCAAAATCTATCAGGTCGATCTCTGGGAAGTATCCATCGTCACGTTCCCGCTGCTGGCGGGGGCACGGGTGCGGGCGGTGAAGCAATTACAGCCCGCTCCCGGCGCGACGCCTGCGCGCAAGCGTGCTGAACACTCCTGGCGCGCGTTGCAGGAGGCGCGCCGATGATTCGATATGGCGATCTCTACAACGCGCATCAGCAGGCGCGCTTCATGCGGCCGGATGCGCATCGCTGGAGTCGTCCGGATGCAGCGAGGTGGCTGAAGCCGCCGCATCCCGACGAACAAAAATACATTCCGAGCCAGCCGCGCGACTGGCGCGGCAGATGGACGGATGGAGGCGGCGGGTCGGGTCGCCCATCAGCGCAGCCGATGGGGCAAATCAATTTCGGCGATTTGCCGAATTTCAGCGACGTTTTTGGACTATTTCAGATTACGCCGAGCGACACTCCGCTAGATGGAGTCCAGCTTGCGGGCGACGATGGAAAGCCTCTTCTCGATAGTTTTGGAGAGCCGTATTATGCTCCTAAAGGTCATCACGAGTTGCCTAAAAGCGTATTCAAGGCATGGGATTTACCCGAAGAAACGGCTCGTGTTTTTGATCGAGCCACCACGGGGCAATTGCCAGCAGGGCGAACTGAGATAGAGGGAAAACTCAGAGGGCACCTTTGGGATGATGAGCATCGCAAATATAGTGAGGCGGTTCGAGAATTGACCGAGCGCTTCATGAAAGAGCGCGACATAATACCAAGCCGTATGACACCCGAACAAGCTAAGGATCTTTTACGAGAAATCAGAGACTCGGAAAACTCCTCAATACGAGATTACAATCGCATTATGCGAATGTTGCGCCGAATTTTTCGCGGCGGCAGGGAGTGATAGAATGGACGCAGATGATTCTGAAGAAGATCAGCAGCATGAACTCATCTGGCGAAAGCTATTCGATGAAACTGAAACGGTTCTCAGGGATTTTGCTAATCGCAGATTGATTGGTCCGAACGACTATTGGCTGGTCGATGAGGACTGGGGCTGGAATATTTTGCAGGTGGAATTGCCCCTGTCTCAAGCTTGGCCGGCTCTTGTAAGAGAATTACAGACTCTGCTATCGCGCTACAGGGATTGGCGCATCGCCATTCGCTTAGCTGACCGGCCCAAGGGATGGCCTGGCATGGGCGTTATTGTTGCTCATGATGGAATTATCGATGATTTGAAGCGCGAGTATTTTTCGGTTGAATTTCGCGGCATGAATTTTGGCTAGGCTGAGGTATCGCAGTCTCGGTAAGAATCTCACCCGTGAATTCATTAATCTTCGTTCATGGCCTGAACAGATGGGTTTCACCTCTCCCAGTGAGGGGACAGCTAGTATGGTTCAATTCGTCCTGCGTCGCGACTGCTTGCTATCCGGAAATTGAAGGGCCAACCGAAATCGTCTTGGGTTCTGGTGACGAAGTAGCCCTTCGCACGCCTCCGGCATTTGATGGATTGGTGGATTCGCCGGAGAGGTTTGTTGTGGTTACAACGGTCGGTGAGGATCGGCCGGTTCTCCAGCTTGGTGTTTCGACTGTGCTGACGCGAGTTAGAATTTGGCACAGCAACCCGCGTTGGCCCGAAATTGTAACGATCGGTTTGAACTAGTTTTATGTGCTGGATATTTCGCCTCCGCAGCCGAGGGGAGTGAAAACGATGGACGAGGAAGGTTTAGAAGAATATCGGGCCCATGAAACCATCTGGCGGAAGATATATGATGCCGTTGGCGTTGTGTTTAGCGATCTGCAACGTCAGGGAATGATCGGCGAGCGTGACTATTTCGTCGTCGAGGATGATTGGGGCTGGAATATCGTTCAGACAGAGATTGTTATTTCTCATCTATGGCCGCAGATCGCGCGGCGGTTTCAATCCTTTCTTGCGGATTTCCCGGACTGGGCGATCACTATGCAGGTGATGAAAAAATACACGGACAAGCAACCCGGCATGGGCGTCTATGTCCTCGTCGACCGCTTTAAAGATGAACTAAAGCGCGAGTATCTTTCCGAAGAGTTTCGCAATCTCACTTTCGATTAATCGCCCCCTCTCCAGACGACGCTGCTGACTACTGCCACTGCCGCCCTTCCGGGCGGCGTTTTTGTTTGCGCATTCCAAATCCAACCCGATCCTATCTGAGGAGAGCCACATGAGTTTCGACAAGAATCTGGACTACGACATCAACGATACCGCACCGGAGCACAAGTCCGGCATCTCGTCCGCCGCGCGCGGCGAGCACGACGCCATCATGGCGATGTTCGAGGAGTTCAAGGCCTCGAACGACGAGCGTCTTGCCTCGATGGGCCGCCGCGCGGATGTGCTGCTGGACGAGAAGGTCGATCGCATCAATGGCGCCCTCGACGCGCAGATGAAACGGATCGATGCGCTCGCGCTGAAATCCGCGCGTCCCGTACTGGAGACCAGCCGCACGCGGATCACGGACGGCGCAGCGCGCGAACACAAGAGCGCGTTCGATGCCTATGTGCGCCAGGGCGACAGCGGCGCGCTGCGCATGCTCGAAACCAAGGCGATGTCCGCCGGCTCCAATGCCGATGGTGGTTATCTTGTGCCCGCTGAACTCGAACACGAGATCGGCCAGCGCCTGGCGGCGATTTCTCCGATCCGCGCCATCTCGTCGGTGCGCGAGATTTCCGGCAGCGTCTACAAGAAGCCGTTCATGACGGCAGGCCCCGCCACCGGCTGGGTGGGCGAGACGGATGCGCGCACGCAGACCGCGTCGCCGACGCTGGACGCGCTGAGCTTCCCCGCGATGGAGCTTTACGCCATGCCGGCGGCGACCGCGACGCTGCTCGACGACTCGGCGGTGAACATCGACGAATGGATCGCGTCAGAAGTGGAGCTGACCTTCGCGGTGCAGGAGGGCGCGGCCTTCGTCAACGGCGACGGCAGCAACAAGCCGAAGGGCTTTCTCAATTACACGGCGGTCGCCAATGGCTCGTGGAGCTGGGGCAATCTCGGCTATGTCGCCAGCGGCAGCGCGGGCGCGTTTCCCGGCTCCAATCCGTCCGATGTGCTGGTCGATACCATCTACGCGCTGAAGGCGGGCTATCGCCAGAACGGCACCTTCGTGATGAACCGCAAGACGCAGGCGGCGATCCGCAAGTTCAAGGACACCGGCGGCGCGTATCTGTGGCAGCCGCCGGCGCAGGCGGGCGGACGCGCATCGCTGATGACGTTCCCGCTGATCGAGGCCGAGGACATGCCGGACATCGGCGCGAACTCGCTCTCCATCGCGTTCGGCGATTTCCGCCGCGGCTACCTGATCGTGGATCGCCTCGGCGTGCGCGTGCTGCGCGATCCGTATTCTGCCAAGCCCTATGTGCTGTTCTACACCACCAAGCGTGTCGGCGGCGGCGTCCAGGATTTTGACGCCATCAAGCTGGTCAAGTTCGCAGCGAGCTGAGGGCGGCGCATAACGGAAGAGGTGCGCGAATGGCCGGGTGATCCCGGCCATTTTTGTTTCAACGATTGTTCTCCCGGAGCCACTTCGCATGCGAGGAACGAACCTTGCTGGAACGATTGGGATTCTCGCGGCGCGAAATCGACGAGCCGAACAACAAGGTGCGAATTCCTACGCTAAAGCATTATGAAATTTCGGGATGGTACGGTACACCTAACGAGGAGTTCGGAGGATTAACCCCTAGAGATTACCTGAGAGATAAAGACGCAGGCGAACGGAGACGGGTCGGGATAAGAGCGTTGATCGATGCAGGAGTTCTCAAGCCATGAGTCAGGGTGATCTTGAAGGGGCAACAATTAAAGATCTCGTGGTGATGTTTACGGCGATCGCCGTAAAGCAGAATGCCGCATTAGAAGGCATGAAAAGCGCTGAATACAATCGGCTCTACAGGCAGATGGAGAGAGTTGAAGCGCAGCTTAAAGTCCGACAAGGCGATCAGCGTCGCGCGCTGATACCGCTTTATCACCACCCCAGTCCAACTGTGCGGTTCAAGGCTGCGATGGCTACGTTTGTCTTTGCTCCCCAGGAGGCAAGGGAGGTCTTGCAGTTGATCAAGGATCGGAAGGAATTTCCGATCGCGATGAATGCATCGCAGATGTTGAGTGCCATTGACGAAGGGCGATATATCCCAAACTAGCTCGGCCGATGATGGCGAAGAAAAGCGTCGGCTAAGATGAGTGTTATGTGGTCGAGCAGACCTGCCAACATTAGTCGATACGAGGGATCAAGGCGGCATGTTCCGGGTTGATCTGCCTTGGTCCGTTTCTCTAGCCGTGCGATACAGACATTGACGCCATGACATCGGCAGTGCAGGAGACAATCGCCATGAGCGGTTTCGTCAGAATTCTCGCCGCAATCGTGTTGCTTGTCGCCGCATCGGCGCCGTTGGCCATCAACTCCGCCTCCGCCCGAGGCGCGGCGCTGAGCGTCATGAGCTCGCCGGGCTATCAGCGCGCGCTGGAAGAGTCGCGCAAGCGCTATCGGCAGGAAGTCCAGCCTTCAACACGGCCGCAGCCGGTTCATCCGCGAAAGACCAAACGGCCTCGCGGACATCGGCACTAATCGTTCAAGTCATCTGTGCGGCGGCTTAAGGCACCGCGCCAACGCCGATCCCGACACCGCCGCCGAAGCGGATGCAGCTGTCCGAGCCCGGCATACGCACGAAGCCGGGGCCGAATTCGGCGCAGGCTGCCGGTTTCGGACGTGACACCGGTTTGAGCGGTTGCGTCCGGGTTTCCGTCTGGGAGCGTGGCTTCGGTTTTCTCGGCTCGGGCTGCTGAGCCTGCGCGATCGATATCAGCATGACGGACAGTGCTGCAGCCATGGCTGGCCGGAGGATTTCGGGAAGGATGATCGGCATCGTTGTCCTCATGCCTGTCGCGTGGCGAACCGCGTTACGGAAGCGCAGCGCCCCAGCTTCGCGCGGTCTTCACGATCCAGTCTTTATATAATGTCAGGGGTGTGACGCCGGTGAGGCCGCCGCAGCCCGCAGCGTTGTTCGCTGCCGTTGACCAGCTCACCACGCCGGTGATGACGCTGCGGCCGTCCTGATCCTCGAATGCGGGCGCGCCCGAGTCGCCGGTACAGGCGCCCATGCCCGCGCTCTTGTTCTGGGTCTGCGGATCGACCAGGCGCACTTGCAATGTGCCGGGCTGGCCGGTGACGGCCAGCGGCGCGGCGCGAACGGTGCCGACGCCGGTATCGCTGCCCGCGATCGTCGACCCGATGCCGACAACAGTGAAGCGCGACACCGGCGTGAACGGAATGCGCGGCAGGCCAAGAGGAGCGGCAGACTTGCCGGGCATGGGAGCGGACAGGCGAAGCAGCGCGACGTCCGCTGTCGCGCGATGTGCCGCGATGGATTGAGCGTTGTACTTCGGGTGAACCGCAACCTGTTGCGGCGCGATCAGCGCCGGCGGTTTCGATGAATAGTCGATCACGCGATTGGCCGTGCCGGGCGCGATGCAATGCGCGGCGGTGAGAATGATATTCGGCGCGATCATCGTGCCGGTGCAAACGCCGCCGCCTGCAGCGACAACCGTGACGATGGACTGAGCGACACTGCTGCTCGGCGCGGAGCGGCTGCCGGTGATCGCGTGCGATGGCGACGCGAGTGCCGATGAAAGAAGGACAGCGGTGCAGAAGCAGGAGGACAGATTCATCCGCAAGGATGAGCCTCGCCGGCGGTGCTTTGTCAACCGCGTTGCATAACTGACTGAACACAAAGGTTTCATCGATGTCTGCATATCTCGTTACCGCGCCTGCGGCCGAGCCGCTGTCGCTCGCCGATGCCAAGGCATTTCTGCGGGTGGAGCATGGCGATGACGACGCGATCATCGCCTCGCTGATCGCAGCCGCGCGCAATCATATCGAGGCGCTGACGCGCTGTGTGCTGATCACGCAAACCTGGCGGCTGGTGCTGGATCGCTGGCCGGATGGCGGGCGCATCGTGCCGCGCAGCGGCCCGGTACGGTCGGTCGTCGCGGCTCGCGTGTTCAATGCGGCGGGGGAGGCGAGCGAGATCGATCCTGAAATCTTTGTGGTTGATGCAGCCGCTGGCGCGCTGGCTGCGCCCGAATGGTCGTTGCCGATTCCGGGGCGAGGCGTTGCAGGTATCGAGCTTGATATCGAGGCTGGTTACGGAGCAGCGGACGATGTTCCGCCGCGGTTGCTGCTCGCGATCCGGATGCTGGTCGCGCACTGGTATGAAAATCGCGGATTGATCGCCATCGGCGGAAGCGTCGCGATGATGCCGGCCAGCGTCAATGCCATGATCGCATCTCATCGGGTGCTGTCGCTATGATTGATCCTGGACAGTTGAAAACCCGCCTTGTGGTGCAACAGCCGATCGAGGCGCCGGACGATCAGGGCGGCGTGGTCCGCAGCTGGACCACGTTCGCAACCGTGTGGGCGCAGGTGACGCCGCTTGCCGCGCGCCGTGATGTCGAGGCGGATGCGGATGGCGTGACGCAAACCTATCGCATCGTTCTGCGCAGCCATCTGTCGCTGACGCTGCAACATCGATTCAGCGACGGCGCGCGGATCTATCGCATTGTCGCGATCCGGGAGCGTGAGGACCGCCGCTTCATCGAGATCGATGCGGATGTTCGGATTTCGTGAGAGCACGAACGTCATCCTGAGGAGCGAGCCGTCTTCAGCGCGCCTCGAAGGATGGAGCAGGACACTCATCCTTCGAGGCGCGCAAGAGCGCGCCCCTTAGGATGACGACATCGCATGAAGAAAGATCAGATTCATGACCACAGCCAGCTTGGCGCTGCGCGCCGCGATCCATGACGCATTGCTCGCAGACGGCGCGCTCACTTCGGCGCTCGGCGGCGGCAAAATTTACGACGAGCCGCCGCGTGATGCGGGATTTCCGTATGTCACGCTGGGCGAAGCGCGTTTGACCGACGCGTCATCCGATGGCGGGTTGACGCAGGAGCACCAGCTGACTTTGCACGCCTGGTCGCGCAAGGGCGGACATCGCGAGGCGCATGTGATCGCCGGTGCGTTGCTGCAGGCGCTGGACGACGCGCCGCTGTCGCCGGAGGGGCACCGGCTGGTGAACCTGCGCTTTGCCATCGCCGACATTCGCCGCGAGTCCGATGGACGCACCTATCACGCGCTGGTGCGGTTCCGCGCGATCACCGAACCCTTGATTTAAGGAGAACATCATGGCCGCCCAGAAAGGCAAGGATCTGTTGCTGAAAATGTATGACGGCGCGGGCTTCGTTACCGTCGCCGGATTGCGCAGCCGCCGGATCGCGTTCAACGCCGAGACGGTCGACGTCACCCATGCCGAGTCGACCGAGCGATGGCGCGAGCTACTGGCCGGTGCCGGCGTCAAGCGCGCATCGGTGTCGGGAAGGGGCCTGTTCAAGGATGCCGCATCCGACGCCATGGTGCGCCAGGCGTTCTTCGACGGCGTGTTGAAGACCTGTCAGGTCATCGTGCCGGATTTCGGCGCCATTGAGGGCCTGTTCCAGATTTCGAGCCTGGAATTTTCCGGTGAGCATAACGGCGAGGTGACGTTCGATCTGTCGCTGGAGTCGGCGGGTGTGCTCACGTTTACGGCGGCCTCATAGCGTTTTTGAGCGAAGTGCGAACCGGTTCGCGTGAAGAAAACGCGTTAATGGAAAAGTTTATGCCCAATACATATCGCGGAGAAGTCAAGGCCGATCTCGGCGGCAGACGCCGCACGCTGGTGCTGACCCTCGGCGCGCTGGCCGAACTGGAGTCCGCTTTTGGTGCAAACGATCTCGTCGCGCTCGCGGAACGGTTCGGCAGCGGGCGGCTCTCGGCACGCGATCTGGTCCGCATCATCGCGGCCGGACTGCGCGGCGCTGGTGAGAGCGTGACTGACGATGAAGTTGCTGCGATGTCCGCCGACGGCGGCGCAGCGGGCTATGTGCGCATTGCTGCCGATCTGATCGCGGCGACATTTGACGATGCTGCGATCAAGGCGACGCGATGAAGCCGTTTCCATGGCATGAGGCAATGGGTTTCGGTCTCGGTGTCTTGCGCCTTGCGCCGGATCAATTCTGGCGCATGACGCCGCGCGAACTCGCCTGCGCGGTGGCTGCGGTGCGCGGACCGATGCGCGAGCCGATGGACCGGGCATCTCTTGCCGCGCTGATGCAGGCATTTCCCGACACGCGATCTGGAGAATAGGTCATGGTCCTCGATTCATCCGGCGACGACATGTCCCTGACGCTTGGCTCGCTCGGCCTGCGGACGCGCGAACTCACCAGCGGCGCAACGGCGTTCTCGCGCGCCATGACCAGCGCATTCACTGCTTCCGTCGTCGGCGGCAGGCAGTTCGACGATGTGCTGAAATCGCTCACGCTCCGGCTGTCCGACATGGCGGTGCGGCTCGCGTTCAAGCCGCTGGAAAAGAGCATCGCGGGCGGGATATCCACTCTGTTGTCAGGACTTACAGGAACAGGAACCTCAGTAGGTGTGTCGCTCGCCGCTGCCTCCGGTGCGGTGAAGCCGTTTGCGAGCGGCGGCGTGATAGGCACGCCGACTTACTTTCCGCTGATGCAGGGCGGCGTCGGTCTTGCCGGCGAAGCGGGGCCCGAGGCGATCATGCCACTGGCGCGCGGACCGGATGGAAAGCTCGGTGTTGCATCACGCGGAGGCGGCAACACTGTCACGATCCAGATCGCCACACCGGATCTCGACAGTTTCCGCCGCTCGGAAAATTATATCACCGGCCAGATCGCACGCGCTGTTTCGCGCGGGCAGCGTGGCCTTTAATTCGTGCGATCGCGCAATCCCGTCACACCGCTATGCTGCGCGCAGTGATCACAACAATAGAACTTGCCGTCCGCCTCAAGTCCATGACCCACGATCCGTGTTCCACACTTGGCGCAGGTCGGCGCCAGGGCGTGGATGGCGCATTCGAAGCTGTCATAGGTGTGGGTCTTGCCGCCTAACGTCACCTGAAATGCCTTGTCGTAATCGTTTCCGCAGGTTTCGCACTGGGCCATGTCCGCTCTCCGCTGTTGTATCGGCATAGGTCAATGACTGCGCGGCGCGTCGGTTCCGTTTGCGAGCCAAACAGATTTCCGGATTTTGGATCATGCCCGCAAGTTTTCACGAGGTTCTGTTCCCGCTCGATATCGCGTTGAAAAGCGCAGGCGGGCCGGAACGCCGCACCGATATCGTCACTTTCGGCTCGGGGCGCGAGGAGCGAAATGCGCGCTGGGCGCATTCGCGTCGCCGCTTCGATGCGGGATATGGCGTGAAGACACTTGATGCCTTGCGACAGGTGGTGGCGTTCTTCGAGGAGCGGCGCGGACAGCTCTATGGGTTTCGCTGGCGCGACCGGCTGGATCATTCGTCCGCAGCATCTGTGGCGAGCGTTTCGCCGCTGGACCAGACATTGGGCGCGGGGGATGGCACGCGGGCGACGTTTCAGCTCGCCAAGACTTACGGCAGTACCTATGCGCCTTATATGCGCACGATCTCCAAGCCCGTGCCCGGGAGTGTGCGTGTTGCCGTTGCGGGTACTGAAGTCGTGTCCGGCACCGCATTTACCTGCGATAGCGCGACGGGCGTTGTGACGTTTCTTTCGGGGCATATTCCAGCGGGCGGGGCAGCAGTCACGGCGGGCTTTCTGTTCGATGTGCCGGTCCGGTTCGATACCGATTATCTCGAGGTCGATCTGTCGGCGTTTGCCGCAGGCGCGATTCCCAAAATCCCGCTGGTGGAGATCCGGCCATGAGGGACATTCCTTCCGCCTTGCAGGCGAAGCTCAATTCGGGTGTCACCACGCTTGCGCATTGCTGAAAACTGACGCGGCGTGATGGTGCCATTCAAGGATTCACGGATCATGACGATGATCTTGTGATCGGTGACGTGACCTATCGCGCGGGCACAGGCTTTACATCATCCGAAGCCGCCAGCAGGTTCGACCTGTCCGTGGACGGCGCTGAGATTGCCGGGGCGCTGTCGGCCGATGCTCTGAACGAGAACGATCTCGCCGCAGGCCGCTACGATGCGGCAAGCATTGAGACCTGGCTGGTGGACTGGAGCGATGTGTCGCTGCGCGTATTGATGGCACGCTCCACGCTCGGCGAGGTCAAGCGCGAGGGGCAGGCGTTCAGCGCCGAACTGCGCGGACTGGCGGATCAACTATCCCAGCCGAGCGGGCGGCTGTTTACCGTCCGATGCAGTGCCGATCTGGGCGATGCGCGCTGCAAGTTCGATCTGGTTGCGGCCGGCCTGCAGGGCGAGGGCAGCGTGGCGTCCCTCGAATCCACGTCCACGATTGTCGCGGCTGGTCTGGACACTTTCGCTGAGGGTATTTTCAGCGGCGGCAGGTTGACCTGGTCCTCTGGCGCGAATGACGGTCTCTCGGTCGAGATCAAGGAGCATCGGCTGGCGTCGGGCCATGCGCGGCTGTCGCTGTGGCAAGCGATGCCGGAAGTCATCGCGAATAGCGACAGCTTTATGGTCAGCGCAGGATGCGACAAACGCTTTGCGACCTGCCGCGACCGTTTTGCCAATGCCGCAAACTTCCGCGGCTTCCCGCATATTCCGGGCAATGACTTCGTTATCGCCTCGCCGGATGCGGGCGCGGGGAATGACGGCAGATCGATGGCGGGTGGATCATGACTCATGTTCTGACCCGCGCCGCCATCGTTGCCGAGGCACGCGCATGGATCGGCACGCGCTATCGCCATCAAGGGTCGCTGAAAGGCGTCGGCTGCGATTGTCTCGGGCTGGTGCGCGGCGTCTGGCGCAATTGCGTCGGTTCCGAACCGGAAATGCCGCCGCCTTACGCACCGGATTGGGCGGAATCCTCGGGCGCCGAGACGCTGGCCGAGGCGGCGCTGCGTCATCTCGTGCCGGTCAAGCGCGACGAGATAGCTGGCGGCGACGTGTTGCTGTTTCGCTGGCGAGAGGGGTTTGTCGCCAAGCACGCGGCGATTGCGACCGGCGAAGGCACGATGATCCATGCGCATGATGGCGCTGCGGTGTGCGAGGTCGCGTTGTCTCCGTGGTGGCAGCGGCGGCTGGCGTTTGCATTTCGTTTTCCGGGACTTGATTGATGGCAGCTCTCGTTCTCTCGGTCGCAGGCGGCGCGGCAGGCGCGGTGTTCGGCCCCGCAGGCGCGATTGCGGGCCGCATTGCCGGTGCGCTGATCGGCAATGTGATCGATCACTCGCTGTTCGCGCAGGATCGCAGCGTACAGGGCCCGCGCCTTGCCGATCTCGATGTCATGGCGTCCACCGAAGGCGCGCCAATCCCGCGCGTCTACGGCCGCGCGCGGCTCTCGGGCCAAGTGATCTGGGCAACGCGGCTGGAGGAAGTCGTCTCCACGCGCACCGAGGGCGGCAGCGCGGGCGGCAAGGGTGGCTTCGGCGGCGGAAGCGGGGGCGGCAGCGTCACCACCACGACCTACTCTTATTATGCCAACTTCGCGGTCGGACTCTGCGAGGGCGAGATCGGCCATGTCGGCCGCGTCTGGGCCGACGGAAAGCTGCTCGATACATCGAACCTCAATGTACGGGTTCATCGCGGCAGCGAAGATCAAGTCGCGGACGGGCTGATTGTCGCGAAGGAGGGCGCGGAGAATGCGCCTGCCTATCGCGGGCTGGCCTATGTGGTGTTTGAGCGGTTACCGCTGGCGGATTTCGGCAACCGGATTCCGCAGTTGTCGTTCGAGATCGTGCGACCGATCGGCAAGCTCGAACAAATGATACGCGCGGTGACGCTGATCCCGGGCGCGACCGAATTCGGCTACGAGACATCGCCCGTGGTGCGTGTGCTCGGCCTCGGACAGTCCGCGCCGGAGAACCGGCACGTCACCAGCGCGGCGTCGAACGTGATCGCTTCGCTCGACGATCTTCAGGCGACATGTCCCAACCTCGAGCGCGTGGCCATTGTTGTCGCCTGGTTCGGCAACGATCTGCGCGCAGGCAATTGCACCGTGCAGCCGCGCGTCGACAACGCGATCAAGGTGACGTCCGGCGGAACGTGGTCGGTGGCGGGTCTCAGCCGGGGAAGTGCGGCGGCTGTTTCAAGCGTGGAGGGACGTCCCGCTTATGGCGGAACGCCATCCGATGACAGTGTGCGGCATCTGATTGCGGAGCTGAAGGCGCGCGGTCTTAAAGTTACGCTCTATCCGTTCCTGATGATGGATATTCCGGACGGCAACGCTCTGACCGATCCATGGAGCGGCGCGGCCTCGCAGCCCGCTTATCCGTGGCGCGGGCGCATCACCTGTCATCCCGCGCCGGGTGTCGGCGGATCGCCGGATGGGACCGCGACGGCTGCGGCGCAAGTTACAAGTTTCTTTTCCGCGGGCGGCGCGAGCGGCTGGAACTATCGGCGGATGATTTTGCACTACGCAAACCTGGCGACGTCATGCGGCGGCGTGGATGCTTTCCTGATCGGCTCGGAACTGAAGGCGCTGACGCGCGTGCGCTCGGCATCGGGCGTCTATCCGGCGGTGCAGGCGCTGACGACATTGGCCTCGGATGTAAAGGCTGTCGTCGGCGCAGGCACTGTCGTGACCTATAGCGCGGACTGGACGGAATACGGCGCGCATGTCATCGGCAGCGAGGTGCGTTTTCCGCTCGATCCGTTATGGGCATCGTCTGCCATCGGTGCGGTCGGTATCGATTACTATGCGCCGCTCTCCGACTGGCGCGACGATGCGGGTCATCTCGATGCGCCGCTGGCCGCGACGATTCATGATCGCGACTATCTCGCCGGAAATCTGAATGGCGGCGAAGCCTATGACTGGTATTACGCCGATGACGTCGCGCGCGGGTTACAGGATCGTGCGCCGATCGCCGACGGCCTCGGCAAACCGTGGATCTATCGCGCCAAGGACCTGTGGAACTGGTGGGCGAACGCGCATGTCGAACGTGTCGGCGGCGTCGAACTCGGCAGCGCGACCGCATGGATACCGCGCAGCAAACCGATCTGGCTGACAGAAGTTGGCTGTCCCGCCGTGGATAAGGGAGCGAACCAGCCGAGTGCGTTTCCCGATGCGCGATCCATCGAAGGCACGATTCCATATTTTTCGAACGGCCAGCGCGACGACCTGATCCAGCGCCGCTATATCGAAGCTGTTATCGGCGCGTTCGACCCCGCATTTGGCGCGGACGAATTGAATCCGGTTTCGCCGGTCTATGGCGGGCGGATGATCGACATTTCCGGTCTGCATCTGTGGACCTGGGATGCGCGGCCTTTTCCGGTGTTTCCGGCGGCCACCGATGTCTGGAGCGATGGGCCGAACTGGCAGACCGGGCACTGGCTGACCGGGCGGCTCGGTGCCGCGCCGCTCGATGCGCTGGTGGGCGCGATCCTCGACGACGCAGAGGCGACGGATGCACGCACCGACCGCCTGCGCGAAAGTTGCGATGGCTATGTCATCGACCGGCCGATGTCGCCGCGCGCAGCGATCGATCCGCTGGCGATGGCCTATGGGTTCGATGCGACGGTCGCTGGCGGCGAACTGACCTTCGTTCAGCGCGGTGCTGCCCCGGTCGCGGAGTTTTCGGAAGACGATCTGGTCGACAATGCGAAGGACGCGCTGGCACGATTGACGCGCGGGCAGGAGACGGAGTTGCCGCGCAAAGTATCGTTCGGCTTCACCGATGGTTCGGCCGATTATCGCCGCTCCGCCGTGACATCGCGCAGGCTGGTCGGCGGCTCCAACCGCACGTTGCATTCGGATTTCGCCGTGGTGACGGACGACGCTTCGGCGACGCGTCGCGCCGACATCTGGCTGCAGGATCTGTGGGCGGGGCGTGAAAGCGTGGCATTGTCGCTTGGGATGAAGGCGCTGGCGCTGACGCCGGGCGATGTGGTCGGCGTCACCATCAATGCGCGACGGCGGCTGTTCGAGATTTCCGAATTGGTCGATACCACCTCGCGGCAGGTCAAGGCACGCAGCATCGACCCGGAAGTATTTTCCGTGCCTCTGTTCGCACCGCGCGTGAAACCGCCCGCGATTCCGCCGGCCTTGGGGCCGGTGCAGGCGCTGGTGCTCGATCTGCCGAGCATCGATGCCTCCGAGCCGCCGGTCCTCACGCGGCTCGCGATCTTCACCGACCCCTGGCCCGGATCGGTGACGGTCTGGCGCTCCACCGATGGTCTAAGCTTCGAGAGAGCGGCCACGGCTTTTGCGCCGTCGATCATCGGCGAGACGCTGGATGCGTTGCCTGCAGGTCCAACGGGCTGCTGGGATCGCGGCGCCGGAGCGCGCGTGATGCTTTATGGCGGCGCGTTGGCCTCCGTTACCGAAGCGCGGGTGCTGGGCGGCGCGAATGTTGCCGCTGTGCTCAATCCGGCGGGTGCGTGGGAGATATTGCAGTTTGCGAACGCCGAGCTGGTTGACGACAAAACCTACAAGCTCTCGCAACTGCTGCGCGGGCAGGCGGGAAGTGATGATGCCATTGCTGACCCGCTGCCTGCTGGCTCCCCCTTCGTGGTGCTCGACGATCATCTGGTCACCATCGCGCGCGGGCTCGATGCGCTGGACCGTGCCATCGATCTGCGCATCGTGGCGACAGGCCGAAGCCATGACGATCCTTCGGCGTTGTCGTTGACCGTGACACCGCAGGCCGTGGCACTCATGCCGCTGTCGCCCGTGCATGTCACGGCGGCGCGCGAAACCGGCGGCGTTCGCGTGTCGTGGATACGGCGAACCCGTCGCGACGGTGACAACTGGAGTGTCGAAGTGCCGCTTGGTGAAGACACCGAGGCCTACACGCTGGATATCATGTCCGGTTCGACCGTGGTGCGGAGCATTCCATGCGCTGCGCCATCCGTAATTTATACCAATGCCGATGAAATTTCTGACTTCGGGACAGCGTTGACGAGCCTTCACGGCCGGATATCGCAAATGTCGAGCACTGTCGGGCGCGGATATGCGCGCGAATTCACTCTCAAACTCTGAGCGATCATGACAGACACAACTCATCTCGGTCTGCCCTTCATCGAAGGCAGCCAGGCGCAGAAGCATGTCACCCATAACGAAGCACTGCGGATACTCGATTCCGTCGTGCAGATCGGTGTCCTCGATATCGACCGGACCGCGCCGCCGTCATCGCCCGCGGAAGGGGACCGTCATATCGTTGCGAGCGGTGCCACGGGCGCGTGGGCAGGGCACGCAGGCGCCGTGACGGTGCGCGAGGACGGCGCCTGGCGCTTCTTCGCGCCTAAGCTCGGCTGGTGCGCATGGTCGGATGCCGATGGTGTGTTGCTGGTCTATGACGGCGCGGCATGGTCCGAAGTGACCGGCAGCGGAAGCATGTCCGGGAGCATCTCGTTGCTCGGCATCAACGATACCGCAAGCGCGCCGAACCTGCTCACGGTGAAATCGAATGCGGCGCTGTTTAATGCGGTCACGGTTGCCGGCGGCGGCACCGGCGACATGCGCGTGCAGATTTCCAAGGAGGCCAGCGCGAAAACCGCCTCGGTTGTTTTCTCCGACGCGTTCTCAGGCCGGGCCGAGTTCGGGCTGATCGGTTCGGACGCATTCAAGCTCAAGGTCTCGAATGACGGCACAACTTTTGTCGAAGCGCTGACCATCGACCAGAGTTCGGGCAACGCCGCGCTTCCGCGTGGGCTCGCGCTGACGGGGGTGATCTCGCCGTCGCAGATCACCTCGAACCAGAGCGACTACAATCCCGCCGGTCTTTCGTCTGCTTCCGTGCTCAATCTGTCGTCGGATGCAACGCGCTCCGTGTCCGGTCTGGCAGGTGGTGCGGAGGGGCGGGTGGTTGTGTTTCTCAACACCGGCAGTCAGCCCATCATTCTGTTGAGCGAGAGCGGATCATCGACCGCATCAGATCGCTTCGCGCTTGGAGCGGATATTGCGATCGCGGCAAAACAAACGGCGATCCTTCGTTATGATGGCACGGCATCACGATGGTATGCACTGACGCGGCCCGTATATGGCAGTACGGATCAGCGCGAGGTACTGACTGCCAATCGCACCTATTATGTCCGGACCGACGGCAGCAACGCCAACAACGGGCTCTCGAATGCCTCGGGCGGAGCATTCCTGACCATTCAAAAGGCGATCGATGTCATCGCCGCGCTCGACTTGTCGATTTACAACATCACGATCCAGATCGCCGACGGCACATATACCGGCGGCGTTGCGGTGAATGCGCCCTGGATTGGCGCGGGCGACGTGACGATTCAAGGCAACCTCTCGACGCCCGCCAATGTCTTGATCTCGACCACGAGCGCCCATTGCATTTCCGTCCAGAACAATGGCCGCTTGAAAATCGGAGGCGTGAAATTTCAGGCCACGACGTTCGGCATCGCACTGGTCGCCACCGCGGGAGGCCGGATCGACATTGTTTCGCCGGTCAATTTCGGGGCCTGCGCGACGTATCACATGAATGCGGATGGAGCGGGAAAATCCTGTGCTCGTCGAACTATACGATTTCCGGAAACACGGCGGCCCATGCGGTGGCGATCTCTTTCGGATATTTCTATGTCGCGGGAAATACGATCACCATCTCGGGCACGCCCTCGCTGGGCACGTTCGCGCAATCCACGCGCACGGGTTACATGGAATGGATCAGCAATACCTTCTCGGGCTCGGCGACAGGCGCACGATATAACGTGGCAACCGGTGGCGGTATCTTCGTCAACGGTGGCGGTGCGAGCTATTTGCCCGGCAATTCCGCGGGCTCGGCAACGTCGCCGGGATGGTATGGGTGATGGGTGGAAGATCACAAAAAACGTGACTTTTAAGCAGGGCGGTGGCAGAAATTTTTCACATGCCACGAAGTTGCAGGGTTTATGTACCGCACTACGAGAGACTATCTGGCTTCCATCAAGCGTCGGATCGTTCATCGTCTGATACGGCCGACGACCAGCATCTATGATCAGCGCATCGCTGAGCTTGAAGCAAAAATCGAGAACCTCTCGGCGCGGCTAGCCGCGCAGCCTGAGCCCATTGACCCTTCCGTTTTCGCAAAAGACGAACGGCTGGCGTTGCTGGAAAAATACGCCGTTGCGCATCATTGGCGTACGCTTGATCTGATTTATGATCGAGAGCTGCGCTCGCGGGAACTGGCCTGTATCATTTGCGGCGAAAGCGGCGGCAGAGATCACTTTGAAATTGTCGAAGACCAATGCGCGTTCGGTGGCGGCAGGCTTGAGCGTTATCGCTGTCCATCATGTGAGTGCGTTTTCGGAGCGCAGAAGTTTATCGACCTTCCGCCGGAGCTTGTCGATCTCGACTATCGGCTGCTGTATTCGCGGTATCGCGAGGGCGATACCACGGACAATGAAGTCAGGACGTTTCATTCGCTGAATCCGGAGAAGGGAAAGACCTATCTGAACTGGGGCTCGGGAGGCGCCTGGAACAGGACAATCGCGGTGCTGCGCGCTGAGGGATGGGACATCTGGGGATATGAGCCGAGCGCAAGCGGGGGCAGCGATTTCGTTATTGCCGAGAAAGCGGCGCTTCCCGAAGTTGACGGGATTATTTCAAACAATGTCATCGAACATTTCTTCGATCCGGTGCAGCAGTTCAGAGAGTTTCACGCTCTGCTGAAGCCGGGCGCACTTATGGCCCATTCGACAGCCTGCTACGATTATCTGTATCCTTTCTCGCGGTTTCATACCGTGTTTCTGCTGGGAAAATCGCCTGAAGTGCTGGCGCAGCGGTCCGGATTTGAAATCGTCAGCCGTGGGCGCGACGGGGAATATATCAACGTCGTGTTTCGACGGATCTGATTTTTACAAATAGCGTCCCGTGATCTTTGCAGCCCGCCCTCCGGCGGGCTTTTTTCATTTGGAGAATCCGTATGTCGCTCGCCTCGCTGCGTGAATGTTTTTCTGCGCCTCTTGAATGGATCGCTGACAAGATCAAGGCGCGGCCCAAGGCCGCGCTGATGGCCTGGGCTGCGTCATTGCTGATCGTCGCGTGGCCGTTCTGACATGGCGGCGGAGTCTTATAACGCCGCGCTGCCGCGGCTGCTGAGAGACGAGGGCGGTTACACCGACCATCCCTCCGATCCGGGCGGGCCGACCAATTTCGGCATCACGCTTGCGGATGCGCGGCGCTACTGGAAGGGCAACGCGACTGCGGACGATGTGCGCGCGCTGCCGCAAAGCGTCGCGCGGAAAATCTATCGCGAGCATTACTGGAACGCGCTGCGCTGTGACGAGCTTCCGGCCGGCGTCGACTATGCCGTCTTCGACTATGGCGTGAATTCCGGGATCGGCCGCGCGGGCAAGGTGCTGCGGCGGGTGCTGACTCTCTCCGACCGCACAAGTGCTGTCAGCGATGATGTGATTGCCGCTGCGCGCGCGGCAGTTGCACGCGATGTGGTGATTGCGATCTGCGCTGAGCGGCTGGCGTTCCTGAAATCATTGAAAACATTTCCTGTGTTCGGGCGCGGCTGGACCGCGCGCGTCAGCGGGGTGCGCGCTGCCGCGCTCGCCATGGCGGAGCGCCGCGCGGTCGCCTCCGTCTCCGGCGATGCGGTGCCGGGCAAGGCCGTTGTGCCGATTGCCGTTCCGGCGGGCACAGCATCCGCCGGTGCGGTGATTGCTGCAGGTGCAACGAGTGCCGCCATCACGGCGCGGCTTCATGTGGCGCTGGTGGTTGCAGCGAGCGCGGCGCTCGCTGTCATCGTGATCTTTCTCATCTGGCGCTGGCGGCATCGCGCGGAGCAGGAGGCGGCCGTGAAAGGAACATCCAATGGACTGGGGTGATCTCGCGAAACAGGTGATCGGCCTTGGTGCGCCGATTCTCGGCGCGGCGCTTGGCGGCCCGCTGGGCGGAGCGGCCGGTCGCATTCTGGCGGAAGCCGTTGGCGCAACCGACGCGACGCCCGAGGCCGTCGGCAAGGCGCTGACCACGAGCGGCACGGGCCAGATCATGCAAGCGGAGAACATATGGGCGGAGGCGGTGCGCGCCGAAGCGGACGCGGTGCGAGGATCGGTGGCCGAGACGCAGGCAACGATCCGTGCAGAACTTGGCAGCGAGGACGCGCTGCAAAGATGGTGGCGGCCGCTTTACGCGCTGGAGTTGACGTTCGAGTGCGGAGCCCTGTGGGTGGTTCTGGTCCATGAGTTCTGGACCGGCGACATGACGGCGATCAACGCCCTGATCGGCGCGACCGGCCTTCTGGTCAGCTATTGGGGGTTCCGCTTCGGCGTGTTAGGCGTCTACATGAGCGGGCGGACCCGTGAAAAGGTTTGTGCCGCCACCGGCCAGAACGATCCGGGTCTTCTCGGCAAGCTGGTTAAAACGGCGACGAAGAAGTGAGAATGGAGAAAAAGTAATCTCCGGCGCCGCTCTGTTCATGGAGCATTCACCGCCGCACCGTTCATGTTAGCCTATCTTGAACTTGCCATTTCGGAGACGACGTTGCGCCTTCTTGTTGTTGAAGACGATCCCGATCTCAACCGCCAGCTCACGACAGCCTTGTCGGATGCAGGCTATGTCGTTGACCGCGCTTTCGATGGCGAGGAGGGACATTTTCTCGGCGACAGCGAGCCTTATGACGCCGTGGTGCTCGATATCGGCCTGCCGAAGATGGACGGCATTTCGGTGCTGGAAGCCTGGCGGCGCAACAAGCGCACCATGCCGGTCCTGATCCTGACCGCACGCGACCGCTGGAGCGACAAGGTGCAGGGCTTCGATGCCGGCGCCGACGATTATGTCGCCAAGCCGTTTCATCTTGAGGAAGTGCTGGCACGCATCCGCGCGCTGCTGCGGCGAAGCGCGGGCCATGCGCAGTCCGAACTGACCTGCGGGCCGGTGATGCTGGATACGCGCACCAACCGTGTCAGCGTCAACGGCAATCCGATCAAGATGACCTCGCACGAGTATCGGCTGTTGGCGTATCTCATGCACCATTCCGGCCGCGTGGTGTCGCGCACCGAACTGGTCGAGCATCTCTACGATCAGGACTTCGACCGCGACAGCAACACCATCGAGGTGTTTGTCGGGCGCATCCGCAAGAAGCTGGATGTCGACATCATCCAGACGGTGCGGGGGCTCGGCTACCTGCTGACGCCGCCGCTCGCGGATACGAAGCCTTCCGCAACCGACGCGCGTTAGACTATGATGGGTTCGGGTGGACGGAATCCACCCATTGTCATTGCGAGTACCCGGATCGGCGCTTTGTGCCGTCCGGGCACAGGCTCCGCGAAGCAATCCATAGCGACATCAAGAAATGGATTGCTTCGTCGCAGGTGCTCCTCTCAATGACGCCATTGCGGACCCGCCATGCTGGGGATGAGTTTTTTGAATCGGCATCCAAAATCCCTGGCGACACGTCTGTTCCTGTCGGCGACGGCCTGGGTGGTGCTGATCCTTGTCATCACCGGCATTGTTCTCTCCACCGTCTACAAGCGCTCGACCGAGCGCGCTTTCGACCGTCGGCTTAATTTCTATCTCCGGACGCTGATCGCCGAGGTGGCGCAGCCCGAGGATGCGGCTGACAAGGGCGACAAGTCCGATCGCTCGGTGCAATCGCTTGGCGAGCCGCTGTTCGAACTGCCGCTGTCGGGCTGGTACTGGCGGATGGCACGTACCGATGGCGACAAGCCGGAGGTGCGGGCGTCGCGTTCGCTCTGGGATGCATCGCTGCCCAAGCTGGAAGATCAGGGTGTCGAACTCGATCAGTCCGGCGTCCGGCTGGGCTATGTGACCGGCCCTGAGCATCAGCATCTGCGCATGGTGGAGCGGCCGGTCGATCTCGGCACCGAGGGAAAATATCTCGCGACAGTCGCGGGCGACGCCACCGAGATCGAGGATGAAACCTGGGCGTTCAACACATATCTGGCCGTGACATTCGCGGCGCTGACGGTCGGCCTGCTATTGACCACGATTTTTCAGGTTCGGTTCGGCCTTGCGCCGCTCAAGCGAATTTCAAATTCGCTTGCGAATATCCGGTCGGGGCAGGCGGAGCGGCTGGAGGGTGAATTTCCGGAGGAAATCGCGCCGCTGGCGCGCGAGACCAATGCGCTGCTCGATGCCAACCGCGCCATTGTCGAGCGTTCGCGCACCCATGTCGGCAATCTTGCCCATGCGATCAAGACGCCGCTCTCGGTCATTGTCAATGAAGCGGGCACCCATCGCGGCGAGCCGTTTGCGGACAAGGTCCTCGAACAGGCGGACGTGATGCGTGACCAGGTTGCGCATCATCTCGAGCGCGCGCGGATCGCGGCCCGTGTCACCGTCATCGGCACCGTGACCGAGGTCGCGCCGGTGATCGAAGCGCTGGCGCGGACGATGGAGAAGATCCACCGCGACCGCGACATCCTGATTGAGTGCGAAATCCAGGCCGGTGCGAAGTTTCGCGGTGAGCGGCAGGACTTCGAGGAGATGGCGGGCAATCTGGTCGACAACGCCTGCAAGTGGGCGAGCCAGAAGGTGTTCATCGAGGTGCTGCAGGAACTGACGCCCGGCGGCGCGCTCGATCCGACGCTGCGCATTGTCGTCGATGATGATGGTCCTGGCCTGTCACCGGAGCAGCGGACGCAGGTGGCGCGCCGCGGCCAGCGGCTGGATGAGACCAAGCCGGGCTCCGGCCTCGGTCTCTCCATCGTCACCGATCTGGCCGCGCTCTACGGCGGCAGCCTGACCCTCGGCGCCGCTCCGATCGGCGGCTTGCGCGCGGAACTGGTGCTGCCGGGGGTGTAGAACGACGAAATTCTAGCTCCTGGCCACTCGCTGATTCGGTTGCGCGTTCTTGTGAGTACAGTTTAGAATAAAGCGATTTTGCGAAGACTGCGCGATCGTCGTTTTTTTTGGATCAAGGGTTCTTCGGGGATTTTTACTGATGCCCGTACTTCAGGACAATTTAGTCAAAGCTAAAGATGCGGCATCAAAAATTGATGCTGATGTGTATTTTTACAATGGGACCATTGAGCACCCGCGCGATCTAACGACTATCGAAGCGGTTCACAGCCATGCAGGAAGAAAGAAAGCTATTCTGTTTCTAGTTACAAACGGCGGCAATCCTGACGCGGCGTATAAGATAACGCGATACTTTCAAGAAAAGTACGAGCACTTTACAATCGTGGTATCAGGTAAGTGCAAGAGCGCAGGTACTCTCATCGCGGTTGGTGCTCATGAATTGGCTTTTTCTCCCTACGGAGAGCTCGGCCCGTTGGATATTCAACTTACCAAGGTCGACAAATTTGACCAGTTGCAGTCTGGGCTGACGATTCAAGATTCCTTGAATACCCTCGAAGGGCGGGCGCTCGAAAAATTTTACGAGATCGTGAAGGACTACATGCAGGCGAACAATGGCCTGCTGTCCTTTTCATCTGCGACGAAAGCAGCATCCGATTTTGTCACGCAATTGTATGCTCCGGTTTTTTCGAGAATCGATCCCGAAGAAATAGGCGCTCGTGCGCGTGCTATGCGGATAGCTGCTGATTACGGGCGTCGTTTGTCAGTAAAGTCACAAAACTTGAAGCAAGATACGCTAAAATTGCTTGCTGAAACATATTCTTCACATTCTTTCGTGATAGATAGGCAAGAAGCGGAGACTTTGTTTGTTCGTGTCCGTTCAACGGATAAGAATGAGGCTGCCGTGATTGCGGCGCTTGGCAGACCTGCGCGTTTTGAGTTGCCTGATTTTGCGTTTCATGCGTTATCAAAACGTCCTCCAGATCTTAATAAGGCCGAAACCGATGACCCGTCTCTCAAAGGAAGAAGTCCGTCGAAAGATGACGGAAATACTGAAAGAGCAAATGGAACGGCCGTCCCTAAGACCAAAAAGTCGGAACGAAGAGGCCGCACAAAGAATGGTCGAGCCGTCAAAGAGCCTACCAATGGCGGAGCGCGAAGTCGCGTAAACTGACGTGCTCATTTGGTACTCAAATTTCGAATTCTCTGATCGCAAGTAGCCGCCGCTCTCTCGCCCCATTCGTCCGTTCCAACGGCGGCCAGCCGGACAATCTTCGTCCGGTGCGCATGGGGACGACGCGATGCACTTTCCAAAGACAGCCATTTTTCTCAGTGCCGCGCTGGCGCTCGGCGGGTGTGCGGCCGACAGCGGCCCGCGGGAAAACTCCGGAACCGTGCTCGGCGCGGTCAGCGGTGCGCTGATCGGGTCGGCCATCGGCGGCGGAACCGGCGAGCGCGTGGGTGCGGCCATGGCGGGCGCGGCCATCGGCGGCCTGATCGGCAACCGGATCGGCGCGTCGATGGACGAACAGGACCGCCAGTATGCTTACGAGGCGGAGATGAACGCGCTGGATCGCGGTGCGCCCGGCGCGCCGGTGGACTGGCGCAATCCGGAGACCGGCCGGTATGGCAACATCGTGCCGGGGCCGGCCTATACCAAGCGCGGCATGCGCTGCCGCGCTTTCAGTCACACGGTCTACATCAACGGCCAGCCGACCGTTGAGCGCGGAACGGCCTGCCGGAACCCGGACGGCACCTGGACGGCGGTGGGGTAGGAACACCATTCCGGGTCCGCAAGCGCCCCCAAATCCCTGTTCTTCAACGCGAAATTAACGACGCCCGCGCTATCAAGCCCGACGGAGCCCTGCCGGGCTTCGGTCAGGGTGAGCGTTTGGGCGTATGAGCCAATCGTCGATCGAGCGATTGAGGAACTATCTCGGGCAGCTTCCGCCGAAGGCGCAAGCGCTGCTGATGCGCGAGTTCGAACGGGCGATCGAGCGCGGCGAGGACGTCGCCGTCGCCAATTTCGTGCTCGAGCAGTTGCGCATGATCGTGCGCGCGCCGAGCGAGGACATTACCCCGCGCACGGACGACCCGATGCGGCTGGTGTTCCGTCCGCTCGAGCCGTTTCTCGTTGAAAATATCCCCCACATCAGACCCGGCCAGATCCGGCGCTCGTCGCTGGCCCCGGTCTGGATGTGGTTCGGCCGGGAGGGCAATCCCGAGGCTGCCCAGACCTTCGAGGCGGCACTGTCGCGGGCGACCGTCACGGCAGAGATCAATGCGGCGGTCCGCGCGGTGCAGGCTGCAGTGTCCGACGCCATCGCCAACGTCACCGGCGCGCTGTCTGCCGGTGATCGCCAGCGGACGCTGGGCCGTCTCGGTGCGCCGAGTGTGGTCGAGGACATCGGGCCGATCGGCGCGGTGCTGGCCGTCGGCGAAGCTCTCGACAAGCTCAGCAACAAGTTGACCGGCCATATCCGGACCTTCGCGGAATCCCACGTTGCCTCGGCGATGGCGGCGCTGAACCAGCCCGCGCTGCAAACCCCGCAAGTTCTCCCGTTTGCGATCTCCATGGTGATGCAGCGGCTGGCCGCGCCCTGGCAGATCGTGCGTCTCGGCATCGCGGTCGCGGCGTCTGACGACGAAATCCGGGTCGCCGGTACGCCCTTCGGTGTCACCGTGACCATGGCGATCCACGACCTGTCGCGCGTCGCCTCCGAACTGCGCAACGACATCAAGCGCGGGCATTTTCAGGATACGTCCAGCCATCTCAAGACGCTGCACGACGGCGTTCGCGGTCTGCGGACCGAACTCGACATCCGCACGGATTCGGCCTGGGGCAAACAGCTCGCCGCGATCCGTTCCGAGATATCCAATTCGCTTCAGTCGGAAATCGATGGCGTGCCGGGCCGGGTGCGCCGCCTGCTGCGGCAGGGACCGGACAAGGATGTCACCTCGGCAAACCGGATCGATCCGGACGAGGTGGAGGAGGCGGCGGCACTGATCGATTTCGTCGCGGTCTGCCGCAACTACGCCAGCGAACTTGCGATCAACGAAGTGTCGCTGCGCGCCCAGACCGAATTGCAGCACTATGTCGAGAAGGCCACCGAGACTCTGGTGGAGTCGCTGCGCACCCCCGATCCGAAGGTCCGTGCTTTCCGCAAGATGCAAATGGAAGCCGCGATCCGGTTCTGTGAGGTGATGTTCGGCCCGGACTACGCCTCGCTGATGAGCAAGGCCGCCGAAATGGCCAAGCCGGTCGAGCGCAAGGCAGCCGAGAGCGGGAAGCCCGCCAAGCAGCCCCGCGCCGGTTGATCTGGCGCAAGGCCGCCCGCCGCCGGTACGGCTTTATTCCTCCACAGCGATTCTTGCCCGAATGGTCAAATTGGGCCTCTAAACGCATTGAATCCGTGACGGAAATGTCAATTGCGCGCTCCCCCCAGCCATGGTGTAACCCGGCCCGGGACGACCGTTTGTAACGGTTCTAATGGTCCGATTCCGGCATTCGCGCGGCGTGTCAGCAGGCATCATCGCGAATGCCGGAATCAAAGGACCATCAGCAAATATAGGTTTCTCGTGGAGTTTTGGATTTGACATTCGCTTTATCGACCGGCGCCGGGTGGTGGGCGAATGTCAAATCCACTCCACAAGTTTTGCCGGGAACTCTTTGAAATGACTCTCTGGTTCGTGCTTGCGCTGATGACGGCTGCCGCGGTGTTTGCCGTGCTGTGGCCGCTCGGGCAGCGCAATGCATCGGCGACAGAAGGCAGCGAGACGGTGGTCTACAAGGACCAGCTCGCGGAGGTTCAGCGCGACGCGGCGGCAGGGCTGATCGGCGCGAATGAAGCGGATGCCGCACGCGTTGAAATCAGCCGCAGGCTGCTGGCGGCCTCGGAGGCGGAGGAGCGCAACTCACCGCCGTCCGGAATCTGGTTCCGCCGCGCCGTGGCGGTGATCGCGCTCACGGCTTTGCCGCTGCTGGCTGTCGGGCTTTACGCGACCTTCGGCTCGCCCTCGCTGGGTGATTTTCCGCTGTCGGAGCGCAGCCGGGCGGCGGTCGCAACCGCCTCGATGGACAAGCTCATCGCGCAGGTCGAAACCCACCTCGAAAAGAACCCGACGGACGGGCGGGGCTGGGAAGTGCTGGCGCCGGTGCTGGCGCGGATCGGCCGCTACGACGAGGCGGCGCGCGCCTGGCGTAACGCCATCACCTACAATGGCGAGAGCGCATCGCGCCGGGCCGACCTCGGCGAGGCGATTGCAGCGGCGAGCGGTGGTGTCGTAACTGCCGACGCCAAGACCGAATTCGATCGTGCCATCGCGCTCGATCCCAATGAGGTGAAAGCGCGCTATTTCCTCGGCGTCGCCGCGCAGCAGGATGGCCGCAAGGACGATGCCGTGAAGATCTGGAACGACATGCTGGCGTCAGCGCCTGCGGATGCGCCATGGCGTCCGCTGGTGCAGGAGGCGCTGGTGCGGGCGGGCGTGGTTGCGCCGAAGCTGTCGGACGACACCATCGCCGCAGCCAAGGACATGAGCGAAGGCGACCGCAACACCATGATCCGCGGCATGGTGGATCGCCTTGCCACGCGGCTGAAGGACAACGGCAACGATGTCGAAGGCTGGTTGCGGCTGGTGCGCGCCTATATGGTTCTGGGCGAGCGCGACAAGGCGCAGGCCGCGCTCGCTGACGCGCGGCAGGCCGTCGGCAACGACGCCGCGCGGCTTCAGCTTCTGAACGACGGGCTCAAGAGCCTTGGACTGGATGGATAATTCACGATGACACGCAAGCAGCGGCGATTGACATTGATTGGAGGCGCACTCGTTGTGCTGGCGATCGCGGCTGGGCTGGTGCTCAATGCATTGCGCGACTCCATCGTGTTCTTTTCGACACCGACCATGGCTGCGGAAAAGCAGATCAAGCCGGGTCAGCGGTTCCGTCTCGGCGGCATGGTGCGCGAGGGATCGCTGGTGCGCGGCGAGCAGCTTAAGGTGAAGTTTGACGTTACCGACGGAAACGCAACGCTGCCCGTGGCTTATCAAGGGATTCTTCCGGACCTGTTCCGCGAAGGGCAGGGCGTGATTACCGAAGGCGCGCTCGACGGCAGCGGCTTGTTCAAGGCCGACACGGTTCTTGCCAAGCATGACGAGAACTATGTGCCGAAGGCCGTCGCCGACGAATTGAAAAAGACCGGCCACTGGAAGGATGACTACGAGAAAAAGCCGTCAGCGGCGCAGGGAGCTGCGAAATGATCGCGGAAGCCGGACATTACGCGCTGGTACTGGCGCTGGTTCTCGCGCTGATCCAGTCCGTGGTCCCGGTGATCGGCGCACGGCTGCGCGATCCTAGGCTGATGAATGTCGCGCGCTCCACGGCGCTGACGCAGTTCGCATTCACCGCGGCTTCATTCGCGGCATTGACCTGGCTGCATGTGACGTCGGATTTCTCGGTCGCGAACGTGTTCGAGAACTCCCACTCGCTGAAACCGATGATTTACAAGGTCACCGGCGTGTGGGGAAACCACGAAGGCTCGATGCTGCTGTGGGTGCTGATCCTGGCGCTGTTCGGCGCGCTGGTGGCGGCCTTCGGCAATAACTTGCCGCGTTCGCTGCGCGCCCATGTGCTGGCGGTGCAGGGCTGGGTCGGTGCTGCGTTCTATCTCTTCATTCTCGCCACATCGAATCCGTTCGCGCGCATCGCCAATCCGCCGATGGAAGGCCGCGATCTCAATCCGATCCTGCAGGACATCGGCCTCGCGATCCATCCGCCGATGCTCTATCTCGGCTATGTCGGCTTCTCGATCTCGTTCTCCTTCGCCGTCGCCGCGCTGATCGAAGGCCGCATCGATGCGGCATGGGCACGGTGGGTGCGGCCGTGGACGCTGACGGCGTGGATTTTCCTCACGCTTGGCATCGCGATGGGATCGTACTGGGCTTATTACGAACTCGGCTGGGGCGGCTGGTGGTTCTGGGATCCGGTGGAGAACGCGTCGCTGATGCCATGGCTTGCGGGCACCGCGCTGCTGCATTCCGCTGTGGTGATGGAAAAGCGGGACGCGCTGAAAATCTGGACCGTGCTGCTGGCGATCCTGACATTCTCGCTGTCGCTGCTCGGCACCTTCCTTGTTCGCTCGGGCGTGCTGACCTCCGTGCACACCTTCGCCAGCGATCCGGCGCGCGGCGTGTTCATTCTCATGATCCTGTGCGCCTTCATCGGCGGCAGCCTCAGCCTTTATGCGTGGCGTGCCTCGTCGCTGAAGCAGGGTGGACTGTTCGCGCCGATCTCTCGCGAAGGCGCGCTGGTGCTGAACAATCTGCTGCTGACCACCGCCTGCGCGACGGTGTTCGTCGGCACGCTGTATCCGCTCGCGCTGGAAGTTCTGACCGGCGACAAGATTTCCGTCGGCGCGCCGTTTTTCAACCTGACGTTTGCGCCACTGTTCCTGCCGCTGATGATTGCGGTGCCATTCGGCCCGCTGCTGGCATGGAAGCGCGGTGATCTGGTCGCGGCGGCGCAGCGCCTGACTGCGGCAGGCATCGTCGCGCTTGTCACTGTCGCCGTGCTGTGGGCCTGGACAAAAGGCGGCGGCGCATTCGCGCCGCTGATGATCGGTGTTGCAGCGTTTGTCATCCTCGGTGCGATGACGGATATTGTGGAGCGCACCCAACTGTTCCGTGCGCCGCTGGCGATTTCGCTCCATCGTGCGCGCGGCCTGCCGCGCTCCTCATGGGGAGCGGCCTTCGCTCACGCGGGGCTCGGCATTGCGCTGATCGGGATCGTTTGCGAAACAACGTGGAATAGCGAAAGCATCGCCTCGATGCAGCCGAAGGACATCGTCACCGTCGGCGGCTATCAGGTGCGGCTCGATGATGTGACGCAGCAGCAGGGGCCGAACTATCGCGAGGCGGTGTCGCATTTCACCGTCATGCTTGACGGCAAGACCGTCGGCGTCTTGACGCCATCGAAACGGAATTTTGCGGCGCGGCAGATGTCGACCACGGAGGCAGCGTTGCTGACGCGCGGCGCGAGCCAGATTTATATTTCTCTTGGTGACGCCCATACCGACGGGTCGGTGGCTGTGCGCATCTATCACAAGCCGCTGGTGCTGTTGATCTGGTTCGGGCCGGTGATCATGGCATTCGGCGGATTGCTGTCGCTGACCGACCGGCGTTTGCGTGTCGGCGCGCCGAAGCCTGCAAAGGCGAACAAGACGCCGGGCGCATTGCAGGCGGCGGAGTAGGGCATGAAGCGCATCCTGCCGGCATTGCTTGCGATTGTGCTGACGCTGATGCCGTCGATGCTCTACGCGGTGCAGCCCGACGAGATCATGGCCGACCCGGCGCAGGAGGCGAGAGCGCGCAACCTGTCGCGCGAACTGCGCTGCATGGTTTGTCAGAACCAGTCGATCGACGATTCCGACGCGCCGCTGGCGCGCGATCTGCGCCTTCTCGTGCGCGAGCGGATCGCGGCGGGCAATACCGATCAGCAGGTGATGGATTTCCTTGTCGCGCGCTATGGCGAGTTCGTGCTGCTCAAGCCGCCCGTTGAAAGCCGTACGCTGCTGCTGTGGCTTGTTCCGCCGCTGGTCTTGCTTGGAGGCGGGCTGGCGCTTTGGCTCGGCAATCGCCGTCGCAACCGCGCGGCGGCTGGGGAAGAGGGTGCGTCATTCCAACTCACCCCCGAAGAAGAGGCGCGGCTGGAAAAGCTGATCGCCGGTGAGGAATCCGCGGAAAAGCCGGTTTAACGGGCATTTCCGGGCGAGTTTCAGCCCGCTATTTCTGTGTCGTCAGGCGCCTGCCGAGGCGTTGATTTTATTACAAAACATTAATTCCTCCGTCAGAGCGCTGTAAGGCTGCGCCCCCCATCTTCCAGAGTACAGGTGCACACATGCACCGCGAGATTCGTACCCCGTTTCGCCGCCCGTCCTCTTGGAGACTATTCATGACCAACCGCCCCACCGACCTTTCCAAACTGCCATCCTATGTCGCCCCACGCCGTTCCATTTTTTCCGCGCGCAAGTTCGCGCTGATGGCCTCGGTGGTCGCTGGCCTTGGCGTTGCCGCCTACGGCCTCAGCCCTTCGAATAATTTCGACGTTCTCACCACGACCGCGCATGCGCAGGTCAACAAGGACGTTCGTCAGGTTCAGCAGCCGGTGGGCTTTGCCGACATTGTCGAGCGCGTGAAGCCATCGGTGATTTCGGTGCGCGTGCGGATCGGCGAGAAGGCGACCACGGGTGAAAGCGCGAGCCCGGAGGATAATCCGTTCCCGCCGAACTCGCCGATGGAGCGTTTCTTCCGCCGCTTCGGTGGTCCTGATGGATTCCCCGGCGGTCGTGGCGGCCGCGGTGGCCGTGGCGGCGGCCAGATGACCGGGCAGGGCTCGGGCTTCTTCATCTCTGCTGACGGTTATGCCGTGACCAACAACCACGTCGTCGACGGCGCCGACAAGGTTGAAGTCACGACCGATGACGGCAAGGTTCATACCGCGAAGGTGATCGGCACCGATCCGCGCACTGATCTCGCGCTGATCAAGGTCGATGGCATCAGCAATTTCCCGTATGCGAAACTTTCCGAAGGCACCGCGCGCATCGGCGACTGGGTGCTGGCGGTGGGCAACCCGTTCGGCCTCGGCGGCACTGTGACCGCAGGCATCGTCTCGGCGCGTGGCCGCGACATCGGCAACGGTCCGTATGACGACTTCATCCAGATCGACGCGCCGGTGAACAAGGGCAACTCCGGTGGTCCGACTTTCGACACCGAAGGCAATGTCGTTGGCGTCAACACCGCGATTTACTCGCCGTCGGGCGGCAGCGTCGGCATTGCCTTCGCGATCCCGGCTTCGACCGTGAAGAACGTCGTGCAGCAGCTCAAGGACAAAGGCTCGGTCAGCCGCGGCTGGATCGGTGTCCAGATCCAGCAGGTGACGCCTGAGATCGCCGACAGCCTCGGCTTGAAGAAGCCGGAAGGCGCGCTGGTTGCAGAGCCGCAGGTCAATGGTCCCGCCGCCAAGGCAGGCGTTGAATCCGGTGACGTGATCACGCGGGTCAACGATCAGCCGGTGAAGGATGCGCGCGAACTCGCCCGCACCATCGGCGGCATGGCCCCCGGCCAGACCGTGAAGCTGGTCGTGGTTCACAAGGGCCAGGACAAGATCCTCAACATGACGCTCGGCGAACTGCCGAACGCGAAGGAGGCGAACGCCGGCGGTGACAGGCAGGACAGCGGCAAGTCGACCCGCGGTAACGTCACTGTGCCGAACCTCGGTCTGACGCTGGCTCCCGCGAACAGCGTGGCCGGAGCGGGCAAGGAAGGCGTGGTTGTGACCGACGTCGATCCGAACAGCCCATCGGCCGAGCGCGGCTTCAAGGAAGGCGACGTCATTCTCGAAGTCGCAGGCAAGCTGGTGTCGAACCCGGCTGAAGTCCGCGAAGCGATTACCACCGCGCGCAACGAGAACAAGAACAGCGTTCTGGTTCGTGTGAAGTCCGGAGACTCATCGCGCTTCGTCGCGGTACCGGTCGCCAAGGGTTGATCAGACTAATCCTCGCCGCGAGGCGGGGACGAGAGATGGGGAGTTGTCGCCGGCTCATAGCCCCCGCCGACGGCTCCTTCCCGGGGGCGGGCCAAAAGCCCGTCCCTTGCAATCAGGCATAGGTCCATTTGGTCTTATGCAGACATGCTTTCGATGGAAAACGCCCCCCTCCGTCGAAAGCGGCGCGATCGCACTCCAGTCGGTCGTGCCTTGCGGGCGGCGAGGTCTCCCCAGCTTCGCCGCCCGTTTTCTCTTCCGTTTCATTGCAGGGGCTGGCGGCCGTGGGCACGCCATTCGCTGCCTTGCAAGAGGACGATCATCGCGCCATGGTGACACAAAGCTCCGCTGCCCAGATCCAGATCGAATCGAAAATGCGACTGCTCATCGTTGAAGACGACCGGGAATCTGCCGACTACCTCGTGAAGGCGTTTCGTGAGGTCGGCCATATTGCCGATCACGCGAGCGATGGCGAGGAAGGCCTCGCGCTGGCCGAGTCCGGCGATTACGATGTGCTCGTGATCGACCGCATGTTGCCCAAGCGCGACGGGCTGTCGATCATCGGCACACTGCGGGCCAAGGGCAACCATACACCGGCGCTGATCCTCTCCGCGCTCGGCCAGGTCGATGACCGCATCAAGGGCCTGCGTGCGGGCGGCGACGACTATCTTCCGAAGCCGTACTCATTCGCGGAATTGCTGGCGCGTGTCGAAGTTCTGTCGCGCCGCCACGGCGGTCCGTCCGAAGAAACGACTTACCGCGTCGGCGATCTCGAACTCGATCGGCTTTCGCATCAGGTCAAACGCGGCGCCACCGAGATCACGCTGCAGCCGCGAGAATTCCGCTTGCTGGAATATCTGATGAAACATGCCGGGCAAGTCGTGACCCGCACCATGTTGCTTGAGAATGTGTGGGACTATCACTTCGATCCGCAGACCAACGTGATCGACGTGCATATTTCGCGGCTGCGCTCCAAGATCGACAAGGGGCAGGACAAGCCGCTGCTGCACACCATTCGCGGCGCCGGATACATGATCCGCGACGGCATCCGGTAACGTCGCGCGGTGACGGCATTTGGCAAACTGATCCGGACCACCGCGTTTCGCCTGACGCTGGTTTACCTGTTCCTGTTTGCTCTGTTCGCAGCGTCGCTGCTGGGCTACTTCGCCTGGAATACGCGGCGCATGATCACTGAGCAGATCACCGACACCGTCAACTCCGAATTAAGCGAGCTGTCCAATCAATTTGCGAAGGGTGGCCTGCGCGGGCTTGTCGCCGCGGTCGAGGGCCGCGCGCTGCGTCCGGGCGCCAATCTCTATCTCGTCACCACGCCGCAGGGGCAGGGCGTCGCAGGTAATGTCGCCTCGCTCGAACCCGGTGTGATGGATCATCCCGGCTGGGCTGAGACTTTTTATAAGCGGCTTGAAGAAACGGACACCAAAAGTCACTACGCGCTGGTGAAGGTCTCGCAACTCTCCGGCGGTTTCCGAATCCTGGTTGGGCGCGATCTCGAAGAGCGGCGGCGGCTGTTCGGCATTGTTGCCAAGGCGGCGCAATGGTCCGTGTTGATCGTGGTCGTGCTCGGCCTCGGCGGCGGCATCTTTGTCGGGCGTCGTGTGCTGCGCCGGATTGATGCGATGACCGGCACCACGCAGCGGATCATGGCGGGCGATTTGTCCGGGCGGTTGCCTGTGGGCCGCAGCGGCGACGAGATCGACCGGCTCGCGGAAAATCTCAACGCCATGCTGGAGCGGATCGAGGCCCTGATGGCGGGCCTCAAGGAAGTCTCCGATAACATCGCTCACGATCTCAAGACGCCGCTGACGCGGCTGCGCAATCGGGCCGAAGAGGCGCTGGCGAAATCCAGCAACGAGGGCGAGTATCGCGCGGCGCTGGAACGGACCATCGACGAGTCCGACGGCCTGATCCGCACGTTCAATGCGCTTCTGATGATCGCGCGCGCCGAATCCGGTCAGGCCCGCGACAATATGACGGACTTCGATGCGGCCGAGGTCGCCCACGGTATTCATGAGCTTTACGAGCCGCTCGCCGAGGACAAAGGTCTGACGCTGGAGGTGGCGGCGGACCCGGCGACCATTCACGGCAATCGCGAACTGATCAGCCAGGCGCTTGCCAATCTCGTCGAGAACGCCATTAAATACGGCCAGCCGGTTGCTCCGCGTCCCGACGGCGGAGTGAAGTCGCCCGACATTCTGATCGAGGCCCATCGCGAGGGGGACAATGTTCTTCTCAGCGTGAGGGATCACGGGCCGGGCATTCCGGAGGCCGACCGCGAGCGTGCCGTCGAACGTTTCGTCCGCCTGGAGGCCAGCCGCACCCAGCCCGGCTCGGGGCTTGGTTTGAGTCTGGCATCGGCCGTCGCGACGTTGCATGGTGGGGACCTGCGACTCGCGGACAGCCAGCCGGGGCTGCGCGTGACGCTTGTGATCCCGAGCCGGGGCGTGGAACAAAAGGCAGTATGAGTTCAGCTGAGATGGGCGGTACGAACCGACCCACCCTGGCGGCCCGTTTCGTGGCCGGGCCGAAACTATTTGCACCCGAAGACGCCCGGCGGCGGCTTGCGGACTGGCTGGGCGATACCTCGCCGGAGGTCGCCGCCGCGCTGAAGGATATTTCCGGCGCGTTCCCGCACGCGAAAGAAATCCTCGAAGGTGTCGCGGAAGCATCTCCCTATCTGTTCGACCTGCTGCGCGCCGACGCAGGCCGCGCCGTGCGCCTGCTGCAGTCCGATCCCGACAGTCATCTTGCGGCGCTGATCGACAAGACCGTGGCCGACGTTGCCGCGGCATCCGACGAGGCCGCGGTTATGGCGGCGCTGCGGCGGATGAAGTCAGAAGCGGCGTTGTTGATCGCGCTATGCGACATCGGCGGCGTCTGGCCCGTGATGCAGGTGACGCGCGGGTTGACCGATATTGCCGTGATCTCTGTCCAGTGTGCCATTCGCTTCCTGCTCAAGCAGGAAGCGGCGCGGGGGCGGCTGCTGCCGCCCGATGCCGAGCACCCCGAAGTCGGCAGCGGCCTCGTCGTTCTCGCCATGGGCAAGATGGGCGCAGGCGAACTGAACTACTCCAGCGACATCGACCTCATCGTGTTCTATGAGCTGGAAGCGCCGACGCTGGCGGAGGGCATCGAGCCGTCGCCGTTCTTCGTCAAGATAGCGCAGGGTCTGTCCCGGCTGCTGCAGTCCCGCACCGTCGATGGCTACGTGTTCCGCGTCGATCTGCGTCTGCGGCCCGATCCGGCTTCGACGCCGGTAGCGATCTCGGTTGCGGCGGCGCTGCACTATTACGAACGCGAGGGCCGCACTTGGGAACGCGCCGCCATGATCAAGGCGCTGCCGTGCGCGGGGGACCTGAAGGCAGGTGAGGGGTTGCTCGCCGAGATCGCGCCGTTCGTCTGGCGCAAGCATCTGGACTTCGCCGCACTTGCCGATGTGCACGATATGAAGCGGCAGATGCAGACTTTCCGCGGCCAGAACGAGATTTCCGTCGAAGGTCACAACGTCAAGGTCGGCCGCGGCGGTATTCGCGAGATCGAGTTCTTTGCGCAGACCCAGCAGTTGATCGCGGGCGGGCGGCATCCCGAATTGCGCGTGCGCCCGACGCTGGAAGCTTTGCAAATCCTCGCCGCCAGCAACTGGATCACGCCCGAGGCACGCGACGAACTCACAACGGCTTACGAATTCCTGCGCCGCGTCGAGCATCGTTTGCAAATGGTCGCCGACGAGCAGACACATTCCCTGCCGGAGGATGCCGAGGCGGTCGAGCGCTTCGCGCGTTTCTTTGGATATGACGACCGCGCCTCGTTCGCGAAAGATCTTCTGGCGCATCTCAATTGCGTGCAGAATCATTACAGCCGCCTGTTCGAAGGCGATCCGACCGGCACGGCGAGACTCCCCGACATCGATTACGGCAAGGGGCCCGACGACAACCGGCTGCTGGAGCATCTGCTCAATCTCGGCTTCAAGAAGCCCAAGATGGTGGCGGAGACGATCCAGCGCTGGCTCAGCGGTGAGTATCGCGTGTTCCGCGTCGAGACGACGCATCAGGCCTTCAAGGAATTCGTCCCCGACTTGATACGTGGACTGTCGCGGGCTGAAGAACCCGACGATGCGGTGACCGCGTTCGACCGCTTTCTGCAGGCGCTGCAGCGGGGCGGGCGGCTGATTTCGCTGCTGAGCCAGAACAAGGATTTGGTGGCGCTGGTCGCGCTGGTGCTGGGCGCGGCCCCGCGCCTCAGCGACATGCTGGCGCGGCAACCGCAGATCATGGACGGCCTGATCGATCCGCGTTTTTTCGGCGCGATGCCGGACCAGGACGAATTGTCCTCGCGCCTTGCGGTGACACTGGCTGACGCGAACTCCTACGAAGAATTTCTGGATCGGCTGCGGTTGTTCGGGCAGGAAAGCCTGTTCCTGATCGGCACGCGCATTCTCTCCGGCACGGTCTCCGCGCAACATGCCAGCGTGGCATTTGCCGACGTGGCAGAGGGCATTGCCCACACCGTGCACGGACTTGTCATGGATCAGTTCGCCGAACAGCACGGGCGGATCAAGGATCAGGAAACCGCCATCGTGGCGATGGGCAAACTCGGCAGCCGCGAGATGACGGCGTCGTCCGATCTCGACCTGATCCTGATCTACGACTTCGACCATGAGGCGCCGGATTCAGATGGCGCGCGGTCGCTGCACGGCTCGCAGTATTTCGCGCGATTGACCCAGCGTCTCATCAGCGCTTTCACCACCCGCACCAATTACGGCGTGCTTTACGAAGTGGACATGCGGCTTCGCCCCTCGGGTCGCGCAGGTCCGCTGGCCTCGCGCATCGATTCGTTCGCTGAATATCAGGAGCATGAAGCCTGGACCTGGGAGCATATGGCGCTGACCCGCGCGCGCGTGATCTCAGGATCACCCGCGTTCAAGGAACGGATTGAATCCGTCATTCGCGAAGTGCTGACGCGCAGGCGTGAGACCGGCATTATCGCCAACGATGTTCTCGAAATGCGCCGCGCCATTGCCGAAGAAAAGGGCGAGAGTGATATCTGGGATATCAAGAATGCCGCCGGCGGCGTTGTCGATATTGAGTTTATCGCGCAGTACCTGCAGCTGATTCATGCTGCGGACAAGCCGGATATTCTCGATGTCAGCACGGTGCAGGTGCTGGATACCGCAGCGCGGCTGGGGGTTCTCGCGCAATCCGACGCCGATATTCTTCGGACGGCGTCACGGCTTTATCATGACCTCACTCAGATCATTCGCCTGTGCGTGACGGCCAAGTTCAAGCCGGAAACAGCTGGGGAGGATCTGTTGCGGGTGCTGACGCGGGCTGGCGACGCGCCCGACTTCTCGTCGCTTGAGGCCCGTGTCCGGGAGACGCAGAACGACGTGCGCGAGGTTTTCCTGAAATTGCTGGAAGGGGAGTCTCGGCAATAATGCTCGGGGCGAGGTTCTCGCCGTGTCCGCTCGGCAGCATCACGCAGACGATGGTGCCGACACCGATCTTCGAGCGCAGTTTCATCGAGCCGCCGTGCAGGTTCGCCAACGACTTGGCGATGGCAAGACCGAGACCCGAGCCGTGATAACTCTTGGTGAGCTGGCTCTCGACCTGTTCGAACGGCCGCCCGAGCTTCGCCAGGGAGTGCGGCGCGATGCCGATGCCACTGTCCGCGATGGTCAGCATGATCGACCCGTTGAGAGTCCGGCTGCGCACCGTGACCTTGCCGCCGTCGGGCGTGAATTTTACGGCATTTGACAGCAGGTTCACGGCGATCTGCTTCATGGCGCGGCGGTCGGCGACAATCGGGATCGCATCGCGAATGTCCGCGGTCAATGTAAGGTTCTTGTTCTCGGCCCGGCCTGAAACAACGCGCAGGGATTCGGTGAGGGTCTGGGCAAGATCGAGCGGCTCGTAATCGAGCTTCATGCGTCCGGCCTCGATCTTCGACATGTCGAGGATGTCGTTGATCACGTCCAGCAGGTAATTTCCGCTGGTCATGATGTCGTGGCAGTATTCCTCATACTTTTCGGAGCCGAGCGCGCCGAACATTCCGCTGCCCATCACTTCCGAGAAACCGATGATCGCGTTGAGCGGGGTGCGCAGCTCGTGGCTCATATTGGCGAGGAACTTCGATTTGGTCTGGTTAGCTTCCTCGGCGCGGGTTTTCTCGTCGGCGTATTTCTGTGCGAGTTCGGCCAGCAGTTGTGCCTGACGCTCCAGTTCAGCTTGCGAGCGTTTCAGATCGATGACGTTGGCGGTCAGGCGCAGGTCGTTATCGACCAGCTTCTGCTCGTGCAGCTTGATCTGGGTGATGTCGGTGCCGACCGACACGTAACCGCCGTCCTTGGTGCGGCGCTCGCTGATGTTCAGCCAGCTTCCGTCCTCAAGCTGGGCTTCGAAGGTGCGCGCGCCGGGCTCGACGGAGTTCGGAAGCCGGGTGCGGATTTCCGGCATGCTTCCGACCTTGATGAGGGTCTCGTAGGGAGTGCCGGGTTTGACGGCGGTGTCTGGGAGCTTGTGCAGGCGCTTGAAGTGCGAATTACAGAGCACCAGCCGGTTGTCGGCGTCCCACAGTACGAAGGCTTCCGGGATGGTCTCGATGGCGTCGCGCAGCCGCAGGTCGGCTTCCACAGTGCGCTCGGCGAGGCTTCTCTGCTCGGTGATGTCGACGGCTATGCCGATCAGGTGCGCGCCGCCGCCGTTCTGGCCCTGGCTGAGCTCGCAGCGCACCCGCAGCCAGATCCAGTGGCCGTTGGCATGGCGCATCCGGAAGGTCTGGTCGATGTGGTCGAGCTTGCCGGAGATGAGCTGATCGGCGATGTGGAACAGGTCGATGTCGTCGGACATCACCAGCGCGTTGACCTCGCCGAAAGTCAGAAGGTCGCTGCGGCTTTCCAGCCCCAGCAATTCGAACATTGACTGCGACCAGAAAATCCGCCCGCGCGAGAGATCCCAATCCCACAGTCCGCAGCGGCCGCGATTCAGCGCGGTATCGATTCGCGAACGTACCGCGTCGTTGATGAGATCGCCTTCGCGGGCGCGGGTCGATTGCCAGTGAAATGCAAAGCCGAGGATCAGCACCACAAATCCTGTCGTCGCCGACAGTGTGATCTGGAGTGCTGCGTCGGAGCGCCATGGCGATTCGGTCTGCTCCTGAACCACGATGACTTGCCCCGGCAGCGACTTCATCATGCGTTGGGTGGCGAGGGCGCGGGGGCCGCCCGGCAGATCAACCTCGATGACATTGGTCTGCCCGAGAAAGCCAAGCTGGGTCGTGGCGCTCAGCACGTCGAGAATGCGGCTGGCGTTTTCCGCAGGCGCATCCATGGGGACGCGCGCGATGATGCGCTGTTCGGGGTTGGTGACGATGACATGGCGGCCGGCGGCGGTGCCCCATGAGGGGACCAGGCCGGGCAACAGGCTCTGAAGCCGCTCGGCCGACGCCGGGCGGTCCTGACGGGCAGGGGCCGCGCGGTCGAGACGTTCCGCCAGCAGGTCTGCCAGCGCGGAGAGATCGCGTTTCATGGAGGCGCGCTTTTGCCGGGTCTGATCGATGACCTGAACGAATGCGCCGATGCAGATGGTGATCAGGAAGGCGATGATCAGGGTGGGAACGGCGCGCCGCAACGCGGGCTCTGCAATCAGCAGCCGGTGGTAAGCCGGCTTGGCGATCGATTGCGCCATTCCTTTGATAGAATCGGATTGGACACACGTCGTCGCTGCGTGCGAACGCGCCATTCCTTGCCCCTCGAACTTTAGAATCTGCACCCCGTTCGGGAGGTTTTCCCCAACCCTCCGAATCATTGTGATTTGAATCCACTTTTCGCGGCCTGTCGAGAGTCAACGAATCGTTAATGCGAAATAAATGTTGTCCCAAGGAAGTTTTGACTCGTTTTTCGCATGACGCTGAGTCCGAAACGAGAACGCGGGCGAGAAAGGCGCGAGTGGATCATCGCGTCATGCAACACAAGAGATGTCGTCCCCGCGAAAGCGGGAACGATGCAGTGTTTGGATTTTGATTGTGCCCGACGGAGCCTTCGTTAACGCGCGGGCTCGGCGTGACTGATGACACGCTTCACGGCCGGAAACGCTCGGCGCAGGGCGCGTTCGATTTCGTCCACCTTCTCGTGAACGGCGATCACACTCATCGAAGGCACGGCGCGGCAATGGAAGTTGACGATCTCGCCTGCATCGGTATCGCGGACCCGCACGTTGTGCACGTCATGGATGGCGCCGCTTTCCGCTGCAAAGCCCACCAGCGCCTGCTGAATGGCCTCGACACGGGCCGGGACTGCGTCAACGCCATGCGGCAGTTCGGGTTCGAGGGGTTCGATATGCGTATCGACCTCGACATCGGCGCCGAATTCATCGCGAATGGCATGTTCAAGCTGGTGCGCGATGTCATGGGCTTCGTTCAGGGGCATGTCGCCATCGACCTCGAGATCGATGCTCACCGTCAGCTTCCCGCCAAGGTCGTGCACGGTGACATGGTGGATTGCGAGGCCGGAGTTGCGGGCAATCACCATGATCCGGTCCCGGACGCTTTCATTGCTGCGCGCCACGGGTACGGCGGTGAAGGTCAGGTCGGCATCGTGGAGTGCGGTTGTTACCGCGTCCTGCGCCCTGCGCTTGATGCCGTCGATCCGGTCGATAGGGTAGGTGCGGGGCACGTGCACGGTAGCATCGACGAAATGCCGCGCGCCGACCATGCGTACGCGCAGCCGCTCGACGTCGACCACGCCGGGAATGGCGCGAATGGCTTCTTCTGCTTTCTCTGTCGCGCCTTCCGGGGCGCGGTCCAGCAATGTCTCAATGGTCGACTTGCCGAGACGCAGGCCCAGAATTGAAATCAGAACGGCAACCGCGATCGCTGCACCGGCGTCGCCCCAGGCATAGCCGAAGGCGGCAAGTCCAAGGCCGATGATGACAGCGAAAGAGCCGAGCACGTCCGAAGCGAAATGCAGGGCATCGGCTTCCAGCGCCTGGCTCTTTGTTTCCATCGCCGTCTTGTGGAGCGCCCGCGCGCGCCAGAAGTTTACGACGATGTCGACCACCAGGACGATGAAAGGCAGGGCGGTCAGGGTCGGTGGCGCTGTGCCTTCTCGCAGCCGCCCATAGGCTTCGACCACGATGCCTCCGGCCAGAATATAGAGCAGGGCAATGACGCCCAACGCCGACAGGCTTTCGAGCTTGCCGTGGCCATAATGGTGTTCGGCGTCCGCGGGCTTGTCGGACACCCGCACCACGATCCACGTCACCACGGTGGCGATCAGATCGACGGACGAATGCAGCGCTTCCGAAATCAGCGCCAGACTGCCGATCGCAATGCCAACGGCGAACTTGATCGCGGCCATGCTGGCGCTGGCGGCGATCGAAATGGCGGCGACCTGTTGCTTGACTGCGCTCATTGGCTCCTCAATGCGCGGGTCTTGTCACGGCTGTGCTGCGAACGTCAATGCATGAGTTCGCGACTTAAAATGCGTGTCATTCGCAGAATGAGGGGCGGTCAAAGCTTAAGGACAATTTTGCCGAAGTGCTTGTTCGCCGTCATGTAATCCACAGCCTGCGCGATGTCGCCGAACCCAAACACCCGATCGATCGGCAGCTTCAGTTTGCCGCTTTCCACCGCAGGCCAGACGTCCTGTTTGACCTTGGCGAAGATGTCGCGGATTTCATCCATGGAACGGGTGCGGAAGGTCACGCCGATATACTGGATGCGGCGCGCAGCGTGGAGGTCGAAATCGAAATCGCCATGGGTGCCGCCGAGGCGCCCGACATTGACGATACGGCCAAGCACCCGGGTCGCCGCCAGATTCTGATTGGCAAGGTTGCCCGAGACCTGATCGATAATGACATCGACGCCCGCGCCATCGGTGGACTTTAAAACCTGATCGACCCATGCCGGGTCGCTGGAGTCGATCGCCATATCCGCGCCATGGGCGGTGAGTTGCGCGCGACGTACGGCATTCGTGGACGATCCGATGACAAGTTTCGCACCTTTGAGCTTTGCGATCTGCTGGGCCATGAGCCCGACACCCGAACTTGCCCCTTGCACCAGCAGGCTTTGGCCCGGCTGCAGTGCGCCGGCGGTGACGACAGCATTGTGCATCGTGGTCAGCGCCAGTGTCAGCGACGCTGCCTGTTCGTAATCCATCGATGCGGGAATGGGAAACATGCGGCCATAATCGGTGACGGCGTATTCGGCGTAACCGCCGGGACCGGAGCCCATGACGCGGTCACCGACCTTGAATCCTTTCGCATCGGGACCAAGTTCGACGACCTCACCAGCCCATTCCATGCCGAGTACGGTGCCGACACCGCCTGCCGCGCCGTGCACATGGCCTTTGATCATGCCGAGGTCTGCCCGGTTCATGCCGCACGCATGAACCTTGACCATGACTTGCGCGCCTTTCGGCGAAGGCTTCGGCACATCCGCGATTGCTGCGCCGCTCGCGCCGTAAACATATGCCTTCATGGAATGACTCTCCGGATCGTGTGCCTGCTTCAAGGTATAGCAGTACATCCGCGGTGGCGTAAAACCGCGGTCGCGGGCGGTGTATCGTGTGGCTGGTCCTGGAAATCGCAGACAATGGCCCGCATTTTGGTAAGGCGGTCCTCACCAAATTCTGTCACAGCTTATCACCGGATTCGCAAGGCATCGCTTGCGGATGGTGCCACCTTACGGGGAAGCGATGGTTCTGCGGATAGCCTGTCTGTTGATCGTGTGGTTGTCGGTATTGCCGTTTGCGCAAGCGCAGGATGCAACCTCGGCCGTCGAGCCGCGCGAACTCGTGGTCGGCGTCAAAGATGCGGCCCCGTTTGCCCTGAAGGGGGCCGATGGCACATGGTCGGGCCTCAGCATCGAACTCTGGCGTCAGGTCGCAAAGGCGCAGAAGCTGCACTATCGCTTCGCCGAAGCCAAGGACATGCCCGACCTCATCGCGCAGACGGCTGCAGGAAAGTTCGACGTTGCCGTCGGCGCGATTACGGTGACCGTTGATCGCGAGCAGATTCTCGATTTCACTCAGGCCTATTACACGACGGGGACCGGCATAGCTGTTCCTGTCGTCAGTGTGATGAACTGGGGCACGCTGCGCCGGGCAATGACATCGTTCAACTTCCTGCAGGCGGTGGTCGCATTGATCGGACTGACGCTCGGCGCGGGAATTCTGGTCTGGCTGCTGGAGCGGCGGCAGAACGAGTATTTCGGAGGGGGCATCACCAAAGGCATCAGTTCCAGCGTGTGGTGGTCGACGCTGGCGATGACGCAGCGTTCGTCGGCGGAGAAGGGACCTCAAACCATTCTTGGCCGGCTCGTCGCGACGATCTGGCTGGTTGTGTCGGTGATCACGATTGCGGTGTTCACCGCCGGTGTCACGTCGGTGCTGACCACATCGCAAATTCAGGGCACGATTTCCGGCGTCTCGGATCTGGCATCCGTGCGTATTGGAACCGTCAAGGGGACGTCGTCCGAAGGAGATCTGATCCGGCGCAAGCTCAAGTTTCAGACTTACCCCAACTTGGGTGACGGCCTGAGAGCGCTGCGCGCCGGACGTCTCGATGCTTTTGTCTATGACAAGCCGCTGCTCGCGTGGGCCATTCGGCAGGGCTTCGCATCGCGGCTCAAGGTTCTCGACGTGTCGATCGAGCCGCAAAGCTACGCATTTGCGCTGTCCCCCGACAGCCCGCTGCGCAAGCCGCTGTCGATTGAAATGCTGCACACGATTCAAAGCGACGAGTGGGCCGAGGCGCGCGTGCGCTATCTCGGAGAAGAGCCGTTGAGCTTTCGTTGATACGGCGTGCACATGAATGTTCACGCGGTTGTGTAAGCGTTACCCCGGATTTCCCGGCTTATGCATATGCCGCATGCAGCCTCGCTAGTGCAGGGCGGGGCCTGTTCGGACTAGACAGGGACGATCACACCTCCCGAGAACCGGTTTCAGGACACTTCGCGGAATGGATGCAATTTCAGCGAAGCTGCCACCCGGCACGGATGGACTTCCGCCCGAGCGCAGGCGGTGGGCTGTTCTGGCGATCTTCACGGCGCTTGCAATGGCCGCGCTCGACACCGCCATTGCCAATATCGCGCTTCCGGCGATTGCCGCCGATCTCAATACGACGCCCGCGGACGTGATCTGGGTCGTCAACGTCTATCAGATCGCGATGGTCACAACCTTGCTGCCATTCGCCGCTCTGGGCGAGATCATCGGCCATCAGCGCATTTACCTATGGGGCCTGTTGCTGTTCACCGTTGCGTCGCTCGCCTGCGCTTTGGCGTGGTCGCTGCCGACGCTGCTGATCGCCCGCGTTTTGCAAGGACTGGGGGCCGCGGGGGTGATGAGCGTCAACACGGCGCTGGTCCGGTTCGTTTATCCATCCAATCTTCATGGGCGCGGCTTCGGCAATAACGCGCTGGTGGTCGCCACCGCATTCACCCTCGGTCCGGCGCTTGCATCCGGCATTCTGGCGGTGGCATCGTGGCCCTGGCTGTTTGCGATCAACATTCCCTTTGGTGTGGCGGCGATGCTGATCGGCATGAAGACGCTGCCGCCGACGCCGCGCGCCGCTCACGCCTTCGATATTCCGGGCGCGCTGCTGACCTCGATCAGTCTCTGTCTTTTCATCGTGGGAATTGGCAGCGCCGCACATAAGGCCTCAGGATTGGCTGTCGCCCTCGAACTCGCCGGGGCCGTGATTTTCGGCGCATTGCTGATCCGCAGGCAGGCGGGACATCCGGCTCCCATGCTGCCGGTCGATCTGTTCCGCAGGCCGATGTTCTCGCTGTCTGTCGCTACGGCTGTGTGTACGTTCGCGGTGCAGGGCCTCGCATTCGTATCCCTTCCGTTTTACTTCGAGGACATGCTGCACCGGACCCAGGTCGAGACCGGATTTTTCATGATGCCATGGTCGATCGTGGTCGGCATCATGGCGCCAATCGCGGGCCGGCTGTCGGATCGCCATTCCGCGGGCATGTTGGGCGGTCTCGGGTTGCTGCTGCTTGCAATCGGAATGGCGTTGCTCGCGACACTGCCGCCGTCGCCGAGCGTGACCGATATCGTCTGGCGCATGGCGATTTGCGGCTGCGGTTTCGGCTTCTTCCAGTCGCCGAACATGAAAGCCATCATGGGCAGCGCGCCGGCCGGACGCAGCGGCGGCGCAAGCGGCATTGTCGCCACCGCCCGCCTGATCGGGCAGACCACGGGCGCTGCGCTGGCGGCGCTGTGTTTTGCGCTCGCCGATCGTGAAGGTGCGACGCTGGCGCTTGCGCTCGGGGCGGGCTTCGGCGCCCTCGGCTGCGTCATGAGTTTCATGCGCCTCACGGTGCGTTGACGCTCCTCATTTTCCGGCATACCGATTGTTCAAAGAAACAGTCGTGAAGGGAGATGCCAGTGTCAGATCAGCCGGTGCTTTTGAAAGTTGATGGACCGATCGCGCGCATCGTTTTCAACCGCCCCAAGGTTCTGAATGCGCTGAGCGTGGACGCCGCGAATGCATTTCTCGCAGCCTGCGAGAGCATTGCCGCGGACAAGGGAAATCGCGTCATTGTCATTGCGGGTGAGGGACGCGCCTTCATGGCAGGCGGCGATATTTCCGCATTCCAGGGACCGGCGGATCAGGTGCGGGCGCATGTGCCGACCATTATGGAGCCGCTGCACGAGGGTCTCGAAATTCTGGCAGGCTTGCCGCAGCCCGTGATTGCGAGCCTGCACGGCGCGGTCGCCGGGGCCGGTATGAGCATCGCGCTCGCCACGGATCTGGCGATCGCCGCCGACACTGCAATTTTTACGCTGGCCTATTCGAAACTCGGCACCAGCCCGGACGGATCCTCGTCATGGACGCTGCCGCGGCTTGTGGGCCTGCGCAAGGCAATGGAAATCGCATTGTTGTCGGATGTTTACGACGCGCAGGAAGCGCTGCGTCTCGGTCTCGTCAACCGGGTTGTGCCGGCTGCCGATCTCGCAAGCGAGACCGACAAACTCGCGCGCCGTCTTGCCGATGGGCCGACTTTCGCATTCGGTCAGACCAAGGCGCTGCTGCGCGGGTCCCTCGACAATTCGCTGCATGACCAGCTTGCGGCGGAAGCTGCGGGGTTTGGCGCGTGCATCGGCACGAAGGATTTCGCGGAAGGCGTCAATGCATTCCTCTCGAAGCGGCAGCCGACGTTCGAGGGGAAGTAACTAGGCCGCCGGTGCTGCAGCCGCCGCAGGTTTCTGCGGCGGACCGATCAGCCACTTCGTCAGCCAGCGCCGGCTGGGATTCTCTACCATTGCGTATGAGATACGGCCGACGATCAGCACCAGCAGCGAAATCGCGGCGACCAGCAAAAGCTGTGGCCCGAGGCCGATGGTCTTTGACACCTGCGAGATCAGGATCATTCCGATCGCATAATGGTAGAGATAGATCGAGTAGCTGCATTCGCCGATCCAGACGAGCGGGCGGACTTCGAGAAGGCCGACCGCTGACGGCCTTGTCGACAGCAGCCAGAACAGGATTAGAAATGACAGCCCTGCGGCGCTGGCGATCACGGGATCCCGCCCGATCATGGCGTAATTGGTGCTGACGCGTGCGATCAGCACGTACATGACGGCGAGCATGATGAGTGCTGCATCTTTGGTGAGGCGCTCCTTGTAAAGTTCATAGAACACCGCGCCAGCAGCAAACCACGGCATATAGTCCGGAATGAACAGTGCATCGAAGACGCCGTTGTATCCGGGCATCACACGCCGAAGCAGCGCGCGGGCGATGTAGATGACGACCGTGAAGATCACAAGATTGCGCGCGAGCCTGTCGCGCGGAAGCAGCCAAAACAGGATCGCCGCGATCATGTAGAACCGGATTTCGACCACCAGCGACCAGTAAACGCCGGTGACGAAATCCACCTTCGGAAATAGTCCCGACCATAGCGATGTCGGCGTCAGTGTCAGCGACGGCAGGAAGTTCGGCCAGAACTGGCGGCGGGTGAGCGCGAACGGTGAGTCCGACCAGTTCAGCAGGAAGAACGTGAGCACGGCCGAGACGATCAGCGCCGGCCAGATGCGGACGAATCTGCGGATCGCGAAGTCGATAACGGATCGCGACGATTCCAGTGTCATCGCAATGACGAAGCCCGAGATGATGAAGAACAGCTCGACGCCCATGTATCCGTACTTGAAGATCAGCGTGTTGTTGAATGTCTCGCCATAGGGATACAGCGTCGATTTGTAGTAGAATGACTCCAGATGGTAGAAATAGTGGAAGCCCATCACCAGCAGGATGGCGACACCGCGCAGGCCGTCGAGAGCGTGGAGGCGGTGGCTGACCATGATGTGCGGTTCCTGACCGGTGGCGCGGCTTTCACCCGCCGCCGCTGACCTTCCTTGTCGCGTCACATTTTGTCAATTTGTGCGCCGAAAGCTTGCGCCTCAACACCCTTCCGTTAACGCACGACATGGCTTAAAGCACGGCCGAAACTCAGTTCCGGATGCCGCGCACCTATGATTCGTCTCGACAATATCAGCAAGCAGAATGGCCACCAGATTCTCTTTATCGAGGCGTCCGCGGCGCTCCAGCGCGGCGAGAAGGTCGGGCTGGTCGGTCCCAATGGCGCAGGCAAGACGACTTTGTTCCGGATGATCACAGGCCGCGAACTGCCCGATGAAGGGCAGGTTTCCGTCGATCGTGGGGTGACCATCGGCTACTTCAGCCAGGACGTCGGCGAGATGTCGGGCCGCAGCGCCGTGTCCGAGGTGATGGACGGCGCAGGTCCGGTGAGCGCGGTTGCAGCCGAATTGAAGGAACTGGAAGCCGCAATGGCGGATCCGGATCGCGCCGATGAGATGGAAGCGATCATCGAGCAGTACGGTGAGGTTCAGCACAGGTTCGAGGAACTCGATGGTTACGCGCTTGAGGGCCGTGCGCGCGAAGTTCTTGCCGGTCTCAGTTTTAGCCAGGAGATGATGGACGGCGATGTCGGCGCGCTGTCCGGCGGCTGGAAAATGCGCGTGGCGCTGGCCCGCATTCTGTTGATGCGCCCCGACGCCATGCTGCTTGACGAACCGAGCAACCATCTCGACCTTGAAAGTCTGATCTGGCTTGAAGAGTTTCTGAAGGGATACGAGGGCGTGCTGCTGATGACCTCGCATGACCGCGAGTTCATGAACCGCATCGTCACCAAGATCGTCGAGATCGACGGCGGCGGATTGACATCGTATTCCGGCAACTACGAGTTCTATGAACAGCAGCGTGCTGTCAGCGAGAAACAGCAGCAGGCGCAATTCGAGCGCCAGCAGGCGATGCTTGCCAAGGAGATCAAATTTATCGAACGGTTCAAAGCGCGCGCGTCTCATGCCGCGCAAGTTCAGAGCCGTGTGAAGAAGCTGGACAAGATCGAACGGGTCGAGCCGCCCAAGCGCCGCCAGACGATTGCGTTTGACTTTCTGCCCGCGCCGCGCTCCGGCGAAGATGTTGTCAGCTTGAAGAACGTTCATAAGAGCTATGGCAGCCGTAGGATCTATGAGGGACTGGATTTCCAGATTCGCCGCAGGGAGCGGTGGTGCGTGATGGGAATCAATGGCGCGGGGAAGTCCACCCTGCTGAAGCTTGTTACGGGCTCGGCAGAACCTGACAACGGCACTGTCGCGCTGGGAAGCAGCGTGAAGATGGGTTACTTCGCTCAGCATGCGATGGACCTGCTCGATGGCGAGCGGACTGTCTTTGAGGAGCTTGAGTATTCATTTCCTCAAGCCGGGCAGGGCTCGCTTCGCGCACTCGCGGGTTGTTTCGGATTTTCCGGCGATGATGTCGAGAAGAGATGCCGGGTGCTGTCGGGCGGCGAGAAGGCGCGGCTTGTGATGGCGAAAATGCTGTTCGATCCGCCAAACCTCCTGGTGCTGGACGAGCCAACCAACCATCTCGACATGGCCACGAAGGAAATGCTGATCACTGCGCTCTCGCAATACGAAGGCACCATGCTGTTCGTTTCGCATGACCGGCATTTTCTGGCCGCACTGTCGAACCGGGTGCTGGAACTAACGCCCGAGGGCATTCATCAATATGGTGGCGGCTACACGGAATATGTCGCGCGCACCGGCCACGAAGCGCCCGGCTTGCATAGCTGATTGCCGCCTCGTGCCGCCAGCTATTGCGTCTGGAGGGCCATGGGAGGCTCGGACGGGCGTATCAGCGCAAACGCAATCTGAACGATGCCAGCCGTCAGGCCGATGGTGACGCCGGCTTGCCACGCCAGCGTGTAGGAGCCGAGCGAGTCATAGATCAGGCCGCCGCCGAGTGCGCCGAGGAAGCTGCCAAGCTGATGGCTCATGAAGGCAAGGCCGGCGATCATCGCCTGCCACTTCAATCCGAACATCTCGACGATAGCCCCCGCAACCAGCGGACCGACGCCGAGCCACAGAAATCCCATCAAAGCTGCGAAGATCAGGGTCGTCGTTGGCGTCGGTACCTGCATGAAGTACCAGCCCAGAATAAGAGATCGCGAGAAATAGATTCCCCCTAACAGCGCGAGCTTGTTCCACCTGCCGCCAGCCCAGCCGAAGAACAGGCTGCCGATCACATTGAAACCGCCGATGACGCCGAGTGTCTGCGCACTCAGCATCGGGTCCATACCGCAGATGGCCAGATAAGTCGGCAGGTGCGTCGTGAGAAAGACGAGCTGCATTCCGCAGACGAAATAGGCCATCGTCATCACGATGAACGATACGTTTCCCAGCGCGCGCCCGATGACGGCCTTTGCGGAAACTCCATCGATGTCATTGGAAGGTGCTGGCGGGAGCGGGAGCTTGTCTACCTTTCCGGCGAACCATGTCGCGGGGATCAGTGCCAGCGACAGAATGATAAAACCCGCAATGCCGATACGCCAGCCATACTCTTGGTTGAGAGCCTGACCGAGCGGCGCTGCGATCAGTGCACCCAGCGATCCCGCAGCGGACACGATGCCGAGAACAAGACTTCGCGACGACGTTGGAACGGATCGCGCTGCAACAGCCATGCTGACGGACGAGGCGATGCAGGACAGCGATGTACCGATCAGCACGCCCGCACCGATCATGATGCTGAGAAAACCCTGCGATGCTGCCATCAGCACAAGACCGGCAATGAAGAGTCCCGCGCCGATCAGCACGACGGGCCGGAATCCATAGCGCGCGGCATAAGCGCCAGCGATCGGCTGGGTGAAGCCCCAAGCCAAATTCTGGATTGCGATCGCGACAGTGAATTCAGAAATCGAAATGCCAATGTCGCGGGTCAGCGGCTGCATGAAGATGCCGAGGCTTTGCCTGATGCCCATGCTGAGGGTCAGCATCAGCGACGCACCGAGCAAAATAGGGAAAGCCGGGCGAAGCGCTCGCAGCGACGTCATGAGATGGCGTTCCTTTTTTGCTTTGCTTTTTCCCGTATCCGGTTTGGCGGACTGCCTCTCTGGATTGAGGCCGGAACATGATACTGTCAACTGATGGTGAAGCAGGGCAGTCATCATCTCGTGCTTGCCGATGCCTTGTTCAGGTTTTGAAATTCTGATCGCGTGGCGTACAAGGCCCATCAGAGGCGTGGTTGCTTATATTGAGGCCGGCACACGCCGTTCCGAATATGGATAAAGCATTGGAATATAATCATATTTTTTCCGTCGCCCCGATGATGGATTGGACAGACAGGCATTGCCGCGTCTTCCATCGTCTCTTGTCGCGGCGCGCTCGGCTTTACACCGAGATGCTGACGACCGGCGCTGTCATCCATGGCGACCGTCAGCGGCTGCTTGGCTTCGATGCCAGCGAGCATCCAGTTGCGCTTCAGATCGGTGGCTCGAATCCGCGCGATCTCGCCGAGAGCGCACGTATCGGAGAAGGTTTCGGCTACGATGAGATCAATCTCAATGTCGGCTGTCCGTCGGATCGCGTGAAGGACGGCCGGTTCGGCGCGTGCCTGATGGCGGAGCCGCAACTCGTGGCTGAAGGCGTTGCGGCGATGAAGCAGGCCGTCAAAATTCCGGTCACGGTAAAGTGCCGCATCGGTATCGACGATCAGGATCCTGAAGTGGCGCTTGATACGCTGAGCCGCGCGGTGATTGCTGCAGGCTCTGACGCACTGGTGGTTCATGCGCGTAAAGCGTGGCTGAATGGATTATCGCCGAAGGAAAACCGCGATATCCCGCCGCTCGACTATGATCGTGTTTATCGGCTCAAGGCTGCGTTGCCCGGTGTTCCGGTGATCATCAATGGCGGCATCGCGACCATCGCGGCGGCAAAGCAGCATCTGACGCATGTCGACGGCGCGATGCTAGGACGCGCAGCTTATCAGGAGCCGTGGCGGCTGCTGAGTGTTGATCCTGAAATGTACGGCGAGCCTGCGCCACATGCGACCATGCATGAAGCCATCGAAGCCTTGATGCCTTACATCGAACGCGAGCTTGCAGCCGGCACCAGACTTCACTCGATTACGCGGCATCTGGTTGGCGCGTTTCACGGCGTACCGGGGGCTCGGGCGTTTCGGCGTTATCTTGCGGAGGTCTGTACCAGGCCGGAAGCGGGGACGGAGGCGTTGCGTGGCGCGCTCCGAACCGTCGAGGAGCGTTCGGTCGCTCCGATCGCCGCGTGATTCAGGGGTATCCGCGCAGCATCAGTTTGTCGGGGCGGACCTCCCAGCTTTCCAGCCGGTTCAGAAAGCTCATGCCCAGCAGATTGGATTTCATCTGACCGCGCGGCACCACGAGCGCGGGGACCGATCGCTCGACAAGCTTGCCGACGGAAAGCCGATCCAATGTCAGCCGCGCGGCACGGACGCGGCCGCCGGCGGTTTCGACATCCACGCTGTAGTCCAGCAGTTCCAGCGGCAGGCCCGCGGCCTTGGCCGTCTCGTAGGTCAGCACCACAGACGTGGCGCCGGTGTCGATCACCATCGGGGTGCTGACACCATTGATCTTCGCCCGCAATGAAAACTCGCCGCTATCGCTGCGCGCGATCTCAACCGCGCGGACCGGCTTTGATTTTGCCGCGTGATCCGTCACGCGGATCAGGGCGCCCTTGACGCTGGCGAACGCGACTGGATTCGAGATCGACAGCAGAAAACCGACGGCCGAGACCACAAGCGCAACGATCATCAATCCGCGCATCATGCAGCACCTGCTTTGTCGAAGGGCGGGGATTGCGTCAGGAGCGCGGGGCGGGGATCGGCAGGCCGGCATCCTGCATACGTTGCTGCAGCGTCGCCATCACGGCCAATCGCTCGCCATTGTCCATCTTGTGCCAGCGCGCAATCTCGGGAAGCGTGCGTCCGCAGCCCAGGCAGAGCTTGGCTTTTGGATCGATGAAGCACACCGCGATACAGGGTGTTTCTTGCTTCGATGTCGTTTCCTGGTTCATGCACGGTAGTGATCGTCATTTTTTATCGCTCGCGCAAGATGCTCTAGATACCGGTTCCCGCATTCATGATCGGTTTGTAGCGGGGGCGGCTCTTGTCGCCGGTCATTCCTTCCGGCGGGCGATCCGGTTGCAGCGGCGGGGAATCGTCGCGCATCGGGGCAAGGGCGGTCATCACGCGTTCCGGCGGATAAGTGACGATCACCTCGGTGCCGACGCGCAATGTTGATTTGAGTGTGAAAGTGCCGCCGTGCATATCGATCAGGCTCTTGGCGATCGGAAGACCGAGGCCCGCACCTTGCTCCGCGGACTTGATGGAATTCGATCCCTGACCGAACGAGGCAAGCACGACGGGGATCTCGTCTTCGGCGATGCCGGAGCCGGTGTCCTTGACGCTGAGATATTGTCCGCCGGAGGCTGTCCAGCCGACCTTGAGCCAGATCTCGCCGCCGGGCGGAGTGAATTTGATCGAGTTCGAGAGAAGATTCAGGACCACCTGCCGCGTAGCGCGTTCATCGCCCCACAGCTTCGGCATGTCCTGCTCGAACACCTCATGAATTGTGATGCCACGGCTGGAAGCGCGCAGTTTCAAGAGATGGTGGCAATCGGCAACGATATGAACCAGCGAGATCGGCTCTTCGTTGAGTTCGTAGCGTCCGGCCTCAATGCGCGACAGATCAAGAATCTCGTTGATCAGGTTCAAGAGATGCACGCCGGAATTATGAATGTCCGAAGAATAATCCTTGTAGACCTCAACGGCATGAGGACCGAAGATTTCACTCTTCATTACCTCGGAAAATCCGAGGATGGCATTCAGCGGCGTGCGCAACTCGTGGCTCATCTGCGCCAGGAATCGCGACTTCGACACGTTTGCGGATTCGGCGCGGTGGCGGGCTTCGTCGGAGATCGCCTTGGCCTGTTCGAGTTCGCCGATCAGTGCGTCCTTTTCCGCGCGCGCCTCAAGCGTAGCAAGGGTTGTCGAATGCAGGCGATGAGCAAGCAGGCCGAAATAACCCTCCGCGGTAACGGCAAGCGCGGCGAGAATATAGTCGTCGAACGTGCCGCGAAGAATAAAGTTCAGGGCGATCGCGCCCGAGACTGGAATGGTCGCGGCAAAGGCCGCAATTGGCAAACTTGCCGCCAGCATGCTCGAGACTGCGATCACGAGCAGCATCACGAACAGCATTAATGTGTTTGAGACAACGTCGATGCCCGACGGATGAACCAGGACGACGGTCCATGCCAATCCGTAGAGCAGGTCCAGTGCGACAAAGCGCAGCCGCCATTTTTGAGTGATGGTGGGCGAGGAAGATGTGACGGCGAGGAATTTCGAACAGAAGCGGATGATGACGCCGTGGATCGCCAAAATCCCTGCAGTCCAGATCACGGCGGTAACGGCGGGAATCCAGAAGCTCGACAAAATGCCGGTCGAGACCACGAGCAGAATAACAACCAGCGAGGCCGAGATTCGCGTTTGTGCGTATTGCCGCAGCAGTTCGTGATCGAAAGCGGGGCGGGTTCCGCTGGTGGACGTCAAGCGGTCGCGTGCTTCACGGACGCGTTGCGAGGCTGCCCGGCGATTCCGCGCCGGCATTTCCGCCGATGTCGCGGAAAGTTCTCTCGTGTCGGCGGGGTCATTCATACTTACGCAACAAATCCCGAACAAATGCCAATGGCGCGCCTCGCCGCGCGCATATCTCTGCCCGCTATTTTTGGCGCTAAATCATTAAGAGCTGGCTTAAAGGTCAATTTAATCGGGTTAAGAAAGTATGAATCCGGCGGCTGTGGAACGATGCTGTCCACATCGTCCAATGCCGCAAGCAAAAAGGCGGCACGGAATTACCGCGCCGCCTTTTTAATCGTCCTTTATTATCGGATTCAGCGCTGCAGCCGGGCCAGCAGGCTGGACGTATCCCAGCGCTTGCCTCCCATCTTCTCCACCTCGGAATAGAAGTTGTCGACCAGCGCAGTCACAGGGAGGCTTGCGCCGTTGCGGCGGGCTTCAGCAAGGCAGATCGACAGGTCCTTGCGCATCCATTCCACGGCAAATCCGAAATCGAACTTGCCCTCGTTCATGGTCTTGTAGCGGTTTTCCATCTGCCAGGACTGTGCCGCGCCCTTCGCAATGGTGTCGATCACAGCCTCGACATCGAGCCCGGCCTTTTTCGCGAAATGGATTCCTTCGGAAAGTCCTTCGACAAGGCCGGCGATGCAAATCTGGTTCACCATCTTGGTGAGCTGGCCGGAACCGGCAGGGCCGAGCAACTTGCACATGCGTGCGTAGGACGCGATCACTGGTTCAGCCGCCTTGTAGGCAGCATCGCTGCCGCCACACATGACGGTCAGCACGCCGTTCTCGGCGCCAGCTTGACCGCCTGAGACCGGTGCATCGATGAATTGAAAGCCGCGCTTGCTGGCTTCTGCATCGAGCTGCCGGGCCACTTCAGCGGACGCGGTCGTATGATCGACAAAAATGCCGCCTGGCTTGATAGCCGAGAACGCCCCGTCGGCCCCGATGGTCACCGCACGCAGGTCGTCGTCATTGCCGACGCAGGCCATTACGAAATCTTGCCCTTCAGCCGCAGCTTTGGGGGTTACCGCAGCCCGGCCACCGAACTTCTCGGCCCAGGCTTTCGATTTTGCGGCGGTGCGATTGTAGACCGTCACCTCGTGGCCACCTTTGGTGACCAGATGTCCTGCCATCGGGAATCCCATGACGCCGAGGCCGAGAAATGCAACTTTTGCCATATCGTGCTCTTTGGATTGCTGGAGTGCTTTTGGCCGGATTTTCCGGCAGGTGGGATGGCAACAGCTATGCGAATGATGGACTACCTTGCAAGGCCGTTGACGGCACATGTAACGGGCGTATGAAAGCGCGTCAGGCAACGGCTCCAAGGGGCACAGGCCGGGAGATGTGTTGTGGCAATCGATAAAACTCAGGTTCTTGCGGCTCTTCGCGCCGTGTCGTCACCGCGCGGCGTCGCTTTGACCGAAGCGAAAGTCCTGTCGGAAATAACCGCTTCCGACGGCAAGGTTTTCTTCTCGATCAATGTCGATGCGAGCGAGGCGAGGGCGTGGGAGGATGTCCGCGCCAAGGCGGAAGCCGCGGTAAGGCGGATACCGGGGGTCACGACGGCCATGGTGGCGTTGACGGCCGAGCGTAGGCCGGGGACGGCTCCAGCGCCGCAACAGCATTCGCATCAGCATTCCCACGGCGTGAAACCGGTGGCGCAGCACAGGCCCCATGGTGGACCGGCGGATTCGCCGATGAACCAGCAAGCGGCCATTCCAGGGATTGGCTCGATCATCGCGGTGGCATCTGGCAAGGGTGGGGTGGGTAAGTCCACCACGGCGCTTAATCTGGCTCTCGCATTGCGCGATCTCGGCCTGCGCGTGGGGCTGCTTGACGCTGACATCTATGGCCCCTCAGTGCCGCGCCTGACCGGCGTGCGCGAAAAGCCGACGGTCAACGATGCCAAGAAAATGATCCCGATCACGCGGTTCGGAATGCCGCTGATGTCGATCGGCTTCCTGGTCGAGGAAGATACGGCAATGGTCTGGCGCGGGCCGATGGTCATGTCTGCGATCCGGCAGATGCTGTGGGATGTCGCATGGGGTGAGCTGGATGTCCTTGTGGTGGACATGCCGCCGGGGACTGGCGATGCGCAATTGACGCTTGCCCAGCAGGTCCCCTTGAGGGGGGTGGTCATCGTGTCCACGCCTCAGGATCTTGCCTTGATCGATGCCCGGCGTGGCATAGCCATGTTCGACAAGGTCAATGTCCCCACCCTGGGGATCATCGAAAACATGAGTTATTTCCAGTGCCCCGAATGCGGCACGCGTTCGGATATTTTCGGGCACGGCGGAGCCCGGCACGAGGCCGAGCGGCTGAAGGTGCCGTTTCTCGGTGAAATCCCGCTGCATATGGCGATCCGGACATCTTCGGATGCCGGTACGCCGGTCGTCGACAGCGAGCCTGAGAGTGTCCATGCCAGGATTTATCGGGCAATTGCCACCGACATCAAACAGCAGCTCACCGGTGCCGCGCACGCCGTTTGACCCGTTTGCCTGAACTGCCGATTTCGAGGGATATTCGACTTTGGTTGAATGTGACTGGGAAGTGACGTTACCGATTTTCCGCAAATCAACTTCCGTGCTAGAGACCGCCCCCAGAGGGATTTCAAAAAGAAACGCCCCCCACAAGGAGATGCCGCATGAAGCGTCGTGATTTTCTGAAAGTAACTGCAGCCGGAGCCGCCGCGACCGCCGTTGCCTCGCCGGCCATTGCCCAATCGTCCCCCGAAGTGAAATGGCGCCTGGCGTCCAGCTTCCCGAAGTCGCTCGACACCATCTATGGCGGTGGTGAGCAGCTCGCGAAGTACGTCGCCGAAATGACCGACAACAAATTCCAGATTCAGGTGTTTGCCGCGGGTGAAATCGTTCCCGGCCTGCAGGCGCTCGATGCGACCTCGAACGGCACGGTCGAAATGAGCCACACCGTTTCCTACTACTACGTCGGCAAGGATCCGACCTTCGCGATCTTCGCATCGGTCCCGTTCGGCCTGAACACCCGCATGCAGAACTCCTGGCTTGAGCAGGGCGGCGGCGGCGACATCGCCAACGAGTTTTACAAGAAGCATGGCGTGATCGGCATGCCTTGCGGCAACACCGGCACCCAGATGGGCGGCTGGTTCCGCAAGGAAATCAAGACCGTTGCTGACCTTCAGGGCCTGAAGATGCGCATCGGCGGCATTGCGGGTCAGGTGCTGGCCAAGGTCGGCGTCGTTCCGCAGCAGCTCGCCGGCGGTGACATCTATCCGTCGCTGGAAAAGGGCACCATCGATGCGGCCGAGTGGGTCGGTCCGTATGACGACGAAAAGCTCGGCTTCCAGAAGGTCGCGAAGTACTACTATTACCCAGGCTTCTGGGAAGGTGGGCCGACGGTTCATGCCTTTGCGAACCTCGAGAAGTTCAACGCTCTGCCCAAGAACTATCAGGCGATCCTGACCAACGCTGCGGCTCACGTGAACGGCTGGATGCCTGCTCGCTATGACATGCAGAACCCCGGCGCGCTGAAGCGTCTGGTGGCCAGCGGCACGCAGCTTCGTCCGTTCACCAACGAAGTGCTCGATGCCTGCCTCAAGGCGACCAACGAACTGTGGGCTGAAATCTCCGCCAAGAACGCCGACTTCAAGAAGGCGATCGACGCGATGCAGGCTTACCGTTCGGACCAGTATCTGTGGTGGCAGGTTGCCGAATACACCAACGACAGCTTCATGATCCGCTCGCGCACCCGCGGCTGATCACGTCCGACTGAAGCAGTTAAATGAGCCCGGTCTCCGCGAGGAGGCCGGGCTTTCTTTTGCAGTGCGGCCAACGAAATCGCCATAGATATTCGGAACCGGTTGTTCCATGCTTGGCTCAAGCCTCACGAAGAAACTCAAGAACAACCCTGAACAACAAAGGCGGTGCAAACCCACATCACACCCAAGGGAAACGTTCATGAAACGTCGTGACTTTATCAAAGTCGCGGGCATCGGCGCAGCCGGTGCCGCGATCGCATCACCTGCCATCGCCCAGTCGATGCCTGAAATCAAATGGCGTCTGACATCCAGCTTTCCGAAATCCCTCGATACGATTTACGGCGCGGCCGAAGTCTTTTCGAAGGCCGTCGCGGAAGCCACCGACAACAGATTCCAGATCCAGGTCTTTGCAGCGGGCGAAATCGTTCCCGGCCTTCAGGCGCTCGATGCTGCTTCGAATGGGACTGTGGAAATGGCCCATACGGCCACTTACTACTACGTCGGCAAGGACCCCACCTTCGCACTCGGGACCGCCGTGCCGTTCGGCCTGAACAGCCGAATGCAGACGGCCTGGCTGCAGGTTGGCGGCGGGGGTGAGCTCTTCAACGAGTTTCTGAAACCTCACAACGTTGTTGCGCTGCTTGCTGGTAACACCGGCTGTCAGATGGGCGGCTGGTATCGCAAGGAGCTAAAGGATACGCAGGACCTCAATGGACTGAAGATGCGTATTGGCGGCTTTGCAGGGCAGGTGCTCACCAGGCTCGGTGTCGTGCCTCAGCAGGTCGCTGGCGGAGATATCTATCCATCGCTGGAAAAGGGCACCATTGATGCCGCCGAGTGGGTCGGCCCTTATGACGACGAGAAACTCGGTTTCCAGAAGGTCGCGAAGTATTACTACTACCCAGGCTGGTGGGAAGGCGGCCCTTCGCTGCATAATCTCGTCAACCTTGCGAAATGGGAGTCGCTTCCGGCCGGCTACAAGTCGATCCTTAAAACGGCATCGTCACTTGCCAATGAAACCATGCAAGCTCGGTACGATGCGTACAATCCTCCTGCACTCAAGCGACTGGTGGCCGGTGGCACGCAATTGCGTCCGTTCCCATCGTCTATCATGGACGCGTCGTTGAAAGCTGCCAACGAAGTCTACAAGGAAACCTCGGAGAAAAACCCGAACTTCAAGAAGATCTACGAGGCGATGGCCGCATTCCGCGGCGACCAATACACCTGGTGGCAGGTCGCGGAATACAGCTTCGACAGCTTCCAGATCCGCTCGCGCACGCGAACCTGATTTTCAAACGCTCAAGTTAAAAAACAAAAGCCCGACCTCGGGTGAGGTCGGGCTTTTTCATGCTCTGTTGCTGCGGGCTATTTCGATGGGCCGAGATCGAGTTGTGGTATCTCGATTTGAGGAATTTCGATCTTGACGTTGGTTGTGTCGACCTTGGTGTTGTCGATCCAATAGGTCACCGCGCCCGGCCAGTAGATTACGATGATCACAAGTATCACCTGCATCAGCACCCAGGGCATCGCGCCCCAGTAGATGTCGGAGCTCTTCACTTCCGGCGGCGCGATGCCGCGCAGATAGAACAGCGCGAAGCCGAACGGCGGATGCATGAACGACGTCTGCATATTCACGCAGAGCAGGACGCCGAACCACACGAGATCAATGCCGAGCTTGGCCGCCACCGGTGCAAGCAGCGGGATGATGATGAAGGCGATCTCGAAGAAGTCGAGGAAGAATGCAAGGAAGAACACGAAGATATTGACGAAGATCAGGAAGCCGACCACGCCGCCCGGCAGTCCGGTGAGCAGATGTTCGATCCAGCGGGCGCCATCCATGCCCTGGAACACAAGACTGAAGCAGGTCGAGCCGATCAGAATGAACACCACCATCGCCGTCAGCCGCATCGTGGACGTCATGGCTTGCTCAACCAGCGGCCATGTCAGGCGGCGATGCATTGCGGCGAGAACCATTGCACCCACAGCGCCCATGGCGCCGGCTTCCGTCGGTGTCGCTAATCCAAGACCGATGGTGCCAAGAACGAGGAAGATCAGAACGATCGACGGGATCATGCCCCACAGCACGCGGCTGACGAGCTTCCAGTCCATCGGCTCTCGCGCGGACTCCGGAATGGGGGGCATTTTTTGCGGCTGCAGGATCGAGATGCCGACGATGTAGAGCAGGAAGATCACGACCTGCAGGATCGAGGGACCGATCGCGCCGAGATACATATCACCAACAGAGCGGCCGAGCTGGTCGGCGAGCACGATCAGCACGAGGGAAGGCGGGATCAGCTGCGTGATCGTTCCTGATGCTGCAATAACGCCGGTTGCGAGCCGCATATCGTAGCCATAGCGGATCATGATCGGTAGAGAGATCACGCCCATGGCGATGACGGACGCCGCGACCGTTCCGGTGATGGCGCCGAGAATGGCGCCGACGATGATGACCGCATAGGCGAGACCGCCGGGGATCTTGCCGAACAACTGGCCGGTGCCTTCAAGCAGATCTTCCGCAAGACCGCAGCGCTCGAGGATCGCACCCATAAAGGTGAAGAAGGGGATCGACAGCAGCAGGTCGTTGGAAATGATCCCGTAGAAACGGAACGGCAGGGCCTGCAGGAATGACGGATCGAAATGTCCGGTGTTGATCCCGAGAATGCCGAAGAACAGGCCAACCGCGGCCAGGGAGAATGCGACCGGAAACCCGATCAGCATGAACAGGATCATGGTCCCGAACATCAGCGGGGGAAATACGCCGTGCGAAAACATCAGTTAAATCCGTCTCGTGCGTTCGGTTGTTACTGCAGGGGGGCTTCGTAGTGCGTGTCGATGCGTATCGCACCGGCCAGCGCCGCGATACGCTTGGCAAGTTCGGCAAGCCCCTGAATGAAGAGCAGGATGAAGCCGGTGGGCAGCAGGGCCTTGGCTGGCCACAGGATCAGGCCGCCGGCGTTCATCGACATCTCTTTCGATTCAAACGACTGCAGGAAGAATGGCAGTGTCAGATAGGTCAGGTAGCCCATCACCGGCAGCAGGAAGATTGTGAAGCCGAAGATGTCGATCCAAAGCCGCGTTCTGTCCGACACCCATGAATACAAAAGGTCGACGCGGACGTGTTCGTTCAGGCGCAGGGTCTGCGCAGCTCCGAGGAGTACGATGCCGCCGAACATGTACCACTGGATTTCCAGCAAACCGTTCGAGCTGTAGCTAATGAGATAGCGGACGACAGCATTTCCCGCGCTTACGAGGCAGGCCAACAGCACGAGCCATTTTGCGATGTAGCCGGCAACATCACTGACGCCATCAGCAACGCGCGTAAATTTTACGATGTCCAACGCATCCCCCCCGAAATATGCATTTGCTTTTTCCTGCCCCGTATGCGCGAGGCGCGGCTGTGCTCAGCCGAGGCATTATGACGCGGCGGCACCATTTCAGCGACTTACGCCGCCGTCAATTGGAAGTTTGACGGTTTCGCTGCGAAACAATGACGAACGGGAGGCAAGGGCGATTGCCTGGAAATTTATGTCAAGGAAACTGCCGGAATACGCAACATTCCGCGATTAACCGCCTGTCACGCTCATGTGCCGGCTGACACTCGGCCGATTGTGGCGGCGGTCGATAATGAAGTCGTGCCCCTTCGGTTTGAGGCCTATGGCACGATCGATCGCGGCCGCGAGGAGGGTGTCTTCACTGGAAGCGCGCAGCGGCTTTCGCAAATCGGAAGAGTCTTCGTGGCCGAGGCAGGTGTGAAGCGTGCCGGTGCATGTGATGCGAACCCGATTGCAGGATTCGCAGAAGTTATGGGTCATCGGAGTAATGAAACCGAGCCTGCCGCCTGTCTCGCTAACGCGGACATAACGTGCCGGCCCCCCCGTGTTGTCGGGAAGATCGGTCAGGGTATAGCGGGCGGCGAGGCGGGAGCGGAGCAGCGATAGTGGAAGGTATTGATCGATCCGTCCTTCACCGATGTCGCCCATCGGCATGACCTCGATCAGGGTGAGGTCCATGTCCTTGCCGTGGGCCCACTCCATGAGCGAGGGGATTTCGTCCTCGTTCATGTTCTTCAGCGCAACCGCATTGATCTTGACCTTAAGGCCTGCATTCCTGGCTGCTTCGATGCCGCGCAGGACTTTGTCGAGATCACCCCAGCGCGTGATGGCGCGGAATTTTTCGGCATTGAGCGTATCGAGCGAGACATTGATGCGCTGGACGCCATGAGTTTTGAGTTCGGATGCAAATCGCTCGAGCTGTGAACCGTTTGTCGTCAGCGTGAGTTCATCAAGGGCGCCGGATTCGATATGGCGCGAGAGGGACTGCACCAGGGACATAACATTGCGCCGGACCAGCGGTTCGCCGCCGGTGAGGCGCAGCTTGCGGACGCCCTTGGCGATGAAGGTCGAGCAGAGCCGGTCCAGTTCCTCAAGGGTGAGCAAGTCGGACTTCGGCAGGAAAGTCATGTCCTCGGACATGCAATAGAAGCAGCGCAGATCGCACCGGTCGGTGACCGACACACGCAGATAGCTGATCGACCGGCCGAACGGGTCAATCATGGGGGAAGCCGTCGGAACGGCAATCGAGTTGTGAGCAGGTCCGCTCATATAGCGCCCTTGGTCTTGCTTCGCCTTACGCCGGTTACGCCGACGGTGGCATGCCAGACCTTAATCTAGGCATGAAGTCCCGCTGATACAATCAATCTGTCCCGGGAACCGGATTAGCGGCCGGGCGGGGGCGGGAAGGGAGAATTCGCGGGTTCGGCCGGTTGTGCAGCCGCCGCCGGTGCGGCTCTCGGCTTCGGCTTTGCTGGTGCCTTGGGCGCAGCCCGGCCGCCCCTCTTGGGTGGAGGAGCCAACTGCAATTCGGCATAGACCGGGTTGGGGTCCACGACACTGGAAGCGGGGCTGGCTGGATCTCGAATGACCTGCACAGGCACGGTTTCCGGCTGATATTTGGGGAGCGTAAAGGTGACCGTGAAATCGTTTTCGACCGGGATGGCCATGGCGCAAGGCGTCTTGCAGGTTTGGCCGGTGGATGTGCGCGCCTCAGCTCCCGGGGGGAGCGATTCCATTTGCACCGTGACAGTCGGCGGCGCCGACTTGAGCATGTCAGGCATGGAAAATGATGAGCAGCCCGCAAGGCCAAGGCCCGCCGCAACAACAACGATGATACGCATGATGCATCCGTCTTGTGATGCGGTGGTAGCCGCATAGTCCCCGCGGGGACCTTAGAAGTGTCGTATCCCCCGCGCAACGGGGCGCTCTGGATTCGTTAAGTGAAGGTTAATGCGGCTTGCGAAAGTCTATCTGTAAGAATAACTCATATAAAACAGTATCTTATGGACACTTCAGCAAGCTCTCGACTGCACCCGGCAGGTCGCGCATGTGACCAATGACGGCATCGGGCTTCAGTTCCGCGATCGGCGTTTCCGTGTAGCCGAAGGTGACTCCGATAACTGGCACACCCGCGCGCCGCGCGACTCCGACGTCAGGCCCGGAATCCCCAACCATAATCGCCCGCGACAGATCTCCGCCCGCCTGTGCGACGGTCTGGCGAAAAATGATGGGGTCCGGCTTAGCCACGCCGAACGTATCTGCACCGCAGATCGCGGCAAACCGGCCGGTCATTTCCAGCTTTGCAAGCAGCAGCCTGGAGAGACCTTCCAGCTTGTTGGTGCAGACTGCGAACCTGAAACCCTGTTGTTCGAGAGTGTCGAGCGCGGCGTGCAAGCCATCGAACGGCAGCGATGCATCCGCGATGTGGTCCTTGTAATAGGCGATGAAATCCGTGGTCAGCCGATCGAGGTCTGCCGCGCTGACCTCGCGGCCGTCCACTTCCAGGCCGCGTTCGATCAGCTTGCGCGCTCCGGCTCCGATCATGGTGCGTGCCGACGCTACCGGTACAAGTGGCAGGCCCTCTCGCTGGAGTACGAAATTCAAGGCGCCCACGAGGTCAGGGGCGGTATCGACGAGGGTGCCGTCGAGATCAAATACAACGAGGGGAGACTTGGTCATGCCGGATCGCTAGCGGTCGGGACGTGATCAAGCAAGCCCCACCGAAGAATTGGTCTTATGTGGGTTCCTTTTACCGGGTTTTCGCCTCCAAGGCGGTATCCCTCATCGCAAAAACCGCGCTATATGCCTCGCGTTCCATGGGAACGGAACATCGAGGGTTATGATGTCGACGGATGATCTGAAAAGGCAGGCGGCGGCGCGCGCGGTCGAGCAGGTGCGGGAAGGCATGAAGCTGGGCCTCGGCACGGGCTCCACCGCCAAGCATTTCGTCGAGCTGCTTGGCGAGCGCGTGAAGGCGGGTCTGACAGTGGTCGGCGTACCGACATCGGAAGCGACGCGAGCCGATGCCGAGCGTTGCGGCGTGCCACTGACCACGCTTGAGAAGGTCGATCGCCTTGATCTCACCGTGGATGGTGCCGACGAAGTCGACCCCAATCTTGAACTGATCAAGGGCGGGGGCGGAGCCTTGCTGCGCGAGAAGATCGTTGCGGCGGCCTCCGACCGCATGATCGTTATTGCCGACGAGACCAAGTGGGTCGAAACCCTCGGCCGCTTTCCGTTGCCGATCGAGGTCATTCCATTCGGCCTGGGCGCGACGCGCCGGGCTATCGAGGCCGTCTTCGCCAAAAACGGCGTTTCCGGGCCAATGGATATTCGCAAGACAAAGGACGGCCACGTTTTCGTCACTGATGGCGGCCACTGGATTATCGATGCCAGGCTTGGGCGGATTCCGGATTCCCCGAAGCTGGCGGCATCACTGAATTCGATTCCGGGCGTAGTCGAGCATGGCCTGTTTATCGGCCTCGCGCGCACGGCCGTGCTGGCCGGTCCGCAGGGTATTCGCGTTGTTGAACGGCCCTGACGGGCCGCCATGAAGGAGAATTGATATGAGAAAGTTTTCGAACCTGTTGCTCGCGGCCAGCGCGGCGCTTGCCCTGACGATGAGCAGTGCGATGGCGCAGGCGCCAAAGCCGCCATCCGCAGCCGCCATCGGTTATGCGAAGGAAATCCTGACATCGAAGAATGTCAGCGCGATCTATCAGGGCGCGGTGCCCGGTCTCGTGCAGCGGACCAAGGATGTGCTTCTGCAGTCGAATCTGAACTACCAGAAGGACCTCAACGAAGTTGCGGTCGTGGTGGCGAAGGAGTTGGCAGGGCGCGAAAAGGAAATCGGCGAGGAAATGGCGCGGATTTACGCCAGTTCATTCACCGAACCGGAGCTCAAGGAGCTCGCCGCGTTTTACAAGTCGCCGCTCGGTGCGAAAGTAATTGCGCAGGAGCCTGCTGCATTTAATCAGGCGCGCCAGTATATGGATCAGTGGGCGCAGAAGTTCGGCGAAGAAATCAATGGCAAGTTTCGCGCTGAAATGAAGAAGCGCGGCAAAGACATCTAACGATCGGATATTCCATGGCGGACCGGGACGTTGACCTGTTTGTGATTGGCGGCGGATCGGGCGGCGTGCGCGCTGCCCGCATCGCTGCCGGTTATGGTGCAAGCGTCATGGTCGCCGAGGAATATCGCATGGGCGGCACCTGCGTGATCCGCGGCTGTGTGCCCAAGAAGCTGATGGTCTACGCATCCCACGTTCGCCATGAACTGGACGATGCCGCTGGTTTCGGCTGGACCATCCCCGAAGCGACCTTCGACTGGTCCACGCTGATTGCCAACAAGGACAAGGAAATCGCGCGGCTCGAAGCGGCGTATACGTTCAACGTCGAGAAGGCCGGGGCGACGATCGTCAAGGCCCGCGTTACGTTGGAGGACGCGCACACATTGCGTCTTTCGACCGGTGAGAGCGTCAGAGCAAAATATATCCTGATCGCGACCGGCGGCACACCCAACCACGGCGAAGCCATTCCTGGCATCGAGCATGTGATCTCCTCAAACGAGGTGTTTCATCTCAAGACGTTGCCGAAGCGGATTGTTATCCAGGGCGGTGGTTACATCGCGCTGGAGTTCGCCTGCATCTTCGCAGGCCTCGGCGCCGACGTTACCGTGATCTATCGCGGTGAAAACATTCTGCGCGGATTCGACGAGGATGTGCGCAAGCATGTCCGCAGCGAAATGGAGAAGGCCGGCATCACAGTCCTGACCGGATGTATTGTCACTAAAGTCGAGAAACACGGCGAATCCTTCAGCGCGCATCTGTCGAGCGGATCGAGCGTCGCCGCCGATCAGGTGATGTTCGCGGTCGGGCGCCATCCGAATATCAAAGGTCTTGGGCTTGATAAGGCCGGTGTCGCGCTCAATCCGGTCAATGGCGGCATCGCCGTCAATGAATTCTCACAGACCAACGTCCCGAACATTTACGCAGTCGGCGACGTCACGCATCGGATCAATCTCACTCCCGTCGCCATTCGTGAAGGCCATGCCTTTGCCGACACAGTGTTCGGCAACCGTCCGGTGCAGGTGGACCACGCCGATATCCCGACGGCGGTGTTCACGCAGCCCGAGGTTGGCACCGTCGGCCTGACCGAAGCCGAAGCACTGGCGCAATACACCCATGTCGATATCTACAAGACCGACTTCCGCTCGCTGAAATCGACCATGTCGGGCAGCCAGTCCCGCGTGTTGATGAAGCTGATCGTCGATGGATCGACTGATCGTATCCTCGGCTGCCATATCGTGGGGCCGGAAGCTGGCGAACTGATCCAGGTCGTCGGCATCGCCGTGAAAATGAAGGCCACCAAGGCCGACTTCGACGGCACCATGGCCGTGCATCCGACCGGAGCGGAAGAACTCGTGACCTTGCGAACACCAACCACGCGCCACGTCCGTCAGGCTGCGGAATAGCCTGTCCGGTCCAGGGCAAGCTGCAGCCAGCCTGAAAATTCAACGAAAACAGCATAAGGCCATCCAGGAAGGATGGGGCGGAGGCGACAAGCCTCTGATCCGTCGTGCGGATTTGCATCTGGCAAGACCCTAACCACCTGTGTATAACCCGGCGCATTATCAGATTGCCGTTTCCTGAGGAGTTTCAGTCATGTCCGAGCGGTGGACGCCCGACAGCTGGCGCAAGAAGCCAGTTCTGCAAGTGCCAGACTATCCCGATGCGAAGGCATTGGCCGATGTCGAGGCGCAGCTTGCAACATTTCCGCCGCTGGTTTTTGCGGGTGAGGCGCGCAATCTGAAAAAGTCGCTCGCCCGAGTCGCAAACGGCGAGGCTTTCCTCTTGCAAGGCGGTGACTGCGCCGAGAGCTTCGCCGAGCACGGCGCGAACAACATCCGCGATTTCTTCCGCGTGCTGCTGCAGATGGCCGTTGTGCTGACTTATGCCGGCGCTCTGCCCGTGGTGAAGGTCGGCCGCATTGCCGGTCAGTTTGCCAAGCCGCGTTCCTCACCGATGGAAAAGCAGGGTGATGTCGAACTGCCCAGCTATCGCGGCGACATCGTGAATGACAACGCTTTCACGAAGGAAGCGCGCACGCCCGATCCGCAGCGCCAACTGATGGCGTACCGCCAGTCGGCGGCGACGCTGAACCTTCTGCGCGCGTTCGCAACCGGTGGCTTCGCCAATCTCGGCAGTGTGCATCAGTGGATGCTCGGCTTCCTGAAGGATTCGCCGCAGTCCCGCCGTTACAAGGAGCTGGCCGACCGGATTTCCGAGGCGCTCAACTTCATGCGCGCTTGCGGCCTCGATCTCGAGAGCCATCCTGAGCTGCGTGCGACCGATTTCTATACCAGCCATGAAGCTCTGTTGCTTGGTTACGAGCAGGCCTTCACCCGCGTCGATTCCACGACAGGCGACTGGTACGCGACCACGGGTCATATGATCTGGATCGGCGACCGCACCCGGCAGCTCGATCACGGTCACATCGAGTATTTCCGGGGCATCAAGAATCCGATCGGCCTCAAATGCGGCCCGTCACTGAAGCCTGACGAACTGCTCAAGCTGATCGACGTGCTCAATCCGGAGAACGAGCCCGGCCGGTTGACGCTGATCAATCGCTTCGGTTCGGACAAGGTCGATGCGCATCTGCCGCAACTGATCCGTGCCGTGAAGCGGGAAGGGCGTTCGGTGGTGTGGTCTTGCGATCCGATGCACGGCAACACCATTACGTCGACCTCCGGCTACAAAACTAGGCCGTTCGACCGGGTGCTGTCGGAAGTGAAGTCGTTCTTCACCATCCACGCGGCCGAAGGCACTCATGCCGGGGGTGTCCATCTGGAAATGACCGGACAGGACGTCACCGAGTGCATCGGCGGTGCGCGGGCAATCACTGATGAAGATCTCAACGACCGTTATCATACGGTTTGCGATCCACGGTTGAACGCCGAGCAATCCATCGACATGGCTTTCCTGATTGCCGAACTGCTCAAGCAGGAGCGTGCGGGGAAGGTGAAACCGATACCGGCCGTTGCGGGATTCTGATGCTCCGCAAGGTGCTGTCGCGCATGTGGAGCGCCACGATCAACTCGCGCAACGGCTTGGCATTTGCCTTCCGTTCCGAGCAGGCCTTCCGTGAGGAGGTCGTCGCGCTTGTTATCGCCGTCCCGCTGGCTTTCCTGGTCGGCGTCTCGCCAGAACGCAAGATTCAACTGATCTGCGTCGTATTGCTGCTGATGGTGGTCGAATTGCTCAACACCGCCATCGAGAAACTGGCCGATCGTCTGACGACCGACCACGACAAGCAGATCGGCCGGGTGAAGGACATGGGATCTGCGGCCGTCGGTGTTACTCTGGTGATTGCCGGAGGCGTTTGGCTGTTCGCCATTGCCGAGCGCATAGGTCTCATCTGAATTGTGCTCATATTGAGCAATTGCGGATAAAGCGCCGGGCGGGCTAAAAGCAATCATGACCAAATCCCAGCTCACGATCACGCTTGCACAGCTCAATCCCGTCGTCGGTGACGTCACCGGCAATGCTGTGAGGGCCCGCGCTGCGAGGGCGCAGGCGGCGTCCGACGGTGCCGATCTGCTGGTGCTCTCCGAGTTGTTCATTGCGGGCTATCCGCCCGAAGATCTGGTGCTGAAAACCGCTTTCCAGGCCGCCTGCCGCGCCGAGATTGAAGCTCTGGCACGGGAAACCTCGGATGGCGGCCCCGCCGTGCTGATCGGCACGCCATGGGTCGAGGATGGCAAGCTCTACAACGCCTGTGCGCTGCTGGATGAGGGGCGGATCGCGGCGCTTCGCTTCAAGGCCAATCTGCCGAACTACGGCGTGTTCGACGAAAAGCGCGTGTTCGCGCGCGGACCCGCGGCAGGACCGGTGACGATCCGCGGGGTGCGGGTCGGCGTTCCCATCTGTGAAGACACATGGATGGAGGAGTCGGAAGAATACGAGAACGTCGTCGAATGTCTCGCTGAGACCGGCGCGGAAATCCTGATCGTGCCGAACGGCTCGCCTTACACACGCGAGAAGAACGACATGAGGCTGTCGGTCTCCGTCGCTCGTGTCGCCGAAAGCGGATTGCCGCTGGTTTATCTTAATCAGGTCGGCGGTCAGGACGAACTGGTGTTCGATGGTTCGTCGTTCGGCCTGAATGCCGACCGCTCGCTGGCATTTCAGTTGCCGGGCTTCGAGGAAAACATCACGACGTTGCGCTGGACAAAGGGAGCGGGCGGCTGGACCTGCACGGGGCCGGTGACGCCTGTGCTGGATGGCGACAAGGGCGACTACGCCGCCTGCGTGCTGGGCCTGCGCGATTATGTGGGCAAGGCTGGTTTCCCCGGTGTGCTGCTTGGCGTGTCGGGTGGCATCGACTCTGCGCTGTGTGCTGCCATTGCCGTGGATGCGCTCGGTGCGGACAAGGTGCGCGGCGTGATGCTGCCGTTCCGCTTCACCGCGCAAGAGTCGCTGGACGATGCGGCGAAGCTGACAAACCAGCTCGGCATTCAATATGAGGTGCTGCCGATCGCAGCGGCGGTTCATGGATTTGAGGAAATCCTTAAACCCGTCTTCGCGGGCCGGGAGCGCGACGTCACCGAAGAAAATCTGCAGGCACGCACTCGCGGCGTCTTGCTGATGGCGATTTCGAACAAGTTCGGATCGATGGTGGTGACCACCGGCAACAAGTCTGAAATGTCGGTGGGCTACGCCACGCTCTACGGCGATATGAATGGCGGTTACAATCCGATCAAGGACATCTACAAGACGGAGGTGTTCCGGCTTTCCACCTTGCGCAATTCATGGAAGCCTGAAGGTGCGCTCGGACCGTCCGGCGAAGTCATTCCGCCAAATATCATCACACGCCCGCCGACCGCTGAGTTGCGCGAAAACCAGACCGACCAGGATTCGCTGCCGCCTTATGACGTGCTGGACGGCATTCTGGAGCGGTTGGTGGAGCGGGAAGAGTCGGTAGCTTCCATTGTGGCCGAAGGTTTCGACTACGATACGGTTGTTCGCATCGCGCGCCTGCTCAACATCGCAGAATACAAGCGCCGTCAGGCTGCGCCCGGCGTAAAGGTGACGCGCAAGAATTTCGGCCGCGATCGCCGGTATCCGATCATCAACAAATTCCGCGATACCGGAAAAGCGCTACCTGAGCCGGACCCTGCGCTGGTCACGCGCTCCAGCCGCGGTTCGGCGGAAGCGTTCGAGGGCTGATAGGCCTTAACGCGCAGGAATAAACGTCGGTCCCACCGAGCGGATCGGCTTGTCGCCGGCATTTGACGAGGCGGCAGCGGGTGGCGCTGCGGACGGCAACGGTTGCGCATTCGGTGGAGTTACAACCGATCCCGCTTTCTTCTGGGCCGCAGGCACGGCCTTCGGCTGCGACATCCGCTTCGAACTCTCGTCAGTTACGATGATATCGCCCTGCTGGGCGGCGGCGGCCTTGTCATCGATGTTTTTCAGCGCATCGGACCATGTCTGACCGACCGCCTTGCAACTGCAAGCCTTGTCGAACGCCTGACGATACTTGAATGCATTCGGCGATTGCGAATAGGGCTGACCGTTGATCGAGACGGCCTGATTCATGTCTTCGCCGGGATTGCGATAGGTGTACAGCGTCGCGTCTGCTGCCGGGCACAGCGATTTGCAGGTCCGCTCGTCGTCTGCGAAGCGGCTCGGCACCGTGGCGAAGGAAATCGGGAAGTAGAAGCCATCGCAGCTTCGCGCGCAGACGGTGCGATAAGTGCCGGAGGCGGCACCATTGTCCATCGGTACGGGCGCGCCGTTGTTGTTATTGCCGCCGAACAGATTGTCGAGGAAACCGCCGCCACCGCTGTTGCGCAATTGAGCGGCGTATTGTGGACCGCAATTGTTCTGCGCCAGCGCCATCAGCACCGAGCGGCGCTGGTTTTCTCGCTCCGAGTTGCCGAACCCGCCACCGCGCAGCCGCTCGAGATTACCGGTGATCTGATCGAGGTTGGAACGCATTTGCTGAATGCGCGTGTTGATCGGGCCACACTGGGCAGACTGACCGGTGAACAGCGAGAAGAAGCCGGAACTGTCGCAGCCCTGACGTTTGGCCTGATCCTGCACACGCTCCAGCTCGGCCTGTTGCCGGCCCTGCGCTTCGACATAACGCTGGATCTGGTCCGCCTTGGCGTTGTCACCGCCGCCGCCGTCGATCGCTGATAACTGGCCCACGAGCCGCTGGCAGATCGGATTTGTCCCGGGTTGGCCGCCGGGAGGCGGGGGGAAACCCTGCTGGGCTGCCGCGCCATGGGTCATCAATGCCGCGCTCAAAAGCGCCGCGCTGGCAAAGGTCCATCGCAAGAACGAAGAATTCGGCAAGCTGTCACGATCCTACACGATCTGACCGCAACGCGGCCGACGGAGGCTCACATACTAGCTTCCGGCGGCAAGGTCACGTCGATTCAGGAGCGCAGATAAGGCAGAGAATCGTGACGAAAAGAAGCCCCCTGAAGCCGGGCCGTTGTCAGCGTTGACAGGTAATCGCGACGAAGTCGCCATTGGGGCGGCTGGCCGATGCCGGGATGGCGCCGGTCACCTCATCCGGATCAATGCGGCGGTAACCGGTGGCCTGTGCGAATTCGCGGGACTGGCAATAGGCTCGGGCGGCGTGAGCGCCACACTTCTCGCCCTTGGCGAGGCACTCGTCGACACCATAGCCATCGGCCTGATTGGCGACAATGAAAACGCGGCTGTCGGCATGGGTTTCAGAAGCGACAATCACGCAAACGCAGGCAATCAATGTGAACAGAAATCGCATGGGGACACCGGTTTGGGAGAAGCGCAGGCGCCCTCATCAATAAGCCGGAAGGGTTAAGAATGATTAAGGACGGCGATTCCGTGGCAGCGGGCCATCTGGATGCCGAAATCCGCAGAGTGTGACCTTGACGCGATCCCCCCGGCTGGACCATTGTGCGGCCCATGAACGGTTCGGTCTCCATTATCGGCATTTGCCGCGAGATTATTAGCTAGCGATTCGCTGGCTGGAGCCGTCTTTTCTCAATCGAGATCATGGGACGACCCGGCCGCAAGGCAAGGGATTCTATTTCCATGGAGCTCAAGCTCTACGACACGCTGACCAAGGAGAAGCGGCCGTTCTGGCCGCTCGATCCGAGCAATGTCCGCATGTATGTGTGCGGACCGACCGTCTATGACTTTGCCCATATCGGAAATGCGCGGCCTGTCATCGTTTTCGATGTCCTGTTCCGGCTGCTGCGGCACACCTATAGCGCGGACCATGTCAAATATGTCCGCAACATCACCGACGTCGATGACAAGATCAACGATCGCGCGGCGCGGGACTACCCGGGCCTGCCGCTGAACGAAGCGATCCGCAAGGTCACCGAAGAAACTGAAAAGCAGTTTCACGCCGACGTCGACGCGCTCGGCTGCCTGCGTCCGACTGTCGAGCCGCGCGCGACCGAACATATCACCGAGATGCGTGCGATCATCGAAAAGCTGATCTCGGGCGGCAACGCCTATGTCGAGCAGGATCATGTCCTGTTCAAGGTGGCATCCGATCCAAACTACGGGAAGCTGGCGCGGCGCTCGCTCGATGAAATGCTGGCGGGTGCGCGTGTCGATGTCGCGCCTTACAAGCACGATGCGATGGACTTTGTGTTGTGGAAGCCGTCGAAGGCTGGCGAGCCGTCATGGCCGTCGCCGGGCGGCATCACAGTGCAGGGGCGCCCGGGCTGGCACATCGAATGCTCCGCCATGGCGTGGAAGCATCTCGGCGAGCAGTTCGACATTCACGGCGGCGGCATCGATCTCGTGTTTCCGCATCATGAGAACGAACTGGCGCAATCCTGCTGCGCTTTCCACAAGGATCGCATGGCCAATGTCTGGATGCACAACGGCTTTCTCCAGGTCGAAGGCGAGAAGATGTCGAAGAGCCTCGGCAACTTCGTCACGATCCGCGAGCTGCTGACGGGCTGGCGTGGCCGCTCTTGGCCCGGCGATGCGCTGCGGTTTGCAATGATGCAGACGCATTACCGGTCGCCGATCGACTGGTCGCTGGCCGCATGTGACAATGCGTTCAATACGCTGAAGGACTTTTTCAGCGTGGCCGCGCCTGTTGGGGCGGGCGAGGTGCCTGCGTCCATCGTCGAGGCTCTGGCCGATGACCTGAACACGCCCAAAGTTGTCGCGGAGTTACACGCGCTGCGAAAGCAGATTCGCAGCACCGGTGATGAGGCTTCGGTGGCACTCGGCAGTGCACTTGCATTTCTTGGCCTCGATGCTGCGCGGTTTTCCGCATGGGTATCCAGAGCCGATGCAAAAGCCGTGTCGAAGGCAGGCAATGTCGATGATCTGATTGCGGATCGCGCCGCCGCGCGCGCGCGAAAGGATTTCAAGGAATCGGACCGTATCCGTGACGAGCTTGCTGCCAGAGGTATTGTCCTGAAAGACGGCAAAGACGCGGACGGCAATCCGGTGACGACATGGGAGATCGCGCGATGACCAAGCCAGATACGCCATTTCCGAAGCATCGCTACTATTACATCGCGCTCAAGTGGCTGCTGATCCTGGCGGCTGTTGCGCTTGCCCTCAAACTCGTCAACGTCTGGTGAGGTGATGGGCCAGTCCGTTCCCAAAATCGGCCTGCGGCCATTCCTCTCCGAGGATACTCCGGTTCTCGCTGCGATTTTTTCCGCCAGCATCGAAGAGCTGGCCGAGGACGACTATTCGGATGCGCAGCGCGAGGCATGGGCGAGTGCAGCGGAAGACGAAGCCAAATTCGGTCAGCGTCTGGCCGGTCAACTCACGCTGGTTGCAACGATTGGCGGCTCGCCCGTGGGTTTCGTGTCGCTGAGAGGCAAGGATCACCTCGATCTGCTTTACGTGCTTCCGGGTTTTGCCCGGCAGGGCGTCGCCACCGCTCTGTGCGATGCGCTGGAGAAGCTCGCTGCTGCGCGCGGCGCGCTCGCGTTGACGGTCGAGGCGAGCGATACGGCCGAGCCGTTTTTTGTCAAACGCGGCTACACAAGCCAGCAGCGCAACACCGTATCGATTGGCGAGGAATGGCTCGCCAATACGACGATGAAGAAATCATTGGGCGGCGATGCGCCGCGAGACGGAATGCCGGGAAGATCATCATGAGCCGCGAGCGTATCTATCTGTTCGACACCACGCTGCGCGACGGCGCGCAAACCAATGGCGTCGATTTCACGCTGCATGACAAGCAGATCATCGCCCATATGCTGGACGATCTCGGCATCGACTATATCGAAGGTGGCTACCCGGGGGCCAATCCGTCAGACACGGAGTTTTTCGCGACCAAGCAGAAGTTCGATCACGCCAAGTTCACGGCCTTCGGCATGACACGGCGCGCCGGACGCTCGGTGTCAAACGATCCGGGTGTCGCCGGCCTGCTGGAGGCCAAGGCCGACGCGATCTGCTTCGTGGCAAAATCGTCCGAGTATCAGGTGCGTGTTGCGCTCGAAACCACCAATGAGGAAAACCTTGCCTCGATCCGCGACAGTGTGAGTGCTGCGAAAGCGGCGGGACGTGAAGTGATGCTCGACTGCGAGCATTTCTTTGACGGTTATAAGGAGAATCCGCAATTCGCGCTGGCTTGCGCGAAAGCGGCTTATGAGTCCGGTGCGCGCTGGGTTGTGCTGTGCGACACCAATGGCGGTACGATGCCGAACGAGATCGAGGCCATCGTCGGTGAGGTGGTGAAGCACATCCCCGGCGATCATGTCGGGATCCACACCCATAACGACACCGAGCAGGCGGTTGCGAATTCGCTCGCCGCGGTGCGCGGCGGAGCGCGTCAGATTCAGGGAACGCTCAATGGACTAGGTGAGCGTTGCGGCAATGCCAATCTGTGTTCGCTGATCCCGACGCTGAAGCTGAAGAAGGAATTTGCCGAGAAATTCGAAATCGGCGTGTCGGACGAAAAGCTCGCAACGCTGGTTCATGCTTCCCGCGCGCTGGACGACGTGCTCAATCGTGCCTCGGACCGTCATGCGCCATATGTCGGCGAGAGTGCTTTCGTTACCAAGACCGGTATTCATGCGTCAGCAGTGCTGAAAGATCCGCAGACGTATGAGCATATTGCGCCTGAGGCTGTGGGCAATCATCGCAAGGTGCTGGTGTCCGATCAGGCGGGCCGTTCCAATGTTATCGCCGAGCTGGAGCGAGCGGGCATTCCGTTCGACAAGAGCGATCCAAAGTTGACGCGGCTTGTCGAGGAGATGAAGGAGAAGGAGGCGGCGGGCTACGCTTACGAATCCGCAGATGCCTCGTTCGATCTGCTGGCGCGCCGCACGCTTGGGAAGGTGCCGGATTATTTCAAGGTCGTGCAATTCGATGTGAATGTCGAGCAGCGTTACAACGCGCTGGCGCAGCGGGTCACCGTGGCGATGGCCGTGGTGAAGGTCGATGTTGCCGGGGAAACTCTGATCTCGGCCGCTGAAGGGAATGGTCCGGTCAATGCGCTTGACGTCGCATTGCGTAAGGATCTCGGCAAATATCAGACCTATATCGAAGGCTTGAAGCTGGTCGATTACCGCGTGCGTATCCTCAACGGAGGCACCGAAGCCGTGACGCGCGTGCTGATCGAGAGTGAAGACGAAAATGGCGAGCGATGGACGACTGTCGGCGTGTCGCCCAATATCATCGACGCATCATTCCAGGCGCTGATGGATTCCGTGATCTATAAGCTGGTGAAATCGAATGCGCCTGCCTGATGTCGGTGCCTCGCCGGCGCGAGCCGGTTGTCAGAGCCCGCTGGCGACCCGGTCGTCCATCAATTTGGCATCCGCAGGCGTCTTCGCAGCTTCCACGCGCAGCTTCGGCAGAATGTCCTCGACGCGATCGGCGGTTAGAACATCCACCCACAGATTGGCGCGGATAAACTCCGTCCGCTTCATGTGATCGATCAGCGCGAGCAGGGGGTCCCAGAACCCGTCGATGTTGGCGAGCAGGATCGGCTTGCTGTGGCGGCCAAGCTGCGACCAGGTCATCTGCTCGACCAGCTCTTCCAGAGTGCCGACGCCGCCTGGGAATGCCACGAACGCATCGGAGTGCTCGAACATGAGCTGCTTGCGCTCATGCATGTCCTTGGTGACGATCAATTCCTGGGCTTCCTTAAGCACATGCTCGCGCCGGGTCAGGAAGGTGGGAATGATGCCCGTGACCTTGCCACGTCCGGCGAGAGCACCGGCCGCGACCGCGCCCATCAGGCCGATGGAGCCGCCGCCATAGACCAGCCCGACGCCGTTCTCGGCGAGGGTTCTGCCAAAGGCTGTGGCCGCGTTGACGAATTCAGGATTGGTGCCGGGACCGGAACCGCAATAGACGCAGACATTCTTGATCGTGTTCATAGCTGTTATGTGGCGATTTTCAGCGACATCTTCAAGACGCCTATCTTGCGATGCAAGGCGGATTAGGTCTTCAAACCGGGTCTTTTGGCGAAAAGAATCGGTGGAATCGGATGCGAAAGCGGTTCAAACGCTCTATATGACCGGAATGATTGCATCTCCCAACTGGCGCCGCGTGCAGCATCAGGCTTGCCCTGGCCTCAAGACGACTGACGTTTGATGGCCGACCTTTATCCTGCCGAGCCCGAAGAGGCGTCGAGCGATGCCAACCCGCCGACGCCCGCCGATCTGAAGGCCGAAAAAGCAACGCTGTTCGGGACTCTTGCGCATCTGTGGCCGTACATCTGGCCGGGCGACCGCGCAGACCTCAAGATGCGTGTCGTCTGGTCGATGGTGCTGTTGCTCGTCGCCAAAGTGGCGACACTGTTCGTTCCGTTCACCTTTAAATGGGCCGTCGATGCTCTGACCGGGGCTGACACCGCTCCGGTCCAGTCGTCGAACTGGATGCTGTGGCTGATCGCGTCACCACTTATCATGACGCTGAGCTATGGCGCTGTCCGCGTTATCATGATGGTGCTGACGCAGTGGCGCGATGGTCTCTTCGCCAAGGTGGCGATGCATGCCGTGCGCAAGCTGGCTTTTCTCACCTTTGTGCATATGCACGAGCTGTCGCTGCGCTTTCATCTCGAGCGCAAGACCGGCGGTCTGACGCGAGTTCTGGAGCGGGGACGCACCGGCATCGAGACCATGGTGCGGATGGTGATCCTTCAGCTCGCGCCGACCATCGTCGAACTGGCATTGATGATGGGTGTCCTGCTCTGGCAGTTTGACTGGCGCTATGTGCTAGTGACGTTCATTACGGTCGTGATCTACATGGCCTTCACCTACTATGCGACCGAGTGGCGGATCGATATCCGCAGGCGCATGAATGACTCCGACACAGAGGCCAACACCAAGGCCATCGACTCGCTGCTCAACTATGAGACGGTGAAGTACTTCGGGGCGGAGGAGCGTGAAGCGCTTCGGTACGACAAATCCATAGAGCGCTACGAGCGGGCCAGCGTTCACACCTATACATCGCTTGCAGTGCTCAATACCGGACAGGCGGTGATTTTCACGATCGGCCTGACCGCGACCATGATGATGTGCGTGGCCGGTATTCGCAACGGCACCAATACCGTCGGCGACTTCGTCATGATCAACGCCATGATGATCCAGCTTTACCAGCCGCTTAATTTCATGGGTATGGTCTACCGCGAGATCAAGCAGGCAATCATCGACATCGAGAAGATGTTCGGCGTGCTGTCGCGCGATGCCGAAGTAAAAGATATGCGGGGCGCGCAGCCGCTGCAGATTTCAGCCGGCACTGTTCGGTTCGAAGACGTGCAATTTTCCTACGATCCAAGCCGGCCGATCTTGAAAGGTCTCTCTTTCGAAGTTCCCGCCGGCAAGACCGTTGCGATCGTTGGTCCGTCCGGAGCGGGCAAGTCGACCATTTCGCGGCTATTATTCCGGCTATACGACGTCAGCGGCGGCAGGATCACCATCGATGGTCAGAATATCCGCGATGTGACACAGGCTTCGCTGCGCGCGACCATCGGCATGGTGCCGCAGGATACCGTGCTGTTCAACGACACCATCCGCTACAACATCCGCTATGGCCGCTGGGACGCGACGGATGCGGAAGTGGAGGCCGCTGCCTCAATGGCGCAGATCGACAACTTCATCCGGATGTCGTCGCACGGTTATGAGACCGAAGTCGGTGAGCGCGGATTGAAACTGTCCGGCGGCGAGAAGCAGCGTGTCGCGATCGCGCGCACCATTTTAAAAGGTCCGCCCATTCTGGTTCTCGATGAGGCGACCTCCGCACTCGACAGCCATACTGAACGGGAAATCCAGGAACAGCTCGAGAAGGTCGCGCGCGGCCGAACGTCGCTGGTGATCGCGCATCGGCTGTCGACAATCGTGGGCGCGGACGAAATTATCGTGCTGGATCAGGGCCGCATCTCGGAACGCGGCACCCACGCCCAGCTTCTGGCCGCGAATGGTCTTTACGCGAGCATGTGGAACAGGCAACGTGAGGCTCAGGAAGCGCGGGAAAAGCTGGCCATGATGGCCGACGAGAACATCGCGCCCAATCGCGAGCCGCCGTCGCTCGACGATCCGCTGGTTACCCCGGCTGCTGCCGAATAGTTTTGGTTACATTCAACACAGGTTGCTGAACCCATGTCCGTCGTGAAGTCCATCCGCGATCAAATTCCGCCGATCCATCCCGAAGGCTACCCCTTCATCGGCGCTTTCGCCTTCGCCAGCCTGATCCTGTTCTGGATCTGGACGCCACTCGGTTGGATCGGATGCGGTTTGACGATCTGGTGCGCGCTGTTCTTCCGCGACCCGGTGCGCGTCACGCCTGTGCGCGAGGGCGTTGTCGTGTCGCCAGCGGACGGCCGCGTCTCCATGGTGGTGCAGGCCGTACCGCCTGCCGAACTGGGACTTGGCGATAAGCCGCTGCCGCGCATTTCCATCTTTATGAGCGTGTTCAACTGCCATGTGAATCGCAGCCCTGTGGCCGGACGTATCGACCGTATTGCTTATCGTCCTGGCAAGTTTCTCAATGCCGACCTGGACAAGGCCAGCGATGACAACGAGCGCAATTCGCTGGTGATTTCCACCCCGGCCGGGCGGATCGGCGTGATTCAGATCGCGGGTCTTGTGGCGCGCCGTATCGTGTCCTTCGTGAAGGAAGGGCAGGTCCTTGGGGCAGGAGAGCGGTTCGGACTGATCCGCTTCGGATCCCGGCTGGACGTCTTCCTCCCGGAGGGGGCCAAGGCCCTGGTTTCCGAGGGTCAGACCGCCATTGCCGGTGAAACCGTACTGGCGGACTTCAAGCTCGGTGACGGCGGGCGAAGCTATCGTCTGGATTAACCACGCGACCGGGAAGCGAACAGGCTTTTCGCCACAATGGTGAAGCAGGGTAGGGACTGCTATATTAAGGTCCTATCTCTGAAGGTCCCATCTCTTAAGGTCCTGTGGCCATGCTTCCCGACTCCAGAGCACCCGATCTGCGCCGCCGGCGGTTTCGTCAGATTCCGATCAGGATGCTGGTGCCCAACGTCATCACGTTGCTGGCGATCTGCGCCGGGCTGACTGCGATCCGGCTGTCCATCGAAGGGCGCAACGAACTCGCGCTCGGCGCGATTGTCTTTGCCGCAATCCTCGACGGGATCGATGGCCGTGTAGCACGGATGATCAAGGGGCAGTCCCGCTTCGGCGCCGAACTCGATAGCCTCGCAGACTTTGTCAATTTCGGCGTCGCGCCGGCGCTCATCCTGTACTTTTGGCAATTGCATGATTTGAAGAACGTCGGCTGGATCGCGGCAATGATCTTTGCGATCAGCGGCGGTCTGCGGCTGGCACGCTTTAACGCCACCATGGACGATCCGAATAAACCGGCGTTTGCCGGAAACTATTTCACGGGCGTACCCGCGCCGCTGGGTGCGCTGTGCGTTCTGTTGCCGATGTATCTCGTATTCATCGGCGCGCCGCAGCTTCCGGCCCCCATCACGGCGGTCTTTACGCTTTCGATCGCATTCCTGATGGTGTCGCGGTTGCCGGTGTTTTCCGGCAAGATGCTCGGCGGCAAGATCGCGCCGGAGATGGTGCTGCCGGTCGTTGTGCTGGTCGTGTTGTTCATTGCGGTTTTGATCAGCTATCCGTGGCATCTGCTGACAGGTGGCTCCCTGATCTACCTTCTCAGCCTCCCGATCGGATGGTCGTCCTACCGCGCGCATGAACGCCGCGCACGCGAAGCTGCTGCGGCAGGCGAGTCCAGCCATGTGGCACCGGCGTCCGAATTTAGTGTTCCGGCCGAGCCGGTTGACGAAGAGCGTCCGCCCCGTCTCAACTGACTGTTCTTCGAGGCGGTGCTGCGAGGGCACGCACCGCGCATGGTTAACAATGTCCTGAAATTTGTCTGGAATGGACGGTGCTATTCGCCGCCAACGGGCTCGCGCCGCTACCATATGACCGCTCCAGATGCGCAAGAGCGATTTATTGGCTCGCCACAGGCATCAATTCGATAACCTTTACCCGACCTTAATGGCCCGGATTCTACTGTTCCGATGCGCGCTCAGAACGGGCTGCGCTGTAGGTTGCGTTGGAGTCGGTCATGGATATCGCTACCGGAGCCGGATTGCTCGCGGGCATCATCGTTCTTTGTACGCTTATCCTGATGGGCGGCGATTTCCGGATGTTTTACGACGTCCACGCCGTCATTATCATTTTCGGCGGTTCGTTCGCTGCCACGCTGATCCGCTTTCCCTTTTCGGCGATTATTCACGGCATGCCACTTGGTGCAAAGTTCGCCTTTACGATGAGCCGCCTGACCGCACGCGACCTTGTCGATGAACTGGCGCGTATCGCGGAAGTCGCCCGCAAGCAGGGGCCGGTCGGCCTTGAAAAGATCGAGGCTGACGATCCTTTTCTCGCGAAGGGCATTCGCTACATCGCAGACGGTTATGACCTCGAATTTATTCGCGATAACCTCGAACGAGATCGCGACAACTTCCTGATGCACCTCAATGAGGGGTCAAAGATTTATCGCGCGATCGGCGATTGCGCGCCGGCATTCGGCATGATCGGCACGTTGCTCGGCATGGTGCAGATGTTCTCAAACATGTCGGACCCGTCGAAACTCGGCCCATTCATGGCCGTCGCGCTGCTGGCGACGCTCTATGGTGCGCTCGTCGCGAACCTGATCTGTCTGCCCATTGCGGACAAGCTGCATGTCAAGTTGCTCGATGAAGAAACCAATCGCACCCTCATTATCGACGGCATCCTGATGATCCGCGACGCTAAATCTCCGACGCTCGTTCGGGAAATGCTGCTGGCCTATCTGCCCGAGAAGCATCGCCATGAAGAGGGCGAGCCTGTTCCTGCGTAACGGCTGAAACGGATCCGACAGGATGGCCAAGAAAAAAAGGGAAGAGGCGCATGGCGGTCACGGCTGGTTCGTGACCTTCGCCGACCTGATGGCTCTGTTGCTGAGCTTCTTCGTCATGCTCGTGGCATTCTCCAATCAGGATTCCAACAAGCTGAAGATCGTCGCAGGATCGATGCGCGAGGCGTTTGGCATTCAGACCCATTCCCGTTTCTCCGGTATCATTGAGTCTGATGGACTTCCGACCAGGCCACGGCTGAAAAACACCACACATGTTCCGCCGGAGGAGCCGACCAACAATCCGACGCCGGATCAGGAGGACCAGTTCAAGATCGCTGGCGCGCGCATGAAGACCGATCGTGAATTCGCGCTGGCGTCGGCCTCGCTACGTCAGGCTCTGCAGGATCTGCCGGAGATATCGGAACTCTCCAAGCACATCATGTTCGAAGAGACGAAGCAGGGGCTCAATCTCGAAATTGTCGATCAGGACGGACGCTCGATGTTCGCCGACGGCTCTAAACAGCCGTTGGAACGAACCCGGCGCCTGCTTCAGAAACTGGCCGCGCCCTTGAAGGCCACGCCTCTGCGTGTGGCGATCGTCGGGCACACCTCCGCCGGGTTTGTCCCGTCTCGATCGGGATATGACGGTTTCGACCTCTCCGCTGACCGGGCCAACGTCGTTCGCCAGATCCTTGAGCGGGAGGGCTTGCCGACCTCACACATCTTCTCGGTGTCCGGCAAGGCAGATACCCAACCTCTGTTTCCGGACGATCCCTCGCTCTCCGCAAACCGGCGCGTGACCATCACGTTGATGAGGGAGGATCCTCCGCTTCCCCCGAACCTGAAGCCATAGACGACAGTATTATAATACCGTAGTATGCGATGTTTGTAGAGTTCCATGCCCGCGTCGCAGTGGACATCGGATAGCAGTGATATAAGAAGCGCCACTTCCAAGTGATCACCGGCTTGCCGGGATCGAAAGACACCTTCAGGGCGTTTCTTCAATCATGGCTGCCAGCGACTCACCTGCCGATACGCCCCAAGAGGTGCCGGTAACCTCCGGCTTTTGGGCTCTTACCCTTGGAAGTATTGGTGTGGTGTTTGGCGACATCGGTACGTCGCCTCTGTATGCCTTTCGCGAAGCCGTTCACAACGCGTCAAATGGTGGGCCGGTCTCTCGCGAGATCGTGCTGGGCGTACTCTCGCTGATCCTGTGGTCATTGATCGTTGTCGTGACGATCAAATACGTTCTTCTGCTGCTGCGGGCCGACAATAACGGGGAAGGCGGAACGCTGTCCCTGATGGCGCTCGGCCAGCGGGCGCTAGGCCGCCGCAGTTGGTTGCTTCTGGCCCTCGGCGTGATCGGCGGATCGATGTTCCTTGGCGACGCGATGATCACGCCGGCGATTTCCGTGCTCTCCGCAGTCGAAGGTTTGAAGATTGCGGCTCCCGCGCTCGAGCACGTCGTTGTCCCGGTGGCCATCGTGATTCTGATCTGCCTGTTTGCAGTCCAGAGCAGGGGCACGGCCATGGTCGCCAGTGCCTTTGGCCCGGTCATGATTGTGTGGTTCTTGACGCTGGGCATCATGGGCTTGATGCACATCAGCGACGATCCCGGCATCGTGCATGCGATCAATCCCGTTTTCGCGGTTCAGTTCCTGCTGACCCATGGCGTGATCGGGCTGGTGATTCTTGGTTCGGTATTTCTGGCGGTGACCGGCGGCGAAGCGCTCTACGCCGATCTTGGCCATTTCGGCCGCAAGCCGATCCAGATGGCGTGGTTTTACTTTGTGCTGCCGTGTCTGCTGCTCAATTATTTTGGGCAGGGCGCGCTGGTTTTGTCGCATCCAGAGTCGATCGAGAATCCATTCTATCGCATGGTGCCCGAGAAGGTACTCGTACCGCTGATTTGTCTTGCGACGGCTGCAACCGTGATCGCGAGCCAGGCAGTCATCACCGGCGCATTCTCGCTGGTACGGCAGGCGATCCAGCTCGGTCTGCTGCCGCGATTCGAGGTCCGCTACACCTCTGAAACGCATGCGGGCCAAATCTATCTGCCGCGCGTGAACATCATGTTGCTGATCGGCGTGCTGTTGCTCGTTGGCCTGTTCCGCACCTCAAGCGGATTGGCTTCGGCCTACGGTATTGCGGTCTCGACGACGATGGTTTGCGACGGCATCATGTGTTTTGTCGTGATCTGGAAACTCTGGAACTGGCGCGCTGCAACGGCGGCCGCGTTGATCCTGCCGCTGGTCGTGGTCGATCTGACGTTTCTCACCGCCAATCTTCTGAAACTGCTGCAGGGCGCTTGGGTGCCTGTGTTGTTCGGAATCATGATGGCCGGACTGATCTGGACCTGGCGCCGCGGCGCGGCGATCCTGATCAACAAGACCCGGCGCACCGAGGTGCCGCTGCTCGATCTCATCAAGAGCCTTGAGAAGCGTCCCCCGCATATCGTCAAAGGCACTGCCGTATTTTTGACCAGCGACCCCGGATACGTGCCGACCGCCTTGCTGCATAACCTTAAGCACAACAAGGTTCTGCACGAGCAGAATGTCATCCTGACCATTCACACGGCGGAGACGCCGCGCGTCGATCTTGCAGACCGGGTCAAGATGGAAACGATCAGCGACAAGTTCGCCACCGTGCGGCTGTCCTTCGGTTTCATGGAATCGCCGAATGTGCCGAAGGCACTCGGTGTTGCCCGCAAACTCGGCTGGCAGTTCGACATCATGTCGACCTCGTTCTTCGTGTCGCGGCGCTCGCTAAAGCCAGCGGCGCAGTCCGGGATGCCCAAGTGGCAGGACCATCTGTTCATCGCCATGAGCCGCTCGGCGAACGACGCCACGGACTATTTCCAGATCCCGACCGGGCGGGTGGTGGAAGTCGGCACCCAGGTCACGATTTGATTGCGCCAGGCCCTTGCTCGCGCTTGATTTTCCCGGCGTAAAAAGAGAGGTTGTGCACCGTTTGCGCATCATGCTGGCGCACGCTTGAATTTCGGAAAGCCGCTGCTCGCAGCGTGCACCGTGGAGGTCGATGTGTCTCAGGCTGACAAAGTCCATGATTTGGCGCCGGAAGAGGTGGCTGCAGGAATTGAACAGGGGCGGTATCTCCTGATCGACGTTCGGGAGCCGAATGAAGTTGCCGTCGAGGCCTATCCGAATGCGCTGGTTTTGCCGCTTTCGACCTTCAATCCAGAAGAAATCCCCGATCCGCAGGGCAAGACGGTGGTTTTCGCCTGCCGCTCCGGCAAGCGCTCGGTGACGGCGTCGCTGGCTGCGCAGGCCGCGGGCAAGCCCTACGACTCCCATCTCGCAGGCGGGATGCTGGGATGGAAGGCGGCGGGGCTGCCGTCCAAGACCGGCGGCTGATTGCCGTGAATAAGATTTTTGCTGATCTGCCGAACACCATTTTCGACGTCATGTCGCAGGCGGCGCGCGACCTTAACGCGATCAATCTCGGCCAGGGCTTTCCGGAAGATCCGGGCCCGCTCGACGTCAGGCAGAAGGCCGCTGATGCTGTCCTGAACGGCTACAATCAATATCCGTCGATGATGGGCATTCCTGAACTGCGTCAGGCTATCGCAACCCATTATGCCCATTGGCATGGCCTGCAGTTCGATCCCATGAGCGAGGTCATGGTCACCTCGGGCGCCACGGAAGCGTTGACGGGATCGATCCTGGGCCTCGTGCAGCCCGGCGACGAAGTGCTGCTATTTCAGCCAATGTACGATTCCTACGTGCCGATCATCCGGCTGGCCGGCGGCATTCCCAAATTCCTTCGTCTGGAGCCGCCGCACTGGCGCCTTCCGGAAGAGGCGATCCGCGCTGCGATCACGCCGAAGACGCGTTATGTGATCCTCAACAATCCGCTCAATCCTGCCGCCGTTGTCTATCCGCGTGAAGATCTCGAAATGCTCGGACGGATTTGTCAGGAGCATAATCTCGTCGCGATTTGCGATGAGGTCTGGGAGCATGTCGTGTTTGACGGGCGGGAGCATGTTCCGCTGATTACAATTCCCGGGATGCGGGACCGCACGGTGAAGATCGGCTCTGCAGGCAAGATTTTCGGACTAACCGGCTGGAAGATCGGTTTCGTCTGCGCCGCGCCTCACATTCTTCGCGTACTCGCAAAGGCGCATCAGTTCATCACTTTCACAACCGCTCCGAACCTTCAGGTTGCGGTCGCCTACGGTCTTGGCAAGTCGGATGATTATTTTATCCAGATGCGAACAGAGCTGGCGCGCAGCCGCGATCGCCTGAGCAAGGGATTATCCGGTCTCGGCTTCCCGGTGCTGCAATCGCAGGGCACGTATTTTCTGAATGTCGATCTTGCGCCGCTTGGGTTGAATGAGAACGACGTGCAGTTCTGTAAGCGCATCGTGCACGAGCATAAGGTTGCCGCCATTCCGGTATCGGCCTTCTATGAAGAGAATCATGTGACGTCGGTGGTGCGGTTTTGTTTCTCGAAGAGTGACGCGACGCTCGACAAGGCGCTTGAGCGGCTGAACCACGTCCTTCACCGTTGAGGAGAAATCGGTGCTTGCTGGCATGAAGAGGGCGGCCTTCGCGGTAACTGTTGCGGGCGTTCTTGCAGCTTCGGTGTCGTTCGCACAGGCGCAGCAACGCAGCGTGAACTTCTACAACTGGTCGAATTATATGGCACCTGGCGTGCTTGAGGAGTTCACCAAGGAAACCGGCATCAAGGTCACTTACGACACGTTTGACGCCAACGAGACCGTTGAGACACGGCTGCTGGCGGGGAAATCTGGTTACGATGTCGTGGTGCCGACGGCGTATTTCCTGCAGCGCCAGATCGCAGCCAATATCTTCCAGAAGCTCGATAAGTCGAAGATTCCCAATCTTGCCAACGCGTGGCCTGAGGTCACCAAACGCCTTGCGATCTACGATCCGGGCAACGTGTTCGCGGCCAATTACATGTGGGGCACCACGGGCATCGGCTACAATGTCAAAAAGGTTCAGGAAATCCTCGGGCCGGACGCAAAGCTCGACTCGTGGTCGGCTGTGTTCGTCCCCGAGAACCTCGCGAAGTTCAAGGATTGCGGCATCCAGATGCTGGATTCTGCGGATGATATTCTCCCGGCGGCACTGAACTATCTGGGCCTCGATCCGAATTCGACCAAGCAGGCCGATCTGGAGAAGGCCGCAGAGCTTGTGAGCAAGGTGCGGCCCTATGTGCGAAAATTTCATTCATCTGAGTATCTGAACGCGCTGGCCACGGGCGAAATCTGTTTCGTGGTCGGTTGGTCGGGCGACATCAAGCAGGCACAAAGCCGTGCGGCGGAAGCCAAAAATGGCGTCGAGATTGGATATGCGATCCCGAAAGAAGGCGCGCAGATGTTCTTCGACAACTTCGCTATTCCGGCAGATGCGAAGAATGTCGCGGAGGCACACGAACTGATCAACTATCTCTACAGGCCGGATGTGGCGGCCAAGAACTCGGACTATCTGTCGTATGCTAACGGCAATCTCGCGAGTCAGAAGCTGATCGATCCAAAGATATTTAACGACAAGACGATCTATCCGGATGAGGCTACGCTGAATCGCCTCTTCGTCATTACGGCACGAGATCCTGCGACCCAGCGCATCATCAATCGCTTGTGGACACGGGTGAAGACGGGGCGCTAGTTAGCGCCAGCGCCGATGCAGCCAGAGCCATTGCTCGGGATGCTCGCGAACCCATCCCTCGATCACGGAGTTGATCGCCTGCGTGGTGGCCTGCACGTCGATTTTTCCCTCGGCATCGCGAATGGGCTTCACCTCGTCCGACAACTCGGCGCGGAAGCGATGGTTGGGGAGGCGGATGATGCGCACGCCATGGATGGGGACTTCGACCTGACGGGCCAGCCGCGCGAGCAGGGGATTGGCTTTGGCGGTACGGCCGAAGAACGTCACATCAACGCCCCGTCCGAAATGCTGATCCACCAGCATACCGACATGGACTCCCGCTTGCAGAGCTTGCGCTAGCCGCAATGGCGCGTCGTGCGTGGTCGCCACCATCGTGCCCATGTTGACGGAACGGATGTCCTGAACGGCACGATCGACGGCGGCGATGTTGGGGCGGCGAAACAGTACCGCCGATTCCAGGCCGTAAGCGGGACCTGCAAGCGCCGGCAGTTCCCAATTGGCGAGGTGGCTCGCGAAAATCAGTGCGCCCCTGCCATCGTCCCTCAGCATTTCGAATTTTTCGATAGTACCCGGCGCGGGCTCGACACGGCTGGCGTCCCAATGCTCCGGATCGAGTTTCCAGATGTGATCGAGATGCGCGAATTCCGCGCCGACGCGGCCAAGATTGTCCCATACGCCCATGAGAATGGCGTCGATCTCGGCAGATGATTTCTCGGGGAAAGCTGCCGTCAGGTTGGCGTGGCCAATCTTGTGTTCCCGCAGCCACGGACCCACGGTCCGCGTGACGGAGCCAAAGAAATTCGCAGTCTTGTCGGGATCGAAGTAACGAGTCGCGCGTAGCAAACCGACTGCAATCGCACCGACGATCGCGCCTGTTACGGGCTTCAGCGCATCGCGCAGGATTGCTCTGGTACGAAGGAGAAGGCGGCGCATCAGAAGGTGACGATGATTTTGCCGAACACCTGTCGGCTTTCCATACGCTTCAACGCAGTCTCGACATTGCTTATCGAGACCTCGGTATCGATGACGGGCTTCATACCTTGCGCCATTTTATCAAGACTATCGGCGATGTTCTTGATGGTAGCACCAAACGATCCGAAAATGCGGTACTGTTGCTGGAACAATTGCATCAGGTTGATCGTGGTCGTGGGGCCGGAAGTCGAACCGCAAGTTACGAGCCGCCCGCCGCGTTTTAGAACCAGCAGCGAGCCATTGAAGGTATCCGCGCCGACGTGCTCGAACACGACATCGACGCCTTTCTTCTTGGTGATCTTGCGGGTTTCGCCTTCGAAGCGATCCTTGCGGTAGTTGATGACATGATCAGCGCCCAACTTCTTCACGCCATCGATCTTTGAATCGTCACCCACAGTGGTAATGACCGTGCAGCCGATTGCCTTGGCCATCATGATCGCTACTGTACCGATGCCAGAGCCGCCGGCATGGACCAGCACGGTTTCACCGGGCAGCAGTTTGGCGTTGTCGAACAGCATGTGCTGAACCGTGGAGAATGCGATCGGAGCACAGGCTGCATCGCGATCGGATACGCTGTCCGGAACAGGAATGACCAGGCGCTCATCAAGGTTCATCAATTCGCGCGCAAAGCCATCGACATGAAAGCCCATGATACCTGCGACATTCTCGCAAAGATTGTCGCGGCCTGCTTGGCATGCGGGGCAGGTGCCGCAGGTCAGCGCGCCGTACATCACGACCTTCTGTCCCGGCGTGAAACGCGTCACACCGGCGCCGACAGCGGCGATCTCACCGGAGGCTTCTGCGCCAACCACTAGCGGCAGTTTGCGCTTGGCGAAGGCCATGCCGCGATAGCCCCACACATCGATATGGTTGAGGGCGACAGCCTTGACACGGATTTGCACCTCACCCGCGCCGGGCGGCGGGGGAGGCGGTGCATCCGCGACCACAAGCTGGCGGTCGGCGACGAGGGTTAGCGCGCGCATAAAGGCGTCCCGAAAGGCTTCAATTGCTTGCAGATTTGGACGTGGGTATCGCCGGTTCGGCAGGGGGCGTCAACCGCCCGCCAGCGCGAATATGGCGGCCGCGAGCCTCTAGGCCGGCTCGCGGGTCAGGATGAGGGATGCGTTCTGCCCGCCGAATCCGAAGGAATTCGACATCACTGCAGTTACTCGCGCATCCCGTGCTTTGTTCGGAACCACGTCGAACGGGATCGCCGGGTCCGGCACATCGTAATTGATCGTCGGAGGGATACGCTGGTTCTCGAGCGTGAGCAGTGAGAACACGGCTTCCACGGCGCCCGCGGCGGACAGCGTGTGTCCGATCATCGACTTGTTGGAGGAGACCGGAATTTGCTGAGCACGGTCACCGAATACGGTGGATATGCCAAGATACTCCATCTTGTCGTTTTCCGGAGTGCTGGTGCCGTGTGCGTTGATGTGGTCGATCTGCTCGATACCCATGCCCGCGTCCGACAGCGCGTTTTTAACGCAGCCGACGATCGGCTTTCCGTCCGGGCTTGACCGTGTGCGATGGAACGAGTCTGCAAGTTCGCCACATCCAGCGAGGACGCCGAGAATTTTCGCGCCGCGCGCGGTTGCGGATTCCAGGCTCTCAAGCACCAGCGCGCCGGCGCCTTCCGCCATGACAAAGCCGTCACGATTTTTAGAGAACGGGCGCGCAGCCGCATGCGGAGCGTCGTTGTTGGTGGAGAGCGCGGACAGCAGCGAGAAGCGGATCAGCGCTTCAGCGTTGACCGAACCATCCGTCGCCACGCAGAGCGCCGCATCGGTCTCACCACGCCGAATGGCCTCAACGCCAAGCTGGATCGCAGTTGCGCCCGAGGCGCAGGCCGTCGACAGGGAAATAGGAGATCCCTTGGTGCCGAAGGTGTCGGTCAGGTGATCGGCGACGGATCCGAACAGAAAGCGGCGATGCAATCCGGCGAAACGGCCATTGCCGCTGACCTTGAGCAGTGCATCGTAATCAATGCCGGAAGTCATGCCCGTTGCGCGCGCGATATCGTTGCGCGGCTCCCATTCCAGTTCGATGGGAGCGACCGCCAGAAAAAGCGGACCAGGGAAGTCACCCTTGCTGCCGATGCCCGATTGCGCAACGGCTTCCTCGACGGCGACGTCAGCCAGCCGCTCGGAGAGCGTGGTGGATGAGAACGGTTCGACCGGAATAAAATCAACGGTCCCGGCTATCTTCGTCTTGAGGCCATCGGTCGGGAAACGCGTAATTGTCCGGATACCGGACTCACCTGCCGTCAGCCGGGCCCAGTTGTCGGTTTTTCCAGCGCCGAGCGACGTGACCACGCCCATGCCGGTGACAACGACGATAGGCCGTCCAAGTTTATCGCGAGTCGCTGTCATCGTGTTTTCCTCGCCTATATCGCCTCGACCAGCGCCATGCCTTCGCCGCGCCAGTGACCGGCCCCGATCACCACAATCTGGGATGGTGCCTTGGACATTTCAATCTCGACCCCGGTGTTGTCATTGGCCGGGAACAGCGTGCCATGGGAGAGCGAAAGGGCTGCCAGCGCGACGCCGAGCGGAAACTGCGCTTCCATAACATGACCGAAGGCGCTGCCGGTGCTGCGGACAGGAATGTCGCGGTGTTTGTCCAGGAAGGCGCGTTCCTCGCCGGTCACGGGTGCTGCGCCGGTTGCGCCGGTAATGATCGCGGCGTTCGAACCTGGCTTGAGTTTGGACCACAGACCGTCGAACGAGGTGGTGACATCGCCGGCAGTCTTGCGCCGTGCGTGGTCGGACACAACGTTGGTGAGCTTGGCGTAAGGCTTTGCCCCGCGCGCCAGCGCGTGCTCCTTGGACTCGATTACCAGAAATACGCCGCCGGAGCCGAGCGCAAAACCGCCCTCGCGTTCCCAGACCGGTTTGAACTTTCCTTTCAGGTTGAAATCGCCGAACTCATAGAGCATCAGCATTTCCTTCCGCTCGCTGTTCTGCGCAGCGCCGACAAGGGCAATGTCGCTCTGGCCCGACGCAATGCGCGCCAGCGCGATCCGTGCGGCATCGAATCCGGCTGCTTCTTCGCCCATGAATGTGCGGGACGAACCGGTCACGCCATGGACGATCGAAATGTTTCCGGCCAGCAGATTGGAAAGCTGCGCCAGAAACAGCGTCGGTCGCAGATCGTTCATCAGCCGTTCGTTGAACAGGGCGGGATCGGCGTTGCCTTGAATGCCGGAGTTGATGATCGACGCATCCACCGCGAGGTCGCGTTCCCCGCCGCCCGCGGCGACGATCATATCCATCCGCGACAGGATTTCGGTGTTGCCTTTCACACCTGCAGAATCGAGCGCAAGACCGGCGGCATAGGTGCCGATGCGCTGCCAGGCTTCCATCTGACGCTGATCGCCTTTCTTTGGGATCTGCGCATCGAAGCTCAATTTCGTCATCGGATGGACGACGTAAGGGGCAAATGTCGTCTCGTCGACGTTCACCGTTTTCTTCGACAGCGCCTCCCAGTGCGCGTCCAGTCCTTCGCCGAGGGATGTCGCAAGACCGATACCTGTGATCCAGGCTTCACGCGATCTAGAAGTCTCAGTCATGAGCGACCTGTTCAGGAAAACCGATCCGCTTTGCCACTGCTTCCATGTGGACACGCAGATCGGGATGCGGGAATGGGGTGTGACGGAACGTCAGCGTTGCGTTGCACTTGAGCTTGCCGTTAACGCGGACCTTCGCGTCGGTCACAGCAAAGCCCGAGCCGTCATGGACCAGACTTGCGTCGATCGCCAACAACTCGCCGGGCTTCACGAAGTCGCGCATCTTGGCCTCCTTGACGCTGGCGAGGAAGGGCATGCGATCGAACTTCAGAAGTGCGATCAGAAGCCAGCCCGAGGTTTGCGCCATGGCTTCGGTCAGGAGCACGCCCGGCATCAGCGGATAGCCGGGGAAGTGTCCTTCAAACACAGGGCTGGCCTCAGGCACTTGCGACTCGACACTAATGGTTCGCTTACCGAGATCGAGATCGGTAATGCGGTCCACCATCTGGAAGTATTCGAGCTGCATGGCCGGGCGCGTCAGGCGCCCTTGGCGGCGACCAGTTCGTCGATGCGCGCGCTGAGATTCTTCAGGACAAAGTACTGCTCGGTCGTCGCCTTGCCGTCGTTGACCTCCTGGGTCCACTTTTCCAGCGGGAGCTTGATACCGAACGCCTTGTCGATGGCGAAAGCGATGTCGAGGAAGTCGAGGCTGTCGATGCCAAGATCGTCGATTGCGTGGCTTTCCGGGGTGATCGTGTCGCGGGGAATGTCGCACGTTTCCGCAATGATCGTGGCGACCTGATCGAATGTAGAGGACATGCTAAGCCTTTGATATTTATTAGAGAATGCCACTTCTGGCGCGGATCGCTGGCCTGGAATTATGCCGCGATCCGATTGGGACGGGTTGAATCCCCGTATAACGGAGCGATGACCTGAGTTCAATGGCGCTGCAAGAAGGGGAAGATGCGGATTTCCGGGCTAATTCGGGCGAATCAGTTCGACTTTCTGCGTTGAAATATGGGCACAATCGCGCCGGCCCATCAGGACGCAATCCTGGGTATTGCGCAGGTCGGCCAAGGCTATCGCGAGCCATACGCCGACGCTCGTCAACAGGGCCGTAAAGATGATCGCGGCCGCATTGGCGACCATCCGCTGCCGGTAATCGTCTGAGCTCTCGCTCGCGCGCTCGAACCGGGACAGGTCGGGCGCCGCAGCCAGCGGCGTATGGGTGCGGGGGCGAAATTTCAGAACGCGATGTTCGCCGTCAATCATCGATAGCGTTCCTAAACAGCGTGCTTGGATTCGCCCAGTAGGCGCGTCCAGCAATACGATAGTCCGGTGATGTCAAAAAGGATAGGAGGAACCATGCTCGGTGAGCAGGTCTCGATCGTGCCAATCCCCGAAAAGTGATTGATGGCCGGTGTCATCAGGCGTGGCAGGTCCGATAAGTTCCTTCGACAATTCACCGGAGTGCCGCCAAATGGCCACTAAACGCGAACCGATCCTTGTGCCTGTCCCAATTCTGTCGCTGCGGCCGACCCAGATGACCGTTGGCATGCGGGAGGTTGGCGAAAAACGTAAACGATGGCGCGCACACAAATCGAAAAAGAAGGCTGAGCTGCTTGGCCGTCATATGATCCCGGTCGTGGTTGGGCCTGACAAGCGGAATTACGTCATCGATCATCATCACTTGGCGCGTGCGCTTCACGAGGAAGGTGAAAAGGAAGTCCTCGTCTCGGTGATTGCGGATCTGACGATGGTCGACCGCAAGGCGTTCTGGGTCGTGCTCGACAACCATCGCTGGGTCTATCCCTACGATGCGAAAGGCGAGCGTCACGACTACAGCAAATTGCCCAAAGATGTGACGGGCCTGAAGAACGACCCGTTTCGCAGTCTTGCTGGCGAACTTCGCCGCGCCGGAGGTTTCGCCAAGGACACGACGCCGTTCAGCGAATTTCTCTGGGCGGACTTCTTGCGCCGAAGAATGTCGCGCAAAATAGTCGAAGGTGATTTCGCAAAGGCCATAGAGCAGGCGCTGTCTCTTGGTAAGAGCAAGGACGCCATCTATCTGCCCGGCTGGTGTGGACCGGCGAGTGATGACTAGGCGTTGTGCACGCCGCGCTAGTCCTGCGAAGTGCTGTCGGGGTTAACCCCGAAAATACGATGCAGCGCGCGTTCGACGGGACCACCTAGAACAAGGAGCAGCAGTGCAATCGCAAGAGCGACGATCACCAGCCGCCACAGTCCGAGTCCGCACACGATCCCGATGCATGCGGTGAACCAGACACAGGCAGCGCTGGTGAGACCTTTCACTTTTGACTGATCGGCGTGGACGATCACGCCCGCGCCGAGAAAGCCGATGCCGGTCAGCAAGCCCTGAATGATGCGGCTTGTTGCGTCGGACAGCCGGCCCGCCTCGAGAGCTGCCGGATTGGCAAGCAGCACCACAGTCGCGGTGGCAAGGCCTACGAGGCCCAAGGTGCGAAGACCAATCGGCTTTCCATGTAAATCCCGATTGAGGCCAATAATTCCCGACGCCAGCGTCGCAACGCCGAGCCGCAAAGTAATGTCCCACCAGTCGAGCAATGCGATCCCCTTTTCGATCCGGCTTGTCAGGCCTTCGGTACGCGCCCCATCATATAGAATTCGTCGTTCGGACGCATGTCGGTCAGGCTCGCCATACGGTTTGACAGCGCGAAGAATGCCGCTATTGCCGCGATGTCCCAGATGTCGTCATCGCTGAATCCATGCCCGCGCAAGATCTCGAAATCCTGCGGTGACGTCTTTTGTGCTTCGAGGCAGACCTTCACTGCGAAGTCCAGCATGGCGCGCTGGCGCGGCGTGATGTCGGCCTTGCGATAGTTGTTGGCGATTTGGTCGGCGAGCAACGGATTTTTGGCGCGAATGCGCAGTATGGCGCCGTGCGAGACAACGCAATAATGGCATTGATTGGCCGCGCTGGTCGCGACCACGATCATTTCACGCTCGGCTTTGCTGAGCCCGCCGTCTTTCTCCATCACGGCGTCGTTATAAGCAAAGAACGCCCTGAATTCGTCAGGACGATGAGCCAGCGCCAGAAATACGTTTGGAACGAAACCTGATTTCTCCTGGACCCCGAGAATGCGCGTGCGGATATCATCCGGCAGGCTGTCGAGCGCGGGAACGGGAAAGCGGCTGATGGGCGGTGTGGTCATACAAGGGTCCAGTTCAGGCAGCGGAATGTCTGCATGGACCATAATCGAGGATGGCACCGGCGCAAAGCATTGGCCGGTGCAAGGCAGTCTTACGCGAGAGCCTGGACGATCAGCGCAATGGCTTCTTTAACAGCGAGAATCGGTCGGGATCGAGACCGAGCGAAGGCTGTAGCATCGGCGCTTCCGAAACCCGTGGTATCGGACGATCAATCGCGCCACGGTCGAACGTCGGATCGTTCGGCGTTTCGCGATGAGATGTTGCACCGCGCCACCGCTCCAGTACGGAGCTGACGAAATTGATGTCATGACCGTTGAAGGCCGTGGGCGTGGCGGTGATGGTGGCCTCGCTGCGTGGCAACTGGTGCGGAGGAACTTCCTTGAAACGCAGCCGGGTCGGCAAGGCGACGCCTTCGCCGAAAGCGAGCACTTCACGGGTACCGAGCGAGGGTACGAATGACAGAAGGTTGGCCGCTGCATCCGAGACCGCAGAGCGCAGCAAGGCCTGGTCGCGATCGTTTGCGAGCCGCATCGCGAACAACGTGTTGCACTGGGAGATGATCGTTGCATCCAGTTCCGCCGGACGCTGCGTGATCAGCGCAAGATGGACGCCATACTTGCGGCCTTCCTTGGCGATGCGCGAGACAGCCTTGCGCGTCGGCCCGAAACCGACACCCCGGTCTGCCGATGCATATCTGTGTGCTTCCTCGCATACAAAAAGCAGAGGTGAGGCGCCATCGCTCCAGAGGCCGAAATCGAATGCCATGCGGCACAGAACCGACACGACGGAATCGACAACTTCGGCCGGGAAGCCCGCGAGTTGCATGACGGTCATCGGCCTGCCGTTCGCGGGCATCCGGAACAAATAGCTGATGACTTCGGCCATCGTATCGCCGCCGACATTGGCATTCTCGAACATGAAGGCGTAGCGCGGATCGTTCTTGACGGTCTCGATCCTGGAAATCAGCTTGTGATAGACGATACGCGAGGAGCGGTTTTCAAGCTTGCCCATGCGCTCGTCGATCAATGAAATCAGGTCGACCAGCCGATAGGGAACGGGCGTGTCGGCGGTGTAGCCGACGGTTTTGGGATCGACGCGTTTGAGGCCAACGCGATCCGCGGACTGATATTGAGTGTAGGTCGCCTTGGCGACGGGAATGAGTTCAACGAGGACCTCGAGCTCCTCGGGAACACCGGGCCGTCCGCCGAAAATCACATCGACGAACTCTTCAAAATTGAACAGCCAGAACGGTAGCTTCAGATTTCGCGGGTTAAGGACCAGCGACTTGTCGCCAAAGCAGCGTCCGTATTCGTTGTGGACGTCGAGCAAGAATACGCGCAGGTTTGGTCGGACGCGCAGAACTTCGTTCAGCAGCAATGAGACGCCGCTGGATTTGCCGACGCCAGTCGAGCCCAGCACGGCGAAGTGTTTGCTGAGCATATCCTCGACATCGACATAGGCAACGACGGAGGGATCCTGTTGCAGCGTGCCGATGTTGATCTGTTCGGCTTTCGACGGTGCATACACGGTGCGCAATTGCTGGTTGGTCAGAACGTCCACCGGGTCACCAATGGTCGGATAGCTCGTGACGCCGCGCTGGAAGCGGCCCGAAGGGCCGGCCGCGATCTCACCGAGCAGGTCGACGGAGGCAATTGCGATGTAGTTATCCGTGGGCGGCAGGTTTTCGCGGCTCACCTCGGTGATCATCGCAACGATGATGGTTGTGGCGGTGCGAATGCCGAAGAACTGACCGACCGTGGCCCGGACATTGGAATCGTTAATCTGGCTTGTCGTGATCAGGCCGACGCGCGCCATCGAACCGCGCACAGAGATGACGCGTCCGAGCGAGGCTGGCTGTGGTGAAGTCAACATAGATGACCTGTCTTGAAGGGCTGATTTTCTTCGACTGTACAAAGGCTTGTTGCAAGAATTGTTAAGCGTCGCCGGGACTTTGCGCGCTTCCGCGGAGGTCGCCGGAGCGACAGCGAGTGCCCAGCATGAGCTAAGACCAGATTATTCAAGGGGTATTTGTATATTGGATGATGATTGCGGGAGTTCGCGCTGTTGGAGAATTAAGCGTCTGTTTACCCTGCGCCATTGATGGCAGCTTTCAGCGGGAGCCAAATTGTCGGCCTAGGTGCGGGACGAGGCGCATTTCTGTTGCGGTTGACTAGATCAGGGGACAGCGCCATAAGGGCGAACCGCGAACGGGATTGGCATTTCGCTTTTACAGCGATTGTGAAAATCATCTGATAAGCGGTTGAAATCATTGGGGAATGGTGTAACGGTAGCACAACAGACTCTGACTCTGTTTGTCTAGGTTCGAATCCTAGTTCCCCAGCCAGCCTGAAAATCAGAGAACATTCTTCCTGCGCGATAGACCCGCCGGTCAACGGCAGGTCCTCTTTAACATCGCCGAGTCTCTGGAGGGGCGATGTTCGAACCTTCCGCTCGAAAGCTTCCGGAGGTCGCCGGCGATCTCCTGAAAATTCCCGTTTTTCGGAGTCTCGGGTTAGAGACGGGAGAATGAGCCCACGCGCGGTGGGTATGGTTCTTGAGTTAGTGCACCAAGCTGAACTTGGCGCGCTATCACTTACTAACACTTCGGGTTTACTTGCGCACGTTGCGTTATCAGTCGTGCTTGTTGCGAAACGATGGCTGAAACTTCGCGGCTTGTTCTGTCGGAGACATCAGGCTCGGTCTTCAACCTTCGCTAGTATGCCAATCGTCCGAAGCTTTTGATCCGGATGATTCATCAGCGCGCTTGCGATTTCACCGCGCATTTCAACTGGCGTGTTCTCCACCGCGAGGCGAAACCAGGGCAGCGCTTCATCGGTTTGTCCGCGATCAAGCAAAAGCTGTCCGTAGCGATACTGCCCACGAAAATCCCCGGCATCTGCGGAGCGGCGATACCATCGGATCGATTCCGCCATATTCTGTCGACATCCCCATCCGTTCTCGTAGCAGAGCCCGATCATATTCAGGGATTTCATGTGATTTTGCGCGACAGCTTTCGTGAAAAGATCGAAAGCCTTGTCGGGATCGCGCGCAGTCCCTTTGCCCTCAAGCAAGAGCAAGCCAAGATTGAATTGCGCCCAGTCGAATGATTTCTCCGCAGCCTCGCGGTAACATTCCACAGCTTTCGCATAATCGATCGGCGTGCCCCAGCCGCGCTCGTGGCAACGGCCAAGCATGTTGATCGCGTCGGGGCGCTTGCTGAGTGCAGCGATGCAGAACCAGCGGAAGGCAGCTCCAGGATCGCGACGCGTACCATAGCCATCAAGCTGCATCTGAGCCCAGTGCAGTTGAGCATCGATGTTTCCGGAGGTAGCAGCTGCATAAATCCAGCGCGCGGCTTCTTCCGGACTTTTGTTAAGTGCAGCCTGCCATTCTTCGCTACTGAGTTTTTCGAGCCGACTGCCGTAGAGCGGTTCGCCGATTGGCCGACTCTTCCGGCGTTTTCCGAAAAAGCGAAAGAGGTTGAAATGTCTCAGCGTGAGTCGTGACACAGCATGGTACCTTTGAAATCGCATCCATCGCGATTTAGTAGCGACAATGTAACGCGGATGATTGCGCCGCGACAATGCGTAGCACGTCGCGTGATGACGGTTCTACGCGCGCAGATCAAATCGATGCAGCGATGTTTAAACCGTTGTACTCCAGCGCAAAATCGAAACTGCATGAATTGATTGCGGATGAAGTTTGATTTTTCGGTACGCGAATTTGGATGTGTTCTAGTTTTGGGGTAATTGCGTTCATCGTGTGGCTCCCGCCAATACAAACTCAAGAATGAAATGGGGGCTTTGCGACTATGACGTTGAATTTGGATAGGGGACTTCGCTCGACAGCTTCGCATGCAGCATTGTCGGCGGGCATTGCATTCTCGCTGACGGGCATGGTCGATGACGCTTCGGCGCAGCAGCGCAGCGGAGCATCTAGTCAGAACCCGTCACAGAACGTCGCACTCGATCCGATCAACGTCGATGCGCAGTCCGCCTCCGGTAACGGCGAGGGCTCTTACACGCCGGTGACCACGGCGTCTTCGCCGAAGCAGACCTCGAGCTTGCTTAATACGCCTCAGACCGTCACCGTCATTCCACAGGCGATTATCCGCGAACAGGGCGCGACAAACCTGACCGAGGTGTTGAGGAACACACCTGGCATCACGTTCGATGCCGGTGAGAACGGCTTCGCGACCTCGACCAACAATTTCAAGATTCGCGGCTTCGACAGCAGCGGCAGCGTGTTCATTGACGGCTCTCGCGATAACGGCAGCTACACCCGTGATATCTTCAACATCGAGCGTGTCGAAGTGTTCAAGGGGGCAGCGGCTGACAACGGTCGTGGTAGCGGCGGCGGTTACGTTAACATGGTCACCAAGACGCCGCATCTGCGAAACTTCTCGTCCGGCGAAGTCTCGATCGGCTTCGATGAGTACAACTCGAAGGTGCGCAAGCGCGTCACGACGGATCTCAATTATGTCATCGCGCCGAACACAGCGTTCCGCCTCAACGCGCTGGTTGAAGACAGTGGAATTCCCGGCCGCGAACTCGGCGTCAATCAGCCGTGGGGCTTTGCACCATCGCTTGCGTACGGTCTCGGCACCGATTTCCGGGCGATCTTTGCTTACGAACACGTCAGCCGGCGTGACCGGCCGGACTGGGGTGTGCCGGCCGCGACGATTCCGGGTCTCATCACCTACAATCCGCTAACTCAGGGCGCTCGCCGCGATGCCTATTACGGACTGCGGTCGGATTTCGACAACACCGACAGCGATGTCGCGCTGGCCCGTTTTGAATATGATCTCGCAAAGAACGTGACGATCAGCAACCAGACGCGCTGGTCGCAAGTGGATCGCACGTCGCGGTTTACAACGGTCACAAACGCGGGTGCGTCGGTTGGAAGCTTTTTGCCTCCCAACACTGTCCCGACACAGACGCTGTTCTACGACCGCATGAACACGACACTAACAAACCTGACGAATCTGTCGGCTGAAGTCTACACAGGGTCCTTCAAGCACAACATCTCGACGGGTCTGGAATTCTCGAGGGAAGATTCGACCGCGAACAGATTCGGCAGTATCGCGGGAGCAACAACTTTGTTCTCGCCGGATCCGGATCGGACGGCGGGAGCGCCCTTCGTGCCGACACAGCGTGCGGGTGCCAGCATCAACACCGTTGCGGGCTATCTGTACGACACGATCGAACTGAACCGGCAGTGGCAGATCGTCGGCGGCCTTCGCGTCGAACACTACACGGCCAATCTCGACAGCAAGACGATCGCGGGAGCGCCGGTGAGCGGGGGTGCCGTCGACGGGTTCAGTACGACCCAAACGACCCTCAGCGGCAAGGTCGGCGTGGTGTACAAGCCGGTCGATCAGGGCAGCCTGTATGCGACGTTCGGCGTATCGCATCTGCCTCCGGGCTCTTATTTGTCCAACGCGGACATTTCGCGGACCGGCTCCGCCACGGACGATCAGGCATTTCCGGGCTTCGTTGCGGGTGCGGACCCCGTTCGTTTCCATAACTATGAAGTCGGCGTGAAGTGGAATTTCTTCAACGATCGCCTCACCACGGCAGCCTCTCTGTTCCGTACGGAGAAGCGGAATGCGCCCATCACCGGTCTTGATGTCGGGCAGGCGGGTGTTGCGACCCTGAAGGGTTATGGTCAGCAGATCGTCCAGGGCATTGAATTCGGTGTCGCTGGCAAGATCACCGAGGACTGGCAGGTTTTCGGTGGTTTGCTTCTGATGGACAGCGAGCGCAAGCACTCTGCTTATCTCGATGACGTTCGCCGAAGAGCAACTCCGGGCGATTTCACGCCAGCCTACATCACGACGAACGGCGATCAACTCGCCTTCACGCCTAATGTGAGCGGCAACATCTGGACCACCTACCGTCTGCCCTTCGGCCTGACCGTCGGTGGTGGAGTTCAGTATGTCGGCTCTTCCTACCTGGGTCGTCCGGATGATGCGACCCGCATCATTCCGAATGGCAAGTTCGGTAAGCTCCCGGCCTATACCGTTGTGAGCCTGATGGCCTCTTACGAGGTGCGCCCCGGGGTCGATCTCCGCTTCAATGTCGATAACGTCGCGGACACAAAATATGTCGTGTCGACGAACTGGGCGGCGACGCGCGCCGCGTTCGGTACGTCTCGCGCCTATCGGATCAGCACAAGTTTCAAGTTTTGATCCGGGGTCAACGACAACAGCGATTTGCCCTGCCGCCATGCGGCAGGGCATTTTTCCGTTGGGGATTAGCGGCCTGATGCGCCGTGATGGAGTTGCATGACGATGCTGATCGAAATCCCTGACGTCCTGACACCGGACGAACTGCGGCAGTGTCGCGATCTTCTCCAACAGGCCTCGTGGCAGGACGGGCGTCAGACCGCGGGTCATATCGCCGCGCGCGCCAAGGACAACCAGCAGCTCGCACAGGACGATCCGCTGGCCGAGCAGCTCAGTTCGTTCCTTCTTGGCCGTCTCGGCAGCGTCAGCCGCTTCGTCGCCGCGGCGCTGCCCCTGAAGGTGCTGCCGCCGCGGTTCAACCGCTACACGGGGGCCGGATCCTACGGCCCACATATTGACAACGCGATCTTCAGCGTGCCGGGCACGCCGCTGCGGGTGCGCGGCGATCTCTCGGCAACTTTGTTCTTCAGCGATCCCGACGAATACGACGGCGGCGAACTGATGATCGAGGGCGAGTTCGGCCGCCATAGCGTCAAGCTGCCGGCCGGGCATATGGTGGTTTACCCGGCGAGCACCATCCATCAGGTTACGCCGGTTACGCGCGGAGTGCGGCTGGCGGCGTTCTTCTGGATTCAAAGTCTCGTTCGCGAGGGCAACCGCCGCGCCATGCTGCTCGATCTCGACGATACGATTCAGGCGATTGCGGCGCAGAGGCCCGATGACCATGCGGTGGTGCGATTGACCGGGCTTTATCATAATCTGCTGCGCGACTGGGCGGTGACGTGACGAAAGATCGGTCCGATGAATGCTCCCCTTGCCAAGCTGCAGCAGATCCCTGCATCCATTGCCTCGGTAGCCGACTACGAGCCATTCGCGCGTGAGCGTGTGAGTGAGCAGGCGTGGGCATATGTGGCTGGCGGTGCGGCCGATGAATGGACGCTGCGCGAGAATTGCGCGGCATTTCAGCGCTTGACGTTGCACACCAATGTCCTGCGTGACCTCAGCGGTGGTAATACAAGGCTTACGCTGTTCGGCCAGACATTCGCGTCGCCGATTTTTCTGGCACCCGTCGCATATCAGAAACTGGTTCATCCCGACGGGGAACTTGCAACGGTGCTTGCCGCGTCCGCGGCACAGGCCTGCATGGTGGTGAGCACGCAGGCCAGCGTGTCGCTTGAGGAGATTGCGCGTCAGGCAAAGTCGCCGCTTTGGTTTCAGCTCTATTTCCAACCAGATCGCGAATTCACACGTGATCTGGTCATGCGAGCCGAAACCGCCGGTTACAAGGCTATCGTGGTGACGGTCGACGCGCCGGTCAGCGGGATCCGCAATCACGAGCAGCGTGCGGGATTCAGTCTCCCACCAGGAGTTGAGGCGGTGAATCTGCGCGGCATGCGTATCCCATCGTTGCAGGGTAGCCAGGTTGGTGATGGGATTCTGCTAGGCGGGTCGCTGCTGGCGACAGCGCCAACATGGCAGGATATAGCTTGGCTGAGGTCGTTCACGTCGTTGCCGATTGTGATCAAAGGGATCATGACGGCGGACGATGCGTCGCGCGCGGTCAGCGAAGGGATCGACGGCATTATCATTTCGAACCATGGCGGTCGCACGCTGGACACGCAGCCGTCTGCCATCGATATGTTGCCGGAGATCGCTCAAGCGGTTGCTGGACGTCTGCCCTTGCTGCTCGATAGCGGCATTCGCCGCGGCAGCGATGCATTCAAGGCGCTGGCTTTGGGGGCAACCGCCGTGCTGGTGGGGAGACCTTATATGTACGGATTGGCGGCAGCAGGTGCTGTCGGTGTCGCCCATGTTCTGCATATCCTGCGAGCCGAACTCGAAGTGGCCATGGTGCTCACGGGATCTCGCGATCTTGAAGCTATCACGAGCTCTCTCGTTCGCCGTGCTCCTGGCTTTGCCTAGATGTCCGTTGGTTGAGACCTCAATACGCCAACGTCTCGGAGGCGAGGCATATCGATCTTAAGATCGTCAATAAGGCGACCTCGATCCGATAAGTTTAGCCATGGGCCGTGTTCTCTGTCGTCGCTCCGTACTTCCTTAAATGAATTTGGTTAGGCCAACGAGCCGCGGTCCTTTCGCATCGAAAGAGGCCGTAATCTCGTATGAGTGCCGCTGATCCAGCCTCAGCTCTTGTTGAATTTGCGAGATTCTTCGTGGGCGCGTTGCAGCGCGGTGGTTTGCTGCGCTCGTGATACCGCAGACGTATCGCGCATTACGAAAAGAGATATTGCTGATCTTCCGCAATTTGGAATGAATAAAAAGTAGGTGGCGATGTCGTTTGGCATCAGCGCAACGCGTGGTCTCGGAGCCTTCGAACGGCTGAGACGCTGGTGGAGGGAACAGATGCCGGAATACAGCGCAGGAAAAGTGACGGACTACGCCGAGGGTGATCGCAAGGTGGTTGTCTGCGGCGACAAGGAAGTGGGTGTTTTCAGGATCGGTCAGGAATTCTTTGCATGGCACAACCGGTGCGCTCATCGCGCGGGCCCGGTCTGTCAGGGGCGCATCATGCAGCGGGTGCTCGAACCCGTAGCTGACGATCGGACTGTTCGTTCGATGGAATATCACGAGAGCGAAATCAACATCGTTTGTCCCTGGCACGGTTACGAGTTCAGCATCAGGACCGGCGCGCATCAGGGAAATGCGAGTGTTCGCCTGCGTAAAGCCGATCTCACGATTCGCGACGGAGAAATCTATGTCATCCTCCAGTAACGACCGCAGAAACGATCAGTATGGCTGGATCGATTCCATCGCGCCGGATCTATTGCGAGCATCGCGCGAACTTGTTGAGAGCGGCCAAGCAAGCAGAGTGTCCGATGAGTCCGTTGCTAACATCCTGACGGCGGCGATCCGTCTGTATGTTGCCAAGTCCGACGGCGAGGAGCGGACCTTTAAGCCTATCGCCGGCGAACGCGATAGCGAAATGACTCCCACAGAATTGCTCTCGGCAGTCGCGGAGATGCTCCGCGCTCTTCATCTCGGCCCGATGGAGCTGGCGCTGTGGTTTCGCCGCCGCCCTGACGAAGACACTTACGTTCAAGGATAATTGCAATGAATAAGCGGGAAACGTTCGGCCCCGAATACGCAAAGACGCAGCAGATCGACGTTTACACAGATACGCGTGATGTGTTGGCGCTGGCCAAGAAGAATGCCATCAAGCGGGGACTCGATGACTGGTTTGTCGTTGATATCGACGCACACCACGTCGAGAGCGTCTCGTGGAAGGAGGTGGTGACGTATATCGAAGATCCCGTCATCCGCGATAACGCGATGCGTTATCAGATGGAGCGGATCGGCGCACCGCCGTACGGCTTGAATGGCGATCTCGGCCTGCGTTATCAGTCCGTTGGTGGACGCATTCCCCATCAGGACGATCAGCGAGAAGTGGTCACGGAAACCGATGTGCATCGTGACGTGACATTGACGCGTCGTGCGATGGATTCGCTGGGCGTCGACAATATGGTCGTGTTTCCGACCCCAATGCTGTTCCTTGGCATGCATCCGCAGACCGAAATGGAGGTCTGGCTGGGCCGAGCCTACAACCGCTGGATGGCCGATAAAATTCTGTCGGCCGAAGATCGCATAAAGACCTTGATCTATCTGCCGTTCAATACGCCGAAAGAGGCGGAACGCGCTGTGGAAGAGTTTGGCGATCAGAAGGGTGTGATCGGATTTTGCGTCACCAGTACGCGATATAAGCCGGTGCACCACAATGACTACATGCGTCTCTATTCAATGATCGAAGAGACTGGAAAGCCTATTGCGTTTCATGCCGGGTATCACTGGCAGGATCCATCGCTGGCGACAGTTAACAGATTCCTGGGCATGCACGCGCTTGGATTTGCCTGGTGCAACATGGTGCATATGACCAACTGGATATTGAACGGAATTCCAGAGCGCTTCCCCAAGCTGAAATCGATGTGGGTGGAGAGCGGTCTCGCGTGGGTTCCGTTTTTGATGCAGCGCCTGGATGATCAATACCTGATGCGGCCATCCGAGGCGCCGCAGCTTAAGCGGATGCCAAGTGAATATATGAATACAAATTGCTGGTACACGACCCAACCAATGGAGACGACGCATCCCAAGGCGCTCGAAAACACCTTCGAAATGATCAAGGCCGATACGCAACTTCTATTCGCGTCAGATTGGCCGCATTTCGATTTCGATTTGCCTCAGGAGATTTGCGATCTGTCATTCCTCACAGAACAAGCGAAGCGCAACATCCTCGGTTTGAACGCTGCGCGACTCTTCAATCTCGATCCGACACCCGTGAAGAAGCTCAAGCCAGCGGGATAGCTTTGGCACACGATCAGAAAAGCAAAAAAGACAATAAAAGGGGAAACAATGCGAATCGTTCTAATGGTGATAATGACGATTATGCTCTTCGTCTCGGGGGAGGCACGGAGTTCAGGACCCGAAATTCCGGGTAACTCAATTCGAATTATTGTGCCTTTCTCCGCCGGAGGTCCAACCGATGTGCTTGCGCGAGTGGTCGGAAAAATCCTGGGAGATAAGCTTGGTGTTACGGCCTATATCGAAAACAAGCCAGGCGCATCCGGGATCATCGGGACCGAGCCGGTGGTTCGATCTCCGCCGGATGGTGCGGTGCTGCTGCTGACAGCCACCCACCATGTCATTACTCCAAGTCTTTATAAGAACATTCCTTATGATACGAAAAAGGATCTGTCTCCGATAGCACTCGTCGCGCAAGCGCCAAACGCCATTCTTGTAACCAAGAATTTCCCCGCGAAGAATATTGCCGAGCTCATCGAGATTCTGAAGAAGAATCCGGGAAAATATTCGTTCGGCTCTGCTGGAACCGGGAGTGCCAATCATCTGTCGGGTGAGCTGTTCAAACAGATGGCTGGCGTCGATATCGTTCATATTCCCTACAAGGGAAACGGTCCTGCGATGAACGATCTGATCGGTGGGCATATTCCAATGATCTTCGACTCGCTACCGACAGTCGTCAATGCATCGAAGGGTGGGTTGGTGCGTGTCCTTGCGTTGACCGGGCTGAAACGCTCGTCGTTGCTTCCCGATGTCCCAACGCTCGATGAATCTGGCGTGAAGGGGTTCAATGTACAGGCATGGTTCGGCCTCTATATGCCGCAGGCGAACAACTCGCCGATTTACAAAAAGCTGGTAAAGGCGATGAAAGAGGTGAACGAATCTCCGGAGATGAAACAGAAGCTTGCTGAAATGGGAGTCGAGCCAGGTAACCTTTACGGGGATGAATTCCGAGAGTTCGTGGACCGCGAAATCGAGCGCTGGGCTGTGGTTGTGAAGAACGCGAATATTCCCCCGGAGTAAATTCAGTTCAATAACATGCGATAAGGCAAAGGCCGGCATCTTGGATGCTGGCCTTTTGTCTGAGAGGGATTTCAGATATCGCGTTAAACGGCGTACATATGCAAAATGTCTTGATGAGTATGAATTAGAAAAACGTGCGGGGTGTTGCGCGATCGTCCAGATAGGGCCGATAGTACAACGCGACGTAGAAAGAACGTGACGGAAAACGTCTCCACGGTACTTTAGAGAGTTCATCCATGCTTGGGGGCATCTACGCAGCTCTTGCGGCGCTGACATTCGCCATGAACAACGCTGCGATGAGGCGTGGTGTTCTGACCGGGACAGCCGGGCAGGCGATTGCCTTGACCGTACCGCTGGGAGGGATGTGCTTTCTGGCTGCTGCAATTGTGACGGGGCAGATTTGGTCGATCCATTCTTTCCCACTGGTCGCGGCGAGTTGGCTGGGCGCCCAAGGCGTTTTGCAGTTTTTGATCGGCCGCTACTTCAATTACGAAGCCAATAGATTGGTTGGTGTAAATATCTCGGCCCCTGTGATTCAACTCCAGGTCGTGGTGACCATGCTGCTGGCGGTGGTTCTGCTCAAGGAAGAATTCACCGTCCTTCAATTGATTGGAACGATCCTCATGCTTGGAGGATCGTTCGGAACCCAGCTGCACAAGCCGGTGAAGTCTGCGGCTGAGACCGAGGTCGTGGATTCGGCCCGGAAACCGCAGTTCAAGCCGCGCTATTTGCCGGGAATCCTGTGCGGTCTCGGCGCAGCGGTGGCGTATGGCGTGGCACCGTTGCTGGTGCGAGCTGCCTTTGAAAGCACATCCGCCAAGTACGTGATTGCCGGCGGCGTTATCGCCTATGCTGCGGCGACTGTCGTGCTACTTGTTCTTGTTCTTCTGCTCGTGCCGTTCAGACAGAGTATACGGGCTGTCAATCGCAACAGCGCAACATGGTATGCGGCAGCTGCCGCTCTGGTCGCAGCTTCTCATGGTTTCGTTTACGCGGCACTCGCTGTAGCGCCTTTAATGGTTGTGGTGCCGATCCTGCAACTCTCGCTGATATTCAGGATATTCCTGTCGCAGTTGCTCAATCGCCAATATGAGGTGATGAACGCAGCAGTGATAATAGGCTCGATTGTTGCTGTTATCGGTTCGATCGTCGTTTCGATGAATACGGATCATTTGCTCGATAGCTTGAAAATCTCATCGTCGCTGGCAGACACACTGCGCATTCGAATCGATTCAGGAAACTGATCGTATGGCATTTCACGATGCGATCGTTTCTGCGTGCCGTCGGGTGGCTGTAACAAAAGCTTCGAGAATAGGTGAGGTCTGTGCGTAGGCAATTGCCAGTTCGAATTCCACCGGTGCGCCCGGTCCGGCCAATTCGCGGAACGCGATGCCTTTGCGTCCTCCGGTCACAAGTGCCCTCGAGACCAGGGCGACCCCCATTCCGCCGGCAACCAGATTCACAATTGTCTCCATCTGGGGTGCTTCTTGCCCAACATGAGGCACGAATCCTGCGCGGGCGCACGCGTCGATAATGATTTGATGAAGACCTGGTCCTTGTCGTGCAGCAAACAATATCCAAGGGTCCTGTGCGAGATCGGACAGCTTTATCTGTTCAAGTCGCGCTAACGGATGTCTCTCCGGGATCGCCGCGACCAGCCGGTGGCGGGCAACAATCTCGCTGGTTAAGTTATCAGCATCATGAAGAGGCGGCACAACGAAACCGAGATCGGCTTCGTGCGCCTTGATCAGATCAATCTGCTGGGCTGTCATGGCTTCCCGCAGTTCGAGTTTGATTGCAGGATATTGCTCACGAAAGCGCAACAGGATTGATGGCAGGATTTCACGCGCCGCGCTCGGCACAAATGTGACGCGCAGCGCTCCTGTCAAACCCGCGCCAGCACGTTGCGCGGCAACAACAGCCTGATCTGCCTGGACAACAGCCTTTCGCGCTTCTTCGAGAAAAACGCGTCCCGCTTCTGTCAGCCGATTGATCCTGTTCGTACGTTCGATCAGCGTTGCGCCGATAGTATCTTCGAGCCGTTTGATCGTTGCGGTTAGTGGTGGTTGCGCCATGTTCAGGCGATCTGCCGCGCGGCGGAAACTCAATTCCTCCGCGACGACAATGAACTGTCTGAACTGGCGCAATTCAATCATTTTCTTACGCGACCATCGGCTTCAAGTGAATTCCAGCCTGGATAGTGTGTAGGCCATGGTTGAAGCTTTAAACAAAAGACATTTCCTCGGCGGTTTCGAGAATCCTCCGGATCTCAGTCAGCGCGCGCTTCAACTCTTCATGTGTCTTCGGATGTCCGAGACAGATACGGACGCCGAGCGTACCACGATCGACTTGTTGAAGGGCACCTGGAGGGGCGAGGGTAATTCCGGCTTGGGCTGCTTGCGCGACCAGCGCGATCAGCGTGCGTCCGGCGGGAATAGGGAGCCAACGATGAAAGCCGGGCGTTTCGGAAATGATAGGCAGCCAGTTGCCAAGTACTTCGTCGGCAATGGCATTGCGCCGCGCAGCTTCCGCGCGTTTGAGTTGCACTTGACGCATCAGGTCACCGCTGTGGATGAGGCGCGTGACGACTTCTGCCATCAACGGTGATGCCATCCAGCCTGTTGCTCGAACCGCGTTATTTGCGCGATCCCGGAATTGATCGGGCACAACCATAGCGGCAATGCGCAGACCCGGCGCAAGGCACTTTGCAAAGCTCAGGATGTAGAAGCTGCGCTCGGGCAGAAGAAGAGAAATCGGTCTGGGGGGGGCAGGGAAGAGGAATGCATACGCATCGTCTTCAACCAGATAGGCGTCGTAGCGCCGAATGACCTCTGCAATCTCTTCCCGGCGTTCGTTCGGCATCGTGGTGCCGGTCGGTGTTTGAAGTGTGGGCGTCGAAAACAGCACGCGCGCCTTTGTTTCGGTGAAAGCGCGATCTAGCGCGTCGGGTAACAAGCCGTGCTTGTCGCAATCCACACCGTGCAGGCGATAACCGTTCTGCGCCGAGAGAGCGATCATGCCCGAATAGCTAAAGCGTTCGGTTAGGACGACTCCGTTGGGATTTGTGACCATTCCAAGAGCGATCGAGAGACCGTGCTGCCCGCCATGGGTGATGAAAAGGTGGTCGGCGTCGGTAGGCATGCCGAGTTGCGCCAGCCATCCGACCATGCTGTCGCGGTGATGCAATAAACCTTGATGCGGCAAATAGCCGAGCAGGCGTTTCAAAGCACCATCGGCAACGATGTCTTCGAGGATCGAGGCGATCAACTCATCTTCGCCAGTATGTGGTGGCACATTGAGCGCAAGGTTCAGCGTCGAAGCAGGACTTTCACTGCTTATTGCGGGACGCCGTCGCATCACGAATGTGCCACGTCCAACCTCGCCTGAAATAAGGCCGCGAGATTCTGCTTCGGAATAGGCCTTGGAGATGGTGCCGACGCTCAGTCCAAGCTGTAGCGCCATATCGCGCTGAGGAAGGAGGCGCGTGCCAGGCTTTAAGGCGCCTGACTCGATGTCTCTCTCCAGCGTTTGGACGAACGCGAGGTAACGTGGTCCGGGAGTCTCGGGGAGGACTGGAATCCAGTCCGGCATAAAGTCGTGCGGCACGGCGGTGACATCCTGAAAAGCAGATTTCTTGAATAGTACAATTGCGGAATTGTTTTAGTTTATGAGGATCGTAGGCCGAATTTTTGATAGGGCAAGAGCCAAATTGCGTCCATATCCACATTGTTGCAGTGCAAGAAGCGGAAATAGCAGGCATTGAACTAGAATAAATTTGACATTGCTCCCTCTTTTGATTTTATCCGCGATGAATGCGCTAGTTAATGGAGAGGGCGTTGATTTACGAAATTCGCGTGTACGAGGCTGTGGAAGGAAAGGCGCAAGCCATGAGGGTGCGCTTCAAGGAGCATGTGGTGCCCCGCCTTCCGCAGCATGGGATTGAGTTGATCGGCGTATTCGAGGCGCCGGCTGAGGATGGCCGTCTCACCTATCTGACCCGTTTCAAGTCCGAGGAAGACCGCACCAAGGGGTGGGCCGCATTTGGCGCCGATGCCGGGTGGCGCGAGATCAAGGCAGCTTCCGAAGTGGACGGACCATTGCTGAAAAACCAGACGGTCTCCGTGTTGTCGCCGGCGGTTGCCGGTCTGCTTCTGGGGTAGCCACTCCCGCATCGTGATGCCGTGACCACAGCATCAAGCGTGAAAGAAAGCCGATGAAGCCAGCTCCTTTTGAATATGTCAGACCAGGGTCGATCGCCGAAGCCTGCGAATTGCTTGCGTCGGATGAAGATGCGCGGGTCATCTCGGGTGGTCAGACGCTGGTTCCGATGCTGGCGATGCGGCTGGCGCGACCGGCCAGACTTGTCGACATCTATCGTTTGCCGGAACTGAACGGCATTCGCATCGATGGGGATATTCTTGCGATCGGCGCCACCACGCGTCAGGTGCAGGTCGAACGCAGCGGGATCGCTCGGGGCGCGCTACCGTTGCTTGCGAAAGCTCTGCCTTGGGTTGGACATCCACCAACCCGTAACCGGGGAACTGTCGGTGGATCTGTCGCCCACGCAGACCCGTCGGCTGAGATTCCGCTGGTTGCTGTCACGCTTCAGGCTGAGATCGAGATCACAAATCCGGACGGCGTTTCGACGATGCCAGCCGATGACTTTTTTATCGGGCCGATGCTGACCGCAGTAATGCCGGGTGATTGCGTAACTGCGGTGCGTTTTCCGATCTGGCGGCAAGAGCGGCTTGGTACGGGATTTCATGAGGTCAGTGCGCGTCAGTCGGACTTCGCCTTTGTCGCGGCCGCTGCGCAGATTGCATTGGATGATGCCGGTCAGTGTATCGATGCTGCGCTTGGCATTGGGGGCGTTGGCGATCGGGCTATGCGCCTTGATGTCTCGGGACTGATCGGCGGTTCGCTCGACAAGGCCTCGATCACCGACATGGTCCGCGAGGCGGTGCAGGTGCTCGAACCTACAAGCGATCTGCATGCTTCCGCTGAGTATCGTATGCGAGTTGCTGTGACGCTCGGAGCACGCGCGCTTGAAGATGCGATAGCGGATGCACGGGCCGGAAGCACCGGAGCGGTTCACGGAGGAGCACAATGAAGGTTTCTCTCACGGTCAATGGCCGCATTCGAGAAGTGGATGTCGAGCCGCGCAAGACGCTGCTGGATACGCTTCGCGAAGACCTCGCGCTGGTTGGCAGCCACACGGGCTGCGAGCATGGCGTCTGCGGCGCCTGCACGATCCTGCTCGATGGCGCGCCGGTGCGCTCTTGTCTGATGTTTGCGACGCAGGCCGACGGTTATGAGATCACGACGATCGAGGGACTTGCTCCGGCTCCTGGCGAGTTGAGCGTACTTCAAGACGCGTTCTGCGAAACGCACGGTATGCAGTGTGGTTATTGTACGTCTGGCATGATTCTCGCGGCCCATTCGCTACTTGAACAGACCTCGGAGCCGACGCGCGAGGATATCGTTGATGCGATCTCAGGAAATATCTGCCGCTGCACCGGCTATGGCCAGATCGTCGAAGCCATCGAATTGGCAGCTGAGCGCCTGCGCAAGGCTAACAGCCCTCGTTCGATCGAGACAAGCCAGATTGCAGACAAAGTGAACTCTGTCGCGGCTCAGGGAGGCCGCCGATGAGCGAGCATCCGATAACACTGAAATTCGTCTCGTCGAACCGCCGGGTTCGGGAAGACCGGCGCTTTGTTGTTGGCGGCGGCCGTTATGTTGCGGACATCGTCCTTGAAGAGATGCTTCATGTCGCGATCGTGCCGTCGCAATATCCGGCGGCGCGCATTGTGTCGATCGATACGACTGAAGCGCTGAAGATGCCGGGTGTAGTCTATGCGCTGACCGGCGAAGAGCTTGTCAAAGCTGTCGATCCGCTCATGAACGGTCTCGATACCCCGAAGGTGCGGCGTTATCCGCTGGCCGTCGGTCAGGTGCGTTATGCCGGTGAGTGGGTGGTGGCTGTGGTGGCCGAGACCCGCGCCTTGGCCGAAGACGCAATTGAAAAGGTTCGCGTCGAGTACGAGCCGCTGCCTTACGTCATCGATGCAGAGGACGCGATTACGGACGCCAGCCCCAACGTGCATCCTGAGCACGGCACCAACGTGCTGCTCGACAAGACGTTCGTCTGGGGCGAAGTCGACAAGCATTTCGCAGAAAGCCCGCGGCATCTGTCGTTCCGTGTGAAGTGGGGCCGCAACTCCACGGTGCCGATCGAGACGTTCGGTGTTGTTGCAAAATGGGATGCGTGGCGTGACATGCTCGACGTCTGGGCTTCGATCCAGATGCCGAAGTATCCCGACCAGATTTCCCGCGCCTTGCGGATTCCGACCAATAATGTGCGCGTGCATCATGATGTCGATGTTGGCGGCAGCTACGGCGTCAAGCGCGGCATCAAGCATACGGTTCTTGTTTCGCATCTCTCCCGCATTCTGAATCGGCCGGTTCGGCTGATTGAGGATCGTCTTGAGAACATGCGCGCCGGAGACGCCCATGGACCGGAACGTCTGTTCGACGTGGATATCGCATTCAACGATGATGGCATCGTCAAGTCGATGAAGATGCGCGCGCTGGACAATGTCGGCGCTTATGCGGGACGTTCGCCGTTCCAGCTCGGCAAGCCGATTGGCGCGATCGTCGGACCTTATAAGATCGAAAGCGTCCAGTACCGTGCCATGGCGACAATGTCGAACAAGGCGGCACAGGAAGCTGTCCGTGGCTTCGGACAGGCGCCCACGAATTACGCAATCGAGACGGCAATCGATAAGGTCGCAGCGGCGGTGGGACTGGATTCCATCGAGGTGCGTCGGCGTAACTTCATTCGCAGCGACGAGTTTCCGTATCTAATCCCGAGCGGAACGCATTACGACAGCGGCGACTATCATACTGTGGTCGAGAAGGTGCTGACCGGCGCGAATTATGAGGCGCTGGTGAAGGAGCGTGACGAACTGCGCGCCCAGGGCATGATGGCCGGAATCGGTGTTGCCGCATGTCTTGAGCCGAGTGGCGGCAATTCGTCGTTCGAGCCATTGCTCAACGAGAAGAACACCACCACGACCTGGATGGATTCCTGCCGCATCAATGTGGACGGCGTCGGCTTTGTCACCGTCACCATTCACACGACGTCGTCAGGGCAGGGGCATGAAACACTCGCCGCCACCGTGGTTGGTGAAGTGCTGGAAATTGATCCGGATAACATTCGAATTGTGCGGCCGGATTCGCTGGCCTGTTTGCCGTCCAATACCCCGGTCGGCAGCCGCATGGCCATCATGATGGGCGGCGCTTGCTATCATGCTGCTCAAAAATTGAAGGCCAAGTTGGTCAAGATTGCCGCGCATCAGTTCGGGATCGCCGAAAGCGATGCGGTCTACGCTCAAGGGGGCGTGAGCGATCCGAAGTCGAGCAAGACACTGTCCTGGACCGACCTCGTCAATCTCGGCCACCGCCAATTCCACGCGTTGCCCGAAGGCATGGAGCCGGGTCTCGAAACCACGCATGTGATGCAGGTGCCGACCGGCACGAAGCTGCCGGAGAACGGCCGCGTGCAGATGTATCCGTGCCATTCGTTCGAGTTTCATCTCGTTCTGGTGGCGTTCGATCCTGAGATCGCGAAGCCGCAGATCAGGCGCTATGTCATCGGTCACGACTGCGGCACGGTGATCAATCCGCACATCGTCAAGGGAATGACGCTCGGCGGTATCGCGCACGGCCTGGGTGCAACGCTGCTCGAAGAGTTTGTCTACGACGATGAAGGCCAGATGCTGACTCAATCCTTCATGGACTATCTGCTTCCGTCCTCACACGAGATGCCGAATGTCGAGATCGTGCATCACTGCACACCATCCCCGTTTACGGTGTTTGGCCAAAAAGGCTCGGGCGAAAGCGGCTATCTGGGTTCGCCGGCGGCGATATCCGGTGCGATCAATGACGCCGTTTCTCCACTCGGCATTTCCTTCAGCAGACTTCCCATTCGTATTGCTGCCATCAGTGACGCCATTGCTGCGGCGGAAGCGACCAAAAAAGGATAGAAACGTGATTATCGATTGCCACGCCCATCTGGTTCCTCCGAGCCTGCTCGACGCGATCCGCGCTGACAAGGCGAAGTTTCCATCCGTTCGCCTGATCGAAGATGGCGGTAGTCTCGGTTTTTCCTTCGCAGGTAATAAGCCGACCCGCCCGGTGTCGAAGCCGCTCAGCGATATTGCCGCGCGTTTGCAGTGGCTCGACACTCAGAAGATCGAGCGTCAGGTCGTGGGTGGCTGGCTCGATATGTTTGCTTATGAAATTCCGGCGGCGGAAGGCGAGGAATGGTCGCGTCTGATCAATGCCCACCTTGCGCAGATCGGCAAGGACCAGCCGCGTTTTATTCCGCTTGCGACGGTTCCGCTGCAAGATGGCGCGCGAGCCGCGCAGGTTTTGCGCGATGCTCACAAGGCTGGTTTCAGGGGCGCGATGATCGGCACTCAGCCGAAGGGCAAGGGCGGCGTTCTGGACGATCCGACTCTTACGCCGTTCTGGGAAGCGGCGAATGAGCTCGGCTCGATCATCTTCATTCATCCTGTGTTCGAAAGCGGCGATGATCGCGTGCATGATTACGGCATGGCGAATGCCGTTGGTCGCATCACCGACACGCTGATCGCGATGTCGCGCCTGATCTATGCGGGGCACGTCACGCGCTATTCCAACATGAAGGTCGTGGCTGGAATCGGCGGGGCCGCGCTGCCTTACGTTATCGGCCGTCTGCGCCGGAATTATTCGCTCGACAAGGACAAGCTCGGCGATCCCGATGCCGCGCTCGCCGCCATGTATTACGACACCATCGTTCAGGACACGCGCGCGCTGCGTTATCTCGCCGACGTCGTCGGCGCGGACCGCATCATGATGGGATCAGACATGCCGTTCCCGATCGGCGATCTCGCGCCGCTTAACATCGTGCAGGACACATCGTTCTCAGCGGCCGAACGTGCCTCGATTAACGGCGGCCTCGCCCAGCGGCTGTTCGGTCTCTGAGGAGGGCGCGATGAAGCTCGATATTAGCGGTAGCGAAACGATTCCAGCCTCGGTTGAAGCGCTCTGGGTTGCTCTGAATGATCCCGCGGTTCTGACCCGTTGCATTCCGGGCTGTAAGAGCATGACGGAGACTGCTCCGGATTCCTACAAGGTCGAGATGCAGCTTCGTGTGGCGGCCGTCGGCGGCACGTTTGAAGGAGCGGTCAGCCTGTCCGACAAAGATGAGCCGAAGTCCTGCAACATCCAGGTTTCGGGCAGCGGATCGATTGGCCATGGCACCGGAACGGCTCGGTTCGACATCGAGCCGGACGGAAACGGCGCAAAGCTAATTTACAGGGGCAATGGTGAGATCGGGGGGCTCGTGGCCGGAGTTGGTCAGAGAATTCTGTCCAGCGTTTCGAAACACCTGATCGGCCGATTTTTCGTCGCGCTCCGCAAGGAGTTCGAAACTGAAAACAAAGCTGCGGGATAACATCATGGCCAGAGCGGCAAGCCGCATTGAGCGTATTGAAGTTGAGCCCGGCGTCTATTTGGCGGTGGATATACCGTCGTCGTTAAGCAAGCCCGTGATCGTCCTGAGCAACTCCATCGGTGCCAGTATGGGAATGTGGGACGAGATTTACGATCGTCTGTCTGATCAGATGAGCTTGGTTCGCTACGACACCCGTGGTCATGGTGTGTCGGATGCGCCGACGGGACCCTACAGCATCGAGCGGCTTGGGCTTGACGTGATCGCTATTCTTGATGCGCTAAAAATACAGCGTGCGGTTTTTTGCGGATTGTCGTTGGGCGGTTTGACCGGCATGTGGATCGGCGCGAACCGTGGTGAGCGGTTGGGCGGATTGGTGTTGGCAAATACGGCGGCTAATTTCCCTCCGGCTTCAATGTGGCGGGAGCGGGCTGCTGCGGTTCGCACAAGTGGCATGAGTTCGCTGGTCCCAGCGACTTTGGAGCGCTGGTTTACGAAGGCATTTCGAGACCGGGCTCCTGAACGAATTGAGCAATTCGCCGAGATGATAGGTGCGACACCATCGGAAGGCTATGCAGGATGCTGCGACGTTCTGGCGGTTGCCGATCTTAGGCCTCGCCTGTCAGATGTCTCTTGCCCGGTTCAGGTGATCTGCGGTGGGCATGATCCATCGACGCCGCCAGCGAGGGGCGAGGAGATTGTTGCTGCAATAAAGGGAGCGCAGATGGCTTCGCTCGATGCCGCGCACATCTCTGCAGTCGAAGCCCCGGACGCTTTTGCGAGCGAACTGAGCAAATTTGTATCCCGCGCCGTAAGCGCAAAAACAACATAATGAGGAGGATTGTGATGAAAAAGACCGCATTTGCTATGGGGCTGCTTTCTGCTGTGGCGACGGTATCGCCGCTGGCTGCGCAAGATCTTCCGAAAGTATCGATCGTTGTTTTCGGCGCGCCGTCGCTTGGAGCTTTTCTGCCGCCGGTCATCAAGGCGCAGAAGCTGGATGAGAAGAACGGCTTGTCTATTAATTTTGAGGAGCGGACCCCGGACGCATATACGGCCCAGTTCAACTCGGGCGAATTCAAGGTCGGCGGTAGCGCCGCGCTTCTGACTGTCGGTCTTGCGGACGTGCGCGGCGTCAAGGTCACTTATCTGTTCAATCTTTTCGATTATTGGGGCGCAGTGGTCACGTCGCGTCCGGAAATCAAGTCGCTGAAAGATCTCGAAGGCAAGGATCTGGCCGCGGCTAAGGGAACCACGAACTATGTGATGTTTGACTGGTTTGCCCGCCAGCTCGGCGTGGATACGGCAAAGCTCTCGGTGGTCAACACGGCGACACCGGGACTCGTCGGTTATGCGCTTGCAGATCGCGCAACGGCGGTTCAGCTCTGGGAGCCGGCCTATACGACGCTGCATTCAAAAAAGCCGAGCATCCGGATGCTTGATCTCAAAATCCAGGAGAGCTGGAAGAAGATGTCGGGCAGCACAAATATCCCGTATCTCGGCGTCGCGGCTCATGTCGACTGGGCTGAAAAGAACAAGGATCTCATTCCAAAACTCTATGCAGCCTACAAGCAAGCGGCGGCATGGGTGACTGCAAATCCGGACGATGCGGCGAAGCTGATCGCCAGCAAAGGAACCGATGACGATCGCAAGGCGATCGCCGAACTGATCCGCACCAATGATCGGCTCGGTATGAATTTGCGCTCGGCTGCAGAAGTAAGCAAGGAAATCAATGCGGTCTATCAGGCGGGCAGGTCCATTGCCTTCCTGCCTTCCGATCCATCTCCTGCAACGATCTATCAAGGACCGATGAAATGACGGCCGCGCAGTATCAGGAATCGAGCGCGTCAAGATTAGGCACGGCGGCGCTTCGGGGGGCGGCATCCTATATCGTGCCGTTCGCCGTAATCGCGGGGATTTGGCAGATCGCTTCGCTGTTCTTCCCGCCTTTCTTGTTTCCATCGCTGGTGGACGTATTCTGGCGTTTCATTGGCATTGTAACGGACTGGTCTCAGTTCGTAGACGTTCTCGCAACTGTACTGCGCATTCTCGCCGGCCTTGCCGGTGCGTTTCTGATCGGGGCGTTATTGGCCGTTCTGATGGCACGGTCACGTATGGCGCATGACTTTCTCTCGCCAGCGCTGACCCTTTTCCAGGGTATTCCGGCACTGTCGTGGGTGGTGTTCGCGATCATCTGGTTTCATGGCATCGAGTCGCGCATTTTCTTCATCATGGTGATGACGACGTTGCCGGCATTTACGTTCCAGGTTTTGGGCGCGCTTCAGGCCATGTCGCGCGATTTGACGGAAATGGTGATGAGTTTCCGCCCGTCACGGACAAAGCTGTTCACAGCGATGATTATTCCGGCGATCCTTCCGGACATCCTTACCGCGTGGAAGGTCAATCTCGGAAACGCATCGCGCGTCGTGGTCGTGGCCGAGCTTGTCGGCGCGACAGGTGGCGTCGGTTATCAATTGCTTCAGCAGCAGCAGATCTTCGATATGGCAGGAGCCTTAGCGTGGACCTTGCAGCTTGTTTTCTTCGTTCTTGTTGTGCAGGCGATCCTGACTCTCATTGAGAGAGTCGCGTTCCGCTACCGTGCAATCTCGGAGCGCACGCTATGACAAATTCTACTGAGAATCCCGCCATCTCTCTCGAGCAGGTGTCGAAAGTCTTCGGCAAGGCGAATGGGACAGGCGCCTTTACCGCTGTCGACACTCTGAATCTGCAAGTAGCACAAGGGCAAATGCTTGCGCTGCTCGGAAAAACGGGTTGTGGCAAATCCACGATCTTCAACATGATCGCGGGATTGACCGAACCCACCGAGGGACGCGTGACCGTGGACGGCCACGACCCTTTCCGGGATTTCGATGCCTTCCGCGGTAAAATGGCGATTGTTTTCCAGGGTGACCGGCTGCTGCCATGGCGGACAGCGATTGAGAATGTCCAGCTCGGATTGGAAATTCTTGGAAAGTCGAGTGATGAACGCAGAAGTATTGCCGAACGTTGGCTGGAAACGCTTGGGCTTCGTGGACATGAAAACGATTATCCTCATGCATTGTCGGGGGGAATGCGTCAGCGTGTATCCATCGCGCGCGCGTTTGCCACAAATGCGAATATCCTGCTCTGCGACGAACCTTTCTCGGCACTGGATGAAATGACAGCGCGCAAACTGCGTGCTGAATTTGTCAAGCTCGTAAAGGAAAACGGAAAGACGGCCGTTTTCATTACACACTCTATCAACGAAGCGCTCGAAATAGGGGATCGGATCGTGGTTCTGAAGCGGCCGGCCAATATCGCGATCGACGTTTTGCTGACGCCGGAAGCCAAGACGGACAAGCAGGATATTATCCGGGGCCAGATTCAGGGCGTGCTGGCTGCCTAAAAAGAATACTCAGGGAGGCGTTTGATGGCTGCGCGGAAGACTCAACGATGCAATGGTACGGCTTGGCTGATCGTGTCTGCGATGACAACTGCCGTAACTTTCGCTGCCGTCGATTGCGTACGCGCCGCCGATGATTGGCCGAACCGTCCTATTACGATGATCAATCCGTTCGCGGCCGGCGGTCCGAATGATGTTCCTGCACGCATGTTTGCTCAGCGGATGGGCGAGATTCTCGGCCAGCAAGTCATCGTTGAGAATGTCGGCGGTGCAGGTGGGATGATTGGCGCGCAACGCGTCGCAAAGGCCGCACCTGACGGCTACACTTTTCTGGTTGGTACGGTGGGGACGCAGGCGCAGAACCAGTTGCTCTATAAGAAGCCGACTTATGATGCGACCAAGGACTTCAGCAGCATTGGTTTGTTTCTCGAGGCGCCGCTTGTGCTGGTTGCCAGAAAAGACTTCCCGGCAGATAATCTGAAAGATTTTGTCGCTTACGCGCGACAAAATAGTTCGAAAATGCAATTTGCGTCGGCGGGCACCGGCTCGGCCATTCATCTCGGCTGTGCCCTGCTGAACTCCGTGACGAATGTCGATGCCGTGCATGTGCCGTATCGAGGAGCCAATCCCGCAATGCAGGATCTGGCGAGTGGTCGCGTGGACTACCTGTGCGACATCATCACGACAGCTAAGCCTCAAATTGATGGTGGTGCTGTTAAGGCCATTGCGATCCTGACCGATGCCCGTTCACCTGTCCTGGCGAACGTGCCAACGGCGATCGAGCTGGGTTACAACGTACAGGCTTACACCTGGAATGCGTTCTTCGCACCGAAGGGGACGCCGGCGGCGACTATCGGCAAGCTTAACCGGGCGATGCTGGAGTCCATGCACGATCCTGCAATTCGTCAGAAACTTGAAGGCGCCGGTCTGAGGATTGTCGCGAATGATCGCGCGACACCACAATATCTGGACGGATTCGTGAAAAGTGAAATCGAGAAGTGGGCAGGGCCGATCAAGGCAATCGGCGTCCAGATCGATTGATTTGGCCGCGAGTGCGGGTCCCGCGATTTTATCGGAAAAGATTGCGAATTTGCCAATTGCAGTCGCCTGTAGCTCGTGAGAAAGCTACCGGCGAGGGCGGGGCATATCCTGCTCTACAGTACCAACGGCACGCAGCCGCTCCCGCCCGGTGAGGAAACCAGTACATGACCACGGCATCCCCCACGATCATTTATACTCTGACCGACGAAGCTCCGGCGCTTGCAACCGCGTCGTTCCTGCCAATTGTGCGCGCGTTCGCCGCGCCGGCGGGGATCGATGTGGTCACGAGCGATATCTCCGTGGCCGGCCGTATCCTTGGCGAATTCCCTGAACTCCTGACGAAAGAACAACATGTGCCGGACAATTTGGCTGAGCTGGGTCGCCTGACCCTCCTGCCGGGCACCAACATCATCAAGTTGCCGAACGTCAGCGCCTCGGTGGCTCAATTGAAGGCTGCGATTAAGGAATTGCAGGACAAGGGATACAAGATTCCCGACTATCCAGAAAATCCAAAAACCGATGAGGAAAAGGCCCTTCGTGCGCGCTATACGAAATGCACGGGCAGCGCTGTTAATCCGGTTCTACGCGAAGGAAATTCCGATCGTCGCGCACCGCTCGCAGTGAAGAACTACGCGCGCAAACATCCGCACAGCATGGGTGAATGGAGCCAGGCCTCGCGTTCGCACGTCTCTCATATGCATCACGGCGACTTCTATCACGGCGAGAAGTCGATGACGCTGGATCGCGCGCGTGATGTAAAGATGGAGCTTATTACCAAAAGCGGAAAGACTATTGTCCTCAAGCCAAAAGTATCGCTCCAGGATCGTGAAGTCATCGACTCCATGTTCATGAGCAAAAAGGCCCTTTTGGCGTTCTACGAGCAGCAAATCGAGGACGCCTACAAGACCGGCGTGATGTTCTCGCTGCACGTCAAGGCGACCATGATGAAGGTCTCGCACCCGATCGTGTTCGGTCATTGCGTCAAGATTTTCTATCGTGACGCCTTCGCAAAGCACGGCGCGTTGTTTGAAGAGTTGGGCGTGAACGTCAACAATGGAATGGTTGATCTTTATAACAAGATCGCCAGTTTGCCGCAGAGCAAGCAGGATGAAATCAAGAGTGATCTGCACGCCTGCCATGCGCATCGTCCGGAACTGGCGATGGTTGATTCAGCGAAAGGCATTACGAATTTCCATTCGCCGAACGATATCATTGTAGATGCTTCGATGCCTGCGATGATCCGTAATGGCGGCAAGATGTGGGGTGCCGACGGTCGCCTTAAGGACGTCAAGGCGGTGATGCCGGAGAGCACGTTTGCTCGAATTTATCAGGAGATGATCAATTTCTGTAAGTGGCATGGAGCATTTGATCCGAAGACCATGGGGACGGTGCCAAATGTCGGCCTGATGGCGCAACAGGCCGAAGAGTATGGTTCGCACGACAAGACGTTTGAGATTTCTGAAGACGGCGTAGCTAACATCACGGATCTGGCTACTGGCGAGGTCCTGCTCAGTCAGGACGTTGAGCAGGGCGATATTTGGCGTATGTGTCAGGTCAAGGATGCTGCCATTCGCGACTGGGTCAAGCTCGCTGTGAGTCGCGCGCGAAATTCAGGTATGCCTGTGCTGTTCTGGTTGGATCCTTATCGTCCGCACGAAGCGCAGCTCATTGCCAAGGTTAAGATGTACCTGAATGAGCACGATATCTCCGGACTCGATATCCAGATCATGAGTCAGGTTCGCGCGATGCGCTACACGCTTGAACGTGTGGTCCGTGGTCTGGATACCATTAGTGCCACAGGCAACATTCTGCGCGATTATTTGACCGATCTGTTCCCAATCATGGAGTTGGGCACTTCGGCAAAAATGCTTTCGGTGGTTCCGCTGATGGCTGGCGGCGGGCTATATGAAACTGGTGCAGGCGGCTCTGCGCCCAAGCATGTGCAGCAATTGGTGGAAGAGAACCATCTGCGCTGGGATTCTCTCGGTGAGTTTCTGGCGCTTGCCGTTTCTTTGGAGGATCTTGGCATCAAGACGGCTAATCCAAAGGCCAAGCTCCTGGCCAAAACGCTGGATGCCGCTACCGGAAGGTTGCTTGACAACAACAAATCTCCTTCGCCCCGGACCGGTGAGCTGGATAATCGCGGCAGTCAGTTCTATCTCGCGATGTATTGGGCGCAGGAACTGGCTGCTCAGACCGAAGATTCAGAGTTGCAGGCAAAGTTCAAAGCGCTGGCTGAAGCGCTTGCCCGCAACGAGAAGAGGATCGTTGAGGAACTGGCGGCTGTGCAAGGCAAGCCCGTCGATATCGGCGGCTATTATCTGCCGGATCCGAAGAAATGCGCTTCTGTGATGCGTCCGAGCAAGACGCTCAATGAAACACTGGCGCAGATGAAAGCCTGACAATCGCGCTCCCGGACCCTGTCGCGTTATCGCGGCGGGGTCTGATCTCGACGAGATTTGTTTCAGCATGATTTGCCCGGGCCATGGCGGGCTGACAGGGCGCAGCCCGGGGACTCCATTTGGCCGGACGGCTGGATGGTTGGATATTCAGCTCCGGCGGCCGAAGCAAAGCTGCTTTTTCTATTCTTCAAGGAACAAACCTCTCATCGATGACCAACGTGAGCGTGGTTGGGTTGCGAGCCAATCACCTGACGCAACGCCCTGAGAGACTGAACAAGATGCCCACGTTTTGGCCGCGCGGTTAGCCGTACCGCCGGCTCGGGCGTTCGCGTTCGTCGAGGTCGCGGCCGGAGGGATAACGATCCTTTCGTGTTCAGGTTTCTGGGACAATTGTCCGACAAAGTTATATCTCACGTTCCAATTGTGCGGCGCACAGAAAAATCCTTGTAATTTCGGTGTTTATGAAGATTGACCTCGGAATTTTTACCTCATAGCCTTTGTCGGACAATCAACGTTGGGATGTTATGTCATCCGTCGCTCCGAATTTCGCACGCATCGAGGTCGCTCCCGCCTATCAAAAGGTGGCCGACGCTATTGAGCGCGAAATCGTCAATGGCCGCATCAAGCCTGACGACCCGATCGGAACGGAGTCGGAATTGGTTCGGCAGTTTGGGGTGAACCGCTCTACCGTCCGCGAAGGCATCAGGGTTCTTGAAGAGAGTGGGCTGATCCGGCGCGATTCCAGCCGTCGCCTCTATGCGTGCCTGCCGCGCTATAACAAGCTCGCGAGCCGCCTGAGCCGCGCTCTCGTCCTGCATGAAGTAACGTTTCGTGAGCTGTATGAGACCGCGATGATCCTCGAGATCGCGGCAATCGAATATGCCGTCGATCATGCGACCGATGACGACATTTCGGAGATTGCGCAGAATATCGAGAAGACCGAACAGGCCATCGCCAACCATGCTGCATTCGCCGAACTCGATGCGGATTTCCACATTCTGATTGCGAAGGCTTCACATAACCGCGTGCTGCAACTCGCGCGGGAGCCGGCGGGGCTGCTGTTCTTTCCGACAACGGAGATGGTGGTGAGAAATGTGGCGGAAGGCATGCCGCGTCTGATCGCCGCACATCACCATCTGCTTGACGCAATCCGTAGACGCGACAAAGAAGCAGGGAAAGTATGGATGCGGCGCCATGTCGAGGATTGGCGCAGAGGATTTGAGCGCGCTGGAAACTCGCTCGATCGGCCGGTTGAGCGAATGTACATGGAACACGGCTTGGTGAATCGCAAAACGTAGTCGCAACAATCAGCCACAAGAGCGGATCAACCGCCGGGCAAGGTAGATTTGGGGGAGAGCGTCTGGTGGACTGGGATGATCGACGTCGTGTGAAGACCCTCAGACTGGGGTATTTTGCCGTGTCGCTGGCACGGTTCGGCGCGTGACGATGGGCAATCAAAATCCAACATCGACAGCGGGGTTGAACGTCAATGGCTTGTCGCTGTCATTTGGCGGCTTGAAGGCGCTGACCAATGTCTCGTTCTCTGTTGCGCCGGGGTCGATCACAGCCGTGATCGGTCCGAACGGCGCAGGCAAGACGTCGCTGTTCAACTGCATTTCGGGTTTTTACCGCCCATCCTCCGGCGCGATTGAATTCGACGGCGAAGACATCAGTAAATTGCATCCGCCTTCACGCGCCAGGATCGGCCTCGCACGTACCTTCCAGAACATCGCGCTGTTTCGCGGCATGACTGTGCTGGACAACATCAAGCTTGGCCGTCACGCCCATATGAAGACGAATGTGCTCGATGCATTGTGGTATTTCGGGCGCGCCAGGCGTGAGGAGTTGGCGCTGCGATCCGAGATCGAACGGCGCGTCCTCGATTTTCTTGAGATGGAACACATTCGCGATCAGCCGGTCGCGTCGCTGTCCTATGGCCTGCGCAAGCGTGTCGAGCTTGCACGCGCGCTTGCGATGCAGCCGCGCGTATTGATGCTGGACGAACCGGTCGCGGGTATGAACCGCGAAGAGACCGAGGACATGGCGCGCTTCATTCTGGATGTGAAAGAGGAGTGGGGTGTCACCATCCTGATGGTTGAGCACGACATGGGGCTGGTGATGGATATTTCCGATCATGTCGTGGTGCTGAACTTCGGACAGGTCATCGCGGCGGGAAAGCCCGCGGAAATCCAAAACAATCCAGATGTCATTGCGGCTTATCTCGGCTCTGGCGATGTTGGCGATCTGTCACGGCGGATCGCGGGCGAAAGGGCCGCATAATGGATTGGCTGTTTCTGTTCGAAGTTGTGCTGTCAGGGCTCGGGTCAGGTGCATTGCTGGCGCTGACGGGCATTGCCTTTGTGCTGATCTATAAGGCGACGAAGGTGTTGAACCTCGCCGTCGGCGAAATGCTCATGCTATGTGCATATTTCTTTTTTGGGATGACAGCGGCGCTCGCGCTCCCGGTCTGGCTTGCAATCATTCTCACCGTGATCGGCGGCGGCATCCTCGGCGGCGTGATCGAGCGGATCCTGATCCGGCCGATGCTCGGCGAGAGCCCGATTTCGGTCTTCATGGTGACGGTTGGCCTCAGTTCGGTGCTGATCGGCCTTGTCGAGTTTGTCTGGGGCAGTGACCCAGCGACTCTGCCGAACTTCCTGCCGTCGAAGCCGATTTTCATCGGCAGCGCTTACGTTTCGCCGAAGATTGCGGTGGGATTCGTCGTCGCAACCGTCTTGATCGCTGCATTTCTTGTCGTTTTCCGGACATGGCGTGGCGGCGTGGCGCTCCGCGCGACGGCGACCGATCAGGGCGCGGCCTTTTCCTGTGGCATTAATGTCCCCGCGGTGTTTTCGGTGTCGTGGATTGTCGCGGGCATGGCGGCGGCTGGCTCGGGCATTCTGATCGGCTCGATCGGCGGCATCTCACCAACCATGGGCGTGTTCGGCCTCTCGGTTCTGGTCGCTGTCATTGTCGGCGGCCTCGACTCGATTGCCGGTGCGCTTGTCGCTGGCCTCGCCATCGGCGTGGTTGAGGCACTGGTCGGAACCTACATGGGCGGCGAATACAAGCTGCTCGTCACCTTCAGCATTCTGGTTGTTGCCCTGATGATCCGTCCTTACGGGTTGTTCGGCACCGTTGAAATCGAGCGACTCTGATGCGGATCGGCGCGGCACACGAAACTTACGCACAAGCAGAAGCGCTGCTGGACACCAATTTCCAGCGTGTGATGATGGTTGCGTTGTTCGCAGCCTTGGCGCTGTTCCCGTTCTTCGCAGATCAGTACTGGATCTATCTCGCCTGTCTGGTCTCGATTCATATCGTCAGCACGACGGGTCTGAATATTCTCACCGGTTATACCGGTCTCGTCAGCCTGGGGCAGGCGGCTTTTATGTCCGTCGGTGCGTACACCGTCGCCATTCTGGAAATCCGCGTCGGCACGCCGTTTATCATCAATCTCATTGTTGCGGGCTTTGTCTCTGCCGCTGTTGGTCTTGTGGTTGGCGTACCCAGCTTGCGCGTGAAAGGCCTTTATCTGGCTATCGCCACGATTGCCGCATCGTTCATCCTGCACTTCCTGTTTGCCAACGGGCCTGCCTTCCTTGGCGGGACGCAGGGGCTTAGCATGCCGCCAGCGCGGTTGTTCGGCTACGATCTCGCGCGGCCATTCCAGCTCTATTGGCTGTTCATGCCGTTGACGGCGCTTGCGGTGTTCGCTGCGGCAAATCTGTTTCGGACTCGCATCGGCCGCGCTTTCATCGCCATTCGCGACCGCGACATTTCGGCAGAAGTGCTTGGCATTCCGCTCCTGAAGTACAAGTTGCTCTCATTCGCGCTGTCGTCGTTCTACGCGGGCGTGGCTGGCGGCATGTGGGCGTATTTCTTCCGCGTGGTCACGCCGGAAAGCTTCCCGCTGATCTACTCGGTCTTCTTTCTCGCTGCGGTCATCGTCGGCGGCATGGGAACGATCCTCGGAGCGATCCTCGGCGCAATCTTCATGACCATGGTGCCGGAGTTCCTGAAGATCGCGGTTTCCTACATGACCTTCATTCCGAATGCGACAGCGCAGCTGTCGCCAATTCGGACAATCGTTTTCGGCTTGCTCATCATCGGGTTTCTGCTGTTCGAGCCGCAGGGTCTTGCCGAAATCTGGCGCCGCGTCCGGCGTTTCTTTCATTTATGGCCATTCAAGAAGTAACACACAGGGAGAAACAATGATGAGACTCTTTCCAACGCGCCGAAAGGTGATGTCTTACGCAGCTGCGGGCTGTTTTGCTTTAGGTCTCGGCGTTCAGGCGCGTGCGGCCGACGACATCGTCATCGGCGCATCGATGCCGATGACCGGCGTCTTTGCTTTCGCGGGGATCGCGCTGAATAACGCCTTCCAGGATTACGTGAAGATCGTGAACGATGCCGGTGGTATCAACGGCCGCAAGATCAAGTATGTCGCGGAAGACACCGGCTACAAGGTGGATAACTCCGTGGCGGTGTTCAATCGCATCACCAGCCAGGAAAAGGTGAGCCTCTATTATGGAGACTCCACCGCATTCTCGAAGACCATCAACGCCGAGCTGAACCGCCGCGGCGATATCATGATGGCAGGTGCATCTTTCGCGTCGGAATTGAACGATCCGAAGAATTTCCCTAACCAGTTTATCGCTGGTCCCGATTATTCGGAGATGATCGGTATTCTTCTGGAATACATCGCCAAGACGAAGCCGGGCGCAAAGATCGCGCTGGTCAACTCCGATACCGAGTTCGGCCGTGATCCGATCGCGCCGACCGAAAAGCGCGCCGGTGAGCTGGGCCTAAAGATCGTCGAGAAGATCGCGACCCCGCCGACCAGTGTCGACGTGTCCACGGAAGTGCTCAAGCTCCGCCGCGCCGATCCGGATTACACCATTTTCCATGGTTACATCCTCGCACCGTTGCCAGAGTTCATGAGCCAGGCCAAGCAGCTCGGCCTCAAGACCAAGTTCATGGGCACGTTCTGGTCGATGGACAATGCCATCTGGGCGAAGTCGGCGGACGTCGCCGACGGCTTCATGGGTGTGATGCCGTACCGCTACTATTTCGACACGGAAGGCAAGTCTCCGATGCTTGAGAAGATTCGGCAGATCCGTCCGGAGTACCAGTCGACCGGCTACATGCAGGGCTTCCTGACGGCGATGCTGATGACGGAGGCGGCCAAGCGCACGCTCGATGCCAAGAAGGACCTTACCGCAGCGAACATGAAAGCGGCGTTGAACTCCATCAAGGATTTCGACACTGGCGGCATCATTGGCGTGCCGATCTCAATCCCCGGCAATACGGTGCCTGTCGGTCGCGTCTATCAGTATGACGGCGCGAACAAGACCATGAAACCGGTCTCTGACTGGATCAAGATCGCGAAGTAACGACAATGACCGCGGAAGCACTTCTCTCAGTCAACAACATCGAGGTCGTCTATAACAAGACGGTCCAGGTGCTCCGCGGCCTGTCGCTTAAGGTCGAAAAAGGAGCGGTGGTCGCTTTGCTTGGGTCCAATGGAGCAGGCAAGTCGACCACGCTCAAGGCCATCTCCAATTTGCTGGAACTGGAAGATGGCAAGGTCACAACCGGTGAAATTCTGTTCAAGGGCGGTTCTGTCGCGCGCCTTCCTCCACACCAACTGGTGCGGGGTGGACTCTTCCATGTGATGGAAGGGCGGCGGATTTTCGAGGATCTGACGGTCGAGGAGAACTTGACCGCCGCGACTTACGCTATGTCAGGCCGCAGCGGCGCGAAGACGCCGTTTGATCTGGTCTATACTTATTTCCCGCGCCTGTTCGAGCGGCGGACTGGGCGTGCGGGTTATCTTTCGGGCGGTGAGCAACAGATGCTGGCCATTGGCCGCGCACTGATCGCCCAGCCGGAATTGATGCTGCTCGATGAGCCATCGCTGGGCCTGTCGCCGAAACTGGTGGAGGAAATTTTCACCATTATCGCGCGCATCAGCCGGGAGCAGGGTGTCTCCATGCTTCTTGTTGAGCAGAACGCTGCTGTCGCGTTCGCAGTCTCGACTTATGGTTACATCATGGAGTCCGGGAAGATCGTGACTGATGGACCGACGGAACAGTTGATTCGCGATCAGGATGTTCGCGAGTTTTATCTCGGCGTCGGAGCGGCGAACGCCGAGACGAAGGGATTTCGCGGCATCAAGCATTACAAGCGCCGCAAGCGCTGGCTGTCCTGAGGTTGTGTGAGGATCTCATGAGCGAGAAATTTCCGGAATTCACGCTGCCGCAGATGCTGCGCGAGAACGCGCGGCGGTCGCCTGATCGTGTTGCAATCCGCCAGAAGGAGTTCGGCATCTGGAATCCCTCGACCTGGCAGCGCTACTATCAGCGCGCTTGCCATGTGGGTCTCGGATTTCGCGCGCTCGGTCTCGATGAAGGTGGCCATGTCGCCATTCTGTCCGAGAACAGGATTGAGTGGGTTTTGGCTCAACTCGGAGCGAACATTGTCGACGGGATTGCGGTTGGCGTTTACCCGACAAGTCCCTCCAATGAAGTCGCCTATGTGCTGGCCCATTCCGAATCCGAAGTCATCGTGTGCGAGGATCAGGAGCAAGTCGACAAAGTTTTAGAGCGGCGCGATGAACTGCCAAAGCTGCGGCGGATCATTGTGATCGAGACCAAAGGGATCAGGGATTACCCGCCAGATCAGGTGATGTCGTTCGATGCGCTGGAGGCTCTCGGTGCTGATTTCGAGACCAGCCACACAGGACTCGTTGACACGACGATTCACGGGCAGACGCTCGCGCAGATCGGCTTGATTATCTATACGTCCGGCTCAACCGGCAAGCCGAAAGGCGCGATGCTGAGTTACAAGAACATCCGTGCGCAGGCGATCGCTTCGGTGGACCGTCTCAGCCTGTCGAGAGACGAGAGTCTGTTGTCCTATCTGCCGCTGTGTCATGTCGCGGAGCAGATGACCACGGTGATGGTTCCGGTGTATCTCGGCTCTCTGGTGAATTTCGGAGAATCGATCCGCACTGTCCAGGAAGATTTGCGGGAGGTCGCGCCGAGCATGTTTCTCGGCGTTCCGCGAATCTGGGAAAAGCTGCATTCGTCGATCCATATCAAGTTGCTGGAGGCTGGGCGTATTCGCCGCGCGTTGTTTGAGCGCGCCTACGCCGCATGCGAGCCGTTTGCCGAGAAGAATCCCGGTGATCGGACATTGTCCGAGAAGATCAGGTTTGGTCTGTCCTATTGGCTGGTTTTCAGGGCATTGCAGAATTTCATCGGACTGCGGAACACCCGCATTGCCATGACTGGTGCCGCGCCGATCTCGTCTGCAATCGTGCACTTCTTCCGGACCATCGGTGTGCCGCTGATTGAAGTCTATGGTTTGACGGAGAGTTCGGGAATTGCGCTCGGTCAGGTGTTGTCGGATCGGAGAGTCGGGACAGTCGGCCATGGCATCGCTTTGATGGACGCGCGGCTTGGAGATTCCGACGAGTTGCTTCTGCGCGGCGATACCGTCTTCGCGGGTTACTACCGAAACGACGAGGCCACGAACGTTGCCATCCGCGACGGCTGGCTACACACTGGGGATGTCGCGGAGTTCAAGGACGGTCATTTCCGTATTGTAGACCGTCTCAAAGACATCATGATTACGGCGGGCGGAAAAAATCTCAGCCCGTCGGAGATCGAGAATACCGTCAAGGCCAGCCCCTTCATCAAGGAGTGCATCGTTATCGGAGAGGCCCGAAAGTACGTCTCTGCGCTGATTCAGATCGATTACGATCTGGCCGGAAAATGGGCCGAAGAAAAAGGAGTTGCCTATACCAACTTCAAGAATTTGACGGAGAACGAAAGTCTGCGCGATCTGATCCAATCCGAGATCGATACCGCAAACAAGCAACTGGCGCAGGTTTCACAAATCCGGAAGTTTCATCTTCTGACGAAAGAGCTGGATCACGACGATGATGAAGTCACCGCGACCATGAAGGTTCGCCGGGCTAATGTTCAAAAGAAGTACGTTCTGGAGATCGAGGGACTTTATAGATAATCTGGCAGATCAAGCCGCTGTAAGCGGCCACTGCCGGATGATCTTGAAACGCGAGTCTGCATCCTCCTGGCGGAGCAGAGTCAGGTGATCGATCGATACGGATTGCAGTTCAAGCGCGGAAAATCGGTCGCGTAAAATCGCAATTGTGGCCTCCATCCGGCGGGCAGTGAGCGAACCTGCCAGCGTCATGTGAAAGCGAAATTCCTCGAGCACGTAAGGATAGCCCCAGTTATCCAGATACGCGACCTGGCGTTCGGAGAGGGCCGGGACATTACGCCGTTCGCGGTCACCGGATGTGAGAGGTGCGCGAAAGCCATCGAAGGCGATGACGCAGTCCCGAGCGAGTGCCTGCAATTCGACGCACGGAGTATTCGGAACGATTGCAATGAAACTACTGATGCCCCGAATTGTCGGTGCAATGACAGGGATGGCGCGCGGCGTTCGCGCGAACTCATCCATGGCCGCAATCAATCCATTTTCCGTCTGGCCGTTGGCGAGCGCGATCGGAGCCTTCAGTGTCGCATGAAATCCGTACTTTCGCGGATCGCTTGTGAAGCGCTCCCAGCTTTCAACCTCAGCCTCGATGCCTGGGGGAAACGCGAGTCGCTGTCCCGAATAGACGTCATAGCCAATCAAGCTCGCGCCAAAGCGATACAGGGCGCTGTCGGCTTGGGGGACAAAGTAGATCGCGTAACGGGGATACTGGGACATGCAGACCTGAGTACTCGCCCGGTCAGGCGGTTTCAACCTCTCGCATGGCTGAGGTAGTAGATAAAAGGCGCTGCGGCTCGGTCAAATAGACAATTCGTCCCTCAGTGATGGCTGCGACCACGCGCGGTCTCAGCGGCTCATGCGCATCGACCAGAATGATGTCTGCGCGCTTTCCGGGCGAGATTTGGCCACGGTCGTGCAACCCCGTTGCTGCGGCTGGTGCTCCAGACACCAGCGACCATGCCTGAGGAAGCGGCAAGACGTTGTCGGCGGCCAGCATGAAGGCCGCGAGCAGGGGGGCGGGATAATAGTAATCCGACGCCAGTATCGAACAGAGACCCTTGCTGACCATTTCCGCAGCGCTGGTCCATCCGGTGTGACTACCGCCGCGAACTACATTTGGAGCGCCGAAAACCGTGAAATCACCGGCGGCCGTCGCCGCTCGCGCTGTCTCTTCGTTGATTGGAAATTCGGCGAGATTGATACCTAATGCACGGAATCCAGTTCGCTGTTTCGGGGATTTATCGTCGTGAGACAGCAATGGAATTCGTTGATCGCAGGCAATGGCGGCAAGACGCTCGATCGATGCCGGAACTTCACTCGCGCGCTCCAGAATGCGCTGAACCAAATTGTCGAACCCACTTTCGCTAAGACCGGATCGTTCCACCATGCGCATCCGCTTCTTCGGATTGCTCATGGAGGCGGTTGTCATGTCCATATGGTCATTGAAAGCCAGCAGATCGACGCGGCCCGCCACCAGCCATTCCGCAATTGTCGGCTCCGCATCAAGATTGAAAGTCTCCTGCCGGAGATGAAAACGGGTATCGGCCGCCAGTTGCGGCTGCATGGTCTCAATGGCGCTGAGAAGCCGGTGGGCATTCTCTGTACCGCGTAGTCCAGGCTCCCATGACCATGTGGTTGCATGGAAAACCGTCGTGATACCATTGGCAATCGCCTGCCGGTCGCTGTCGACAAGGGCGACATCAATCGGGAAATCGACACCGGGGCGCGGCATCATCTGGCGCTCGAAAGCGTCGCCGTGCATATCCACGATGCCCGGCAGCGCGATCAGGCCGCGGCTGTCGACCCGGATGACCGAGTCCGGATGTCGCAAAGATATCTCCGCGATCTTTCCATCGGCAATATGGATGAAAGCTTCGGCAATCTCGTTGCCGAGCAGCACGTGACCGCCCTGAATTGCAATATCGGTCATGAAACTCGGTCCCTTACTGTGCCGGAGATAGGAGGGTATCTCGCGATTAACAAGAATTCGACTGGAGGGCGAACAGTCTATTCGACGCAATTCGTGACGGCTGCGTGAATTTTGAATGACATCCAGCCTTCTTCTCGTCGCGGGGCGGATTTCGGGGAGATCAACCGGCGCATCACCCGATGTCACACAACTGTAGGAAACGCGCGTTAGCGAGGTGAGGAGACAGCAACGGAGTCGGCACATGCTTGAAGTGAACGCATTGACGTGCCGGTTTGGCACGAAGACCGCCGTCGACAATGCGTCGTTCACGATTGAGCCGGGCCGATTTGTCGGCGTGATTGGCCGATCGGGAGCCGGCAAGTCGACGCTGCTCCGGATGATCAATCGTCTTGAAAACCCGACGGGTGGGCGGGTCCTGTTTGAAGGCGTGGATGTCACCGCGCTGCAGGGGCGTGACCTGCGTCGCTGGCGCGCGCGCTCCGCAATGATCTTTCAGCAGTTCAATTTGGTCGGGCGCCTCGATGTTCTCACCAATGTCCTAATGGGGCGCCTCGGGGGCGTGCCGTTGTGGCGTTCGCTGACCCAGCTTTGGCCTCATGACGACAAAGCTCTGGCTATTTCGGCGCTGGAGCAGTTCGACATGATGCCGATGGCGGCACAGCGCGCCGATCAGCTTTCAGGCGGACAGCAGCAGCGTGTGGCGATTGCCCGCGCGCTGGTTCAGCAGCCTGACATCATTCTGGCTGACGAGCCGATTGCGTCCCTCGACCCCCGCAATACACGCATTGTGATGGACGCGCTTCTTCGCATCAACAAGCATTTCGGGATCACCGTAATCTGCAATCTTCACTCGCTAGAACTCGCGCGAACCTATTGCGATCGGCTGATCGGCATGTCCGCAGGCCGCATCGTATTCGACGGTACCCCGGCTGCACTGACCGATAGCATTGCGCGTGAACTTTACGATCTGGAAGCAGGCGAGGCGATGGGCGAGGTGCCGGACTTTGTGCCCGGTGAATTGGCGCCCGCGCTTGGAAATGCCGCGGCTGCGTAGGTCAGCCGCAATCGACCTTACCGACCAACCCGAGAGGATGCCATGATCAATCGTCGTACCGCCATTGTGAGCGCTGCTGCACTTGTCTTCTGCGCGACCGCAGCGTCGGCCCAGGACTGGAAGTCCAAGTACCCGGAATTGACGTTCGCTGTCGTGCCGGCCGAGAACGCATCCGGCGTGACAGAACGCTGGGCGCCGTTCATTTCCTACCTGAGCAAAGAACTCGGTGTGAAAGTGAATTTGCGTATCGCCAATGATTATGCTGCCGTGATCGAAGGGCAGCGCAGCGGAGCAATTCATATCGCGAGCTATGGCTCAGCATCCTTCGCACGCGCGCGAATGACGGGCGTCAAAACCGAAGCATTCGCCAATGATCGGAATATCGATGGCACCACGGGTTATTATTCGATGTTTTTTGTGCTTGCCAAGAGCCCGTACAAGACCATCGATGACGTGAAGGGCAAGAATCTTGGTTTGGTCGATCCGAATTCGACATCGGGCAACAACGTGCCAAGGTTCGAGCTGAACAAGATGCAGATCACCGATGCTGAATCATATTTCAGCAAGGTGGTGTTTACCGGTAGCCATGAAAACGCGCTTCTTGCGCTCGCCCAAGGCACGGTTGACGTTGCGGCCAATCAATGGACCGCTGACAACGACTCCACATTGTCGCAGATGCTGACGAAGGGGATGCTGAAAAACGCGGACGGTTCGGCGATGAAGAAGGAAGACTTCCGCATCATCCATAAGTCAGCTCCGATCCTGAACGGACCTTACGCCGTTCTGACGGATATGCCTGCAGATATGAAGGCCGGAATCGAAAAGGCATTCTTCGAAGCTCCTGTAAAGGACAAGGCGGCTTTTGACCGTCTGTCCGATGGGCAGAAGAAGGACTTTCATCCTGCCACGACGAAGGATTGGGACGGCATGATCGAGTTGATCAAGTTCGTCGACAGCCTTCGCAAGAAGAAGGCTTCCTGATCGAACGAAGGGCCGGATGATTTCCCGTCCGGCCCTTTCTCCATGACCAGGGCCCTCAATTGACAACAAGCCTTTCCAGCTACCCGCCTCAGCAGATTTCCGCGCTCGAAGCAGTTTACAATGCAGCGGTGTCCCGCAGGCGTCTTCGCTTCGCTGCGGGCCTTGTCGTATTTGTCGCGTTATTGTTTCTGGCTGGGCTTGGTGCGGAAGTCGCGCCGAAAACCTTTGTCGAGAAGATTGGAAATTTCTCCGGGTATTTCGACCGGATCCTGAATCTCGATACTGGCCAGCGTGTCTGGACCGATCCCGCCGAATGGTTCTGGGGCTGGCAAAAGTGGCTGAAGCTACTGGCCGAGACGTTGCTGCTCAGCTATGTCGGGACCACAATCGGCGCCGTCGGTGCCTTCGGCATGAGTTTCTTTGCGGCCGCAAATTTATCGCCGCATCCGGCGGTGCGATTCATTACCCGCAGGTTGCTGGAGTTTTGCCGAACGGTTCCCAGCATCGTCTTTGCATTGATCTTCGTGATTGCATTCGGCCTCGGCCCTATGGCCGGCGTCCTCGCCATCGCCATTCATTCGATAGGGGCGCTTGGCAAGCTTTACTCAGAGCAGGCTGAAAACATCGATATGAAGCCGCTGGAAGGCGTCCGGTCGACCGGCGCAAGCTGGCTGTCGTCGATCCGCTTTGCGGTATTGCCGCAGGTGATGCCGGGTTTTGCCAGCTATACGTTGCTGCGGTTCGAGATCAACGTACGCGAAGCGTCGGTCATGGGGTTTGTCGGCGCAGGCGGCATAGGGCAGGAACTCGTGGTTGCGGTTCGTAAGTTCTTCTATTCGGATGTCAGCGCTATCCTCTTGATGATTATCGTCACGGTTTTTGTCATCGACATTTGTACCGGATGGTTGCGCGGGCGATTGTTTGGGGCAGAACATCGCTCATGACACAGCCGATACGCAATCCGGGCCAGTTGGTGGCACAGTATCCCGAGCTGTTTCAGGCCGCGCATACCGCGCGGATAAGAACCGTTGCACTCGGTGTGGCAGCATTTGCGTTGTTCCTGTTTGGCTGCTGGTATCTCGACTTTTCGCTTGACCGGCTTTTGACGGGGCTTCGTAAGCTCGGCTGGTTTGTCACGCTGATGATCCCCCCAGATCCCGGAACGTCATTTTCGACCTATCTGGTTGCAATGGGCGAGACGCTGTCGATTGCCTTTCTCGGCACGTTGCTGGCTGCGCTGCTTGCGTTGCCGGTCAGTCTTCTGGCGGCGCGGAATGTCATTCCGTCTGTTTTTCTTCGGTTTCCCGTGCGCCGGTTTCTGGATTCGATCCGCGGCATCGATACTCTTATCTGGGCGCTCGTGTGGATCAACGTGGTTGGGCTTGGGCCGTTCGCCGGAGTGCTTGCCATCGCGACATCCGATTTCGGTGCGTTCGGAAAGTTATTCTCGGAAGCCATCGAAGGCGCCGATCGGAAACAGGTTGAGGGCATCCGGGCATCCGGAGGCAGTAAGCTGCATGAAATCCGTTTCGGGTTGATGCCGCAGGTATTGCCGGTACTCGCGGGTCAAATTCTCTATTTCATTGAATCCAACACGCGCTCGGCGACCATTATCGGTATCGTTGGCGCGGGCGGAATTGGCCTGCAACTGGCCGAGCAGATTCGCGTGCTGGAATGGCAGAAGGTTTCGACGCTGATCCTGATGATCCTTGTCGCTGTTGCCGTGATCGATTTCATTTCAAACAGGCTGCGTTTCGCGATTATTGGCCGGGCGGGCGAAGCGCGAGTTTGAACTCGGCAGCTATTGGTTTTCGATCAAGAATTGGACCCGTTCCGCGGCAAAGCGGGAGCGTGAAGTGAGGAGCGGCTTGCCATCCGGTTCGGCATCCAGGCTGTCGACCACCAGCACGGGGCGCCCCAGCGCGAGGTCCAGTCTTGCGGCATCGCCGGCTTCTGCTATGGACGCCGTGACCTTGGTCCATTCGCGCCGGTAGTCCTTCACGCCGAAACGTACGAGCAGTTTGGTGGTCGAACGCAGCTTTTCGTAGATTTTCGCTCCATCGGGAAACCGATCTGCGCTCATCCACTTTGTTCCGACACAAACCGGAACTCGATCTGCCGTTCGCAGTGCGTCGATACGCAGTAATGGAGCGCCAGCCTTGAGAGCCAGACGCCTCGCGAGGTCGGGCGATGCATCTTCAATGGACGAATGCAGCAGCTTGCCGTCAGCTTCCTGACCGCCAGCACCGATAATTTCCGAAAACCGAGTGCGTGACCGGAGCGGGTAGGAGATGCGGGGCGCTTCGACATAGGTGCCACTGCCGCGTTCGGCGCGGACCAATCCGCGCTCCGCCAAGGCCGCGAGCGCCCGTCGGACGGTGTGGCGGTTGACGCGATGGACTTCCGCGATCTCAAGCTCTCCCGGGAGTCGGGTATCGCGTGGATAAGTTCCGTCCGCGATCGCCTGTTCGATGGAATCCGCAACACGTCGCCAAAGTGCCACGCCGTTGTTTGGTGGCTCGGTCAGACTCATGGCTGTTGCAGCTTTCGCTGTGCGCTCACTTCGACGGCTGTGAAAATCATACCGATGTCACCGGTTTGTCATGGCGCTGCGTTACGAAGTTGTCTAATAGCATAGACAACTTGGAATCAGCAAGCCGAACATGACTCAATCCCAGCCAGACCCATTGCAGGCCCGCCGCCGTGAAGCCATGTCGGTGCTGGCGAATACTCCGGTGGAGCGCATCGCGGCCTGCCTGGAAGCAGTCGGGATTCCATCTCATGAACTCGTCCGTCAGCCTGAAAATGGGCTTGTGATGATCCGTGGCCGGATTGGGGGCGACGGCGCACCATTCAATCTCGGAGAAGCGAGCGTGTCGCGCGCGGCAATCCGGTTGCCATCCGGGGAGATCGGCTTTGGCTATGTGCTGGGGCGCGACAGCCAGAAAGCGGAGCTGATCGCGCTGTGCGATGCGCTTATTCAGAATGATGCTCTGGCGATTACGGTTGAGCAGAAGATTGTCGCCCCCTTACGGGGGGAGCTTGAAGCGGCGCGTGCAAAGCGTGCTGCCGAGACTGCGGCGACGCGAGTGGATTTCTACACTCTGGTCAGAAGTGAGGGTTGATGATGTCATTTCATGCCGACATCCAGTCCGGATCGAGGTTTCCCGAGTCCGTTCTCGCGTCTCAATCGGTATTCCGCGATGTTATGAATGCGATGTCGCGCCCCGGTTCAATTCAGACCATTGGACCGACAGCGGATGCGCCTATGCCTCTGATGCCATCAACGGCGGCAGTGGCTCTTGCTCTTTTCGATCACGACACAGCCATCTGGGCAGATGTGAAATTCGATGGAACATCTGAAATTGTGAACTGGCTGCGGTTTCAGACCGGTGCGCCCCTTACAGCGGACGCTTCTCGCGCAGCTTTTGCGCTTGTCAGTAATGGTTCTGTTTTACCGGCTTTCGATTGCTTTGCTCAGGGCACGCCGGAATATCCGGATCGCTCCACGACACTGATCGTGCAGGTTGAAACGCTGACAGACGGTCCTGAGCTGATACTGAGCGGGCCTGGTATTCGTGGTGTAACATCGTTGCGAGCGGGATCATTGCCGCCTGACTTTGCGGAGCGAATGCTCGCAAATCGCTCGCTATTTCCTCAGGGCATCGATCTCTTGCTGGTTTGCGGGGCGCAACTCGTCGCTCTGCCGCGCACCGTTCACATCACCGCGAAGGAAGCTTAAACATGTACGTTGCGGTGAAGGGTGGCGAGCGCGCCATTGAAAATGCACACCGGCTTCTGGCGCATGAGCGTCGCGGTGATCCACGGGTGCCAGATCTCTCGCTGCCGCAAATCTCCGAGCAGCTTTCGCTGGCAGTCGATCGCGTGATGACGGAAGGGTCGTTGTATGACCGCGAGCTTGCTGCGCTTGCCATCAAGCAGGCGCGGGGCGACATGATCGAAGCGATATTCCTGCTGCGTGCATACCGCGCCACCTTGCCACGGTTCGGTGCGACAGAACCGCTCGACACATCGAAAATGCGGGCACGCCGCCGCGTTTCGTCCACTTTCAAGGACATACCGGGTGGGCAAATTCTTGGTCCGACTTTCGATTATACGCATCGTTTGCTCGATCCGGCATTGATCGAGGACGCGCCAGTATCTGCACCGGCCGAGGGCGAGGTGCATGATCTGTCCATGCCGAGAGTCACCGATATTCTCGGGGCCGATGGGCTGATTGAGTCTTCCCCCCCGGATGATCCCGGTGGGGAAGTTCGCGATCTTACGCGTGAGCCGCTCAGCTTTCCGGCGGACCGCGACCTGCGGCTGCAAAATCTTGCCCGGGGCGACGAGGGATTTCTTCTCGCGCTCGGATATTCGACCCAGCGCGGATTTGGTCGAACCCATCCGTTCGCCGGTGAAATCCGCTTCGGCGAAGTCGAAGCGGAGTTCTTTGCGGAAGACGCCGGTTTTGCGATCCCGCTGGGTGAGATCACGCTGACAGAATGCCAGATGGTGAATCAGTTCAAAGGATCTGAGACAGAGGCTCCGTGCTTCACACGTGGTTACGGTCTTGCTTTCGGGCAAAGTGAACGCAAAACCATGTCGATGGCACTGGTCGATCGTTCGCTTCGCGCGCGTGAACTTGGCGAGGAGGCGCGGGCACCTGCGCAAGACGAAGAGTTCGTCATGTCTCATTCTGACAACGTGCAGGCGACCGGCTTCGTCGAGCATCTCAAGTTGCCTCATTATGTGGACTTTCAATCGGAACTCGGATTGCTGCGGAAGCTCCGCGCGGAGTTCGAGGGCGACACACCTGACGCCGCTGGGATACGGGAGGCAGCAGAATGAACGCGCCGACCTACAATTTTGCTTATCTCGACGAGCAGACCAAGCGCATGATTCGCCGCGCGATTCTCAAGGCGATTGCAATCCCGGGCTATCAGGTGCCGTTCGCCAGCCGTGAGATGCCCATGCCCTATGGCTGGGGGACCGGCGGCGTGCAGGTCACCGCCGCGATTCTCGGTATAGACGACACGCTGAAGGTGATTGATCAGGGATCGGATGACACCACCAATGCGATCTCGATCCGCAAGTTCTTTGAAAAGACAGCCGGCGTGAAGACCACGACTGTGACGTCTGATGCGACCGTGATCCAGACCCGGCACCGCATTCCGGAAACGGCGCTGAACGATAGTCAGGTGTTGGTTTATCAGGTGCCGATCCCTGAGCCGCTGCGCTTTCTCGAGCCGCGTGAAACTGAAACGCGCCGTATGCATGCGCTTGGCGAGTATGGCTTGATGCTCGTCAAGCTCTACGAGGACATCGCGCGCCACGGTCACATTGCCACGACATACGCCTATCCGGTGAAGGTCAACGAGCGCTATGTGATGGATCCGTCGCCAACCCCGAAATTCGACAATCCGAAGATGGATAACTGTGCGGCGCTGCAACTGTTTGGCGCGGGTCGGGAAAAGCGAATTTATGCGATTCCTCCATATACCAAAGTGGTATCGCTTGATTTCGAGGATCACCCGTTTGAGACGTATCGCTTTGAAGCGCCATGTGCGTTGTGCGGTTCAAATAGCTCCTATCTCGATGAAGTGGTTGTCGATGATAAAGGCGGGCGGATGTTTGTCTGCTCCGATACCGACTATTGCGAAACGCGCCGGGCGGACGGACATCAAGGCGCCGGCTTCGTCGCGGATCATCGGGTGGCCTGATGCAGGACATTGATCAGCCGATTCTGATTTGCGAAAACCTGAGCAAGTCTTACGGGCGGCTTTTGGCCTGCCGGAATGTTTCTTTTGAGCTTTATCCCGGCGAGGTGCTGGCGATCGTTGGCGAATCCGGTTCGGGAAAATCGACCTTGCTGCAAATGCTGTCCACGCAACTCAAGCCGAGCCGTGGCCGCGTATCGTATCGGATGCGCGATGGGGTGACGCGTGATCTCGCGAGTATCGGCGAGGCAGAGCGGCGTTTTTTGTTCCGTACCGACTGGGGCTTCGTGCACCAGGATCCGGCAAACGGATTGCGGATGGCGGTGTCGGCCGGAGCCAATGTCGGAGAGCGGCTGATGGCGGTGGGGTGGAACCACTATGGCCGAATTCGCGATACCGCATCGACATGGCTGGAGCGCGTAGAGATTTCCACGGACCGCATCGACGATGCGCCGAAGACCTACTCCGGCGGTATGCGTCAGAGGTTACAGATTGCGCGAAATCTTGTCACCGAGCCACGCCTTGTATTTATGGACGAGCCGACTGGTGGACTTGACGTGTCGGTGCAGGCGCGGTTGCTCGATCTGGTGCGTAGCCTTGTGACCGAACTCGGGTTGGCAGTGATTATCGTGACCCATGATCTTGCCGTGGCGCGGCTCCTGTCACATCGGGTTATGGTGATGAAAGGCGGTGAGGTGATCGAAACCGGGTTAACCGATCAGGTGCTTGACGACCCGCATCAGCCTTATACGCAACTTCTCGTTTCCTCGATCCTGCCAGCGTGAGAATCCTATGTCTCCTATGATCGTCATCACAGGCGCCGCGAAAACCTTCACCATGCATCTGCAGAACGGTGTGCGGCTTCCGGTGGTGTCCGGCGTTTCGATGCATGTCAATGCCGGAGAGTGCGTTGTGCTGGCGGGACCATCAGGCGCCGGGAAATCATCAATTCTCAAGATGATCTTCGGAAACTACCGCTGCGATCAAGGGCACATTGCAGTCCAACATGGCGGCGAGATGGTCGACATCGCAACAGCACAGCCCCGCGAGGTACTGCGCGTCCGCAGGCAGACCATCGGTTATGTCAGCCAGTTTCTGCGTGCCGTGCCGCGCGTCCCTGCGCTGGACGTAGTGGCGGAGCCGTTGATCGCAAACGGCATGCCTCGCGAAGATGCACGAGCGCAGGCCGGATCGTTCCTGCATCGCCTGAACATCGCCGAAAAGCTGTGGTCCTTGCCGCCGTCGACGTTCTCAGGCGGCGAGCAGCAGCGCGTGAATATTGCGCGCGGCTTTATCTCGGACATGCCGATCCTGCTGCTCGACGAACCGACGGCATCGCTGGATGCTGCCAATCGCAAGATCGTGGTTGAATTGGTCGCAGAAAAGAAAAAGCGCGGCGGAGCCATGGTGGCTGTCGTTCATGACGATGATGTTCGCAACCTGATCGCCGATCGGGTGGTCGACGTTACGTCATTCGCCGCCGCTGCATAAGAGGAAACAATGAGTTCAGAACGAACCGAAATGGTCTTGACGAATGCCCGGCTGGTGCTGGGCGATCATGTCCTGGAGCGGGGATGGGTCGCTGCATCCGGCGGAAAGATCGTCGAATTTGGCGAGGGCGATGCTCCTGGCGGCGGCGAAGACGTTCAGGGTGATCTGGTGATGCCTGGCCTGATCGAACTGCATACCGATCACCTTGAGGCGCATTATGTTCCGCGTCCCAAGGTATTTTGGGATCCTGTTGCCGCTGTCGTGTCCTATGACGGGCAGCTTGCGACCAGCGGCATTACAACGGTGCTTGATTCCTTGCGTGTCTGGCGTGAGGAAGGTGCTGAGGATGTCGACGGTCAGGCTGGAATACTCGCGGAGGCGATTTCGGCAGCGCGCGATGCCAGGCTTCTGCGCGCCGAGCATTTTTTGCACTTGCGCTGCGAAATTCCGATGCCAAGCGTTGTGGAGGAAGCCAAGGAGTTGATCGATCGGCCGGATATCCGGCTGATGTCGCTGATGGATCACACGCCGGGTCAGCGTCAGTTTCGCGACGAAGGCAAGCTCCGGGACTATTACCGCGGCAAGAGCGGCGGCCTGACCGATGCTGAACTCGATGTGATGTTCGAGCGGCGGTTCTTCTATCAGAAAACTTATGGCGAGACCAACATGCGGGAGATCGTGGCTTTGGCGCACCGTTACGACATTCCTCTTGCGAGTCACGATGACACGACCGAGCAGAATGTCGCCGATGCGATCCGGGATCGCGTCTCGGTTGCCGAGTTTCCGACGACCATGGAAGCGGCGCGCGGACTGCATCAAGCAGGAATTTCAGTGTTGATGGGAGCGCCCAACGTTGTACGCGGAGGTTCTCACTCGGGCAATATCGCGGCGGTTGATCTTGCTCGCGAAGGCCTTCTCGACATCATGTCGTCGGACTACATCCCATCGAGTTTGCTGATGGCGGCGATGCAACTACCGCGCCATGTCCCTGCGATTGATCTCGCCGCTGCTGTGCGGACTGTTACCAAGACTGCAGCGGAAGCCATCGGTCTCAATGATCGCGGAGAAGTTTCTGTCGGCAAGCGTGCTGATCTGATCCGCGTTCATGTCGCACATGATGTCTCCGTGGTGCGAAGCGTCTGGCGTGAGGGACACCGGGTGGCATGAGCGATATCGTAACAATGTCTGTTTCAGGCACCGACTTGATCGGACCCGGACGCTTGATCCTTGTGGTCGGCCCTAGCGGTGCGGGCAAGGATACGCTGATCGGTCTGGCGCGGACGGCGCGCGCAGAAGATAAAGGCGTTGTGTTTCCGCAGCGTATCGTAACGCGCGAGGCCTCGTCCTTCGAAAATAATGAGGCAGTCAGCCCAACCCTGTTCGGGCAGATGCTCGCGCATGGTGACTTCGCCTTTCAGTGGGAAGCGCACGGTCTGCGTTACGGGATTCCGCGCTCGATCATTGACGATGTCAGAGCGGGCCGGACCGTTGTTATGAATGCGTCTCGCACAATCATCGATTTTGCGCGCAGATCATATGCCAATGTTTGCGTTGTCGCGGTCACTGCACCTCCGGATGTGCTTGCAGGACGGGTCGCGGCGCGGGGGCGTTCGAGCGACGGTAACGTCGGCGACCGGTTACGGAGGATCGTGAGCAGCCCGGAGCCCGATGTCATTATTAACAATGTCGGCTCGGCAGAGGAGCATGCGGCCGAGCTGTTGCAAGCGATCGATGGCGTCTGATCTAATCGGCCGCGCAGCTATCTGATGTCATTGATCCTTGACGAGCGTTGCGAGCCTTTCCGCTTCGGCGATATCCTCGGTTGTGTTGGCGTTGAAGAACGGGTCGACGGGTTCGATCGGCCAGGAAACAACGGCTGATTTGTAGCGTGCCGTCCAACTGCTGATTTGGCGAACGCCTTCGTCCGTCAGAGCGTGACGCAGTTCGTCGCGCAGCGAGACACTCCAAAGTCCGACCGCATGATGGATTTGCCCGCCTGAAGCGGCGAAGGCAAGTTGAGCATCCTGGTCGAGGCGCTCCTGATGCAGCCGGCTCGCCAGGTCACCTGGGAGAAAAGGGCAGTCTGCGGCTGCGCTGAGCACCCATTGCGTTTCCGGTTTTTGCCGCGCGGTCCAGTCGAGTGCCGTCAGCACACCGGCGAGAGGGCCAGCGAATCCTTCGATAGTGTCGGCAACGACCGTCAGTCCGAAAGACGCGAAACGAACGGGATCGCCATTCGCGTTCAAAATGAGTTGGTCGCATTGGGATGCCACCCGTGCGATGACACGCTCAAGGATCGGTCGGCCTCCAACTGTCCTCATCGGCTTGTCGCCACCTCCCATGCGCCGCGCCAGACCACCGGCGAGAAGGACACCCACGGTAGAGGGCTGATCGTCAGACATTGCTTGCGCCTTTGACATGGCGAAGGACCGCTCCTGCACATACCCGACCGGGATAGCACAGACCACTTGTATACCAAGGGCTTAGCGGGGGGCTCACAGCGACGCCTCAAATCACGGATGGTCGGAGAATTTCGGTTATCTTTCAATGAGATATCTATATAAGACGGCTGTCGAAGGATGAGTTTTGGAGCAAGATATGCGGGTTATCGGTCTTTCGGGATGGAGCGGTGCGGGCAAGACGACGCTGCTCGGGCGCGTAATCCCGTATCTGATCGCCGAGGGCCTGACTGTTTCGACAATCAAGCACGCCCACAGCAATTTTGATCTCGATGTTCCTGGCAAGGACTCATGGATACATCGGCAGGCCGGTGCGACCGAGGTGTTGATTTCGTCCGGACGGCGATGGGCATTGATGCACGAATTGCGTGGGGCCCCAGAATTGAGCTTCACCGAGTTGCTTCCGAAGATGGCCCGGGTCGATCTCCTGATCGTCGAAGGTTTCAAGGCCGGATTGCATCCCAAGATAGAGGTGCATCGTGCCGCGAACGGAAAGCCGCTGATGTTCCAGGACGACGCGGCGATTGTCGGCATCGCTGCCGATATTTCCCCTGCGACGGCGTTACCCTATGCCCATCTCGACGACACGCCGGCCATCGCGCAGATGATGCGGGTATCAGCCGTACGGATCGAGGACGTGCTTGCGCACGAGGCCGCAGGAGCCTGAGGCGAATGACCACGATCAAACTTGATCTCACGGGGCTCAAGTGCCCGCTGCCGGTGCTGCGCACGCGTAAGGCGCTGAAGGCATTGTCCGCGGGTAATAAGCTGGAAGTCCGGTGTACCGACCCGCTTTCGGTCATCGACATCCCGAATCTGATCCGGGAAACGGGGGATAAGGTCGAAATCGTAGCCCGGGCCGAAGATCACATTGTTTTCGTGATCGAAAAGGCTGGCTGAGGGTGGCTTGATCGTATTGGCGACCATTCAGGCACCCTGAATCGCCCTGTACGGGTCGGTCCCGCATTGTCGTAATTGGCATTCACAGTCGTTAAAAATTTCTTTCCGGGGCAATCCCGGCGTCTCGTGCGTTTCGATAATTTCTTCATGTTTATCAATTAATTAGGCGGATATCTTTGACGGTATCCTGCGCCTCCATCGGGTGTCACACGAGTGTCATCCAACCTCCATAAAAGCTCTATGCCGGACCTCTAAAGAGACGGCCTCGGGAAGCAATCTCCGAATGATTGTGCACCCGCTCACACTATGGAGAGACTCAGTGAATTTCATCAAAACAGTCGTCGCTGCTGGCCTTGTCGCCGCATCGACCTCGGCGTTCGCCGCTGACATCACGGGCGCGGGCGCGACGTTCCCGTTCCCCGTCTATTCGAAATGGGCTGACGCGTACAAGAAAGAGACCGGCAACGGTCTGAACTACCAGTCGATCGGTTCCGGCGCCGGCATCAAGCAGATCCAGGCCAAGACCGTGACCTTCGGCGCAACCGACGCGCCGCTCAAGGCTGAGCAGCTCGAGAAGGATGGCTTGCTTCAGTGGCCGATGGTTATGGGCGCGATCGTGCCTGTCGTGAACCTCGACGGCATCAAGCCGGGCGAACTGGTGCTCTCGGGCGAACTGCTCGGCGACATCTATCTCGGCAAGATCACGAAGTGGAATGATCCGGCGATCGTCAAGCTGAACTCGAAGCTGAACCTGCCGGCGACCGCCATCACCGTGGTCCGCCGTTCGGACGGTTCGGGCACGACCTTCAACTTCACCGACTATCTCTCGAAGGCCAATGCCGAGTGGAAGGCGAAGGTTGGTCAGGGAACCGCTGTCGAGTGGCCTACCGGCGTCGGCGCCAAGGGCAATGAAGGTGTTGCTGGCAACGTCGGTCAGACCAAGAACTCGATCGGCTATGTCGAGTATGCCTATGCCAAGCAGAACAAGCTGACTTATGCCGCCATGACCAACAAGGCCGGCAAGACCGTGCAGCCGACCATTGCTTCGTTCCAGGCTGCTGCGTCCAATGCCGATTGGGCCAAGGCTCCGGGTTACTATGTGATCCTGACCGACCAGCCGGGCGATGCGTCGTGGCCGATCACCGCCGCGACCTTCATCCTGATGCACAAGACCCCTGTTGATAAGGCTGCGTCGGCTGAAGCCATCAAGTTCTTTAAGTGGTCGTTCGAGAAGGGCGGCAAGATGGCGGAAGACCTCGACTACATTCCGATGCCTGAGCCGGTGGTCAAGCTGATCGAAAAGACTTGGTCGTCGGACATCAAGAGCTAAGTGAAAGTTCCGGAGGAGAGGCCAGCCTCTCCTCCGTTTTCTTAAAGCAGCGTTTCGAGCGGAATAGACGTGTGCGGTCGAAAGACCTCAACTAGAGTGAATGGACAGGGGACGAGCGTGGCAGAGATGGCCGTTCAGAGCACCTCAATGGAAGCAGCAGCCGGACCTTACGATCGTGCAAAGGCCCTGAGCGCTTTCAAATTCGGCGATAAGGCTTTCTACTGGACGACCCGCGCATGTGCCATTGCGGTCCTCCTTATTCTCGGCGGCATTATTCTCTCCCTGATTGCGGGCGCGTGGCCCGCGATGAAAGAGTACGGTTTTGCTTTCCTGTGGACGCAGCGCTGGGCGCCGTCCGCAGATCCTCCGGTGCTTGGCGCCCTTGGCCCGATCTATGGCACGCTCGTGACGTCGGTGATTGCGATGATGATCGCCATTCCGGTCGGTCTTGGCATCGCGATCTTCCTGACCGAGTTGTGTCCCCAGTGGCTGCGCCGGCCGATCGGTATGGCGGTTGAACTGCTCGCCGGCGTTCCGTCGATCATCTACGGCATGTGGGGATTCTTTGTCCTTGGTCCGTTTCTCGCGAATACGTTCCAGCCCTTCATGATCCGCATCTTTGAAGGTGTGCCAGTCCTTGGAGCGATCTTCGCCGGTCCACCTTCTTATCTCAGCCTGTTTAACGCCGCACTGATCCTCGCGATCATGGTCTTGCCCTTCATTACTTCGATCTCGGTGGACGTGTTCAAGACCGTGCCGCCGGTGCTGAAAGAGGCTGCCTATGGCGTCGGCTGCACGACATGGGAAGTGGTTCGCAATGTCGTGATCCCGTATACGCGGGTGGGTGTGATTGGCGGCGTTATGCTCGCACTCGGCCGCGCACTGGGCGAGACGATGGCGGTCACTTTCATCATCGGAAACTCGTTCCGAATATCATCCTCGGTCTTTGCGCCGGGTACGACAATTTCGGCGGCCATCGCCAGCGAGTTTGCGGAAAGTGACGGTCTTCATCAGTCGGGCCTCATTCTACTCGGCTTGCTGCTGTTCGTACTCACGTTCTTCGTGCTTGCTGCTGCACGGCTGATGCTGATGCGTCTTGAAACCAAGGCGGGAAAATAACATGAACCCGATTTATGCATCCCGCCGTCGCTCGGATATTGTGGTCCGGTTTCTCTGCCTTGGCGCGGCTATGTTTGGAGTCACCTGGCTTGCGCTGATCCTGTTTACGTTGCTCTACAACGGATTGGCGGGTCTGAATCTGAGCATCTTCACGGAAAATACGCCGCCGCCGGGATCGACGGAGGGAGGCCTTCTGAATGCCATCGTCGGCTCGATCATCATGACTGTCCTGGGCGTTGGCATTGGCGCTCCGGTCGGACTGTTCGCGGGCACTTACCTTGCTGAATACGGCAAGCATGACCGGCTTACATCGGTGATCCGTTTTATCAACGACATCCTGCTCAGCGCACCGTCGATCATCATCGGTCTGTTCGTGTATGGCGCGATTGTCGTTCCGATGGGGGGCTTCTCTGCCTTCGCCGGTACGCTGGCTCTGGCCGTGATCGTGATTCCGGTTGTGGTGCGCACCACCGAAGACATGCTGGGTCTGGTTCCTAACCCGCTGCGCGAAGCAGCATCTGCGCTCGGCTTGCCGCGCTCGCTCGTGATCAAGCGTATTGCTTATCGTGCGGCGCGTTCGGGTCTTATCACCGGTGTCCTGCTGGCGACCGCGCGTGTCGCCGGTGAAACAGCGCCGCTGCTGTTTACGGCGCTGAGCAACCAGTTCTTCAGCCTCGATCTCACCAAGACGATGGCGAACCTGCCGGTGACCATCAATAACTTCGTCCAGAGTCCCTACGAGTACTGGAAACAGCTCGCGTGGACTGGCGCTCTGCTGATCACCTTTACCGTACTTGCACTTAACATTGGCGCGCGCGTTCTCGGCGCCGAGAGGAAAACGAAATGAGCGAGCAGCTTTCTGTTAGCGTCGACCTTCCCCGCGGACATGTCCCTGGCGTAACCGGTCAAGCGGACGTACGCGCGAAGGTCACGGCCCGTGACTTGAATTTTTACTACGGCGAACACCATGCGCTGAAGAACATCAATCTTACTCTCGGCGAGAACCGCGTCACCGCGTTCATTGGACCGTCGGGTTGCGGCAAGTCGACCTTGCTGCGCATCTTCAATCGCATGTACGACCTTTATCCCGGTCAACGCGCGGTGGGCCAGTTGATGCTGGACAACACCAATATTCTCGATCCGAAGCTTGATCTCAATCTGCTTCGCGCCCGGATCGGCATGGTGTTCCAGAAGCCGACGCCGTTCCCAATGACGATCTATGAGAACATCGCGTTCGGCATCCGGCTTTACGAGAAGATTTCAAAGTCGGAAATGGACGGTCGCGTTGAAGCCGCATTGAAGGGCGGGGCGCTCTGGAACGAGGTGAAGGACAAGCTGAACGCCAGCGGTCTTAGCCTCTCGGGCGGTCAGCAGCAGCGCCTGTGCATTGCGCGCACCGTCGCCGTTCGTCCCGAAGTCATCCTGTTCGACGAGCCTTGCTCGGCACTCGATCCGATCTCGACCGCCAAGGTCGAAGAACTGATCCAGGAACTGAAGGAAGACTACACGATCGCCATCGTGACGCATAATATGCAGCAGGCGGCGCGTGTGTCGGACAAGACCGCGTTCATGTATCTCGGCGAACTGGTCGAGTTCGACGACACCAACAAGATCTTCACGTCGCCAACCGATCGGCGCACGCAAGACTATATCACCGGCCGCTTCGGCTGACGCGCATTTCGCGGGAGAGACATACCATGGGTTCAGAACATACCGCCAAGGCATTCGATGACGATCTTCAGGAGCTCAACCGGCTTGTCGCCGAGATGGGCGGCCTTGCCGAGCGGCAGATCGTCGATTCCGTCGATGCGTTGATCCGCCGCGATGTCACGCTTGGAAAGCGCGTGGTTGCCGCAGATCTCGAGATCGACAAGCTGCAGCACCTGATCGAGGAGCGCGCCGTTCTTACCATCGCGCGCCGTCAGCCGATGGCCGTCGATCTGCGCGAAATCGTCAGCTCGATGCGTGTTGCGACCGATCTCGAGCGGATCGGTGATCTGTCCAAGAACATTGGCAAGCGTGTTTCGGCACTCGACAGCGACTTCCATCCGCTGAAACTGATCCGTGGTCTTGAGCACATGACCGACCTTGTCCAGTCGCAGGTCAAGTCCGTGCTCGATGCCTATGCCGCGCACGATCTGCCAGCCGCTATGGTGGTCTGGAAGGGCGACGAGGAAGTCGATGCGATTTGCACGTCGCTGTTCCGCGAACTCCTGACCTATATGATGGAAGATCCGCGCAATATCGGTTTCTGCATCCATCTGATGTTTTGCGCCAAGAATATCGAGCGGATCGGCGACCATGCGACCAACATCGCCGAGACGGTGTTCTACATGATCGAAGGCCAGCAGATGATCGATCAGCGTCCCAAGGGCGACATGACGAACTTTGCAACGGCTGCGTCCGGAAGCTAAGTTGAATCAACCGAAGGATCGCGCATGAGCGCCCGAATTCTTGTTGTCGAAGATGAAGAAGCGTTGACCACGCTTCTTCGCTACAACCTGGACGCCGAAGGCTACGACGTCGAAACCGTCGCCCGTGGCGACGATGCGGACACCCGGCTAAAGGAGCATATCCCTGATCTGATCGTCCTTGACTGGATGCTGCCCGGGTTGTCTGGAATTGAACTTTGCCGCCGGCTGCGCGCGCGTCCCGAAACCAAGCAGATTCCAATCATTATGCTGACCGCACGCGGTGAGGAAAGCGAGCGGGTGAGGGGACTTGCAACAGGTGCAGACGATTACATCGTCAAGCCGTTTTCGGTGCCTGAGCTGCTGGCGCGCGTGAAGGGATTGCTGCGGCGGGCGAGCCCCGAGCGCCTCGCGACGGTCCTTGCATTCGGAGATATTGAACTGGACCGTGATCGCCGCCGTGTCGCCCGCTCGGGCCGCCCGATCGATCTTGGGCCAACTGAGTACCGCTTGCTGGAGTTCTTTCTGGAACATCCGGGGCGGGTGTTTAGCCGCGAGCAGTTGCTTGATGGCGTCTGGGGCCGCGATATTTATATCGATGAGCGAACTGTGGACGTGCACATCGGACGGCTGCGAAAGCTGCTAAATCTGGGGCGCGAGTCCGATCCGATCCGGACGGTGCGGGGCGCGGGTTATGCGCTCGACGACCGCTTTGCAAAAGCCGAGCAGAACTGAGCCGAGGTTTAACCGGCGGATAAAGCTGGCGGTGTGCCGCTGCCGGTGGCCGCAGGTTTACATGCGTGCTGCGTAACGGGGTAATTCGGCCGACTTGTCCGGTTTGAGAACGCCCATCACAGCCCGAGCGTGCCCGAGGCTGATAATCGAAATGTCACGCGTGGGCTGGCCCGCGCGGGGTTGCGCTTTTTCGATCAGCAGCAGTCCGCCTTCCTCGTATATTTTAATCGTACCGACGCCGGTCCATTGCGTTTCCCGCGCATCGTGAAAATCTTCGACGCTTTCGGTTGTGAAAGCGATCTGATCGATGGCGAGCTTATAGCCAAGCCGTTCGAACCGGCTGACGATATCTGCATCGGACATTTTGATTCGAGCGCGGGGCAAATTCAACAAGACCTCCCTGTTCATGCTGATCTGGGCATCGTTGGAATCGCACTGCGAGATCCAGGATGCTGCGAAAAACCATGCCGTTTGCGGCGTTGTTGTTGTCGGCAGGTTGAAAGTAGCGGGGAGTGCGAGTAAAGCGCTTTTTTGATGTTGCTTTCGCAATGCAGCAGTTGGAGGCGAAAAATGATGCATCGCACTCAAAGAGTGGTGAGGTCACAAAGTTTTGCCCGCCGATCTGAAATTCGATGGCACGATTCAGAAACTCCATGTTAGCCTTCCAGTTGATGAGGACGACAAGTCCCGTTCGTAGTGGGCAAGGAGACCAACAATGGCCTGGAAGACCCCAAAGATCGTCGAAGTGCCGGTCGGCATGGAAATCAACATGTATGCCTGCGCGGTGCGGAAATAGCTCGCATAGTGCTAACGGACGCGCAGTAAGGCGCTCGGTTTGCGTCGGCAATTCCTCGAATGAAGAGGATTGCCAACGCAAGGCCGGATGATTGTGCGTGTGAATTGATTCATAAGAGGCCTCAAGGCTCGAAGTGAGAGCGAAGTCTTATGCGCGTCGTCGTTCTTGGGGCAGCGGCGGGCGGTGGTGTTCCTCAATGGAACTGCAATTGCCCGATCTGTCGGACCGCGCGGGATGAGCTGCCGGAGTTACGCGCGACGCAGGCCTCGATCGCGGTCAGCGCCGACGGGAATGACTGGTTTTTGGTGAACGCATCGCCCGATCTGCGGCAGCAGGTGATCGGGACTCCCCAGCTTCACCCTAAAGCCGATCAGCTTCGACATAGCCCGATTGCCGGGGTCATTCTGACCAATGGCGAGGTTGATGCCGTCGCGGGATTGTTATCCCTGCGCGAAGGCTGGTCATTTTCGATTTATGCGCATCAGCGGGTCCTCGATATTCTAAAGTCCAACAGCATCTTCAATGTGCTGGATGAAAAGCGGGTCCGGCGCGAACCGATTGAATTTGGCCGCCCGTTTGAACCCAAGCTCGCGGACGGTACGCCGTCTGGACTTGAGCTGCTTCCGTTCGCTGTTCCCGGCAAGCGGGCGTGGTATCTGGAGAATGAGACCGATGCCGGACCCGGAGACGAATCCGGCGATACGCTCGGTTTACGGATTGCCGACAAGCGTAGCGGAGAACATCTCTATTTTCTTGCCGCCTGTGCGGCATTCACGCCGGACCTCAGGCAGCGCCTTCAGGGCGCGCCATTGGTTTTCTTCGACGGGACTTTGTGGCGGGATGACGAACTGATCGCCGCAGGTCTCGGAACCAAAACAGGACAGCGCATGGGGCACATGGCGATGTCAGGCCCGGATGGTGCGATGGCCGCGCTTGCTGACCTCGGCATTGGCCGGAAAATCTTTCTGCACATCAACAACTCGAATCCGGTCCTTCTTCCGGATTCCGAGGAGCGTCATGCCGCCGAACGCGCGGGCTGGCAAATTCCCTTTGATGGAATGGAGATCACCATTTGATCGCCACAAGTGTCTTTGCGTTGAAAAAGGGGACGCCGCTCGGCAGCGCAGCTGAACTCGAAATCGCGCTGCGGGACATCGGTGCGACGCGCTATCATAACCTGCATCCGTTTCATAAGCTGCTGCACGGCGGCAAGCTCAACAAGGGACAAGTGCAGGCTTGGGCACTGAACCGCTACTATTACCAGAGCTCTATACCCATCAAGGATGCGGTGGTGATCTCGCGGTTTCGCGATCGTGGCATCCGGCTTGAATGGCGGCACCGGATCGAAGATCACGACGGAAATATAGGGACGGAAGGTGGCATCGAGCGTTGGCTCAAGCTCACAGAAGGGCTCGGTCTTGACAGTTCTTATGTGGAATCCGCCGAAGGAATTCTTCCGGCGACACGTTTCGCAGTCGACGCGTACGTTCATTTTGTCCGCGACCGGACACCGCTCGAAGCCATCGCGTCATCGCTGACCGAGTTATTTGCGCCGAATCTGCACGAGGAACGCATCTCGGGGATGCTGGCGCACTACGATTTTATCAATCCGAACATCATGAGTTATTTCAAGCGCCGGCTGGAACAGGCCCCGCGTGATGCAAATTTCGCTCTCGAGTTCGTCAAGAAGCATGCGAAGACCGCGGAAGAGCGCGAAGCCGTTTGCAATGCGCTGATCTTCAAGACCAACGTGCTCTGGGTTCAACTCGATGCACTGTATCATGCCTATGTCGAAGGCCATATTCCGCCGGGTGCTTTTGTGCCGGAGAAGGGCTGATGGCATTGCGAAGCCGCCGGATCGACATAACTGAACAGAGCCGCCCGGTACTGGCGCGGCATGCGAAGCTGAAATTCGATGAATCGCGGCAGGCCTGGGTCATCCTTGTGCCGGAGAAGGTGCTTGCACCGGATGAGATTGCCGTGGAGATTTTGCAGCTCTGCGACGGCGTCCGGAATGTCGACCAGATCATCGACGTTCTGGCGGCGAAATATGCTGCCGATCGTGCTATGATCGGCGCGGACGTGATTGCCATGCTGCGTGACCTTGCGGATAAGGGATTTCTTGCGGAGGCACAGGACACCAAACCATGAGTCCGACGCTGACCGATGCTTCCGGAGCTCACGCCGATCCAACTGATGGATTGTCGGTGTTGGAACAGCGTAAGTCGCAGGCGGCGACATTTGGCATTCCGTTGGCCGTTCTTGCGGAACTGACGCATCGTTGTCCGCTGCAATGTCCTTACTGTTCGAATCCGCTGGAGCTGGAGCGTAATAATGCAGAGCTGACCACCGGCGAGTGGAAGCGCGTGTTAAGCGAGCTTGCCGAAATCGGCGTTCTTCAAATTCATTTCTCTGGCGGAGAGCCCACGGCGCGGAAAGACCTCGCAGAATTGATACGGCACGCAACGGATGTTGGGCTGTATACCAATCTCATCACATCCGCCGTGCTGCTGACCAAGGAAAAACTGATCGCTTTAGTCGATGCGGGTCTTTGCCATATCCAGATAAGCTTCCAAGGCAGTGAGCAGGGAATCGCCGATCGCGTCGCCGGGCTGAAGGACGCCCACGCGAAGAAAATCGAAGCGGCGGGTTGGGCGCGTGAACTTGGGTTGCCACTGACGGTGAATGCGGTGATGCATCGTCAGAACTTGTCTCAGCTTCCCGATATTATTCAGATGGCGGTGGATCTCGATGCCGATCGGCTCGAAGTTGCGAATGTGCAGTATTACGGCTGGGCACTGAAAAATCGGGCAGCATTAATGCCGACGATGGAGCAGATCGAGCAAACGTCTGGTATCGTCGAAGAAGCCGAAGGCCGGTTGAAGGGCATTCTGGCCATCGATTATGTGGTTCCAGATTACTACGCCCTTCGCCCGAAGAAATGCATGGGCGGGTGGGGGAGGCAGTTCTTTAACATCTCACCGTCCGGAAAAATTCTGCCATGCCATGCGGCCGAAACCATCACAGGCCTGGTGTTCGAGTCCGTGAGGGATCATCCGATCGCGTGGATCTGGCAGAATTCGGAAGCGTTCAACCGCTACCGCGGCACGGGCTGGATGCCGCAGCCCTGTCAAAGTTGCGAATTCAGGGAAGTCGATTACGGCGGCTGCCGTTGTCAGGCCTTCGCCCTGACCGGAAACGCAGCAAATACCGATCCTGCCTGCGCGCTGTCCCCGCTACATGAGCAGATATTCAAGACCGCCACGATTGAATCGGCTGGTGACACGCGCCTATTCATCTATCGTAATTTTGCCGGTGGCACGCTCGAGACTGACGTGCATGGGACCTGACACCGCCGACGTTGCAACACCGGAGCAGCGCGCCGCCCGGTTTGCGCCACTCTCTGTCAGGTACATGAACGTGGGCGACGGCCACGAGATATATGTCGAAACCGTGGGCCGCGCGGGCGGTCTTCCCGCGGTTTACCTGCATGGCGGCCCCGGCAGCGGCTGCCAGCCTGATCACCGGCGATTGTTCGACCCGTCGCGACTTCATGCGGTGCTGTTCGATCAACGCGGCGCGGGGAGGAGCCGGCCAAAGGGATTGCGTGAGGCAAATACGTTGCCGCATCTTATCGCGGATATGGAATCCATTCGCGAAAGTCTCGGGTTCGATAAATGGCTCGTTGTTGGCGGCTCGTGGGGCGCGACGCTTGCGCTGGCCTACGCGCAGGCGCATCCCGAACGAGTCAGCGGAATTGTGCTTCGGGCAACCTTTCTCGGAACGCGCGCAGAACTGGAAGGCGCCTTCCTTGAAAACCTTCCCCGGTTCTATCCCGAGCTCAATGATGATTTTCTCGGACTGCTTTCGCCGCCGGAGCGCGTTCAGCCGCTCGATGCGTATTGGCAGCGGATTCTGGATCTTGATCCGGCAATTCACGGCCCTGCGTCGCGCGCCTGGCATGACGCTGAGCGCATCCTGTCTGAGCACAAGCCATCCAAAACTCGGCTCGACCTTGCTGCGGTGAACAATGATGCGCGGGGCCTTCCGTCCACACCGTTCATGGAAGCCCATTACTTCCGGAACGGTTGCTTTATGAACCCCGGCCAAATTTTGGAAAATGCGAAGAAACTCTCAGGAATTCGCGGCGTGGTCGTGCAAGGTCGATATGATCTGCTTTGTCCGCCCTCAACGGCGCATGCCTTACTGACGAGATGGCCGGATGCAAGACTGCGGATGGTCGAAACCGCAGGCCATTCGCTTTACGATCCTGGTGTCCGAGAAGCGGTCGTTGCGGCTATTGAGGACGTTTCTCGCGTATGAAGGGGACGATGTCCGCATGCGTTGAAGCGGTTTGCCGCAAGCTCAGTTCGGCAGCGTAACCCCGACTGTCAGCCCGGAATACCATGCGGCGAGGTCGGCGATGTCCGCATCCGACAAAGGTTTGGCCACCACATTCATGGTCTCGTCTTTGCGTTCCTCGGAGCGGAAGGCCTTGATCTGCTTTTCCAGATACATTGCAGGAGATCCGGCGATATTGGGTGCCATGGGCATCTTGGAGATGCCGTCAATGCCGTGACAGGCCGCACACATCTGCGCCTTCTTGCGTCCCGCTTTGGCGTCGGCCGCCTGAGCACTGGCGGGGATAAGCAGACTTAGTATGGATAGAGCAGCAAAAATACGCGCGATCATCTTCTTGTCCATTTCAGCTTATCACGCGGAAACATCACTCACCGCGAACAGGCGATGACCTGTTCGCGGTGATAGTCATATAAGCGTTTATTTGTCGTCGTAAGTGATGCGATACAGGGCTCCAGCGAGATCGTCGGAAACCAGCATCGATCCATCACGTAATGTCGCAACGTCAACCGGACGCCCGGTATATTCGCCGTCTGCCGTCAGCCAGCCGGATGCAAAGACTTCAGTCTTGTCCGCGCTGCCGTCGGGCTTGAGCGAGGTGAACATAATACGTGCGCCGATCGGGTCCGTGCGATTCCACGACCCGTGCTGCGCGGAGAAGATGCCGCCGCGATACTTCGCCGGAAATGATTTTCCATTGTAGAAGATCATGCCGAGGTCGGCCGCATGGGCATCCATTTCGACTTCAGGATAAATGACATTTGCGGGCGGAGTATCGGCCTTGTACTCGACAGTCCTGACCTTGCCGCCACCAAAGTAGGGGAAGCCGAAATTTTGGCCGATCTGGGTCGCGCGGTTCAACTCGCCAGGTGGGATGTTGTCCCCCATGCCGTCGACCTGATTGTCGGTGAACCAGAGCTGATTGTTCTTCGGATTGAAGTCCATGCCGACCGAGTTTCGAATGCCGGTCGCATAAACTTCGCGATTCTTGCCATCCTGATCGATCCGGATGATCCCGCCAATGCCGTGCTTTGTGAAACCGTCCATTTTACTTTTCGCAGGCACATTGAAGGGCTGTCCCAGCGTAATGTAAATTTTGTTATCGGCTCCGACGCGGCAGACGCGTGCCGTGTGATTGAAGCTTTCGTCCTCCTTCGGGATTAGCTCGCCTTGGGGAACGACAACAGCGACAGCGATGTCTGGGCTTTCATAGAAAAATTCGGCGGCTGGAAAATTCAGAACACGATTCTGTTCGGCGACAAATAAGAAGCCGTCCTTGGAAAAGCAGACTCCATTTGGAATTGTGAAATTCACCGAAGGCGCAAATTCCTTTACTTCCTCTGCAAACCCGGCCTTGCCACGGTCGGTGACGGCATAGACCTTGCTCTTGCGCGTGCCAACGAATGTCACGACACCCTGCGGCCCGACGGCGATGTGCCGCGCATCGGGCACGAGCGCGTACAGGCTGATCTTGAAGCCGGGTGGCAGCTTGATCTTGGCGAGATTCGCCTTGATCGCATCGACCTTGCGGCCGGTCTGAGGCACGGTTGGGATCTCAGTGATGCCGGTTTTTTGGAAGTTGCCGAGCTTGTCGAGATTGTTGTTCTGCGTTTGGGCGGGGGCAGAGATCGTCGATACGCTGAGGACCGCTGCGATGGCGGCTGAAGCAAGAGCATATTGTCTGAAAGCGTAAAACATGAATTATCCTCCCGGTCGGGTTCATTTTTAGCGTTTTACGGGTGGGAGCCTATCGCAGCGTTGCCGATGCGCAAGGTAGTGCGCATCAGAATTCATTCTGGCGGCGCAACATCAGCCTGCGACATTATCGCGCGATTGTGATTTGTAACGAACGCACGACGTTGGCCGCTCTCGGAAGAGCGGCTTGATTAAAGCTGTGCGTTTCCCACGACTTCGCCGTCTTCTTTGACGAAAGAGGCGACAGGATTCTCCAGCAATCCGAGAACGAGCTCAGAGGGACGGCAAAGGCGAACGCCTTTTGATGTTTCGACGATCGGCCGGTTCATGAGAATGGGATGCGAAATCATCGCATCGATCAACTGATCATCGCTGAGAGCTGAGCTGCCCAAGCCGAGACTGGAAAAGATCGCTTCCTTTTCACGCAGCAGTGCGCGCACCGGAATGTTCATGGACTGGATCAATGAAACCAGCCGGTCGCGGGACGGCGGAGTAGTGAGATAGTCGATGATGGTTGGCTCTTCACCGCTTTGCCGGATCATCGCAAGCGTGTTGCGAGAGGTTCCGCAGGCTGGATTATGATAGATGGTGACATTCATGGCGACGTATCCGATTTCGATGGACCAAATGTAACGGATAGGTCGTTGACCTGCTCGGAGGTTAGCACGCGCGGATTCATGCTGCGGGTCATCAGATAGAGTTTTGCGGTCTCTTCAAGTTCTTCCGTAGCAAAAACGGCTGCTTCAAGCGTATCCCCGGCAACCACTGGCCCATGATTTGACAGCAGGACACACGAATAGTGTCCACCGAGACCCCGGATAGCGTCTCCCACGGCTGCATCACCCGGACGGTAGTAAGGCAGCAGCGCTGTCTGGCCACAGCGCATGATATAATAAGGCGTCAAGGGCGGGAGGGCGGATTTGGGATCAATCTCGGGCAGCATCGAAACGGCGACACAGTGAGCGCAGTGAAGATGCACCACCGCCCGTGCGCTACGCCGCGTTTCATAGAGTGCGGCGTGCAGAGGTATTTCCTTCGTCGGCGCATCCCCCGACATAACGCGCCCCGATCCGCTCAGCCGTGACAGGCGGGCGGGGTCGAGGAAGCCCAGTGACGCGTTGGTCGGCGTGACCAGCCAGCCGCCGTCGTCAAGGCGGACGCTGATGTTTCCCGATGATCCGGGAGTCAGGCCCCGCTCAAACAGGGAGCGGCCGAACTGGCAGATTTGGTCGCGAATCCGTGTTTCCGTCATAGGGCCGCCTTTCCGGACGCGTTTTCCCATGGTTTGCGACGCGGCTCAAATGCCATTTTGGAACATGCTGCGAGCCATGCTACGAAGCGTGTAATCGCTCGGCGCTAACGCACGAGTACTCAACAAAATGAGGAAACATGACATCAAAGCCGTGGCGTGTCGGGGTCATTGGTCTCGGTTCGATGGGGCTGGGCATGGCGCTGTCTTTGAAACGTGCCGGATTCGATGTGACGGGCTGTGATGTGACGCCGGAAGCGGTCTCTCGTCTCGTCAGCGAAGGCGGACGCAGCGCAGCAACCCCGGCCGACGCAGCGGACGGGGCAGATGCGGTGGTTAGCGTCGTGGTGAACGCGGCCCAGACCGAAACCATCCTGTTCGGCGCCGGAGGCGTTGCCGAGACCTTGCCGAAAGGCGCGGTCTTCATATCGTCCGCGACAATGGATCCGGATGTCGCGAGGCGCTTGGCCAAGCAGCTTGAGGCAAGTGGCCGGCTCTATCTCGATGCGCCGATCAGCGGGGGCGCCCAGCGCGCGGCGCAGGGCGAACTGACCATTCTTGCCTCTGGCAGTGAAGCTGCTTTTGCCAGAGCCAGGCCCGCGCTCGATGCGATGTCAGCGAAACTCTACGAACTTGGCAACGAGCCGGGGCAGGGTGCTGCGTTCAAGATGATCAATCAACTGCTCGCGGGTGTTCACATCGCTGCCGCCAGCGAGGCAATGGTCTTTGCCGCCAAGCAGGGGCTGGACATCGCAAAGGCGTATGAGGTGATTACGGCATCCGCCGGAAATTCATGGATGTTCGAGAACCGCATCCCGCATGTGCTGGATGGCGACTATACCCCTCGCAGCGCAGTGGATATTTTCGTCAAGGACCTAGGCATCATCCAGGATATGGCGCGAACGGCTAAATTCCCTGTGCCGGTATCGGCGGCTGCACTGCAGATGTTTCTGATGACGTCCGCCGCGGGCATGGGCCGCGATGACGATATTTCCGTGGCGCGAATGTATGCTCGCGTCACCGGCGTAAAGCTGCCGGGTGAATGAGATTTAATCGTTACAATCAAGAAACGGAAACGCCTGATGCCTCGCTTTGCCGCCAATCTCAGCATGATGTTCAACGAGGTGCCGTTCCTCGACCGTTTTGAAGCGGCCGCCAATGCCGGATTCGATGCGGTGGAATTTCTGTTTCCTTACGAGCACTCGCCTGAAGAGGTTGGCAGCAGGCTTCATGGCAACGGATTGACGCAGGCGTTGTTCAATCTCTTTCCCGGCGACTGGAATAAGGGCGAACGCGGGTTTGCTGCGCTGCCGGAGCGATTTGCCGATGTGCAGGCGTCCGTTCGGCAGGCACTGCCTTACGCGAAAGCCACCGGCGTCAAGCGGTTACATCTGATGGCGGGTATTGCGGATCGTCACGACCCCAGGGCCGTCGATTCATTCTGCCGTTCGGTGGTTTGGACTGCGGAGGCACTCGCCCGCGAAAATATCGACCTCATGCTTGAGCCGATCAATCCGCGTGACGTGCCGGGCTATTTTCTCAACGATTTCGATTTTACAGCAGGCGTGATTGGCGATTTGAATATCCCGAATTTGAAGATGCAGTTTGATATCTATCACCGGCAGATCATTCACGGCGATGTCACGGTCGCCTTACGAAAGATGATGCCTATAATCGGGCACATCCAGATCGCCAGCGTGCCGTCGCGTCATGAACCTGCAAGTGAGGAGTTGCACTATCCATTCCTGTTCGAAGAACTGGATCGTCTTGGTTATAGCGGTTTCGTTGGTTGCGAGTACCGGCCAAAGGCAATGACGGCGGACGGCCTCGGCTGGTTCGCGCCCTATGCAAGGACAAACGGCGAGGTGCGCGCGTGACGCTGGCGCTGGGCTGCATCGCGGACGACTACACCGGGGCATCTGATCTCGCCAACATGCTGACACGCTGCGGCCTGCGTACCGTGCAAACGATAGGCGTGCCGGATGACGCGTTAAAGCTTCAGGATGTGGACGCAGTGGTGGTTTCGCTGAAAAGCCGCTCCATCGAGGCTTCCAAAGCTGTGGCCCGGTCGCGCGAGGCGGACAAGTGGCTGCGTGCGCGAGGTGCATCGCATGTTCTGTTCAAGATTTGCTCCACCTTCGATTCAACGGACGCCGGCAACATTGGTCCGGTGACGGATGCGCTGCGCGCGGATTCCGGCGATGCGATGGTGCTGGTGACGCCCGCGTTCCCCGGCACCGGCCGCACGGTCTATCAGGGTAATCTGTTTGTCGGGAGCGTGCCGTTGAACGAAAGCCTGCTGAAGGATCATCCGCTCAATCCGATGCAAGATTCCAATCTGGTGCGCGTGCTTGCGCGGCAGAGCGGATCAAAAGTCGGCCTGGTAGACCTTGCAACGGTCGGGAAAGGCCCGGACGCCATCCGCGCGCGGCTTACGGAGCTTGCAAAGCAGGGGATCGGCGCGGCCATTATTGACTCAGTATTTGATCCCGAACTTGAAACCATAGGCGAGGTCGCGCTCGGCCATCGTCTCTCCGTCGGCGCTTCTGGCATGGGGTATGGTCTCGCACGCGGTCTCATTGCTTCGGGCCGCGTCAAAGCCGCGTCGGCAGTCAGCGGCGAGAGAGCTATCGGTGGACCGGTGGCGTGTCTCGCCGGAAGCTGTTCGCAGGCAACGCTGTCCCAGATCGCGCAGGCCGAGAAATCCATGCCGGTCCTGCATCTCGATCCTGAAAAGATATTGGGCAGCGGAGATGAAGTCGAACGTGCTCTCGGCTGGGCACACGAGTACTTTGCCAAGGGGCCGGTGCTGATTGCCAGCAGTTCGACGCCGGATCAGGTCGCCGCGCTCCAGGCTAAATATGGCCGCGATGCTGCGGGTCACGCCATCGAACAGACTATGGCGGCGATTAGCGAAGGGCTTGTGGCTAGCGGCGTGCGCCGGCTGGTCGTCGCAGGCGGAGAAACGTCGGGTGCCGTGGTCGATCGGCTCGGTATACCGGCGTTTCTGGTCGGACCGGAAATCGCCGCTGGCGTTCCGGTCCTGCGCTGTGTTGGCTGGAGCAAGGGCGACGCGGTGTTGGCGTTGAAATCCGGAAATTTCGGTGGCCCGGATTTCTTCAATGACGCCATTCGCCTGATGCCTTGAGTCAGCTTTCCTTGAAGCCGTATTCCTGGTGGTTACCGCTTGCACCGTAGTATTTGTAAGGCAGAAACTTGCCCGACATGGTGATCTGCACACGGTCACCCTTCGGATTCGCCAGACGCTCCATGACCATGTCGAAATCGATCGCCGACATGATGCCGTCGCCGAATTCTTCCTCGATCAGGGCTTTCCACGCCGGCCCATTGACCATCACGAGTTCATAGAGGCGATAGATCAGGGGATCGGTCGGCGGCATTTGAATGCCTTCGCCGCGCATTGGAACCTCGTTGATCATTGCCTGTTCGACTTTGGAGAGGCCGAACAGCTTTGCGGCGTTTTCCGCTTGCGGCTTGGTCAATTTCATTTGCCCGAGGATCGCGCCAACGATCAGAACTTCGGAATGCCCTCCGATCTGTTCGCAGATGTGCTTCCAGGTCCAGCCTTTCTCGCGCTTGATGTCGAGCAGCTTTTCGGTGAGATCGGATCGCTTCATTTCAGTTCTCCAGTTTAAGAAAATGGTCAGGCGGCGCTGATCTGGCCCGCGAGAGATTTGTCGGCGGAATTGTTTGTGGTGACGATCGCTGGCTCGGTGAAGCCGGGGCGCACGATGGGCACGTTGCGTGGATCGTGGTTCTTGTTGGTCTCGGTGAATGTCTTGCTGCGCGTCACCAGAAAGTCGATGATGTGATTGCGCAAGGCGTAGTATTGCGGGTGCCGGTGCAAATCGATGCGGCCGCGATCCTTAGGCAGTGGATTTTCCAGAACCTCCGCCAGCACCGCGCCGGGGCCGTTGGTCATCAGGAAAATCTTGTCGGCGAGATAGATCGCTTCATCCACGTCATGCGTGATCATGAAAGCTGTCTGTCCGGTCTCCAGACAGATGCGGCGCACTTCGTCCTGCAGCGTGCCGCGCGTCAAAGCATCCAGCGCGGAGAACGGCTCGTCCATGAGCATGATCTTTGGCGTGATCGACAGCGCGCGGGCGATGCCGACACGCTGTTTCATGCCGCCCGACAGTTCTGACGGACGCTTGTGCTCCGAACCCGTGAGGCCAACGATATCGATGAATTTCTGCGCGTGCGCTCGAACCCGTGCCTTGTCCCATTTCTTCCACTTCGACGAGACGGCGTAGGCAACATTGCCCATCACGGTGCGCCATGGCAGCAAGGCGTGGCTCTGGAAGATCACGGCGCGATCGAGGCTCGTGCCTTCAATGGCCTGACCATCGACGATCACCGCGCCTTCGCTCGGTTCGTCCAAGCCTGCGAGAATGTTCAATACTGTCGTCTTGCCGCAGCCGGAATGACCGATGACGCAACCGAACTCGCCGCGCGGCATCGAGAGCCATAAGTCCTCGAAAATGGTCGTGGCGTTGCCATTTTGCGCGGGATAGCGCTTTGCGATGCCTTCGATTGAGATGAATTTGTCGGTCATCGCGTTACTCCGGGAAGGTAACCATGCGCGTGAACCGCGCAAGGATCTGATCGAGAATCATGCCGACAAGGCCAATAACGAAGATGGCAATGATCACGTTGGTGATCGACAGGTTGTTCCACTCGTTCCAGACGAAGTAACCGATCCCGGTTCCGCCGACGAGCATTTCGGCTGCGACGATCACCAGCCATGCGATACCGATCGAGATGCGCATGCCCGTTAAAATGGTCGGAGCGGCGGCCGGCAGAATGACCGTGAATGCGCGGCGGATATTTCCGACCTCAAGGGTCCGAGCGACGTTGATCCATTCCTTGCGGACAGCCGAGACGCCGAATGCGGTATTCATCAGCATCGGCCAGACCGAGCAGATGAAGATCACGAAGATCGCCGAAAGGCCGGAGTCCTTGATCGTGTAAAGCGCCAGTGGCATCCACGCGAGCGGTGAAATGGGTTTCAGGATTTGGATAAAAGGATCGAGCGCCCTGCTGAGCAGCGGTGACATGCCGATGAGAAATCCAAGGGGGATGGCGACGGCAACCGCCAGCAGATAGCCAATCGCCACACGACCGATCGAATAGGCGAGCTGTATGCCGAGGCCCTTGTCGTTGGGCCCGTTGTCATAGAACGGGCGCTTGACGTGATCCCAGAGTTTGGCTCCGACCTCAAGCGGACCAGGCATTGCTGACTTGCCCTGTGTGGCGTTGAGACCCATCAGCTTGGCGTATTCCGGGTCCATATTTGCGACGGCGGATGTACTGCGCGTGGCGATGTGCCACGCGCTGATGAAAGCAACGAAAATCAGGATTGAGACGATCGCTGCTCGAAGAGGAAGGGACGATGACATCAGCTTGCCTTCTTGATCTTGAAGCTGGCGAGATAGTCCTCCGGCTTGGCGGGATCGAAGGTCTTCCCCATGACCGAAAAGCTCTTGGTGGTTGTGGTTGGCGGCGTCAGGCCGACGTCTTTCATGAGCTTGGCGGTGTCAGTCGCGAGATACACTTGTTCGGCAACGGCCTTGTAATCCACGTCGCCCTTGATCTGACCCCAGCGCTTCATTTGAGTCATGATCCAGACAGCAAACGACTGCCAGGGGAATGGATCGAAGTCGAGACGGTTCGGCTGTTTGACGATATTGCCGAGACCGTCGGCGAACGTGCCGGTCAGAATTTGTTCGAGAACGATCTGTGGCTGATTGATGTAGTTGGCAGGCGAGATTGCCTCGGCGATCTGCTTGCGGTTTTCCGCCTTATGCGCGAATGCCGTCGCATCGATGATCGACTTGAGCAGTGCCGCATAGGTGTTCGGCATCGTGGTGACGAACTCCTTCGATGCGGCGAAAGCGCAGCACGGATGTCCTTCCCAGATGTCCTTGGTCAGGATGTGAATAAAGCCGACATTGTCGTAAACGGCGCGCTGGTTCATCGGATCGGGGCCGAGGAAGCCGTCGATGTTGTCGGCGCGCAGGTTTGCGACCATTTCAGGCGGCGGGACGGCGCGAATCTGCACATCGGTGTCGGGATCGATGCCATGCTCCGCGAGGTAGTAGCGCAGCAGGTAATTGTGCATCGAGTAGTCGAAGGGAACGGCGAACTTGAAGCCCTTCCAGTCCTTCGGGTTGCGCTTGTCCTTGTGCTTGAGCGCCAGTGTGATTGCCTGCCCGTTGATGTTCTCTACGGCGGGCATGGTGTAAGGCACCGGGTTCGAACCCGCGCCGAGCGTTAGCGCCAAAGGCATTGGCGAAAGCATGTGCGCGGCGTCGTATTCCTTGTTGACCGTCTTGTCGCGAATAACCGCCCAGCCGGCGGTCTTGATGACTTCGACGTTGAGTCCGTTCTTGGCGTAGAAGCCCATCGGCGCGGCCATAATGATCGGCGTCGCGCAGGTGATCGGAATGAAGCCGACCTTGAGGTCTTTCTTTTCCAGTGGCGCGCCCTGCGCGAATACTTCGGTCGCTGTCTTCAGGGGAAAGAACTGCGAGACTGCGGCGACGGCAGTCGCCGCACCAACCGATTTTAAGAACGTGCGCCGTGCGACATCCAGCGGGAACATCGCCCGCATTACGGCGGATGCGACGACGCCTTCATAACGCTGCTCGTCGCTCTGGGAGCCAACGGTCTGAAGCTGAAGCGCGGCGTCGTGTTCGGCATCGCTCGCGTGCTGGCCGCATGAGCAGCCGAAAGAGGAGAGGCGGCGGTTCGGGTCGAATGGATTGTCGAAGGTGGACATGGAAGCCTCCAGCATGAGTTTCCATTCACTCAGCAAGGGGCGTGCCAAAGCGATTTATTCTGACTTATCAATATCCCCTTGCGCCGCTGGTAATATTGTCTGTTACGAGAATTCGTGATATACGATTATTCGTAATTGAACTACGAGATTCCGTAGGATTGCATATGGATAATTCGCCTTCCGCTGTTGCTGCGAGAGAAGCCGACTTGTGGAGTGCGGCATTCGATTTCTCGGCCGAACCGCTGTTGCTGCTGGACCCCCATGGGGATCGCATCATCGATGGGAACCGGGCGGCCTGTGCGCTGCTTGGTTATGATCGCGCGTTGCTGCGGGAAATGAAGATCACCGCCCTTCATTCAGGGCAGGTGCCGGCGCTGATCGTTTTCACGCAGGCAATCATGGACAAGGGCTCGTTCTGGACCACGTCGCTCACCCCGCGCCATGCGGCGGGAAATGAGTTGCGGCTGGAGTATTCGGGCTCCCTGATTCCGCAGGACGGTGCTCCGCTGGTCTTGCTGGCGATGAACGACCTCGAGCAGCGGCGTCGGCGGATGGTGGACGTCACCGCGGAAGACCATATGCGCGGCGGCATCGCCGCCTGGCAGCGGGTCGAGCGCGTTTTCCGCGATATTGAGCGCGAGAACCAGTTGATCCTGCGCGCGGCGGGCGAGGGAATTTACGGAGTCAATGCTGAAGGCAAGACCACGTTTGTCAATCCGGTCGCGGAGCGGATTCTCGGCTGGTCCGCCGAAGAACTGGTCGGCACGGATATTCATTCCACTGTGCACCACACTCACCACGACGGGCGGCATTATCCGCATACGGACTGTCCCATCTATGCAGCTTTCCGCGACGGTGCCGTGCATCAGGTCAATGATGAAGTGTTCTGGCGAAAGGACGGTACGCCCGTCTGGGTCGAGTACACCTCGACGCCGATCCGCGATCGTGGGGTTGTGGTCGGCGCGGTGATCGTATTCCGCGACGTCAGCCAGCGCCGCGAGGCTGACGAAAAACTGCGCGCAGCGCTCGCCGAGGTCGATCAACTGCGTGAGCGGCTCGAGCAGGAAAACGCCTATTTGCAGGAGGAAATTCGCACCGAAACCAATCCACGCGGCATCATCGGCCGCACAGCCGCTGTGCAGAAAACGTTGCGGCAGGTGGGTCTCGTCGCGCCGACTGATGCGACCGTCATGATCACTGGTGAATCCGGCACCGGTAAGGAACTGATTGCGCGCGCCATTCACGAAGCGAGCAGCCGCAGCGATCGTCCCCTGATCCGCGTCAACTGCGCGGCCATTCCGCGTGAACTGTTTGAGAGCGAGTTCTTCGGTCACGTCAAGGGTGCGTTCACCGGAGCGCTGCGTGATCGCATCGGGCGATTTGAACTCGCTGACGGTGGCACCCTGTTTCTCGATGAGGTCGGGGAAATTCCATTCGAACTTCAAGGCAAGTTGTTACGTGTGCTGCAAGAGGGACATTTCGAGCGTGTAGGCGAGGAACGCACGCGCGCCGTGAATGTTCGTGTCATTGCTGCCACCAATCGCGAATTGAAGCAGGAAGTAAAACAAGGGCGTTTCCGCGAGGATCTTTACTTCCGGCTCAATGTGTTTCCCGTTGAGACCGTGCCGTTGCGAGACCGGCGCGAGGACGTTCCGTTGCTCGCGCAGCATTTTCTCGCCAGCGAAAGCAAATCGTTCAAATCCGATTTGCGGCTTTCCGAGGGGGATGTACGCCGCCTGATGCAATACGACTGGCCGGGCAATGTCCGCGAATTGCAGAATGTGATCGAGCGTGCCGCGATTCTGGCCCAAAATGGGCGGTTACGGATTGATCTACCGATCCAACAGGTTGGAATCGAGCCGTCCACCACGTCGCGGCGCCCCAAGAACGGTGCGCCGCAGTCCGTCATGACTGATGATGAAATGCGTGAGCATGAACGAAGCAATATCCTGGCGGCCTTGAGGCTGTCTGGCGGAAAGGTGTTCGGAAACGGTGGAGCAGCGGAACTGTTGGCCGTCAAGCCAACGACTCTGGCCTCGCGGATCAAATCGCTCGGAATTTCGGCACGAAACCTCGATTCGCCGACGCGATAGGCAGCCGGTGCCAGTTGTTAGCGCTTGATTGAGGCTTTGCCAGGTGTTCTGCTTAAAAAACGAGCCATTGAGGTTGTCGCGCAGTGTCCATTACCGTCGCCCTGCATCACGTCACGCACTACAAGTACGATCAGCCAGTTAGTCTCGGGCCGCAAGTTATTCGGCTGCGGCCAGCCCCACATTCGCGCACACGCGTGTCAAGCTATTCGCTGAAGGTGTTGCCCGAAAATCATTTCGTCAACTGGCAGCAGGATCCGCAAGGCAACTGGCTCGCCCGGTTCGTTTTTCCGGAACCCACCCGTGAATTCAAGATCGACGTCGATTTCATCGCCGATATGGCGGTGGTCAATCCATTCGATTTCTTTGTGGAGCCTTATGCGGAGACGTTCCCGTTTCAGTATTCGCCTGATCTTGAAGAGGAGCTTGCGCCTTATCTGAAAACCGAGCCGGCCACGCCGCTGCTGGCGCAGTATCTCTCAGGTATCTCGCGCGAGCCCACCAACACGGTGAACTTCCTTGTCGACCTGAATGCGCAACTGCGTAACCGGATCAAGTATGTGATCCGGATGGAGCCGGGCATTCAGACTCCCGAAGAAACGCTGCAGTTGGGCTCTGGATCGTGCCGCGATTCCGCGTGGCTTTTGATTCAGGCGCTTCGTCATCTCGGATTGGCGGCACGCTTCGTCTCCGGCTATCTCATCCAGTTGCGCCCGGACATCGATCCGCTTGAGGGGCCGCGCGAGGTTGAAGCTGACTTTACGGATCTGCACGCGTGGGCCGAGGTCTATCTGCCGGGTGCGGGATGGATCGGTTTCGACGTGACGTCTGGAATGCTGACGGGTGAGGGACACATTCCAGTTGCGGCAACTCCGCAGTACCGGACGGCAGCACCGATCAGCGGCAATGTCAGCGCGGCGAATGTCGAATTCGGCTTCGAGATGAAGGTCACGCGGGTCAATGAGGCTCCGCGTATTACCAGGCCGTTCTCTGACGACTCGTGGAAGCGTCTCGATGCTTTAGGCGAAAAGGTCGACGCTGACCTTGCGGCGGGGGATGTCCGCCTAACGATGGGTGGAGAGCCGACATTCGTTTCCATAGACGATCTTGAATCGCCGGAGTGGAACACGGCGGCGGTGGGGCCGACCAAGCGAGGCATTGCCGACGATCTCATTCGCAGGTTGCGAACGCGTTTCGCGCCGGGCGGCCTGCTGCATTATGGCCAGGGGAAATGGTATCCGGGCGAAAGTCTGCCTCGCTGGGCGTTCGGTCTCTATTGGCGCAAGGACGGCGTGCCGATCTGGCGCAATCCCGAACTGATTGCGCCGATGGAGGGACCTCGCTCGGCCAAGATCGAGCAGGCCGAAACATTCGCGATCAATGTGGCGGAGAAGCTCGGCGTCGATACAGGAAATGTGCTGCCGGCTTATGAAGATCAGGCGCATTGGCTGTTGAAGGAGAATAGTCTTCCCGGAAATGTCGATCCGAGCGATTCAAAACTGGCCGATCCCGAAGAGCGCTCGCGCATGGCGCAGGTGTTTCAGCAGGGGCTGAATGTGCCGCGCGGATTTGTGCTTCCGGTGCAGCGTTGGAACGCGAAGGCCGCCAGCCGCTGGCGCAGTGAAAAATGGAATCTGCGACGCGGAAACCTGTTTCTGACGCCAGGTGATTCACCACTTGGGTTGCGATTGCCGATGAATTCGCTGCAATGGATTCCGTCGGAGGACTATCCTTATATCGTCGAGCAGGATCCCACGGAGGAGCGCGAGCCGCTTGCCGATTTCCGCGAGGACCTCCCGGCTGATGAGCCGGTGTGGCAAACTCCTGTCTTCGATAATGGCGCCCAGATGGACGGTGGTCCGCGGCAACTCATTCAGGAGCAACAGCTTGGCGGGCGCGGCGGTGTGCGCACCGCGCTTTCGATCGAAATCCGCGATGGCGTCCTGTGCGCGTTCATGCCGCCGGTTGAGAAGCTCGACGACTATCTCGAACTGCTCGCTGTGGTGGAGGCGACCGCGGAGGACATGAAGCTTCAGGTTCATGTCGAAGGCTATGCACCGCCTTACGATCCCCGTGTCGAAGTCATCAAGGTAACGCCGGACCCGGGCGTGATCGAAGTCAACATTCATCCGGCAAAGAACTGGCGCGAGATCGTCGATACGACAATCGGCCTGTACAAAGAGGCGGCGCATGTCCGTCTCGGCGCAAACCGTTTTCTGATCGATGGTCGTCATACCGGCACCGGCGGCGGCAATCATGTCGTGGTCGGTGGCAGTAAACCTGCAGACTCGCCGTTTCTGCGGCGGCCTGATCTATTGAAAAGCGTGGTGCTCTATTGGCAGCGGCATCCGTCGCTCTCGTACCTGTTCTCCGGTATGTTCATCGGACCGACCAGTCAGGCACCGCGGATCGATGAAGCGCGGCATGATGCGCTTTACGAACTTGAAATTGCGATCGCGCAGATTCCACCGAAGGGTGTGAAGGTGCCGCTATGGCTGGTCGATCGGACATTTCGCCACTTGCTGGTGGATATCACCGGCAACACGCATCGCGCCGAAATATGCATCGACAAGTTATACTCGCCGGACAGTTCGACAGGGCGTCTTGGTCTTGTCGAATTCCGCGCGCTCGAAATGCCCCCTGATGCGCGCATGAGCCTGGCGCAGCAGCTCATCATCCGGGCGCTGATCGCAAAATTCTGGCGTGAGCCGCAGAACGGCGGATTTGTTCGTTGGGGCACCACGCTGCACGACCGGTTCATGCTGCCGCATTTCCTCTGGCAAGATTTCAAGGATGTACTCTCCGGCTTGGCGGAAGCCGGTTACGATTTCGAGCCTGAATGGTTCGAGGCGCAACTCGAGTTCCGTTTTCCGCTCTTTGGCAGCGTGCAGCACGGGGGGGTGACGCTGGAATTACGTCAAGCTTTGGAGCCCTGGCATGTCCTCGGCGAAGAAAGTTCGGCTGGCGGCACGGTGCGGTACGTCGATTCCTCCGTTGAGCGGCTTCAGGTCAAGGTCAACGGCTTTGTTTCCGGACGTCATGTGGTCACCTGTAATGGCCGCCGTCTGCCGTTAATGGACACCGGGCGTTCGGGTGAAGCCGTTGCCGGAGTGCGTTTCAAGGCCTGGCAGCCGTCGTCCGGGCTTCATCCGACGATTCCGGTGCACGCCCCTCTGACATTCGACATCTTGGACACCTGGAACGGCCGTTCGCTGGGGGGCTGCGTCTATCATGTTGCGCATCCCGGAGGCCGAAGTTACGAGACCAAGCCGGTCAACAGCTACGAAGCCGAGGCGCGGCGATTGGCGCGTTTTCAGGATCATGGGCACACGCCGGGCCCAATAACGGTGCCTTCCGAAGAAAGAACGCTCGAATTTCCTCTGACTCTGGACCTGCGGACACCGCTCCCGCATTGAGGCCGCCGCCATAATGGGCGAAATTGGCGCGATCAGCAGAAGGCGAGTCGGGAATGGCGGAGACGAGTAACGGAGCGACCGGGGCGCGGCAGGCGCAGCAGGACCTTCTGGACTGCACGCGCGGTTATACTGCTTTGCCAGGCATCCCGGATGAGTTTCTCGACGCCAAAGGTCAGCCGCGCGAAGTCTGGGCCCGGTTTTTCGACGCGTTTTCGACGCTCGCGCCGGGAGAGATCGAACGCCGCTTTGCATCCGCCGACCTGCATATGCGCGAAGCTGGCGTTACATATCGGACGCCGGGAGATGCCGCAGACCGAATGTGGCCACTCAGCCATTTGCCGCTGCTGATCGGCGAGGCGGAATGGAAGCAGATTTCGGAAGGCGTCGCGCAACGTGCGGAACTTTTTGAACACATATTGCGTGACTTGTACGGTGAGGGCCGCCTGATTGCCGATGGCGCGCTTCCCGCAGCGGCGATTGCGGGAAGCGTCGAATATCTGCGGTCGGTCTGCGGAGTGTCTCCGCCCGGTGGCCGTTACCTCAACCTCTATGCTGCTGACATCGGGCGTGGTCCCGATGGTCGCTGGTGGGTCTTGTCGGATCGAACGCAGGCTCCGTCCGGCGCAGGCTATGCGCTTGAAAACAGGCTGGTGCTTTCACGGGCGCTGACCAATCTTTATACCTCGATGAATGTCGAACGCGTCGCGCCATTTTTTGAAGCCTTCCGTGACAGCTTGCGCGGAATCGCAGATCGCGACGAGCCACGAATTGGCTTGCTGACGCCCGGCAGCGCGAGCGACACCTATTTCGAACATGCGACGCTGGCGCGCTATCTCGGCTTTCTGCTGGTGGAAGGCGACGATCTTGCGGTGAGCGATGACAGGCTTCATGTCCGCACCGTCGCGGGCCTGAAGCGGCTCGATGTGTTGTTGAGACGTGTGGACTCCAATTTCCTCGATCCGCTTGAACTCGATGCGCGCTCGATGCTCGGCGTTCCGGGTCTGATCGATGTTGTCAGAAAAGGCGGCGTTGCGGTCGCCAACATGCCCGGCTCTGGGGTGATGGAAGCGCGCACATTGCTCGGATTCCTGCCGAGCCTGAGCCGCCGTTTTTTCGGCGAGGATCTGAAAATGCCGCACATCGCAACGTGGTGGTGCGGGCAGAAGGCGGCGCGCGAAGAAGTGTTGTCGCGTCTCGACGACATGGCGATCGAAGGGGCTTATGGCCAGTCGGTGCCCGGTTTCCCCGGACGAGGACCGGTCATCGGCGGCGCGCTGTCGAAAGAACAACGCGCACAACTGGTGGATGCCATTGGCAAGCGCGGTATCGATTATGTCGGGCAGGAGATGGTGCGGCTCTCCACCACGCCGGTATGGGACAACGGGCATATTTCCCCGCGTCCGTTTGTGCTTCGTGTATTCGCAGCGGCGACGCCAAACGGCTGGACGATATTGCCTGGGGGATTCTGCCGGATCGCCGATCAGCCTGATGCACGCGCCGTCTCGATGGGAGAGGGCACACGGGCCGCCGACGTATGGGTGGTGTCAGAGAAGGAAGTCGCAACGTCCACCTTGCTGCCGACAACCGATGCGGTTCGCATCCGGCGCATCGCCGGATGGGTGCCAAGCCGTGCGGCGGACAATCTGTTCTGGCTCGGCCGTTATCTGGAACGTGCGGAATCCACATTGCGGCTGGTGCGCGCCCTCGGCGGCGCACTGCGCGAGCCGGGCAAGGGTCCATCGCCGATGCAGCCGGTGATCGAACGGATTCAGCGCCTGCTTGTGGCATGGGGTGCTACCACGCCGTCCGCGCGCGCCAAACTGGCGACCACGGCAGCGCAATCATTGCAGGCACACGACAAGTTCGGTTCAGCCCTGTCGCTGGTACGCTCGGCGCAGCGCACGGCGCGGACGTTGCGGGAGCGACTGTCGCCCGATGCGTGGCATGTCATCACGGGTATGGAAGAGCGCCTTTCGCAAAAGGCAGAAGACGATGAAGCCCTGCTGGAGGCTGCGGAGTGGACACTGCAATCGCTGGCCACCTTCGCGGGCCTCGCGCAGGAGAACATGAACCGCGCTGCCGGCTGGCGTTTCCTTGAAGTGGGGCGCCGTGTGGAACGCGGAATTAACACAGTGCGTTTCGCCCGACAGTTCGCCTATGATACTGCGACCAGCGAGGATCTCGATCTGTTGCTGACGCTGGTCGATTGCCAGATCACCTATCGTTCGCGCTATCTGGTCGGGCCGTTATTGGCGCCGGTTCGCGACCTTGTCGTTCTGGATCCCTATAATCCACGCTCAGTGGCGTTTCAGATTGCCGCTCTCAACGAGCATATCGCCAGCCTGCCGAGCATGAGGGAGGGTGGCTTGATTGATCCGCCTCATCGTCTGGCCGTGACGCTCCAGGCCAGCATGACGGCCGGTGAAGCAGAGGCTTTCGATACCAAGGCACTGTTCTCGCTTGAGCAGAATCTGCTGAACCTCGCCGACGCCATTGGCTCGCATTACTTCCCGCACGGAAGCAGTGCGCTGCGGCCGGAGAAGCTGACGGGGTTCGCGTGATCTACGACATTCGTCACGTCACGACATATTCCTATGAAAGCCCGGTCAGCTTTGCGCGATGCTCCCTGAGACTTGAGCCGAAGAGTGGGGATGGTCAGCAACTCATCTCGCACAAGGTCGAGATCAAGCCCGTTCCGGCCGAACGCACGCTCCGAACCGACTTCTTTGGCATTCGTACCGAAAGCATCGTTATCGATGCCGCTCATCGAGTCCTGCGGATCGACGCGCGATCACGCGTGGATGTTGCGCGCGTTGTGCCGCCGCGCGAGATGACCTCTCCCTCGTGGGAGCAGGTGCGTGAGGCAGCTTTCGCGTCGAACGGACTGGCGGCCAGTTTCCCGGTGGGTTTTCTGTTCGCAAGTCCGCTTGTGCCAATTGTGCAGCCAGTTACGGAGTATGCGGCGGGAAGTTTTACCGCCGGCGGTGGAATCTTCGCTGCGGCCGTAAATCTGATGCAGAGGATCAAACGCGATTTTGTCTACGATACCCGCGCGACCGAAATTTCTACTCCGCTACGTGATGTGTTCGAGAAACGGCGCGGTGTGTGTCAGGATTTCGCGCACATTATGATCGCCGGATTGCGAGGTCTCGGACTGCCTGCGGCATATGTCAGCGGTTATCTGCGGACCACGCCGCCGCCGGGCCGTCCGCGACTTCAGGGGGCGGATGCGACCCATGCCTGGGTTTCTGTCTGGTGCGGTGCAGATTTGGGCTGGCTGGATTTCGATCCGACCAACGACCTCGTGATCGGCAACGACCATGTCGTCCTGGCGGTTGGTCGCGACTATACCGACGTATCACCTGTTGATGGCGTGATTGTCGGCTCGCGGAAACAAAAGCTGGCCGTGGCTGTGGACGTGATTCCTGTGGAATAGCGGCTGCACGACTCAGCCCTTGTGGCTGCCGTCGGCACAGAATGAAGCGCGGATGTTGCAGTCCGATGGACTGCGGCTCTCCTTGCGGCAACGCGCCGAGGCTGCATCGATAGCCTGACCAAGCGTCGGCCCTTCGGCGGTATATGCACCCCAATACCGCGTCCGGCGGATACGGGTGGTATAGAAAGCCATTGCTCCGCATTTGGTGGTTGACGAAATTTTGCAGCCACGCCCGCCATTGTTCACGCAAAGGGTGAGGGCGCGCGCCTCGGCTTCGTCACGGGTCGTCTTTTGCCATACAGCCCCCCACGCGCCGCGTGCGGCAAAGCCGATGGCGGCCCATTGTTCAGCGGGCGCCGCAGGGGTTTTCGGCCTGAGCGATTCGAGGCGGATTTTGGCTAGCGGTGCGAACGTTCCATTGGGAAATTTGTCGAGATAAGCCGCGATCTCCGCAGGATTGCGCGAGTCCTTGACCGAATTCCAAAAGGTGATTTCCGCGCTGGAATCCGTCTGTGCGATGCCGGGCGCGGTGTGTGCGAATAACGCAACCGCAAGCGCCAGCACACAACAGACCTTGCGTCGCATCTCCCAGCCCCGTTTCGAGTTTGGCGCAGACTAAAAGCCCTATTATGCCTTGTCGAGCGGGAGACCTCGCGTTCCTGCGGATAACCCTTTCGTACTGTTCGTTTTTCCGAAGTTGTGCTGGTCTGGTCTCAGTTAGGTGCGATGGACCTGGACGTTACGATTTCGATCGCTTGGTCTTCTTTGTCTTGCGGGTTTTCTTGGCTGATTTCTTGGCAGGCACCTTCTTTCCTTCCTTTCGCGCTTCCGAAAGGCCGATTGCAATAGCCTGCTTCCGGCTCTTGACCGCCTTGCCGGAGCGGCCGCTTTTCAATGTGCCTTTCTTCCGCTTGTGCATTGCACGCGCGACTTTCTTTGTTGCTTCCTTGGAATACTTCCGCGCCATGACCGTCTCCGCAATTGAGGATACGGCGAACAATCGCGTTGGACGGCGATAGGTTCCGATTGTGCGCAGGGATGTCGCGGGCAGGTACGCGCGATTGCGCCGACGGCTATGCGCCGTTGCTGGCGGTCACCATCCAGATCGATCCGCCGAGCGGGATCGTCTCGCCTTTCTGATGAGAAGCAAGAACGGCTCGGATCGATTGCGTTGCAGCTTCAACTTTGTCCTTCGGTTGGTTTTCCAGCGCGCGGCTGGTCGGGCCGATGGCGAGGACCGTTTCGATGGCTGCTTCGAGACCCCGGCCGATGGCGATGTCGAGTGCCAGATCGACGCGCTCCAGCCCGATGTCGGTGAAACCGGATTCAGTCAAAATGCGGCGGACGCGCTCTTCGTCGGCGAACGAGAAAGGACCGGGATCGTCGGGCTTCATTTCGGGAAGCTTTGGCACGAACTTGTAGGCTTCCTTCAGTCCGATCATCATCCATGGATTGTCGCGCGGTGTGCGCCAGCAAGCGAATACGAGGCGTCCGCCCGGCCGCAAAGCCTTGCGCATATTTGAAAAGGAATCAGACGGCTGCGCGAAGAACATCACGCCGAAGCGTGAGAACAGCAGGTCGGTACTCGCCGGTGCAAAGGGGTAGACGGTTGCATCCGCCAGCACGAACTCTACCGGCGCACCGGCCGGTGTGAGCTCTCTGGCACGGCCCAGCATCGGTTCGGAAATATCGACGCCAGTGATGTGTCCGCCTTGGCCCACCTTCTTTGCGAGATCGAAAGACGTGGCTCCGCAGCCGCAGCCAACATCGATCACCCTTTCGCCTGCCTTGATGGCCGCGCGGTCAATCAGAACCTTGGAAACCGGACCAAGGACAATATCCTGAAGCTCTTGCCGCTCCGTCCAGTGTTTGCCGCCCGGGCCATTCCAGTAGGCGATCTGATCGGCATTGCGGTCGTCAATTGCAGGCTGGGTCATGGAGCACTCCGGTGATGGCGTCTGTTCTAGGCCAGTAAGGCTTCCCTGAACAGGGAAGCCTGCCATGCATCACCGCCGCTTGAGCCTTTATCAACTTCCCTTGAACAGGATCTTGCCCGTGCCCTTGGCTGCATGCGAGATCGCAGCCGCCGAATGATCGAGCGTGTAAGTGGCTTCAACCGGGGTGTTGATGGTTCCGTCCGCAATCCAGTTCGCCATCCGTTTCTGAACTTCAATCTGGCGTTCCGGCGAATTCCTGTTGAACCAGTTCAACAGCCAGAAGCCCCTGAGTGTCAGGTCGCGGAAGATGTTCGGGGCGGTAAAGAATGGACCGGGACCACCGCTCATCACGCCGTAAGCGACCAGCGTGCCGCCATTGGCCAGGCAATCGTTCAGAGGCATGAGACCGGGGCCGCCGACGCTGTCGAGCGCCAGCATGATCTTCGCCTTACCGGTGGCTTCCGCGACGCGCTTGGCGAGATCAGGACCTTCGACAAGCACCACATCCGCGCCCAGTTTCTTGAGTTCTTCCACCAGTTCCGGACGGCGTACAACGCTGACAGTATGGACTCCCATGGTCTTTGCGATGGCGATGACGGCGCGTCCGACGGCAGAATTTCCGGCACTCTGGATGACCCAGTCACCTTTCTTAAGCGCGACATATTCCGTCAGCATCAGATAGGCTGTTGGCGGGTTGACCATGAGCATTGAAAGCTGTTGCGGATCGGCGTTCGCGGGTAACGCGAAGAGATGATCGGCCTTGACTTTGCTGCGTGTGAGCCAGGTCGATGTGCCGCGCGGAAACAGCACGCGGTCGCCTTCCTTGAGTCCTGCGACGTCAGCGCCGATCTTTACTACCCGCGCGACACCCTCGGTCCCGACAGGTGCGGGGAGTTTGGGCTTCACGCCATAAAGACCTCGCATCAGCACAAGGTCAGAGGGGTTGATCGGCGAGAACTCCATATCGATGATGATTTCGGCGCTACCGGGAGCGCCGGGATCGGGCAGGGTGACAGTCTCAACCACTTCCCACGGCTTGCCGAACGCATTGATCTGAACGCTGTGCATGGCGCTGTCCCTTAACCGGTGTATGTCAATCACAAACGAAGTGTTACGATTAGTTCGATATTGCAACTAGTCTTATTTAGCAACTAAATGAAGGAAATGACTGCCATGCGCGAGCCCTCGTTCGCCCGGTTGAACTGTTCGATCGCACGCGCGCTCGCGCGTCTCGGCGATTCATGGTCGCTTCTGATCTTGCGGGATGCTTTGGGCGGCGTCCGGTCATTCGAGGGGTTCATGCGTAGCCTTGGCATTGCACGAAACACGCTGACGGACCGGCTGCGGCACCTTGTCGAAGAAGACATGCTGGCGCAGATCGATGTGGGCAAGCGCGGGACGCGTTTTGAATACGTCCCGACACAGAAGGCAAAGGACTTTCAGGCTCCACTGATGGCGATCATGCAATGGGGCGATCGCTGGGTGTCCGGATCAGGTAACGAGCCGGTCATTGCTGTTGATCGCGAAAGTGGCGCGGCAATCGCGCCGATGATGGTCCAAAGCACTGTGGGCCGCGCTGTTTCGTCAGAACAGCTGATGTACAAACCTGGTCGCGGGGCGACCAGGACAACGCGCGATTATCTGCTCGCGAAAAACAAGCGCCGTGCCGAAATAAGCTGATCCGTTGCTGCGCCGTTACCAGGCGCGGAACAGAACACTCGCATTAACGCCGCCGAATCCAAAGCCGTTCGACAGGACGTGTTCGATCGTCATGGGGCGTGCAGCACCACGTACGAGATCGACGCCTTCCGCGGCGGCATCCGGATGATCGAGGTTGAGCGTGGCGGGTGCGATCTGGTCGCGCAGGGCCAAGACCGAGAAGATCGCTTCCAGTCCGCCGGCTGCGCCGAGCAAATGCCCGGTGGCCGATTTAGTTGAACTGACAGCCACTTTGCCTTCAGTGCCGAACACCGCCTTGATCGCGGCGAGTTCGCCGTTGTCGCCAACAGGCGTCGAGGTCGCGTGCGCGTTGAGGTGCTGCACTTCAAGAGGGGAAATTCCGGCTTGACGCAACGCGATCTCGATCGCGCGGCGCGCGCCATCGCCGTCCTCTGGACCCGCCGTCATATGATAGGCATCCGAGGTGGTGCCGTAGCCGACCAGTTCAGCAATCGGTGTCGCGCCGCGGCTGAGGGCGTGATCGAGCGTCTCGATAACCACGAGGCCTGCGCCTTCGCCCATCACAAATCCATCGCGGTCGCGGTCGAACGGGCGAGACGCGCGCTGTGGCTGATCGTTGAAATTCGTTGAAAGGGCACGGGCAGCTGCAAATCCGCCCAGGCTAACGCGGTCGATGCAGGCTTCCGCGCCGCCTGCAATGGCGACATCTGCTTCGCCCGCGAGGAGAAGACGAGCCGCGTCGCCGATGGCTTGCACGCCCGCCGCACATGCCGTCACCGGGGCACCAAGAGGCCCCTTGAAGCCGTGGCGGATCGCGACCTGTCCGGCTGCGAGGTTGACCAGAAATGCTGGCACCGTGAACGGCGATAGCCGCCGCACGCCGCGCTCATCCGCCGTGCGAACCGCATCGACAATGGCGGGGAAGCCGCCGACGCCGGAGCCGATAATGGTCGCCGTGCGTTCGCGCGAGCGAGCATCCTGCGGCGTCCATCCGGCTTGAGTGATCGCTTCGTCCGCCGCCATCATGGCGAACTGAATGAAGCGATCCATTTTCTTCTGGTCCTTCTTCGGAACCGCACGATCCGGATCAAAGCCGAACTCCGGATCTTCAACGCTATCCGGAACGATTCCACATGCCTTGATGGGCAGATCGGCCGCTACATTGTCCGATAATGCACGGATTCCCGATTGTCCGGCGAGCAGACGCGACCAGTTGCTCTCGACGCCGCTGCCGAGGGGCGAGACGGCTCCCATTCCGGTGACGACAATGCGTCGTATGGCGTTGCTTCGTTTCACGATCTCACCACGAGGTTACAGAAGGGAGTTCGCAACCCGCTTGCCGGGTGTGCGGTTACGTCACCGGCGGAAAGTCCGCCGGTACATTGCAAGTTGCTGTCAAGCAGCTCAGTTCAGCTTGCGCTCGATGGCGATTGCGGTTGCTTCGCCGCCGCCGATGCACAGCGAGGCGATTCCGCGCTGAACGTTGTTGTTTTCCATCGCATGAAGGAGCGTCACGATAAGCCGCGCACCGGTTGCGCCAATCGGATGGCCGAGCGCGCAGGCGCCGCCATTGACGTTGAGCTTGTCGCGCGGAATGCCGAGATCCTTGGCGGCAGCCATCGGAACGACGGCGAACGCTTCGTTGATTTCGAACAGGTCGACGTCGCTGACTTTCCAGCCCACTTTATCAAGCAGTTTGCGAATTGCCGGAATGGGGGCGGTGGTGAACCAGTCAGGTGCCTGGCTGTGAGTTGAGTGACCCTTGATCTCGGCGAGGATCGGCAGGCCTTCCTTCTCGGCGATTGAACGGCGCGTGAGAACCAGCGCAGCCGCGCCGTCGGCGTTCGCGGAGGAGGCCGCCGGAGTGATGGTGCCGTTAGGGCGGAATGCGGGCTTCAGATTCGGAATTTTTGCAGGGTCGACTTTCAGCGGATGTTCGTCATTCTCGACAACGCGGACGCCTGCCTTTTCCTTGACGGAGATCGGCGCGATTTCTTTCTTGAATGCGCCGCTCTCGACAGCCTTGCGCGCGCGAGTCAATGTTTCGACAGCGTAGTCGTCCTGATCCTTGCGGCTGAACTGATAGGCTTCCGCGGCGGCTTCACCGAAATCACCCATCGAACGGCCGGTCTCATAAGCATCCTCGAGGCCGTCCATCATCATGTGGTCGATGATCCGGTCATGGCCGACGCGGTAACCGCCGCGTGCTTTCTGAAGAAGGTATGGCGCATTCGTCATGCTCTCCATGCCGCCGGAAACAACGATGTTCGCCGAGCCCGCACTGATGAGGTCGTGAGCCAGCATGGTTGCCTTCATGCCGGAGCCGCACACCTTGTTAATGGTCGTTGCGCCGGCTGCATCCGGAAGTTTCGCGCCGCGTGCAGCCTGACGGGCAGGGGCCTGACCTTGTCCGGCGGGAAGAACGCAGCCCATGAGAACTTCGTCGATTCGTTCAGGCGAAAGTTTCGCGCGCGCAAGCGCCGCACCGATGGCATGGGAGCCGAGGTTGTGTCCGCTGAAAGACGACAGGTCCCCCTGGAAACGGCCAAGCGGCGTGCGAACTGCGGAAACGATGACGACGGGATCGGACGTAGACATGCAACTGCTCTCCTGGTGCGCGCACGGCGCCTGACCGTGTTAGATGACACGTATCATATGAAGGGGCGCGGAAAATGCAATCCGCGTTCACGACAATAAAAGCATGAACCGAGTCCGGACAAGCCGCTGAATGTTTAAAACATTCTCCGGCATGCCATAATTCGCATGAATTATTTTCGTGCGAGAGATGAGTTATTTTCGTCTGTCGAGAAAAGCCTGCATGTGACGCTGGGGCTCGCCGGTCAGGAACGATTTTCCGAAGACGCCGACGCTCAGGTTGATTGATTCCGTCAACGGAAGCTCTTCCCATTCCAGCAACAGTGCTTTCTGGCTTCGCATTGCGTCAGGACCGCACTCCGCGATCGCCGCCGCTGTCGTTGCGATCGCCTGATCAAGGTCGTCTTCCGGGACGACCTGATCGACCAATCCCCAGTTGAGCGCTGTGGGCGCGTCGACCGTCGCGGCGGTCAGGATCAGCCAGCGTGCGCGGCCCCAGCCGATCAATCGCGGCAGTAGCGCGGCATGGATAACGGAGGGGATTCCGACTTTCACTTCCGGCATGGCGAATTTCGCATCCTGCGACGCAATGCGAATGTCGCATGCCGCGGCGAACTCAAGACCGCCGCCGAGACACCAGCCGCGCAGGCGCGCGATCACCGGTGTTGGAAACTGCCGAACTGCTTCGCAGACATCGCGAAGCCCGGTAATGAATTTTTCGGCCGATACCTGATCGAGCTTTGCCATCTCCCTGATGTCCGCACCGCCGATCATGCTTTTCTCGCCGGAGCCCCTGATGATCAACACGCGCAAATCTCGATCCTTGCCCAACTGTTCGAGGCCTTCGCGGACGCCATGGATCACCGCCGAGTTCATGATGTTGAGAGGTCCGGCATTGGTGATGGTCAATTGTGCAACGCCGTTGTCACCGCGCGTGACATGGCAGTACTCGTTGATGGTTTGCATTTTTTGAAAACCCTGGCGATTGCGAGGAGGGGCGAATATTCGCGATGGTGCGCGATGCATCATCAGCCGTCAAATCGGTGCATGGCAGCCATTTTTGCGCGAAAATACGCATTTTTGACGCGGATTATGCTATTATATGATCCAAGACATTTGAAGAGGTTGCGATGCGCTACTCCAAGGATCACAAGGCGGAAACCCACGAGCGGATTGTGAAGAATGCATCGGTGCGTCTGCGTGAACGGGGCGCGGCGGGCCTCGGGGTCGCGGAGTTGATGAAGGACGCTGGCCTGACCCACGGCGGGTTCTATGCCCATTTTCCGTCCCGTGATGCGTTGATTGGCGAGGCCTTTGCTTATGCGATGCAGCAGACGACCGGACGGTGGCGCAAGAGGGCTGAGCAGGCGCCGGAAGGTAAGCGCCTTGCTTCGATCGTGAACGGCTATCTGTCGACTGAACATCGCGATGATGCCGGCAACGGGTGCGCGTTGCCTTCGCTGGGAGTAGAGGCGTCACGTGCCAATCAAAAGATTCGCAAAGCTTTCGCGAACAAGCTCGAGGAAATGGTCGAGGTCATTGCAGAACAGTTTAAGGATTTACCGCCCAAGACTGCCCGCCGCGAGGCCATCGCGATCATTTCGACAATGATGGGTGCAATGGTGTTGGCCCGGACTGCAGGGAACGGCGCATTTTCAGACGAAATCCTCAGCGCCGGGCGATACGCCGCGCTCAGGTCCGAGGAAGCGGCAAAACCCCGCGCAGGTAAGCCGCAACCGAAAACAGAGGCGAAAACCGGGATTTAGTCCCGAAATGTCTCTTTGCATTGCACGCTACCGAGCTGTGCGCAGAACCCGGTTCCTTATCCGGTTATGGCGGTGCTAGAACCCTCGAAACATTCGCTTTTGGAGGATACGCATGCGCACGATCGGTCATTTTATTGGCGGTAAGACAGTCCAGGGTACGTCAGGCCGCTTCGCGGACGTTTACGAGCCGATGACCGGTGATGTGCAAGCCAAGGTTGCACTGGCCTCCAAGGCCGAAGTTCGTGCTGTCATAGAGAACGCCAAGGCGGCGCAGCCGGCTTGGGGGGCAACCAACCCGCAGCGCCGCGTCCGCGTCCTGATGAAGTTTCTGGAACTGCTGGCCAAGGAAAACGACTCGCTCGCCGAGTTGCTGGCACGTGAGCACGGCAAAACGATCCCGGATGCCAAGGGTGATATTTTCCGCGGCGTCGAGGTCGTTGAATACGCGATCGGTATCCCGGAACTGATGAAGGGTGGCTACACCGAGGGTGCTGGGCCCGGCATCGATAGCTATTCGATGCGTCAGCCACTTGGCGTCGTCGCCGGCATCACCCCGTTCAATTTCCCGGCGATGATCCCGATGTGGAAGTTTGCACCGGCCATCGCCTGCGGAAATGCGTTCATTCTCAAGCCGTCAGAGCGCGATCCCAGCGTGCCGATGCGCCTTGCGGAACTGATGCTTGAGGCCGGTCTGCCGCCGGGTATCCTCAACGTGGTCAACGGCGATAAGGAGGCAGTAGACGCGCTTCTTGATGATCGCGATATTTCGGCGGTTGGCTTCGTCGGTTCCTCGGATATCGCGCAGTACATCTATTCGCGCGCAGCCGAAACCGGAAAGCGCGCCCAGTGCTTCGGCGGCGCCAAGAACCACATGATCATTATGCCGGATGCCGATATCGATCAGTCGGTCGACGCTCTGATCGGCGCGGGCTACGGTGCGGCAGGCGAACGCTGCATGGCCGTTTCGGTTGCCGTTCCAGTTGGCAAAACCACAGCCGACCGGCTGATGGAAAAGCTCATTCCGCGTGTGGAAAGCCTGAAGATCGGGCCATCCACCGATGAGTCCGCGGATTTTGGTCCGCTTGTGACCCGTGCCGCGCTGGAGCGCGTCAAGAACTATGTCGATATTGGCGTCAAGGAAGGCGCGACGCTTGCCGTCGACGGCCGTGGCTTCAAGATGCAGGGCTACGAGAACGGCTTCTATATGGGCGGCTGCCTGTTCGACAACGTTACCAAGGACATGCGGATCTACAAGGAAGAGATCTTCGGCCCCGTGCTGTCGGTAGTTCGTGCGAATGATTTTGAGGAAGCGGTGGCGCTGCCGTCCGACCACGAATACGGCAACGGTGTCGCAATCTTCACGCGCGACGGCGATGCGGCGCGCGAATTTACCGCGCGCGTCAATGTCGGCATGGTCGGCGTCAACGTGCCGATCCCGGTGCCGGTGGCTTACTATACTTTCGGCGGCTGGAAGCGTTCCGGTTTCGGCGATCTCAATCAGTACGGCCCTGACTCCGTGCGTTTCTACACCAAGACCAAGACGGTAACCTCGCGGTGGCCGTCGGGCGTCAAGGAAGGGGCTCAGTTCGCGTTCCAGAGCAAGTAGACGGGCGTCCGTCATGCAGTTCGCTCTGACCGAGGATCAAATCGCGGTTCGGGACATGGCCCGCGATTTCGCTGCCGAGAAAATTGCGCCTCACGCATTGAAGTGGGACGAGGAAAAGTTCTTCCCCGTCGCGGTCATGCGCGAGGCGGCGGCGCTCGGGATGGGCGGCATCTACATTCGCGACGACGTCGGTGGCTCGGCGTTGACGCGTTTCGACGCGGCGCTGATCTTTGAGGCGTTGGCGACGGGATGTCCGACCGTCTCCTCGTTCATCTCGATCCACAACATGGCGTCGTGGATGATTGACCGGTTCGGTTCGGATGCGCAGCGGCACAAGTGGTTGCCGCGCCTCTGCACCATGGAACTGATCGCAAGCTACGCATTGACCGAACCAGGAGCGGGTTCGGATGCCGCCGCGCTTTCGACCCGCGCGGTTCGGGACGGCGATCATTACGTTCTCAACGGGCAGAAGCAGTTTATCTCCGGCGCGGGAGCCAGCGATATCTATGTCGCAATGGTTCGCACCGGCGGCGAAGGCGCAGGCGGGGTCTCGACGCTGGTGATCGACCGTGACACGCCGGGCGTGTCATTTGGTGCGAACGAACGCAAGATGGGCTGGAATGCACAACCGACCCGCGCCGTGATTTTCGAGAATGCACGCGTGCCCGTCGCCAATCGTATCGGCGAGGAGGGGATCGGTTTCAAGATCGCCATGGCCGGTCTCGACGGCGGGCGCCTCAATATCGCGGCCTGTTCGCTTGGCGGCGCGCAATCCGCTCTGGATAAATCGCTGGCCTACATGCAGGAGCGCAAGGCGTTCGGAAAGCGCCTCGACGAATTCCAGGCTTTGCAGTTTCGTCTCGCCGATATGGCGATCGAACTGGAGGCCGCGCGTACATTCCTGTGGCGGGCCGCAGCGGCGCTCGATCGCAAGGACCCCGATGCGACCATGTTGTGCGCTATGGCCAAGCGTTTCGGGACCGATGCAGGCTTCGAGATTGCCAATCAGGCGCTGCAATTGCACGGTGGTTATGGATATCTGGCGGAATACGGCATCGAGAAAATCGTGCGCGACTTGCGCGTGCATCAAATTCTCGAAGGCACTAACGAGATCATGCGCGTGATCGTTTCGCGCAAGTTGATCGAGGGCGCGCGATGAGCGCGAATGCGGCGATGACGGATACACCGGACAAGGAAGTCATCGCCTGCCGTGAAGGGGCAGCGGGTATTATCCGGCTCAACCGTCCGAAGGCAATTAATGCGCTGACGCTGGAGATGACGCGCGAGATCGTCGCGGCTCTCGATGAATTCGAAGCGGACCCCGGCGTCTCCCTGATTCTGCTGGAAGGCGCTGGCGAGCGCGGCCTTTGCGCGGGAGGCGATATTCGCGGGCTCCACGACAGTTCAAAGGCTGGCGGCGATCTCGGGCCGGTATTCTGGCGCGAAGAATACATTTTGAATGCGCGGATCGCTGAATTTCCGAAGCCCTATGTCGCCTATATGGACGGTCTCGTCATGGGCGGCGGCGTCGGCCTCTCTGCGCACAGCGCGCATCGTGTGGTGACCGAAAAGAGCAAGATGGCCATGCCCGAGGTCAGTCTTGGCTTCTTTCCGGATGTAGGCGGAACATGGTTGCTTTCGCGCGCGCCCGGCGAAATCGGGACTTACTTCGGCCTGACCGGCTTGACCATGAGCGGCGCCGATGCAGTTTATGCTCGCACGGCAGATGTTCTGATCGATACGAACAACTGGCCTGCCTTGCGGGATGCGCTAACCAATGCGCCGCTGAAGGCGACCGCCGCGGATGTGCGCGAAATTCTCGCAACCTACGCTGTGACCGAGTTTCAGGCGCCCATTGCCGACCATCGCGAACAGATTGACCGCGCGTTCGCGTACGACACGATTGAAGCCATTGTCGCCGCGCTGAAGCAGGACGGCTCGGAGTTCGCACAAGCTACGCTGAAGGCGCTGTCGCGGAATTCGCCAACGGCGCTCAAGGTGACACTCGAACTGCTGCGCCGCGCGAGAACGTCGAAATCGCTGAAGGAATGCCTCGTTCGTGAATACAATTCGGCGCTGACGGTTTTCGCCAGCACTGAGTTCGTTGAGGGTGTGCGCGCCGCGATCATCGACAAGGACCGTAATCCGAAGTGGTCGCCGGCGCGGATCGAGGATGTCACGCCTGACATCGTCGAGAAGTATTTCGCGCCGAATCCCAAATACACATTGGTCTTCCCGGACTGACATTCTGAAACAACGATAACGAGGGCAGGAAATGGCAAACATCGCATTCATCGGTCTCGGCAACATGGGCGGCCCTATGGCCGCCAATCTCGTCAAGGCAGGCCACAAGGTGACAGGTTTTGACCTTGTTCAGGCATCGAAGGATGCCGCGAAGGCCGACGGTGTGAATATTGCCGCGACGGCCCTCGACGCAGTGAAGGGTGTGGATGTCGTCGTCACCATGCTGCCCGCAGGCAAACATGTGCTGACCGTCTGGAAAGAGATCATTCCGTCCGTGGGCAAGAACACACTGATGATCGATTGTTCGACCATCGATGTGGAAAGCGCGCGGTTCGCACATGGTCATGCTCTGGAGCACAACCTGCCGTCCATCGATGCGCCGGTGTCCGGCGGTACGGGCGGCGCGAAGGGGGCGACACTGACATTCATGTGCGGCGGCACCGACGCGGCGTTCGCGGCTGCAAAGCCCGTTCTTGAAAACATGGGCAAGAAGGTCGTGCATTGCGGCGAAGCCGGAGCAGGGCAGGCAGCCAAGATCTGCAACAACATGATCCTCGGCATCTCGATGATCGGCGTGTCCGAAGCGTTCGCGCTCGGTGAGAAGCTTGGCTTGTCGCATCAGGCACTGTTCGATGTGGCGTCGACCTCATCAGGCCAGTGCTGGTCGCTGACGTCCTATTGTCCCGTACCGGGTCCGGTCGCGGCGTCCCCCGCGAACAACGATTACAAGCCGGGTTTTGCGGCGGCGTTGATGCTCAAGGATTTGCGTCTGTCGCAGGAGGCTGCGAAGGCCGCCGGCGCGGCCACGCCGCTCGGCGCACATGCGGAAAGCATCTATGATGCGTTCGAGAAAGCCGGTCACGGTGGAGTGGATTTTTCCGGCATTATCAAGCATCTTCGCGGGCTGGCGAAATAGGATTTCTTGATGACGACATTCCGGGACGCGCGCACTTTCCTGCTCAAGAACCGTACTGACTACAATACGGCCGTTGCTGAATTCCGCTGGCCGGATGAGAAGCAGTTCAACTGGGCGCTCGACTGGTTTGATGCCGGACTGGCAACGGATTCCGAAAGCCGGGATCGCACGGCGCTGTGGATCGTCGATGCGGCTTCAAATTCCGAGACCAAGCTGTCGTTTGCGGAACTGTCGCGCCGTTCCAATCAGACCGCCAATTTCCTCCGTGATCTCGGTCTCAAGCGCGGCGATCATCTCTTGATGATACTCGGCAATGTGGTTCCCTTATGGGAGACGATGCTTGCCGCCATGAAGCTTGGCGTCATCGTCATTCCCGCGACTACACTGTTGACCTCCGACGAGCTTCGCGACCGGCTCGATCGCGGCCAGGCGAAAGCAGTGGTCGCGACGCAGGATCAGGTCGCCAAGTTCGAAGGCCTTGGCGAGGCGGGCTTCACCAAGATCGTGGTTGCATCTACGTCCGTGAACGAGGGTTGGCGCAGGTTCGAGGATGCCGCCAGCTACCCGGACGCGTTCACGCCGGATGGTGTCACGAATGCCGACGATCCAATGCTGCTCTATTTCACGTCGGGCACCACGGCGAAGCCGAAGCTCGTGCTGCACAGCCATCGCAGCTATCCGGTCGGTTCGCTGTCGACCATGTACTGGCTCGGCTTGCAGCCGGGGGATGTGCATCTCAACATTTCTTCGCCTGGCTGGGCGAAGCACGCGTGGAGTTGCTTTTTCTCGCCGTGGAATGCCGGAGCCACGATCTTCATCGTCAACCAGCCGCGCTTCGACGCCAAGAACCTGCTAGCGACTGTTGCACGCTGCGGCGTGACGACGCTCTGTGCGCCGCCGACGGTTTGGCGATTGTTCATTCAGGAGCAGCTCGCGGACTACAAGGTTTCCGTCCGCGAGGTCTGCGGCGCGGGCGAGCCACTGAACCCCGAGGTCATCGATCAGGTCAAGGCAGCTTGGGGGCTGACCATTCGTGACGGTTATGGTCAAACCGAAACCACCGCGCTCGCCGGCAACTCGCCCGGACAGGTTGTGAAGATCGGATCGATGGGACGCCCAATGCCTGGCTATACGGTTCGTGTTGCTGATGCTGACGGCAATCCCGCCAAGGAGGGCGAGGTACGTTTGGTCCTTGGCGCGAATCGTCCCGCGGGCTTGATGCTTGGCTACCAAGGCGAGGACGGCAAACCGAAAGGCGTTGACGGAGACGTTTACCAGACCGGCGATGTCGTATTCCTCGATGAAGATGGCTATCTGACCTTCGTCGGCCGCTCCGACGACGTGTTCAAATCCTCCGACTACCGCATTAGCCCGTTCGAACTCGAAAGCGTGCTGCTGGAACACGAAATGGTCGCAGAGGCTGCCGTGGTGCCAACACCGGACCCGATTCGTCTCGCGCTTCCGAAGGCCTATGTCTCGCTGGTGCCGGGAACGGCGCTAACGCGCGACACCGCATTGTCGATCTTCAAGTACGTGCATTCGCGGCTTGCTCCGTTCAAGCGCATCCGCCGGATTGAACTGGTGACAGAACTGCCGAAAACCATTTCGGGAAAAATCCGCCGCGTCCAGCTTCGCCGGCTGGAGCACGACAACGACCGCAGGGATGCTTTGCGGGGCTATGAATTCCGCGAAGAGGATTTTCCTGAGCTTCAAGCCGGGCAGAGCGCTGCGCGCTAGTTTTCCTTGTTTTTCGGCCGCTTTGTCTTTTCAAATCCCGTTTGAAACGGCCTTCGGCCTCGGCCGACAATACCTTCATAACGGCTCGGCGCGGCCAGATTTTGCTTGGCCCGGCCGTTGATCTATGGAATGTGCCAAACCAGTTCGAATTCGGGGGAGATAGCCGTGGGCGCTGCGATGGATCTGGCGGATTATTTGAAGCTTGTGGGCACAGAACTCGGTGTCTCCGAATGGCATACCATCGATCAAAAGCAGATCGATGCATTCGCCGATGCGACGGAGGACTTCCAGTTCATTCATATCGACCCCGAGCGTGCAAAGCGCGAGACGCCCTTTGGCGGAACGATCGCACACGGGTTCCTCTCGTTGTCGGTCTTGCCCAAGCTCGCTTACGCAACCATGCCGACACTGAATGGCGCGGCGATGTCGATCAACTACGGTTTCGACAAGATCAGATTTTTGACGCCGGTGCTTGCCGGAAAGCGTGTTCGCGCGCGCTTCGTGCTTGCCGAAGCCACGATGAAGTCGCCGAAGGAGTTGTTGGCACGGACCAACACCACGCTGGAAATTGAGGGTGAGCCGAAGCCCGCGCTGGTCGCGGACTGGCTCGGCATGCATTTCTTCGCTTAATCATCAGGGAACGATCATGGCAATCAGATTCGATGGACGCGTCGCAGTTGTGACCGGCGCAGGAGCGGGCCTCGGACGCGCACACGCGCTTGGCCTTGCCAAGCTTGGCGCAAAGGTCGTGGTCAACGACATGGGCGCAAAAACCGACGGGACCGGAGGTTCGGCGACGCCTGCGGAATCTGTTGTTGAGGAAATCCGCAAGGCAGGCGGCGAAGCCATTGCTGATGGTTCAGACGTCTCGAACTTCGAGCAAGTCAAGGAGATGGTTGCGCGTGCCGCCATAAAGTGGGGCAGTGTCGATCTCATGGTCGCCAACGCAGGTATCCTGCGCGACAAGTCGTTCGGCAAGATGGAGCCGGACGATTTCGCCAAGGTGATTGCGGTGCATCTGACCGGCACCTACAACTGCTGCAAGGCGGTGTGGGACGGGATGCGCGAGCGCAACTACGGCCGCATCGTTCTCACCACATCGTCGTCGGGCTTGTTCGGCAATTTCGGCCAGGCGAACTATGCCGCTGCGAAGGCCGGCATGGTGGGCCTGATGAATGTGCTCGCCGAGGAAGGCCGCAAGACCAACATCAAGGTCAACACGATCTCGCCGACCGCGGCGACACGCATGACCGAAGGTCTGATCGGCCCTGAAATTCTCGCACTGATGAAGCCTGAATCCATCACGCCTGCGGTGCTGTATCTGCTGAGCGAAGATGCGCCGACGCGTACGATCATGGGCGCGGGAGCCGGCTCGTTCGCGGTTATCAAGGTGGTCGAGACCGAAGGTCTCAATCTGCCGCAGGACCAATGGACACCGGATGCCATCGCGGCAAACTTTGCCAAGATCGGTGACATGTCGACCGCGCGTGATCTCGGCGGGGCATTCTTCCAGACCTTCAAGTATGTTGAGCAGGCCGCGAAGGCGGCGGGCATCAAGCTGCCGAATATGGGCGGCTGAGGCTTGAACATCGCCGTCATCGGTGCCGGTCCTGCGGGGTTGATGGCGGCTGAAGTGCTTGGCGCGGGCGGAGCCCGCGTCACGGTCTACGACCGTATGCCGTCGGTGGGCCGCAAGTTTCTGATGGCCGGACGCGGCGGCCTCAATCTCACCCACAGCGAACCGCTGGATGCATTTCTCACACGGTACCGCGAAGCGATGCCGCATTTGCGTGCGGCCATCGAAGCGTTTCCGCCGGAAGCATTGCGCGCGTGGAGCGAAGGTCTCGGGCAGCCGACGTTCGTCGGATCAAGCGGGCGGATTTTTCCGAAAGCCATGAAGGCATCGCCCTTGCTGCGCGCGTGGCTGCGCCGCCTCGATCGATCCGGGGTAAGAGTGATGCTTCGCCATCGCTGGACGGGATGGACTCCAACCGGTGAGTTGCAGTTCGAGACGCCCAAGGGGGCTGTATTACTCAAACCAGACGCGACCGTCATCGCCCTCGGCGGCGCGAGTTGGCCCAAGCTGGGCGCAAGTGGTGACTGGATCGATACTTTCAAGGACCGTGCCATCAACATCGCGCCGCTGTATGCAGCCAATAGTGGTTTTCGTGTCGCATGGTCTGATTTGTTTCGCGACCGTTTCGAGGGGCAGCCGCTGAAAGGTGTTGCGCTCTCGTTCGGCCGTGAGACTGTGCGCGGTGAAGCGGTGATTACGCGCGACGGACTTGAGGGTGGCGCGATCTACGCGCTGTCGGCACCGATTCGTGAAGCGGTGTTCGCGCAAGGCGAAGCAGCCGTGCAGTTTGCGTTGCGGGCCGATTTGGACATAGCTGATCTTGCGTCGCGTCTCGGCAAACCTCGGCAGAAGCAGTCAATGTCGACTTACTTGCGCAAGGCTGCCGGTCTTTCTCCGGTCGCCATCGGCTTGGTACAGGAAGCCGCAATCGCCGAGGGACGGAATCTGTCGACAATGGATTCCGAAACGCTCGCAGCCTTCATCAATGCTGTTCCCGTTCGCTTCGCAGGCGTTGCGCCGCTTGAGCGCGCAATCTCGACTGCAGGCGGCATTTCGTTCGATGAAATCGATTCGAACTTCATGTTGCGCAAGATGCCCGGCGTATTCGTTGCCGGGGAAATGCTTGATTGGGAAGCGCCGACCGGTGGTTATCTGCTGCAGGCGTGTTTTGCGACAGGCGCTGCAGCGGGAAGAGGCGCGCTGGAGTATCTGAAGCGCTAGGCGCCGCTTTCAATTTCCTCGCGCAGCATTTCCAGTTCCAGCCATTTCTCTTCGGCGGCATCCAGTTCTGCCTGCGCCTTGGCAATGGCTGCTGATGCCGTGTCGAATGTCTTACGATCCTTTGCATAAAGCTCTGGATCGTCGAGCAGCTTTTGCTGTTTGGCAATTTCAGTCTGAAGCTTCGCCATGGTTTTGGGAAGGGTTTCCAGTGCGTGCTTCTCGTTGAAGCTGAGGCGGCGTTTTGCTGCGGTTGATGGTGCGGTAGCAGCATTTTTGGAGGCTTTGGCTGTTTCAGAGCCCGTCGCCTTGATCGCCTTCTCCTGCAGGTCGGCACCGCGTTGTACCAGCATGTCGGAATAGCCGCCGGCATATTCGGTCCATTTGCCATCACCCTCCGGCGCAATCACGGACGTCACCACGCGATCGAGGAAGTCTCGGTCGTGACTGACGAGGATAACGGTGCCCTGATAGTCGCTGAGCATTTCCTCCAGCACGTCGAGTGTTTCGAGGTCGAGATCGTTGGTTGGTTCGTCCAGCACCAGGAAATTTGAAGGTTTCGCCAGTGCGCGCGCCAGCATCAGCCGTCCGCGTTCACCGCCGGAGAGAACTTCGAGCGGGGTGCGTGCCTGTTCGCTGGCGAAAAGGAAGTCTTTCATATAGCCGATAACATGCTTGGGCGTGCCATTGACCATGATGCTGTCGCCGCGCCCTCCTGTCAGCGCGTCGGCGAGCGTGGTTTTCGGATCGAGGCTTTCCCGGTGCTGATCCAGCGTCACCATTTCGAGATTGGCGCCGAGGCGGATCGTGCCGCTGTCCGGCGCGTCGCCGCCAGTCAGGAGGCCGATCAAGGTTGTTTTGCCTGCGCCGTTGGGGCCGACGATGCCGATGCGGTCGCCGCGCGTCACGCGCGCGGAGAAATCATCGACGATCTTGCGTTCGCCGTAGGATTTGCCGATGTGTTTGGCCTCAATCACCAGCTTGCCTGAAGTCTCGGCTTCGGCAGCAGCGAGATTCGCTTTGCCCGCTGTGCCACGATAGTCGCGGCGCTGTTGGCGCAGTTCGAACAGGTTGCCGAGACGCTTGACGTTCCGCTTGCGCCTTCCTGAAACGCCATAACGCAGCCAGTGTTCTTCCATGACGATCTTGCGATCCAGTTTGTGCTGGTCGCGCTCTTCTTCCGCCAAAACTTCGTCGCGCCATTCCTCGAATGCACTGAATCCCTTTTCGATGCGGCGGGTCTCACCGCGGTCGAGCCAGACGGTGGCGCGCGAGAGGTTGGAGAGAAAGCGCCGGTCGTGACTGATCATGACGAGCGCACTGCGTCGGCTGGCGAGTTCGCCCTCCAGCCATTCGATGGTGGTGAGGTCGAGATGGTTGGTCGGCTCGTCCAATAGCAGGATGTCGGGCGAGGGTGCCAGCACGCGTGCCAGCGCCGCGCGCCGGGCTTCGCCGCCCGAGAGATTGGCCGGATCTTCCGTGCCAGTCAGTCCGAGTTGTTCGAGCAGATACTGCGCCTGGTAGTGATCGTCGCCGGGATTCATTCCGGCTTCGACATAGGCCAGCGTGGTCTTGAAACCGTCGAAGTCCGGCTCCTGCGGAAGATAACGAATGGTTGCGCCGGGCTGCACAAAGCGGGAGCCGCGATCAGCTTCCACAAGTCCCGCCACGATCTTCAGCAGTGTCGACTTGCCCGAGCCGTTGCGGCCGATCAGGCACACGCGTTCGCCTGCCGAGACCGCAAGCTCGACGCCAGCGAGCAACGGCGTACCGCCGAAAGTCAGCGCAATGTCTTTCAATTGGATCAGGGGGGGAGCCATATGACGGAAATACTCTTACTTCTGTTGCGCGCGCTGAATGCGGCGAATGGTCTGGTCGAGCGTCGACAGGAACGCGGAGCGGTCGCGTGGTGAAAACGAACGAGGCCCGCCGGTGACTTCGCCGCTGGAGCGCAGATCGGTCATCAGGTTGCGCACTGCCAGCGTCATGCCGATGGAGGCTTCCGAGAACGGCTTGCCATTCGGCGCGATGACGTCAGCCCCGGCTTTTACGCAGCGTGCCGCCAGTGGGATGTCCGACGTGACGACGATATCGCCTTTTTGTGCGCGTTCCGCAATCCAGTCATCGGCGGCGTCCATGCCGCTGCCTGCGGCAATCCGCTCGATCAGCGGATGGTTTGGGACACGAATGAAGTTTCCCGCAACCACGCTGACCGGCAAGTTATGTCGCTCGGCAACTCGATAAATCTCGTCCTTTACCGGGCAGGCATCGGCATCGACATAAATGCGGGTCATCGGGTCGGATTCATCCGTCGGGTTGGTGATCGTTCGGCTGGCGGTTGCTGGTAGCCCAGGCCGGGTAAAATGGCGAGGGAAACGCGCGTCCGTCCGGCGAGGCATGCATGGTCGCGGCTTGCCTTCACGCCGGCTTTGCGTATCATTTTTGAACGTAAAAATTGAGGAAACAATGACCGTGCTCAAGCCCTACAGTGTCGACGCTTACAATCTGGCCAAGAACTCCGAAAACAAGATGCACGACGATTCGGTTGCGCGCCGGTTCGGGTTTCAGGGCGGGCTAGTGCCGGGCGTCGATGTGTTCGCCTATATGACCCACATGCCGGTGGCGAAATGGGGCCGGGCGTTCCTCGAGCGCGGGTTGATGGACGGCCGATTCTTCAAGCCGGTCTACGACGGAGAGATTGCCGTTGTAACGGCCGAGGAGACCGATGGCGGTCTGGCGATCAAGGTGGAAAGCCGCGGTGAACTGTGCGCCACCGGCACGGCCTCCATGCCGTCCGATACCCCGAAAATTCTGCTTGGTGATTTCCAGAGCGTTGCCGTGGTCGGAAAGACCGAGCCTGCCAGCGAGATGTCCTATGCCACCGGCAAGTGGCTTGCGATTCCGCCCTTTACGCTGGGCATCCAGGGCTCAACCGAATATCTGCGCGACGTGCGCGAAACCGATGCGCTCTACGCGAACGAGAAGATCGTTCACACCGGTATGCTGCTGCGAACCATGAACTGGGCGCTGATGGAGAATGCCATTCTGGGCCCATGGATTCATGTCGGAAGCACCATCCGCTATCTCGCGGCAGCGGGGGTTGAGGACGAACTGACTGTGCGCGCTAAGGTCATCGGCAACTACGACCGCAAAGGCCACAAGTTCGTGGAACTCGACGGCATCATTGTTGCGAATGGCAAGACGCCGATCGCGCATTGCCAGCACATCGCGATCTATCGCCCACGCGAGACCATGGCGGCGTAATATTTCACGCCATCTTCGCCTTCCGGCCATCCTGAATCGCGCGCCAGACCTTTTCCGAGGTGAGCGGCATGTCGATGTTTGTCACGCCTTCATCGGATAATGCATCGAGAACTGCATTGACGATGCTAGCGAGGCTTCCCGCGCAACCTGCTTCGCCGCATCCCTTGGTGCCGAGCGGATTCGAGGTTGCAGGCGAGGGATAATTGCTGAGCGTCATGGACGGAATGTCGCCAGCACGCGGCAGCGCGTAGTCCATGAACGAGCCGGTCACCGGCTGGCCGCTGTCGTCATACGTGACGCATTCCATCAATGCCTGGCCGATGCCCTGCGCCACGCCACCATGGATTTGCCCTGCGACGATCATCGGATTCACCACAGTGCCGAAATCGTTGACGCCGTTGTAGCGGATGATCTGCACAACGCCGGTGTCGGGATCTATCTCGACCTCGGCGACATGACAGCCGTTGGGAAATGTCGAAGGAACGCCCTTCGTGGTGTGATCCACATCGAGCGAGGAGGGTGCGCCTTCCGGCATCTTGGAATCCCGCAGCTTTGACGCAAGCTCCATGATGCCGATGCCGCGGTCGGTGCCGGCGATAGTGAATTGCCCGTTAGTGAATTCGATGTCGGCTTCGGACGCTTCGAGAATGTGAGCGGCTGCCTGCTTGCCTTTCTCGATCACCAGTTTCGAAGCTTCCACGATAGCCGCGCCGCTTGCGGTGATCGAGCGCGAGCCGCCGGTGCCGTTGCCGGTGTGAACAATATCGCTGTCGCCCTGGGTGAGCCTTACGGCATCAAACGGCACACCAAGCTCGGTTGCGAGCACCTGCGCGAACGGCGTTGCGTGGCCCTGCCCATAGTCGAGCGTACCGGTGATCAGGTTCACTGCGCCGTCGGCTTCGAAGACGATCTTGCCAAGTTCGGCGCTCGGCGGGGCGGTAATTTCGAGATAGGAGCCGACCGCGATGCCGCGCAGCTTGCCGCGCTTGCGGCTGTCCTTCTTGCGTTTCGCAAAACCTGCGAGGTCAGCCTGTTCGAGCGCCTTGCTGAACACGGCGGGGAAATCGCCGCTGTCATAGGTGAGGCCGTTCGCGGCGGAATAGGGAATCTGCGATGGCTTGATGAAATTGCGTTTCCGCAAGCTCAGGCGATCGAGGCCCATTTCATCGGCAGCGCGATCAATCAGTCGCTCCATGAAATAATTCGCCTCGGGGCGGCCCGCGCCGCGATAGGCGCCCATCAGTGTCGTATTGGTCAGCACGCATTTGATGTCGACGCCGATCAGCGGCATCCGATAGACGCTGTTGATGTTCTTGGCGATGTTGAGGGATAGCGGCAGCGGTGCGACACCGGTGATATAGGCGCCGAGATTGCCGTATCCGCGCACGCGCACGCCGAGGAACGTGCCATCTGCGGCAAGTGCCAGTTCGCAATGCACGTCCTGGGCGCGGCCGTGGCTGTCGGAGAGAAAGCTGGTCGAACGCTCATCGGTCCATTTGACGGCGCGGCCAAGCTCGCGCGCGGCGTGAAGAATGCAAATATATTCGGGATAGTTCGTATTCTTCATCCCGAACGAGCCACCGACGTTGCGCGTGCGCAGGTGTACCTTCTCAGGCGGCACATTCAGCGTTTTGGCCAGCGATAGACGATTGCCCGCGACGCCCTGCGTCGGCACTTCGATGGTGAAGCGCTGGGTTTTCCTGTCGTAGCTCGCAAGGCCTGCACGCGGCTCCATCGCAACGACCGCGAGGCGAGTGTTGACGATATCGAGGCGCGTGACATGCGCCGCGCTCGCAAACGCTGCATCGAGTGCCGCGTCATCGCCGGAATGATAGTCGAGAACGACATTGGAGGGGATGTGATCGTAGAGCAGCGGTGCGCCGGGCTTCGCGGCATCTTCTGCGCTGGTGACCGACGGCAACGGCTCGATATCGACCACAACCGCTTCGCCGGCGTCGCGCGCTTGCGCGAGCGTCTCTGCAACGACGAAGGCCACGGGATCGCCGACGAAGCGCACCTTGTCGGTCATCAGCGGCAGACGATTGGTCTGCAACAGAGCGGAGCCGTCGCGGTTCTTCAGCGGCAGGCCGACGCCGAACGGCGTGTATGCCGCGAGATCCTTGCCGGTCCATACTCCGAGCACACCGGGCATCGTCTTTGCCGCCTCGATGTCGATCCGCTTGATCAGGCCATGGGCATGAGTGCTGCGCACGATCCACGCATAGGCCTGACCGGGAAGGTTGATGTCGTCGGTGTAGGTTCCCTTGCCCCGGACCAGTGTGTCGTCTTCCTTGCGCCGGACAGGCTGGCCGACTCCGAATTTTTGCAGTGCGATATCATTCTCGGCCGAGAGTCCGGATGGATGATCGAGCATGGTGAATCCGTTGAAAATAGGCGATGTGACGCGGGAATAGCGGCATCCCGGTGCGTATTTGCAGGGGTGTATCCAGAAATAGGTCGGCAAAACCAGAACCGCAATGTCCGAAAGGACATGCGCAGGTTGCGCCGCTGACCCACGCTGTTAGACTTTGTTTGAACAGAGTTCGCGGCCCGGATTCCGGCGCTGCAGAGGATATTGCATGACTGAGGATGTGCGGCTGCGCGACGGTTCGGGGCCGTCTGTCAGCCCGCCACCAGCGACGGTTGACGAGACGCATGGCCGCGGGGAAACCCGCGTTCATGGCACGGCTTATGCCGCGCTCGATCTCGGCACCAACAACTGCCGTTTGCTGATCGCGCGCGTCTCGAATGACGGGTTTCGTGTGATCGATTCCTTTTCCCGGATCATCCGGCTGGGCGAGGGAATCTCGACCACGGGCCGCATCAGCGATGCCGCCATCTCACGCGCCGTCGGCGCGCTCGGCGTTTGCGGCGACAAGATCCGCGCCAAAGGCGCGAAGCGGCTGCGCACCATTGCCACGGAGGCCTGCCGGGCGGCAGACAATGCTGACCATTTTCTTGACCTGATCGAGCGCGAGACGGGGATCAAGCTCGAAGTGATCGACCGCGAAACCGAGTCGACGCTGGCTGCGATCGGCTGTTCGCCGCTGCTCGATCCCAAGGCCAAAGGAGCAATCCTGTTCGATATCGGCGGCGGCTCAACCGAAGTGGTCAGGATCGAACGGCCCGCCGGACAACCGCATGATGCGCCGGTGAAGGGGCCATGGGTCTCGCTGTCGCTTGGTGTCGTGACGCTGGCGGAACGGTTCGGTGGCATGAATGTGACGCGCGAGTCTTATGGTGCAATGGTCGCCGAGGTTGCGGGTCATCTCGCGCCGTTCGCACAACAGCATGGGCATGGTCTATCTGGCATGCACCTGCTCGGCACATCCGGAACCGTGACGACGGTAGCGGGTATTCATCTCGGCCTGTCACACTATGACAGGCGGCGGGTCGATGGTTTGTGGATGAACGATGTGGACATGGACCGCGCCATCACGCGGCTGCTCGACATGACCTATCAGGAGCGCGCGAAGAATGCCTGCATCGGCACCGAGCGAGCCGATCTCGTGCTGGCCGGATGCGCTATCCTCGACGCGATCCGCACGGCGTTCCCGCTGCCGCGACTGCGGGTGGCGGATCGCGGTCTGCGTGAAGGGATGCTGGTCGAGATGATGCGGGCCGACGGCGCGATTGTGAACTGCTAAATTGATTCACGCGGCGGCGGAAACGTCGTATGGGATGCGTGAACGCGTTTTACCGGATCGACCCAATTCCATGGCGAAAGACACCACCGGCCGGCTGCACGTCACCGTCAAGACTGGCGGTAAGCGCAAGCTGTCGTCGAAACTCTGGCTGGAACGTCAGCTCAACGATCCCTATGTCGCGCAGGCCAAGCGCGACGGCTTTCGCTCGCGTGCGGCCTACAAACTGCAGGAGATTGACGATAAGCACCGCTTCCTGAAGCGGGGGCAGGTGGTGGTCGATCTCGGTGCCGCTCCGGGCGGCTGGAGCCAGATCGCGGCAAAGCGCGTCGGCGCGGTGGAAGGCAAGGGCAAGGTGATCGGCATCGATCTCCTGGAGATGCCGGAATTACCCGGCGTGACCTTTGCGCAAATGGATTTTCTCGATGACAGCGCACCCGACAAACTGCGCGCGATGATCGGCGGCGGCGCTGACGTGGTGATGTCAGACATGGCAGCAAACACCACGGGTCACCGCAAAACCGACCAGTTGCGCATTATTGGCCTGGTGGAAAGTGCGGCGGCATTCGCATGCGAAATCCTCAATCCGGGCGGCACGTTTCTGGCAAAGGTGTTTCAGGGCGGCGCGGACGCGGATCTGCTGGCGCAGCTCAAGCGCGACTTTACCAGCGTGAAGCATGTGAAGCCCGCCGCCAGCCGGCAGGATTCATCCGAACGGTATGTGATGGCGCTGGGATTTCGGGGCGAGAACACGCGGGTTGAAGCGTAGTCTCGCCGGAACGACGGCCGGGAATGTTTCACCCCAGCTTCTGGTCGCGCGCATCGTGGGTTGATTCCGCCGCGACAGCTTCCACGGCCTGAGGTGTTGCGATTACCGGAATGCGGTGGCCGGAAATCTCGTGGCCCGCATCTTCCGGCAATTTCCAGAACGAGATGGCCGAGAGCGCCGACAGAATGGCGACCACGATGAAGGCGGGCCAGAAATCGTTCGCGCTCAGCGCGGTTGAATGATTTGCCATCATCGTGGCTTCGACCGCGAATGCGCCGACCGCGACGCCTGCCGAAATCGCAAGCTGCTGGTTGACGCTGACGAGCGTTGTCGCGCGGCTCATCTCGTCGGGCGTCACCTCCGCGTAGGCCATGGTGTTGATCGCCGTGAACTGCAGCGAGCGGAAGAATCCGCCCACAATCAGGATGATCATAATCAACAGCAATGGCGTTGTTGGTGTGAACAGAGCACAAGCCGCGAGGAAGAACGAACTCACCACCGCGTTGATGATCAGGATGTTGCGGAAGCCGAAGGTGCGGATGACTCGCGCCGCCAGCGCTTTCATGAAGATGGCGCCGACGGCCGAGGCGAATGTCACGAGTCCCGACTTGAACGGCGAGAGACCAAACCCGATCTGCATCAGAAGCGGCAGCAGGAAAGGCAGCGCGCCGATGCCAAGGCGATACATGAAGCCGCCGGTGAGGCTGGCGCGCAATGTCGGATGCTTGATAAGCGAGAAGTCCAGCACCGGCGAGGCCGTGCGCTTGGCATGAGACAGATACAGGCCCATGGCGACGCTGCCGCCCACGATCAGCGCGAGGACGATCTGCCATGGCAGCAGGCCGAGCCCCGCAACCGACAAGCCGAAGGCGAGACCGGCGACGCCGAGGCCGGCGAGCACCAGACCCACGAAATCAAACCGTTCCGGGTTCTCGCTCTTGATCGGATCGATATATTTCAGCGCCAGCCAGATGCCGAGCAACCCGATCGGAATGTTGATCAGGAATATCCAGTGCCACGAGAAGTAAGTGGTGATGAAGCCTCCGAGCGGCGGGCCGATCACCGGGCCGATCAGCGCGGGCATGGTGACCCACGCCATCGCATTGACGAGTGCGCTCTTGTCGATGGAACGCAGGATGACGAGGCGCCCAACCGGAATCATCATCGCGCCGCCGAGGCCCTGGATGATACGTGCGATGACGAAGTCGGTGATGGATGTCGATAGCGCACAGCAGATCGATCCGATCATGAAAACAAAAATGGCCACGCTGAACACGGCGCGCGCGCCGAAGCGATCGGCGGTCCAGCCGCTTGCCGGAATGAAGACCGCGAGCGAAAGAAGATAGGACGTGATGGCGAGTTTCAGCGTCAGCGGACTTGTGCCGATATCCGCGGCGATGGCGGGCAGGGAGGTGGCGATCACGGTCGAGTCCATGTTTTCCATGAACCACGCGCAGGCCACGATCAGCGGTATCAGGCGTTCCTTCTGCATCGTCTCGGCTTTGTGGGAAATTTGCGGTCAGGGCGGGGCGGCAGGAGCAGGCCTTCCCCTGATAGGCCAGTCCCGGGACAATGGGTCAATAAACTCGTCGTGAAATCGATCCTGTGGAGAAAAGTCCATGGTTAGAGGGGCTTTTGCAGGTGTCCCATGCGCAAAAACCGCTGAATTCCGAGCGAAATGCTTTGAAACGTCATCCCTTCATGCTATCGACCACCGCCAACCCTACCGATGGGCTTCGATTCGAGCGACGCGTCAGCGGCCGCCGAACAAGCGCATCCTGAAGGTTTATGTTGCAGCCACGGGCTGCCGAACGGAGTTGGCAATGGCAAAACAGTTGGGTCAGGGTATTCGCGAAGCTTTCACATTTGACGATGTGTTGCTGAAACCGGGCCTGTCCGACATTTTGCCCTCGGAAGCGGATGTGCGCAGCCGTTTGACTCGCGCGATCCCGCTCAACATTCCCATTATTGCCTCGGCAATGGATACCGTGACCGAAGCCCGCATGGCGATCGCCATGGCGCAGGCTGGCGGCATCGGTGTGATCCATCGCAATTTCGAAGGTGATGGTCAGGCTTTGCAGGTGCGGCAAGTCAAGAAATTCGAATCCGGGATGGTTGTGAATCCGCTGACCATCGGCCCGGATGCGAAGCTGGTCGACGCCCTGACGCTGATGAAGGACTACGGCATTTCCGGCGTTCCGGTGGTGATCGGTGCTGGACCCAATACACCCGGCAAGCTGGTTGGCATTCTCACCAATCGCGATGTGCGCTTCGCCACCGATCCGGAGCAGAAGGTCTCCGAATTGATGACGCACCAAAACCTCATCACGGTGAGGGAAGGCGTCAGTCAGACCGAAGCCAAGCGGCTGCTCCATCAGAACCGGATCGAGAAGCTTCTGGTGGTGGACGACCAGTATCGCTGCGTCGGCCTCATTACTGTGAAGGACATGGAAAAGGCGGTGGCATATCCGCTCGCATCCAAGGATGCGCAGGGACGTCTGCGGGTCGCCGCTGCGACCACGGTGGGCGATGCGGGCTTTGCGCGTACAGAACGGCTGATCGACGCTGGCGCGGACGTGATCGTCGTCGACACCGCTCACGGCCATTCCGCACGCGTGCTTGAGGCGGTCAATCGCATCAAGCGGCTGTCGAATGCCGTGCAGGTTATTGCTGGCAATGTCGCAACGACCGAAGCCACGCAGGCGCTGATCGACGCTGGCGCGGACGCGATCAAGGTCGGCATCGGCCCGGGCTCGATCTGCACCACGCGCATTGTCGCGGGTGTTGGTGTGCCGCAGCTCACCGCAATCATGGATTCGGTGGAGGCTGCGAAGAAGGCCAACATTCCGGTGATCGCCGACGGCGGTATCAAGTTTTCAGGCGATCTTGCCAAGGCGCTTGCCGCGGGTGCGGATGTTGCGATGGTCGGCTCGCTTCTCGCTGGCACCGACGAGACGCCGGGCGAAGTGTTCCTGTGGCAGGGCCGTTCCTACAAGGCCTATCGCGGCATGGGATCGGTCGGCGCGATGGCGCGCGGCTCGGCCGACCGCTACTTCCAGCAGGACATAAAGGATACGCTCAAGCTCGTGCCGGAAGGTATCGAAGGGCAGGTGCCTTACAAGGGTCCGGTTGGCAACGTGCTCCACCAATTGGCCGGTGGCCTGCGTGCAGCGATGGGCTATGTTGGCGCGAAGGACATTCAGGACTTCCACGACAAGGCGGAATTCGTCCGCATCACCGGCGCGGGTCTGCGCGAAAGCCATGTCCACGACGTCACCATTACCCGCGAAAGCCCAAATTATCCCGGCGGCGCATAAGAGTTTCTGTCCCATTTCGGCCTCAAGGCCCTGCCAGAACAGGAGCGTGCCGCTTTCGCGCGGCGTTGTATCGCGCGTTTGCGTTTCTTTTCACCGGGTTTCCGGACGCGACGAACCGCAGCTTTTTCGGCGCAATTTTCCCAACATTCAGAGAAGAACATTATGGTTGATTGGACAGACGACAGGATCGCAGCGCTTTCGGATCAGGATTTGAAGAACCTGCTCGGCAACGCGGAGAGGAAATCGGTCGCGGATGTCGTCGAGAAGTGCAAGGCGGAACTCGGCAAGCGCAACGCGCTCAAGCCGCGCAAGGCAGCGAAGCCGCGCTCGGAGCTGAAAGAGTTCGAGCACACGGTCTCCGAACAGCTTGCCGAGGTCGGCAAGGAGGTCGCGGGCAAGTACGACCTCTCCGAAGAAACCGCCAAGGCGAAGTCGGAAGGCGTGAAGGGGTTCAAGGCTCATCGCCTGCTGGACTCCAAGGGTTTCGCCAAGCTCGGCGGAATGCAGCGCGACGGTTCAGTCGCCATTGAGCGCTACATTTCCTATCGCCGCGGTGACAGCACGGCATATCTCGGTGTCTTTTTGCTGAAGGACGCACCGGCGGAAGATCACGAATTCCATGTGATCGCTCCGAAGACTTTTCTTGAGGATGGCAAGCCGGTTGCCGAAATCCGCCCGACCGCGACCGACAAGCAGAAGCAGCCCGCCGACAGCGGTCTTGCGTTCAAGGATCTGCCGAGTGCCGCTGCGGCGTTCGACAAGGCGCTGGCCAAGCTGACGGCTTGACGGCGGTCGCATCAAGACCGTTTAAAACGCAAAGCGCGGCATGGATGTCATGCCGCGCTTTGCGCTTTTGCATGCATGGTCACGCGCAGTTCTCTCGGCTAAACAGTCCTCACGTTCAATAAACCGAGGAAACACCATGTCCCAGTCCGCCAAGCGTATCGTCCTTGCCTCCCGTCCGGTCGGCGAACCGAAGCCGGAGAATTTCCGCCTTGAGGATTATCCAATCCCGGCGCCGGGAGAGGGGCAGATTTTGCTGCGCACGGTCTGGCTGTCGCTTGATCCTTATATGCGCGGGCGCATGGATGATGGTCCGTCCTATTCCGCGCCCGTGCCGATCGGCGGCGTGATGGAAGGCGGCACAGTTTGCGAAGTGGTCGCTTCCAACAATCCGGGCTTTGCCAAGGGCGATTACGTTCTCGCGCATACCGGCTGGCAGCAATATGCGGTGTCGGATGGCAAGGGATTGCGGAAGGTCGATCCGAAGATCGCGCCGATCTCGACGGCGGTGGGCGTACTCGGCATGCCGGGCATGACGGCCTATACCGGCCTGCTTGAAATCGGCAAGCCGAAGGCTGGCGAGACAGTGGTGGTCGCGGCGGCGTCCGGCGCAGTGGGTTCGGCTGTCGGCCAGATCGCCAAGATCAAGGGCGCGCGCGCTGTCGGTATCGCAGGCGGCAAGGAGAAGTGCGATTACGTCAAAAACGAACTCGGCTTCGACGAATGCCTCGACCATCGCGATCCGGACCTTAAGGCCAGGCTGAAGGAAGCTTGCTCGAAAGGCATCGACGTTTATTTCGAGAATGTCGGCGGCAAGGTGTTCGATGCGGTGCTGCCGCGCCTGAACGATTTTGCCCGCATTCCGGTGTGCGGCCTGATTGCCGACTACAACACCATCTTCGGCAAGGATACGCCCACTCCGCCATGGGCCAACACCATCATGCGCTCCATTCTGGTCAAGCGGCTGAACTTCCGCGGCTTCATCGTGCGCGATTTCGCGGCGATGTATCCGGATTTTATCCGCGACATGCCGCAGTGGCTTCGCGAAGGTAAGCTCAAGCATAAGGAATTCGTGACCGAGGGGCTTGATAGTGCGCCGTCGGCGTTCATGGGGCTGCTTAAGGGCGCCAATTTCGGCAAGCAGCTTGTGCGCGTCGGCCCGGACAAGCTCTGACTATGAAAAGACCTCCTTTATCTCGCCTGCCGGTGAGATGAAGGAGGTTGAAAATTATGACGTGATGAAATGCGCGGCGTCAAAATGCTTCGGTGATGAAATCCTCGGGACTGGTGCGTTACAGCACGCGGTAACGGATCGCGAAGGTGTCGTCGGGAACGCCGCGTGAGGATTCTTTGCCGCTGACTGGCGACACGCGATCGACCATGTGCCATGGCCCGAACTCATCCGATGGGCTCGGGTTGGCGGGGAGCCGCAGCCTGAAGGCGCGCTGCGCTTCGCCGGGCAGGCTCAGCACCACCATCCTTTCAGCGGTACGAAATCTCAGCGGAACCGAACCGCGCAGCACGGCGCGGCCGTCTGCCATCGCAAGCAGGCTGTTGTCGATCGACGCCAGTGTCTGGTTTTGATCGGTCAAGAGTTCCACCTGCGCTTCGCGCTTGAGATCAGCGGCGGACGTAGTCTTGGGAAGGCGAATTTCGAATTCTACCGCAGGCGCCTTGGCCATCATGCCCATATGCGACAGCACGGCGGTCCGCAGGCCATAGCTGCCGGTGGCAAGTGCGCCTGTCATCAACACGACGCCGAGGCTGCGCATGGCGATGCCGTGGACAGTGCGGACCTCGCCCTTGATGGCGACGGTGAATGCCACCGCCGTGACAAATCCGGCAATGGCTGCCAGCGGGCCGATCACAATGAATGCAGCCACGTTGTCCGAGCTTGTCGAGGCTGCGATCATGGCCGCAGCAGCCCAGCTTAGGAGCGCGCCCAGCACGCCCGCCAATATCGAAATGATGTACAGCATCGCAGCACCCGCCGGTCCGGCCAACGCCGGAACTTGTCCTTTCAGGCATTGGTCGCGGCTGTTGGCGCGCCGGTTCACGAAAGGTGGACAATTGTCAGAGTGGGAGGGGGCCGCTATAGCGAAGGGACAATATAATTTTTCGGGGGATTTCGATGTCAGTTCAGATGGTTCTGCTGCCCGTCTTCATGCTGGTTCTGCTCTCCTTCATCCTGATGTTCAGGATGTTTACGGTGCGCACGGGCGCGCTGAAGAACCGCGAGGTGCGGGTTTCCGAGATTGCTGTCGGCCAGAAGGCATGGCCAACCAAGGCGGCTCAAGTCAGCAATGCCTATTCCAACCAGTTTGAACTGCCGGTGCTGTTTTTCGTGCTGATCGCCATTGCGCTGCCGCTGCGTCAGGCCGATCTCCTCACAGTGCTGCTGTCATGGGTGTTCGTGGTGACGCGCTACATTCATGCCGGCGTCTACGCGACTTCGAACAATCTCACGGCGCGTTTCTCGGCATTCGCGGCCGGTGCGCTTGTGCTTCTGATCATGTGGGTTTATTTCGCGCTCAAGATTTTGCTCGCGATCTGACGATTGCCGATTCTGAAAGACGACTATGACGCCTGCCGCGCGGCTGTCCGCAGCTATCGAGATTCTGGGAGCGATCGACGCGCAGCGCATTCCCGCGCCGAATGCGCTCAAGGAGTGGGGCACCGCGCACCGCTTCGCAGGGTCTGGTGACCGCGCCGCCATCGCCGGATTGGTGTTCGACGTGCTGCGCCGCCGGGCGTCGTCCGCATGGCTGATGGATTCCGACACGCCGCGCGCGCGAACGCTCGGGATGCTCAAGCTGGAGCGCGGCTTGAATGTCGATGCCGTCGCAGCTCTTTGCGACGGCGGGCGCTTTGCGCCGGAGCCATTGACAGATACGGAGCGCGCAGCGCTGACTACGCGAAGCACGAAGAATGCACCGGCGCACATTGCCGGCGATTATCCCGAATGGCTCGATCCGCAGTTCACAGCCGTGTTCGGCGAGACGCGGGTGGATGAGGCGATTGCGATGGCCAGCCGTGCGCCACTTGATCTGCGTGTCAACACACTGAAGGCCTCGCAGGATAAAGTGCTGGCGTCGATGAAGCATCTTGGCACGCGCGCAACGCCTTGGTCGCCGTGGGGGCTGCGGATTGATCTCGGCGCCGATGCGCGCAATCCGGGCATCCATTCGGAAGAGGCTTTCATCAAGGGCGGCGTTGAAGTTCAGGACGAAGGCTCTCAGCTTGCGGCGCTGCTTACGGGTGCGAAACCGGGCCAGCAGGTGATCGATATGTGCGCGGGCGCGGGCGGCAAGACACTGGCGTTGGCGGCGATGATGCAGGGCAAGGGCCGTCTGATAGCAACCGATCACGACAAGCGACAGCTTGCACCGATCCATGAACGGCTGTCGCGCGCGGGCATTCACAACGCCGATGTGCGCACGCCCAGGGGGCCGGACGATACGCTCTCCGACATCAAGGCGTCGGCCGATCTGGTGGTGATCGATGCGCCATGCACGGGTACTGGAACGTGGCGTCGCAACCCGGATGCGAAATGGCGGATGCGTCCCGGCGCACTCGAAGTTCGCATCAAGGATCAGGTTGAGGTGCTTGATCGGGCAGCAGGATTGGTGAAACCCGGCGGGCGGATCGCCTACATCACCTGTTCTGTTCTGCCGCAGGAAAACAACGAGCAGGTCAAAGCATTCACCGCGCGTCATCCCGACTATGCGGTGGTTCCGCCGGAGCAGGTCATGTCGGTGCTTTGGGACAAGGCGGATGATTTCGCCGCCGCGACGATCCGGTCGGACGAGGGGCTGCTGATGACTCCGCGCCGAACCGGGACAGACGGGTTCTTTGTGTCGGTGATGACGCGCCGTAACTGATCTTGGTCAGCCGTGAATGTGGTTCGCTGAGCCCTGAACGATCTTCCCGTCGGCGTTCATGCGAAGATATTCGCAAATCTGGTGTCCGAGTTCGTCGCGATAGAGAACGACAACGCTGTCCGGGTTGACGAAGGCATTGATCAGCGTGAAGTGCAGCTTCGGGCGCAGGGGCAGGGCGCGGCCCCAATAGGCGCGAAGGTTGTCCTTGCCGCGCAGCCGCCCGTTCGGATTGAGCTCCAGCTTGATGATCTTGTCAGAAACCATTTCGCTGTCGTCGGCGTAGAGCGCGAGAACCCGGTCGAGATCACGGCTGTTCCAGGCGGCGATCCATGTCTTCGCGAAGGCAGTGCGCTGTGCGAGCGTTGTCTCCAGAGCTTGCATGTTTTTCTCCCGTCTGTAATTATGTCAGTATCATTGACCTAATTTGAGCCAAGTCAACCGGGAGCTTTTTGATGGGTGGATTGCTTGGGCGCGCGTGCTTTGCCGGGTTGCGACTCCGCCCCTCGTCGCGTATTTCCTGCCCATGACAGCACACAGCCAAACCGCTCCAGCGACGCCCGACGTGGCGGGCGCTCACGAAAAGATTCTCATCGTCGATTTCGGCTCGCAGGTGACCCAGCTCATCGCGCGCCGCGTCCGTGAAGACGGCGTTTATTCCGAGATCGTGCCGTTCCAGAAGGCCGAGGCGGCCTTCAAGGAGATGAAGCCGAAGGCCGTCATCCTCTCCGGCGGCCCGGCCTCGGTGCTCGATCAGGACGCGCCGTCGGCGCCGATGTCGATCCTCACCGCCGGCATTCCGGTGCTCGGCATCTGCTACGGTGAGCAGACCATGGCGCAGCAGCTCGGCGGTACCGTCGAGGCCGGGCATCACCGCGAATTCGGACGGGCACTGATCGAGGTCACCGACGATTGCGCGCTGTTCGAGGGCGTCTGGAAGGTCGGCGAGAAGCACTACGTCTGGATGAGCCACGGCGACCGCGTCACCAAGTTGCCGGAGGGTTTCCGCGGCGTCGCCAAGGCGCCGGGCTCGCCGATCTCGGTGATCGCCGACGACAAGCGCAAGTTCTACGCGATGCAGTTTCACCCCGAGGTGGTGCATACGCCGGACGGCGCGAAGCTGATCAAGAATTTCGTGCGCAAGGTTGCGGGCCTCAAGGGCGACTGGACAATGCGCGCCTTCCGCGAGGAAGCGATCGAGAAGATCCGCGCGCAGGTCGGCAAGGGCAGGGTGATCTGCGGCCTCTCGGGCGGCGTTGATTCATCCGTGGCCGCGATCCTGATTCACGAGGCCATCGGCGATCAGCTCACGTGTGTGTTCGTCGATCACGGCATGCTGCGCAAGGACGAAGCCAAGACTGTCGTCGATCTGTTCCGGCATCACTACAATATCCCGCTGGTTCATGTTGATGCGTCAAAGACATTTCTTGGTGAGCTTGAGGGCGTCACCGATCCTGAAGTGAAGCGTAAGACCATCGGCCGCCTGTTCATTGACGTGTTCGATGAAGAAGCCAAGAAGATCGGCGGCGCGGATTTCCTTGCCCAAGGCACGCTCTATCCCGATGTGATCGAAAGCGTGTCGTTCACCGGCGGGCCGTCGGTGACCATCAAGTCGCATCACAACGTCGGCGGTCTGCCAGCGCGTATGAACATGAAACTGGTCGAGCCGCTGCGTGAATTGTTCAAGGACGAAGTGCGCGCGCTTGGTGTCGAGCTTGGTTTGCCCGACGTGTTCGTCGGGCGTCATCCGTTCCCGGGGCCGGGCCTTGCGATCCGCTGCCCCGGCGAAATCACCCGCGAGAAGCTCGACATCCTGCGCGAAGCCGACGCGGTGTACATCGACCAGATCCGTCAGGCGGGACTCTACGACACCATCTGGCAGGCCTTCGCGGTGCTGCTGCCGGTGAAAACCGTTGGCGTCATGGGCGACGGGCGAACTTATGAGTACGTGGTGGGTCTCCGCGCAGTCACATCCACTGACGGCATGACGGCGGACTTCTATCCGTTCGACATGACGTTCCTCGGCGAGACCGCGACGCGCATCATCAACGAGGTGAAGGGCGTCAACCGCGTGGTCTACGACGTGACGTCGAAGCCGCCGGGCACGATCGAGTGGGAATGAGGGGCCGGAAACCCGGCGCCTCGTTCTAACGCAACGCGCTGTCCTCGCCTTTCCACACGCTATGCCGGAAGCTGTTCTCAACCAGATGATTTGCTGGCGGTTATGCTCCGCCGTCCGCCATCTCGCGCGCGATGCTGACAAAGCGTTCGATGGTCGGCGTGGTGTCGCCGGTGCGCCATGTGATGCCGGTTTCTAAAATCGGGGCAGTGCCTGCCAGATCGACATAGCGGACGCCGGTGCGTGCGAGATTGCGCAGCGATGCGGGCACGAGCGCGATGCCCATGCCTGCGGAAACCAGACTGATAATGGTCTGCATCTGAATCGCTTCCTGAGCGATCCGCGCCTGTCCGCCGTGAGCCGTGTAATATCCGGTGACGAGGTCATGGAAGGCGGGTGCGCTCTGCCGCGGAAAGATGATGAGCGGAGCGCTCACGACGGAGTCCGGCGCGAGGCGATCCGCCAACAGCGACAGCGTGCCGTCCGCGATCCAGTTGTCGGGCACCGCCGCGACCAACGGCTCGGTCACCAGCGGCAGATAGGAAAGCTGTCTGGGTAGTGCAGCATTAGGTGGCGGGATTACCAGGCCGACATGGCCGCGACCTTCGAGAAGATTAGCGATCTGCACATTGCTGGTCGCCTCGGTCAGAGTGATGTCGACATTCGGGTAGAGCGAGGCATAGCGGCGCACCAGCAGCGGCAGGATGCTGTAGTCCGCGGTGCTGACGAAGGAGAGTTCGAGGCGTCCGGCGGAGCCGTCGCGCAACTGATTGGCAATCTCGGGCAGGGCGTTCACGCCATCGAGTGCAGCGCGGACGCGCGGCAGCCACTCCGCGCCGAACGGTGTCAGTGCGACGCTGCGCTTGGTCCGGGCAAACAGCGGCGCACCAAGTTCGCGTTCCAGCGTCATGATGGATTGGCTGAGCGGCGGCTGGGTCATGCCGAGCCGTTCGGCGGCTCGGCCGAAGTGCAGTGTATCCGCAACGGTAACAAAATGCCTGAGCTGCCGGATGTCCAAGTTTGATACTTTCAGCGACCTATTTGGCCTTTAATAATATATTTTACACGGCCTCATAAGCCCCTTATTGGAACCATTCCAATAAAAGAGGGAACAATCATGCCGGCATATCGCTCCAGAACGTCCACCCACGGCCGCAACATGGCCGGCGCACGCGGCCTTTGGCGCGCGACGGGCATGAAGGATGCGGATTTCGGCAAGCCGATCATCGCGATTGCCAACAGCTTCACCCAGTTCGTGCCGGGCCATGTGCATTTGAAGGATCTTGGGCAGCTTGTTGCCGGTGAGATCGAGGCCGCAGGCGGCGTCGCGAAAGAGTTCAACACCATCGCCGTCGATGACGGCATCGCGATGGGCCATAGCGGCATGCTGTATTCGTTGCCGAGCCGCGAACTGATCGCGGACGCGGTCGAGTACATGGTCAATGCGCATTGCGCCGACGCGCTGGTGTGCATTTCCAACTGCGACAAGATCACGCCCGGCATGCTGATGGCGGCAATGCGCCTCAACATTCCGACGGTGTTCGTTTCGGGCGGTCCGATGGAAGCGGGCAAGGTCGTGGTGAAGGGCACCAAACGCTCGGTCGACCTGATCGACGCGATGATCGTAGCCGCCGATGACAGCTACTCGGATAAGGAAGTCGCGGCGATCGAACGCTCGGCATGTCCGACCTGCGGTTCGTGCTCGGGCATGTTCACTGCGAACTCGATGAACTGCCTGACGGAGGCGCTCGGCCTGTCACTGCCCGGCAACGGTTCGGTGCTGGCGACGCATGCGGACCGCGAACGGCTGTTCCGCGAAGCAGGTCATGTGGTCGTCGATCTCGCGCGCCGCTGGTACGAGCAGGACGATGCGACGGCTCTGCCGCGCAATATCGCGAACTTCGCAGCGTTCGAGAACGCTATGAGCCTCGACATCGCCATGGGCGGTTCGACCAACACTGTATTGCATCTGTTGGCCGCTGCGCAGGAAGGCGAGGTGGATTTCACCATGGCCGACATCGACCGGCTGTCGCGCCGGGTGCCGTGTCTGTGCAAGGTCGCGCCCGCAAAGAGCGACGTTCACATGGAAGATGTGCATCGCGCCGGCGGCGTGATGGCCATTCTCGGCGAACTCGAGCGCGCCAAGCTGATCGATACAAGCCTGCCGACCATTCACGCGCCAACCATGGCTGATGCGCTCAATCGCTGGGACATCGGACGTACCAACAGCGAAGCTGTGCGCACCTTCTTCCGCGCGGCCCCCGGCGGCGTGCCGACGCAGGTGGCGTTCAGCCAGTCGGAGCGCTGGGACGACCTCGACACCGACCGCCAGAAGGGCGTGATCCGCTCGGCGGAGCATCCGTTCTCGAAGGACGGCGGACTTGCGGTGCTGTTTGGCAACATCGCGCCGGAAGGCTGTATCGTGAAGACCGCGGGCGTGGATGAATCCATCCTGACCTTCCGCGGCACCGCGCATGTGTTCGAAAGCCAGGACGATGCCGTGTCCGGGATTCTCGGCAACCGCGTGAAGCCCGGTGAAGTCGTCGTGGTGCGCTATGAAGGACCGAAGGGCGGGCCGGGGATGCAGGAGATGCTGTATCCGACCAGCTATCTGAAGTCGAAAGGTCTCGGCAAGGTTTGCGCACTGGTCACAGACGGCCGTTTCTCCGGCGGCAGTTCGGGCCTCTCCATTGGTCACGTCTCGCCGGAAGCGGCAGAAGGTGGCTTGATCGGCCTCATCGAGACAGGCGATCCAATTCTGATCGACATTCCAAACCGCATCATCAGTGTCGAACTCGATGAGTCCGTTCTCGCAGCGCGTCGTGCGGCGATGGAGGCGAAGGGCGCTGCGGCGTGGAAACCTGTCGACCGGCAGCGAGTCGTGTCGCCCGCACTTCGCGCCTATGCAGCGTTGACCACCAATGCGGCGCGCGGCGCGGTACGCGACGTGTCGCAGGTCGAGAAGTAAGCCGAGAGCAAAGCGTGTCTTTGAACGCCGCTGCCTGTGACGGGCGGCGGCGTTTTGCTGCGTGCTGCCGATTACTTCTTTACGTAGGCCGCCAGCTTTTCGAAAGTTTGCATGCCAAGCTCGATGGCGCCAAACTTCATGACGGCATTGCGCGCGTCCACGGACGGGAAGGTCGATATCTTGGTCAATAGCGTGCGGCCTGTGCCGATGGCTTTGAATGTCGAAACAACTTCGAACGCATTCGGGTCGTCGTCGATGTCCGTGCCATGCCGATAGACGAGACGTTCGTTCGGCGCGATCTCGCGATACATCATGCGGTTCGGATAGTCAGTGCCGTCCGGTCCGTGCATGGTGAAGCGAAACAGGCCGCCGACACGAAAGTCCATCGCGATCACCGTGATGGTAAAGCCGTTCGGGCCGTACCAGGCCTTCATGGCGTCGGGATCGCTGTAGGCACGGAACAGGAGAGCAGGCGGCGCGTCGAATTCGCGCTCCATCGTAATCGTTGGCTGATCCGCAGGCGCGCTCGCAGTAACCTTCAGAGTTGCCGTCATGCCTCAGACTCCTTTCCTTGAATGTCTTTCAGGTACAGGTCGAGCTTGCCGAAGCTTTCCTCCCAGAACCGGCGGTACTGATCGAGCCACTCGGTGGCTTCCTTCAGCGCCTTCGGTGCGAGGCGGCAGGGCCGCCATTGCGCTGAACGTCCTCGGACGACGAGGCCGGCGGTCTCCAAAACCTTCAGATGCTGGGACACGGCGGGAAGGCTCATCGCGAACGGCTTCGCCAATTCCTGCACCGACGTTTCCCCGAGGGCGAGGCGGGCAAGGATCGCGCGCCGCGTGGGGTCCGCGAGGGCCTTGAAGGTGGCGTCGAGAGCGTCAGCCATGGTCAAACTCGTATTTAAGATATTACTTAAATACGGTCCGCTGCGCCGACAGTCAAGCCACGGCGGGGAGACCTCGGGTTCCTGCTTTACCGCCACCAATGTTCGTGATTTGTTCTCTTGCGTAAACGAGTGCGTACGATGTCCGAGCAGTTGCTGTTTCGTGAGTTTCGCGATTCTGGTGAGGCGTCCACGCTGTTCTTCGCGCTTCTGCTGCGCGCGAGTGACCAGCAAACGCTGGCAGCGTTTGCAAACGAACATCGGCGCAGCGAAGGGCTGACCGGGACGCCCACGCCGGGGCATCGTTTTCATCTCTCGCTGCATGCCATTGGCAATTACACGAGATTGCCGGATCGTGTGGCGCGCGCTTGCGGAGTGGCCGCGGCTTCTGTCCATGCTTCTGCGTTTGCAGTAGCGTTCGATCGCACGATGACGTTCGCGACGGGCCACGACACAAAGCCGTTCGTGCTGTGCGCCAGTGACGGCATGATGGCGTTAGAATCTCTACATAACCAGTTGGGGCAGGCGCTATGGCGTGTTGGCCTCGGCAAACATGTCGAGAGGCGCTTCACCCCGCATATCACGCTGCTCTATGATGAGCGCTGCGCCCCCGAGCGGCTTGTTTCGCCGCTGATATTCCGCTTCGACAGTTTCGTGCTGATTCACAGCCTTGTTCACCCAAGCAAGCATGTTCATGTGGCGCGCTGGCCGCTGCGCTCATAAGGTCACGATCTCTGCAAGGGAGAGTGCGTTGGCGACCACGATTTACGGCATCAAGAACTGCGACACGATGAAGAAGGCCCGCGCCTGGCTGGAAAAGCATGGTGTTGCTTACAGTTTCCATGACTACAAAGCCGAAGGCATCGACAAGGAGCGGCTCGCGCGCTGGAGCAAGGTCGCCGGCTGGGAGGTGCTGCTGAACCGGGCCGGCACGACTTTCCGGAAATTGTCCGAGGCCGACAAAGCCGATCTCACCGAGAAAAAGGCGATAGCGCTGATGCTGGCCCAGCCTTCGATGATCAAGCGCCCAGTGCTGGAAGTCGGCAGCAAGCTATTGGTCGGCTTCAAGCCTGACAGCTATGCGGCCGTAATCAAATAGGCCGCGCCCGCATTGAGGCCGTGTGGCTGACAAGCCGTTATTCCAGCCCCGGAACCGGTGAGCCGTAAAATATCGGCGACCGGCGGATTCTGCTTGAAGGGGTGCGGCGTTCTGGCGCAGGTTGCGACGTGCAGTAGTACCGTCGCCACCTTCCATGAGCCAGCCATGACAGTCACAGCCGTGCCGACCCAACCGGCCTCCACCCGGTCGCCTTGGTATTCCGTTCTCTACATTCAGGTTCTGATCGCCATCGCTGTCGGCATCCTGATAGGGCATTTCTATCCCGGCACCGGCAAGGCGCTGAAACCTCTCGGCGACGGCTTCATCTCGCTGATCAAGATGATGATCGCGCCGGTGATCTTCTGCACGGTGGTGCATGGCATTTCCTCGATGGGCGATCTCAAGCGCGTGGGCCGGGTGGGCCTCAAGTCGCTGCTGTATTTCGAAGTCGTCTCCACGATTGCCCTGGCCGTCGGCCTGATCGTCGGCGAGATCATCCAGCCCGGCAGCGGATTTAACATCGATCCGGCGACGCTCGATCCGAAGGCGGTCGCGACTTACGTCCACAAGGCGAGTGAGGAGGGAATTGTCGCGCACTTGATGGCGATCATTCCCAATAGCTTCATTGGAGCGCTGGCGAACGGCGATCTGCTGCAGGTGCTGCTGGTGTCGATCCTGTCGGGCTTCGCGATCGCGTTCATGGGCCCGGCGGGAGAACCCATCGCCCATGCGATCGATATGGCCGCCAAGGTTTTCTTCGGCGTCATCCGCATCATCGTGCGCGCAGCGCCGATCGGCGCATTCGGCGCGATGGCCTTCACCGTCGGCGCTTACGGACTAGGCGCTCTGTGGAATCTGGCGGCGCTGATCGGCACGTTCTACCTCACCAGCATCCTGTTTGTTCTATTTGTGCTTGGAGGCATTGCGTGGTTTGCCGGCTTTTCCATCATCCGGTTTATTGCCTACATCAAGGATGAATTGCTGATCGTGCTCGGCACCAGTTCATCGGAAACGGTGCTGCCGAACATGATCACAAAGATGGAGCGGCTTGGCGCGTCGCGCGGCGTGGTCGGACTCGTGATCCCGACTGGCTACAGCTTCAATCTCGATGGCACCAATATCTACATGACGCTGGCCACCCTGTTCCTGGCGCAGGCGACCAACACTCACCTCACGATCTGGCAGGAACTGGGAATACTGGGGGTCGCGATCGTCACATCGAAAGGCGCGTCTGGGGTTACTGGCGCGGGATTTATTACGCTCGCCGCGACGCTCGCGATCGTGCCGGACATTCCGATTGCGTCGCTCGCCATTCTGGTTGGCATCGACAAGTTCATGAGCGAGTGCCGGGCGCTCACCAATCTGATCGGCAACGGCGTCGCGACCATCGTGATCAGCCGGTGGGAAGGCGAACTCGACAAGGATAAGCTGCACGAGGCGATGGCGCATCCCATCGAACTCGGCGAAGAGCTTGAACGAAATCCGGCTGCCTGACGATCAGTGTCAGGCGCGCTAAACGAATTCGATGGCGTCGCCGGGCGCAATCCGGCCGTGCGGTTTGTGAAACAGATCCCGCTCGATCACCGTGCGCATCTGATAGATCGGCAGGACGTCGTTCGCGCGCATCAGATTTCTGATCTCGAATCCGCCGTCCTCGCTGATGGTTTTAAGCGATGCGAGAATATGGTTGACGCCGGCGCCGTCGGAGAACGGCATGAGCAGCCGCTCGTAGTCCACCTTGCGGCCGTACAAGTCGTTGACCTTCGAAATCGTATAGATCGGCAATCGCCGCCGGACGCATTCATGGTAGATCGGCATGACTATTGGTTCGAGTTTCGCGCCGAGATATTCGTCCAGATAGCGCCCTTGGCCGGTCGTGCCGTAAGCACTCGACATCCGCGTGCCTTCGCTGTCGATCCTGAACCGCGGGCCTTCTTCCGAACCTTGTACGGTGTAGGAGACAAGGTCGTCAGCTTCCTCGGCAATGCGCTCTGGCAGATAGTCGCTAAATTTTGGCAGCCGTTTGCTTGATCGATTTTACAACGGGCGGACTGGCGCTTTCAAATTCCATAACCGGCGTCCTGAACGTGGGTAGAGGAATGTCCTTGCCGCAATTATCGGTTTTTGGGCGAAATTTTTCATGAAGAGCGGAACCCGGCGGATATTAGCCTTAACCCTTCCTTTCATGACTTTTTGAAGTTATCCGCATCCGCCCTATGGCCCAGTGGACATTACAGTTTTTGCAAGCTACGCATAAATGGTGGGCAGCAATGCAGCTTGCGCATCACTAACAATCGGATACATAGTTCTGGCCGGATGCCGGGGTTTGACAGCACCGGCACAGCGCAAGGGGCGGCGCGAATAAAAGGGTCACGCGCAATCGACGGGCGCGACAAGGCCGACAGGGGGAATTTGCTTGTCTGATGAGTTCATTCTTGAGACCTCCGGGCTGACCAAGGAGTTCGCGGGCTTTGTGGCCGTTAGCGACGTCAATCTGAAGGTTCGCCGCGGAACGATTCATGCGCTGATCGGCCCGAACGGGGCCGGTAAGACGACATGCTTCAACTTGCTGACCAAGTTCCTGCAGCCGACGCGCGGCCAGATTCTCTACAAGGGCCAGGACATCACCGCCATGAAGCCCGCGGATGTGGCGCGGCTCGGTCTGGTGCGCTCATTCCAGATTTCGGCGGTGTTTCCCCATCTCACGGCGCTGGAAAACGTGCGGGTGGCGCTGCAGCGCCAGCACGGTTCGTCGTTCGACTTCTGGCGCTCAAAGTCGGTACTCGATCAGTATAATGGGCGCGCGCGTGAATTACTTGAGGATGTTGGTCTCAGCGATTTCGCCAACACCCCCGCGGTGGAAATGCCTTACGGACGCAAGCGCGCGCTGGAAATCGCCACCACGCTGGCGCTCGATCCCGAAATGATGCTGCTGGATGAGCCGATGGCTGGCATGGGCCATGAGGACATCGACAAGGTGGCCGCGCTGATCAAACGCATTTCGCAGAAGTATACGATCCTGATGGTCGAGCATAACCTCAACGTCGTCGCCAACCTGTCCGACACGATCACTGTGCTGACCCGCGGCAAGGTTTTGGCCGAGGGGGATTACGCCACGCTCACGAAGCATCCGCAGGTCAAGGAAGCCTATCTGGGAGCGGGCCATGAGTAATCAGGCAGGTAACAACGCAAGCTCGCCGGTTCTGAACGTCAAGAATCTCGAAGCGTGGTACGGCGAGTCCCACATCCTGCACGGCATGAACTTCGATGTGCGTCAGGGCGAAGTGGTGACACTGCTCGGCCGCAACGGCGCGGGCAAGACCTCGACGCTGAAGTCGGTGATGGGGCTGATCGGCAAGCGTACCGGTTCGGTATCGTTCGAGGGTGCGGAACTGATCAAGCTGCCGGCAGAACGGATCGCGCGCCTTGGCGTGGCGTTCTGTCCGGAAGAGCGCGGCATTTTCTCCAGCCTCGACGTGAAGGAAAACCTGCTGCTGCCGCCGGTGATCCGCAGCGGCGGCATGACCCTCGATCAGATCTTCGAGCTGTTCCCCAATCTGAAGGAGCGTCTCGGCAGCCAGGGCACCAAGCTGTCCGGCGGCGAGCAGCAGATGCTGGCGATCGCACGCATCCTGCGCACCGGCGCGCGCTTTTTGATGCTGGACGAGCCGACCGAGGGCCTTGCGCCCGTCATCATTCAGCAGATCGGCAAGATGATTGCGCGGCTGAAGGCCGAAGGGTTCACCATTCTGCTGGTTGAGCAGAACTTCCGCTTTGCTTCGACGGTGGCCGATCGCTTTTACATCGTCGAGCACGGCAAGATCATCGACGCATTCGCCAACTCCGAACTCCAGGCCAACATGGAGAAGCTGCACACCTATCTCGGCGTGTGACGGCATAACTTTAATCTAAGACCAACGCCGCCAGTCGAGCGGTATCCAGGAGGGAAGATAATGAAGACCACGATTTCCGCTCTTATGTTGAGCACGGCGCTCGCGCTCGGCGCGGCAACCGGCGCCTCTGCGCAGGACAAAACCGTCAAGATCGGCAACCTGACGGATATGTCGGGCCTTTACTCTGATCTCGGCGGTGCCGGCTCGACCATCGCAGCCCAGATGGCTGTTGAAGATTCCGGCCTCGCTGCGAAGGGCTGGAAGATCGACGTCATTGCCGCCGATCACCAGAACAAGCCCGACGTCGGCGCAACCACCGCCCGGCAGTGGATCGACGTCGAGAAGGTTGACGTGATCGTCGACGTGCTGAACTCCGGCGTCGCGCTGGCGGTGAACAACGTCGTCAAGGAAAAGAACGCGATCATGCTCAACTCCGGCGCGGGTACGTCGGATCTGACCAACGCGCAGTGCACGCCAAACACGATTCACTGGGTTTACGACACTTACATGCTGGCTAACGGCACCGGCACCGCACTGGCGAAGGCCGGTGGCGACACATGGTTCTTCCTCACCGCCGATTACGCGTTCGGTGCGGCGCTCGAGCGCGACACCACGGCTGCTGTGACCAAGGCGGGTGGCAAGGTTGTGGGCAGCGTCAAGCATCCGCTGAATTCGTCGGACTTCTCGTCGTTCCTGCTGCAGGCACAGGCGTCGAAAGCCAAGATCATCGGCCTGGCAAATGCCGGCGGCGACACCACCAACGCCATCAAGCAGGCGGCGGAGTTCGGCATCGTCAAGGGCGGCCAGAAGCTCGCCGGCCTTCTGATGTTCATCCCCGACGTGAACTCGCTTGGACTTCAGGTGGCTCAGGGCCTGAACTTCACCGAGACGTTCTACTGGGACATGAACGACGGCACCCGTGCATTCTCCAAGCGCTTTTCGGAGCGCATGAAGAACAAGAACATGCCGTCCATGGTGCAGGCGGGTGTCTACTCGAGCCTCATGCACTACTTCAAGGCGCTCGAAGCGCTCGGCGGCAATCCGCATGATGGCGCCAAGGTCGTCGCCAAGATGAAGGAACTGCCGACCGACGATGCTCTGTTCGGCAAGGGTTCGATCCAGCCGAACGGCCGCAAGATTCATCCGGCCTACCTGTTCGAGGTGAAGACTCCGGCAGAATCGAAGGGTCCATGGGACTACTACAAGCTGGTCGGCACCACGCCGGCGGATCAGGCTTTCCGCCCACTGTCGGAAAGCACTTGCCCGCTCGTGAAGAAGTAATCGCGATCGCCCGGCGGCCTCGTGCCGCCGGGCATCCTCTCGCAAGACCGTCTATCTGAGCGCGAAAGAATTGATACGATGCAAGCTCTCTACGCCCAGCTTCTGGTTGGACTGATCAACGGCTCGTTTTACGCGCTGCTGAGTCTCGGGCTGGCCGTCATTTTCGGAATGTTGAACATCATCAACTTCGCGCACGGCGCGTTGTACATGATGGGCGCATTCGTCGCGTATTTTCTGCTGAACCTTGCCGGCATCAACTACTGGTGGGCTCTGATCCTCGCGCCAGTCATCGTCGGGGGCTTCGGCATCCTGCTCGAACGCACCATGCTGCAGTGGATCGCGGGGCTCGATCATCTCTACGGCCTGCTGCTGACCTTCGGTCTGGCGTTGATTATTCAGGGCGTGTTCCAGAACTATTTCGGATCGTCCGGTCTGCCGTACGCGATCCCAGATATGCTCAAGGGCGGCATCAATCTCGGATTCATGTATCTGCCGATCTACCGCGGCTGGGTGGTGGTGTTCTCGCTGGTGGTGTGCATCGCGACCTGGTACCTGATCGAGCGTACCCGGCTCGGCGCCTATCTGCGCGCGGCGACCGAGAATCCGACGCTGGTTCGCGCCTTCGGCATCAACGTGCCGCGCATGATCACGCTGACCTACGGCCTTGGCGTGGGTTTGGCTGCGTTGGCGGGTGTGCTCTCGGCTCCGATCAATCAGGTGCGCCCGCTGATGGGCGCGGATCTCATCATCGTCGTGTTCGCGGTGGTGGTGATCGGCGGCATGGGCTCGATCATGGGCTCGATCATCACCGGCTTTGCGCTCGGCGTGATCGAAGGCCTCACCAAGTATTTTTATCCCGAGGCGTCCAACACCGTGGTCTTCGTGCTGATGGTGCTGGTGCTTCTCGTGAAGCCGACTGGATTGACGGGGCGGGCGAACTGACATGAGCACGATCACAGACAACGCCGTTCCGGCAACCGGACGTTCCACCAGCGACGAGATGATCGCGTTCGTCATCATGACGGCGCTGCTGGCCATCGTGCCGCTGACCGGGATCTATCCCTATTTTGTGATGCAGGCTCTCTGCTTTGCGTTGTTCGCGTGCGCGTTCAATCTGCTGATCGGCTACAGCGGATTGCTGTCGTTCGGCCACGCGATGTTCCTCGGTACTGCGGGCTATGTGAGTGCGCACGCCTTAAAGGTGTGGGGCCTTTCGCCTGAACTTGGAATCATCGTCGGCGTCGTCGCGGCCTGCGCGCTGAGCGTCGTCACCGGCCTGATCGCGATCCGCCGCCAGGGCATTTACTTCGCGATGATCACGCTGGCGCTGTCGCAGCTTCTGTTCTTCATCTATCTGCAGACCCCGTTCACCCATGGCGAAGACGGCATTCAGGGCATCCCGCAGGGAATGATGTTCGGCGTGTTCGATCTGTCGAAGCCGACGACGCTCTATTACATGGTGCTGACGGTCTTCCTGCTCGGCTTCCTGCTGATCTACCGCGCCATCAACTCGCCGTTCGGCGAGGTGCTGAAATCGATCCGCGAGAACGAGCAGCGCGCGATCTCGCTCGGATACAAGACCGACCAGTACAAGCTGCTGGCGTTCATCCTATCCGGCACGCTGGCGGGGCTCGCAGGGGCGGTGAAGGTGTTCGTGGCGCAGAATGCCTCGCTCACCGACGTGCATTGGACCATGTCCGGCGAAGTGGTTCTGATGACGCTGGTCGGCGGCCTCGGCACCGTGTTCGGTCCGGTGGTCGGCGCCTTCGTGATCATCGCCATGCAGCAGTATCTCGCTGGATTCGGGCAGTGGGTCACGGTGATTCAGGGCGCGATTTTCGTGATCTGCGTGCTGACCTTCCGCCGCGGCGTCATCGGCGAAATCGCCCATTTCTTCAAGCGGTCGCTCTAACCGTCAGATTTTACGGTCTTTCTTGCTCTTATAAAACGGTGGATGACCGGCGCAAAAGCGCCGGTCTCTGCCTGTTGGCCTGCAAACCGGTTTATGACAGATAGATGACAAATTCTGTCGTGCCGGAGAACGATCATGCTGGGCTGGTTTCGTAAGCTGCTTCCGCGGGAGGAGCGGTTTTTTGACCTGTTCGCCCGGCACTCCCAGGCAGTGGTGCAGGGAGCCGAGGCGCTGGAAGGAATGATGCGCGGCGGGGACGAAACCCCGGTTTACTGCCAGCGGGTCAACCAGTTCGAAAACGACGCCGACCAGATCACGCGGGAAGTTCTCACCGCGGTCCGGCGGACCTTCATTACCCCGTTCGATCGCGGTGACATCAAGAACCTGATCACCGCGATGGATGACGCCATCGACCAGATGCAGCAGACCGCCAAGGCGGTGATGCTGTTCGAGGTGCGGATCTTCGAGCCGCCGATGCGGGAGATTGGCACTATCCTCGTTCAGTGTGCCAATCTCGTGGGGCGCGCCGTGCCGCTGATGCAGGCGATGGGCGAGAATGTCACGACGCTGACGGCGCTGACCGAGGAAATCACGCGGCTCGAAGGCCGGGTCGATGACCTCAATGACATCGGCCTCAAGGAGCTGTTCATCAAGCATCGCGACGGCAACACAATGGACTTTGTCGTTGGCGCCGAGATCTACAAGCATCTTGAGAAGGTCGCCGACCGCTTCGATGACGTGGCGAACGAAATCAACAGCATCGTTATTGAGCAAGTTTAAGGTCAGGACCCCGTCGTGGACGCCTCGCTTGCTTTCCCTATCCTGGTCGGGTTGATCGCCGTCGCGCTGCTGTTCGATTTTCTGAACGGCCTGCACGATGCCGCAAATTCCATTGCCACGATTGTTTCGACCCGTGTGCTGCGGCCGCAATACGCAGTGGCATGGGCGGCATTTTTCAACTTCATCGCGTTTGCCGTGTTCGGTCTTCATGTCGCGCAAACCATTGGCACTGGCATCATCCATCCGGAAATCATCGATGCACAGGTGATCTTCGCGGCGCTGATCGGCGCCATCGTCTGGAATCTGGTGACATGGGCGCTCGGCATGCCGTCGAGCAGCTCGCATGCCCTGATCGGCGGACTGCTCGGCGCGGGAATAGCGAAGGCGGGGGTCGGAGTTACCGTCTGGAGCGGACTGACCAAAACGCTGCTCGCCATCGTGTTGTCGCCGCTGGTCGGCTTCCTGCTGGCGCTGTTGCTGACGGCTATCGTGTCATGGGCCTCGGTCAGGTCGACACCGTTCGCGGTCGACCGCGCGTTTCGTATCCTGCAGTTCGTTTCGGCGTCGCTTTATTCGCTCGGTCACGGCGGCAACGACGCGCAGAAGACCATGGGGATCATTGCCGTGCTGCTTTATTCGCAAGGCTATCTTGGCGGTGAGTTCAGCGTGCCGTTCTGGGTGGTGATCGCATGTCAGGCAGCGATGGCGCTCGGCACGCTGATGGGCGGCTGGCGCATCGTTCGTACCATGGGCCTGCGCATCACCAAACTGACGCCTATGCAGGGTTTCTGCGCGGAGACGGGCGGGGCAGCGACATTGTTCGCGGCGACCTTTCTCGGCGTGCCTGTATCGACGACACATACCATCACTGGCGCCATCGTTGGTGTCGGTGCCGCGCGCCGCGTCTCAGCCGTGCGCTGGAACGTGGCAGGTTCGATTGTCTGGGCCTGGATTTTTACGATCCCCGCCGCCGCGATTGTCGCTGCGACGACATACTATGCGGTGACACTGGCCGGGTGGAAATAGAGGGGGCAGTCGCCCTGAGACGCGCTCGTTGCGCCTCAGGGTGAGACGAACCTGTTATTGCCTCAGGCGACAACTTTCAGGCCGATAATCCCGGCAACAATCAGTCCGATACAGGCGATGCGGAGCGCTGTGGCAGGGTCGCCAAACAGCCAGATACCGAGGATGGCGGTCCCAACAGAACCAATGCCGGTCCAGACCGCATAGGCGGTGCCGACGGGTAATGTCTTCAGCGACAGGCCGAGCAGGGCGACGCTGGCGATCATGCAGGCAATCGTCAGCACTGACGGCATCAGCCTGGTAAAGCCCTCGGTATATTTCAGGCCGATAGCCCAGCCGACTTCCAGCAAACCCGCAATAAACAGCATTGACCATGCCATGGCGTAATTTCTCCATAGCAGGGTCGTCCCTGCGGATGATGTGGGATGAATCGAGGTCGTCCCCGACGGTCTCAATATGTCTCAATGGCGAAGAAGATGCAAGTGCATGAAAATCAAATACCCTTGATCCCGCCGTGTTTCTTTGTCACACGCTCGCACCATGTCCGATACCGCCATTGCCGCCGAATCTCCGCTGACGCCGCTTGCCGAAGAAGTGGCGCGACGGCGCACGTTCGCAATCATCTCGCATCCTGACGCCGGCAAGACCACGCTGACCGAAAAGCTGCTGTTGTTTGGCGGTGCGATCAATCTTGCTGGGCAGGTGAAGGCCAAGGGCGAGCGCCGCAACACGCGCTCTGACTGGATGAAGATCGAGCGTGAGCGCGGCATCTCCGTCGTGACATCGGTGATGACCTTCGAGTTCCAGAACCTTGTCTTCAATCTACTCGATACGCCGGGCCACGAAGACTTTTCGGAGGATACCTATCGCACGCTGACCGCGGTGGACTCCGCCGTCATGGTGATCGACGCCGCGAAAGGCATCGAGGCGCGCACGCTGAAGCTGATCGAGGTGTGCCGCCTGCGCGATATTCCGATCATCACCTTCATCAACAAGATGGATCGCGAGAGCCGCGACGTGTTCGATCTCCTCGATGAGATCGAGAAGACGCTGGCGCTCGATACGACGCCGATCAATTGGCCCGTCGGCCGTGGCCGCGATTTCATGGGGACCTATGACATCGAAACCGGCGGCATCCGGCTGCTGGAAGGCGGCGGCGCCAAAACCGGTGCCGCGGAGAAAATCGAGATTGCCGAATTGGCTGGACGTAACGCCAATCTCGATGCCAACGAAATCGCGGACGAGCTTGAACTGGTGAAGGAGGCTTCGAAGCCGTTCGACCTGCAGTCGTTCCGCGAGGGTCACATGACCCCGGTCTATTTCGGCAGCGCGCTGCGGAATTTCGGTGTCGGCGATCTTCTCGAAGGTCTCGGCCGCTTCGCGCCTTCGCCGCGCGCGCAGGACGCAGATAAGCGCAAGGTCGAAGCCGACGATCCGAAGATGAGTGCGTTCGTATTCAAGATTCAAGCGAACATGGATCCGAACCATCGCGACCGCATCGCGTTCGCGCGGCTGTGCTCTGGCAAGCTGACACGCGGCATGAAAGCCAAACTGGTGCGCACCGGCAAGGCGATCCCGCTGTCGTCGCCGCAATTCTTTTTCGCGCAGGATCGCGCCATTGCCGACGAAGCCTTTGCGGGCGATGTGGTCGGTATTCCCAACCATGGCACGCTGCGGATCGGCGATACGCTGACCGAGGGCGAGGACATTACCTTCGTCGGCGTGCCATCGTTTGCGCCTGAAATCGTGCGCCGCGTGCGGCTCACCGACGCGATGAAGGCCAAGAAACTCAAAGAAGCCTTGCAGCAGATGTCGGAAGAGGGCGTTGTGCAGGTGTTCCGTCCGCGCGATGGTGCGCCCGCGCTGGTCGGTGTGGTCGGCATGTTGCAGCTCGATGTGCTGAAGGCGCGGCTCGATGCCGAGTATTCGCTGCCGGTGGATTTCGAGATCAGCGAGTTTCAGCTCGCGCGGTGGATCTCGTCGGATGACCGCAAGAAGCTCGACGCCTTCATGACGGCGAACAATTCCGGCGTTGCCGATGATGTCGACAATGATCCCGTCTTCCTCGCCAAGAACGAGTTCTATCTCGGCTATACCCGCGAGCGCGCCGAGGGCATTGTGTTCTCATCCGTCAAGGATGTGAAGAAGAAGGCGTAAGTTGCGAGAACGGTTGAACCGATCTCGCAACGTCACACAGGCCTAAGTTATTTCCAGCCACCGCCGGGCAGCGGACCGTGATACGGCGTGTTGCGGCAATGGCCCCATGGGCCGCGCCAATAGCCGTCCGGGCAGCCGAACACTTCATGTGGAGGCGGCTGATAGTAACCGTTTGGCAGGCGGCCGTAGAAAGGAGTGGTGCGACATCCGCCGTAAGGGCCGCGCCATGCGTTGGGGCCGCATCCGCCCGCGACGGATTCTGTCAGAGCGGGCGCTGTAAGGTTAGGCTGAACCGGAACTGCGTTGGCGGGTGCCGAAGCGACGAGAGCGGCGGCGAAAGCCGCAAGTGCGGCAAGTCGTAGAGACATACATGGCTCCATAATAAAAAAGACGATTAAGAAAAACGGCGGAAATCCTGAGGCCGTAACAGCGGCAAGACTTTCGCCTGCGATACAACAACAAGAGCGAGTTTAGGGGCGGTTAAAAGTTCAACGCAAGTTGAACCTGTTTGCATCTTTCTGCGGCCAATGGGCGGGTCTGGTTTTCGATGTTAATGATCTCGCGCTGGCGATAGGCAGGAACCATGAGCGATCAGCAGCAAGTGCGGGGGCCGCGAGATATGCCCGAACAACGGCAACGCGTTGCTTCGCTGCTGCTTAAGTTGTCGCCATTGATGTTTGTGCTTTGCTATGTGCTCGCTGTCGTGCAGGGCGCAAAATGGCAGCAATCGCTGCTGATCGCCGTCGTTGGTACACTGATGTGTCTTGGCGCGGCGGGGGTTTACAAACTTCGCGGATCGAAATCCGCGGATGACCTTGTCTGGCTCAACATCCTGCTGCGGTTGTTTGTGCGTTAGCCTTTTGAGCCTGCACGCTTCTCGACATTCGCTTTGATATTGCCAAGGCCGATGGCGGCTTCGGCATCCATGTTGGCGATCTGTTCGTCGGTCGGCGGTTTCTTGCGGGCTGGATTGCGCAGGGTGCGGGTAAATTTCGTGCCGCCATCCACCTCGTCGCAGGTGTACTGAACCACGATAGGGCCGATGAAGGTGGTCTCGGCCTGCACGATCCACAGCTTCGGGCTGATACAGGAGCGCACGATCCAGTTCAGCGAAACCTCGCCGGAGCGGATGTGCCATTTCTCATGAAACAGTTCGCCGGTCTCGAGCGGGCGGTTTTCGCTATCGATGTGATGCGAGGCTGCGAGCCACTCGGGCCAGGACTGCGGGTTGGTCACGTAGTCGAACACCGCCTTCGCAGGCGCATTGATAACAATGTCATGGCTGCGTTCGAAAGCGACAGTAGCGGGGGTATTCATGGCGTTCCTCTTTGTTTTGTTCGCTCACCGGACCTTTTAATTGATCCGGATATCGCCCCGTTTGATCACATCGGACCACAGCCTGATCTCCGCGTCCATCCGAGCGCGCAGGGTCTGTGGCGCGGAGGGAATTGGCTCCATCAGCTGCGTTTCCAGCCGCTCACGCACGCTGGGTTTGGTCAGGATGTCGCGCACCTCGTCGTTAATCTGGGCAATCGTCGCAGGCGCCGTGCCCGCCGGCGCGATCAACGCGTTCCATGCATCGGATTCCACGTCGATCCCGGACTCCTTCAGCGTCGGCACATCCGGCAGAAAGCGCGAGCGTTGTGCGGTGGCGACCGCGAGGATCTTCACCTTTCCGTCCGCAAGTTGCGGTGTCACCGCGATCGCAGGCAGGCACGCCGCCTGCACATCGCCGCGGATGACGGCGGTGATCGCCTGCGGTGATCCGCCGTAGGGGATATGGACCATGGTTGTGCCCGCGCGCTGCGCGATCGCTTCCATCGTCAGATGCGAGAGCGATCCCGCGCCGATCGAACCGAAGGCGAGTTTTGCGCCGTCACGTTTCAGTGCGGTGATAAAGTCGGCGACAGAGTTGATGTTGAGGCTTGCCGGAACCACCAGCACGCTCGGCAACGATGTCAACATGGTGATCGGCGCGATGTCTTTCGCGGGATCGTAAGGCAGTTTTGAAAACAGCAGCGTGTTGATGGCGAGCGGCCCGCCGAGGCTGATGCCGATGGTGCCGCCGTCGGGTGAAGCCTTGGCGACGGCGTCGGTGCCGATATTGCCGCCCGCACCGGGCTTGTTCTCGACAATGAAACTCGCGCCGGGATGGCGCATCTGAAGATCGTCGGCGATGATCCGTCCGACCAGATCGGGTGTTGATCCGGGCGCATAGGGCACGATGATTTTCACGATTTTGGGGGGCCATGCGGGATCGGCCGCGCGGGCTTGCGGCATGGGCGCGGCGAGGACCAGCGCAAGGGCGGCGATTGCAAGGGATTTCATGGATTCGGCAAGGATCGGAGCAGGGTTGCGATGCGGAAGCGGCATTGCGCGCCGCACCCTAAAAGTGATACCGGGGCACAGCGCAGCCGGACATTAACAGGCTCGCGCGCGGGGTGGAATGTGCCGGAAAGCGGGGGCTGAAAACCGCTGCGGGCAGGTCGAGAGGAAGAGGCGGCAATATGGGTTTGTTGATCCTGATCGCCGGACTGGCGTTGTTCCTCGGCGTTCATACGCTGACCACGCTGCGCGGCCCGCGCGCCAAGGTCATCGCCCGGCTTGGCGAGGGCGGCTACAAAATTCTCTACACGCTGGTGTCGTTTGCGGGCCTTGCGCTGATCGCGTGGGGGTTCAGCGTCTACCGTGCCACGGGCTGGATCAATGTCTGGTATCCGCCGGTCGCGCTGCGGCATCTCGTACTGGCGTTGATGCTGCCTGCGGTGATCCTCGTCGTGGCCTCCTATATCCGTGGCCGGATTTACACCACGGTAAAGCATCCGATGCTTGCTGGCGTGAAGCTGTGGGCGCTTCTGCACCTTCTTGCCAATGGCGATCTCGGATCGATCATCCTGTTCGGCTCGATACTGGCCTGGGCGGTCTATGATCGCATCTCGCTCAAGCGCCGCGAAGATCCAGGTGCTCCTCCGATTCCTGTCGGCGGTGCCAGCAACGATCTGATCGCCGTCGCGGTCGGCGTCGTGGTCTACGCCGCGCTGGCCTTCGCATTTCATCCTCTCGTGATCGGCGTCCCTGTGATTGGAGCTTAAGACATGTCCGTGCAATCAGCCGTCAAGCGCAAGACCGCGCCAGATATTCTCAAGCGCAAGGGCGGCGACCCGATCGTGATGCTGACGGCCTATCACGCGCATACCGCGCGTCTGGTCGACAAGTATTGCGACGTCATCCTCGTGGGCGACTCGCTCGGCAACGTGATGCACGGATTCGAGACCACGGTGCCCGTGACGCTCGACATGATGATCCTTCAGGGTCATGCGGTGATGCGTGGCTCGCAGGAGGCGCTTGTCGTGGTGGACATGCCGTTCGGCTCTTACGAGGCTTCAAAAGAGCAGGCGTTTCATTCGGCTGTGCGCATCATGAAGGAGACCCATTGCGGCGCGGTGAAAATGGAAGGCGGCGTGCGCATGGCCGAGACCATCGAATTTCTCACCACGCGCGGGATTCCGGTGATGGGCCATATCGGCCTGACGCCGCAATCGATCAACACCCTCGGCAGTTTCAAATCGCAGGGCAAAGACGAGGCGATCAAGATTGCTGCGGGCGAGAACGCCAGCGGGCCGTTTCAGGACGACGCGCGCGCGGTGGCGCAAGCGGGGGCATTTTCGATTGTGGTGGAAGCTGTAGCCGAGCCGCTGGCACGCCGCATCACGGAGATCGTGTCGGTGCCGACGATCGGTATCGGCGCCAGCAATGCCTGCGACGGCCAGGTTCTGGTACTGGAAGATATGCTGGGCCTGTCTCCGTGGGTGCCGAAATTCGTCAAGCGTTACGGCAATCTCGGGCCGGGCATCGAAGCGGCGATTCAGGACTACGCGAAGGAAGTACGCTCGCGCGCGTTTCCGGGGCCGGAGCATGTCTACGGCATCAAGCCGAAGGGCTGACCATCGCTGAAAAGCTTGCTCCGGATTTGAACCCGGAGCTTTCCGCGCGCGACCCACCATTGGGACATGTTGCTCCCTGTGGTGGATGATACATGGAAGACGGTTTCTTCATTACGCGCGGTGCGCGCCTCGGCGCGATCAAGTCGTTCATTCTGAGCAGGATCGACAATCCCGAGCTTTGCCTCGACGACGTCGCGGCTCATCAGGACATTTCATCGAGTTATGTCCGCAAACTGTTCGCGGCGGAGGGGGCGAAGTTTACGTCCTTCGTACTCGAGACACGCCTGCAGAAAGTTTTGCAGATGCTGGCTGATCCGGAGTCGCGCGGGCACCCCATCAGCGTTATCGCGCTGAAATGCGGCTTCAACGATATTTCCTATTTCAACCGGGTATTCCGCAAGCGTTACGGCTGTACGCCGTCGGACCTTCGCTACGGCCGCGTACCCGACGCCCGGCTTACAGCAAACGGCTGAGCTGTTCTTCGGTCGCGATCCGCTCGACATTTTCGGTCTTGCTGCGGATGCGGTAACGCAGGCGTCCGTCGGCTTCGATCGGCATACAGCCCACGATCGTGTAGACACTCTGCTGGACCTTCTCGGCGCGGCCCTGAGGCCCCTGACCCTGATGAAGCACGTCGTCGTTGATCGCAAAGGTGTGTGACATGGAATCTCCTGATGGGGCGGGTTGTAGCAGCCGGTCGGGGTAAAGCAATGACAAGAGGGCGCTCCCGAATAGCGTTAACGCTTTGATCCGGCTGACTTTGCCTTGTCAGCGCCATACCGGTACTGTATCGCCGCCGTCATATCGGGGGAGCCGCGCCAGCCGCGCGGCTGACGACGGTTTCACATGTTTTCCAGAACAGACCGGGCGGGACAGTTAAGTGTCTGAAATATTTAATGAAATTGACGAAGACTTGCGCCGTGAGCAATTCAAGAAGCTCTGGGACAAGTATTCGTTCGTCGTGATCGCGGCCGCGATTCTCATTGTTGCCGGCGTCGGTGGCTGGCGCGGCTACCAATACCTCGAGGCCAAGAAGGCTGCGGAAGCCGGGTCGGCCTTCGAGGCCGCCGTCGCGCTGTCCGAGCAGGGCAAAAAGGCTGAGGCCGAGGCCGCCTTCACCAAGATCGCGACCGAAGGGACCAAGGGCTACCAGGCTCTCGCGCGGCTGCGTGCCGCTGCTGACGCTGCCGCAGCCGATCCGAAGGCTGCCGCGAAACTCTACGATAGCATCGCTGCCGATCCGAGCATTTCGGTGACCGAGCAGGATTTGGCCCGCATCCGCGCCGCCAGCCTTGTGATGGAAACCGAGTCCTACGCGGACATGCTCAAGCGCCTTGAAGCCGCGACCGCCGAGGGCCGTACATTCCGCCACACGGCGCGTGAGCTGCTGGCGCTTTCGGCCTACCGCACAAATGATGCCACCGCTGCGCGCCTGTGGCTCGACATGATCGGCAACGATGCGCGCACGCCCGCTAGCATGCGCAGCCGCGCTGAAGCCTTGCAGGCCTTGCTGCCGCCCGCCGCGAAAAGCTGAAACGAGACGTCGATGCGCCGCTCGCAACGCCTGATTGCCGCCACTGTCCTTGCCGCGATGTCTGTCGTGCTTGCGGGCTGTTCCAGCGGTAATTTCGATCCGACCGACATGATGGACTGGTTCGACACCAAGAAGAAGCTGCCGGGCGATCGCCGGCCGGTCTTCCCTGAGGGTGTCCCGGGCGTCGAACAGGGCGTGCCGCGCGACATGTACAAGGGCTCACACCAGCAACAGGAGGCTCCGCCGCCGGTTGCCGAGGCCCCGCCGCCTGCGCCGGAGCCGAAAAGGTCTGCCCGGTCTGCGGCGAATGAAGCCGATCCGTTCCCGAAACCGGTGGACGAGGCTAACCCGCCGAAGATGAAGAAGCCGAAGCGCCGAAGCACGACCGTGCCGGACGCCGCCGAGCAGCCAGCGCCTGCGCCGCAGCGGCAGCAGGCGGCTCCGGCGCAGCAGGCGGCGCCTCCTCAACAGCAGCCTCCGTCGTCCTTCCCGGCGCCGTTGCCGAGCGGGGGCTTTGCGCGCTGATCGCTTCGCGTTTTCACGGCGGGTTCTTGATCCGCACTCTTTGATCCCTTTATTGACATGAGGTCCGTAAGGGGCGAACGGATTCCTTATGTCCTTTACGATTGCCATTATCGGTCGGCCCAATGTCGGCAAGTCGACCCTGTTCAACCGTCTGGTTGGGCAGAAGCTCGCGCTTGTCGATGACCAGCCCGGGGTCACCCGCGACCGCCGCGAGGGCGCGGGCAAGCTTGGCGATCTCGAATTCACCCTGATCGATACCGCTGGCCTTGATGAAGGACCAAAAGGCTCGCTCACCGCACGAATGCAGGAGCAGACCGAAGCGGCCATCGCGGCTGCCGACGCGCTGATGTTCGTGATCGATGCGCGTATGGGGTTGACGCCGAACGACCGTTCTTTCGCCGATTTCGCGCGCCGCGCCAACAAGCCGGTGGTGCTGGTCGCAAACAAGAGCGAGGGGAAGCAAGGCGAGGCGGGCGCCATGGAATCCTATGCGCTCGGCCTTGGCGATCCGGTGCCTATTTCCGCCGAGCATGGCGAAGGCCTGAGCGATCTTTACGACGCGTTGCGCGTCCTGATGCCGGAGCCGGTGGAAGACGATGAGGAGGACGACGATCCTCATTCATTCGAGAATGTGGACGGCGAGGACGAGAGTCTTTCCACGCGTCCGATCCGCGTTGCGGTGCTGGGACGCCCCAATGCCGGCAAATCGACACTGATCAATCGCCTGCTCGGCGAGGAGAGGCTTCTGACCAGTCCGGAAGCCGGAACGACACGCGACTCCATTGCGGTCGATGTGACGTGGAAGGGCCGCGAGTTCCGTGTGTTCGATACAGCAGGCCTGCGCCGGCGCTCACGCATCGAGGACAAGCTGGAAAAGCTGTCGGTGTCCGACGCGCTGCGGGCAGTACGGTTTGCCGAAGTCGTCGTGCTGATGATGGATGCGCAGAACCGGTTCGAGGAGCAGGATCTGCGGCTCGCCGACCTGATCGAGCGCGAAGGACGCGCCATCGTCATTGCTGTCAACAAGTGGGACTTGATGGAGCGCGCACCAAACCAGATCGCTAAGCTGCGAGAGGACGCCGATCACTGGCTGCCGCAGCTCAAGGGCATGCCCGTCGTCGCGGTGTCCGGCATGATGGGCGAGGGCATCGACCGTCTGATGAGCGCCATCGAAGAGGCTTATGCCGTCTGGAACCGTCGAACCTCGACGGCGCAGCTCAATCGATGGTTCGAACAGGCGGTGCAGAACAATCCGCCGCCGGCCGTATCGGGCCGCCGCCTCAAGCTCAATTACATCACGCAAAGCAAGGCGCGCCCGCCGAGCTTCGTCGTATTCTGCTCGCGGGCAGACGCCGTGCCGGAATCCTATCTGCGCTATCTCGTCAACAGCATGCGAAGCACGTTCGATCTTCCGGGCACGCCGATGCGGATCACGCTGCGCGAGAAGGAGAATCCGTTCGCGCACAAGCGCAAGCGGAAATCTTGAGGCGGAAAAAACAAAGCCCGGCGGACAGCCGGGCTTTGAACTTTAGAGCATCTGAAAATCAGAACGTGCTGAAATGGTAGTTCAGGCCGGCACGAATGATGTGACCGGTATTCTTGTAGCTGATGAGAGCGAATTCTGGTGCGCCGCCAGCGGGCAGCAGGTTTACGTTGGAATTGCCCAGATCATAATACAGGTATTCGCCCTTCACCGACCAGTTCGGCGCAAACATGTGCTCGACACCGGCGCCAATCGTCCAGCCGACTTTCCAGCTATCCTCGGTTCCAATGAGTTCGGGGTTGCCCGGTGCCGAGAAAATGTGGGTGAAAGACTTGACGTGACCGTAGGCAAGGCCGCCCGTCGCATAAAACAACGTATTGTCGAACGCATAGCCGAGGCGGCCGCGCAGCGTCCCGATCGCGTCGATGCGGCGATCAAATTGAGTGGTCGTGACCGCAGGTCCCTGCACAACAGCAACGCTGTCTCTCAGGCTCGAATAGCTAAGATCGGTTTCGAGGCCGAGGACAATCCGATCATATTGGCGATTGCAGCCGATGGTTCCACCAACCACAGCTCCGTCCGGATCGGTGGAAAGCCGGGTCGGTACGTTGCCCAGGGTTTGTGACAGCAGGAAATTCGGATCAGTTGAGGTGATCGACGGATCGGTATCCGAGGACTTCGTGTAGCCTGCAGTGACACCGACGTAGCACTTGTTCCATGGAAGATAGGCAATCGGTGCGGCCTTGTAGTATGGCCGAGCCGGTAAGTCCGCGGCGTAAGTCTGGCCGGACGCCACCAAGCCAAGTGCAACCACGGTTCCCGCGATAAGATTGTTTTTCACCTGCCGCCCCATTTTCTGACGATGCGTTCGCATCTCTGGTGATTCCATCGTCAGTTAAATCGAACGGGACTGATTGCTCCTACCGGCATATGCCGGGGGATTGTCAAAATGATCCACGCGTGTGATCGAGGCGACACAGCACCGTGTGAACGGTTCCATTTTTCATCATCTGGAACCAGCTTTGCTGGAATGACACTGCGGCGATAAAACCATGTGACGCTGGCGATGAAGCCGCCATAATGGACGCGTTTGAAAAGTCGTACTTGAAATTGGAATTGGAATGCCGGGGCCACAGTCCGGAAGAGTCTGCCAGCACGGCGCGGAAATAGCGAGATCGTGCGCGCGCGTATGTCAGGCAGGCGCATGATGAAGATCGGTGATGAAACGGTTTTCAACATCATCGCGTCCATTTACGCGGCGGCATATTCTGAAAATGAATGGCTGCCGTTGATAGAAGAAGTGCAGCGGGTCTTTCACGGATCGAAGGCTTGCCTCAGCCGTGTTGGTCCGGATTTGCAATTGCAGGATAGTGTCTGCACTAATTTCGACGAGTACTTCGCCCGAAAGATAATGGCGATGTATGCCGCACAGGCAGATCCGTTGCTTGGCGTCATGGTCGAGGCGATTCAGAACGCGCCGCGAGGGGCTATCTTCAGCGAGGTTTCCGTTGTCGGCCGCGATCGCCTGCGCTCAAGCGATGTCTGGAATGAATGGTATTTGCCTCAGGATATGTATGGAGGACTGACGTGCAAACTGCTGTCGCGCGGACCGTCCAGCTGGTTTTTCGACATTCAGCGCGGACGCAATCAGGCGGCGTTTGATGACGCGGAGGCCGCCTTACTCACGCAACTGGTCCCGCATTTCAGCAGAGCCGCTGAGATCAGCCAACATTTCAAGGCATCACGCGCGCTGTCACTGGCCGCTTCGAATCTGCCGTTTGGAATTATCGTGGTGAATGCCCAGCTTCGGATTCTCTCAACCAATGCTTTCGCAGATGCCTTGCTATCGCGAACCGATCAAGTTTTCGTGGCGAGATCGGGAGTTCTCGCAGTAAGGGATCGCGGGCACGCCGAGCGGTTTGCCGCTCTTGTCGCGGGTGCATGCGGTGCGCTCGGCCTGCTTGGCAAAGAAAGGGCTGGCGGCGATCTGTTGCTCGGTCATGGCGACGGATCGCGGTTCGCGGTCTCCGTTGCTCCGCTTGCTGAACCCGAGCACACCCGCATGTTTATGGGACCGTGCGCGACCATTATCATCCGCAATCTCGAATCCCGGCTTCAGCCCGGCTTTGACGATCACATCCGTTCGCTCTTCAAGCTGACTGCGAGCGAGGCGCGGCTTGCGGCTGCACTGGCCTCCGGACTTTCCTTGAAGGAAAGCGCCGAGAGTGGTGGCATCCGCATCAGCACGGCGCGTTCTTATCTTGAAGTGATCTTTCGCAAAACCGGCGTTCGGCAGCAAAGTCAGCTTGTCGCGCTTCTCAACAACGCAAGACTTGGGTCTGCCGATCCGGCGACGTCTACGGACGGCTCGTAGGAGCCGCCAGAGGAACGCGATGCTTTGCGAGCTCCGTCAGTTCGCCTTCGTCCATGTCGTTGACTTGCAGATCATGCCGCCCATGGCGCAGCCTGCCGTGGTGAGCGTATTTCCCGAAAGGGACATTTTACCGGCGTAGGTCTTGCCGTCTTCCGGATTGAACGCCGAGCCTTTCCACGCATCCGCGCCGTCCGGCTTCATGTCGTAGAAAATGCGCTGGCCGACTTTCGCGGGCGTCTCCACACCCGGCTTGAGCCAAACGAGCGATCCGCAATAAGCACCACCGCCGCAGGGGCCGATCTTGACCTTGGATGCGCCGGTGTCGCGCAGCCATGTTCCGCTCGGATCGCCCGCGAAGGCAGGCGAGGCGACGAGCGCGAGAGCCACAATTGCGGCAGCAACTTTAAAAGCCATGTGTTTCCCCTCAAGAAGCGTCCGCCTCTGTGTGCGGACTTGTGCAAATTGAACAGAGGGAGCTTGCGAGAGTCAATCGCATGGCGCGACGGGACTTACTCGACGGGCGCGCGGAAACTCTTCAGCGTCCTAGACGGATAGTCGAAGAACCTTCCGGTCTCGTGCCATGACGGCAGACACATCGGCAAGATGAATTCCGCAGCCTGCTCCGGCGTGTCGAGCGTCATGGGATCTTCGCCCGGCATGACGGTGGCGCGCATGCGCGTGCGGATCGGGCCGGGGCTGAAAAGGTTGACGCGGATCGGCGTGTTGATCGTCTCATTCGCCCACACCCGCACCAGCGCGTCGAGCGCGGCTTTCGACGCGGCATAGGGCCCCATATAGGCGGTGGCCTTGCTCGCGATGCCGGAGGTAATGAACACCGCGCGGCCTGCATCCGATTTTTGCAGGAGCGGCTCCATGCAGCGGATCAACTGGAAGTTCGCCGTGGTGTTGACTGCCAGCAGGTTGTCCCAGAATTTCGGATCGGTGTGGCCGAGCGGCGAGGATGTTCCCGCGACACCGGCATTGCCGATCAGGATGTCGAGCTTGCCGTGACGCTCGTTGAGCGCGGCACCGAGTCGCGCGATGCCGTCATGATCGGTCATATCCAGCGGCACCAGCGTCGCAGTGCCACCGTCGGCGCGGATGGCGTCGTCCAGTTCCTCAAGCGCGCCCTGTGTCCGCGCGACGGCGATGATATGGGCGCCGGCCCGCGCCAGCGCGCGCGCCGTAGCGTAGCCGATACCGCGCGAGGCGCCGGTCACGAGAGCGAGGCGGGAGGCGAGAGGTTTGGTCATGCTTGAACTCATTCAGGGCCGGGCGGCCATCAGCGGCTTTCGGCAGGGTTTTATAGACATGGACGGCCGGGACAAGCCCGCCGGGCGCATGAAAATGCGCTCGGTCCCGCTCGCCGGTAGGCCTCGAAATCGGGCTCGGGCCCATGTTAAACGCCTCGGATGATCGCGAAATCCAACTCCGGACGCTGGCGGGCCATGGCGGCAGCCGAGCTTCCTGCCGTCAATGCACTGGCGGAGCGCATCCATCCGTCGTTTCCGGAAGACGCTGCCATCTTCGCCGAGCGGTTACGGCTCTATCCAGACGGATGCCGGGTATTCCAGCGCGGCAACGGGATCGAGGCCTATGTGCTCAGCCACCCATGGCTGGCGATCGCGCCGCCGGCGCTGAATTCGCTTCTCGGCGAACTGCCCGCGGTGCCGTCGACCTATTACATCCACGATCTGGCGCTTGCGCCGGAGGTGAGAGGCACGGGTGCGGCGGCCGAGATCGTCGGGTGGCTGGCAGCACATGCGCTGGCCAGCGGGCTCTTGAATATGACGCTGATCGCGGTCAACGGCTCTTCGGGTTTCTGGCAGCGGCAGGGATTTGAGGTCACGCACAACCCTCAGCTTGAGGCCAAGCTGCAGAGCTATGGCGATGATGCGGTCTACATGACGCGGGTGCTTGCCGCGGCTGGCTGGCATCCAGCATCAAACGACATCAGCGCGCTGTACGAGCGGCATGCAGCCGCATTCGACCGGGATCGCGGCAACCGGCTGGTGGAGCGCGCATGGTTCGAGCGATTCCGGCAGGTGATGCCGCAGGGCGCGGAGGTACTGGATCTCGGATGCGGATCGGGGCAGCCGGTCGCGCGCTATCTGATCGAGGCGGGGCATCGCGTCACGGGTATCGATTCATCGCCGACGCTGATCGATCTCTGCCGCGCGCGTTTCCCGGATCAGACGTGGATCGCGGGCGATATGCGAAAGGTTTCGCTCGCACGCCGGTTCGGCGGGATCGTCGCGTGGAACAGCTTCTTTCATCTGACGCCGGACGATCAGCGGGCGATGTTCACTGTGTTCCGCGATCATGCGGAGCCGGGCGCTGCGCTGATGTTCACCAGCGGTCCCGCAGCCGGTGAGGCGATTGGAAGCTATCACGGCGAAGCGCTGTATCACGCCAGTCTCGCGGCGGTGGAATACGAGGCATTGCTTGCCACGCACGGCTTTTCGATCGTCCAGCATGTGGTCGAAGATCAGGAGTGCGGCGGCCTGACGGTGTGGCTGGCATTACGAAAGAGCTAGCTGCGGTAGCGATCAAGGGCCGCCGACCGACGGGCCTCTATCTTCGCGGTCATCCGGTTTTACTTTCATACCTTGTCGAAACGCGAAGAAAATAAAGCTCGCGAGCAAGATACCCGCGAGCACGCCTCCGAATTGGTGAAGAGTCACCAACTCGCCTAACTAGCTCGCTTCAGCCAGCAGCGAAAGCTGGTGCGGTTGCTGTTCGACCTGGGTCTGGTCGGTGAGGTGCGTCGGATAGGCGCCCGTGAAGCAGTGATCGGCGAACTTCGGGTTCGCGGGATCTCGGCCGTCAAAGCCCATGGCGCGGTACATGCCGTCAATGGACAGGAATGCCAGCGAGTCCGCGCCGATGATCTCGCGCATTTCCTCGATGGTGTGGGTCGCAGCAAGAAGGCCGCCACGATCCGGCAGATCGATGCCGTAATAATCCGGATTGACGATGGGCGGTGAGGCGAGGCGGAAGTGAACTTCCTTCGCACCGGCATCGCGCATCATGCGCACGATTTTCTTCGAGGTGGTGCCGCGCACCAGCGAGTCGTCGATCAGGATGATGCGCTTGCCTTCGATGGCGGCGCGGTTCGGCGCATGTTTCATGCGCACGCCGAGTTCGCGCACGCTTTGCGTCGGCTGAATGAAGGTGCGGCCGACATAGTGATTTCGGATGATGCCGAGTTCGAACGGCACGCCCGAGAACTGGCTGTAGCCGACGGCGGCTGGCACGCCGGAATCCGGCACCGGCACGACTACATCCACCTCGACCGGATTTTCCCGCGCAAGCTGCGCGCCAAAGGCCTTGCGGACTTCATAAACCGACCGGCCGCCGACGATGGAGTCAGGCCGCGCGAAGTAGATGTATTCGAAGATGCAGGGGCGGGGTGACTGCGGCGGGAACGGCTTGTGGATTTCCTTGCCGTGTTCGTCAAACACGATGACTTCGCCGGGTTCGATGTCGCGGACATATTTCGCGCCGATGATATCCAGCGCGCAGGTTTCGGATGTGAGGATCGGGCAGCCGTCGAGTTCGCCGAGTACCAGCGGGCGGATGCCGAGCGGATCGCGCGCGCCGACCAGCTTCTTGTTGGTGAGCGAGACCAGCGCATAGGCACCTTCGATGGCGCGCAGCGCTTCGATATAGCGCTCAATAAAACGGCCGCGCTTGGATTGCGCGACCAGATGCAGAATGACCTCGGTGTCGGTGGTCGATTGCATCACGGTGCCATGGCGCACCAGTTCCCGGCGGAGCGTCAGACCGTTGGTGAGATTGCCGTTGTGTGCGACGGCAAAGCCGCCTGCATTCAGTTCAGCGAACAGGGGCTGGACGTTACGCAGAATAGTGCCGCCGGTGGTGGAATAGCGGACGTGACCGACGGCCATGTTGCCCGGCAGGCGCGAAATGACTTCGGCGCGAGAGAATGTGTCGCCGACAAGACCGAGGCGGCGTTCGGAATGAAAACGGCCATTGTCATAGGTGACGATGCCTGCGGCTTCCTGACCGCGATGCTGGAGAGCGTGGAGCCCGAGTGCGGTAATTGCAGCGGCTTCCGGATGCCCGAAAATGCCGAACACGCCGCACTCTTCGCGTAGCGTGTCGCCGTTCAAATCCTTGTCCAGATCATCATCCAGGTCGTAGGCGGATTTGGAGGGAGGTGCAGACTGATCGCCAGAAGGGGTTTTCATATGGTCCACCGCGCCCTTGTCTGAAGCAGGACTAGAACTGAGCCTAGCGTCCTGCGGCTTTGCCTTCGATCAATTGTTTCAGCCCGTCACGAGCCGATTTTCCATACCCGCCGTCGTTCCCCACGGTTGCCGTCGTGCGCGGTTCGGGAGCAGCATCGGTCTGCTCCTCGTCGCCCTTTTTCTTGAACCTCTTCAAGATGGTGTTCTCGGGGTCATCCGGCAAGAGCGACATCAGCCAATCGCCGGTTCCCTGCAACATCACCCGTGATTTGGCACTACGGACCCAATCGGGCTGTTGTTTGTCCGGCACCAGCCAGGCGAAGAACAAAAACGCCACCACCATGATTAACAGGCCGCGCGCGAGGCCGAACAGGAAGCCGAGGGTGCGGTCCAGCGCGCCGATCCGCGAGTCCAGGACCATGTCCGAGATACGCACGGTGATGATCGACACAATGATCAAGGTCAGGATGAACACGCCGGCAACGACGGCGACCGCGGCGACGGTTTCGTTGTTGAAGTAGGTTTTCGCGGTCGGCAGCAGCTTCTGATAGGCATAAAGCGTGGTCAGGGCGGCGGCGCCCCACGCGGCGATCGACAGGATTTCGCGCATAAAGCCGCGGATCATCGCCAGAAGACCCGACAACAGCATCACGGCAAGGACGATAATGTCGAGAAGCGTTATCGGCATCGGATGGTCAGGTCCGCTTTCAATGTCAACATGGCGAATCGGATCGCGCGATCCCCGGATAGCTGACGGCCATATCGCACGTCCCGCAAGGGTCGGGAACCCGCAAAAGCCGGGCATCAACGGCAAAACTGCATCGCAGCCATCGATCGTCTATTGGATCGCCCGTTGCGGTTAACGGTCCGTAGCGAAAACGGTGCGCAGTTCCGGTGAAGCCGTCGGTTATATAGCGTCAGCCCACACGCGCGTCACGCCGCGCGCCCTCGTTATGGGGCTGGAATCGGCCCTCCGGCGCGGATTTCCCCGGTGCTGTGGCTTTACGGCCCCGCGCTGCAATATCCGCCACCAGCGAGGTCAGCGATCCGACAGTGTTGAGGACCAGTCCGGCGTCGCCGACGGCATCACCACGGGCGGTTTCGGGCAGCACCGCGCGGCCAAATCCGAGCTTGGTGGCTTCCTTGAGTCGTGCGGACGTTTGGGCCACCGGGCGAACAGCGCCGGAGAGGGAGATTTCGCCGAAATACACCGCATCCACCGGGAGCGGCGCATTGGCAAGTGACGACACGAGAGCGGCAGCGGCGGCCATGTCGGCGGCCGGTTCGTTGATGCGAAGGCCACCGGCGACGTTGAAATAAACGTCGTAACCGGACAGCTTGACCCCGCAATGGGCCTCCAGCACCGCGAGGACCATGGACAGCCGGCTGGACTCCCAGCCCACCACGGCGCGGCGCGGTGTGCCGAGAGTGGTGGGCACCACAAGCGCCTGCAATTCCACCAGCACAGGGCGGGTGCCCTCGAGACCGGCAAACACAGCGGTGCCCGGACTGCCGAGATCGCGCTCGGAGAGAAACAGTTCTGACGGGTTGGAGACTTCACGCAGGCCGAGCCCGGTCATCTCGAATACGCCGATTTCGTCGGTCGGACCGAAGCGGTTCTTCACTGCGCGCAGAATGCGGAATTGCTGCGAGCCTTCACCCTCGAAACTCATCACCGCATCGACCATGTGCTCGACCACACGGGGGCCTGCGATCTGGCCGTCCTTGGTGACGTGGCCGACCAGAATAAGCGCCGCACCGGATTTCTTGGCGAAGCGAATGAGCGCCTGCGCCGAGGCGCGGACCTGCGTCACGGTGCCGGGCGCGGACTCTACCGTATCGGTCCACATGGTCTGGATGGAGTCGATCACCACAAGACGCGGCGGGGTTCCTTCCGACAGCGTGGCGATAATGTCCTCGACCGAGGTCTGCGCCGCCAGTTGCACAGGAGCGTCGGCAAGGCCTAGGCGCGCAGCACGCAAGCGCACCTGCGCCACCGCTTCTTCGCCGGAGATATAGACCACGCGATGTCCGGCGCGTGCCATCAGGCTTGTAGCCTGAGTCAGCAGCGTCGATTTGCCGATGCCGGGATCGCCGCCAACCAGCAGCACCGAGCCGCGGACAAAACCGCCGCCGGTCACGCGGTCGAGTTCGGTCATGCCGGATGAAAGACGCGGCGCTTCCGGGCTCGAACCAGTGAGGGATTCCAGCGCGAAGGGGCGGCCCTTGCGCTTGGCGCGCAGATTGGCGGGCACCGACGTTGCACCGGTGACGTCTTCCTCCGACAGCGTATTCCACTCTCCGCAGGATTCGCACTTGCCCTGCCACTTGTTATAGGCGGCGCCGCAATTCTGGCAGACAAAGGAGAGGGCGTTTTTCGCCATGGGACGGGCCTGCCAGGGTCGGAGCAACGGGAATCTTATGTTCCTCTTTTGTTCACAGAAATCGTTAAAAAGTCAACCCATGTCCGCGCTGTCGCCGATAGCGGGTTACCGTTTCACCGGCTTATGCTGCCAAGATCAAAACAATGATCGCGCGTGACCCGTAAAAGGCGCCAAGCGGCTGACAGGGGAGTGACACGATGAAATGGATTGCCGCCGTTGCCGGTCTTCTTCTCGCGGGCGCGGCTAACGCCGCGGATGTGCCGAAATTTCAGGTCGATGCGCAATGGCCAAAGCCGTTGCCGAACAACTGGATCATGGGGCAGGCGGCAGGCGTCGCCGTCGATGCTCAGGATCATGTTTGGGTGGTGCAGCGGCCGAAAACGCTGACCGACGACGAGAAGGCGGCGAGTTTCAATCCGCCGCGCACCAAATGCTGCGTGCCCGCGCCGCCGGTGATGGAGTTCGATTCCGGGGGCAATCTGATCAAGGCATGGGGCGGCAAGGGAGAGGGCTACGACTGGCCGTCCAACGAGCACGGCATCTACATCGATGCGAAGGGATTCGTCTGGCTCGCGGGCAATGGTGAGAACGATGGACAGATTCTGAAGTTCACGCGCGACGGCAAGTTCGTGATGCAGATCGGCAAGTCCGGTCCGCAGACCGACAGCAAGGACACGACACGCCTCGGGCGTCCTGCCAACATGACGGTCGATATAGCCGCGAACGAAATCTATGTCGCGGACGGCTACTACAACCACCGCATCATCGTATTCGACAGCGAGACGGGCGCGTTCAAGCGGATGTGGGGCGCTTACGGCAAGCCGCCGACGGACGAGCGCATGGGCGCCTATAATCCGGACGCTCCGCCGTCACAGCAGTTCGCCAATCCGGTCCATTGCGTGCGCATCGCGAAGGACGGGCTGGTCTATGTCTGTGACAGACAAAATGACCGCATTCAGGTGTTCAGGAAAGACGGCTCGTTTGTGAAAGAGATGTTCGTCGAGAAGCAGACGCTGGCCAATGGCTCGGTATGGGATCTCGAAATCTGGAACGATCCGGCGCAGACGTTCCTGATCAATGCCGACGGCGCCAACAACGAGGTCCGCACCCTCAAGCGTGAGAACGGACAGATCGTAGGTCGCTTCGGCCGCAACGGCCGCATGGCCGGCGACTTCCACTGGATTCACAATCTCGCGCTGGACTCCAAGGGCAATATCTACACAACGGAAGTCGACACCGGAAAGCGCGCGCAGAAGTTCCTGCTGGTTGGCAACATGGTGCTCAAGAAGCGGAGCAGGAAGTAGGGCGATATCGTCATCAAGGCTGGCTCGAAAAGAAGCCACAAACTCGGTCGTCATGCCCGGCCTTGTGCCGGGCATCCACGTCTTTGAGTTCATCACAAAAGAGAAGGGCCGTGCGTGGTCGGGATAAGCCCGGCCATCACGAAACAAATAACAGACGCAAAGCTCGCACCTAAGGGAGAGGGCGCCCTTCTTAACGCGCGTCAATGACCAGTTCGGTGCGCACGCTGCGAACGTCGACTTCGAACTCCATGCCGATCACCGGCGGCCATGCCGGATACCAGGCGAGGCCGATCTGACTCACCTTGTCTTCGGCAAAGACGGTGTCGAGCAGCGGACGGATGTCATGCACCGTATAAATCTGCGCAGCGGTGATCTTGCTCCAGTCGCGGCCGAGCGCGGCGACGCGCTCGCGCAGCGTGCTCATGACAAAGCGCGCTTTCAGATCGAGCCCTTTCAAGGACACGTCGCGGCCGCCCACGACGCCGCCGTCCTTCATCTCGGGGAAGCCCGAAATCAGGAAGTCGCCGCCCGCGCCAGCTTCAGGGACCGTATAGGTGAAAGCGAAGAACATCGCCTCGCTCGGCACTTCGGTGATGGGGGCGAGGTTACTGCGCGCCAGCGGATTGATGTCGCCGGCCTTGCATCCCCATTGATGCAGGGTCTTGAGATATTCGCCGTTGAAGCCCTGAAACTGTTCGCGGGTCATCGGAGCCGGTGAGCGCAGTTCGCAGGCGGCGAGTGCCGTGACCGGGCGGCCTTCATGCTCCAGATACTTCTTTATGAAAGCGAATCCGTCCGCCATTGGAATCGGTCGCGCGAAACGCACGCGGCGCAGCGCATATCCCGGCAGCGCAGCGACGCCGCTCGAAAAGGGGCCACCCGGCGAGACGATGTATTTGTAGTTTCCAGCCGCGAATTCGGCGACGTCCGCCATTTTGGCTATCCTTCTGGTTGTTCGAATTTATTGGCCGCCTTTATAAGCGCGCACATATCGCTTGCCGAGACTTGTCAGCACCTCATAGCCGATGGTGCCGAAATGATGTGCCAGTTCATCCACGGTGATCTCGCTATTGAGCAGCGAGACCAGCGCGCCGCGCCGGGTTGTGCCAGGAGGCAGGGCTGTAATGTCGATGGCCAGCAGATCCATTGAAATTCGTCCGGCAACCGGGCAGCGCTTGCCTGCCACCATCACTTCGGCGCTACGCCTGTTGTCGATGCTGCCTGCTGCGCGGAAATAGCCGTCAGCGTAACCGGCGGTGACGATCGCCAGTTTCGTCGGTTGACGCGCGGTCCATGTGCCGCCGTAACCGACATGCTCGCCTTTCTCGACGTTGCGGACCTGCGCTACGCGAACCTTGAGATCGATCACCGGCTGCATCGGCGTATCGGCTTCCGGCGTCGGATTGACGCCATAAAGCGCCGCACCGGGCCGCACCACATCGAAATGGAATTGTGGTCCGAGGAAAATGCCGGACGAGTTCGAGAGCGACGCAGGGATGCCGGAAAACTGCGAAGCAACTTCGCGGAATGCCGCGACCTGCCGGCCATTCGAGGGATCGTTCAGCAGTTCGGCGCTGGTGAGATGACTCATGACCAGTGAGATGCCGTGGTTGCCGTTCCTGATCCGTGGCAGCAGCGCCTGTGCTTCCTGAACGCGGAAGCCGAGGCGGTTCATGCCGGTGTCGATGTGGATCGCGGCCTGACCATCCCAGCCGCTTGTGGTGCGAAACGCATCCCATTCAGCAAGCTCGGTGGAGTCGCCTATCACAGGGCGGCAGTCGTACTTCGCGTACTGGTCGCCAGCGCCCGAAAAAAAGCCGTCCAATACATAGATCGCCGAGGTCGGCGTGACCTCGCGCGCGGCACGGGCTTCGTCGAGGGTCGCGACGAAGAATGTCCGGCAGCCAGCTTTCGCAAGCGTGCGTGTGACCTGCGTGATGCCGCAGCCATAGGCGTCGGCCTTCACGACGGCAGCGCAATCGGCAGGAATCGCCTGACTGGAGAGCTTGCGCCAGTTGGCGACGATCGCGTCGAGATCGATTGTGAGCAGGCCGGTCGCGCTCGCAGGAAGCGGCGCGTCAGCCGCGATTATGTTGTCGATAGGCTTGAAGTCGGAAGCAGGAGTCATTTCCAGGCAAGGTCCGCAGCGTGAGGTTCAAAATTTGAAGCACACACTAACACACTCTTCGCGCGTCGGCGTACAGCCGATCAGCCAAATCGCTCGGGCACCTGGCCGTCATGCGCGAGGTCACCGAACCGTGTGACGTTGGCGTCGAAATGCAGATTGATCGTGCCGGTCGGGCCGTGACGCTGCTTTCCGATGATGACTTCGGCCTTGCCGTGCACCAGCGACATGTCGAGCATCCATTTTTCATGCTCTGGCGTGCCGGGGCGAGGCTCCTTGCTCTGGAGATAATACTCCTCGCGATACACGAACAGCACGACGTCGGCGTCCTGTTCGATGGATCCTGATTCACGCAGATCGGCGAGCTGCGGGCGCTTGTCCTCGCGGTTTTCGACCTGACGCGACAACTGCGAAAGCGCGACAATGGGGACGTTCAATTCCTTGGCCAGCGCTTTCAGGCCGGTGGTGATTTCCGTGATTTCCTGAACGCGGTTGTCGGAGCGTTTGCCTGATCCGGATAGAAGCTGGATGTAGTCGATGATGAGCAGGTCGAGACCCTTCTGCCGCTTCAGCCGCCGCGCGCGTGCGGTGAGCTGGGAGATCGAAAGGCCGCCGCTGTCGTCGACATAGAACGGCAGGTTCTGCATCTCGATCGAGTGGTCGCGAATTTTGTCGAAGTCGGCTTCACTGATGCCGCCGCGCCGGATCGAGCTTGAAGAGATGCCGGTGCGCTCGGAGAGAATACGGGTGGCGAGCTGCTCCGCCGACATTTCCAGCGAGAAGAAGCCGACAATGCCGCCGTCTACGGATTTCATCTGGCCATCGGCCTGCACTTCGCCGCGCCAGTTGCGCGCGATGTTGAAGGCGATGTTGGTGGCAAGCGCGGTCTTGCCCATGGCGGGACGTCCCGCGAGGATGATCAGGTCGGACGGTTGCAGGCCGCCCATCTTGGTGTCCATTTCACGCAGGCCCGAGGCGAGGCCGGACAGGTTGCCGTCGCGGCTGTAAGCCGCAGCGGCCATGTCCACCGCAATCGTCAGCGCCTGCGAGAATTTCTGGAAGCCGCCGTCGTAGCGCCCGGACTCGGCGAGATCGTAAAGCTTCTTTTCGGCGTCTTCGATCTGCGCGCGGGGCGCAAAGTCCACCGGCGCGTCGAACGCGACGTTGACCATGTCTTCGCCGAGACGGATCAGATCGCGGCGGATCGAAAGATCGTAGACGGTGCGTCCGTAGTCCTGCGCGTTGATGATCGTCGTCGCTTCGGCGGCGAGGCGGGCGAGGTACTGTGCGACCGTGATGCCGCCGAGGTCGGTGTCGGCGGGAACGAATGTCTTCAGCGTCACGGGAGTGGCGATCTTGCCCGCGCGGATCAGGCTGCCGGAGGTCTCGAAGATGAGCTGATGGATCGGCTCGAAGAAATGCTTCGGCTCGAGAAAGTCCGAAACCCGGTAGAACGCGTCATTGTTGACCAGAATGGCGCCGAGAAGTCCCTGTTCGGCCTCGATATTGTGAGGCGCAACCCGGTAAGCCGGCGAGCCTGCTTCGGGCGCGAGCTTGATAATGTTCGAATCGGTAATCGCCATAGAGGTTTAATGGTCTTCTATTCGGATGAAAGTGGGGCAGGCGGCTGCACAAAGCGGACTGCTACCTAATACTTTCAGAGTCGCTGACGGAATGCTCCAACGAAACTATCCCCACTGTTCAATGCTGGAAAGAATCCGCAGGCGGGGCTTGATTTGCGCCGCGCGATCAGGCCGCGCGTATGACCGGGGCAACTTCCGTCAATCCGTTGTCTGAAAGCTTCAACCAATTGAGTGAAGCGGCTGGCTTTCAACTTAAATCAAACGACCAGGTTTGATGTCTGATGGAACTCCGCCGGAAGGCAAAATGTAAAACGCCGCCTCCAGACGGGAAGCGGCGGTACGTGAATGGAGGAAAGGGAGAGGATTCGAACCTTCGACACGGTTTCCCGCGTGCCGCGCTAGCGGTGCCTTAAGCCACTCGGCCACCTTTCCAAAGATTTGGAACCAGAAGCTCCTGAGTTTGGAGGCCCAGCCTGGATTTGAACCAGGATGTGAAGCGCTTGCGGCGCCCCCGCGTAGACATTCCGCCACCGGGCCGTTGTCGGAACGTGCATCACCGGAGTTGAGCGTGCAATCGGCGATCGAGACGTTGGTTAATTCGATGCTCGCCGCGCAGATATGGTTTATTCGCCCGCGAGCCGGAAGGGCGGTCGTTTCGCAGCTTCAAACTCACGCAACCGCTGTTCCTCGCGGGCGATGTAATCGCGGGTGATCGGCACCACGCCTTGCTTCTTGCTGAGCTGGATCTGGAACACCATGACGTTTTGCTTGCGGAACGACATTTCGGACGATGCGAGATAGAATTCCCACATCCGCACAAAGCGTTCGTCATACAGCTTCGCGGCTTCCTCCCGGCGCGCGAGGAAACGCTCCCGCCAGGCCTTTAGTGTCTCTGCGTAGTGCAGCCGCAGGATTTCGATATCGTCAACCAGAAGCCCGGCGCGCTCGATTGCAGGCAGTACTTCGGACAGTGCCGGAATGTAGCCGCCCGGGAAGATGTATTTCGCGATCCAGGGGTTGGTGATGCCGGGACCTTCCGAGCGCCCGATCGCATGCAACATCATCACGCCGTCGTCGGTCAGCAACTCGGCGCAGCGATTGAAATATGTATCATAATAGTCGACGCCCACATGCTCGAACATGCCGACCGAGATGATGCGATCGAAGGGACCGGGCGTGTCGCGATAATCCTGCAAACGGAATTCGGCGCGGCCGGCGAGATTCAGTTCGTCCGCGCGCGCGTTCGATACGCCGAGCTGTTCTTCGGACAGGGTGACGCCGGTGACTTTTGCGCCCGCCATTTCTGCAAGATAAAGCGCGAGGCCGCCCCAGCCTGAGCCGATGTCGAGGACGCGGTGATCCGGCCTGACCAGCAGCTTGGCCGCGAGATGACGCTTCTTGGCAAGCTGCGCGTCATCGAGGGTGGTATCCGGCGTCTCGAAATACGCGCAGCTGTATTGCATGTCCGCGTCGAGGAAGAGGCGATAGAGCCGCCCGTCGAGATCGTAGTGACTGGCAACATTCTGCTTTGCGCGTTTGCGTGGATTGAATTGTTGCCAGTGCCGGATCAGGTAGCGGAGCCACCAGCGAACTTTCGACCAGCGCGGCAGCATGTCCGGCTGGTCGAGCGCGACGGCCAGGATATCGGCGATCGAACCGTTTTCGACGATGAATTCCCCGTCGGTATAGATTTCACCGATAGCCAGTTCCGGATCGAGCAGGAGATGCCGTTCAGCTTCTGCCGTGAGGAAGCGCACCGAAACCGGCTGGCCCGTGCCATCTCCGCAGGTAAACGCTGCACCGTTCGAAGTGGTGAACGTGATCGAGCCCCGGCGAATGAACCGGCTCAGAAAATGCCGCAACAGACGATCCATCGAACGCATGTCCAATGATCCAATGTTCCTACATGATATAAATGTTGGTAATTCCTGCTCGGGTTTCAATCGTAATTTGACGTAGGCGGCAGCCGTGTAAGGCTGGTCTGCGTTTTTGTCCGGTGAATCGGCGGTGGCACGGCGCCTCAGGACACGAAGTGGCGGGATAACCCGCTCACAAACTTGCGAAATCTCGGTGCTTCCATTCGCGGCATAATCCGCTAAAGGTGACCGCGAGGCTGGGGGCAGGGGTAGACCGCCGTCTGACCTTGGCTGGCGTAGGAGACTATGGATGTTGAGCCGAGCGCTCTTTTTGGCGGCGGTGGCTTTTGCTTTGGGCTGTTTCCGGGCGATCCCGGCGACAGCGCAGAACCTTGAAGCAGGCAAGCCTCCTTCCCAGATTTTTTCCAGCACCTGCTCGCTGTGCCACAAGAGTTCGCGTGGATTGCTCAAAAGCGTCTCGCCCGGATCGCTGCCGGGCTTCCTGCGTCAGCACTACACAACCAGCACCGATATGGCTGCGTCCATGAGCGCCTATGTTTTGTCCAACGGTGCTGCGAATGCGGCCCCGGGCGGCGGCAACCTGACGCGTCAGGGCCAGGAGGCGGCAGGTGCACGGCCCGGTCAGGAGCCGGGGCCGGAGCATGCCAAGGGCCGCAAGCCGCCGGCCCGCGAGGCCGCCAAACCTGACGCATCCGATCCTCAGGCGCAAACCGAGCGCCAGAAGGCGGCGGCGGAGCGGCGCGCGGCGCGGCAGGCTGCCCGAGAGGCCGCAAAGGCAGCCAAGGAAGGGCTTCCGCCGAAGAACGAAGCGCGCCACCAGCCGCCGAAGAGCGATCAGCCTGCGGAGGCGGCCAAGCCGGATGCAAAGCCTGAGGCAGACAAGGCGGAACCGTCAAAAGAGTCTGAGAAGAGCGATACTGCAAAGGTCGACGGAACGCGTCCTGACCCTGTGCCTGCGGTGACGCCGGCACCCAAGGAGGCCGCCAAGCCAGCCGAAGCGGCCGTGGCTCCACCGAAGGAAGACGTTCCGGCGGGACCGCTGACGATCGATATCGGGCCTTCCCCTGCGCCAAAACCGGTGGTTTCGGCTGGTCCTCCGCCGGTTCCGGCTGGGAACCCCATCCCGCCCATCTCTCAATAGTTGCCATTTCAGGGGTGATGTCTGCCATTCGCCGTTGCACGTCTTGAATAGAGTATTACTCTAGAGTAATACTCTATTTTTCGGAGAGGTCATGGCGGGTGCGCGCGACGATCTGCTGACGGCGGCTTTGGCTGTGTTCGACAAGGATGGGTTCGAGGGCGCGACGGTTGCTGCGATCCGTGAACGGGCCGGTGCATCCAACGGTAGCTTCTTCCATTTCTTCAATTCGAAGCGCGAGCTCGCGGGCACGCTGTTTCTTGAATTGCTGCGGCGTTACCACATCGCGATGCTCGATGTGATCGATCCGCCGCCGGGCGCGGAGGAGGGAATCGCGCGTCTGATCCACACTCATCTGACGTGGGTGGCCGACAATCGCCGCGAAGCCAATTTCCTGTTTGAGATATCGCGCAGCGAATGGGCGAAGGACGTGCGCGACGCGCGCAGCGCGCAGAACTCCACACTCATGGAAGGAATTGAATTATGGCGCGCGCCGCTGGTCGCAAGCGGTGAATTGATTCCGATGTCGGGCGCGATGTTCGCCAGCCAGATCATCGGGCCGGCGCAATTCTTCTGCCGTGCATGGCTGTCCGGACGGGACGCCACCGATTTGCTGGGTCAGGCGGATGTCCTGATCGCCTGCGCCATTCGCGCACTCACCACGGGGAAGGCACGCTGATGCAACAAAGTGATACGGATTTCGCGCCGCTGGGCAGTTATCTACGCGCGCGCCTCGCCGATCAGGGCTTCATGGCGCACATGGGCGCGGAGGTGGATGAATTGTCTCCCGGCGTCTGCGTCATGGCGGTGAACCGCCGTCCCGAATTGCTGCAGCAGAACGGTTTCTTTCACGGCGGGGTCACTGCGTTTCTCGTCGACAATGCCACCACCGTGGCTGCGGCGACGGTGCGGGGACAAGGCGTGCTGACGGCGGAGTTCAAGCTCAATCTTCTCGCTCCGGCAACCGGCACCCGCCTGATTTGCCGGGCCCGTGTGGTGAAGCCGGGCCGGCAGGTGTCGGTTGTGGCAGCTGATGTGTTCTCCGTGACCGAGGGTGTGGAGAAACATACGGCGACAGCGCTCGCTTCGATCGCAATGCTTGGCGACAAGCTGATGGAAAAGGAGCCGCCGGGACGCTTGAGCGCGTGAGCGATCGTCAAAACAAAAGCCCGGCCTCCATGAGACCGGGCTTTTTATTGGTGTAACCGGCTTGCGCCGGTATTTTACTTGTCTTCGGCAGGAGCCGGAGCAGCTTCATCGTCGTGTTCGGCTTCCGGATCGAAGAACTCGCCGGCGGCGGCGATGGCTTCGGCCGCTGCGTCGCGATCTTCCTGACGGCTGTTGACGTCTTCGCCGCGGTTGATGCGCTCGGCTTCCGCCTCGGAGCGCGCAACCGTGGTCGACACATGGACTTCGACTTCAGGATGCACGGCGATGGTGATCTTGTGCTGGCCGATAGTCTTGATCGGCGCGTCGAGCAGAACCTGCGAACGGTTCAGCGCAACGCCGTCGGCTTCCAGCGCGGCCATGATGTCACGCACCGAGACCGAACCGTAGAGCTGGCCGGTTTCCGACGCCTGACGGATGATGACGACGTTGCGGCCGTCGATCTTCTCGGCAACCTTGGTGGCTTCGCCCTTGGCCTGAATGTTCTTGGCCTCGAGTTCGGCTTTCATGCCGTCGTACTTCTCGCGGTTTTCCTTGGTCGCGCGCAGGGCCTTGTTGCGCTTGAGCAGGAAGTTACGGGCAAAGCCGTCCTTCACTTTGACCACATCGCCCATCTGGCCGAGCTTGGCCACGCGTTCCAGTAGAATGACTTCCATTTGAGTTCTCCGTTGATGTCTTGAGTTGAAGTGTTTGTTGAACGTGAAGATCAGGCACTCGGCAGGGGCGGTGGCCCGCGCCGATTCCAGTAGGCTTGTCGAATTCCAAGAACGGCATCGGCGAGACCGAGGCCGATCATTCCGATCAGCGGCCAGCCGATGAACAGCGTGCCGGCATAAGCTGCGCCGAGCACGAAGGCGCGGCCTGAGAACGTCTGCGTCACTGTATGCAGCACGGCGAAGCCGGTGGCGGCATAGGCCATCAGCAGCGCTGAACTTGCGATCTGCGCCACTATCGCCAGCAGCCCGCCGGTAAAGCAGAGCACGACGGCGACAAGAAGCGCGGCCAGTGTCAGTTTCGGAAGCGTTGTGGTGCGCAGGTCCGGCCACGGCCGGCTGAGGCGGCCGGATGTGGTGGTGATTTTTGCGGCGAGCCACAGATTGAGCGTCAAAGTCATCATCGCGATAATGGTCGCAACGCCCGGCGCAACGGCTACCAGCGCATCGACAACGCGCTCGCTCTCGCCCGTCGGCACGGCGCCGCGCCCGCCGATGATCCGCAGCAGGCCGCGGCGCAGCGAGGTGTTGATCGTTTCCGCGTCGGTGCCGAGCGTGAGCAGGGCGCTGATCGTGGTAAGTGTCGCGAAGCCTGCGATCCACAGCAGAACGCGCCCCGTCGGATACCAGTCGAGCGCGGGCGCAAGGTTGGCGAGTTGAGGATCGTCCGACACCGGGCGCGCCAGCAATGTCAGGTATCCGAGCCACCAGGCGGGGAGCGCGATGGTCAGCGCAAATGCCAGCATGTAGGGGATGCCGAAAATGGCGCCGAGGCTGATGGCTGCGACAATGCCGCCGATCATGGCGGTCGCGGATCCCCAACCCAGCGCCGCGACCATCAGAGGCAGGGGCGCAAGGTAAAACAGCACGATCGAGATCAGCGCGCCGGACACGATCGACGCGAACATCAAGGCCGACGCGAGGCCGGCAGCCAGTGCTATGAGGATACCCGTCATCATCAGCTGTCCTGCTCCTTTCGAGCAGTTAGAGGTTCATCGAACCCCAACCATCCACAACGGCGCGATGCCGGAGTGTTATGAGAAAAAGGATGCGCACGCATCCTGTGGTTCTGTTGTCATTCCGGGGCGCCACCGTTGCGGTGGCGAACCCGGAATCTTTCGCAATTATCTTTTCGCGATTCCGGATCAGTCCGCTGCGCGGCCTGTCCGGAATAACGAGAAGGTCTTAGCGGATCACGTAAGGCAGAAGGCCGAGGAATCGCGAGCGCTTGATGGCGCGGGCGAGTTCACGCTGCTTCTTTGCCGAAACGGCCGTGATGCGGCTCGGCACGATCTTGCCGCGCTCGGACACGTAACGCATCAGCAGCTTGGAATCCTTGTAGTCGATCTTCGGCGCATTCGGACCCGTGAACGGGCAGGTCTTGCGGCGGCGGAAGAACGGACGGCGTGCACCTGCTTCAGCCATGGTACTTACTCCTCAACTGCTGCGGTTGCATCTTCGTCGCGCGAACGGCGCGGACCACGGTCACCACGGAAGCCGCCGCCATCGCGGTCGCCGCCACGGAAGCCACCGCCTTCACGGTCGCCACGGAAGCCGCCGCCACCGCGCTCGTCGCGGTCACGCTCGGCCTTGCGCATCATCGCGGAGGGGCCTTCCTCCAGCTCTTCGACGCGGACGGTGAGATAGCGGATAATGTCTTCGTTGATACGTTCCTGACGCTCGATCTCGGCGACGACCGCTGCGGGGCCGTCGATGTTGAGCATCATGAAGTGAGCCTTGCGGTTCTTGTTCATGCGGTAGGTGAGGGAGCGCACGCCCCAGTTCTCGGTCTTGGTGACCTTGCCGCCGAGACCTTCGATCACGCCGGTGATCTGCGTGGTGAAGTCTTCGACCTGCTGGGCGCTCGCATCCTGACGCGCGAGAAATACATGCTCGTAAAGAGGCATGGGTGTCCTTTCCTGTGTTAGCGCGGGTCCTGGCGGCAAGCCCTTCGAGACCTTCGGAAAGGACTCGATATTGCTCAGAAGGCGGAAGCACGGGACGACGGACCGACTGGC